>OZ244199.1:0-4054773 GCA_965216765.1 Rhodospirillales bacterium
GGTGCAGAGCTAAAACATCGCGCGAAGAGCTGCACAGCGTCGCGCACGGAGGGTAATCCTCCGGCCCTGCGGCGCGCGATGCCGGGCGGGCGGGATCGGAAAACCGGTGCCGCCCGATCCCGTTTTGACTTGCCCCCGGCGGCGGCTAACATACGCGCCAACAACAAGCGGGGCATCCATGACAAAAGCTAGTACAGCGGCGCTTATGATCGTCGGCAACGAGATCCTCTCGGGCCGAACGCGCGACGCCAATCTCCAATTTCTGGGCGAACAACTGAACGAATTGGGCATCCGCATGATGGAAACCCGCATCGTCGCCGATATCCCGGAAGCGATCATCGAAGCGGTGAACGCGCTCCGCGCCCGCTACGATTATGTTTTTTCAACCGGCGGGATCGGCCCGACCCACGATGATATCACCGCCGAATGCATCGCTAAGGCATTCGACCTGCCGTTCGGCCCGCATGCCGAGGCTGTGGCGATCCTCGATGCCCGATACGAAAACCCCGAAGACCGCACACCGGCGCGCTATCGTATGGCCAATACGCCCGAGGGGGCTTCGCTGATTTACAATCCGGTTTCGGGCGCCCCTGGTTTTCAAATCGAAAACGTCTTCGTCATGGCCGGAATCCCGCGCGTCATGCAAGGCATGTTCGACGGCATCAAGCACCAGCTGAAGGGCGGCAAGCCGCTGGTCAGCCGAACCATCAGGTCCGATGTCCCGGAAGGGAAAGTGGGCGGTCCGCTGGGCGAACTGCAGGCGAAGTATCCGGACATCGACATCGGCAGCTATCCGTTTTCGCGCGACGGCACCCCCGGTTCCAACATCGTCGTCCGCGCCGAAGACCCGGCGATGGCCGACAAGGTGATCGCCGAGGCCTTTGATCTATTGACGTCGCTCGGCGGGAAGCCGATCATACAAAAAAGCGCCGACGAGAGCGCCGCGTAGGGAGTAACATACGAGTGGGAGGCCGATGGTATGAACGCCATCACGACCGAGTTGGCGGACAGCCGCCGGCAGTTCTTCGGCTTCATTATCAAGTGGGGTTTGATCGGCTCGGCCGCGTCGATGCTCCTCGCCGCTCTTTTCCTGGCATCAGACCTTGGCGGCATCCTCTCGCTCATGCTGCGTGCTCAGTCGCCGGTGCTGTGGATCGCGTTTTTCTGTTTCGATATCTGGGTGACGGTCACGGGGATCACCATCGCAATTGCCTTTTGGGGGCTGGGCGATTGGAAGGACCCGCAGGCCTAACGCTTCAATAAAACATCGTCTAGGCCGATCCGCTGCTGCCAGCCCGCGCGGACCAGTTCCGGGTCAGTATGTGTTTCGACCGGATATCCCAAACACAGATAGCCGATCAGCGACCAGCTTTCCGGCACGTCCAGGGTCTCGGCTGCGGCGTCTGCGTCCAGGATCGATACCCAACCAAGCCCCACCCCATAGGCCCGCGCCGCCAGCCACAGCGTGGTGATGGCGCCGACCACGGAATAGGCGAGGGTTTCCGGCATGGTCTGGCGGCCGAGTCCGCGTCCGTCCAGGGTGCCTTCGTCGCAGAACACGGCCAGATGCACCGGCGCTTCCTTCAGACCGGCCAGTTTCAGTGCGGCGTACTTGGCCGCCGTGTCGTCGTCGTAGATCTTGGCGGCCTCATTGTTGGCGCGCTCGAAATTAGCGACGATCTCAGCGCGGCGCGCCTTGTCCTCGACCAGCACGAAGCGCCATGGCTGCGCGTTGCCGACACTGGGCGACAGGATGGCGAGACGGAGAATCTCTTCCATCGTTTCTTCGGACACCGGGTCGGTGCGGAAGCGCCGGACGTCGCGCCGCCAGCGCAGCAGCTCTTCCAGCATGTCGCGGAAAGCGCGGTCGAACCGCGGCGGCCCGGCTGTGCCGGTGCCTGTGTCGTTGGCAGCATCGCTCATGGCCCGAAACCTCGCACGGCGGGCATTGCCGGGCAAGAAAAGCCGCTATTGCGGCTTGCGGTCGCCGGGGGCGGAAGGCAAACTCCCGTCCAGTGCGGACGTGGTGGAATTGGTAGACACAAGAGACTTAATTCAAAATTGAGTGCCTCGTTGGAAACAGCGAGAGTAGAACTGCTCAAATTCGGTGAAACCTGTGAAATGGCAATACCGAGCCAAGCCCGAAAGGGAAGGTGTAGAGACTAGACGGGCAGCACCTACGGCGACAGCTACGGTGAAGGTATAGTCCAGACCACAAACGCCAATTGGCGGCGACGAAAGTCGTAGTTGGTAAGAAAATCTCTCGGACGTAAGTCCGTGCGGGTTCAAGTCCCGCCGTCCGCACCATCCTCTATATTTTGGAACCCATAGCGAGCACGATTTGAAAGAGAATATAAAAAATGCTGGCGATCCCTAGAAACATAAGAGTCGCAAAAATCTTATTTGCCCAAGAGGGGTAAATTCTTACGGGCGCCATCGGGACAGGCTTGGCAACACCTTCGTCCCATCTAACGTTCATGACACCGGGTAACTCGCGATTTCCATCAAGAAGTTGGATGGTAAAATATTCTTTCGGGGCAAGTGTAGGTGTTGATATGCAGAACCGCTGATCTGCTGAAACCTGCTGGTTTAATGTCCTTACTGGAACGACCTCCCAATGTAAGGGTTTGTAGTTCAGATAGACTTCTACATTCGTTGCTTTTTCAGAGCCTATGTTTTGAACAAATATTGTCCGTGTGCGAACCGGAAATCGGTCGCTATCGTTTCCATCCACTTGATCCGGGGGTGGCGCAGCATGATCAATAGCATGGTCTTCTACTTGCTCTGATTCTGTTTGATCAGTTGCCTGTGCTGGCTGATCTTGCTTTGGTACCAGAAAGAAAAATGAATGCGGTTCAGCCCAAATAACCCGAGATTTCGGTTCTAAAATCTTTTTTGCAAATAGAAGGATTAAAGCTGCAATTGCTGAAAAAATTGCAGTTTGGCCATCGGTGCTAGCAGCAAATAATTTTATTAATTCAAGCATATGAAAATTTTAGCGCGAACAATATTTCAGCACAAATAATTCCCGGTAAAATGTGTATCGGCATTAAAAACTCTCGTTGATTGTAGATGATGTCGTTCAAAGAGGGGGGCGACCAATTATGTATAATTGCTTCGGTTAGGAAATTGAAAACCAACCATATATCGTGTTTGAAGTTACACAATTTCTTACACACCCAGACGATAACCTATTGATATTAATTGATTCATGAAGGACTTAAAATCTCTCGACCGTATGGTCGTGCGGGTTCAAGTCCCGCCGTCCGCACCAAACAACAATGTAGGCCGCTCGGGGATGGTTTGGCTGGCCGAGCGGCCGTCTTACAAATCCCGCCGCCAAGCCGCCGGACTACAGGCATCACCACACATCGCCGTCTTACAAATCCCGCCGCCAAGCCGCCGACTTACAGCCTCTCCCGTCATCCCGGACTTGATCCGGGATCCATTTTTCAATCGGCACATTCGTTGCCAGGTCCGGAATGGACCCTGAATAAAGTTGGCAATTATCCCCTAGCGTCATCCCGGCCGCACAGCGCGCCGGGATCCTTGAGCGACAACCGGTCTTAAGGCCCCGGTGCGCTCGGCTTGTCGCCTTGCGACCGGGACGACGCTAATTTTGGTACATCCTCCGTCGGGATAATCGCCAATAAAGTTCAGGGCGACTTTTGGTGTTCGTGTGCGCCATGGACCCTGAATCAAGCATGCCCTGGATTTAGTTCAGGGTTCAGGGTGACGTTTGGTGTTTGTTGGCTCTGTGGACCCTGAATCAAGCATGCCCTGGATTCAGTCCAGGGTTCAGGGTGACGATTGGTCGTTTGGTTGACTGCCAAAGGTAGATTGAATTTTCCTTATATCACTTGATAAACCGTTGTTTTACTTGGGCTAGCGGCGCGCGCCTTAGTCTGCTATACACATGTCACTAAAACTGACGCCATCGGGCAATGTATCCGGCGGCGCGATTAGAGGCTTCCGGGAAACGTCCACGTGTCTACTCAACTCGAGGCATGAATAATCCGCTACGTCAGCCGTTCCGCGCCCTTGAAGAGGGTATGCGGCTGTCCCGTGCGTCCTTGAAACGCGGCTCCGCGTTCCATGACGGCGCGCTGTTCTTTTGGGAACGGCGCTGGTTTTGGGTCGCGTTAATCGTTGGCGCCGTGCTGTTGTCCATGCCGACGCCGGAAGGTCTGACCCGCGAAGGGCAGATCGTCCTCACCATGTCGATCGTCGCTACGATCCTGTTCGTGACCGAGCCGGTGCCGCTGCCGACGGTGGCGCTGTTGATCATCATCGGCGAAGTGGTGGTGCTGGGCCTCGAATCCACCGAAGTCGCAAAAAGCCTGATGAGCGATTCCGTGCTGTTCATCATGGGGTCGCTGATGCTGGCCGTTGCGGTGGTGAAGCAGAAACTCGACAAACGCATTGCGTTCTGGATCGTGCAACTGACCGGCACCAAGACGTCGCGTATCTGTATCGGTATCTCGCTGGTGTCCGGCATCATGGCGTCGTTTATCGGCGAGCATACGGTGGCGGCGATGATGCTGCCCGTCGCGATCACACTGATCACGCTGATGGGCAACGGTGAAAACAACGTGCGCGGGCTTGCGGCCGTGCTTTTGTTCTCGATCTCTTATGGGTGTTCCATCGCCGGCATCGGCACGCCGTCCGGCGGGGCGCGCAACGCAATCATGGTCGGCTATTGGAAAGAGTTCTTTTACGACGAGGATAACCCCGAGACTGGTAAGTACCTGATCGATTATCTGAAGTGGATGCTCTACGCCTATCCGATCTTCCTGTTGCAGTTGCCGTTCGTGACCGCGATTTTGCTGTTCACCTTCAAGCCGGAACACAAGGACCTGAGCCGCGCCGTCGTGCGCCTGCGCCGTCAGATCTCCGAAGAAGGTAAGATGAAGGGTAATGATTACCTGGCCATCATCACCTTCCTAGTGGTGCTGGTCGGCTGGATCATGTTCTCGGATGTGCTTGGCCTTGGTCTGATCGCTATTTGCGGCGCGGCGGCGTTCCTGGTCATCGGCTTGGTGCGTTGGGAGGATGTAAATAACGGCGTCAACTGGGGCGTGGTCTTGTTGTACGCGGCGGCGATTTCGCTCGGTGTGCAGATGAAGGACACCGGCGCCGCGTTGTGGGTGGCAGAGAATTTCCTGGAAATCCTCAAACCCCTCGGTGTCGACGGCGGCGTGCCGTTGTGGGCCGCCGTCTCGGCCCTGACGACTTTTGTCACCAACACCATGTCCAATGGTGCGGCGGTGGCCGTGCTCGGCCCTATTGCGCTGAATCTCGCGGTGGTGGCTGAAGAGAGCCCGATCGTCATCGGATTCATTACAGCAATTTCATCTGCTTTTGCATATTTGACGGTGATCGGAACACCCGCCTGTACTATCGTTTATGCGTCCGGATACTTGAAGACCACGGATTTCCTGAAGGTGGGGTTTCGCATGGTTATCATGTCAACGATCCTCATGCTTCTGATGGCGTGGCTGTATTGGCCTTTGGTCGGCGTCTAGTCGCAGACCTTGCACGGAGCATCGTATGAGCGAGACGGACCGAAACCGCTTCAGAATTCTGTGCTGCGTGGACGGCTCTGAAGAATCCTATCGGGGCATCCGTTATGCGGCGCGTATCGGCAAAGGCAACGATGCCGATATTACGCTGTTGTTCGTGCGCCCGGTCGATCAGGGACTGCGCACCGGCGGCATGCAGATCAGCGTCGCCCGCGCCAATATGCTGGAGTGGGGGCTGGAGCTTCCAGGTATCAAGCGGCTGAAGAAAGGCCGCGATCTTTTGATCGAACTCGGCGTTATGGGCGATGACTGGCAGGAGGATTTCGATCACTCCGATATCGCCGGTGATCCGCTCGGCGACAATATGATCGTCTATTCGACGGACGAGGGTAAGAATATCACGCTCAAGCTGATGGTCGCACCCAGCGTCGTCTCAGGGATCCTCGATGAATGCGATCTCGTGCACTATGATGTCGTCATCACGGGCGCTTCGGAAAAATGGCGGTCCTGGTCGGTGCCGGGCTTTTTGGAAGACTCGGTGGCCGAAACCGTGGCCGCCCGGGCGCCGTGTTCGGTCATCGTTGCCCGTGAACTGGAAGAAAATCACGGCCATCTGATTTGCGTAGACGACAGTGAAAAAGCGTTGGCGACGGCGCGCCGCGACGCCACCATCGCCAATCGTTGTAAGTGCCCGATATCGCTGTTGTCGGTGGCGCCGTCGGAGGACAAGCGCGCGTGGGCCGAGAACAATATTGATCGCGCCAGCCAGGCGTTGGCGTCACTCGGTATCAAGGTCGAAAGCGCCACCGTCGAAGTCGGCGATCCGGTCGCTAAAATCTGCGAGGCGGGCCGGAACTATTCGCTGGTTGTCGTTTCGGCATCGGAGAAGCGGGGCTTCCGGCGCTTTCTGGCGCAGCGCATCGCTTATGGGGTGATGGAAAAGGCCGACTGCTCGGTCATGATCGCCCGCGATCTGCCCCGCGTTAGCCGGTAATACGCCTCCACACCCGTCGTCCGCAACGTCATCCCGGGCTAGATCCGGGATCCATTTCAGGCGCGGCACCAACGTTATCGGGAATTATACTTCTATTTAGGCTTGCAGTTTACCGGCCAGACCTTGGCGCCCGGTTCCGGTGTCGCGCCGATAGCCAGTGCCTTAACTGGGACGTCGGTTCCGTCCAGGTAGGTGGGGTCGGCGATCAATTTTGCAAATCGATCGCGGTCCAGATATAGGGCGACCAAATCAATTGACTTGGTTGAGTGCCGGGGGCGAACCCGCGTTCCTTTTTTGTCGTACGCCGCACCGGTTGATGCGAATACGCTAGCGTGCAGGTGCGGGTATCCGAACGCGAAGTGTTTGTCAGCAGTGCCGGAATCACCGGAGAGGGCGACCGTTTGCCCTGCCGAAACGGCGCTGCCGATTTCAAACGGCGATTCTTTCGACAAATGCTGATACTTCACGAAAATATGCCAATCAAGCCCGGTAGATTCAGGCGGGTGGTACATCCACACGAATTCTCCCAACGCCCTGCCGCCGGTGCCTTTGGCAATCACAGTGCCGTCGGCAATTGCCAGCAAAGGTGTGCCGATATCAAGCGAGATGTCCATCCCGCCATGCAACCCGGCATTTCGATTGGCAGGGCGTTTACTGCCATCGTATCGAAATGGTGAGGCGAATTCCGAGGCGATATCCGGACAGTCCAGACCATCTGGAAATTCAGGGGTCAGTCCGCTTTGTACGACACCACGCTCAACCATCTCCTGAAAGGTGCGGCCTATTCTGGCATCGCCTTTGCCGCCACCGCCGCCACCACCGCCGCCACCCGATTTTGCTTCGGCATTGTGAAACGCGACCGCACTCCCGATGATCAGGCCGGATACCGCCAGAACTGCTGTCAAAATTTGACTGAAGGTGAAAAGCCGCATTGGGTCCATAGTCCTTTATTGGGGGGCTCCTATACGGATTCTCGCACGACATGATCGTATATGGAAAGGTCGGACCGCGTGATGGCGCCGCCAGACATGAGGCGTTGCTGGACTCTCGTTCCGGCTGTGCGATGATGAACGCGCTTGAGGGATCAAACTTGCCGGGAGAGAGCAAGTGGCGCGCAACTTTGCGCAGAAGACTTATGACGTGTTCGTTCTGGAGGACGACCGCTGGTTAATCGACTCGCATCACGAGGTGCGGTCACCAGCGTTGGAGCGTGCGGAAGAATTGCTGACGGAGAAACGCTTCGCCGGGGTCCGCGTCATATCCGAGAGCCAACGCACCGGCGAAGAGGAAGTCCTTCTCGAAGAAGTAGCCGAAGTCGGTGATAAGCCGGTCCAGGTCGTGCCCATCGACGATGCGCCGGTGTGCGGCGGCATCGGCGACTACTATCAGTTTCCAGCACGCCAAGCCGCCGGCCGCCTTTTACGCGAGCTTTTGGATCAGAAGGGGCAGACGGCTCTCGAACTCGGATTTGACTATGGTGCGCTCAGAATGTTGGAGCGTAACGACACCTTCTTTCCGCAGGCGATGCAGCGGGTCGGCGGTATCCATGCCCGCAAAACCGGCGAGAAACCGGCTGCGCGCAACGATATGTTGTATGCCGCCTTCGCGCAGATCAAAGAAAACGCCCGCGTCACTGGCGAGGACAAGCAGCGCCTCGGGTTTCTCGAAAGGCTCGATCTCAAAGGTCTTGTGTCCAAGGCGCCCAAGGGCGACCCGGTGCTGCGCCGAATTTATGTGCTGGGCGGCCTTGCTTTGGCGCTGCAGCAGTGCGGCGACTGGTCGGATAAAATCGCCTTGCTGATCGAGTTGGCGAATAAGGCCGACGATGCGCTAGTGATAGAATTCCTCGACGAGATTGCGGCGGAAATTCTCGACAGCAACATGGCGATCAACGAGTTGTTCGGCGGCTTCGCCGATCCCATCTCGGCGTTCCGTGCCCTCGTGCGGGTGACACAGGGACGTTGCCGGATCAACAACCCGCGTTCGTGCCTGACGGCGTTCAACGATCTTATGGCGAAGCGGCCAATGCCGAGAACGAAGTCGGTGTTGACCGGCCGTGTCGCAAGATCGCTCGGTGGCATCAGGCCGATGACCCGCGAAGGGCCCCATGCGGAAATGGACGCCTACAAATCTTTCGTCCGGGAACTGACCAGCGCCGCGGGACTGAACGGCGGTTCCCGTATGGCCGAAGCGCTTGCCAAGCGGGCACAGATCATTTTCGCTGACCCGGATGACCTCCCGCTCGAAGAAGCGATCGGACGTGTCCTGGCATTGTTGCCGAACCGCGCCGTTCGTCTTGGCTTTCTTTTGGACCTGATCGCCAGCCCGCTCGGCAAGAAGAACGAGCAAGCGGTCCTCAACGTCCTTAGCCGCCTGGTGATTCAGTTGAAGTCGTTGACGTCGTTGATACCTGCCGGCATGGCGAAGGAAGACGTCGAAGCTGTGTTGGCGGAACTTCGCGAGAAGATGACAGCGGATGCGCTGCCCGAGAAATGGCGGATATTGTTTTCAAAGACCCTCGATCGGCTGGTGGAGCGCGGGGAAGATCCCGCCGACAACGCCGGTACCAGCCTGATTTTCAAGATGGAGGAAGCCCCTGTGAACACCAATAAGGATATCGAGCGCCGCGAAGCGAAGGCCGGTGACCTTTTGTTCGAGGAGGGGGACCCCGGTGCGGAGGCTTACCTGATCCTGGACGGCAAGGTCGATGTGTTCCGAAAGTCCGGCAACGAAGAGGTGATCCTGGCGACACTGGGGCGTGGTGACATCATCGGCGAGATGTCGTTGATCGACAATCAGCCGCGCATGGCGTCCGCGCGGGCGCGCGCCGACGCCAAACTAACGATCATCACACAGGGCGATTTGGAACAACGTCTCGGCAAGCTGGGCGACAACGACAAAGTCCTGCGCCGCATCATCGATGTATTCGTCGAGCGACTTCGCGGTCAGGCGCGGAGTTTCGAGTAAGACACGTCATTCGATCTCGCGCGCGTGTTTCGCCCGTCCGCCCAGGACCGATAGCGCGATCCCGATGACGATCAAGCCCATGCCGGCGCCGCGCAGCGGTCCGAATGTCTCGCCGAAGACGAGGTAGGAAGCAAGTATACCGCTACAGGGTGCCAAAAGTGCGAAAGGCGCGACCTTGGCCGCCGGATAGATGCCGAGCAAGCGTGCCCAGATGGCGTAGGCGACCGTCGTCGATATCACGCCCAAGTAAATGACGGCGAGAATACTGATCATCGAGGCCTCCTGAAGCGCGTCGAGGACATTGGGCTGCTCACCGGTAAACCAGCCGAAAGCCAGTGCGGGGAGGGGCGGGACGACGCTCATCCAGATCATCAGCGCCAACAGATCGATCTTGCCGACCCGCTTCAGCATCACATTACCAATGCCCCAGCTGACGGCGGCGGCAATGGCGAGGCCAAGCCCTAGCGACGTAAGGTCGCCGCCGATGCTGGCGCCGACCAAGACCAACCCGACCACTGCCACACAAAGCCCGGTAACTTGGCGTTTCGTCGGAAGCTCTTTCAGGACGATAGCTGCGATGAGGACGGTGAACAGCGCTTGCGTATGGATAGCCACCGAGGCAACGCCGGGCGGCAGGCCGGCCTCGAAGGCGAAGAACTGCAGCATGAACTGGCCGAGGAAAAGGAAGCCGCTGATGACAATGAGCGTCGGCCACGCAATATCCGGCTTTCTGATGAAAAGGATTGGCAGCGCTGCCAGGATAAACCGGATCGCGGTCAGTTGCGGCGGCGAGAAGTTTTGCAGGGCAAATTCGGTTGCGACGAAAGCAACGCCCCATACAGTGGCGACGGCGACGGCAAGGGCGGCGTCGCGGGGCAGCATGGCTAGCTGTTACCGGTCAGCGCCACTGAAAGGCGCTTTTCGGATGTAGCGGGCCGTCGCCGCCGAGTTCATCGGCGATACGCAGACCTTCGTTCCATTTGACCATGCGTTCGGAACGCGCGAACGAGCCGACCTTGAGTTGCGGCGCCTGCCAGCCAACGGCCAGATGCACGATGGTGACGTCCTCGGTCTCGCCCGAGCGAGCCGAGACGATGCGCCCCATGCCTGCATTCGCGGCGGCGTCACAGGCGGCCTTTGCTTCGGTCAGCGTGCCGGCTTGGTTCGGCTTTACCAGCAAGGTATTGCAGAGCCGGTCCTTAGCGGCGGCACGTGTACGGTCGGCATTGGTGACGAGTACGTCGTCGCCGACGATCTGTGCCTTGTCGCCGATGGCCCACGTGAATTTCATCAGGCCGTCCGGATCGTCTTCGCCCAGAGGGTCTTCGATGGAGACGATGGGATAACGCTCCATCCAGTCGATCATCATGGCGCACATTTCCTCGGACGACAGCGTCTTGTCGTCGCGCGCTAGCGTGTAGGTGCCGTCCTTGCCGAACTCGGACGCTGCGATGTCGAGCGAGATGGAGACATCCTGCCCCGGCGTATAGCCCGCTGCCTCGATGGCGCGGACCAGAGTTTCCAATGCTTCCTCGTTGCCGTCGAAATCGGGCCAGAAACCGCCTTCGTCTGCGACTCCCGCAAGCTTGCCGGCATCGGCCATGATCAGGCCGGCGTGACGGTACACTTCGGCGGTGCGATCGAGTGCTTCGGCGAACGTCGTGGCGCCCGTGGCAATGACCATGAAGTCCTGAACGTCGACGCGCCGGGATGCATGTGCGCCGCCACCGAAGATCTGAATCTCCGGGAGTGGCAGACGGATGTCTTCGGCCTTGGTATCCGGTCCGATCAGGTGCCGCCAGAGCGGTAGGCCTTCAGCGGCGGCGGCAGCGTGTGCCAACGCCATGCTGACGGCGACGGTGGCGTTGCCGCCAAGACGTTGCTTGGTCGGCGTTCCGTCCAGTTCGATCATCAAATTGTCGAGGCGTTCCTGCTCGCGGACGTCCTGGCCGATCAGGATTTCCTTGATCTCGACATCAATGCCGCGAAGCGCGTGGGTAACGTCCCAGCCGCCGAATTTCTTGCCGCCGTCGCGGAGATCGACGGCCTCGTGCATGCCGCGCGATGCACCGGCCGGTGCGATGGCACGACCGAGCACGCCGCCTGCGAGAACGATATCGACTTCGACCGTCGGCCGTCCGCGCGAGTCCCAGACCCGCCGCGCGGTGACGTTTTCGATATCGAACTTACCCATGTCGTTTCCTCTCTTCGGTGCGGCGGTCAGCCGTTCTTATCCAGTGTTTCGTGCCATGCGGCGGCGATGTCTATGGGATGTTCGGCAGGTGTTGTCAAAAACGATGTCGCAACGCTGCGGACGAGATTCTTTTGCGCGTCTTCGGTAACATATTCGACCGGTGATTTACCATCGACCCGCGCCAGGAAAAGACCGGGTAACAGATGCGCGGTTCGGCTGACGATGTCACGGTCCGACATGCCGTGCGTTGCCGTTTCGTAGCCTGCGACCAGAGAGTTGAAACAGGCCAGAAAAGCCGAGCGTGCCGATGGCGTCCACAGGCACTTAAGCAAAAGATGATTTAGACAAAATGCGAGGTCGAAGGCAGGGTCGCCGTACCATGCGCATTCCGCGTCCAGGAATACCGGGCCATCGGGACCGATCAGGATGTTCTTGGGGCTGACGTCGCCATGCACAAGCGCGACGTGGTTCGATGCGGTGATCTTGGCAAGCTCGTTCAGCCGATCTGCAAGTGCCGGGTGTCGGCGTCCCGTCGCCACCAGATAGGGCTCCAGGCGGATGGCGTAGAAAATCTCATCGGTGGGGAAGGTGGCGGCAATCACGGCATCGCCTTCGGTCGCCGCATGAATCTTGCCGAGGGTCCGTCCGACGGCGTCGGCGTGCGACAACTCGGCGTGGCCATCGCGTAGCAATGCTTTCCAAAGCGGATAGCGGTGTTCCGACAGGAACGGCATGGCGAACAGGCCGCTTTCCGAATCTTCGAACAAGACCTTTGGTGCGGCCGCTTCGCTGATGCCTTTGACGGTACGCATCCATGCGGCTTCGAAGGCATTACGTTCGACCGGGGCGCGCCAGTCGTCCTTGACCTTCAGTCTGGCGAGGGCACGTTTCACGCAGATCGGGCCGTCCGGCGTGCTCACCTTCCAGATATCGGAACTGACACCGCCGGTCAGCGGTTCCATCTCTGGGGAGGCGTCGGCATCAATGATGCCGCCGCGCCGAAGGATATCTGCAATCTCTTGGGCTTCTGCGGGCAACGTCATTCGAAAGTCTCGGTAAGGTCGGCGGCGGCATCGCGCAGACGCTGCACGTGTGCCAGCGCGTCTTCCATACTCATCCGCGCTACCGGACCGTGCGTCGCCAACGTCGCCAGCATGCGGCCACTGGTATCCGAGATCGGTACAGCGACACAGATCATGCCGGGGATGAACTCCTCATTCTCGAAGCCGATCTTGGACTTGGCGACCTTGTCGATCTCGGCGCAGAGTTCCTCAACGTCGGTAATGGTGTTGGGGCCGAGTGGGTCGAGAGAAAGCTTCTCGATCAGGCGGCGGCGCGCTTGCGGCGTCAAGCTGGCGAGATAGAGCTTGCCGCTGGCGGTGCAATGAAACGGCACGCTGGAGCCGGGCGGCAACTGGATGCGCAGCGGCCATTCCGATTCGACGCGGTCCAGATACAGCATGCCTTCGGCTGTCGGCACGGTGATATTACAGGTCTCGCCGATCTCCTTGGCGATGCCTTCCAGGATGGCGCGGCGCTCGCTGCGGCCACCGTGGTCGCGAACCGTGTTCATGGCGAAGCGAAGGGTCCGGTCGCCAAGATCGTAGCCTCGGCCCGATACGTCGCGGCGCAGAAAGCCCTCTTCGAGTAAAAGATTGCAGAGCCGGTGAACCGTCGCTTTCGGTAGGTTGGCGGCAGTCGCGATGTCACCGGCGGATGCTGCACGATTCAGTGCGGCAACCGCCTCCAGCACATCAAGCGCGCGAATGGAGCGCGAACCCGCGCCGTCCCGATCGGCCATATTGGTGTCTCCTTAGACGTCAGCGGAGCAAATGAGTCTCATTTATGGAACATTCTGCAAGGAGCAGCGCCGAACGGCAAAGAAAAAACCGGGTCCCGAAGGACCCGGCGAGTTAGACAGGGAGAAGTCTCGGGGAACCCCGCCTGTGGGCGGGGAGAGACTAGAAGCACCTTCTACATACGACAGGTTGGGCAAGAGAAATGTGATGCACGTCACAGTAGATACCGTTTTTTCGAAAATATTTTCGAAAAGTATTTCTTCGTTTTTTCGGTAAATACATACATCCCATTTCACTTCATTCGCTTTCAAGACCGGGTCGGTCCATGACAGACTTGCCGGATATTCCTTTTACGGAGCAAGCCGTGGAACAAGCCGTCGCCAGTTTTCATGTATGGGTCGTCTTCGCGATCATCGCGGTGGCGCTCTGCGCCTATGTGGCCGAAGCCTGGCCGATGGAGTTGACCTCTCTTGGCACCATCTGCGTGCTGCTGGTTTTCTTTCAGCTGTTTCCGCTTGGCGATGAAGAGACCGGCGGGCTCAGTCCGCAGCGAATCCTGCAAGGCTTCGCGAATACCGCGCTGATTGCCGTGCTGTGCCTTCTTATCATGGGGCAGGGGTTGATCCGGACAGGTGTGCTCGATCTCGCCGCGCGCTGGATCCTGGATCATATGGAAGACCGCTTCTCGGCGACCGTGGCGATCTTTCTGGTGCTGTTCGTGGTTGGTGCGGCAAGCGGTTTTTTGAACAACACGCCAATGGTCGTCATTTTCATTCCCATCATGCAAGCGCTGGCGGGTCGTTACGGAATATCCGCTAGCAAGGTCATGATGCCGCTCAGCTTCGCGGCGATCTTGGGCGGCATGACGACCTTGATCGGTTCTTCCACCAACCTCCTGGTGAATACGTCGCTGCTGCAGATCGGTGAAGAGGCGTTGGGGTTTTTCGACTTTACGGCATCGGGGGTCATCTTGGCCGCGGTCGGGCTCGTTTATACCGTACTTGTCGTGCCGCGCATTCTGCCGGATCGTGCCGATATGACCGAGACGGTGACAAGCTCCGGCGATGGCCGGCAGTTCATCGTTCAGATCGCCGTCAAGGAAGATAGCGAATTGGCCGGCGTCAGCGCGCCTTCTGGTCATTTCGAAGTACTGCCGGATATGACGGTGCGTATGATTCAACGCGGCGAAAGGGCAATCCTACCGCCATTCGAGGACACCGTGACACGGCCGGGCGACGTGATTGTCGCGGCGGCAACGCGTGACGTGCTGCGCAAGTCGATCACCGAACATGGCGAGCTTTTTCACCCTGACCTTCGGGACCTGAACAAAGCCACCGGCGAAGACGAGGATGATGATGCGCCATGGCGGGAAGGCGACGTCGTCTTGGCAGAGGTGATGATTGCACCCGCATCGCGCCTTGCTGGGCAAACGCTGCGTTATGCCGGATTCCGCTACAAGACAAACTGCGTGGTGCTCGGTATTCAGCGCAGGGCGCGCATGCTGCGTTCCAGAATTACGGAAATCCGACTGGAGGCAGGCGACGTGCTGTTGGTCCAAGGTCAGCGCGATGACATCCGCGGTTTGCGCGACAACCGCGATGTCATTCTTTTGGAGGCGTCGCGGGAAGACCTGCCGAGCATGCATCACGCCTTACCGGCGATCGCGATCTTTGTCGGCGCAGTTGCCTTGGCGGCGACCGGGGGACTCCCCATCGTCGTCGCGGGCTTGCTGGGGGCTATTACCATGATCGCCACAGGGGTTCTCAGTCTGCGCCAAGCATATCGTGCTATTGATCCGAAAATCGCCACAGCCATCGCGGCGGCATTGGCAATGAGCGTCGCACTCCGCGAGACCGGCGGCGCGGCGTTGATTGCATCCTCGTTGCTGGAATTGCCGGTAGGCTCAGGGCCATTAGTCATCATATCGTTGCTGTTCCTGATCGCGGCGTTTCTAACCAACGTCATTTCGAACAATGCCGTCGCCTTGTTGTTCACGCCGATTGCGGTCGATTTGGCTAATCAACTGGATGCGCCGCCGATGGCGTTCGCGATTGCCATCGTGTTCGCCGCCAACTGTTCGTTCGCATCGCCGATGGGCTATCAGACGAACTTGCTGGTGATGGGGCCGGGACACCATAAGTTTCAGGATTTCATCCGCGCCGGGGTGCCGCTGATCATTTTGATGTGGCTGACATTCACGGCCGTGGCTGCGTTGGTTTGGGAGCTATGACCGGCAGAGTTCCATAACCCGCGCGGCGATGCTGTCCAGCGGTAGAACTTCTGACGCTAAACCCGCTTCGGCGATGGCACCAGGCATGCCCCAGACGACGCTCGATTCCGCGTCTTGTGCAATCAGTGTGCCGCCGGCATCGACGATCTTTCGTGCCCCGTCTCGGCCATCATGTCCCATGCCTGTCAGCACCAGCGCCAGGATGTCACCGTCGTAGGCTTTGGCTGCGCTTTCGAACATCGGGTCGACGGCAGGCTTGCAATAGTTGACCTGCGGGCCATCGTCCAGATGGATATAGACGTTGTCTTTTTTACGAATCAGCACCTGATGGAGGCCGCCCGGCGCGATATAGACATGGCCCGGCTGCACCAACTCATTATCCTTGCCTTCACTTGTCGTATGTCCGGTCCGGCGTTGGATACTGGTGGCAAAAGTTGCCGTGAAGACCGGCGGCATGTGCTGTGTGACTAGGATGGGCAGTGGAAAAGGGGGGCGGATTTGCTCGAGTAAATCGGTCACAGCTTTTGGCCCGCCTGTCGAAGAACCGATCAAGAGAACCTTGGGTGTATTCGTGCCCGGCTTGGCCAGGGTGATGGCCGGCGATGATGGTTCTGCGGGCTTCGGCCTCGCCTCCGGTTTCTCGCTAGGTTTTTGGGGCGCGCGGGCAGAGGGCGGAGCCTGATAGTTTTGCAGCCCGTTTATGATTTCTATGAACTTGCGCTCAAAACTTCGGAGGTTCGTGTTCGCAGCATGCGGGGTCGGCGTCGGAATGAATTCAACGGCACCCAGCAATAGCGCATCCATGCTTGCGCGCACGTTTGCGAACGTCAGCGTACCGATAAGGATTACCGGAACTTCGGGCAAGGCATCGCGGAGACGCTTCAAAGTGCGGGTGGCCTCGGCAGCACCGATATCCATCAGTACCAGATTGACCTTGTGATTCTTGACCTTTGTCACGGCGTCAATACGCGAATGGGCTTCCGCAGCAAGGGTTAGCGTAGGGAACGCTCCCAGAATCTCCGTGACCGGCTCTCGGACGACGTCGGCATCGGTAAAAAGAAGGACGTTGTAGGTGGTGTTTAAGCCGGACATGCCTGATTTGAAGGGACTTCGTCTGAATTGTCCAGCGCTGCATAGCGCTCTCAATCCCGTCTCTGCGGAAGTCTTCCCAACCGATATCGGGAGGCAATGATCCCATTGAAACGATATAAGAGTTATCTTTTAATATGATATTGCAATGCAAAAAAGAGATAACGTTAAATTGACATAATAAGCGTTTGGTGTCCTACTATTTGCACATGCACAGGGTCAATTAGCTAAAGATATATCGCATATGCGAACTAATGCTGCTACGTCTCAATTAAAAGCTATCTTTTAATGATCGGTGCAATAACAACCACAGGAGGCTCAAATGCTTATCAAGAGACTGTTTTTCCTAATCCTCGCGATCATGTGCGTCTCGGCCGCGGATGTCCGAGCGGACTATCCTGAACGACCGATCACTTTCATTGTTCCTTACAGCGTTGGCGGCGGAACTGACGGCACGGCCCGTTCGCTGATCCCGTATCTGGAAAAATATCTGGGTGACGGCGCGAAGATCGCGGTCGTCAACAAACCGGGCGCCGGCGGCAGCGTCGGTTGGTCGGAAATGGCGGCAGCAAAACCGGACGGCTATACCATCGGCATGGTCAACTTGCCGGATGCCGTCACTGGACCAATGCTGAAAGAACTGCCGTACTCGACCGAGAGCTTCGTTTATATCGGCGGCATCAATAAAGAACCGTCGGTGGTCCTTGTCCGTGCCGATAGTCCGATCAAGACATTTGACGACTTCGTCAAGGCGGCCAAGGAAAAGAACGGCGCCATGACGGTCGGCGTCCCCGCGCCGTTCGTGAGAAACTACCTGCGAAACAAAAGAAAAGCCCAAGTTCATGTATAATGGGCAAAAAAAATAGTTGGGAGCGAAGCAGACAACGATGTCTTCTCTGGAACATGGAGCCGTGACGCGTGGCGGTGGAAGGGTGCCGGGTCTAACGCCCGCGCGCCGCGATGAACTTGCGTCGTATCTGAGGGCGGAGATCGCCGCGATGATCTCACCGCGCGCCAAGCACGAACGTATGCAGGGCGCGATCCGAAAAGCGATCGCAAACGGGGTCTTAAAGGCGGGTGACCAATTGCCGCCGGAACAGGACTTGGCGGACGGTGTCGGGCTAAGCCTGGGGACCGTGCGTCGTTGCCTCACAAGCCTCGCGCGTGTCGGTGTTGTTTCTCGTGAACACGGCCGTGGCACGTTCGTCGCCGGCATGACGGTGACCGAAAACGAAGTCTGGCACTTCCGCTTTCTCGGCAACGACCTCAAAACCGTTCGCCCGGTGTATCAGCGGGTCATCGAGCGTAAGCAGATATCGACCCCGGGCCCTTGGGCCGATGTACTGGGTGAGAGCCGAACCGGCTACATTCATATTTCGCGGGCTGTGAACGTCGATAGTCTGTTCGTGTGCCACAGCGACTTCTTTTTGTCCGCCGACCGTTTCAGCGGACTGTTGGACATGTCGGCGCGCGAACTGGAAACGACCGGCGTCAAACACGTTATGGCGCTTCGTTTCAACGTTCCGATCATCGAGACACGCAAGGTTCTGCAAACTCTTCCCGCACCTGTCGATATTTCGGACAATATCGGCATTAAGGCTGGACGCCCCGCCCAATGTTTGAAAATTGTAGGGCACTCGATCGAGGCATTGCCGGTGTCCTATCAAGAGATCTGGATCCCGCCGACGGAAATTCCGTTGGACATAACCAACACGACCCATAGAACCGGGTCATCGCATTAAATCGTAAGGAGGATACTATGTCGGAACAACCCCTCGGAAGCCCGGACGATGCCGCCGGCGCCCCTGCTGGTGGCCTTGAAAGCTCGCCGGTTCGTGCAACCATCCCGGCGGATGAAATCGGCCATGTCACGCTGACCCCGGAGGGGGAATTCGAAGCCGGCAGCTACCAGACCTTCACGCTGACCTACACGGCCGGCAAGTTCGGCATCGACGATTCCGGTTCCATGCGTATCTGCTTCCGCTTCGCCAGCGACCAGACGCGCCCGCAGTTCGAAAACCCGGAGGGTCCGAACTTCACGACCATCGTCGCGTCGAACTCCGCGGTGCTTCAGTACCACTACGATCCGAAGGGGAACGTGCGTCCGTGGGACCGCACGCTGTACATCAAAGTCGTGCGCGGATTTCTGACGGAAGGCGACACCATCACCGTGACCTTTGGCGATACCTCGCAAGGTTCGCCCGGGATGCGTCTGCAGACATTCTGCGAAGACACCTTCGAGTTCCACACGCTGATCGATCCGATTGCGACTTACTGCTATCAACCGGTGCCGAAGCAGCCGGTTATCAAAATCGTTCCCGGTGTGCCGGAAACCTATGTCGGTGTGCTGCCGACCCTGGTCGCCACCGGCAAGACGTTCTCGCTGAAGATGAAGGGCGAGGACATGTGGGGCAATCCGTCCGATAAATGCGACACAACGCTGACGCTGCGCACGACGGGTGATGCCGAGATAAAGGACCTGCCCGAAAGCGTAACGTTTAAGCCGGGTTCCTTTGCGGAAATCGTCGAAGGCCTGTCCATCGCGTCGCCCGGTACGGCGGTGATCGACTTCGTCGACGCCGGCGGCGAAGTGATCGCTAGCACCAATCCGGTGCGCGCCGTCTCTGATCCCAAGCTCGTCCACTTCTGGGGCGATCTGCACGGCCAGTCCGAGGAAACCATCGGCACCGGCAGTGCCCGCCAGTACTTCGAATTCGCCCGTGACCGCGCCTTTGTTGACGCCATCGGCCACCAAGGCAATGACTTCCAGATTACGACGCCGTTCTTCAAGGAACTGGACAAGCTCTGCGCCGAATTCGAAGAAGACGGCAAGTACGTTGCCATCCCCGGCTACGAGTGGTCGGGCAATACCGGCCTCGGCGGCGACCGCAATATCTACTTCCCGGAGGAGGGGCGTATCCTGCGCCGTTCTTCGCACGCCCTGGTCGAAGATCACTCCGACCTGCACACCGACGCCAATTCGGCCGCCGAGTTGTTCGAGAACCTCGCCGCCGATAAGGAATGGGACGTTGTCGGTTATGCGCACTGTGGTGGCCGCTATGCGGACGTGAAACTGGCGCACGATGGACGTTTCGAAAAGTCGATGGAGATCCATTCGTCGTGGGGCACCTTCGAATGGCTGGTGCAGGATGCCTTCGAAATGGGCTACCGCGTCGGTATTGTTTCGAACTCGGACGGACACAAGGGGCGCCCGGGCGCCAGCTATCCCGGCGCGTCGCTGTTCGGCGCCGTCGGTGGGCTGACCTGTTTCATCACCGACGACTTGACGCGCGAAGGCATCATGGACTGTATGCGCAAGCGGCATCACTACGGCACGACGGGCGGTCACGGCGGCCGCATGTTCATTGATGTGAAGGCCTCGTTCTCTGACGCCGGCACGCTGTATCACGACGACCCGCGCGACGGACCGGCGGAGAGTATCAGCAGCGATACGGCGATGATGGGCGACATCGTGCACCTGCCGTCGGGCGAGGTCGAAATCGCCGTCGACATTCACGGTGCGGCACCGATTGAGCGTGTCGATATCTTCAACGGCCTTGATCACATCGAGACGATCCGCCCCTATGGCAACGACGAACTGGGCAACCGCATCCGCGTGGTCTGGGAAGGGGCCGAATACCGTGGCCGCTTCCGTCAGGTCATCTGGGACGGCGAGGCGCATCTGTCGGATAACAAGATCATCGACGCCAAGCCGATCAACTTCTTCAACCGCGACAAGAAGCTGGAGAAAACGGAAACCTCGCTGAAATGGCGGGCATTGACCACCGGCAACATCGGCGGTTTTGACATGTGGGTCGACGACGCCTATGGCGGCACGCTCAAGATCGAGACGCCGCTGGTGAAGTGCGGTGTGCCTTTGGAAGAGATCGATATCAACGACGAGGTCTTTGACAAATCGGACGTGCTGCCGCGTTTCCTGAAGATCTTCCGCCTGCCGGCAGAGAACACGCACAAGACGATGTCGTTTTCACGCAAGATCGCACTCAAGGATCAGGTCGACAACCCGATCTTCATCCGCGTCACGCAGGAAGACGGAACCCTGGCCTGGACCAGTCCGATCTACGTGTATCGCTGACCTGAATCAAAATGGGCTGGCTAGAAGCCAGCCCATTTACACTCTTGCGCCATGCTGAACTTGAATCAGCATCCATGGTCCGGAAGACACGGTTTCAGCCAGGACAACGACCGTTCACAGATTAGGAAGACTCTTCACCCTTGAACATGTGTTCCTGCAGATAGTTCTGCAGGCCGGTCTGACTGATCAGATGCTGCTGTGTTTCCAGCCAGTCGATGTGCTCTTCCGTGTCGTCGAGGATGTCTTCAAAAATCTCGCGTGACACATAGTCACGGCTTTCTTCGCAAATCTTGATCGCATCCTTGAGCTGCTTCTGGTTCATCGTTTCGACGCCTAGGTCGGCCTTTAACATCTCCGGTACGTTTTCACCGATCTTCAGCTTGCCGAGGTCTTGCAGGTTGGGTAGGCCATCCAGCATAAGAACGCGTTCGATGATCATGTCCGCGTGCTTCATTTCACCGATGGATTCCTCGTAGACCTTATCGGCGAGCCTCAGGTAGCCCCAATCTTTCAGCATGCGTGCGTGAAGGAAATACTGGTTGATGGCCGTCAACTCGTTCTTGAGGATGCCATTGAGTTGTTTGATGACCTTTGGGTCGCCTTTCATAATCTACTCCACTTCGTTTCCTGGAGAATAACCAAGTCAGAAGCTAGGAATTTCCTAACACCTTGTAAATAAAAGAATATTTTGAGATTGACAAGCGTTTGCGGTTGGAATGATAATCATTATCAATAAATAACTAAGTGTCTGGAAACACCTGGATGTTTATCTGCAACTGCAACGCAATTACGGAAAGTGAAGTCCGCGAAGCCATCGAGTCCGGTGTGCAGGAATGGCATGGCGTGCACGAGTTTCACGGAACGGAACCGTGTTGCGGCAAATGCGAATGCGAGATTCGTGACATGATGCAGATGAAATCAGCGCCCCAAATGACACTGGTGCCGGCGGAGTAAATCATGCTCCTGTGGCGTAGCCTGACCGGTAAGAATATACTCGCTGCTTTGTCGCAAAAGTCTGAGAAACCGGAGCAGCCGAAAGCCTCCCCTAAACCGGTAAAACAATTGTCGCGCTGATCAGTTGTGCGTGGAAGTCGGCGTCCACAACATCTCCCATAGTTCCATAAACCGTTCGCGCGCATCGTGCCGGTCCGTTACGTAGTCTGCGTACTCTGTTGCGCCGGCATCGCGCCGAACAGCGATACCCCAAAGCGCGGCCGTCCGGTTCGGCACGAACGAATACCGGACATCGATGACCCGGTCTGCATTTTGCGGAGCACGCGCGGCATACCCACCGCTAAAGACGCGGAAGCGTTCGATATCCTTGGCTTGCCGTGAGTCCGCCGAAAGCCAGGGGAAGTCCCGATTGAGATCGAGTTTAAGGACGCGTTCGCCCGGAAAAACCCGAGGAGAGAAGCCGACCCGAACGGCATCGATATAGAATGCGCCATCCGCTTCATAGACGGTCTTCCATAGAAGCATGTTGGCGAAACTCGGCTTCACGTCGAGGCGCACCGGATCGTGACCCCGCGATTGGGCCAACGCATACCCGGCATCACGCGCATTTATGTGCTGATAGACGCCAAAACACAGATAGACAGCCGCCCACAGCAATGCCGCCCGCGCCGGACCGGGATGCCGCTTGACCCAGCTCCAAGCTAGAAGGCCAAGAACGGGCAAGGTGAACAGGGGATCGACGATGGAAATGATGCTCCAGGCATAGCGTGTCTGATCGAACGGCCAGAACAGCATCGTGCCGTAAGTTGTCGCCGTATCCAGAAGGGCATGGGTCGCATAGCCCAGGGTGCAGAACAGCGCCGTCTTTGCGAAGGATAGTTGGCTTCGTCTTCCGAAAACCCAATGCAGCACCAACGCGCAGAGAGCACCGCCGACGGGAATGAAGAACAGCGAATGCGTGAATTGCCGATGGTATTCCAGGAACAGCAGCGGATCGCTCTCGGAGCGGATCAGCGTATCCAGGTCCGCCGCCATCCCGGCCAGGAAGCCGAGGCCCGCAGCGATCCGGATATGACGGGATGTCTGGCGTGTGGCTTGCGGCAGAGCGGCGCCGATAGCCCCTTGTGTCAACGGATCCATATTCTCTCCGTTCCCCATTCCGGAGGCAGGCGATAGAGGGTTCTGGGTCCGAGTGCAAGGTTCAACGCGGGGCTCTCTGTAGATGCCATCAGAAAATTAACTATATTCGCGGTACAAGGGACCTGATTTTTCAGGAGATGATCATGAGCGACAAGAAAAGCATTGTTGGGACCGCGGTTTTGTCGGCCGCGCTCGTTTTGGGTGTCGGCGCGCCGTTGGCGTACTTTGCCCTGCCGAAAGTCGTCGAAAAGATCGGTCACGCACAGTCCGAAATCCCGAGTGTCGTCATGGACCTTAAGGTCGAGACGATCCGCGAAATTCAGACGTCGGCGACGAAGACACAAGCCGAGATAAAAACTCAACTTGCCGAGAGCGAGAAGCGCCAGGCCGCCGCCTTGGCCGAACTGCGTCAGGTCATCGAAGGCGTAAAGACGCAACAGGATAAGATCGCCGCGTCTCTCGAAGCAGAGGGGCTGCGTGACATGGCCGCCATCCCCGGAAAGCGCCATGATACGTTCAATCAGACAATCCATTTTCCGCTCGGCAAGGTAAAAGGCGCGACCATTACGTCGCAGATCGCGGTAGTTATCGCCAATATCAACGAGCGGGAGACGAACCGGAACTGTCACGCGAATGTGCTTGGTTTCTCGGACACGCTGGGGGGCGATATGGCCAATCTCAAGCTGTCGCAAGAGCGCGCGGCTTTCGTCGCTTCGGAGTTGAAGGCCGCCGGCGTCAAAATCGGCGAGATCAAGGGCTGGGGCGAGCGCTGGCTTGACGTGCATACCCCGGACGCGACCAAGAACGACAAGAACCGCCGCGTTGTTATCGAATTGGATTGCGCGCGCGGTCCCAAACAGCCGATGCCGTCGACCTAACACAGGGTCGGGTTTCGTTCTTTTCCGGGTGCGGCTGCGCCTTTCAAAGATTCAGATTGATTTCCCAATCGCGCCGCGTATGTTGCGCGTGGGCCACGCCTCCCCAACGAGGCGCGACCTTCTGTGAGGAAGGAGACACCAATGCAGAGTATTCCGAAGCCGGACGTGCGTCCGGCCGTTCCCAATTTTTCATCCGGTCCCTGCGCGAAACGTCCTGGTTGGACGCCCGATGTGCTGGCGGACGCTTTCCTTGGCCGTTCGCACCGTGACGCGACGGGCAAAGCGCGCATCAACGAAGTTGTCGAGCGCACGCGCAAGCTGCTGGCGATCCCCGACGATTACCGCCTCGGCATCGTGCCGGCTTCGGATACGGGCGCTATTGAAATGGCGCTGTGGTCCGTGCTCGGTCCGCGCGGCGTCGAAGTTCTGCACTGGGAAAGCTTCGGCAGCCAGTGGGCGACCGACATCGCCAAGCAGCTCAAGCTCGACGATGTGAGCGTGACCAGCGCCAATTACGGCGAACTGCCGAACCTGGCCGCGGTTGATTTCACCAAGGACGTGGTCTTTACCTGGAACGGCACCACCGGCGGCGTCCGCGTGCCGAACGGCGAGTGGATCCCAGCCGACCGCGAAGGCCTGACAATCTGTGATGCGACCTCGGCCGTGTTCGCCATGGACATTCCGTGGGACAAGATCGATATCGCCACGTGGTCCTGGCAGAAGGTCATGGGCGGCGAAGCCGCGCACGGTATGCTGATGCTCAGCCCGCGCGCCGTGGAACGCATCGAGAGCTACGATCCCGCGTGGCCGATGCCGAAGATCTTCCGTCTTAAGAAGAAAGACAAACTGAACGAAGACATCTTTAAGGGTGCCACGATCAATACGCCGTCCATGATGTGCGTCGAGGATGCCCTGGACGGTCTGAAATGGGCCGAGGGTATTGGTGGCCTGAAAGCGCTGTTCGACCGCGTGACCGCCAATAATGCGGCGCTCAACAAGTGGCTCGATGCCGCCGACTGGATTGAGAACATCTGTGCCAACCCCGCGCATCGGTCCACCACGTCGGTGGTAACGGTCGTCAAAGATCCGTGGTTTCAGGCGTTGGACGAAGCAACGCAGCGTGACGTCATCAAGAAGATGACCAAGCTGCTGGATGCCGAAGGGGCCGCCTTGGATGTCGGCTCACACCGCGACGCCCCTCCGGGGCTCCGCATTTGGTGCGGTGCCACGGTCGAAGCCGACGACATCTCGAAACTGGGTGCATGGCTCGACTGGGCTTTCGCGACCGTTAAAGCCGAAGCGGCGAAGGAAGCCTGATCATGGTGAAAGTTCTTATCTCCGACAAAATGAGCCCCGATGCTGCCAAGGTGTTCGAAGCGCGCGGTATCGACGTCGACGTCAAACCCGGCATGGACAAGGAAGAACTGTCCAAGGTTATCGGTGACTACGACGGGATCGCCATCCGCTCGGCGACCAAGCTGACGCCGGACGTGCTTGCCAATTCCGGAAACCTCAAGGTTATCGGCCGCGCCGGGATCGGCGTCGACAACGTCGATCTGCCCGCCGCAACCCAGGCCGGTATCGTGGTCATGAACACGCCGTTCGGTAACGCCATCACCACGGCCGAGCATGCGATTACCATGATGCTGTCGTTGGCCCGTGAAATTCCGGCGGCCAACGCCTCGACGCAGGCCGGCAAGTGGGAGAAGTCCCGCTTCATGGGGGTCGAGATCATGGGCAAGACGCTTGGCGTTATCGGCTGTGGCAATATCGGCGCCATCGTCTGCGACCGGGCGCAGGGCCTGAAGATGAAAGTTATCGGTTACGATCCTTTCCTGACCGAAGAACGTGCGGCAAAGATGGGGATCGAGAAAGTCGATCTCGATACGCTACTGTCGCGCGCCGACTTCATTACGCTGCATACGCCCCTGACGGATCAGACGCGCAACATCATCAATGCCGATGCGCTCAAGAAGACAAAACAGGGCGTGCGGATCATCAACTGTGCGCGGGGTGGCCTCGTCGTCGAAGCGGCGCTCAAGGAAGCCATTGAAAGCGGACATGTCGCAGGCGCGGCGCTGGACGTTTACGAGGAAGAACCAGCGAAGGTAAACGCGCTTTTCGGCATGGACCAAGTCGTTTGCACGCCGCACCTGGGGGCTTCCACCACGGAGGCTCAGGAAAAGGTTGCGGTGCAGGTCGCCGAACAGATGGCGGATTATCTGCTGACGGGGGCGGTGACCAATGCCCTTAACATGGCGTCCGTCTCGGCTGAGGAAGCACCGCTTCTAAAGCCGTACATGGCTTTGGCCGAGCAGCTTGGTGCCTTCGCGGGGCAAGCGACCAAGAGCGGTCTCAAAGAGATCGAGATCACCTTTGAAGGTGATGTGGCAGGTCTCAACACCAAGCCGCTGACGTCGTTGATTCTGAAGGGGCTACTTGGCCCGCTGATGGAAGGCGTCAACATGGTCAATGCGCCGATGATGGCGGAAGAGCGCAACATCAAGATTCTTGAATCGCGCTCCGAAACCGCTGGCGACTATCACACGTTGATCACGGTTTCTGTCACAACCGAGAACCAGACCCGCGCCGTGGTCGGGACCCTGTTCAACAACCAACCGCGTTTGGTCGAGATCAAGGGCATTCGCATTGATGCCAAGCTGGGCCCGAACATGCTCTATGTCGCTAATCACGACAAACCGGGCTTGATCGGCGCCATGGGCTCGATCCTCGGGGATGCCGGGGTCAATATCGCGACATTTAACCTGGGTCGTGCTGATTCCGGCGGCGATGCCATTGCGCTGATCGAAATCGACGGTCAGCCGCCGGCGGAAGCACTGCAAACTCTGCAAGCTCTGGAGCACGTCGTCCACGCCATCCCGATGCGATTCTAAGGTGTAGGCCGCTCGGGGATGGTTGGGTTGGCCGAGCGGCCGCTTTACTGCCGGGCCTTTTCTAGGCCGCTCGGTTCCGGCGTTCGCCGGGGTAAAGGATGGCAGGGATGGCCAAGCCGCCGACTATCTCCAACTCCTTTTCCTGAACTTGATTCAGGACCTATCTCTGATCTCGCTGGAACGGTCCCTGCGGGAAAATGGATACCGGCACGTACGGTATGACGGCGGGATAATTAGGCTACGCCGCTCTTACGCACGGGAGCGGGGATTGGCGGACGTTCGTCGCCGATCTTCATCAGATCAAACGGTGTCGTCTGATACAGCATGTTGATCCAGTTGCCGAACAAGATGTGCGCGTTTGAACGCCAGCCATTGATCGGCGGCTTCGTGTCGTCGTCGTTCGGATAATAGTTCCGGGGCACGGCAATCTTTTGACCCTTGGCCAGGTCACGCTGGTACTCGTCGCCGAGCGTCGTCGTGTCATATTCCAAATGATTGAACATATGCACGTGATTGAGCACCGGGTCGTAAACCAGCGCCATCCCGGCGTCGAAAGATTCTGCCAGGATCTGCAGATGCGGGAACGCAGCTAGATCTTCGCGGTGGTTTTCCGTGTGACGGCTGACCGGAATCGGAATGGCGTCGTTAAGGCCGCGCATCAGCGGCGAGGTTGTATCGAGCACGCTGTGCCAGAAAACGCCAAATGCCTTGGCTGGCAGCATGTACTTCGGAATGCCGTAGAAGTGATGCAGTGCCGCCTGCGCGCCCCAGCACAGATTGAACAGGCCGTGCACGTTGGTCAGCGACCAATCGAAAATTTCACATAGTTCGTCCCAGTAGCGAACCTCTTCGAAGGGCATCTTCTCGATCGGTGCGCCGGTGACGATCAGGCCGTCGAACTTCTGGTCCCGGACCTCGGTCCACGGGTGATAGAAATCCAGCAAGTGTTGTTCCGGCGTGGTCTTCGGTTTGTGCGTGGTCAACGACAGCAGAGTCACCTCGACCTGCAACGGCGTTGCGCCGAGCACGCGGGCCAGTTGCGTCTCGGTCTTGATCTTTTCCGGCATCAGGTTGAGGACCGCGATCCTTAAGGGGCGGATATCTTGGCGCGTGGCGTCTTCGTCGCCGATGATCGGCACGCCCTCGGCTTCCAAAATCTTGCGCGCCGGCAGCGCGGAGGGAATCTTGATCGGCATCGTCTGGTCCTTAATCGCTCATGCCGCGCGTTTCCGCGCGATTGCGACAGACTTGGAAATAACGTTCCAGGTTCGCTTTCGCAACCTCCGAGCCCTCGGCCTGCTTGATAATGAGGCCATATAGGAGGCGCAGGAATTCCTCGTTGCCGGGCACTTTACCGGACTCGCCGAACAGGTCGTCGACATTGATGGTGAAGCCGAAGTTGCCGGCCAGCGCTTCGTAGCGCGGCTTGCGGTCTTCGAGCAGCAGCGGAAACATCTTGCGGGCAAAGGCTTTCGGGTCGATCCCGGCACCGTCGTCGGGTGCTTCGGCCATGTGCGGTTCGATGAAGGAAGCCTTATAGAACAACGGCTTCGGGCTTGTCTCAGCGCGTCGCTTCAGGGCTTCCTCGCCGGCGGCATTGGCGCGGATATAGAGGATCAGCGATGTGTCCCGAAGCGCCTTGATGACCGGGTCGTTTTCGTCCTCGACGTCGGCGATCTCACAGAGGCTGCCGGATGCGTCGTTGATGAAGTTCTTGCAGCCGTAGATGCGCCAAGCTTTTTCCAGATAACGTGGCACGTCCTGCATGCTGGCGATCTCGGCGTCGCGGTATTGGCCCTGACGTTCCAGGAACGTCGCCTTATCCAGCCCGCCGCGCTTGGGGTCGCCGAACATGCCCAGATACGTCGACACCGGATCGAGGTTATCGACCGAGATGTTGTGGTTGATGTAGATCGAGTCGGAACGCAGTAAATCCGCGACAAACGGGTCGGTGCGCATAATCCGGAACTTAATGTTGTCGAGGATATGCTCAGCCAGGTAGCCGGTGCCGATCCGGTAGTCAGCTGAATAATGGAACCAGTTGCTGTCGCGCCTGAGCGCGGTCGACAGCATGGTCTTGCCGACGCCGGACATGCCGAGCAGAGAGACCGCATGCGGCAAAGTTTTGAAATCTTCGAACGACGGAACGGACCCCGGCATCGCCTAATTCCCACAAGATAAGACGTTTCTCTTGTCGGATGTATCCGGCTTTCCCTGACCCGTCAAACGCCGACTTATCGTTCTGCATTTTTGTGTTTTTAACTGCATATTTTCCGCAACTCGCTCGCCGAATTAGATTTTTCAAACAATGGGTGTGGAAAAGCCCAAAGCCGGTGTTAGGGTAATTTTGCTGGTTGGGAGTCAGCATTCGACCGGTGACCGGAAATATCCGGCGCCGTCCGCGATTTCCTTCGGCAAGTTTTCTGGCCGCACCCCGGCCCGTGGGAGGAAGTCATATGCAGAAATCACTTAGTATCGATCCGGCGAAATGCACCGGTTGCCTGCAGTGCGAACTGGCATGTTCGTACGACAACGAAGGCGCCTTCAATCCGGCAAAATCGCGGATTAAGGTTTTCAGCTTTCACGATAAGGGCCGCTTCGTGCCGTACACTTGTACGCAATGCGACGAGGCTTGGTGCATGCACGCATGCCCGGTCGACGCCATCACGCTGGACAAGGTGACGGGGGCCAAGATCGTCCACGACAACCTGTGCGTCGGCTGCAAGGTCTGCACCATCGCTTGTCCGTTCGGCACCGTGAACTACAACGCCGATACCGGGAAGGTCATCAAGTGCGATCTCTGCGAAGGTGAGCCCGAGTGCGCCAAGGCGTGCCCGACGGACGCCATCACCTATGTAGACGCGAACTGGACCGGCCTCGACAAGATGCGCGCGTGGGCCGAGAAAACCGACGCCGGTCAGGCGACGGCGTAAGGGAGGACAGACATCATGGCATGGGCAAAACAAATTCTCCGCGTCAACCTAACGGACGGCACGGTCAAGAAAGAACCCCTCAACATGGACTGGGCCGAGAAGTACCTGGGTCAGCGCGGTCTCGCGACCAAGTATTTCACGGCGGAGGTCGATCCCAAGGTCGATCCGCTGAGCCCAGAAAACAAGATGATCATGGCGACGGGGCCGCTGACGGGCACATCGGCATCGACGGCGGGACGTTACTCGGTGATCACTAAGGGCGCACTCACGGGCGCCATTGCGTGTTCGAATTCCGGCGGTTTCTTCGGCAACGAAATGAAGAACGCCGGCTACGACATGATCATCTTCGAAGGAAAGTCTCCGAAGCCGGTGTACCTGTTCGTCGACAACGACGATGCCAAACTGCTGGACGGCGGCGACATTTGGGGTACGACCGTTTGGGATACCGAGGACTGGATCAAGAACAAGCACCAGGACCCGCAGATCCGCGTCGCATCAATCGGCGTGTCGGGTGAGAAGGGCGTGAAATACGCCTGTGTCGTCAATGACTACCACCGCGCCGCCGGGCGTTCCGGCGTCGGCACGGTCATGGGCTCCAAGAACCTCAAGGCTGTCGCCATTCGCGGAACCTTGGGCGTCAAAGTCAAAGACTTCCAGCGCTTCATGGGCGCCGTTGCCGACGGCAAGCAAGTGTTGGCGGACAACGCCGTCACCGGCCAGGGCTTGCCGACATTCGGCACGCAGGTGCTGATGAACGTCATCAACGAGACCGGCGCGCTGCCGACGAAAAACCATACGGCAGTGCAATTCGATGGTGCGCACGCCATCTCGGCCGAAGCCATGGCCGAACCGCGCAAGTCCGACGGCAAGCCGAACCTGGTCCGCAATGCGGCGTGTTTCGGTTGCACCATCGCTTGCGGACGCATCTCCACCGTCGACCGCACGCACTATACGGTCGCCGAACGGCCGCAGTATCAGATCGCCTCCGGCGGTCTGGAGTACGAAGCGGCCTGGGCGTTGGGGGCTGCGACAGGCGTCGATGATCTCGACGCGCTGACGTTCGCCAACTTCATCTGCAACGAACAAGGCTACGATCCGATCTCGTTCGGCGCCACTGTCGGTGCGGCGATGGAGCTTTATGAGACCGGTGTCATCTCCGACAAGGAAACCGGCGGTATTGAGTTGAAGTTCGGTAGCGCCAAGGCATTGACGGATCTCGCCGAACTGACCGGACGGGGCGAAGGCTTCGGTGCCGAAGTCGGTCTGGGCTCCAAGCTATTGTGCGAAAAGTACGGCAAGCCGGAACTGTCTATGTCGGTCAAAGGCCAGGAGTTCCCGGCCTATGACTCGCGTGGCATCCAGGGCATGGGGCTGACCTATGCGACGTCGAACCGGGGCGCTTGTCACCTCCGTTCCTATACGGTCGCGTCGGAAGTTCTTGGCATTCCGGAGAAAACCGATCCGCTGGTCACTGACGGCAAGGCCGGTCTGGTGAAGGCCTTCCAGGACGCGACGGCGGTATTCGACAGCGCCGGCATTTGCGTCTTTACGTCGTTCGCTTGGTCGCTCGAAGACGTCGCGCCGCAGATCGATGCGGCGTGCGATGGCGATTGGTCGGTCGACACGTTGCTGGAAGTCGGCGAGCGCATCTGGAACCTGGAGCGTGCGTTCAACAATGCCGCCGGCTTCACCGCCGCCGACGACAAGTTGCCGCAACGTCTTTTGAAAGACGCGGCGAAGACCGGTCCGGCGAAAGGCCTGACGAACGGCTTGGATAAGATGCTGCCCGAATACTACCAGCTACGCGGCTGGACCCCGGACGGCGTGCCGACCAACGAGACGCTCGACCGCCTCGGGCTGTAAGGGTTGAGGGGAGGGGCGGTGTCAGCCCCTTCCACCACCGTCGTCCTGAACTTGTTCAGGGCCCATTTCAATACGGGCTGTTACCGTGCCGATTTGGAAATGGATGCTGAATCAAGTTCAGCATGACGGCCGCGGAAATACGATGGAGAAACATATGACCTACGTCATCATCGGAGCCGGCCCGGCTGGTGTCACCGCGGCGGATACGCTTAGAAAAGCGGCCCCTGACGCCGAGATCGTGATGATCGGCGGCGAGCCGGAACCGCCGTATTCGCGCATGGCGATCCCCTATGTCTTGACCGGTCTGATCAAGGAAGAGGGGACGTATCTTCGCAAGGATGATGGTCATTACGACAGCAACGGCATTCAATACCGCCAGGGCCGCGTCGTTTCCATCGACCCGGAAAGCCACGCCGTGAAATTTGACGACGGATCGGTCCAATCCTATTCGAAACTCCTGATCGCCACGGGCGCCAGTCCGGTACGGCCGCCCGTCGAAGGCCTGGACCTGCCCGGCGTGCATCACTGTTGGACGTTGGAAGATGCCCGCAACATCGCTAAGCTGGCGGACAAGGGCGCGGATGTGGTGCTGATGGGCGCCGGCTTCATCGGCTGCATCATCATGGAGGCGCTGGCCGAACGTGGCGTCAATCTGACCGTGGTCGAAGCGCTGGACCGCATGGTGCCGCGCATGATGAACGACGCCGCCGGCAGCATGATCAAAGCATGGTGCGAGAAGCAGGGTATCCATGTTCATACTTCGACCAAGGTCACCAAGTTGGAGCCGCATGACGATGCCGAAGACACGCTGGCCGTCGATTTGGATAACGGACAGCAGATACCGGCGCACCTCGTCGTTGTCGCAACGGGCGTCAAATCAAACATCGATTTCGTCGAAGGCTCGGCGATGAAGACGGACCAGGGTATCCTGGTCGACGAGTTCATGCGCACCTCGGTCGACGATATCTATGCCGTTGGTGATTGCGCGCAGGGGCCGGACTTCTCATTCGGCGGCTGGGCGGTACATGCCGTGCAGCCGACAGCCGTCGATCACGGCCGTATCGCCGCTTTCAACATGGTCGGCCAGAAAACGCCTTACAAAGGCAGTCTGAACATGAACGTGCTGGATACGGTCGGCTTGATCTCAGCCAGCTTCGGCGCCTGGGACGGTGTCGACGGCGCGGAATTTTCGGAAGCCTCCGATCCCGAGAACTTCCGCTATATGCGGCTCGCTTTCAAAGGCGACAAGATCATCGGCGCATTGTCTCTGGGGCGCACGGATCAGATTGGTGTGTTGCGTGGGTTGATTCAGACCGAGGTGGCGCTCGGCGAATGGAAAGGCAAGCTGATGGCCGACCCGCACCTGATTGCAGATGCCTATGTCGCCAACAGTCAGTAAGGCCATATGGTGACTGCATGAAAATACGTGTGAAGCTCTACGCCTCGTTGGCAGAGTATCTACCGGATGGCGCCAAGAAGAACGAGGCTGATCTGGAAGTCGCCGACGGCACATCACCCCTGCAAGTGATCCACCGGCTCGGCTTGCCCGAGAAGATGTGTCACATGGTGCTGGTCAACGGAGTCTACATTGCTCCGGAAGAGCGTAGCGATACGAAACTCGAAGAAGGCGATCATCTTGCCATCTGGCCGCCGGTCGCCGGTGGATGAGCACCGGCCCCGTCGAAGACAGGCCCGTTGAAATCCAGAAGGAAATGGGCATCACGCACGCTGAGTTTCGGCGCTTGCTGCCGCGTGCTCTCGGCCATCCCGACGCGCCGATGCAAGGCACCAATTTCAGCTGCATTCTGCCGGGCGGGGGGGCTTTGAAGATCGAATTGGGGCCTGAGAGCGAACGGCAGATTGCGCTTATGCGGATCGCGAGGACGCCGGTGACGCTGACGTTTGAAGGGTTGTCCGATGAGGCCGTTGCCGATTTCGTCGCCAGATTCGACCGCGTCTATCAGCGTGGCGGCGGGTGATTTCAGTTCCGTCGTCCTGAACCCTGGATCAAGTCCAGGGCAGGCTTGATTTGAGTCATTCACTCCTCCGTCGTCCTGAACCCTGGATCAAGTCCAGGGCAGGCTTGATTTGAGTCATTCACTCCTCCGTCGTCCTGAACTTGATTCAGGACCTATTTCCAGTCGGGCTGGAACGGTGCATTGGCGGAAATGGATCCTGAATCAAGTTCAGGATGACGATTGCGAACCTGATGCCGCTCGCTTCACACATTCCTCGAATGCCAACAAAGAGGTCAGCTCGCCCGAGGTGCCGAAAACGATCTCGGCGTCCGAGGCGAGAACCGCGCCGACCATCATCAAATTGTCGGCCATGCCGAAATCTTCGACGAACAGGCCGTCCTTATCGACGAACTGTCCCTCGGCCTTGGGACTGAGTTTACCGCCATTGAAGGCAGCGACCCGATTGACGTAGGTGTCGGCGACGTTCGTGTAGCCGAACACGGGGCGGCCGAGTGCGCGCATGAAACCCATTTCAAACGCCGTGCCGACATCCATGCTCGGCCCCCGGAACGGCGTCATGTTGGCGATGAGTATGTCGCAGGACGCAATGAGCGTCTCGTTCGCTTGGCTGATGGTCAGGCCGGCCACTTCTGGCTTCATATGCGAGAGGTCGATATCGGCGTCGAGTGGGAATAAGCCGTGCAGGCCGTATTCCCGACAGATGGCCTGTTTTTCGGCGCCGATTTCCCGGGCTTCGATCATGAAGACTTCGGGCCCGGCCAGATAAACACGTTTCATCGTGATGTCCGCTCAGGCCGCCGACGTATCTTTGTCATCGGCGATGGCCGCATAGTCATCTGTCAGCCGCGCCGTGCCCGCCTTGAGGAACGAATCCCGCATATCGTATCCATTCCCCGGATGTGCCGTCATCAGTTCAACCGGTGTCGCGGTTTGCGGTTCAGGCCAATGACCCGGTTGCGGTCCGGCGCCCTCGTCGGCGATGGCCATGGGGGCGTCATCTTCGATGGCCGGCGGTTGCAGAACTTCCATGCAGTCCCAGGAGATCTCCAGCGGAATATTGTTTGGATCGAAAAAATAGATCGACCAGATGGTGCCGTGATCGACGGCGCCGTTCACTTCGACACCCGCAGCCTCCAGCTTATCTTTGAAGGCGAACAGGTCTTCGCGGCTCGCACATGTAAAGGACACGTGATCGAAACCGAGTGGCAGGCGCGTCGGGCTGCCGTGGGATTTCGGCTGCATCACGGAAGCCCCGGCGTATTCGAAGAACGCGACCTGCGTATTGCCGCAGCGGAAGAAGTAGTGGCGATATCCGTCGTGGCCGATGCCTGAATGCAACTCCATGCCCAGAAGGTCGCGGTAAAAACGGATTGTACCGGTCATGTCCGGCGTAATGAAGGCGAGGTGATTGATTCCCGTCAGCGTCGTCATGTTTGCCTCCTGCTTTATGGCGGAAGAGTAACATGTCGGTAGGTCGCAGTTCCAACTTCTGCGTCATCCGTAACTTTTTACCGTCATCCTGAACTTGATTCAGGATCCATTTTCGAACGGGCACCGTTCCAGCCCGATTAGAAATAGGTCCTGAATCAAGTTCAGGACGACGAGAGGCGATGAAAATTCCTGGATCAAGACTGCCCTGGACCCGATCCAGGGTTCAGGATGACGGTTAGACGGCCAGGATGACGGTGACGGAATTACGCGTACGGGTTTTTGCCCGAGCGGGTCAGGATACGGATCGGGATTCCGTCCAGCTTAAAGTTGTCGCGAAGCCCATTGGCGAGGTAGCGAAGATAGCTCTCCGGCAGTTTCGCCGCCGTGGACGAGAACAGCACGAAAGTAGGAGGGCGTGTTTTCGCTTGCGTGATGTAACGCACGTTAAGGCGCCGGCCGTGCGAGCCCATGGGCGGCGGATGCGCTTCCAGCATGCCGGTGATCCAGCGGTTGAGGGCGCCTGTGGAGACGCGGGTATTCCAGGTCTCGAAGAGTTTCAGTACCGTCGGCATGAGTTTATCAACGCCGCGGCCGGTCAGGCCGGACATCGTAACGACAGGAACCCCTCGGACTTGCTGCAGTGATGTCTGCAAGCGGTCGCGAATATGCTGCAGCGCTGCGGACCGATCCTCGACCGCATCCCACTTGTTGGCGGCGATGACGAGTGCACGGCCTTCCTCAATCACCTTGCGCGCGATGGTGAGGTCCTGCTTTTCGAGCGGCTGGTTGGCGTCGATGAGCAGCACCACGACTTGCGCATACTGCACGGCGCGGAAGGTGTCCGTGACGGCAAGGTTCTCGACTTTTTCCTGGACGCGGGCTTGGCGGCGCAGACCGGCGGTATCGACCAGATTGATGGCGCGGCCGTTGTACGCCCAAGACGAGGAGATGGAATCTCTCGTAATGCCGGCTTCGGGGCCGGTCAGCATACGGTCTTCACCCAAAAGGCGGTTGATGAGTGTCGACTTGCCGGCGTTGGGACGGCCGACCACGGCGAGTTGCAGCGGCCGTGCAGCGACAATGGCGTCAAAATCCTCTTCGCCGCTGTCTTCGAGTGCGAGACCATCGATGCCTTCGGCCTGACGCGCGAGGCCCGCTTCGTGATAGGGAAGCAAGGCATCGTACAGGCTTTCCAAACCAAGGCCGTGTTCCGCGGATAGCGGTATCGGTTCGCCGAGGGCGAGGCTGTACGCTTCGAGCAGGCCGGACTCGCTGGCTTTACCTTCGCATTTGTTGACGCCGAGGATGACCGGCGTTTTCTGGCTGCGGAGCCAATTCGCGAAATGTTCGTCCAACGGCGTCACGCCGGCGCGTCCGTCCATCAGCAGCAGGACGACATCGGCGTCGGCCACGGCGCGCTCGGTCTGTTGGCGCATCCGGCTTTCAAGGCTGTCGTCGGTGGCATCCTCCAGCCCGGCGGTATCGAAGATGCGGAACGAGATATCGGCGATGCTGCCTTCGCCTTCGCGGCGGTCGCGGGTGACGCCGGGGGCGTCGTCGACAATGGCGAGCCGTTTGCCGTTCAAACGATTGAACAGCGTCGATTTGCCGACGTTTGGCCGGCCGATGATGGCGAGGGTGAATGTCATGAAAAGGACCTGGTTGCGCCCGTTCAGCGATACGCTAGAAGGTCGGCGTCATCGGCCAGGAAGAAAACATACCCGCCGGCGACGATCGGCGGCACCGATACGCTGTCCGGCATGTCCTCGGCACCGAGGATACGGCCGTCATAAGGCGACACCGCGAGGGCTTCGCCGTTGGAACCGGCAAGGATCAGACGGTCGCCGACCAAGATCGGCCCGGCCCACGTGATGGGGTCTTCCTGGTCCTTCGGGTCTTCGAAGCGGGGCAGGCCGCGGACCCAGAGGATCTTGCCGTCGGTACGGCTGACACAGACGATCTCGCGCTCGTTGGTGATCGCAAAGATATAGTCGCCGGCAACCCACGGGCTTTCCGCGCCACCGATGTCGCGCGCCCATTTGCGGCGTCCGGTGCGCAGGTCAATTGCCGCCATGATTCCGGCGTGGCTGATGGCGATGACGAGGCCCCGGTCGATGATCGGGCGGCCCCGGATCTGCGCCAATGACGCGATGGCGTCGGTGCGGCGGATCGAAATCAGGTTATCGCGCCACTGCTCGCTGCCGTCCGTGACGTTGAGCGCGAATAGCTCGCCGGACGTGTAGGGGACGATGACGGTGGAGCCTTCGACGGCGGGGCTGGCGCCGCCCAGAAGGGTCGCCACTTCCTGCGCGCCGGCGTGTGTCCAGAGTTGTTGGCCGTCGCGGGCGTCGAGGGTGTAGAGATTGTTGTCGACCGAGGAAACGAAGACCCGTCCGCCGCGTACCGTCGGCGCGGCGCGGAGCGGGGTCTTAAGATCGTTCTGCCACTCGATGGCGCCGGTTTCGGCATTCAGGGCGAAAACGATCCCGAAACCCGTGGCGACGAAGACGCGGCCGCGCTCATACGCCAGACCGCCGCCGATATGGTCCTCGTCGTCGAAATCCTGCTCGAGATCGGTGTTCCAAATGCTTTTGCCGGTCTCCATGGCGAACGCTGTTACTTCGCTTTGAGTGTCCATGGCGAAGACTTTGTTCTCGGCGACGATCGGCGTGCCGACGAATTTCGCATCGTCGTCAGCGCCCGAGCCGATGTCGGCGCTCCACACCTCGACCAGCTGATCGTTGACGGTGACGTGGTGCATGGCGTGGTTGGCATAGCCGCCGGCCATCGGCCAGTCTGCGTTCGGCGTCGGTGCCGGCAACAGGACGTTGGCTTCGCCCGGCGCGACGTCGGCGCGCAGGCTGCGCTCGTTCGACAGCACGGATATCCGCTCACCCGGCAGCGGCTCGACCTTCTTGTTGAAGGGGTCCCAGTCATCGAAAGACGAACAGCCGCCGAGCGGGACCAAGATGGCCATTGCCAGAAGGATCGGGCGGGTTTTAGACGTCATTTTCCTATCGCCTGCAAAAGCTCTTCTGACCGAGAGCGTATGCCGCCCGGCGCCTCGCCGTCCAGTGCGATTGCCCTAAGGAACTCCTCCGCCTTTGCAGTGTCGCCTACTTGAATGGCGGCGACGGCGGAATATTCGCGGGCGGAATGGCGCAGTGGATGGTTGTCCGCGCGCAACGGCTCAAGCCGGGCGATGACACTTTCGGCGTTACCGGTCTCCAGCGACTGGGCAGCGCCGAGAAGCGTCGCGAGGTCGCGGAAGGACTTTGGCGCGTCGTCATCGGTAGCGACCGATTCGTACATCTGCTGAGCGCCGGCGTGATCGCCATTCTCCGCCGTCAGTGCCGCGGCCCTCAGGCGGGCGACGATTTCGACGCCGGTTTTACCGTCGCCGGCGATCTGCGCAAAGCTCTCGATGGCGTTGGCGATGTCGCCGGCCTCGGCCTGCTGCGCCGCGCCGACGAGGCGTGCGGTCTCTTCCTGGCGGGTCGAACGCTCATACGTCTGCCAGCCCTGATAGCCGGCCACGACGGCGACAACCAGAAGGGCGACGGCGACAATGTAATTGCCGTACCTCTTCCAGAGTTTCTGCATCTGCTCCTGACGCAGTTCCTCTTCGATTTCCTGCATCAAGGGGTCTGTATCGCGCTCGGCCACGGCCATCTCCGTCTCTCGAAAACGGCGCCAAACATATCGGGGAGAAGGCCGGATGGCAAACCATTGCGCGCGCTTGGACAATGCCTTCAAAAACGCGTTAAACCCTTGTTAACCAAAGCGGCGTAGCGTACCGGAACGGGTAGAAGGGATTTCTCCGAAATGCATGGCTTTTGCACCCACGGACTGCGGATTTTCGCGCTGGCTGGCGCCTTGCTGGTCGCGGCCTGTGCGCCCGGACCCTTTCTCGCTGCGTCGGGCGCCTCGTTGATGGGGTCCGATAAGACGATCGTCGATCACGCGGTCTCGTACGGCTCCGGTAAGGACTGCTCGATCCTGCGCACAGAGCGCGGCCTGACCTATTGTGTCGAAGACATGCCGGTGGTGCGTCAGAATATCTACTGCTACCGCGATCTCGGCGGTGTGACGTGCTATGAGAAGCCGTCGCCGAACCACACCACGCAGCAGCGCGTCGATCGCAACGACCACAACTACGTCAAGTAAAGCGCCTCTTTCGGGGAACGATTGTTGCCGGACCGTTGTCCCGGCTTCACAATAGCGTTTGCTCGACAAGGATGGCCGAACCGAGATGTCTTTTCGATTTCTGCTTTGGACCGCGCTGATCTCTTTGATGATCTCCGGCGCCGCCGGCTGGTTCTTTACCGGCAAGCGCGAACCCACGCCTGAACAGAAGACTTTCATGGAATACCGTAGCATCCTGCAGGACGCGCGGACCAAGGCCGAGACCGGCGAGGCCGAGGCCTGGGTCGCCTATGGAAAGGCGATGCTGAAAGGCCCGGAGACGCTCCGCAATCCGGAACAGGCAATGGTCTGGTTCCGCAAGGGCGCGGATCAGGGCTATGTGCCGGCGCAGGTCGAGGTCGGCAAGTTGTATGCAGCAGGCCTCGGCGTGTCGCAAAACTATCATCGCGCCATGGAGTGGTTCCAACTGGCGGCGCAGCTGTCGGACAATGCCGAGGCGCATTTTCAAGTCGCCGAAGGTTACTTTCGCGGCCACGGTGTGCCGCAGGATTACGGCACGGCGGTGCCGCATTACCTGAAGGCTGCCGAGAAGGGGCATCCCATCTCGCAGTATATTATCGGTTCCATGTACGAAGCTGGTTGGGGAGTGGAGCAGGACCTGATCGAGGCTTGGCTTTGGTACAAGAGGGCCGAACCGCACGCGGCGGCGATTATGGACCATGATCCCGATTACGACCTGAAACTTGCGATCAAGCGCGCGGCTGCACAAATGAACAATAGCCAAAAACTTGCCGCCGAGCGGCGCCTGGCGAAGATAAAAACCTGAACGGCACGCAAACTTCCATGAATCTGATCATCGTCGAAGGCAATCCCGAGGACCGCAACGCCCAGATGCGCGCCGATGGAGTCGAGACCGGCGCCGGCGCTTATACGGACGCCGTGCTTAGGATGTTTCCGGAAGCCGAGGTGCACGTCGCCTATCCCGCCGACCGCGACGACTGCCTGCCGGAAGGCGTCGCGCTGGAAGATGCCGACGGTGTCATCTTCGGCGGCTCGGGTCTGCATATTTACGATGCCGAATCGCGTGTGACGCGGCAGATCGACCTCATGCGCGCCGCCCTGGACGCGGGCTTGCCGGTGCTCGGCAGTTGTTGGGGGCTGCAGGTCGGCGTCGTCGCCACGGGCGGCTCCGTCACCCGCAACCCGCGCGGCCGCGAAGTCGGCGTCGCCCGCAAGGTCGCGCTGACGGATGCCGGCGCCGCGCATCCGATGTATGCGGGCAAGAGCGCCGTCTTCGACAGCCCGTGCATCCACTTTGACGAGGCGACGGAACTCCCGGCGGGCGCCACCGTTCTGGCGTCGAACCGGCATTCGCGCATTCAAGCCGTCGATATCCCCTACGGCAAGGGCCGGTTCTGGGGCGTGCAGTATCATCCCGAATTCGACATGGCGCATATGGCCGGTCTCTACCGGCTGTACGGCGACGATCTGCTGGTCGGCGGCTTTATGCCGGATCACGAGGCGCTGAAAACTCATATCGCCGAGTTGGAGACCGTCACCCGCAGTCCGGACCGGATGGACCTGCGTTGGCGGCTCGGCATTGATCAGGATGTGCTCGATGCGGATGTCCGTTGCTTGGAAATCCGCAACTGGATCGAAAGCCTTTAGGCTAACATTCCTTTGCGTCATCCCGGTCGCGAATGCGCGCCGGGATTTTTGAGTGAGAACGGCTTGAGCTTCATGGTCCCGGTGCGTTCGGCTGGGTGCCTCACGACCGGGACGACGCTGAATGTGGGAGACAAACGTGCATTGTCTCTAGGTCGCCGGAATAAGGTGGCTGCCGCGAATGCCGTCGAAAATGAACTGTACGGCGAGCGCTGTCAGTAACACACCGACGACGCGGGAAATCACGTTCAAGCCCGTCACGCCCAACAATTTTTGAATTTGCGTCGCCAGCAAAAGGCACACCAGCGCGATCATCAGGTTGGCGATCAGCGCCGCGACGACGAGGCTCATCCGTACCGTGTCGCCGCCCGTATTCGCCATCAACAGCACGATGGCCCCCATGGCCCCGGCCCCGGCGAGCAGCGGTGTGGCCAGCGGAAAGACCGAGATGTCGGTGCGGCTGGAGGCTTCCTTCGTCTCATCCTCGGTCGTCGAGCCCATCGACGACGAGTGGGCCATCACCATGTTGATGCCGACCAATAGCAAGAGGATACCGCCGGCGGTCCTAAGCGACGCCAGGGTGATCCCCATGTATGTCAGCAAGCCATGCCCGAAGAAGGCGAAGAACAGCAGAATCCCAGCGGCGACCAGAACGCCCTTCACGGCGACGGTGCGGCGCTGTTTGACGGCCATATCGCCAGTCATTCCGGCAAAGATCGCGGCGACCTCGACCGGGCCGATCACGGCGAACAGCGTCGTGAAGGCAACCAACCCGGTTTCGAGTGCGCTTGGTGTCAGCATGGTTTCCCCCTGGTTCCGGGTTTAGAAAATACCGGAAGCGCTGATGGGTCAATCGCTAGCCCCAATTTCGCCGTCCTGAAACCTGGATCAGGTCGCCTGATATGGAATATCCACCAATCGTCGTCCTGAACCCTGGATCAGGTCGCTTGATATGGAATATCCACCAATCGTCGTCCTGAAACCTGGATTAGGTCGCCTGATATGGAATATCCACCAATCGTCGTCCTGAAACCTGGATTAGGTCGCCTGATATGGAATATCCATCAATCGTCGTCCTGAACCTGGATCAGGTCGTCTGATATGGAATATCCACCAAATCGTCGTCCTGAACTTGATTCAGGACCTATCGCAATCCCGGCTGGAACGGTGCCGCTTGAAAAATGGATCCTGAATCAAGTTCAGGATGACGGTAAGGATTTAGGACGACAGAACGATCAAACCGTTCCCGACATGGCCGCTTCGAACATCTTTTTCATTTCGGCGGGGCCGGCTTTGACCGGGTTGCCGCCGGCTGTCGGATCGTCGGCGGCCATCTGCGACAGTTCGTCGATGCGCGCCGGGTCGACGCCAAGTTCTTCGGCCGTATGTGCGATGTCGAACTGTTTGCGGAGATCCAAAACCCAGCCCATGACATCGTCGAAGCCGTCGCCGAGATCGAGCCAGCGCGCGAGGCGCGTCATTTTCTGCTCGATGGCCGGACGGTTGAAGTTGAGCACATAAGGCATGAAGACGGCATTGGTCAGACCGTGGTGTGTATCGAACACCGCGCCGACCGGGTGCGACAGGGAATGGATCGCGCCGAGCCCTTTTTGGAACGCCACCGCGCCCATGGCGGCTGCCGACATCATGTGCGCGCGGGCCGTCAGGTTGGCACCGTCTTCGACCGCCACCGGCAGCCATTCCTTCACAAGGCGCATGCCTTCGACGGCGATGCCTTCGCCCATCGGGTGATAGAACGGCGAACAATAGGCTTCCAGACAGTGTGCCAGCGCATCCATGCCGGTCCAGGCCGTGATGGTCTTGGGCAGGCCGGCTGCCAGCGCCGGATCGCAGATGACGATGGCGGGCAGCATATTCGGGTGGAAGATGATCTTCTTGGTGTGCGTGGCTTCTTCGGTGATGACACTGGCGCGGCCGACTTCGGATCCGGTGCCCGACGTCGTCGGCACGGCGACGACCGGTGCCATGGCGTCCTCATTAACGCGCTTCCAATTGTCACCGACGTCTTCGAAATCCCATAGCGGGCGCGTTTGCCCGGCCATTAGGGCTATGGCCTTGGCCGCGTCCATGGCACTACCGCCCCCGAAGGCGATAACGCCGTCGTGGCCGCCGTCCTTATAGGCCGTCACCCCGTCGGTGACGTTGGCGCCGATGGGGTTGCCTTTGATCTCGGAAAAAACTGCGCCGGGGATGCCGTCGTCAGCCAGAACCTTCATCGCGTCGGCGATCATCGGCAGTTGCGCCAGGCCCGGGTCCGTCACCAGCAAAGGTTTGGTCATGCCGAGGCTCTGGCAGGCCTTGCCCAACGTGGAAATCTGCCCGGCGCCGAAGCGCACCGCGGTCGGGTAGTTCCAGTTGCCGGAAATATCGGTGATGTTATCGCTCATAGGGTCTCTCTTTATCTTGAATTGGCATCGGCGCAAGCCTTCCCGAGATTGCGTCTACAGAACGACCAACGCAACCCGTCAAATATCTGAAACCGAAAGTTTGGACGGGCCGGGATTGTGTGGCTAAGGTGACATATGACGACTGACGTGGATGGCGCGCTCCGCAAGGGTGTCGAAGCGCATCAGGCAGGTGATCTCAGCACCGCAAAGGACGCCTATGCCTTCGTTCTGACAATCCAGCCCAATCAAGCCGATGCCCTTCATCTGACGGGTCTGATTAATGCTCAACAGGGCGCTTACGAAGACGCTGTGCGGATGATCCGCTCGGCCATCGACGTCAACGGTGGTGTTGCCCTCTATCATGCCAATCTGGGCCGGGCGCTCCGCGGGATGGGGGACGACAAGGCCGCCGTGCAGGCGCTGCGGGATGCCGTGCGTTTGGATGCCAAAGACGCGAGCTATCATGCCGATCTGGCAGCGGCGATGTTCGGCGCCGGCGATGCGGCGGGGGCGCGGTCCCGTGCGCTGATGGCGCTTAATATGATGCCTGACTTTGCCGAGGCGCATCTGACGTTGGGGCTCGCTTATCAGACGCTGCACGGTCCCGGGGACGAAGGCGCGGTTCAGGAACTTGAACGTGCGGTGTCGCTAAAGCCGGATCTTGCCGGTGCACATCTGGGGCTGGGGATTGCCTGTCATGAGACAGGGAAGCCCGAGGCAGCGCGCACGCACTACGAAAACGCCCTGCGGCGCAACCCGAGGCTGGTCGAGGCGCAGACCAATCTTGGTAATCTGTGCAGGGACGAAGGCCGCTTTACCGATGCGATCGCACATTACCGGACGGCCCTTGATGTTCATCCCGGGGTCGCGGAAATCTGGGGCAACCTGGGCGTCGCGCTGCAGGAGTCCGGGCGGCTGGAAGAGGCGATCTCAACATACGAACACGCGCTCTCGATTGCGCGGGAGGATGCGGACATTCGCCGCAACCGGGCGCACGCACTGCTGGCGGCGGGTCGGTACGAGGAAGGCTGGCACGAACTGGAATGGCGCTGGCGCACGGCGCATATGGCGCCATACCGTAAACGCTGGCGGGTGCCGGAATGGCGCGGTCAGGACCCGCGCGGTAAGCATATTCTGGTGCATGCCGAGCAAGGCCTCGGCGACGCAATACAGTTCTGCCGCTATATCCCTCTGCTCGCCGAGAAGGGAGCACGCGTCACCATCGAATGTGCCGACCCGCTGGCGCCGCTCTTGGCGATCCTGCCGGGTGTGGTGCGGATGATCCGGCCGGGCACCTCGATCCCGCCCGTCGATGCGCACGTCTCGATGATGTCGCTGCCGGGCTGCTTCAAAACCACTGCCGACAGCATCCCGGCGGATGTGCCGTATCTCGAGGTGCCGCAGAAGGCTCGGCGGCATTGGTCAGGGCGGACCAGGGCCTGGCCCGAGGGCAGGAAGATCGGCATCGCCTGGCGCGGCAGCGCCGCGCACGCCCGCGACATCGTGCGGTCACCGGGACTGGCACCGTTCCTGGCCTTGGCCAAGCTGCCGGGTGTGGTGCTTGTCTCGTTGCAAAAAGAGGGCGGCACCGAAGAACTCGCCGTGACGCCGGGCGCGGACGGTATCATCGACACGGCGCCATTGTTGGAGGATTTCGCGGATACGGCGGCGCTCATGTCTCATCTGGACGTGGTCGTATCGTGCGACACTGCACCGCTGCACCTGGCCGGTGCACTCGGCGTCAAAACCGTCGCGGTATTGCCGCATGTGCCCGAATGGCGCTGGGGCAGGGCAGAGGAAGAATGTCCCTGGTATCCCGGGATGACGTTGGTCCGTCAGCCGTCCTTCGGCGATTGGGACGGCGCGTTCGAGCGGGTGGTTTCGCTACTTGAGTAAAAGCGTCGACCTGAAATATCGGCGTCGACCTGAACTTGGATTGCCACCCTTTTTTTTCGTCATCCTGAACTTGATAGGTGTTCCCCATAAGGCGTCGTCCTGAACTTGATTCAGGACCCATTGCAATCCCGGCTGGAACGGTGCCGCTTGAAAAATGGATCCTGAATCAAGTTCAGGATGACGGAAAAAAAGGGTGTTAATTGAAATTCAGGATGACGCGCTGAAACTCACTGCCACGGCATCGAGAAAGTTTTGACGTTGGTGAAGCTCTTCATGGCTTCGATGACGCCTTCCTTGTAGCCCAAGCCTGAGTCCTTGATGCCGCCGAAGGGGGACATCTCGATGCGGTAGCCGGGGACTTCCCAGATATTGACGGTGCCGTGCTGCAGTTCGTTGATGAATCGTGTGATGTAGTCGAAGCGGTTGGTGGCAACGCCCGACGAGAGGCCGAAGTTGGTGCCGTTGGCGATGGCGATGGCTTCGTCGATATCCTTGAAGCGCATGATCGGGATCGCCGGGCCGAAGGTCTCCTCGACCACCAGTTCCATGTCGGCAGTGACGTGATCGACGACGGTCGGCGGATAGACGGCCCCTTCGCGGTTGTTGCCGTGCAGCAGCTTGGCGCCCGCTTTTACCGCGTCATCCACGCGGCGCTGGAAAGTGGTCGCGGCCTTTTCGGTGATGACCGTGCCGATGTCCGTTTCCGGATCGGTCGGTTTGCCGTATTTGAGCTTGGCCGCTTTTTCGACGCAAAGCTTGGCAAAGGCGTCGGCGACGCTCTCTTGCACCAGGATGCGTTTCACGGCCGTGCAGCGCTGCCCCGAGTTCTTGGTGGCCCCCGCGACGGCCATGGTGGCGGCCTTATCCAGGTCGGCATCCTCCATGACGATGAACGGTGCGTTGCCGCCCAACTCCAGAACGACACGTCGGTAGCCGGCCTTGTCGGCGATCAGCTTGCCGACCGGCACGCCGCCGGTGAAGGTGATCAGGTCAATGTTCTCGTCCGTGATCATGGCGTCGCCGATGCGGTCCGGCATGCCGGTGACGACCGAGAACATCTCCGGCGGCAGGCCCGCTTCATACAGAACATCAGCCAGCATCAGCGCCGTCATCGGCGTCAGTTCCGTCGGCTTGCAAACCATGCGGTTGTTGGTGGCGATGGAGGGCGCGATCTTGTGCGCGACCATATTGAGCGGGTGGTTGAACGGCGTGATCGCCGAGATAACGCCCAATAGCGGTTCGCGCTGCGTGAATATCTTGCGGCGCTGACCGTGCGGCGTCAGATCGCAGGAGAAAATCTCGCCGTCGTCTTTGATGCAGAGTTGCCCCGCCAGATGGAATACGTCATAGGCGCGGCTGACTTCGTACAGGCTGTCCTTCTTGGAAAGACCGCACTCGGCGGTGATCAGGTCGGAAATCTCGTTCTTGCGGGCGACCAAAAGCTCCGCCGTCTTGGTAAGTATCTGCTGACGCTCGTAGCGGGTCAGGGTCGGCTTGTAGGCGGCGGCGATCTTGAACGCGTCGGCGACCTGTTCGGCGGAGGCGTTAGGCACGGTGCCGACCACGGAGCCGTCATAGGGGTTCAGCACCTCAATCGTCGCGTCGGACTCGACTTTCTTGCCGGCGATGCGCATCGGCTCATGCCGGTGGGCGGTGCTAAGCGTGTGGGAGTCCATGACGGCTTCCTTTTTTTCTATATGACGTGATTGAGAGCAAGATCGAAGGCGTCGAAATTGCGGTAGCGGCGGCTCGCTTCAAGGCCGGTGACCGGTTTCGTGCAGATCAACGGCACCGTCTGTTCCGAGACTCCGCCGTGCGAGCGCAGCGGCTCTTTGAGTTGGCTCAGGTCATGGCGATCAGCGCTGGTGCCGAGCACCTTGTGTTTGGTGGAAACGACGATCAGGTCGCCGACCCGATCCCGTGGCAGCTCGAAGCGGGCGCAACCTTCTTCGTTGGTCAGCACGGCCTCGATGCCATCGACGGCATTGAGCTTGGCAATGACGTCGGCTTGGTCGTCAGCGTCTTCCAGATACGCCGTCGCGAAAGAGCCGAGCGCGCCGTGATGCACGACGTAGGGATCGGTGATCGGCAGGATGACCCTCGATTTCCCTACGCCGAGCATCCCGTCGAGGACGGTCTGCAGATAGATCACGTCCGGTTGGCCGTCGTCGCCGTGTTTGGCGTTCATGCCGTGGTCGGCGGTCAGCACGATGGTGGCGCCCAAGGCGTCCAACTGCATCAGATAGCGATCCATCATGGCGTAGAAGGCATCGGCGACGGGGGTGCCCGGCGCGTGCTTGTGCTGGATGTAATCGGTCGTCGACAGATACATGATGTCGGGGTGGAAATCCGCCATCAGCTTAACGCCGGCATCGAAGATGAACTCCGACAGCTCGGCCGAATAGACCGACGGCACCGGACGTCCGACCATCGCTTGCGCATTTTCGATGCCGTTCTCGGCGGTGGTCGTCTGATCGGATTTTTCCGATGAGAAGCAGATCGCGCGCCCACCCGAGAAGTCGAGACCGTAGCCCAAAAGCCCCCGCAGCTTGTCTTTGGCGGTGACGATGGCGATCTTGGCGCCGGCGTCCTGGAACGCTTTGAAGATGGTCCCGGTACGCAGAAACTTGGGATCGTTCATCATCACTTCCTGGCCGCTGTCGGGGTCGAGGAAGAAGTTCCCGGCGATGCCGTGTACGGCCGGCGGCTGCCCGGTGACGATGGAGAGGTTGTTCGGATTGGTGAAACTCGGCACGACGCACTCGGCCCGCAAGTCTGCGCCCTGGCCAATGACGCCTTGGAGAAACGGCATATGGCCGCCGGCGATGGCCTGTTCGATATAGGCCGGCTCGGAGCCGTCGATGCAGACGATGACGGTCGGCCGCTTCGGCCAGCCGTAGGTGCGTCCGTTGACGGTGATTGTTTTCGGCATCGTGTTCATGTGTTCCTCCCTTAAGCCGCCGCCGGGCGCGCGTTGGAGACGCCCATTTCGGAGAGGATATCACGAATGGCCGAGAGCGCTTCGTCAATGGTGTCGTCGGCCAGCGCGCCGATACAGCCGATACGGAACGTCTCGGAAACCGTAACCTTGCCGGGATAGATCACGAAGCCCCGGTCCTTGAGGGCGTCGTTGAAGCGAGATAAGTCGAATGCCGGGTCTTCCGGCATCTTCACGGTGACGATGATCGGTGCCTGCAATCTATCCGCCAGCAAAGTCTCGAAACCCAGCTTGTGCAGGCCGTCCAAAAGCTTGCCGCAGTTCCGCGTGTAGCGCGCGTTGCGGCCATCGATGCCGCCTTGTTCCAGGAACTGGCGGATCGCGGCGTCGAAAGCGGCCAGGACGTGCGTCGGCGGCGTAAAGCGCCATTGGCCGTTCTTCTCCAGCCCCTGCCACTGATCGTAAAGATCGAGCGACAGCGAATGCGCGTGACCCTTGCAGCCCTCCAGTACCGAGCGGCGGATTATCGCGAAGCCCATTCCCGGCACGCCTTCCAGGCACTTGTTGGAAGACGCCATCAACGCGTCATAAGGCACCTTGGCGGCGTCGAGCGGGATCGCACCGAAGGCGCTCATCGCGTCGATCAGCAGGCTGCGTCCGTGCTTTCTGACCACATCGGCGATGTCTTCGACCGGGTTCAGAATGCCAGACGTGGTTTCGCAGAACACCGCGAGCACATGCGTGATCGACGTATCGCCCGCCAGCAGGGCGTCGATCTCGGCGACATTGGGGGGCGTGTCCTCGGGTGTTTCATAGGTCACGGACGCACGGCCGATATAGTCCAGAATTTTCACCATGCGTGCGCCGTAGGCGCCATTGATAAGAACCAGCGCCTTGCCGTTCTTCGGGATGACGGTGCCGAGGGTCGCCTCAACCGCGAAAGTGCCGCTGCCCTGTACCGGCACGCAGACGTGTGTGTCGGCAGCACCCGCAATTTCCAGCAAATGACGGCGCACCCGCGCGGTCATATCTATGAACGTGGCATCGCGGGAGCCCCAGTCGTGCAGCATGGCTTTTTTGGTTTCCATGCTGGTGGTAAGCGGACCAGGGGTCAGCAGCCAAGGGTCGCGGGATGTATCGGTCATTGTGCCTCCATGACGGTAAATGCCCGTTTCACGATTTATCGGTCAAAAACAGTCAAAAGTCCACAAAAAATCTATGAACCTCCTGTGAACCTTTGGTGTCATCATTGCCTTTTCGCCTAAAATGGACTCGCTTGACGCGTTTCGGTGCGTTGGGCACATTTCGTCACGCCGCCGCCGAGGGGATGGGGAGAGCAGTATGCTGGCCGAAGAACGACGTTCCCGTATTTTGGACGTCGTCAATGAGCGGGGATCCGTGTCGGTCAATGATCTGCACCGGCGCCTAAAGGTCTCGCGCGAGACCATCCGCCGCGACATCACCAAATTGGCCGAAGAGGGACGGCTGCGCCGTACGCACGGTGGTGCTCTGGCGCTCAGCCATTCAGAGCCCGTGTTCGAAGACCGCATGACGCAGAATGCCGAAGGCAAGCGCGCCATCGGCCTCGCCGCGGCGTCACTGGTTGCCGACGACATGACGGTGCTGATCGATAGCGGCACCACGACGACCTATCTGGCCGAAGGCCTCGCAGAACGCCGCCGACTTACGATTTACACCAACGACATCCGTATCGCGCAGCAACTGGCCGGTCGCAATGACAACCGGGTGATCCTGACCGGCGGCACGTACCTGGCCGCCGAGTCGGCGCTGACGGGCCCGGACGCTGTGCTGATGATCCGCAATTACTTCCCGGATATTGCCTTCGTCGCCGTCTCGGCGGTCTCCAACGATCCGGCGATCATGGATTACACCCGCGAGGGGGCTGACATGCGCGCGGCAATGCTGGCTCAGGCTAAGACCAAGGTCGTCCTTGCCGATCACACTAAGCTGGAGCGTGCCGCGCCGGTCCGCATCCTCGGCTTTGAGAAGGTCGACACCTTCGTCACCGACGTCCCTCTGTCACCGGACATGAAACAGGGCTTCGCGAACCTGCCTGCCGACATCGTCATCGCATCCGAGGTGGACTTGGACGGCTACTGAGTGAACTTATTAAATGTCGGTGTTTCTCGTCATTTGAAAAATCTGATTTTCGAAGTTTGCGATGATCCGCGAAATCTCCGGGTCACCGACATTCTGTTCCGCATCTTTCAATCTGCTGATTGCATCATCGTACGTAGCTAGATCCCCACCAAGTTTGAAAAATTCAACGCCAACTTCACAATAGGTCCGGAGCTGATGTTTGTTGTTCGGGTAACGGGCGATACCTTGTAGGGCGAGAGCCTTTGCATCGCCAAGAATAGTCTCACGATCTTCAGCCAAAAGCCCGCGATTCTTATCCGCTCGGCTCAGGAGAAGCTTTACTTTATACCGATGAAGTGGGCCATCTGAACCGGTAAAATCGTTTTCAAATATTCTAATTTCAGTTTCAGCATCTTCGAAGCGACCCATGTCGATGAGATTTCGAATCAAGCGGTGTCTTGGCACCCTCTCGGCAGGGGCGATAGAAATCATCTTTTGTAATAATATATTCTGTTTTTTCTTATCTGAGATTTTGGGAATCCCAGTTTCAAGATTGCATAATTCTCTAATTGACCGAATTTCGATTTCATAAGTTGGAGATATGGCGCCAATTACTGTTGAGAATAAATCATATAGTTTTTGAGGGTCAGAAAATTTATAGCGCGCAATGATGGATGCGATTACAGAATGCCTTACTTTCCAGCCGTAAATTCCTTCCCTATTACTAATAGAATATTCAGTTACAATTTCTTCTAGATTCTCTGTAATAGAAGATATTGCATCCGCTGAAATACCCAGAACACGCATAGCAAGCTGTCGGTGAACACGAATTCCGGAATTCTCCATAGCAGCCACAAACCGATAAATTTCCTGGTACTTGTCCTCAAGGATGGCGAACTCACGAAGTATAATGTCGTCAAACGACTCGGATGCGAAAATGTTTTTTAGGCAAACGAAAAAATCTGATTCGCATCGTTGAACTAAACGCCGCCTTTTCTCAATGCGAGAAAAGCCGCCGAAATTTTGCTCTACTAAAGGGCGTATTTCTTCTTTTGTTTCAATAAAATCAAGCAATGAGTGTATTTCGGTTTCGTCTAGTTTAGATAACGGATATTCCTTTCCTTTATTATAAATAATCGGCGACTTGATTCGGGGATTCCATTGATGTTTTGACGAGGTCATTATTATCGAAAGACAGGAATCAGCGTCAGCCCCTATCTTTTCGATTAAAGTGTTTGTCTCGTATAAATGTTTATGAGCTTCATCTATCAATAGGACGCCACTCTCAGAACGCGCTTTAAGAGCTTTGGCAACGTTGTGCCAATGGTTTGGGAGGAGTGCATGATCCTCTGAATGTTCCCAAACATGCCAACCGCTCTCATAAAGCTTCTTCATTACTATTCTTGCGAGTGTTGTTTTGCCAACTCCGGCTACCCCTAAAAGGGTGGCAATTCCAGATTCCGTCTCTGTTAGCTGCTTGAATATTTGGTCGCATATTGTTCGGTCAAATGTTAGACCATGACAAATATCAGCGTACGATGCTGGCCAGCCGTTGAACATCGCAGAAAAATTTGTCTGAGAAGTTTCTATTTCGTGCCTTACGCTCTTGGTTACTGGAATGAGTGCTGGGGCGCTATCGAGTGGATCTTCAATATCTTTGTGAACAACTCGATGCTCGGGGCCGTGTTGTGCTAGATTGGCGAAAAATTCATCAATGCCACCAAAGCACACTGTGATGCCGCGTTGCTCAAAAAGGCTCGCTCGGCCCTCATCCACTGAAAACATCAAGAGTGTAATTGTACCCGTGGAGCCATCGTTCTTAAAGCTTAACGCTCGATTAACAATTCCTTTAATGTCAGGATCGGCGAGGGAATGTCCAATAATTATCAAGTTTGAAATATTTACATCTGATTTAAAATGATCAAATAATGCTTGTCTAAAGTCTTCTGTATGATCGAAATCATTTTCAGTTATTATTATTCGGCCACGGTATCCATCTGAATCATCTTTTCCGATGGTGCCATGTAATTTAAACAATTTCGTATTTTCGGGTGAATTGTGGATGGTGAAATCGAAGTTGGAGGCGTAGACATTCATTGGTGTGCCGTGACGAGAATATGCACTTTCAATCAGTTCATCGTAGTTCGTAGTATAAATATTTCGCCAATCGTAAAGCGGTACATTGATTAATCCTCCAGTCGGACCTTTTTGCTTGAAATGCTTCCTAATTTTTGTGATCAGGTTTTTTCGACCATTACGTTGTTCGTATATTCCTGAGATTTCTCCAAGCGTGTAGGAGTTCTGGTCCAAGCTTAAATCATGCGCAAGGTCTGATATAATTGTATCGACGCTTGGTGCGCCAGAGGGAATTGATGAGCCGGAACCAAATAATAAAATTGTGCTGGCCGGTTCGATTTTGGAAACCAACTGGTCAAGAGTTATGGGCATGTTTCCTCCATCGAGAGCGAGAATGCAATTATACTTGGGGTAGAATATACCCGAAATCTATTCTGGTAAAAATATTCGTTTAAGAACCGTTCTGGTCTCGCGCGAGACCATCCGCCGCGACATCACCAAATTGGCCGAAGAGGGGCGGCTGCGCCGTACGCACGGTGGTGCTCTGGCGCTCAGCCATTCAGAGCCCGTGTTCGAAGACCGCATGACGCAGAATGCCGAAGGCAAGCGCGCCATCGGCCTCGCCGCGGCGTCACTGGTTGCCGACGACATGACGGTGCTGATCGATAGCGGCACCACGACGACCTATCTGGCCGAAGGCCTCGCAGAACGCCGCCGACTTACGATTTACACCAACGACATCCGTATCGCGCAGCAACTGGCCGGTCGCAACGACAACCGGGTGATCCTGACCGGCGGCACGTATCTGGCCGCCGAGTCGGCGCTGACGGGCCCGGACGCTGTGCTGATGATCCGCAATTACTTCCCGGATATTGCCTTCGTCGCCGTCTCGGCGGTCTCCAACGATCCGGCGATCATGGATTACACCCGCGAGGGGGCTGACATGCGCGCGGCAATGCTGGCTCAGGCTAAGACCAAGGTCGTCCTTGCCGATCACACTAAGCTGGAGCGCGCCGCGCCGGTCCGCATCCTCGGCCTTGAGAAGGTCGACACCTTCGTCACCGACGTCCCTCTGTCACCGGACATGAAGCAGGGCTTCGCGAACCTGCCTGCCGACATCGTCATCGCATCCGAGGTGGACCTGGACGGCTGCTGATTCGTCGTCCTGCACCCTGGATCAAGTCCAGGGCAGGCTTGATTCAGGACCTATTGTTGTCCCGGCTGGGACGGTGCCGCTTGAAAAATGGATCCTGAATCAAGTTCAGGATGACGGGTGCGGGAGAGTGGCAGATCAAGTTCAGGATGACGGGTGCGGGAGAGTGGCAGATCAAGTTCAGGATGACGGGTGCGGGAGAGTGGCAGGTCAAGTTCAGGATGATGACAGAGATGAGGCGTCGATCAAGTTCAGGATGACGCATAAATTTGGGCGTTCAGGACGACGCTCTCGTTTAACTAAAAAAAAACCGCCAAACCCTTCCATGACCGGGCTCATGAAAACGCGGGGCTACACCTACATCCTGGCAAGCAAGCCGTATGGAACGCTCTACATTGGCGTCACCAACGATCTTGTCCGCAGGGTCTATGAACATCGAAACGGGATCGGCTCGGAGTTTGCAGGCATGTACCATGTAAACCGTCTCGTATGGTTCGAAACATACGATCTCGTTTCATCAGCCATCGTGCGCGAGAAGCAACTGAAAGCTTGGCGGCGCGCTTGGAAAATTGCTTTGATCGAGGAAAATAATCCGAGTTGGGACGATCTTTATGTCTCGATTGCCGGTACATGAAAGTATCCAGACGTTACCCCAACCGTCGTCCTGAACCCTGGATCAAGTCCAGGGCAGGCTTTATTCAGGATTTTACCTATTCACTTAGTCACGTCGTCCTGAACTTGATTCAGGACCTATTGTTGTCTCGGCTGGGACGGTGCCGCTTGAAAAATGGATCCTGAATCAAGTTCAGGATGACGGGTGCGGGAGAGTGGCAGGTCAAGTTCAGGATGATGACAGAGATGAGGCGTCGATCAAGTTCAGGATGACGGACAATAGATAATGGCGGATCAATAAGCAGGGCACGCTTTCCTCGTCATCTCCGTGCCAGCGGTCTAACATCGCGGCAAAACCAAATAACATTCCCGGAGGAAATATCGATATGAGCCGCCTCGGCCCGATTCCGCTTGAGCAGATGACCCCGGCGCAGCGCGCCTTGTTTGACGACCTGACCGGCGGCAAGCGCAGCACGCTTTCAAAACAAACCAGCGACTTTTTCAACGACCAAGGCGCCCTGCGCGGTCCGTTCAATGCGATGTTGCGTTCACCCGAGTTGGGAAATCTGGTGCAGCGGGTCGGCGAGGCCGTCCGCTTCGCGACGACACTAACAGGACCGCAGCGCGAGATCGGGATTATCACCGCCGGCGCTTTTTGGCGCTCCAACTACGAGTTCGTTTCGCACCGCAAGCACGCGATACGCGAAGGGGCAAGCGAAGAAGATTGTGAGGCCGTCCGTCAAGGTCGTGCGCCGTCTACGCCTGATCTCGCGACGGTTTGGAAGTTTGTAAAAGAGCTGAACGAAACGACTAAGGTTTCTGACGAGACGTATAACGAAGCCTATCAATTGCTGGGAGAGCAGGGTGTTGCGGAACTGGTCATGCTGTCCGGGTACTACGCGCTTGTATCGCAGTTACTGAACGCTTTTCAGGTTCAACTTCCGGCCGGAGTCGCGCCACCGTTCCCTGATTAAAGCCGAAACATCATGCCGTATTACGTTACGAATTTGTGTAGTTAACGCATGACTTCAAGGTGGATTTAACCGACTATTCATTGTGAGAGATTCGTGATTGATAAGAAACCATCAACTGGTCATGGGTAGTAGGATAAACAGCGATGACGCACTCGATCAATGTCGTTGATCCGCGCGAAATTGAATCTGTCGATCTGAAAGTTATTCTCGAATACTGGGAAAAGGCGCGGGGAGACAAGTTCGCGCCCAAGTATGGTTCCGAATTCTGTCTTGAGGACATCCCTCCTGAAATCGTTCCATGCTGCACGGTGGTCGATGTGATCGACGGCGGCGAAGATTTCAAATACCGTTTTTGGGGAACGCGGAACGTCACCGTCAAAGGCTTCGAGATGAGCGGTAGACTGGTGTCGGAGAACGAGCAGGAGGAATTCGTCACCTATGGGTTGATACAGTTCAGCGAAGTGATGAGACGCAAGACGCCAACCGCGTTCTATTATCTGAAAGAGTACAAGAACCTGCAGGACAGGAAATTTGTCTCCGTCCGTTTCCCGCTTTCCGATGACGGCAAGACCATCGACAAAATTTTCAGTTGGCAGAACCTGGTCGGCGAAGCTGAACAATCGGCGCAGATGTTCGACGGCCTCAACGATCCACAGAAAGTACATTTGCTGTCTGTTCTGCCCGTTCCCTGATATAAAATCCCTCCGATTCATCGCTATCCCTCCGGAGAAAACCCCATGAAACTCGTTGATATCGACGTGATCCCGGTCGAAATCCCGCTGCCTGAAACCATGTCCGGTAGCACCTACTCGGTGCCGTCTCGTTGCACGGTGGTGACACGGCTGAAAACCGACGGCGGGCTGACCAGCGAGGTCTTCAACGGTGACAACCGCGCTGACGGAGTTGAAATCAGTCGCATCATCCTCGAAGAGCTATGGCCCATCGTAAAAGGGGCTTCGATTATGGACTCCGAGAAAATCTGGCAGGACATGTTCCAGTTGACGCCGAAACGGCGCAACTACGGCCTGATGATGGAGGCCATCGCCTGCGTCGACACGGCGGTCTGGGACCTGCGCGGCAAGGCGATGGGCGTTAGTGTTTCGAAACTCGCCGGTGGCGTTCGCGAACGGATGCCGATCATTTCCATTGGCGGCTATTACGTCGAAGGCCGGGGCGAAGATTGGATCAGGGAAGAGATGGCGTTCCTGCAGAGTGCGGGCATGGCGGGTGTGAAGTTCAAGGTCGGCGGTCTCTCTCCGGAAGAAGACGCCAAGCGTGTAGCGCTCGCCCGCGACGCGGCGGGGGCGGACTTCGTGATCGGCTGCGATGCCAATCGCGGCTGGACCGTCGCACAAGCGATCCGTTTCGCCGATTTGGTCTCCGATCTGGACATCGCCTGGTTCGAAGAGCCGTGCCATTGGTATGATGACGTGCGTTTCATGGCCGAGGTCCGTGCCGCGATCCGAATTCCAGTGTGCGCCGGGCAAAGCGAGATCACCGCGGCGGCCGTTCGGCGCTTACTGGAAGCCGGTGCCGTCGATTGGGTGAACTTCGACATGTCGCACGGCGGCGGGCCGACGGAATGGCGTCGCGCAGCTGCGGCAAGTGCGCTTTTCGGCGCCAAGCTGATGCACCATGAGGAAACGCATCTGACGGCGCATCTGCTCGCCGCCGCGCCGAACAGTACTTACGTGGAATGTTTCGCCGACCCCAAGCGTGACCCCATTTGGGACAGGATGTGGGTTAACCGCCCGGTCCCCAAGAAGGGTTATATAGATGTCCCGGCTGGGCCGGGCTTTGACATCGTCCTCGACCAAGAGATGATCGACGCCCATCGGTTGGATCGTTGACAGCGAACGGTTCGTCTGAGCGGTCATATGCGTACTGGGTCGTCCTGAACTTGATTCAGGACCCATTGTAATTCCGGCTGGAACGGTGCCGCTTGAAAAATGGATCCTGAAGCAAGTTCAGGATGACGGTGGGGTTTGCTCAAGTTCAGGACGACGTTCATTCTGCTACTCTTAAAGTGTCTGCACTTCGTTGATCCTGACCGCGCTGGATGCAAGAGTACGGGCAATTCATATGGGCCAAATTAATGATGCTCATAGCGACCGGCTGGGAGAACCAAGTGACCAATCTATCGGATACCTATGAAACCAGAGACCTGACGCCGCTGTTCGGCCTCGAGATCAAGGGTCTCGATCTTGCCGAACCATTGAACGATGCGGATATCGCGTTCGTGCGCGCCAAATTAGCCGAGGCGGGTGTTGTGCTCATCCGTGGCCAAAAACACATTACCCCAGCTGAGCATGTCGCGTTCTCCAGGCGCTTCGGTTCACTCGAGAACCATGTCCTCAAGCAATACACACTGCCCGATCATCCGGAGATTTTCATCGTTTCCAACCTCAAGGAAAACGGCCGCCACATCGGTGCGCACAGTGGCGCCACGCAGTACCATTCAGACCTGGCATATATGGACGAACCGAGCCTGGGCTCGATCTTCCGGTGTCTGGAATGTCCGGAAGAGGGGGGCGAAACGGCATTCGTCAGTATGGCGGTGGCTTATGACGAACTGCCGGACGATCTGCGCCGGCGCCTGGAAGACGCCGAGGCCGAATACGATTACGTTTGGAGTTACGAAAAGCGACATGCCGCCAAGCGTGGCCCGCTTAGCGACGCGCAGAAAGCGATGACTCCGCCGATGAAACACCCGGCCGTGCGCACGCACCCGGAAACGGGACGTCCGGCCCTGTTCCTTTCGGACATATGGGTGCGCCGAATTTCCGGTATGGACGAAACCGAGACACGGGCGCTGCTGGACGAGGTCATGGACATCGTCATGAAACCGGAGAACGAGTACGTGCACGCGTGGCAACCGGGCGACGTCGTGTTTTGGGACAATCGCTCGACCATGCATCGGGCCTGCGCCTACGACGACGAGAACACGCGCCGGCTTATGCACCGCACGACCATCAAGGGCGAGCGGCCGTTTCGGGTTCGGGCCACGTAAATGGTACTCTAACCGTCATCCTGAACTTGATTCAGGATCCATTTTTCAACAAGCACGGCTCCAGCCAGGTAAGAAATGGGTCCTGAATCAAGTTCAGGACGACGCGCAAAGAGAGCGTCATTCAAGTTCAGGACGACGGCGGAGTTTGTACTCGTCCCAGACGGCGGTACTTATTCCTCGCCTGGCTCCCAGACGCAGCCCCGGTAGCGCAGCAGTTCGTCAAAATATGCCATCTGCGGATCGTCGTCAGAGAGCCGGGTTTCCAGGCTTACCTTCGACTTTTTGACCATGTCGAGGACCGCATCGACTGCGCGCTGGGGAATCACGGCAATGCCTTCCCGGTCGGCGGCGACGATATCGCCGGGCTCGACGATGACGCCTCCGCAGCACACCGGTACGTTAATTTCGCCGGGGCCGGTCTTGGGCCCGCTCGACGGCGACACGCCTTTCAGAAACACCGGGAAGTCCATCTCCTGGAGTTGCTCCATATCGCGGTAGAAGCCGTCGACGATCATCCCCGCGACGCCGCGCCGGCAGGCTTGTACAGCCATGTTGGCGCCGCCGACGGCCCAGTCGTCGTGGCCGCGCGCATCGATGACGATGATGTCGCCGGGTGCCGCCATCTGCAGGGCCTTTTTGACCATCAGGTTATTGCCGGGCGGGACTTTGACCGTGAAGGCAGGTCCGACGGCTTTGCGGATCGGCATGTAAGCGGGGCGGATGCGGCCATCCATCGTGTACATGGCACCCACGCGCTCGGATATGTCCGGTACGTCGGCGGCCTTTGCGGCATCGATCTGTGCCGGCGCCGGGCGCTTGAATTTCTCGACCACGCGGCTGGGGACGACCGGATACTTGAACTCCCAATTGGGTTTCGGTGGGATCGGCTTGGTGGGCGTTGATGTATCGTTCATAGGATGCTTCCTTATTTGTTCTTTGCTTTGTGGCGTCAGATTAGCCGAAGCGGGCGGATTGCGAAATATGCCCTGATGACCTGGACAGTCCGCCGTGGGTCCACATAATCCGTCTAACCTACCAAACCGACGGAGCAGACATGACCCCCGCTTTTCAAGAATTGATGCGCATTCGAGATCTCGATCTTCCCGAACATGGTGAGGTTACGATCACCGGGGCAGATCCGGTGATTCCGGCAAAATTCAAAGTGGGCGAGGTGGCGGCGAGCGTTCTCGCCGGAATCGGCGTTGCGGTTACGGACATTTACGAACTCAAAACCGGCGAACGGCAGAAAGTCAGCATGGACGTGCGCCGAGCCGCGGCGGCGATGCGCAGCGGCACCTATATGAGTCGGCCCGCCGCCAATGGTGGTTGGGAGCGTTCACCGATGACGCCGAAGCGCGAGCACGCGCGGGCGATGACGCAGCCGTGGCAGTGCAAGGACGGGCGTTGGTTCCTGGCGCACTTCAATCTGCCGCATCTGCAAAAGCGAGTGCTGGACGTGCTCGGCTGCGGACCGGATCTCGACGAGATCGGCAAGGCCATGGCCAGCCGCGATGCGCAGGACCTGGAGGATGCGGTCGCCGAAGCCCGGGCCTGCGGTTCCGTCGTTCGCTCCTACGACGAATGGCAGGCGCATCCGCACGGCGCGCATCTGAGTACCAAGCCGGTGATCACGATCGAGAAGATCGGCGACAGCGATCCGATTCCGTTCCCGGAAGGCCCGCGTCCGCTCAGCGGCATTAGGGCATTGGACCTGACGCGCATCCTCGCCGGGCCGATTGCGGCGCGCACTTTGGCCGAGAACGGTGCCGACGTATTGATGGTCACGGCGGAGCATCTGCCGCAGGTCATGGAACACGTGATGGATACCAGTCACGGCAAGCGGAGTTGCTTCCTCGATCTCAAGGACGGAGAGCAGTTGGGCACGTTCATGGACCTGGTGCAGCGCGCCGATGTGTTCAGCCAGGGCTACCGGCCCAGGATCATGGAAGGACTCGGCCTCGGCCCGGCAGACTTGGCCGCAAAGCGCCCCGGGATCGTCTACCTCTCGATCGATTGCTACGGCGTCGGCGGACCGCTGTCGGACCGTGCCGGCTGGGAGCAAGTGGCCCAAGCGGCCAGCGGTGTCTGTATGGCCAGCGGCGAGCCGGGACGCCCGCGACTGCTGCCGGCCCCCGTCTGTGACTACACGACCGGCTATAACGGTGCCTACGGCGTACTGTTGGCGTTGGCGCGCCGTGCGCGGGAAGGCGGTTCCTATCATGTGCGAGTGTCGCTCTGTCAGTCGGCGATGTTCATCCAGCGCCAAGGTCAGATCGCCATTTCCGACCCCAGCATCGATGTCTCCGATGAAGAATTGGAAGCCATCATGGAAGTGGATGAAACGGGGTACGGGCCATTGAAGCACCTGAAACCGGTCATCGGCCTGTCAAAGACTCCGCCCTATTGGGAGCGTCCGGCTCCTGCGCTCGGTGCCGATACGCCGGTCTGGCTATAGGTGTTTTGACCGTTACCCGGCGGGTGCTTACGATCCTTGCCAACAGGCGACAAGCCATTGATGAGGAAACAGAAAAAAAATGAGCAAAGATAAACTGAAGGTTGCCGTTGTCGGCGCGTCCTTTGCGCACAGCGATGACGGCCGCGAGCGTTTTTCCGTTCGCGCCCACGTGCCCGCGTTGCAGAAATTGACGGATCATTTCGAATTATATGCCGTCTGCACGTCCCGGATGGAGAGCGCCCAGGAAACCGCCGATCATTTCGGTATTCCGCATGCTTTTGCCGGCGTTGACGATATGTTGGCCCAGGCGCCGGAACTGGACATCGTCGCCATCGTCGTCAATCCGGCAAGCCACCATCAAGTCGCGATTCCGTCGCTGAAAGCCGGCAAGCATGTTTACTGCGAATTGCCGATGGCAGTGAGCACGGCGCAGGCACAAGAGATGTACGACATCGCCAAGGAAAAGGGACTGCGTTCCAAGATCGGCTATCAGCACTATTTCGAGCCGGCCTGTCTGCACATGGCGGAACTGGTTCAGGCCGGGTTCATCGGCCAGCCACTGACCTTTTCGCATTCCTTTGTTTCCGGGCAGTACATCATGCCCCGGCCCGGGCACCGGCAGTGGCTGTTCCAGTCGGCGGAAGGCGGGCATCCGGGCTACCGCAGCGGCCAGAACCTGCAGCGGTTGACGGCCGTTCTTGGGGCCGACGTTACAGACATCTGCGCCGACATGCGCGTCATGGTGCCGGAGCGCCGCAACACGGACGGCGGCGTGTTGAAGGGGGATCAGGTCGACAACATGAACTATCTTCTGCGCGTCGGAGGCGATGTCATCGGCACCATGCAGACGTCCTACACGGGCTGGTTCGGCACAGGTACGCGGTTCGAATTATACGGCACCAAGGGCATGCTGATGCTGGCCGCCGACCCGACGCCGGACAACTGGGACAAGTCGGCGGGCGACGGCGACCCGACCCGGGGCATGCTGAAGCTTTACGGCGCGCAAGCGAGCGACGAGCAGTTGTTCGGCGATCCGATTGCACCGGAACGCCTGCAGCGCGCCTTCAAGGAGATAGAGATTCCCGACCGCCACCGCATGGCGCAAGGGTTCAAGTACGGTCAGGCGGCGTTCGAGGTCGCGCAGGAATGGGTGTCTTTCGCCGACGATATCGCCAAAGGCAAATCAACGACGCCGAGTTTCGAGGACGTGATCAAATTGCATTACGTGCACGATGCGGCGGAACGCTCCGTCGCTTCCGGCAGTTGGGAGAAGGTGGATTATTCGAAGCTGTGAGGGATGAGCCATTTTTTGATCCAGATCAACGTCAGTCTCTGGCATGGCTCCTAGTGTAATAGCGGGGAACAATCGATTGGGATACCCAATAGATGAAGCCGCGAATTGCACTGTTGTTTTTTACTATCAGTTTATGGCCCGAAGGGGCCGTACGTGCGGAAACAGTCCAGTGCTTGGAATGCCACTCGACTAAGTCCAATCCGTCGGGCGTTCTGGTTGCACCTTACCTGGCCGGGCAGCACCCGGACTACATCGTGAGACAACTGGAACGCTTCGCCGCCGGGGATAAGCGCAAGAAGGACAGCCGCTCCGATCAAACGATGTCGCCCGTTGCGCACGACGTGCCGCCGGAAAAATGGCGGGAGGCTGCTAACGCGCTTTCGTCTCAGGAGTGTGTCAATTTGGGAAACGCGGAACTCGCGACGTATACGCCCAACGTATGCGCTTCTTGCCACGGTTCGCGCGGACTATCGGCATCGCCGGACGTTCCGAACCTTGCGGGACAGAGCATTCGTTATCTCTTTCAGCAGTATCTGAAGTTCCGGGAGCAATACCTGGAGAGTTTTCCCGTCACGAACCTGAATGCAGGAGAGTCGCGCAGACATCCCGTAATGGGTCCGGTCTCCGCTCAGGTGAGCGACGAAGTCGTTTCAATCATGAACTATTATTCGAAGCTGCCGTGCCGGTGAGCTCGCAATAACCTATGCGTCATCCTGAATACAGAACGCTTTGATGGTGGGATTGCGTCTCTAGTCCTTGCGTCGTCCTGAATCAAGTTCAGGATGACGGTGTGAACATTCAGGATGACGGTGCTTGGTTACTCCGCGGCGATGCCTTCGGGGGCCGCTGCCTGTTCCTGCCAGATCGCACCGGGTACGTAGAGTTCCCCGCGGGCGAGCTTGCGCGCGGTCCGCACGATACCGGCCGAGCGGATATCGAAGCGGTTGCCGTCCGAATACTCGACAAGCACGTCGATCGAGCCCATCGGGTGTTCCAGCGTTACCGTGACCGGCGAGCCTTCAGGACGCTCGATCATGCCGTCGGCGACCGTGCCTTTCATAAGGGTGCAGGACGCGATGCATTGCGAGCCGGTCGCCGCCATCGTCGGGTGTGTGGCCCATGGCACGAGATAGCGTGCCGCGACGGTGCCGCCCTTTGCCGGCGGAGCGACGAGGCCGAATTTCGGGACCACCGATTTGCTGACGTCGCCCATACCCATTTTCTCGCCGGCTTTGCGGCGGATAGCTTCCATGCGGGCATAGAATTCACGATTGGAATCCAGTTCCTCGGCGGACTCGTGGCCGGTCAGGCCAAAGTCGGTTGCCCGGGCGATGACCATCGGCATGGCGACGTCGATGCACGACACGTCGATCCCGTCGATGGTGTCCATCTCGGATCCGGTCGGCAAAAGCTTGCCAGTCACCGCGCCTGCGACATCCTGGAATTTCAGATCGATGGGTGCTGCCGTTCCGGGCACGCCGTCGATGGCCGTGTCGCCGTCATATTTAATCTCGCCGTCCGGGGTCTGAACGGTCACGGTGACGAGCGCGTCGGTATTCGTGGCGCGGACTTTAACGTCGGTGGTATCACCGGTGATCGGATGCAGCCCCATTTCGATGGCGGCGGGGCCGACGCCGGACAATATATTGCCACAGGTCGGTGTGTAGTCGACCTTGCCGTCGAGCACGGATACCTGGGCGAAGAAATAGTCGATATCGGCCCATTCGTGGTCCGACTTGGACAGGATCGCGACCTTTGTGGTGACGGAGTTGCCTCCGCCCAAACCGTCAATGTTCAATTCGTGGCCAGAGCCCAACGCAGCAACGAGGACTTGCGAGAGAGCTTCCCGGTCCTCCGGCAGATCGCCTTTATGGAAGAAGGGGCCGCGCGAAGTGCCTGCGCGCATGAAGAGAAAGGGGATGGCTCGTTGTTGCATGATGATCGCTTCCGCCCGTGAAATGTTTGTTTACCTTGAAAATGATTAGAACCAGAAACGATTAATCTGTACATCGCAAATAATAAAAGTATTATTGCGCAATGCGCATTAATTTTGATTTCGGCGATTTGGAAGCCTTCGTTGCCGTCAGCGAAACCGGCTCTTTCAGGCGCGCCGCAGAGGACCTGAACATCTCGCAGTCGGCGCTATCAAGGCGTATCCAGAAACTGGAAGAGGCGTTGGGCCAACCGTTGATCGAACGGACAACCCGCTCCATGCGGCTTACGATGGCGGCAAAGGCATTTCGCGACCGGGCGGTTTTGATCCTGGGGGACGCCGACGAGGCCGTCCGCGCCATCGGCGACGATGCCGGTAAGTTTGAATATCAGCGTGCGCAGATCGTGACCGTTGCCACGGTACCGACCGCGACCCAGAACATCCTACCGCGCGTCATTCAGGCTTTTGCGGCGACAAATCCGCACGCTCGTATCCGCATCAGCGATCTTTCCGCCAATGATGTCTGGAACGCTGTCGCGTCCGGCGACGCGGATTTCGGCATCAACTTTATGGGGGGGCAGGAACCGGGACTGGAATTTCGCGGCTTGTCCGACGATCCTTTCGTTCTCGCGGTGCCCCGCAGCGACCCGCTGGCGTCAGTCTCGGCGGTTCGCTGGCAGGATATCGACGAAAGCCGATTCATCGCCGTCTGGAAAGGCAGCGGCAACCGCATGCTCATCGATCAGGCGCTGGCACGCGCCGGAAGGTCCATGGGGTGGTTCTGCGAGGTGCGGCACCTGCCGACGGCCCTCGGCTTTGTCGATGCCGGTATTGGCATTACAGCGGTGCCGATGTCCTTGATGCCGGCAAAGGACCACCCGACTATTGCAGCGGTGCCGTTGGTCGAGCCCTCCATTTCCAGACTGCTGGGCACCGTCGTCCGACAAGGTGCGCGCATGTCCGCTACGGCGGAAAGCTTTCACCAGTTGATCCTTGAGAAATGGTCGGCGATTTAACCCGTAAACTCATAGGTAAACCCGGTAACGCGTTCAATTGCGTATGGTAATCAATCGTCCGCACACTATATCTCCGGAAAGGAGTGTCAGATGAGTTGGCAACCAGCATCCGAAGCAATCTGCAGAAGCCGTGATAACTGCGATCCCGTCGATTTGGTGATCCGCCCGAAGGAACATGAACTGGGCGGGTTTTCGGTTTACCGCGCCTTACCGGCATCCGAACGTCAGATGGTCGGGCCGTTCATCTTTTTCGATCAGATGGGGCCGGCAACGCTCGCCGAAGATCAGCCGGTCAATGTGCGACCGCATCCGCATATTGGCTTGTCGACCCTGACGTGGCTGATCGAAGGCACCATCATGCACCGCGATAGCTTAGGCTATGCGCAGGAGATTCATCCCGGCGAGGTCAACTGGATGACCGCCGGGTCGGGTATTGTGCATTCCGAGCGGACGCCGGAACGTCTGCTGGGGCAGAAGAATAAATTGTTCGGTCTGCAGGTTTGGATGGCGATGCCGAAGGATCATGAAGAAGACGCACCATCCTTCCAGCATTACAAAGCCGAAGACATCCCGCATGTCGACGGCGACGGCTACCGGGCGACGGTTGTCGCCGGCAAGGCTTGGGGCAAGCGTTCGCCGGTGGCGGTCTGCACGGAGACGCTCTACGTCGATCTGCGTCTTTCGGACGGTGCCGAGATGCTGCTGAAGCCCGAGCATGAAGAGCGCGCGATCTATCTTCTGACCGGCACGCTCCAGGTCGCGGGCCAACGTTTCGAACAAGGTGAAATGCTGGTCCTGCACCCGGATATGGCAGTCCCCATCAAGGCGCTTGGCGATGCGCACGTCATCCTGATCGGTGGTGCCAGGATGGACGGGCCGCGCTTCAAGTTCTGGAACTTCGTCTCCAGCAGTCGCGAGCGTATCGATCAGGCCAAGGCCGATTGGAAGAATGGCAACTTCGCCAAGGTGCCCGGCGACGAGGAAGAATTTATCCCGTTACCGAGCAGCTGACGCCTTAGCCGGCGGCGAACGCCGCTGCGCTGTCGCCGGCCAGTTTGCCGAATACCGTTCCTGCCATCAGGCCCGAGCCGCCGGGATAATTCTCATAGAACAATCCGCCGACCAGTTCGCCCGCGGCATAGAGGCCGGGGATTGAGCGGTCGGTGACGTCCTGGACTTCGCCGGAGTCGTTGATACGCAGGCCGCCGAAAGTAAAGGTGACACCCGTTGTCGTGACGTAGGCTTCAAACGGGGGCTCGTCGATAGGCAGTGCCCAGTTGGTTTTGTTTGGGCTCAAACCCTTGGTGGTCACGCCGTCCAGGATCGCGGGGTTGAAGTCGCCCGGCTGACAGGCGGCGTTGAAGTCGTCAATGGTGGCTTTCAGTTTAACCGGATCAATTTCTAACTCGGCGGCAAGTTCTTCGATACTGTTGGCCGTGTACTTGGTGACCTGTTTGATACGGTACTCGTCGCGCAGCAGCGGAATGGTCTTCTGGTCGAAGATCTGGATCGCCGTGCGGAACGGTTGGCCCATGATCTCACGGCCGAACTTCACGTAGGTGTGGTTGCGGAGATCCTCGCCCTCGTCGACGAAGCGCTCACCCTTGATATTGACCATGATACCCCACGGGTACGAATGTTTTTGGAAGTTGTCCAAAACCTCATAGTCGCCAAAGGGCGGGGCGGAGATATCCCAGCCAACGGAATGACAGCCGGACCAGTTGCCGTAGGGGCGGGCGCCGATGTCGATGGCCATGCGGATGCCGTCCCCCATATTGTGGCGCGTGCCGCGCACACGGGCCAAATCCCAGCCCGCCCCCAGATAGCGCACACGCATTTCCGGGTTGGACTCGAAGCCGCCACACGCCAGCACGATGGCCTTGGCCGTGATTTCCTCGTATCCGTCGGGACCGCGCACTTCCAGACCGGTCACGCGCCGCTTTCTGTCCTGGATCAATTTCGTCGCCCCGGTGCCGTAACGGATCTCGCAGCCCATGCGCAATACCTCAGCCAGTTCCATCTCGACCAGACCGGCGCCGCCGCCAACGGCTTCGATATTGACGCCGCCGTAAAAGTGCTGCTTGCCGTCGACCAGAAACGACTGGCGTCCGAACATCGGGATAAAACGAACGCCGTGTTTCCTGAGCCACACCATTGCCGGGCGCGAACCGTCGATCAGGATGCGCGCCATGTCCTCGTCGGATTGACCGCGGGTAACCTTCATCAAAGCATCGTAAAAGACTTGGCGGTCATGGACAGGCAGTACGATCTGATCGCGCTCGGCATCCGATAGATCGGTGAGCACATCCGTCGCAGCGTCGTCGATACCTGTATGACAGAAGCGAAAACCACCGGCGGTAAAGTAGGAATTGCCGCCTTTTTCGTCTTCGCGGGCCTTTTCCAGAATAAGAACCTTGGCGCCGTTCTCGCGGGCGGCCATGGCGGCGGAAAGCGCGGCATTGCCCGCGCCAACGACGATGACGTCGAAATCAGGCATGAAAGTCTTCCTTGGATGCTCTTCGTGGACCTTTCGGCCTCGGTTATGGGGAGCATTTTCGGCGATCTTATTCGCCTCTGCAAAAGGTATTCAGGCGTGTTTGGCGAATCAAAAGGTCGTCAGATGTCAGAGTGAAAAAAAATTTTTCAGGATACAGGGGCGCTGTGTGAATATTTTGCGGCGCAAAATGATTCCCCGCTAGGCCATGCTCAGGTTGCGATACAGCGTGTTGGGACACAACATTATGTGGAAAAATTTCAGTCAAATCATATAGTTGTAGCAGGACCGTCATTTGACATCTCGGCGCTGACCCCTATTTTCACGCGTGATGACTAATACGAACGAAATAAAAAATGTGTTTGAGCCTTTTAAGGTCTCGAATATTCGGTCGGGAACACCAAAGGGAAATGTCGCCACTTGCGACTGGAGCCGCGCCCCGCGCCGCTCCCGCTCAAATGCCGGATTTTGGTGGGGCTCTTTTTCGATGCCCCGCTCCGAGCATCTGATCCCTTTCCTGAACTGATTTAGCCACTAGTCGGCGTTCACTACCGGCATCCAATCCGTGCGTGCTTTGGCGCGCGCGTAGATTTGTACGTATGTGCCATGAAATTAAACTTTATCAGAATGAGAAGAGAAAATGAGTAATCCAAGAGAAACCGTTACTTCGATCCGTACCGCCAGCATTCCCGCGAAACTCGCGGAAGCACAGAGCGTTGAACGCGAGGTCGGCGTCTCCACGTTCGCCCTGTCGTCGCGAGAGACAATGCTGGATCCGGACGGTGTTGCGATCCGCTCTACACACAAGGATGACGGCGCGCTGCTGTGGGAAATCGCCCATGAAGCCGGCGGCGTCGATCTCAACTCGCCTTACGCTTACATGATGCAGGCGCGGAACTTCAGCGAGACCTGCATGGTCGCCGAAGTCTACGGCACGCCGGCCGGTTTCGTCACCGCGCACCGTGTTCAGGGCAAACCGCAGGTGTTGTTCGTCTGGCAGATCGTCACGCTGCCGGAATTCCGCGGCATGCGGATCGCGCAGCGTATGCTTGAAGCGCTTGTCGATCAGCCGTCCTGCAGCGGTGTCCGGACGCTGGAAGCGACCGTGACGAAAAGCAACAAGGCATCGGAAGCGTTGTTCGCGTCGTTCGCCAAGAGCCGTGGCGCAGAACTGGAGATCAGTTCCGGTTTCGGCGCGTCGGATTTCCCAGATGAGCAGCGTCAGGACGCCGAGCGTTTGTTCTCCATCAAGCCGATCCACCACGTCGACTGATCTAAAACACGACCTAAGAACGGAAAGGCAGAGCAATCGATATGAAAACATTTGATGACTTAGAGTCGAACGTTCGCGGCTACATCCGCGACTTTCCCGTCGTTTTTTCCAAAGCTCTCGGGGCCGAACTGACCGATGAAGACGGTAACACCTATATCGATTTCTTCGCCGGCGCCGGGGTTATGAACTACGGTCACAACAATCCGGTTATCAAACGCGCGGTCATCGACTATCTCGAAGGCGATGGCATCGTGCACGGTCTGGACATGGGAACCGTAGCCAAGCGGAAGTTCATCGAGACCTTTAACGAAGTGATTCTGCAGCCGCGTGGTCTGAACTATAAATTTCAGTTCCCGGGGCCGACCGGCACCAACGCCGTCGAAAGCGCGATCAAACTCGCCCGCAAGACCACCAAGCGGACCGAGATCGTGTCCTTTACCAACGGCTTCCACGGCATGACGCTGGGCGCATTGGCGCTGACCGGCAACGCATCCAAACGGGCTGGCGCGGGTATCCCGCTGAGCCACGCGACGCCGATGCCGTATGACGGCTATCTGGGCGGCAATATCGACTCTCTGGCCGTGTTCGAAGCCTATCTCAAGGATGCGGGGTCCGGGATGGACCGTCCGGCGGCGGCCATCGTCGAAACCGTGCAGGGCGAGGGCGGTATCAACGTCGCCAGCGCCGAATGGCTGCGCCGTCTGGAAGAGTTGTGCCGCGCGCATGACGTTCTGCTGATCGTCGACGACATCCAAATGGGCAATGGACGTACCGGGTCCTACTTCAGCTTCGATGAAGCCGGAATCAAACCGGACATGGTGTGTCTGTCTAAAGCTATCGGCGGCATCGGTATGCCGATGGCGCTGGTGCTGATCCGGCCGGATCTGGACGAATGGAAGCCCGGTGAGCACAACGGTACCTTCCGTGGCAACAACCTGGCGTTTGTCGCTGCTGTCGAGGCGCTCGACTATTGGCGCACCGACGACATGAAGAACGCCACTCTGGCCAAGGGCAAGGAAGTCCGCAGCTGTTTGGAAGCCTTGGCCGACAAGTATCCGGATGCCAAGTTCAAGGTGCGCGGCCGCGGCCTCGTGCAGGGTCTCGACAGCGAGATCGAAGGGCTTGCGTCTGACATTTGCCATGAAGCCTTTAAGAATGGCCTGATCATGGAAACCGCCGGCGTCGAATCGCAGGTGGCCAAGATCATGCCGCCGCTGACCATCGACCGGGAAACCCTGGCCAACGGCCTCGACATTATTGAAAAATCGGTGGCGGCTGTCATCGAACGTCGGCTTGCCGGACAATCCGCGGCTTAAGAACGGAGAACTGAACTATGATCGTTAAGCATCTCGATGATGTGCTGGGGACTGAACACGAAGTCAAAGGCGGCAACTGGACCAGCCGCCGCCTGATCCTCAAGGACGCGGGCATGGGCTTTTCCATGCATGACACGCTGATCCACGCCGGGACCGAAACCCTCATTTGGTACAAGAACCATCTGGAAGCGGTGTACTGCATCGAAGGTGAGGGTGAGATCGAGGTTCTGCCGGACGGCCCCACGTATCGCATCAACCCGGGCACCCTCTATGCCCTCGATGGTCACGAAAAGCACCTGCTGCGCGCGACTTCGGAAATGCGCATGATCTGCACCTTCAACCCGCCGCTGACGGGGCTCGAAGTGCACGACGAAGAAGGAACCTACCCGGCGGCGGCTGAGTAACGATTAGCCCTCGTCGGGCTCCACCGGAATAAGATGCAGGCGACCGTACTTTACGCCTGTCTGTGACGTGATCTTGTCCGCCATCTGACGGACATCGCGGACGGCGCCGTTCAGCACCGTCGCTTCCAGGCAGTTGTCGGCATCGACGTGCAAGTGCAGGGTCGCCGACGGCATGTGTTGGTGATTGTGCTGAGCCTCGACCAGACGCGACGACAGGGCGCGTTCCTTGTGATTGTACATATAGACCACGCACCCCACACAGTCCGCGTCATCGTCCGTTCCCATCTGCTGATCCGATAGCATCTGCCGTACCGCGTCGCGGATACCTTCCGACCTATTGGCATAACCCTTCAGCGCGATCAGGTCGTCGAAAGCGGCGAGCAGATCGTCGTCGATCGTAATCGTTATTCTTTCCATTTTGGGATCATCCGAAGTTGCGATGGTTGGCGAGTATGATATTTTTGATAATAATCATACTTAAGTCGGCTCCTCTATCTTACAGGGATTTTCAACATGCAACGAACGATCTTTCTCGCCGCAGCCTTGCTTGCTGTCGCCGCCACGCCTGCGCTTGCGCATACCGGCATTGCTGCCGCATCCGGCCTCGCAGCCGGGTTCAGCCATCCCATCGGCGGTCTCGACCACGTCCTTGCCATGATCGCCGTCGGCGTACTGGCCGCGCAGCAGGGTGGCAAATCCCTATGGTTCGTGCCGCTGGCCTTTGTCGGCACGATGGTCTTCGCTGGCCTGTTGGGCATCTCCGGCGTGCCGGTGCCGTTCGTTGAGATCGGTATCGTCGGCTCCATCGTCGTTCTCGGCGCGGTGATCGCGCTCGGTCGTAAATTGCCGGTTGCCGCCGCCATGGCGTTGGTTTCTGTGCTTGCGGTCTTTCACGGTCACGCACACGGTACGGAAATGCCGTTGAACGCCAGTGGCGTCGACTACGCCGCAGGGTTTGTTGCCGCAACGGCGCTGCTGCATGCCTTCGGTATCGGCCTGAGTGTGGCTGTCGAAAAGATTGCCGAGCAAACGGCGCCTACGGCCGTTCGTGCCGGTGGTGGCGCCATCGCAGCGGCTGGCCTGGTGCTTTTCCTCGCCTAACGGCTTAGTCCGGTAGCGCACTGACCAGCTTTGCGACCTGGCGCGACCAGGTCATGCCGGTCATGCGCTTCCGGGCATTTCCGCCACGCCGCTTGGCCTCTAGGCGGTCGGCATAGATTTCTTCCAGCCGTTCAACGGCTTCATCGACGCTGCTTTCACCCCAGCCTTGGCGTGCGTTTCGGGCGTTCGCGACCGGCATCTGCCTTGTAAGCGGATAGGCATTATCCGTATCCGCGATATCCAGGTGCCCGGTGTTCATGGACACCACGCACGGCAACCCCATCGCCATGCATTCCATCAACGCCAGATTGGTGCCGCCTTCGCAACGGTTCGGAAACAGAGCTGCGTCGGCTTCGGCCAGCAGGGCGGGCAGGGCGGTATTTACGATAGCACCGGCATCGATATGGGCACCGGCGGGAATGCCCTCCGCGACCGTCCATGCGGGTATGACCCGGTCGGCAGCACCTTCTGTGGGCAGGGAAGCAATATGACCGCTCTCGGCTAGGGATTTTACGTTTTCCGGCCACGGGTTTTGCCACACGGTCAGCAGCAGTGCCTCCGGGTGACGCGCATGAAAGGCGCGAAACGCGGCGAGTGCGATATCCTGACCCTTACGGAATTCCAGCTTGCCGCCCGCGAACACGACGAAACGGTCTTTCAGGCGGCCGGATGCCGGACGGGGCGAGAACAGTTCCGTGTCGATCCCCTGATGCACGCACTGCACGTGAGCGACGCCGCGATCAACAAGGATATCCCGGCACCAGTCCGACCCCGTCAGCATCCCGTCCATGGTCTTCACCGCGTCGATGGCGGCGGTGGGGATGTCCGTTTGCTCGAAAAACGTGAAGCCGACGTTCCGCTCGCCGCGAAAACGCGCGCTGATGTCGTTGTGCACCAGGCCGTTACCGGACGAATGTAAGACGACGGTATCGCTGAGGCCGACCTGCGCCATGTGGGCACTGTTTTGCACAATCCATTCGCGTTCTTCGATGAGAGGGGAGAGCGACGCATGCAGGGTGGGGTCAATGGCGCCGAGCGGCGTTTCGTTGAGTAACATCGGCCGCGGCCAGCCATTGGCATTGCCGCGTGAGAGTTGCTTGACGAGATTGAGTCCGAAAACACCCCAGCCGTGCAGACTGGACAGCCCCCAGGTGATGCCGAGCCGGCCCTGCATCCGCCTTATGCGGGATGGGCGTCGATCGTTTCGCCGTGCCGCGTACAGTCGGCGGCCGCCAGATCGACAAAGATATGAGCGATACTTTCGGGCGTCTTGACGGTCTCGGGGTCTTCGCCTGGCATCGCCTGTGCCCGCATTCCCGTGCGCGTCGCGCCGGGATTGACGATGTTGACGCGGATCGATGAATTCTGCGTCTCTTCGGCGTAGATTTTGGCCATCATCTCCAGGCCCGCCTTGGAGATCGCATAGGCGCTCCAATACGCGCGCGGCTGATGCCCCACCGACGATGTGACGTAGATCGCGCGGCCGCTGTCCGATGCGCGGAGCAGGGGATCCATGCTTCGCGTCAGCCGCCAGCATGCTTTCAGATTCACGTCCATGACCTGATCCCAAACTTTCGGGTCGATCTGATGCACGGGTGTCAGCACGCCCAGCAAGCCGGCGTTGGCGACGAAGGCGTCAAGACGGCCAAAGCGCTCATAGATCGCGGCGCCGATCTTGTCGATGGCGTCGAAGTCGCGGAGATCCATCGGTACCAAGGTCGCTTCAATGCCGGTCTTGGCGCGGATCTCGTCGTCCAATTCCTCCAGGCCCGCTTGCGTGCGCGCGATCAGAATCGGGTGCGCGCCTTCTTCGGCCAAACGCAGCGCCGCAGCGCGGCCAATGCCCCTGGATGCGCCGGTGATCAGGGCGATCCGTCCCTCAAGTCTTTTACTCATGATGATGCTTAGTCCCGCTCGGTCAGCAGAGAGAGTTGCTTCGGCATGTCGCCGCCGTCTCGGTCGACGAGGCGGATCGGATATTCGCCGGTGAAGCAGGCGTCGCAGTATTGCGGTTGTTCGGCATTCCGCTCGGTTTCGCCAACGGCGCGGTAAAGACCGTCCGGCGAAATGAACGCGAGGCTGTCGACGCCGATGATCTCGGCCATCTCTTCGACGGAGTGTTGCGCCGCCATCAGTTGGCCGCGCTCCGGTGTGTCGATGCCGTAGAAGCACGAGTTTGTCGTCGGCGGCGAGGAAATACGCATATGCACCTCGCTGGCGCCGGCGGTGCGAACCATCTCGACGATCTTGGTGGAGGTGGTGCCGCGGACGATGGAATCATCGACCAGCACGACGCGCTTGCCCTTGAGCGTGGCTAAGTTGGCGTTGTGCTTGAGGCGCACGCCCAGGTTACGGATCTGCGCCGTCGGTTCGATGAAGGTCCGGCCCACGTAATGGTTGCGGATGATGCCGAGTTCGAACGGCACACCGGATTCCTGCGCATAGCCGAGCGCCGCCGGAACGCCGCTGTCCGGTACCGGCACGATGACGTCGGCGGGCACGGCGCTTTCAATCGCCAGTTCGCGGCCAATGTTCTTGCGCACCGTATAAACGTGGTGGCCGTCAATGCTGCTGTCCGGACGCGCGAAGTAGATGTATTCGAAAATGCAAAAGCGCCGGGGCACCTTCGAGAACGGCTTAATGGAGTGAATGCCGTTTTCGTCGATGACGACGATCTCGCCGGGATCGACGTCGCGCACGAAGCGCGCGCCGATGATGTCCAGCGCACAGGTCTCGGACGTTATGATGTAGGCGTCGCCGACGCGGCCGATCACCAGCGGACGGACGCCGTGCGGATCGCGCGCGCCGATCAGTTTCTTCTGTGTCAGGGCTACAAGCGAATACGCGCCCTCGAGTTGCGAGAGCGCGTCCGTCAGGCGATCGACCACCGGGCCGAATTCCGAGCGGGCAATCAAATGAATAATGGTTTCCGTGTCGCTGGTCGATTGGAAGATGCTGCCACGTTCGATCAGCGAGCGGCGAACTTGATAGGCGTTGGTCAGGTTGCCGTTATGGGCGACGGCGAGGCCGCCGAACTTGAACTCCGAAAACAGCGGCTGCACGTTGCGGATGACGGTGTCGCCGCTGGTCGAATAGCGGACATGGCCAATGGCGGTTTTGCCCGGCAGGCCGGAGATGACGTCCCCCGACGAGAAGTTATCGCCGACAAGGCCGAGGGCGCGGTGGCTGTGAAAATGATCGCCGTCATAAGCGACGATGCCGACCGATTCCTGTCCGCGGTGTTGCAACGCGTGCAGGCCAAGCGCGGTGTGCGCGGCGGCGTCAATGTGCCCGTAAATGCCGAACAGGCCGCATTCCTCATGCGGATGATCGTCGTCGAGGAGTTCCGGGCTAATTGTCATGGGCGCATCCTAAACATTTCGTCTACTGATTGGAACCTACACCGTCATACAGACGATCCAAGCTCTTGCGTTGGTTTCTCGGGTAGCCGTCCGCCGGTGCCGACTGCTCGCTCTTGGGGGACGGCGACAGCAATTGTTCGACCGCCGGGTTCCGGCTGCCACGGGCCGGTTCTTCGTCCTCGGGGATAGAAAGCTTACCCTTGAGACGGCTCGGCAGGACCGATTTCAGCCACGCGGCCCCCGGCTCGATCAACTGCATGGTCCTGGCTTCGCGGATGATGGCAGGGCGTTCCGCCTCGGGGATCAGCAGTTCCATACCGATAAAGGCGACCACCAGCAGCACCGCGCCGCGCGCTAATCCAAATAGGAAACCGAGCGAGCGGTCCAGGACGTTCAATGAACTCGCGTGCACCTGCCGGGCGATGGCGCTGCTGATCAACGTCAGGAACACCAAGGTGACGATGAAAATCACCACGCCCGCCGTCAGATTGGCTGCGAGATCGAACGGAATGAACCGCTGTGCGATCGGCTGCGCGTAGGGGTACCCATATATGGTTGCGAAAATGGCGCCGATCCACCCCGCCACGGAAAGTAATTCGCGGACGAAGCCGCGGGCATAGGCGAGCACCGCCGAGGTCAGAAGGACCAATAGCACGACGATATCCACGGCGTTCACCGGCAGATCGTTCAAGGCGTCCATCGGCTAGCCTCTGCCCCGCATGCGGGCAGGTTCCGCGTTCGGAATGGCCGCGTCCACGAGGTCGCAAAGGTGCGCGATCTCGACGATCTCCAACCCGGCGACGTTCGGCTTTGCCGCCTTGCCGGACCGGACTTTGGGAATGATGGCGCGGACGAAGCCCAATTTAGCGGCCTCCTTCAGCCGGGCGTCGATACGTGAAACGGGCCGGATTTCGCCCGAAAGTCCGATCTCGCCGAAGATCACTGTGCCGCCTTTGATTGCTTCGCCGCTTTCCGCGGACATCAGCGCGGCGGCGACGGCAAGATCGGCTGCCGGCTCGGAAATCTTTAGGCCGCCGGCGACGTTCAAGTATACGTCGAGGGGGCCGAGTGCAAGCCCGCATCGTGTATCCAGGACAGCCATCACCATGGCGAGGCGGCCGCTATCCCAGCCGATGACGGCACGCCGGGGCGTGCCCAGCGCACTGGGCGCCGCAAGTGCCTGAATTTCCACCAGAACCGGGCGGGATCCTTCGATCCCGGCAAACACCGCGGCACCGGAGACATCACCCTCACGCTCGCCCAGAAACAGCTCGGACGGGTTGGAGACTTCACCGAGCCCGCCATCCGACATTTCGAAGACGCCAATCTCGTCGGCCGGGCCGAAGCGGTTCTTGACGGCCCGCAGGATACGGAACTGATGCGAGCGCTCGCCCTCGAAATGCAGCACCGTATCGACCATGTGCTCCAGCACGCGGGGGCCGGCGATGGTGCCTTCCTTTGTGACGTGACCGACCAGCAGAAGGGCGAAGCCGCGCCGTTTGGCGGTGCGGATCAGTTCCTGCGCCGAGGCGCGGACCTGGCTGACGGTGCCGGGGGCACTTTCCAGGCTGTCGATGAACATGGTCTGGATGGAATCTATAACCACGACATCGACCGTACCCGGCACGTCGAGCGTGGCGACGATATCGCGCACGCTGGTTGCCGCCGCGAGCGATACGGGTGCTTTCTCCAGCCCCAATCGCCGGGCGCGGAGCCTGAGTTGTGCGATGGCTTCCTCGCCGGAGATGTAGACCGTCTTGCCGCTGCCGGCCAGTTGCGCCGTAACCTGCATCAGAAGGGTCGATTTACCGATTCCGGGGTCGCCGCCGACCAACACGGCAGAGCCGGGTACAAGGCCGCCGCCGAGCACGCGGTCGAATTCCTGAATGCCGGAAATCCGCCGTGGCGGGTCTTTCTCGGCGCCGTCGAGGCCGACAAAGTTGATCTTGTTGCCACGCTTGGAGCCGAGGCCCTTGGGGGCACTTTCAGGCGCGGCTTCTTCGACGAGCGAATTCCAACCACCGCACGCGTCGCACTTGCCCATCCATTTCGAATGGACCGCGCCGCATTCCTGGCAAACATAGCTGGATTTCGCCTTGGCCAAGCCGTTTCCTCGTGCCGAGAGAGGCACAGGCTTACGCCAATCGGAGCCTTGGAGCAAGCGGGGTGGCGGGGACTTCCGCGTTCGGTTAGCCTGACGCCGTCTAAGTCCTTGGAGAGACCCATGTCAGCGCCTTACACCCTTTATTGGTCAGAGCGCACGGCCGCTATCATCGCCGACGCCTGTTTGGCGGAAATCGGCGCTGAAACGGTGCGGATTCGCGTCAACCGCACCAACGGCCGGGTTGACGATCCGGATTTCGAGGCGATTTCGCCGATGAAGCAGATTCCGGCGCTGGTACTGACGGACGGCACGGCCCTCTGCGAGTCCCTTGCCATCGCCCTAACACTCGCCGAACGGCACCCGGAAGCGGCTCTTTTGCCGCCTACGGGATCGAACGACAGAGCGTTGGCCTATCGCTGGTTGATGCACATCGTCTGCAATATCTACGAGACCGACCTTCGGCACAGCTACGCCGATAGGTACACGTCGGACCCGGATGGGGGCGGCGCTGTTAAAGAGGCGGCAGAGAAACGCTGGGATTGGGCTTTTGCGGTCATCGAGGATACCTTGCCGGCGGACCGTTCGTGGTTTCTGGAAAGCGGTTTTTCCATCGTCGACGTCTACCTGGCGGTGACGGTCTGCTGGCATTACGACACACCGGCGTTGCTGGCGCGCTCACCCAAGATCGCGTCGATCTGCGGTGCCGTGCATCGCCGTGCCACGCTGGCGCCGCTGTTCGAACTCTACAAAATGTCGGAGTTGGATACTCTCTGACCCGTGGCGTCGTCCTGAACGCCCGCCCGTCATCCTGAATCAAGTTCAGGACGACGTTTAAAGTTATGGGATTACCGCCGTACCGCCATCTTGATCGGCCCGTCGGCGCGGCCGTGGATGAACTGATCCACGTACTCGTTATCCGAATGGTCGATAGCCTCGGTCGGACCCGCCCAAATGATCTTGCCGCCGTACAGCATGGCAATGCGGTCGCCGATCTTGCGCGCCGAGGTCATGTCATGGGTGATGGTGACGGCGGTCGCGCCGACTTCCTGGTTCACGTGCACGATCAGGTTATTGATAACGTCGGCCATGATCGGATCGAGGCCGGTGGTCGGCTCGTCGAAGAAGATGATTTCGGGATTGGTGGCGATGGCGCGGGCCAGGCCGACGCGTTTCTGCATGCCACCGGACAGTTCGGCGGGCATCAGGTCCAAGATATCCGGCGACAGGCCGACGAGACGGACTTTCTGGGCCGCGATGTCGCGGGCGTCCTTGCGGGTGCATTGTTTGCGCGCCAATAGGCCGAAGGCGACGTTTTCCCAGATCGGCAGAGAGTCGAACAGTGCGGCCCCTTGGAACAGCATGCCGACCTGGCGGTTGATGTCTTCCCGGTCGCCCGCCGACATGGTGGTGACTTCCTTGCCGTCGACAGTGATGGAGCCCGAGTCCGGTTTCATCAGGCCCAGCATGCACTTGATGGTCACCGACTTGCCGGTGCCCGATCCGCCGATAATGACGACGCTCTCGCCCTTGCCGATTTCTAGATCCACATGATCCAAAACCACCTTTTTGCCGCCCGCGAAAGTCTTGCGGACGCCGGCAAGGCGGATCTTGGCCATGTTCTCAGGAGACATCTTTGGTGAAGAACAGCAGTGTCAGAATGTAGTTGAAGCACAGGATCAGGATCGACGCCGAGACCACCGCGTTGGTGGTCGCCTTGCCGACGCCCTGTGCGCCGCCGCCCGAATGGTAGCCGTGATAGCAACCCATGAGCGTGGTGATGAAGCCGAACACGGAGGCTTTGACGAGGCCCGAAATGACGTCGAGTGCAGTCATGAATTCCCACGTATTCTGCAAGTAGTTGGACGGGTTGAAGCCCAGCTTGTAGACCGCGACCAGATAGCCGCCGAACACGCCGATGATATCGGCGATGAAGACCACCAGCGGCAGCATGAGCGTTCCCGCGATCAGACGCGGCGCCACAAGATACTTCATCGGATTGGTGGAAAGGGTGGTCAAAGCGTCGACCTGTTCAGTGACGCGCATGGTGCCGATCTCGGCGGCCATGGCGGCGCCGATGCGCCCAGCAATCATCAAGCCGCCCAGCACCGGGCCCAATTCGCGGGTGATCGACAGCACGACGACGTTGGCGATCGCACCTTCGGCCGAGAAACGCGCGAAGCCGGTATAGCTCTGCAGCGCCAGGACCATGCCGGCGAAGATCGCGGTCAGGCCGACGACGGGCAGGGTGAAGAAGCCGATCTCTATGATTTGGCGCAGAAGCTGGCGGCCATAGAAGGGCGGCTGAAAACAGTTGGCGACACCCGCGACGGTGAACAGAGCGAGTCTGCCGGTGGTTTCCAGGAAACGGATAAAAGCGCGGCCGATGGGACGTAACGGATTGATCATACCGCGCCCCCTTGCGCGCTGCCAACGTAACGGCGCCGGTAGCGGCGCCCGAGACCGGTTAATACTTCATAGGGGATGGTCTGCCAATCCCGGGCAAGTTCGTCGGGCCGGCGGTGCTTGCCCATGAACTCGGCCTCGGCCCCGGCATGGGCGATGCTTTCCGGGATGCCGGTGACGTCGAGGGTGATCAAGTCCATGGAGACCCGCCCGGCGATGGGGGCGGGATGACCGCCGATGTGGGCCATGCCTTTGCCGGAGCCTTCGCGGTGAAAGCCGTCGGCATAGCCGATCGGGACTGTGGCGATTCGTGTTGGCGCGGAGACGGGATGCGTTGCGCCGTACCCCACGGTCTCGGGCGGGGCGACGTCGCGGACCTGCAGGATACGCGCCGTCAGGGTCACCGGATTTTGTAGCGGATTGTCCGTGTGCGGCGTCGGGTTGCCGCCATACAGCGCGACCCCGGGCCTGGTCACGTCGAAATGGTAGTCCTCGCCCCAGAAGATGCCGGACGAGTTGGCGAGTGACAGGCGCTTGGCCGGAAGGTTCGCGGTGGCTGCCTTGAACATCTCGAGCTGACGCGGCGTCTGGTCGCTGTCGATCATGTCGGCGGAGGCGAGGTGGCTCATCACCATGTCGACGTCGATACCTTCCAAAAGGGCCTCTGTGTCGGCGAGGAGTGTCTTTGTTTCTGTGCGGTCGAGACCCAAACGGCACATGCCGGTATCGATGTGCACATTGGCTTCGAGCATGTGGCCCTTGGCCTTGGCGGCATCTCGCCATAACTCGATATCGCCGAGCGAATTCAGAACCGGGATCAGCCCGGCCTGGAGATACGCGTCGATGGCGTCGGGAAGGGGGCCGTTGAGGACGTAGATCCTTGCGTCCGGCAGTTCGTCCCGGACGATCAGCCCCTCATGCGGGTGTGCCACGAAGAATTCGCGGCAGCCTGCTTGCCACAATGCTTCGACGACGGGCCCGGTACCGAGACCGTAGCCGTCGGCCTTGACCGCCGCGCCGCACTGGGCACCCGGTTTCATTTTGGATTGTAATAGCAGGTAGTTCGCCGCCACCGCGTCGGTGTTGATGGTGAGCGTCGCGGCGTAAAGGTTGCTGGATGCGGTCATGTCCGCGAGTGTCAGTAATCCTCGTGGTGCTCGTCAAGGTTTCCGAAGCGGGTGAACTCGCCGATGAACGCCAGTTTGACGGCGCCGACGGGGCCGTGACGCTGCTTGGCGACGATGACTTCGGCCTTGCCGCGCGCGCGTTCCATACGTTCTTCCCAGTGAATTTGGCGTTGCCCGAACTTGTCCGGGGCTTCGTCGCCGCGCTGCATGGGTTCGGCTTTTTCCAGATAGTATTCCTCGCGGAAGATGAACATGACGACGTCGGCGTCCTGTTCGATGGAGCCCGATTCCCTGAGGTCCGACAGCTGCGGACGTTTGTCTTCGCGTTGTTCGACCTGACGAGACAACTGAGACAGCGCCAAAACGGGCACGTCCAGTTCCTTGGCGAGCGTCTTGAGCCCCCGGGTGATTTCCGAGACTTCCTGCACGCGGTTGTCGCTGCGACCGCCCGGCGAGCCGGAAATAAGCTGCAGGTAGTCGACCACGATAAAGCCCAGATTGTGCTGACGCTTGAGGCGCCGTGCCCGGGTGCGGAGCGCACTGACCGTCAATGCCGGGGTGTCGTCGATGAAGATCGGCACTTCGTGCAGAAGGTTCGATGCCTGCGCCAGGCGTGAAAACTCTTCGTTTGTCAGCTCGCCCTTGCGCATGCGGTCGGACGAGACGTTCGACTGCTCGGACAGGATACGAGCCGCCAACTGTTCGGCCGACATTTCCAGTGAGAAGAAACCGACAACCGCACCTTCGTCGCCGTGCGTATCCAGCCAGTTCTTGGCGGCATTGTAGGCGATGTTGGTAGCGAGCGCGGTTTTCCCCATGGCGGGGCGTCCGGCGAGGATCAAAAGGTCCGAACGGTGCAGGCCGCCCAACAGCTTGTCGAGATCAACAAGGTCGGTGCCGACCCCGGCGAGGCCGCCCTGGCGCGCATGCGCAGCGTCGGCGACGCGGATCGCTTCCAGTACGGCGGTCTTGAAGGGCTGGAAGCCGCCTTCGAATTCACCGGTGGTGGCCAAATCGTAGAGGGATTTCTCGGCCATCTCGATCTGGGACTTGGCTTCCAAGTCGACATCGTTGTCATAGGCCTCGTTGACGATGCCTTCGCCCAGCGTGATCAATTCGCGGCGCAAGTGCATGTCATAGATGATACGGCCGTATTCACGCGCGTTAATGACGTTGATGGCGCTGGCGGCGAGATTGGCGAGATAAGATGCACCGCCGATCTCGGACAGGCTGTCGTCTGCTTCGAAATAGGGGCGCAGCGTCGTCGGATCGGCGATCTGGCCGCGCTCAATCAACTTGTGCATGGCTTGAAAGATACGGGCGTGCGCCGTCAGGGCGAAATGCTCGGGGTGCAGGAACTCGGCAACTTGTTCCATGGCACGGTTATCGACGAAGATTGCGCCCAGAAGGCCGCGCTCCGCTTCGATATTTCGGGGCAATTGCCGGTAACCGGGGGCGTCTTCGTCAAACGCATCCTGTTCCGCGGCGAACTCCGCAGTGTCCTGGGCCGTGTTTCCAACCATGACCGGGACCCTACGCTCAGTCTCAAAAAGTGCGTATGTGGAAATGTGTGGATAACGAGGACAACAGAAAGAAAAAGAGCCCTTATCTCGCGTTTACGGCATTGACAAATTTTCAGGCTATGTTCCGTTGCCGTAGAGATTCGATCTCGCGCTCCTTCGTTTCGATATAATCCCGTGTCAGCGGCACCGCTTCGCGGTCCTTGGCGAACTGGATCTGGAACACCATTAGCGAGCCCGCACGGAACGCCATCTCGCAGCCTGTTAGATAGAATTCCCACATGCGGCAGAAGCGTTCGTCATAGAGTTGCAATGCCTTGTCCCGGTTCTTCATGAATCGGTCGTACCACTTCCGCAATGTCTCGGCGTAGTGCACGCGCATGATCTCGACGTCCGTCACCCAAAGCCGCGCGCGTTCCAGCTTCGGCAATACCTCCGAGAGGCTCGGTGCGTAGGAGCCAGGGAAGATATATTTCTCAATCCATGGGCTGACGGGTTCCGGCGCATTGTATCGGCCGATGCTATGCAGCACAGCGACACCATCGGGCTTTAATAGACGCGACGCGGTGTCGAAGAACTCCTGATAGTGGCTGGGGCCGACATGTTCGAACATGCCGACCGAGACGATCCGGTCGAACGTGCCTTCGACATGGCGGTAGTCCATAAGCTTAAAGCGGACCTTTTCGTCGACGCCGGCGTCCAAGGCGCGGCGCTGTGAGACCGCATGTTGTTCGTGGGACAGGGTTACGCCGGTCACGTCGCACCCGGCGACTTCGTTAAGATAGAGACCCAGGCCGCCCCAGCCCGATCCGATGTCCAGGACCTTCTGATCCGGCTCCAACAATAGCTTCGCGGCGAGCCTGCGCTTCTTGCGTTGCTGAGCAGCTTCAAGGCTTTCGTTCGGGTTGGAAAAATAGGCGCAGGAATACTGCTGATCCTCGTCGAGGAAGAGGCGGAACAGGTCGCCCGTCAGATCATAGTGATGCGACACCTTCTTGCGTGCCGCGCTGGGTGGGTTGATCAACCGGCGAAGTCGCTGCCACCGGCGGACATGCTCAACCAGCTTTTCCAGCCAGCCACTTTCAGCTCTTCTGGCTAATTCTTCGTTGCGGTTGACCAGCCACATAAAGTCCCGGAGATCACCGTCATCGATGGTGATGTCGCCGTCCATGTAGGCCTCGCCGAAGCGGGGATCGGGTGCGAATGCCAAGGTCCATTCGAGAGAACGTTTGTGCAGGCGAAGCGTAATAGAAGGTCCGGGCTCCACGCCTTCAAAGACGTGTTCCTTGCCGTCCGCAGTCCGTAACCGAAGTGTTCCAGCGCGGGTGAATTTCCGCAGAAATACCTGTACGAGCATTGGTTCGCTCCTCGTTCTCAGTTCAGTCCTTGTGCCCTTTGCTGCTTCCCACACTATTTAGTTTTGAATTGCTCTAAATAATTACAAGTCCCTGGGGATGGGTGATTAAATTACACCATTTTCCGAATAGGTTTGAGACATAAAAAAAGGGCATGCACCGAAGTGCATGCCCTGATCTTCCGATCCGAAAGGGATCAGGCTTTTTCTTCGTCGTCTTCCGAAGCGACTTCGGCAGCCGGCTCTTCGTCGGCTTCCTCGGCACTGGCCGTGGCTTCTTCGACGGCGTCTTCGGCGGCGCCTTCCTCAAAGATTTCCTCGGCCTGTTCGGCGACAGCTACCGCAGCGCGGGCTTCGGCTTCGTTCTCGGCTTCGACTTCCAGCGCTTCCTGCTGGGCCAGGGACAGAACGGCGGCGCCGGTCTTTTCCTGGGTCTCGGCTTCGTCGGCAGAGCGGGCAACGTTGGCGGTGACCGTCACGGCGACTTCACCGTGCAGGTTCACGCGAACTTCGTGCATGCCGATGGTCTTGATCGGGTCGGCAAGCGCGACCTGCGCACGGCTGATCGTGAAGCCGGCTTCGGTCACGGAATCGGCGATGTCGCGGGCGTTGACCGAACCGTAAAGCTGACCGGCGTCGCCGGCCTGGCGGATGAGCACAACACTGAGGTTGCCCATCTTGTCGGCGACGGCCTGGGCCTCTTCGCGGCGTTTCAGGTCCTCGGCTTCAAGCTGAGCGCGCTTGGCTTCGAACATTTTCTTGTTGTTGTCGGACGCACGCAGTGCCTTGCCTTGCGGCAAAAGGAAATTACGGGCGAAACCGGCCTTCACGGAGACGACGTCTCCCATCTGGCCGAGCTTCTCGATGCGTTCCAGCAGGATGACTTCCATCACACGTTCTCCTGGTCATTGTCGGACGGCAGCCGTTTCCGCAGTCCGATCCATTGTTCAAGTACACCGGCGCCGGCGACCAAAAAGGCGGTCGGTCCGAACACCACGAGTAAAATATAAAAGGCAACAAGTAAGGTCGTTCCCCGGCCCGAGCGGCGTGCGAAACCATGCACGACAGCGAGGCCAAGAACGAAAAACGGCACCAGCGCCACGATCACCAAATTGCGGCCGACGTAACTGAGATCGCCGGGCAGCAGCAGTGACGCAGCCCCGGAAATGACCAGCAGCCACGAGCACCAATCCGGCATGGTGATGTCCAGATAAGACATTGCCGGACGCAGATTGCGGCCAGACCGCTGCAGGAGCGATTGGCCGGTTGCTGCGTTGATGATGTGCATGAAGACCCAACTTGCGACGGCCATGCCCGGAAACAGCGGGGCAAGGCTTTGCACCACTTGTTCGCGGGCTGCAGGATCGATATTGCCGCTCATGGCTTCGAAGGCCGCGCGCAAAAAGTTCGCGACCATGTCGGCCAAAGGCTCGGATCCGCTGTCCATTAAGGTCATCATTGCAACGGCAGTCAGGAGTCCCGCACCGCCCGCTGTCAGACCGGCGATGATTTCACCACCGGACGTATAGCGCACCGTCCCATCCGCCGCCGGCAGGGTGCGGAGCGCCCGCTGAGAGACGATGAGGGCCGGTACCGCATAGGCGAGGGCATAGGGCAGGGCCGTTTGAACCGATCCGATGACGCCGACCGTGAGCAAGGCGGCAAAAACCGCCAGCAGGGCCCCCTTACTGCCCAGTCCGAGCCCCGCCATATAAAGCGGCAGGGACGCGAAATAGAACAGCGGCAGGGCAAGCAGAGAACCGAACAGGATGGCGTATACCGCCACCGCGCTCAGCGTTCCTGCCCCAAGGGCCAATATCAAGGTTACCGGCATCAGATCGCCTCTGGATGCGCCTAAGCGCCTCCGTTCCTTACTTCAGCACGTATGGCATGAGGCCCAGGAAGCGCGCGCGCTTGATGGCGCGGGCGAGTTCCCGTTGCTTCTTCGCCGAAACGGCCGTGATGCGGCTCGGGACGATCTTGCCCCGTTCGGACACATAGCGGCCCAGCAGCTTCATATCCTTGTAATCGATCTTCGGCGCATTCTTGCCGGAAAACGGGCAGGATTTGCGGCGGCGAAAAAATCCACGGCGCATCATTCTTCTCCTTCGCTGCTGGCTTCGGCCTCACGGCGCGGGGCACGGTCGCCTCGGTCACCGCGATCTCCACGGTCACCACGATCGTGACGGTCGCCACGGCGCGGACGGTCGTCGCGGTCTTTGTTGCGAAGCATGGCCGACGGCCCTTCTTCGAACTCATCGACCCGGATCGTCATGTAGCGCAGCACGTCTTCATTGATGCGCATCTGACGCTCCATCTCGTGAACGGCCGGCGCCGGGGCGTCGATGTTCATGAGGACGTAGTGTCCTTTGCGGTTCTTTTTGATCTTGTAGGCGATCGAACGCAGACCCCAGCTTTCGGTGTCTACGACGTTGCCGCCGTTGTCGTTGATAACTTTCGAGAACATCTCGGTAAGACCCTCTGCTTGCGCAGCAGAGATGTCCTGGCGTGCAATGAACACGCTTTCGTAGCAGGGCATATTTTGCTCCCTCAGGCTTTTCTCAACCCATTCACGAACCATTCATGGACAGGCATAGCCGGGACAATCCCGGCAAGGAGATTTAAGGCGGCGCAATATACAGGTTTACGGCCGCGCCGCAAGGCTTAGTGATTATGGGAAAATACCCGGCAGGATATCTATGCGCCGGGGCCAAAAAGGATTGTTTTCATTAATTGAAGAACCCGGTGCGCTGCGCGACCAATATGACGCCTGATGGAGGGATTTATTCGCCCGCGAATTCGATCAGGTCGCGCCGTGTGATGACACCGACGATGCGGCCTCGTTCGGTAACACCGACCCGATCCCAATTCTCGGTCTGCATCAGGCTCAAGACCACGTAGGGGCTGTCGGACGCGTTACAGGTCGGGCGTCCCATCTGCAACGTTTCGGAAACCGGATAGTCGAGCGCTTTGACGCCGTCCCGCTTGATCAACGCCATGACGTCGTGATCCACGGCAACGCCCATCAGCATGCCGTTATCGCCGCGCACGGCGATGATGGCGTTAGGGCTGGATGCCAGATAATCGGCGACGTCGCCGATGGTCGTTTCCGGGGCGACATCGACGGCGGTGGTTTTGCCCGCGCGCAGGAAGTCGCGGATCATCACCGGGGGCCAGGACCGGATATTACCTTTCGGCCTGGCAGGGACGTTGGCGTTGGCGGGTAAATTGAGTCCTCCATCGAGAATCTCGTGCCAGACGGTGCTATCCATTGGGTGTCGGTCCTTCCATAGACTTGTCCAAGGCGGCATAATGAAAGGCTCGCGTATCCTAAGTATTTCTTAATTGTAATAATGTGTTTCAGGGGCGGGGCGTTCGGACTGGCTTGACAGCCATGGGTGGCGCGGCCAATTTGCGCCGAAATCAGCCGAAATTAAGATAAGAGGGGGAAACATGGCCCGCGCATTCGTTTTTCCAGGCCAAGGTTCGCAAGCCGTCGGCATGGGTAAGGAACTCGTCGACGCCTTTCCGGCCGCCAAAGAGGTGCTGCAAGAAGTAGACGATGCGTTGTCGCAGAACCTTTCGAAGCTGATGTTCGAAGGTCCCGAAGATGAACTGACTCTGACCGAGAACGCGCAACCGGCCCTGATGGCCGTCAGCATGGCGGCCCTCGCGGTCCTGAAGGCAGAAGGCGGTCTTGAGCTGGCGAAAGCATGCTCTTTCGTTGCCGGTCATTCGCTCGGCGAATACTCGGCCCTGGCAGCGGCGGGGAGCTTCTCGCTGGCGGATACGGCGCGGCTGTTGAAGACACGCGGCCAAGCCATGCAGCGCGCGGTGCCGGTCGGTGAGGGGGCGATGGCGGCGCTATTGGGGCTCGATCTGCCGACAGCCCAGGAAGTCGTAGACGAATCGGCTGAGGGTGAAGTGCTCGCCTGCGCCAACGATAACGCGCCGGGGCAGGTCGTCGTCAGCGGTGCCAAGGCGGCCGTTGAACGCGCCGTCGACGTCGCCAAGGAAAAGGGCGCCAAGCGCGCCATGCTGTTGCAAGTGAGCGCGCCGTTCCATTGCCCGATGATGGCGCCGGCCGCCGATGTCATGGCCGAAGCGTTGGCCAAGGTCGATATTAAATCGCCGGCGGTGCCACTGATCGCCAACGTCACGGCGGCGCCGGTCGAAGACCCGGCTGAAATTCGCCGCCTTTTGGTTGAGCAGGTTACCGGCATGGTACGGTGGCGCGAAAGCTGTCTGGCGCTGAAAGATAAGGGGGTGGATACCCTTGTCGAGATCGGCTCGGGTAAGGTGCTTTCCGGTCTGGTACGGCGAATCGACCGCGAAATGACGGGGACCAATGTTGGTTCGCCCGCCGATGTCGAAGCTTTTCTGGCTGGACTCTGATATAAGCGCTTGAGCGAATAAGCGGAGGAAATGATGTTCGATCTCTCTGAAAAACGTGCACTGGTGACCGGTGCGTCCGGCGGCATCGGCGGCGCCATCGCCAAGGCATTGCACGGCGCCGGGGCGACCGTCGCCTTGTCCGGTACGCGCGCCGACGCCCTACAGGCGCTGGCCGATGACCTGGGCGAGCGTGTGCATGTCACACCGGCGAATCTGGGTTCCGCCGAGGGCGCCGACCAGTTGATCAAGGACGCCGAAGCGGCCATGGGCGGCATCGATATTCTTATTAATAACGCCGGTTTGACGCGCGATCAGCTTGCCATGCGGATGAAGGACGAAGATTGGGAGACGGTGCTGGACGTCAATCTCACGGCGGCTTTCCGGCTTTCTCGGGCGTGTCTGCGCGGCATGATGAAGGCGCGTTTCGGCCGTATTATTGGCATCACTTCCATCGTCGGCGTGACCGGCAACGCCGGACAGACCAACTACGCCGCGTCCAAGGCCGGTATGATCGGCATGTCGAAGTCGTTGGCGCAGGAAGTCGCTGCGCGCGGTATCACGGTCAACTGTGTTGCCCCAGGCTTCATCGAAACGGCGATGACCGATGTTCTGTCCGACGACATCAAGGAAAAGCTGCTCGGCGGCATACCGGCGGGGCGTCTCGGCAGCAGTGACGATATCGCTGCGGCGTGCCTTTATCTCGCCAGTGACGAGGCGTCCTACGTGACCGGTCAGACCTTGCATATCAATGGCGGGATGGCGATGATATAAGGCGTACAAAGAGGTTCTTTGTGCGCTGGTAATGGCGGAAAGAGTGTGTTAGTTACGCCCACTTTCAAGCTTTAAGCTATATGGAAAGTAAAGAAATCAAGGCCTGGTAGGCCAGGGAGCGAAGCTCTCCAGTTCAACCGTAAAGATCGGGGATTTAACGAAAATGAGTGACGTTGCGGATCGCGTAAAGAAGATCGTTCTTGAGCACTTGGGTGTCGACGAGGACAAGATCACCGAGAACGCCAGCTTCATTGATGATCTCGGCGCGGACAGCCTGGACACCGTCGAGTTGGTCATGGCCTTCGAAGAGGAATTCGGTATCGAAATTCCGGACGATGCTGCCGAGAAAATTTTGACCGTTAAAGACGCGATCGACTTTATCGAATCGCAGCAGTCTTCGTAAGACTATGTAGCACCGTCGGCGGTACGAGCCGTCGACGGTCGTTCCTTTTTTGATGGGGCGCTATCGATGAGACGAGTCGTCATCACCGGTATCGGAGCCATTACGTCGCTGGGCGTCGGCGCAGAGACCAACTGGCAAAACCTCCTTTCTTCCAAATCCGGTATTCGCGGTATCGATCGGTTCGACGTGTCCGATCTGCCGGCCAAGATCGCTGGAACCGTGCCCGAGGGTGACGGCTCCGACGGGACCTTCAATGCCGACGATTGGGTGCCGGCCAAGGACCGCCGCCGCATGGACGACTTCATCGTCTATGGGCTGTGTGCCGCCGATCAGGCCATCGCGGATTCCGGTTGGGAGCCGGAGACGGACGAGGATCGCTACCGTACCGGTGTTCTGATCGGTTCGGGCATCGGTGGTCTGCCGGAAATCAGCCGCGGCGCGATCAAGGTCGAAGCCGAGAAGAATCCGCGCCGTCTGAGCCCGTTTTTCATACCGGCGAGCCTCATCAACCTGGTGTCCGGCCACGTTTCCATCAATCACGGCTATATGGGCCCGAACCATGCCGTCGTGACGGCGTGCTCTACCGGCGCCCACGCCATCGGCGATGCGGCGCGCATCATCATGTGGGACGACGCGGACATTATGGTCGCGGGCGGTGCCGAAGCGGCCGTCTGCCGGCTTGGTATTGCCGGTTTCTGTTCTGCGCGTGCACTGTCGACCGGTTTCAACGACACGCCTGAGAAGGCATCGCGTCCCTATGACAAGGACCGTGACGGATTTGTCATGGGCGAGGGGGCCGGGGTCGTTGTTCTGGAAGAGCTGGAGCACGCCAAGGCGCGTGGCGCTAAGATTTACGCCGAAGTCGTTGGCTACGGCATGTCAGGCGACGCGCATCACATCACCGCACCGGCGCAAGACGGCAACGGCGGGTTCCGCTGCATGCAGGCGGCGCTGAAGCGTGCCGGCATGACGCCCGGCGATATCGACTACGTCAACGCGCACGGCACATCGACGCCGCTTGGCGACGAAATCGAACTACGCGCCGTCGAGCGTCTGTTCGGCGATCAGGCCGCCAACATGACAATGTCATCGACCAAGTCGGCGATCGGGCACTTATTGGGTGCAGCTGGCGCCGTCGAGGCGATTTTCTCGATCCTGGCGATCCGCGACAACGTCGCGCCGCCGACGCTGAACCTCGACAATCCATCCGTCGAGACGAAGCTGGATCTGGCGCCGCACAAACCGCGCGAGCGTGAAATCCGTGCCGCCCTGTCGAACTCGTTCGGGTTCGGTGGCACCAACGCGTCGTTGATTTTCCGCGAATTCTCGTAGGCAGGGGCGGCCGGAAATGCGCCGCACGCTGCTGATCGTCTTCATCCTCATTTGCCTTGCATGCGCAGGCGCTGGGGCAGGCGGCTATTACTGGTTCAAATCCCAGTATTTCGCTGCCGGTCCCTTGGCTGAAGAACGCATCGTGCTGATCGAGCGCGGCACCAGCGGGTCGACCATTGCTGCAAGGCTGGCGGCGGACGGCTATATCGCAAACCCCACGGTCTTTCAGTACGGCAACCGGCTGTTCGGCAGTCAAAAGCCGTTGCGTGCGGGGGAGTTCAGAGTCCCTGCCGGTTCGTCTCCCGCCGAGATCGCCGTTATCCTGCAAGAGGGTGAACAGGTGGTCTACCGCGTCACTCTTCCGGAAGGTCTCACCAGCACTGAGATGGTCGATTTGCTAAGCGATGATCCGGTGCTGACGGGTGATATTGCGGCGATTCCGCCGGAAGGCTCGCTGCTGCCCGAGACCTATCATTTTCACCGCGGCATGACGCGACAGGGTATCCTGGACCGCGCCGCCAAGGCCATGGACGACACCGTTGACGAACTATGGGCGGTGCGGCGCCACGACCTGCCTTTGGCATCGAAGGATGAATTGGTGGTGCTGGCCTCCATCGTTGAAAAGGAAACCGGGGTTGCCAGCGAACGGCCCCTGGTAGCGTCTGTTTTCGTCAACCGGCTCAAAAAGAAGATGCGATTACAGTCCGATCCGACGGTGGTTTACGGTATTACCAACGGTGCGGGCCCCTTGGGTCGGCCCTTGTCTCGGGCGGATCTCAATGCCAAGACGGCTTATAATACCTATCAGATCGACCGTCTGCCGCCGGGCCCGATCGCCAATCCAGGCCGCGCGGCGCTGACTGCGGTCATTGATCCGCCCGAGACCAAGTACTTCTATTTTGTTGCCGACGGTACCGGCGGACACGCTTTTGCCGAGACGCTAGATCAACACAACCGCAATGTCCGCGCCTGGCGGAAATTCCAGAAGGCGAATTGAGCCGTTCAAACGATGCTGCGTCATGCTGAACTTGATTCAGCATCCATTTTTCTCGGGCTGGAACAGTGCTGTTGCGGAAATGGTCCCTGAATCAAGTTCAGGGTGACGGATGAGTTAATTTACTTCTTCTTCGGCGCCCGTGCCATGATGGCGTCGAAAAGCGGTCCGGGCAGCATGCACAACAGCCGTGCCGGCCAGACCAGTCGGCGGGGAAAGGCGATCTCGCGTTTTCCTTTGGCGAGGCCCTTGGCAATGATCGACGCCGCTTTCTCTGCCGTCATCAGGAACGGCATCTTGAAATTATTAGTTTCGGTGATCCGGCTTTCGACGAAGCCCGGATGTATCATGGACAGGCCGACGCCGTCTTCGCCGAGCGATGGTCGTATGGCGTCACCCCAGGCTTTGACGGCGACCTTGCTGGCGGAATAAGCGGGTGCCGTCGGCAGCCCCCGGTAGCCGGCGACGGAACTGACGATGGCAATCCGGCCCCGGCCATGCACGCGCATGGTTCGCGCCGCCGGCAGCACGGTATTAATGACACCGGCCAGATTGATGGCGAAGATATCCCGCGTCGCTTCGTCGTCGTCGGATGTCGACCCGGCGCCGCCGGATATCCCGGCATTAGCGATGACGAGGTCGAGCGGCCGGGCTGCGTCCGCGTTCTCGATAAATGCCCGCATCTGAGTGCGGTCCATGACGTCAACGGTTTCCGACAGAACGGTGGCGCCCTTGGCGGACGCGGTATTTGCTACCTCTGCCAGCCGTTCCGCGTTACGACCGGTCAACGCCAGATGCACATCCGGTGCCGCGTAATGGTCTGCTAGCGCCTTGCCGATTCCGCTCGAGGCGCCAGTAATCAATACGGACGTGAAAACCGGCTTTGTCATAAGGTATTTATACCCGATCCGGCGGCTTGAGACAGCGCCGGGTGACGGCTAAAATCCGTTGAACCGGAGGAGACAAGAACTTGGCGCTGAAATCTATGACCGGGTTCGCCCGTGACGCGGGAGAACTGGACGGCTGGACCTGGACTTGGGAACTGAAAAGCGTCAATGCCAAGGGGCTTGATGTGCGTTTACGCACGCCAGGTGGTTTCGATGCTCTGGAGCCGCAGGCCCGCTCTCTGATCAGCAAAAAGCTGGAACGTGGCAACGTCGCCGCCGGCCTGATGCTGACACGCGCCGCCGGTAGCGGTGCTTTCCGGATCAACGAAGATCATCTTGCGACCGTAACCGACGCCGCGCAGCGGCTGGTCAAGGACCAGTCTTGGATTCAAGCACCATCGGCAGCGGAACTGCTGGCACTAAAAGGTGTTATCGATACCGAAGAGGAACCATTGTCGGAAGACGGAAAGACGGCACTGGAAAAAGCGCTGGTCGCTTCTCTGGAACGCGCCGTCGAAGCACTGTCTTCGGTGCGGGCCGAAGAGGGAGAGCGTCTCCAAGAAGCTTTGGACGGTTTTCTGAAAACCCTCGACACCCTTGTTGCCGAGGCAGAGAAGACCGCTGATCTGCAAGCCGATGTCATCCGCGCGCGTATGAAAGAACAGATCGCGGAGCTTGTCGCCGACGTGAATGCGCTGGACCCGGGCCGGCTGGAACAGGAAGCGGCGCTGGTTATGACAAAGGCCGATATCCGCGAGGAACTGGATCGTCTGAAGGCACATTTGTCGTCGTCGGCGGAGTTGCTGGCGGGCGGCAGCGCCATCGGCCGGCGCCTTGATTTCCTGTGTCAGGAATTGAACCGGGAAGCGAATACGATATGCTCGAAGGCGCACGAGACGGCGCTGACACGGATCGGTTTGGACTTAAAGGCGACCATCGAACAGTTACGCGAGCAGGTGCAGAACATTGAGTGATCCCCTTCGCATATCCCGGCGCGGCCTGATGCTAGTGCTGTCCTCGCCCTCCGGCGCGGGCAAGTCGACGATCTCGCGTGCGTTGCTGGACAAGCACGAAGATCTGATGATGTCGGTATCCGCGACAACGCGGCCGATGCGCCCGGGCGAAACCGAGGGTAAGGATTACTACTTCGTCGATGTTCCGACCTTCGAAGACATGGTCGAGAAAAGCCAATTCCTGGAACACGCCAAGGTCTTCAATAACTACTATGGTACACCGCGTGGGCCGGTCGAAGAAGCGTTGCTCGGCGGCAAAGACGTGCTGTTCGATGTCGACTGGCAGGGCACGCAGCAGCTGGAAGCGAACGCACGCAACGATCTTGTCAGCATCTTTATACTGCCGCCGTCGGTCGCGGAATTGGAACGCCGTCTATTCGCCCGCGCCCAGGATACCGAAGAGGTGGTACGCGGCCGCATGGCGAAGGCGACGTCGGAAATGAGTCACTGGGCCGAGTACGACTACATTATCGTCAACCAAGATATCGAACGGAGCGTCGCCGAAGCCGAGGCGATCCTTGCCGCCGAACGTCTGAAACGTGAACGCCGCGTTGGCCTGCTAGACTTCGTCCGCCGCATGGGGGTCGGTCAGTAGGGCTTTTTTTGATAGATAACGGGAACATTCGATCAATACACACAAGAAAGTTAAGTCGAGACTTTAACTCAAAAGAAATTGATTTTTAGCCGATCCGACACCGTATCCATATATCAATCGTGGATATGAAATATTTGGATTTGCGCCTGTTTGAATATCCCGTATCGCCACTCTGTTGGCATATCTTATAACGCATACATCCTGTTGAACTGGTAGAGACCATGACGCCCAAAGTCCTTGTCATTGAAGACAACGACCTGAATATGAAGTTCTTTGTGGATGTACTGAATTCGATGGGGTGTGAAGTCCTCCAGAGCAACGATGGTGTCGACATGATAGCGATGGCGGAGAAGCATAATCCGTCGCTCATCATCATGGATATTCAGTTGCCCATTGTTTCGGGCCTTGAACTTACGAAGATGCTTAAGGCCAAGGATAGGACGAAGCGCATTCCCGTTATCGCCGTTACGGCATTCGCGATGCCGGGCGACCGGGAACGTCTTCTTGAGTCCGGTTGTGACGCCTACTTATCCAAACCCGTCAAACTCAGTGACTTTACGGAGACGGTAGAAGCCATGATGATTCCAAGCGAACCGCCGCTCGAACAAGAAGCGGGATAATGCTTTTTGCGGAACCGTGCAGTGGGTCGATTTAAACTGAGGCTGGATTGCCCGTCTTCAATCGCCGAACCCGTATAGCCGCGCCGGATTTTCAACCAAGAGCTTCTGAATAACCGCCTGATCGTCGGTCCAATCCGTGATTTGATCGAGCAAATAGCCGTCGTTCGGCATTTCGCGATAGTGCCACGGATGCGGCCAGTCCGATCCCCAAATGAGTTGATCCGGGGCCGCCGCGATCAATGCCTGAGCTAGCGGCACGACGTCGTCGTAGGGCGGTGCTTCGTTGACGGTGACGCGGTAGGCGCCCGTCATCTTGGCCCAGCACTTGCCGCTTTTGAGTGTTTCCAGGAACGCACGGAAGCCGGGATTATCCAAGCCCGCATCCGTTTTCATGTACCCCATGTGGCCGACAACGACATCGACGTGCATCTTGGCGACGGTCTCGGCGAGATTTTCAAACGTGTTTACGTGGATCAGGAATTCCACATGCCAGCCCAGCGGCTTGAGGCGTGCTGAAAACTCGATGACATCATCGATGGTGTCGAACGGCATACCGCCCTTATCGACGAGATTGAACCGCACACCGCGTGCGCCCTGAGTATGCCAATCTTCCAATTGCTTGTCCGAGACATCCCGGTCGACAGCGACGATCGCGCGCGCCGGCAGAGGATCTTCGGCCATCGCATCCATCATCGCACTGTTATCGGTGCCGTAAACGCTCGGCTGTGTATAGACGCGCCGCTCGATACCGAGAATGCGGTGCAGTTCGTTCAGAGCGCTGGGCAGGGCATCGGGCGGGGTGTAGCCGCGTTTCGGTGAATAGGCGTAAACGCTCTCGGGTCCGAAAACATGGAAATGCGAGTCACAGGCGCCGCCCGGCACATTGAATTTCGGTGCTGTCGTATCGGCAACGGGGCCGGGGCAGACGGGAATGTTGTCGGTCATAAATTCCTCCAAAAATTTCGGCGAGTTTAAGGGCTGGGGTATGCCTTGTCATGCCGCGCTTGCATGTTTTTCGGTCACGGCAACTTGCAAGCACATAGCTCCTCGGTCATTACTGTCCTCAATTAAAGAAACCGACGGCGGGTCGCCCGCACGTATCCGGGAGACAGACAAATGCCGAAACTGCCCGTGCCAGACGGTGCCGAGATCAATTACATCGTGGATAATTTCGCATGGCCGTGGGAAACGCCGGAAACGATCCTTTGTGTGCACGGTTTGGCCGAATCCACCAAGGCGTGGTCGCCGTGGGTTCCCTATCTTGCCCGTCTGGGCGCCGTCGTGCGGATGGACCTGCGCGGCTTCGGCGGCTCATCTCCGATGCCGGAGGACTTCGCCTGGTCACTCGACACGATGGCCGATGATGTTATCCAGCTAATTGAGAAAGTCTCGCCAAAAGGGGCGCACGTGGTCGGCGCCAAAATCGCCGGTCCTGTTACAATCCGCGCCGCGACGCGCCGGCCCGATCTGTTCAAGACTCTCACCTTAGTGGGGACGCCGATTAAAGGGCCAAGCGAGGACAAATGGATCTCGACGGTCGAAGAAAATGGTGTGCGCCCCTGGGCGGAAGGCACAATGGATGTGCGCTTGGAAGGTATGTCCGATGCCGCAAAAGCCTACTGGACCGACATGATGGCGGCGACGCCGAAGTCGACGATCTTGGGCTTTTTCCGCTTCGTGACGAGTATCGACGTCGAAGGTGATCTGGCGAAGATTCCGTGCCCGACCCTGGTCATCGCCAGCGACAACGTGCGCCGCCCGATCCAGGAGACCGAAGCTTGGCAGAAAACGATCCCACATTCCGAGATATCCGTCGTGCCGGGGTCCGGTTATCACGCGGCTGCGACGGAGGCCATATTCTGCGCTAAGACCACGTCGGCATATATCGCCAAGCATTTGGGCACCGAAGACTTGCTGTGACGATTGCGGCGAGGCTGAATTATAGAAGCCGTGCCAACTTGCAGAACGCTTCTACGTCCAACGCTTCGGCGCGTTTTTGCGGATCGATGCCCGCGTCTTCCGGCTTGATGCCCAGCGACTTCAAAGAGCCTCGTAGCATCTTGCGTCGCTGACCGAAGGCGGCCTGTGTCACGCGTTCCAGCTTCCTGAGATCGGCTTCGAACAAAGGCTCGGGGCGCGGGATAATCTCGATGACGGCCGACTGCACTTTGGGCGGCGGCGTGAAGGCGCGGGCGTCGATGTTGAACAGGATACGGGTCTCGCATAGCCATTGGGTCAAGACCGCGAGCCGTCCGTAGGCACTCGTGCCGGGCGTGGCGGCGATCCGTTCGGCCACCTCGCTCTGGAACATTAGGACCATCTTCTCCAGACCATCCCGCTGGTGCAGCCAATTGATCAGCAGCGCCGTGCCGACATTGTAAGGCAGGTTGGCGACGATCACGCGAGGTGCCGGGACAAGATCAGCGAGTTCGGCTTCAAGCGCATCGGCTTGGATCAATTTGAACGGCGTCGGAAATACGTCCTTCAGTTCCTGCAGGGCCTCGACGCAACGCGGGTCGCGCTCGATAGCGGTGAGGGAGGCCGGTTCGGCCGCGAGCAAAGACCGCGTCAGCCCGCCGGGACCGGGACCGATCTCGATCACGTGACGGCCGGCAAGGTTACCGGCTTCGCGGACGATGCGGTCGGTTAGGTTGCCGTCCAATAGGAAGTGTTGGCCGAACTTCTTTTTCGCATCCAGACCATGGCGGCGGATGACATCGCGGATCGGCGGTAGAGAATAGCTCACGCCGCCGGTCCGGCGCGGTTCTGCGCCATCTCGCCGGCCATGCGAACGGCCGCCAGCAGGCTCGACGGATCGGCAATGCCTTTGCCGGCGATATCCAGGGCGGTGCCATGATCCGGTGACGTGCGGACGATGGGCAGGCCTAGCGTCACGTTGACGGCGCGGTCAAAATCGAGCGCCTTGATCGGGATCAAAGCCTGATCGTGATACATACAAAGCGCGGCATCGTAGCCACCCCGCGCGCGCGCCGTGAACAGTGCATCCGGCGGCACAGGTCCAAAGGCATCGTATCCTTGGTCTTTCAAAGCCTCGATGGCGGGGGCGATCACGGTAGCATCCTCCAGGCCCATGGCGCCGCTTTCGCCGGCATGAGGGTTCAGACCCGCAACGGCGATCCGTGGCGCTTCAATTCCGAAGTCTTCCCGCAAGGCACGTTCCAGGACGGCACCATGAAAGACGATCTCCTCGCCGTTGAGTTGCGCCAACGCTTCCTTGAGCGACACATGAACGGTTACTGGAACAACCCGCAGCATGGGCGAGGCCAGCATCATGACGGAGCGTGCCCCGCCGCCAACCAATTCCGCGAGATACTCTGTATGGCCGGGCAGCTTGAACCCCGCCTGATACAGCACGTCCTTTTGAATCGGATTGGTGACGACGGCACCGGCTTCGCCCGCGATGGTGAGCATGGCGCCACGCTCGATGGATTCCAACACGGCCGCAGCATTCTCTGTTAGGGGAATGCCGACGGTATCCGTGACGGACGCCGCGAGGGGCAGGACCGGCAGTGCGTCGCCGACCTGCGCCGCCTCCGCAGGTTTGCCGATGGGGCGGAGCGAAACATCGATGCCGAGCATGCTCGCCTGGGCCAACAGCCTGTCCGGGCTATCCAGGACGAATAGGGGAGGCAGATCATGGCGGTGGTCCCGCCACAGTTTGAGTGTCAGTTCGCCGCCGATCCCGGCTGGCTCTCCCATGGTGAGCGCGATGGGCCGCATGATGTGTCAGTCCTCAGAGCCGGACGTCGATGAAGGATTGCAGACGCAGCTTCTGTTCGTGCTGCGCTGCCAGCCGGTTCAGCTTTTCGTTGAGCAAACGGACGCGGATTTCCTCACGCGCTTTCTGCATGGGGTCTTGAGGTTGCTCACTGACGCGGGAGCAAACCATCATGACGATTACGCCGTTGGTCGTGCGCATGGGTTGGCTGGTCTTGCCGACCGGTACATTGGCGATCAGCTGTTTGATCTGCGGGTTGAGCGTGTTGACGTCAAAGGTTCCAAGATTGCCGGAAAGTGGTCCGCCGTCCGTCTTGGCGATCTGATCGAGTCCCTGACAGTCAACAGCACCCGCGGCAAGCTGCTGCGCGCGGGACATTATCTGAGCCACCGTGCCTTCGTCCGCGCCGGTTGCGACGGGAAGATGCAGTTGCTGCAGCGACACTTCTTCCTTACCCGGGTCTCCAGTGATACCGGCAGAGACTCGTTTATTGCGCAATAGAACGATATAGACGCCGTCCTCGGTACGGGTCAGCGGGCTGATCTGGCCCGGTTCCATCCGGTCCAGGTGAGAAACGATGCCGGGGATCAGTTGTTCAGCCCGGCGCCATCCGATCAAACCGCCGTCGTCGGCCGTGGACGCTTGCGAGAAATTCTGTGCCAGCGACGCCCAGTCGGCACCGTCCCGCAATTGCTGGAGGAGAGATTGCGCTTGCTGCTCGACTTGAGCAGGGGACTTACCCTCGTAGCTCAGGAAGATTTCGGAGACGAAGTACTCCGTCTTGCCTGCCGCTTCCTGCTGTTTCTTGAGTTCGTCCTCGATTTCCTGATCGGAGACGTTGACCAAGCCGCGAAATAGCGCCGTGACCGTTTGCACCCACGTGAGGTCGGCCCGAAGCTGTTGTTCGAGGGTTTCCTTGCCGATACCACGGGATTTCAGAAAATTGTCGAGGCCACCAACAGGCAGCTTGTTGTTCTTCTCGACGTCGGACAGGGCAGCGTCGATCCGTTCTTGCGGAATCTCGATCTCAAGCCTTTTTGCTTCCTGCATGCGCAGTTTCTCGGAGATCAAACGCCGCAAAACATCCGGTCCGATTTTCTGGCGTACCTGTGGGGTATTAGGCAGGTTCGAAAAGGCAATAATAAGCGAAATTCGTTGCACAAGGTCGTAGACGGTAATCAGGTCGTCGTTGACGACGGCGGCGATGTTCATCGACGACTGCACGGGCATTTGCGCCTTTGACTGGCCGGCCGGCAAGGCCGTGACCGCGAAAAAGGCAGCAGCAACCGCGAATACAAACATGGTGGAAACACGGTTTCGGATCATTGTTCCGTTCAACCTCTATCCATCCTATCTCTACTGTGACACGCCACTTTTGACTTCGCCGAGTGTCTTCAAGACGACGGTGAAAGATATGGTGTCCGATGGTTTCAAGTCCCGGTCCTCATAGAAGGAGCGGGTTGCCTGTGTCGTGAATTTCACACATTCGTCCTCGTAAACCAACTGCAAGCCAATCGACCGCCAATCACCTTCTTCCATATCGTTACGTGCGGCAATTGACCCTGACCAGAAACGGTTGAATTGCGAACTCAGCGATCCGCTGATTTCTTCGCGACCGTCGAACTCGCTGTTCTGTTGGCTGTCAATGAACAGGTACTGTCCGGAGAGCCGCAATCCAGCCTCGCCCAAGGTCGTCGATATTTCGTTCCGTTGCGGCTCGAAGTTGTCGGAACTGATCTGCGTGCGGTAGGTTAAATTCATGTAGCGGGCTGGGTTAATCACGATTTTACCGACGAAGTCGGAGAAGTGGTCTTCCAGGCCGGAGCCTACAGCAAAAGTACTGTCGGTACGGGGTTTATAGGATTGACCGATAAAGACTGAAGAATTCCCACCGTTTTCATTGTGGATCCCAGTCCAGTTTATGCCGTAGTTGATACGCGTCCCGCCGTCGATCTTGTCGAAACCGTCAAAGCGATTTTCTCGAAACAGGTTGGTTTCGTCGAACTCCACTGACTGGCTGTCTTCGTTCGGAATCTTGTCAGAGTTGCCCCCGTTCGGTGCCACGACGACGGAGGCTCGCGGCTCGATGGTTTGGTCAATTGTCGTGCCCGGGCGATACAGGGGCAAACGCCAGCCAAATGCCGCTTGTGGAACCAAACGGCCGGCAAAGCCACTATGCCGTGTTCCATCATCCAGGGTGAAATTGGAGGTATGGTAGCCGTCAGCGGCGAGGGCGAGGCTGAACTCGTACAGTTCTCCAAAATATCCCGCGAACGGACGTTCCCAGCGGGGTCGGAAGGCAATACGGCGGGTGTCGGTGCCTTCCTGACGCATCAGATTAAGCGCGTTGAAATCGAACGAGGTATATCCGCCAAGTTGATCACGACGACCGTTATAGGCGAAATCATACATCGGCAGAATCACCGGTGACTCGTCCAAGCCTTCTTCTTGGCGCAAGTCGTCGAAAGCGTAGGCGTTGAGGACTTGATAATTCTGTCCTCGGAACCCTTCGACATATGCCCGCGAAACCAAGACTGGCTCGGTATAAAACCCATAGCGCCGCATATAGGTATCATCCGACGATGCCTCGATATTTAGGCCGGCGCGCCAAGTCGGGTCGATATGGTATTCGGACGTGAAATCGATATAGCCGCGCGCATCGCGGTCATCGTCATTCAAGACGAAGCTGCCGTTCACGTCGACGATTGCGTTTTCAAAGTTACGGCGGTATTCGCCGATAGCGCCGTTGCCGGCGCTGGTCGTCAGCAACGGCGTGATCGTTGCGTCCGAGTGCTCGTCAATGGCCCAGTAATACGGTGTTTCCGCACGGAAGCCGAGGTCGGAGGAGTTCGAGAAACTGGGTGCCAGTAGGCCGGAGCGCCGTTTGACTGTGGGATCGGGGTGCGCCAGATACGGCGTATAGGCGACAGGCACGCCGAAAACCTCAAGCCAGGCATCGCGGTACTCTACACGTTGCTCTTTCGAGTTGTGGATGACGCGAACGGCCTTGAGTTGCCATAGTGGGGATGCATTGGGGTCCTCCGCACAGATTTCACACGGGGTGTAGACAGCCTTGCTGACTTCGGTCACGAAACCGTCGGTCCGCCTGGCACCGTTGCCGGCCACGTAGGCCCGGTCCGCGAGGACGAGTCCGAAGTTGAAGATGACGCCGTTCTTAAGGTCGCCGGTGATCTCCATCTTGTCGCCGAACACAGTCTGGCCCAGGGAGTCGGTCAACGAGACGTTGCCTTCCGCGCGAACTTTGTCGGTCTTCTTGTTGTAGGTAACCTTGTCGGCCAACAGCGTGCGATCGCCATAGACGATCTCAACGTTGCCGGTTGCAGTAATGAGTTCCAGATCGCGGTCGTAGGTGAGCCGGTCGGCGCCCAACTCGGCCGGTATCGCCGGCTCTGCATTCGCCGGTTGCACCGGTTGCGTGGGCGCAGGAGCGATCTGACCGCTCGTGCGCACGGCCGGTATGGCTTGCGGTGCTGAAGGTCGTTGCGGCGTCTGCTGCTGTTGCGCAGCCGGCATGGCGCCGAACAAGGTGCCGAGGGGGCGGGCGCTGTTCCGATTGCTGCCACCGGCCCCGGGCACTCGGGCGGCGCGGCGGATGACTTGCGGGGCGGCAGTGTTACGTTGAGGCGCCGTGCCGGACCAGCCGTCGGGCAAGACAGAGCCGGACCCGGTGGTGCCTTGCCCGCTTTGTGGCAGCAGGGTGCCGAGCGGCCGGTCCGACAGAGTTGTCGCAGGCGCGGTCGAACCACTGTCGATAGAGGGCTGCACCGGTGATCGCGCGAAAGCATCATTGGGCAAAACGGAGCCGCTGGATTCAGGGGCAGTGGGTACCGCCGTGCCACCGTCAGGCAAGATCAAGATGCCAAGTGGCCGCGCCGCGGCCTGGGCATGGGCCTGGGAAAAAGGATGCACCAAGGTTGCAGCGGTAAGTGCCGCCGTTACCCAGGTCAGTCCCCCAAGATAACTTCCCCCCACGGACATCAGCCATCCTCCAGGTGCAAGAGCATACCGAGGCCGAGGAGTGTCGCCACCCCGGATGGCGTCCAGGCAGCGAGCGTCACGGGGATACTGTCCGAAAGACCAAGGGCATAAACGACATCCGAAAAAAAGTACAAAAGGAAACCGGTCAGGACTCCGGCGGCGATGATAAACGTCGTGCCACCGCGTCTCGATGATTGCCGCAACGTGAATGTCGCTGCGATCAGAACCATGGCACACATCAAAAGAGGTGACGCCATCAGCGTATTGAAGTGCAGGCGGTGCCGGACCGCCGAGAACCCGGCCGCTTCAAGGTTTTCGATAAAGTCCGACAAGGTCCAGAACGACATGGTCTCTGGCGGCGCGAAACTGTCCTGGATCCTCGACAGCGTCAAATCGGTTTCGAGCCAGAATTCGTCGAAGTGGTTGCTGCCTTCTTCCGGTCGCTGAATACGGACGTTTTTCATGTACCAGAAGCCGTCTTCCAAACGCGCGTAATCGGCGTCGATCCGTTCCAGAAACTTACTCTGCCCTTCATAGACGAAGACAATGACGTCGCGCAGTTCGACGTCCGTCTGCTGCTGCAGGACGGAAGTGGCATGAACGACGGATTGGCCGAGCGAATTCGACTGGCGCAACCATAGCCCCGTCGGTGAGACCGCGAGCGAACTGCTCTGACCCTTGAGGTTGAGTGCTTCGAGCCGCTCGAACCGGGTCAGAAGCGTCGATGCCAGCGGATTGAAGACCGTGACGTGAAAAGCGCCCAGAAGTGCGGCCAGCAACAGCACCGGAAACAGGAACTGCCATGCGGAGACGCCGGCGGCCCGCGTCACTACAAGTTCGTGGGTTCGGGCGAGGCGCCAGAACGCCGACATGCCGCCGAACAATACGGCGAAGGGGAACAATTCCTGACCAAGATGGGGGAGGCGCAGCGCCGCCATCTGCACGACATCCGTGAATGAGACATCCGGTCTGGATGCCGCGCGGCGCAGAAGTTCGATGCTGTCGAACAGCATGACGACGGCGAGGAAAATACCGAAGCACGTCAAGAACGCCATCAGGAAGTGCTTGCCGACATAAACCGAGAGGGTCGTGGAAATCCGCATCGCTTAAGCCGCCTCTAACTTGTTCGATGCGCGCTTCTTTTTGCGCGGGCGTGGCGCGCGCGGATGGCGCAAGAGAACGATGGTGCCGATGGCAATCGGCGCCAGGGCGATCACGTAGAGCGCCGGCATGAGCGCAAGGTTTTTGGCGATTATATTTTCCAAGCCGATAATAGTGCCCTGCAGCGCGATCATGATGGAGACTGCCGTCATGACACGGAGCGTCTGGCTACGGCGCGTGATAGGGCCGTAAAGCAGGCTGGCCAGCCCGATCATGGCAAAGCCGACGCCCAGAAGCGGGGTGACGATGCGCTTATGCAGTTCGACCTTGTACTTGCCGTAATCGTTTCTATCGACACCGATGGCATCATCGATGTTCAGAAGTTCCCCCATGGATCGTTCGCGCGGCTCGCGATAGCGTTCTGCGAATGACTCGGAAGCTGTCGGAACCTCGAAAACGTAGCGGTCGAAATACAGGATGGAGAGCTTGCCGCCGTCGCCGATGGATTGGCGGTTGCCGTTGTACATGACGACACGGGGGCCGCTGCCGGAATCAACCAGAGCGCCGCGCTCCGCCATCAGGGTAACCGGTGCATTTTTGTTACGGGCGTCGTGTACCAGGATGCCCAATAGCTGGCCGTCCGGCGAGCGTTCGCGGATATAGGCCGTCACTTCGTCGGATATCGAATTGAAGGAGCCTTCCTTCAAAAGGACGTGGGAATATGTGTTTCGAATCTCCCACTGCAGGACACGGAATGAGCGGTAGCTTTCAGGCAGAAGATAGAGGTTCAGCACGTAACCGAAGGCGAGCACCAAGAACGTCATGATGAAAGCAGGTTTTGCGAGACCGAATTGGCCGACACCGGCGGCGCGCATGACAACCAATTCGCGGTCCGTAACCATCTTTGAATACGTGAAAACGATCACCGTAAACAGGGCGATCGGCAGGATCACTGTCAGGAAATTCGGCAGCAACAGCATGGTCATGTAGATGAAAGCGCCGGCGCTCAGGCCCCGGTTCACGATCATCTCGACGAAGCGCAAGGATTGCGACAGCCAGATGATCGCCGTCAGGGCGGCGGTCACCAGGAGCATCCCAGCAAACAACTGTCGCAGCACGTAGCGGGTATAGCTGTTCATACCACCCAAAAAACCTATCGTCGGAGACCGCCAAAAGTGCGGCATGAGTCCCTAAAAATCAAGGAATCTCCGTAAATTAGGTGGTGTTTGGTTAATTTTTCGAAGGCCGTCAGATGTCGTCCGCCGGGCAATCGGCGATCATCGTTCCGGCGTCCTTTATGACGCTGGCCAGCATGGGGGCCTCGGGCAGTAAAAAGCGCGCAACATATCGTACCGAGGCGACTTTTCGGGCTGCAAAACCAGGGTTTTGGTCCTGAGTTGCCTTGGCTTTTTCAAAGCCCTCAACCATTAACCATCCGGCGACCGTGATCCCCGTCAAACGCAGATACGGCACGGCATTCGCGGCACCGGCGTTAGGGGATTCGACAAGATAGGCCGTCGCGTCTTCCAGGGCATCGACGGCGGCATTGAGCTTAGCGTGCGTGGTCGGCATTTCCGAGATAGAGGCCCGCATACGGGTAATAAGCGCCGTCATCGCGGTGCCGCCGTCACGGATGACCTTTCGGCCGGCCAGATCCAGCGCTTGAATACCGTTCGTGCCTTCGTAAATCGGCGCGATCCGTGCATCTCGAAGGTGTTGTGCGGCGCCCGTTTCTTCGATGTACCCCATGCCGCCGTGCACTTGGACGCCGAGATCGGCGACGGCGACACCGGCATCCGTGCACCACGCCTTGACCACGGGTGTCAGCAAGTCGACGAAGGATAGGGCTTCAGCGCGGGCGTCGGTATCCGGGAGCTTCTTGGACATATCCAATTGACCGGCTACCCAGTAGGCGAGAGTACGTGCCGCCTCGGTTTGTGCCCGCATCGCCAGAAGCATGCGTTTGACGTCCGCGTGCTCGATGATGGCTGCGGTGTCCTTGCCGTTCTCCGTACGGCCTTGGCGGCGCTCGACGGCATAGGCGCGGGCGCGCTGATATGCCCGCTCGGCGATGGCGACGCCTTCCAGGCCAACTGCCAGGCGGGCATTGTTCATCATCGTAAACATGTACTCGAGGCCGCGGTTTTCCTCGCCGACCAAATACCCGACGGCGCCGCCGTCCTCGCCGAAAAGCATGACGGCGGTCGGGCTCGCGTTGATGCCGAGCTTGTGCTCCAGCGATCCGGCCCTGAGATCGTTGCGGTCACCGAGTGCGCCGTTTTCGCCGATTAAAAACTTCGGCACCACGAACAGCGAAATGCCTTTAACGCCAGGCGGTGCGTCCGGCGTCCGTGCCAGCACCATGTGCACGATGTTCTCGGCCATGTCGTGATCGCCATAGGTGATGAAGATCTTTTGCCCGCTGATCCGGTAGATGTCGCCGTCGGGGACTGCCTTTGCGCCTACCAAGGACAGATCGGACCCAGCCTGCGGTTCCGTCAAGTTCATGGTGCCGGTCCATGTTCCGGCGACAAGATGTGGCAGGTAAGTGGCTTTGATATCATCGCTGCCGTGCGACAGCAGCAGTTCGATGGCGCTGCCCGTCAACATCGGACAAAGGCCGAAGGACATGTTGGCGCTATGCCAGATTTCCGATGCCGCCGTCGCAACGAGCCATGGCAGCCCCTGGCCGCCGACGTCTTCGGGAAACGGCATGCCGTTCCAGCCGCCGTCGATAAAAGATTGATATGCTTCGGCAAAGCCATTTGGCATCCGCACAGCGCCGTTTTCAAGAACAGCACCTTCGCGGTCGCCGGGCCCGTTCAATGGCGCCAGGATATCGCTGCCGAGTTTGCCGGCTTCCTGCAGAATTTGCTGTACGAGTTCTGAGGATACATCCTCAAAGCCGGGTAGGGACCGGACCCGTTCCAGCCCCGCGACATGCGCCGCCGTGAACATCATTTCTTCGACAGGCGCGCGGTACTCGCTCATTACTGCCCGTCGTTGACCGTGCCGAGAGCGGGCGCGGCAGACTTGCCGAACAATGACGGCACGTCGATATCGGACGCGTCGATCCTTCGCGCACCTCGCTCTGCCGCTTTCAGGATCAGATTGTAGATCTCCGCCACCAATTGGCCGGCTGGGATACCGTCTTCGCCACCGATCTCGATGGCGCGCGTGTCCGGCAGTTTAACTTCAATGGTCTTATCGCCCAGGGTGTCGGCGCGGAACGTCATGGTGCCTTCCATCAGCGTGATGCGGTCGACCTTCAGCAATTGCGCGGTAGCGTCGTCGCCTGTTTCATCGGCCGTTCGCCGCGCGAACGCCGATGCGCTTTCGCTAAGGCGGATCAGGTTGGCTTTGCCGGCGGCGACCTCAAGGATCAGGTGCGGCCGTTCGATGACGATTTCTGAGACTCTGATCGTGCGACTGGCGGCTTGCGCGACATTGACGGAGGCGGTGATCAGCGGGGCATGTACGGCGCTGGCGTCGGGAAAGCCGGGAGGGTTGGGAATACGGAGGCCGATTAACTTGGCTACGCCAGTCTTCAGCGACATATCCGCTTCGGCCAAAGTCGCATCGACCTTGAAAGCACTTTTCGCCGTCGCTTCAACGTCGGCGCGGATGACCTCGTCGATGTTGTACAGAACGTAGGTTACCGAACCCATGACGAAGACGATCGCCGCGACGATGGTCAGACCGACGATCAGGACGGATTTGCGCATGAGTGCCTGTCCGCTCGGTTAGGGTTGCGGTCTGGTGAAGACCCAGGACGTCTCGTCCGAGGCATCTGGCTGATAGCGGTATCCGTCTTCGGTGAAATCCTTCAGGCCCTTTTCGGTGTTGATGCGGTTCTTGACCATGAACCGGGCCATCATGCCGCGGGCGCGCTTGGCGAACAGGCCGATGACACGGGCCTGTCCGTCCTTCACTTCCTTGAAGACCGGCGTGATCATGCCGCCGGCCAATCCTTTCGGCTGCACGGATTTGGCATATTCGTTCGATGCCAGGTTGATCACGGTGCGGTTCTTCTGACCTTCGGTGGCCTCGTTCAGGGCATCGGTGATGCGTGACCCCCAAAAGCCATACAGATCTTCGTTTTGGCCGATGGGAAACTTGGTGCCCATCTCGAGACGGTAGGGCTGGATCAGATCGAGCGGCCGCAGAAGGCCATACAGTCCCGATAGGATGCGAACGTGTTCCTGCGCGTAGACCAGATCCCGTTTGCTCAACGACGGCGCGTCGAAACCGACGTACGTGTCGCCGGCGAACGTCAACGCCGCCTGCCGCGCGTTGGAGAGATCGAACGGTGGCTCGAAAGCCTGAAAGCGCTGATAGTTGAGATCGGCCAGCTTGTCGGAAATATGCATCATCGCCTTGAGTTTGGGGCGCGACAGTTTTCGCGCTTTGGCGGCGATCTTCTCGGCGTCGTCCAATAGTACAGGCTGGGAAAACGCGTCCGTTACGGGTTCGCTTTCGAAGTCGAGTTTCTTGGCTGGAGAGAGGATCGCGAGCATAGAGTTTCCTACGGTTTGATCTTAGCGGTATACGACGCAAATATACGGAACCTACAGAAGCAATCAAACATCACACAACGCCGGAGGATGACATGTTAAAGGTTTACGGTCTCAAGAACTGCGATACCTGCCGTAAGGCCTTGAAATGGCTGGAAGCGGAGGCCATCGGCCATACGTTTCTCGATGTCCGCAAGGACGGTATCACCGAGGCCGACGTCAAAGACTGGGCCGACGCCGTCGGCATCGACGTGCTGCTGAACCGGCGCGGCACGACTTGGCGCAAGCTGACCGATGCGGAAAAAGCCAAGGCCGAAAACGACGCGGCCGCTATCGCGCTGATGGCGGCGCAACCGTCTTTGATCAAGCGCCCGGTCTTTGTCGACGGCACGAACGTTCGGGTCGGCTTTACCGACGATATACGCGACAAGCTGAAGGTCTGACGTCAGGTGAGCTGCAGCGCGCCGCTTTCCGCTTTCCAGGTGTCGAGACCGCCCCGCAGGTAAAACGCGTTCCGACCGGCGGTCCGCAATTTTTGCACCGCGCCTTGGCTGACTTCATGGCCATGAACGCAGTAGCAGATGACGACGGCGCTGTCGTTCTCGGTTTCATTAACCCAACTTTCCAGATCATCGAACGGGCGGTCGACGGCTCCCGCGATCCGCGCCGGATCGTTTTCGCGCGCCTTGGGCTTTCGGACATCGACGATGCGAATGTTCGCACCGACACGAAGAAGTGTTTCCAGTTCATGCGTATGGATTGCGTGCATCAGATGGACTCCTTGCAGGCTAAATTTGTAAGAACTCAGAAGAAAGAGAGAGCGAGGCCGAACACGGCGCCGAGGCCGACAAGCGCTGGAATGCCGAGCCGGTTCGTTGCCAACAAGGCGAAGGCGACAAGCGCTGCTGCCACTGACAACCAATCGACACTGCCGTCCGCCGTCACGAACGCCGCCTGGCCCAAGAACACGGCAAGGCTCAGGATCACGCCGACAACGGCGGCGGTGATCGCAGACAGGGCATCGCGCGCCCAGGCGTAGCGCTGGATACTCTCAACGTAGGGAGCGCCGGATATGATCAGATACAGCGACGGCAAGAAGGTGACGTAGGCCGTCAGGATCGCACTGAGGACGCCCAGCATCGCGCCGCCGCCCGTAAACCCGGCGAAGAAGCCGACGAACACGGTGACCAGGATCAGTGGCCCAGGCGTGGTTTCAGCCAAGGCCAGACCATTGATCATCTCTTCACCGCTCAGCCAGCCATAGGTATTTACGCCGGCGTCCGCGACATAGGGCAGCACCGCGTATGCGCCGCCAAAGGTGACGAACGCCGCCGACGTGAACAGCTTGATCACGTCCAGGAATGGATCGGGCCCCAAGATCAGAACGAACGCCGCGCAAGGGATCGCCCATAGCAGCACAAAGATGACAGTTATGCGGAGGAAGCGCGCGAGGCCGACACTCTCGGCACCGGCGGTTTCGTCACCTGCGGGGCCTCCATGACCGTGGCCCGCCTGCAAGGCACCTGGCGCGACCCGTGCCAGGGCAATGCCGATCAGACCGGCAGCCAGCACGACGAGCGGAAACGGCACACCCGCAAACTGCAAGGCGACAAAGGCGGCGACAGCGAGCGAGATCGCGGCAACACCTCGGCAGGTCTTGCTGCCGATCCGCCACACGGCGCCGACGACAATGGCCACGACGACCGGCTTGATACCGTCGAAGATCGCAGCGACGAGCGTGTTCTCGCCGTGCGCGGCGGCAACCCAGGCCAGCGCGATCATGAGGATGGCACCCGGCAGGACGAACATCGTGCCCGCGAAGACAGCCCCGGCGACCCCATGCAACCGCCAGCCGATATAGGCGGCGAGTTGCTGCGCTTCCGGCCCCGGCAGCATCATCGCGTAGTTGAGGCCCCGCAGGAACGCGCCCTGACTGAGCCAATTGCGCTTGTCGACGCATTCCGTCTGCATCATGGCGATCTGCCCGGCGGGACCGCCGAAACTGATGAATCCCAACTTCATCCAATAGGCCGCAGCTTCTTGGAAGGTCGGAGAGGAAATATTCTGTTGTGAGTTTTCTTGTGGGTGCGTGTTGTCCATGGCCCCTCACTCGGCATAACCGATTTAAGTTGCGAGGGCAGTGCTTGGACGGAACCCGCCTTGGCATCCCGGGCGACTGCCGCTTGCCCGAGCCACCGTATCTTATCGCCAGCGCATTTCCGGTCAACGGAAATTCCGGCTCTCGGAACCCTCACGCCTTCGTGACGCTCTGTTAAGGCAACGTGACACCACTTCCATTCGGATCGTTGCTAGGTATTGGGTGTCCGGTGAATGAGCCGGCCAGAGTTTCAGGTTTAAACAGGAGATAAATTATGTCGATTCAGAAAAAAGCCATGGGTGCGACCCTCGCCACCGCCGCCGCTGCGATGTTCATTGCCGGCGCCGCCGTTACGGGCGTCCCGACCGCCGCCAAAGCCGACGGCGTCAAATGCGCTGGTATCAATTCTTGCAAAGGCCACGGCGCCTGTGCCGGTGCGGGCAATGCCTGCAAAGGTCAGAACGCGTGCAAAGGCCAGGGTTGGGTGTCCGCCGAAAGCGCCAGCGCTTGCACCGACAAGGGCGGCAAAGTCGTCAAGTAATTGGGCTTCAATCGCCGCGGGCTGACATCGGCTCCCGTGAAGACTACCGTGGACGGAGGGAGTGATATATTCGCTCCCTCCGTTTCCATTTGAAGGCGGTGATATGACGTTACAGGGATACGGCCTCGGCCTCAGGCCACAGCATTACCCCGAGATTCTCGGCGCCGACCGGCCTGCCGACAAAACCGTCGACTGGTTCGAGATCATTTCCGAGAATTACATGGAGGCGGGGGGCGCGCCGCGCGCGAACCTTTTGGCCATTCGTGAAGACTTTCCGATGGTCATGCACGGGGTCTCGTTGTCGATCGGCTCCGTCGACCCACTCGATAACGACTATCTGAAGAAACTGAAAGCACTTGCCTGCACCGTCGAGCCGGCGTTGATTTCCGATCACCTTTGTTGGACCGGGGTGCACGGGCAAAACGCGCACGATTTGCTGCCGCTGCCGATGACCGAAGAGACCGTCGAACATGTCGCCGGTCGCGTTCGCCAGATTCAGGATTTTCTCGGCAGGCAGATTCTGCTGGAGAACACTTCGACATACGTGACCTTCGAAGAAGACGAGATGCCGGAGTGGGAATTCCTTTCCGAGATCGTCACGCGGGCTGATTGCGGCATCTTGTTGGACGTGAACAACATCTTTGTTTCCGCCTTCAACCACGGCTTCGATGCCGAGGATTATTTGAAGGCCATCCCGGCGGGCCGCGTGCAGCAGATCCATTTAGCCGGGCACGAACACAATGGCGATCACATCGTCGATACCCACGATGCGCCGGTGCCGGACGGCGTTCTCAAGCTCTATGAGCAGGCCGTCGGTAAGCTGGGCGAGGTGCCGACGATGATAGAGCGTGACGCCAACATTCCGCCGTTCGCGGAATTGCTGCGGGAACTACAAGCCGTGCGGCGGATCGGGGTCCAAGCGGCGGAGAAGGCCGCATGAGCGCCTCGCTCGCCGATCTGCAATCCAAGTTCCAGGCACGACTGATGACCGGAGCCAAGGATATCGACACGCACCTGGGTGCCGGTGGGCCGTTCATGGGCGTCTACGACTTCGCTTATAAGGCGCGGCTGGTCGAAATCTTGCAGGAAGACTTCGAAGGGCTGCATACCTTGCTGGGGGACGCACGCTTCGACGAAGCGGCGCGTGCCTATTTGGATGCACATCCTTCAACTTATCGTTCGGCACGCTGGATAGGACGTGACCTCGCGGACTGGCTGGCGAAGACACAGCCTTGGTCCGATATTCCGGAAGCGGTCGCCATGGCGCGCTTCGAATGGGCGTTAGGCCTCGCGTTCGATGCCGAGGACGCAGCACCTATCGGCTTCGATGAGATCGCCGCCGTGCCGCCGGAAGCGTGGCCGCTGCTGACGCTGACTATTCACCCAAGCGTCAGTATCATGGAGTTGACGCACGACATTGCGCCGTTCCACCAAGCAGCCAAGGCGCAGGCGGAACCCGCGGGCGCGCCTGCGCCTTTCGCCATACCCGAAACATGGGTTGCCTGGCGTGACGGCGATGCGTTGCAGGCCATGTACCGCGTGTTGGAAGAGGATGAAGCGGCGATGCTTCTGGCTGCGCTAGAAGGCGGCACCTTCGATGTTCTTTGCGAGGTCATCGCCCGGCACGGCGAACCGGATCAAGCGGCTATGCGCGCGGCAGGTTTGCTTCGTCGTTGGATTGAGACCGGCTGGGTTATCGGCGTCGATGCCGACGGGATGAGCTGGTAGTACGTACGCAAACGACCATCGCCCTTAGCTTGATTCAGAGCCCATTTTTCAACCGACACCATTCCTATGAATTTGGAAATGGATCCCGGATCAAGTCCGGGATGACGCATTTAGGGCTTACTGCCGGACACCCGGGGCAGGGCGTTCCTTGGCGTTCTCATCGAACAGTTCCGCAAGGCGCGCCATAACGGTGCCACCCAGTTCTTCCGCATCGACGATGGTGACGGCGCGGCGGTAGTAGCGCGTCACGTCGTGGCCGATGCCGATGGCGGTCAGTTCCACATCGGACTTGGTTTCGATGTAGTGGATGACTTCGCGGAGATGCTTTTCCAGGAAGTTGCCGGGGTTCGCCGAAAGCGTCGCGTCATCGACCGGCGCACCGTCGGAAATCACCATTAGGATGCGGCGTTGTTCCGGGCGGCCGAGCAAGCGGTTATGCGCCCACATCAAGGCTTCGCCATCGATGTTTTCCTTCAAGAGGCCTTCGCGCAGCATGAGACCGAGGTTCTTGCGCGCCCGGCGCCACGGCATGTCGGCACCCTTGTAGACGATGTGGCGCAGGTCGTTAAGTCGGCCGGGGTTCTTTTCCTTGCCGTCAGCGACCCATTTCTCGCGTGCAGAGCCGCCTTTCCAGGAGCGCGTTGTGAAGCCGAGGACTTCGACCTTCACGCCGCAGCGCTCCAATGTGCGTGCCAGGATATCCGCGCTCATGGCGGCGACCGTGATCGGACGGCCGCGCATCGAACCGGAGTTGTCGATCAGCAGGCTAACGACGGTGTCACGGAAATCGGTGTCGGTTTCACGTTTGAAAGACAGCGGAGCCACGGGGTCGATAACAACGCGCGACAGCCGTCCGGCGTCGAGCGTGCCTTCTTCCAGATCGAACACCCAGGACCGCGTCTGTTGCGCCAGGAGTTTCCGCTGCAGCCGGTTGGCGAGCTTGGCGACGACACCTTGTAGGTGCGCTAACTGCTGGTCCAGCTGATGGCGCAGTCGCGCCAGCTCTTCGTTGTCGCAAAGATCGTCGGCGTCGATAACTTCGTCGAACTCGGTGGTGAAGGCATTGTAGGGCTGGTTGTTGCCCTGATCATTGCGCTGCCAGTCCGGGGCGAACTCGTTGGGGCCGGCGGGCTCTTCGTCACCTTCGCCGGGGCTTAGGTCTTCTTCCATGAACTCCGGATCGAAGTCCATGCCCTCGGTCGAGTCGGCGTCCTCGCTGGAGCCGGACATTGCCCCTTCGGCGTCGGTGTCGGACTCGCTGGACTCGGCGTCCTGATTGCCGCCTTCGGCGTTTTCGGAGTCTTGCGACTCTTCCTCGTCGTTGGTTTCGTCGGGTAGCTGATCCTGCATCAGCTCCAGGGTGCGCAGCATGTCATTGATCGCATGCGAGAACGTTGCCTGATCGTCGGCGACGTCCAACAATTTATCCAGATCGCCGCCGATGCGGTCTTCTAGGTCCGAACGGTAAAGCTCGACGAATTCCTTGGCCGAGTCCGGCAACGGCTGGCCGGTCATGCGTTCACGCACCATCAAGCCGAGTGCTTCCGGCATGAGTGCGTCTTCGCGTTCCTTGACGCCGTTGTAGCCTTTGGCGCGGCAACGCTCTTCCAGCAATGCCTGAAGGTTGGCCGATGCACCGGCCAAGCGACGCGAACCGAGAACTTCACAACGAACTTGCTCGACGGCATCGTAGATCCGGCGCGCGTCAGGGCCGTCCGGCATGTTTGCGCGGTGGGTATCGGCGTCGTGGTGGCGAAGCCGTAAAGATAGGGCGTCCGACATGCCACGGAACCGTGCCACGGCTTCCGGGTTCATGTTGGCCTGGGGAGCGGGCATGTGCGCCGCATCCTTGGTCAGGCCCGGCGCGTTCTGATCGAACTGAACGTCGAGTTCCCGTTTATGCGACATGGAGCGCAGCGTTGCCGCCGTGACGCGCTTCCAAAGCTCTGTCGGGTGCTCTTTCTGCACGGCGGTGCCTTATTGCAGGACGGCGTTGGCGGCCGAGTCCGGCAGTTCCTGACCCATGGCGCGCTGATAGTATTCGGCAACCACCGGGCGTTCCAATTCGTCGCACTTGTTAAGGAACGTAACTCGGAAGGCGTAGCCCACATCCTTGAAGATTTCGGCGTTCTGCGCCCACGTGATAACGGTACGCGGCGACATAACGGTTGAAATATCGCCGTTGATGAAGCCGGCGCGGGTCATGTCCGCGAGCTCGACCATGGCGGCAAGCTGTTCCTTGCCGTCTTTGGTGTCGTAGCTCGGGCATTTAGCGGTGGCGATCTCTACTTCCGCATCGTGCGGCAGATAGTTCAGCGTGGCGACGATGTTCCAACGGTCCATCTGGCCCTGGTTGATCTGCTGCGTGCCGTGATACAGGCCCGTGGTGTCACCGAGACCGATGGTGTTGGTCGTCGCGAAGATACGGAAGAACGGGTGCGGACGCATGACGCGGTTTTGGTCGAGCAGCGTCAGCTTGCCTTCGACTTCGAGCACGCGCTGGATCACGAACATGACATCCGGGCGGCCGGCGTCGTATTCGTCGAACACCATGGCGGTCGGGTTCTGCAGCGCCCACGGCAGGATGCCTTCGCGGAATTCGGTGACCTGCTTGCCGTCCTTGAGCACGATCGCGTCCTTCCCGACGAGATCGATACGCGAGATGTGGCTGTCCAGGTTGACGCGGATGCACGGCCAGTTGAGGCGCGCCGCGACCTGTTCGATGTGGGTCGACTTACCGGTGCCGTGATAACCCTGGATCATGACGCGGCGGTTGTAGGCAAAGCCGGCCAGGATCGCCATCGTCGTGTCACGGTCGAAGCGATAGGACTCGTCGATATCGGGGACGTGGCTGTCGGCTTCCGAGAACGCCGGCACCTCCATATCGCTGTCGATTCCGAATGCCTCACGGACCGAAACTTTGGTATCCGGTTCCTGCATCAAAAGGGGCTGCGATTGGTGGCTTGAGCTCATGCGTCTTTTTCCGTTGCTGCAGCCGGGAAGACGTGGGTTTCCCGGCAATTGACTGATTCAGTCGGTTACATGGGGATTAGTTGCCATGGTGTTAGGGGCAATCCGGCCATGCGTCAAGATTTCCGGCCAAATTGTCGACGATTTTAGTGGGTTTCTTCCGTTTTCAGCGCGTGATCTCCACATTTGCGATGAAAACGGCACCAATTATAGAACTTTACCCGGATTCATGAGACCTTTTGGGTCCAGAGCCGCCTTGACCTTCTTCATCAACTCGATTTCAACCGGTGATGTGTACTTGATCAGTTCCTCGCGCTTCAACTTGCCGACGCCATGCTCGGCCGAAAAGCTGCCCGTTAATTCGAAGATCATGTCGTTCAGCGGATCCGTGACGTCATGCCACTTGTCCATGAATGCCTTGCGGTCCATGCCGGCCGGCTGCGTCAGATTATAGTGCAGATTGCCGTCGCCGATGTGCCCAAATGTCATCGGCCGGATGCCGGGAACCTTTTCTTCGACCAAGGCGTCGGCACGTGCCAGGAATTCCGGCATGCGCGAGATCGGCACCGAGATATCGTTCTTGATGGAACCGCCTTCGTGACCTTGCGCTTCCGGGATGGTTTCGCGCATCTGCCACAGTTCTTCGCGCTGCTGTCCGCTTTCGGCGAAAACCGCATCCAGGACTTCTTCGGCTTCAAAGGCTTCTTCCAGCATGGCTTCCAGCGCTTCGCGCAGATCGGTGCCGTTGCGGGCCGAGGTCAGTTCCATCAGCACGTAAGCAGGGTAGGATGTGTCGAAAGGGTCGCGGACGCCGTCAGTGTGCTTGCAGGTTACTTCGATACAGTCGCGGTTCATGTATTCGAACGCCGTCAGTGCGTCGCCGACAGCGGCGTTGGCGCGCGAAAACAGTTTGGTTACAGCCTCGACGCTATCCAGCGCGATCATCGTCGTCTCGACCTGTCGCGGTTTCGGGAACAGCTTCAAGACGGCGGTCGTGATGATGCCGAGCGTGCCTTCCGAGCCCATGAATAGATGCTTGAGATCGTAGCCGGTGTTGTCTTTGCGAAGCGCGCGGAGACCGTCCCACAACTCACCCGTCGGCAGAACCACTTCCAAGCCTAGCACCAAATCCCGGGCGTTGCCGTAACGCAGCACGGCAGTGCCGCCGGCGTTGGTCGCCAGGTTGCCGCCGATGCGGCAGCTACCCTCGGCGGCGAGGCTTAGCGGGAACAGCCGGTCGTTGTCATCGGCAACGCGCTGGATGTCGGCAAGAATGCAACCCGCTTCGACGGTCATCGTGCCGTTGATGGTATCGACGTTGCGAACTTTATTCATGCGCTCGGTTGAGATCACGACTTCGCTTTCGGCGACGGCGCCGCCGACCAGCCCCGTGTTACCGCCGAGCGGCACTACCGGGATGCCGGCATCGAAACAGGATTTTACGACGAAGGCGCATTCTTCGGCATTGGCCGGTCGCGCGACGAACGATGCCGAGCCATGATAATGGCCACGCCATTCGGTGTTGTAAGTTTCCAAACCGGTTGCATCTTCGACGACGCCGGTGCTGCCGAGATGTTCGCGGATCGCGGAAAGGGCTGTTTCTTTGTCACTCATGGGGGCGGATATTGGCCCCGGTCCTCCGCTTGATCAAGGTTCGAAGGTGTTACGGTGACTTTTTTCGCCACCATTTTGCCTCGCGGACAGGCTGTGCAGGGGCGCGGTCATCGGTGTGCGTTCCGGCACAAGTTGAGATGGCGCGTAAATAGCTCAGTCGTGGGGAAGGCAATTGGAATCTGCCAAAACAACACAAACGAAGCGTCGCCCTGAACTCGATTGGGGGGCCATTTTTCAACAGGTACTTTTCGTGCGTTTTCAGAAATGGATCCCGGATCAAGTCCGGGATGACGAAAGGGGCCTAATTTTTTACCGCCCGTTTCAGGCGGTCATTGATCGCGCGGCCGAGGCCGGTATTCGGGATCGGTGCGACGGCGATCTTGGTATCGGGTGATTTATCCAGTCGGTGCAGCATTTCGAACAGGTTAGCGGCTGCTTCCAAAAGGTCGCCGGTCGTGCTGAGATTGAGGCCGTTCGGGGCGTTGATGTCACCAAAACCCAAAAAGACTTCACCGGGGCGGGGAGTGCGTGCGTCGATCCTGAGCGATGCCGACGGCGCGTAGTGGCGACTCAGCATACCTGGCGACTTCGGCGCATGATCGTCGCTTCCGGCCAGGGCAACCGGGCCGATAAGCTCTATGAGCGTCTCCAAGGTCACGCCACCCGGGCGGAGCAGCGTCGCCGTGTCGGTCGAGAGATCGACCACGGTGGATTCCAAGCCAATATCGCAGGGGCCGTCGTCCAGGATCATCACCGGGCCGCCATCACCGGGGCCGGGTAGTGACGCGGCCACATGCTCTGCACGAGTCGGGCTGATGGCGCCGGAACGGTTTGCGCTCGGCGCCGCGACCGGCACACCGGCTTCGGCAAGGAAGGCGCGTGCGGCCTCGCGGGCAGGGACACGGACAGCGACCGTTTCCAGCCCCGCCGTCGTCAGTTTCGAGACCGGCGCGTCGCCGTTCTTATTCAGAACCAAGGTCAGCGGACCCGGCCAAAGGGCATCGGCCAGCGTCGTGGCGCGTGCATCCATGTCGCCCAGGACAGCGGCGCTTGCGACGTCGTGAACATGCGAGATCAGTGGATTGAAACTAGGACGGCCCTTGGCAGCGTAGATCGCGGCAACGGCACGGTCGTTGCCTGCGTCCGCACCCAAACCGTATACGGTTTCCGTCCCGAAGGCGACAAGACGTCCGGCGCGGATGTGTTCAGCCGCTTTGGTGATCGCAGCTGCATCCATGGCACGGATCGGCGCGCCGCTCATGACTTTATGCTGGGTCCGGTACGCCCGGACCGCGGGCGACGAAATGGCCGTTCAAGAAGTCGGGTTTGCCGTAGCGAAGCGGGAGGCCGTCTTCGGGCCGGATCACTTCGCCACCTGCATACATCAGAACGGCGTGGCCTGCTGCCGTGTCCCATTCACAGGTCGGCCCGAAGCGCGGATAGACGTCGGCGCGGCCCTCGGCGACACGGCAAAACTTAAGGCTGGAACCCACGTTGATGGTGCCGCCGATGGGCAGCTTCTCCAGGTAGTCGGTGGTTTCCTGCGTCAGATGGTTTTTGGAGGCAACGGCGATCAGGCCTTGCTTCGGTGCTTCGCGGCAGGCGATCTGAATGGCTTTGCCTTCGCCGCCGTATTGCGCAAAGACACCGGCCCGGGACGCCATGTAAGTGTCGTCGCTGGCCGGCAGGTGCACGACGCCAAGTACCGGCAGGCCGTCTTCTATCAGGGCGATGTTGACGGTGAAGTCACCGCTGCGTTTGACGAATTCCTTGGTGCCGTCGAGCGGATCGATCAGCCAGAACGGCCCGCTGCCGATCGTCGGGGCCTTGCCCTCCGACACGGCTTCCTCTCCGACCAGCGGATAGGACCCTGAGATGCCTTCACGGATAGCGCGGAAGATCAACGCTTCGGCCATCTGATCGGCTTGCGTAACCGGTGAGCCGTCGCCTTTGGTCTCGACGTCGAAATCGGTGTTGTAGATTTTCATGATCTCGCGCCCGGCGCGGCGCGTGATCTCGCCGATTTGTTCGACCAGACCGATACTTATGTTGAGGACCATGTCCGGCTTCTCCCGCTTTTTGAACGAGGGCGACATTCGCCTTTCCTGCCCGCTTCGTCAACGCGGGTGACGATCAAGACGTCGCGTGAATCTCTTCGGCGATGAAGCGGTTGGCCTTGAAGGAATCCGACCAGTGATTCTGCGCCATACCGGCCTTGTGTTTAAGGTGTGTCAGAAAGGTCTTGGGGGCGGGCAGTTGCGCCCATACGGACGGCAGGAATAATGCGCGACGCGGGCCGTCGGCGATGACCAGTCCGTCGATGCCGGGTCTGAGTTGCGCCAGAAGATCAGCCTCGTTCTTGAAGGTCATGCTCGCCTGCGGGCTAAGGACGGAGATCGACATTTTCAAAGTCGCATACTCGGCGACCGACACCGGCTTGAAGCGGGGGTCCTTGAAGGCGGCGCGAAAGGCGTTCTCGGCGACATCGATGCAAAGAGGACGATAGGCGGCCGGTGAGCCAATGCAGCCGCGCAGTTGTCCGGTGGTGGTCTTAAGCGTTACGAAGCAGGCCCCCTCGGCGGCGATGGCGGCGGGTTGTTTTGCCGGATCGATGGCCAGCGGCTTACCCGTCTTAAGGCCGAGCCGGATAGAAGTATCGGCGATCTCCAACAGCGTCGGCCCGAAGTCCGCCAACAGTTTCTTGGTCGCGGCTTCGAAGTCGCTGGCTGCTTGCGGCTTCGACTGTGATTGCGCTGCAGCAGGTTTGCGGACAAGACGGATATTCAGGGGCTGCGCTTTTGGTTTGGGTTTTGCGGCGGGGGGCTGGGTTCCCGGCTCATAGAACGCCCACGAACCATATCCGACGACGCGATCCTTGGTGCCGGCGGTGTCGCCGGAATTTCTGAGATCCAATTGCTCGCACGTCAGCCCCTTGCTTTTTGCGAGGTGTAGTAAGCCGCCGACCGGAAAGCGGCCACAGGCGCCGCCACGCTCAATCTTTTCTGGCGCGAAAGATGTGATGGCCGAAGCGGTACGGCCGTCGATATCGCGGGCGGCGTCGTAATTCAGGTAATGGCTGAGGTCGGACGAGATCACGATCAGCGTTTCCGGTCCGCCCCAAAGTTTGTCGAGTACGGCCGCAACTTGTTCAGGTGATGCCTCGCCGACGACGATGGGCACCAGCTTGAAGTCGTTCAGCAGTACCTGAAGGAACGGAATGTGTACTTCGAGCGCGTGTTCCTGTTCGTGCGTCGGCGGGTAGGCGGCGACGCCGGGCAGGTCGTTCACCTGCGCCTCGGCCTGGTGATCGATTTCGACCTTGCCGAGCGGCGTTTCGAAATAGTCCGCACCCGAGAGTGCCAGGCCGCGCACGGCAACCCGGTGACATGGACCCAACAGAATGACGTGTTTGATGGTATCGGCGGCGGGCTTGATACGCGCATAGGCCGTTGCCGCGATGGCGCCGGAATAGCGGTAGCCCGCGTGCGGCGCAATGATGGCTTTCGGCACGGGTGCATCGTTGTGTGTTGCGGAAGCAAGGAATCCCTCAACCTCGGCACGGAGTGCGACGGCACTGCCCGGATAGAACATACCGGCGACGGCTGCTTTTCGGATGGCTGTCATAGCGTCATTTTATCACATCCGGGGACCGTATGTCGTGGGGGAAGGTTTTTATCATCCACTATTGCGTCATGCTGAACTTGATTCAGCATCCCTCTATTTTCAGCCACGGACCCAGCCCGTTCAAAAATGGGCCCTGAAACAAGTTCAGGACGACATTCCCATAACGGAAACGTATTTCGCATGGCGAAATGGCGTTGGATTTCGTTGGCGACATCACGTGTGAGACGTAGGCTGAGCCCAACAAAAAACGTAAAATTATGAATTGGGAGCTTACGCCATGGACGCTCATACAAATAACGTTGATCTAGAATTCGAGCCGGAAACCATCGAGGTTCGGCCGATGGCCATGACCATTGGAGCGGAGATTTTCGGCGCCGACCTTAAGAAGCCGCTGTCGGAAAAACAGCGCGACGAGATCTACAAGACGCTGCTGAAGTGGAAGGTCGTGTTCTTCCGTGATCAGCATCTGAACCACGATCAGCACGTCGCCTTTGCCCGCCAGTACGGCGATTGCACGCCGGCGCATCCTGTGATGGGTTGGCAGGACGACAACTATCCCGAAGTCTATTCATTCGACCGTGACCGCCGCCACAAACGCTATAAAGGCGAAGACCTTTTTAATCCGTGGAGCGGCTGGCACGCCGACGTGACGGCGGCCATCAACCCGCCGAAAATTTCGATCCTGCGCGGCGATGAAGTGCCGCCCTATGGTGGCGATACGCAGTTCGCCGATATGGTGGCGGCCTATAACGCGCTGTCGCCGACGATGCGTGAATTCATCGATAAGCTTCACGGCATCCACCGCTATCAGGGCAATTACGGCACCAACATCACTAAAGAGTATCAGGAGCAGTTGCAGAAGTACGTCTACATCAGCGAGCATCCGCTGGTGCGTGTGCACCCCGATACCGGCGAGCGCGTGCTGTATGTGTCGTCCAACTTCCTGGACAATATCCCCGAACTGTCGCCGACCGAAAGTCAGTCGCTCACTGCATTGTTGAAAACGCATGCCGCGCGGGCCGAGTTCACGGTGCGCTTCCGCTGGGGCAACGGTGATATCGCCATGTGGGATAACCGTCAGACGCAGCACCGCGCGCCGCGAGACGTTATCGACTCGCAGTTCCCGCGTGTCATGCACCGTGTCACGCTGATGGGCGATATCCCGTTCGGTCCGGACGGTTCCAAGTCGACCTCCATCGAGGGCGGCGAACTACAACCGGCGCGAAAGGCCTGAGGACGCACATTATGAAGATCAAACACATTGCGATTAAAGTCGACGACATGGATAAGGCCGCTGACTTCTATATGAACACGCTGGGCCTGGAACATGTCAGCACCATTCACAAAGAAGGCGCCAAGGGGGCTCGCACGTCGAAGCACCTCACCGATGGCTACCTGGACATCACGTTGATCCAATATGCGAGCGACGCGTCCGAGGGATATTCGTGGGCAGGCGACGGTCCGTGCATCCATCACATCGGCATCGAAGTCGAAGACGTCGACGGCATGACGAAGAAGATCATCGACGGCGGCGCCGAGATCATGAGCGACGAGGGCCGCATCCCGGTGAAATTCCGCTCACCCGCGGGGCCGCTGGCCGAGATCGTACCCGAAGGCCGGTTCGATCAGAACAAACTGAAGGCGCGCGACGAAAAAGTCGAAGCCGCTTAAGCTGCTTTGACGGCGTCTTGAGGGATTTCCCCGCCCGCTGTGCATCGGTGCATCTTGCGCGGCATATCCTCGGTATAATCGAGGACCGCGTAGTGCATGGTGCGGCGGTTATCCCATAGGAAAACGTCGCCGGGTTGCCAGCGGTGGCGGTAAACGTTCTCCGGCTTCGTTGCGATGTCGACTATGTGGCGCAGCAGAAAGTCGCTGACGTCCTTATCCACGCCTTCAATCTCGGTGGTAAAGCGCGGATTGACGAAAATGGATTTCTGATCCGTGCCCTCGACCTTACGAACGAGCGGGTGGGAAGAGGGTGCCGGTACTTCCGATGGGTCGATCTTGCGAGCGTCGGAAGCGTAATCAAGGCTCCGCTGATAGGTCACAAGACCGCTGTGCAGCGCTCTCAGTTCCTCGACCATTTTGCGGACGGGGGGCGAGAGTTGTTCGTAAACCCGGACCATATTGGAAATCAGCGTATCGCCGTATCCCTCGGGCACGGTGAGGGAATGCAGCACCGTCGCCGACGGCGGCGCTTTCGCGTGCGAGATATCCGAATGCCAGTAATCGTTTGGTGCACCCGGCCGCCCCGGACGGTTTTCCAAGATCAGGACCTGCGGAAAACCCTCGGGTGTCGCCCGCGTGCGAAGCGGATGAGGTTCCACCGGACCGAACATTTCAGTGAACTTTATCTGCTCTTCGGGAGAAAGGCTCTGCCCCCGGAATACGAGTGCGACGTTGTCTCGGTAGAGATCCAAGATGCCGGCTGTTTCCTGGTTGCTCAGGCTGCCCAGATTGACGCCTAGAACTTCTGCGACGCCGACATTGCCGATGCTTCTCGTCTCCATGGTGTTTGTTCTCCCAAGTCGAATTTTGCCGCTACGATATTCTCTAATTCCGTAGCGGGCAAATGCGTCCATTCTTGCATTCCGAGCAAAGCTTGCGCGACACTGAAGAAGACAGGGAGGCGATGTTCATGGCCGAGAAATTTCATCTGATCAGTTCCGTAACCTGCCCATGGGTGCAGCGCGCGGTTATCGTCATGCGCGCCAAGGGCGTGCCGTTTGAGGTCACATACGTCAATCTGCAGGACCGGCCGGATTGGTTCGTCGAGATGTCGCCGCACGGCAAGGTGCCGCTACTGAAGGTCGGCGACACGGTGCTGTTCGAGTCGAACGCCATCGCCGAGTTTCTGGAAGAAACCCTGGAGCCGCATCTGCATCCGGCGGATCCCATCAAGCGCGCGCAGAACCGTGCCTGGACGGATTTTCTGCCGACCTTTGCGTGGGGGGCTGGTCTGAACAATCTATCCTACGTAGCGTCTCGGGATGATCTACCGAAGGCGCTCGATATCGCACGCAAGCGTTTGCAGCCGTTGGAAGCCGCCATTGCGCGCGAGCGCGGCAACGACGGGCCGTACTTCAATGGCGATAAACTCTCGCTCGTCGATGCTGCCTATGGGCCGTTCTTTCAGCGTTTCGCCATCGCCGAGAAGGCCTTGCAAACCGGCGTGCTGGACGGGTTCCCACTGGTGAAGGCGTGGTCCGAGACCTTGTTGGACGACGACATCATTGTCGGCTCGGTGCCGGAAAACTTCGCCGAGGAATACAACAAGAACCTGGAGCGACGCGGCGCCGTCGCCTGGGACATTATCTCAGGCGCGGCGGCGGCGGAGTAGAGGGGTTATAGAGCCGGTGCGGTGCGATGACTCTCGTAGGTCGTGCGTTGTTGCAGGTAGTCCGTGTCGGTGCCCGGACGTTCGGACGGTGCCGCGAACTGTAGCATCAGTATGTCGGCACCCTCGGCACCGGCGGTGAACGTCGGCATATCATCTTCCGGCGAATAGTGTAGCAGCGACAGTTCCGGATATTCCTTGCCGTCGAGGATCAGCGTCCCCGCGCAAACCACATAATACTGTCCGCCGACGTTCCCGTCGAAGCCTTCGGCGGATGCGTTGGGGCCAAGGCACAGACCGGCTGCGGCGACACCGTCTTCCTGCTCTTCCATCAGGCTTTGGCGCTCAACCTCACCCTCGGCGAGTTTCTTGTCTGTGTAGTTGAAGGCGCCGTCGATATTGCGCCCGGCGCGGCACGGCATGTTCTGTTTGTTGCCGGGCATGCCCCAGTGGCCGCCGCTGGCGACGGGGCGGAGCGTTAGAAACGCGATGCCGTCCTGGTTGGCGACGATGGGGCCGTAGGGCGTGAACGCGTCTGCGTATTGAAAAGTGATCGGGGCTACTTTCTTCTTGCCGATGCGGCCGTCACCCATGACCACGACCTGGAATTGATCGACGTCGTGAAAGTGCGGCGCAATGACAGCATTCGGATAGGGGCGTTCGACCATGAAGCCCTGTGGCTCCATATCGACCCCGCCTTGAATACCGAAGTAGTTCCAGCGGCGGCCGGTGCCGTTTTGGCGTTGAACGATTTTGATTTCCGTTTCGTCAGGTCTGACGGCGTACATGCGTGTGTCTCCTCTGCGTTATTTGCATCGGCTCTTAGGGGCCGGTGACGTTTGATGAATATTCTATCAAAACGGCGGGAATGTTCCAGCGCTACCGTAGGCAAAATCAAAATCTGACCGTCATGCTGAACTTGATTCAGCATCCATCTATCAACGGTGCACCGACTTTCAATTGGCGACGGGCGTGCCGCTCAGATCGACTTCGATAATCCGGTTCGTGCTGCTTTGATGGATGATGAGGTTGCCTTCCTTGGTGGCGCGCATATGGCGGATGATACCTGCGTAAAAACCGCCGGACGGTATCGGCCAGCTCTGAAACGTCTCGGTTGCGGGGTCGAAACGCACAAGGGCGTCCGGACGGCGGCCGGACTCGTTGTACCAGACGATGCCGTTGATAACGGCGATCGCGTAGGGGTGTGATTTTTTCCCCGACGGCGAGTCCCATTCCTTGATGTCGCCGCTTTTCAGATCGTATCGTCCTAGCCGACCTTGCGATGAGTTGACGTACCAAATCATACCGTCGCCGGCGATATCCAGGCGGCGTACCTTGGTTTCCGGGATCGGCAGTCTGACCTCGGTCAGTTCCATGCTCGCGGGATCGACCTTGATCAGGCAATTGCTGCCGTTGCAGGCTACCCAAGGCGTGCCGTTCGCATCGATCTTGATCCCATAGGGCCGGGCATCGGCAGTATTGACCGTCACCAGTTTGACGTCGCCTGTCGCCGGGTCCAGGCGCCCGATCATGTTGCTGTGCTGTGCTGTAAACCAGAGGATGCCCTCGGCGTCGAAGACCGCAGTGTGCGGATCGCGAGCCGCAGGATCCGGCATTGGGTAGACGGTGATTTGTTCCGTCTTCGGGTTGAATTTGCCGATGCTCCCGTTCTTGTTACCGGTGTACCAGACATTCCCGGCGGCATCCAACGTCACGGAGTGCGGCATGGCGTTTTCGGGCAGCGGATATTCCGTCATCTCGCCGGTTGCCGGATCAATCTTGCCGATCAGATTGCCCCATTGCCCAGCCCACCAGATGGTGCCGTCGGCGGCCTTTATGGGGTCACGCGAGCGTTGGCCCAGTGTCGGCACGACCCATTCGCGGAAGGATATTTTCCTGTCGCCGGGGACGATGACGGCCGCGCGCTTCGTATTGGGCGGGAAGTGAGTTGCAAGATACGCGAGGATGCCGTTCTGCTCATCGGGGTTGCCAGAGAGGTCGATCATCGTGCTGGTCAACGCATTCCAATCATTGGCGGTGTAGCCCGAAGAGCGGGTGATTTGATTGGTGTTGTGGCAGCCGGTGCAAAAGGTTTCGACCGAAGCTTTTCCGGGGCCTTCCGGCAGCCCGTTTCCATGTACCGAATTCTGTGAGCCTAACGCTCCTACAAAGCCGAGCGCAACCGCAGCAAAATGACGACGTAGCCGATAAGACATGGCAGTCACTCCCAAAAAAGCCGGTTCATATGTTTAGAAAGAACGGGACATATTATAAGCGAGTATGCCGCGAAAAAGAATATCAATTTATCGTGGGCGGCGTGACCATGAACTCTGAATTTCCTGACTTTGGCCGAAGCTTGCCCCGGGCGCAGACACGGGGCCAGGATGACGGGAATGGGTGAGTTCCACCAGCTACTCTATAAGACTATATTACCCCCATGACCGACGGCGCACCCATCGTTGACGAGACCCTGACCGGGGTGCCCGGGCGCTACTGGCATGGCTTGGACGACGGGCGCATCCAATGCGACCTGTGCCCGCGGTTTTGCAAACTGCGCGAAGGGCAGCGGGGGCTGTGTTTCGTCCGCGCCCGCTCGGGCGATCAGATCGTGCTGACGACCTATGGGCGCTCAAGCGGGTTCTGCGTCGATCCCATCGAGAAGAAGCCGCTCAACCACTTCCTGCCCGGCACGCCGGTGCTCAGTTTCGGCACGGCGGGTTGTAACCTGACGTGTACGTTCTGCCAGAACCACGATATCTCGAAGTCGCGCCAGTTCGATAAACTGCAATCGATGGCGTTGCCGGGCGATATCGCCCAAGCCGCGATCAAGACCGGATCGCGCTCGGTCGCCTATACCTACAATGATCCGGTGATCTTTCTGGAATACGCCGTCGACGTCGCGGTCGCCTGCCGCGAGAAGGGGATCAAGAACGTCGCCGTCTCGGCGGGCTATATCTGCGACGAGCCGCGCGTCGAGTTCTATAAGCACATGGACGCCGCCAACATCGATCTGAAGGCGTTCACGCAGGAGTTCTATCGCAAGCTCTGTTCCGCGGACCTGGCGGCGGTGCAAGAAACGCTGATGTATCTGAAACACGAGACCGACGTCTGGTTCGAGATCACGGATTTGTTGATCCCGGGCGAGAACGACTCTGAGCACGAGATCGAGGAAATGACGCAGTGGGTTGTCGGGAACCTCGGCCCCGATGTGCCGATGCATTTCACGGCGTTTCATCCTGACTGGAAGATGTTGGATAAGCCGCGCACGCCGCCCGAGACGCTGATGCGTGCCCGCGACATCGCCATCAAGAACGGTGTGCGTTATGCCTATACCGGCAACGTCCATCACAAGCCGACGCAGAGCACGTATTGCCATAACTGCGGCGAACTATTGATCGGGCGTGACTGGCATCTGCTGTCGGATTGGAACCTGACATTCGGCGGCAATCACATCTGCGACTGCCATAATTGCGGCACGCAACTCGCCGGCGTCTTCGAAGAGCAACCCGGCACCTGGGGGCGCAAGCGCGTGCCGGTGCGCTTTAATAAAAAGTAGCCCCCTTGAACGCCCGCACAGGCGCGATACACTCCGGATAACCATTCACCCTTTAATGTTCGTGCCGAAGGAGTCCCCATGAAGATCAGCTTCGCGAAACTTGCCCAGCCGACCCAAGGCACCGCCGTTGTATTCTGCGCCGAAAGAGGCAAGTGGTTGCCGTCCGCGGCGGCACTCGACAAGAAGACCGGTGGCGCGCTCAAGAAAGCGGCCAAAGCGGCAGACTTCACCGGCAAGGCAGGGAAACGGATGGTGGTTCTGGCGCCAAGCGGTACGCGCCTCGAACGCATCGTCTGTATCGGCCTGGGTAAACCGGCAGACCTGACGGCGGAAAAATTCGCGACAGCGGGTGCGGGCATCTTCTCGCAGTTGGACGGCAGCGCGGCTTCCGGCAGTGTGCTTGTTGAAGTGCCGGAGAAATGTGACGTCAGCGCCGGTGATGCGGCGGCGCAGGTCGCCTATGGCGCGATGCTCAAGGCCTATAAGTTCGACAAGTACAAATCCAAATCCGACGACGACAAGAAAACCCTGTTGGGGTCGTTGACCGTCATGACGTCGGCCGACGCGGCGGCGAAGAAGGCGTACACGCCGCTCGCCAAGATTGCCGATGGTGTCTACTTCACGCGAGATCTGGTGTCGGAACCGGCGAACGTTCTTTATCCGAAGGAGTTCGCGGCGCGCATCAAGAAGGAACTGACCAAGCTCGGCGTCAAGGTCACGATCCTGGGCGAGAGGGAAATGGCCAAGCTCGGCATGGACTCGCTGCTTTCCGTCGGCAACGGCAGCGAGCGCGAAAGCCAGATGGTGATCATGGAATATAACGGCCTGCCGGCTTCCAAGAAGAAAGGCTCGACGCCGATTTCGTTCATCGGCAAGGGTGTCTGCTTCGATACCGGCGGTATCTCCATCAAGCCGTCGGCCGGTATGGAAGATATGAAGTGGGACATGGGCGGCGCTGGCGTCGTCTCCGGTCTCATGAAGGCGTTGGCGGGCCGCAAGGCGAAGTGTCACGTGGTCGGCGCCGTCGGACTGGTCGAGAATATGCCGGACGGCAAGGCGACGCGTCCGGGCGATATCGTCAAATCCATGTCGGGTCAGACCATCGAAATTCTCAACACCGATGCCGAAGGCCGCTTGGTCTTGGCCGACGTGCTGCACTACGTGAACGACAAGTATAAGCCGAAGTTCATGGTCGATCTGGCGACGCTGACCGGCGCCATCATCGTTTCGCTTGGTCATGAGCGTGCGGGTCTGTTCGCCAACGACGACAAGTTGGCCGACGCGATCTTCCAGGCCGGCGAGACCATCGGCGAGCGTGTCTGGCGTCTGCCGGTCGGTGAAGAATACGACAAGGATATCAACTGCGACGCAGCCGATATGAAGAACATCGGTTCCGGTCGCGGTGCTGGCTCGATCATCGCCGCGCAGTTCCTGCAGCGTTTCGTCGGAAAAACGCCGTGGGCGCACCTGGATATCGCCGGTGTCACGTGGTCGAAGCGCGACCTGCCGTTGGCGTCGCGCGGCGGTACGGCGTTCGGTGTCCGTCTCTTGGAAAAGCTCGTCGCCGACAACTACGAATAACCGAGCGACTTGGGGGAGCCGGCATGACCGAGATCGGTTTCTACCATCTGACGCGAAGTGGCCTGGAGCAGACGTTGCCCCAGTTGCTGACCAAGACCATGGACGCGGGTAAGCGTGCGCTCGTGGTCTTGGGCTCGGAAGAGCGCGTCAAATGGTACGACGATCATCTCTGGACGCATGAGCCGGCCTCCTGGCTGCCGCACGGCGCGCCGGGGCGCGGCGACGCGGGGGATCAGCCGATCTGGCTCGACGTTGAGGACGGGAACCCCAACGGTGCGACGTTCCTGTTTCTCGCGGACGGTGCAACATCGGAGAAAGTAGGGGACTTCGAACGCTGCTTCGAAATCTTCGACGGCCGCGACGACGATGCCGTGGCCGCGGCGCGCGAACGCTGGAAATCCTATAAAGATGCAGGGCACGATCTCACCTACTGGCAGCAGGGTGATCGCGGCTGGGAAAAAAAGGCTTAGGTTACTTATCTATCCGTCGCCCTGAACTTAATTCAGGGCCCATTCCTGAATTTGTACGGGCTGGCCCGGATTAGAAATGGATGCTGAATCAAGTTCAGCATGACGCAAAAGAGAAATGGATTTGCTCTGGATGCAGACCGGACAAGAGAGGAAACGAACATGACGAAACGCTGGGTCAATAAACCCGAAGGTTCTACCTGGGGCGACTGGGGCGACGACGACGAGCTTGGCCGCAAGAACTTGCTGACGCCGGAACGGGTCAAGGCCGCCGCCGCCGAAGTGCAGGAAGGTCTGACGTTCTGCTTGTCGTTGCCGCTGGATCTGCCAGGTGGCAACACCGTCAACCCGAAGCGTCATCCGCCGAAGTTCGGCCCCGTGTTCCATCCGCCTGGCGGCGAGAACTACTACTACAACATGGCCTGGAATGAATACGTCGACGGCAATATGGATGTGTCGTCGGACGAATGCACGACGTTCTGGAACCAGTATTCAACGCAATGGGATAGCTTTGCGCATGTCGGCTCGCTGTTCGATGCCGACGGCGACGGTGAAGCGGAACGCGTCTATTATAACGGCTTCAAACCCGACGTGGACATCCTTGGCCCGGACCATCCGGACGGCATGGGGGCACGCAAACTCTCTGTCTCGACCATGGCGGAATCCTGCATGCAGGGCCGGGGTGTCATGCTCGATATGGTGCCGCACATCGGCACTGGCCGCACGTTGGTCGGCTACGACGAACTGATGCGCATGATGGAGGCCGACAAGATCGAAGTGGAGGAGGGCGACTTCTTCCTGTTCCACGTCGGCTGGGACGACATGATCCTGGAGATGAACTACAATCCGGACGCCAAGAAACTGCAAAGCGCAGGGGGCGTTCTGAACGGTTTCGACGATAAGATGCTGCAGTGGATTTCGGACTCCGGTGTCGTCGCGCTGATCTCTGACAATCTGGCTGTCGAGGATTCAAGCGGTCTCGGCGAGACGCAGGGCGGTTGCTCGCGCTTGCCGATCCACCGGCACTGCCTGTTCCGTCTTGGTGTGCACCTGGGTGAGTTGTGGCATCTGAGCGCGCTGGCCAAGGCGCTACGTGAACGCGGCCGTTCACGCTTCATGCTGACCGCGCCGCCGTTGCATCTGCCGGGCGCTGTTGGTTCACCGGCCACGCCGGTCGCAACGATTTAGTCGCATCAATATAACTTGTCGTCCTGAACTTGATTCCGCGCTTATATCGTATGGGCACGGTTCGTGCCGGTTTGTATATGGATCCCGGATCAAGTCCGGGATGACGATGGTGGATGGACTATCTTCTGCGTCTGACCTGCCACGCGAGGGTCATGCCGACGGCGCCCAACAGCGCCATCGCGTAATACGCTTGACCCTGGAAGTTTTGGTAAAGAAAACCGGAAGCGTAGCTAAACAACCCGATGCCGAGGCCGGTCACCATTAGTGCATAGATTGTCTGTGCGGTGGCAGAGACCTCTTCCGGCATACGTTCCGAGATGAAGTGAATGGCGGCGAGGTGTGACGCCCCGAACGTAAAGGCGTGCAGCACCTGCAAGATGACGATGGCCGGCAGGCTTTCGACGGAGCCCGCCAGTGTCCAGCGGATGACGCAGGCAAGTCCCCCCAGTGCCAATAGCCGTGCGGGGCCGACACGCTTGATGGCGTCTTTCGCGAATATGAAAAGAATAACTTCGGCGATCACGCCTTCCGCCCACAACAAACCGATGACGGTTTCGTCGAGACCGATGCGGATCCAGTTTAGGGTGCCGAAGCTGTAATAAAGCGCGTGCGTGCCCTGGATACAGGTCCCTGCGGCGACGAACGTGAGAAACGTACGGTCCTTTAGAACATCAGAGAGTGGCGCGCCGTGTTTGCCCTGCGTCGTCGCTCGGTAATCGGGGAGCATGAACGACGTCACGGCAAACAGCGCCAGCGCCGTTACGACCGCGACCCAGATGAAATTCGGATCGGCTTCTTTGAGGAAGAAGCCGACGCCGGAGGAGCCGGCAATGAACGCGATTGATCCCCACAGTCGTATGCGCCCGTAGTCGAGGCCGTATCGGCGCACGCCGATCATGGTCAGAGTTTCGCTGATCGGGATGACCGGCCCGGCCATGGCGAAATAGATGACTTGCAGCGCGAGAATGGTCCAAAAATCGTCGGCCAATGAGAACGGCAGAAACGCCAGAAAGCACATGACAGCGAGGACGACGATGGGCCTTTTACGCTCGCCGGTGCGGTCGCAAAGCCGTGCTACCAGCGGATTGACGATGACACGAACGCAGCTGCCGGCAGCGAACACGGCGCCGATCTCGGTGGGGCCGAGGCCCTTCGACGCCAGCCATACCGGCCAGAACGGCATCATGATGCCGATGACGAGAAAGGTGCCTGCGTAGATCAACGCCAGGCGGAAAGAGGCGCTCATGCCGCGCCTTCGAGCGCTTCCTGAGCTTCGAGCCAGGCGCTTTCCGCTTCGGCGATAGCGTCCTTGATCTCGGCGTGTTTGAGCTGAATATCCATCAGATCGCGGGTCGAGCCGTTATAGATCGCCGGGTCGGCGAGTTTGGCTTCGAGCACCGTCTTATCCGCTTCCAGTTTGGCAATGCGCTTTTCCGCATTCTGCACAGTCTTGCGGAGCGCTGCCGTTGCTTGGCGTTGCTCGGCGCGCTCCTTGCGGGCCTGCTTGCGGTTTTCGCGGCTGTTCTCCGTCGGGGTTTCGTTCTCTGCTTTATCGGCGCGGCGCTGGGCACGGCGTTCCGCCTGCAGTTCGGCGGCGTAGTCTTCCAGCGAGCCGTCAAAGGGCTTGCAGGTCCCGTTCGCGACCAGCCAAAGCCGGTCGGCAACCAGTTCCACCAAGTGCGCGTCGTGGCTGACCAGGATCACCGCTCCTTCGAAAGCGGTCAGGGCCTGCACCAATGCTTCGCGGGCGTCTACGTCCAGGTGGTTGGTCGGTTCGTCCAACAGCAATAAGTTCGGACTGGCGCAACTCATCAGGCTGAACAACAGGCGTGCTTTCTCGCCGCCCGACAGACTGCCGACTTTCGTATCGGCGCGGTCGCCGGAAAAACCGAAACGCCCCAGATGGCCGCGTACCCGAGACTCCTTGCTTTCACCCAATGCACGCATCGCATGATCGAACGGTGTTTCATCGAGACGTAATTCGTCCGTCTGGTGCTGCGCGAAGTAACCAACCTCAAGCTTGGCCGCTTTGACGACCTGGCCGGTCTCGGCTTCCAGGCGGTCCGAAATCAGTTTGACCAGGGTCGACTTGCCGTTGCCGTTGGCGCCGATGAGCGCAATGCGGTCGTCGGGATCGATGCGGAGATCGAGATTACGCAGCACCGGTTTGTTCGGCTCGTAGCCGACGCTGGCCTGCTGGATCGACAACAGCGGCGGCGCCGGTAACTTGGCGTCGGGAAAGTTAAAGGCGACGGCGTGCTCTTCAATGACGGCGGCGATGGGCTCCATGCGCTCCAGCATCTTCATTCGGCTTTGCGCTTGTTTGGCTTTGGTCGCCTTTGCGCGGAAACGGTCGACGAAGGATTGAATACGGGCGCGTTCACTTTCCTGGCGTTCACGCATCTTGGATTGCAGTTCCAGGCGTTCTCGCCGGGTGCGCTCAAAACGGTCGTAGTTGCCGGTGTAGCGGGTGAGTTTAAGCTCCGAGAGGTGTACAATGCCGTCGACCACCTCGTTCAGGAACCGCCGGTCGTGCGAGATCACCAATAGGGTTCCCGGCCAGGTTTTAAGGTAATTTTCCAACCACAACGCTGCTTCCAGATCCAAATGGTTGGTCGGCTCATCGAGCATCAGAAAGTCCGGACGGGCGAAGAGCGCGGCGGCCAGGGCAACACGCATGCGCCAACCGCCGGAAAAATCGGAGCAGGGGCGCTGCTGGTTTTCCTCGTTGAAACCAAGGCCGGCAAGGATCCGGGCGGCGCGGGCCGGTGCCCGTTCGGCATCGATATCGGCAAGGCGGATGTGAACCTCAGCGATGCGGTTGGGGTCGGTGACGGTCTCGGCCTCGGCCAGCAGTTTGGCGCGTTCGGTGTCGGCGGCGAGGACGGTGTCGATCAGGCTTTCCTTGCCCGCAGGGGCCTCCTGCGCGACCTGACCGATGCGCAGTCCCTTTTGAATATCAATACGGCCGCCGTCCAACTGTGTCTCGCCCGAAATCAGGCGGAACAGAGTTGTCTTGCCGGTGCCGTTGCGGCCGACGAGACCCAGCTTCTGGCCACGCTCAACCGATAGGGACGTACTCTCGATCAACGTCCGTCCGGCAATGCGGTAGGTGATGTCCTGCAGGCTTAACATGGCCGCGTGATAGCACGGCCAAAAGTGGCCGGAAAGAGCGTGCTTAATCTTTCAAGGGAAGCGTCATGCTGAATTTGATTCAGCATCCATCTTTATCCCGGCTATACCTTGTGAAAGGTAGCATGGGCCCTGAATCTAATTCAGGGCGACGAGATCATTGGTCATGTCATATACAAGTGTCAGAATGCTCCATCTCTTGCAGTGTTTTGGATGATTGTACATGCCTGACGCCTCGAAACCCCCGCGCCCTCTAGAGCCGGCGATCATCGACGTCGAGGCATCCGGTTTCGGTCCCAACAGCTACCCGATTGAGATCGGTGTCGCGCTGCCAGACGGCGACAAATACTGCACGCTGATATCTCCGCCCGCCGAATGGGACCACTGGGATGAAACAGCCGAAGCCGTACACCACATTCCGCGTGAGGTCCTGTTTACGAACGGTAAGCAAATCAAGGACGTGGTTTCAGAACTGAACGAGCGGCTGCGCGGCATGACGATCTATACGGACGGCTGGGTCGTCGACTATCCGTGGATCCGCAAACTGTTCGCACAATGCGGGCTGGAGCCGTCGTTTCATGTCAGCCCGTTGGAGATGGTTCTGTCCGAAGATCAGATGGAACGCTGGCACGCAACCAAGGACGATATCCTGAGAGAGTTGAATTTTAGCCGGCACCGCGCCAGCAATGATGCGGTCGTGATCCAAAAGACGTGGCTAGCGACGCGGGACCTTGTTGACGCTAATTAACCCCTAATCGTCATCCTGGGCTTGACCCGGGATCTAATTTGCCACCGGAAATTCGGGACCCGGATCAGGCTTGTCCTGAATTAAGTTCAGGGTCCGGGGCGACGGCATATCAATTCTTGGACCGCAGCGGACGCCACTTGCGAATTTGTTCGGTGGCGTCAGCAATGTCCTCAGCGCCCATATGGGATTGAATGCGTGCCTTCTCGCGGACCAAGTCGGCGCGTGTTGCGGGCGGCCAGGCGCGCTCCGCCAAAGAAATCCATTTGTAGGCGGCGATCATGTCGCGCTCCAATCCTTGGCCGGAGACGAACGCTGCGGCGAGGCGGCGCTGCGCCGGGGCGTATCCATGCTCTGCCGCTTCCGCGAGATAACGAAGGCCGTGTTGCCGTTGTTCCGCCGGTCCGTCCAGCATCAGGCGTGCGAGATCGTAGCGCGCGGCAATGAGCCCGGCATCGGCGGCGCGCCGATACCAGTCCTTGGCGGTTTCGGGATCGCGCGGGACGCCGAGACCTTCATGATACAACTGACCGAGGTCGTGCATCGCCGGAGCGGAGTCCATGCCGACGGCAACATTTAGCCAATCGATGGCGCGGTTGTAGTCGCGCCTGACTCCGTCGCCGAGCCGATAGAGACGTGACAGTGCAAACGCAGCTTCGGGGCTACCCCGGTCGGCCGCAGTCTCGTACCAGCCGACGGCTGCCGCCAGATCAGCAAGCACGCCAAGCCCGAGGCGGTAGGCATCACCCAAGTGATACGCCGCGGCGCCGTCGCCGCGTTTGGCGGCACGCTCGAACCAAGCAGCGGCCATGGCGGGGTTCCGCTCGACCCCGTCGCCGTTGAGATAGAGTTTGCCGAGTGCGACTGCCGCCGCTGCGTCTCCGGCGCGTGCATCCTGCTCAAGGAGCGGGGCGGCTTGCCGCATATCGCCCTTGGCATAGAGCGCGAGCGCTTCCGAGAATAAGCGAGGCGGCCCGACATCCAGGACCTGAACGGCAATCGGCAATGCCGTCGCCGCCAGCATCGCGATGACACCCGGCCATCGTTTGGCAGTATGGGGAACGGTATCCGATTGCGGATGATTGCCTGCGGCGAAGTCAGCAGCAGCTTCTTTCAAGGAATTGCGTAACACGTCAGCGCGGACGGGCCAGCGTAAACCGATATCGATGCCGACGGCGCTCTGCGGCAGGCCGGCGAAAATCTTGCGGAGCTTTGGCGGGCGAAAGTTCAGCATCATCGGTTGCTTCAGGTGAATGATGAGTCGGTCGGCAACGTCGCCGGTGCGGCCCCGATGCGTGATCGCTTGGATGCGCCGGATATCGGCCCAAGCTAGTTGCTCGCGTAAGATCTCCGGCAGCGCAATGCCCTGCGGTGTTGCCGAGAGCATTTCCGTCGGTCGCCATATCCTGAGTGCCGACCATGTGGCGGCGGCGAAAACCAGACATGTGGATGCCAGCCAGGTGAGCGCACCGGCTTCGATCTCGAAATCTCTGCGCAGTACAATGAGTGTGGCCGCTATGGGTGCGGTCAGTAAAAACAGCACGACAGCAGGCAGGCGCCTTGCGTGGACGGCGGTGCGTGGACGGACGTCGCGCTCAATACTCATGTTGCGAAGATAGCACTCCGCCCGGCAAGGTCGCCGTTTCTGATCAATCGGGTGTTGCGTGTTTTTGCGGAAAAGCGAAAAAAATGCTTTCTCGCAAAGACTTGAGAAAAAGCGTTCGCTGACGCTAATCTCTCTGCCCCTTAGACTGTTTCAGGAAAAAACGGATGATGATCCTGGTTGGCCAGTTCGATTCGCCGTTCGTGCGCCGTGTCGCTGCGACCATGACGCACTACGGCCTGCCGTTCGATAGCTATCAACTCTCGGTCTTTGGTGATAGCGACGAAGTCCGTAGGCTCAATCCGCTGGGTCGCGTCCCGGCGCTGATCCTGGACGAGGGCGAAACCCTGGTCGACAGTTCAATGATCATCGACTATCTGGACGAATTGGCACCGCCCGAGAAGCTTCTGACGCCACGTAGCGGGCCGATGCGCCGCGCTGTACTGCGAACGTCAACCATCGCCATGGGCATGTCGGAGCGCGCGGTTCAGTTGCGGACCGAAGTGGTGCGCCGCCCCCAACATCTGCAAAGTTCGGAGTTTGTCGATAGCTATGAAGATGCGATCCGCCAAAGCATCGATCTTTTGCAGCGCGAAGCGGTGTCACCGTGGATGCTGGGAAAGGAGCCGACGCAGGCCGACTTCGCGGTGACCGCCGCGTTGACGCACCTGACCAACCGGGTCGAGGCTTATGCGGACCTGAGCGCGTGGCCGGCGCTGAAGGCGATCCGGGAGAAGGGCGAAGCGCTGGAGCCATTTAAGAGCAACCCTTTCCCAGTATCATAAAAGCATGTTTCAACCTTGCCGCTCAGCGTGTAACTTCTCTGCCCATGTCTGATGCCGACCCACAGTTGATCACCGATACCGCGTCTCTCAAGGCCTTCTGCGACACCTTGCAGGAGGAGCCCTATGTCACGGTGGATACCGAATTCATACGTGAAAGCACGTTTTGGCCGGAGCTATGTCTTGTGCAGCTTGGTGGCTCGGAAGGTGCTATGGCCGTCGATGCTTTGGCGGAAGGTATCGACCTCGCCCCTCTGTTCGAATTGATGGCAAACACCAAGGTTTTGAAGGTGTTCCATGCGGCGCGCCAGGACTTGGAAATCTTCCTGCACCTATCAGGTGATCTGCCGACGCCGATCTTTGACACGCAAGTGGCGGCGATGGTGTGCGGCTTTGGCGATTCCGTCGGTTACGAAAACCTGATTTCGAAGCTTTTGAACGCGCGCATCGACAAAGGATCGCGCTTCACCGACTGGAAGCTGCGTCCGCTCAGCGACAAGCAATTGAAATACGCGCTGGCCGACGTCACCCATTTGCGGCCCGCGTATGAGATTCTCGCCGGGAAGCTGGAGCTTTCGGGGCGCCATTCGTGGGTGGCCGAGGAAATGGCGATCCTGGAGGACCCGAAGACCTACATCGTCGATCCGGAAGACGCCTATAAGCGGATCAAAACACGGGGCGCGAAGGGCAAACAGTTGGCCGTGCTGCGCAGCGTCGCTGCTTGGCGCGAAACCGAAGCGCGCCGCCGTGATATTCCGAGAAACCGTATTCTGCGCGATGAGGCGCTTTTGGAGATTTCCCACCGCGCGCCGCGGTCCGTCGACGATTTGGCGAAAACACGCGGCCTTGGCCGCCGCTTGGCGGAAGGGCCGAGTGGTGAGGCGTTGTTGAAAGCCATCAAGCGGGGCGCCGATCTGCCGCGCGACGAATGGCCGAAGCCGCCGGCACGACCCGATCTGCCGTCCTGGACGGCGGCGGCGGCTGACCTGCTGCGCGTCCTTTTGAAGATGAAGTGCGCCGAAGCGGATGTCGCTACCAAGCTGGTCGCGAACTCGGCCGACGTGGAACTTATCGCCGCTTTCGGTGAGGAAGCCGATGTGGCGGCGCTAAAAGGATGGCGGCGGATCGTTTTCGGCGCCGATGCGCTGCGGCTTAGAAACGGTGAGCTTGGCCTGGCACTCGACGGTGACCGCGTGGCGCTGATCGAGCAGCCGAGCGCGATGCCGGTTTCGGCGGAATAACCTTCTCTATTACTTTAAGACGATGCTGCCACGCAGGCCGAGGCTCTTCTTGAGACCTCTGAACCGGCGTTCGACCGTTTCCGACTGAAATACCTGGCTGTCGCCCGGTAGATGCAGGAGCAGAGTCTTGGCTTTCCGCTCCAACTTGGTGTGCCCCAACACGCCTGGCGCGGAACCCGACAGTGTGTGCGCAAGGCGGATCGCGCGGCCAATGCCGTCAACTTTCTGCAGTTGCTCTTCTTCCAACAGACCCCGCACCGAGTTGACCAGCGGCGCGCCGTAGTCGCCGTTGTAACGCACATAAACCGTGGTCGCGATAAACACTCGGTCGGCATGCGACAGTCCCGCATAGGGCAGGCGCAGACAGCGATAGAAGGCGTGTTCTGCGCGGTAATCGGGATGTTCGCTCCAGCCGATATCGGACAGAAGACAAGCCGCCAAGGTGCGCCGTTTGTCGGCGTCGCTCATATCCGGGAACATGGGGGCCAGCCAATCCGCGATCTCCTGCCCGGTCAGCGAAAACCGGCCGGTTCGCTCGGCCAAGGTCTCAGCGCCGGCGATCAGCGGATCCTGATGACGAATCTCCGGTAACAGGCGCATCATCATCTGCCCCTCACGCATGCCGAAGCCCGAAAAGACGACGTTCTTAGGCTTGATGGTATCGATCATCTTCTCGATAGCCATCGCTGCGAACGGGATGCTTTTGGCGCGTGATTGCGATACCGAGGGCATTTTCTTGAGAGTGCTGGCGCTCAACCCTCCGAGAAGCCGGGTGAGCATCAAGGCTTCGTCGCGCCGTATGGTATAGTTATCGACCACGTGAAGCGGATAATTCGTCTGCTCAATAAAGATACGCGCCAAGGCACGTGTGATGCCGCCCGCGAGGTAGAGATTCTTTCCGCCGTAGTTCTGCAGCCAATCCAGTTCGGCCACGGCATTATCGATGATGGTTTCGGCACGCCGCCGCTTGCCACCGGACATTTCGCGCAGGCGTACGTGGCCGAGTTGCATGGTGCCGTACTCGACCGCTTTGGCGTTCTTAAGCGAGACCATATCCAACGAACCGCCACCGAGGTCGCCGAGAACGCCGTCCGCGTCGGGCACGCCGGAGACAAGTCCCAAGGCCGACAGCGCCGCTTCTTCGGTGCCGCTCAGGACCTGGATCGTCAGGCCGAACGTATCTTCGATCTTTTTGACGAAATCCTGGCCGTCATCGGCTTCACGGACCGCCGCCGTTGCCAGCAGGTCGATGGTGTCGGCGCCCATCAACTCGGCGAGGCCGATAAAACGGTGCAGGCTCGCCATCGCGCGCTCGACGCCGCGGGGGGACAGGTGGCCGGTTTGTGCCAACCCCTCGACCAGACGGCAGTCAGCCTTCTCGTTGAACATCGGGATCGGCATCCGGTCCGGGACGTCGTAGATCACGAGGCGCAGCGTATTGGAGCCGATATCAACGACGCCGATACGACCGGCCGTCGTTTTATCTGCTTTGAATCGGATCGCTCTTTCAGGCACGGTGTGATCCTACCCATGCGGCATCAGGCGTCAATACGGCGTTCACGCAAAAACCCCGAGGGCGATTGCTTAGGTGGATTTATCGATGCTGGCTCTGTCCGAGGCAGCTATTTCTGCGGCCTCCAGCGCTGACCCGCGCCCGGAAAGGCTCGGGTTGGTCATGAAATAATTATGAGCGGAGAATCCGTTGCCGCTGGGTATGCGCTCGAACCGTCCATCTGGAAGCATCGTCCAGCTTTGTGTTTCGTCGCGGAAGTTGGCGACCATGATTTCCTTAAGGACCTGCATATGCACGGTCGGGTTCTCGATCGGCACCAGGGTTTCAACGCGCCGGTTAAGGTTGCGCGGCATCAAGTCGGCGGATGCGATATAGACCTTGGCCGACGGCGACGGCAAAGTCTCGCCGTTGGCAAAGCCGTAAACGCGCGAATGTTCCAAGAACCGCCCGACGATACTGCGGACCTTGATGTTTTCGCTCATCCCCGGAACGCCCGGCCGCAGGCAGCAGATACCCCGCGTGATGAGTTGGATCGGCACGCCGGCGTTGGATGCCTGGTAGAGCTTCTCGATCAGAGGTGCATCGACCAGGGCGTTCATCTTCATCCAGATACCGGAAGGCTTTCCAGCGTGGGCGTTGGCGATCTCGACGTCGATGCGTTCGTTCAGGGTCTTTCGGAGCGTCAACGGCGCAAAGGCGAGCTTTTCCATCGCTGCCGGGTTCGCGTATCCGGTCATGTAGTTGAATAGCCTCGCCGCATCCCGGCAAAGCGCTGGATCGCACGTGAAGAACGACAGGTCGGTGTAGATCTTCGCGGTGATCGGGTGATAGTTGCCGGTGCCGAAGTGCACATAGGATTTCAGCGTATGCCCTTCGCGCCGCACGATGAGGTTCACCTTGGCATGGATTTTCTTATCGACGAATCCATAGACGACTTGCGCGCCGGCGCGTTCCAGGTCGCGCGCCCAGCGGATGTTCGCTTCTTCGTCAAAGCGGGCCTTTAGCTCGACCATCGCCGTGACCGACTTGCCGGCCTCCGCTGCTTCGATCAGCGCCGCGACGATAGGGGAATCATTGGAGGTGCGGTAAAGTGTCTGTTTGATGGCGACCACGTCAGGGTCGCGCGCCGCCTGACGCACGAACTGCACGACCACATCGAAACTTTCATAGGGGTGGTGGACGATAATGTCTTTCTTGCTGATGGCCGCGAAGACGTCGCCGCCGAAGTCACGGATACGTTCCGGGAAGCGTGCGTTAAACGGCGGGAAAAGAAGGTCCGGGCGTTCGCTGACGATCAGTTGCTTGGTGTCGGCAAGGCCGAGCGGTCCTTCCATGGCCATCGCGACGCCTTCCTCGGCGCCCATCTCGCCGATGATCAATTCTTTCAATTGGCGCGGCATATCGGCGTTGAAGGTAAGGCGAATAACCGATCCCCGGCGGCGTCGCTTCAAGGCGCTTTCGAAGGTGCGGACCAAGTCTTCGGCTTCTTCGTCAATTTCCATTTCACTGTCGCGGATGACACGGAATGAGCCACATTCGACGATCTCGAAATCGGGAAACAGTTTATCGAGGAACAACAATATCCAGTCTTCAAGCGCCAGGAAGCGTATCTCCGGTCCGGGCAGGCGCACGTAGCGCTGCAACTGCGGTGGAACCGGCAGCAGGGCGCGCAAATGTTCGTCATCGCTCCGCTGCAACAGCAGGGCGAGGGAAAAGCCGAAGTTCGGTATGAATGGAAATGGGTGCGCCGGATCGACGGCGAGGGGCGTCAGGACCGGAAACACGTGCTCCATAAACTGGGCTTCTAGCCATTCCATATCATCGGCCGAAACCTCGTCCCGGCTGAGCACGCTGATACCGTTGGACCGCAACTCCTTTTGCAGGCTGTCCCAGATCAGATGCTGTTGGCGCATCAAGGCCTGTGCTTCCTTGGAGATGGCTTCGATCTGTTGCGCTGGCGTTAGGCCGTCATCACTTGGTTGTGTGACGCCGGCGCGAATTTGCCCCTTTAGGCCAGCGACCCGGACCATGAAAAACTCGTCCAGGTTGGCGGCGGAGATTGAGAGAAAGCGCAGGCGCTCAAGCAACGGGTGGCCCTTGTTATCGGCCTCTTCCAAGACGCGTGTATTAAACGAGAGCCACGATAACTCACGGTTTAGGATACGCGGCCCCGTGGCGGCGCTTAGACTGAGATCATCGGCAATGCCAAGATCTTCAGAGGTCGAGGTGTTTGCTGCGGTATCGTCCATGTATTGTCAGCCTAATTTTAAGGAACAAGGATACCAATTGGATGGAGGTACGTCACTGTCGTGAAATTTTAAACTTATATAACATAACAGGCTCGGAAGTTATGACCTGCAAGGGTGCCGAAAAGGTCAGGCAGGGGACTAATTTCATCTTTTAAACCCTTGCACCACATGACATCTTATCTCTTCAGATTAGCATCGGCGTATCATTTTTGCAGATGTTGTGGGGCTTCTGAAGACGGGTTTAAAATGGCTATTGTAATCAAGCCAAAAAGTATTCCGAAGATCGTGAAACCGGCCCCGAACGGCCCCTTATCCCTGGAAGAAATAGCATTCGTTAGAAGCACGCTGAAACCGATTGTCGATCTGGGCGACGACTTCACGAAGGCTTTCTACAACCGTTTGTTCGAATTGAACCCGTCTCTGCGATCCTTGTTTGCGGAAACGAATATGACGGATCAGGGGCGGGAGTTCCTGAAAATGATTGCGACGGTAGTGGGGGCACTGGACAAGCTGGGCGATATCGTCCCGGTCGTCCAGGATCTGGGAAAACGCCACGTCGGATACGGCGTAAAGCCGGAACACTACGAAACGGTCGGCCAAGCATTGATTGAAACCTTGAAGTCGGCTTTGGGCGATCGCCTGACGCCGCAGGCTGAACAGGCTTGGGTCAAAACCTACAAGGTTCTTGCCGACACGATGAAAGCGGCTGCGGTTGAAACCGGGGATGCTAAGGGAGGAACAACTAGAATGACGGGCTTTAACAGTAAAAGTGATGCATCTGCCATCGTAGAAGGCATCAGTTCATCTCAGGCGTTGATCGAATTCGAACCGGACGGCACGATCGTTACCGCGAACGAGAATTTTTGCAAGACCATGGGATATTCGCTGTCCGAAATCGAAGGCAAGCATCATAGCATATTCGCAGATCCTGATGTCGCCCGGTCGTCGGCTTACGCCCAATTCTGGGAAGACTTGCGCGCCAATAAATTTAAATCGGGCCAGTTCTCGCGTATCGCCAAGGACGGCCGCATCGTTTGGCTACAGGCGGCCTACAACCCCATCGTCGATGACAGCGGTAAGGTCGTCAAAGTCGTCAAGAACTGCTCGGATATCACCGAAGAGAAACTTGCGGCGCTCGCTTCCGAAGCCGACAGCATGCGGCAGGCGCAGATGATCGATCAGATGCCTGTCAACGTTCTGATGTGCGATCTCGACAATTACGCCATGACCTACATGAACGAAACCAGCCGTAAAACGCTTATGGGTCTGGAGAGCCATTTGCCGATCAAGGTCGATGACATGATCGGTAGTAGCATCGACGTATTCCACGAAAACCCGGCACACCAGCGCGCCATGCTGGCGGACCCCAATAATTTGCCGCACAAAACGAAGATCATGGTCGGGCCGGAAACACTCGATCTCCTGGTCAGCCCGATCATGGACAAGGAAGGTCAGTATATCGGTCCGATGCTGACGTGGTCGGTCATTACACGCAGTGTCAAGATGGCGGACGACTTCGAAACCAACATCAAGGGTATCGCCAGCGCTGTTTCCGCGGCGTCGACCGAGATGCAATCGTCGGCTGAATCCCTAGCCGCCACGGCCGAGGAAACCAGCAACCAGGCCAACACCGTTGCGGCGGCATCGGAACAGCTGTCGAGTTCGATCAACGAAATCTCGCAACAGGTCAGCCGCTCGGCGGCGATCTCTGCTGAAGCCGTGACCGAAGCGCAGCGTTCGGAAGAGCAGATCCAAGGTCTTGCTCAAGCGGCCGATAAGATCGGCGCGGTGGTCAAACTCATCAACGACATCGCCGGCCAGACCAACCTGCTGGCTCTCAACGCGACCATTGAAGCGGCGCGCGCCGGCGAGGCGGGCAAAGGCTTCGCGGTCGTGGCATCCGAGGTCAAGAACCTGGCCAGCCAGACGGCCAAAGCGACCGACGAAATCTCCGGTCAGGTCGGCTCCATCCAGGGGGCGACCCGCGATGCCGTCGCGGCGATTGCCGGGATCTCGAAGATCATCAACGAGATCAACGAAATCTCCACCGCGATTTCGAGCGCCGTCGAAGAGCAGGGGGCGGCAACGCAGGAGGTGGCGACGAACATCACCGGCGTGACCAGTGCTGCGTCCGAGACCGGGCAATCGGCCTCTCAGGTCCTGGAAGCTGCGACGGAGTTGTCCAAGCAATCCGAGTTACTAAGTGTGGAGTCCGACAACTTCCTCGCCGAAATGCGGAAATAAATGCGCTACGTTTCAACGAAAAAGTCCGAAAAGCAGCGGCGCCGAGTTCTTCTCGGCGCCGTTGTTCTGTTCGGGCTGGCCGTTGGTTGGACGGCACCGGCGACAGCGAGCATTTCTGTCCGCGATTACATGCAACTGCGCGCCGACGCCATGTCCGGCAACAAAGCTGCCGAGGCGCGCTGGCGGTTCTATGTCATCGGCTTGATGGACGGTATTCAATCAGTACAGGCGCCGTCGGAGGCCGCAGGTGCCAAGCTGCATTTCTGTATGCCGGATGACCTGCCGCTATCGCCTAGGTATCTGGATGAATTTATCCAGAAGGCCATCGACCGGATGAGCCTGGACGGGTCGTTAAAGACCCGTATCGACAGGCCGATGGCCGTTCTGGTGGCGTTGGAACTCGCGCACGAGTTCCCTTGTCCCTAAAAGACCGGACCTTAAAACGTCGGCCCGGTTCCTTCACTCAATTGGCAAATACCCCTTCGCGTCATCCCTGCCGCGTGGCGCGCCAGGATCTTTGAATGAGGGCAGTCGCCCCTAGTGCCCCGGTGCACAAGGCTGGATGCCTTGCGACCGGGACGATGCGGATTCTGATGAGTGGCTTGCCGGGTGTGTCGTCGTTGAGCGTGGTCAGTCCGGATGTGCTTTACAGCGTGCCCGGATATTTCCCGCCGTCGATCAACAGGTTCTGGCCTGTGATGAAGCCAGCCTGGGCCGAACACAGATAAGCGCAGTATTCGCCGAACTCGAACGGATCGCCGAAACGGCCGGCAGGAATTTCAGCGGTCTTTTTCGCGGCGATTTCGTCGAAGGACACGCCGCCCTTATCGGCCAGAATCTGCGTGGTGTTTCTGAGCCGGTTGGTCATGAACTGACCCGGCAGCAGCCCGTTGATTGTGACGTTATGCTTCACGGTCTTGCGTGCAATGCCGGCGACGAAGCCGGTCAGGCCGGCGCGGGCGCCGTTGGACAGGCCTAGAACCTCAATCGGCGCCTTGACCGCGCCCGACGTGATGTTGACGACGCGGCCGAACTTGCGGTCGATCATACCGTCCACGGTTGCTTTGATCAGGAAGATCGGTGTTAGCATGTTGGCGTCGATGGCCTTGAGCCAGTCATCCCGGTCCCAGTCGCGGAAATCGCCCGGCGGCGGGCCGCCAGCGTTATTCACGAGGATATCCGGTTCGGGGCAAGCAGCGAGGACGGCTTCCTTGCCCTCGTCCGTGGTGATGTCGCAGGCAATGTGTTGCACAGACCCACCGCCAAGGGCTTTTAGCTCGTCCGCTGTGGCGGCCAAGGTTTCTTCCGTGCGTGCGCAAATCGTCACATCGACGCCTTCGCGTACTAAGCTCGTGGCGCAGGCTTTGCCTAAACCTTGTGAAGCGGCGCAGACGATGGCCTTACGGCCTGCGATTCCCAAATCCATGTAGATATCCTCCAAATTCCAAACGTGCCCTGCAGTCTAGGGAGGGAAAAGCCTTGGTCAAGCTAGCGTTCCAGGCCGTCATATGATTGTCACTTGAGTTCGAAAGCGATCCGTTTGATCCCGGTGCAACGAAACAACCTGGGCAAATCCGAAGATGCGTATCGCTCTGGCAACCGACGCTTGGTACCCGCAGCCGAATGGTGTCGTGCGCGTCCTGGGGACGGTGATGGAAACCCTGGTCGCCCGCGGGCACGACGTTCAGGTCATGTCGCCCGATCAATTCAAAACAGTGCCGTGCCCCAGCTATTCGGAGATCCGCCTCGCGGTGTTGCCTGGGCGCAAAACCAGTAAGTGGCTCGATGAATTTGAGCCTGATGCCGTGCACATCGCGACCGAAGGACCGATCGGGCGCGCCACCCGAGCGCATTGCCTGAAACGCGGCTGGCCATTTTCGACGGCCTATCACACCAAGTTTCCGGAATACCTGCAGGTGCGCACTGGGTTGCCGCTATCGTGGCTGTATGCCGGTGTGCGTAAGTTTCATGCCCCGTCGGGGGCTGTCATGGTGCCGGCGCCTGCCATTCACCGCGAACTGGAGGCGAGGAACTTTGCCAACCTGAAACTGTGGTCGCATGGCGTGAAGACGGAGGTCTTCAAACCGTCGGCGAAGAATTACCTCGACCTGCCGCGACCGATCTTTCTTTATGTCGGCCGTGTCACGATCGAGAAGAACCTTCCCGCATTCTTGTCGCTCGACCTGCCCGGCAGCAAGGTCGTGATCGGCAGCGGTCCGGCGCGCGAGCAATTGATCCGCCGTTTCCCGAAAGCGCATTTCTTCATCGCTGACGGGGACGAGGAACTGAACCACTACTACAACACCGGCGATGTTTTTGTATTCCCGTCCCGGACCGACACCTTCGGCTTGGTCATGCTGGAAGCTTTGTCGTGCGGCGTGCCGGTCGCGGCGTTCCCAGTCACCGGGCCGCTCGACGTCATCGGCGACGAGGGGCCGGGCGTCCTCGACAATGATCTCGCCAAAGCCGCTTTGGCTGCTCAGGACATCTCGCCCGATGCCTGCCGGGCGTGGGCGCTGAATTTTTCGTGGGAGCGGGTCGCCGATCAGTTCCTGGATTTCCTGCAACCTATCGGCGGCGAGGACACAGACGTCAGTCGTTCAGAACTTCTCGCGCAAGCGGCACGGTAATTCCCTTTTTCCTCTCCAAGGCCAGCCGGTCGATATCGCCGACGAATGATCGTGCGGCGGCGAACGAACGTTCCATCCTCGGGATAATGTAATCCAAGACCTCTTTACTCACCGAGAGTTGGCGGTCGGCAAAGAGTTTCACCAGCAAGGCCGTCAATAGCGCATCGTCCGGCATGCCGATAACGGGGGCAGGGGCGGTCTTGAGGCGTGACGCCAGATCCGGCAGTTCCAGTGGCCAACGCGCAGGCGCGTCGGTGGCGGTCAGGAGGATTGCGCCGCCTTCGGAACGCGCCTTGTTGAACAAATGGAACAGGCCTTCCTCGGCGGCGGCATCGCCTGCGATTTTGTCTGCGTCGTCGATGAAGGCTTTGGGAGCATCGCCGAGCGTTAAGACGGCGTCCGTAAGTTCATCAATGCCGACCGCGACGGCCTCGGTGCGGGCCATGAATACGCGCCCCAGATGAGTTTTACCGGCGCCGGGCGGGCCGACGATAGCGACGGCTGGCGACGGCCAATCCGGATACCTGTCGATCCATGCGACAGCCTCTTCGTTTGGCGGTGCCACAAGGAAATCCTCGTCACCCAGCGCCGGGCGCAGGTTCAGATCAAAGGCGAGTTGGCGAGGGGTCACGTTTGGTCGGATCCGTCCAGCCGTTTGCGTTCGTTGTGGCCGTGTCCGTGGTAGAGATCGCTCTCTAGATACTGCTCGATCCCAAAGCGGACGACCACACCGGTGACGGCAGCCACCGGGAGCGCCAACAGCACGCCGGTGAAGCCGAACAGTGCACCGCCGGCGAGCATCGCGAAGATGATCCAGATCGGCGACAGGCCGACGCGCTCGCCGACCAGCCGGGGCGTGATCACGTAGCTCTCGAGCGTCTGACCGACGATGAAAACCGCTGCGACGAGGATGACCTGCACCCAGTCTTGCTGGAACTGCGCAATGGCGAGGCTGACGCCGACAATCATGCCGACGGCGGCCCCGATATAGGGAATAACGGCCAGCGCACCCGCGGCGATACCGATCAGCAGACCGGCTTTAAGACCGACAATGGTCAGACCAAGCGCATAAAAAACGGCAAGCGAAGCGCAGACCAGTCCTTGTCCGCGCAGGAAACCGGCCAAGGTATCGTCGATCTTTCTCACCTGCTCGCGAATGGTCGGCGCGGCATCGCGTGGCAGCCAGCCGTCGATCTTGGCGACGATGCCGTCCCAATCGCGCAGAAGATAGAACGCCACCAACGGCGTGATCAGAATCAGCGACAGCAAGTTGAGGAAGGCGAGGCCGCCGCTCAACACCTTGCCGACGAGACCGGAAAGCCATTTGATGGTGTTGCCGGCAAAATCACCGGCCGTCGATTTGATTTCCTTAACGGCATCTGCCGACAGTTCCGACTGCATCTGCCACAAAAGCGACTTCAACAGAAATTCAACTCTGTCGATGGCATCGGGCAGAAGGCTAATGACGGCGGATATCTGACGTTGCAACACCGGTACGATCAATATGATGATCAGCAGGATGCCGATAAAGAAGCTGCCGAGGATGAACGTCGTTGCCAGCGTCCGTGACAGGCCGATCTTTTGCAGCCGGTCGGCGACGGGATCGAACAGATAAGCGATACCGATGCCGACGACGAACGGCAGTAGCACATCGCTCAGGATGTCAATTAATAGGCCTGCAGCGACGAGGACCGCCAGCCAGGCTAGAATGCGTTGTTCACGGTTCAAGCGTTAGGTCCTAGGGGGCTGCATGGCGCCGATCGGCATCACCAGCCATTCGCCGCTTTCCTGCAGCAGCGACAGGTTCGTCTGCTCCAGTGCGGTGACAAGCTGATCGGGGCCGCCGACATAGTGAATATTCACGCGCACCTGATCGCGAGACATTAATACGACGTCCGCATTGCGAATGATGCCGATGCCGCGCATCTGATCGCGCACGGTAAGCCAATCGCTCAAACCCGTTATCGGCACGGTGACGGCAAGAACGCCGGTCCCGGTTTCAAGGATGAGGTTCCGCCGTTTCCAAAGATTCTCGATACGCCGCTGCGTCTCATCGACAAGGCGCGCCATCATGCCGTCCAGATTCTCACCGTCACGCTGGTTGATGATGATCGCATTGGCTTCGACGGGGTAGGGATCGGATGGGCGGTAGAGCGTCGCAGTCATCTGCTGGCGATTCGAGCCGGGCGGCACGGTAATATTGTTGTGCGCGACGATGGTGCCTGTCGCGCCGTAACGTCGGGCAATGGCGGCCAAACGCGCCGGGTCGCTGGCCATGGCTTCACCGGCGCCGATGGTGGATACGTCCTGCAGATCGCCGAGTGGCAGAACGATGGGGACCAGTCCGACCGGTTTATCGCGCAGCCCCCAGGCGCGCCGCCACGGATTTGGTTCGTCCCATAGAACCGTCGCTGCGCCAATCTCCATAACAGGCAGTACGACCATCGGTTTCGAGCGCGTTTCGGCGAACGGAATACCGTAGGCACGCAACATGCCGCGAATTTGGTTGGGCTTGAAACGGTAATTCAGTCGCGCGATGTAGCGGACGCTCGACGCCTTTTCCTCGGAGACCGAGAAGTCCTGAACATAACCGGATATTTCGTCGCCACTGAGTTCGGGGATGCGCTCTTGATCCTCGGTTAGCGTCAGGCGGTGCAAAAGCGCGTAAAAAGCGCGCCTCTCGCCCTTTGAAAGGGCGACTCGGCGGGCCTCGGCGGCGGTGTCGGCTTTGACGTCTACCGACACGCCCTTGACCTCAAACACGTCATCGGCGGCACGGGCTGACACCGGCGGCAGGACCGCTAGGGATGCGAGGGCCAGGATTGCCGATAAATGGCGCATTTTCCGGGCTGCGTGGACGAGCAACATACGTCGATATCCTTTGCCGATTGTTGCGTTTCGGGACTTTGACCGATCGCGGGGCAAGAGCCTTGTTGACTCCGAAGCCGACGCGTAATTTACCACACTCACGACAAGGAGAAAGACCATTACCAAGTTCGATGATACGCCTGCCGGAGGCCTCAGTTACCGTGACGCAGGCGTCGACATCGATGCCGGCAATGATCTCGTGCGCCGCATCGGGCCGCTCGCCAAACGTACCTTCCGGACCGGCGTAACAGCTGATTTGGGCGGTTTCGGGGCATTGTTCGATCTTGCTGCGACTGGCTACAAGGATCCGATCCTGGTTTCCGGCACCGATGGCGTCGGCACCAAGGTCCTGCTAGCGATCCAGAGCGGGCTGCATGACACTATCGGCATCGATCTTGTCGCGATGTGTGCCAACGATCTGGTAGTGCAGGGCGCTGAGCCACTGTTCTTCCTAGATTATTTCGCTTCGGGTCATTTGGATGTCGATGTTGCGGCCAGGGTCGTCTCGGGTATCGCCGACGGCTGCTCCCAGGCTGGCGCTGCTCTGATCGGCGGTGAGACGGCGGAAATGCCGGGCATGTACGACGACGGTCACTATGACCTCGCCGGCTTTTGCGTCGGCGCGGTTGAGCGGGATGCCGTTCTGCCCGGCAGTGATATCGCCGAAGGAGACGTGATCCTCGGCCTGGCGTCGAGCGGTGTGCACTCGAACGGATTCTCACTGGTGCGCAAGGTCGTCGAAGTGTCGGGCCTGTCATGGGGCGATAAGGCACCGTTTGCATCCGACATGACCATGGGCGAAGCCTTCATTCAGCCGACCCGCATGTACGTGAAGCCATGCCTTGCCGGGATCAAGGCCGGTGGTGTCAAAGCGATGGCGCATATCACCGGCGGTGGCTTGCTTGAAAACCTGCCGCGCGTACTGCCGGACGGATTGGGTGCCACATTGGATGCCGAAACGTGGCCGGCCTTGCCGATGTTCGCTTGGCTTAAGAAGACAGGTAACGTCGATGGTCGCGAAATGATGCGGGCCTTCAACTGCGGGATCGGTATGTGTGTTGTCGTTGCGCCACGCTCTGTCGGTGCCGTCGCCGAAGCGTTGGTTGCGGCGGGCGAGGCGGTTTATCGCATCGGCACTGTCGATACCGTGCCCAGTGACGCCGAGGAAATCCGTGTCGAGAATGACGAGGCTCTATGGCGCGCATGAAAATCGCGGTCCTGGTTTCGGGACGTGGCTCAAATATGCGGGCCATCATGGACGCGGCCCAGAAACCGGATTATCCGGCGGAAATCGCGCTGGTACTATCGAATGTCGCCAGTGCGCCTGCGCTCGACATCGCCCGCCAGGCCGGCATTCGCGCTGAAGCGTTGCCGCACAAAGATTTCGAGGACCGCGAAAGCTTCGACCGGGCGGTCACGGCTGTGATCGAGGACGCAGGCTGCGAACTGGTCGTCTTGGCAGGTTTCATGCGGCTGCTGAGCGACGAATTCTGTGCGCGCTGGCACGATAAGCTGATCAACATTCATCCGTCGCTGCTACCGTCGTTCAAGGGATTGCATGTACATGAGCGTATGATCGAAGCCGGCGTTCGCTTCGGTGGCTGTACGGTCCATTTCGTCCGTGCCGAGATGGACGCCGGGCCGATTATTGTTCAAGCCGCCGTGCCGGTGCATCCGGGTGATGATGCCGATGCCTTAGCAGCGCGTATCTTGACGCAGGAACACATCATCTATCCGCTCGCCGTCAAATGGATTGCCGAGGGCCGGGTCCGGGTCTCGGGCATGCGGGTGCTGGTCGACGGCGCCGAGGCACCGAATGGGGCGCTGGTAAACTTCAAAAATTAATCCGTCATGCCGAACTTGATTCAGCATCCTTTTTTACTCGGCCTCTAATCGTGCCGGTATAAAAATAGGCCCTGAATCAAGTCCAGGGCGACGGAGATTATTGAGTTTCAGCAACAAAAAAGCCCCCGCAATCGCGGGGGCTTAATCGTTCGAAAAACTCTTCTGGTCAGCCGACGATTTCGGTCTCGGCAAAGAAGAAGTTAATTTCGATGGCGGCGTTCTCCGGCGAGTCGGAACCATGAACCGAGTTCGCTTCGACGTTTTCAGCAAAGTCCTTGCGGATCGTGCCTTCGTCGGCATTCGCCGGGTTGGTGGCGCCCATGATTTCACGGTTCTTGGTGACGGCGCTTTCGCCTTCGAGAACCTGCACGACGACCGGGCCGGACGTCATGAAATCACACAGATCGCCGAAGAACGAACGTTCCTTGTGAACGCCGTAAAAGGCTTCGGCCTGTTCGCGGGTGAGCTTGATACGCTTCTGCGCGACGATGCGAAGACCGTTGTCTTCGAAACGGGCGTTGATTTTACCCGTCAAGTTACGACGCGTGGCGTCCGGCTTAATGATCGAGAGTGTCCGTTCGACGGCCATTCCTCGCTCCTAAATGTTGTTGTGAATTGAGTGACAAACCAATCTTGTTTTCGGGCGGCCCTGTTTCATCGTTTGCGAGCCGTTCCCTCAAGGCGGGCGGGTTATAACTTTCCCCCGGCGGCGACGCAAGCCCATAACCGGCGGGAATATTAAGTCATTGAAATGTAGCTATGTTTTTGGAAAACGGCGGCGTGACCAACGGAAATAAACGATCATGTAGGCCAGCGCGAACCCCATCCAGACCAATCCCCACCAAAGCACGATCAAGCCCGTCAGGAGGACAATACCCCAGGTAATAAGTATCGGCAGCACAAGCCAGCCGAGAAAGGCGAGCCAGCGGATGACGAAGGGCGGACCCGGATTCGGTTTGCGTTCAATTTCGATCATGGCAACACGACGTTCGAGGGAAATTGAATAAATTGGCGCTGGCGTGTAACACTCTGATTTACGCGTGACCTGCCTGAGAGGAAATACATCGCCATGCCTAAGAACGTCGTGGGAACCGTCATCAAAATTATCGTGGCGTCGCTGGTGCTCGGCTTCATTCTCAAGTTCCTGGAAATCAAACCCACGGACCTCTGGCAGAACTTCGGTGAAACGCTGCGCCGCGCCTTCGACTGGGCCGGCGACTTTGTCGCCGGCAGTGTCGAATACATCCTGATCGGCGCCGTTATCGTCGTGCCGATCTGGGCGATCATTTTCCTCGTCGGCCGGTTCCGCGGCCGCTAAGGCTTATTCGCCGGCCATCCTTTGGGATGTGTCTTCTCCCGAAAATGTCGGTGCGATCGACTTAGCGACGCTGTCGTCCAGCGATTCGAAGTCGTGATAGCCGATGACCTCGTAGCTTTCCGAGCGCGGCATCATGTGCTCTTCGTAAGCTGCCGTGCCGTCGTTTTCGCGGATGTGCTTGTAGAGATTCTGCATCGCCTTGCCCGCAACGCGCATGGACGTTGCCGGCCAAATCACAATGCTGTAGCCGAATTCCTGGAACTGCTGGGCCGTGTAGTGCGGTGTGCGGCCAAACTCGGTCATGTTGGCCAACGCCGGAACGCGTGTGCCGTCGGCAAAGCGGCGGAAGTCGTCTTCCGAGGCAAGACCGTCGGCGAAGACCACGTCGGCGCCGGCGTCCGTATAGGCATTGGCGCGCGCGATGGCGGCGTCCAGGCCTTCAACGTTGACGGCGTCGGTCCTTGCGATGATCTGCAGGTCTTTGGAGGCTTTCTTGGCGGCAGCTATCTTGGCGGCGGCTTCTTCGACGGTAACAAGCCGCTTATCGTTCAGATGACCGCACTTCTTGGGCAAAAGCTGATCTTCAATGTGCACGGCGGCGGCGCCGGCTTGTTCAAGCTCACGTACCGTGCGCATGGCGTTGAGCGTGCCGCCATAACCGACGTCACCGTCGACGATCAGCGGTAGGTCGGTGGCGCGCGAGATCATCTTCGTGATGAAGCAAAGCTCGTCCAACATCAGCACACCGAGGTCCGGTAAGCCCATGGACGTCGTCACGGCGGCGCCGGAGATATAGATGGTATTGAAGCCCTCGCGTTTCGCGAGGAGGGCGGCAAACGGGTTATGGGCGCCAGGGGCGCGAATGATCTCGTCGCCTTCCAGCAGGGTCTTCAGTCGTTGCCCGGCGGGAACGGGGTTGCGTGTATTTCCATCGAGCCACGTCATGGCTGTTCTCCCTAGATTGGTGATTTTGAAGGACTATACGCCCAGCACCGGGTGTCCGCAAAGGGATCGCACCTCAATGTGTGCGTTTTCGGACTTGATTGTCGGGGGATGGGGCATGATGTTTTTACAACGTTAATCAACAAGCAAAACATGGGGACTCCGAGTCAATGAGAATAGCGATTTTGGATGACTATCAGAACACGGCGCTCGATTCCGCCGATTGGTCCGTGCTGGGCGATCAGATCGAAATTACGGTCTTTGACAAGCATCTCGGCTGGGACGAGGACGCCATCGCTGCCAAGCTGGCCCCCTTCGATATCCTGGTCTGTATGCGCGAACGTACGCCGCTACCGGCGACGCTGATCGACAAGCTTTCGAATCTGAAGCTGATCGTCACCACCGGGATGCGGAACAATGCCATCGCCATGGATCATGCGCGCGCCAAGGATATTCCGGTGTGCGGCACGGAGATGCTGCCGTACCCGGCGGCTGAGCATGCGATGGCGCTGATCATGGATCTCTATAAAAAGATTTCCAAGGAGAGCCGCGTCATGAAGGACGGCGGCTGGCAGGCCTACGTGTCGGAAAGCCTCAACGGTCGTACCCTCGGCGTCATGGGCCTCGGCAAATTGGGGGCGCGCGTTGCCAAGTTCGGGCTGGCATTGGAGATGGACGTTATCGCCTGGTCGCAGAACCTGACCGAGGAACGCTGTGCCGAGGTCGGTGTTCGTAAAGTCACCAAGGAAGAGCTGATGTCGCAGTCAGACGTCATTTCCATTCATCTGGTGCTGAGTGACCGTTCGCGCGGTCTGGTCGGTGCGGACGAACTGAAAGCGATGAAGAAGACAGCTTATATCGTCAATACATCGCGCGGCCCGATCATCGACGAAGCGGCGCTGATCGACGCCCTGAAAAACAAAGACATCGGCGGTGCCGGGATCGACGTTTACGATGTGGAGCCATTGGCCACTGATCATCCGTTGCGCGGTCTCGATAACGCCGTACTGACCGGCCACACCGGCTACGTGGTCAAAGAGCTTTATACGAAGGTCTATGGGCAATGCGTCGAAAACATTAAAGGATGGCTTGATGGGGCGCCCGAGCGTGTACTGAACGAGCAATGAGCCGAGATCCGATCCTTGTTGAGCGTGACGGCGATATCGCGACCGTTATCCTAAACAATCCCGACAAGCGGAACGCCCTCGATCTTGCTGCGTGGGAAGCACTGACCATCGCCATCGAGACCTTCGACGCCGATGAGACGCTGCGCTGCATCGTGTTGACTGGTGCGGGCGACAAGGCATTTGCCGCCGGTGCTGATATCGCGGAATTTCCGAAACGCCGCGCCGATGCGGATCAAGCCTATAAATACGGTCTGATTACCGACCGCACCTTGGAAGTCCTGTTGAACAGCCGCCATCCTATCGTTGCGCGTATTCAAGGTGCATGCACCGGGGGTGGGCTGGAAATCGCCGCCTGCTGCGACCTCAGGATCGCCGCCGAGAGCGCGCGTTTCGGTGTGCCGATCAAACGCATCGGCCATGCCTTTGCGCCGTCCGAGATGAAGCCTGTGCTCGACCTCGTCGGACGCGCCGTGGTGCTGGAATTGCTTTTAGAAGGCCAAGTGATCTCTGCCGCTGACGCACTTGCCAAGGGTCTGCTGACCCGTGTCGTGGCGGACGATCAATTGGACGCGGAAGTCGCTGCGACGGCGCAAAGGATCGCCGAAGGGGCACCCTTGGGCGCGCGCATGACCAAACGTTACGTCAATCGCATGTGTCAGGATTCGTCGCCGATTTCCGAAAACGAACTGCGCGAGAGCTGCGAGCCTTGCGACAGTGACGATTACCGAGAAGGTTACACGGCCTTTCTCGAAAAACGCCTGCCTGTGTTCAAGGGCAGATAAGATTAGGAGAAAACTCTCATGACGACCGCCGCCGCCAAACTTCAGGAACTTATCGACCGTCCGGGATTGATATCCACGCCAGGCGTATTTGATGCTTTGTCGACGCGCCTTGTCGAAGAAGCTGGTTTCGATGCGGCCTTCATGGGTGGCTTCGCGGTTTCGGCGGCGCGTATCGGTTTGCCGGATACTGGCCTGATAAGTTACGCCGAAATGCTCGACCAGGGGCGGAACCTGTGCGCAGCCGTGGACATTCCGGTGATCGGCGACGGTGATACCGGCTACGGCAATGCGATTAACGTCAAACGCACGGTTCAGGGATATGCCCAAGCCGGCTTCGCGTGCGTAATGATCGAAGATCAGGTGGCGCCGAAACGCTGTGGTCATACGCGTGGCAAACAGGTTGTGCCATGGGGAGATGCGATTCAACGGATCAAGGCCGCCATCGACGCGCGGGAAGAACTCCGCGATAAGGGCGGCGACATCTTAATCATGGCGCGAACCGACGCGAATGCCACCGACGGCATGGACGAAGCGCTGCGCCGCTGCGAGGCCTTCGTGGCTGCCGGTGTCGATATCACTTTCCTGGAAGCGCCGAAGGACGAAGAGGAAATGCGCCGGTATTGCCTCGAAATTCCGAAGGCAAAGATGGCCAACATGGTCGAGCAGGGCGCCACGCCTTACCTGGCTCCGAAGGCGCTGGAAGAGATCGGCTACAAAGTGGCGATCTGGCCGGTGGCGACAATGCTGACGGCGATCAAGGGCATGCGCGAGACGCTTGCGGCGATCAAGGCCGGCGAGCAAAACCTCGGCAACCGGATCACCTTCCAGGACCTGCAAAAGATCGTCGGCTTCCCCGAATACTATGACGCTGAGAAGAAGTACGCATCAGAGTAGATCTTAAAACATTTATTTTGTTTCAATGGGTTGATCGCGCGAAATGATTCCCGCTTAGAAGTAAAGGCATTGCGCCTCTCGCGCTATACGTGGATAAAAAAACCTGAATTCGCCTTTTCGAGAAACTCTTTCTTTCCATGAATGGAGATTAGAAAAGGCGGGAAACCGCAAAGGGTCATCGTTCGATCGAAGGTTATTGAAAGGACTTCGAGTGGCACATCGGAACGAAGTTGAGTCAGATGTTCTTGAACAGCTTTTTACGGTTGGGCAAACCCTCCACAGGTTCCTCATTCTCTTTTTGCCGGCGCTTTTGCTGACACTGCCGGTCTCTGCCTATCTCATCTACAGTCAGTCGGAGACCGTTATCGAGTCGCTCCGCAAAGACGAGATTGTCACGGTCGCACGTGGCAGTGGCACAGTCGGTTCGAGTCTCCGCGACGCCGTCGGAGACATCCGGTATTTGGCGGCTTTCATTGAGCGGGTTTTCGACGAACCTGAAACTAAAGCGGCTCAACAAGCTGTGCTAACCGATAGTTTCCGGCTCTTTGCAGATACGCAGGGCGTTTACAATCAAGTGCGTTATGTTGACATCAATGGAAACGAGAAGATTCGCGTGAACCATGATGGGAAGGTAGCCACCGTTGCGCCGCCCACGATGCTGCAGTTCAAAGGCAACAGGTACTACGTCAAGGCTGGTTTGGATCTGGACCCGGGGCAGGTTTATGTTTCGCGCTTCGATCTGAATGTAGAACAAGGAATTGTTGATGAAGTCCGGCAGCCGACCGTGCGGCTGGCGGCGCCGGTAACCGATAGGCGTGGCAAAAAAGTCGGCTTGGCGGTTCTGAACGTTGAGGGCCAGGACATCATCGACTTATTTGCGGCGGCGACGATGGAAGCCAAGAACCGTATCAAATTAGTGGATCAGTTCGGCTTCATTTTGCAGGGCGATGATAAAGACAAGGAATGGGCGTTCATGTATGGGCGCCACGAGCTTTCGTTAAAGGAACTCTATCCCCAAGCGTGGGCACGCATCGTTCGGGAGGGCGTTGGACAGTTCGAGGATGACGCCGGAATCTGGACGTTCCAGACCGCCTACCCATTCGAGGGCGCTCTTTCCATTAAGGAACAAAACCAAATTGTCCCTGCCGGTTACAACTGGAAAATCATTTCGCTTATCCCGCGGAACGAAGTCAGTGCGTATCGCTGGCAAAGCATCAATTCCGCCGTCTTCGTCGGGATTGTTCTGGTGCTGGTGCTGACGATTGGGTGCTGGGGGCTGGCGCGTTCGCATATCGCCTTGGTCCAGTATGGTCAAAAGCTGGAGAAGAAGGTCTCGGAAAGAACTGCTGAGTTGCAATTGCTTAACGATGACCTGAACAAGGCGCGGCTGAAAGCCGTTCAAAGTAGTCAGGTTAAATCGCAGTTCTTATCCAATATGAGCCATGAACTGCGTACGCCTTTGAATGCGATTGCCGGCTTTGCCGATATTCTCTCTGGAGAGATTTTCGGCCCCCTCGGCAACGATACTTATAAGGGGTATGCCAAAGATATCACCTTGTCCGCCAAACACCTGACCGACATCATTCAAGATCTGATTGACGTCTCCCTGATCGAGACCGATTCGCTGATACTGCGCGAAGAAGAGGTGGAGGTCTCGGAGCTGATCCGCGAAAGCGTGAACACCGTGATGGGCAAGGCGTCTGCTAAGCAGGTAAGCATCCGCACCGATGTTTCCGTTGGTATATCGAAGCTCTTCGCGGACAGAACACGGATTAAGCAGGTGCTTATCAATCTGCTCAGCAATGCCGTGAAGTTCACTCCAAGTAAGGGTGTCGTTACGATTTCTGCTTGGGTGTCACCGGAAGGTATGATCCGGATGTCGGTCTCCGATACGGGAGTCGGTATTCCAGAAGCCGTTAAAAGCCGGATTTTTGAACCGTTTAACAGGTCGCAGGACTCATCGCTGCAATCGGCGGAAGGGATCGGCATAGCTATCTCTATTTCGCGATCCTTGATCGAGCTTCATGGCGGAGACATTTCTTTTGTGTCGGAATTAGGGGCCGGAACGACGTTCGAGATCGTGTTTCCTGTCGGGCGTACCATTACCTGACGAGGAAAGTTGTCTCAGGCTCATTCGGCGATACGGGCCCGCCAGACCTTTTCAATTTCCTGCAGCGAGCGCCCCGTATGGCCTAGATAGTCGCCGTCTTCATAGAGCGGTAGAAACGCTTGGACGTTCTCCTCGAACAGGTCATCGATTAGAAATCGCGTAAACGATCCGGCGATGAAATAGGCATCCCTGCGTGTGCGTTGACTAACCGCGCCGGGGCGCCGGAGATAGGACTCGGCATCTTGAAATGAAAATAACTGACCGCCGACACGCGCCAACCGCAAGGCGGCTTCGCCGTGTACGTCACTGCCGAAGTTGGGAAAGCCGGTGACTTCGCCGAAGCGGTCCTGCGCATAAATTGCGATGCCCTCTCGCAAGGCGGCGCTATGGCCAAACGGTAACAGAAGGTGCGTGATCTCGTGCGCCGTGACGGCCATGTTCCGTTCGATGATATGGCGCGGAAACCCGATCAGGTTGCGATGCCGATAAGCGATGGAGAACGGATAACGGTCGGCAAGGTCTACGATTATCGGGTGCTGGGCGGTGGTGTCGAAAAAAGCTTCCAAAGCCTTCAATTCGCGCGCCGCACGTGCCGCCAGGTCCGCTTTCATTCTGTCGGATAGGTGCGCGTATTCGGATCGGACAAGGATGCGTCCGTCCTTGCTCGACACGTCAGCCGCGGCGGCGGGCAGCGCCGTCAGAAGCAATGTCAGAAATAATGCCGCAACACGCATGCCCACCTCATATCCGTGGATATTGTGCTGTATTCCCTGCCGCCAAGGCGATTCACGTTGATGTGTTCGGCGGAAAGGGGCACCGGCACCGACGTGATTGCCGGAACGCGCGGGCTATGATGAAATACCGTCAACAAATGACCCATGGGAGGGACAGTCGATGACGGGCATCAGCCGCCAACTGGCCGAATTTTCGGTCAACCTGCGTTACGAAGATCTGCCGCAAGAAGTTGCCGAGCGTACCAAGCTTCTTATTCTCGATACGGCGGGGATTATGGTCCGTGCCCGCAACGATGCGGAATCGACGCCGGCAATGGTCCGGGCCATCGAGCGCTTAGGGCTCGCGACGGGCGACTGCGGCGTCCCTGGTGATACTCAGACCTATACTCCGTCGGCGGCGGCCTTGTTGGGTGGCACGCTGGCGCACTCTCTCGATTTCGACGACACCCATGCCGAAGCGTCGCTGCATTCTTCCGCGCCCATCGTGCCGGCGGCACTGGCGGCGGCGGAGATGACGGGCGCGTCGGGCAAAGACCTGATCGCGGCCTGCGTCGCGGGGTATGAAGTGCAGATCCGCCTGTCGTTGGCGCTCGGCCCGTCCGATCACTACGACCGTGGCTACCACCCGACGGCGACCTGCGGCATATTTGGCGCGGTGGCGGCCGCGGGCAAGCTGCTGGGTCTCGACGCCGACGCCATCGAAAGCGGCTTCGGTATCGCGCTCAGCCAATCCGCCGGTTCAATGCAATTCCTGGCGGACGGTGCGTGGACCAAACGTTCGCACGTCGGGCAAGCGGCACAGAACGGCTTGATGTGCGCCGTGATGGCGCAGGAAGGCTTCAAGGGACCGAAGGAAGCGTTCGAAGGCCAGTGGGGCTTCCTGCATGCCTATGCACCCAATGCGGATCAGTCTAAGGCTGTGGCCGGTCTAGGCTCGATATGGCAGACCATGGGCCTCGCCGTGAAACCGTTCCCGAGTTGCCGTTACACACATGCAGCCATGGACGCGCTGAAGCAGATCATGGCGGAACAGGGTGTGACGGCGGACGAGGTTGAGGCTGTCGAGGTCGGTTTGCCGAAGATCGGTATGAAAATCGTCAGCTTCCCCGAAGAGGCGAAGCACAACCCCCAGAGTGTCGTCGACGGCCAGTTCTCGATGCCGTTCTGCGCGGCGGTGGTTCTGCGCGAGGGGACACTCTTGTGGGATCACTACGCGACGCACCTGACCGATCCGGACACGCTGGCGCTCACCAAGAAGGTGACCTGCGTCAACGATCCTGAGGTGGAGGCGTTGTTCCCTGGGAACATGGCCGGCAAGGCGACGGTGACGACGCCGCGGGGCACGTTCTCGGTCCTGGTCAGCGTGCCGAAGGGCGAACCTGCCAACTTCATGTCGGTGGACGAGTTCCGAGGCAAGTTCTCGGGCCTTGCCGAGCCTTATCTCGGCGCCGACGGTTCGAACCGCTTTGCCGAGGCGATCCTGGATTTGGAAGCGCAAAACGCAGTTTCTGCCGTGCTTGCCGCCGGTCGACCGCAGACGCAAGCGGCGGAATAAGCGCGCTTAGTATTTCTCGGGTACGTAAAGTTCGTCCGGCAGGACCTTGCGCTCGTAGTTTGGATTGAAGACCCGGTCGGGTAGCGTAACCAGTTCTTCCGACACCTCCTCGTAGGGCACCTGTGCCAACAGGTGGTCGATGAGATTGAGCCGTGCGCGCTTCTTGTCGTTGCCTTCGACGATGTACCACGGCGCTTCATCGATGTTGGTGCGCTCGAACATCTCTTCCTTGGCCTTGGTATAGGCCTCCCAACGAACACGGGATTGCAGATCCATGGGGCTGAGCTTCCACTGCTTCATAGGGTCGTGGATGCGCATAAGAAAGCGCAGTTGCTGCTCTTGGTCGGTGATCGAGAACCAATACTTGATCAGCTTGATGCCGGAGCGCACGAGATTGCGTTCGAACCCCGGCACGTCGTGGAAGAAATCTTCGACCTGTTTGTCGTCGGCGAAACCCATGACGCGCTCTACCCCGGCGCGGTTGTACCAGGAGCGGTCGAACAGCACGATTTCTCCGGCGCCCGGCAGATGCGGAACGTAGCGCTGGAAGTACCATTGCGTTTTTTCCCGATCGGTCGGGGCGGACAGGGCAACGACGCGACAGACGCGCGGGTTCAGCCGTTGTACGATCCGTTTGATGGCGCCGCCCTTGCCGGCGGAATCCCGGCCTTCGAAGATGACGACCAGCTTATAACCGGTGTGGACGACCCATTCCTGCAGTTTGACCAACTCCGCCTGCAGCCTGAACAGTTCGTGGAAATAGACTCTCCGTTCCAGCGTCGATTTGTGATGAAGGTCTGTGATCATTTTGACTTCACGCGCGCAGCGGTCGTCATCCAGTTCCAATTCCAGTTCCTCGTCGAAACTGTCTCGCAGTTCGTCCGCAATCCAATCTTCGGCTAGGTTATCTTCGACGCGCTTATCCATGGTGCCGCTCTGCCTTCGGTGGTGGTGTGAGTTGCCATAGAATACCCCGCGCCGGGCAGCGATAGTTTTACAGTTTTGTGCAATAGGTTCATGCCGCACTTAGGTTGGATTCCCAGTGTCTGGGGCCCAAATGCCTGTACAGGGCCGGGTATTACCAATAAGGTGAGTTAACTTCCCGTATTTCTTGTCACGGAACCAGTGGCAATACCGTCTCAGCACGCAAGGTGCTTTGGCGGCAATTGGGCGCGACTGCGCCGAAGGGTAACTCCATAATGACCCGATTTCTTTTTAACGTGCCGGCCGGCGCGACGCTTTTCTTTCCTGCGATTTTCGCATTGATGTTGGTGTTCACCACTCAGGCATACGGACAAGGCGAAAAAGCCCCGGCCAACGCCTATGAGACCGGCAGTACGTACGGCGCTGAATGGCAGTGTCATAGAGGGTACGCCGAGCGGGATGGCAACTGCCAAAAAGTCGAGGTTCCGGCGCATGGCTTTCTGGACGCTTATGGCGACCGATGGAAATGCGAGCGCGGTTACCGAAGAGAAAGAGATGAATGCGTGGCAATCACCGTACCGGACAATGCTTTCCTCAGCGAGCAAGGGTTTGGTGGTAAGGGATGGGAATGCGAGCGTGGATTCCTGGCACGCGGCAAACGATGCGTGAAAATTGATGTGCCTGCTAACGCCTATCTCTCTTCATCGGGCCGAAGTTCGGGATGGGTCTGTGATCGCGGATTTAAGAAGGTCGGCAATCAATGCGAACGCATCGTTATCCCGAAAAACGCGCACCTCGGCTATGATGGGAATGCCTGGGAATGCGACAAACCGTTTGAGCGGCGCAACGGTGCCTGCGTCATGAGATAAAAAAAACGCCGTGACCTTATGAGGTCACGGCGTTCTTGAGATTTTGTCGCGATTAGGCCGCTTTGCGGCGCTGCGAGTTGTTTCGCTGAGACCGACGCGAGCGGTTGGAGAAACGTTTCCGGCCGTTGCGTTCGCCGTTCTTGCCTTCGGAAGGGCGTTCGGCCAGAGGGGCAGCCTCGTGCGGATGACCGGTCGAGACCGGAATGCTCATACGGATCTTCTTCTGAATATCGCGAAGCTTGCCGTGTTCTTCAGGGCTGCACATCGAGATCGCAACACCTTCGGCGCTGCCGCGTGCGGTGCGGCCGATGCGGTGTACATAGCTGTCCGGATCGTCCGGCAGTTCAAAGTTGATCACGTGCGTGACGTCGCTGACGTCGATACCCCGTGCCGCGATGTCGGTGGCGACGAGGGCGCGGATGCGGCCGTTCTTGAAATCGTTCAGGGCGCGCTGGCGGGCATTCTGGTTTTTGTTGCCGTGAATCGCCGCAACTTGCACACGTTGTTTGTCCAAGAAGCGGACGATCTGATCGGCACGGTGCTTGGTCCGCGTGAAGATCAAAACACGTTCGACAAGCGGGTCTTCCAGCAGGTGCGCAAGGACGGCTTTCTTGTTCGGGTGTTCGACGAACATCATGTGCTGTTCGATACGCTCAGCGGTCGTCGCTTCCGGCGCAACGGAGACCCGGACCGGATCGGTCAGTAGGCTATTCGCAAGGTCGCCGATGCTGTCCGGCATCGTGGCCGAGAAAAGCACCGTTTGGCGGTCCTGGCGGACAGCGGCGGCGATGCGCTTCACTTCGTTGACAAAACCAAGGTCGAGCATGCGGTCGGCCTCGTCGAGGATCAGCGTCTGCACGTCTTCGAGTGACACGGCGCGCTGGTTGATCAGGTCGGCAAGGCGACCCGGGGTCGCGACGAGGATATCGATTCCCCGGCGCAGGGCCTCTTTCTGGCGGAAGATCGACACACCGCCGTAAACGACGGTGGAGCGGACGTTCAGCTTGTTTCCGTAAGTGCGCAAGCTGTCTTTGATCTGTTGCGCCAATTCGCGGGTCGGGCTCAGGATAAGGGCGATGGGGCGCCCCGGTTTAGCGCGGGCACCCGTGCGCTCGAGCTTATCCAATAGGGGCAGTGCGAAGGCAGCCGTCTTACCGGTGCCGGTCTGCGCGATACCGACGACGTCATTGCCGTCGAGCAGCGCGGGAATGGACTGTGCCTGAATGGGGGTCGGCGTCGTGTAATTGTTTTCTTCCAGCGCGCGCAGGAGAGAGGGAGCCAGTTTGAGGCTCTTAAAATCGGTCATTAGGTTCGTAACTTTCATATACGTATCGTGACCATACCGCTGCGAATTGATACGCGCAGCAGCACGGGTCGGCACATTGCCGTTCTCAAACCGCCTCTCACGCATCAGGCGCGGACGGTCTCACGAAACAGCGAATTCGATGGAATGCATCAACGCGGCCGGTGGACCTTCTTTAGGGGTCTCCATCCGCCAACGACTATATGTGTAGCCGCCTCGTTGCGTCGTTGGGCGCATATGGGGGCTTAAATGGTTCGAAGTCAAGGTGTTTAGGTGAAACGGCACTTCAATAATGCTCTAGTGTTCTGGTGGGGCAACTGACACCCTCATACATAGCCCATATCAATTGTACGCCACGCGGAGGAGATTCCTGCTTTGATCACAGCGTGCGCGTCCACGGTCGACTATATCGGCTTTCATGCCGCGCAAAATCCACGAAGGTACGCCATTCTACTGAATGGAGTCGGCGTTACCTACGAGAAGTTCGATCGCGATGTCGCCAAGATGACTGCAGCGCTCGAAAAATTCGGCCCGCAATCCGGTCAGATATATGCCGTGGAATCGTCGGATTTCTATACCCATTGGTTGATTGTCTTGGCGCTTGATGCACTTGGGGTTTGCACATTGTCTTACGTGCCGAGCGAGATTGAGGCGATAGGTGACGCGCTGGCCAAGGTGGATATGGCTATCTGCACTTCAGATGGAATCCCTGATTGCGTGGCAAGGGTACATATCCTCGATCCTGCGTGGGCCAAACGCGTCAGCGAGGCAGTTCCGGTCGTCCCGATACAGCCGCGTGTAACTGATCCAAACGCTGCCTTAAGACTCGTGAAAAGTTCCGGCACGACCGGTCAGGTCAAGACGATGATTCATACTAGGGCCATTCACGAGGCACGGCTGCAAAGAAGCCAGATGCACCTCGGATTCGGAAAGAATTCGCGGTACCTGATGACCATGGGATTTTCGATACAAGCGTCGCATCTTGAGGCAACGGGCTGTATCCGAGCGGGTGGGACGTGCGTCTACGAAGATCGAATTCCGCTGCACGATGCTTTGGCAAAATACGATATTTCCGAAGCTTTGTTTTTGCCTAAGGTGCTGTTGCAATTGCTGAACGGTATCCCGAAAAATTACAAGAAAAGAGACCGCTTGCGCATTATGACGCTCGGCGCGCCGGTCTCGAAACCTGTACGTAAACGGGTTACGGACCTGCTGGGCGCGACGGTCTTGGAAAGTTACGGCACGAATGAGTCAGGGACGATCTGTCGTATGCAGGCGGACAGTATCGGTGCCGTCATACCGGGGGTTCAAGTCGAGACGGTCAATGATGACGATCAGCCTGTGTTCAACACGCCGGGGTTCGTGCGGGTGAAAAGTAGTAGCTGTGTCGACGCCTACCTCGATGCACCCGGCGGAACGAGGGAGAAATTCCGCGATGGCTGGTTTTATCCTGGTGATATGGCCGTCATGCGGGATCGCCGCACACTTTTGCTGCTGGGACGGGCCGACGATCTTATCAACGTCGGTGGCGTGAAAGTGTCGCCGCGCACGTTCGAAGATGATCTTGTTCAAAACCTTCAGGTTGTCGATGCCGCTCTGGCAATTGTCGACGACGATCAAGGCAAGCCCCAATATTGGCTGGCCGTCGTACCGAGGGAAGATGAGGCCGTAGCGGATATTGCCGTCAGAGCTGCCGATGTGTTGCCAGCAAAGCTTCAGGTCGTCAAATTAATCGGTGTTAAAGCTATTCCCCGGACCGAGACGGGCAAAATTCAACGCTACAAATTGAACCAGGCTTTAAAGCATCTCCAGGAAAATCACTAAGCGAGAATATCGGCTTCGGATCGAAGGCCGTTGTGCGCCAATCTGAAATGAGAACACCTTTTAGCGCCATTTCAGCCGTGCTTTAATCCGCTTCAAAATTAGGAGGAAACAAACTGCCATGGTTGCTGAAGCAAAAGAAGTTGGACCACAACGGTATCGCGAGTCCTACGGACGGTATCTTGAGGATTTTACGGTCGGTGACGTTTACGAGCACCGTCCCGGGCGCACGATTTCGGAGACGGACAACACATGGTTCACATTGTTGACCATGAACCAGCACCCGCTGCACTTCGACAATGAGTACGCCAAGCATTCAGAGTTCGGCAAACCGCTGGTGAACTCGTGCCTGACACTGGCCATCGTTGCGGGTATGAGCGTCTCCGATGTGTCACAGAAAACCATCGCTAACCTGGGTTGGGACAAAGTGCGGATGTCGGCGCCTGTCTTCAATGGCGACACCATCTATGCCGAGAGCGAAGTCCTGGCGATCCGCGAGAGTAAATCGCGGCCGACGCAGGGCATCGTCACCATCAAGACCATCGCCAAAAATCAAGACGGTATCGAAGTGATGTCGTTCGAGCGCGCCATGCTTATCCCTAAGCGCGGACACGCCGTCGACGACAAGGCGGGCTACTGAACCACTGTTATTTCCAAGTAGATTGTTGGCAAAAATATAAGTGTCATTCCCGCGAAAGCGGGAACCCAGAACAAACTTTGGGAAGCCTGGGGCCCCGCTTTCGCGGGGATGACATGATTGGTTGAAGGAAATAAATCCATGCCTGACGCAGGCCCGACGAGCGAAGACAGTGCTCTGATCCTGGAAGCCGTCGACAAGTTCCTGGAGCGCGACGTTGCACCCTATGTCCGCGATCTCGAAGCCAAGGACGAATACCCGCAAGCCATTGCTGACAAGATGGCCGAGATGGGTCTGTTTGGTGCGACGATCTCCGCCGAGTATGGCGGTCTGGGGCTCGACATCAAAACGTACGCGCAGATCGTCGAGAAGGTCTCGGCAGTGTGGATGTCGGTCTCCGGTATCTTCAATTCGCACCTGATCATGGCTGCCGCCGTGCAGCGGTTCGGCACTGAAGATATGAAGCAGGAATATCTGCCGAAGTTCGCCTCGGGTGAACTGCGCGGTGGGATCGCGTTGACCGAGCCCGACGCCGGCACCGATTTGCAGGCGATCCGCACCAAGGCGACGCTCGACGGCGACGACTACGTGATCGAAGGTACCAAGACCTGGATCACCAACTCGGTCATGGGTGATCTACTGGCCGTGCTGGTCAAGACCGATCCGGCCGCCGAGCCGCGCCATCGCGGCATGAGTCTCGTCCTGGTCCCGAAAGAGTCGGGGTACAAGGCACGCAAGCTTAAGAAACTCGGCTACAAGGGCGTCGATACCGGCGAGATCGAGTTTCCGGGCATCCGTGTGCCAACGGCCAATCTGATTGGCGACGCCGAGGGCAGGGGGCTTCAGCAGATATTGGGCGGCCTAGAGTTGGGCCGGATCAACGTCGCTGCGCGTGGCGTCGGTGTTGCCCGTGCAGCACTCGACGCATCCTTGGAATATGCCATGCAGCGCAAGACATTTGGCAAGCCGATCTGCGAGCATCAGGCGATCCAGATCAAACTGGCTGATATGGCGACGCGGGTCGAGGCGGCACGCAAGCTCGTCGCCGATGCTGCTGTTGCATATGATGAAGGGCGACGCTGCGACATGGAAGCGGGGATGGCGAAGTTGTTTGCGACAGAGGCGGCGCTGGAGAACGCCACCGAGGCCATGCGCATTCACGGCGCTTACGGTTACTCGCCGGAATACAATGTTGAGCGCTATTACCGGGATGCGCCGCTGCTCTGCATCGGTGAGGGCACCAACGAAATGCAGCGCGTGATCATCGCCAAGCAACTGGTGGAGCGCGCACAATGAACCTACCCCTAGCCGGCGTGCGTGTATTGGCCGTCGAACAGTACGGCGCAGGGCCCTTCGGCACGATGTTTCTGGCCGATGCGGGCGCGGAAGTTATCAAGATCGAAAACCCCGAGGGGGGCGATTTTTCCCGCGACATCGGCCCCTATTGGTTTGGTGACGGCTCGTCCGAGTTCTTTCACGCCTATAACCGCAATAAGCGCTCGTTCACGGTCGACCTGCGAACGGACGAAGGCCAGAAGGTCTTTCGCGAACTGGTGAAATCGGCTGATGCTGTGGCCTCCAATGCGCGCGGCGATGTGCCGGAGAAACTCGGCATCGTCTACGAGGCTTTGAAGGACGTGAATCCGAAGATCGTGTGCGCGCACCTGTCGGCCTATGGGCGTGAAGGGCCGCGTAAGACTTGGCCGGGATTCGATTACCTGATGCAGGCGGAATCGGGCTGGTTTTCGCTGACAGGCGAGCCTGAAAATCCGCCGACGCGGTTCGGGCTATCCGTGGTCGATCAAATGACCGGCTTGGGGTTGGCATTCTCGGTTCTGGCCGGGATTACCGGTGCGCGGGCGACAGGCATCGGCCGCGACATGGATATCAGCCTGTTCGATATCGCACTCTCAAACCTAGGTTATCCGGGTATCTGGTATCTGAATGAAGGACACGTCCAGCAGCGTCTGCCGCGTTCGGCGCATCCGGCGCTGACGCCGTGCGCGCTCTATAAGACTAAAGACGGTTGGATCTATCTCATGTGTAACAAAGAGAAGTTCTGGCCGGTTCTCTGTGACGCCATCGAGCATCCCGAATGGGGTGACGATCCGCGGTTTTTGAACTTTAAGGACCGGTTCGAAAATCGTCCCCTGATCGAGGAGTTGTTGGATGGTGCGTTGTCGGAAAAGACCACTGACGAATGGCTGGAAGTATTCGCCGGCCGGGTGCCCGCTGCACCGATCTATGACGTGAAGCAGGCACTCGACAACCCGTTTGTCACCGACGAGGGGCGAATTCAGGAGATCGAGTTGGAAGGTCACGGTACCTACCGTTACATGGCGCCAGCCGTGCGTTCGGGCGGCGCGCCCGCACCGGCCAATCCAGCGCCGAAACTGGGTGCCGATACCGACGAACTGCTGCGCGAAGCCGGTTTCGATGACGACGCCATTGCAGCTTTGCACAAAAAGGGTATCGTTTAGGAAATCAAACCTAATGCCGCCGAGGCAAAAGGGAACCACTCTTCGTCGCCCCGGATTTGATCCGGGGGCCATGCTGCAACATGCAAGATGGATCCTGGAACGCTTCTTCGCGTCCGGAATGACGCTGAACAATGAAGAGCGTTCCTCGGCAAACCTCTTGGCGGTAATTTCCTGTGGGAGGAAAACCAAGAATGCCACAAACACTTGCCGAAAAAATTATCGCTCACGCGTCCGGTAATGATTCCGTGACACCAGGCGATATCGTTACCTGTGCCGTCGATCTGGCGATGACGCACGATAGCTCCGGCCCCCGCGCCGCAGGCGCATACCTGGATAAACTGGGCGTGCCGGTCTGGGATATGGATAAGCTGGTCATTATCACCGATCACTACGTGAATACGGACGATGCCGACTACAACCAGATTCAGACCCATGCATCCGAATGGGTGCGTGACAGGGGTGTTAAGCACTTCATTGAAAACCAGGGCATTTGCCACGTGGTTCTGCCGCAAGCGGGGCACCTGAAACCTGGCATGTTCGCCGTCGGCGGCGACAGCCATTCGTGCACCGGTGGCGCCTTCGGCGCGTTTATGGTCGGCGTCGGCGCGACCGAAATGGCGGGCGTGCTGGCAACCGGTGAAATTTGGGTGCGGGTTCCGGAAACGGTGCGTATCGAAGTCACAGGTAAGCTGTCCCAAGGCGTTTCCGCCAAGGATATCGATCTAAAAATCTGCGGCGATCACGGTATGATGGGCTTCAACTATCAGGCCATCGAATTCGGCGGTCCGGCCGTCGAGGCGATGTCGGTTGAAGAACGCATGACGCTGGCCAACATGGCGGCCGAGATGGGCGCGAAGACCGGTTACTGCGAGCCCGATGCTAAGACGGCGGCGCAGTTGAAGGAATGGGGCGCGGGCGACGTCGAGGTTGATCGCTGGCGCTCGGATGCCGATGCGGTCTATGCCAAGACCGTCAACATCGACGGCGACAAGCTGTCGCCTTATGTCTCGGCTCCGTCCAGCCCCGAGAACGCGGCACCGATCAACGAGCATGTCGGGACGAAGCTGGATCAGGCCTATGTCGGCGCCTGCACCGGCGCTAAGCTTGATGACTTGCAGATGGCGGCGGAAGTCCTGAAAGGCCGTAAGGTCAAGGAAGGGTTCAAGTTCGTGGTCGCACCGTCAACGGTGCAGATCGCGGCGGCGGCCAAAGCCAACGGTTCGCTGGCGATCATCGAAGAAGCCGGCGGGCGTATCCTGCCGTCCGGTTGCGGTGGCTGCATCGGTATCGGCGAAGCGCGCCTGGAAGAGAACGCCGTCGGCATCTCGACCACCAACCGCAATTTCGTCGGCCGTGCGGGCCCGAAATCTTCCAAGCTGTTCCTGGCGTCCCCCTACACTGTGGCGGCGTCGGCAATCACAGGTGAAATTACCGATCCGAGGGAATTCCTATGAACATCATTCACGGCAACGCATGGCGTTACGGAGCGAACATCGATACCGACGCGCTGGCGCCGATTGGCTCTTACCACGATCTCAACGACATGGCGGCCGGTGCCAAGCACTGCATGCGCGACATTGATCCCGAGTTCGCCAAAGGGGTGAAGGAAGGGGACGTGTTCGTCGCCACCGACAACATGGGTATCGGCTCATCGCGCGAAGCGGCGCCATTATTCATGAAGACGCTCGGCATCCGTTGCGTCGTCGCGCATACGTTCGCGCGGATTTTCTACCGCAACTGCTTCAATCTCGGTCTGCCGGCGCTGGTCTGCGAGCAGGCGCATGAGATCGACAAGGGGGACGAGTTAAAGATCGACCCGACGACGGGCGAGATCGTCAACGAGACGCAGGGTAAGACATACTCCTGCAAGCCGATCCCAGATCACCTGATGGCGTTCATCGATGCGGGCGGTTTGATGCCGTATCTGGAACAGCGCCTGAAAAAAGCCGGCTAAAATCAGCTTTCGGCGGGCTTGTCGTCCGTCTTCTTCGGCTTCGGCAGGTCGAGCTTGAGATGCAGTTCCTTAAGGCGTCTCGGCTCGGCTTCGCCGGGCGCACCCATCAACAGATCTTCGGCCTGTTGGTTCATCGGGAACGCGATGACTTCGCGGATGTTCACCTCATCTGCCAGCAGCATGACGATACGGTCAATGCCCGGTGCCGAGCCGCCGTGCGGCGGCGCGCCGTATTGGAAGGCACGCAGCATGCCGCCGAATTTTTCCTCGACCACGTCCTTGCCGTAACCCGCGATTTCGAACGCTTTGATCATGATGTCGGCGCGGTGGTTCCGGATCGCACCCGACGATAGTTCAACACCGTTGCAGACGATGTCGTACTGATAGGCGAGAATGTCGAGCGGGTCCTTGTTTTCCAGCGCGTCCAGGCCACCTTGCGGCATAGAGAATGGATTGTGCGAGAAGTCGACCTGCTTGGTGTCTTCGTTCCACTCGTACATCGGATAATCGACGATCCAGCAGAATTTGAAGCAGCCGCTCTCGCGGATGCCCAATTCGTCGCAAACGCGCTCACGCACGACGCCGGCGAACTTGGCGGCACTTTCCTCGGCCTGACAGACGAAGAACACGGCGTCGCCGTCACTAAGTCCCGCCGTTTCCTTAATGGCGGCCAGACGGTCCGCTTCCAGGTTCTTGGCGATCGGGCCTTTCGGCTCGCCGTCGGCGCCGAACACGATATAGCCAAGGCCGCCCTGGCCTTCGGCGCGCGCCCAGTCGTTGAGCTTGTCGAAGAACGAGCGCGGCATTTCCGCGGCACCCGGCGCCGGGATCGCGCGGACCACGGCACCTTTCTCGCCGACCAGCTTGGCGAACAGGCCGAACCCGCCGTCACGGTAGGCTTCGGTCACGTCGGAAATGATGATCGGGTTGCGGAGGTCCGGTTTGTCGGAGCCGTATTTCAGCATCGATTCACGGAACGGAATTTCCGGGAACGGGGTCGGCGTGACGCTGCGGCCGTCGGCGAATTCCTCGAACACGCCAGCAATGACCGGCTCGATGGTGCGGAACACGTCTTCTTGCGTCACGAACGACATCTCGAAATCGAGTTGGTAGAATTCACCCGGCGAGCGGTCGGCGCGGGCATCTTCGTCGCGGAAGCACGGTGCAATCTGGAAGTACTTGTCGAAGCCGGACACCATCAACAACTGCTTGAACTGCTGCGGTGCCTGGGGAAGGGCGTAGAACTTGCCCGGATGGTTGCGTGCCGGAACCAGATAGTCGCGGGCCCCCTCGGGCGACGACGCGGTCAGGATCGGCGTTTGGAATTCCATGAAGCCGGCATCGACCATGCGGCGGCGGATCGAGGAAATGACGCCGTTCCTGATCTTGATGTTCTTCTGCATCTTCTCGCGGCGGAGATCGAGGAAGCGGTAGCGGAGGCGCGTGTCTTCACCATATTCCTGATCGCCCGCAACTTGCAGCGGCAGAACCTCGGCCGGGCTTTCGACGTTGACGGCGCGAATGCGCACTTCGATGGCGCCGGTCGGGATGTTCGAGTTGATGGTCTCGTCGGAGCGTTTGACGACTTCGCCGGTGATCGTGACGACGGTTTCGGGCCGCGCGCCCTCGATGATCGGGAACAGGTCGCTGGAAACGTCGATCACGCACTGCGTGACGCCGTAATGGTCACGTAGGTCGACGAACAGCAGGTTCCCGTGGTCACGTTTGCGGTGCACCCAGCCGGACAGCCGGACGGTCTCGCCGACATGGCCGTCGCGCAGTTCTTCGCAGGTGTGCGAGCGGTAGGGATGCAGGGTATCGGTCACGGCAATTGCTCCGGCGGAATTTATTGGAAAATCAAGGCGGAGGTTTAAGGCTGGAGGCCCGGAAACGCAAGGGCGAAGGGGCCTACCACATCGTCTCGGCGGCGCGGGGCGCCCAGGCATCGTCGTAGGCCTTGCCGTCGATGCCGCCGTCTTCGCGGGCTTTGGTCTGCGCAGCCAGGATATCACCCGGTGTCGGCAGGGTCTTAGGATCGACCAATGTCGCCGGGTCCCACAGCTTGGAGCGCAGGATCGCCCGCGCACATTGGAAATATACGGTGTCGATCTCGACGAACATGACGGAGCGGGGCGCTTTGCCTTGCTCCTCAAAGCTTTGCAGCAGTTCCGGCTCGATGGAGAGCTTGGCGCGACCGTTGACGCGGAGCGTGGTGCCCGAGCCCGGAATCAAGAACAGCAGCGCCACGCGTGGATCACGGACCACGTTCCTCAGCGTATCGGCCCGGTTGTTGCCGCGCCGGTCGGGGAGCATCAGGGTGCGTTCGTCATGGATACGCACAAACCCCTTGAGGTCGCCGCGCGGCGAGCAATCGAGGCCTTCCGGCCCAACGGACGCTAGCGAGACGAACGGTGACGCCTCGATCAGGCGGCGGTACTCCTCGGTGACGACGGGGCTTTCCTTGACCTGCGAGCTCTCGCCCGGGTTGTTGTAGATCGTTTCCAATTCTTCGATGGTCTCGATGATATCATTCATCCGGCGTCTCCTCGTCCTCATCCTTGGCTTCATTCCGCTCAGTATCGATCCGCTCGTCGAGTAGGGCTTTCGCTTCGGGGTAGTTATCGGGGTTCTCAGCAAACTTGTCCCGGCACTCCGGGGTGGAGAAACCGACCGTATGGTCCCGGTAAAGGGTCAGGCTGTCGGACTCGACCGGCTTGCCGGACAATGGACACGTCGGATTGATGCATTCGGAAATGACGGGATCGTTCATGCTGCCTCCGAGGGTTGGGATAACCGAGGACGGGGTTGCATAGCTAACGACGCGCACCACGTCTTAAGTATGAATGCGAAAACGATAGAGACGCACGGTGATACCGGCAAGGGCCACGATGCCGCCGCTAAGCAAGATTCTCAAAATGGTCATAATCATGCTCACGACCACGGCGATCACAGTCCCCTAAAGGCATCTGCGCATGCGACATTCCATTGTTTAATCGGGTGCTTCTTGGGCGATGCCGTCGGTGTCACCCTTGGGGTCACACTGGGGCTGGGCACCGCCATGACTATCGCGTCCGGGGTTGTCTTCGCCTATATCTTCGGCTTCGCGCTGGCGCTGATCCCGATTATGAAATCGATGGGTCTCACGCTGAAAGAGGCCATGCGCGTCGTCTGGCTGGGCGAGGCGATTTCGATCGGTGCCATGGAAGTGGCTATCAACGGCGTCGATTACATGATCGGCGGCGTACAGGCAGCCTCCATCGGCCAGCCTGTGTTCTGGATTGGTCTGGCTGCTGCTGCGCCTGCTGGATTCCTGGCGGCGTGGCCGGTCAATCACTGGATGCTGAAAAAAGAGATCAAAACGCACCACTAAAAGGTGGGGTCTACGTGCCGCCGACGTAGGGATTGGTCTTGCGTTCCTGGCCGAAGGTCGACATCGGCCCATGCCCCGGCACGAACGCCGTATCATCGCCAAGCGGCCAAAGTTCCTGCTTGATGGAGCGGATCAACTGATCGTGGTTTCCCTTGGGAAAGTCCGTGCGGCCGATGGAGCCCTGGAACAGCACGTCGCCGACAAAGGCGATGCCGAGATCCGGTTAATGAAAAATCACGTGGCCCGGTGTGTGCCCGGGGCAGTGGTAAACGCCGAATGTCACCTCGCCGACGGTGACATTGTCGCCGCCGACCAACCAGCGGTCTGATTCAAAGGCGCGCCCGCCGGGAAAGCCGTATTTGGCAGAGGCATCGGGAATGTCGTCGATCCAAAATTTGTCGTCGATGTGCGGCCCTTCGATGGGGACGCCGAGGCGTTCGCGCAATTCGTCGGCACCGCCCGCGTGATCCGCATGGCCGTGCGTCAGCAGGATCTTCTCGATCTCGCAGCCGACCTCTTCAACGGCGGCCAGAAGCTGCGCGACGTCACCGCCGGGATCGATAAAAGCGCCTTTGTTGGTCTTGGTGCACCACACAAGAGAGCAGTTCTGCTGCAACGGCGTGACGGGTACGATGGCGGCGCGAAGCGGCGGTTCGGGCTGATCGGATGTATCTGACATGGGCGCAGTTTATGAGCGGTGCAGCGCGCGCTCAATAAGCCATAAATGAATTATCGCGTCATCCCGGTCGCAGCGTAGCAGCGCGCCGGGATCTTGGATCTGCTGACGAAGGGACTAAAAGGTCCCGGCGTTCGTGCCTTCAGCACTCTTCCGGGAAGACGCAATCATTGGTCCTTGCCGAATTTCTCTTTCAGCCAGCCAACGGTGCGATCCACCGCCAGAGCGCGGGCGAGGGGATCGCCGCCGGCGTGGACTTTTCTGCCGCCGGCGACGGTAATGACACGGGCCATCACTGCGGCGCAAAGGCACCGCCAATTTCGGTGGGTCAGCTCTGGATTTTCCAGGTGCCGTCAGGCTGGCGGCAGGCGGTGCCGGTGCCGGTTTCCTGCTTGCCGTCGACGTAGATGGTGCTTTCGAATTCGCGGCAATCCTTGCCGGCGTCACTGCGGTACGTTGAAACAGGCGTCACGGTACCGGAGTTGCCTGAATCCGGGTTGCGCCAAGTCGAAACCTGGTCGGTCTTGTTGTATTCGAGAGCATCCTGGGCCGTGCGCTGCGCATAAAGTTTATCGGCTTTGTCGAGCGAGGAACCGATGGAATTACCGGCCCACGCGCCTGCGAGCGTGCCGATGGCGACCGCTGCCAGCTTGCCCTTGCCTCCACCGACCGTGGAGCCCAATAGGCCGCCGAGGCCTGCGCCGACCAATGTCCCTGCGGTTTCCTTTTCGCGACCTTGTTCACAGGCTGCCAGCGAGAGACAGACCAGCAAAGCGACGAACGGTGTGCTGTAACGTTTCAAGGACGGCATACAAATTAGCTCCTAGTTCAGTTCACGGGTATGAAACGGTAATTCCCGCCTATATAAGTAGCAGTCAGATTAAACGCCGGATATGGCGAAATTTAGGCAGATCGTGCCATGCTGGGGTGTAGGCCGCAGTGATCCGGATCACGCCAAGGAGAGACGGGTGAGCATACCTTCCGAGCCTTTTACGACATTTGCAGATTGGTTGGCACAAGCGCAGAAAAGCGAGCCGAACGACCCCAATGCCATGAATCTGGCAACGACGACACCGGATGGCCGTCCGTCTTCGCGGATGGTGTTGCTGAAGGACTTCGACGCTGAAGGCTTTGTTTTCTATACCAACCTAGAAAGCCGCAAAGGCCTGGAGTTGGCAGCCAACCCATATGTCGCGCTTAATTTTCATTGGAAGTCGCTCAGAAAACAGGTTCGCATCGAGGGTAAGGCCACACCGGTGACGGAAGAAGAGGCAGACGCCTATTTTCAATCCCGCGCGCGCGGCAGCCGCATCGGTGCCTGGGCCTCACAGCAGTCACGCCCCATGGAGGGGATGTTCGTGCTTGAACGGCGCGTTGCCGAGTTCACTGCTAAGTACGCCATTGGCGAAGTGCCGCGCCCGCCGCATTGGTCCGGGTTCCGGGTTGCGCCGGAGGTTGTCGAGTTCTGGAGCGACGGAAAGTTCCGCCTACACGAGCGGATCGTCTATCACCGAGAAGGTGACAATTGGCGGACGGAGCGTCTTTTTCCGTGAGTGACAACACGGCCCCGACCAGTACTCCCGATCCGGCGGCGACGTTGTATGGGGAAAACGGCCGCTTGATGCGGCTGGCGGCGATCGCGTCGGTTTCCGTCGCGGCGCTGCTCATCGTGACGAAATTCGCGGCCTGGGTCGCCACCGATTCAGTCAGTCTGTTATCGACATTGATCGATTCATTTCTGGATGCCGCTGCTTCGGTCATTAACCTGATCGCCGTGCACCATGCCTTACAGCCTGCCGACCGCGAGCACCGATTTGGTCATGGAAAAGCGGAGCCACTGGCGTCACTGATGCAAGCGGCGTTTATTTGCGGCTCAGCGGCGTTCCTGCTGATCGAAGCTGGACAGCGGATGATAAATCCGCGCGAGGTCGTGAATACCGAAATCGGTTATGCCGTCATGGTTTTCTCGATGGTCATGACCATTCTGCTGGTGGTGTTTCAGCGCCATGTCGTCAAGAAATCCGGCTCCATCGCTATCGACGCCGATAGTCTGCATTACAAGACCGACTTGTTGATCAACTTCGGTGTCATTGTCTCGCTTTACCTGAGCAGTGCTCTGGGCTGGCAATATGCCGACCCGCTGATCGCCGTCGCCATTGCGGTCTATATTGTGAAGGGTGCCTGGGGCATCGGCAGGGCAGCGCTCGCGATTTTGATGGACCGTGAATTGGACGATGCCGAGCGGGCAAAAATCTACGAGATCGTCAAAGCGCACCAGGAAGTCAAAGGCGTACATGATCTAAGAACCCGTTCGTCCGGCATCCAAGTATTCATTCAGTTCCATCTGGAACTCGACGGCGACATGCCGTTGAAGGACGCGCATGAAATTTCCGAGCAAGTGGAGCAGGAGCTTATGGACGCTTTTCCGAATGCCGAAGTGATCATTCACGAAGACCCCGAAGGCATCGAAGAGCCCGTCGCGGTGTTCCGCTGATCTACATGACCGAGCAAGCCGACGTCATAGAATTTGTCCGTGCCGAGTTGCAGCCACAAGATTTGGTGACGACCCATGTCTCGACGGTGTTTATCGGCAATGACCGGGTGCTCAAGCTGAAGCGCGCGGTCAAGTTTCCGTTCCTTGATTTCCGTACTCTGGCCGCGCGCAAAGAGGCTTGCGCCCGAGAAGTCGAGATCAACCGCCGCACCGCGCCGGAGATCTATAAAGGCGTCGTCAGCGTGACGCAGGACGCCGACGGCGCGCTTGCGCTGGACGGTGAAGGGGAGGTTGTCGAATACCTGGTCGACATGCTGCCGTTCGATCAATCAACATTGTTTGACCGCTTGGCGGCGGTCGAAGGTGGGCTGAAACGGCGGATGATTGAAAACCTCGCCGACGAGATCGTCCGTTTCCATGACGCAGCCCCTGTCGTCGAGTCGCGTGGCGGCTATGCCGGAATCCGAACCATTGCCGAAAACAACGTGGCGTCTTTCGCACGTTTGGACGAAGAGAGTTTCTCTGCGGATTTGGTTGCAGACGTAACCGCGAAAACACTCGCCAGGATCGATGATGCCCGCGATACCCTGGTGGCGCGCCGGCAGTCGGGGCGCGTGCGGGAATGTCACGGCGATCTGCACTGTCGCAACATTTGTCTGATCGACGGCCGTCCGGCGCTTTTCGATGCCATCGAGTTCTCGCCGGACTTTTCGGAGATCGACGTCATGTACGATCTTGCCTTTTTGCTGATGGATCTGGAATTCAGAGGCCACCGGCGGCTGGCATCGATCCTGTTGAACCGGTATCTGGAAGTCGCTGATGAGACTTCTGAGGTTTTCGGCGTGCTGCCGATCTTTCTGTCCATGCGGGCGCAAATCAGGGCGCACGTGGGTGCGGCAATCGCGTCGGCGCAGGATGATGCGGAACGGGCAAAAAGTGAATTAACCCAAGCCCGCGCGTATCTGGAAATGGCGGCACGGTATCTGGAGCCACCGCCGCCTATGCTGGTTTCTGTCGGCGGTCTCTCGGGATCCGGTAAGTCGCGGCTGGCGCGGGAACTGTCACCCTATGTCGGCGCCGCCCCCGGTGCGCGGGTGGTGCGCACGGACGTGGTGCGTAAAAGACTGGCGGGTGTACATCCGAATGATCGTCTGGGGGCTGAAGGCTACACCAACGAGATGACGGAAAGAACTTATGCGGCGTTTGCTTTGGAGGCGGCAGAGACGCTTGCCGCCGGCCACAGCGTCATCATGGATGCAGTGTTCGCCCATGCCGATCAACGCGAAGCCGCCGCCGAGATCGCGCGGGCAGCAAAGGTGCCATTCGTCGGTGTCTGGGTGGATGCGCCTGAGGCGGTGCGCGTCGCTCGGGTGCAGAAGCGCAAGAATAATGTCTCGGATGCTGACGCCGGTATTGCCAAGCGCCAATCGGGTTACGAACTGGGTGAAATGACATGGTCGACGGTCGACAGTTCCGGCAGCAAGCAGGCTACCATCGACGCGGCGCGCGCACTTTTTTCCCGACTTTGACGAAGCGATTCGTAAGCCCCTTTGATTCGCCGCCGCTTTGGCGCATCATTAACCAACTAATCTTGGGAGAACGTCAATGGTTGCAACTATCCTGTGTCCGTTAAGTGGCGCCGCAGAAAGCGAACCGGTACTCAACAAAGCGTATTCGGTCGCAAAAGATCTTGGCAGCCATCTGGAAGTTTTACACGTCGAGCCGGAAGCAAAGGAATCCGTCCCACTACTGGGCGAAGGCATGTCCGTGGCGATGGTCGAGGACATGATCCGTATCGCCGAAAGGGAAGCGATGAGCCGCGCCGAACGCGCCCGCGCTATGTTCGATGCGAGTGTCGAGAAGCATGGCCTGCCGGTCAGTAGTAAACCGCATGATAGCGGTGGGCCGTCGGTTGCTTGGCGGCACGAACAAGGTCGCGAGGATGAAGTTGTCGCGCGTGTCGGCCGCTTGCATGACCTTGTCGTGGTCAGCCGCCCAGGGGACGCCGATGATGTCCTGACGCCGATGACACTTAATGCCGCTATCTTCGATACCGGTCGACCGGTTCTCGTTGTGCCGCCGGAAGGGGCGGGCTCGTCGCGGAAGCGTGTCGCGATATCATGGAACGGCAGTGTGCAGTCTGCACGCGCGGTGTCTGCCGCGATTCGCATTCTCGAACAGGCCGATGAGGTCATGGTTTTGACGGCCGAGAGTTTCCGGACATCCGGTGCCCGTGGACCGGAACTCGCATCTTATCTCGAATGGCATGGGATCATGCCGCAGACGAAAATCTTTGATGCAACGGCAGGAAAGGTCGGCCCCCGGCTTCTTGAGGAAATCTCTGCGTTCGGTGCCGATCTCGTGGTCAGTGGTGCCTATACGCATAGCCGGATGCGGCAGTTGATCCTGGGTGGCGTGACACAGCATTTGCTGGGAAATGCACAAATCCCGATGCTGATGGCGCACTAAGCCGGGCGGACGGCGGTCCGTCATACAAGCGGCTAATGGGTTCTGTTCTGCAATCGCTACAAGATGGCGAAGAAGGCGAACCCTAGTTCAGATACGGGGGGATTTCCGGCGGCCATAGCCAGGCCGCGCCGCGTACGCCGCTACTATCGCCATGCTTGTTCTTGAGGATCGGCGTGGTGCATTGATCCGAAAACACGAACTGGTTCAGTTGCTCGGGCAAGGTTTCGTAGATTGCGTCGATGTTTGAGAGACCGCCGCCGAACACGATGGCGTCCGGATCGAGGATGTTGATGACGCCTGCAAGGGACCGTGCCAAGCGATGCATGTAGCGGCAGATCGCGGCCACAGCGATATCATCTCCTTGTACTGCGTCCGCTGCGATCTCTTCGGCGGTTGCCGGGCGGCCACCTGCGGCGGCGTGGTCTGCGGCAAGACCCGGGCCAGAGAGGAATGTCTCGATACAACCCATCTGGCCGCAATAACACGCGGGGCCGGGATTTTCCGTCATGCCGCCGCAGTCGCCCGGCCAAGGTAAGGGATTGTGTCCCCATTCGCCGGCGATGGCGTTGAGGCCGGCATGCGTGCGGCCATCGATCGCAATTCCACCGCCGACGCCGGTTCCCAAAATAACGCCGAACACCATGCCGTAGCCTTTGGCGGCTCCGTCGACGGCTTCGGATACGGCAAAGCAGTTGGCATCGTTGGCGACTCGGACGGGGCGCGACAAGACTTCGCTCAGGTCCTTGTCGATTTCATGGCCGATCAGCCACGTGGAGTTGGCGTTCTTGACTTTCTTCGTCGCCGGCGAGATCGCGCCGGGAATGCCGACGCCGACCGGCGTTTGCGGGCTGCACCCGGCTTTGCTTGAAATGGCGGCAATGAGATCGGAGATGGCGCTGAGTGTGGAGCGGTAATCCTCATGCGGACTTTGGATACGTTGGCGCACAAGAACCTCTCCACCGTCCGAAAGGACGGCAGCTTCAATCTTGGTTCCTCCCAAATCGATACCGATTCTCACGGACGCAAGGGTACACCAATCAGACCTGACTGGAGATGAGGATTTTCCGCACGCGGCTTAAAACACAATAACTACTGCATATGGCAATTTGTTAACCATTCTCCACCAGACTTACCAATGCGTATCCGGGCAGGGAGCGCGCATAGATTAACTGGGGCTAGCAAAAAATGACGGAATTCATACTACCGGATTCGATCGGACTGACGGGCGGCGATGTTTGGTCGGCATCGGCGATAGACGTTCGACAAGTCTTTCAGGGATTGGAGACGGGCGGTGTTTCCGGCAAGGAAATCGCCCAAATGACCGGTGTTGCGCCGTCCACGGTCAGTAAATGGCGCAAACGCGCCGCGAAACCTGCGGCGAATGTGGTGCAGTTCCTGACGCTGGTCCTTGCGGATGTCATTCAGACCCGGGAAAATATGCTGGATTCCATGGAAGACGTTCCCTTGGCGTGGCGACTCGGCCGCGAAAGCGAACTGGCTGCGATGCGTCAGGCGCTGAAACGCCAAGAGCAGATCAACAATGTCCTGCCCGCGTCTGCGATTCGCGACGGGGCGCGACTATTTAAAGAATGGCTCATGAAGCAACGTCCGGCCCCGGGGCACATGCCCGTACCGGCAACGCAGATCAGGGTGTCGGCATGAGCGCGGGCTTCGAAAAGCTGGGGATATCCCAGGACGGCATCTCCACGGCGATGGATATCAAGCAGCGCTACCGCGCGCATGAACCGCTGGTCGTGCCGGGCAAGAAAGAGCGCCTGCTGGTCCCCGAGAACTTCCTGAACTCGGAAATCAACCTATCGGGTCTCGAAGACCCACTGGCGCTGGCGTTGGTTTCTACGCGTGACCCGGAAAGCCCGATGGCGCTGGCAGCGACAGCGCGCTTGTGCCCACTGGGCAATAAGACTCCGCTGATCCAGGGTGTCGTCGAGATCATTGCTGACACCTCGAAGCACGAACTGGTCAAAGAGTGCCTCAAGTACGTTACTGATCATGCGTTCGACCCGGACAGCATCGGCAAGATCCGCGACCATGCTTCCAAACTTATTGTTGAAAGCCGCAAACAGTTCACCGCCTTGCTGCGTCAGAATCTGACCTGCCTGTTGGACGGTGATTTGGCGCCACGCCAATTCGTTCGGGAGTTTTTCGAACTGACGGAAGCTGGAAACCTGCGTCACGATATCCGCAAGAAGCTAGTGCTGAGCCTGCTGCTGGCGCCGTCGGTGCGGCCGTCGATCAAGTTCCTGATGCTTGAGAATTTCCACCGCATGCCGAAATCCGTGCGATTGGGGATTATCTCGGCAGTCCTCAAGGCCGAACCCTCGCGCCATACGGAAATCATCAAAGAGGAACTGCGTTATATCCTCAGCCAGGCCCGCGCGGCTCAGGAAGGGCACGATATCAACGGCCGGCCGGACCCTAGCAAGGTCGGCGAGAAAGTGCCGCCGATGGGGGAATTTCCGACGCCGTACAAAGGTGAGTTGCATCCGTCCAGGCCGAAGCCAGGATTCGCGCTTTAGAGTCCCGGTCTGGCGCTGTAAAAAAGCGCCCATGACCGATCAAACATTCGTTCCCGACTATTTATTCGAAGGTGAGCCTGCGCCCGGTGAACTGCGCGAAGTCGCGCCAGGCGTGCATTGGTTGCGCATGCCGCTGCCGTTCAAGCTGGACCACATCAATCTTTGGCTTTTGGAAGACGGCGACGGTTGGGTCGCCGTGGATACAGGTATCGCCACCGACGACTGCAAGGTTGCGTGGGAGACGATATTCAAGGACGGCATGGCGGGGCGTCCGATCAAGCGTGTCGTAGTCACGCATTTTCACCCGGATCATGTCGGCCTCGCGGGGTGGCTGGTAGAGAGATTCGCCGCGCCGCTATATATGCCGCTGACCGAATGGACGTTTGGCCGCATGCAGGCGGGTATCGACCCGTCGGAGAGTCTGAGTGCCTATGAAGCGTTTTACCGCCGCGCCGGCTTCACCACAGAAATGATGCAGACGGTGACACGGCGCATCGGTGGTTACCGGAATAGGGTTTCGCCGATTCCGGCGTCCCTGATCCGCATCGCTGATGGGGACGAACTGGAAATCGGTGGTCGCCGCTGGCGTATGATCGTCGGGCGCGGGCATTCGCCGGAACATGCGTGCCTCTATGCCGAGGAAGATCAGATTCTGATCTCCGGCGATCAGGTTTTGCCGAAGATCAGCCCGAACGTCAGCGTTTGGCCGCAGGAGCCGGAAGGGCAGCCGTTATCTCTGTATCTGGAGACTCTGGAGAGGTTGGGCCGTGAAATCGGCGGCGATCCCGTGGTACTGCCGTCGCACAATTGGCCTTTCAAGGGGCTGCACGCACGCCTTCAGGATCTCATCGATCACCATGGTGAGCGATTGCAGGAAACACTTGATGCCGTCAGCGAGCCGGCAACGGCGGTCGACGTACTGCGCACGCTTTTCAAACGCCCGCTTGACGAACATCAGATGTTTTTTGCCATTGGCGAGACGCTTGCACACCTGCATCATCTTATGAGAGACGGTGCCGTGACACGGACACCGGGTGAAGATGGTGCCGACCGTTTTCAGCGCGCGGCGTAAACCAGGGTGAACTCTCAGATGTAACTTCTGGAGAGGAGGCGAGAGATGTCGACTATTGAGCTCGATTTGCGGGGATTGAATTGCCCGATTCCGGTATTGCGGACCAATAAAAAGATGAAGGAACTGATCGCCGGTGACGAGCTCGTCGTAATGGTGACGGATCCGGCAGCGCCTAAGGACTTCAAGACGTATAGCGAGAACACCGGCCACGAGATTCTTTCCAGCGAAGACGACGACGGTGTCTTCACGATCAAACTCCGCAAGGCAGGCTGATCGGCTTATTCTGCCGGCTTGGTCTCTGCTGAAGACGACGCCGGGCTGTCGGCTGTCACAATGTTGCCGCCGCTTTGGTCCGTGATGGCGCGCGGTTTTCGGTCATCCTCGTCGCGATCCGCCTTTTGTTGAATCCGGTCTGTACGTTTGCTTTCCAGCGCCGCCGCGAACAGCGACATCATCGGCGGGATGATGGCGAGCGTCAGGATCGCCGACAACGACAGCCCGCCCAGCACCACCGAACCAAGACCTCGGTAAAGCTCCGACCCGGCGCCGGGGAACATAACCAGCGGCATCATGCCGAAGACACTGGTCGTCGTGGACATGAAGATCGGTCGGATACGGTTGGAGGTGGATTCCGTGATCGCCTCGGTTACCGACATGCCTTCCTCGCGGAGGTGATAGAGCGTCTGGTGCACGAGCAGGATCGCATTGTTCACGACGATCCCGATCAGGATGACGAAGCCGAGCAGCGTCAGCATGTCCAGCGCCTGGAAGGTAAACTGGTTCATGACGACGAGACCCATTACGCCGCCGGCGGTCGCCAACGGAACCGACAACAAAATGATCAGTGGATAGAAGAAGCTTTCGAACAGTACCGCCATCACCAGATAGACGATGACGACCGCAATCAAGAGATCGTACTTCATCGCTGCCCAAGTCTGATTCAGACTGTCCGCTGTGCCGCTTAGGCGCAGTTGCACACCCGGCGGCATACCCTGTGCTTCTAGCTTGTCGATGACGTCCGTCTGTAATTGCGCTAGCGCGGTTTCCAAAGGCACCGCGTCGGGCGGCCGAATTTCAAGTGTTACCGTTCGCAGACGTTCGAGATGGTTGATCTGTGTCGGCCCTGATGTCACGACGATATCCGACAACTCGCTGGCCGGCAGGATAATCCCGGCGGGTGTCGAGACAGGCAGATATTCGATGCCCTGGGTTTGCGTGACGGCGTTCTCAGGTCCTTTGACCATGAGGTTCATCTGCTTGTTGTCGACCGTGATCTCGGCGACGCGCAGACCATCGTTAAACGCATCTAAAGTGTCAGAGAGTTGGCGCGCGGAGATGCCGTTGTCGGCAAGCTTGACCCGGTTCGGGAACACGCGCACTTCGGGCGAGCCGAGTTCCAAGCCGGGCTTGGGCCGTACCTGAGTGCCCAGTTCGCGTGGCATGGATTGGTTGGTAAGTTGAACGGCGTTCAGCGCGGTTGCCAGGATCGGTTCCAGTTCATCGCCCATGACATTCAGTTCGATGGAGCGTGTGCCGCTGAGGCCGCGCCCGAACAATGAGCGCTGCGAAATCAGTGCGAAGGTTCCAGGCTCTGTATAGGCGGCATTGCTGAGTACCGGGATCAGTTCACGGACGCGGTTCGGATCGGCCGCCTGCGCGCCCAGGAACGTGATACCGCGGGTGGCGACGAAGAAGAACCGCTCCACCAACGCCTGTCCGTCTTCGGTTTGACCACCAGGGGTGTTGCTGGATAACAGCGGCAACATCTTGTCTTCGAATTTAGTAGCGATTGATTCGGTGGTGTCCAAATTGTAGCCGGGTGGCGGCACGACGACACCGAAGATCAGATTCTGGTTGCCGTCGGGAAGATACTCAAGCTCGGGCAGGAACTTCCAGGTGATGAAAGCGCCGGTGCCACACAGCACGACGACTACCGCAGCCGCGAGCATCCGGTTGACGACGACACGCCGCGTGATGGCCATGACCAGTCCATGGAAACCATCAGCGAGATTGTCGAGGCCAGGAATGCGTCGGCGCGTGATGCTGTTCTCGTCGGGTCCGCCGAGCAATCGCTTCGAAAGGGCGGGGATCACCGTGATGGCGACCAGCAGCGACAACAAAACCGAGACCGAAAGTGCCACGGCGATGTCGCGGAACAGCTGTCCGACTTCAAGCTCCATGATCAGGATCGGAATGAATACCATGACGGTGGTCAACGCCGAGACGAGCACCGCGACCCAAACCTGTTTGGCGCCGAGATAGGCCGCTTCGACCCGGCTGTGGCCGCGTTCGCGGAGTCTGAAGATATTTTCGAGTACGACGATGGCGGCATCGACCACCATACCGACAGCGAATGCAATGCCGGCTAAAGAGATCACGTTCAACGAGCGGCCCATCGCGGACATGGCGACGAAGGCGCCGATTACGGAAACTGGTATCGCCATTGAGACGATCAGCGTCGCACCGGCAGAGCGCAGATAGATCATCAGGACCAGCGCCGCCAATATGCCGCCCACGATGATGTTTTGCTGCACCAGTTCGATGGAGGAATCGATGTAAACGGTTTCGTCGTATACTTGAAGAAGTTGCAGGTTCTCGGCCGGCAGGCGCTGTTCGTTCAATTCACGCAATGCTTCGCGGATACCTTCCATGGTTTCGATGACGTTGGCGCCGGTTTCTCGCACCGTGTTGATCGCCATGGTCGGCTGACCGTTGAAGCGGATCCGCGCCGACGGATCGGAGAACCCAAAGGTGACATTGGCAATATCGCCGACCTTAACGCGGGCTAGGCGACCGGTCTCGGCGTCGGTCTGCGAGCGGATAATGACTTGTTCGACATCCTCGGTGGTTTGGAAATCGCCTTCGGTGCGGACGACGTACCGGCGCTTGCCTTCGTCGATATCGCCAGCCGAAACGGACGAATTGGCGGCGCGCAGCGTGTCGACGACATCGGTTACGGTCAACCGGTACCGTGCCATCGCTTCCGGGTCGATGCGCACGACCATCTCCCGTTCCGCACCGCCGTAGACGTTGACGCGCGCGACGCCCGGCACGCGCTCTAACCGGTCCTGGATAACGTCTTCGGCGAAGTCGCCATACCAGTGGATAGGTTTGTCGTTGTCCCCGTTGCGGATCAGCATGATCCAAGCGATGGGATTGTCATCGGCGCCGGCTGTTCGGATTGATGGCTCGTTGGCTTCGTCGGGGTAACTGCTGACACGATCAAGGCGGTTGGCGGTCAGCAATAAGGCCCGGTCCATGTTGGTGCCGACAGCAAACTCAAGAGTGATGCGAGAACGGCCGTCCTGGCTTTCCGACGAAATCTCGTCCAGGCCCTCGATGCCCTTGAGCACTTCTTCCTGTTCGTTGGTGATCTCGCGTTCGACTTCCTGCGGGGCTGCACCCGGCCAGACGGTCTCGATGCTGATGATCGGTTTCTGCACGTCGGGGGTCAACTGGATCGGAATATTGAACAATGCCACGACGCCGAACATGACGATCATCAACACCGCCGCGAGAACGGCGATGGGTCGTTCGATGGAAAGTCGGATCAGGCCGTTCACGAGGCATTGTCCTTTTTGGCCGCGGGGTCGCCGTCGGTGATGGTTTGGCCGGGGCGCAGCCGTTCGTTGCCGCGAATGACGACGATGTCGCCATCATTCAATCCACCTTTAACGACGAAGCGATCACCAACCGCTTGGCCGAGTTGCACCGAGCGGAAGGACGCCTTGCCGCCGTCGTTGAGGACGACCAACTGACCGCCGCCCCTGTTTAGAATGGCATCCTTATGGACTGTGACCACGCTGCCGACTTCGCCGGCGGGAATGTCGACCGTGACGGACTGGTTGGCCGCCATATTGCGATCTGTGTCATGGCTGAGTGTTACGGCAAAGCGCGCGCGGCGCGTCCGGGTACGCGGGTTCTCGTCCGGGATCACGGCGCGTACGACGGCTTTTACTTCGGCGCCGCCGTCAATGACGGCGCGGAGTTCGCGGCCGGGTGTTAGACCCGAGGTACGGTTCGACGGCACGTCGGCCTCGATTTCGAGGTTATGATTGTCGAGCAGGGCGATCACGGGATCGCCGACACGCAGATAGGCACCGGCTTCGGAATGGCGCTGCGTCACCGTGCCGCCATAGGGTGCAAGGACCGCTGTGTCGTCCAATTGAATCTCGGCCAACTGTAAGGCGGCCTCGGCACTGCGAAGTGCGGCCTGTGCTTGTGTCACTTGCGAGCGCGCCCGCACCGTTTCTTGATGCTTGTCGTTATATCGGGCCTGCGAATATGCGGGAGACTCCTTCAACCCCTCCAAGCGCGCTAGTTCCTGATCTAAAAGCTTTTGCGAAGCGCGGCTTGTTTCAAGTGCGGCCTTGGCTGTGGCGACGTCGGCGCGCCGTCGGTTGCGTTCCCACTCGAACGCGTCAGCAACGATCATAGCCAGGGTGTCGCCCTCGGCGACCTGATCGCCGACTTCGACATTATAGCTCTCAACAGCACCGGCGACCCGCGCCGCGACGACGCCGGCCTGTTTGGCGACAAAACGCCCTAGAACGGGGACTGTCTGGCGTAGTGGTTCCGTGCGGACGGTGTCCATGCCGACGGGGGTGGCCGGTGGCGCCGCGTTCTTTTCCTGAGCACTCGCGACCGTTGGTAGTCCGACAAACATGAGGGCACAAAAGACGAGCTGCTTACCTAGAGTGGTTTTTCCGGTCGCTACATACATGCTTTCTATCCTCAATACCGTTTAGCACAGACCGCTTTCTTCAGCACAAAAAACGCGTCGCTTCGGCAGTCGAAACGAACGCGAAAATCGTAAATGCAAACAGACCTATAACTTTTATTATTATAGACTAAGCCTTTGTTGCGCCGCAACAAACGATTGTTACGGTCAAGGGATTGTGATCAAAGCCGGCCGCCGCCGATGCTTCGGCATTGAAATCGTCCGTCGCTTCGCCAAAATGATCGCCATGAAGCGTCATTGCATGTTCGCTGTCCTGTCGGCGGTGCTTTTGCTCCCTGCGCCCGCTCGCGCCGATTTGATCGGTCACGGCGGTATGGTTCGCAGCATCGACGTTTCCCCGGACGGACGCACCGTTATCACAGGCAGTTTTGATTTCTCCGCCAGGCTTTGGGATTTCGGTGATCAGTCCGAGATCGCCGTTCTGGATGCGCACGAAGGTCCGGTGACCAGTGTTCGCTTTTCGCCTGACGGCAATATGGCGGTCAGTACCAGCGACGACATGTCGGCCATCGTCTGGGATGTGGCGTCGCGCCAGCAGCGCTACAAGTTGCAGGGACATGCGCACAAGGTGATGGCGGCGGCATTTTCGGCAGATGGCAAGAAACTCGCGACCGGATCGTGGGACAAGACCGTCAAACTCTGGTCGCTGGAAACGGGCGAACTCCTACAGACGCTGACGGCTAAGGCGCCGGTTAATGCCGTGGTATTTATTGATGATGGCCATAAGGTCGCGGTCGGCGGCCACATGCCGTTGATTGAAGTGTTCGATCTTGCGAGCGGGGATCCAGACGGCAAATTCGACGGTCACAAGATGGGTATCACGGCGCTTCGTGTTTCGCCGGACGGCAAAACCCTGATGTCGGCCAGCATCGATAAGAGTCTCAAGTTTTGGGATATAGCCGAACGTGAAGAGGTCTCTACCCTTGAGGTGCGCAATACCCAGGTCTACGACGCAGCATACGCGGACGATGGAAAGCGGATCGTCACGGCGAGCAAGGACGGATATGTGGTCGAATGGGATCTGGAATCCATGGCGCCGGTCCATGAAATCCAAGCCCACGACCGGATCGCCTGGGCGGTCGCCTATGCGCCGGGCGGTCAATTCGCGGTCTCGGCCAGCTCCGATGAGCAGGCCCGTGTCTGGCACATGGAAACGGGGGATCGGATCGGTTTGGACTCAAACCCAGTGGATGAGCCGCAACCATGGTTGGAGAGTGATCACCCGGGTGCCAAGGTTTATACGAAGTGCGCGCGCTGCCATGCGCTGACGGTTGACGGGCCATCCCGGTCCGGGCCGCATTTTGCCAATCTATTTGGACGTAAGGTCGGCTCGGTCCAGGGATATCACTACTCCGATGCCCTGAAGACGGCGGATTTCGAATGGAATGAAAAGACTTTATTCCGTTTGTTCGATATTGGTCCCGACAAGATGTTACCGGGTACCAAGATGCCGGTTCAACGGGTTACGGATGACGCACAGTTGACCGCGCTGGTCGATTACATGAAAGTTCTGACGGGAAAAGCACCGGAATGAGCACACTACTTTACTCTCACCCCGTCTGCATCGAGCACGACCCGGGCGAATACCACCCCGAGCGGCCGGACCGGCTGCGCGCGGTGATGTCGGGCCTGGAGGGCGAAGCGTTTCAGTTCCTGCAGCGGGTCGAAGCGCCGATCGTCGATCTCAGTTGCGTGAAGCGTGTCCACGATGCCGGCTATGTCGATATGGTCATGGACAGCGTTCCCTCCGTGGGGCACATGCGCCTGGACCCGGACACGGCGATGTCGCATGCGTCCGGTGAGGCAGCCGAACGCGCGGCAGGTGCCGCCGTCGCTGCCGTGGATGCAGTTGTTGAAAAGAAAGCACGTAATGCCTTTTGTGCCGTCCGCCCACCTGGACACCATGCCGAGTCAGCGCAAGCGATGGGCTTTTGTCTATTCAATTCGGCGGCTATCGCGGCTTTGCACGCCCGTGCCACGCATGGGATGGACAGGGTGTGCGTGCTGGACTTCGACGTGCATCACGGTAACGGCACGCAGCATACGTTCGAGCACATCGAGGGCATGTTCTACGGTTCGTCGCATCAATACCCGGCGTATCCAGGTACCGGCGATACGTCGGAGCAGGGTGATTTCGCCAATATCTGCAACGCACCCTTGGCGCCGGGAACAGGGTCCGAAGGGTTTCGCGCCGCCTACGACGACATAATTCTGCCGGCGATCCGAAATTTTGATCCGGAACTTCTGATCATTTCCGCCGGTTTTGACGGACATAAGCGCGATCCGCTGGCGCAGTTACAGCTGGAGACCGACGACTATCGCTGGGTCACCGACAAGCTTCTCGATCTGGCCGACGATGTCTGTGACGGGCGGGTCATTTCCTTGCTCGAAGGAGGCTACGATCTTCAAGCATTGCGCGACAGCACGGTCGAGCATGTTAAGTCTTTGATGGAGCATTAATGATTTAAGCCGTCATGCTGAACTTGATTCAGCATCCATTATTAATCTGTTTAGATCGTGCCGTTGCGTAAATGGGGCCTGAATCAAGTTCAGGACGACGCCAGAAATGAGGTGTCGTGGGCGGTTCGGTTGACCCTTGCCCCCAACAATACCCCCGCCTAGACTGCGGCGCTTCTGAAAGACGGCAACAAGGCGACCATGGCCAAGAACACGACAGCAGATAAATCCGAAGGCGAAATGCCCGCCGACATCTCCGAGATGTCGTTCGAGACCGCTTTGGAGGAACTTGAAGACATCGTCCGCGATCTGGAAACCGGTGAAGGCGATCTTGACGCGGCCATTGGCGGATATACGCGTGGTGTTTGGCTGAAAAAGCATTGCGAAGCCAAGCTGCGCGAAGCTGAAGCCCGGATCGAAAAAATCGTTGAAAAAGGTGGCGCGGCGGTCGGCACCGAACCACTCGACGACGCCTGATCTCAGCGACCAAATTTCAAAGGAAGCCCGTATGAGCGATTTGCAGCGCGCCCTTAAAGCCTGTGCCGAACGCACCGACGCGACGTTGGATGGATTGCTGCCGCTGACCGACACCCCGGAAGCACGTGTTGTCGAAGCAATGCGCTATGCCTCGCTGGGTGCAGGCAAACGCATTCGGCCGTTTTTGGTTGTCGAAAGCGCCAAACTGTTCGGCGTCTCGGAGTCACGGGCCTACCGCGCCGGTGCCGCGTTAGAAATGGTGCATTGCTATTCACTGGTGCACGATGACCTGCCGGCGATGGATGACGACGATATGCGCCGTGGTCAGCCGACCACCCACAAGAAATTCGATGAAGCGACGGCGATCTTGGCCGGCGATGCTTTGTTGACCAAGGCGTTCGAAGTGTTGGCGGCGTCTGATACCCATGACAATGCGGCGATCCGTGCCGAGCTTTGTCTGCAACTGGCGCGTGCCGCCGGGGACAAGGGGATGGTCGGCGGACAAATGCTTGATCTGGCGGCGGCCGACATTGACCTGGATATTCCCGAAATTACGCGGTTGCAGCGCATGAAAACCGGCGCGTTGATCGCTGTGGCCTGCGATATGGGCGCGGTGATGGGCAAGGCATCGCATCACAGTCGCCAGGCCTTGAACCACTATGCACACGATGTCGGATTGGCATTTCAGATTGCCGATGATTTGCTGGATGTGGAAGGCGATGCCGAGGAAGTCGGCAAACGCACCGGCAAAGACGAAGACGCGGGTAAGGCGACATTCGTATCGTTGCTGGGAGTCGAACGCGCCCGTGAGCAGGCGCATATGCTGGCCGACCAAGCTGCCGAGCACCTTGAAATATTCGCGGAAAAAGGCCAGCTTCTGAAGGACCTTGCCGAATTTATCGTGACAAGGCGGAAATAGCGCTGATCTACGGCTTTGACGCATTTGCGCCGCGTCCAGTCGGTTGCGTGGGACATTGGCAACGACCAGAAGGGCTGAGTTTTGACTGATAATACCGAAACGCCGCTTCTCGACCGGGTGAAAGTCCCGTCGGATATGCGGGATTTCTCGCTGGATGAACTCAAACAACTCGCGACGGAACTCCGCAATGACACGGTTCGCAACGTCTCGATCACCGGCGGGCACCTGGGGGCGTCTCTCGGTGTCGTCGAGCTGACGGTTGCCATACACCATGTCTTCAACACGCCGGACGACCGCCTGATTTGGGATGTCGGCCATCAGTGCTATCCGCACAAAATTCTGACAGGCCGCCGCGACCGTATGCACACGCTGCGCCAGGGCGGCGGTATTTCCGGTTTCACTAAACGCTCCGAGAGTGAATATGACCCTTTCGGCGCGGCGCATTCTTCGACCTCGATTTCAGCGGGTCTCGGCATGGCCGTCGGCAGCAAGCTGGCGGGGAAAAAGAACAACGTCATTGCCGTTATCGGTGACGGCGCCATGACGGCGGGCATGGCCTATGAAGCCATGAATAACGCCGGTTCCATGGACGCGCGTCTGGTCGTTATCCTCAACGACAACGACATGTCCATCGCGCCGCCGGTCGGCGCGCTTTCGGCGTATCTTTCGAAATTGATCTCATCCAGGACCTACCGCTCGGCGCGCCATCTCGCGAAAGAGCTTTCCAAGCGTCTGCCGCGCCAGTTCGAGACCGTCGCGCAACGGGCCGAAGAATATGCCCGCGGCATGGTCACCGGCGGCACATTGTTCGAGGAACTTGGCTTTTATTATGTCGGTCCCATCGACGGACATAACTTGGAACACCTGATCCCGATTTTGCGCAACTTGGAGCAAGACGACGGCGAAGGCCCGGTGCTGCTGCACGTGGTCACCGAGAAGGGGCATGGCTACAAACCCGCCGAAGAGTCCGCCGATAAGTATCATGGTGTCTCTAAGTTCGACGTGGTTACCGGCAAACAGCATAAGGCCAAGTCGAACGCGCCCAGTTATACCAACGTATTCGCTAAGGCGTTGATCGAAGAAGCCAAGCATGACGAGAAAGTCGTCGGAATCACGGCGGCGATGCCGTCCGGCACCGGCATGGACAAATTCGGCGACGTCTATCCGGAACGTACCTTTGACGTCGGTATCGCCGAACAGCACGGCGTGACGTTTGCCGCCGGCCTGGCGACGGAAGGGTACAAGCCGTTCTGTGCGATCTATTCGACATTCCTGCAGCGCGCCTACGATCAGGTCGTGCACGACGTCGCGATCCAATCGCTGCCGGTACGCTTTGCCATTGACCGCGCCGGTTATGTCGGCGCAGACGGCTCGACGCACTGTGGCGCCTTCGATGTCGCCTATCTGGCGACGCTGCCGAACTTCGTGATCATGGCCGCCGCCGACGAGGCGGAATTGATGCACATGACGCGTACCGCCTGCACCATCGATGATAGGCCGAGCGCCGTTCGTTATCCGCGCGGCGAGGGTGTCGGCGTCGATATGCCGGAGCGGGGTGAAGTCTTGGAGATCGGCAAGGGCCGTGTTGTCCGTGAGGGTAAGACGGCCGCGATCCTGAGCTTTGGCGGACGTCTACAGGAATGCCTGAAAGCGGCCGAGGAGCTGGGCGCCCGCGGCCTGTCGACGACGGTTGCCGATGCTCGTTTCGCGAAACCGCTGGATGAGGAACTGATCCGCGAGTTGGCCCGTAACCACGAGGTCCTTGTGACCATAGAGGAAGGGGCTCCCGGCGGATTCAGCGCGCACGTGCTAACGTTCATGGCCAATGACGGCCTTCTCGAAAACGGCCTCAAGATGCGGGCGATGACCATGCCCGACGCGTTCTTGGAACAGGACAAGCCGGAAGTGCAATACGAACAGGCACGATTGGACGCCGCCGCCATCGTCGAGACGGTTATGTCGGCGCTCGGCCGTGCCGGTGAGTTGAGCGAGCCAGCGCGGGCCTAACGGCAGGCGCCCGGCCATTCGCGTGGGCGTATGAGCAAACCTCCGAAACAAAGACTGGACCAACTGCTGGTCGACCGTGGCTTGGTCGAAAGCCGCTCCAAAGCGCAGGCGCTGGTGATGGCGGGCGTTGTGTTCTCGGGTGAGCGCAAGCTGGAGAAGCCGGGTCATCAACTCGCACCCGACGTGGCGCTGGAAGTGCGCGGCCAAGATCACCCCTGGGTCAGCCGTGGTGGCCTCAAGCTGGCGCACGGGCTGGAGCATTTCGAGATCGATCCGACTGGCATGGTCGCTGTCGATGTCGGGGCGTCAACGGGCGGCTTTACGGACGTTTTGCTGCAGAACGGTGCAGTTAAGGTCTATGCCGTCGATGTCGGGCACGGCCAGTTGGCGTGGAAGTTGCGCTCGGACGAGCGGGTTATTGTATTAGAAAAGACCAACGCGCGCTACCTGACGGCGGAGCAAATTCCCGACGCGCCGCAAATCGTTGTCTGCGATGCCAGTTTCATCGGCTTGAAGACGGTTTTGCCGGCGGCCCTGTCCCTTGCCGCACCGGGCGCGTTTGTGGTGGCGTTAATCAAGCCGCAGTTCGAGGCTGGGCGTGAGCACGTCGGCAAGGGGGGCGTGGTCCGTGACCCGGAAATTCACGCCGCCGTTTGCGAAGATACCCGATCGTGGCTGGATGGGCTGGAAGGTTGGTCGGTGTTGGGTATTTCGGAAAGCCCAATTACTGGGCCGGAAGGGAACAAAGAGTTTCTGATAGCCGGAGTATTTAACTTAAACCCTCTAACTCTTTAGGATGGGGCAATTTATAAACGCGTTTTCTTGGATGTGGTGATAAAATAGTATATTAGTATATTTTACAACCCTTGATGTAATTATTTTTTGGAGTTGGTGATGCGAATTGAAACTTTGAGAATTCAAAATTTTCGCTCATTCGTCGACGAAGAAATAAAATTTGACCCCTACAATGTAATTGTTGGAGAGAACGGAGCAGGTAAATCAAACATTCTATCAGCATTAAATATATTATTTAGAAATTCAAAACTGGATAACTTCAACTCTATCTCACTACTAGAAAATGATTTTCATAATAAAAATATTAACGAGCCGGTGAAGATTACGGCGACATTTTCTGATCTCTCTGAAGAAGCAAAAGAAGATTTCAAAGCATATGTAAGGCACGGCAAACTTGTTCTCAGTGCACGAGCTGACTGGGACCCGAGTTCTAGGTGCGCGACAGTTCAGCAGTTTGGGCAAAGATTAGTTTTTTCAAAGTTTACGACGTTCTTTGAAAGAGAAAAGGCAGGCGCATCTGCTCCAGAGTTAAAAGATATATTCTCGAAGTTACGAGATGAGTTTGCAGAAATTAGGAAAGAAACTTCCAAAGCTGCAATGGCAGAAGCGCTACGTGAGTATGAAGAAGCGCGCCCGGAACTATGCGAGTTACATGAGAGCCCAGATAGCTTTTATGGGTTCACCAAAGGTAAAAATCTATTGGCCCGTTATGTGCAGTGGATATACGTGCCAGCAGTCAAAGATGCTGGTAGTGAGCAAGACGAGCAAAAAAACTCTGCTCTGGGTGAACTTCTCGCACGTACAATTAGGCAAAAAGTAGACTTCTCCGAGAGCTTGAATGAACTGAAGAATAACATGATTGAGGAGTACGAGAAGATCGTTCATGCGCAGGCAGGCTCGCTTGGTGAGATTTCAACTTCTCTTGAGGCGAGATTGCAAGAATGGGTACACGAAGCGGTTACGCTAAAATTGAATTGGCATTTCGAACCCGAAAAATCTCTAACAGTAAACGAGCCATGGGCACGCATCTTTGTTGGAGAAAGGGATTTTGTGAGTGATGTCGTTCGTCTTGGGCATGGAATGCAACGTTCAATCTTAATTTCTTTGCTCCAAGAATTAGGCGCCTTAGATGATAGCAGATCCGCTCCTACAATGGTTCTAGGGATTGAGGAACCGGAACTATACCAACACCCTCCTCAAGCTCGACATTTTTCTGATGTTCTTCAAAAAATTTCCCAAGGAAACGCTCAGATAATAATGACAACGCATAGCCCCTATTTTGTTGGAGCAAACGGTTTTTCATCGATACGTCGAGCACAAGGGCAGTCTGTTGAGATCGGGACAAAAGTCTTCGCATTTAGCGGACCAAGACTTGCAGGTGATATCGCCGCTGCTTTGGAGGCTCCGGCACATGTTGTGACAGCTGAAATGGCGCGAGTTCAGCAAATTATGCAGCCATCACAAAACGAGCTATTCTTTGCGCGTATACCGATTATTGTCGAAGGAACAGAGGATGTCGCATTCTTGGCAACTCACATGCACGAGACTGGACAGTGGTCAAAATTCCGGGCGCTTGGGTGTCATTTCGTGGTATCTGACGGAAAAACGAATCAGAGTAGATTGCTAGGCATCTGCAATGGATTAGAAATCCCGTGCTATTCAATTTTTGACTCGGACGGTTCGAAAGCTAATAAATCTGACAATGCTAGAGATAACGCCTGTTTGATCCGATTAAGTGGGGAGGAAATCGGAGATTACGAATTTCCAGAGCAACCTCATTACGGAGATAGGTGCACAGCATGGCCAGACGATATCGGTAAAGCTGTAATTGATGATCTTGGGGCCGATACCTGGGATGACGCAGAGACTTCTGCGCGAAAAATGCATGGGTTAGAAAGTGGTGTTCGGCGGAAAAACCAAGTTCTTATAGCTGCCACGATTATCGAACTTAAAAATAGAGGAAAGACGTCCTCTGTTCTTCAGTCTGCCGTCGATAAAATATTCGAGTACTCACAGAATGTGTCGAAATAGGGGCTATTTTACCGGAAAGCCGTTGCCGGCCCAGGCGACGATGCCGCCCTCCATGGAATAGGCCTCGTCGACCATTCCTTGGGTGAGCAGATAAGCCCCGACCTGATGCGAACGCATGCCGTGGGCGCAGAAAATGACCAGCTTCTTCCCATCTTCTTTCGGGATGTTGTCGAAGTCGAAAGACGACATCGGATTGTGAATGGCACCTTCGATGCTGGCCTCGGCTAACTCTGGCGCTTCGCGCACATCCAGAAGAACGGCTTCCCCCGCGTCCATCCATGACTTTGCGGTTTCGGCGTCGATTACCTTCACATCGGGCATATGCGCGTTTTCCTGAGTTGGTTGCGGCTTGGCACCCACGCTAGGGCGTCTTAGAGTCTTCCGCAATATGAGAGGCAGAAAATGTTTTTAGATAAGCGCGGTTTAGAGTTGAGTGCCGCAACCGCGGATGCCGCAAAGGCATTCGATCACGTGCTCGACGGGTATTTGAGCATGCGGCGCGATACCGGCGACCGGCTCAAGGCGTTGTTTGCCGCCGATGCCGACATGCCGATGGCGTTCGTGCTGAAAAGTTATTTCTGCATACTGATGGCGACGGGGGCGCTACAGTCGGCGGCGCAGAAAGCGGCGGCGGAAGCCCGCATGCGAATTGAGGCGGCGAATGACCGCGAGCGCCTGCACATCGAAGCCGCCGAAAATTGGTCGCATGGCCGCAAGCGGCGCGCCATTGCGTGCTGGGAAGCCATCCTGGCGGTGTATCCGCTGGATATCCTGGCGCTGCGGCTGGCCCATCATGGGCATTTTTATGAAGGTAACGGGCAGAACCTGCGTGACACCGTTGCACGGCGTCTGCATGCCTGGAACGAAGACGTGCCGGACTTTGGATTCGTGCTTGGGATGCTGGCTTTCGGGCTCGAAGAAACGCATGCCTATGACGCCGCCGTCGAGACAGGCAAGCACGCCTTGGCGCAAAACCCAGTCGATCCCTGGGCAATCCATGCCGTAGCGCACGTGTACGAGATGCAGGACGCCTACAACGACGGCATTGCCTGGATCGATGCCAACGCAGAAGGCTGGCAGAGCGCCAATGGTTTCCGTTATCACATCTGGTGGCACCGCATGCTGATGCAGATCGATAAAGGGGATTATGCCGAGGTGCTGTCGCTCTATGACAATACGCTCTGGGACCCGGACAGCGACGAATATCTGGATCTAGTCAACGATGCCGCAGTATTGTTGCGCCTTGAGTTGCACGGTCAGGACGTCGGTAGCCGCTGGCAGGCTTTGGCGGAAAAGTGCGCGCCGCACGTCACAGACCATATTCTCGCGTTTATCGACGTGCACTACGGCATTGCGCTGACGGCCGCCGGTCATAAAGGGGCAGATGAGTTGATGCAGTCGCTACAGGGCTACGCCGGGATGCGCGGCGAAGAGAATGCCCAGATCACCCGGGACGTCGGCATTCCATTGGTTGAGGCCGTTATGGCGCACCGCGAGAGCCATTACGACGCCGTCGTCGAGATTCTGCTACCGATCCGTTATGACGTCTACCGCATGGGCGGGTCGCACGCGCAGCGAGATTTATTTTCGATGCTGCTGATCGACGCGGCCATCAAGAGCGGGCGTAAGAACGTCGCCAGCATGCTGCTGTCTGAGCGGTTATTGCGGCTGCCGACAAATGCTTGGACGCTGGCCCGCGCCGGCGAGATCGGTCTGGCGGCCTGAGAGAACGGTCATGGCGCTCGGCGGAAAATCCAAGGACCTGTATCGCATTCTGGGTGTCGCCCCCGATGCGTCGCAACCTGAAATCAAAAAAGCCTACCGTCGCAAGGCGCGCGAGATGCATCCGGACCTCGATCCGGGCAACCCTTGGGCTGAAGACGAATTCAAGGAACTGTCGGCGGCCTATCAGTTGCTGTCGGACCCGGTGCGCCGTGCACAATACGACCGAGGCGAGGTCGATACCCGGGGCCGCCGCCGCCGCGCCAAACCGGATCCGAAGCCCAAACCTGATGCGGGCGAGAAAGCAAAGAAACGTCCCTTCGAAGAGTTCTTCCGCAGCAAGGAAAAAGCCGGTCCTGATATCGACGGCGTCGACGTCAATTATGTGCTGACGGTGCCGTTTCTGGATGCTGCACGGGGCGGCGTGCATGTCATGAAGACGACCCACGGTGCGTCCTTGAGCGTCAAAGTGCCGCCGGGCACGCTCGACGGTCAGGTTTTGCGCTTGAAGGGCCAAGGCATGCGCGGTTTTGGTTCTGGCAACGACGGCGATGCGCTGGTCGAGGTCAAGGTCGAGCCACATCCGATTTTCCACCCCGAAGGACGGGACATCATGACAGAGGCGCCGGTGGGACTGGAAGACGCCGTGCTCGGCGGTAAGATTCAGGTCGAAACCATCGATGGTATGGTCAACGTCACGGTGCCCCCGAACTCGAACACGGGAACGCGGCTGCGCCTGCGCGGGCGCGGCCTTGCAGATGGTGGGCGCGGCAGCGGCGCACGCGGCGACCACTATGTTTCGCTGGTGGTGACGCTGCCTAAGAAGCCGGACCCGGAACTGGCTGAATTTATCCGGAACCGGAAAGCAAAATCCTAAACGATCGTCACGCTGAACTTGATTCAGGGTCCTTTTCTCCGCAGCGATATCTTGCAAGACGTGGAATGGGTCCTGAATCAAGCTCAGGACGACGGGTTAGTTTACTCTACTGCCCGTACTTTCTTAGGCTCTTCCTCCGCGAATAGATCAGCGAGCGAAATGCCGAGTGTCTCGCGGTTGGCGTCGCTCAAATCCGAAATCGTCATGGAAAGTTTCTTGCGCCACGGTTCTTCGCCGATGGGAACGGAGCGCTGTGCGAAGTCCAGGCCGAGCACGCCGTAGAGGTCGTAGATCGTGACCGTTTCCGGTGAGCGCGCCAAAAGCCATCGGTTGTGCGACGTGCGTTCGACGAAGTTATTTGACCGCAACAGGTTGAGGATACGGTCGACCGCTTCACCGCCGCCACCGGTGGAGCGCATGATCTCGTTGCGGTGCACAGCGCCGCGGCCGTCACGGCTGGCGCAGAACAGGGTGGCGAGAATCTGCACGGCAATAATCAGCCGCATGCCGGACGCGATACTGGAGGGGAGCGGTTTACCACCGGCTGAACGCCATTCGCTGACGCTGGCTGTCAGGATCGCGCCGATCAGCACCACCAGCCACGACATGTACATCCAGACCAAGAAGATCGGCACCACCGACAATGCGCCATAGATGTTTTGATAGGTGGGAAAGGTGATGACGTACCAGCCGAACGCCTTTCGCAGCAGGGTAAAGCAAATTCCCGCGAATAGACCGCCGATGATGCCGGCGGCGAAACCGACGGGGCGGTTCGGAATGATGATGTAGAACAAAGACAATAGCGCGATCATCATCAGCGTTGGCAGGAATGTGCCGAAGAAGGCCAGCACGCCGCCGTTTTCGTCGATGCCGAGCCAGTTGGTTGCGGCATAGAAGTACGTCGCCATGGACAGGCTGGCACCCAGCAACATCGGTCCGAGCGTTAGTAGCGCCCAGAATACCAAAAGGCGTGGCGCCAGCGCGCGTGGACGGGCGACGCGGAAGATCGCGTTCATGTCCGCTTCGATGGTGCCCAGCAGCAGGACTGCCGTCAGCGCCAGTGCGACGATACCAATGGCGCTAAGCGATGTCGTGTTGCCGACAAAGGTGTTGAAGTGCTCTTGGATATTGTCGGCAGATTCGGGTAGCAAATTCGAAAAAATCGCGCCTTGGATGGCACTTTGCATATCGTCGAAGACCGGAAAGGCGGCCAGCATGGAAAACGCGATAGCCATCAGTGGCACGATCGCCAGAAGGGACGTGTAACTCAGCCCCGCTGCCATGCGCAGGCAGCGGTCTTCGCGGAATCGGTTGCCGACGTAAACAAGAAACTCGCCGACCTGCGCGAGGATGACGTCCATCCCGGCTTCGGTTTCTTCTTCTTTCAAAGTGGCCTCTTCCGCAGCCTCCTGTTCGGAGTCCTCGAAATCATCTTCTTCAAAACCTTCGTCGGCTTGTTTTTCCGTCATGTCCGTCCTCAGCCGATTGACGCTAGGGTAGGGGTATTATATGGCAATGCGGCGTGCGCGAAACAGCTTCGCTGACAACCAATCGTGTTTCGGCCAATTCCTGGGGCCCCTAAGACCATGGCATGTCGGCGAAACCCCGTGTAGCATGTCTAGCGAATGTGGTTCCGGCCGCAATAAAGCACTTAAGTTTGGACGACGAGGAAACAAGTATGGCTCAAGCGGCATTGATGCAGGGAAAGCGCGGACTGGTGATGGGGGTCGCCAATGACCGTTCCATTGCCTGGGGAATCGCGGCGGCCGCGCGTGCGCATGGCGCCGAATTGGCATTTACCTATCAGGGCGATGCTCTGAAAAAGCGGGTCGAGCCGCTCGCTGAGAGCGTCGGCTCCAAGATCGTTTTGCCGTGCGATGTCACCGATCTTTCCAGCATCGATGCGGTGTTTAATGCGCTGAAGGACGAATGGGGCGGTCTCGACTTCATCGTTCACGCCATCGCGTATTCCAACAAGGATGAACTCAAGGGCGGCTATATCGATACCACGCCCGAAAACTTCGCGCAGACCATGAACATCAGCTGCTATTCGTTCACGGCGATTTGCCAGCGTGCACAGCCGCTTTTGAACGAAGGCGCCAGCCTGCTGACGCTCAGCTATTTCGGTGCCGAGCGCGTGATGCCGCACTACAACGTCATGGGCGTCGCTAAGGCGGCATTGGAAGCCAGCGTGCGCTATCTGGCCGAAGACCTGGGTAAGAAGGGTGTGCGAGTCAACGCCATGTCGGCGGGACCGATGAAGACGCTTGCCGCCAGCGGCATCGGTGATTTCCGCTATATCCTGAAATGGAACGAATACAACTCGCCGATGCGCCGGAACGTCAACATGGAAGATATCGGCGGCGCTGGCGTCTACCTGCTTTCGCCGCTATCGAGCGGCGTCACAGGTGAGACGCATCATGTCGATTGCGGCTATAACATCGTCGGCATGAAAGCCGTCGATGCGCCCGACATCTCCGTCGCTTAAGACAGCAGGGGCGCATGTCACACAATTCATTTGGACATCTGTTTCGGGTCACGACCTTCGGCGAAAGCCATGGGCCGGCCTTGGGCTGTGTCGTCGACGGCTGTCCGCCGGGTCTCGCGTTGACCGAGGGTGATATTCAGCCCTTTCTAGACAAGCGTCGTCCGGGGCAATCCAAATACACCACGCAGCGCCAGGAAGCGGACCAGGTGAAAATCCTGTCCGGCACGTTCGAGGGTAAGACCACGGGCACCCCCATCGGTCTTCTGATCGAAAACACCGATCAGCGCTCCAAGGATTACGGCGACATCAAGGACAAGTTCCGCCCCGGCCATGCCGATTACACTTATGACGCCAAGTACGGCATCCGTGACTATCGCGGGGGCGGGCGCTCGTCGGCCCGCGAAACCGCAATGCGGGTTGCCGCCGGTGCCGTGGCGCGTAAGGTTTTGGCCAAGGGCATTAAGATCCGCGCTGCACTGGTCGCCATGGGCGATGTCGAAATAGACCGCGCCAAGTGGACTTGGAAAGCGGTCAACGAGAATCCGTTTTTCTGTCCCGACCGAAAGGCCGCCGAACAGATGGCCGAATATCTTGATGGGTTGCGTAAATCCGGTTCTTCCGTTGGCGCGACCATCGAAGTCGTTGCGTCGGGCGTACCGGCGGGCTGGGGCGCGCCAATCTACGGCAAACTGGAATCCGATCTCGCAGCGGCGATGATGGGGATTAACGCCGTCAAAGGAGTCGAGATCGGTGCCGGGATGGGGGCCTCAAAGCTGACCGGTGAAGAGAACGCCGACGAGATGCGGATGGAAAAGGGCAAGCCCGTCTTTACGTCCAATAACAACGGCGGCGTGCTTGGCGGTATCTCAACCGGTCAGGATTTGGTTGTACGCTTCGCCGTCAAGCCGACCAGCTCGATCCTGACACCGCGCCAGACTGTCGACCGCAAGGGCAAGGAAACCGATATCATGACCAAGGGGCGTCACGATCCTTGCGTCGGCATCCGCGCCGTCCCGGTGGGCGAGGCGATGATGGCCTGCGTCCTCGCCGATCACATGCTACGCCACCGCGCGCAGTGCGGGTAAGCTATCCGAACAAGTCCGCCTGAGCCGGCGGCGGCGGCGTCTCCTCTTCGGCGCTGAGCGTCGCCGCGTAAGGTGTCAGCACATCGGCAATTTCCGAGAACGGCGCCTCACTCTGCCAAGCTTCGGTGGTTTCGGCCGTCAGAATGACCGGCATCCGCGAGTGGATATGTGCGACGTCTTCGGACGGTGTGCATGTGACGACGGTGAAGCGTTCGCCGTCGGTTAGGCCTGCCATGGCAAAGACCGGACTATCGGGTGCGAAGATACGGTTCTTGCGTTTCTTGCCGGTCTCATCCGCGCGCCATTCGAAATAGGCAGTGGCCGGCACAAGGCAGCGTTTCTCCAATAAGGGGCGGAAGGTCGGCTTTTCCGTCAGGGTCTCAGTGCGGGCGTTGATCATCGGCTGTTTCGTCCAATCGACGCTCAGCCCCCAGGGCTGCAAGAGCGCCGTCTCGCCGGTAACGATCAGCGCCGCATCGGTCGGCCGGATTTCCGGCATGTTGGGAAGCGGCGGCGGCGACAGCAGCGACAACGCTTCCATGATCTGGCGGGCAGTGTCTGAGAGTTCGAAACGTGCGCACATGGCGAGAGAATAGCTGGACCGCCGCGCTTTTCACACCCTAGGCTTTCCGGTACCGTCCGGGCATGGAAGACAAGAGCCGCAGGAACGTCATCATTACCGGGGCCAGCCGGGGCATCGGGCATTATACGGCGCGCATGTTCCTGGAACGTGGCTGGAATATCATCACCTGCTCCCGCGACGAAGCGCCGGAGGCCTGCAAACGCGAGCCCAAGTGGACCTGCCACATTCCGACGGATCTGGGCGATGACGACTCGATCACGAACTTCATCGAAGAGGCGAAGGAAGCGCTTGGCGATGAGCCGCTGCATGCCCTGGTCAACAACGCCGGGATGTCGCCGAAGACGCCCTACAAGGAGCGCCTCGGCGTGCTGAACGGCGATTTGGACGCCTGGCACGATGTTTTCGAATTGAACTTCTTCGCGCCCTTGAAACTCAGCCGTGGCTTTGCTGCGCATCTACACAAGGGCAAGGGGGCGATCGTTAACATCACTTCCATCGCCGGGCACTATATCCATCCGTTCGCGGGCTCAGCCTATTCGATCTCAAAGACGGCGCTGTCCGGCCTGACCCGCGAAATGGCCAACGAATTCGCCGAGCTGGATGTGCGCGTGAACGCCGTCGCGCCTGGCGAGATTGAAACGGAAATGGTCGGCCCCGAGTACGACTTGCTGATCCCGCGCATTCCCTTGCAGCGCATGGGAACGCCTGCCGACGTCGCTGGGACGGTATTCTATCTCTGCTCTGACGACAGCCGCTACGTAACCGGGACCGAGATCTGGGTGACCGGCGGCCAGCACCTTTTCTGAGACGGATGGGAACCGGAAAACCGCCGCCATGGTCCGCGTCAAACCCGTCAAACAAAAGCCGCCAACCGAGCCGACGAAGCCCGAGAACGTGGTGCATTACTATCGCCGCGCAATCGATGCGGGGCCAAGGCCGACGGGATCGTTCCTGGGGGCGTTCATCCGCCATGCCGAGGTTGATACGTTCTTCTGTCAGTCCCAGGACAGCACCGACTACGACGACTTCGTAAGCCGCGTCGCGCGCGCCTATCCTGAAGGCCACGACTGCCGCTTTGTCGCACCAGGTGACACGCGGGGCTTTGCCGAAGCCCCCGTTCTGCGCATCGCCGACCCGGCCATAGGGCCACTGATGTGGCGGCGCCGGACCCTGGGGCAGCGGCGCTATTCCATCGTCGGCGAGGTGTCGTCGCTGGGCGCGCATGAGGTGCAACGCGCCTTGTCGGACCTCTTGATCGCTCCGGCGCAGCCTTGGGATGCGATGATCTACCCGTCTAAGACAGTCAAATCAGCCGCTGAAGATTTGATCGCTCGGACGTCCGACTATCTGCAACGCCGCATCGGCGGTACGCCGAGCTTGCCGCTCATGGGCTTCGTCATTCCGCCCGGGATCGATGCCGCAAAATATGCAGATGATGACGAGAGTGCCAGGGCGCGGGCCGGCGTGCGCCGCCGCCTCGGTATCGGTGACGAAGACCTCTGTGTACTGACGACGGGGCTCTTTCAGTTCTACCGGCGCGCCCATCCGACACCGTTGATCCTGGCATTGGAAGCGGCCGCTCGGCGCACCGGTGTGCGGCTGCACCTGTTGCAGGCGGGCTGGTTCGATAACGAGCGGATTGAGCGCTCCTACCGCGATGCACTCCGTGAATGGGCGCCCGCCATCAACGCGATTTTCCTGGATGGGCGCGAGCCGGATATCCGCGACCGCGTCTGGCAGGCTGCCGATGTCTATGCTGCTTTCGATGATTCCGTCGTTACCGGCGTCGATACGGAGATTTTGGAAGCCATGGCTTCGGGGCTACCGATTGTCGCCGCTGACTGGTCCGGTAATCGGGACATCGTCCGCGATGGCGAGGAAGGGTATCTGGTGCCGACGTGGCTGCCGCTGGCCGAAAGTGGTGCCGACCTGACGCTCTCACCCGAAGGGGAACTCACCGGCGGCATCGGCGAGCGCGCCGATATCCTTCTTACAGGTACGGTCGGGCAGACGACGGCGGTCGATCTCCGCGTTGCGGCCGAGGCGTTCGAAGCGCTGGCCAACGATAGCGCGCATCGCCGCAAGCTGGGCGCCGCGGCCAGGGCGCGCGCCGAAGCGCTATACGATTGGCCGGTCGTGATCCGCCGTCACCAGGCGCTTTGGAGCGAACTGCGGCGCATTCGTGAAGTGGCGGTGGAAGTCGCGGCGGGCACACAGGGTCACTCGGCCGTGCCGCACCTAGATGACCCTTTTACCGCCTTTGCCGGTTTCGCCACCCATATGATCGACGAGCGGACCGAGGTCACGCTGTCGCCGGGTATCCGTTCGAGCGAAGGCATCTCGGCGCATCTGACGCGGCTTAAGCGCAATCCCATCAACGATGTCGCCGCCAATGCCTTGCTGAGCGAGGAAGAACAAACCCATTTACTGCAGCATTTGTCAGAACGCGACGGAATCGAGGTCATTCGCCTGGCGGAGTTGCTGGTCGAGGACCGCCGTTACCGGTTGCCGCGAACTCTCGGCTGGCTTGCGAAGATGGGTGTCGTGCGGTTGCGCCCTGGCGAGCCGCTCGAGGTCGAAGACGAGGCCGAAGCGAATGACAATCGTGGCGCGTTGTCTTTGATCGATCTAGGCGTCGCGGCACGTCACCAAGGTGCGCTGGAGAACGCTGCCGGCTATTTCCGCAGTGCCCTAGAACGCAATCCAAACGATATCAGCGCGAATATTAATCTAGGCGAAATGTATGCGGACGCAGGCCAGCTGGACGCAGCGCGTCCTTTCTTCGAGCGCGCTGTTGCTGCTAATCCGACGGCGGTCGATGCGCGCCACGATCTCGGTAAAACACTGATTCTCAGTGGCCAGCCGGGCGAAGGGATTGCGACATTGCAGCAAGCGCTCGACCTCGCCCCCGACAATCCAGAGACCCATTATTTGCTAGGTGTTGCCTATCGACGAGCCGGTGCCGCCGAGGATGCAGTGAAGGCGTTGGAACAATGTCTGCGTCTCGACCCGAAACGCGCCGATGCGCTGACTCATTTAGGGTTCGCGCGTAAAAGCGCCGGACGCCGCGCCGAGGCGATGCAGGCGTTCCGGGATGCCGAACGTTGGGGTGTCGGCAATCTGACGGCGAAGGCGGGCGAGATGAGCCTCGCCGTGGAACGGGACGGCAAGCGCCTATTGGAGCGGAACGCCGACGCGCGCCGGGTTGCTCTACAGTTTTCGGGGGCGCATCAATTTCGGCCGTTGGCAGATTTGTTCGAGAGCCTGAAGGGGCAGCACTGGCCGCTGATTACCGAAGACGGCCGCGAGTTAAAGGAATTCCGCCCCGATGTTTGCGTCGTCGGCGCCACGCAGACGGCTGAGGTGCGCGGTCTGCTGCCGAATGCGCTTATTATCTCGGCCCCTTGTTTTCTGGCGACACAGAACCGGATCGCGCGTGCGGCGGACGGTGCCGATGTCGTCTGTGCGCCCAGTCAAACCGTCGCCGACGCCTGGATCGCACAAGGTCACGTCAGCCCGGACCAAATCCGGGTGGTCGGGCATCTACCGCTTGATCATCTGTATCGCGGCCAGATGCCTGACGTGCCACATGGTCTGCCGGACACCGGACCGGTCGTGCTTTATGCGCCGGGCAACCGGCCCGACATGTCGTCGGCGGCAATTCTCGGCGAAGACGTTGCCATGCGGATCCGAGGCGCGCGCGAGGACGTCACCGTGCTGATAAAGCCTCATCCCGAGACCTATCAGAGGACGCCGCAGTGGATCGATATGTGGCGGCGCGTGGCCGCCGCCGATGACAGCGTGGTGCTGGTCGATGACCCATCCGCGAATATCTATTCATATATGCATGCGGCCGACGTGCTTGTGACCGATGTGTCTAGCGTGATGTTCGAGTTTTTGGCCTTCGACCGACCGGTCGTGCTGCTGCGTAATCCGGCGGCGACACGCGACAAAGCCGCCTATGATCCTCAGGGCATCGAATGGCGTTGGCGCGAAGTCGGACGCGAAGTGAACGACCCCAATGGGCTGGCGCGCGAGGTCGCAATGGCGCTGAAAACACCGGATGCGGGGGCGGATTTGCGTGCTCGTTATCGGGGCGCAGTCTTCGGCGCGGGCACCGACGGTGGCGTTGCCTCCCGAATTGTCGATCTTATCGGCGAGTTATCCACTTAATACACAATATCTACGCATATGACCTATTTACGACACATGATATTGAGCTTTAACATATCAGGGTCATAGACCGTTTGGAGCAGGGCCATGGCCGAGCAGACAGTATCCGCCGGAGAGAACCCGAACGCCGCCTTGGAAGAGGGCCGGGCGCAAGCGATGCTGGCTGCGGAGTTGGAGGCGCCATCGGGCGGCTCGCTCGCGGAAATTCCGCTCATTGCGCCGGTGCCGTTTTGGATCCGCTGGAAACTGCTGGGTGTCTGCGCGGCAATCCTGACCGCCGTCTGGCTTTATTTCGCCTATACCTTTATCGAGACCAATCTGGGCTGGAACAATCTTTCAGAGCTTCTGGTGCATGAACTTGGCGGTCTGGCCGCCGGGATCGCGACCCCACTGGCACTGCTTTGGATCGTCGTTATCGTTTATCATCGAGGCGCGGATATTCAAAACGAGGCCGCCGCGCTGCGCTGGCAGATGCGCCAGATGATCTATCCCAGCGACGAAGCACAGACGCGTCTGCGCCAGGTTACCGACAGCCTGCATCAGCAGACCCGTGATTTGAACCGCGCCACCGAGGCTGCGATGCGCAGGGGCGAGGCGGTCAGCAAGCTGGTGCGCGAACGGGCGATGGAACTGTCTCGTATCTCTGAAGATGCGGATCTACGCGCACATGCCGTGGCCGATGCGCTGCGCCGCCAGACCGAAGATCTGTCGGCGGCCGCCGAGAATGCGACCGAGCGCGCTCGTACCGTCGGCGAAGAGTTGCAGAAACACACTAACGAACTCGTTGTCTCGTCAGACCGGGCGTCGGCCCGTGCCGAAGACCTGACAGGTGTGATCGGTCGGCGCTCTCAGGAATTGAATGAGGCCGCGGACAATGCCTCGCTCAAGGCAAGGGAGTCCGCCGATCTGTTCGATCGCCGGACGGAAAACCTGCGCGACAGCGTTTCGGAAGCCATGTCGCGTGCCGACGACACAACGGTCGCCTTGCAGGCCATTGGCGATGCCGTCCGCGATAGGGTGACGGAACTGATCGATCTGTCCGGTGACGCCGGCAAGCAAATGCAGTCCAGCGCCGACATGCTAGGCGCCAAGAGCGCCGAAATGAGCCAGCGCAACATCGAGGCCGTCGAGCAGGTGGAACGTATGCGGGCCATTCTGGAGCGCCAGTCCGGCGATCTGATCGCGACCGCCGACCGTGTGCAGGGGCGGACCCGCGAGATCGAGGAGAACCTGGCGCGACAAACGCATGTTCTGGCGAAAACCTCTGACAAGATAGTCGGCGACGTCCAAGAAGTTGGCGATTCACTCCGCGAAGATGCGCGGCAGCTGGAAAACACCTCGCTTAAGGTTTCGGAGCGGGTGCGCGGCGCCGGTGAGGCCTTCCGCCATCAAGCCCGCGAGATGACCGAAGCGGCGGATGTCGCATCCGAGCGCGCGGAAGCCGTCGGGAATGTACTGCGCCGGGATTCCGACGAGTTAAGCACTATCGCTGAACGGGTCATGGGCGAGGTCGCGCGCGTTGGCGAGCAAATCCGCCGCCGGAGCGAGCAGGTCGATGAAACGGCAGACCGTGCGGTCGACCGCTTCACGGAAACCGGTGAGGCGTTGAACGAACAGGCAAGCACACTAGCGCGTGTTGCCAACCAGGGCGTGCTGCGTCTTGATGAAGCGGGTGAAGCGCTGCGCCGCCGCACGGCGGATGTCGAAGAGGGGGCGAACAGCGCCGAGGCCCGCCTTAGCCGTCTCACGGATCTTCTGGACGGTACCGGCAGCGACGTGACCCGCGTTGCCGATAAAGGGGTTGCAGATGTGACCCGTGCTGCGCACGCGCTGAGCCAAGGGGCGAACGCCATCCGCCAAGGCTCGGAAGCCGTCGCCGAAGCGGCGCGGACGACCAACGAAGACATGGGCGAGGTCACTGCATCGACGCACCATGCCCGACAGGCCTTGGGGCAGTTAGGTCAAAGTGCCCGCGATCAGGTGCAAAATATTTCTAGTGTCTCCGAGCGCGCACAGCACGACATGGGCCGTATCGTCGAGACGTTGCAGCACAATGCTGACAACCTTTCGTTGACGTCTGAGAAGTCCGTCGAAGCGCTTAACGGCGCCAATGCCGCCGTGCAGCGCGGCGCGATCGGTCTGGATCAAGCCAGCACCACGGCCAAGATGCGTCTTTCGGCTGTCAGCGAAGATTTGTCCGAGCGGCTGCGTGAACTGTTGTCGGTGTCCGATCAGTCCGTCGAGCAAATCCGCACCGTTGCAGCGATCCTGGAAAACGAAGGCGAGCACGTCGGTGGACGGTCAGACGACGCCGTGGCGCGGATCGGCTCGGTCGGCAAGGAATTGGGCGAGCGGGCGCAGGAAGTTGCGCAGGCATCCGACCGGGCGGCGCAGTTGCTGACCTTGGTCACCGATCTTCTGCACAAACAATCGGAAGACCTGGGCACGGTTTCTGGCAAGGCATATGCCGAGGTTGAAGGCGTCGGTGACGTCATTCAGGAACGTGCGGCGCAATTGGAAGGTGTCAGCGAGAACGTTCGCCGCCGTATGGTCGATGCGGGCGAAGTGCTCCAGGCAGGAACCACAGAGTTGCTGTCGGCGGCTGAGATTTCGACCGGCCGCGTACACGCGTCGGCAGGCGCCATGCAGCGGAGCGCATCGGAAATGCGCGAGACCACGACGGATGTCATGGGACGGCTTGAGGAAGTCGGCAAAGTGCTGGCGCGGGAAGTCGAAGCCGCGGGTGGGGCGACTGACCGGGCGACATCGAACCTCAACGGTATCGCCGAGACTCTCAAGCACCATCATCGTGACCTCGATACCTCGCTCGATAAGACGCGCGATCGCATGACTGAATTGGGTGGCATCCTGCATAAGAGTTCGAGCGATCTGACGGGTGCCTACGAAGAAGCGACGACCCATGTGCAGCGGTTCTCGGATATGCTGTCGCAGCAGTCCGGTAACCTGACGAACGTCTCCAATCAGGCGGCATCCCGGATCACGCGGGTGTCCGAGGAAATGCAGGCACGTTCGCACGATATGTCGACTACTGCGGACCGGGCGACGCAGTTGATGGGGTTGATCGCGGACGGTCTCAAGCGCCACACGGACGAAGTACAGCAGGCCGCCGAGCGTGCCGGTAACCAGGTCGAGATGGTGAATACCGAACTGCGCGAGAGCACGCGCGACCTGAACGACGCAACCGAGCGCAGCGTGCACGGCATGAACGAAGTCGGCCAAGCCATGCGCGAGCGCTTCCAGGAGGTTAGCATCGTGGCCCGCAAGGCGACGTCGGAATTGGAAGAGGCGACGGACAGCCTCAAGCATCGCGGCAATATCCTGCAGTCGACCAGCGACGACGCCGTCGACCGCCTGGAGCGGGTGGGCGAGATGATCGGCCAGCGTGCCTCGGAAGCGTCCATGGCGGCGGACCTCAATGTTTCCAAATTGACCCGTGCGGCGGATACGCTCAGGACGCAAATCCACGAAGCCGGCGATCGCACCAACGAGATCGTCGAGAGCCTGGACGGTGGTGCCGAAGGCATGCGCCGTCAATTGCAGGAACTCACCAGCACATACAACCGGGCGGAACGCGGACTTGACGCGCTGGGCGAAGCACTCGGCCGCCGTGCGCATGAACTCTCCACTTCCACCGATGCAGCGCTTGGCAAGGTGGCGGCCTGGGATCGCTCTGTCCGCTCGCATACCGACGCCATCGACAAGGCGACGTCCGAGGTTGCCCGTAAATCGCACGAGATCAACAAGATGCTGGACGAGCGCACCGAGACCGTGCGCAGTGCGTCCAACGAGGCCTCAGCGCTGTTGGCGTCGCTGCGTGAGCGCACGGAGAAGACCGACCTGGAGGAATTCACGCGCCAGGCGACGTTCATTTCCGAGCGTCTTCAATCCATTGCCGTGGATATCAGCCGGGTGCTGGAAACGCAGGTGTCGGAAGACGATTGGCGGCGCTTCAACAAAGGCGAGAAGGGAATTTTCGTCCGCAAGTTGCTGGGTTTCCGGGAAAAGGCGAAGCTGGCGCAGGTGCGTCAGATGTACCAGGAAGACTCGATGTTCCGCGAATATGTCACGCGTTACCTCGAAGAATTCGAGAAGCTTCTGCAGGAAAGCTCAAGCCGCGACCACAACTCAATGCTACACGGCACCTTCCTGTCGTCCGATATGGGTAAGGTCTATATGGTGCTCGCCCGCGCTCTCGACCGGGATATGTGACGTATAGAGTTTTCCGCCCGATAAGCAGAAAACTCTATGACGATGCGGGACTTAATTTTTCTCTTCAAACCAAGAGAGAGTCTCGGATAGTGAAACAACACGCCCGATAACGAATAGCGTCGCACCTTTTAGTGCGGCATTCGCAAGGTCTGCGGGCAGGTCGGCCAGATTGGTCAGGATCGTTTTTTGCGACGGTCGCGTGCCCATATTGATGATGGCGACCGGCGTATCAGCGGGCAGCCCATGGGCGATGAGGCTGGACGAAATCTCAGCGACATTGGCAGACCCCATATAGATGATCAGCGTCGTCAGCGGATCGGCGAGGCTATTCCAATCGAGATCAAGCTTTTCACCGGCCTTTGCGTGCCCGGTGACGAAACGTACGCCGTAGGCCAATCCACGGTGCGTCAGCGGGATGCCGGCATAGGCGGCACAGGCTGATGACGACGTGATGCCTGGCACGACCTCAAACGGGATGCCGTGTTCGACCAGGTGCAAGGCTTCCTCGCCACCGCGTCCGAAGACGAACGGATCGCCGCCCTTCAGGCGGACGACACGTTTACCCATGCGCGCCAAATCGACCAACAGGCTGTTGATGTCTTCTTGTGGCATGTAGTGGTTAGAGGCACGCTTGCCGGCGAACACACGTTCGGTCTCGGCGGGTATCAGTGCCAGGATTTCCTTGGCGACCAGACGGTCGTAAACGACAACATCGACTTCTTGCAAAAGGCGCAGTGCTTTGACGGTCAAAAGATCCGGGTCGCCCGGGCCGGCGCCGACCAGCATGACCGGATGAATTTCTATGTCGGACACGTTCATGGCGGCTATCCGTTAGTAAGTGCTGTGGTTTCCTCGTTATCGCGGATCGGACATGGACAAACAAGGATTGATCCACTACCTCCATGCCAGCGTAAAGAAGACCTCGGGAGAAATCTTTTGCAGGTAATCGACGGCACCCTTCAGCGGCAAGACGGTAGCCGTATCATTGGTATCTGGCTGCTGATCATTTGTACGATGGTGTTCGCCATGATCGTGCTGGGCGGCTTTACACGCCTTACGGAATCCGGGCTTTCCATGACCGACTGGCGGCCGGTGACGGGCTGGTTGCCACCGCTGTCCGATGCCGAATGGCAACGCCATTTCGACGGCTACCGCCTGTCTCCCGAATACAACAAGATCAATGCCGGCATGTCCCTGACCGAGTTCAAGGAAATCTTTTGGCTGGAGTATTTACATCGGTTGTGGGGACGCCTGATCGGTGTCGCCTTCGCCGTGCCTTTCGTGGTGTTCTTGGTCAAAGGCTGGATCGGACGCGCGGCGATCCCACGCCTTGGCGCGTTGTTCGCGCTCGGCGGATTTCAAGGGCTCATTGGCTGGTGGATGGTCAAAAGCGGGCTGATCGATCATCCCGATGTCAGTCAATACCGTCTCGCCATTCATTTGGGCGTCGCATTCCTTATTTTGGCGCTTGGTTTGTGGTTCGCCTTGGACTTTCTGGCAAGCGGCAAGACGATGATGTCAAAGAGTGCTTGCCGGCTCTCGAGTTTGACCCTTGGTCTCGTCTTTGTGACGGTTTGTTCCGGTGCGTTGGTAGCGGGGCTAAACGCCGGCATGATCTACAACACCTTCCCTCTGATGTTGGGAGAGGTTTTCCCGTCGGAGGGCTTCAGCCTGACGCCCTGGTATCTCAATTTTTTCGAAGATATCCCGACTGTTCAGTTCGACCACCGGATTCTGGCTCTGACGACATTCACGTTGGTTTTGCTGTCATGGTGGCGCTTTCGTGGTGCCGAGCCGGATATTCGCAAACGAAGCCACGTGCTGCTGATGGCGGCGTGCCTTCAAGTGACGTTGGGGATATCGACGCTTCTGCTCGTAGTGCCGATCCATCTCGCCGCAGCACACCAGGCGGGGGCCGTTGTTTTGCTCGCCGCCGCCGTTTGGCTTAGGCACGGCGTCCGTAAAGGCTGACGGCACCCATTTAAGTCTGTTTTCCTTGGGGCTAATGCGCAATAGCCCCTTGCAATGCCAAGCCGCCCCGTCCCACAATCCCACGTCCGAATGGACCATTGGAATTAATAAATTTTGCGCTTTGGAGGTTTGGATGAGTGACAAGAAATTTCGGTTGGTAACGCGGAGTGATTTCGACGGCCTTGTTTGTGCCGTATTGTTGAAGGAGCTTGATGTTATCGATGACATCAAATTCGTACACCCCAAGGATATGCAAGACGGCACTATCTTGATTTCCGACGACGACATTACAACAAACCTTCCCTATGTGAAGGGCGTGCACCTGGCTTTTGACCACCACCTGAGCGAGACGATCCGCATCGGCGAGAAGCCGGATAACCACATCATCGATCCAAATGCACCGTCGGCGGCTCGGGTGGTCTATGACTACTATGGCGGCAAAGAAGCTTTTCCGAACGTCGGCGAAGATCTTTTGGATGCCGTCGACAAAGGTGACAGCGCGCAGTTCTCGCGCGACGAAGTCATCAAGCCGCAGGGTTGGGATTTGCTGAACATGCTGATGGACAGCCGAACGGGCCTTGGCCGGTTCCGCGAATTTCGTGTCTCGAACTACCAGTTGATGATGCAATTGATTGACGATTGCCGGAGATATTCGATCGATCAGATTGTCGAACTGCCTGACGTGAAAGAGCGCGTCGATCTCTATTTCGAGCACGAGACGAAATTCAAGGAGCAGATTGAGCGTTGCTCCACGGTCCACGGCAATCTCGTCATTCTTGATCTTCGGAGCGAAGAGACGATTTACGCCGGTAACCGGTTCATGATTTATGCTCTGTTCCCGGACTGCAACATTTCGATCCACTGCCTGTGGGGGCTAAACAAGCTAAACACGGTTTACGCCATCGGCAAATCGATCCTGAACCGGACATCGAAGACCAACGTCGGGGAACTGGCGCTGAAATACGGCGGTGGCGGTCACGAGAACGCAGGCACGTGTCAGATCGAGAATGACGACGCAGATCGCGTTCTCAATGAACTGATCGAGACAATCACCACGGACGGGTGAGGAGTTTGACGGGACGCGCGCAAGAGGAACTGGAGAAGCTCCGACGTAGCCCACGCCGCGTCGCGACCCTTTTTAGTGTCGGCGCGGCGCTCATCATTCTCTTGATTACGGCCTGTGTCGGTGATCAGTCGGCCATCGGCCGCGTCATGATGGCGATGAACGAGGATGCGCGTTCTCTGCCGCCGTCCACACGTGCCGAATTATCGCGCTTCGAGGAAGTCTACGATACTTACGTGAATGATTCCGATGCGCGTGAACGCCTCGATTACTTCAACTTTGCGTTCCGGCGTGTGCGTGCCAGCTACGTCTATGACATCGACGATGCCGAGTTGATTGATGCCGCGATCAAGGGTGTTACTGAGAGCGACAACGAACCGGGCACGGCCGAGCCGGAAGTGGTCGTCGAAGGTGCGCTACACCGCATGCTTAAGGCGCTTGATCCACACTCCAGCTATCTGAATGCCAGCGAATTCCGCGACAGCTTTGCCAACACAAAGGGCGAATTTGGCGGTCTGGGCATTCAGGTCACCATGGAGAATGACCTGGTGAAGGTCATTTCCCCGATCGAAGACACGCCGGCCGAGAGAGCAGGGATCTTGGCAGGCGACCGGATCACGCATGTAGATGGCGTTGATGTGGAAGGAAAGTCCCTCCGCGACGCCGTCGAACTGATGCGCGGCAAGCCGGGCGATCCGGTAAATCTAGTCGTCCGACGTGACGGGAGAGCGGATTTCGAAGTCCAGATTGTCCGCGCCATCATCGAAGTGAAGTCGGTCCGCCATAGACTGGAAGGCAACATCGGCTATATCCGCATCACACGCTTCAACGAGAAGACGAAGGATGGCCTGAACGATGCCATTGCCGATCTCCGCAATCAATCCGGTGGCGGGGTGAAGGGTGTTGTTATTGATCTTCGCAACAATCCCGGGGGCCTGTTGGCTCAGTCAGTTATCGTCGCTGATGCTTTCCTGGAGAAAGGCAAGATCGTCTCTATCAAGGGGCGCTCCGGGCGCGACGAACGCTCGTATTATGCCGATCCTGGGGATGCGTTCCAAGGCCTGCCGATGGTGGTCCTGGTCAACCGTGGTTCCGCCTCGGCCTCCGAGATCGTCGCCAGTGCCTTGCAGCACCATCATCGCGCCACGGTTATGGGCGCCAAGACTTTCGGCAAAGGCTCTGTGCAGACGATCATGCCGCTGCCGCTGGAGGGCGCTCTGCGCTTGACTACCGCGCTCTACTATTCGCCTGCGGACCAGGCCATCCAGGCGCTCGGCGTTATGCCGGACATCGATATCGTGCCGAAGGAACAAACAGCGGCGACGACGCGCGAAGCCGACCTACCCGGGGCGATTCCGGCGCAGGAACTGTTGTCAGAGAAAGCGCATCCAAGTGTTGACGAAGCGAAATGCCCGGAGATTGGTGAGGCCAAGGACCGCGCCTTGGGCTGTGCTGTTGAATTCTTGCGTGCCGGGGGCGAGCAGGCGTTTTTCGACAAATATCGGGTAGCCGGACAGGGCTGAGTCTCCAGTCGGCTTTCTTTCCTTAGACGTCATGCTGAATTTGATTCAGCATCCACGACAATATCGCTGATAGTCTTTCCGTGTTAAAATGGACCCCAAATCAAGTTTGGGGTGACGGGTAGTATATTGAGTTTCTGAAGGTGCACTTATGGCGGTTTGGCTATGACAGTGAATAACGAAAACCATCATTAAAATTTGTAAATGTAATGATTATTACTCGTTAGACTTATCGTTTGCATCTGTCAAACTTGCCGGACAATTGATTTCCTTGTGTGAAATGATCTAAATGTCCAAAGACAATGCCGTTGATACATCACCGCCGGTCGCGGACGAGGTAAAAACCTCGACGTGCTACATGTGCGCCTGCCGGTGCGGCATTAAGGTGCACCTCCGCGACGGCAAAATCCGTTATATCCAAGGTAACCGCGATCATCCGATCAACCGGGGCGTGCTTTGCGCCAAGGGTTCGGCCGGAATCATGACCCAGTACGCGCCTTCGAAGCTGACCAAACCGCTGAAGCGCGTCGGACCGCGTGGTTCAGGCGAGTTCGAGGAAATTGAGTGGGAAGAGGCGTTGGCGACGGCGACTGAGTGGCTCGGCAATATCCGCGAAACGGATCCCCGTAAACTGGCGTTCTTTACCGGCCGTGACCAATCGCAATCCCTGACCGGTTGGTGGGCGAGCCAATTCGGCACGCCGAACCATGCCGCGCACGGCGGCTTTTGCTCGGTCAATATGGCGGCTGCAGGCCTATATTCTATTGGTGGCTCGTTCTGGGAGTTCGGCGAGCCGGACTGGGATCGTTCGAAGTATTTCCTGATGTTCGGGGTTGCCGAGGATCACGATTCCAATCCGATCAAGATCGGTCTTGGCAAGCTGAAGACGCGTGGTGCCAAGTTCACTTCCGTGAACCCGGTACGCAGCGGCTACTCTGCTATTGCCGATGAATGGATCGGCATCAAACCAGGTACCGACGGCCTGTTCGTGATGTCGTTGATACACGAGCTTTTGAAGGCCGGTAAGATCGATGAGCAGTACCTTGCCACCTACACCAACGCATCCTGGTTGGTGATTCAAAGCCCAGGTGCGGCGGACGACGGCTTGTTCGTGCGTGACGATGAAGGCCATGCGCAGGTCTGGGACGGTGAGCGTCGCGCGCTCGCGTCCTCCATGGATATCGAGGCCAAGCCGATCCTGGCGGGTGATGTGACGCTGCCCGACGGCCGCAAAGCGGTTCCCGCGTTCCAACTGGTTGCGACCCGGTACTTGGACGAGAAATACGCGCCGGATGCGGTTGCGAACGAGACCGGCATACCCGCAGACACCATACGCCGCATTGCTGCCGAGATTGCGCACGTCGCGTTCGAAGAGGCGATCGAGATCAACACGCCGTGGGTCGATGCTTACGGCCGCAAGCACGACAAGTTCATCGGCCGGCCGGTGTCGATGCACGCCATGCGCGGGATTTCCGCGCACTCGAATGGCTTTCACACGTGCCGTGCCATCCACTTGTTGCAGACGCTCATCGGCAGCGTCGACTGCCCAGGCGGTTTCCGCAATAAACCGCCTTTCCCGAAGGCAATACCACCTGCACTCAAGCCAGCGGGACGCCCGGAGCAAGTTTCCCCCGGTCAACCGTTGGCCGGACCGCCGCTCGGCTTTCCGACCGGACCCGAAGACCTGATCGTCGATGGCGACGGCAATCCGCTACGTATCGACAAAGCGTTCTCGTGGGAGTTTCCGCTGTCGTCGCACGGCCTGATGCACATGGTCATTTCCAATGCTTGGAAAGGGGATCCGTATCCCATCGATACGCTGTTCATGTTCATGGCGAACATGAGCTGGAATTCGACCATGAACACGTCCGGCACTATCGACATGCTGACGGATATCGATGAGGCGACGGGCGAGTATAAAATTCCCCGTATCATCTATGCCGACGCCTTTTATTCAGAAATGGTCGGCTACGCCGATCTGATCCTGCCCGATACGACCTATCTGGAGCGATGGGATTGTATCTCGCTTTTGGACCGGCCGATTTGCGAAGCGGATGCGGCGCAAGACGCCATCCGCCAGCCCATCGTCGAGTTAGACCGCGATGTACGTCCGTTTCAGACGGTGCTGCTCGATCTGGGGGCTAGGCTCGGTCTCCCAGGTATGACCAAAGATGACGGTACGCCTAAGTATCCGGGTGGCTATGCCGATTACATCGTTAATCACGAACGCGGTCCCGGGATCGGGCCCCTCGCCGGATGGCGCGGCGAGAAAGGCGATAAGCACGGCAAGGGTGAGGTCAACCCGAACCAGCTTGAGCGTTATATTGAGAACGGCTGTTTCTGGTCGCACCATTTCCCGGATGAGCACAAATTCTACAAGTTTGCGAACAAGGGCTATCTGGAATGGTCTAAGGACGTCGGCTTTATCGGCAGTGCCGATCCGATCGTGCTGCAGGTTTATTCAGAGGTGCTGCAGAAATTCCGCAACGCCGCACGCGGTCACGGCAAGCACCAACCGCCGGAACGCGAACGCCAGCGCATCGAGGCGTATTTCGATCCTATGCCGATCTGGTATCAGCCGTTCGAGCATGCGGCCATCGACCTTGAGGGGTATCCCCTGCACGCGATCACGCAGCGACCCATGCAGATGTATCATTCGTGGGGGTCGCAGAACGCCTGGCTGCGCCAGATCACCGGTTCCAACAAAATGTACCTCAATGCCGAGATGGCCGCTGCGCAGGACATCAAGGATGGTGATTGGATCTGGATAGAAAGCCATCATGGCAAGGTGCGTGCACAGGCTGCGTTGATGGAAGGGGTCGAGCCGTCGACGATCTGGACATGGAACGCCATCGGCAAGCGACCAGGCGCTTGGAATCTGAACAAGGACGTCGCCGAAGCGAAGAAGGGGTTCCTGCTCAATCACCTGATCTCGGAACTGTTGCCGCCACGTGCGGACGGGTACCGCTATTCCAATTCCGACCCGGTGACGGGACAGGCGGCTTGGTACGATCTTCGCGTCAATATCCGCAAAGCCGCCGTCGATGAGCCGGCCGTCAGCTTCCCGCAATTCGAGCCGCAAAAGCGTCCGGCCGGCATGTCTGATGCGCCGGACGTTCTCAGCTACGGCGCCGGTTTTCGGAAAGGTAAAGTCCAGTGACGACGCTTCCCACATCCACGGAGAAGAAGCTCGGACTGGTGATCGACCTGGATATCTGCGTCGGTTGTCATGCCTGTGCCGTCAACTGCAAGGAATGGAACACCGGCGGGCACGCGGCACCGTTGACGGATAAGAACCCTTACGGTGCAAATCCCACCGGTGTCTGGTTCAACCGCATCCATACTTTTGAGGCAGCTGCGGGCGACGGCGAGCCGAGCCGCACCGTGCACTTCCCGAAGTCCTGCCTGCATTGCGAAGACGCGGCGTGCGTGACGGTCTGCCCGACCGGTGCCAGCTTCAAGCGTGAAGAAGACGGCATCGTCCTGGTCAACGAGAGCAAATGTATCGGCTGCAAGCTGTGTAGCTGGGCGTGCCCGTACGGTGCGCGCGAATACGATGCGGACGAAGGCGTGATGAAGAAGTGCACGCTCTGCATCGACCGCATCTACAACGAAAACATGGAAGAGGTGGACCGCGTTCCGGCGTGTGTTTCCACGTGTCCGGTGGGCGCGCGTCACTATGGTAACTTCGCCGATCCGAACTCCAAGGTTTCGAAACTCGTCGCGGAACGCGGTGGCTACGACCTGATGGCCGAGATGGGTTATAAGCCGACCAACAAATACCTGCCGCCACGCCCACGGCGCAACGCTGCAGCCAAGACCGGCATGCCGGAGAGTCTGCCGGCCGCCGAAGAGATCGACAACCCGTTGCTGCGCTGGATCGACCGCGCGTTGTCCCGGTAGGTCGTTATGCATCCAGCCTTTTCCGTTATCTTCTTCACCACGGCGTCCGGCGCCGGTTACGGTATGCTGGCGATCCTGGCCGTCATGGCGGCGGCGGGATTGGTGCCGCTCGACCGGGTTCTTGGTGTCGTCGGGCTTGGTCTTGCCTCCGTGCTTGTCGGCACGGGCCTGCTGTCATCGACGTTCCATCTCGGTCATCCGGAACGGGCTTGGCGGGCGCTGACACAATGGCGCACCAGCTGGCTTTCGCGGGAGGGTGTGTTGGCGATCGTCACCTTCGTGCCGTGGCTGGTCCTGGCCTACCTGTGGATCATCGAAGGTGAAGTCTCCGGCGCGTTGAAAATCGCTGCCGCAGCCAGTGCGATCCTGGCTATCGTAACCATCTATTGTACGGCAATGATCTACCGTAGCCTTAAGACCATTCACCAATGGCATAATGGTTGGACGGTGTTGGTCTATTTAGCGGTCGGACTTTCGACCGGTGCCGTATGGTGCGCGGCAATCCTCTCGGTCACCGTCGGTGTCGATGACGGATTCATCGTTTTTGCGGTCCTCGGCGTGTTCACGGCGTGGTGGATCAAGCGGGCCTATTGGCGCTATATCGACAATTCGTCGCATCTTTCGACGCCTAAAACGGCAACGGGGTTGGCGGGTGAGGGTGTACGCCTTTTGGAAGGACCGCACACCGAAGAGAACTATCTTCAGCGCGAAATGGGCTTCAAGATCGCCCGCAAGCACGCCGCGTCTCTGCGGCGTGGCGTCCATCTTTTCGGCTTTTTTCTGCCGGCGTTTTTGCTGTTGTTGGCGATGGTCGGCGGAGAAGGGGGCATCGCAGCCTTCATCTGCATTCTGGCGGCCATTTGCATGAGCGTCGGTATCGTCATCGAGCGCTGGTTGTTCTTTGCAGAAGCCAAGCACGTGGTGACGCTCTATTACGGGGCGCAGGTGGCCTGATCACCACAAAAGTTAAGCTCAGGATCGTGATCTTGAAGTCTATCCATGTTGACCGCTGCCCCGCTTCTGCCCCATAAAGGCGACAGAAAAGAACAATAATAACAATCATCGACCCCGTTGAATTGCCGTTTATGTAGGTAATTCAAGAGGTTGTTTAAAATGGCTGAAGTAACCGCCACTGGCAGCGATGCCATGCAGATTGGTGATAACGCGTTCCTGATGGAAGGAACGGGTGCAGACGATCTGCAACTCCCTGAAAATTTATCGGTCGCGGATGCGGATTTCTCCACTGACGGTGGCGATCTCGTCATGACCTTCCCGGACGGCACCGAGGTGCGCGTCGAAGGTTATATGGATAACCCGAACCCGCCGAAATTGGTCTCAGCCGATGGTGCCGAAGTGACCAGCGATGTCGTTTCGGCCATGACCGATACCGGGACGGCAGCCGACGGCGGCAACGACTTCGGTTTCATGTCGACCGAACAGGCGGAACAAATTCAGGCGGCCGAGCAGGTAGAGGCCAGTGGCAACGTCGCCGACAATCCGAACGTCATTGCCGGCACCGACGGCGAGCCGATCGGTAATATCGAAAGCATCGAAGGTGAGGTATGGGCGATCCGCGTCGACGGCACGCGTGAGCGCTTGGAACTGGGCGATCAAGTCTTCCAGGGCGATATTCTTGAATCCGGCGCTGACGGCAAAGTCGGTGTGCTGCTGGCCGACGAAACCACCTTCGCCATGGGGTCGGAAGGCCGCATGGTGCTGGACGAGATGATATATGACCCGGGCACACAGGAAGGCTCCGTCTCCTTGTCCGTGCTGCAGGGTGTATTTACGTTCGTGTCGGGGCAGGTCGCCAAAACCGACCCGGATGCCATGACACTCGATACGCCGGTTGCGACCATCGGTATCCGCGGCACCCAGGTCGGTCTAGACCTGCGCGACGGCCAAAACCTTAACGTCACCCTGATGGAAGAGCAGGGCGGGTTCGTCGGTGAAGTTGTGATCGTCAATGATGGCGGCACCAGTGTCCTAAACACCGCGAACGCGTTTACCTCTGTCAGCGATTTTGACACGACGCCGAGTGCCTTCACGACCGTGTCCGACGTCGACGTTATTGAGATTTATGCGGAAGAAACCCTGAAGCACCTGCCGACGCGCAACAGCGCTGGCGAGCGCACCAGTGCCAACACCTTTGGTGCGCAAGGCGAAACCGAAGGCGAAAACCGCGAAAGCATGGATTTCCTAAACGACTTCCAGACCGATGCCGGACCGGGGCTGCAAACCTTCGATGGGACGGTGAAGGTGACCGGTGAGTACCAAGGCATTAACCGTATTGAACAGGTCCAGGCTGACAATACAGATGCCAACCCATTCATCGATAATGACGGCGCGACTCAGATCAATAACGACAGCGATAATTCAAATAACAATAATAATGACGATGACAACGATGATGGTCCGACCGATGGTGAGGAACTCATTGTCGATCCATATGACGAACTTGATCAGGTCCTGAAGGATGTCGTCGATAACGCGGCCATCACCGACTGGTCTTACTCGCAGACCACAAATACCCTGACGGCGACTGTTACGGGTGACATCGACGTTAGTGATGTCGAAGGCGTCACGTTCGTTCTGACAGGTGACGACACGATCAACGTGATCAGGACGGGTGACGGCGACGATACGCTCGCTGGTACCGGCGCCGATGATTATCTGGATGCGGGGGCCGGAGACGACACCATCATCGCCTCGCCGGGCGGTGGTGACGACACCTATGTCGGCGGATCCGGCAACGATACAATTACGTTCGCGGCCGAAGATGAAGACCTGATCATCAATCTTTCGACCGGTGTCTATGACGACGATGGTAACCAGATCGGCAGCGCCACCGGTGGCGACATCGGTACGGATAGCATCATCCAGATCGAAAATATTATCGGTGGCAGCGGTAACGACATTATCACCGGCGATGCGGGCAACAACATCATCCGCGGCGGTGCCGGTGACGACACCATTGACGGCGGAGACGGCATGGATACCGCCGAGTTTTCCGGCACCTATGGTCAGTCGACGTTTACTGTCTCCATGGACGGCGTCGTCACGGTCACCGGTCCGGATGGCACCGATACGATTTCGAATGTCGAGAACTTCCTATTCGACGGTTCGCCGAACCTGATTGTCGGGCTTGAAGACACGTCGATCAGCGTCAACGTTGAAGACCACTTGCCGAACGCCGGCAGTGCCGGTTTCGTGGTCGTCACGGGCGTGCCTCTCGGTGCGGCGCTCACGAGCACCGCTGACGGTCTTATCCATGAAATTAGCGATGGCGTCTGGGCCGTAGAACAGGGCGCGCTTGAAGATTTGACCATCACCGGGGCTGCCAATTCGGCAGAAGACTTCACGCTTTCGTTTGAGTCTTTCAATGGTTCTTATGGCGAAGAATATTTTCAGCAACTGGCACAGGCCGAACTTACCGGCCTGACGGATCTTGTCGGTCCGTTGGTCGAAGGTGAGAACGGTGAGTTTATCATCGATACGTCACTGCCCGATTACGCTACCCAGGAATACCTACAGGCGCTAACAGATTTTGCGCAAAATGGTGGTGACGCCTCCGAGTTTGTCGGCAATGGCCCGCTCTCGAATTTGCTCAACCCCACGTCCTCCGGAAGCGTCGGTATCGAAATCGTCGCGATTTTGGATCCGTTCACGATCTCGGTCGGCGGTGTCGATCTGACCGAAGAAGGTGCTAACAACATCGTCTTCACCGGTAGCGAAGACCAGGAAGTTCCGCTCAATTTCGATATTGACCTTTCCGATACGGATGGCAGCGAGATCGTCTCGATCACCATCAGCGGTTTGCCGACACTGGAAGTGCATCAAGTCACGACGCAAGTCGCGGTGCTGGATGAAGAAGGTGAGCCGTTCCTTGACGAAGAAGGCGAACCTGTATTCGAAGATGTCACGACCTGGGAGCCGATTCTGGACACGAACGGCCAACCGGTCGGTGCGCACCTGATCTACACGGATGCCAACGGCAACGACGTGGTTCTGCCCGCGAATGATACCGGCACTTATACGTTAACCGGAGAGCAGTTAAATAACGTCCGTATGGTAGGCTCGCCGGACGACAGCGCCACCTATAATCTCGAATTCTCGGCCGTTGTTTCGGACGATGGAGAGTCCACGGCGACTGTCATGGGCTCGGCTACGGTGACGCTAGAGGCCGTTGCGGATGTGCCGACCGTTACGGGCGGCGCACAGACCACCCTCGAAGACAAGCCGGTCACCATTAACTTCGATATCGATAAGGAAGATATCTCGGAACACATTACCGACGTGGTCCTGACCGGCATTCCGGAAGGCTCCACGCTTGCCATCGAATACACGGACCCGGATAGCGGCGATGTCATGATGATTACGCTGCCGGTCGTAGACGGTGCCGCGAATATTCCGGTCGGCTTCCTCGGTGAAGATCTGTCGACAGACAATCTGCAACTGACGCCGCCGTCCCACTTGAGCGGTGTGTTCGATCTGCAACTGCAGGTGACGTCGACGGAACTCAACAATAACGACACGGCGACCAACTATTTCGATATGCCGCTGACCATTACCGCCGTCGCCGACGAATTGGGCGTGACGATCAACGGCACGGAAGTCCTGGATGGCGACACGGTTGGCATTAATGCCTTCGAAGACGGGGCATTCGGTCTCGACATTTCCGCACTGACCGCCGACACGGACGGTTCCGAAGTGATTTCGGTCACGATCTCCGGTGTGCCGACGGGGGCTCTGCTGTCGAGCGGCACCGATAACGGCGATGGCTCTTGGACGTTGACCCCGGAAGAGTTCGAGACGCTGTCGATCACGCCGCCGCTGAACTCGGATGTTGGTTTCGACCTTACAGTCACTGTGACCAACGTCGATAACAACGAAGACACGACGTCGCTTGAAGCCACTGTTTCTGTCGGCATCGAGGCGATTGCCGATATGGCGAACCTCGCGGTTTCGAACGTCATTGAAGGGGTCGAGGATTTCTTGATCCCGCTCGATATCGCTACGTCGTTGAATGACACGGACGGCTCGGAAAGTCTCTCGATCACCATCGATGGCCTGCCGGCAGGTTCTATGTTAACGGCGGGTACGGACAACGGCGATGGTTCCTGGACGCTAACCCCGGATCAGCTTGAAGGTCTCGGGATTATGCCTGGGCTGCATATCTCCGGTGCCTTTGACCTGACAGTGACGGCAACGACGACCGAGGCCGCCAACGGCGATACCGCCGTCGTGACTCAGCAGATCGGTCTGAACATCCTGCCGGACCCGGATGCCCCGGTCGTCAACGTGACGCCGATTCTGGGTAACGAAGATACGGCTATTGCGCTCAACATCGATGCGTCTCTAGTCGATACGGACGGTTCGGAAACCCTCAGTGTAACTATTGCCGGTGTGCCGACCGGTGCGATCCTGAGCGCCGGTACCGATCTCGGGAACGGTGTTTGGGAAATCGATCCGACCGATCTGAGTGCACTGACCATTACGCCGCCTCTCAATAGTAATGAAGATTTTAACCTGACGGTCACCGCGACGGCGACCGAGAGCGATGGCCAGACCGCCGAGACGACTGTTGATGTGCCGGTTTCTGTGCTCGGTGTAGCCGATGTGCCGAACCTGACGGCCGAGGAAATTATCGGCTTGGAAGGCACGCCGATTGCGCTGAATATCGTGCCGACGCTGACCGATACGGACGGATCGGAAACGCTCTCAATCACCATCGAGAATATTCCGGATGGTGCGTTTCTGTTGTCCGGCACCGACGTGATCGGTATCGAAGACGGCGTTGCGCAGCTGACGCCGGATCAACTGGCAGGTCTTGCTATTCTGCCACCGTTGGGTTCGCTCGATGACTTCGACCTTCTGGTCACCGCGACCTCGACCGAAAACGACGCCGACGTCAGCGGCAACGGCCAGGGGATTGCCAGCGTATCCGGTACCATGAGTGTCATCGTGCACGAAGTAGCCGATCCGCCGTCGCTGATGCTCTTCAACAGTAACGGCAACGAAGACATTCCGGTGCCGCTGAATATCGGTGCGGCGTTGACGGACGCAGACGAAATTCTGAGTGTAATCGTCACCGGCTTACCGGAGGGCGCGACGCTCAACAAAGGTATCCCGAACGAAGATGGTTCCTGGTCTTTGGAGCCTGATGACCTCTTCGGTCTGACTGTTCAGACTCCTGAAAACTTCAGTGGCCAGTTCGATCTCTCGGTTTCTGCGACCTCGACGACACAGGACGGCACGACATCCGAAGTCGGCGGATCCATGACCGTGTCGGTCGCTGGTGTTGCAGACACCGCCAACCTCGATCTGACGGATATTTCGGCCGACGAAGGCACGCTGATTCCGCTCGATGTGCATATCAGCACGGGGCTGACGGATACGGACGGTTCTGAAACACTGACGATCAGCATCGACAACATCCCGGAAGGGGCGCAGTTATTCTCGGGCGTAACCGATTTGCTCGATCTTGGTGCGCTGACCGACCTTGTGCCGCTGCCAATCGTTGACGGTGTCTTACAGTTGACGCCGGATCAACTCGCTGGGCTGGTCATGCTGCCGCCGGCTGGGTTGGATACGGATTTCTCGTTGCAAGTAACTGCGACGACGACTGAAGCCGATGCCGATGTTAGCGGCAACGGCCAGGGCGTAACCAGCGTCAGCGGCATCATAAACGTCGATATGGCTGCTGTTGCGGACATTCCGACGCTCATTCTGCAGGACGCATCCGGTCTCGAAGACGGGGCGATTCCGCTCGATATCTCGGCAATGGTCGGAGATGCGTCCGAAACATTGTCGATCACGATTGCCGGCGTGCCGGACGGCGCCACGCTGTCCGCCGGATCCAACAACAATGATGGCACTTGGACACTGACGCCGGCGCAGCTTGAAGGGCTGACCATCACGCCGGAGATCAACTCGAACGAGGATTTCCAACTCGACGTCACCGCGACCTCTACTGAGCAGGACGGCACCTTTGCTGTCTCGACCGGTTCGCTCAGTGTCGGCGTGACGGGGGTCGCCGATGCGCCGACGCTTTCGCTCGGTGATGTGACGGGCCTGGAAGATGTTGGCGTGCCGCTTAACATTTCCGCCGGTCTGGCCGATACGGACGGTTCTGAAACGCTTTCGGTAATGATCAGCGGTCTGCCGGAAGGTGCGCGGCTCTCCGCTGGCACTATCGACGTCGACGGCAATTGGGTTCTGACCGGCGATCAGCTTTCCGGTCTGACGATGATCCCGCCAGCTGATCTGTCCGGGAACTTCTCGCTGACCGTGACCGCGACATCGACTGAGAACGACGGCGATACGTCCAGTGTGACCGGGCTCATGAACATCGGTCTCGGCGCCGTTGCCGATATTCCGTCCCTGATCCTGCACGATGCAGCCGGTTTCGAAGACGATGCCATTCCGTTGGAAATCTCGACGGCGGCCAATGGTGGCGACGAAATCGTCGGCATCACCATTATCGGTGTGCCCGCAGGGGCGTCACTTAGCGCCGGGACCAACAACGGTAACGGTACCTGGAGTGTTGATCCGGCGGATCTGGAAGGTCTTACCATCACCCCCCCTGCCAATAGCAACGTGAACTTCCAGCTTGGCGTGACCGTATCCTCGATGGACGGGGACGACATCGCAGAAGCGACGCAGGCGCTGAACGTGTCGGTCACGGCAGTTGCGGATAAGCCGTTGCTGAACGTGCCGTCGCAGGTGTCGATCGAGGGGATTCTGGATGCCGCGGATCTCAACATCGAAGCCGCACTCGGCGACCTCGACGGCTCCGAAAGCCTGACGGTTTCGATCAGCAACATTCCGGTTGGCGCTGTCGTAAGCCTTGGCAATTCCGTGCTGGATATCGTCGGCGGTGTTGTTGATGGTCTGCTGCCGAACCAGTTGAGCGGCCTGCAGATCACACCGCCGCCGGGCTTCGATGGCAATTTTACCATTCAGGTAACGGCAACCGCGACCGATACCGATCCGGACAACGATATCCCGGAAGGCCTGGAAACCAGTGTCAGTATCGCCCACATCGACGTGACGGTTGAGAACATTATCGACCTCCCGGATATCCCGGATCTCGCTCTGGAAGATACGCTGGGCTACGAAGATAATCCGATCCCGCTAGATATTGACGCGTCGCTTACCGATGCGTCCGAGACGCTGTCCCTTACGATTTCCGGCGTGCCGGAAGGCTCGGTCCTGTCCGCCGGGACGGATCTCGGCAACGGCGTTTGGTCTCTGCTGCCGGAAGAGACCGAAGGCCTAACCATTACGCCGCCGCACGACAGTAACGTCGATTTCGATCTGACAGTCACCGCAACTTCGACGACTGACGACGGCGGTTTCGCGACCAATTCCGGCACCGTCGCCGTTGATGTGATCGGTGTTGCCGATCAGCCGAACTTGGCGGCTTCGGTCGGTGTCGGCGAGGTCATCGGCGGCGAAGGCTTCCGTGATATTCCGGAGTTCGATCACGACATTTCGAACGTCGTCATGTACGTCAAAGATGGCGCCGGCAACGTTGAGAAAATCAAAATCGAAGACTTCCCCGATGACGAAAACGGCTTCCGTGATGTCAATGATCTCGACCTGCAAGGCTTTGTCGCCGAGAATTTCCCGGGTTCCGAATTGATCGGTATCTCTGTCAAAGCCGGCAATAACGGCGGTCTGCTTGGCCCGGGCGAGGGTGAGTTCTTCTCGCTTGATCCGTCGGTGATTATCAATTCTCTGCCGCTTCTCAATCACGCAGATCAAACGTTCGATTTCGACCAGTCCATGGGCGACTTCATCGGCGGTTCCGTTGGCGAGTTGCTGACCATCTTCCCGCTGGATATTGCATCGTCGCTGAATGACATCGATGGTTCAGAATCGTTGTCCATCACCGTTACCGATTTGCCGTTGGGCGTAACGCTGTCCGCCGGTACTCAGAATCAGGATGGTTCGTGGACGTTGACCCCGGATCAGTTGGACGGTCTGTCGATCTCCGTGCCGATCGAAATTGATCCGGACTTTGACTTCAACGTCACCGCGACGGCGACCGAGAATGATGGCGATACGGCCAGCGTCACAGTTGGTGTCGGGATTGATGGCGATGATGAAGCCGATGCGCCGGACCTTGAAGTATCCGCTGCCGAAGGCGACGAAGATAACGCAATCGCGCTCGATATCGACGCGATGCTGACCGATACCGACGGTTCGGAAACGCTGTCGATCACCATCGGTGATGTTCCGGCAGGGGCCGAGCTTTCCGCCGGGACCGACAATCAGGACGGCACTTGGACGCTAACACCGGAGCAGTTGGTTGGCCTGACCATCACGCCGCCGGCGGATTCCGATGTCGACTTTACCTTGAGCGTCACCGCGACTTCGCAAGAAACGTCGAGCGGCGATATCGCGACGACGACGGCCGCGCTCGCCGTGACCGTCAATGCGGTCGCCGATACGCCGAGCGTTGCCGCCGATGACGCGAGCGGCACGGTCGGCCAGACGGTCGATTTTGATATCACCAGCTTGCTGGCAGATACCGATGGTTCCGAGAGCCTCTCGATCACTGTTTCCGGATTGCCGGACGGCGTTACGCTGACCGCTGGCACCGACAACAACGACGGTTCCTTCACGTTGACCCCGGCCGATCTAAGCGGTCTTTCGATCAACCTGCCGGCGGGCGCGTCGGACGACTTCGATCTGTCCGTGACTGCGACCTCGACGGAGGCTGAAAACAGCGACCAGGCAACGAGTACGGTTCAGGCCTTGGTCAATGTCGATCCGACCGCCAGCGACGACCAAAACACGGTCCGTATCGGTGATGTGACGACGGGGAATGTGTTGACCGGCGAAGGCGATAGCGTCGATCCGTCGGCTGCTGCCGATACCGGCTCGGCGACCGGCAACAGCATGGTCGATATCAGCTTCGGTGGCGTCACCAAAAGCTTCAGTAATGCGGACGACGTCCAGACCGATGCCGACGGCACCTACATCGAGATTGCCGGCGACCATGGTACGCTCAAGATGTACGCGGACGGGACTTACGATTATCAGGCCGATGGCGGCGAAGCCGTTTCGCACGTTGCCGGTCTAACCGGCACGGCTTCTTCGGGCGCGGTCGAGGAAGCCTGGTCCGGCTTGCAGACCTTTGCTTTCGACTTTGGCACGTCTTATGTGGATGGCAACGGCAAGCTTGATCCGTCTCTGGCGGACGCTCAGGTCTCGTTCAATTCGAAGGGTATCGGCGTAGCGGGCGGCGAAAGCGGCACCGGTCCGAGCGAACAACTTAACTACAGCGAAGATAGCAACGAGACGGAATCTCTCGGCATCAATCTTGGTGGAGAAACCACCTCGGCGACGCTGACGGTCTCAAACATGTTCAAGGACGAAGAGGGCGGCGAGCAAGGTGCTTGGCAGGCCTTCGATGCTGACGGGAATTTGGTGGGCGAGGGTGTGTTGAACTCTTCTACCGTTGATTACGGTGGCAGTAATAACGTCGGCACCGCGACCATCGAAGTCGATGGCGCATCGTTCCAGTACATCGTCTTTACAGCCACGGCTGCGGGCGGCGAGAACAACAACAACGACTCCAGCGATTTCTTCGTGCGGGCGTTGCAGTTCGAAACCAACGACGCCCCGGCTGGCGAAGATGTCTTCGGCTATACCATGCAGGACGCCGACGGCGACACTGCATCGGCGACGCTGAGCATAGATGTTGCCGAGCACCAGGATACGACGGCCTCCGATCCGACTCTGAACATCGAAAATGCGACCGGTTTCGAAGATGCACCGATTGAACTCGATATCGCGGCGGCTCTCACGGATATCGACGGTTCCGAAAGCCTTTCGATCACCCTTTCCGGTGTGCCGGAAGGTGCGCTCCTTTCCGCCGGCGAGAAGATCGACGACACCACGTGGTCGGTCCCGTCGGAAGCGTTGGCAGGCCTGACCATTACACCGCCGGCTGACAGTAACGTAGATTTCGACATCACCGTGACGGCAACTTCAACAGAAGCCAACGGCGGCGATACGGCGACGACGACGGCAACACTCAACGTTTCGGTAACGGGTGTCGCGGATTCGCCGTCCGCGTCGGCCGAAGACGTCACAGGCACCGAGGATCAATGGGTTGCGCTCGACTTGGGTGCGTCGCTGACTGATACGGATGGTTCCGAGAGCTTGAGCGTGACGATCTCGGGCGTGCCCGCTGGCGCGGAACTGAGCGCTGGTTCGTCTCTCGGCAACGGCGTCTGGTCTGTCCCGGCTGCCGACATCGCAGGCCTTTCCATCCTTCCGCCGGAAGATTTTTCCGGAGAGATGGATATGACCATGACGGTGACCTCGACCGAGAATGATGGCGACAGCGCCGCCACTGAAGTACCGTTCACGGTTAGTGTCTCTGGCGATGCCGATGCACCGACAGTCACCGTCGGTGAAGCCGCTGGCCTGGAAGACAACGCAATCGCGCTGAATATCGGCGCTGGATTGACCGATACCGACGGTTCGGAAACGCTCTCGGTCACGATCTCCGGCGTGCCTTCAGGTGCCTTGCTTTCTGCCGGAACCAATAACAATGACGGTACGTGGACGGTAACGCCGGAACAGCTCGACGGCCTTTCCGTTACACCGCCGCACGATTCCAACGAAGACTTCGTGCTGATGGTCAACGCGACTTCGACCGAAGAGAACGGCGACACGGCGACTACGTCGGTTGCTGTCCCGGTCGCCGTCACGGGTGTTGCCGATATGCCGACACTGTCGGCGACCTTGGGTGCGCCTGAGGAAGTCCCCGGTACGACGGACATCACCATCACCAACATGGGGCAGGTCAGCGCCGGCTACAACAATAGCTACGGCTACTACATCAAGGATGAAGACGGAAATCCGACCGATGGCGTCGTGATCTGGGACAATGCCAAGAACGATGTCGGCGATACCTTTACCATCGAAGGCGTCGATCCCGATAGCATCGGCTTCTTCGTCATTCCGAACGGCGACAGTCAAAACCTGCTGCTTGGCGATAATACGCCGGTTCATTTCGAACAGGACAGCGGTGGTAATTGGCACGCCGTGAACGGTCTTGGCGTGCGCCTTAGCGGCGCCGGCGATCCGGTATTGTTCAGTGATCCGTCCCTAAACGAAGGCGACTTCGATTATACGACTGATAACAGCAACGGCGGCAATCAGAACTGGGAAGATTTGGTCGGCGGCGGCGACAACGACTTCAACGACGTGAACGTCAATGTCGAGTACGGCGCGACGCCTGGCACTGGTGCGGTCTCTTACGGTCTGAACATCGACACCGAACTTTCGGATACCGACGGTTCGGAAACTCTGTCGATTACGGTCGCTGATCTGCCGGAAGGTGCAACGCTCTCTGCCGGCACACAGAACCAGGATGGTTCTTGGACACTGACACCGGCGCAGCTTGAAGGTCTGTCGCTGACGGTCCCGGCCGGTTCCGGTGAGTTTGATCTGTCGATCACTTCGACCTCGACCGAGAACGATGGCGATACGGCCTCAATTAGCACGACGCTGGGCGCGACCACCCCGACGGGTGACACGACGGCTTCGGATCCTACGCTCGAGGTCTCGGACGCCTCCGGTCTAGAAGATGGTTCTATTGCTCTCGATATCGGCGCAGCCCTGAGCGACACCGACGGATCGGAAACGCTCTCGATCACGATCTCGGGCGTGCCGACGGGTGCCGAACTTTCCGCCGGTCAGAATAACAATGATGGTACGTGGACGTTGACCCCGGTTGAACTACAGGGGCTGAGCATCACGCCACCGGCAGATAGTAACGAAGATTTCGATCTCACGGTCACGGCGACGTCGACCGAATACAATGGTGGAGATACGTCCTCCAGCACCACGGCGCTGAGTGTTTCGGTCACCGGTGTGGCCGATACGCCGACGGTCACCACCACCGATGCATCTGGTTCGGAAGATCAGTGGATTGCTCTCGACCTGGGTGCCGGTCTGACCGACACCGACGGCTCGGAAAGTTTGACCGTCACCATCGTCGGCGTGCCGGTCGGTGCCGAATTCAGCGCTGGTTCTTCGCTCGGTAACGGAATGTGGTCGGTACCGGCTGCGGACCTTGACGGCCTTAGCATTCGTCCACCGACGAATTTCGACGGCGTGATGGATATGGCGATGCGCGCCACCTCGACCGAGAATGACGGTGACAGCGCGACTATGGAATTGCCGTTTACGGTGACGGTTGATGCAAAAGCCGATGTCCCAACGGTGTCCGTCGGAACCGCAGCAGGTCTCGAAGATACGGATATCGCGCTGGATATTTCCGCCGCGATTACCGATCTTGACGGATCTGAAACGCTTTCTATCACCATCGGAAATGTGCCCGTAGGAGCCGAGCTTTCTGCAGGTAGTATGAATAACGACGGCACCTGGACACTGACGGGTGCAGACCTCGACGGGCTGACGATTACGCCGCCTTACAATTCCAATGAAGACTTCTCATTGTCGATCACCGCGATGGCGACGGAAGGGAACGGCGATACGTCAACAACCTCTGCGACGATGAACGTCGCGGTTGCCGGTGTGGCCGATGCGCCGACGTTGAGCGTGGTGCTGGGCGAAGCACATGTCATTACCGAAGATGGTGAACCTGCAGAAGTCACCATCGACGTCGACAACGTGCTCGATACCGACAACGGCTTCACGGTTTCGGCGCGCTCGCTCAACAGCGAGGGCGGGCTAACCGATGCGTCCGCGGACAATATCAGCTTCCACGCCAGCCCGCAGGGCTTCGGCGTCTCTGGTGTGGCCTCGGGCGACAATTCGGAACTGGGCACGAAGAATGGCGTTTCCGAGCAGATCGTCGTCGATTTCGATAGCGACGTTTCTTCGGTCGATGTGACATTCGCGTGGATGCACTCTGCCGAACATGCACACTATGATCTCTATAAGGACGGCGTGAAGGTCGGCGAAGGCACGATCACCGGCATCACCGATAATATCGATCCGGCGGTGACTTTGTCCGTGAACGGCCAAACTTTCGATCAGATCGTCTTCTCTGCACCGGGCAGTGGGGACGATTACCTGATCAACGCCATTTCCTTCGAAACGGCGGGAGAGGGTGTTGCAACGGAAGTCGAGTATCCTCTGGATATTACGTCTTCGCTGACCGATCTTGACGGTTCCGAAACCTTGTCGATCACGGTTTCCGATCTGCCGGAAGGAGCCTCTCTCTCAGCTGGGACGCAGAACCAGGATGGTTCCTGGACTCTCACGCCGGCACAATTGAACGGCCTCGTCATGACCGTTGCGGTGGGCACTGAGGATTTCGATCTGTCGGTGACAGCGACCTCGACTGAAAACGACGGCGACAGCACGTCGGTGTCGACCAGTGTCGCGGTCGATATGCCGGATACGAACATCGATACAGACGCGTCTTCACCGAACCTGTCGGCTGAGAATGCCTCGGGCCTTGAAGACGGCGCTATTGCCCTTAACATCGCCTCCGCGCTGACGGACACCGACGGCTCCGAGAGCCTGTCGATCACCATTTCGGGTGTGCCGAGCGGTGCCGAGCTTTCCGCCGGTACGGATAACCAAGACGGGACATGGACGCTCTCGGACGATCAGCTCGAGGGCCTGACGATCACGCCGCCGGCGAATTCCAATGATGACTTCACGCTGAATGTCACGGCGACCTCGACGGAAAACAACGGTGGTGCGACGTCTTCGCAGTCAGTGGCATTGGATGTCAGTGTCACGGGTGTAGCCGATACACCGACGCTCTCGGCCAGCCTCAGTGCCGGGACAGAGGTCGGCGGCGAGACCGATATCGATGTTTCACAGAGCATCGTCGACGCGGCTAACGGCGGCAGCGGCCGCACGGTCACCGTATCCGGTGTGCCGTCAGGCGCCACGCTTTCGTCGGGCACAGACAACGGTGACGGTTCCTGGACCCTGAGCGCTGGTCAATTGAACGATCTCTCCATCACCCCGGCAGACGGCGCCAGCGGTGATGTGTCGCTTACCTTCGAAGTGACCGAAGATGGCGGTTCCGGCACCTTGGTGAGCGAGAATTTCAATAGCGGTCCGCATGGCTGGGGCAACGAAGTCTCATGCACAAACGGCACCATGAATATCGATTACAACGATACGGCGTCCAAAACCTTCGATTTCGGTGCCGAACACGCCGGCCAGACCGTGACGATCTCGTTCGGGGCGCAGAGTTACGGAGGTTGGGATTCTGGCAGCCACAACACCGATTACCTGGACGTCTACGCGAACGGCCAGCAGGTGCTGCATTCCTCGGACGGCTCGACGACGCATACGCTGACGGTGACACTCGATCAGAATGGTCGAGTGGAACTAGACATGAGTGTCGATACAACGGTTTCTTCCGAAGGCATGTACATCGACAACTTCTCGATCGCGGGCGGCAACGATTGGACCTCGACAGTTGCCACCGACACGGTTGATGTGACGCTTGCCGAAGCCGGTGTCGAATATGATCTGGATATCCAGTCGGCTCTGACCGATCTGGACGGTTCGGAAACGCTGACGGTCACCGTCGACGGTTTGCCTGATGGTGCCGAACTCTCTGCCGGCACACAGAACCAAGACGGGACGTGGACTCTTTCCGCCGGGCAGCTTGCCGGCCTCACGATGACGGCAGCAGCCGGGACGTCGGCGTTCGTGTTGGCGATAACGGCGACCGCGTCCGAGAACGATGGCGATACGGCGACGGTCACGACGACCCTGCAGGTCGGTGACAGCGACATGTTGGCCAGCGATCCGAGCCTTAGCGCCGGGGACGTCAGTGGTGCCGAGGACAACGCCATTGCACTTGATATCTCGGCGGCTCTGTCCGACACCGACGGTTCGGAAAGCCTATCAATCACGGTTTCGGGTGTGCCGAGCGGTGCGGCTCTTTCGGCGGGCACTAACAATAACGACGGCACCTGGACTTTGACCGGGGAGCAGTTGGACGGCCTGACCATAACGCCAGCAGCTAACAGCAACGAAGACTTCTCGTTGACGGTCACCGCGACCTCGACCGAAGCCAGCAACGGCGCAACTGCGACGCAGACGGCGAGCTTCGATGTCGATATTACCGGTGTTGCCGATGCGGCAAACCTTTCTGCATCGGCATCGCTGGCGGAAGGCCACGGCGGGCAGTCGGGGGGCAACACGGGATCCGGTTCTGGCCATGGCTCGGGCTCCGGCCAAGGCGACGGTCTTGTTGCCTTCTTCGAGGTGACGGATGACGAGAAATCCGGCGAGATCAACAACTCGGAAAGCCGTAAGGAAGGTGAACTGCACGGTGTCACCATCAACACAGACAGCGATGGGCCGAGCGGTGCTTCCGCCGTGTTCGATGGCCACAACGACTACATCGAAGTCGATAATTACAACGACCTGGAAACCGACAGCGGTACCTTCGTTCTCTGGTTCAACACCGACGATGCCGACGACAAGCAGGCCCTATTCTCAAAGGACTCGTCCGGCTACGACGACGGTGGCCATCTGACGGCATGGGTTGACGACGGCCAGTTGGAAGTTCGCCTGCAAGGCACGAGCAGCAGCTTCATGGTCAGCGGCGGCAACGTTTCCAGCGGTGCTTGGCACCAGATGGCCTTTACCTTTGGCCCGGACGGCATGGCGCTGTACCTGGACGGTGAACTGGTCGATAGCGACAGTTATACCGGTGGTATCGCCAGCAACGAAGAGCCGTTGATCTTCGGCGCGTCGCAGGTCTACAGCGGCAATAACGTCGCGAACAACCTGCGGGACTACTTCGATGGCCAGATGGATCAGATCGGTGTTTATGACCGTCCGCTGACCACGACCGAGCTCGCCAATATGTATGACGAAGGCGTGCAGCAGATGACCACCGGTTCGGGTGAAACGCTGGTCTACGATCTGGATATTCAGGGTTCGCTGAACGATGTCGACGGCTCAGAAGAACTGACCTTCGAAATCCGCGGTTTGCCCGAAGGGGCAAGCCTTTCCGCCGGTTCAGATAACGGCGACGGCAACTGGTCGCTGACAGCCGCCGATTTGGACGGCCTGACGTTGAACGTTGCATCGAGTATCGGGGATGACTTCTCGATCGAGGTTGTCGCGATAACCACCGAAGACGACGGTGACACGGCGGAAACGGTTGCGGCGCTTGAGATCGACGTCGCGGTCGAAGAACCGATGGAGGTTACCGGGACATGGCGGGATGAGAGCCTGTCCGGCGCTGGCGGCGACGACACGATCACGGGCGACAGCGGCAACGACTCGCTGTTCGGACTTGGTGGTGACGACATCATGGATGGCGGTTCCGGTCATGACTCGCTGTTCGGCGATGCTGGCGACGACGTTATGAACGGCGGTTCGGGCAATGACCTGCTGTATGGCGGCACCGGCAATGACACCATGGATGGTGGCCACAACACTGACACGTTGTGGGGTGGCGAGGGCAACGACACCATGGACGGCGGCACCGGTAACGACAAACTGCTGGGTGGCGTTGGCGACGATGTCATGCTTGGCGATGACGGTAACGATCGTCTGTACGGTGAGGCCGGCAACGATACCCTCGACGGCGGTTCCGGAAACGATACGCTGGTCGGTGGCGAAGGCGACGATGTCCTGACCGGCGGTTGGGGGAGCGACACCTTCAAGTTCGATGACAACAGCGGTCACGACATCATTCAAGACATCATGGATCAGGACACCATCGTCTTCGAAGGTCAGGAGTTCCATGCGGACGATATGATCTTTAACGAAAACGACGAGGGCGACGTGGTTATCTCGTTCGCCGGTGTCGAAGGTCAGTCGGTGACCCTGAACGGCGTCAGCATGGACGATCTGGACCGTAACAACGACGGCGATTCATCCGATGGCTACTCGGTCACCGAGAATAACGGTCAGGTCACCGTCACACTGGATACTCAGTAAGAAGTAAATTCCACCCCGTCATGCTGAACTTGATTCAGCATCCATTTCTGTATTCGCAATTGAAGTGCCGATAGAAAAATGGGTCCTGAATCAAGTTCAGGACGACGGGTGCGGGATTACTCCGCCGCGTCCTCGACAGTGGGGTCGCGGCGGAAGTGTGCCCAGCGGCGGACACCACCCCGGTTTTCCAGGAAGTTCACAAGTGCCGACACAGGACGGCGGTCGAATTTCTGATCCGACTGATCCATCAAGATATCCGATGCTTTGCGGAACGGCATGGCGGACCGGTAGGCGCGGGCGCTGACCATGCCGACAAAGGCGTTGGCGACGGCCAAAATACGTGCGGTGACGACGATTTCCTCTTCCTTGAGCCCGAGCGGCCCGTTCCCATCCCAGGTCTCACCGAATTGGCGGATCGTCTCGATCACCGGACCCTCGAAGGTCACATGCTCGATCAGATCGACGGTCGTCAGATAGGCGTTGGAGACCATGATCCGTTCTTCTTCGGTCAGCCCTTCCGTCTTCATCAATAATTCTTCCGGCACGAAGATCTTGCCGAGGTTCATCAAGCTTCCGGCAATGTCGACGGTTTTGATGTCGACGGTATCCAGGCCCATTTCCTGGGCGATGGCGCGGGAAACCTCGGCTACGCGGGCCGAGTGGTTCGCTGAGAACGGATCGCGGCGGTCGACGACGCTGACCAAAGTGTCGATCAGTTCCTTCATCATCTTTTCGGATTGAAGGCGCGCGATCTGCAGTTCCGTGATGTCATCGACGACCAACAGACAGCCTGGCGGGTAGTCACGGTCACCGCGTAGCGGCAGGCCGTCGACTTTGACGACCTGAAAATCGCCTTTTCCTTCGAGAGCCTTCTCCGGATCGCCGAAGGTCAGGATTTCCTGCTTGCGTTCAGAGTCGTCGATCACGTCGCGTATCAAGCTTTGGTATTCCTGCGCCTTGGCCGGCCCGATGACGCTGGCCATGGTCTTGCCTTTGATGTCGGTGATTGGAATACCGTTGTCGGTCGAGACCTTCATATTGGCGAAGGTATAGACGGTGTTCCGGTCGACGGCGACGATCTGCGTCGGCTGATTGTCGGTCACCATACGCATGAACTTGGTCAGGTTTTCGAAACGCTCCAACATGATCTGGGCATTGTGCAGCGCTTCGGAGGCGCGCGCCGATGCGCCGTACTTCCAGACGAATAGGATGGTCAGGGTAACGATGGTGATGATGGCGATGAAGATGCCAAGAATGACGTTGAGGCGATTCTCGATAGGCCCTAGTGCCTCGTCGCGGGAAACCTTGCGAACCAGTATCCAGGGGAACTGGGCCACTTCACGGGACACCATCAGCACCCGGTCGCCGCTATAATCCAAGTCGTTGACGAATGCACCCGGCACGTTGATGGCTTCACGCACCGCGAGGTTAGGGGATGCGAGCGCCATCGAGCGCTTCAGCGCCTTGGTGCCGTCCTTGAGCGGCGAAATGTACTCGACCTTGCCGCCGTCTTTGCGGACCAGGATTGTTTCTTCGCTGTCGTTGAGCGTGCCCGGCTGCTCCAGGGTTTCCCAAAGCGTATCGTCGACGAGCCGGATACCGACGACCGCGCCGATGGCCTTGGCGCCGCCACTACCGCCCTGTACGGCATAGACGGGCAGGACGAAACCGACAGTCGGCTCGCCGCTGCCGCCCAAGTACATGTCGATGACGGCCGGATCGCCGTCAATGGCCTTGCGGATGGCTTCCTTGATGCGGCCCGTAATCGGCGGCATATCGGGCGTGGAGAGAATCGGTTCGGCATCCTTGTCGACCAGACCAAGGCCGGCGACACCCACGCGCTCAACGTTGGCGGCGATCTCGCCGACCGGCGGCGGCGCCTTGAAGGGGGAACGTTCCGCTGTTGCGAACAAGAGGTTGCGGAGGAAACCGGCTGAGGCGCCGGCATCCAGACCGCCGCCTGCTGAGCCCAAGCCCTGCAGGAGTGAGTCTGCTTCGGAGCCGCCGCCGTCGACCCCGGGTGGGATCAGCGAGTCCTGCTGTGGTTGCTGGCCGGCTGAGGCCAATTCCGACATATAAAGCTGCAACGAGGCGTTCTGCGTCAGGTTGCGCAGAAATGCGAAATTGGCGTCGACCCACTCATTTACGGCGGAAACGCGGGAGTCTGCGACGATACCCAGTCGCACCTGCCAGACCTGGGTTTCACGCTTCAGCTCTTCGCCGACGTAATACTTAGCGACGGTGATCGCGATGGCGATGCCGAGGACCAACGCCGCAGCACCGGCGAGGACGAATTTGTTGAACTTCCGCGGCGGGTCTGCCGGCGGTTCGGCCTTCTTGTCCTTTGCCATTTCGGGCGGCTTGCCGCCGCCCTTGGCATCCGATTTCGGCTTATCGTTCTTATTTTTGCGGCGAAGCGTGAGCGCCATGCCTTCCCCCGTAGAATCAATTCGTTACCGGATGATAGCGGTTTCCAAGGCTTTGCGGAATCCCCCACGTTAAGTTTACCCAAGAGTATGACCGCGAGACTTTATCCAGAGGGCGGGGAGAGCGTATAATCCCCAGAGGTGGTGCGTTACGGACGCACGAGGAGTTTACGCCGCATGCCGAAGAAATCGATTTGCCGGTGGATTTGCGCTCTCGCATTGGCGGTCACTGTGGCCGCGCCCGCATATGCCGCCGAGCCCAGCTTTTTCAACACCGTGGAGGTTCGATCCAAGAACCTGACGCCGTTTGAAAAATGGAACACGGCTTTGGCCCGTTACGCCAAGGAGTCGGCGGCCAAGGTCAAAGTGAAATGTCCGCCGGGCGGGATCGAAATATGCAGCTACAGCGACTGGACCGCGTTCTTGGGGACTCTCAAGGACAAGGACCCGTTGGTGCAGCTTAACGAGGTCAACACCCGGGTTAATAAGGCCAAGTACGTGACGGACAAAGCCAACTGGGGCCAAAACGACTATTGGGCGACCCCGGCCGAGTTCATGTCGAGGCTCGGCGATTGCGAGGATTACGCGATCATTAAATACCTGTCGCTACGGCGTCTAGGCTGGAAGGAAAACAATCTTCGCGTCGTCGCGGTGAAGGATCTCAACCTCAAGGTTGGGCACGCCGTGCTGGTGGTATACTTCAAACACCCGAAGACGGGGCAGACCCTGACGCTGCTGCTCGACAACCAAATTCCCAAGATCGTGCTGACGAACAACGTCCGGCATTATCAGCCGGTGTTCTCGATCAACAAGTACTTTTGGTGGCGGCATACGCCGGCGACGGGGTGATAAGCCGCCGTCGCCGTACGCTTAAATTTCCTTACTTCGACACCTTTGCGAAGAACGGCAGCAGTTCCTCCAGCACCAAATCAGGGCGTTGTTCCGCCGGGTAGTGACCGGTCGGCACTGCTTTGCCGGAGACCTGATTGGCCCATTCGCGCCAGTCCTTAAGCGCCTTGAAGTGCCGGTTCATGTGGCTGAGGCCACCCCACAGGATGTGGACGGGGCATTCGATCAGTTTCTTGCCGTAGTCTTCCGAGTCCATCTCGTAGTCGATACCGATGGTCGCGCGGTAATCCTCGCAGACACCGTGAATCTGTTCCGGTGTCGCACAGCGCAGGTACTCGGCGAAAGCGGTCGGGTGGAAGATTTCCAGGCCGACGCCTTTTTTGTTCAGCTTGTACTGCATGTAGTAATCCAGATCGGCGCAGATCAGTTTTTCCGGATACGGCTCTTTCTGGGCCAGGAAGAACCAGTGATAGGACTCGTGACCCCAGCCCTTGGAGACGTTATTGAGCACGTTGTAGGTTGGGACGATATCGAGGATCGCCAGCGCCTTGACCTTTTCCGGGTGATCGAGCGCCATGCGGAACGCCGCCCGTCCGCCACGGTCATGCCCGCACACCATGAATTCGTCGAAGCCGAGCATGGCCATCAGATTGACCTGATCGTTGGCCATGGTGCGGAACGAATAGGCGCTGTGATCGCCGCCACCCGCGGGTTTTCCGCTGTCGCCGTAGCCACGCAGATCGGGCGCGACGACGGTGTAATGCTTGGCGAATTCCGGTGCCACCAAATGCCACATGCTGTGGGTCAGCGGGTTGCCGTGAAGCAGCAACAGTGGCGGGCCTTCGCCACCGATCACGTAGACCACGTCGATTTCGCCGGTATTCACGCGGCGGCGTTCAAACCCCGGAAAGAGTTCCTTGTGGGCAGGCGTCTCTTCGATTTCGCCGACAGGTGTCGCGGTCGATTTGGTCATGGTGTTTCCTCTATGATTTCTTTGTCGCCGGCGAACGCGGCAAGGATTGTGCCGATCCGTTGGTGGTCGGTCTTGTTGTTGATCATAAAGGAAGCGCCATCAAAACCGCAATGTTTTGGCTATATTGCCCTGCGGCTAGCCCTTCAGCCGTCGTAATCGACGCCGCCGTACTCGCGCAGCCAAATGCGGAGAAGGTGCCGTTTTAGCTCGGGATCGTCGTAATCCTCGAACTGACTGCGGGCATGGCCGGTGCGGCCGTTATTGATGAACTGAATCTGACCGCGTTGGATATCCATACGGAACTGCATTTCCGGACGCGTAACGATTTCGTCAACGGCGTCGAGGAACGCAGCCCCCTCGGCATCCAGAGGACGATCCGCCATCCGGTAACCGGTTCGCATCAGGCGCGATGAGAAGCACATGCCGAAGCGACCGTCCTGATTCTGCAGAATGTATTTTTGCATGACCTTTGGCGCGTCCGGCCCGTGTTCCGCCTGACGGTCGAACAGGAACGGCTCGGTCGCACGGGCAACCAACTCAGGGTGTTCTTCGCCGAGCTTGTCGATGACGGCAGCCCAGTTGACGAGACGGCTCTCGCCGCCGGTCTTGGCGGTCTGCAGGCATAGGAGACCGATGTATTGCGGCAGCAACATGCCGAAGCTGTTATCAGTGTGGAAGAACAACTCGACATTGGTGACGGAACCGCGCACGCCGTTACCGTGCGGTTGGCCGCTGTCCCGGACGTCATAGAGCATCTTGCCACTCCACTTTTGCGAGACGGGGCGACCGATCAGACCGGCCAGCACCCAGTAACACGCCGTGGCGGCACGTTTGCCATATCGTTCGATCGGCAGTCGGTCGACGAGAACGACGCCACTGCCGGTATCCAATATTCCTTTGGCCTTTTCGGCGAATGCGGCCATCGCCGTGTGCTCGAACTGTGAGGCCTTGAGGGCGGTGATATCGACGGCCTCGTTTGCGACGGCGTCGGCAACCTTGTCTAACTCGGCAATTACGGCGTCGGATAGTTCAAGTTTCACGTCGTCGACGGTAATGGTCTCTCCTGTCCAGCGCGCGTCTCCTAAGATGTGGGACGAGGTGGAGGGAATTCCAGTATTATCAATGACTTGAACTTGCTCTGGCATGTTGTCTCCTAATTGCTTCTTGTTTTGTGGCCTAGCGGCTACATCTATTTGTGACGACAATGCTGGTTTTTTGCCTGCGCGATGTCAACTCAATGGAGCCCTGTTTCGGGAGGCGAAATCTTCGTAAAAGCCATATGAAAGCAGCGTTTTACAACGAGAACGGCGCGGCGCGGGACGTGCTGAAAACTGGCGAGCGCCCGGACCCGGCCCCAGGCCCCGGTGCGGTCCTGGTGCGCATTCGTTTCTCGGGTGTCAATCCGTCCGATACTAAGACAAGGCAGGGGCAGCCGGGCCGACCCCTCGAAGGTGGAGAACGTATTCCTCATAACGACGGCGCCGGTGATATCGTCGCGGTTGGCGAGGGTGTCGATGCCGCCTGTATCGGTGAGCGCGTTTGGCTGCACAATACTGGGTTCAAGCGTACCCTCGGCACCGCAGCAGAACTGCTGGCGGTCGAATATGAGAACGTGGTGCCGCTGCCAGACAGCTTGAGCTATGCCGACGGAGCGTGCCTGGGTGTGCCGGTGCTGACGGCTTATCATGCTGTGACGCTTGCGGGTTCGGTTAACGGCAAGGTTGTCTTGGTGGCCGGCGGCGCGGGGGCTGTCGGAAATTTTGCCATTCAGATCGCCAAGGCCCTGGGCGCGACCGTGATTACAACGGTGAGTGGTTCCGAAAAAGCGGCGGCGGCCAAGGAAGCGGGTGCGGATACCGTCATTAACTACCGCGATGACGACGTCGCCGCGATCATCGACAAAGTGACCGGCGGTCAGGGCGTCAATCACGTGGTTGAAGTTAATCTGGGCGCCAATGTGCCGCTTTATGACAGTATCCTCGCCAAGGGCGGCAGTGTCGCCGTTTATGGGTCGAGTGCGACGATGGTTGAGATAGACTCAAGAATGTTGCGGATACGGCTCGGATCGCTTCACTTCTTGAACGTCTATGAATTGCCGCCCGAGACCTTGGCGGCGGCGAAGCACGTTCTGTCGGAAATGCTGGCGTCGAAAAGGATCGCCCCGAAAGTCGCCAAGACCTATGCTCTCGACGATATCGCCTCTGCGCACGAAGCGGTCGAGCAGGGTACGCTGATTGGTAACGCCATCGTCGAGATCGGCTGAGCTGACCTACCAGATTTCCGGCTTTTCGCCCCGTTCTTCCATACGTTTGAACTTTGCTTGCAGGTAGCGTTGGAAGGATGGTTCCTCCGCATAGGCGCCTTCGTGCACGTATTCGAACATGGATATGAAGTGGAACGGTTTGAAATAGCCGGGCATCCTAGCAACTTCCGCATCGAATCCGCTTTTGCCAATGACGGTTTCGGGATCGCGCGGGAAGAACACGATGGTCGGCGTGAATTGCACCCGCCAGGCGCGCGCCAGGTCTTTTTCGTCGTATTCCGTGCCGTCGAAGTCCGTGACCTTGCGATTGCCCCACATATCCAACTGCAGGATGTCGAAGTTCTTACGCACGTAGTTGACAATCTTTTCGTTAGCGAGATTGACCTCGTGCATCTCCCGGCAATAGGGACAGCCCCGTTGTTCGAAAAGGACGGCGAGGTTTTTGCCGCTGTCGGCGGCGGCGGTCAGATCCTCCTGCAGGTACATGAAGGAATCCAGAAACCAAGGCTGTACATGCAGTCCGTTGTCACCGACTACGGCGGCATTGGCTGCATGTATCGTGCCCGCCGACGCGGTCAGTGCCGGCGCGGCAAGCGCCATCTTCAGAAAAGTCCGTCGTGACGTCATGGCCGTTTCCTCCCACTCATCAACTCCCGGCGACAATTCTACACGAAAGTTTCGTTCAGAAACAGCCGTCAGTCTTGGCGGAAACGGGTAAGCCATGTATGTCTCTGATTGGACGGACAGGGGGATATCCGGGTGCGCAAGGCAGCCAAAATAATCGGTATCAATTTCGCGTTTTTGCTGATCGTGATGGTTGTCGCGGAACTGATCTTCGGTGGGTGGATCGGCACTAACTACGGCACGCTGGTGGTGCCGAAGGATTTCAAACGCCGCTTCGACGTCTCGAACCTGTATGACCCGGGCACGCCCGACGGCATGATTATGTTTCATCGAGACGAGAACGGGTTTCGCGGTGAATATGATGACCCGTCCAAGATCGATATTCTGACCATTGGCGGCAGCACGACGAACGAGATTTTCGTCGCCGACGGATACACGTGGTCGGATATGCTGGCCAAGGCCTTCGCCGAAGACGGCAAGGACGTGACCGTGGTGAATGCCGGCGTCGACGGTCAAACGACCGTCGGCAATTCCAAGAATTTCGAACTTTGGTTCCCGCTCGTCCCAAACCTCAAGGCCAAGTATGTCCTCGTATATGTCGGCATCAACGACATGGCGCTCCTGAAGACGGACGCCATGAGTAAACAAGATCGAATGTCCGAATCCCGGCGCGCTTTGAAGCAATACCTGATCAACAACAGTGCGCTGTATTCCATGTTCCGGAATATTCGTGGAATTCTTCGGGCGCGGGAAGCCGACCTGATCCACACGCAACAAAACTTTGACGGGACGGCGTGGACGGCACCGACGGTACAGCCCGATATCGCCGCGTTGGAAGAGCAGTGGTCTGAGAAATTAGCGGTGTTTGAACAGCGTCTCCGGGAACTCGTAGACGCCATCCGTGACTTCGGTGCTAAGCCGATCCTGGCGACCCAGCACATGGCGGCCTACCGTCTTCGCGATGGCAAAGTCTATGGTGTTCCGAAGGCAGACGGCAGCGTCGATATCGGCGACTATGCGCGGTTAACCGCCATCAACCATCGGACCTTGCAGGTCTGCCGGGGTGTCGGTGCGATCTGTATCGATGTCGCTCAGGCAGTCAAATTCGAAGATGGCGACCATTATGACGGCCTGCATACGACGCCGCGCGGATCGGAGAAGGTTGCACGCTATATGTATAGCCGCCTTAAGGACGTGCTGCGCATCGATTGAAGCGGCTTAGCCCTGGATTTTTCGGGGCCAGCGACTACATTCCAGGACATGATTTCCAAGGCGATCTTCAATTCATGACGGACCTGGTAGACGAAATCGCGTCGCGGCGGACATTTGCGATCATTGCGCACCCTGACGCCGGTAAAACAACACTGACCGAAAAGCTTTTGCTTTTTGGCGGCGCCATTCAGTTGGCCGGCGCGGTCAAGGCGCGGGGCGAGCAGCGCCGGGCGCATTCCGACTGGATGAAGGTCGAGCGAGAGCGCGGTATATCAGTCGCGTCTTCGGTCATGACCTACGATTATGCGGGCTGCACTTTTAATCTGTTGGACACCCCCGGCCACGAAGACTTCTCGGAAGATACTTACCGGACGCTGACCGCGGTCGATAGTGCCGTCATGGTGATCGATGCCGCACGCGGTATTCAGGAACAGACACTGAAACTGTTCGAGGTCTGCCGCCTTCGCAACGTACCGATCACGACCTTTATCAACAAGATGGACCGCGAAGCGCGCGATCCGTTCGATCTGATGGACGAGATCGAACAGGCGCTGGCTATTGACGTGACGCCCGCCAGTTGGCCGATCGGTATGGGGCGGGATTTCCTCGGCTGTTATGACTTGATCAATGACGGGTTGGTGCTGATTTCCCGCACCAAAGGCGAACTGCCGGAAGTGGGCGAGCCCTGCAAAGGCCTCGACGATGAAAAACTAGATAAGCTGTTGCCGGACTACGCCGTCGCTAAATTGCGCGAAGAGGTTGAGATGGCACGGGGCCTGTGCCCGGAACTGGACGAGACTGCCTATCGCGAAGGCAATATGACGCCGGTTTATTTCGGCAGTGCCGTGAACTCTTTCGGTGTCAGGGAACTGCTGGACGGCCTTGCCAAACGTGCGCCGTCGCCAAGACCGCAACAAGCGGTCGAGCGAATGGTTGAGCCGACGGAACCCAAATTCACAGGCGTTGTCTTTAAAATTCAGGCGAATATGGACCCCAAGCACAGGGATCGGATCGCCTTCGTCCGGGCGTGCTCCGGCCAATTTAAGCGTGGGATGAAGCTCAAGCATGTGCGCACGGGCAAAACACTTAACGTCCACAACGCGGTGCTGTTCCTGGCGCAGGACCGGGAACTGGCGGAAGAGGCCGTTGCAGGCGATATTATCGGAATCCCAAACCACGGTAACCTGCGGATTGGCGATGTGCTGAGCGAGAGCGAGACACTGCACTTCACCGGCATCCCAAGTTTCGCGCCGGAACTGCTGCAGAAAGTCCGTCCCGATGACCCCTTGAAAGCCAAACACCTGGGCAGGGCGCTGCAACAACTGGCGGAAGAGGGCGCGGCCCGGGTAATCAAACCGACTGTCGGTGCGGACTGGATTGTCGGTGCCGTTGGCGTGCTGCAATTTGAGGTCATGGCCGATCGTATCCGTACAGAATACGACGTTCCCGTGCGGTTCGAGGCGACCGAGTTAATGACAGCGCGTTGGGTCGGCGGCGAGCAACAACTGGTGCGTAAGTTTCTCGACGGCAACCGCGCTGCCATCGGCACGGACCACGACGGCGAGCCGGTTTTCCTGGCCCGTAACGCCTGGCACTTGAACAAAGCGCAGGAAGACTGGCCTGACTTGCAGTTCATGAAAACGCGAGAACAGATCGTTACGTGATGAGCGAAGAGAAGCAATACGTTCCTCCTAAGTCTTTTACCCGCCTACCTGACGATGAGCGCCATCGTCTGCTTCTCGAAGTTCGGGCGTCCCGGCCGCAAGACGAGCCAATGTGGGTGTTCGGCTTCGGCTCGTTGATGTGGCGGCCCGAGGGCAAGTATGACGTCATCGCGCCGGCGTACCTGAAAGGCTACGAGCGGCAGTTTCGCATCTGGTCGATGCGGGGAAGGGGGTCGCCCGAGAACCCGGGGCTGGGTCTATGTCTTGAGGATTGCGCCGGCGGCTGCCATGGGCTCGCCTATCGCTTGCTTGAAGAGCATCTCGACGAATCCTTCGACCTGCTCTGGAAGCGTGAAATGGGGAGCGGGGTCTACAAGCCGACCTGGGTGGCTGTCGATGTTGAAGGACACGGCCGCGTACCGGCGCTGACGTTCGTCATCAACCGTACGCATCAGAACTATACCGGACCGATGCCGATCGAGGTCATGGCCAAACACATGTGCGATGCCTATGGCGAAAACGGGCGTAATCGGGATTACCTAGCGAACACGGTCGAGGAACTACGTAAGCTAAACAGGCCGGACCCATTCTTGGAAGAATTGCTTTCGCTGGTCGAGGAACGCTGCGGTAAGACCAGTTGAGTTGCCGCTTACTTGTTGCAGGTTGCGTAGGCGTCCATCTGGAAAGGGCGGCTGTACCAGGTCGGCTCGACCCCAATACCCAACCGCCCGGTCAGATTCTTTGATTTCGCGACCTTGAAGACTTTGGTCTCGCCACTGCTCAGCACGTGACGGCGGGCGCTGATCATCTGACGGTTCGGGCCATCGATACGGAAAATCGATATGACGCCGCTTCCCGGCCATTTTCCGCCGTCGTTAATGATCATGAAATCAACTTGGCCGTTATGGCAACTGGCCTTTATTTCGATGTTCAGCGGGTTGCTGATACCTGCAATACGGTCGTGGCGCGCAACCGGTCTCTCGGTCGCATCGACGGGCATTTCAACCTGCATCTGGGCGCTCGCAACTTCGGTCATATCGCCACCGGCGGCAGTCGAGAAGTCGGCTAGAGAGTCCAGGTTTTGCTTTTCAGCCAAGCATCGGGCAACGGAGAGCCATTGCTCGGATTCGAAAATGAAGCGGGAAAGAGCAGCTGCCGTCACCGATACGGTGCCGCCGGAGACCTTAAGAGTTGTGCTACTATTGGTGTTACGTACTTGGCGCAGACGCTCTAGGTTTTGCTCAAGCGCAACTAGATACGGTGTCCAGTTGCCACCGTGAGCCTTGGTTACATAGGCGCGAACGTCGTCGTGTGAATGGGAACCGAAAAACTGGTTTCGCGGGAACGGTCCACAATCGGCTTGTGCCAAGCCTGCACTGAAAATGACGAGTGCGGCGGCGAAAAAGCCGGAAAGGCGTGTGCGAATCGATGTTGCATATTTCATGGTAGCTTTTATACGCTGACCACCTGAATACAACCTTACGAACTAGGGCGAAGTTCGTAGTAAACTATTAACCAGAAGCGATTTTTTGGGATCGCTCCCGGTGCGCGATATAGAGGCCGGACATGACGATGACCAATGCGCCGACGTAGGTCCAGACGTCTGGCAACGTGCCGAACAGCGCAAATCCGATGATTGATGCCCAGATCAGGTTCGAATACGTGAATGGGGCGACTTTGGCAGCCTCGGCCTGCGTGAAGGCCTTGATCATGGAGAAATGGCCGAGCGTACCGAAGGCCCCCGACGCCGCCATAAGAACCCAGGCCATCGGCTCGGGGGCTTTATAATCGATGGGGGCGATGAAACTCATTGCGATGGCGCCGAGCAAGGCGCTGTAGAACAGGGTCGTCAGCACAGGATCTTGCGAACTGAGCGCGCGAGTACTTAACTGATAGCACCCATAACACGCGGCCCCGCCCAAGGCCCAAAACGCACTGACATCGGCCGTCGCGGCGCCCGGACGGATAATAATCATAGCGCCGGCAAAGCCGACGAGAACCGACACCCAACGGCGAATGCCGACTTTTTCTTTGAGGACGACTGGCGCCAGTGCCGTGACGATCAGCGGCGCTGTGAACATGATCGCGCTGGCCTCGGCGACTTGCAGCGTATTCAGCGACTGAAAGAAGCATAGCGTCGCGCCAAGCAGAAATACCGACCGCAACAATTGGAACTTCAGGCTTTGCGTGCGGATAAGGCTGGCCAATTTAGGTGCCAAGAAGACACACAGGATGACGACCTGAAAGAAATAGCGCCCCCAGACCACCTGTAACGTCGGGTAGTCCGCGACCAAGATCTTCACACAAGTGTCCATCGAGACGAACATTAACGTCGTCGTCAGCATCCAAAGGATGCCGGCCCGTAGATTATCTGGGCTATTTTGGGAACCGTCGGCCATTTTCGAATTTTATAAGCTGCCGCGACGACGTAAGTCACGAAGAAGTATCGGTGACTTCGCCACGGAATTCGGCTCTAAAGATGCGCATGGACGACCATGACACGGAAAATATGACGCGCGTTGCGACCGAAGGTATCCGCCGGCGGACCCTGCGGCATTTGTCGGAATTAGCCCGTTTGGCGGGACCGATTGTCGTGTCTCGCTCTGGGTTCCTGATGCTGGTCATGATCGACACCATCATGACCGGGCGTTTCGCGACGCAGGAATTGGCGTTCTTAGCAATCGGCCTCGGTATCTTCATGCCGATGATGATTGTCACCCTGGGCATGGTAATGGGGACGCTGGTGCTGACCGCCAATATGCACGGAGCCGGAAAATTGGCCGAATGCGGGCCGATCTGGCGGCGTTCATTGCAATTCGCACTCTTGTTGGGTGCGGTTGGATTTATCGTCGGTATCTACGGCGAGACGCTGTTGCTTTGGAGCGGACAGTCAGTGGTCATCTCTGCTGGGGGTGGTGAGGTCGTCCTGGCGCTCGGTATGGGATTGGCCGGGCACCTGGTTTTTCTGAGTTCCGCGTTCTTTCTGGAAGGCCTAGGCCGGCCCCGTCCGGCAATGTTGGTGATGATCGGCGCCAACGTCCTGAATGCCGGACTGAACTGGGTTCTGATCTATGGTGCATTCGGCAATGAGCCGTTGGGCGCAGTCGGTGCTGCGTATGCGACGACCGTGACACGGATTGCGATGGCGATTGCTCTCGGCTTGGTGGTTTGGAATTTGCGCGACCACGAAGAATTACACATCCGGACGCCGCTGGCGGGTGGTTTTTCCGGCTGGCGTGCGCTCAGACGGATCGGCTATGCCATCGGCCTCAGCGTCGGTGTCGAGAGCATCGCCTTTTCCGCGTTGAACGTTTTCGCAGGGTGGCTGGGGGCGATCCCGCTCGCGGCCTATGGCATGACGTTCAATTTGATCGCCTTCATCTTCATGCTGGCCATTGGGATCGGCGCTGCCACGGCTGTGCGCGTCGGCAACGCCTATGGCCGGCGGGACATGCCGGATGCCGCGCTCGCCGGTTGGGTTGGGCTATCGGCGACGCTAGTGGTCATGCTTGTCGCCGGGCTTGCATTCTCGACATGGGCCGAGCCGCTGGCTGGGATCTACTCCGATGATCCGGTGTTGCTGGCACAGGCGATTGTCACCATTGCCTTGATCAAATGGACGTCCGTACCTGACGGCGGCCAGGCAACCATGGCGAATGCCTTGCGTGGGCGCGGTGATGTATGGGTGCCGTGCCTTATTCAGACGTGCAGTTTCTTTTTCGTAATGGTGCCGATCGCCTATGTCTGCGCTTTTACGTGGGGCTATGGGATCAGCGGTCTGTTCTATGGCGTTATTGCAGGATGCGCGGCGTCCCTCGCTGCGCTGTCGGTACGGTTTCAGTTACTCATCCGGCACGACATGCGGTTGGCGGCCTAGTCGCGTCCACGCTGGCAATCGATGCAGGTTGTCACGCTGGGATCGTGTTCCAGCCGCTTGAGGGCGATATCCTCTTCGCAAACGGCGCAATAACCGAAGTCACCGTCGTCGATCCTTTGCAGGGCCGCTTCGATTCTTTGCCGCTCGGCTTTGCGGCGACGTTCGGTCTCGAGTTGCATGGCTTGGCCCTGCATCGCATCCATGCGTGAGAGCCGCCCGACGGAGGTCTGATCCAGGGTGACAGGACGCCGGGCGTCGGCCGAAATCTGCGACAAGTCGTCAAGTTCCCCGCGCATCTCCATGAGACGCTTCTTAAAGCCATCCAACTGTGCCGCTGTGAGAGACATCAACGCTCTCTGAGCGCGTCGCCGGCACGACCGATGAGCGGATCAAGAATGTATTCCATAACGGTGCGTGATCCGGTCTGGATCGATGCGACGACCTGCATGCCTGGGAAAAGGTCGTATCGCAGCGTGCCATCCTGGAAATAGCTCTGATCCGTGACAATCCGCACCTTATAGAACGGGACCCCGTCATCGTTGACGATGGTGTCCGGGCTAACACGGTCAACGTTGCCGCGAATATCACCTAACCGGGCCGCGTCGGCCGAGGCCAGCGTCACCTTGGCGGGCTGACCCGAACGCACGTAGCCGATGTCTTGTGGTAACAGTTTGGCTTCGATAATCAGTCTGTCATCTGCCGGAACAATATCCGCGACGGCGCCGCCGGGCCGCACCACGCCGCCGACGGTCCGCACGTACATGGTCTTGATGATGCCGTCGACCGGCGAGCGCACGGTGGTGCGATTCAGGTTATCTTCGAATTTCTTAACGCGCTGGGTCAGTTCTTCCATTTCGCGGGTGGACTCATCCAAGGCCAGTTGTGCCTCCTCGCGGAAAGAGGCGCGGATTGTATCCATATTCGACCGCGCCTCGCCCAGCGCGGCTTCCAGACGGGGCAGGGCTGCGTTCGCTTCGTCGATCCGGCCCCTAAGATCTGCGGCCTCTTTCAGAAGGTTCAGGTGCAGCATGCGGTTGGTCAGCTCTTTCTTGAGCAGATTGTCGGAAATCTTGATCTGCTCGTTGATCAGCTTGAGGCTGCTTTGCGCACTGGCGCGCCGTGCCTGAACTTCCTTGATTTCCAATTCGCGTTGGCGGATCGCGTCGCGCTGGGCGTTGATTTGCCCTCTCATCCGGTTGCGCCGGGTCTCGAAGATAGCCGTCGCTTGACGGACCAGTTGCGGTTCTGCCTTTTGCAGCGCCGCTGGAAATTCGGGGTTCTCCTTGTCTGCCAGTTCGGCGCGCAAACGCGAGACCGTGGCGATCAAAGACCGGATACGGATCTTCAATTCCTGGACATCGGCACCGCTTTGCGTTTGCTCCAGGTCGATCAGGGGCTGATTGGCCGAGACCCGGTCGCCTTCCTTCGCAAAGATGTTGCGAATGATACCGCCTTCCAGGTGCTCGACTGTCTGAACATTGCTCGAAGGTGCCACTTCGCCCGTTGCCACAGAGACGATGTCGAGTTCCGCTTGTGTCGCCCATATCGTAAAGGCGACGATGGAGGCAATGCACAAGGCTAGGAACAGGTGTGTCCCCTTGCCGACATCCTGCTCTTTTTCGTCCAGGTTGGGTTCCTCAGACATCATGACGCCGCCTCCTGATTAGTGGCGGTCGGTTTATGGGTGCGTAGTACGGGCGTTGGCTTGGTGTCGAGATCGAGAATCAACGTCGCCGCGCGTACGATCTGTTTGTTGCGGGTAAAGGCAATGATGGTCTTGCCACGCCGGGCCATGTCGATCAGTGCGGAATAGACGAATGCCGTTCCTTCGTCATCTAGGCCTTCCGTCGGCTCGTCTAGGATCGCCAGCTTGCCGCCAACGAACATCGCCCGGGCAAAGGCTAGGCGCCGCCGTTCCCCAAGCGCCATGTTCGCACCGCCACCGGTTAGTTTGGCATCCATACCTTCCGGGTTTTCATCGACGTAGCGGCCGAGACCGACCTCGCGGATGATCCGCATCATGGTCTCTTCCGACTGGTTCGGATTTGCCGCTTCCAAGTTCTCGCGGATCGACCCGTTGATAAAGGTGGGTTCTTGCGGCAGGTACATCACCTGCTTTCGCCACCAGGCGGGATCCAACTGCTGAATATCGACGCCGTCAGCTAGGACTTGGCCCCGGTCCGGCCGCATAAGGCTGACTGCGATGCGCGCCAAGGTTGACTTCCCGGCACCGTTAGAGCCAGTCACCACCATTACTCCGCCGGGCGGCAACTTGACGTTCAGTCCTTCGAAGACCGGAGTCGTGGCGCCGGGGTAGGTAAACGAAATATCGCGCAGTTCGAGTTGGCCATTGTAGGCGCTCAACTTGGCACCGGCCTCGGATTCCACGGGCAAGGTGGCGAATTCGCGGACTTTCTCGAGGGCACTGTCGGCCTTGGCGAAGCTTTCCCCCATCTGTGCGAGCTTGATGACGGGGCCAAGTGCGCGGGCCGAGAGGATGTTAGCGCCAATCAATAGCCCGACATCCAATTGACCATGCACGACCAGCCAGGCGCCTAAGGAGTAGATAAAGACGCTCATCAGCGCCTGGGCGCTCTGGGTGAGCGTCTGTACCAGGGTTTGGCGGCGCGAAATCAATGCACGCATCAGGCGTGACCGGCTTGCCGTTTCGTCCCAGATACGGGTGAGTAAACCGCGACCGCCAAAGAAACGCACCGTATCGATGGCGTTGTTGGCGTTGGTTAGAATGCCGCTGACATCGTTCTGATTGGCGCTGAGTGCCATCGTTGGCTCGCGCAGGCTTCGCTGAGACAGGATCGCCAATCCAAATAACAGCACCATGAACGTGACGGCAACGGCCGCGAGGTGCGGGCTGAGTAAAAACAGCGCAATGGCAAACAACAAAGCGAACGGTACGTCGATAACGGCAGCGATGTTACTGGGAGAGAAGGCGCTTTCGACTGTCTCCAAGCCCCGGATGATCTCACGCCGCTCGCCGTGTGGGATACGCATGAGGGCTGATGTCTCGGCACTGGTCAGGATACCGAATGATCCGGTTGCGAGATCCGTATCCTTCTGCTTGCTGAGGCCCCGCGCGAGCCGCAATCGGACTTGTCGGAAGCCGAATTCAAGGCCTATGGCAATGAGCACACCGGACGCTAGTGCCGCAAGCGTTGCGTCAACGCCCTGACCGACATAACGGTTTAGTACCTGGATGACGAACAGTGGGGAGGCGAGCGCAAGAATGTTCGCGAACAGCGATGCCGCTATCACCTCCGTCGTCAACGACGGGCGCGATTTAAACCTGTTCCAGAGTTCACCCATAGATGAGTTCCTCGGCCATAATGCCCGGATCGAACGAGGGTACGATCAGTCTCGGATACTGCGCTCATCGTCCCGTAGCGGACGGTAGGATAGATCGACTTCGGCCACTTCGCCAAAAACACTCCCGATGGAAGAGAAAAGCGAGGCAACGGGATTTCCCAACACCTGTACATTTTGATCTGGCGTTGTGTCTTGATCAACTTGTTGCACTTCAGAAGCCTTCTTTGCCGCCGGTTTAAGGGGCTGAGCCCCGCCTGCTGATTTTTCACGCTCACTCTCTAATTTCCGCTGGTGAGCCTTTTCCATAAAGTCTAGGAAACCGCCGAATGTTGCGCCTGCGGACCGTTCCCAGGTGTCAGGCGAGGCCTCGGCTTCTTCCGGGGACAGTTCTTCCATCTGGGGTAGGCGGGCTGTCTCAATGGGCTGTGTTGGCGCCGGTTGTTTCGCGGCGTCTTCGGCCTCCGTCAAATTATCGCCCAAGGCTGAGAAGGTGGCTTCGATGGCTTCGGGCAGGGTTTCCGGCACATCCTCGGTCGGCGGCAGGTCGGGTAGGCTGGCAACGGTCGTTTGTTTGGCAGGTTCTTCGGGCAAACCGTTGTCGGCGGCAAGTTTCCGCTGGTGCGCATCCTCCAGGAACTGAAAGAAATTGCTGAACGTGCTGCCCGTGGCTTCTTCGAGCGTGTCGGGTACCGCCGGTTCGCGAACCGGTTCCGGCATGGTATCAATGGGGGCTGTTGCTACTTCGATCGAAGCAGGGTCGAAATTCTTTTCGGTATGCCGTGCTTCCAGGTGCGCTTGATGAGCTTCCTCCAGCACCTCGAATATGGAGCCAAATAAGGACGCCGTCTCGGTAGCGGTCGACTCCAAAGGTGCGGGGGTGGTTGCTAGGGCTATATCAGCCACTTCCTGAACCGGTGCAGCGGGCGCCGAGGCTCCCATTTCTTCAATATTTATGGCTCGAACCGGAGCCATGATCGGTGCCGGTGGCTCGTCATCGATTATGAAGGCAGTGTGTGCGCGATCAACATCCATGATAGGATCGGCAACGCGGACAGGCATAAAGGCCATTTCCAAGGGTACGGATGTGGCAATCGCCGTATCACTGATATCCGTCACCACTGTTATGTCCGGTGCGATGGCAACAACCGGCGCGATAGATGCATATTCCACCTGAACTTCCAGGGTCGCGGTGAAATCACGCTCTTCGGTCGTCAACAATGTCGTATCGAAAGTCAACGCGTCAGACGCTTTTCGAATACTCCGATCATGTGACGATATGGCGGCGAGTTCTTTGACGATGGGGGGCGAAAGGGGCGCCTCGGCAATTTTGTCTTCGACCGGCTCATCAGGGGGCATCATCATCCGTTTTAGGTCGGCGGAAGAACGTGCAGGTGTCGCCGTTATATCTGGATCGTACAGATGGCCCTGGTCGGGTGCCGCCGGGCTCGGTGTGACCGGTGCAACGGGCGCTGCAGCGGGAGCGTCGGGCGCTGAAACAGTCGAATCTTGTTTGTGAATAGGTGGCTCTATCCCTTTAGATTCTTTGATAATATCGTATTCGAGCAATCCAGTGGATGCGAGTAGTCCATAGGCTGCGATGACAACGTCCGTACGGGCTGATAGAGCATCGGATTTGGCATTGATTAAGGTCGTTTCACCGGTCAGCACGTCAATTAGCGAGCGCCGCCCTAACTGTCGCTCGTTGCGGGCTAAATCTAGGAACGCGGCTTCGATGTTGGCTTGGTTGTCCAGGTGCGATGCCGTGCTTTTCGCGGTATCAAGCTGCTGCCAGGCATTACGGACCTGCTCTTCGATATTGCGGCGCGTGTCGGCTGCTGAATAGGTCGTCGCGCTCAGGTCCTGTTTGGAGGCTTTCAGCGTGTTGATCGCGGTAAAGCCGAGATTGAAATCGAAGGTCATTTCGACCTTGGCGAGGGTTTCCTGCTCCGAGCCGATGGTGCCGCCAACGTTCTTTTTGAACTTCCGTTCGCCGGTTGCTTCAATCCGCGGCGTGAAATTGTCGGCGCGTGCGATGCGCACGTCTTCCATGGCGATATTGGCGGCAAGGATAGCATTTTTCAGGGAAGGGTTCATTTCCAGCGCGATATCCGTCGCTTGTGTAAGGGACGTCGGCAGGAATGGGGCCGGAAAAGGCACGGTTTCCAAGTCATCGACATTGTCCGGCACGCGGCCAAAGACAGCTTTGTAGCGGTTGAGCGCAGAGGAAAGCCCACCTTCGCTGCTGGCCCGGCGGGCCTGCGCACCCGCTAGCTGCGACTTGGCTTGCAGAACATCGGTCGAGAAACCGGATCCCAGACCGACCAGGGCCTCTTCGAGGCCGGTCTGCTTGCGAATGTTCTCTTCGGACTGTTGTGCGAACTTCAGAGATTGGTGGGCGCGGATCAGGTTCATGTAGTCTGTAATGGCCTCCAAGATCAGCGATTGGCGTGTCTCTACGAGCGTCAGACGCGCTTCTTCAACCTGCAGGCGTGCCTTATCGATTGCGGCGTTGGTCGAACCGAAATCCCAGAGAAGCTGAGTCAGTGAGATGTCCCATTCGCTAAACCCGGTCGAACTGTCGTCACCATTGTCGTTCTGCTGACGTTCCGTGCCGGCGTTGGCGGTTTGGCTCAGCGTTGGATACCAGTCGCCCAAGGCTTCGCGCGCTCGGTTCCGGGCGGCGCGCAAGCGCGCTTCGTCGGCGCGAACTCGGTCGTGATTATCGACCACGTAGGGCAGTAAAACCTCGATGCTTTCGGCATATGCGTAGCCGACAGGTAGAACTGTTGCACCTAACGCCAAAACCCCGGAAACGACTGAAATACGTGCCGTTTTTTCGAGAATCGGCCCCGAAAATACCCCAAGCGCATTTCGCCCGATTCTGTCAAGAGCAGCAGAAAGCGTAGCGAGGCTATTCGCGCGAGTCGTGCCCAAAGCCATCGATATATGAATCCCAGTCTATCCCGTACCGGATTATTTTTTGCCGGTTTACGTCGTCGGCTGAGAGTGCACGGGAACGGTGTGGCAGGTCAAGCCTTACAAACGCTCTTTACCAATTCTTACTTTACGATAACAATTTAAAAACAAAGCGTTGCAAAGTTCAGTATCGTGTACGCGGTACCTTAATGATATAAGAAGTCTGACAACGTTTACCGCATCCAAAGAGAGCGGAAGCGATAGTCTGGGGGTAGAGGATTTCGGGCAATGATGGACCTATTGAAGCGGCTCGATAAAAAGCAGCTTTTTATCCTGATTTTGGTCGTGCTCGTCATTATGACTGTGCTTGGCTCGATTATCGCCAATTTCACCTATCTTTCGGATGACGAAGACAAGACGGTCCGGATCGCGGTCGTCGCTCCGCTGAGCGGTCCATTACAAATCAATGGTGAGTCTCTGAAACAAGGGGCTGAATTGTATGCCGATAGCATCAACAGCGAAGGCGGCATTCGTGGCGGCCGTGTAATAATTGAGGTTTACGACGACAAAAACGATCCTGTTGAGGCGCGCCGGATTGCCGAGGAACTCGGGACGTCCAACACGCTCGCCGTAATCGGGCATTGGAGCAACCATGTGTCCGCAGCCGCGGCGCCGATCTATGAAAAATACGGGGTGCCGATGATCGCCCCGTCGCCCGTCGATGAAAGCGTAGTCAAAGGCCATGACTGGGTTTTCTCGAGTGTTTTCAATACCGACCACGAGACAGCATTCGTCGCCAACTACACCCGGAACGTTCTGGGCCAGAAAACGGCGTCGATCATTCACGATCTGTCGCCGCGTGGCCTCAAGATGGCTGAAGTCTTCGAAGAGACCTATGGCCGGTTCGGTACACGCATACGCTACAAATGGGGCTTCGATGGCCTCGAAAGCATGCCGGAACGTGCGACCGAGATCGTTGAGGACCTGAAACCGAAATTGGACGTCGGGACGATCTTCATCGCCGCCGAAGAAGCCGAAGCCGCAGTCATCTTGGCGAAGCTGCGCGAAGAGAAGATCCGCAACCCGGTGGTTGGCACCAGCATTTTAGCGACCCGCGCTTTTCGGGAGTCCGTCAATCCTGATCAGGACAAGGCGGCAGCGCAGATCAACGGCATCGTAACGTCGACGCCATTGCTGTTCGATACCGCGAACGAAGAAGCCCAAGATTTTAATACGCGCTATCAACGCAAGTTCGGTGCTGTTTCCGACTGGGTATCCGCGTTTGCCTTCGATACGGCGCATCTGGTCGTGCAGGCTTTCGCCAGCGGCACGCGCGCTGAAAATGAGGATGTCGTCGCCGGCGGGCGCCGTATGATCCGTGACCGCTTGGCGGCCGCTATAGACACGGAAACGGGTATTCGCGGTGTTACGGGGACCAAGACCTTCGGTCCCGATGGGGAAGCCCGCTCACCTGTGTTTATGGGGCGATACGACGGCACGGACATGGTGTCGGCACTGACTCAGCTACAGCCAATCAAGGCCGGCGTTGCGGCGAACTTCATTGAAGAGCTGAAAAAGGGCAAGGTTCTCTACGTCAACGATAGGTTCATGTATAAGACCAATGTCGTTTATACCGGCGTGCAGGTGAATGAAGTTTCTGAGGTCAATACTGAGAAGGGGACGATTACCCTCGATTTCATCCTTTGGTTCCGCTACCGGGGGGACTTTAATCCGGCCGACGTAGTGTTTCCCAACGCTGTGGAACCGATCGCCTTGGAAGAACCGGTCGAAGAGCAGATTTCCCGCGGTCTCAACTACAAGCGCTATGAAATTAAAGGTAAATTTGTCTACGACTTCTCAAAGGTGCAACGTCCGTATGGTACGATTCTGGTTGGGTTCGACTTTACACACCGCAGCCTGAACCGAAACAACCTGCAGTACGTGACCGACGTTCTAGGGATCGGCTTGGCAGGCGACACCAGCTTCCAGCAAATTTTGGAGAACGGCCAAGTTCTCAATTCAAAACTGGACTGGGAAATCGACCGAGCCTGGATTTCCCAGGAAATCGTGCCGATCGGCACCCGGGGAGACCCGACCTATGTGGGGCACGGCTCCGTCGACCCTCTGTTCTCGCGGATCACCATGGGTATTCTGACCAGTCCGGCAGAAATCAACGTTCGTGATTTCGTGCCAGAGGAATATTTCGTCTATCTGACGATCTTCGGTGTTTTGGGTTCCGTTTTCGCAATCCTCATGGACCGCAAGAAGCACGGCCGATTCTGGTCGGCACAGTCGTGGCTACTACGAGTGATGGCGTGGCCGGTGCTCTTATTAGCCGGCGGCAATCTGTTGCTCGATTTCGCGGTGCAGGAGTTGCAGGCCGGCTACGTGGATATGATCGTGCTGGTTTACGATTGCTTGTGGTGGATTATACCGGCCAGGATTTGCGGTATCGCACTTGAACGCTTCCTATGGGTGCCCCTGGAACAACACACGCGGCGCATGGTGCCGAACGTAATCCGCATGTTCGGCTCGTTGAACATCTATGTTCTCGCGTCGTTCGGAATCATCGCCTTCGTTTTCGATCAGAAGATCACCAGCTTACTGGCGACTTCCGGTCTCCTGGCCATGATCATCGGTCTGGCGATCCAGGCCAACATCTCCAATGTATTCTCGGGCATTGCCATCAACATCGAGCGCCCGTTCGTCGTCGGCGACTGGGTCAAAATCGGCGACCTGGAAGAGGGCGAGGTCGTTGATATCACTTGGCGCACGGTGCGCGTGAAAAGCCGCGACGGCTTTACGATATCCGTGCCAAACGGGCAGGCTTCGGAGATGGCTGTGCATAACTACACTGCCGGGAAAGTGACAAGGCTTACATTCAATCTGAATGTCGATCCAAATGCGGATCCTCGTTTTATCGAAGAAGTGCTGATGCGGGCCCTGGTTGCTGCTCCGAATGTGGTCAAGGAGCCTAAGCCGACGGTTCGCTACAATGGCACCGTCGACGGTTATAACGATTGGGGTGGAAATTTTTCGATCCAGTATTGGATCGCCAATTACGCTATGCGCGAACAGGTGGCTTCCGACGTGTGGGATTACGTGTGGGCCGAGCTGGAGAAAGCAGGTTTGTGCGGTGATGTCGAAGCGTCGGCGGACAAGGTTCCTGAAACGGACGCGGAGCCGCAAGCTCAGCCCGCTCAATAGCAACAACTTAAAGGCGCCGGACAAGACAGAGGTCGCAGATGTTTCTTGAGATACTCACCGAACCGCAGAAGAAATCGTTCCTGGTACTAGCGAGCCGCGTCACCATGGCCGACGGTGAAGACTCTGCCGAGGAGCTTGAAGCGCTGAGTGATCTCGGACGCGAAATGGGCATTCGTGCAGATATCGATATGAAAGCGGCGTTGGCCGATATCGATGTGCAGGCCTTTGATACGCACAAATCCCGTGTCGTCGCGGCGTTGGAGTTGTTACGTCTGGCGTATGCGGATGCCTATGTCCACGAAGCCGAGGTTGTCGAGGTACGCAATATCTGCACCGCGATGGGCTTCCCCGAGGAATGGCTATCGACGATGGGGGAGTGGGCAACTCGCTTCAATCAGGTCGATGACGACGCCGTCGATGGAGAAATGGCGGAATACCGGGACGCTTTGATTGAACATGCTCATCAGATGATGAACATGTGATTATCTCATCGCGCTATCCCGGCCGCCGCTTAGCGGTGCGCCGGGATCAAGTAGTTGCACCATAAGATATAAAGAATCCCGGCGCTCGCCTCGGCTGCATGCCGAAGCAAAGGCGGGACGACGCCAAATGAAGAGTCTGCTGAAAGTACGATAAGGAACCGTGTCTGGTTGATCCTTAGGACAGGATTTTCTCAACGTATCTAGGTAGGCCGAACGCGCCTTTGTGAACGGCGGGCGTGTAATAACGCGTGTCCAGTTCCGCAGCGTCGAAGCGACGCTGCAACTCTTCCACTGAAACGTCTCGGTGAGCTGTCTCTTGTGAAGCCCATCCGAAGGCCATGGCACCGCAGACATACGTTGGCACCGTTGCCATGTAACAGGTCGCATCTGCATAGAGATGTCGTAGATGGGTGACGGTATTGTGCAGTTCGTCCGGCTGCATGAACGGCACACCGTTTTGGGTCACCAAGATGCCGCTTGGCGTCAGGCAGTTCCTTGTGTTCCCATAGAAGGTATCCTGGAACAAGACTTCGCCAGGCCCGATCGGGTCCGTGCTATCGACGATCATGACGTCGTAAGTATCCGGCGGGTTTTTAACAAAGTCGGCGCCGTCACCGAACACCAAGTCCGTACGTGGGTCGTCGAATGCGCCGGCCGAATGGTTCGGCAGATATTCCTTAGACAACTCGACGACGGTCTCGTCAATCTCGACCATGGTGCACTTCTCGACGCTCTTGTGACGGAGCACCTCACGAAGCATGCCGCCATCTCCGCCGCCGATAATCAGGACCTTGCGCGCGTTACCGTGCGCCAGGATCGGCGTGTGCGCCAGCATCTCATGGTAGATGAATTCATCGGCCTCAGTTGTCTGTGTTACGCCATCGAGCATCATCATGCGCCCAAAGTCGGGGCTCTTGAAGATCACGAGGCGTTGATGTTCGGTCGCGCTGTCGAAGTAGACCTCGTCGCACGCGTACTCCGTCCGAAAACCACTGTAGAGCGTCTCGGAGAATGTCTTTTCAGCCATCGATACGATTAGACGCCGCGGCCGCGCATATGTTCTTCGACGGCGATCCGCTCCGGCGCAAAGGCTTCGCGCAGGATTTCGATCGTCGCGTGCGGGTGAGATTCTCCGCACATGAAGACATCCAGAGCCGCGTAACCGCATTCCGGCCACGTGTGGATGGATATATGGGACTCGGCCAGCACGGCCACGCCTGAAATGCCGCCGTTCGGCGTGAAGTGATGCAGATGGATATGCAGCAGCGTCGCATTTGCGGCTTCAACCGCATTACGAAGCGCCGCTTCCACGTGTTCTAGTTCGTCAAGGCGCGAGCCGCCATAGACGTCAATGATCAGATGCGTGCCAGCATATCGGACGCCGTCACGAACGATGAAATAATCTTTTTCTTCGGAACCTTCGGAAAAAGAGGCCGGTGCAACTTCGCTGCCCGCGCGCTTAAGAACCTGGGTCTTGGACAAATCAAGAAACCTTCCACACCTGGGGTCAAAAACGGGGCCGCCAACATGGCTGCCCAGCCGAAACCAAGACGCGCGTTGTAATCCCAATGAAAGCCACGACGCAAGTGGTTTTTTAACGCACTATGTGCGCACTTCAAAAAAATGAGATTAATAAAAATTAGGCGCACTTTGTGCGGATTATTTGTTGATCCGAAAAACAGAAAGGAGTAGAAGGTGCCCCCATAAGCCGTGGGACGTGTCCCGCGGTTTCTTTATTCAACCCCTTTTTCGGAGTTAAGGCCATGTGGGGTAAGCATCTCACCGTTGATGTTTCGAACTGCAACGAAAACCGTATGGATGCGGAAGCGATCGCGCGTTTTGCCAAAGATATGGTGAAGCGGATCGATATGAAGGCTTATGGCGAGCCTTGGATTGTCCACTTCGGCAAGGAAGACCCTAAGGTTGCCGGTTATACTCTGACTCAACTCATCGAAACGTCAAATATCACGGCGCACTTCTGTGATTACAGTGGCGAATGCTATTTCGATGTATACTCCTGTAAAGAGTTCGATATCGACGAGGCCTTGGACGTGATCGCCGAGCATTTCGGTTCGCGTGAATGGGTGTACAACTGCATCGTCCGCCAAGCACCGAGCGTTCCTCAGGTCGCTGCAGCTGAATAAGCTCTTCGCCGCGCTCGCCTGCGCCGCTTGGCGCGTTGACAGGGCGTGCGCGGCGGACTACCAACCCAAGCCATGAGCGAAGAAGCAGCCGAAAAGCCGGGTCTGCGGGCGAGGCTCTATGCCTTGGTCGAAAGTGGGCCGTTCAATAACGTCATCATCGGGATTATCGTCCTGAATGCGGCGGTGATCGGCGCGCAGACGTCGGATCGGCTAGTTGCATCGATGGGTCCGTTTCTGGATGCACTCGATAACATCTTTCTAGCCATTTTCATCGTCGAACTCGGCATGCGGATAATCGCCTATGGATCGTCGTTCGTGCGACGTCCCTGGAGCGTGTTTGACTTCATCGTCGTCGCCATTGCGCTGACGCCCGGCGCCGAGGCGTTCTCCGTTGTTCGCGCACTGCGGATTCTGAGGGCGCTTCGGCTGATTTCACAGGTGCCGACGATGCGTGTCGTGGTCGAGGCGTTGCTGCGCTCGCTGCCGGGGCTTGGCTCGACGGCGATCCTGCTGTTACTGATCTTTTATGTCGGCGGCGTCATGGCGACGGTGCTCTTCAAGCCGACTTACCCTGAATTTTTCGGCGATCTGGGTGGATCGATATATAGCCTGTTCCAGATCATGACGCTGGAAAGTTGGTCCATGGGGATCGTCCGGCCGGTGATGGAGACGCACCCTTATGCCTGGGCCTTTTTCGTGCCGTTCGTGATCATCACGTCGATCCTGGTTTTGAACTTGGTGGTCGCCATTGTCGTCGACAGTATGCAGTCGGCCAAGGACATGATGGCCGAGGAGGATCGGGCGGAGCGTGTCGCCGCCGGTGGTCCGGACGACGTGACGTTGGAATCCTTACAAGCTGAGATACATATGCTCCGCGATGAAATCAGAGAGATGAAGACCTCGAAAGAGGCTGACGAATGAATTTATTCCGCGCTTTTCAATCCGATGTTGTCGACATCGTAACCGCTTTATCTGCCGAAGGTCCGCTTCCGGCAGGCCTAGATACTTCTCGTGTGACAGTCGAGCCGCCGCGCGATTCTTCGCATGGGGATATCTCGACCAATGCCGCCATGGTGCTGGCAAAGGCCGCGAAAATGAAGCCGCGGGATATCGCCGGGCTAATCGCGCCAAAGTTGGAAGCCTTGGACGGCGTCGAGTCCGTCGAGATCGCCGGTCCGGGTTTCATCAACGCCACGTTGACGGCGGCTTTCTGGCAGGCGCGGCTCGGTGACGTATTGCAGATGGGGGTCGGCTTTGGCCAGTCCGACATGGGCGCGAACGAGGCGGTAAACGTTGAATACGTCTCGGCCAACCCGACCGGGCCTTTGCACGTGGCACATGCCCGTGGCGCCGTCGTCGGTGATGCGCTGGTTAATCTGTTGCGGAAAGCCGGCTACGACGTCACGTCGGAATATTATATTAATGACGCCGGCGCGCAGGTCGAGAAGCTCGCCCGTTCGGCCCATCTAAGATACCGCGAAGCACTGGGCGATGATATCGGTGAAATTCCGGAAGGTCTCTATCCCGGTGAATACATGGTCCCGATTGGCCAAGCCCTGGCGGAAAAGTACGGCGACGGCTTCAAGGACGCGCCGGAGGCCGAATGGTTGGAGACGTTCCGCGCCGCAGCGGTGGAAACGCTGTTGCAGTTTATCAAAGACGATCTGGCCGCCTTGGGCATTCATCAGGATGTCTTTACGTCCGAACGCGCATTGGTTGACGCAGGTAAGGTCGACGACGTCCTGAAGACCCTGACCGACCGTGGCTTGATCTATCGGGGTGTTCTGGAGCCGCCGAAAGGCAAAGCCGCGCCGGAAGACTGGGAACCTCGTGAACAGACGTTGTTCAGAGCGACCGACTTCGGTGACGACACCGACCGCCCGTTGATGAAGTCCGACGGCTCGTGGACGTATTTCTCTAATGATATCGCCAACCACCTGGACAAGTTCGAGCGCGGCTTTAACACTATGATCGACGTCTGGGGCGCGGACCACGGCGGATACGTCAAACGCATGCAGGCGGCGGTAAAGGCCGTAACGGGCGGCGAGGGGGAGTTGGACGTCAAACTGTGTCAGATCGTGCACCTGAAGAAAGGTGGCGAGCCCTTCCGCATGTCTAAAAGGGCGGGGAACTTCGTGACATTGCGCGATCTCGTCGATGAACTGGGCGAAAACGGCCGTGACGTCGTGCGCTTTATGATGCTGACGCGCAAGAACGACAGCCAGATGGATTTCGACCTAGACAAGGCGGTCGAGCAGTCCCGCGACAATCCGGTGTTTTATGTACAGTATGCGCACGCGCGCTGTTATTCGGTGTTTCGGAACGCGGCTGACGTTGTCGGCGCCGACGGCACCAGTGCCGAAAGCCTGACCGGTGCCGATCTGTCCCGTCTGAACGACCCGGCGGAATTGGAAGTGATCAGAGCACTGGCTGCCTGGCCTAAGATGGTCGAAGCAGCCGCAGAAGCGCATGAACCTCACCGCGTCGCGTTCTATTTGAATGACGTTGCGGCGTTGTTCCACGGCCTTTGGAATAAGGGTAAGGACGAAACCCGGTTGCGTTTCATCGATGATACCGATGTCGAGGCGACCAAAGCACGTCTAGCGCTTGTTCGCGGGGTTGCCACGGTGATTGCCTCGGGGCTTGCCGTGATGGGCGTGACGCCGCTTGAAGAACTGCGTTAACGCCTATAGTAGTCCCGACAAAGACGGAACTTTCTTGGCGGTGGCGACAGCGACCGTTCCTAGCTGTTTGATGCGATTGATGAGTTCCGCCTGAGCCAGGTCGTTCTCAACGCTTTCATAGGCCGAGAGGAACCCTCTATGCGCGATGCCGTTGGGCGTGTCGTTTAGAATATCCTGCCGGTTTTTATCCGCGTCTCGAAACGCGAGGATCATCAGGTGACCGAGGCGAACCGTCAGGACGCTTGATGTATCAGCCATGGGGCTCCTATCAATTTATAGGAGAGCTTTATCTTCAATATGTTTTTAGCCGAGCCCTAACCGCAATGCTCATTTTAGTCGTCCGTGTGCGCTTGCAAACGAATGAAGAAAGATTGGTTTTATGAGTTTGACTGCAGGCGTTCCATAAGGGACAGGCCATCCGTCGCAGCGGTTGGCGGCGCAGCGACTTTCTGAACATTGGGCTGGGTGGTTTTCAGAGCAACGAAGGCAACTTCCTCTGGCATCGGTTTGCCGAAATACCAGCCTTGCCCCAATTCAATTCCGCAGGTGCCGAGAAACTCTGCAAGTGGCTGATCCTCGACCATTTCCGCAATCGTCTCCACTTCGATCTCATGGCACAAGGTCGCCATGGACGCGAGGAAGGCTTTGCCTTTCTTAGTAGATACGGCACGTTTTACGACAGGCCCGTCGAATTTCACCGTATCGACGTCGAAGCTGTTCAGATAATCGAAGCTGGCGGCGCCGGCCCCGAAATCATCGAGAGCGACCTTGAAACCTTGGCGCCGAAAATCCTGAAGGCACATGTTGACGCCCTTGAGGTCCTCGATCTGCGCGGACTCTGTAATCTCCAAGCTTAGATGCTTGTCGATGCCGTGCTTGGTATCCAGAAGTTGGTGCAGGTTGTCGCAGAACGCTGGGTTACTGATAGAATGTCCGGATACATTGATCGCAATCGGCGTCATTTGTCCGCCGACGGATAGGACCCTTTCGATGGTTTCGACAGCGCGCCTTGCAACGGCCATGTCGAAGTCATGGATGACACCGACTTCCTCGGCTAGCGTGATGAGTTGGAAAGGGGACTCTCCGGCTTCTTCACGAAAGCGTGTGAGCGCTTCATAGTGGTGAATGGAGCTGTCCTTTAAGGAACAGACGGGCATATACACCAGATCGAATGTGCCATTTTCGCAGATATTCTTGAAACGCTCGACGGCTAGGACATTACGCTCAAGGCCACGTTGTAGCGCGTCGGACAAATTGCCATCCGGCATTTCGCCATCGTTTCGGGTGAATTCCTGTAGGGAATACAGCATGGCCTTGGCAAGTTGCTTGTTGTCCATGCCCGACGAATCGGCATCCATAGTCGCGATCTTCGGCATCAGGTTCGTCGTGCCGGGGGCCGCGTGGGATATGGCATTCGCGATTTTGGCGGTGAGACTCGCGGGGTCGACATTGTCGCCATGCAGGACCGAGAAGTTCTCGTCATCGATGCGGCCAGCCGTATCGCCGCCCAAGGATTCAGCACTCAGGACTTCGCCAAGAGCGCGCAGGACTTTCCCTTCTTCTTCACTTCCTTCGGCAATGCCCGCACCGGCCAGATCGCCGATTTTGACCATGCTGACCTTGGCTTTGCCGCCCGTCGCCTCGTACGCCGCTGCGCGTTGTGACGCAGTTTCGACGAAAGCTTCGTTGGACAGCATGCCGGTACTCTCGTCCCGGTCACCTGGACGCTTGCCGAGCGGCAATGTCTGTTTGGGGGCAATCTTGATGGCGAGGAAAAAGTCGTTTTCGAAGTCAGGCACCCGGTAGCCGGAAAGTGCGATTTCCGTTTCGACCCCTGATGCCGAACGCGCCTCTAACAATAAATCATCGATACGGACGTTGACTCCACGCGCACCGAAGAGTTCTCGCACCGTGCTCTGATCATCCGGATGAATGAAATCGAGAAGATTGGATCCTACGAGATTACGATCGGACTCACCGAAAAAACGTTCAGTGGGGCCGGTGCAAAATTTAATGACACCCTGGTCATTCACTTGAAACAACACATCGGCACGGCAAAATACCAAAGCCGCATAGCGGCTCAATGCCTGCATAAGGTTGTTACTACTGGTTTCCATTAAACTTTATATCGCCCACTCTGATCGGAAAACTATCACGCAAGTATGGATAGCTGCATGAAATGAGGTCCGGCCTGCCCCTAACTTGTCAGTTTACTGAGAAGGTAGCGGTTTGGTAAACCCGTAGTTGTTACTATTGTTACGTTGTGGTTCGCGTAATCAACCACAGGTGACGACATTCTTATCGTCGAACTCGTTATAGTAAGAGGTTGCCGGTGCGCGGATTTAAGTCGGGGATAGATTATCTAACTGATACATGTCCGCACATGCAGCGAGTCGTCGAGTCATGCGGCAGACCGAAGTCACGCAAACGCGCACCCGGTTTTGCGACCTTGTCGCGGATAATCGTTGATCAGCAAGTATCTGTTCAGGCGGGGGCAGCCATATGGGAACGCCTGGAGACGGGGTGCGGCACCGTGACGCCAGAGAATGTCCGGATCGCCGGGATAGAGGGGCTGCGGATATGTGGGTTAAGCGGCGCCAAGGCCCGCTACGTTACAGGGATCGCCGACGCCATCGTCGAAGACGGATTGAACTTGAATGGATTGGTGCGAAAAAGCGATGAAGATGCGCGAGAGATATTGATGGCGCTGAAAGGGGTGGGCCGTTGGACCGCCGATATCTATCTAATGTTCGCGCTAGGCCGGCCCGATATCATGCCGTCCGGCGACATTGCGCTGCAGGCGGCGGCGGGGCGGTTACTTGCTATCGATCCCAGGCCGGGACCGGCGGCGCTTGACGAAATCGCCGAGCGTTGGTCGCCGCACCGGACCATCGCCGCCATCATACTTTGGCATGCGTACAAGCGCATGCCGGCGGAAGGCTAACGATCAGCGTTCGCGGAAGCTTTCAGATAGCGCCTTCACAACCGGTTTTAGCAGGAATTCCAGCAGCGTCTTCTTACCGGTTTTAACGTCGGCTATGACTTCCATACCGGGCAGTACACGGTTCCTTTCGGGGTCGTCACCGACGTAATTCTTCGCCAGCCGTATGCGCGTGCGGTAGAAGGTATTACTTTCTTCGTCTTGGACCGTGGTTGCCGAGAATCCTGAGATCACGCCGTCGATACCGCCATAGCGGGTGTAATCAAACGCTGTAACCTTCACTGTGGCTTCCTGCCCGACATAGATGAAGCCGATGTCCTGCGTCGTGATCCGCGCTTCGACAAACAAATCCGCGTCATATGGGATGACTTCCAGAACCGTGGAGCCCGGCGCGATGACGCCACCGACGGTTTCGGTCTGTAGTTCCTGGGCGATACCTTTGACAGGAGAGCGGATCTGCAGGCGGTTGATCTGGTCTTGCTTGAGCTGTGTGGTTTCTTTCAATTCGGCGATTTCCGCAAGAACCTGAGCATATTGCTCGCGCGCATCCATCACGAGACGGGATTCCATTTCCTCGAGACGGCTTTCGGCTTCGTCGATAGCGTTCTGCGCGGTTCTTTGTTTGCCGACGAGCTCGGCGAGGGCGCTTTCGGCGCGTGCTAGTTCGCGCTGGTCGTTGAGGAGGATAACCCGCGAGATCAGGCCCTTTTCCTCAAGCTGTTTACGCATATCGACCTGCTGCGTAAGGATGGCGATTTGTCGCTTGTTGCCGGCGACCTGATCGCGCAGCAAAGCAAGTTCGTTGCGGCGTTGGCGCAACTGATCCCGCAGAACTTCGGCCTGGGCTTCGGAAGCTTCGCGCTTGGCTTGCAGAACTTCCGCCTGCGAACGAGCGATAGCCTGATATCGTTCAGGGATAGCTGCGATATTGAATTCTTGCCCATCGGTGACGGATTGTAACTGGCGTGCTTTGAGTTCTAGGTTGGCAAGGCGGGTGTTGAGCTGTTCCAATTCAGGCAGAATGCCGGCGTCGTCGAGAGTCATCAGGACGGAGTCCTTCTCGACCAAGTCACCTTCACCCACGAATATCTCTTTGACGATGCCTCCTTCTAGGTGCTGCACGCGTTTTACAGAGCCGATCGGGGAAACCTCGCCCGAGGACACCACAACCTCGGTGATTTCGGTAACGGCGGCCCAGGCGATGAACAAGCAGACCATGACACCGACGAAAAGTGCGGCTAGGCGGATAAGGTGGCTGGGGCCGCGTTCTTCGAGCATGAGGGACTGGGCGAGGGCGCCCCGCCCGACAAGGAAACCTTCGTCGGCGACCATCGGTGCGCCGGGAATCGGCGGCGGCGGTCCTTTCGGCGGCGGAGCCTGAACGCTCGGCGGGTTGTGCGTGTCCATTGTCCTATTCCCCTCAGATTATTCCGCTGCCTGAGCGGCTTTTGTCATTTCTTCCGGAGTGCCGTCGAAAGAGATCGCGCCGCGATTTAGAACCAGGACCCGGTCTGCTTCGCGAATATACGACGGTCGGTGAGCGACGATGAGGACCGTGCGCTTGCCACGGCATTCGCGCAACATATCGATGATACAATGATCCGATTCCATATCTAGCCCACTCTCCGGTTCGTCCAGAAGAACGATCGGAGATTCGTTGAGAATCGTTCGGGCAATCGCCAAGCCTTTGCGGAAGCCCGCAGACATCTGCTTGATAGAGTGCTCCGACAAATAGCTTTCCAGCCCGTCCTGTAGTTCCTGTACGTCGTCGAGGACACCGGCGCGTTCAAGCGCGCGGGTCAGTTCCGTGTCGCTAGCGATCGGGTTCGATAGGCGTAGGTTTTCGGCGACGGTGCCGGAGAATAGATCCGTCTGCTGCGGCAGATAGGCGATGTTCTGGCGTAGATCGATGGTGTTGATCTGGCGGCTATCGACGCCGTCGATAAACACTGCTCCGGATTGCGGCTGATACAAATCGGCGATCAGTTTCAGGATCGAGGACTTGCCTGAGCCGTTCGACCCTGCGATGGCGACGACTTCGCCCGGCTGAATGTCAAAACTGACACCGGACAAGGCCGGATCATGATTCGGCTGGTAGCGGATCGTCACGTTGGTGAAGGTGACACGGCCTTTAAAGCGTGCGCCTTCTGTCACCGTTTGCGATGTCGCCGTGATACGGCTTTCCGTCGGCTGCGCCATCAGCTGATCGACACGCATCATGCCGTTTTTGACTTCCTCGAGCTTGGTCATAGCAACAAAGATCATCTGCATCGGAGATAGAATGCGCCAGACGAAGGCCATGCTCGCGATTAGACCACCGATGGTCATCGCACCGTTGGAAGCGGCGATCGTGCCGATGGTCAATGTACCGGCACCGGCCAGAATCATCATTAGTCCGCCGAAAGTTTGTACCATGTTGGAGACGCGGGCATTCTTGAGCGACGAGAGGGCCAGCCGCGTCGATCTTTCGCGGTAGCGCTTCATCCAGACATCTTCGGCGCCGTCCGATTTAATAGAATGGGCGTTCTGTAGAAGCTCGACCAGGATGCCCTGGGCATCGGCGCTACCCTCGACGTTCTGCTTAACGGCGGCTTTGGCGTAACGAATGATGAAAGAGCCTAGGATGCCGAACAGGATCATGAACCCAACGGGAACCAGTGCGATCCACCCGCCGATAAAGGCAATGGCGATGATGAAGATAATCACGAACGGCATTTCCAAGAACGACATGGCCAGGGGGCCGGAGAAGAACCCTCGGATGCCTTCAAACTCGCGCAATCGTGCGATCTGTGTGCCGACGGCGGCACGTTCCAGGCGTGCCAGCGGCAAATCTAAAATCTTATCGACGGTTGCCGAGCCGACGATCATTTCAAATCGCCCACCCAGCTGCGCAAGGAGGGCGCCACGTATCAATCGTATGAAAACGTCGCATAAAAGGGCGAGGCCGACACCAACTCCCAGAAACACGAGGGTTTGTTTGTCGCCGGTGGCGATGACTTTGTCATAGACCGCCATTACGAACATCGGTGTCGCGAGTGCCAGAATGTTCAGTAAGAACGTCAAGAGTAACAGTTGGCCAACGTAGCCTTCAAAACGCTTTGCGACTGTGCGCAGCCAACTGCCATCTTGAATACGGATTGCGTTGCCTCGCTGATCCTTGGCAAAGAAGTAGGCGGTCCCTTTAGGATTGCTGCCCTTCGGATGTCGGATGGTTTTGCGGCTCGTGCCGTCGAATATCAGAACTTCTTCGCTCGGTGACTTGGTAATCACCTGAACGGCGCCGTTGTCAGCTTCGAAAAGGCACGGCAGCAACCGCTTGTCGATGGAACTTCGACGTGTCCGTTGCGGCGTGGACGAGTAGTGAAGGTTGGCCATCGTGTTACGGATGGCCTGCACGTTCATGCTGTCCCATGTACCCGTCAGCGCTTCGGCGAGTTGGCGCGGAGTTCCCGTCCATGCCATCGCATCAAGAAGAGGGCCAAGACAGGCCGCGGCGGTCGTCAGACTACGGTTGCCTGCGAGTCGGGCGATTAAGAACCCTGCGCCGGTCATTCCGTACCTCCAGGCTCAATGGTTGCCATGCGGCGGGGTTTCGGCGGTTGCGGCTTCAGAACCGCGGGAGTCGCGCTACCACCACTGGGGCGAGCCGCCGGCCGCAGGGTGGCCGCCGCGCGCGGTTGCGCAGATTGTTTGGCAGGTGCCGAAGCTGGGGTTTTCGAAGTCGGCTGTGGCGCGGGGCGTTGTGCTGCGGGTTTCTGTTGCCGCGTTGCTGCCGGACGTGCCGCCGGCACTGGTGTGGGCTTGTTCTGGGTTACGGCTGAGGGCCGTGCTGTCGGATTAGGTTTCGCCGCCTGAGTGGGAGCGTTTTTAGGCCGTGGTGTCGGCGTGGGCATCGGCTTGCTAGCGGGTGTCTGCGCTCCTTTCGGTTGCGCTGCGGCGGTCGGACGTGGCGCCGGTCTCGCTGCCGGCGCAGGAGCTGCTTTCGGCCGGGGTGTCGGTGTTGCCGCTGGCTCTGCGGTGGGCGATGAGGCTTTCTTAGGTTGTTGCGTTGCTGGTGCCGCTGCACGCTGTGGCGCTTGTTTGGCTACAGGCCTCGCTGCGGGTGCAGGGGCAGTCTTGGGTTGCTGTGGCGCTTGTTTGGCTACAGGCCTCGCTGCGGGTGCGAGGGCAGTCTTGGGTTGCTGTGGCGCCTGTTTGACCGCGGGCTTCGCTGCGGGCGCGGGAGCAGTCTTGTGATGCTCTGGCGTAGGTGCTGCTGCCTGTTTGGCAGCCGGCCTTGCGGCGGGGGCGGGCGCTGCTTTGGGTGTCTGTGCTGATGTTTCTTGCTGCGAGGTCGGCTTTGCAGAAGGAGCAAGATCGGGATTCTGCTGTTGTGCAGCGATTTGTTGTGGCGCCGGCTTTGTCGATGGCACCGGTGCAGGCGAGACTTTAGGCTGTGGCGCCGCTTTCTCGACTGCCGGAGTTTGAGCCGGAGCCTGAGTAGGCGCGGAAGTGGCCTGTTGGGCCGGCGCTTCTGGCGCTGGCAGAGCGCCACGGGGGGCGCCAACATGTGTTTGTGGATCTTTCTCTTCGCGTTTTTGAGTCAGTCTGCCGTCGGTCATGACATAGCGGCGGTCGGCGAGGCGCAGCCAAGATGGTCGCGCGCTCACCAAGATAACCGTGGCGCGACCGCGCATGCCGCTGATGAAGTCCATCAACAACCGGTCGGTTTGTGAGTCGAGACCGTGGTTGGCGTTGTCGAAGAAAATGATTCTCGGATCATCCACCAGAGCGCGAACGACGGTGATTCGTTGCACGAAACCGGCTGGCAGGACGCCGCCGGCGCCGTCACCGACGTGGGTGCCGTAACCTTCCGGCAGACGCTTGATCTCGTCGTCGAGGCCAATTTCACGGGCGAGCTTGATTGCTTTATTGATGTATTTCCCACCGCGGAAATAGGTCATGTTATCGAGGATCGTGCCGGAGTAGACGTCGGCATCTGCAGACAGGAAGGCCATTTGCCTGCGGTAAGAGGTGCTTTTGTGTTTAGCGAGGTCGTGGCCGTCGACAAGAACCTGACCGTTGTTCGGTCGAATTAAGCCGATCATCAACTTCAGCAGTGTCGAACGACCGGACGAGTTCTCCCCCTCGATACCGATCATTTCACCGGCATTAATATCGACGTTCAGGTCCTTGATCAGCGGTTCCGTCATGCCACGGTATCCGAAAGTGACATTGCGGAACTCGATACCGCCTTTGATCTTGGGCATATCCGGCAGACCGCTAGTGTCTTCGGCCGGCAGTTCCAGGACTTCCGAAGCATTGTCGCAAGCGACCCGAATGGTCTGGAAGTTGGTCCAAAGCCCCATGGCGGATTGCAACGGCTGCATCGCGCGGCCGGAGAGCAAGGTGCAGGCGGCCAATTCACCGGCGCTGAGATTGCCGTCAATTACCAAAATAGCACCGGTGCCGATCACGCATGCCATGTTGAGCTGACCGAAGGTGCTACCCAGGCTCTGCGCGATTGAGCTTTGCATGGCGACGGAGCGGACGGCACGTGCGGAAAACTCCTGCATGGTTTCGAAGCGCCGTTGCAGCAGGTTCTTGAATGCCTGTGCTTTGACCGTGTGAATGCCGGTGATGATTTCGATCAGAAAGTCGTAACGCTTGTTATCGACTTGACTGCGGGTATCGACTGCACGGCGCAGATTGCCGCCGATAATGATGGCCATGATCCCGAAAAGGGTCAAAAGCGTGAGTGGTACCGCAACGATGATGCCGCCCAGGAACCAGATCATGCCCAGAAAGAAAATCGCGAACGGCAGGTCGATCATCAACGTGCCGAGTTGGCTCGAATAGAAGTCTTTGACGACGCCGATGGCGTTGACCTTGTCTAGATAGGCGCCGGGCGTGTCTTGTTCATAGATGTCCTGCGGCGTACGCAAGATGTGGTCGACGGCTGAGACGCGGGCCAAATGCTCAAAACGCGCGCCGGTATAAGTCGTCACCGCGGCGCGAATGGTCTTCATGAGGAAGTCCAACAGCATGACGGCGATGAGTCCGATCACCAGGAACTGCATCGTCGTCAAACCCAGGTTAGGCAGAACTCGGTCATAGACTTGTAAAATGAAAATGGGCAGGCCGAGCGCGAAGATATTGATGAACAACGTCATCAACACCAACTCACCACGATACCAGCTGACTTGAGGCACACTTTTCTCAAGCCGACGAATCGTCGCCCACGTTCCGCGCTTTTGCTCGCGGCTCATTTATCTTCCCCCAGTTGCACAGTAGTACCGCTTTGGCGGCGGCAACATTCCTTAAATAGAATCAGTTTAACCCTTCAAAGTCCACGAATTTTCGGTTTCTAATTGTTTCCGTGGAGCAGACGCGTCCCTAACATTTCAATACCCTTGAATTGTGGCGAGTTCCTTACAGCCGAGCGGATGAATTGGCGGTTGAACGGGGACCGCAAACCATGGTGCCATGTAACAAGTTATTACACTTTATAACCGCTCGCCGACATGGTGCGTGATATAGAATTATCTATAGCCGGAAGACTATTTAACGGCGTCGGATAAGACGGGGGTTGGTGCGCTGGAAACGGCGCCACGACGAGAATTCTAGGAGTTGCCGCAATGGCCGAGACGACCGGAAACGACGGTTTCGAAGACGACGATATCTTTGGGGGGAATCAGCCCGCCGCGCCGCAAGAGCGCCGGGGTGAGAGCCTTGAAGATATTCTTCGGGACAGCAACGGCGGTGACCGTGAAGACAGGTCGATTGCAAACATCCACACGGGCAGCAAATACGATCACCAGGCCGCGATCATGTCGCCGCCGCCGGAAGGCGCGCCGACACCGCCCAACCCCATTATCGAACCGGAAGAGTATGTGCCCGGTGATCCGCCACCGCCGATCGACCCCATCGAAGTCGAGCAAGAAGCCGGTGGCAACTATTTCACCGAAGAGCGTCCGATCGACTATGACTTCGACGATGCGACCTTCCTGGAAGACAGAGTTTTCGATGACGCGCGCATTGAAGACGATACCGAAGAATTACGCGGTGGTGATGATCGTAGCGAAGACGATGAAGAATTCTTGATTCTTGCGCCGGAAGAGGAAGATGACGACGATCCTTCCGTGCCGAGCGAGGTCGATGATTCGCCGGAGATCATCAAGACGAACAATGCGGTTCTCGACGAAGACGATCTGAACGGCGGTTCGGACGGCACCGGCGCGCGGTCAATCACTCAGCCTCTGGTCATCGATTTCGGTGACGATGGAGCAGGGGACGTGCGTCTTGCGATTCCGGAAGGTCTGCGCGAACTCAATGTTGGCAAGGGTGGTACGCCGCTCACGCTGACGCTTTCCGATGATGGTAACCAGATTCAGGCTGTCGATTCGGAAGGTTCGCCGGTTTTCTCCGTGACCCTGAACGAGACCGGCGGCGGATCGCTCAGCTACACTTTCGAACTCCAAGGCTCGATCGATCACGGTGATTTGGATCAAGTTGATCTGCCTATCGGCATCCAGGTGACAGACAGCGACGGAGATCTTGCCGTTGGCCAGTTCACAGTCGGTATCGTTGATGACGAGCCGGTTGCTCGGGACGACGAAACGCAATCCATCGAAGAAGGCGGTGGCACTATCGGTTCCGACAACGGTGCCGAAAACTTGTTGGCCAATGATGATGTCGGTGCTGATGGGGCGTTGATTTTTCAGTTCACGTACACCGACGAGAACGGCGAAGAGCAGACGGCTCGTGCCGGTGACACCGTTGATACCGAGCATGGTCAGCTGACCGTCAATGCTGACGGTTCATGGTCGTTCGAAGCCGACGCCAACGCCGATCATACTGATGGTCAGCCGCTGTTTGACGGCTTCACGTATTCTATCGTCGATGCGGACGGTGACACGTCCTCCGCGACGCAGAACATTCAGATCAACGACGACGGGCCGACGATCGGCTTCCCACCTGAAACGGGCGACCCTGACGGTCGAGGCGATGCCGCAACCTTGTATGAAAAAGACATCGACGGTGGTAATGCTTCGGTGACGCAGTCGCTCGATATAGATTTTGGTGCTGACGGCGAAGGCTCCGTGGCGCTATCGATTCCGCAAGAATTGGAAGATATGGGCCTGACGGCCGACGGCAATCCGGTTGAATTCGAACTCTCCGAAGACGGCCAGTCGATCATCGCGACGTCTGACGGTGAGCCGGTCTTCACGATGTCGCTTTCTGAGGTAGGCGGTGAATTCAGCTACACGTTCGAACTGCAAGGTAACTTGGATCATCCGGACCCGGGTTCCGATATTCTCTCGAACCTTCCATTCAATCTTGAAGTGATGGATGGCGACGGCTCGACAGCAACAGCTGAAATCAACATCAACGTCGTCGACGATCAGCCGGAAGCAGTTGGAGAAATTACTCTCACCATGGAAGAGGGGGGTGGCGAAATTGGCTCCGGCAACGGCGGGGCTAATCTGCTTGCCAACGATGACCTTGGCGCTGACGGCGGCCAGATCACGTCTTTCACTTACACCGATGAGAGCGGCGAAACTAAAACGGCCGAAGCTGGTGAGACCGTTGACACGGAACACGGCACTCTGACCGTCAATTCAGACGGCTCGTGGACCTTCGAGGCTGATCCCAATGCCGATCACTCCAGTGGTGACACTTTGTTCGACGGCTTTACCTATACGGTGACGGACGGTGACGGCGATACGTCTGTCGCTACGCAGAAAATTGAAATCACCGATGATGGTCCAATGATCCCGCCGGGACCGCCGCCGGGCGGTGAAGGCGGGGACGGTGGTCCCGATATCGGTCGCGCCGATCTTGTCGTTGACGAAAGCGACATGGGGTCTGCGAGCCAGGCCATCGAGATCGACTTTGGTGCCGACGGCTTCGGCTCTGCCGAATTGTCCGTGCCGTCCGAACTGGAAGACATGGGGCTGACGGCGGACGGCAAGGAAATCTCCTTCTCGGTCTCCGAGGACGGTCAGAGCATCGTTGCCGAGACCGAAGACGGTCCGGTGTTCACGGTAACGCTCGACGCCAATGCGGAAACGGGTGAGTTGTCATACTCTGTCGATTTGCAGGGCAACATTGACCATGCGGGCGAGGGCGCCGGCGACGACATCCTGTCGAACTTGCCGATTGGCCTGACGGTCACCGACGGCGACGGCACCGAAGCCTCGACCACGCTCGAGATCGGTATCAAGGATGACACGCCGGTTGCTGCCGACGATGCGACGGTGACGCTGGACGAAGGTGGTGACAGCCTGAGTGTGTCGGCCACAGACGGCTTGTTGGCGAACGATGACCTGGGTGCCGACGGCGGCCAAATCACGTCCTTCACCTACACTGACGAGAACGGCCAAGAGCAGACGGCTGATGCCGGCTCGACCGTCGATACAGAGAACGGTTCGCTCACGGTTAATGCCGATGGGTCTTGGTCCTTCGAGACGGATCCCAATGCCGATCACGGTGGCGATGAAGTCACCGACGGCTTCACCTACACCATCACGGATGGTGACGGTGATACGGCGACGGCCAGCCAGGAAATTCTCATCGACGACGAAGGGCCGAAATTCCCACCGCCGAGCGATCCGCCGGGCGGTGGTGATCCGAACAGCCCGGACATTGGTGCGGCTGATCTTGTCGTTGACGAAAGCGACATGGGGTCTGCGAGCCAGGCCATCGAGATCGACTTTGGTGCCGACGGCTTCGGCTCTGCCGAATTGTCCGTGCCGTCCGAACTGGAAGACATGGGGCTGACGGCGGACGGCAAGGAAATCTCCTTCTCGGTCTCCGAGGACGGTCAGAGCATCGTTGCCGAGACCGAAGACGGTCCGGTGTTCACGGTAACGCTCGACGCCAATGCGGAAACGGGTGAGTTGTCATACTCTGTCGATTTGCAGGGCAACATTGACCATGCGGGCGAGGGCGCCGGCGACGACATCCTGTCGAACCTGCCGATTGGCCTGACGGTCACCGACGGCGACGGCACCGAAGCCTCGACCACGCTCGAGATCGGTATCAAGGATGACACGCCGGTTGCTGCCGACGATGCGACGGTGACGCTGGACGAAGGTGGGGACAGCCTGAGTGTGTCGGCCACAGACGGCTTGTTGGCGAACGATGACCTGGGTGCCGACGGCGGCCAGATCACGTCCTTCACCTACACCGACGAGAACGGTCAAGAGCAGACGGCTGATGCCGGTCAAACGGTCGATACAGAGAACGGTCAACTGACGGTCAATGCCGATGGGTCTTGGTCGTTCGAAACCGATCCCAATGCCGATCACGGTGGCGATGAAGTCACCGACGGCTTCACCTACACCATCACGGACGGTGACGGTGATACGGCGACGGCCAGCCAGGAAATTGTCATCGACGACGAAGGGCCGAAATTCCCACCGCCGAGCGATCCGCCGGGCGGTGGCGATCCGAACAGCCCGGACATTGGTGCGGCTGATCTCGTCGTTGACGAAAGCGACATGGGGTCTGCGAGCCAGGCCATCGAGATCGACTTTGGTGCCGACGGCTTCGGCTCTGCCGAATTGTCCGTGCCGTCCGAACTGGAAGACATGGGGCTGACGGCGGACGGCAAGGAAATCTCCTTCTCGGTCTCCGAGGACGGTCAGAGCATCGTTGCCGAGACCGAAGACGGTCCGGTGTTCACGGTGACGCTCGACGCCAATGCGGAAACGGGTGAGTTATCATACTCTGTCGATTTGCAGGGCAACATCGACCATGCGGGTGAGGGCGCCGGCGACGATATCCTGTCGAACCTGCCGATTGGCCTGACGGTCACCGACGGCGACGGCACCGAAGCCTCGACCACACTCGAGATCGGCATCAAGGACGATACCCCGGTTGCTGCCGACGATGCGACGGTGACGCTGGACGAAGGTGGTGACAGCCTGAGTGTGTCGGCCACGGACGGCTTGTTGGCGAATGATGACCTTGGTGCCGACGGCGGCCAGATCACGTCCTTTACGTATACCGACGAGAACGGCCAAGAACAGACGGCTGATGCCGGTCAAACGGTCGATACAGAGAACGGTCAACTGACGGTTAATGCCGATGGGTCCTGGTCGTTCGAAACCGATCCCAACGCCGATCACGGTGGAGACGAAGTCACCGACGGCTTCACCTACACCATCACGGATGGTGACGGTGATACGGCGACGGCCAGCCAGGAAATTCTCATCGACGACGAAGGGCCGAAATTCCCACCGCCGAGCGATCCGCCGAATGGTGGCGATCCGAACAGCCCGGACATCGGTGCGGCCGATCTCGTCGTTGACGAAAGCGACATGGGGTCCGCGAGCCAGGCCATCGAGATCGATTTCGGCGCCGACGGCTTCGGCTCTGCCGAATTGTCCGTGCCGTCCGAACTGGAAGACATGGGGCTGACGGCGGACGGCAAGGAAATCTCCTTCTCGGTCTCCGAGGACGGTCAGAGCATCGTTGCCGAGACCGAAGACGGTCCGGTGTTCACGGTAACGCTCGACGCCAATGCGGAAACGGGTGAGTTGTCATACTCTGTCGATTTGCAGGGCAACATTGACCATGCGGGCGAGGGCGCCGGCGACGACATCCTGTCGAACCTGCCGATTGGCCTGACGGTCACCGACGGCGACGGCACCGAAGCCTCGACCACGCTCGAGATCGGTATCAAGGACGATACCCCGGTTGCTGCCGACGATGCGACGGTGACGCTGGACGAAGGTGGTGACAGCCTGAGTGTGTCGGCCACAGACGGCTTGTTGGCGAACGATGACCTGGGTGCCGACGGCGGCCAGATCACGTCCTTCACCTACACCGACGAGAACGGCCAAGAGCAGACGGCTGATGCCGGTCAAACGGTCGATACAGAGAACGGTCAACTGACGGTTAATGCCGATGGGTCTTGGTCCTTCGAGACGAATCCCAATGCCGAACACGGTGGAGACGAAGTCACCGACGGCTTTACCTACACCATCACGGACGGTGACGGTGATATGGCGACGGCCAGCCAGGAAATTCTCATCGACGACGAAGGGCCGAAATTCCCACCGCCGAGCGATCCGCCGAATGGTGGCGATCCGAACAGCCCGGACATCGGTGCGGCCGATCTCGTCGTTGACGAAAGCGACATGGGGTCTGCGAGCCAGGCCATCGAGATCGATTTTGGCGCCGACGGCTTCGGCTCTGCCGAATTATCCGTGCCGTCCGAACTGGAAGACATGGGGCTGACGGCGGACGGCAAGGAAATCTCCTTCTCGGTCTCCGAGGACGGTCAGAGCATCGTTGCCGAGACCGAAGACGGTCCGGTGTTCACGGTAACGCTCGACGCCAATGCGGAAACGGGTGAGTTGTCATACTCTGTCGATTTGCAGGGCAACATTGACCATGCGGGCGAGGGCGCCGGCGACGACATCCTGTCGAACCTGCCGATTGGCCTGACGGTCACCGACGGCGACGGCACCGAAGCCTCGACCACGCTCGAGATCGGTATCAAGGATGACACGCCGGTTGCTGCCGACGATGCGACGGTGACGCTGGACGAAGGTGGGGACAGCCTGAGTGTGTCGGCCACGGACGGCTTGTTGGCGAACGATGACCTGGGTGCCGACGGCGGCCAAATCACGTCCTTCACCTACACCGACGAGAACGGCCAAGAACAGACGGCTGATGCCGGTCAAACGGTCGATACAGAGAACGGTCAACTGACGGTCAATGCCGATGGGTCTTGGTCCTTCGAGACGGATCCCAATGCTGATCACGGTGGCGATGAAGTCACCGACGGCTTCACCTACACCATCACGGACGGTGACGGTGATACGGCCTCGGCCTCACAGACCATTGAGATTACCGACGATGGCCCGACCATCGGCCCACCGCCGGGTGGTGACGGCGGCAACGGCGAACCTGGCGCCGATGGTTATTCGGTCACGCTGGACGAAGGTGATCTGGGCGCCGGTGCAACGGATGGCGGCCAGGCCCTGAACATCGATTTCGGTGCCGACGGTGAAGGTTCCGTGCAGCTTGAGGTTCCGCAGGAACTCGCCGACATGAACCTGACGTCGGGCGGCGAAGTTGTCACCTTTACGGTGTCGGAAGACGGACAGTCGATTACGGGGGCGACGTCGGACGGCAACCCGGTAATGACCATCAGCCTCAACGAGGACGGCGGCAACTACAGCTACTCCGTCGAACTGCATGAAGAGATGGATCATGCCGACGATAGCGGTGACATGATCTCCGACATTCCGGTTACGCTGACCGTAACGGACAGCGACGGCGATATCGCTAGCGCGACACTCACCGTCAACGTCATCGACGATGCGCCGGTCGCCGAAGACGATGCGACCGTGACCCTCGAAGAAGGTGGCGATACCCTCAGTGTGTCCGCCCAAGACGGTCTTCTGTCGAATGACGAAGTTGGCGCAGACGGCGGCCAGATCACATCGTTTACCTACACTGACGAGAGCGGCGAGCAACAGACGGCCGATGCTGGTCAAACCGTCGATACAGAGAACGGTCAATTGACGGTCAATGCCGATGGGTCTTGGTCGTTCGAAACCGATCCCAACTCCGATCACGGTGGCGATGAAGTCACCGACGGCTTTACCTACACCATCACGGACGGTGACGGTGATACGGCCTCGGCCTCACAGACCATTGAGATTACCGACGATGGCCCGACCATCGGCCCACCGCCGGGTGGTGACGGCGGCAACGGCGAACCTGGCGCCGATGGTTATTCGGTCACGCTGGACGAAGGTGATCTGGGCGCCGGTGCAACGGATGGCGGCCAGGCCCTGAACATCGATTTCGGTGCCGACGGTGAAGGTTCCGTGCAGCTTGAGGTTCCGCAGGAACTCGCCGACATGAACCTGACGTCGGGCGGCGAAGTTGTCACCTTTACGGTGTCGGAAGACGGACAGTCGATTACGGGGGCGACGCCGGACGGCAATCCGGTTATGACCATCAGCCTCAACGAGGACGGCGGCAACTACAGCTACTCCGTCGAACTGCATGAAGAGATGGATCATGCCGGCGATAGCGGTGACATGATCTCCGACATTCCGGTTACGCTGACCGTAACAGACGGCGACGGCGATAGCGCTAGCGCGACACTCACCGTCAACGTCATCGACGATGCGCCGGAAGCGGTCGATGACGGCACCTTTACCGTCGAAGAAGGCGGTAACGTCATCGGTACCGACGGCGGTCAGGACAACCTGCTGGCCAACGATAATATCGGTGCGGACGGTGCGCAGGTAACCTCCTTCACATACACCGATGAGAACGGCGAACAGCAGATCGCCGAAGCAGGCGACACCGTCGATACTGAGCAGGGCTCTCTGACGATTAATGCCGACGGCACGTGGTCGTTCGAAAGCGACGAGACCATGGAAAGCGGCGACGGTGGCTCAGTCATGGACAACTTCACATACACGATCACCGATGGTGACGGTGATACGTCCACTGCGAACGTCAATATCAATATCTCTGACGGTACGGCGGAACAGCCGACCCTCGTTGTCGGTGATGCCGAAGGCTATGAAGACAACGCCATCGCGCTCGATATCACGACCGGTCTCAACGATAACGACGGATCTGAAAGCCTGTCGATCAGGATCTCTGGCGTGCCGCAAGGCGCGACCCTCTCCGCCGGCACCGATAACGGTGATGGCACCTGGACGCTCGAAGAGGGCGATCTGGAAGGCCTCACGGTCACCCCGCCGACGGATAGCGACATTGATTTCGATCTGACTGTCTCCGTTACCTCGACGGAAACATCGACGGGCGATACCTCGACCGTCGAAAACACCTTCACCGTCGAGGTCGATGCGGTTGCGGATCCGACCACCATCGGCGGCTCAGCGACATTGCATGCCGATGAAGGCGAAGACGGCTCCAAGGGCGGCCCGCAAGGTAACAATGGTCACGGCAATGGCGATCAGGACGCCCCTGGCGGTTCTGAGGACAACAACAATGCCGAAAACGCCGGCGGAAATCAGACGACGGAGAACGATTTTGTCGATGACGGCAGTATGAACCATGCCGGTACGGCAGGCGGCGACAATTTCGTCGTCGACCGTGGCACCAACATGAACGAGAACTTCCAGATGGGTGCCGGCGATGACAGCATCACCGTCAACGGCGATACCCAGCAGGGTAACAACTTCAACATGGGCGCCGGCGACGACAATCTGACGCTCAACGGCGACATTGGCGGCAACACCGCGATGGACGGTGGATCCGGCGACGATGTGTTGTATCTGGATGGTGACCAGGACTCCTACACGCTGCAGAACTTCACCGACAACCAGGGTCACATTAACACCCAGATCATCGACAACGACACTGGTCAGGTGCTGACGGTCAACAACGTTGAGGCGATCTCGTTCGGCGACGGCACGGTCATCGGTAACGAAGACCTCGTGCAACGCGACGAACCCGGTGACACCGGTGGCGAGACCGGCGGCGAAAGCTCTTCTGTGACCGTGAACCTCAACGCTACTTTCGGCGATTATGAAGACGGTTCGGAAAGCCACTTTGTCTTCGTCGAAGTGCCGGATGGCTGGGAAGCGCCGGAAGGCAGTGAAGTCGTTGACGGTGGCGGCATCGATGGCCTGCCGGATAAACAGTTCATCAAGATCGAAATCGACAATGGAGATCTGCAGGAAACCGGTGGGACAGCTTCCGTTTCCGTGACCTTTGATGTGCCGGATGATCAGGCATCGGGTGACATCAACTTTGAGGTATTTTCGGCCGCTGCCGAAAACCCGTCTGACGGCGGGGAACTCACCCTCGACAATAACACCACCTTTGCCGGTGGCGTGGTTACGGCGTCCTATGAAAACGGCGCGCCAACGGTCGAAGCGGGTGAGGTGCTTCTAAACGAAAACGACCTCGGTGATGGTTCCACGTCAGCCACGGGCACGATCAATATTGACTTCGGTGGCGACGGCGAAGGCTCGGTTGCCATCGGTGTGCCTCCAGAACTGGAAGACATGGGGCTGACCTCGGGCGGTGAGACGATCACCTTCACTGTGTCGGAAGACGGCCAGTCCATCACAGGCTCTACGCCGGACGGCAGCCCGGTCATGACAATCACGCTGAACGAAGACGGTGGCAACTATTCCTACACCGTCGTGCTTGAAGCGCCGGTAGATCATACGGGCGACAGCGGCGACCTGCTCAACGACATTCCGGTGACTCTCAACGTCACGGACGGGAACGGCGAGACAACCGAAGCAACCCTGAATATCGACATCGCCGATGCAGTGCCGGAAGCGGTCGATGACGGCACCTTCAATGTCACGGACGGCGGCGCCACCATCGGCACGGATGGCGGGCAGGATAATCTGCTCGGCAACGATGATCTCGGTGCCGACGGAGCGGAAATAACGTCCTTCACTTACACCGACGAGAACGGTGAAACGCAGACTGCCAATGCGGGCGAAACCGTCGATACGGAACAGGGGACACTCACGGTCAACGCCGACGGCACCTGGTCGTTCGAAAGCGACGACACTATGGAAAGCGCCGACGGCGGTCCGGTGATGGATAATTTCTCTTACACGATCACTGACGGTGACGGAGATACGTCGTCAGCCAATGTCACGATCAACGTGACAGACGGCACGGCGCAGCCGCCGGAACTGGTCGTCGGTGATGCCATCGGCTACGAAGACAATGCTATTCCGATTAACATTGACGCCAGCCTGGCCGATACGGACGGGTCTGAAAGCCTGTCGATCACCATTTCCGGCGTGCCGGATGGTGCGACACTCTCGGCCGGTACCGACAATGGCGATGGCACATGGTCGATTGAAGAAGGTGACCTGGACGGTTTGACCGTCACGCCGCCGACGGACAGCGATATAGACTTTGATCTCTCGGTCTCCGTCACCTCGACGGAAACGTCGACCGGTGATACCTCAACTGTTGAGACTAGCTTTACGGTCGAAGTGGACGCGGTTGCAGACCCGACCACGGTGTCCGCGTCGGTCGAGACCCAGATGATCGAAGGTGGGACACACACGGAAATCGTCGAGGGCGAAGGTTCTATCGATGCATCGAATTTCAACGAGCCGGGTCAGGGCTTCTCGGTAACGGCGCGGACACTGAATTCGGACGGTTCGGTGTCGGATGCGTCGGCGGAAAATGTGTCTTCGCAGAGCGGTGGTCTTGGTGTGAAAGGCAGTGCGTCCGACGGTGAGCCGGATGCGCAGCTGGGCCATAATCCGGATACCGACACCTCGGAACAGCTGGTAATCGACTTTGATCACGACGTCACCGAGTTGTCCTTCAAGGTCGGGCGCCTATTTGCCGACGAAGGTGATGGTCGTGGCGATGCCGCCGGTGACGAGCAAGGCAAGTGGCAGGTCTTCGATGATGGTGAGTTGGTTGCCGAAGGCACCTTCTCAAACGACAGTGGTAACACCGGTGAATTTTCCATCGATCTGCCGGATGGCGTCAGCTTTAACCAGGTCGTCTTTTCCGCGACCGAATATACGGGCGGCGACGGCGATCAGACGCACGACAGCTCTGACTATTTTATCCAAGAGATCGATTTCGGTTACCAGGATACGGTTGTTGTCGAAGACAACGAGCCGCAGTGTGAAGTGACGGTCAACGTCGACGCCACCTTCGGTGACTTCACCGATGGATCGGAAAATCACTTCATCGTCGTCGAAGTACCGGAAGGCTGGGAACCGCAGGGCGAATTCACACAAGTCGACGGATCCGATTACGGAGACGGCAGCGGTACCTTCATCGCGATCCCGGTCGATCCGGTGGGTCTGCAGGAAACCGGCGGTTCGATTAGCGTGCCGGTGAATTTCATCGCCCCTGTCGCCGAAGATGACGGTTCGGTCAGTGTCAATGTTTTCGCAGTTGCTCAGGAAACGAACATCGACGGCACGGTGGGCGACGGTGAGATCACGCTGTCCAACAATAATACGATGTCGCAAGCGACGGTCGAAGTTGAAAACAAGGACATGACGGTTGAAGAACCGACTCTCGAAGTGACGGATGCTGAAGGCTACGAAGACTCGGCAATCGCCTTGAACATCGATGCGGGTCTTACCGACACCGACGGTTCGGAAAGCTTGTCGGTCACCATCTCCGGCGTGCCGGAGGGGGCGACGCTCTCCGCAGGGACTGATAATGGCGACGGAACCTGGACGTTGGAAGAAGGCGATCTGGACGGTCTCACGATCACGCCGCCGACGGACAGCGATGCCGACTTCGACCTAGCGGTTTCGGTCACGTCTACGGAATCCTCTACCGGAGAAACCTCGACGCTAGAGCAGAGCTTCACCGTTGAAGTCGATGCAGTGGCCGACGATACGGGGGTGTCTGCATCTATCAGCGCTACCGTTACCCCGGGCGAGCCTGGTGAATCTGAAGAAATCACCATCGGTTCGGATAACTATGATGCCGCCGATGCTGGCTTTACGGTCGCTGGTCGCACACTCGATCGACACGGGAATCTCTCGGAAGGTTCGACCGATAACATCAGTGTCAAATCCGATGGTCATCCGACTGGTTTTGGCGTCAAGGGCGGAGCCTCCAACGGTGCCGACAGCGAGATCGGCTACGAGGACGGCAAGTCCGAGCAGGTAGTGATAAATTTTGACGAGGACGTTTCGGAAGCCAACGTAACCATCGCCTGGCAGAACCCGAACGAAGACTGCCGTATTACGCTCTACCGTGACGGTGAGCCGGTCGGCGAGGTTGTCATCGAAGGCGGCACGGACGGAGTCGACTCACTCGGCACTTTCCAAGCAGACGATGGCGGTAGCTTCGACTCCATGGTTTTCGAAGCAACCGGTGAGAACAGCGACTTCCTCGTCCACGAAGTGACGTTCGAAACGGCCGGCGAGCCCGGTCCGTCGACCTGTGAAGTGGAAGTCGATGTCACGGCGACATTCGGTGATTATGACGACGGTTCGGAAACCCACTTCGTCTTCGTTGAAGTGCCGGAGGGTATGTCGCCCAGTGACGAAAATGCTCAGACCGTCGAAGGCAACAGCGAGAACGGCCTGCCCCAGGGGCAAACCTTCGTCGTCGTCGAGGCCGATGCCGCTGATATTCAGGCCGGTGGCGGTACAATCACCGTGCCGGTATCGTTCACCGGCGCGGCGCCGGCGGATGGCGAAAACATCAACGTCGAGGTCTTTGCCGGGGCCGTCGAAACGCCGACGGATGGCGGTGAAATTACCTTCGACAACAATATGACCTTGCAAGGTACAGAGATTGAACTCGACCACGCTGATATTCAGCAGGCCGAGCCGGCGCCGGAACCTGTTCCGGATGTCGAAGAAGACGATAAGGGAGGCCCGCAGGGCAACAATGGCTGGGGCAACGGCGATCAGGATGCGCCGGGTAACTCCGGTCCGAACAATAACGCCGAGAATAATGAGGACGGCGACGATAAGCAGCACGGCAAGGCCGGTGGCTCGGGGCATGGCAAAGGCGCTGGCACCGGCTCTATGCAGGGTAAAGGCTCCGGTCACGGCAAGGCCGGCAAGAGCGGTGGCGGCAGCAAACACGCCAAAGGCGGAGACTCTGGTCACGGCAAGGCCGGTAAGAGCGGTAGTGGCAGCAAACACGCCAAAGGTGGAGACTCTGGACACGGCAAGAGCGGCCAGAGTGGCGGCGGTAGCAAACACGCCAAAGGTGGAGACTCCGGCCACGGCAAGAGCGGCCAGAGTGGCGGCGGTAGCAAACACGCTAAAGGCGGAGACTCCGGACACGGCAAAGGCGGCCACAGTGGCGGCGGTAGCAAGCATGGCAAGGGTGGTGGCTCCGGCCACGGAAAGGGCGGCCACAGCGCCAACAAATTCGGGGGTGGTTCCGGCTCCGGGCATGGACGTGGCGGCGATAGCGGTGGCGGTCATCGGTATGGCGGTGGTTCAGGCCATGGTGGCGGTTCCGGACACGGTATTGCTGCAGCAGGTGGTTCCGGCAGCGGCGAGGGTGGTGGCCTGATGGCTGCGCTCGAGAAGTTCTCCACCTGTGAGCCTCCGGAAAATAGTGGTGGTCACGACTTCGGTGCCAGCCGTGACCATGGCGGCGGTGGCAATTGGTTCGATGACAATGACCAGGGGAACGCGCCGGACGACGATGTCTTCGGCAAGACCGACTTGGAGCAGAAGGAAGAGGACGACCAGCAGAACGAGCAACTGGCCCAGGAAGAGGAGGGCGGTATTCAGATTCCGGTCGAAGACAATGGGAACGATGCCGCGGACTTCGAAGACCGAAGCCTTGTCTAAGGTATAAACCACCTAAGAGAATGGGAAAGGCGCTCCGCATAATGGGGGCGCCTTTTCGTTATGCGTTGCGACAAAGTGTGCAGGTGGGCAGATTGCCGTCATGACATATCGCATCAGACGCATCGAAGCGGGGGACTATGCGCATCTTCCCGAAATCTACCGTGAAGCAATTACCGGGACAGCGCGACACCACTATTCCGATGAACAGACCAAAGTCTGGCTGCAGCGTACACCGTCAGTTTTCGCATTTGCCGAAGCGTTCGAGGACGGACGCCACGGCTTTGTCGTAGAAGGTGAGGGGGGTGTTCCGTTGGGCTTTGCCGACGTTGAGCAGGATGGTCACATCGGGTGGTTCTATTGTCGACCCGCGTTATCCGGCACAGGAATGGCAGTTCGGCTATTACTTGTCATTGAAGCCGTTGCACAGAAGCAAGGAATAAGTCGTCTATTCGTGGAGGCAAGCGAAACGGCGCGTGGGTTTTTCCTAAGGAACGGTTTTAGAGAAGATCTGCGCCGCGATTTCGATATCAGCGGGGTCGCGATCCACAACTATGCGATGTCAAAAACCTTGGGTTAGGGGATGTCGAAGGTCACGACGTGATCGGTCGAGTTGCCGTCATTATCGGTGATAGTGACCTCGAAGCTATCGTCTTGAGCGCCGCTTTCGTAGGTATAGCTCCCGTCATTATCGAACGTGAGGGTGCCGTGTTGCGCATCAGTTTTGACTGCATAGCTCAGAGAGTCGTTGTTGTCGGCGTCAGCGCCCAAGATCAGGCCCTTGTAGGTTGAATTCGCGGCGACACTGACAGTGGTCAGGTCGGTGAACGTTGCGCCGATAACAGTGCCGTCGTTACCGTTCCCGGTCTTATCCGTTGTCACATTGCCGTTGCCCTCGTCGAAGTTCCAGTACCCTGCGAGGCCATCTTCGTTCCCGGAGAGCTGTTTGTCATAGTTATCAGCAATCTGTGTCGCGGACCGCGCACTATCCCAAATGCGGAACTCCGAAATATTTCCGCCGAAATAGTCCGTAATCGTTCCGCCGGAATTTTCACTCGCCCCGATTAGAAGCTCGCGGGCATTGTCGAGGCTGCCGACGTTAGCTAAAGAGCCACCGGTGGTGTCGTTATCGGACCAGCCGGTATTGCTGCCGTCGAGGTATCCTTTGACGGTTCCAGCAGCCCGGTCAACGACGAGGGCGATGTGGTGCCAGCCATCCGTTGTTCCTGCCGTAGAGATATGCTGGATGGCGCGGTCGCCGTCGGCGTCTGAGACACGCACCTCAACACCATTGGTTTCGGTGCGTATGCTCCAGCCTGGGTCAGTGCTATCGGCATTCCCTTTCGAGGCGAAGACATCGTTGGCGGCATGAGAGCCATTGAAGTCGGCCCATAGCTCAATCGTGAAGCTACCCGTTCCTTGATCGAGTACGTCCCCCATGGATACGTAATCATCCGTTCCGTCGAGGCTAAGCGCATACTGGTCCGGCGCAACCGGTTCTTCGCCGACGCGGATCGACATTGTCGCATTGTCGATGCTGCCGTTATCGCCGGTGGCGCGCAGGGTGAAGGTGTCCGTGCCGGAGAAGGAACTGTTCGGCACATAGTTCCAGACGCCGGTCGTCGGATCGATGGTTACAGTTCCATTGTTCGCGGTTGTGTACGATGTCACGGTCGATGACCCGTTGACGATGGCATAGCTGGCTGTGCCGGAAACGCCTTCACCGGTTATCTGGCCGGTGGCGATGGTGCCTTCGGCGATGCGTACACTGGTGCTTTCAATATCCGGCGCGACGTCAACGATGGAAGCCGTGCCGTTCAGCGTCAGATCGTTAGTGCCGCCGTCTTTGAAGTCCTGAACCTTACCGGAACCATCGTCCGAGCCGCGCCAGTAGGCGGCGAGATCGGATTCCGAACCGTCCAACTGCTCGCTCATGTACTGTTGGACCTGAGCCGTTGTCAGTGCCGAACTCCAGATCGAAACTTCGGCCATGTCGCCGTTGAAGTAACGGTTCGAGCCGCCGTTCCCGAGTGTGATGGCGGACGCCGTCGTCGCGAGAGTTATGTCGCCATGGGTTGTCGTATCCGAACTGTCGTAAAGCGCACTGACGGTCTCTAGTAAGACACCATCCTGATAGACCTGCAGGTCAAGAAGGCTATCGCCGCCCGTGGGCAATACGACTGCGTAATGATGCCACTGGCCGTCATCGGGGGCTGTATTGGGCTGGAAGGTGATGGCACCGCCGCCAACATCAATGCTGACCCCTTTGCCGCCATAAAGGTTGGATCCAGATTGATCCCAGCCATTGAGGCCGAAGATTAAATTCGCACCCGTGCCACCGCCACCGTAAGAGACCATGGATTGGGCGCCGTCGCTGGAGGTTTTGGCCCACAACATAATCGTTCGTGCACTGGCGCCTGTCGGTCCAAGATCTGTTGCCGTCGTACTTGCAGATGCACCGGAACCGTCGAAGCTTATTGCCTGATCTAGGAAGTTCAGCGCCGTACCGCCGCCCGAGCCGCTGTCGACGATGGATGCGTCGCCGGTCAAGGTCCCATCAGTATTTCCGGAACGGGCCCCATCAGTCATCGTGAAGGAGGTGTCGCGGACAGTCGAGCCGTCAACGTCTTCAAACGTGTACTGAGCAATCAGATTATTGGTGTCGGAGTCGTAGCTCTGCGACATCCCCTCGCGGATTTCCTCAGCAGTCCGGATGGTGTCCCACATCCTTACATTGTCCACCGCGCCTTGGAAGTCCGCTTCAACGGTCGTTCCGTCGTTTGCGAAAACACCACCGATATGGACTTTCGCGTTGGCGCTGCCTGCTGGATCACCGTTGGTATAGTTTTGGGCGCCGAGAGAAACGCCGTTGACGAAAACTTCGTACGTATCCGTGGCGGTATTCCGAGTGACGGTTATATGCGCCCACTCGCCATCTGCCAAACCGGCGTTTGCAAACTGGTAGGATGTGAAACTTCCGCCTGTACTCTCGTGAGAAACACTGATGTTTCCGTTGGAAGTGATTGAAAAGCCACCAATGTAGTTGTCGGCCTCAACCGATGACCCGCCGTTACCACCTATAGTGAAGATGGCTTGATTGCCGGCGCTGATATTGTCTGGGCGGACCCAGGCCTCATATGTTGCGTTGCCGAGTACGCGAACTTGGCTATCGATGGCGGTGACGATGATGTCTCCGTCTCCGTCGAAGACGGCGATATTACCTGTAGGTTCTGCGCTGGTGATTTCTGTTTTTACCGGCGCAGTGCTATCAGAAACCTGCGTCGCATTTCCGGTCAGCGTGCCATTCAGGTTTGAATTTGCATTGTTGATGGCGGTTGTACTACCGGCATCATCAAACGAATACTGAGCCACCATGTTGCCTTCATCGGCGTCATAGATCTTAAATAGTCCGTCCTGGATTTCTGCCTGCGTACGGGCATCATCCCAGACGCGAACGTTATCCAATTTGCCTTCAAAGAACTGCCATGGGTTCGTTTGGCCGGTATGGCCCGATGCATGCCTGCCGCCAATGACCAACGGATTGTCATCCGTGGCGACAGTGACGGCGTAAGCTGTAGTTTTCGCCAAGACGCCATCGATATAGAGATTGAGGTTCGATCCATCGTAAACGGCGGCTGCGTGATGCCAGTTGCCGTCGTTCAATGTGTTGTCGGTTACAAGCCCGCTGGTGTTCGTCGAATCGTTCGTGTAGACCGAAACTTTGCCATTCTCCATCCCGAGACCGTATTGCAAAAGTCCGCTATCGTTGGCTTTTGAGACGAACTGACCATAATCAGCACCTCCGCCGTGTGCGGTCGTCGTGTTGAACCACACTTCAACGGTCCAATTGGCTGTGTTGAATGCAGCGTTATGGGCGACCGTGACGTAATCACCGTCACCATCGAGAGACAACACCCCACTGGCTGTGCTTTCGCTGGTCGTCTTGATTGCAGCGTCGTTGTTGTTCGACGTCTTGTCGACGGCGACACCGTTCTCGATGTCATCGAAGGTGTAGTAGGCGAGGAGGCCGCTTTCGCTGCCCGTCAATTGCTGATCGTAGTTGGCTTTGATCTCTTCGGCCGAACGATAGGTGTTCCAGATGCGCACTTCGGCCATCTCACCTTTAAAGTTGGCCTCGTTCTCCCAATTGGATTGCCCAATGTAGGCCTGGGTGCGCGCAAGATCGTTGGCTGCTTGCTGGCCGGTTGCTGACGCGACCATCTCCCCATTGATGTAGAGATACGATGTGCCGGTACCGTCCACACCGTCGCTGACCGCGGCGACGTGCATCCATTGATCCGTAGGAGTAATAAAATCTGTTGTGACCCCAGTCGACGTTGCGCCGTCGCGAATATCGAACCCAAGTTTTCCGTTTGAACGAACAGCGAGCAATAGGTTGTCGGACTCCGGACCGTTCCCCAACTCGATAATCCGTGAATAGGTGCCGCCCGCAACGATGGCTGGATCGAGCTTCACCCATGCTTCGAAGGCGAAGGCGCCGGAAATGTTTTCTGACAGGGTGCCGATATCGGCATGGTCGTTCACGCCGTCGAACTGCATGGCGGTCTGCGTCGGAACCGGGTTGTCGTCCTCGCCTGCCGTGACGGTGACCGAAACGATTTCTTCGTCGACACCAGAAGTCGAGCCAGTAGCGCGGATCGTAAAGCTATCGGTGCCGACATAACTCGTTGACGGCGTATAGCGCCAGTCACCGGTTTCCGTATTCAGAGTCAACGTGCCGTGAGTAGGGGACTGGACGATCGAGAACCCGGCCGTGCCGGTGACGTCGCCGCTGGTCATGCTGCCTGTCGCTTCGCCGCCTTTATCGACTGTAAGAGTGTTGCCCTCGATCTCCGGTGCTGTCGAGACGGTCGTCGGGCTGCCGGCGACGGTGCCATTGGCATTGTTGCCGCTGGCATCGCCGATGGCGGTGCCGTCGATATCGGACATATCGACGTGAAGCTTCAGATTGGTATCCGTCGACGGTAGGCCGTCCGTCATGCCGTCGGCGATTTCGCTGTCACTTAGGATGCGGTCGTAGACACGGACGTCCGCAACCTGGCCTTTGAAACTATCCCAATAACCGTCCGGGCTGGCACCGATGTAGAATGGATTGCCAGCGAAGTCCCATGAAGCCAACCCACTGTCGCTTCCGACCAAAGCACCGTCTAGGTAGAGTTTCATCATACCGTCGGCGCCGCTACCTTGGTTGAAAGTAACGGCTGCCTGATGCCACTGATCATCAAGCACGCCAGCTTCGGAAAAAATCAAATTGCCGGTTGTCGTTGAGGAATTTGAGTCCTTGGCAAAGACCTGCAGGCTCCCGTTGTCTTTATCGAGAGTAATCGTAATGCCCTTGATCGCGTTGTCGACATCGTCCGGATCATGCTGGGCCAGGAGGACTGCCTCATTTGCGCCACCGTTGCCGGTTGTCGCCCACGTGCCATCGGACTTGAACCAGATAACCCAGGTGCCTTGAGTGATATTGGTGGCGTCGGAACCCGCGAAGGTGACGCGGTCATCATTACCGTCGAACACCATGGCATCGCCGAGCGACGGCAAGACAACCGGCGCGCTGTTGCCGCCATCGACGGTAGCGTCATGGTCGGCGGACGACTGGTCCTGAACCGTGTTGCCGCTGACGTCATCAGCAGTGTAGTACCCGACGAGGCCGCTTTCGTTACCGGTCAGCAGCTTGTCGTAGTTGTCGGCGATTTCTTGACCGGAGCGCGCGACGTTCCAAACCCGGACATCGTCCATGGCGCCCTTGAAGTCGAAGTGCGCGACGCCGGTGTTGTCGACGTCGGCACCGAGGTGCAGTGTCTGTGCGCCGATATCGATCGGGATATCGCTGACGCTGTGCGTATTCTTCAGGACGCCGTTCTCATAGAAAGACAGGGACGTGCCATCCCAGGTGACGGCCGTATGCGTCCAGGTGTCGTCGGAGGTCGTAAAGCCGCTGGCGTACTCGTTATTGCCGTTGTCGTCGCCGATCCAAAGGCTCGTGTTACCGCTCGGGTTGGTGACGACGAGGCGGGAATTGCTGTCGCCAGGCGCACTGATCCGCAACGGATTGATGTTCTCAGTGACACCGTCGTACTTGATCCAATATTCGATGGTGAAGGCCGTCGAAAGTGTATTGGTGCCTAGCGCGGCGGAAATTGTGGTGTCCTGTCCGTCAAACTGGAAAGACTTGTTCGAGACGATGGGGTCGCTGTCGCCATCGACCGTGACGGTAATCGTCACCTGATCGGTCAACGTTCCGTCCGTCGCTTGCAGGGTGAAGCGGTCGGTGCCTGAGAAATTCGGGTTCGGTATATATGTCCAATCGCCGGTTGAACTGTCGATGCTGACCGTGCCATTGGAGGCGGCCGCATTGACACTGTAGGTCGCCGCGCCGGTGATATCGGCGGCAGTCATCGTGCCCGATACGGCTTGGTTTTCGTCAGCGATAACAGTGGTGCCATAGAGTGTTGGCGTTACATCGACGATGCTGGCACCGTTGGTCAGTGTGCCGTTGTTGCCACCGGTGGTATCCGTCACCGTCGTCCCGTCGACATTGTCGAAGTCGTAGCGGACGATCAGGTGGCTGTCTTGATTTCCGATGACAGGGCGGTCGTAATTCAGTTCGATCTCATCGGGCGTACGTGCCGTGTCCCAAATCCGGAAGTCGGCGAGTTGTGCGTCCAAGGCGACCGGATCTCCCGGCGCGTTGTAGCCGATCTGGGTGGAAGACAGCGAAATCGTATTCGTCAGCGCCGCTCCGGTATAAGTCGCCACCGCGACTACGTCGCCGTTCACAGAAAGCCGTACTTCTCCGTTAGCCTGGTCCTTGACGATAGCAATATGTGCCCATTCGCCGACCAACTCACGGAAGTCATAATCGAGCGCTGCGGTCACATTCGATCCGCCGGCGTTCTCAGTAAAGTTCAACTTGCCGTTAGAACCAGTGAACTCGATATGAACATCGCCTGCCGACCATGTGCTGTCACTGGCCAGGAGCATGTTTGAGCCGGATCTAAGCTGGTCGATCTTTATCCAAGTCTCAACGGTCATGCTGCCGAATGTCGTGCCAAGGTCGCCGGCGACGATGTAATCGTCGGTGCCGTCAAGGTTCACCGCATTGGACAGGCCGTCGATGATCTGCGGCGCGTTGGTGTCATTCGGGCGGAGCATGCTTCCCGCCGTCGGTCCGTTCGTCGGGGTTGCGTTATGGTTGCCTGTCGTGTCGAGGCCTAGGTTGTTGAGATTGTCGAAGGTCCATTGCGCGACAAGGCCAGTTTCGCCGCTCTCCATCGTCTTGGTGTAGTTCTCGGCAATTTGATCGGCTGTGCGTGCCGTGTTCCAGACACGGGAATCATCCATGGTGCCGTCAAGGAAGCGATCCGTGAGGCTACCGTTGACGGCCAGCGCGTCGGTGCCGATGTAAAATGCACTCGGTGTCAGGTTCGTGGCCGGCACCCAGGTATTGGAACCACTGGTCGTGGTTGAGCCATCATAGGAATACGTAAAGCTGACGGCTTGCCCGTTGATGTAGTACTGAGCTGTATCCGCAGCCGAATCGTAAACGACGGCGACATGGGTCGGCACACCGGCCTCGATAAGTGCATCAACCGTGTAAACGTTCTGCGCCCCATCGGGATCGTTCGAGAAGAAGAAAAGGTTTCCGTTATTGGAGCCGAAGCGATAGTTCGCATAATCGTCACCGGATTCGAAACCATTGTCGAAGAATGTGGAGATGCCGGATGTGTTGTTCAGCGTCACCCAAGTTTCCAGCGTGAAGGACTCATTGGAGTCGAAATCCAAGGCGGTGTTGGTGGTCACGCGTAAGTACTGGTCGTCGCCGTCCAGAGTGACAGACGGTGATGTTACAATAGCGTCAGTATTTGTTTGCAATGACGCCGCGTTCGTTCCGTTCACCGTGCCGTTGTAGGTCGAGCCGGTCGCCGCGTGATTCGTCACGGTGGTTCCCGTGCCGTTGAAGTCCAGATTGACGATAAGATTATCCTCGTCGCCGCTGAGCGTCGTATTCATCGACGCTTGAATTTCGGCGGCGGAGCGCACGTCGGTCCAAACTCTCACATCGTCAATGCTGCCGTTGAAATTGCTAGTACCGTTCTGCTGGTAGTAACGCCCGATCTCGAGCAGAGTGTCGTCGGGATTGAAGTCGTTGCTGACGGTCTGCGTGGCGACGGCGATGCCATTCTTATAAATAGTTTGAGTATTGCTGTCGGTGTCGTAGCTGATGGCCCAATGGATCCAGTCGCCAACACTGCTTCCGGCCGGGTCGTTGTAATCCAGTGTGGTGCCCGAGCCGAAGAACGCAAATCTCAACGTATCTTCGTCCGTATAGCCGAAATGCAAAGATTTAAAATCACCGTCATTTCCGAGGCTCAAGAAGTAGTCGGAGTCTGAGCTTGCTGCGCGGTTTGCCCAGAGTTCCATGGTGAATGATTGGCCCGCTAGGGCAACGTTGTTTACGGCGACGTAGTTATCGGAGCCGTTAAGAGTAATGCCGTCTCGGGCTTCGTTGGTTGCGGCGTTTCCATCGTAGTCGTCGAAGGTGAAATAACCCTCGAGGTCATTCTCAGAACCCGTCAGCTTCTGGTCCTTATAGGCGGCAATTTCGCTAGATGTGCGCGCGTCGGACCACAGGCGGACATCGTTGAGCAGGCCTTTATAGTTACCGTCCGTGGCGTCATCGGCCATCGGAGCGCCCATGCGAACATCGCCGCTAGTGATTTCGATATCCGCGCCGGTCACACGGCTGACGACGGCTCCGTCGACATAGAGCGTCAGTGTTCCGCTGCTCTCGTCATAGACGGCAGATGCGTGATGCCACGAACCGTCATTCAAATCGGTCGCGGGAGATTGTGCGACAACGTTTGCACCTGAATCGTTAAACTCAATTTGACCGTCTTCGATGAACAGGCGCGCGCCATTGCCGGAACTGTTCACACCGAAATCTACCAGATCGCCGCGGCCGGTCATCGTGGTGTTGAACCAAGTTTCAATCGTGAAAGAGCCTTCCCCAACGTTCATGCCTGAAAGGGTGGCGTCCAAATAGTCGTCGGTGCCGTCGAATTGCGCGACGGCACTGGTCACGATGTTGGCGTTGTCGTTGACCGGATTGACTGTAACGGTGACCTGTTCGACGTCCGTTTCGCCGCCGCCCTGCGCCGTCAGATAGAAGCTCGCCGTTCCGTGCCAATTGGCGTTCGGTGTGAACGTCCAGGCACCGGTAGTGGTGTCGATGTTGACTGTGCCTTTGTCCGTAATATTCAGGCTAGCATCCGTTGAGACCGCATCGCTCGCGGAGACGCCGAACTGCGCTGATGTCGGCACAACGTCATTGGTCGTCATCTGGCCTGAGGCTGTGTGGTCCTCGGCGATCGTGACGGTATTGGTGTGAATGTCCGGCAAGCCGTCTGTTCGCGTCGGATCATCGGTCGATGCAGTGTCGTTCGCGCCGAGGGTGCCGTGATTGGTGCCGGCGGAATCGCGGATTGTTTGTCCTGACGCCTCATTGAATTCGTAGTGGGCAACGAGTCCGTCGGAATTGCCCACGAGTGTCTTGTCATAGTTGTCGGAAATCTCGTCTGCAGTGCGGATGTCGTTCCAGATGCGAACGTCCGCAATTTGGCCATTAAAGTTTTCGGGTACAGCCGGGCGGCCACCGATTGTAATGGGATTGCTCGTCTCCGTGATCGTGCTCGGGATCAGTTCATTAGCCTGAGTGTGGACGAGACGTGAGACAAGGTCTCCGTTCGCGTATAATTCTACGGTGCGCGCGCTTTCATCGTAGGTGACGGCAAGATGCGTCCAGGCATTAAGCGCGAGGTCGTATCCGGTATCGACCCAATTGAATGTATTGGCCGGCTGCCCGCTGAAGGCGACTTGGATGCTGCCATCCGGGTGGCGGCTAAGGACGAATTGTCCCTCTTTCGAGAGGATTGCGCCGCCTGTCGTGACGTGACTGCCGGCTGCCGTTGCATTGACCCAAGCTTCGATCGTGAAATCGCTGTTGAGCGCGGTTGAGTCCGCGTGCGGCACGCTCACATGATCGCCGCCGTCGAAGGTGAGGGCGCTCGACGGCAGGTTGAGAACGCCAGAGTTCCCCTGGAAGGTGCCGTCATTGCTATTGGCCGTCAGGTCAGAAACCGTGGTGCCGTCCGAACCTTCGGCATTCCAATAGCCGGCAAGACCAGTGGAATTGTTTGCGACCTGTTGATCGTAATTGTCACGGATCTCTTCGTCCGTGCGCGCCGTAGTCCAAATACGGACTTCATCGATCTGGCCCTCGAAGTGCTGCTGATCGCCGAGCGAGTCACCTGGGCGTCCGCCGATATACAAGCTATCCGTACTACTTGCGAGGCCTTGGTTGGAGGGAGGTACAAGGCTGTTGTCATCGTTTGTAACAGTGCTGACGAGAGATCCGTTTACATAAAATTTGACCGTTTCGGAGGTCTGATCATATGTGGCGGCGACATGGGACCATTCATCTTCGGAGATGACGTATCCGGAGTTGACCCAGTCCCAATTTAGGGTGCCGTCATTGCTCTCCAGCGCGATGCGAAGTGTGCCGTCGGCATATCGCGCTAACTCGTAGGCACCGTTCTTGTTGACGATCATTCCGCCGCTACTGGATAGGCCCGAGCCCTCGCCTGTCGGACGGAGCCAAGCCTCGATGGTCAATCCGCTCGCGGCATCAAGGGAATTGGCGTCCGCTACAACGACGTATGAGCTCAGGGAAGAGGTGAAATTCATCGCGGCGTTGTTGGAAACCGGCGAAACCTTGGCCGCGTCAGCTGTTATGGAGACGGTGACGGTCTCGGTGTCGGTCGTACCCTGCGCGCCGGTCGCAGTGAAGGTGAGGGTCTCGGTTCCATTGTAGTTCTCGGCCGGGATGTACGTCCAATTTCCTGTCGATGCGTCGATGGTCACAGTGCCGCCGTTGGATGCCGAAGCGCCGAAGGTGGCCGAGCCGTCCGCACCGGCGGCGTTAAACGCACCTTGTAGGGTTTCGTTCTCGTTGATCGTTACCGACGTGCCGAAAAGGTTGGGTGCCGTATCGACCCAATTCGCCGTCCCGCTGATCGTCGCATCCGACTGCGTGCCGGAGCTATCGGCTGCCGTCGATCCCGAAGCTTCGTCGAAGCGCCAGTTCGCGACGAGGGTATTGTCTTGATTGCCGGAGAGCAGGTTGTCTTTATTGTCGGCGATCTGTTCGTCGGAACGCACCGTGTTCCAGATGCGCAGATCGCTCATCTGGCCATTCAGCTTATTCTCGCCGATTGCCCCACCCGCGGCGTTGGCGCCGATTGCGAGGACAGAACTCGCGCCGCCGTCAGGGCTGTCGGTCGCGTAGGGGGCGCTGCCTGTCAGTACGCCATCGATGTAAAGCTTGATCAATTTGCTATCTACGTCACGGCTGAAGGCGATGTGATACCACTGCCCGGCTACAAGATTGGTATCGAAGACGATGGGCGTTGAATTGTCGCCGTTCCCGGACTCGTGCGCGTATTCGATGTCGCCGTCCGATTTGACCGCAAGTTGATAGAGTACGTTGCTGGCCGAACTACTGTCACCGGGCTGGGCGAAATCGACAATCGCTTGCGTGCCCGAAAGGGCGTCAAGCTTGAGCCAAGTTTCCAACGTCATGTCGCCGGCGATGGCGAGGCTGTCGTCGGTGCCGCGACCGGCGTTTATATACGTTGTCGAGCCGTCGAAATCGAGCGCACCGCCCAGGTTCTGTGCGACGTTCGCACCGTTCGTCAGGGTGCCGCTGTTGTCCGTCCCGGCACTGTCGGTGACAGTCGTTGAAGTGCCGTCTTGGTCGAACGTCCAGTGACCGACCAGCGTGCCGTCGACATCGCCAGTGATCTGCTGATCATAGTTCTCGCTGATTTCGTCGGCGCTACGCAGCGTGTTCCAGATGCGGACATCATCGATTTGTCCGTTAAAATGTTCATTGGCTCCGGGGCGACCGCCGATAAGAACCGGGTCGTCGCTGGTGGTCAGCGATGTCGGGATATCTGCATGGGTGGAGGTCGCAACAAGTTCGCCATTGGCATAAAGCTGAACCGTTTCCTCGCTGGCGTCATAAGTGAGCGCCAAATGTGTCCAACTGCCGGTCGGCGCGTCGTAGCCGGTATCGACCCATTCCCAGGTGCCGTTCGGGCCATTCAACGCGAACCGGATGCTGCCGTCGTTTAGACGGTTCAGCAGATAGCTATTTTCCTTGCCGGCAATCGTCCCGCCAAAAGTGGCATTGCTGGCATCGCCCTGTGGGTTAATCCAGGCTTCGAGGGTGAGTTCGCCGGTAATATCCAGGGCAGCGGCGTCGGCGATTGTCACGTAGGAAGTGGTATCCGTGTTCAGGAAACCGCCGTTGAGATCGACGTTGTCGTCCGACTTGACGGTGACGGTGATCGTCTCGTCATCGGTCATTGTCTGACTGTTGTTGGTGTATGAGCCGCGCAGCGTGAAGCTGTCGGCACCGTAGTAGCCGGAAGCGGGGGTATAGGTCCAAGCGCCGGAGCTCTCGTTCAGCGACACCGTGCCGCCCTTAGCGGTGGTGAAGCTTGATGTCCCCGCGTTCGACGTGGCGCCCGTCTCGTTGATGGTAAAGGTTGCGCCTGTCGGCAGATCGGCAGTCGTGAAGGTGCCGCCGGCAGTCTCGCTGGATTGAATTTCCAAAGCGTTGCCGAGGACGGTGGCGCCCGACGAGACAATATTGGCGCCGTTGGTGAGAGTGCCGTCATTGCCGTTGCCCGTTAGGTCGGAAACGACATTGCCGTCCGTATCGTCGTCGAATCGGTAATAAGCCGTCAGGTTGTTCTCAGACCCGGTCAGTTGCTGGTCGACACGCGAGCGGATATCGGATGCGCTCTGCGCCGAGGACCAGATCGATACTTCGTCAATGTTGGCATTCGCGAAACCATTCGTGCCGTCATTGTACGAGCCGATATTGACGCCGTTGTTGACGTCACTATTGGTGCCGGCGTCCAGGCTGATCCCGCTGACCGTACCTTTCAAGTCCCCGTTGAGATAGAGTTCTCCGGTTCCGTCGGTCTTCCAGACAACTGCCGTTTCATACCATGTATCGGTTTCAACTGGACCGGCATCAATCGTGTTGCCGCTGGTATCGAGGGTTGCTTTGAGATGCCAGGCTTCATTTTCATAATCGAGGAAAACGTATACACGGTCGCCGTCCTCACCGTTATCGTCGCGGTTGCCGAACAGTACGTTGAACATGTCCTCTGTTGCTGAACTCGGGACATTGAAGCGAAGGCCTACGGTGCCCTCCGATGCATTCAGGACGCTGTTCGGCAGATCGACATAATCGTTGGTGCCGTCGAGTGACAGAGCGCCGTCAGCAATGTTGACGGCGTTGCCGTCGGATACGCTATTGACGGTAACAGTGATGGTCTCGTCGTCGGTATAGGTCTTGCCATTGACGGTGCTGCTGACCCGCAGGGTAAAGGTATCTTCGCCGTAGAAATTACCGCGCGGCACGTACGTCCAAGTGCCGTCGTCGTTCACAGTTACGGTGCCGTTCGGAGCTGAGGTCTGTACTGAATAGGAGGGGGCGTCGCCGGGCACGTCATTCGCGAGCAGGCGGCCCGTCGCGACTTCGTCTTCCTGTATAACCAGTGTTGTGCCGGTCATGTCGTTGTCGAGGTCGAGCCATGTCGTGCCGGTTAGCGTGGCGTCCTCGGCTTGTGTGCCGCCGGTCGCGTCATTCGCAGCCGTCGTGCCGGTGCCTTCGGTGAAGTCATAAAGGCCGACAAGACCGCTCGCGCCCGGATTGGTCTCGTTGCCGAAACCGTTAGCGACTTCTTCGTCCGTCAGCTGGCGGTTATAGATTTCGACGCCGCCGATCTCGCCTTTGAAACTGGACCAATAGGCGCCGCTGCTGTCGCCGATCATGAGGTCCTGCGCACTGAAGTCCCAAGCTTCTGCTGTATCGAGAGACCCGACGAGGTTGCCGTCGACAAACAGTTTGTTTATGCCGCCAAGCGCTGTGTCATATACGACCGTGACTTGGTGCCAAGCGCCATCTGTAAGGCCGGTGCCCGTTACAGACGTGCTCATGGAATCATGACTGTTGGCATCTTTGCCTTCAATCAGGAGTTCGCCATCAGGCTTCATGGAGAGAGTGAGCCCGTTTAACGAGCCGTCGGCATCGGCCCGTGTCATCAAAACGGTGTAGTTGCTTGCATTGTTCACGCCGTCATTAGTCCAGTCGCCGTCAGTTTTCATCCACAGCGACCAAGTGCCTGTGGTGCTGTCGAGGGCGGCGGAATTGGCGATGGTGATATTGTCTCCGCCGTCCATCGCGACGCCGCCGTCGATGTCGTTGATGACCTTCGTGTTGCCGTTGAGCGTCAGGTCACGGTCGTTACCGGATTTGTCTTGGACGGTGCCGGATGAAACTTCGTCATCAAACCTGTAATAGGCTTCAAGCCCCGCCGTGCCACTAGCAACTGGCTGATCGATTCCATCGCGGATTTGTTCGTCCGTGCGGACCGTTGACCAGACTTTTACTTCGTCCAACAGAACGGATGCATTGTTCGAACCGCTTCCATAACCCGTGCCCAAATGAATCGATTGAACGAGATTATTCATCTCAGCGCCTGTGATCGTATCCTGTGCGATCAAGTCGCCGTCGACATATAGGTTCATGGCCCCATTAGAAGAATCGTAGGTGAGGGCGACGTCATACCAAGTATCTACTGACGCCGTTTTGTCGGAGAGGATACTGGTACTTGGTGTGCCATCGTTGTCACGGATGCGGGCCCCGAATTTGCCGTCTTCGTCGACATAGACCAAGAATCGCCCGACATTTGATCCGGCGTTCTCCGTTACGGTGACGGCGGACTGTTCAGAGGTTGTGATTTCCTGAACATTGATCTTGAACTCAAGTGTTACTGCGTTTGTGATCGTGCCTGTTCCCAGATCCGCACTCCCGTAGTCGCCGGTCTCGCCCGCATTCTGGAATACGCCGTCATTGATAACGACTGAGGCTTCGCCGACGTCGCTGACGTGAACACGGATGGTTTCGCTGTCTGACGTGCTGTTGTCGCCGCTCGCGACCAGCGTGAATGTGTCGTAGTCGGTGCTGGACTGAGAATACCAATTGTTCGCCGGCGAGTAGGACCAGTTGCCGCTCGACGTATCGAGGACGACGGTGCCGCCGTTCGACGTGGTGAAGCTAACGCGTCCGTCGCCTGCGTCAGACGTGGTGCCGTCGACCGAGTAGGTCGCTGAGCCGGAGACGTCGTTTGCCGACATCTGGCCGGTGAGGGAACTGTTCTCGTCGATTTCGGCTAATGTGCCGGAGATGGTCGGCGCTGTCGTCACCAAGGTCGCATCGGTGCCGGCGTTGTCGACGATAGAGAGATCGAGCGTGCCTGCCGTATCGACGATGGTGTCGGAAGAGACAATCTCGTCCAAAACGTAGTGCGCGATCAGGGCCCCGTTCGCATTGCCGGTATAAGCGGTGTCGATATTGCCGGCGATATCGGAATCGCTGCGGGCGACGTTCCAGACACGAACATCGGCAACCTGTCCTTCGAAATCGTTGCCGCCGGCAAGCCCGGTGCCGATACGGAAGATACCACTGGTAATGTTGAAGGCATTTAGGGTATCGACGGCGGCAACCTCGCCATCGATCAGAAGACGGGTAATGCCCGTCGTGCTGTCATACGCAACAGCGACATGGTGCCAAAGGCCATCGTTGATGACGGCCGTCGACTTGATATCGGCAGTGTCATCGCCGGTCGAGCGGTTGAAGCCGAACGTACCGTCACTTTCGATGCGAAGCGCGAAACCGTTGCTGCTTGAGGCATTGCCCGCGTTCTCGCCAACGCTCAAGATCGTGTTCGTGCCGCTTGCCGTCGATTTGACTTTGAGCTCGTAGGTGAAGCTACCGGTTCCGGTGAGAACGGAATCACCGGCCTCTAGGTCCTTGCGGAGCGTATCGTTAGTACCGTCGAAGTTGATGGCGGCGGATGGGGTGTTGAAGGTATCCGCATCGCCGACGAGCGTGCCGTCCAGCGCCGAGCCGGTAGCGGTGGCGCTGTTCGTGACCTTGCCGTCGGCAGTCGAGTCGTCGAAACGGTAATAGGCCAGAAGATTGTTCTCGTCGCCGTCCAGCTGATTTTTATAGTTGAGTGAGATTTCCTCGGCGGTGCGTGCGTCCGACCAAATACGGACTTCGTCTATATTCCCGTTCAGAGTTGTATTGTCGGAGCCGATCCAAGACACAGCCGAAGGGACACTAAACGTATAAGTGCCGGTCGCTTCCAGACTGCCGTCCACGTAAAGCTTCACCGTCGTGCCTTCGCGGGTCATGGCAACATGATGCCAACCCTGGTCATTAATATCGCTGGTTCCAACCAAATCCGCTGCACCGAATGTATCGAAGCTTAGCTTCCCGTTCTCTATGAACAGGAAGGCCCCTTCATCGTTGGTGCCTGAATTACCTAGCTGCAAGATGTCTAAACGCCCGGCAGTCGAAAGACTCGTGCGAACCCAGGCTTCGGCTGAAAAGTCGTTTGAGCCAAATGCGAGCTGCGACTTGGTGCCGAGGTCTATGTAGTCCCCGGTTCCATCCAGTTGCAGCACGCCATCCGGCATCCCGACGGAGCTTTCGTCGCCGCTCCCGGAAACGGAAATGGTAACGGTCTCGGTATCCGTGCCGGACGTTGCGCCGTTGGCGAGCAGGGTGAAGGAGTCTGAACCCGAATAGTTCGTGGCCGGGGTGTAAGTCCACTGTCCGGTTTGCGCGTCGATCGTGACGGTGCCGTTCTTGGCAGTGGTGAACGACGTAACCGGATTATTGCTATCGTTCGTGTCGGCGATGGCATAACTGACGGTGCCGGACAGAACATCGTCGTGCACCATGAAGCCGGAAACGCTGTCGTTCTCGATTACGCTAACGGTGTCGCCGAATATCCGTGGGCCGATGCCATCTGCGGCGCCATCCTCGACGCTGGCTCCACCGTTAAGCGTTCCGGTATTGGAGGTAACGAGATCGGTAACGTTGCTGCTGTCGTTGTCGAAAGTCAGATTGGCGATCAGCGTGCCGCCCTGATTACCGGATAGCTCGGTCTGATAGTTCTGGGCGATCTCTTCGGCGGTGCGTGCGGTGTTCCAAACGCGGTACTGATCCAGTTGACCGTCGAAATTGGCGTCGTCAGTGAAACCGCGCCGTCCGATCAGCAGATTACTATTGGTGACAGAAATGGTGTCGACGGTCGCAGTGTGGATCAGGGCGCCGTTCGCGTAGATTTTCACCTCGGAATTGCCACCGCCCTGATCGGTGACCACGAGTGCGTAGTGGTTCCAACCCGCTTCCAGACCGGGGTCGATAACGAAGCTGTTGGCGTTGTTTTTCTCATACGCGATGCGATTGTGACCTACTTCCCAGTTCGGGGCGCCCGCAGTATCGAAGCCCAGAGAGTCCAAGCTGAAGACATGGCCCCCGCCACGTGAATTCGTGGGGTCGAAGTTCGCCCAGGTTTCGACGGTGAAACTGGTGCCGATGTTGTAGTTATCGGAAAAGCGGACGTAATCGTTTGTGCCGTCGAGAGTGAGGACCTTACCGTCCGCAGCGTCGGTGACCGTCGGTTCGGCCCCGTCACCGATGGTGTCCGACGCACCGAGCGTGCCGTCGTTGTCATTGGAAGTCTTATCTTGGACGACACCATTCTGCACGTCGTCGAAGCTGTAATAGGTGACGAGTCCGCTCTCGGACGGGCTGACCTGTTGGTCGTAGTTGAGCCGTATATCGTCGGCGGAACGCGCCTCATTCCAAATACGGACTTCGTCTATCTTGCCGTCATAAAAGCGATTCGAACCGTCGGCGGAATTGCCGATGTAAGCATTGCCCGAAGCTATATTGATGGTCGACGTCATGACCTGGGTCGCTTCAAGTTCGCCGTCGATATAAATGGAGAGTGTATTCGTCTCGGAATCGAACGTTGCCGCGACGTGATGCCAGGCACCGTCGGTGATGGCCGTATCGCTTTGTGGGCCAGTTTCGCCGTGCACGTCGATTTGAGCTTTGCCGTCGCTGGTGACCTGAAGGTAGGTCGCACTTCCGGTGGAGGCGCTGCCGATAGAGATTAGCTCTTCGCGGCTTCCAGTCGATGTTGGCTTGATCCAGGCCTCGTAGGTGAAGTCACCGGTGCCGGTGAATTGCTCGCCGTCCGAAGGCATGGCGATATAATCGGCGCTGCCGTCGAAGGTCAGATGCTTTCCGGCGACATTAATATCGAGGTCCGGTTTGACGTTGAAGCTGATGGTCTGGCTGTTGACGTTGCCGTCCGAGTCCGTGACTTGGATATTGAAGCTGTCCTGGCCATGGAAGCCGCTTGTGGGTGTGTAGGTGTATGCGCCGGTCGCGGTGTCGGTGATCGTGAGCGTGCCGTGATCCGGGCTCTGCGCGACTGAGAACGTCAGACCGGAGCCGAGGCCGGCGGAGGGCAGGGTGCCCGTATAGGCCGATCCCTCTGCAATCACAAAGTCATGGTCGATGGCGACATTGTCGATACGCACCACGTTTTCGTCGCCGGTGTCTTCGCGGTTGGTGAGGACAACGTAATTGGTATCGAAATCAGTGTTGTCGGTGGCCGTAACGGTCGCCGTGTTGCCGGAATTTCCGACTTCGGTGATCGTGAAGCGCAAGTTGGTGCCGTCGTCATAGACGTCGAAGCTGTATTCCCGTCCGTTGATGAAGGAAATCGAGGCGTCGCCCGTTAACGTCAATGTACTGCCGGACCCTGCAACGAATTTTTCGATCAGGATAGCTTCGTTGCCGTGATTGGCCGTGAATGAAAGGCCATTTGCCGGGAGCCCGGAATTGGAGGCACTCGAAATGCCATCGCTTCGAGTCATCAGATGGAAGATGTCCGTTGCGCTCCCGTCGAACTTGAACGTCCCTGTGACGTGAACCGGTGAGGTAGAGGAGGGATCGAATTGATCGGCCGTCCGCACCAGTTCGCGGTTCTGGATCACCAGTTCGCCGGTCGAAGAGTCAACGTAGGCAGTATCGTTCGATGTGCCACTATCCGCGCCTTCGACAGTTATCCAGTCTGTGCTGTTCGGACCCGGGAAGAGAGTCGTGGTCGTTGTCGACGTGGCGCCGGAGATCGTGCCGTTGTTGGAATTGTTAGACGAATCCGTGATCGTCGAGCCTGAGATGTCGGCGGCCTTCCAGTAACCGACCAACGTCGTCTCGTTAGAGGTGTTCGAGAGATCCGGCAAGTAGTCGTCGGAAATTTCGGCGGCGGTGCGTTCTTCGTTCCAGAGACGGATTTCGTTGATGAGGCCCGAGAAGTAATCGCTGCTACCATCGGCGCCGATGGTGGCACCACCGGCCAGGACGTTTTTGCTTATCCCTGTAATAGTTTGCACCAACTCGCCGTCCACATAGAGCTTAAGCGTGTTGTTGCCGTCATGGGTTGCAGCTACGTGGTGCCATGCCCCGGTGACCGTGGTGCCGGAATCGGAAATCGTCTCGCCGTTGTTGGTCTCGGCACCATAGTGTTCTTCGGTGACGAAGACCAATTTGCCGTTTTGCACGGCAATGGCGCTGCGTGTGCCAAGGTCGTTAGCCGTGATCGATAGGTTGTCGACAGCGTGTAGATCGTTCGATGCGCCATTGTTGGCAGCCAGCATGTAAACATCCGACGTCTGTGGTGCGTAGTTGCTGCCGAGGTCGAGATTGGATATCTCGGTGACGCCGTCATAGGTGACAGTAAGCCCGTTCTCGTCGTGGGTAATGGTTACGCCGACGAATTCCGCTTCGACTCTCGAGTCTGTGATACGGGAGCGCGAGACGGTGTTTCCACTGACATATGAATCCGCCAAGTCCTGAGAGCCGGAAACAGTGGAGCTATCGTCCGTTAGTGAGTCTTCAAAAGTGTAATTCGCCGTCAATCCACTTGGTGAATTGGTGATGGTCTTGTCCCAGTTGGCAGCAATTTCAGAAGGTGATCGAACGTCATCCCAAACGCGGACTTCATCCATCCGGCCGTCGAATTCGTTGAATAGGCCCCCCGAGCCGTCAAATTCGGCACCAATGGCAAAGTAGGCGTCGCTCCCATCGGCTGGGTCGTTGGAATAGGTTTCGGTACCGGCAAGTTGGCCGTCGATATAAAGGCGGTAGGTGCCGCCGCTGTTGGAGGTGTCCCGCGTAACGGCGATGTGCGTCCACTCATTTAGAGGAATGACGGGATCGAGATCGAAGGTGACAGATTGGTTATCACCGTCATTGTACTCATGGAAGGCTCGAATTTTGCCGTCGGACTCAAGTGTCAGAAGTAGGCTGTAGTTCTGGTCCGGGTCGCCATCACCGGTCGGGCCGCCGAATGAAACAATTGTACCGCCATAGGAGTCAGGCTGTATCCAGGCTTCGAAGCTGACATCGCCACTTTGATCCAGTGCCGTGTCGCCGATCCGTACTAAGGCATCGTCGTCACCGTCGAACGTTGCGGCATACTCAGACTTACTGGTACGGGTCCCGCCAGTTACGTTTACGTGATGGACAAGCGTTCCGTCCAAGAAGACATCGATCCCATTAATCGTATCGCCGCTACCGTTGTCGTAGGTATCGAAAGTGACGCTGAGTCCGTTGGTGATGCCCTCTTGAATGCCACCGCTGGTGAATGTCGTATTGCCGTAGTTGAACGAAAATCCGTCGGCGGGCGATGCGCTTGTACTTTCGCCTATCTTTAAGTCGAAATTTGCGGTGAAGTTACGCGCGCCTTCGGCATTACCTGATGGATTAACGATCGCTATGCCGGACTGATCGTTCGATGCGGTGGTCAGGCGCAACGTGCCGCCTGTGACCGTCGCATTGCCGCTAAGCGAGAGGCCGCTTGAACTCGACATCGATGTGTTAATGACGTTTTGATCAGCTGTCGCCGTACCGACCGAGAAAACGGTCTGGACGGCGGACGAGTTAACCGACGTATTGATCCAGCCCTCCATCGTCATGGCGTCGGAGCCGCTCTGGAAAACCGAATTCGAAGACAAGCTGACACGGTCGTTTGTGCCGTCGAACGACAGCACTGCGCGGGTGCCGCCGGCGCTGTCGAAATCGTCGGCGAACATGTCGCCGTACTCGACATTGCGGGTTGCCGCTGTCCCGACGTTTTCGCCGTCCGACGCGGTGAACGTCACAACTTTGGCCGAGGACGCGCCTTGGTCGATCGTTTTTGCTTCGATGGTGAGTGCGCGGCCGAGCGCCTGCACAGCCTCGCTGGTCGCATCGCCGTTCAAATTGATCTTGAGGGCCTGGCCCGAAGAGCCATTGAGGGTGCCGTCAATTGTCCCGATGGTCGTGCCCGCGTAGGTGACATTGGTGCCGTCGAACCCGATCTGTCCGGATCCTGTGCCGATGTTCTTGATCGACAACAGGTCGCCAGCTAGGCGGCCTGTGGTGATATCGACCTGGAGATAGCCCGTACCGGTGTCGGCATAGGTGCCTGTCGCCGTCGAAATGGCATCCGGGTCGACGATAACGACCAGCGGATCGATGACGACCGGACGTAAACCGGCAACGCCATAGGTCCGCCCCCCGGTAATCGTGATGCGCGGTGCGTCGTCCTGCGCCGTCATATTGATGGTGACTGTCGAACTGGCGCTTGAGAAAGATTTACCGTCAGACACCTTGAACGTGAAGGTCGCAGCACTGTTGAGGTCGTTATTGACGTCGGCGGCCGGCTCGAACGTCAGGTTCGCCAGCTGCGCGCGCGTGATCTGCTGGCCGGCCGTAACGGCTTCGCCATCTAGCTTCAGCGAGCCGAGCGAGGAGGAAGGCAGGGTTTCGATACGGATGGCCTGAAGTGTGTCACCGACGTCGGTATCGCTGAAGATCCCGTCGAAGGATGTTGCGGTGAACGTCAGGGTGGCGTCTTCGTTCGTCGTAAAGGTCGGTGCGCTACTGATTGTCGGCGCGATGTTTTCGACCACATCGATGGTACGGGTGTAAGTCGCCGACGTCGTACCGTCTGCTTCCTGCAATTCGATCGAGACGACGCGGTCTAGGCTAATATCCAGCGTCGCGTTCTCATTGTCGAAGCTCAGCGCGCGCAGCAACGCCTGGACAGCGGCTTTCGTCGCGTCGGCATTCAGCGAGATGGAAAGCGCATTCGTGCCGACACCGTCGAGTGTATCGTCGATGGTGCCGATAGTGGTCCCGCCATAAGTGATATCGCTGCCCGTCAGGCCGATTTGTCCGGCATCCGTGCCGTTGTTAAGAATGCTCAGGCGATCATCAGCGTCGTTGTTCGTCGTGATCGTAACGGTCAGTGTCGCACCGTCGTAATTGGCGGTGTCCGGATCTGTGAGCGTCAAATCAGCGTCGATGCTGACGGCGGCGTCACCCCGCCCGAAGCCTTGCGATCCACTGGCGGCGGAGAGCACAGGCGCATCGTTAACAGCCGTGACGGATACGGTGCGCGTCGTCGTCGATGTCTGAGAGCCGTCGGTGACGCTGAAGGTGATTGTGCGCGACGTCTCGCCGGGATCGTCACTCGGCGTTACGAACTTCACCGTGCGCAGCACTTGTTGGTATTCGGCGGGTGTCGCGTCGCCGGTCAATTCCAAGGTGCCGTCGGTGCCGACGACGGTACCGGTCTCGGTGATACCCAACGATGTCGCCAGCGCCGTATCGAACTCCAGCGTGTCGCCGCTCACCTTGTTGCCAATGGTGATCGTCACACCGGTAATATCCTGGTTCTCTTCGTCGCTGACCGTAAGCAGAGAATCTAGGGCCGTCGCGGCGTCGTTCTCCGTATAGGCCAGTGGTGTCGCATTCGTGACCGTGACGACGGGCGCGTCATCGACGGCGGACACCGTCAGTGTGAAGGTTTGCTCGACTGTTCTTCCGAGGCCATCCGTTGCTCGAACAACCACTGACTGAGAACCTGCGTGTGCGTTCGTCGAGGGGGTGCCAGTGAGGTTCGGGCCGGTAACGCTCAGCCAAGATGGTCCGCTTACCTTCGAATAACTCAGTCCACCTGAGCCAGAGAAATAAGAAGATAGGCTCAGGCTAAATGCGCTGTCTTCAGTCGCAGACTGCGCAGCAATATTACTTGCCGTCGGCGCCGGCGGCGGCGGCGGTGGGGGCGGCGGAGGTGGCGCCGGTGGTGGTGGCGGCGGTGGCGGCGCCGGAGGTGGTGGCGGCGGTGGCGGCGGAGGTGGCGGAGGTGGCGACGCATAATTCGGCGGCGGTGGCACGAACGGCGGCACGTACGGTGGCGGCGGCGGCGGCGGCGGCGGAGCCGGTGGTGGCGGCGGCGGTGGTGATGACACGACCGGAGGCGGTGGTGGCGGTGGTGGTGAAACAGCCGGCGGCGATGGCGGCGCAGGTGTGGGTTCCGGCGGCGGTGGCGGCGCAGGTGTGGGTTCCGGTGGCGGTGGCGGCGCAGGTGTGGGTTCCGGCGGCGGTGGCGGCGCAGGTGTGGGTTCCGGCGGCGGTGGCGGCGCAGGTGTGGGTTCCGGCGGCGGTGGCGGCGCAGGTGTAGGTTCCGGCGGCGGTGGCGGCGCAGGTGTGGGTTCCGGCGGCGGTGGCGGCGCAGGTGTAGGTTCCGGCGGAGGCGGCGGCGTCGCTGCAGCAGTTTGTGTTGGCTGCGGAGGGGATGTCGGTGGAGGAGGTGGTGCTGCTGCTGCTGCAGTCGTATCCGCACCACCGGTCGTCGTGCCTGGATCAGGCGTCGCGTCGTTCGCTGCGACCTGCGAGACGGTCTCGGCCTGCGTCGCCGCTTGTTCGACGGAGCCGCCATCGGTGACGGCGTTACTGAGTTGCTGCGTGAAGGCTTCGGTCGCTGCGGCCGCTTGATCCGCCGACATGCCGCTGGTGTCCGGACCCAAATTGTCTGCATTGCCGCTGGCAAGCTGTGCGAGGACGGAATTCTGTTCACCAGCATTCGCTTCATTCGTCGCGGCGGCAACTGCGGTCGATGTGTCGGTTGCCGACGAGACGGCCTCACTCGGCGAGGCGCCATCGGAAAGCGACGCATTCAAAGCATTCTGGAAAGCTTGATTGGCGGCGGCAGCCTCATCCGGTGACATACCCGATGTGTCGGGGCCGAGGGCATCGCCGTTGCCGGCGGCAAGTTGTGCTAGGACCGAGTTCTGTTCACCTGCCGTTGCTTCGTTTGTGGCGGTCGCGGCGGCATCGGATGCGTTGCTTGCGGACTGTATGGCAGCATCCAGCGATTGGCCGCTGTCTAATGCACCGGTCAGCGTGGCTTGGAACGCTTCGTTCGCAGCGGCAGCGGCTTCCGGCGACATGCCTGTCGTATCGGGACCCAGTACGCCGCTTTCATTGTTACCCGACGCCAACGCCGCCAACATAGGGTTGGCGTTGGCTTCGTCGGCGGCCTGTTCGGCGGCGACAAGTGACGCGGTTTCGGCGGCTTGGCCTGCGTCGGAAAGCGCTTCGCCAAGCTCGGCTCCGCCATCGAGCGCTGCCGCCAGGGCTTGTTCGAAGGCGGCCGGATCACCGTCACCTTGAACCGCACCGACAGTGTCCTCGACATTCTCGCCCGAGGCGAGAGCAGCGATCAGAGCGTCGCCCGGCTGTGCGGCGGCAAGCTCGGCATCGATCTGATCTTGTAGTGCTTGAGCTTCTTCTGCGGCGGCGAGGGCTTCGCCAATATCCGCGCCACCTTCCAAGGCTTGTTGCAAAGCTTCTTCGAAGGCTTGGGCGTTTTCGCCAATAACTTCATCGACGTTCTCGCCGGTCGCCAGCGCATTGGCGGTGGCGGCTTGCTGCTCGCCGGTTTGTTGTTCCTGGGAGACCTGCAGGGCGTTGAAGAAGGCCTGATCCGCACTGATGACGGCTTCTTCCGCTGTCAGCCCTTCGGCGACAATGTTGACCAAGGTTTCGCGGAAGGCGTTGATCGCTGCAGTGATGGATTCAGGCGTCGCACCTAGCTCGTTTGCACGCTCCAAGCTGGAGACGAGCATGTCGTTCATCGCCTCGTCGATGTTTTGCCCCTGAGACAAGGCGACAAGAAGGGTTGCGAGTTGATCGGGGTTGAGTTCAAGAGCGGGGCCGGGATCACCAGGCTCGGCTATTGGCACGCCGTCTTCGCCAGGGCCGGCTTGCGCGACGTCGGTTATGACGTCTTCGGTCGGTGTGTCTTCGGATGACTCGGCTTGAGCCAGGACGATACGCGCGTCGTCGGCAGAGGCCGTCGCGCCGTCGCCATCGGTCGGTTTGCCGTTCGGCAATCCGTCTGTGTCATCCAATGCCATTAATTACCGATTTCCCAACCGCGCAAAGCACCCAAAATAATTTAACAAATCAGAGTAATTTTGTATGTGATAATTGTCACATTGAAGGCTGTCTGATTGTACCGCTAATCTATTGAAATAAAATGCTCGTTTTATAATCGGACGGGAGGTGCTGCGCATCGATTTCGGCCTACCGGTCATTATCCATTTTTGATCGGTCTTAACGCTCGATCGTGGCCTGACTGTACAGTCGGAACGCCGTGCTTTCATCACACGAAGCGTTCGATTTTGTTACAGTACGTTGCGAAATTGTCGGGTGACTGGTGTTCCCGAAGGATATGGTGCCGGCTGCAGGATTCGAACCCGCGACCCCCTGATTACAAATCAGGTGCTCTACCAACTGAGCTAAGCCGGCCTGCCATTTCGAAGGCGGGGCGGTTATAGAGCGAAAACGGGGGGGGTGACAACGTAGATGAGGTGCATATCTTGTGAGTCTGGTTGGTTTGCGCACAAAGTGCGCTTTTTAACATTTACAGCTTAGCTTTTGTCCTGTTATCTGTCGGCGCGCCAAGCGCGGTCTTACGAGTTGCAAAACGTGACGTAATTGCCTAGAGAAAAGGCGAAATAAGGTCCAGTGCGCTGGGGAATGCGCATTCAAGGGGGATGGCCAAGATGGCCTTCAGAGATACGCTCGCTCGATTCGTCGATCATCCGTTGTCACAGCGTTTTATCGTGCTGGTTCTTTTGCTCAACGCAGTCACGTTGGGGTTGGACACTTCCGATGAGGTGATGGCGAAGTATGGCCCTCTGATCGATCAGATTAATGCCGTAATCCCATATATCTTCGTGGTCGAGGTAGGTCTGAGGTTCGTCGCCTATGGTTCTCGCTTCTTCCGGGAAGCTTGGAATATTTTCGATGTCATCATTATCTCGGTTTCGTTCTTGCCGTCGGGGAGCGCGTTCTCGGCGCTACGGGCGCTGCGGATCCTCCGGGTCCTGCATGTGATCTCGCTGGTGCCGCGTATGCGTCACGTCGTCGCAGCAATGATTCGGTCGCTACCACAGATCGGCTCCATTCTCGCATTGTTGGTGATTGTCTCGTACATTTCGGCGGTGATCGTGACCCACCTTTACGGTGAGGATTACCCGGAACTCTTCGGTTCTATCGGGTATTCGATGTTAACTTTATTCCAGTTAATGACCCTCGAGGGGTGGGCGGCAGAGGTTGTTCGGCCGGTGATGGAAACCGATCCGTATTCGGTGTTCCTGTTTATTCCGTATATGCTGATGACCGCTTTTGCGATTCTCAACCTCTTTACGGCCGTTCTTGTAGACAGCATGCAGATCCTGCAACAGAACTACACGCGCCAGCGCTCCGAGCAGGAGACAGCGCAAATCATCACTACCGAGTTGCTGAGCGTAAAGTCCGATATTCAGGATTTACGGCAAGACATCGCCAAGATGGCCGGTTTTGCCGCAACTGCACAAGCCACAGCCCCTAAACCGGGGCAGCCGGTCACGAAGGAAATCGATGATCAGGTCTCGCAGTTGATGCAGCAGCTTGGCACCAAGAAGAAGAAATCTTAGACGCCTCTTGATAATCATTCTCATTGCTTTGAATCCCGCGCCAAGTGTGACAGCATGGCGCGAATGATCCGTGCTATAACACGGATGTCGGAATCAATTATGTTGTGTACTTGGGGTTGTCTATGTTTCTCAATCTTCTGACGGAACGCCAGAAACAGTCTTTTCTTGCCCTTGCGACCAAGGTTGTGATGGCGGACGGGGGCGTCGTCCCGGAAGAAAATGTCACCTTGAATGTCCGTGTCACTGAGATGGGTGGCGACGTCCTAGCACCGCCGGACGAAATTTTTGGCGCTATCAACTACGACGTCTTCGACAGCCGTGTGGCCCAGGTGATCGTCGTTCTGGAACTGATGGTGATCGCGTTTTCCGACGAGGAATACCATGAGCATGAACGCCCCATCGTGGAAGACCTCGCGCAGAAGTTCGGTTTCTCCGACAAGCAGATGGCGACCTTCGAGGAATGGGCCTCGAAACAAGCGCCGTTGAGCTTCGAGGGCCATAACTTCATCGAAGAAGCACTTGCAACCGAGCGCCGCAAGGAATCTCGCTAGAAATCGCGGCTATCGACGCCGGGCGACTTCGTAGAGAGCAACGGCAGCTGCGTTCGAGAGGTTCAGACTTTCGGCGTCCGTATTAATGGGAATCCGTACTAAGCGGTCACACGTTTCGCGCGTCAGGCGGCGCAGACCGCTGCCTTCGGCGCCGAGCACGATCACGCACCGCTCTGGAATTTCGACGTCTGCAATCACCGCATCGCCATCGCCGGCCAGACCAAGACACCAGTAACCGGCGTCCTTTAACGACCACATGGCGCGCGCCAGATTCGTGACCCGCACCAAAGGGGCATGCTCCAGTGCGCCGGATGCGGCCTTGGCCATGGTGCCCGTTTCCGGTGGCGCATTGCGGTCCTGAACGACAATGGCGCGAGCCCCGAAGGCACGGGCCGAGCGCATCACCGCCCCGATATTGCGAGGATCCGTCGCCTGATCTAGGACGACGATGACGTCCTGCTTCGGCGCGCCTTCTACAATGTCTTCGATATCGAGGTCGGGGAGGGGATCGGCGAGCAACGCGATTCCCTGGTGTACGGCATCCGGCCCGCATGCAGCATCAACGTCGGCGCGGTCAACAGCCTCCGGCATAGGGTCAGGCGTTACGCCGGTGCCCAAGACGGCGGCAAGGGTCTCCAGGGCTTGCGGTGTGCCGATCAGCCGGTGTCGCGTCCTATTGGGATTTCGGACCGCTTCCAGGACTGCGTGTTGACCGTATATCCAGATCGCACGGCCACCACCGGCGCGTGGCAGCGGGGTGTTGCGGCCATGTCCTGGCGGCGTGCGCGGTGCGTTAATTCTGCCGCGTGCGGTCCGTGGCGGTCTTTTGCGTTTGCTCATGTGCTTCCTCTCAGCTCATTTATCCTCTTCGGAAAGGTTTGCGGCAAGTCCCGTCGTCGTAACATTTTCGGTGTTTCGGCGTTGACATCGCTGCGGATTTCTTCATATTCCCCACCGCCCGATCCACCGCCCCCGCGGTGGGTCGCACCGTTTTCGGGGAGGGGTGCCCGAGTGGCTAAAGGGGACGGGCTGTAAACCCGTTGGCTATGCCTACGTTGGTTCGAATCCAACTCCCTCCACCATCCGGTCCTATGTAGGACGTACGGTGGTCTCGGCAGTGCGACACGGGCGGGTGTAGCTCAATGGTAGAGCCCCAGCCTTCCAAGCTGGTTACGTGGGTTCGATTCCCATCACCCGCTCCAGCGTCGCAGACGAGACGGAAATTGGTGCATTTATTCATGATCGCGGCTCAGGCGAGGCGCGGACGGCCAGGAAGAGAGAACGAAGATGGCGAAGGAAAAGTTTGAGCGTAATAAGCCGCACTGCAACGTTGGCACGATTGGCCACGTTGACCACGGCAAGACGTCTTTGACGGCGGCGATCACGAAGGTATTGGCGGAGACGGGCGGCGCTGAATTTTCGGCGTATGACCAGATCGACAAGGCACCTGAAGAGAAGGCGCGCGGTATCACGATTTCGACGGCGCATGTTGAGTATGAGACGGAAGGCCGTCACTACGCTCACGTCGACTGCCCGGGTCACGCTGACTATGTTAAGAACATGATCACGGGTGCGGCGCAGATGGACGGCGCGATCTTGGTTGTTTCTTCAGCTGACGGCCCGATGCCGCAGACGCGAGAGCACATTCTGCTTGCCCGTCAGGTTGGTGTTCCGGCGCTTGTCGTGTTCATGAACAAAGTCGACCAGGTCGACGACGAAGAGCTTCTTGAACTTGTTGAGATGGAAATCCGTGAGCTTCTGTCGTCCTACGACTTCCCGGGCGACGATATTCCGATCATCAAGGGTTCGGCCCTGGCGGCTTTGGAAGACAGCGACAAGACGATTGGTCACGACGCGATCCTCGAGTTGATGAAGGCTGTTGACGAGTACATTCCGCAGCCGGAGCGTCCGATCGATCAGGACTTCCTGATGCCGATCGAAGACGTTTTCTCGATCTCGGGCCGTGGTACGGTTGTGACGGGCCGTGTTGAGCGTGGTGTGATCAAGACCGGCGACGAAATCGAGATCGTTGGTATCAAGGACACGCAGAAGACGACGTGCACGGGTGTTGAAATGTTCCGCAAGCTGCTTGACGAAGGTCAGGCTGGCGACAACGTGGGTGTTCTTCTGCGCGGTACGAAGCGTGACGAAGTTGAGCGTGGCCAGGTTCTGGCGAAGCCGGGTTCGATCACGCCGCACACGAAGTTTGCGTGCGAAGCGTACATTCTGACGAAAGAAGAGGGTGGTCGTCACACGCCGTTCTTTGCGAACTACCGTCCGCAGTTTTACTTCCGCACGACGGATGTGACGGGGACGGTTGAGTTGGCCGAAGGCACCGAAATGGTGATGCCGGGCGACAACATCGCGATGAACGTGACGCTGATCGCGCCGATCGCCATGGACGAAGGCCTGCGCTTCGCGATCCGCGAAGGCGGCCGTACCGTCGGCGCCGGCGTCGTTGCCAAGATCATCGAGTAAAAGGCTGTAATCCCGGCGTTTTCGGACGCCGGGCACCGCCTCGCGGTGTTAGGGGTATAGCTCAGTTGGTAGAGCGGCGGTCTCCAAAACCGCAGGTCCCGGGTTCGAGCCCTGGTGCCCCTGCCACTTCTGAAATGTGCGTTGGGACTTGACCCGGCGTGAAAAAACGTTATTTCCCGGGGACTTTCCCGGAAATGTTAGGCAGTAAAGCAGATGGCTAAGAATAGTCCGGCCCAGTTCGTCCGCGAAGTGCGCCAGGAAGCCGCCAAGGTGACGTGGCCCACGCGCCGTGAAACGTCTATTTCGACGGTGATGGTGTTCATCTTCTGCATTATTGCGGCATTGTTCTTCTTGCTCGTCGATCAAGTGTTGCAGCTCGGCGTGCGTTATCTTTTCGGTCTCGGAGGCTGATTCCATGGCAATGCGTTGGTACGTGGTTCACGTCTATTCGGGCTCCGAGAAGAAGGTCGCTCAATCGATCGAAGAACAAGTGCGCCAAGCCGGCTTCGAGGAACTGATCGAAGAAGTACTGGTCCCGGTCGAAGAAGTCGTCGAGATGCGCCGCGGCGCCAAGATTAATGCCGAACGCAAGTTCTTCCCGGGTTATGTCCTGGTCCGCATGGATCTGACCGACGAAACTTGGCACTTGGTTAAGAACACGCCGAAAGTGACCGATTTTCTGGGTGGCAAAGGCCGTCCGTCACCGATCACCGACGCCGAAGCGGAACGCATTATTTATCAAGTTAAGGAAGGGGTCGAACGTCCGAAACCCTCGGTTACGTTTGAAATTGGCGAGCAGGTTCGCGTTTGCGACGGCCCGTTCAACTCCTTCAATGGTCTTGTTGAGGAAATCGACGAGGAACGGGCGCGGCTCAAAGTTGCCGTCAGCATCTTCGGACGCGCCACCCCGGTTGAGCTGGAATATTCGCAAGTCGAGAAGCTCTAGCCCGGATCACCGCGTGGGAGGCTCGCCAAGGCCAGACCACGCACTCAGCTACAGAAAAGGACTGAGACGAAAATGGCAAAGAAAATCGCTGGCTACGTAAAGCTGCAAGTGCCGGCGGGTCAAGCAAACCCGTCGCCGCCGATTGGCCCGGCCCTTGGTCAGGCTGGTCTGAACATCATGGAATTCTGTAAGGCGTTCAACGCCGAGACGCAGAACATGGAACCAGGCATGCCGATTCCTGTCGTCATTACGGCGTACGGGGATCGCACCTTCTCATTCATTACGAAAACGCCGCCGGCGAGTTACTTCCTTAAGAAGGCCGCGAAGGTCAACAAAGGATCGGGCGTGCCGAACAAAAACAAAGTCGGCAAAGTGACGATGGCGCAGGTGCGTGAAATCGCCGAAATGAAGATGGTTGACTTGAATGCCCATGACATTGAAGCCGCTGCCAGCATGATTGCCGGTTCCGCGCGCTCCATGGGTATCGATGTGGAGGGTGCATAACATGGCCGGTAAAGGTAAGCGTTATCAGACGGCTTCCGAGACCATCGACAAAGATGCCTTCTACAGCATCCCCGATGCGGTGAAGCTTTTGAAGGGCAACGCCAAAGCGAAATTTGATGAAACCATCGAAATTGCCCTGAACTTGGGTGTCGATCCGCGTCATGCTGATCAGATGGTTCGTGGTACGGTCTCCTTGCCGCACGGCACCGGAAAATCACTTCGCGTCGCTGTCTTCGCCAAAGATGCGAAGGCTGACGAAGCCCGCGAGGCGGGTGCTGATCTCGTCGGCGCGGAAGATCTGGCCGAACAGATTCAGGCTGGCACCATTGATTTTGACCGTTGCATCGCGACCCCGGACATGATGGGTGTCGTTGGCCGTCTTGGTAAGGTCCTGGGCCCGAAAGGCCTGATGCCAAACCCGAAACTCGGCACTGTGACCCCGAACGTCGCGGAAGCCGTGCAGGCAGCAAAAGCCGGGCAGATCGAATTCCGTGTCGAGAAATTGGGTATCATTCATGCCGGCGTCGGCAAGGCGAGTTTCTCCGAAGAGCAATTGACGGAGAATATCGCTGCTTTCGTCAAAGCAATCCAGCAGGCGAAGCCGAGCGGCGCAAAGGGGAACTACATGAAAAAGGTTAGCGTGACCTCGACCATGGGCCCCGGTCTGAAATTGGATCTGAGCGCGCTTTAAGCACTCAGGTCTTGCGTAATTCGCCCGAAACGTTTAATCGTCCGGGCGAATAGAAACGGCGCAGGACTATTCCCGCGCCGTTTCGACCTGTCCGAGACCGTAGGTATTCCGGTGCAAGCCGGGCTTTAATGGGGTTTCCCGCCTGCGATAGGCAGTGTCCATGCCAAATTATTTGAGAAATTTCTCAAGTACTTGGCTTGAACTGTTGCACTGGACAGGGCGAGCCGGCCTCGACCCCAAAGCGTTCCCCTAGGGCGCTGAAGGTCAGGGTCAAAGTGCAACGGTGGCGTTTTTGCCATCATTGACTGGAGACGATCTGTGGACCGATCGCAGAAACAGGACCTGGTTTCGTCGCTCCGCTCGACGTTCGAAAGTTCCTCCATCGTCGTCGTCACCCATTACATTGGGTTGACGGTCGCCGACATGGGTGAACTTCGTTCGGAAATGCGGAAGGCGGGTGCCGGGTTCAAAGTGACCAAGAATCGGCTCACGCGTCTCGCTTTGGAAGGCACGCCCTACGATCAGCTTGGCGAAATGTTCACCGGCCCGACGGCCATCGCATATTCCGATGATCCTGTCGCGCCGGCGAAAGTCGCCATGGAGTATGCCAAGAAAAACGACAAGCTCGTTGTTATTGGTGGTGCGATGGGGGATGTCCGCCTTGATGCCGATGGTATCAAGCAATTGGCCTCCTTGCCGTCGCTGGACGAACTCCGCGCTAAGATCGTGGGTATGCTCAACACTCCGGCGACTCGTATCGCTGGCGTCCTTCAGGCGCCGGGTGGTCAGGTTGCACGCGTGCTGAGTGCAAAAGCCCAACAAAGTGAAGCGGCGTGACGCCGTTCTTCCCGTCAAAAGTTCAAGCCTAAGGAGATATGAAAATGGCTGATCTTGAAAAACTCGTTGACGAACTGTCGAGCCTGACGGTTCTGGAAGCGGCGGAACTTTCCAAGCTTCTCGAAGAAAAATGGGGCGTCTCTGCTGCCGCTCCTGTTGCCGTTGCCGCTGCCGGCCCGGCTGCTGGTGGTGATGCTGCTGCTGCCGAAGAGAAGGATGAATTCGACATCATCCTGGCCGCTGCTGGCGACAAGAAGATCAACGTGATCAAAGAAGTTCGTACGATCACGGGTCTCGGCCTGAAAGAAGCCAAGGACCTCGTCGAAGGGGCTCCGAAGCCGCTCAAAGAAGGCGTCAAAAAAGAAGAAGCCGAAGAAATCAAGAAGAAGCTCGAAGAGGCTGGTGCCACTGTCGAGCTTAAGTAACGAGCTTTCGGTGGGCGCGGTTCTTTGTGGCCGCGCCCCCGAATTTCGGTTCGCCGCGCGTATTTAGCTGCGACACCGCGATAGATTGAGAACTTTGTTTCGGCGGCCTGGCCGCCATTGCCCTTATAGAGGGCGTGAAAAAGAGCCTAACTTCGCCCGAATAGACCTTGCCGCGGTCGGGAAAGTGAAGTTGGCGATATCCGGGACAGGACCGTGTGGCGCGGCAAGCCATGTCGATCCTCCCATCTGAAAACGGATTTCGCTCCGGCGCGTTAGCGGCTTGGGCGAAACACAGACGATGATCGAGGGACGTAATGGCGACAGGCTATACGGGACGTAAACGTGTGCGGAAAAATTTCGGTCGGCTTCAGTCGGCCGTGGAAATGCCGAACCTGATCGAGGTTCAGCGCACGTCCTATGAACAATTCCTGCAACGCGAAACGCCGAAGAGCGAACGTCCGGACACCGGTCTTCAGGAAGTCTTCAAGTCGGTCTTCCCGATCAAGGACTTCTCCGAGCGCGGTACGCTGGAATTCGTAGCCTACGAATTCGAAGAGCCAAAGTACGATGTCGAGGAATGCCAGCAACGCGGCATGACCTACGCGGCGCCCCTCAAGGTGACGCTGCGTCTCGTCGTTTGGGACATCGACGAAGAGACTGGCGCCCGTTCGATCCGTGACGTCAAGGAACAGGACGTCTACATGGGTGATATGCCGCTCATGACCGACAAAGGTACCTTCGTCATCAACGGCACTGAGCGTGTCATCGTCTCGCAGATGCACCGTTCGCCGGGTGTGTTCTTCGATCACGATAAAGGTAAGACCCATTCTTCGGGCAAGTTCCTGTTCGCCGCCCGCATCATTCCGTACCGCGGCTCCTGGCTCGATTTCGAATTCGACGCCAAGGACCTCGTCTACGTGCGTATCGACCGTCGCCGCAAACTCCCAGTCACCACGCTCCTGCTAGCACTTGACGATGAAGAGTCGGCGAAGAAGCGCGCCGACGCTATCGCCAATGATATCGCCATCGACCCGGCTGATATCACCGGCATGTCGCCGGAGGATATCCTCAGCCACTTCTATGACATCGTTAGCTTTGAGCGCGTGAAGCGCGGCTGGAAGACGCCGTTCAATCCGGACATGCTGCGTGGCGTCAAACTGACGAACGATCTGATCAATGCCAAAACCGGCCGCGTCGCCGCCGAAGCCGGCACCAAGATGACGCCGCGTCTGCTGCGCCAGCTTGGCGAGAAGGGCATGGAAGAACAGGTCGTTAACGACGAGGAACTGATCGGCCGTTATGTCGCCCGTGATATCGTCAACGAAGAAACCGGCGAAATTTACGTCGAAGCCGGTGAGGAAATTGTTGAAGAAACCCTTGAGTTGCTCACCGAGGCTGGGATCGATGCCATCGATACGCTGGCCATCGATCACGTCAACGTCGGCCCCTTCATCCGCAATACGCTCGCCGTCGACAAGAACACGTCCCGCGAAGAAGCGCTGATCGATATCTACCGCGTCATGCGTCCAGGCGAGCCGCCGACCCTCGAGACGGCGGAAGCGCTGTTCAAAGGCCTGTTCTTCGATGCTGAACGCTACGACCTCTCCAGCGTTGGCCGTGTTAAGATGAACGCACGTCTCGGGTTCGAGACCGACGACAACCTCCGCGTGCTGCGTAAAGAAGACATTCTTTCAGTCGTCAAGACGCTCGTCGGACTGAAGGACGGCAAGGGCGAGATCGACGACATCGATCACCTCGGCAACCGCCGTGTGCGCTCGGTCGGCGAACTCATGGAAAACCAGTACCGCGTCGGACTGCTACGCATGGAGCGTGCGATCCGCGAGCGTATGAGCTCGGTCGAGATCGACACAGTCATGCCGCATGATCTGATCAACGCCAAGCCGGCGGCAGCTGCTGTACGTGAATTCTTCGGCTCGTCGCAGCTGTCGCAGTTCATGGACCAGACCAACCCGCTGTCGGAAGTCACGCACAAACGACGTCTCTCGGCCCTCGGCCCGGGCGGTTTGACCCGCGAGCGCGCGGGCTTCGAAGTGCGCGATGTGCACCCGACGCACTATGGCCGTATCTGCCCGATTGAAACGCCGGAAGGACCGAACATCGGTCTGATCAACTCGCTGGCTACTTTTGCCCGCGTGAACAAGTACGGTTTCATTGAAACCCCGTATCGCCAAGTTCAAGACGGCAAGGTCTCCAATGACGTCGTTTATATGTCAGCGATGCAGGAAGGCCGCTTTACTATCGCCCAGGCGAACGCCGAGCTGGATGCCAAAGGCCAGTTCATCGATGACCTGGTCAGTTGCCGCAAAGGGGGGGACTTCCTCCTGACGCGTCCGGAAGACATCGAATATATTGACGTCTCGCCGAAGCAGCTGGTGTCGGTTGCGACCTCGCTCATTCCGTTCCTCGAGAACGATGATGCGAACCGCGCGCTGATGGGTTCGAACATGATGCGCCAGGCCGTGCCGCTGATCCGTGCCGAAGCTCCGTTCGTCGGTACGGGCATGGAAGATCCGGTGGCCCGTGACTCGGGTGCGACCATCGTTGCGCGCCGATCCGGTGTCGTCGATCAGATCGACGGTGCGCGCATCGTCATCAACGCTACGGACGAAACCAATACGTCTGAAACCGGCGTCGATATCTATAACCTGCTGAAGTTCCAGCGCTCGAACCAAAACACCTGCTTGCACCAGCGTCCGTTGGTGAAGGTCGGTGACCGCGTCGAAGCTGGCGATACCATCGCCGACGGTCCGTCGACGGAGTTCGGCGATCTGGCGCTTGGCCGGAACGTGCTCGTCGCGTTCATGCCGTGGAACGGGTACAACTTCGAAGACTCGATCCTGATCTCTGAGCGCATCGTCCGTGACGACGTGTTTACCTCGATCCACATCGAAGAGTTCGAAGTCATGGCCCGGGACACCAAGCTGGGTCAGGAAGAAATCACCCGCGATATTCCGAACGTCGGTGAAGAAGCCCTAAAAAATCTCGACGAAGCCGGTATCGTTTACATCGGTGCTGAAATCGAGCCGGGTGATATCCTGGTCGGCAAAGTGACGCCGAAAGGCGAAAGCCCAATGACGCCGGAAGAAAAACTTCTGCGCGCCATTTTTGGTGAAAAGGCCTCCGACGTGCGTGACACGTCGCTGCGTCTGCCGCCGGGCGTTGCCGGTACGGTCGTCGAAGTGCGGGTCTTCTCGCGTCGCGGCGTCGACAAAGACGAACGTGCGCTGGCCATCGAAACATCGGAAATCGAAAAGCTTGCCAAGGACCGCGACGACGAACGCGCAATCCTGGAGGGCTCTTTCTCCCAGCGTCTGAAGGCCTTGATCCTCAAGAAGAAGGCAGTCGGTGGACCGAAGGGGCTCAAGGACGGCACCGTCATCACCGAGGAGTTGCTCAACGAATACACGGTTGGCCAAATGGCACAGATCGTTGTTGGCAACGAAAAGGTTATGGCAGACGTCGAGGCTCTCAAAGCCAAGTTCGAATCCGACATCGCCGCCTTGCAGGCACGCTTCGAAGACAAGGTCGAGAAGCTGCAGCGTGGTGACGATCTCAGCCCGGGCGTCATGAAGATGGTCAAAGTCTTCGTCGCGGTTAAGCGCAAGCTGCAGCCGGGCGATAAGATGGCCGGCCGTCACGGCAACAAAGGGGTCATCTCCAAAATTATCCCGGTCGAGGATATGCCGCACACTGCCGATGGTACGCCTGTCGATGTCGTGCTGAACCCGCTCGGGGTGCCTTCGCGTATGAACGTCGGTCAGATCTTGGAGACGCACCTTGGTTGGGCGTGCCGTGGTCTAGGCGAGCAGATCGGTCAGCTCTTGGATGAGGGCAAAGCACCTCAGACATTGCGCTCGAAACTCAAAGAGGTCTACGGAGAGAAAAACTACAAGGAAGACATCCAGCCGCTGGATGACGACCAGATAATGGAACTCTCCAACAACCTGCGGCCGGGTGTGCCGATCGCGACGCCTGTCTTTGACGGTGCACGCGAGCCGGATATTGTCGAGATGCTGGAAATGGCTGGTCTCGACTCTTCGGGGCAGGTCACGCTGTTTGACGGTCGTACCGGAGAGCAGTTCCACCGCCCGGTGACGGTTGGCTACATTTATATGCTGAAACTTCATCACCTGGTGGATGACAAAATCCACGCCCGTTCGATCGGCCCATACTCGCTTGTCACGCAGCAGCCGCTGGGTGGTAAAGCGCAGTTCGGCGGTCAGCGGTTCGGTGAGATGGAAGTGTGGGCGCTCGAAGCTTATGGCGCCGCATACACGCTTCAGGAAATGCTCACCGTTAAATCGGACGACGTGTCCGGCCGTACGAAGGTCTACGAGGCCATAGTGCGCGGAGACGACACGTTCGAAGCCGGCGTGCCGGAATCCTTCAACGTTCTCGTGAAGGAACTGCACGCCCTCGGCCTCAACGTCGAACTCCGTTAATCGGCACCGTCTGGAAAGGAATACAGCAATGAACGAACTTGCAAACGTCTTCGGCCAACAGAACGGTCCCGCCCAACGTTTCGACGAGATCCGCATTTCGATCGCGTCGCCGGACCGCATTCTGAGTTGGTCCTACGGCGAAATCAAAAAGCCGGAAACCATCAACTACCGGACGTTCAAGCCTGAACGCGATGGTCTGTTCTGTGCGCGCATCTTCGGTCCGGTGAAGGACTACGAATGCCTGTGCGGCAAGTACAAGCGGATGAAATATAAAGGCATCATCTGCGAAAAGTGCGGCGTTGAAGTCACCCTGCAGAAAGTGCGCCGCGAGCGCATGGGGCACATCGAACTTGCATCGCCGGTTGCGCACATCTGGTTCTTAAAGTCGCTGCCGTCGCGCATCGGTCTTTTGCTGGACATGACGCTGAAGGATCTCGAACGCGTTCTGTATTTCGAAAACTATGTCGTCATCGAGCCGGGCACCACGCCGCTTAAGATGCACGAGTTGCTGTCGGAAGAGCAGTACTTCAACGCCATGGATGAATACGGTGAGAGCGAATTCACCGTCGGTATCGGAGCCGAAGCCCTGCGCGAGATGATGTCCGCCATCGATCTCGACGAAGAGCGCGATATCCTTAAGGAAGACCTGAAGGAAACGACCTCCGAAGCCAAGCGTAAAAAGCTGGTGAAGCGTCTCAAGCTGGTCGAAGCGTTCCTGGAATCGGGTGCGCGTCCGGAGTGGATGATTCTCACGCACATTCCGGTCATTCCGCCGGAACTGCGTCCGCTGGTGCCGCTGGACGGTGGGCGTTTCGCGACATCGGATCTGAACGATCTGTATCGCCGCGTTATCAACCGCAACAATCGCCTGAAGCGTCTGATCGAACTACGTGCACCGGATATTATCATCCGTAACGAAAAACGGATGCTGCAGGAATCTGTCGACGCGCTGTTCGACAACGGTCGTCGTGGTCGCGCCATCACCGGTGCCAACAAACGTCCGCTGAAGTCTCTGTCCGACATGCTGAAAGGTAAGCAAGGTCGCTTCCGTCAGAACCTGCTTGGTAAGCGCGTCGACTATTCCGGCCGTTCGGTCATCGTTGTCGGACCGGAACTCAAGCTGCATCAGTGCGGCCTACCGAAGAAGATGGCGCTCGAACTGTTCAAGCCGTTCATCTACGCCAAACTGGAAACTTACGGCAAAGCGACGACCATCAAAGCCGCCAAGAAGATGGTCGAGAAAGAGCGCCCGGAAGTTTGGGATATCCTCGAAGAGGTCATCCGCGAACATCCGGTGCTTCTGAACCGCGCACCGACGCTGCACCGTCTTGGCATCCAGGCGTTTGAGCCTGTTCTGATCGAAGGGAAGGCAATTCAGCTTCACCCGTTGGTCTGCGCCGCGTTCAACGCTGACTTCGACGGTGACCAGATGGCCGTTCATGTGCCGCTGTCGCTCGAAGCGCAGCTCGAAGCACGCGTGCTCATGATGTCCACCAACAACATTCTGAGTCCTGCCAACGGTAAGCCGATCATCGTTCCGTCGCAGGACATCGTTCTGGGTCTCTACTACATGACTCTGCAGCGCGATGACGAGCCGGGTGAAGGCATGGCGTTCAAGGATGTCAGCGAAATTCAGCAGGCACTCGATTCTGGTGCGGTCTCGCTGCAGGCGAAGATCCAGTGCCGTTATCACACGGTTGACGAGAACAATGAGCCGATCACGGTACGTGTCGAAACGACGCCGGGTCGGATGTTGCTCTCGGAAATCCTGCCGAAGCACCCTAAGGTGCCGTTCGCACTGCTTAACCAGGTACTGACCAAGCGTGAAATCACCAACGTGATCGATGAGGTCTATCGTCACTGTGGTCAAAAAGAGACGGTTATCTTCGCTGACCGCATGATGGGGCTTGGTTTCTCGAATGCGTGCCGTGCCGGCATCTCGTTTGGTAAAGACGATCTGATCATTCCGGACTCTAAGGAAGGTCTGGTCGGTGAAACTGAAGAAAAAGTCAAAGAGTACGAGCAACAGTATCAGGACGGTCTGATCACCCAGGGTGAGAAGTATAATAAAGTCGTCGATGCCTGGTCGCACTGCACGGATCGTGTCGCCGACGAGATGATGAAAGAAATCTCGAAGATCGAAACCGGTAAGCCGATCAACTCTGTTTACATGATGGCGCACTCCGGTGCTCGTGGTTCTGCGGCGCAGATGAAACAGCTGGCCGGTATGCGCGGCCTAATGGCCAAACCGTCGGGCGAGATCATCGAAACACCGATCATCTCGAACTTCAAAGAAGGCCTGACGGTGCTCGAGTACTTCAACTCAACGCACGGTGCCCGTAAGGGGCTGGCCGACACCGCGCTTAAGACCGCCAACTCCGGTTACCTGACACGCCGTCTTGTCGATGTCGCACAGGACTGCATCATCCTTGAAGAGGATTGCGGTACCGAGGGTTACATCACGGTCGCGCCTGTGGTCGACGGCGGTGACGTCGTTGCGCCGCTCTCCGAGCGTGTGCTGGGCCGGACGGCTGCCGAAGATGTCATCAACCCGCAGACTGGCGATCTCATCATCAAGAAGAACGAGATCATCGAAGAAACGCACTGTATGGCGATCGAAGAAGGCGAAGTCGAAAGCATCCGCATTCGCTCTGTCCTGACCTGCGATCTAAACGAAGGTGTCTGCGGTAAGTGCTACGGCCGCGATCTGGCCCGTGGTACGCCGGTCAACATCGGTGAGGCTGTCGGCGTTATGGCCGCGCAGTCAATCGGTGAGCCGGGTACCCAGCTGACCATGCGGACCTTCCACATCGGTGGCGCCGCGCAGCGCGGCTCCGAACGCTCGTACATCGAGTCGGTCGCCGACGCCAAGGTCAAATTGATCAACTGCACCACGGTCAAGAACTCCCGTGGGGTTCTGATTGTCATGAGCCGTAATGCGGAAATGTCGCTTCAGGACGAAAAAGGGCGTGACCGTGCCAAGCACCGTATTCCGTACGGTGCGCAGCTCATGGTCAAAGACGGCCAGAAGGTGACCCGTGGCGACAAAATGGCCGAATGGGATCCGTACACGTTGCCGGTGATTACCGAGCGTGAAGGTGTTGCGAACTATGTTGATCTTGTGGACGGCATCTCGCTGACCGAGCGGACCGACGAAGCGACCGGCATTTCGTATCGCGTCGTCACGGACTGGAAGTCGCAGCCGAAGGGTTCCGACCTGCGTCCGCGCGTTACGCTTCGTGACAAGAAGGGCGAAGTCATCACCCTGGATACCGGTCACGAAGCCCGATACTTCCTGTCGGTTGACGCCATTCTCTCGGTCGAGAACGGCCAGGAAGTCCACGCTGGTGACGTGCTCGCGCGTATTCCGCGTGAAAGCGCCAAGACCCGTGACATCACGGGTGGTCTGCCGCGTGTTGCGGAACTGTTCGAAGCCCGCCGCCCGAAGGACCACGCGATTATCGCCGAGAGCGAAGGCCGCGTCGAATTCGGCAAGGACTACAAGAACAAGCGTCGAGTCGTCGTGCAGCCGGTAGAAGAGGGCGTCGAGCCCACCGAATATCTGGTGCCGAAAGGGCGTCATCTCTCCGTTCAGGAAGGCGATTATGTCCAGGTCGGCGATCCGCTGATGGATGGTAACCCGGTGCCGCATGACATCCTGCGTGTGCTGGGTGTCGAAGCACTGGCCGAATACCTGATCAACGAGATCCAGGACGTCTATCGACTGCAGGGCGTTAAGATCAACGACAAGCACATCGAGGTGATCGTTCGCCAGATGCTTCAGAAAGTTGAGATCACGGCTGGTGGCGACACGACGCTACTGGTCGGCGAACTGGTCGATAAGATCGAGTTCGATAAGATCAACGCCAAGGCCGTCGAAGACGGTGGCCGTCCGGCGGAGGGCGATCCGGTCCTGCAGGGTATCACCAAAGCTAGCCTGCAGACTCAGTCCTTCATCTCGGCAGCGTCGTTCCAGGAAACCACGCGAGTCCTCACCGAAGCTGCTGTTTCCGGCAAGATCGACGATCTCGTGGGTCTCAAGGAAAACGTCATCGTCGGCCGTCCGATCCCGGCCGGTACCGGTGCAATGATGAACATGATGCGCGAAATCGCTGCAGAGCGGGACGCGGAAGTCATGAAATCCATGCCGGCGGAAGAAGCCGAGCTATTGGAAGCTCAAGGCGACGACTAAGCCTCCGGCGACAAACGTAAGTGAAAAGGCGCGTCCTGCAGGGCGCGCCTTTTTTACTGGTGCATGGCCCCGCGGTGAGGGCGACCTTGTCCTTGCCTATATACCTATAGAACTCTCGGGACAGCTGTGCGAGTAGGGGTTCTCGAATTCGTCGGCCTCCATGGCAAAGGCGCTAGGGACGTATCCGTAAAGACCCACGAACGATGCGGCCTTGCTGCCAGCATCGTGACGAGATGAGAAAACGGGCAGATTGTTAATGGTAATGCCTTCTCTAATGGTATCGTCGCGGGCGCTTATGACGTGGCGACCGTCACTGTTTGGCCCATCGTAGGACCATTCGACATAATTTACGGCGATCCGCCGGGTTTAGCCGGACAACATGCGGTCTATCAAGTTGGGATTAAAAATAAGCTGCGACATATCCGTTCCGCTGTAGGATTGCCTCATGCTTGTCGATGCTGCTGGAAACATCCACCGTAAGGACAATAGTAAGATCGACTTCATTGGATTCTAGTACGTGTACGGAATCGGCCATGACGACGAGGATGAAATTATACCGGCAAGAGAGGAGAATCGGGTCATTCGACCCTTCTCGGGCTGTGGTGGAGTCGCTTATGTGGCAGCTATTAGTGGATTAAACTACGGGAATCATAGGCGGGATAGGGGGGAATCCGGCTGTGATTATTTGTAAATGATGCATTTTTCGCCGATTAGGCATGCTATGGCGACGGTATGAAACGCCCAGTCTTCAATATCTTGTGCAATAGCGAAATGAAATCGGTACATATTGTCTAAATTGCTGATTCTGCGAAATTATTTTTCTGGAAATTCCTGTTGACGCGGAGAAGCCCCCCCTATATGTTCCGCCGCACTTGAGGGATTGGTGGTAGTCGTTCTGGCTAGACGCAGTCGTAAGCCTCAAGTCGGAGAGAGAAAATTTAGCGCAGCCCTGGGCCACCGAACCCGGTCCGGGGTCAATGTTTGAGCCAGGTCCGCCGTACCGATCGGGGGCGGGAGTGGATGGCTCAACTTATGTTTGTCGGCCCCGTGGGGTCTTGGGTTCTAGGAGTTGGATTGAGCGTATGCCGACGATCAACCAGTTGATTCGCAAGCCGCGTAAGGCGCCCGTCACCCGCAATAAAGTGCCGGCCCTGGAAGCGTGCCCACAGAAGCGTGGTGTTTGCACCCGCGTTTACACGACGACCCCGAAGAAGCCGAACTCGGCGCTTCGTAAAGTTGCGCGTGTCCGTCTGACCAACGGTTTCGAGGTCACCAGTTATATCCCGGGCGAAGGCCATAATCTGCAGGAACACTCAGTGGTGATGATCCGCGGTGGCCGCGTAAAGGATTTGCCGGGTGTTCGTTATCACATTATTCGCGGCACGCTCGATACGCAGGGCGTCAACGACCGTCGCCAGCGCCGTTCGAAATACGGCGCCAAGCGGCCGAAGTAAGGGAGCGCACCTATGTCTCGTCGTCACGCTGCCGAAAAGCGCCAGGTTCTTCCGGACGCCAAGTACAAAGACTTGGTTGTTACCAAGTTCATGAATGCATTGATGTTGGACGGTAAGAAATCGGCCGCCGAGAAGATCGTCTACGGCGCCTTCGACATCATGGAGAAGAAGGCTGGTCAGGATCCGGTCAAGACTTTCCACGAAGCCATCGACAACGTTAAGCCGATGGTTGAGGTTCGTTCGCGCCGCGTAGGTGGTGCGACCTATCAGGTGCCGGTTGAAGTCCGTTCCGATCGTCGTCAGGCCCTAGCCATCCGTTGGTTGGTCGAGACGTCGCGCGGTCGCTCCGAGAACACCATGATGGAACGCCTTTCGTCTGAGCTGCTGGACGCCGCCAATAATCGTGGCGCCGCAGTGAAGAAGCGTGAAGATACACACCGGATGGCAGAGGCTAACAAAGCCTTCTCCCATTACCGCTGGTAAGCTACAGGAGCCGCACTCATGCCTCGCATTACGCCGCTCGATAAATATCGCAATATCGGCATCATGGCCCACATTGATGCCGGTAAAACGACGACCACCGAGCGTATCCTCTATTACACCGGCAAGTCCTATAAGATCGGTGAAGTTCATGACGGCAACGCCACCATGGACTGGATGGAACAAGAGCAAGAGCGTGGCATTACGATCACGTCGGCCGCGACGACGACATTCTGGCGCGATCATCGAGTTAACATCATCGACACCCCAGGTCACGTCGACTTCACCATTGAAGTCGAACGTTCGCTCCGTGTTCTCGATGGTGCTTGCGCTGTGTTCGACTCGGTTGCCGGTGTCGAGCCGCAGTCCGAAACCGTCTGGCGGCAGGCCGATAAGTATCACGTGCCGCGGATGTGCTTCGTCAATAAGATGGACCGTACCGGTGCGGACTTCTATCGTTGCGTCGAAATGATCATCGACCGTCTGGGCGCTACGCCGTGCGTGCTGCAGCTCCCGGTTGGCGCTGAGAGCGACTTCCTTGGTGTTGTTGATCTCATCAAGATGCAGGCGATCATCTGGAAAGACGAGAGCCTGGGCGCCGAATTTGAATATAAAGACATCCCGGCCGACCTCGCTGATCGTGCTGCTGAATACCGCGAAAAGCTGATCGAAACCGTCTGTGAGATGGATGACGACGTGATGGAGGCATACCTCGAAGGCAACGAGCCGGATGAGGAAACCATCAAGAAGCTCATTCGTAAGGGCTGCATCGGTCTACATTTCGTTCCGGTTCTGTGTGGCTCTGCCTTCAAGAACAAAGGTGTTCAGCCGCTTCTCGACGCCGTTGTCGATTACCTGCCGTCGCCGCTTGAGGTGCCGGACATCAAAGGTGTCGATGTTGACGATCCGGAAAAGGCGATGGTCCGCAAGTCTTCTGACGAAGAACCGTTCTCGGCTCTTGCGTTCAAAATTATGAACGACCAGCACGTTGGTTCGTTGACCTTCTGCCGCGTTTACTCCGGTATCGTGAAACAGGGCGACCAAGTTCAGAACACCGTCAAAGGCAAGCGTGAGCGCGTTGGTCGTATGCTTCTTATGCATGCCAACACGCGTGAGCAAATCGAAGACGCGCGTGCCGGCGAAATCGTCGCCATCGTTGGTCTCAAGGACACGACGACCGGTGACACGCTGTGCGATCCGTCCAGGCCGGTCATTCTCGAGCGGATGGAATTCCCGGATCCGGTTATTTCCGTCGCTGTCGAACCGAAGACCAAAGCCGACCAAGAAAAGATGGGTGTTGCCCTTAATCGTCTGGCCGCCGAAGACCCGTCGTTCCGTGTCGCGAGCGATGAGGAATCCGGTCAAACCGTTATCTCCGGCATGGGTGAGCTTCACCTCGACATTCTTGTCGACCGCATGAAGCGTGAATTCAAGGTCGAAGCGAACGTCGGTCAGCCGCAGGTGGCTTACCGTGAAACCATTAGCCAGCTTTACGATTGCGATTATACGCACAAGAAGCAGACCGGTGGTTCTGGTCAGTTTGCCCGCGTCAAAATCAAGTTCGAACCGCTACCGCCGGGTTCCGGCATCGAGTTCTCGAACTCGGTCGTTGGCGGTAACGTGCCTCGGGAATTCATCCCGGGCGTCGAGAAGGGTATCCGCACAGCTGCCGAAAGCGGCGTTATCTGCGGCTTCCCGATGATCGACTTCAAAGCAGAGCTGTATGATGGTGCATCGCACGACGTCGATAGCTCGGTCATGGCCTTCGAAATTGCTGCCCGTGCAGCTTTCCGCGAAGGTATGGCGGCGGCGAAGCCGGTTCTTCTGGAACCGATGATGAAGGTCGAAGTTGTGACCCCGGAAGAATACATGGGGGACATCATCGGCGACTTGAACTCGCGCCGTGGCCAGGTGCAGGACATGGACCAGCGCGGCAACGCCCGCGTCGTCACCGCCATGGTGCCGCTGGCCAACATGTTCGGCTACGTCAACGAGCTGCGCTCGATGTCGCAGGGCCGTGCCCAGTACACCATGCATTTTGATCATTATGCCGAAGTGCCGAACCAGGTCTCCATGGAGATCCGCGAACGGCTCGCCGGCTAACAAAGAAACGGAGCAGAGAAGATGGCGAAGGAAAAGTTTGAGCGTAATAAGCCGCACTGCAACGTTGGCACGATTGGCCACGTTGACCACGGCAAGACGTCTTTGACGGCGGCGATCACGAAGGTATTGGCGGAGACGGGCGGCGCTGAATTTTCGGCGTATGACCAGATCGACAAGGCACCTGAAGAGAAGGCGCGCGGTATCACGATTTCGACGGCGCATGTTGAGTATGAGACGGAAGGCCGTCACTACGCTCACGTCGACTGCCCGGGTCACGCTGACTATGTTAAGAACATGATCACGGGTGCGGCGCAGATGGACGGCGCGATCTTGGTTGTTTCTTCGGCTGACGGCCCGATGCCGCAGACGCGAGAGCACATTCTGCTTGCCCGTCAGGTTGGTGTTCCGGCGCTTGTCGTGTTCATGAACAAAGTCGACCAGGTTGACGACGAAGAGCTTCTTGAACTTGTTGAGATGGAAATCCGTGAGCTTCTGTCGTCCTACGACTTCCCGGGCGACGATATTCCGATCATCAAGGGTTCGGCCCTGGCGGCTTTGGAAGACAGCGACAAGACGATTGGTCACGACGCGATCCTTGAGCTGATGAAGGCTGTTGACGAGTACATTCCGCAGCCGGAGCGTCCGATCGATCAGGACTTCCTGATGCCGATCGAAGACGTTTTCTCGATCTCGGGCCGTGGTACGGTTGTGACGGGCCGTGTTGAGCGTGGTGTGATCAAGACCGGCGACGAAATCGAGATCGTTGGTATCAAGGACACGCAGAAGACGACGTGCACGGGTGTTGAAATGTTCCGCAAGCTGCTTGACGAAGGTCAGGCGGGCGACAACGTGGGTGTTCTTCTGCGCGGTACGAAGCGTGACGAAGTTGAGCGTGGCCAGGTTCTGGCGAAGCCGGGTTCGATCACGCCGCACACGAAGTTTGCGTGCGAAGCGTACATTCTGACGAAAGAAGAGGGTGGTCGTCACACGCCGTTCTTTGCGAACTACCGTCCGCAGTTTTACTTCCGCACGACGGATGTGACGGGGACGGTTGAGTTGGCCGAAGGCACCGAAATGGTGATGCCGGGCGACAACATCGCGATGAACGTGACGCTGATCGCGCCGATCGCCATGGACGAAGGCCTGCGCTTCGCGATCCGCGAAGGCGGCCGTACCGTCGGCGCCGGCGTCGTTGCCAAGATCATCGAGTAAAAGGGTTGAGCAACCGTCCCGGCTCCATGCCGGGACGGACTTCATTTTAGGATCGAGACCATGGAACAACAAAATATCCGCATCCGTCTGAAGGCGTTCGATCATCGAGTGCTGGATCAATCGGCTCGCGAGATTGTAAATACCGCACAGCGGACGGGCGCCAATGTTCGTGGCCCGATTCCTCTGCCGACCCGTATCGAAAAGTTCACGGTGCTGCGTTCGCCGCACATCGACAAGAAGTCGCGTGAACAGTTCGAAATCCGCACGCATAAGCGTGTTCTGGATATCGTCGACCCGACACCGCAGACAGTGGACGCGCTGATGAAGCTCGATCTCGCTGCTGGTGTCGATGTCGAAATCAAACTTTAAGCGATTGATTGGGATTTAAGTTATGCGTACCGGTGTGATCGCCAAGAAAATGGGCAAGACACGTTTGTTCGCCGAAGGCGGCGCGCACGTTCCTGTTACCGTTCTTGCGCTAGACGACGTGCGTGTCGTTGCGCAGCGAACCGAAGAACGCGACGGCTATACGGCCCTGCAGCTCGGCTACGGTAAAGCTAAGGTGAAACGCGTGTCGAAAGCAATGCGTGGCCACTTCGCCAAAGCCAAAGTAGAGCCGAAGAAGAAATTGGCCGAGTTTCGCGTTGATGCAGACAACTTGGTGGACGTAGGGGCCGAGATCGGTGCAAACCATTTTGTCGCCGGGCAGTTCGTCGACGTTGCTGGTATCACCGTGGGTAAAGGTTTCGCGGGCGCCATGAAGCGTCACGGTTTTGGTGGTCTTCGTGCCTCGCACGGTGTTTCCATCAGTCACCGTTCGCATGGTTCCACTGGGCAGTGCCAAGACCCGGGCAAGGTCTTCAAAGGTAAGAAGATGGCTGGCCAGATGGGTAACGTGCGACGTACTCAGCAGAACCTGATCATTGCCGGCGTTGACGTTGAACGCGGTCTAGTGCTTGTGCGCGGTGCCGTCCCCGGTTCCAAGGGCGGTTATGTTTTTATCACCGATGCTGTGAAGCGCGCTCGTCATGATGATGCACCGCTTCCGGCCGGTCTTCGGGAAGAAGCTTCCGCCGAGGAAGAAGATGGTCTGGTCGTCGCCGAGGAAGTCGGTGTTGATGAGGCTGCCGAGGAAGCACAACTGGCTGCTGAAGTAGAAGCCGAAGAAGAGAAGAAGGATTGAGACCATGAAATTAGACGTGGTCAGCCTCGATAATAAGAAATCCGGTTCGATCGACCTGGACGATGCCATTTTCGGTCTCGAAGCCCGTGGCGATCTGCTGGCGCGTGCCGTTAACTGGCAGTTGGCCAAACGGCGCTCCGGCAACCACCAAGTTAAAGGCCGTTCCGACGTTGCAGCGACCAAGACCAAGCCTTTCCGTCAAAAAGGTACAGGGCGTGCCCGTCAAGGTACGACGGTTGCGCCGCAGATGCGCGGTGGTGGTGTTGTGTTCGGTCCGCACACGCGGGACCATAGCCACAAGCTGCCGAAGAAAGTTCGCAAGCTTGCACTCGCTACGGCGCTGAGCGCCAAGGCGAAGGAAGGCAAGTTGGTCATTCTGGACGAAGCAAAGATGTCGGCGCCGAAAACCGGTGACTTGGCGAAGAAACTGGATGCGTTGGCCTGGGGCCGTGCGCTGATCATCGATGGCGACATCGACGAGAACTTCGCTCGTGCCGCTCGCAACATCATCAACATAGATGTACTGCCGAGTGTTGGCGCCAACGTTTACGACATTCTGCGCCGTGATACCTTGGTCCTGACCAAGGGTGCGGTTGAAAAGCTGGTGGAGCGCCTGAAATGAACCCCTACAGCCCGAAAAACTTCCAGCCGAGCAAGGAGCGGATCTTCGAACTAATCCGCCGACCGATCGTGACTGAAAAATCGACGCTTTTGTCGGAGTACAACCAGGTGACCTTTGAGGTCCCGTTGGATGCCAACAAGCACGAGATTAAGACGGCCGTTCAGGAATTGTTCAAGGTCAAGGTTACGGCCGTGAACACGATCCTTAACAAGGGTAAGACCAAACGTTTTCGTGGTCGCCCGGGGCGCCGTTCCGACTTCAAAAAGGCCGTGGTGACGCTGGCCGAAGGCGACAGCATCGACGTCGCCACCGGCGTCTGACGGGAGAGGGTGAACAATGGCACTCAAGCAGTTTAAACCGGATACACCTGGCCAGCGTGGGCTGGTTCTGGTTGATCGTTCCGCGCTCTGGAAAGGTGAGCCTGTCAAAGCGTTGACCGAAGGTCTGCGTAAGAAAGGCGGCCGCAACAACCAGGGTCATATCACCGCGCGACGTCGTGGTGGCGGGCACAAGCGCCGCTATCGCATGATCGACTTCAAGCGTGCCAAGTTGGATATGCCGGGATCTGTCGAACGGATCGAATATGATCCGAACAGGACCGCGTTCATCGCCCTCATTAAGTATGAAGATGGTGAACTGGCCTACATCCTGGCACCGCAACGTCTCAATGTCGGGGACACTGTTGTTTCCGGTTCGTCGGGCGTGGATATCAAACCGGGTAACGCGATGCCAATGGCATCGATGCCGGTCGGTACGATCATACACAACGTCGAGATGAAACCAGGCAAGGGCGGCCAGATGGCCCGTTCCGCCGGTACCTACGCGCAAATCATCGGTAAAGACCAAGGCTACGCACAATTGCGCCTCAGCTCCGGCGAAATCCGATTGGTGCGTGGCGAGTGCATGGCCACCGTTGGTGCGGTTTCAAACCCGGATCAGCAAAACATCAACCTTGGTAAAGCCGGCCGTAAACGCTGGCTCGGTAAGCGCCCGGCAGTTCGCGGCGTTGCCATGAACCCGGTCGATCACCCGCATGGTGGTGGTGAAGGCCGGACCTCGGGCGGCCGTCATCCGGTCACCCCGTGGGGCAAACCGACCAAGGGCAAACGTACCCGTAGCAACAAGAAGACGGATCGGCTCATCATGCGCAGCCGGCACGTCCGCAAGAAGAAGTAGGAGGGCGGAACAGTGCCACGCTCCGTTTGGAAAGGTCCGTTCGTCGACGGATATCTGCTCAAGAAGGCCGAAGCCGCCCGTGGTTCGGGTCGTAGTTCGGTCATTAAGATCTGGTCACGCCGATCGACGATTTTGCCGCAGTTCGTCGGCCTGACGTTTGGCGTCTACAACGGTCAGAAGTTCGTTCCCGTGCTGGTCACCGAAGACATGATCGGTCACAAGTTCGGCGAGTTCTCGCCGTCCCGGACGTACTACGGCCACGGCGTCGACAAAAAGTCGAAGAGGGGTTGATCACATGGGCAAGAAAGCTCTAGAGCGGCAACTCGCCGATAATGAAGCTATAGCCTCCGCGCGTCATATCCGCGTGAGCCCACGCAAACTTAATTTGGTTTGCGCCAGCATCCGCGGCTTGGACTGTGAAAAGGCGCTGGCACAGCTTGCGTTTTCGTCTCGACGAGTTGCCCAGGACGTTAAAAAGGTTTTGGAAAGCGCTATCGCGAATGCAGAGAATAACCATCAGCTCGACGTCGACCGTTTATATGTCGCCGAAGCGAGCGTCGGTAAAGCGATGGTCATGAAACGTTTCCGCGCCCGTGCCCGTGGCCGTGCCGCGCGTATCGAAAAACCGTTCAGCAATATGCGCTTGATCGTTCGTGAGCGTGAGGAGACCGCATAATGGGTCAGAAAGTCAATCCGGTCGGGCTGCGTCTCGGCATCAACCGCACCTGGGACTCGCGTTGGTTCGCCGATGGCAACTACGCCGACCTACTGCACGAAGATGTCCGCATTCGCGAATTCCTGAAGAAAAAGCTGTCTCAGGCCGGTGTCGCCAAGATCGTCATTGAACGCCCGGCGAAGAAAGCCCGCGTGACCATTCACACCGCTCGTCCGGGTGTTGTGATCGGCCGCAAAGGTCAGGACATTGAAAAGTTGCGCCGCGAAATCGCCGCGATGACAGATGCCGAAGTGCACCTGAACATTGTTGAGATTCGTAAACCGGAAATTGATGCTCAGCTGGTTGCCGAAAACGTCGCTCAGCAGATGGAACGTCGAGTCTCCATCCGCCGCGCCATGAAGCGCGCCGTTCAATCGGCGATGCGCATGGGTGCTGAAGGTATCCGGATGAACTGCGCCGGCCGTCTTGGTGGTGCTGAAATCGCCCGTATGCAGTGGTATCGCGAAGGTCGCGTGCCGCTTCACACGCTGCGCGCCAATATCGATTATGGCGAGGCTGAAGCCCACACCACATACGGCGTTTGCGGCGTGAAGATCTGGATCTACAAAGGCGAGATCATGGCGCACGACCCGATGGCGATGGAAAAGCTGCAGCTCGATCAGCAGCCGCAACGCTGAGACGGACGTAAGTAGAGGAAAAGACGATGCTGTCTCCGAAAAGAACAAAATTCCGCAAGGCACATAAAGGCCGGATTCACGGTATGGCCAAAGGCGGCACCGAACTGAACTTCGGCGCTTATGGTCTCAAAGCCGTTACGCCCGAACGTGTGACCGCGCGTCAAATCGAAGCGGCCCGCCGCGCTATGACTCGTCATATGAAACGTGCCGGCCGTGTGTGGATCCGCATCTTCCCGGATGTGCCGGTTTCTCAGAAACCTGCCGAAGTCCGTCAGGGCAAAGGTAAAGGCTCGCCGGAATACTGGGTCGCGCGCGTCAAACCGGGGCGGATCATGTTCGAAATTGACGGTGTGCCGTCTGACATCGCGCGCGAAGCGTTCCGTCTGGCTGCCGCTAAGCTTCCCGTCAAAACGCGTTTCGTAACGCGTATGGGCGAAGAGGGGTAATGACGATGAAATCCGCCGATGTCCGTACAAAGACCGACGATGAACTGAAGCAACAGCTTACAGATCTGCGCAAGGAAGCTTTCAACCTTCGCTTCCAGGCCGCATCCGGTCAGTTGGAAAACACCGCCCAGGCCCGCCTCGTGCGCCGCGATATTGCGCGCATCAAGACGGTCCTCGGTGAGCGCGCCGCCGGCGCGCAGAGTTAAGGAGACGACAAATGCCGAAACGCGTCATGCAGGGTGTCGTCGTGAGCGACAAGCAGGACAAGACGGTCACCGTTCTGGTCGAGCGTCGCGTCATGCACCCGCTCTACAAGAAGTACGTTAAGAAGTCGAAGAAGTACGCGGCGCACGACGAGGGTAACACGGTCAAAGCCGGTGATACGGTAATGATCCGCGAATGCCGTCCGCTGTCGAAGCGCAAGCGTTGGGAAGTAGTGACCGAAGGCGCGTAAGCGATCCTTCAGGTCCGTTAAGAGGAACAGGTCGAATGATTCAAGCCGAAACCAACCTCGATGTCGCCGATAACTCCGGCGCCCGTCGAGTCCAGTGCATCAAGGTGCTGGGCGGTTCGAAGCGCAAATACGCTTCGGTGGGCGACGTGATCGTCGTTTCCGTGAAAGACGCCATTCCACGCGGTCGCGTGAAGAAGGGTGATGTGATGCAGGCCGTCGTGGTGCGAACCGCCAAGGACATCCGTCGCACTGATGGTACGTCGATCCGTTTCGATAGCAACGCCGCTGTCCTGATCAACAAGCAAGGCGAACCGGTCGGTACGCGTATTTTTGGCCCGGTCACCCGTGAACTGCGTGCCAAACGCTACATGAAGATCATTTCGCTGGCTCCGGAGGTGCTGTAATGGCCCAGAAGCTGAAAAAAGGCGACAAAGTTGTCGTGCTGACCGGCCGCGATAAAGGCACAGTCGGTGAGATTGTCGAGATGATGCCGGCTGCAAGCCGCGCTGTTGTCTCTGGTGTTAACAAGGTCAAGCGCCACACGGCGCCGTCGAACAGCTCCGCTGGTGGAATCATCGAGAAAGAGGCATCCATACATGTCTCGAACCTCGCGATCGTCGACCCGAAGGATGACAAGCCGTCGCGTGTTGGTTTCAAGACTCTTGATGACGGTCGCAAGGTGCGTGTTGCTAAGCGCTCCGGCGAAGTCATCGACGCTTGAGCAGGGGAGATAGGAAATTATGACCCCACGTTTGCGTGAAGAATACGATCAGAAGATCATCGCTGAGATGAAGTCGGAGTTCAATTATGCGAACCCGATGGAAGTCCCGCGCCTTGACAAGATCGTAATCAATATGGGTGTTGGCGAAGCATCGCAGGACCGCAAAAAGATCGAAGGCGCCGTCTCCGATCTCGAAGCGATCTCGGGCCAAAAGCCGATCGTCACCCGCGCCAAGAAGTCCATTGCTGGCTTCAAACTGCGCGAAGAGATGGTTGTCGGCTGCAAAGTGACCCTGCGTCGCCAGCGTATGTACGAATTCCTTGACCGTCTGGTTACCATAACACTGCCGCGTGTCCGTGATTTTCGCGGTGTCAACGGCAAGAGCTTCGATGGCAACGGCAACTACGCCATGGGCATCAAGGAACAGATCGTTTTCCCGGAAATCGACTACGACAAGGTCGATGAAATCCGTGGGATGGACATCATCATTTGCACGACTGCAAAGACGGACGCCGAAGCAAAAGCACTGCTGAAAGCGTTCAACATGCCGTTCTCAAATTGAGCGGCGAGAGGAGAAAAGCGTAATGGCCAAGAAAAGCGCTATCAATCGCGACAAAAAACGGGCTCGCCTGGCAAAGCAGTTTGCCTCGCGTCGTGCGCAGCTTAAAGCTGCGGCGAAGGACCTGACGTTGTCGCCGGAAGAACGCTTCGAAGCCCGTCTAAAACTGGCCGAGCTTCCGCGCAACTCTGCACCGGTGCGTCAGCGTCTTCGCTGCGAACTAACCGGTCGTCCGCGTGGCAACTATCGGAAGTTCCGTCTTTGCCGTATCAAACTCCGGGAATTGGCCTCTGCTGGCCAGGTTCCGGGCATGGTTAAATCGAGCTGGTAAGGGAGCGACGAGGATGTCAATGACCGATCCCCTCGGCGATATGCTGACCCGTATTCGTAACGGTCAGCAGGCCCGTAAAAACACCATCACATGCCCGAATTCACGTCTGCGCCAGAACGTTCTGGAAGTGCTAAAACGTGAAGGCTTCATTCGCGGCTTTGCGCCGGCGGAAGTGCGCCCGGGTATTTCGGAAATCCATATCGAACTCAAATATCACGAGGGCGATCCGGTGATCCGTCAGTTGAACCGTGTGTCCAAGCCGGGCCGCCGTATTTATACCGGCGTCCGTGATCTGGGCCGTGTTTATAACGGTCTTGGTATCGCCATTCTTTCGACCCCGCGCGGTGTCCTTTCCGACGCCGAAGCCCGGGCACAGAATGTCGGCGGCGAGGTTCTCTGCGAAGTGTTCTAAGAGCACTTGTGGAATTGATTGAGGATAGAAGCAATGTCGCGAGTTGGTAAGAACCCTGTAGCCGTTCCTGACGGTGTGACCGTCGAAATCGACGGCCATGTCGTCAAGGCGAAGGGTAAGCTGGGTGAGCTGTCTGTCACGTTGACGAGCGACGTGAAGGTCGAGCAGGCCGACGGTCAAGTGACCGTGACGCCTCTGGCCCAGCACAAACGTGCCCGTCAGATGTGGGGAACGGCGCGGAGCCTGATCGATGGTCTGGTGACCGGCGTTTCGGAAGGTTTCACGCGTAAGCTTGAGATCAATGGTGTTGGTTATCGCGCCCAGGTCCAGGGTAAGGATGTCGTCCTGCAGCTCGGTTACAGCCACGAAGTGCGGTATCCGATCCCGGAAGGCATCAAGATCGAAGCACCGGAACAGAACCAACTTATCATCAGCGGTGCAGACAAACAGCGTGTCGGTCAGATTGCGGCGGAGATCCGTGCGTTCCGCGCGCCGGAGCCATACAAAGGCAAGGGCGTGAAGTACAGCGACGAATACATCCTCCGCAAGGAAGGAAAGAAGAAGTAAGATGGCTAACGCAAAGATCCTCTTTAATCGCCGGACACTCCGGAACCGCTCGCGGCTTCGCCGCCTCGGGGCTGGTCGTCCGCGTCTGTCCGTTTTCCGTTCGGGCAAGCACATATACGCGCAGATCATTGATGATGCGAATGGCGTTACGCTCGCTGCCGCTTCGTCGCTGGATAAAGACCTGCGTACGTCGATCAAAACCGGTGCCGACGTTGGTGCGGCTGCCGAGGTCGGCAAGCTGGTTGCCAAGCGGGCGATCGAAAACGGTGTATCGACCGTCACCTTCGACCGCGGCGGTTATAAGTATCATGGGCGTGTGCGTGCACTCGCCGAAGGCGCCCGTGAGGGCGGCCTGAGCTTCTAGGAGAGCATTTATGGCTGATAACAAATCTCCGGAACGTGGCGGCAAGGGCGGCCAACGTGGCCGCGGCCGGGGCCGCGATCGCGACCAGCGGGACCGCAACGACGATGGTGATGAGCTGATAGACAAGCTCGTCCACATCAACCGCGTTGCGAAAGTGGTCAAAGGTGGACGCCGCTTTTCGTTCGCCGCATTGGTAGTCGTCGGCGACGGTAAAGGCCGTGTCGGTTACGGAACAGGGAAGGCACGCGAAGTGCCGGAAGCGATCCGCAAGGCGACCGATCAGGCAAAACGTCAGATGATCCGTGTACCGCTGCGCGAAGGCCGCACATTGCATCATGATATCAACGGTCGCTTCGGCGCAGGTAAAGTGATCCTGCGCTCCGCACCGGCCGGTACCGGCATCATCGCCGGCGGCCCAATGCGCGCCGTTTTCGAAACCATGGGTGTTGCTGACGTCGTTTGTAAGTCAAACGGCACGCAGAACCCGCACAACATGGTCAAAGCGACGTTTGCCGCGCTCCAGAACCTGCAGTCCCCTCGTGCGGTTGCCGCGCGCCGTGGTATGAAGGTCGGTGAGATCGTTGCCCGTCGCGGCGACGTGGTTGCCGAATAAGGGGAATTGATATGGCCGGCAAGAAAACGACCGTCACCGTCACCCAGACCGGTAGCGCGATCGGACGCGAAAAGTCCCAGCGTGAAACGCTTAAGGGCCTGGGTTTGAATAAAATCAACCGTACCCGCACGCTCGAAGACACACCTTCGGTGCGCGGCATGATCGACAAGGTCAAGCACTTGGTACGGATTGAGGAAACTGCCTGAGCGGCATACTTGGAGATTGTCTCCATTAAACGCGCGGCCGGTGGCCGCACGGAAGGATCAAAGCGATGAGACTGAACGAAATTCGCGATAACGAAGGTGCCCACAAGTCACGCAAACGCGTTGGCCGTGGTATCGGTTCCGGCACCGGCAAGACGTCGGCTAAGGGTCAGAAGGGTCAGAAGTCGCGTAGCGGCGTCTCGCTTCTGGGTTTCGAAGGCGGTCAGATGCCGCTTTATCGCCGCTTACCGAAGCGCGGGTTCAACAACCCGTTCGCGAAGGATTTTGCGGAATTGACGACCGGTAAGCTTCAGAAAGCCGTTGATTCCGGTAAGCTGGACGCGGGTAGTGCCATTGACGGCGCTGTACTGCTGGCCGCTGGTGTTGTTCGCAAGTCCAAGGATGGTGTTCGCCTGATCAACCGTGGCGAAATCACCGCGAAACTGAACCTCGATGTCGCGCACGCATCCAAAGGCGCCATTGAAGTAGTGGAAAAAGCCGGAGGTTCGGTGAACGTAGCCGAGAAGGTCGAGCGTAAAGTCGGCAAAGGCCGTAAACGCGATCGTCTTTCTGCAGAGCGAAAGGCGAAGTATGCCGCCGCGATGGCCGGTGAAGTGGTCGAAACTGCCGAGGCCGAGGAAGAATAACAGTTCATGGCTTCCGCTGCGGAACAATTCGCATCCAATCTTAGCTTCGGCGCCTTTGCGAAGGCGACGGAACTAAAAAAGCGCATCTGGTTCACACTAGGTGCGCTTATCGTCTATCGGTTGGGCACATTCGTCCCCATCCCGGGTGTCGATCCCACGATCCTGCAAGATCTGTTTAATCAGACGGGCGGCGGAATCCTTGGCATGTTCGACATGTTCGCCGGTGGCGCCTTGTCGCGGATGACGATCTTTGCGTTGAACATCATGCCGTACATTTCGGCATCCATCATCATGCAGCTGATGACGGCCGTTTCGCCGTCGTTGGAGGCAATGAAGAAGGAAGGCGAATCCGGCCGTAAGAAGATCAACCAATACACCCGGTACCTTACGGTTCTGATCTGCGTCCTGCAGGCTTATGGCATATCGGTAGGCCTGGAGAGCATGCAGTCCGGTGGTGACGTCGCTGTCGATAATCCTGGTTGGTTCTTCCGGATGACCGTCGTCATTACGCTGACGGGCGGAACAATGTTCCTGATGTGGCTTGGTGAACAGATCACTGCGCGCGGTGTCGGTAACGGTATTTCGCTGATAATTTTCGCAGGTATTGTTGCGGAACTGCCGTCAGCACTGGCTGCGACGCTCGACCTTGGCCGAACCGGTGCATTGTCGACCGCCGTGATCATCGGTCTTCTGTTAATGGCAGTCGCCGTCATTTTCGGGATTGTATACGTGGAACGCGCTCAGCGCCGTCTTCTGATCCAGTATCCGAAACGCCAGCGCGGCAACAAAATGATGGGGGGCGATACGTCGCACCTTCCGTTGAAGGTTAATACTGCGGGTGTTATTCCCCCGATCTTTGCCAGTTCCGTGTTGCTGCTGCCGATTACGGTAGTGCAGTTCTCTGCCGGCTCCGGTCCGGAGTGGCTGAATGCTGCTGCCGCCTATATGGGGCGCGGACAGCCGTTGTATCTGTTGCTTTACACATCGATGATTGTCTTTTTCGCGTTTTTCTATACGGCAGTGGTCTTCAATCCTGCCGATACCGCAGACAATCTAAAGAAATACGGTGGTTTCATTCCAGGTATCCGTCCCGGCAAGAACACCGCTAACTATCTTGATTGGGTTTTGACGCGCCTTACGGTCGTCGGTGCGGCTTACCTAACTGCTGTTTGTCTTATTCCTGAGCTTTTGATCTCACAATGGTCCGTGCCGTTCTATTTTGGCGGTACTTCGTTGCTGATCGTCGTTACGGTGACCATGGATACGGTTACCCAGGTGCAATCGCATCTACTGGCGCATCAGTATGAAGGGTTGATCAAGAAATCGAAGCTGAGGGGGCGGAAGGCGTGATCATCATTCTTCTTGGGCCGCCAGGTGCAGGAAAGGGGACGCAGTGCGAACGTCTCGTCGATAAATACAGCATCGTTCAGCTGTCGACAGGAGATATGCTTCGCGCCGCTGTTGCCACCGGCACCGAAATGGGGCTCAAGGCGAAAGAAGTCATGGATCGCGGCGAACTGGTTTCGGACGAGATCGTTGTCGGTATTATTGCTGACCGAATCGAACAGCCGGATTGCGCGAACGGCTTCATTTTAGATGGTTTCCCGCGCACGGTTGCGCAGGCTGAAGCCTTAGACACGATGCTGGCTGAGAAAGGATTAAGCCTGGATCACGTGGTCAGTATTGATGTCGACGAAAAAGTGCTTTTTGCACGAATTGAAAAGCGTGCCGCCGAGACTGGTGGGGCGCGGAGTGACGACAACGCCGAAACATTGAAGAAAAGGCTTGTTGTCTACCATGAACAGACGGCCCCCATCATTCCGTACTATGCGGAAAAGGGGATATTGAAACGAGTGGATGGCATGCAGAATATAGAGGACGTTTCAAACTCTCTGTACGCCATTCTAGGATGATAGAAAAAAGGTAAGAAAAATCGGTCAACGTGTTGACTTGAGGGCTGGAATACATATAATCCGCGCTCTTCACAAAACCCGGTGACGGACTTTTTCGACCCAAAGTTTAAGGAGTTCAGCTTTGGCGCGTATTGCTGGTGTAAACATCCCGACGGGGAAACGTGCTGTTATCGCGTTGACCTATATTCACGGGATTGGTCGTACCTCGGCCAAGAAAATTTGCGAAGCCTGTGGCATCGCCGACGAACGCCGGGTCAATGACCTGAGCGAAGACGAATTGACACGTATCCGCGATCTGATCGATCAGGATTTCACGGTCGAGGGCGAACTACGCCGCGACGTGGCAATGAATATCAAACGACTGATGGACCTAGGTTGCTACCGCGGCCTGCGTCATCGCCGTCAGTTGCCGGTCCGCGGTCAACGCACGCACACGAATGCACGGACCCGTAAGGGCCCGGCCAAGCCGATCGCCGGCAAGAAAAAAGCGTAAGGGCATAGTACATGGCTAAGGCAGCAACATCCGGGCGCGCGCCGCGCCGTCGCGAACGTAAAAACATCGCCGCCGGAACGGCGCATGTGAACTCTACGTTTAATAACACGATCATCACCATCACCGATGCGCAGGGCAATGCAATTGCTTGGTCATCGGCCGGTGCGCAGGGCTTCAAGGGCTCTCGTAAGTCGACGCCGTATGCCGCTCAGGTAGCGGGTGAGGTCGTTGGCCGTGCCGCGATGGAACACGGTATGAAGACCTTGGACGTTGAAGTGAAAGGTCCGGGTTCGGGACGCGAATCGGCGCTTCGCGCCCTGCAGTCTGTCGGTTTCACGATCACGGCCATCCGTGACGTTACGCCGATCCCGCACAACGGCTGCCGCCCGAGAAAGCGTCGTCGGGTCTAAGATCCGGCAACCGCCGGACTGATATCACCGGCGGGAATCATTACGGGCGGCAAAGCGTATTTCGTCTTGCTGCACCGTGGTTGGAAATTTCAGGCGACGGCCCCACCGCGGGGGGGACGTCGTCATCACTTATGAGCGCGAGGTCACGAAGTGCTTCAGAAAAACTGGCAAGAACTTATCAAACCGTCCAAGCTCGAAATCGTCCCGGGGAACGACCCGGCACGCCGTGCGACCGTCGTCGCTGAGCCGCTTGAACGTGGCTTTGGCCTGACGCTGGGCAACTCGCTGCGTCGCGTGTTGTTGTCGTCGCTCCAAGGTGCCGCCGTCACGTCGATCCAAATCGACGGTGTTCTGCATGAATTCTCTTCGATTCCAGGCGTCCGTGAAGACGTGACCGACATCGTACTGAACATCAAGTCGATGGGCTTGAAGATGATGGCTGAAGGTCCGAAGCGGATGGTTCTAAAAGCGACCGGTCCGGGCGCTGTGACGGCTAGCCAGATCGAAACTGGTGCCGACATCGAGATCATGGAACCAGATCTGGTTTTGTGTCACCTCGACAACGGGGCGTCGGTAACCATGGAACTAACGGTTGAGAATGGTAAAGGTTACGTTGCTGCCTCGCAGAACCGGACTGAAGACAGCCCGATCGGCCTTATTCCGATTGACGCCGTATTCTCGCCGGTGACCAAAGTCTCCTACAAGGTAGAGAATACCCGCGTTGGTCAGGACACCGACTATGACAAGCTTTTCCTGGACGTCACAACTAATGGTGCCGTGACCCCGGATGATGCAGTGGCGCTTGCTGCGCGCATTCTGCAAGACCAGTTGCAGCTCTTCATTAATTTCGAAGAGCCGTCGACGGAAGTAGTCGAAGAGAGCCGCGACTCGTTGCCGTTCAACCGCAATCTGCTGCGCAAGGTCGATGAACTGGAGCTTTCGGTTCGTTCCGCCAACTGTCTCAAGAACGACAACATCATCTACATCGGCGATCTCGTACAAAAGACCGAAGCAGATATGCTGCGCACACCAAATTTTGGCCGCAAGTCGCTCAACGAGATCAAGGAAGTGCTGTCGCAGATGGGTCTGCACCTCGGCATGGAAATTCCGGATTGGCCGCCGGAGAACATTGAAGACATGGCCAAGAAGCTGGAAGATCCTTTCTGAGGACTTCCCCGTTCACGGGGAGAGCCGGGAACCGGCCTCCCTCAAGAAAACAGGCCCACGGGTAAAATGGCACGCGTGGGCGTATGAAATAGGAGCCTTACATGAGACACGCATCCGGCTATCGCAAGCTGAATCGTACCCACACGCACCGTAAAGCCATGTTCTCTAACATGGTCGTTTCGCTGATCGAACACGAGCAAATCAAGACCACGCTGCCGAAAGCCAAGGAACTGCGCCGCTTTGCCGACCGCATGATTTCCCTCGGCAAAAAAGGGACGTTGCATGATCGCCGCCGTGCTTTCTCGTTCTTGCGTGACGATGCTGCCGTTTCCAAACTGTTTTCAGCACTTGCCGAGCGTTATGCCGATCGCCCGGGTGGTTACACCCGCGTGCTGAAAGCCGGTTTCCGCTATGGCGACAACGCGCCGATGGCGGTGATCGAACTGGTTGACCGTGATATCGACGCCAAGGGTGCCGCAGATAAGGCCCGCGTCGAAGCGGAAGCCGAGGCCGAAGACGACGACTAAGACCGTCGCAATAGATTGCCGAAACGGCGCCCCGGGTTATCGCCTCGGGCGCCGTTTTCATGATGACCCTAAGTATCGACAGGGCGTGTGCGCGGGATTATTTAAAGGGTATGCGTATCGTCGTCCTGATCATCTCTCTATTGGTGGCACAGCCTGACACGTTGTTTGCTCAACAACGGCAAGTCCCGCAGAGCCGCGCCGAAGTACAGCTTTCCTTTGCACCGCTGGTCGAGCAGGTACGTCCTGCTGTCGTCAACATCTACACCAAGCGTATCGTGACCCAGCGTCAAGTCACGCCGCTGTTTAATGATCCTTTTTTCAGGCGGTTCTTTGGCGATCTGGGTGGGATGCGGTTGGGCAAGCCCCGGCGAGAGCAGCAAAACTCACTCGGGTCAGGCGTGATCGTGCGTCCAGACGGCATGATCGTCACCAACCAGCATGTCATCGAAGGCGCAGATAAGATTATCGTCGTCCTAGCGGATAAGCGTGAATTCGAAGCGACACTGGTGATTTCCGATGATCAAACGGACCTTGCTGTCTTAAGGATAGAGCCGGGTGCCGAACGACTGCCGTCATTGTCCTTGCGGGATTCTGACGAGTTGAAGGTTGGTGATCTGGTGTTGGCGATCGGCAATCCGTTCGGGGTCGGCCAGACGGTGACGAGTGGAATTGTCTCTGCCTTGGCGCGCTCAATCGGTAGTGGTGCCGAGTTGAAATCTTTTATTCAAACGGATGCAGCGATCAATCCAGGGAATTCCGGCGGTGCGCTTGTGTCGATGGATGGGCGGCTTGTTGGTGTGAATACTGCGATCTTCTCCAACAGTGGTGGCTCGCACGGCATCGGTTTCGCGATACCGTCGAACATGGTGCGCGCCGTGCTTGGAGGCCTGACCGCGGACGGCAAACTGATCCGACCTTGGCTGGGTGCCATGGGGCAGATGGTGACGCCCGATATCGCCCAGTCGCTTAACATGCCCAGACCTGTCGGCGTAATCGTTTCCGAAGTACATCCCAAGGGATCAGCGGGGCGTGCCGGCGTACGGCCTGGCGACGTGATAATGGCAATTAATGGCCACGAGGTACAAAGCCCCGACGATATGGATTACCGAATCGCGACGTTACCGGTCGGCGATCAGGCAGCGCTTCGTATCCGAAGAGGGAGCGATATCCACCCACTAACCATTGATCTCCAGGCAGCACCGGCGGACCCACCCGCCAACGAAACAGAGTTGGACGGACGAAACCCGCTGAGTGGCGCCGTCGTCGCGAACATGTCTCCGGCGTTCGCTAACACGCATGCCATTAATCCGTTCGTCGACGGTGTCGTGATCTTGAAGATGCGCCGGGCATCGACGGCGGATCGGCTAGACTTCCGCCCAGGTGATCTGGTACGTGCGATTAACGGTCTTCAAATCCGCCGCGTGGCGGATGTGGTAGCAGCGGTGAGAAATATCGAGGCCTCGGAATGGCGTGTGCGGATCGAACGCGCCGGTAAATCCTTGGATCTCGTGTTTCGTGGCTAGTGCGCTTGGCCCTAATCCGGTGATCGGTTAGGCTTTCCCGTAAGATAAAGTCATTGGTTTTCCTTTGGGAGTTTGCGCCATGAGCGGACAGGAAATTTCGATCAAATCGTCGGACGGCGGCGACTTTATGGGATATCTCTCCTTGCCCGAGGGCGGCTCCGGGCCGGGCGTCGTCGTGATTCAAGAGATATTCGGCGTCAATGATGTAATGCGCGCTATCACTGACGCCTGGGCTGCGGAAGGTTACGTTGCGTTGTGTCCCGACCTTTTTTGGCGTCAGGAACCCGGCATTCAGATCAGCGATAAAACCGAGGCCGAGTGGGCCCGTGCGTTCGAACTCTTCAATGGTTTCGATCTCGATAAAGGCATCGATGACTTGAACGTCACGATTGAGCATTTGCGTGGCCTTGATGTCTGTTCTGGCAAAGTCGGTTCGGTCGGTTTCTGCCTGGGCGGTCGCTTGGCATTTCTGACGGCGACTCGCACCTCGGTGAACGCCGCCGTCGGCTATTACGGTGTGATGCTTGAAGAACATGTCGACGAGGCTCTTAAGGCGCCGGTTTTACTGCATATCGCGACCGAGGACGGGTTCGTGCCGAAAGAGAACCAGGAAAAGGTCCATGCGGCTCTGGACGGCAATACCAAGGCTTCCCTATTCGATTACGAAGGCAATGACCACGCGTTCGCCCGAATAGGTGGCGAGCATTACGACGCGGAAGCTGCAGATCTTGCCAAACAGAGAACGGCAGAGTTTTTCGCAGCGCATCTGAACTAGCTTGCCGATTAAGCGGGGCGTAATGCTTTGAGCACCTTATTCGAAGCCGATGTCCCACGGCCCTTAGCGGAAAGACTGCGTCCAGCGACCTTGGCCGATGTGGTCGGTCAAGATCACTTATTGGGCGCAGGGGCTCCACTGCGTCGTATGGTCGATACGGCACGACTGCCGTCTATCGTGTTCTGGGGACCGCCTGGGACCGGTAAAACGACGATCGCGCGGCTCTTGGCAACAGCATCCGAACTCGCGTTTACCCCGTTGTCCGCCGTCTTTTCCGGTGTTGCCGATGTGCGTAAGGCCGTTGATGAGGCGCGCCGTAAACGCGAGATGGGGCAGGGGACGCTGCTCTTCGTTGATGAGATCCATCGTTTCAATCGAGCACAGCAGGACGGTTTTCTGCCTTATGTTGAAGACGGAACGATTATTCTGGTCGGTGCAACGACGGAAAACCCGTCGTTTGAATTGAATGCGGCGTTGCTTTCTCGGGCACAGGTGATGGTGTTGCACCGGCTCGACGATGAGGCGTTGGAGAAACTGCTATTACGTGTCGAGGACCTAGAAGGTCGTCCATTGCCGCTTGAAGCCGACGCCAGGGCCGCCATGCGGGCAATGGCAGACGGCGATGGCCGTTATCTATTGAATATGGCGGATATTCTGGTTGGGCTGTCGCCGGACGAAGAGCCACTGGATACTGCACGTCTGGCGGATATCGTGCAGCGCCGACAGCCGCTCTACGACAAAAGCCTGGACGGCCACTACAATTTGATTTCGGCGTTGCACAAATCCTTGCGAGGCTCGGACGCGGACGCGGCGCTTTATTGGTTCCAGCGTATGCTGGCAGGCGGAGAGGATCCGAGGTACATCGCCAGACGTCTTGTCCGTTTCGCATCCGAAGATATCGGCATGGCCGATCCACAAGCGCTACCGCAAGCCATTGCCGCTTGGGAAGCCTTTGATCGGCTTGGTTCACCGGAAGGTGAGTTGTGCCTTGTGCAATGTGTTCTCTATCTGGCCACGTCGCCGAAATCCAACGCAGCATATAAGGCTGAGAGCGCTTCCCGTCGGGTCGCCAAGGAAACAGGTTCTCTGATGCCGCCTAAGCATATCCTCAATGCGCCGACTCGCCTGATGAAGGATATCGGCTATGGGGACGGCTACGATTATGACCACGATGCCGAGGATGGTTTTTCGGGCCAGAATTACTTTCCGGACGAGATGCGCAGGCAGAAACTATACTCGCCGAAAGACATCGGGTTCGAACGAGAGATTGCCAAGCGTGTCCGCTACTGGGATACATTGCGGCAAAAGCGGCAACATGGTGAAGACGACGAATGAGTTCTAACGTTCTATATATCGCGCTCGGCGGCGCTATCGGTGCCATGGGGCGGCATGTGCTCGTCAGCTTCGTCGACGGACTCGGTCGTGGTCTGCCTTTCGGCACGCTTGTTGTGAATATCGTTGGCTCGGCCATTCTGGGAGGGTTAGTGGAAGTCTTCGCGCTCTATTGGTCACCAGGACCGGAAATCCGGGCGATGATCGTCGTCGGAATGTTAGGCGCTTTTACGACGTTTTCAGCTTTTTCTCTCGATATCGTTACGATGCTCACGCGCGGAGAGGTGATCCCGGCTTTTGCCTATGTGGTGGCTTCCGTCGTGCTTAGCGTCGGCGCTTTTTGGTTGGGTATGACGATCATGCGGCACGTGCTGACATGAGCGGCGTCACGACAGTCGAAATTCCCGAGACGGATGCCGGCCAGCGCCTCGACCGTTGGCTGCGGAACCGTTATCCCGGCTTGGGGCAGGGAAAACTTCAGAAACTCCTACGAACCGGCCAGATCAGGGTGGATGGTGCGCGCGCCAAGGCCGGGGACCGGGTCGATGCCGGTCAAAGCATCAGAATCCCGCCGAACATTGAATCACCAAGAGACCAAACCGCCGCACAGAAACGCTCGTTGAAGCAGATGGACGCCGAAGACGTGGAGAGAATCGGCAATGATCTGAAAGAACGTGTACTTTATATAGACGACAATGTGCTGGCGATAGATAAACCCTACGGCTTGGCCGTGCAGGGTGGCACCGGCACGAAAATCCATATCGACGGGGTTCTTGACCGGCTCAAGCTTGGCGCAGGTGAACGGCCAAGACTCGTACACCGTCTCGATCGGGATACTACCGGTATTCTCCTTCTGGCGCGGACCCGGCAAGCCGCGGTGCACTTGGGAGATATCTTTAAGGCGCGTGATACCCGCAAGATTTATTGGGCGCTTGTCGATGGCTATCCGCGTCACGATGAAGGATTGATCGACGCACCGTTGTCGAAGCTTCCTGGAAAACATGGGGAACGGATGCAGGTCGATTTCGATGACGGCAAACATGCGGAAACGCGTTTTCGCGTCATCGACCATGCCGGCAAGGCGATATCGTGGCTGGAACTGGAACCTTTCACAGGACGGACGCACCAACTGCGGGTGCATTGCGAAGTATTGGAGACGCCGATCGTCGGCGATCCGAAATACGGAAGGGGGGCAAGCAGTGATCTGACACCAGCAGGGGTCGAAGCACGTTTGCACCTTCATGCGTATAGATTAATTGTGCCTTATAGTGACAAGAAGGTGATCGATATCACTGCGCCTTTACCGGCACATATGCGTGACTCATGGGCACGGTTGGGGTTCGATGAAAAAGACGAACAGGCGCAAATGATTGATCAATAGATAGCGTTTGCTTGCCGCCCTGTGCGGGAAGTGTACTCTATGTGAAAATTATCAATAGCCTGCCGATGGGTCAGCATATGGTCAGAGTGCCTTGCTAGGTTCGTCATCCCATTAAGAGTAGGCGGAAGGTAAGAAGTTGCGGCTACTTCTAATCGAAGATCATGAACGCTTTGCGTCCTTCATTAAGAACGGACTGGAACAAGCGGGTTTTACCATCGATGTCGTTTATAACGCCGGCGACGGCGATGCAGCCGTTGAGACGGTTAACTACGATGTCGTTCTCTTGGACTTAGGCCTTCCGGACCAGGATGGCTTGGATATCCTCAAAAAATGGCGCGATGACGGAAATGTCACGCCGGTTCTCATATTGACTGCGCGCGATGCCGTCGAGGATCGCGTCAAAGGGCTGAACGCCGGCGGCGACGACTACATGCTAAAGCCGTTTGCCCTGGAAGAGTTGGTTGCGCGTGTACGTGCCCTGCTGCGTCGTCCCGGCGGTGTCCTAGGTACCGTGCTGACCGAAGGAAACGTCGCCTTCGATACGGCAGCCCGTGAGGTACGAATTGCGGATAGAACGATTCCAGTGTCCCGACGCGAAATGGAAGTGCTGGAGCAATTGCTGCGCCGCAAAGGACGCGTCGTTCCGAAGGATGTCTTGGAAGACAAGATATACGGTTTCGACGAAGAAGTTTCCTCGAACTCCGTTGAGGTCCATGTTTCGAGACTGAGAAAACGTCTGCAGTCAGCAGGTGCTGACATCATCGTGCATACGATCCGAGGCGTTGGATATCTGCTGTCCTCGGATGATGAAATAGTATGAGTACTGACGTCGAGGCAAACGTGACGAGCGTTTTTGACGCGGATTTTCTACTTAGTTTGGCACGGCAGAAGTCGTCGGAGGGCCGTTCGCGCCTGACCGCGATCATTCTTGACCTGTTTGACGAACAAGGTGGGACGTTGACGGAGCGTCAGCGGTCTCTCATGTACGGCATCCTGCAAAGCGTGATCAACGATATCGAATCGTCAGTGCGTCAGGCTGTCGCCGGGCGTATGGCGCTTATGGATGACGTGCCGCGTGATATTATCTCAAAATTAGCCAACGATTCCATCAACGTGGCATTCCCAATCCTGGAGAAATCAGGTCTTCTGCGTGACGAAGATTTGATTGAGGTCATTAAACTGCGCACCGAAGAGCACATGCTGGCGATTACGATGCGTCAGCACGTGTCGGAGAGCGTCTGCGATGCAATCGTCGAAACAGGCAAGGAATCCGTCATCGTTTCTTTGCTGAAGAACGGCAATGCGCGCATCTCGGAAAACACGATGGGATATCTCGTCGAACAGTCCCGCCGGGTCGACACCTTCCAGGAACCTATTCTAAACCGGGATGACCTCAAGCCGGAGTTGGCGAAGCGGATGTTCCTCTGGGTGTCCGCGGCCTTGCGTGATCACATCGTGAGCCAATTCAATCTGGATAAAGCGACAGTCGACGAATTACTGGAAGAAGTTACGGCCGCCGAAATTGCCGCGACCGGTGCTGCCGAGAGAACAAGCAAGGCGTCCGAGTTAGCCGAGGCCTTAAAGGATGAAGGGCTGGTGACGGTCGATATTCTTTTGACCGCGTTGGCAGAAGGCGAGGTGCCCTTATTTATCGCGCTGTATGCAAAGGTGACTAAGCTTCGCGAGTTCTTGGTTCAGCGTCTGGTCTTCGAGCCCGGTGGGGAAGGGTTGGCCATTGCCAGTAAGGGGATCGGCATGAGCCAGGACGATTTTCTTCGATTGTTTGAATATTGCCATCTCGCAAAAGCAGGGACCCATGATGAAGTTGTGCAGCAGACACCGGCGCTGAGGGCGTTCTACTCTCAGATGCCGCGGCGAGCTGCTTTCGAAGTATTAAAGATGTGGCACCGAGGATCGGACTATTTGAGTGCCATCCGGGAACTTGAGGTTCGGTTAAAAGATTATGGCAACTCGTAGGGCACGAAGCTGGCCATCGATCAGCGGCGACGCCCAGGAACGGGCGACGGCAGCTTTCCGTCGCCTAGAGGATATGACACGCCTTATCACGGACTGGGTCTGGGAGTGCGATGCTGATGGTGTGCTGACCTATGTCTCCGAACGCATTATTGAACGCCTTGGGAAACATCCGGTTCAGGTTGTTGGCACACGTCTCTCTGATATCGGTACGTTTCCGGATCTTTCCGATGGGGTATCGCCGGACTTCAAACGACCGTCGCGTGGGATTGCATTTATTGCAAACGGTGAAGACGGTACGCAGCGGCATTTTGTGCTGTCTGCATTGCCCCGCTTTGACGACGAGAATGGAAATTATATCGGTGCCACCGGTATTGCCCGTGACGATACGGATTTGGTCCGGGTTGAAAAAGCGAACATCCGCCTTGCCGATGCCATCGAAGTTCTGTCCGAGTATTTCGCGCTCTATGACGAAAACGACAAACTTGTTATTTCCAACGCCCGTTTTCGTGAGTTGAACAAGGAGTTCGGCGAGGCAGCGCGTCCTGGCGGCCAGTTTGCGGACCTTCTGGAAAAGGAGATTGCCGCCGGTCGTTACCAGGACGCCAAAGATAATCCAAATGAATGGAAAACCCGTCGCATGGAGATGCGTCAGAACGCGTCCAGTGCATTCGAAGTACAGATGGCGGGAGAAACTTGGCATCTGGTTGAAGAAGCGCGTCTGCCAGACGGTGGCACGGTCATGATGGCCAGAGATATCAGTGACATTAAGCACGCGATGGAGGCCTTGAAGCGGAGTGCGCACCGGCATCGAAATTTTGCCTCCGACATCGCGCACAAACTGCGGACGCCGTTAGCAGTCCTGCGGTCAAATTTGGATACGCTCGGCAACGAAGACGAAGTGCGCTCGCTCAAACGAGAAGTGGACGGCTTGGCGCGTATGGTCGAGCAATTGCTGACAATGACTCGCTACGACAATATGACCGTCTTCAAAGACATGTCGGCGGACTTGAGAGAAATCGCTATCCAGGTCGTTGCGAGCTTGGCGCCTACAGCCATTAAAGAGGGACGGGAAGTCGAACTGTCCGGTGCCGATGTCCCGATCCTGGTCAATGGCGACGCTGGCGCGATTGAATATGCGATCAGAAATCTTATCGAGAACGCAATCAAGTATTCCTCGCGTGGGTCGACAGTTCGTGTCGTTCTGGATGCGGCACTGCCAAGCGTGACCGTCATAGACCAAGGCCGTGGTATTCCGCTAGATGAACGTGCGCGCCTGTTCGAGCGTTTCTCCCGCTTTGATAGGCGTGGCTACGGCGCGGGGTTAGGCTTGAGTATCGTCAAAAGCATCGCCGATGCGCATCATGCGGAAATCATCGTCAGCAGCGACCCTGAAAAGGGTAGTGAATTTACGCTGGTTTTAATGCCTTTTGACCAGACGCGCGCCAAAGCGGTGGAGCTTTAAGACTTCTCGGTCGGTTTCACGCCGTAAGGCTACCGTAAGTTTCTAAGAATACCATTTTCTCGACTTGGGAAGGTTCTCATTCGGCGACAGTCGATATGAGGATTTTCGGAAGTTGAATTGAGTTATATCGCCGCCTTTGGGGTTCTCCCCTAAGACGGTCACACTCCCCCTTAGGGCCGTCATTTTGGCGGCCCTTTTTTTTGGCTACGCTGGGCATGCCGAGGCCCAAATTTGGAAATTTCATCTATTCTTGGCATAATTGTCCCGAACCGTTCCTCGCGTCGAACGTGAGGATGCCGAGGAGACCGAGAGATAGGTCTCGAACGAAAAAGGGACGGTAAAATCCATGGAAAGAATTAGTGAAGCGGTCCATCCCGTCGATATCGGGATGATCGCGATATATTTTATTGTTGTCATCGTCATCGGATTTGTCGTCGCAAGGCGAACGAAATCTGACGAAGATCTCTTCCTTGCCGGTCGATCACTCACTTGGGCGGCCATCGGCCTGTCGTTGTTCGCATCGAATATTTCGACGACGACGATCATTGGTTTGACAGGCGCCGCGTACTCGTCCGGGATTTCTGTGTCGGCGTATGAATGGATGGCCGCGATCCCGCTCATCCTGCTTGCCTTCGTCTTCGCGCCGCTGTTTTTCAAATCGCGTATTACGACGGTTCCCGAGTATCTGGAGGTCCGCTTCGACCGACGGGTGCGGCGATATTTTTCCGGGATGACCATCCTTTTGACGGTCATCGTCGATACGGCAGGTGGCTTATATGCCGCTTCCGTCGTCGCACGAACTTTCTTTCCGGAAGTCGAACTTTGGATGTTCTGTCTCGGCTTCGGTCTGTTCACGGGCCTCTATACGGCGGCCGGGGGGCTGCGTGCCGTTGTTTACACAGACGTCCTGCAGGCGATCGTTCTGATCGTCGGTAGTTCGGTTGTGACGTATCTGATGTTCGAGCGTATGGACTTTTCTTGGGAAAGTGTTCTCGCCTCGGCGCCTTCGGACCATTTTTCAGTCGTGTTGCCAGCAGACGATGACCGCTTGCCTTGGACGGGGCTGTTTACCGGTGTTGTCATCCTCGGTTTTTGGTATTGGGTTACTAACCAATACATCGTGCAACGAGTCCTTGGGGCCAAGGACCTCCGTAACGCGCAATGGGGGGCAATGCTCGGTGCGGCACTGAAGTATTTACCGCTATTCATCATGGTGCTGCCTGGTGCCATGGCAATTTCTCAGTTCCCGGATGTGCCGAATGCCGACATGGTGTTCGCCGTTATCGTCACTGAAGCATTGCCCATTGGGTTGACCGGAATCGTTCTGGCCGGATTGATCGCAGCGATCATGTCGAGTATCGATTCCACGCTCAATTCATCATCGACACTTGTGGTTCATGATTTTCTTACCGAAGGCGACACGCCGGCAGATCACGACAAGGCGAAACGCTGGGGCCGCTTAATGACGCTGATTCTGATGACGGTCGCCATCCTTTGGGCACCACAGATCAAGAATTTCGGCGGTTTATGGTCGTACCTGCAACAGGCTTTTTCGATCCTTGTGCCGCCGATTGCCGCGATTTTCCTGGTCGGCGTATTCTGGTCCCGAGCGACAGCGAAAGGGGCGTTCCTCGCTTTGCTGATCGGGCATCTGTCCGGGGTCGGTCTGTTCGCGCTGACGCAAGCCGGTGTTTGGCCTTTGCACTTCACGGTCAACGTCACGGTGATGACGGTGCTGTCCGCGTTGGTGCTTGTGGTTGTCAGCATGAGCGACGCGCCGCCGCCTGCTGAAAAAGTGGAAGCGGGCGTCTGGCGTCGGGAGTTGGCGCTGGATCCGGCGCTTAAGGAAGCGCCGGCATGGAAAGACCCGCGTTTTCATGCCGTGTTGGTTTTCCTGGGCCTTATCGGGACCGTGGTCACCTTTTGGTGACACGCGGGGTGTGATGCACCACAAAAAGAAAACGCCGGACCCGAGAGGGTCCGGCGTTTCCGTCTTTAGGGTTCGTACCGCTTAGCGCGAGAACGAAATCACAACACGACGGTTCTGAGCTTCTTTGACACCGTCTGCGGTGCTGACTTCCGGGAAGCTTTCACCGGCGTAGCTCCGTTTGACGGAGTCACGAGCGATGCCTTCCTGCATCAGCGCGTTACCGACGGCAGCCGCACGGGCGCGCGACAGACCAGCGTTGTAGTCACTGGAACCGGATTTGTCGGTGTGGCCAGTCACGGTGACGGTGGAGAAGCCGGCGGCCTTACCTTCGGCGGCGGCTTTCTTGATGATCGCTGCGCCACTGGCGGAGAGATCAAAGCTGTCGAAGTCGAAGTAAACGACATACGGACCGGGCAAGGCACCCGGCGTTGCCGGTGCAGCTGATTTCGCCATCGGCTTCGGGCGCTTGGCTTCGGCGGCATCGATGGCGGAATTGAAGCCGGCGATGCAGGCGTCGATGTGTGCTTGCTGGTTGTTTTCTTCACGTTCCTGAAGCCAGCAATCATACATTGCCTGGGCGCGTGCTGTTTCGGCTGGTGCCCACTCTTTACCACCGGTCAGCAGCAGGCCGTCCAGCGGATACTTAGCGGCAGCGATTTCGTCAGCGGCAGCGCCTTTAATGTTGCGCTCTTTGAGCGGCTGCGGACCCACGTCTTCGCCACTGGCAGCAGCTTTTGCCTTGTTGTTGAAGAAGATCGCGTCTTCGGTATCCCATTCTTCGGCCTCAGCCTTGGCAAGAAGCACATACTCTTGCTGCAAAGCCTGATTGAATTCAGACCAAGGGTTAGCCATTTTCTCCGTCTTGGAGATATCCGGACCTGCTGCACAAGCCGCAAGCAGCGGCAAAAGGGCGAGGGCCATGGTAAATTTCAAAAATTTCATTATCCGTCCCCGGTTGTTGAAGTAACTCAATATTCAGTTCTAAGTCCGTGATTTTTCCGCATGTCGGATGGCGTCACGGATGCCACGTGAAAAATGGCGCTGCCCAGCACCACTTCGTTCTTCGAAATTAAATTTCCCGCAAGAACCTCCCTTGGTGTTTCTCTAGCTCCAATACATGTATGGAGCCGGCACCTTGTTTATAAGGGCTATTTTGCCCGCCTTATACCACGGGAATCAAGTACGATCACGCATTGTGAAAATCAACTGTCCTGGGTACTCTAAATAGCCATCCACGAGGATTGTCGCGCGAGGCCATATTGTCATCACCGGTAAAACTTGCCGTTTTCGATTGCGACGGTACCATCGTCGACAGCCAACACTCGATCATGGCCTGCATGGCAGCGGCCTTTACCGACAATGGCCTTGAATCGCCCAGCATTGCAGAGGTTCGCCGAGTTGTCGGCCTGCCGCTTGCGCGAGCCATTGAAGTCATCGCACCGGAAGGGGCACCCATTGCCGCCATGGCGGAAGCCTATTCCCGGCACTGGAGCAAAGCGCGGGCACAGAATGCCCTGTCCGAACCCTTGTTTCCGGGCATAAAAGAAGTATTTGAAGGTTTGATGTCGTCGGGCTGGGTGCTTGGGATTGCGACCGGAAAATCAATGCGAGGCTTGGAAGCGACCCTCGGCCACCATAACCTGGCGGCTAATTTTGTAACGTTGCAAACAGCCGATCGCGCGCGCGGCAAGCCTCATCCGGAAATGCTTGAGTTCGCCATGCTGGAGACGGGCGCCCACCCAAGGGATACCGTCATGATTGGCGACACGACATTCGATATGGAAATGGCGCGCAGTGCAGGAGTAAGGGCTGTCGGCGTTTCCTGGGGATACCACGCACCGGTGGAACTTTTGGACTCGGGTGCCCATGTCATTGCAGAGAACATGGCCGAACTGGCGCAACTCTGCGAATATAAAGAGGAGATAGCCTCATGAAAAAATGGATCAAAATCGGCGGCGCGCTTGTCGTCGTGTTGGTCGCCGTCGTTGTCGCGGGTGCCGCGATCCTATCTTCGATGGATTTCAACGAATACAAAGGCCTGATCGCAGAGAAGGTTAAGGAAGCCACCGGCCGTGATTTGAAGATCGAAGGCGACTTGAACCTCGAGATTGTCTCCTTGTCGCCCGCGCTTGCCGTGGATGGTGTGTCCTTGTCGAATGCTTCGTGGGGATCTCGCCCGGAAATGGCGACCATCAAGAGCTTCGCAGCCGAGGTTTCCCTAATCCCGCTGTTGAGCGGGCAGGTCGTTGTAAACCGGCTCGTGGTGGAAGGTGTAGACCTTCTCGCCGAGACGGATAAGAACGGGACCGGGAACTGGGAGTTTAATGCGGCTGAGAAAGCTGCCCAGGCAGAGGCAAGCGGCGGAGGCGGTGCGCTGCCCTCGATCGATCAGGTCGACATGAAAGATATCATGGTGACCTACAAGGACGGGGTCACGGGAGCCGAATACCGAGTTGCGCTCAAGGAACTGACCGCCGAGGCCGGATCGGTTGATTCCCCGGTGGAAATCGCACTTGAAGGCAGCATCAATGATAAGACTGTTGTCGTTGAAGGGACCCTCGGCTCGGTCGCACAAATGTCCTCTGCGGATAGTGTCTATCCCATCGACATCAAGGCATCAGCCTTGGGCGTAGAAACGACGTACAAAGGTATGCTGGGGACACCTGGCGGCAAATTGAACGTCGATGGCGACCTGACTCTTCTGGTTGAGTCTCTTGATGCCACCTTGAAAGAAGCTGCCGAAATCGAGCCGTCACTTAAAGATATTCCCGAAATCGGCGCCGATAAGATCGACCTAAAAAGCAAAGTTGCGTTCGATGGTACGAACGCTTCGCTCGGTGGTTTGGCACTGACGTTCGGCAAAACTGATCTTGCCGGTAACGTCAAAGCGAAACTCGGTGACACACCGTCGGTGGATGCATCGCTGACCTCCAACTTGATCGATCTCGATGAGATATTGCCCCCGGGCGAAAACAAGGCCGAGGCATCGGCGGAGAAGCCGTCGGACGGGCGTGTATTCCCAAAAGAGCCGCTGCCGCTTGAAAGTCTACGCTCGGTCAATGCCAAGATCGCATTCGACGGTAAGAAGATTATCGTGCAGCAGAACGAGATCGAAGATGTTAACGTGCGTCTCACCCTGCAGGGTGGGAACTTGCAAGTGAAACCGCTTGCCGCAACCGTTGTCGGTACCGAAATCACGGGGAACTTTGGTCTCAATGCAGCTCAGGCGACGCCGGCGCTGGTGGCCGATCTGAAAGCGGCAGGCTTGGACTATGGCGAACTATTGAAGCAACGCGGTATGACCGACATTGCAACCGGCAAACTCGATGCGAATGTCGATGTTAAAGGGGCGGGTAAGTCGATCCGCGCCATCATGGCCAGCCTGGACGGCAAGCTTTTCGTCAAAACCGAAAACGGCAAGATCGATAGTTCAGCCCTGAACATCGCCTCGTCCGACGTGATGTCCGTCCTGCCGGGATTCAATTCCAAGGATGATAAGACGCTAAAGTGTGGTGTCGTCCATTTCGATATTCAGCAAGGCATCGCGAACGCGAAAGCGATTGTTTTTGAAACAGGCGGCTTGGCGGCTATTGGCGTCGGCACAGCCGATCTCCGTGAAGAGAAGCTGAACCTCGTCATCGACCCGCGTGCTAAACAGACAAGTTTGGCAGGCGCTGCAATTGTCCCAATCGCAATTACAGGTACGTTCCTGGAGCCTGAATGGGCATTGGACAAAGGCGCTCTGGCGGCGAATGCAGCGGGCACCGTTGCCCGCGGTGCGGCCGCTTTTGCTACGATGGGGCTGTCGTTGCTTGCCGAAAGTGCCGCAAGCAGGGCGGTCGGCGCCATTGACAAAACGGACTACTGCACACCGGCTCTTGCGGGTGAAACCGTAGTCCCCGGCAAAATGACACAGACCAAAGATAGCGGCTCAAGCTCCAGCGATTCCTCAAGCCAATCGCCGGCCCAGGAAAAAGGTGGCCTCGAAGGTGCAGCCGAAGGCGTCAGCAAAGGTCTGAAGTCGCTGTTCGGTAACTAAACGATGCCCGACGACAAAACCGCGGCAAAGCGCCGACGGTTCTACAAGGTTGTGGATGTCGCGCCGGAAGGTGCGGCATTCACCGTATTGCTGGACGGTCGAAAGGTCAAAACACCGGGCCGAATGGATATGCTGGTCGCAACGAACGGCCTTGCAGAAGCCATCGCGGCGGAGTGGGAGGCTCAGCGCGAACATATAGATCCACATTTCATGCCGATAACGCAGATCGCTTGTACAGCGATTGATCGCATGCCCGTGGACGGTAAGGCGGTCAAAGACACCATCGCGGGATACGCAGGTACGGATTTGCTGTGTTACCGTGCCGATCAACCTTCGGATCTGGTGGAACGGCAATCTAAGGTTTGGCAACCCGTCCTGGATTGGCTCGAAGCCTCGCTCGGTGCCCGTCTGCAGACGACCACGGCCCTAATGGCGATCGAGCAAGACACGGCAGCACTGGCGCGTATACGGGTAGCCGTAGAAGGTTTGGATGATCATAACTTGGCAGCCGTCGCCGTTCTGACGCAGGCCACTGGCTCGTTCGTCTTGGCGTGGGGGGTGTATGAGGGCCATCTATCTGCCGAGGCCGCCGCCGACGCCGCGCAGCTGGATGAGGACTATCAGAGTTCAATGTGGGGACAGGACAGGGAAGCGCAACAAAGGCTCGCAAATCTTCGGGCCGACGTTCATGCTGCAGCGCAGTACTTGGCCTTGCTTAGGACCTGATTATCAGGAAAATGCGCGGCGCACGGGCTGTCGAGGAAGGATAACACGATGCAGGAAATCATCGCCGAGTTAGAAGAACGCCGTAAGCGGGCCCGCCTAGGTGGCGGTGAAAAACGCATTGAGGCACAGCACGGCAAGGGAAAGCTGACGGCACGCGAGCGCATTGACATCTTCCTCGATGAAGGTTCCTTCGAAGAATGGGATATGTTCGTAGAACATCGGTGCGTGGACTTCGGCATGCAGGAAACCTCGACGCCGGGTGACGGTGTCGTCACAGGCTACGGCACGGTCAATGGCCGGCCGATCTTCGTTTTCTCTCAGGACTTCACGGTTTTCGGTGGTTCTCTCTCGGAAAGCCACGCCAACAAGATCTGCAAGATTATGGATCAGGCGATGAAGGTCGGTGCGCCGGTCGTGGGCTTGAACGATTCCGGCGGTGCCCGCATTCAGGAAGGAGTCGACAGCCTTGCCGGATATGCTGAGGTGTTCCAGCGCAACGTTATGGCTTCCGGCGTGATCCCGCAGATTTCCATGATTATGGGGCCCTGCGCCGGCGGTGCAGTCTATTCTCCGTCGATGACCGATTTCATCTTCATGGTCGAAGATACCAGTTATATGTTCGTGACGGGGCCGGACGTGGTCAAAACGGTGACGCACGAGACGGTGACGGCCGAGGAACTCGGCGGCGCCATAACGCACACAACCAAGTCGGGCGTTGCCGACCGTGCCTTTGTCAATGATATGGAAGCGCTGCTCTATCTGCGCCGTTTCATCGACTTCATGCCGTTGAATAATCGCGAGAAGCCGCCTGTACGACCGACGGCGGATCCACATGACCGTATCGAAATGTCGCTGGATACCCTCATTCCCGACAACCCGAACAAGCCCTATGATATGAAGGAACTGATCCTGAAAGTCGTCGATGAAGGGGACTTCTTCGAGATTCAGCCGAGCTATGCCGGGAACATCATAACCGGGTTCGCACGCATGGAAGGCTCAACCGTCGGTATTGTCGCCAACCAACCGATGGTGTTGGCCGGGTGTTTGGATATTGACTCATCCAAGAAGGCAGCACGCTTCGTCCGTTTTTGCGACTGCTTCAATATTCCGATCATGACCTTCGTGGACGTGCCGGGCTTCCTGCCGGGCACCAGCCAGGAATTCGGAGGCATCATCAAACACGGCGCCAAGTTGCTGTTCGCCTATGCCGAAGCAACGGTGCCAAAAGTCACGGTTATCACCCGCAAGGCGTATGGTGGCGCCTATGACGTCATGAGCTCCAAACACTTGCGAGGCGACGTCAACTACGCCTGGCCGGCGGCGGAAATTGCCGTCATGGGGCCAAAAGGTGCGGTGGAGATTATCTTCCGTGGAGACATCGGTGACGAGGAAAAGATTGCCAAGCGGACCGAAGAGTATCGGACTCGCTTTGCTAACCCGTTCATCGCCGGGGCGCGCGGCTTTATCGACGACGTCATCATGCCGCACTCGACGCGCAAGCGGCTCTGCAAATCCCTACGCATGCTGAAGAACAAAGAATTGCAGAACCCTTGGAAGAAGCACGACAACATTCCGTTGTAAGTGCTATTATCGCGCTCTGAATTTTCGGAGAATTAGGCTTCGCGGACCATAAGGACCGCATCTCCACCATGCTTGATCAGCGGGTGTGGGACGACGGGGCGGCGCTTGCGCTCTTCAAAATCCTCGTTCTTATACAGGCGAAAAGCACCTTCGTTTTCTTCGAAGCAGATCAGGCTCAGTTTTTTCATACCCTCGACTCGGGCACGCTTGTATGCGTGATCCAAAAAGCGCGTGCCGATACCTTGACCACGGTATTGAGGGAGCATCGCTAAACCCGAGATATACAGGCTATGCGGCTCTTCTAGTTCCATGTAAGGGCGCAGTACGGGATCGACGTTCGCATCCGGCATTGTGACTTCGCCCATGGGATAGGCGTGCAACATACCTACGGTTTCGCCGTCGATCTCTGCGATATCGCAGTTCTGGTACGAAAAATCGAACCCGTCGCGGCTGTAGCGTTCGGTGCCTATTTCGATTGGATTGACGTTGCTTCCTGTTTCCTCGGCAATCTTGGTCCAAATATAATCGGCAACGCCTTCTGACGAGATCCGGAAAAGCTCTGCGATGATCCGTGCATCCGATACGGACGCAGGCCTGAATGTGACGTCGTTGGCTGACATGATGTTTCCACTCCGTGCCGGGCTAGACTTGTTTAATTTTTTTGTTAAGGAAAGTGAGATCCCGTTTATGACCGTACCATTTTTACGGTTGTTTTGGGCAATTTGATGGCGTCTCTTTAACCATTTGTTATGTCCAATTTTTTGTCAAGCGGCGCTATTGCGCCGGCGGTCTCGGTGATCAAAGCGTAGTGTTCGATGCGACGATGGCGGCCGAAATCAAATACGGTGGATTTACCGAATTTCGTGGCGTCTAGGTCGATATCGGCCAGGATGATTTCATCGTCTTCGGTGTTTGCCTGGGCGATGATCTCGCCGTTTGGGTCGACGATGCAGCTTTCGCCGAACATGTGATGACCGTCTTCCGTACCGGCCTTGGCTGCGGCCGCGACAAATGTGGCGTTCTGGTAGGCGCCGGCTTGAAGTGACAGGCGGTTGTGAAACTTGCGGCGTTCCGCCGTTTCGCCGCCGCTCTGCGAATTGGCCGAAGGCGTGTTGTACCCCAACATGACCAATTCGACGCCTTGTAGTCCCATGACACGGAACGTTTCAGGCCAGCGGCGGTCGTTGCAGATACACATTCCCATGCGTCCGCCCATGGTTTCCCAGACAGGAAAACCAAGATTGCCGGGTTCGAAGTATCTCTTTTCAAGATGCTGGAAGGCTCTGTCGGGGTCGAACGTATCGTGGCCGGGCAGGTGAACCTTGCGATACTTACCGACGATAGAGCCATTTCTATCTACCAGAATGGAGGTGTTGAAATGATGCCCATCGGGCGTCAATTCGGCATAGCCGAGGTAGAACCCGACGCGTTTTTCCTTCGCCAGTTCGAATAGCCGAGCGACTGATGAATTCGGCATTTCACGCTCGAACCAATGATCCATCTCGGTACGCTCTTCCACATAGTACCGGGGAAAGAAGGTGCCGAGCGCGAGTTCGGTAAAGACGACGAGTGCCGCCCCTTGGTCCGCGGCATGCGAGAGCATCGCACACAGGCGTTCGACGACGGCGTCTTTCGGGTCGTCACGTTGCACGGCGCCCGATTGGGCGACAGCCAGGACAAAGGACCTAGACATGGGGACTAAGCGGCGTCGTCGAAGATGGCGCGGTTACGGCCTTGAGCCTTCGCGGTGTAGAGCGCCCTGTCGGCGCGATCCAGGAGTTCCTCAATCTTGACATCCTTGCCCTCGGCACTGGCGATACCGATGCTCACCGTATAATTGACGTCGCCTTGGTCGGTTTTGACGGTACTTTCCTCAATACTCTTGCGCAGTCGCTCGGCGATAATCTTTGCCATGTCTTCCTGAGCACTCGGCAGGATCACCGCGAACTCCTCGCCGCCATAACGACCGACGATATCCGTTTTACGGAAGATAGTGCGGCAATTCTCGGCCAGATCGCGGAGCACGTCATCACCGGTTGCATGGCCATAGGTGTCGTTGATCTTCTTAAAGTAATCTGCGTCGACCATCATGACACTAACCACGTGTCCTTCGCGGGCAGCGCGGCGCTCTTCATGATGGCCCAGGGTGAAGAATTCGCGACGGTTCACGAGGCCCGTAAGTTCGTCCAGCGTTGCCATCTCGATGAGGCGTTTTTCGAAGGCTTTGCGTTCTGTGATATCGGTATAGAGTGTAATGACGCCGCCGCCCGGTATCGGGTTTGCGCGGACGCTGAGAATTCGTCCATCCTTGACCTCGCGCTCGAAGAACTGCGGCTTGCTTTGGCGGGAGGCATCCAGTTGTTGCATCAGCAGCGAACCGGGATCGAGCGGACTATCGCCGCGGCTACCAACGATATCGTCCAATGACATGCCGACGTACATTTCGCCCTGGTCGATACCAAGGTATTCTGCCGCCTGCGAATTATAGAGAACCAGTTTATCATCGGCATCGATGATCGTGATTCCTTCCGATAATCGGTCAAGACTTTGAACGATTAGTTCCCAGTTCTGCTTGGCGACGGTATCACCAGCATTTTCGGCCATTGTATGTCCCCGAGCACTGTGGATTATAACCGTTCTGGTTTAAGATTATCCGGCAAATGACGCACTTTCTATCAGCGCCTTATTTTCGTGAATATTAACAAGATTCAGGGGCACAAAAACAGAATTTTATATAGGGCGTGCCATTACGGGATGCTGCAACGCAAAATAATGCTCGAAAGTATTGGGGCGAAGACTTAAAAACGGCGCGGGACAAGGGAGAACCGGTTAAATGTTCAAGAAAATTCTCATCGCGAACCGTGGCGAGATTGCCTGCCGTGTAATTAAAACGGCGCGAAAAATGGGAATCGCAACAGTTGCCGTTTACTCAGATGCCGACCGCGAAGCTCTGCACGTGCAGATGGCAGACGAAGCCGTGCATATCGGTGCCGCGCCAACGGCGGAGAGCTATCTCGTCATCGACAATATTCTCAAGGCGATCAAAGAAACTGGGGCCGAAGCCGTACACCCGGGGTATGGGTTCCTTTCCGAGAATACGAAGTTTGCGCAAGCGCTCGAGAAAGAGGGTGTCGCCTTCATCGGTCCCGGACCCAAAGCGATCACAGCCATGGGCGACAAGATCGAGTCCAAAAAGCTGGCGAATAAGGCCAAGGTTTCCACCGTTCCGGGACATCCGGATGCGATTGCTGACGTCGACGAGGCGGTGAAGGTTGCCAATCAGGTTGGCTATCCCGTGATGCTGAAGGCGTCTGCCGGCGGCGGCGGCAAGGGCATGCGCATCGCTTGGAACACCGAAGAAGCCCGCGACGGTTTCACTCGCGCCACCAATGAAGCCAAGTCGTCGTTCGGCGACGACAGGGTGTTCGTCGAGAAATTCATTGAAGATCCGCGCCACATAGAAATTCAGATCATCGCCGACAAGCACGGCAATACGGTGTATTTGGGTGAGCGCGAGTGCTCTATTCAGCGCCGCCACCAAAAAGTCATCGAGGAAGCGCCATCACCGTTCCTGGACGAGGCTACCCGCAAAGCCATGGGCGAGCAGGCGGTGATGCTGGCAAAAGCCGTGGATTATCATTCGGCGGGTACCGTCGAATTCATCGTCGACAAGGACAAGAACTTCTATTTCCTGGAGATGAACACTCGCTTGCAGGTCGAACATCCGGTGACTGAATACGTAACCGGCTTTGATCTGGTGGAGCTGATGATCAACGTTGCGGCAGGCGACGAGCTTCCGTTCGGTCAGGATGACGTGAAGCTGAACGGCTGGGCCATCGAGAGCCGGGTTTATGCAGAAGATCCGTTCCGTAATTTCCTGCCATCTATCGGCCGTCTAGTGCGCTACCGCCCGCCGGTTGAGGAAGACGGCGTGCGCGTCGACACAGGCGTCTACGAAGGCGGTGAAATATCGATGTACTATGACCCGATGATCGCCAAGCTGATCACGTATGGGCCAGACCGTGAAACCGCGACCAAGAAGATGCAGCAGGCGCTGGATGCCTATCTGATCAAGGGCGTGCAGCACAACATCCCGTTCCTGAATGCCTTGATGACGCATCAGCGCTTTATCGAAGGTCGTCTGACGACAAACTTTATTGCCGAGGAATATCCAGAAGGATTTAACCCGGCCGATCAGCCGCCACTGGACCCGAAACGCTTCGTCGCAGTCGCAACTGTCATGCATGCTGCATATCAGGCGCGCGCGGCGCAGATCTCGGGGCAGACAAACGGGCACCCACGCTCGGTTGGCACGGCTTGGAACGTTTCCTTCGCCGACACTGAATACGAGGTCAATATTGTCGAGACCGGAAACGGCGTCGTAATGCTCGAGGTTGATGGCACGCCGGTGCACGTCTCGACGGCTTGGCAGTTGGGTGAACCGTTATTCGAAGCCGATATCGATAGTGAAGAACTTTGCTTCCAGGTGGAGCGCGCCAACGTTGCCTATCGGATCGCACACGCCGGTCAGGAGGTCGAAGCCTGGGTTTTGTCGCCTCACATCGCCAAGCTGAATGCCTTGATGCCGGTCAAGATGCCGCCGGATACCTCGAAGCTGCTGCTGTCGCCGATGCCGGGCTTGTTGGTGTCGCTGGCTGTCGAAGTGGGACAAGAAGTGAAGGCGGGCGAACAGCTTTGCGTCGTAGAGGCCATGAAGATGGAAAACGTTCTCCGCGCCGAAAAGGACGCCGTTGTCTCTGCGGTCAAGGCTGAGCCGGGCGCCAGTCTGATGGTTGACCAAGTCATCCTTGAGTTCGAGTAACGCCATTTTCATGAGCCGCATTGTGCATGTATTCATCGAAGGGCGCGTGCAACGTGTTGGGTACCGCAATTGGACCGTCGGCGAGGCGCGGCGGCTCGGCTTGCGTGGCTGGGTTCGGAATCTTTCGGACGGGCGTGTCGAGGCGGTTTTCGCCGGTGACGACCAAGTCGTGGCGGAGATGCTCGATCTCTGCCGGGACGGGCCGCGTTGGGCACGGGTCGATAATATCGAAATGATTGAAGATAGTAGTGAAGATGCCCCCGATCCGTTCGAACGGCGGCCGAACGCTTAGGCCTTGTCGCCGAAAACTTCCCGGAACTTGTCCTGAAGGATAGCGTCCACTTCGGGCGTGCTGACTGTGTTGCCTAGATCCCAAAGTGACGTCACGCCGTGATCGGCGATGCCGCAAGGCACGATCCCGCCGAAATGCGTAAGATCCGGATCGACGTTGAGGGCAATGCCATGAAAGGTCACCCAGCGCCGGACACGCACACCGATCGCGGCGATCTTATCCTCGCGGGCACCCGGCGTATTCGGGGCACCTTGACGCACCCAGATGCCGACTCGCCCGTCCCGGCGCTCGCCGATGACGTTCATCTCGGCGAGGGTACGGATGATCCATTCCTCCAGGTCGCAAACGTAACGACGGACGTCGCCACCGCGCGCTTTCAGGTTCAACATGACGTAAGCCACACGCTGACCAGGACCATGATAGGTGTAGCGTCCGCCGCGCCCCGTTTGATAGACGGGGAATCGGGCACCATCCAAAAGCTCGTCGTCGGCCGCGCTAGTGCCGGCGGTATAGAGTGGCGGGTGCTCCAGCAGCCACACGGTTTCAGGCGCGGTGCCGGCATGAATCTCCGCGGCGCGCTGCTCCATGAAGGCGACGGCGTCGGGGTAGGGCACCAGTCCGTCGCTGATGCGCCATTCCATATCGCCGGTCATCAAAACCGACATCTTCGTCGGTGAAAGTTCGTCGCTCATAAAGCAGTTATGGGGTGCGAAAGGGATCGCCGCAAGCCTCTGAAACAGTCGCGACATAGCGGCTTGACCAGGTGGGGTCTACCTGATACGTCAACGCCCCAGTGCGGTCGTGGCGGAACTGGTAGACGCGCAGCGTTGAGGTCGCTGTCCTGTAACAGGGGTGGAAGTTCGAGTCTTCTCGACCGCACCAATCTCCCTAAAATCAATGCATTACAGCTAGAACTTCGCTATCTAGCTGATCACTTAGCCGTCGGTGATGTTTTCGCCTTCGAGGACGGTTCGGCGATTTCCTATGGCCTTGTCGATCTCCTCCATCAGAATCAATACGGTCACCTAGTTCGGTTTTTCATGATCATCCGTGAGAGGAAAAACAACGCGCCGTTAAATATACCAACTGTTTAGTTTTGTCGGCAGACGCGTCATCAGCAGCGCCATGCAGCCGGCATCCAAAATATCAAAAAAGGACTTGGTAATCTGAACTGTTTGCGGTCCGCTCCGCACATCAGTGAACACCTGACCGTATGAATGTGAATAAGACTCTTGGCTAGCACGCTTTCAAAAGCGGCTATTGCCATGGTCTGATCGTGTCGGACGATACGTTGCCACGCTAGGAATCGAGTGCCGCTTCTGGACACGGTTTGCGAATGGTGATACATAGCCGAGCATTGCGAATTACTTACTAAAGCGCTGAAATTTAGGTGCTTTTTGTCTGCTTCAGTGCATTCCAATTTCGTGGGATATATCCTCTTGTGACGGAGACAGGTCTTGGCCGAAGAGCAAGAATCCGATGCGGCGGTCCTTGAGCCTGTGCCCGAAACGGAACTGTCGCCGGAACTTCTGGTCGCCCGCTTTTTGGAAGACAACGATCTAGAAAAGGTCCGTGAATTCGCGACCGGTCTTCATTACGCCGACCTTGCAGATCTATTCGAACGCCTGAGCAAGGACGAGCGCATTCGCCTCGCAAGCGTGATCCGCGACAATTTCGACCCCGAAGTCCTCTCCGAACTCGATGATGCCGTCCGGGATGACGTTGTCAGCGCTCTCTCGGTCAAGCAGGTCGCCTCGGCGCTGAGTGAACTCGACACCGATGACGCATTGCTGGTTTTGGAGGAAATGGACGAGGCGCAACAGCAACGCTTCCTTGAACATGTTCCCGAAGAAGACCGCACACTGATCGAAGAGGGGCTTTCCTATCCCGAGGATAGTGCCGGCCGATTGATGCAGCGCGAGGTCGTGACGGTGCCGGGGCACTGGAACGTCGGTCAGTGCATTGATTTCGTCCGTCGTAAAGCGGATGCCGACGAGGACGCGCGGGATTTACCCGAGATTTTTTACGATATCTTCGTCGTGGATGCGCGTCGTCATCCGGTTGGTGCGGTCTCCCTCAGCAAACTTCTAGGTACGCGGCGGCCGGTGCCGATTTCCGATGTCATGGACCCGGAAATGCATCAGATCGCCGTCGACACCGACCAGGAAGACGTCGCGTTCCTGTTCCGCCAGCGTGACCTTGTCTCGGCGCCCGTCGTCGACGCCAACGGCCGCTTGGTCGGGGCCATCACCATCGATGACGTCGTCGATGTTATCCATGAAGAGCATGAAGAAGACATCATGCGCATGGGTGGTGTTATCGAGGATGATTTGTACCGAGCCGCGCTGACGACCACCCGGGCGCGATTCAGCTGGCTGGTCGTGAACCTACTGACCGCCATTCTGGCGTCGTTGGTCATTGGCTTGTTCGACGCGACGATAGAACAGGCCGTCGCCCTGGCCGTCCTTATGCCGATCGTTGCCTCCATGGGGGGGAATGCCGGTACTCAGACGTTGACCGTTACAGTTCGTGCGCTTGCGACCAAGGAACTAACCGTTTCCAACGCGTCTAGGGTAATTACAAAAGAGGTCATCGTCGGTTCGTTGAACGGTATCTTATTTGCCGTCCTTGCAGGACTCGTGGCCTGGTTTTGGTTCCAAAGTCCCGAGTTGGGCGGTGTCATTGCCGCAGCGATGGTGATCAACATGGTTGTTGCCGGATTGGCCGGGACGACGATCCCCATCATGCTGGAGCGTTTCGGCGTGGATCCGGCTATTGCCTCCAGCGTTTTTCTAACCACGGTCACCGACGTGGTCGGATTTTTCGCCTTCCTCGGACTGGCGGCGCTGGTCCTTCTCTGACGGCACTCACCGCTTTACCCATGGGGGGGGAGGTCCTAATCTTTTTGGCATGACAAATACAATCAAAGTTGCCGTTGCCGGTCTCGGCGCGGTCGGAATGCCGGTCGCCCGTTGGTTGGACGAAGGAGTCCCCGGACTGGAACTCGTCGCTGTTTCCGCTGGGAATATGGAACGCGCACGCGAACGTGTCGCCGATTTTAAAACGCCACCGCCCGTCGTGTCTCTAGCCGAATTAGTGGAGGCTGCCGATGTTATCGTCGAAGCCTTGCCGCCTTCGATGTATCTGGAGATCGCCGTTCCAGTCATCGTAGCCGGTAAAACGCTCGTCGCGGTCACGGTGTCGCAGTTGCTCGACAATATGGATTTGATCGAGCGCGCGAGTCAGACAGGTGGTCGGATCATTGTGCCGACCGGCGCTTTGGCCGCATTCGATGCGGTGCGGGCAGCCGCCAAGGGCACCATCAACTCCATCGTCATGGCGACCCGCAAGCCGCCGTCCAGTTTCGCAAATGCACCGTTCGTAAAGGAACGCGGTCTTGATATGGCGACATTGGAAGAGCCGTTGTGTCTATACAAGGGTTCGGTCCGGGGGGTGGCGCAGTCATTCCCCGCAAACGTCAACGTAGCGGTGGCGTTGAGCTTGGCCGGGATCGGCCCGGATGAGACCCAGTACGAAATCTGGGCCGACCCGGGGGTTTCCCGAAACACTCACACGGTCGTGCTGGATAGCGAGGAAACGCATCTGGAGTTCAGTATCGCCGGGGTACAATCATCTGAGAACCCGGCAACAGGAGCATTAACGCCGCTAGCCGTGATGACGACTCTCGAAGGTATGGTATGCCCGCTCAGGATCGGTAGCTAACGGAATCAGGCGAGCGCTGACATTACAACTTTGGTGTCGAAACTGACCAGTTCTTGGGCCGGGACGGGTTTTCCGAATAGATATCCCTGATACGTCTCACACCCTTGTTCGCGCAGATAAGCAAGCTGCTCTTCCGTTTCGACACCTTCTGCGACCAGCTCGAAACCTAATAGCTTCGCCATGGTGATGATGCTAGTGACGATCGCTTTGCTGCTGTTCTTCTCGAGCATGTAGCGCACGAACGACTGATCGATCTTCAAGATGTCCAGCGGCAACTTGTTGAGATAGGCGAGGGATGAATACCCCGTTCCGAAATCGTCGATGGCGAAGCGAACGCCCAAATTACGAAGTTTCTGCATTTTTTCGACGGCATCATCAATCTGCTGGATCAAGAGCCCTTCCGTCAGTTCAAGCTCCAGTCGCTCCGGGCTGACCTGCCATCGTTCCAGGTGTTTCTGAATGTGCTTGACGAAGTCGCGTTGTCGGAATTGCAGCGGTGATATATTGACAGCGATTCGATCCAGCTGCGGTCCGCTCGGCGATCGGTCCCAGTGATGGATTTGGCGGCACACGCGATCCAGCACGAAGTCCCCAATCTCCAGTATAAGTCCGGTTTCTTCGGCAATCGGTATGAACTTTGCCGGAGAAATGTTGCCGAGGTCCGGATCGTTCCAACGAACCAAGGCTTCGCAGCTTATCATGCGGTTCGTCTCGCAACATGCTTGCGGTTGAAGATGCACCTCAAGGGCTCGATTGCGAACGACGGAGTGGAGTTTTGCCTCGATCTTAAGTCGCTCGAACGCGGCTTCCTGTAACTGTGGCCGGTACAAGGCAACCGCGGTGGCTGCTTTCTTAGCTCGATGCATGGCGGCATCGGCCTGTTTCATCAACTCTTGCGGTGTCTCGCGTTTCTCGCCGAATATCGTGATTCCGATGCTGGGCATGACACGCAGTTCATGCCCGTCGAGAACAAAGCGGGCGCGGAAATAATCCTGCAAGCGATCCGCCGCGCGATAGGCGGCTTCGGCAGCTTGTGTCGCGGTATCGGCAAGTTCGGGCAGGACCCAGACGAATTCGTCGCCGCCCATGCGGGCGACCGTATCTTCGTCGCGCCGACAAAACTCCATACGCTCCGCCGTTTCCTTTAGCACATCGTCACCGGCATGATGCCCCAGCGAGTCATTGATGTTTTTAAAGCGGTCGAGATCTATGAACATCACGGCGCCAAAATGACCGTGCCTGTCCGCCATGTTCACCGCTTGTGATAGGCGATCATTGAGCAGCGTTCTGTTAGGCAAGCCTGTCAGTGGATCATAAAAAGCGAGGTGATGGAGTTTTTCCTCTGCTTCCTTGCGCTTGGAAATGTCGTGGGCAAAGACGGCAACGCCCTTGCAGGCTCCACTACTGTTGATCGCTGGGTAGACGCCCACGTCAAAGGCGCGGTCATCAAGTATGGCTTCGAAACGCGTCGGCCCTTTCGTGTCACGAACCATACGGATTAGGGGGAGGTACTCTTCCGCTAAATAGAAGTTGGCGAGGCGGAGAGTCAGTTCACTGTCCCAATATGCCATGTAGTCATCCGAGTTGGCGTTGAAGAACGCCCGGAACATCTCTTCGCCGTCAATCTGGCTTTCCATTGTTTCCCCCGGAATGTCAGAATAGTGGTTCAAACTGTTTAGGGCATATGCCACTTGAGTTCAATTGCGTGACTTTATTGCCACGGGTTTAGTTTTAATTCTAACGATTTCGGGTTATCGGTTGAACCTATTTTGTCGGCCACAGCCTGTTTTTTCGTATAGCCGTTTAATATCAACCGATTGTTTTAATAAATATTTTGGTGCCGGAAGTTGTTCTGGAGTTATTTGACCATCTCGTTAGCAGTTACCTTGGCAGCCGGAATGGGCTTTCTTTTCCTTGCTGCGTTTCGGCCTGCATGGAGTGCCGCTGCAGAAGGCCCCGTGCAAAGATGGATTATAGCGATTGAGAGAGATCAATGGCTTTCGCTCCCATTCTCCACCCTGACCATGATCGTCCGGGCGAAGAACGAATTCCTGAGAAAGGCAGTTTTGGACTACGAACGATCGACTGTTCTCGCCACAGGCGTCGCCGTCATTATCTGCGTGCTAATTCCCTTTGCGTCACTGGCGAATGCGATCCTCGGCGGTTCGCCGGCACTGTTATATTGGTATTTACTTGCCGTCGTCGCCGTCATCGCACTCGCCACCATTGATGCCAAGGGGCTAAAATCATTTGGATCGTTTTTTGCCGCCGGAGCGGTGCTGACATGGGGCATTCTGTTGCCCTTGTACGCCATCTGGAGTCTGACGACACACTTTATGGGCGGGGCTTTGCAAAACGCCGCCGTGGCCGGATTAATCATCGGGGCATTTCTTTACGCGGTCTTGGCGGTTTCCGGCTCGATGTTTCGCGACGACGCTGGGAATGGGAAAGAGAAGCACTTCGGCACTGGCGCGGTTATCATCGTGACGACACCGTTTCTCTACGTTCTTTACTGGGTGGTACTGATTGCAGCAGCCGGGCAGAACGTCGACGTTACGGATCGCAGTTGGTTGAGCCTTACCGTGTTCGTGTTATCAGGGGTGCTGTTTCTAGCTGCGGCTAATCTCTTGCTCAACCGATGGCAACGTTCCCAATCTCAGCTTGGTGGAGCCGGACTCTTTATCGCTACTTTTTTTCTCGCCGGGCTTGCTTCTATCGTGATCGCCGGGATGGGAGAGCATGCCGGTATGACGCGGTGGTTGTCGATGGCACCTCTCGCAATCTGGGCAATGTTGCCTATGTGTTTACTCTATTGCGGCTTGGTAAAGCTTGTCGGGGTGATATTGCCGACAAGCGCTGCGACGAGAAGATCGGCGTTCTTTGTGCCGGGGCTTGCGCTTTGCGTTACAAGCATCCTATTCGGGACTCTGAGTTGGGTGATTTATTGATGACGGGAACGACGGTGAATGTCTGAGCATGGCGGTGCCGGTGGCGGCGATCATCACGGTCCTGTCTACGTTGATATGTACGGAACCGGGCGCCGTTTGGGGCTGGAGGTTCACCCCAGTAAGCACCCGAAGGAACCGCATGGCTTAAGCAATCCGCACCCGGACGGCCCTTTCTGGCTTCGCGGCCTGCGCGGGCAACTGCCGCTTTGGCTGGCCTTTTGGGGTGGGTTCTTTTTCGGCCATGGCCTGTTGCTCGCCTTTTCCGTAGGTTTGATGGTGGTTGCGGTCGTTGTCGGCATGACCGTGGACCCCCGCAACCTGGGAGATAGCTATAGCACCGTTGCCTTCATAATCATTCCGATCGGTATCCTGGTCGTGCTGTTTGCCGCCTGGGCATCCGTGACCGTTTGGCGTGCAGCCCGGCATGCGGTCGACCCGAAATGGGGATATATCAGCCGCGGGATTATTCTCGTCTATATTTCCATATGGGTCTTTGCTGCAGCGAAGGTGTTTTCATAAAGGAGCCAGCAATGTCGACACGAAGCCTGATCTCGTCCGGTTCCGTTTTCGAGTCAGAATACGGCTATTCTCGCGTTGTCGTCGACGGTGATTGGGCATTCGTTGCCGGCACCACCGGTTTCGACTATGCCGCCGGATCGATATCGGATGACCCGGTCGAACAAGCTCGGCAAACCTTGCGGAACATCGACGCGGCACTTGCTGAAGCGGGTTTCTCGATGTCTGACATCGTCCGAGCGAACTACATCGTCACAGATGCCGAGAACTGGCCCGACATCGGCCGGGCCATTGGCGAAGTCTTTCATGCGATCCGGCCGGCCGCGACGGCAATCGTCGCAGGCCTCGTTGATTCACGCATGAAGATTGAGATCGAAGTCACCGCGAAGCGCCGCAGCGCCGCACAGAAAGACGACTGAGTAAGGGAGATAAGCATTGCCGACAGCATTGGTGACGGGCGCGAATAGGGGAATTGGTCTCGAATTCGTCAAGCAGTATGCCGTAGACGGATGGTATGTCATCGCGACCTGTAGGAACCCGGTCAACGTTGGCGAACTCGGCAGCGTGCCGGGCGACATTGCCGTCTACAGTTTGGATGTGGACGATCCGGTATCAATTTCCCGGTTGGTCGCGGATCTGGATGGCAAGCCGATTGATCTGTTGATCAATAACGCGGGTATTCATGGTCCCAGAGGTGTGACAGCGAGCAACATCGAATTAGGTGATTGGATGTCCGTCATGCGGACCAACGCCATGTCGCCGCTCTACGTTGCCCAAGCACTGCGCCCGAACATCGCCAAAAGCGCGAAGAAGACCATTGCCAATATCTCTTCGCAGATGGGGTCGATCACCAATTGGGCCGGTGGCAGTGAGTACATCTACAAATCTTCGAAGGCGGCGCTGAACATGACTATGGCGTGCTTTGCCGACGAGGTCGCTGCAGATGGCATCAAGGTCGTTATCTATCATCCGGGATGGGTGCGCACCGATATGGGCGGGTCGAACGCGACGCTCTCGCCAGCGCAGAGTGTCGGCAGCATGCGCGATTCAATTGCTTCGTTGACGATGGCAGACAGTGGCAGATTCTTAAACTATGACGGCGCGTCGATGCCTTGGTAGGTCGGTTCATCACTTCCAGGAGAAAACATGTCCAATCCGATTGAGTTCTATTTCGACTTTTCCTCGCCCTACGCCTATTTCGCGGCGCAAAAGATCGACGAGTTGGGCGCCTCGTTCGACCGCGAAGTGTCATGGCGGCCGATGATGTTGGGCGCGGCCCTAAAGGAGACCGGTAGCCAACCCCTCGCCAATATCCCATTGAAAGGGGACTACAGCCGCCGGGACTGGGCGCGCCTGGCGCGTTATCAGAAATTGGCGTGGACGGTGCCGGACCCGTTTCCGATCGCGGCATTGGCGCCGACGCGCGGTTACTATTGGTTAGCCGATCAGGATATGGCCACGGCGAAGCGTTTTGCTTGGGCATGCTTCTCCGCCTACTTCGGCGCTGGTCGCAACATATCAGACGCGAGTGTCGTCGCGGCGGTCGCAGGTGAATGCGGACTGGACGGCAGCGCGATGACCGAGGCTTTGGGTGACGATGCCGTCAAGCAGCGGGTCAAGGACGAGACAGCGAAAGCCATAAGCAATGGCGTCTTCGGATCGCCGTTCTTCATCATCGACAGCGAGCCGTTCTGGGGCGCGGACCGTTTGTGGATGGTGCGCCGATGGCTTAAGACTGGCGGCTGGTAAACGGAGAAAATCATGAAGTTGAAAAAAGGGATCAAGGATCTCGTCGCCGACGCCGAGGCTGTCGTCAATACGATATCGCTCGAGGAGGCAATCAATCGGCACGGGTCGGATGACCTCGTGTTCGTTGACGTCCGCGATGTGCGCGAATTGGAACGAGACGGCATGATCCCCGGCGCTTTTCATGCGCCGCGCGGCATGATCGAGTTCTGGGTTGATCCTGACAGTCCTTATTTCAAGGACGTCTTCGCCGATGACCATAAAACATATGTCCTGTATTGCGCGGCGGCGTGGCGCTCGGCGCTGACGGCCAAGACCCTTAGTGATATGGGCATGACGAACGTCGTGCAGTTCGCTGACGGCTTCAAAGCCTGGAAAGAGGCTGGTGGTCCGGTTGCCGAGAAGGCCAGGAAAGAAGCGTAGGCAATAGGTCGACATGACCGTGCATCTTATAAAACTCTGCGTCGGCATCGATGATGTAGACCATCTCGCGGAAGTCCAGAAGTCGCGCTTGGCGGCGAAGCGTCGAGCTGGGGAGCCGGCGCAGTTGGTGCATGTAACGCGGGCCTTTCCGCGCCAGGCAGAATCGGTCCTGGACGGAGGTTCCATGTATTGGGTCATCAAAGGCGTGATCCGCGTCCGCCAACGCATTTCGGCACTTCACGAAACCGTGAACAGTAGTGGCAAGCCCGCCTGCGGGATCGTTCTGGATCCCGAACATGTGCAAACAGAACGACGCCCATTCAGAGCCTTTCAAGGGTGGCGCTATCTCAAACCTGAGGATGCGCCTCGGGATTTATCCGAAATCGGCGAAGAAGCCGCGGCACTGCCGGACGAGCTCTCGGCGGAATTGAGAGAATTAGGCTTAATCTAGAGATGTTCTACAAAAAATAATGAGTATTGACCACGATTGTTGAATAGTGCCATGTGCGTTGATACTCTTTGACCCTTGCAAGATATGTGGCAACAAGGTCCCGTATGTCCGACGACGAAATGGAAATTATCAAGCCGCCAAACGTCCTTAAATCCAAGGTCCGTGAAGGTGGTCCTGGTGCGGTAGATCTCGCTACGCTTGAGCGTGCCGAGAACGTTATCGCTTCCATGGCGGACAGCTATCTTGAATGGGTTCAAGAGGACCTGAATCGGATTGAAGAGGCGTATGCGAAACTCAGCGCGGCCAACGGCGACCGGAAGAAGGAAGCGGAAGCCGTGTTTCAGATTGCCCATGATATCAAAGGGCAGGGTGGGAGTTTCGGCTACGACCTAATGACCGTGATCGGCAACGAACTTTGCCGACTGATTGAGCGTGTCGACAGCTATGGTGAAGCTGAAGTTCAGGCGATCAAGGTCCATATCGATGCCCTGAAGCTCGTCATCAAATCGAATATGAAGGGCGATGGCGGTGCAAACGGTCAGGCGCTCGTTGCGGGTATCCGGCAAGTCGGTGACAAGCTCGCCTGATCCCAAGGGGCGTCTCTCAAATTGAAATAAGTTCTACTTAGGCGAATTTCGCCCATACCGGCGTGTGGTCCGAAGCCTTTTCCTTGCCGCGCGGTTCCTTGTCAATTCCCACTTCCATAAGCATGTCGGCCGCTTCCGGCGACAATAGAAGGTGATCGATCCTTAGCCCGTCGTCCTTTTGCCAGGCACCGCGTTGATAATCCCAGTAGGAATAGCTGTGCGGCCGGCCATCCAGTGCGGCAAATGCTTCCGTGTAGCCGAGATTGAGCAGTGTTCTGAAGCGTTTGCGGCTTTCAGGACGGCACAGCGCGTCGTCGGCAAACTTCTCGGGATCATAGACGTCATCGTCGCTCGGGCAGATGTTGTAATCGCCGCCCAGGATAACCGGCGTATTGGACGCCAAGAGTTTTTGCCCGTGTGCAACCAGTCGATCCATCCAGCCGAGCTTATAGGTGAACTTCGCGTGGTCGCCACCGTCCTCGTCTCGGGTCGGGTTCCCGTTCGGCAAATAAATTGCTGCGACTGTGAGGCCGTACGTATCCGCCTCGAGATAGCGGGCCTGCTCGTCATTGCTATCACCGGGCAAAGCACGTTCGCGCACCACTATCGGTTCTTTTGAAACAATGGCGACACCATTGTAGGTTTTCTGACCGACGGTTTCGACATAATAGCCGAGTGATTCGATTTCCATGCGCGGAAACGTGTCGTCAGTCGTCTTCAGTTCCTGCAAAAGCACCACATCGGGCGAAAAGGCGTCGAGCCATTCCGTGACACGGGGCAAACGCGCTTTGATGGAATTGACGTTCCAAGTCGCAACGACGGTCATTTGAGGTGCAGGCGCTAGACGGAGAACGAGGAGCCGCAGCCGCAGCTGGACGTGGCGTTCGGGTTATCGATCGCGAAGAAGGCGGCGCCGAGTTCGTCTTTGTAGTTCACGGTGCAGCCGTTAAGAAAGCCGATCGACACGTCGTCCGTTACGACGGTCGAACCATTGTGCGAAAAAATGAGGTCTTCGTCATGCTGCGAGTCGACCAGATCGAATGCATACTGGAAACCGGAGCAACCGCCACCGTTGACCGTGATACGCAGCATCAGGCCTTCGTTCCCCTCCATCTCGCGCAGTTTGGCGATGCGTGCCGCCGCACTATCGGTGATGTTGAGAATATTTTCGGCGTTTGTCGTTCCGTCCGGCATTATCTATCTCCTGGCCGCGAAATCTTACGACTTATGTAAGGTCATCTAAGCGGAAGTCAATTCTAGCAGGGTTGGGCAGAGAGGTCGATATTTGCATCGGTTTCCCTTTGTCGCACCCCGTGGCCTCGGGTAGTGTGCGCCAATGGATTATACCGAAAACATGGAACCTGTTTCTGTCGAGAGGCCGCCGCTCAAACCGTATGCGAGCCGCTCGTCGGCAAGTCGCGGCCGGTTTCACCCGGAGCCTGAAAGCAAGACCCGCGGTGCGTTTCAGAGAGACCGTGACCGGATCATTCATTCGTCGGCGTTTCGTCGGCTGGAATACAAGACGCAGGTCTTCGTGAATCATGAAGGCGATTTCTTTCGCACCCGGTTGACGCACAGCCTGGAAGTTTCGCAAATCGCACGCTCTGTTTGCCGCTGTCTTGGATTAAACGAAGATCTTGGCGAAACGCTGGCGCTGGCACACGATCTGGGTCATCCGCCGTTCGGTCACGCTGGCGAAGATGCCCTAAAAGAAATGATGGAACCGTTCGGCGGCTTTGATCACAACGCGCAGTCGCTCAGGGTCGTGACAAAGCTCGAAGCCCGATATGCGGAATTCGACGGCCTTAACCTGACGTGGGAGACTCTCGAAGGTGTAGTTAAACACAACGGCCCACTAGTGAAAGAGGGGATTACGTTCGAGGACTTGCCGCGCGGCATCACCGATTATACGGAGGCGCATGATCTGGAACTCTCGACTTTTGCCAGTGCCGAGGCGCAGGTTGCCGCCATTGCCGATGACATTGCCTACAACAACCATGATATCGACGACGGACTGCGTGCAGGCCTGTTTACCATTGATGATCTGAAAGACGTACCGCTGGTCGGACCGGTATTTCATGAGGTCCGCAAAGTCTATCCCGACTTGGACGAATCCCGGACGATCCACGAGGCCGTCCGCCGCATGATTGGCGTCATGGTCGGGGATTTGCTGACGGAAACACAAAAACGAATCGATGCGGCAGGTCCGGTGACGGCGCACGATATTCGGTATTTGGATCACGCCGTCGCGCAATTCTCAGAAGATATGCGCGCCCATGATCGAGCGTTAAAATCGTTTCTTTTCGAGAACATGTACCGTCACTACAAGTTGAACCGGATGACGTCCAAAGCGCGCCGGGTGGTGAAGGATCTCTTTCAACTCTTACTTGACGAACCGGGTTGTCTGCCGACGGAATGGCGGAATCTTGCGGCTGAGCCTGGGTCTGTCGAGACGGCTGAATTGGTTTGCGACTATGTCGCCGCCATGACGGACCGACTGGCGCTCGATGAACATCGCCGACTTTTCGACCTACAGTCGCGCACATCATAAGATTTTCCGTCATTTGGACGGTTATCGGCGCAGATCCTTTTGCTTGTACATCTCAATGCTGCATTGATAGGCAGCCGTTCGCATGCGGTATAATAACCGCGATTCGTCTACAGACGCGTTAAAGGGGGAACCATGGCCTTATCCGCCAACTCGGATATGAAGCTTTCGCCGAAAGAAGAAGAGGCGCTTGCCGACACGGCCCGCAGTTCAACGAATCCGGTAACGCGGCTTTTGTTTATTCTTGTCGCGCTGGTCGTCGTCCTTGGCGGCCTCTGGATCGGTGTCGGCGACCAGATTATGGCGATGATTACCGGCGATGACGGCGACGTACCGACCATTACTGCAGAGGGAGCACCAATCAAAGTTCGCCCTGAATCTCCGGGCGGAATGCAGGTTCCGAACCAGGGGCGTCTTGTTTACGGTGTCGTCGACGGGTCTTCCGCGCAGCCTCGTATGGAAAGACTGTTGCCGTCTCCGGAGAAACCTGTCGAAGTCGAAGATGTTCTGACGCGCGATGTGCCCGAGACAAAGGACGTTGTCGCCAATACCGCGCCGCGCGGCACCGCCGATCCGCCGCTTTCTTTGACACCGAGCGCTTCCGATGTCGCGGCACTGTCCGAATCGCCGCCCGCTCCGCCGACGCCAACGGCGGCAATACCTTCGGCTACGACCGACGGCACACCACGTGCGTTGACACCACAAAGCAGTTCATCGGCAACCACACCGCCGCCGGCACCGGCCGCAGCCCCCGTGACTGCGGCTGCACCTCCGCCGCCACCACCACCTGCACCATCTTCAACCGTGACCACACGCCCGACACCGAAACCGGCGCCTGAGCCGAGCTCGACCGTTGTTGCATCGCCCCCGCCGGCTACCACAAAGGCTCCTGTGGAACTTTCCCAATCTTACCGTGTTCAATTGGCCGCGGCGCGTTCAGAACCGGCGATCCGTTCGGAGTGGGACCGGCTGAAATCCCGCAATAAGGACTTGCTGGGTGAGTTGAAACTTCAGGTGACACGTATCGATCTTGGCGCAACAAAGGGAATCTTCTATCGGCTACGAGCCGGGCCGCTGGAAAACGCGACGGCCGCGAAAGCCCTATGTGAACGCCTCAAGCAGCGCAAAATGGGCTGCCTGGTCGTTAAACCAGGCGCTTGATGTCCATCCATGCGCGGCCACACGCGGTTATCTTCGGATGCGAAGGGCCGGTTCTCTCCGATGCTGAGAAGCATTTCTTTGCCGACGCCAACCCGCTCGGCTTCATCCTTTTTGCTAGAAACTGCATCGACCCTACACAGGTCCGCACTCTCGTAGACGATCTACGGGCGTCGATAAGCCGTCAGGACGCGCCTGTTTTGATCGATCAAGAGGGTGGGCGCGTGCAGCGGCTCGGCCCGCCGCATTGGCGAAAACGTCCACCGCAGGGTTTGTTTGCCAAAATGGCGGAGACCGATGCCGAGAGAGCTATCGATGCTGCTTTCACGAATGCTCAATTGATCGCGCTGGAACTCATCGATCTCGGGATCGACGTCGATTGCCTGCCGCTTTTGGACGTTCCGGTTCCCGGCGCCCATGACATCATCGGCGACAGGGCATTTGGATATGATCCGGAAATTGTCGCTAAGCTCGGCGCCGCAGTGTGTGCCGGCCTTATAGCCGGTGGCGTATTACCCGTGATCAAACACATTCCGGGGCACGGTCGGGCGTTAGTCGATAGTCACATGGAATTACCGCGGGTCGATGCAGACGCCGAGACACTGCGCGCGACTGATTTCGCCCCGTTTCAGGCGTTGTCGGATGCCCCGTGGGCGATGACCGCGCACGTGGTCTACACCGCTTTCGATGCCGAATCCCCGGCGACCCTGTCCCGCTGCGTTGTGAACGACATCATCCGCAGTGAAATCGGATACCAAGGATTCCTCGTATCCGACGATATGAACATGAAGGCCTTAAAGGGTGATCCCGCAAAACTCACGGCTGAAATCATTGCCGCTGGTTGTGATGCCGCGCTTCATTGTAATGGAGACCTCGCTGAAATGCAGGCCATTGCTGCCGATCTGCCGGAAATGACCGAGATCGCCTGGTCTCGCTTTATTGCCGGTAGGGATGCTATTTCAACGCCATCGGAGCTTGACGTCGCTGCCATACAAGCGCACTTCGATGATCTGACCTCCGACTTTTCGGTCTGAGGGCCGACACCGGAGGTGTGAGGCCACATGAGCTTTGAAACCATTGCCTATACGATTTCAATATGGACCTTGCCCATTCTGCTGGCGGTAACGCTGCACGAAGCGGCGCACGGCTGGGTCGCCATGAAGCTCGGCGATCCCACGGCGAAACTAAAAGGGCGCGTGACGTTCAATCCGCTGCGCCACATCGACCCCATCGGCACCATTGCCATTCCGGCCGCCATGGTGCTGTTGAGCGGCGGAAAAATGATTTTCGGATTCGCTAAACCGGTTCCCGTAGATTTCCGTAGGCTCCGACAGCCGCGCCGCGACATGGTTCTAGTCGCAGCAGCGGGGCCGGGTATTAATTTAGCCATGGCGATCGTCGCGGCCATCGGGCTTCACAGTCTGACGTTCTTGTCCGGCGATGTCCAAGATTGGGTCGGATGGAACTTGGCAAATGCACTTTATATCAATGTATTGCTGGCCGTTTTTAATATGATTCCTCTACCACCATTGGACGGCGGCCGGGTTGCCGTCGGTATCTTGCCATGGTCCTTGGCGCGTCATCTAGCAAAGCTCGAACGGGCAGGGATCTTCATTATCCTGGGCGTACTCTTTCTCCTGCCGATCATCGGTGACAAAATCGGGGTTGATCTGAACGTTGGCTGGTGGCTAGTGGTGGTACCCGCGCAGGTGCTCCAGGATGCCATCCTGACCCTGGTCGGGTTTGGGGCCTAAGGAGAGTCATGGCAGATATTCTGGAATTCGAAGCGTCCGACCCGGACGATGCGCCCACGGTGGCGTCATTTGTCGTCGACCTGAGCGGCTTCGAAGGTCCGATTGATGTCTTGCTTCAATTGGCGCGGGATCAGAAGGTAGATCTGGTCCATATCTCGATCCTGGAACTTGCCGATCAGTACCTGACGTTCGTTGCAGAAGCGCGCCGTCATAATCTGGAACTTGCCGCAGACTATCTGGTGATGGCGGCTTGGTTGGCGTACCTCAAATCAAAGATGCTACTCCCTGATCTCAGCCCGAACGAAGAGCCGACGGGCGAAGAAATGGCAGCGGCGTTGCAGTACCAGTTGCGGCGTTTGCAAGCGATGCAGAACGCTGGTCAGAAGCTTATGGAGCGTCCAAGGCTGGGGCAGCAATTTTTTGCCCGTGGAGAGCCGGAGCGTTTCCGCCCGCGCGAGATCGAAGTCCTGGATGCGACACTCTTTGATTTGTTGAAGGCGTATGGTGAACAGCGGCGCCGCAAAGACGCACTCCAACCGATGCAGATCGAGCCGTTCGAAATCTTCACGGTGGAAGACGCATTGCAGCGCCTACGGCGCCTTTTGGGGCCGACACCGGATTGGCAGAACCTTTGGACGTTCCTGCCGGAGAACCTGCGGGGAACGCTGCTGTTTCGATCCGCCGTGGCCTCGACTTTCACGGCGAGCCTTGAAATGGCCAAGGAAGGCAAGGTCACGATCCGCCAGACTGGGCAATTCGGAACGATCTACTTGCGAACCAGACAAGAGGGCGACGAAGGGATCGTAAGCGAAAATACCGACGGCGATATGAGCAACGATTCACAAACCTCTGCAGACGAAGGTAATGAACGCGTGGTGTTGGACGAAGGGAACGAGCGCGTCGAAGTTGACGACGACGCGACGGAGGAAAAAGAATGAACGAGAAACAGGCTGTAGAACCTGCGAATGACGATGATCTCGGCACCGATACCGATACGGACACCGAGATTGAGCTAGCGGATGCGGAAGAAATCGATACACCTTCGGAAGATGTAACTGAATCCGACGAGGCAGAAGACACTTCGGACGAAAAACCTGAGGATACTGAGGCCTGGCAGGCGAACATTCGCCTTGTCGAAGCCTTGATTTTCGCGTCCGCCGAGCCCCTGACCGAACGCATGCTTGCCAACCGTTTGCCGGAAGGCGCGGACGTTAAAGGCCTGTTGAAGGCATTGCAGCTGATTTACGAAGACCGGGGCGTGAACTTGGTTCGGGCCGGTTCGTCTTGGGCCTTCCGTACGGCACCGGATCTGGCGGAATTGCTGAACAAGGAAGTGGAAGTCGCTCGTAAGATGAGCCGCGCCGCCATCGAGACGCTGGCGATCATCGCCTATCACCAGCCGGTGACCCGCGCCGAGATTGAAGAAATCCGAGGGGTCAGCATTTCCAAAGGCACCCTCGACGTGCTTTTGGAAGAAGAATGGATCAAACCGCGTGGTCGTCGTCAGACACCGGGACGGCCGCTGCAGTGGGGAACCACGGACTTCTTCCTCGATCACTTCGGGTTGGAGACGGTCCGCGATCTGCCGGGGCTAGACGAACTTAAGGCCGCGGGTCTGCTGGACGCGTCGCCCGCTATTAATGCTTACCGCGCAACGGCGGAAATTATGGGCGAATTGCCGCAGGAAGGCGACGATGAAGAAACTGACGAAGAACCTTTGCCGGACGATCCTTTGGAGATCACCGAGGAACCTGAAGACGAACCGTTAGACCCCGAAGGCGACCGCTGACACCGGCTAGAGCTAACTGTCCAATCGGGCACAAATCCCTTGCAATGTGAGGCCTCAGCCGCAAATGTAACCTCTCCTGGGAGGGGCCGTGTCATCATGCGTCGACGTCGCGTTGGGGCAGACGTTGAACCACTCTCGCAGGGCTGGCTGAGGCGCGACAGAAAATAGGAAAGTTTCGACATGGGAGCGTTTAGTATTTGGCATTGGCTCATCGTCCTGGCGGTGGTGCTGGTCCTATTCGGTGGCGGCGGCAAGATTTCCCGCCTTATGGGTGACTTCGGGAAAGGCTTGAAATCCTTCAAAAAGGGCATGAAGGAAGAAGAAGCCGAAGAAGCGGGTGAGAAGAAGGCGATAGATAACGACGCCAAACCGACGGCTACCACGGCCGAGACCGAGTCCGAAAAGGACAAGGCCACCGGCGGTTGATGTGGTGTCCGGCGCGTTGAACGGCGTCGACACAATCGCTTTAGTCCTCTAAACCAAGGTCCACGGCCATGTTCGATATCGGCTGGCAGGAAGTCTTTCTGGTCGCGATTATCGCTTTGATCGTTATCGGTCCCAAAGAGCTGCCGCGCGCGCTCAAGACCGTAATGGGCGTGGTGCGCAAACTCAAAGGCATGGCCCGTGATTTCCAAAGCGGTCTGGACGATATTGTCCGCGAGACCGAATTGGACGAAATGCGTCGCGAGATCGAAGCGGAAACGAACGGCGATCTCAAAAAACGTATCGAGGAAAGCATCGATCCGGATGGCGAGGTCTCCAAAGATTTGGAAGATATGCGTTCGATCGAGGGCGATCTAAACAAGGCCGCCAAATCCTATGGCGACGACGTTAAGAAACCGGTTGAGGAAGCGAACGCCGATACAGAGACCGTCAAGCCGGAAGCGACCCCCATTGAAGAACCGGCTGAGCCGGTCACCAAAAAGGACTGATGGCGGTGGCTAAAGACGACGATTACATCGATAGCTCCAAGATGCCGCTGCTCGAACATTTGATCGAGTTGCGCACGCGGTTGCTTTACGCAGCGGCCTCAATCATCGTCCTGTTCGTCGTCAGCTTCTATTTTGCCGAAAATATCTACGCTTTCCTAGTGCAGCCGCTGGCGGACGTTCTACAGAACAGAGGCCAAGATCGGCGCATGATCTATACCGCGCTGACGGAGGCCTTTTTCACCTATGTGAAGGTGGCGTTCTTCGCGGCGATGTTCATTGGTTTCCCGTTCATCGCCACGCAAATCTATCTTTTCGTGGCGCCTGGGCTCTACAAACACGAAAAGTCGGCGTTTCTGCCGTTCCTGATCGCGACACCGATCCTGTTCTTTATGGGGGGCGCGCTTGTCTATTACTATGTGCTGCCGGTCGCCTGGGACTTCTTCATTAGCTTCGAGACTACCGGCGCCGACGGTAAGTCGCTGCCGATCCAACTGGAAGCTAAGGTCAACGAATACCTATCGCTGGTGATGCGTTTAATCTTTGCGTTCGGTATTTGCTTCGAGTTGCCGGTTATCCTGACACTATTGGCACGTGCCGGCATCGTGACCGCTGACGGTCTCGCCAATAAGCGCCGTTACGCCGTTGTCTGCGCCTTCATTGCTGCCGCCATCCTGACGCCGCCGGATCCGATCAGCCAAATCGGTCTCGCGTTGCCGACGATCCTGCTCTACGAAATTTCGATTATTTCGGCACGCTTCGCCGAGAAAAAACGGGCTGAACGGGTTGCCGACGAGGATGAAGCCGCATTCGGCCACGACGATGACGTGGATGACGAGTGCGAAGCCGAAGAGGGCGACAACGGTAAGGATAAGGCCAAATCCGATTCGTCCAAATCGTCGGGACCGGAAGAGCCTGGCCCCTGATCCGTGGCGCCCCATCCCGCGTGCGCCATGGGCGCCAGGAAACGGGTGTGACAGCCGAATTTTCATGCTAAGTGCCTAGGGCGTTTGGGGGACGGGATTGCCCGCTGCCTCGCATGATCGTTGAAACCATAAACGGACGACAGACGTTATATGTTCGATATCAAATTAATTAGGGACGACCCCGACGCCTTCGATCGTGGTATGGCGCGGCGCGGGTTGGAACCGCAATCTCCGTCCTTGCTGGAGTTGGACAAAGCCCGCCGCGATGCGCAAACCGAAGCGCAAGAGCTTCAGACTTCACGGAACGCGCTGTCGAAGCAGATTGGTGCGTTAAAGGCGAAGGGCGAGGACGCGTCCGGTGTGATTGAGGAAGTCTCCCGCTCGAAAGAGGCGCAGGCGGAAGCCGAAAACAAGGCGGGCGCGGCTGCTGATGCGCTCAACGATGCCTTGTCTAGGCTCCCGAATATTCCATTCGACGATGTCCCGGACGGCACCGATGAAGAAGACAACGTCGAAGTGCGGCGCGTCGGTGAGCCGCGTCGCTTTGATTTCGAGGCGAAGGATCACGTCGATCTGGGTGAATCGCTGGGTATGATGGACTTCGAGACGGCGGCCAAGCTTGCCGGCTCGCGCTTTGTCTTGCTGTCGGGGGCCTTGGCGCGCCTTGAGCGGGCGCTGGGCAGCTACATGCTTGATCACAACACCGGCGAATTCGACTACACTGAGATCAATCCTCCGGCACTGGTCAACGACAAGACCATGTATGGCACGGGCCAGTTGCCGAAATTCGGCGAAGACCTGTTCAAGACCACTACCGGGTATTGGCTGATCCCGACGGCTGAAGTGCCGCTGACCAATATTGTCGCAGACCTGATCGTCGATGAGGAATACCTGCCGCGCCGCTACACGGCGATGACGTGGTGCTTCCGCTCGGAAGCGGGTGCTGCCGGCAAGGACACACGTGGCATGATCCGCCAACACCAGTTCACCAAGGTCGAGATGGTGTCCGTCACGGCGCCGGATAAATCGCTTGAAGAACTGGAGCGCATGACCGCCTGCGCCGAGGACATTCTGACCAAACTCGGTCTGCCGTTCCGCACCGTCGTGCTATGTACCGGTGACATGGGGGCAGGAGCGCGCAAAACCTATGACATCGAAGTTTGGCTTCCGGCACAGGACCGTTACCGCGAAATCTCCAGTTGCTCGGTCTGCGGTGACTTCCAGGCGCGGCGCATGAACGCCCGCTACCGCATTAAAGGCGAGAAGGGGACTCAGTTCGTGCACACATTGAACGGCTCCGGCCTGGCCGTCGGCCGTACATTGATCGCGATCCTGGAAAACTATCAGCAGGCAGACGGCAGCATCGTCGTGCCGGACGTCTTGCGGCCTTACATGGGTGGTCTCGAAGTGATCAAGGCCGATGCCTGAACAAAAGATCGACCTCAAAAAGGCGCGGGTCCTTATCTCCAATGATGATGGCATCAACGCGCCGGGTCTAAAGGTCTTGGAAGAGGCGCTCAAACCCATGGTCAAGGAACTCTGGGTGGTGGCGCCGGAAACCGAACAGTCCGCGACCAGTCATTCGCTGACGCTGCGCCGGCCGCTGCGGATCCGCCACGTTTCGGAGAAGCGCTACGCCGTCGACGGGACGCCAACCGACGCGGTACTTCTGGGTGTGACCAAACTTATGACCGGGACGCGCCCCGATCTTGTGATCTCGGGTATTAATCGGGGCGGCAATTTAGGTGAAGATGTTACCTATTCCGGGACCGTCGCGGCGGCGATGGAAGGGGCTTTGCTAGGGATCCCCTCGATTGCGCTGAGCCAGTACTTCGGTGACCGTGAAAAAGTCAAATGGTCGACAGCTAAAAAGTGGACGCCGAAGGTCCTGAATAAGTTGATCTCCATGGGCTGGCCCTCGACGATCTTTATCAACGTCAATTTCCCGGACGTGACGGCGGCAAAGGTCAAAGGCATCGAGGTGGTCCGTCAGGGGCGTCGCAAGATCGGTGGCGGACTGAGTCGTGGCGTCGATCCGCGCGGAGATGAGTATTTCTGGATCGGCCCGCAGCGTGACGAGCAGAAGTTCCTGATGGGAACGGATTTGGCCGCGGTCAACGAAGGGGCTGTGTCCGTGACGCCGCTAAGCTTGGACCTCACGCATGCGTCGACCCTTAAGAAATTCAAGGCTGGTCTCTCGAAATGACACTATCGGCGCAGGCTCAAAAACTGCGCGACGCAGTGGCGTCAGACGGGGTCAGCGATCTGGGCGTACTCGGCGCAATTGCGGAGACGCCCCGGGAACTGTTCGTCCCGCCAGCGTTCAAGGATCGGGCCTACGAGAATGCGCCCCTGCCCATAGGTTTGCATCAGACTATTTCTCAGCCGACCGTCGTGGCGAAGATGACGGAGGCGTTGGAGCTTTCCGACCGCTCAAAAGTTTTGGAAATCGGTACGGGCAGCGGATATCAGACAGCCATACTGGCGCGATTGGCGCGTCGGATTTATTCACTTGAACGCCACAAATCTTTGCTCGTCGAGGCCGAAAAGAGGTTCGAAACGCTGGGCTTTCGCAATATCGTGACTCGTTTCGGAGATGGCTCTAAAGGCTGGCCCGAGCAAGCGCCATTTTCGCGTATCATCGTAACTGCGGCGGCTATTGATATTCCGCACGTCCTGCTTGAGCAGTTGGACATCGGCGGCATCATGGTTATTCCCGTCGGTTTAGAAGAACGAACGCAGCATCTTTTACGAGTTCGTAAGACTGAGGACGATATTTTGACAGAGGAAATGGGCACAGTTCGCTTTGTCCCATTGATCAGTGATGAGGAATCCTGATGGGTTTTCGGACCTTGGCTGTTATTTTAGGCGTGTCCGCCGCCGTAGCGGCCTGCGGTCGGGTCGAGATCCCGGCACAGAATGCGCCACCACGAGTCCAGCGCAGCCAAGCGCCTGAACCGCCTGCACCCGTTGCCGCCCCACGAAGCGCCGTAAAGACATCCAGTATTGATCCGCCGTCTTCAGCGCGTTTGCGACGTGCTCGCGAAGTTCAGATGGCGCAACGTCAAACAGTTAGTGATGCCACTTTCGTGGGGGCTAGCGCTGTCAAAGTCGGCCCCGGCGATACAGTCTACGCCCTGTCGCGCCGTCATAAGGTACCGGTTCCAGCAATTATCCGCGCCAACAATTTGAAACCGCCGTATCTACTCAATGTTGGGCAACGGATCGAACTGCCGCGTGGCAAGCAGCACAAGATCGCCCCTGGGGACACGCTGTATTCCATAGCGCAGAGTTACGACGTCGGTCTCTATGAACTAGCACGCCTGAATGACATCGGTCCGCCTTACACGGCTCGCTTGGGTGCGACCCTAGTGATTCCCGAAAGCAACGGAAAGAAGCCGGCACCTGCGGCCAAGTTCGAGCCGACACCGCCGCCACCGCAGCCCGCACCTGAACCGGCCCCCGTAAAGAAAGCACCACGACCGGAATCGGAGGTCAATCCGTCCGGCCAAATCGTCATTTTACCGCCTATGAAGCCCCCGGTGCCGGTACCGCCGCCGCCCGCCCGAGCGGGTAGCGGCTTCGTCTGGCCGGTCAAAGGTACGGTGATCTCGAACTTTGGCGCAAAGAAAGGCGGTTTGCGGAATGACGGGATTAATATCCGTGCAAATCGCGGCGCCCCTATTTACGCCGCCGAGAACGGTGTCGTCGCCTATGCCGGCAACGAGATCCGCGGCTTCGGCAACCTTTTACTGATTAAACACACCGACGGCTACATCACCGCCTATGCCCACAGCGATCGATTGCTAGTAAGCAGGGGGCAGAAGGTCAAACGTGGCCAGCATATTGCCACTGTCGGTTCAACCGGCAGCGTTGGCGAACCGCAACTGCATTTTGAAGTTCGGAAAGGCCGACGGCCGCAAGATCCCAAAAAGTACCTGAGAGGATGATTGCACGGTCAGACGACAAAGCGCACCGCATCAATGGTCGTGTTCAGCGCTAGAAGGTTGGTTTGCTCGGCGATGGCGTTGATCAACTCCACGACTATGGAGATTTGAATAGTTGCGGTTTCCAGTTGGCCGACGCGGGACAAGGTGTCTTCGGACACGCCGGACGCGGCCTTAGCCTGCATGGTGCGAAAATCGACTTGCTGCGAAATCGCGCTTCATGACGGCGAGCGCTTACGAAAGGCCTTATCTTCATGAGATGACGCGTCCATATTCAAACACCTTTCGCGGCATCTCCTGATGTCGGATCAAATAATGTTAAATACCGAGGCTGTCTTTATTCTTCCAAAATCGCGAGACGATAGAACGTCCGTTCTACGCCCGTGACGAGAGAGTTTCCGTAAAGCGCCATTGGTGATTCCACGTCGATATGCGGTCCACACCGGCAGAGCTATCTCGTGGTGTCGAGGCGTGATAATATTGGCCATGAACAGCGTGATGAACATCCTGCGATCACACTTAACAGCCTATGTGGTGGTCGGCTGTTTTGTCGTCATACTGATGTATTTTGGTTTCCGTACATACGGATGGCTCGGGATCGGTCTCGTCGGTATCACCGGCCTATTTATTTCGGTCCGTGCAGAAGTATTCGACGCCTACGGGGATCCGCATGAACGCAACGGCGGCTTCGTCGTGACCATGTATGCGCGTCAAATGAAAGATCGTACCCGCGAGACAGCGGAGGGGGCGATGAAACGCTTTGCGGAAGAGGCCCGCCGCCATGTCTTCTTCCGGGCCATCAATACCGTCTTCGGGGCCCTCGCCATCGCCGGCGGAACCCTGCACTTCATTCACTGAGATATTAGTCCAGCGATTTGCCGAGACGGCCAGCAAGATCCTGGATGTACTGCCATGCGACACGGCCCGAGCGTGCGCCACGTGTGACGGACCATTCATTGGCTTCGGCTTTGAGATCGATAGACGGATCGTCGAGGCCGTAATGCTTGGCATATTCTTCGATGATCGTGAAGTAGGTCGACTGGTCGATGTTGTGAAAACCGAGCCAAAGGCCGAAACGGTCTGACAGAGAAACTTTTTCCTCGGTCGCCTCAGACGGGTTGATGGAGCTGGATCGTTCGTTCTCGATCATGTCGCGCGGCATTAGATGCCGGCGGTTCGAGGTCGCATAAAAAACCACGTTATCGGGGCGGCCTTCGACGCCCCCGTCCAAAACCGCCTTCAGCGACTTATATGCGTCGTCATGACCGTCGAACGATAGGTCATCACAATAGATAAGCGCGCGTTTTTCCTTACCGCGCAGCCATGTCAGCAGCACCGGTAGAGACGGTATCTCTTCTCGGTGAATCTCGATCAGGGCGAGACGGCCCGGAGTTTCCTTGTTGATCTTCGCGTGCACAGCTTTGACCAGCGACGACTTGCCGGTGCCGCGAGCCCCCCAGAGCAGTGCATTGTTGGCCGGCAGACCGTCAGCAAAACGGCGCGTGTTATCATAAAGCATATCCTGCTGACGATCGACGCCCTGCAACAGGCCGATATCGACCCTGTTGATCTTGATAATCGGTTCCAACCAGCGCTCAGCGGAATGCCAGATAAAGGCATCCGCAGCGTCGATGTCGGATTCCGGAACCGGGGGCGGCGCCAGGCGCTCCAAGGCACCGGCAATCCGCTCAAGAATGTCTTTTGTATCTTGATCAATCATGGACGCGGAAATTAGACACCGCTCAAAGCCTCGTCAACCAAACTGGTGAGCGTTTCGGATGTTTCTTAAAACCGCGTAATTCAAGTGGGAATCGGTTGCAACTCGGTGTGTGAGCGGTATAGTCCGGCGGTTTTCCGCGCCATAGTAATTGGCGGCGGATACTAGATTCAAGGAGAGGGAAGTATGTTCATTTCGCCCGCGTATGCACAGACCGCAGGCGCCGGAGGCGGAGACGCCTTTCAGGCATTTCTGCCACTAATTCTGATTTTCGTCGTTTTCTACTTCCTGCTTATTCGTCCGCAGCAAAAGAAAATGAAGCTACACCGTGAAATGCTCGCGGCCCTTCGCCGTGGTGACAAGGTCATCACCGGTGGTGGCATCGTGGGAACTGTCACAAAGGTCGAGAACGACGACGAAGTGACGGTCGAGATCGCCAAGGATGTGAAGGTCCGCGTACAGCGTGCAACTATTGCCGGTGTTCTGAATCGCACCGAACCAGTCGGCGGCGCGCCCGCCAATGACACAGGCAAGAAGGGTGGCCTACTCTCCGGTCTGTTCGGTGGCGGCAAGCCACAACAACCTGCCGCGCCGGCTCCGGCACCTGTAAACGACGCCGACACCGACACGGACACCGATGAAAAATCGGATGACGATGCCGGTAAGGATGAAAAGAAGTCCGATAGCTAATCGCTTCGCCGAACGTCACAAGGGAATCCGATGATCGATTTTCCTCCCTGGAAAAAGTTTCTGGTCGTGCTCGTCTGCGTGCTCGGCCTTGCCTATGCCGCACCGAACGTGGTGCCGTCGAGCTACACTGAAGAGTTGCCGGGCTGGCTGCCGAACAAGGGCGTCAGCCTTGGTCTTGACTTACGGGGTGGCTCGCACCTTCTGTTGGAGGTAGAGGTCCAGGCGGTCATCGACGAATATCTGGACTCCTTGATTGACGGCGCCCGCGCGGAACTGCGGAAAGAGCGTATCCGCTACTTGGGGCTCGGCAAACAGAACGGCGCCGTATCTGTTCGGATTCCAGATGCCGCCGACCGTGATAAGGCGGTGGCACTGCTGAAAGACATCGATGGCGAGGCCGAAGCGACTCTCGACGGCGAAAGAATTGTGCTGTCGCTGGGTGATCAGTCTTTGAATGAGCGCACGACATCGGCCGTGCAACAGTCTATCGAGATCATCCGCCGCCGGATTGACGAAACCGGCGTGCGCGAACCGACCATTCAACGCCAGGGTGAAGACCGTATCATCGTGCAGTTGCCGGGGATTGACGATCCGGAGCGTGTGAAGCGCTTAATCGGCAAGACCGCCCGCCTCACATTCCAGATGGTTGATGTCGAGAATTCCATACAGGACGCGTCACAAGGCCGCGTGCCACCTGGGTCGCTGTTGTTGCCAATGCTGGACAATGCACGTGGGGCCGGTGGACCCGAGCAGATACTCGTTAAGAAACGCGTAGACGTGCATGGTGAAAATCTAACCGATGCACAGCCGAGTTTCGACGGCCGTACCAACGAGCCGGTCGTCTCCTTCCGCTTCGATAACCTTGGTGCGCGCCGCTTCGGTGAAGTGACGTCCAAGAACGTCAACCGGCCCTTTGCCATCGTCCTAGACGGCCAAGTCATCTCGGCGCCGACCATCCGCGAACCGATTATGGGTGGTTCCGGTCAGATTTCAGGCGGGTTCTCAGTACAAGAAGCGAACGATCTGGCGCTTCTGTTGCGCGCTGGTGCGCTGCCGGCACCATTGACGATCCTTGAAGAACGTACTGTTGGTCCGGGCCTTGGCGCCGACAGTATCGCCGCCGGCGAAACGGCGAGTGTCGTCGGTTTGATACTTGTCGTGATCTTTATGGCAATCGCTTATGGCCGCTTCGGGCTTTATGCCGATGTCGCGCTATTGGTAAACATTGTGTTGATCCTGGCCGTTCTCTCGGTGTTGCAGGCGTCCCTCACGCTGCCGGGTATCGCCGGGATCGTGCTGACCATTGGTATGGCGGTCGATGCCAACGTGCTCGTTTTCGAGCGTATCCGAGAAGAAGTCAGAGCCGGGCGCACGCCGATTTCATCCATTGACGCCGGGTATGGACGCGCACTAACGACGATCATCGACTCTAACATCACGACGCTGATTGCCGCCGTGCTTTTGTATGCCTTCGGGTCCGGCCCGGTACGTGGTTTCGCTGTGACGCTGGCCATCGGTATCGTCTCTTCGATGTTTACCGCGATCATGCTGACGCGACTGTTCGTGGTGGGATGGCTGCGCCGGACGAAACCGTCCGAACTGCCGATCTGAGGGAAGGGAAGATTACATGAAACCTTTGAACCTCGTTCCGGCTGACGTCGATATCGCTTTCATCGTCAAGCGTAAGCTGTTCTTTATTTTTTCCGCGATCTTGATCGCTGCCTCCATCAGCCTGGTGTTCACGAAGGGACTGAATTTCGGCATCGACTTCAAGGGCGGCATATTGATAGAGGTCCGCACCTCCGAACCGGCCAACATCTCCGAAATGCGTTCCAGTTTGTCGGAACTCGGTTTGGGCGACATTTCGCTGCAGAATTTTGGCGAAGACACTGACGTCCTGATCCGAGTCCAGCGTCAAGAAGGCGACGACGACGCGCAACAGCAGGCAGTCAATGCCATCAAGGGCGCGCTTGGTGAAGGCGTTACATATCGTCGGACCGAGTTCGTCGGACCACAAGTCTCACAAGAATTGCTGGAGGACGGAATTCTCGCCGTGTCCCTCGCAATGCTTGCGATCCTGGTCTACATCTGGTTCCGCTTCGAATGGCAGTTCGGCGTTTGCGCTGTGCTGGCCTTGGTACACGACGTCATTTCGACTATCGGCATATTTGCACTGCTTGGGCTGGAATTTAATTTGTCGACGGTCGCGGCCGTGTTGACGATTGCCGGTTATTCTATCAACGATACGGTCGTGGTCTTCGACCGCGTGCGCGAGAACCTGCGCAAGTACAAGACCATGCCGTTGGCAGAACTGCTGAACATCTCGATTAACCACACGCTCTCCAGAACGATCATGACGTCACTGACGACGCTGATCGCCTTGCTTGCTCTTTATTTCCTAGGCGGTGAAGTGATCCGCGACTTCAGCTTCGCAATGATCTGGGGGGTCGTCATCGGTACGTACTCGTCAATCTGTGTCGCCGTGCCGTTGTTGATGTACATGGGCTTGGACGAACATGCCCGCGGCAGCATCGCTGGTGACGATACCGAGGCCGACGCACGGCCATAGTATGGGGCTCGATATCACCCCGGACGTTTCGAGCGGGCGACAACTCATTCAGTCGTATGGCGATGGCCGCTTCCGTATCTCAGGCGAAATCGCCGAGGGCAGTGTTCTGATCTTCGACGAAAGCTTCGAGAGCTGGGCCGTCAGTGCGTCTAAGGACGTTTCGATAGACGCATTATCGGTGGTTATAGAAAACGCGGATAATATCGATATTCTGCTGGTCGGCTGCGGGCCGACGTTCGCCGCCATCCCTAAAGGCTTGCGGTCCGCTTTGAAGGATGCCGGCATCATACTTGAATGGATGGATACGGGGGCGGCCTGCCGGACCTTTAATGTCCTGGTCGCCGAAGAAAGGCGCGTCGCAGCTGCCTTGATCGCCGTCGATTAGACAAAGAAAAAGGGCGCAGCCGAGGCCGCGCCCTTTATCTTTCAGTCGGAACCGTTTCAGCCAGCCAGGTTGGCGGCAGCGAAATCCCAGTTCACGAGGCTGTCCAAGAACGTCGCCAGAAAATCCGGGCGGCGGTTTTGGTAATCAAGATAGTACGCGTGTTCCCACACGTCGCAGGTTAGGAGCGGGGTCTTGCCCTGCGTCATCGGGTTCTCGGCGTTCGGCGTCTTGACGACTTCGAGTTTGCCGCCTTCACCGGCGACCAGCCAAGCCCAACCGGAACCGAATTGCGTGGCGCCCGCGTCCTTGAAGGCGTCCTTGAAGCCGTCGAGGCTCCCAAACGCTTCATCAATTTTCGCGGCCAGATCACCCGACGGGGCTCCGCCGCCGCCCGGTTTCATGGAGTTCCAGAAGAACGTATGGTTCCAAACCTGCGCGGCGTTGTTGAACACGCCGGCTTTGGAGGCATCACCAGCCGTCGCCTTGATGATCTCTTCAAGAGATTTACCGGCGAGGTCGGAGCCTTCCAGAAGCTTGTTCAGGTTGACCACGTAAGTGTTGTGGTGCTTTTCATGGTGGAAGCTAAAAGTATTGGCCGACATATGCGGCTCGAGCGCGTCTTTTGCATAAGGAAGCGCTGGAAGTTCAAAAGCCATTGTTTGCCCCTTCAGGTATCTATTATCTAACCAAGGCCGGGGGTTGCCCGTCCCACGTTCCCCATATAAGTGCGAAAGGGGCGAAGTCCAAGGCATCTTTCGAATATTGGTGCCATTAGGAGTGGAATTACACATGTTGTCGGCGCTGGAACACCGTATTCGAGAACACGATAACGACCGCTTTCTGACGTCGTTATTTGCACCTGAGAAGGCGCGGCCGGACCTATATGTGCTTTATGCCTTCAACTTAGAACTCGCGAAACTCAGAGAGACCGTCTCAGAAGCCCTGATTGGCCGCATGCGCTTGCAGTTTTGGCGCGATGCCGTCTCGGCAATGCAAGAAGGAAAGGACCCGCCACAGCACGAAGTGGCCATTCCGCTATCAAAGCTTCTCCTTCGTTTCCCTGGGCTGGCAGAGGACCTCGTGGCATTGATTGATGGGCGCGAGATCGATCTCGATGACGAACCGCCATCAGATATCAAAGCTTTCGAAACCTATGCAGATGCGACGTCCTCGGCCTTGTTGCGGGCAGGCTTAAGGGTACTCGGGCAAAAACCGGACACCATGGCCGAGCCGATACGCCATGCCGGAGTAGCCATCGCCGCGGTCGGTGCCGTGCGTGCGTTGCCGTATCAGGTCACGACGGGCCGGGTCACGGTGCCGGCTGATCTTTGCTGCGCCGTCGGCCTTGATCCTTCTGTCCCATCGCATTGGCCTAAGAATTTGGATTTTAGGCCGCTGGCACTGCCATTGCTGGACCTAGCCGAACAGCACATCCGTGCGGTGCGATCCTCGAGTCAACGTGTGCCGAGACCGGCCTTATCGCCGTTCCTAATGCTCAGTCTGGCGGCGCTCTATCAGAAGCGCCTTCGCAAGGCCGGAGGGGACCCGCTAACGTTTGCTGCCAAACCAATAGGCGTTGCCCGTCCCTGGAGTGTCTTGGCAGCGTCGCTAAGAGGGCGACCTTAGCGAGTACGGCGCAGACGCATCAATTCATGGGAAGAAACCTGTGGGAAGATCGATGGTGCATTCAGGTGATAAAGCATCACCGCACCGCGCTGTGTATCCGGGAAGCCGCCACGGCTGTCGTCGAACTTTCTGACCTCTAACACAGTGATGATATTGGTGCGCGTATCCCGGCTGCGCCATGAGACCGTCGGATTATCCTGGCGCGGTTGCGCGAGGGGCGCAATTGAACGCTTCCAAATCTCGGTCGGCTCTCCATAGCGGGCCTGATAGTAGGCAACGATATCTTCGAATTCATTAGTGTCAAACAACGCGTGGAAGCGCGACGGGCTTCCCTGATCGTAGCGGGTGATGGCCATCGGCCCTGTATAGAGGATCGTCGGCACCGAAAACATCGATTGCAGGTCAGATGGCCAATCGACCGGCTCGACACAGAAAAGCGTCGTGCCACGGTTTTTCTTGATGCACTCGTTCAGGGGGTCAATGCCGTCTTGCTGCGGCGGCAGGGTATTTTCCAAGGTGACGGATTCTCCGAGGCTCAAAACGACGTCCGTTAGTGATGTCCGCGTCAGCACGCCCGAGCGAGGCGGCGGCGGCACCCCGGGGACAGCATCACCGGATTCAACCTCGGTTACCGGCCATTGGCTCTGATCGGGCAGGGCGGTCGGCGCTCCGTCACGCAACGCTTCGGACAATAATTGCTCAGCGGTTTCCTGACGCTCTTTCTCGTCCAATGTCGTCACGTCAGGACCACGCCCGTCATCGGGACCACCCAGCAATTCTCGAATGCGCCCGACCATACTGCTGACGACACCCTGTTCCGTTCGCATCTCGGAGCCGTCTTCGGGCGAGATCGCGGTGACGCCCAAAGTCCGGCGATTCCCCTCGGCATCGCTCTTTTCAATGGTCATCGTCCACGGATCCGGCAGATCCGGCGCCGGTTTCGGAACGATCTGTTCCTGCGGCACGTCCAGGTCGTTCAGCCCGACCTTGCCAGGCGGTGGCGGTGGAAGCACTTGCTCTACGCTCCGGTTGCCGCGCTCTGGACCGAGAACTGTGTTGAGGCGGTCCAGAAAATTCGGATTCAGGTTGCCGGTATCCGTCTGTGTCGCTCCGGTCTGTCCACGATATGTCGGCGGTTGGTGCTCGACGCCGCTCAGATCGAGAAGACTGTCATCGACGACTTTAGCGCGCGCCGGATCGTCTTCCGCCACTAAATTGTCGATCACTTGGGGCAATGGCGCCTGTTGCACCTCGGGCGGTGGTTGCATACCGGCTTCTTGTTCTTGATCGCCCCGGAAGAATCGAGCCAATGCATGGATTTTGTCATCGGTCTTTTCCTTGCGGTATTCCGGCAGTTCGGCAACATCCACGCTTTTACGCGGCGGCAATGTGCCGTCGGCGGAAGGCTTGACGATCGGCAGACCGTGAACGTCTTCGTTAGGGTACTTCTTGTCGGTCATGCCCGTCAGGCGGTCCATCAAACGCGATGTAGAATCCTCGCGCTCAGTCACGACCACGCCTTCTGGACGTAACGCGTGCGGCGTCGGCAATTCTTCGACTTTACCGTCTCCGGCCTTGCTGGTCAGTCGAGACGCAGGCGAAGTTCTCTCCAGCTTTGCCCGCAGTTGCGCCGCCTCTCTTGATTTTTGCAGAATCTGCTGGGGGTCACGGATATCACTTCGTGCGCCGGGCGTGGGACTAGTCCGCTCGGTTGGGGCCGTCGTCGGTGCCGGCGCGACCGGCGTCGCAGGTGCCGGGCGCGGCGTGCCCGATGACGCAGGCGGCGTACCAATACCGGTTTGATAGCGGTCCGTCTGACCGGGCGAGCGTCGAAGTAGATCGTCGAGGCGTTGGATACGAGCGCGCAAATCTTCGCTGCCTGGCGCTGGAAGGACGCTCGGATCCTCTGGTTGCACGAGTCCGCCAGGCCGCCGTAGCTGTCCCGTATCTGACCCTGGTAGTGGCTCCAATCCAGGTGGTAACGAAGGGATGCTGTCTACGTTGTCCGCCGGTGGGGCAATAATGCCGGGGACTTCATCTCCGGTGGGAGCAGCCGGCGTCGGCGCCAGGCCTGGGATATCAAGTCCAGGCGGCAATCCGGGGATATCGTTGTTGGACGACGGCGGAAGTTCGGGTGGCAACAATTCTGCTTGGGCGTCTGCTGGCGGCGTGACTACCACATCCGAGGGAGCATCCACGGGAGGCACAAGGCCGGGAACGTCAGACCCCATTTCTGTACTTGAAGACGGCGGCATGACCGGGATATCCAATGTCGGTTCGGGCGTAGTCGCGGTCGAACGTTCCGCTGTCTCGACCGGTGCCGTCAGACCCGGCGCATCCAAAGGCGGCAAGTCGCCGGGCGCGGCGAGAGGCGGTAGGTCTCCTGGCGTGCCCAGCGGCGGCAACACCGGCTGTTTAGGTAGACCGAACTCGTTTTCTTCTTGTGGATTGGCACCAAGGATCGAGTCCGCCAAACGGTCTACCATGCGCCCGGCTGCGCTTTCGCTTTCGACCGGCTGCGATGGAGATGAAGAAAAACGGTCCGCCGGTGACTGCAACGCGGGGGCAGCCGATAGCGACGGCCCGGTCGATGTTTCCTCTTCCTTGCCGCCGAATAGACCACCAAGGGTGACGACGCTTTTCAGTCCGCTCAGGACGTTATTCAAAATGCCGCCTTCTTCTTCCGGCGTCGCCTCGGCTACACGCGGCTTGATAGGTGGTGGCGGAGTCTGTTGAGCCTGCATCGGAATTTCGGCCGGCATCGTCGGCATGGACTCTTTCGACGGAGCGGGGGCTGCTGTTTCCGTCCCCGGCACCTTAAGTGCGGGCAGTTCCATTGACGGCGGTTCTGTGGGAGGCGGCGGGACTGGCGACCTCGCAGGTGCCGACGGTTTGCGGGGAGGATCTATCTGGGCAAGGCGCGGATCAGGTTCTTGTCTTGGGTCCGGCTGTCCTAGTGTGTTGGACCTGATCCGGTTGCTGGGAGAGGTTATTGCCGAACGGACATTGTCCGTCACCCTAGGGCCTTGTTGACTGCCGCCGTTCCGATAGGCGAGCAGGGCATGCGCGATCCGAAAGTGCCCTAAATCAACGGCGACATCCGCTGCCGTCATACCGGCAGCATTCTTGGCCGATAGCTGTGCGCCGTCCTGAATCGCTTGTTCAACGGCGGCAAGGTCGTTTAGTTCGACGGCTTTGAAAAGGACCTCGTCGGGACTTTGCGCAGATACAGGCGTTGAGAGTGCGATACAGACGAAAAAGCATGCTGCGAACATGACAATACGGACGGCCGCGTGACCATGCCGCGCCGCTTGCGAGATTCCGAAAGTGCCACTTGTCCGCACCGCTCGCAGTGTCCTACGTTGTTGTGTCGCCAATGGGGCGATCGTGAATCGATTCCCTCCGGATAATACACCGAATTTTAACCTTTCGACATGCCGAACGGTCAAAAAAACACAGAATATAGTCGCAAAAGAGCCTTTAAATCCAAATATGTGGTGGGGCACGCCACCCATAGTGGTCATGATGATTTAGGAGTATAAAAATGGAATATCGTAGACTGGGCGTGAGTGGACTGAAGGTCTCTCCGATCTGCCTCGGCACCATGATGTTCGGCAATCGAACCAGTGAAAAAGACGGCATCAAAATCATCGATCACGCACGCGGTGCCGGCATCAACTTCATCGATACCGCAGACGCCTATCATCAGGGCGCGTCAGAAATCGTCGTCGGCAAAGGAATTAAAAAGGACCGAGACGACTGGGTGCTGGGCACCAAGGTCCACAACCAGATGGGCAAAGGGGCAAACCGTAAAGGCTTGGGCCGAAAATGGTTGATTCAGGCGTGCGAAGAGAGCCTGAAGCGTCTCGGCACCGACTACATCGATATTTATTACTTCCACAAGGACGATGACGGCACGCCGTTCGACGAGAGTCTGGAAGCGGTTACCCAGTTGATCCGTGACGGTAAGATCCGTTACTACGGTATTTCCAATTTCTTCGGCTGGCGGACGACACTGCTGTGCATGACCGCGGAAAGTCTCGGCCTGCCGCTGCCGGTCGCGGTGCAGCCATATTATAATCCGATGACGCGTGAGGCCGAGAAAGATCTCTTGCCGGCGTGCGAACACTTCGGACTCGGCGTCGTGCCGTATAGCCCGCTTGCGCGCGGAATCTTGACCGGCAAGTACGGCCTGGCCAATGAGCCCACAAAGGGCAGCCGCGCCGGTGATGGCGATAAACGTATGCTGGAAACGGAATGGCGACCGGAGAATCTCAAGCTGGCACAAAAGGTCATCAAGCATGCCGAGAAGAAGGGGATGTCGTCCATCGACTGGGCGATGAACTGGGTCTTAGCCAACCCGCTCGTCTCGTCTGTCTTGGCCGGGCCGAGAACGCTAACCCAATTCAAGACATACCTCGCCGCATTGGATCACGCCGATAAATGGTCGGAAAAGGATGAGGCCTTTTGGGACAAGCTGGTTTCACCGGGTCATCCGTCGACGCCAGGCTATAACGATCCTCAGTATCCGATCATGGGGCGCCCGGTTTAAGGCTTACTCGGCAGCCAGCGGCGGCACTTCGGCAAGCCAGGTATCGAGATCGGTCTGTGCCCGCGCCGCCATGGCGCGTTTACGGTCCTGACCGCGAGGCCGTTGCTTTTTCGGCAGACCGTCCGTATCGAGCGGAGGGAACAGGCCGAAATTGGCGTTCATGGGTTGGAAAGTCTCCGCGTCCGCGCCACCAGTGACATGGTTCAACAGCGCGCCGATGGATGTGGTCAGCGGCGGAATTGAGATATCTTGACCCAACCGTTCAGCGGCAGCGAACCGGCCCGCAAGCATGCCCATAGCGGCACTTTCTACGTAGCCTTCGCAGCCGGTTATTTGACCAGCGAAGCGCAGGCGCGGCATCGCTTTCAATCGGAGCATACCGTCGAGCAGCTTCGGTGAATTGATGAAGGTATTGCGGTGAATCCCGCCGAGCCTAGCAAACTCGGCGTTCTGCAAACCAGGTATTAGCCGGAACACGTCTTTTTGCGCACCGTACGCTAACTTGGTTTGAAAACCGACCATATTGAACAACGTGCCGAGCTTGTTGTCTTGGCGCAGTTGCACAATTGCGAAGGGCTTCTTATCCGGATTGTTTGGATCGGTTAGGCCGACCGGCTTCATCGGGCCGAAGGTCAATGTACGGCGGCCGCGCTCGGCCATCACTTCGATCGGCAGACAGCCTTCGAAATACGGCGTGTCACGTTCCCATTCCTTGAACTCGGTTTTGGGTGCTTCCATGAGCGCGTCCAGGAACGCATCGTACTGTTCCTCGGTCATCGGGCAGTTGATGTAGTCCTTACCGTCACCCTTGTCATAGCGGGACTGGAACCAAGCGATGTCGAAGTCGATGGACTCACGATAGATGATCGGTGCGATAGCATCGAAGAACGCCAATTGATCCTCGCCACTAAGGTCGCGCACGATTTCGCTCAATGCCGGCGACGTGAGCGGCCCGGTCGCGATAATGACGCTAGACCAATCTTCAGGGGGAAGGGCATCGACTTCGCCACGTTCGATCGTCACCAGATCGTGCGACTTCAAAGACGACGTGATGAGCTCGGAAAAGCCGTCACGGTCGACGGCGAGAGCGGCACCCGCGGGAACCTTATTCTCGTCTGCCGCCGAGATAATCAAGCCGCCCAGACGGCGCATCTCTTGGTGTAGCAAGCCTACGGCGTTGGTGTCGGCATCATCGGAACGGAGCGAGTTAGAGCAGACCAATTCCGCTAGACCATCGGTCTTATGAGCATCGGTGGCGCGGATGGGGCGCATCTCGTGCAGGATTACCGGCACCCCGGCATTGGCGAGTTGCCAAGCCGCTTCGCTGCCGGCGAGACCACCACCGATGACGTGAACCGGGTCGATTTTCTTGTCTGTCGCCATTTTCTGCGAGTTAATCCCTGTTTAAGCCTGTTCAGGCATCATAAAATCGTAGTGATCGCGGACACTGACCGCAATGCTGCGGTTCTCTAACCATACATACTCGGTCTGTCCATAACCAAAAGACCGGCCAATCTGAGCATTATGGGCATTATTGGCGGATACATCGCATGGCATCCGATAAAAACGAAGAAGAGTTTAAGAAGTACACGCAGCAGGAACTCGACGAGCTTCTTGATCTGCACGAGCAGTTTGTAAAAGGCGCGCGCGGCGGCGAACGCGCTAAACTCGGCATGAGCGACTGCTCGTATTTAGATTTCAGCGGCCGCGACCTCAGCCGAGCCGATTTCGTCGGCGCCAACCTCAGCAATTGCGAGTTCGAAGAGACGATCCTTGTCGAGGCCAATATGTTCGCCTGCGATCTGCAGAACGCCGTCCTTGTCCGCGCGAATTTGGATCGCGCGGATTTGCGGGGCGCCAGCTTATCGGGCGCCAATCTGACACTGGCGACTCTGATCGACTGTGATATGCGGGACGGCGTTCTGCTTCGCTCCGGCGACAAAGGCGACCTAATGCCGATGAACCGCAGCGAGCCCTCTGCCGGCATGGAAAAAGCTAAGGTGCGAGGCGCCAACATGAGCGGTGCCAAGGTCTCGGATAGTGTCGTCGTACAAACGGACCTAACCGACTGCAACCTCAAGAACGCGAAATTCGTGCGCGCCAATCTCTCGCTTTCTAATCTAACCGGCTGCAATCTTGAAAACACCGACTTTACGGACGCCAACCTTTCCGGGGCGATTTTCCAGGGCGCCGTTTTTACCGGCACGACCCTGGACGGTGCCGACCTGTCCGGCGCTGACTTGATCGGCGCTATGTTCGACAACGTAGATTTTTCCAGGGTCGACCTCTCGGACGCCAAACTCGCCAAGAGTCTGGAATCCGTCGATGTCTCGCTCAAGGATGTCATCTCTGCGCATGCCGCCTGGGTTAAAAGCAACGGGAAGGAAGGCACGCGCGCCGTTTTCGCCAAGATGGATCTGAGCAATCAGAATCTCTCAGGTGTCAATCTATCGGCGGCCGACTTCTCGCTGGCGATCATGAAAGGCGCAGACCTCAACAAGGCCGAATGCCTGATGGCGGACTTTTCCTATTGCGATCTCAGGGGCGCAGTCCTGGCGCGCGCCGATCTGAGGGGATCCAAGTTCTCGCGGGCAAACCTCAGCAACGCCAATCTGGTCGCAGTCGATCTGAGCGATGTGATGGTCTCGACACGCGCCGGCGGCGGCGAATGGCGCGCAAACCTCGACAACGCCAAATTTCGCGGCGCGTTACTGAACGGTGCCAACCTGTGAAACGCCGACTTCACTAAATGCGACTTCACGGAAGCGGATCTACGTAACGCGGATTTCCGAGGTTCTTTGCTGACGGATGCAATCTTCACCGACGCGGATTTACGCGGCGCCAATTTCGAAAATACTGACAAGAGAGGTGTCGTCGGCCTACCGAAAGGGGACGAATAAACTTCCGAGGGCGATTAAGACAGCCCTCTAAGCCCCAAGTGCCAGGGCGAGTCTACGGATGTGAAAATCCTCGACGCGGCTGACCGGGCCAGCGAACGGCATCATGCTTTCCTTATGCGCACGCGCAACCGCCATCGCCACGTCCAAGACAAAGGCCTTGTAGCTTCTTGCTGCCTTCTTCGAGAGCTTGGTATCGACGAGATTCCCAATCTTTTTGGCATCCGTAATCGCCTTTTCGACCGGGTTGTCGCCGCTCAACGCACCGGTGACGGAAAGACAGAGTTCCAAAAAAACCTCACGCGCGCCGAAGTCCGTATCGTCCAGTATATCGGAGATGATCGGGGCGCGCTTACGTTTACCGCCGGCGCGTCTAATGAAGTCGGAGAACGCGCGGTATTCCCGCTCTTCAGAGACCGAACTGTAATCGACGGCCGAGATCAGGGCCGCCGTCAAAAGCGGCAAACGGCACACGGCCTGCCATTCCTCCGGTTCGAACGCGTTCCGACCTTCCACTGCGTCAGATTCCGAGCGCGCCTTGGATTTGGCGAAGATAGAAGTCCTCTTTCTTGCTGATGCGGCTGCCGAAGGCGAAAAAACCTTCCTTTGAAGCTGAGGCAACTTCGGTCGCTGCATCCATCACGAACTTCTTATAGAGCTTGATATCTTTCTTATCGGCCATATCGTCCAACATGTCGGATGTTTCGGCGATCCCCTTGATCCGATCCTCAAGCGGGGACTCGTGTGATGCCGAAGCGCCAAGTGCGTTGAAGAGCGTTTCGAATTCTTCCGTACCTTCGTTCTCGATAAAGTTGATGACCTCGTTCACAAGCTCGCTTTTGCCGTATTTTTTGCGCAATCGAACGAGGGAATCCTTGAAGGCCTGAATTTCTTCTTCCTCAGACTCGCGGTCGTCGCCGACATCGTCAGACGCTGAGATCACGGCCGCCGCGATAATGGGGGCAGAGGCGACTAGCTTCCAAGTCGTCTCGTCGAAATCCGCTTTACTGGTCATTATTTTCTCCTAGTTAGCGGTCAAGAGCGGCGCCATGCTAGCGCAGAGGGTGTGTGCTGTCATTAAGTCCGCACGCATTCATTGCCCGCGCCCTGCAAACGTGGAAATCTTGTGCATGGACGGGAGCGATATCCATGACCGAATTCCTTTCAGATGTAGATGCACTGGCAGCCGAAGTGCCGTCTGGCGCACTGTTGGCATTGCCGCCGGAATACAGCTTCGTGCCTATGGCATTGATCCGCGCCATTGTGCGGCAAGGCGTAAAAGACCTGCATATCTTGACCGTGCCGATCAGCGGATTGGCGGCCGACATGCTGATAGGTGCCGGATGTGTTCGAAAGGTTGAATCCGCCGCCGTAACGTTGGGTGAGGCAGGGCTGGCGCCGCGTTTCTGCAAGGCCGTGGAAAGTGGCAGCATAGAGATATTGGATAGTACGTGTCCAGCCATTCACACTGGCTTACAGGCATCGGAGAAAGGCGTTCCCTTTATGCCGCTAGGCGGCATCATCGGCTCCGACATTCTTGCGAACCGGAACGACTGGAAGGTCGTAGACGACCCGCTCGGCAATGGTAACGGTCCGATCGTCCTGATCCCCGCCTTGGCGCCGGACGTCGCGGTCATTCACAGTCCGCTTGCCGACCGTGACGGCAATATCTGGATTGGCCGCCGCCGCGAACTGGCGACGATTGCCCACGCCGCCAAGAAGTTGTTGGTAACGGTCGAGCGCATTCAAGATGAAAGCCTGCTAAAAGAAGAAGCTTCGGCCGCTGCAGCGCTGCCAGGTTTCTATGTGACGCACTTGGCCGAAGCAGCCGCAGGCGCCAAACCGATGGGGCTGGTCGAGCATTATCCCGCCGACGGTGCCGCGATCTCCGAATACGCGCGCATGGCCAGAACCGATGACGGATTCCGCGACTACTTGGACCGTTACGTATACAGCGAAGGCACAGCTGCGCGAGGTGCTGCGGAATGAGCTATTCCCGCGAAGAATTTCTGATCACGACCATCGCGCGACTACTCGAAACACCGGACGTGCTCCACGTCGCCGTCGGCGCGGCCTCACCGATCCCAGGCGCAGCCGCCTTGCTCGCGCGGCACGTGAATAGTGGGCGGCCAAAGGTCGCGTTGATTCACGGCAAGCAAACCAATCCCTTTACCGATGGCGGCCGCGAAATCTTCGATGCGGCGGGGCAGGGGCGAATTGACGTCTTCTTCCTGGGCGGTGTGCAGATCGACGGGCAAGCGAACATCAACCTGGTCGGTACGGGTGATTACCCGATGGTTGATAAGCGATTCTCCGGCTCGTTCGGATCAGCGTACATGTACTTTACCGTGCCCAAGGTCATCCTGTTCCGGCCCGAGCACACGCGACGGGTTTTCGTACCGCAGGTCGATTTCATCTCGGCACCGGGCGTCAGCGAACCGAACGTTCACCGGCCGGGCGGCCCGAAGTATCTCGTCACGGAGTTATGCATCATGTCCTTCGATGCGGTGCGTCAACGTTTCAGATTGGAAAGCGTTAGCCCAGGCGTCAGCGTCGAGGAAATACTAGATAACACGGGCTTCGACTTCGACAGGCCAGAGGACGTACCGGAGACCCCGACACCGGAAGAGGATCGGTTGTCGCTGTTGCGCTCCACCGTCGGTGCCCAAGTCGCAGATACCTATCCCGGGTTTGCCCGTGATGTGCTTGGTGTGGCCGCTTAGGGGGCGGCGAGGCATCACCGCGCAACCTGTGACGAAAATCATATCTAAAATCCGCGCTTAGATGTAGTATCTGCGTATGGTTGAGACCTTGAAATCGTCCGTATCGAACCGTCAGTCGGCGCTTGCCGACCTTTTGGCGCGCCGTGCCGCGTCTGGAAAGACCGACGAACAATCCAAGAAGTATCAGCCGAAGGGGCGGGAAATCCACGATACCGTTGAGATTTCAGGTGGTGGCAAGATCGTCAACCTAGCACGTGGCTACGATCTGGCCGAACAGGTCCGAAACGAGAAAGACCCGGAAAAAGTTCGAGAACTGCTTCGTCAGGGATCGACCGATATCCAACGCATCGGTCGTTTGTTTCAGGAAACCTTTGTGACCATGCGCTCGCTTTTTGGCTTCCGCCGCTAAACCTAAAGCCCGTATTTCAATCTTTCGTGACGCCGGTCGTGCCGGCTTTCATAGCGCCGGTCGATACGCCGTTCGATCGCATTGATCTCGCCCCGGCTGCGTGAAGGACCCAAGGTGACGTTATCGTCTGTCGATTTGGCCAAATTTTCTTCAAGATCGCGGCGATAGCGCTCTAAATCCGACTCTTCGTCAACGTTTCGAAAACGCCGCTTGTTCAGCAGGATCAGTGCATCGATATCTTCTGCGGTGTAGTTCGGCTTTACCATACCCCGCGTATAGCGCTGCACGTATTCATCGACGACTGCCTCGTCCACCTGCGGTGCCTTGGGTGGCCAATCGGCGATCTCAGGCGCAGTACATGCGCCCAGCGCAAACAGTGTTGCGATTGATACGGCAATCTTCATACAGGTTATTTAGGGATGATCGCTGACGTGCGGAAGAGGTGATCCCATCACAGCGGCGTGAGGAAAATCGATTAAATCCAGGGCGATAGTAGTGCCCAGGCTTACGAAGCCTTCTTTCTCTTCCGTTTCGTGCCGAGATAGGGAGCAAGATAGTGCCCGGTATAACTTCCCTTGGTGTCGGCGACCTGCTCCGGCGTGCCGGCGGCAACGATATGGCCACCCTTGGTGCCCCCCTCGGGGCCGAGATCGACGATCCAATCCGCTGTCTTGATGACCTCCAGATTATGCTCGATGACGATTACCGTATTGCCCTGATCGACGAGTGCGTGAAGCACCTCGAGCAGTTTGCGGACATCGTCAAAATGCAGACCGGTAGTCGGCTCGTCGAGAATATAGACGGTTTTACCCGTGGCTCTGCGTGATAGTTCTTTGGCAAGTTTGACGCGCTGCGCCTCGCCACCGGAAAGCGTCGTCGCTTGTTGGCCCAAATGTATGTATCCGAGACCGACACGCTGTAGGGTCAGCATCTTATCACGAATCGCTGGCACGGCCTTGAAGAAGTCGACGGCTTCGTCGACGGTCAGGTCCAACACCTCGGCGATGGATTTGCCGCGGAATTTAATCTCCAGCGTCTCGCGATTGTAACGAGCGCCCTTACAAACGTCGCATTCGACGTAAACGTCCGGTAGGAAGTGCATCTCGATCTTGATGACGCCGTCGCCTTGGCAGGCCTCACAGCGGCCGCCTTTGACGTTGAACGAGAACCGGCCCGGCTTATAGCCACGCGTCTTCGATTCCGGCAAACCCGAAAACCAATCCCGGATTGGCGTGAAGGCACCGGTATAGGTCGCAGGGTTTGAACGCGGCGTGCGGCCGATGGGGCTTTGGTCGATGTCGACCACCTTATCCAAGAACTCGATACCGTCGAGTTTGTCGAACGGTCCCGGCACCTCGCGGGCGTTCATCAGACGGCGCGCTAAAGCCTTATAAAGGGTCTCGATGATCAACGACGATTTGCCGCCACCGGAAACACCGGTGACACAGACGAGCGTGCCCAGCGGCACCGTCATATCTGCGCTCTGCAGATTGTTCGCGGTGGCCCCCTTGAGAATAAGGTTCTGGCCTTTCTTACCCGGGCGCCGCTGCGACGGAATGGGGACTGCTTCCTTGCCTGAGAGATATCGCCCGGTAAGACTTTTTTCGTTCCCGGCGACCTCGGCAGGCGTGCCGGCGCAAACCACATGGCCACCATGCACACCGGCGCGCGGCCCCATATCGATGACGTAGTCGGCAGCACGAATCGCATCTTCGTCGTGCTCGACGACGATCACCGTGTTGCCGATATCGCGAAGCCGCTCAAGAGTTTTGAGGAGACGATCATTGTCACGCTGGTGCAAGCCTATGGACGGCTCATCGAGCACATAGAGTACACCCGTCAGCCCGGAGCCGATCTGCGAGGCGAGGCGGATACGCTGGCTCTCACCGCCCGATAACGTTCCGGACGACCGAGATAGGGTCAGGTACTCGAGACCGACGTTTTGCAGGAAATGCAGGCGTTCGTTGATTTCACGGAGGATGCGCCGCGCGATTTCCATCTGCTTGTCGGAGAGTGCAGCCTCAAGACCGCCGAACCAACTGCCGGCGGCATCGATGGACATGTCCGAAACGTCCGAGATGTCGTAACCATCGATCTTGACCGCCAGAGCCTCGGCCTTGAGGCGCTTGCCCTTACAGGTCTCACAAGGTGCGATGGTTTGGTAACGCTGTAACTCGTCGCGAACCCAATTGCTATCGGTCTCGCGCCAGCGCCGTTCCATGTTCGGCACCACGCCCTCGAAAGGCTTGTTTATTTCGTAGGATTTACCGCTGTCCTTATAGCGCATAGTGACTGCTTCGCCGGCGGAACCGAACAGCAGCATTTCACGGGTCTTCTTGGGCAGCTTCTCCCAAGGCATATCCAGCTTGAAGCCGAAGTGTTCGGCAAGGCTTTCCAAGGTCTGCACGTAATATTTGGAACTAGAACCAGCCCACGGCTGGATCGCGCCCTTAGCAAGGGATTTCTTCTCGTCCGGCACCACCAACTCGGCGTCGAAGTACATTTCCGTACCCAGGCCGTCGCATGAAGGACAGGCGCCGAACGGGTTGTTGAAGGAAAACAGACGCGGCTCGATTTCGTCGATGGTGAAACCCGAAATAGGGCAGGCGAACTTCGCCGAAAACACCGTCCGGCCTTCCGGGACGTGATCCTTAATGCCGCCTTTCTTGCCTTTGGCGGGCGGCTCGACCTTAGCGTCTGCATCATCGACATAGGCGATGCCGTCAGCTAGGTCCAAAGCCGTCTCAAGGCTGTCGGCTAGGCGGCTTTCGATGCCATCGCGCACCACCAACCGGTCGACGACGATTTCGATGTCATGTTTGTATTTTTTATCGAGGTCCGGCGTATCGTCGAGATCGTACATCTCGCCGTCGATACGGACCCGCTGAAAACCTCTACGAGCGTACTCCTGCAGCTCTTTTTTGTATTCCCCTTTGCGGCCACGCACCACCGGGGCTAGTAGGAACAGGCGCATGCCTTCGTCCATCGCCATAACCCGGTCCACCATTTGGCTGACGGTCTGCGCCTCGATAGGCAAGCCGGTGGCCGGCGAGTAGGGGATACCGACCCTGGCGAACAGCAACCGCATGTAATCGTAGATCTCTGTTACCGTACCGACGGTCGAGCGCGGGTTCCGTGACGTGGTCTTCTGTTCGATGGAGATCGCTGGCGACAGCCCTTCGATGGTGTCCACGTCGGGCTTTTGCATCAGTTCAAGGAACTGGCGCGCATACGCAGACAAACTCTCGACGTATCGCCGTTGCCCTTCCGCGTAGATCGTATCGAAAGCCAATGATGACTTACCTGATCCAGACAGTCCGGTAATAACCGTTAGGCTATGGCGGGGAATGTCGACATCGACACTCTGAAGATTGTGTTCGCGTGCACCGCGGACGCGTATCGTATCCATGCTTGGCCCGTTCAATGTTCGTGTGCCGGAAGATGGCTTAACTGGCTATCGATATATGGGTTTGGGCGAGCGGTAAAGAAAGGGAATTGTGGCTCATTTATCCGTCGCCATTAGGGCGGACGCACGAATGTCGCGGATCACGCCGGCGTCGTTCTCATCGCTGTTCATCGCGCGGATGATCGCCTCGTTGAGTTTTTCAAGGAGTTCGACGTCCTTGGTTTCGGGAACACGCCCCATCGTGGATATCCGAATGGCGATTTCGGCAAGGGTCATACACATGTCCGCGACATGTGCGTAAGCGGTGCGGCTCGATCTGTTGAGCATATTTTCCGCCTGTCGATGTATCTGCACGGCAAGGAACCCGCATTGGTCGACGGCGTTTGTGTCACTGATGATCGCGCTAGCACAGAGCCGGTCGACCAGCCATTGGATGCTGGCGGCATCTTTTTGGAGTTTTTCTTCATCGACGATAGCGCGGGCAGCGTTGATCTGACGATGTAGGTAATCGCGGCTGTGACCATCAGCCAGGATTCGGACCGGATTGGGCGATTCAATCAGATTAGGTTCATTGCCGGCCTTGCGGACTTCGCTTCGGCGGTCTGGGCCGATGTAATCATGGGTAACGACAAAGGATTTTCGCGTCTGGCAGAAATGTTTAACCCGCCGGGCGATCGAGGCTGCGTCAAATGGCTTGATCAGGGCGTTATCGAATCCGGCATCGAAGACGCTACGCATGTGTTTTTCGCTAGGGTCGGCACATGTAGCGATGGCAACCGGAAAGGGATTATTCCCACGCTCGCCCTGACGAATATCGCGAAGCAACCGGCACATGACATCGTTTTCTTTCGCCGTGCCAAGGATAGCCAGGTCAACTTCGCCGGCGACAAAGACCTCCTCGACGGTGTCGAGGGTCGGTGTATCGAGGATGTCCTCGAACTCCATTTCCCGCAGTTTTCCGCGCAAGACGGAGCGGAGGTCACGGTCCGGTTCGTACAGGACGACCTTCACGTTGCGGAGATTTGCCATGCCAGAAAGACCGATTTTTAATGTGATATCTAAACAATATGCGACGACACAGATTAAGGTCAGTGACCATGGTCACATGGGAGCGGGATACAGAATAATAGCGCTAACCCTATCATCACCACTCGTGCGTGTTGACTTGTGGAGTTTGGTGGAGAGACTCCGCCTTCGACGGAAGGTCAGACCGAGGAGACGGCAATGAGCGACGATCTGGACCAGGAATTCGAAAAAGCCGACATGGTGCTGGCGGATGCTCTTGTCGGTTTCCAATCGCAAGGGGTTAGTCAATACGTCTACGGCATGGCGCTGCTCGAGATTGGTGTCGCAGCCCTGGTCAAACTTGATGAAGACGAAAACACGATCCAACAGGTCGTGCACGAATTTATCCAGAAGGCGCGTTCTTTACAGGAAACGTCGATGCCCGCACCACGCGGACAATAACTTCCCGGCGGCAGTTGGTAATGACTCCACTCGTGGTAGGTCAGAGGCTATAGTGCCGCCGCACTTGGGGCTAAGCGTTAGAGAGGGAGCACATGGCAGGCTCAGTCAACAAAGTCATTCTCGTCGGCAATCTCGGTCGTGATCCGGAAGTCCGGTTTTCTCAGGCCGGGCAAAAAATCGCCAATTTGAGCGTCGCGACGTCGGAACAATGGCGTGATAAGCAGTCTGGCGAACGCCGCGAAAAGACTGAATGGCATCGTGTCGTCATCTTCGACGAACGACTGGCTGATGTCGCCGAAAAATACCTGAAAAAAGGCTCCAAGGTTTACCTCGAAGGATCCCTGCAAACCCGCAAATGGACCGGAAACGATGGTGTCGAGAAATACACGACCGAAGTCGTTCTGCAGCGCTTCTCCGGTGTTTTGACCATGCTCGACTCCGCCGGTGGCGGCAGTGGTGGTGGCGGCTACGGCGGTAGCGGTAGCGGCGATAATGGACCGAGCTGGGACGGCCCTGATAGCGGTGGCAGTTCGGGCGGCGGCGCCCCCGGCGGTGATCTCGACGACGAGATTCCGTTCTGATTTATTGATTGCGTCGCCCTGAACTTGATTTGGGGCCCACTCTGCCTCCGGCACCATAGGTGCGGATTGAGAATGGATGCTGTATCAAGTTCAGCATGACGCTTTAAAGAGGAAGGGTGTGCATTGATTCGTAGGATGAGTGTTCTAGCACCTTTGGTCGTGGTGACGTTGCTCCTCAGCGCTTGCGAGACGATGGAGAGCGCTTGGGATAATACGGTCGGTCAGATTTCCATGCCCGAGATGCCGGCTCTCGGCTTCAGCGACAAACCGGCGCAAAGCTACTGCAAGAACGCACTATGCGAGGGCCTGCCGGAAAAGGACTGCATGGAAATCCCATACTGTCAGAAGCCGTGAACCGCTCTCGCACGTTTTCCGTCGCCGTTCGTCCAACGCGTCCCGTAACGTAAAGCTCTATGACTAGAAACGTCTTCATACTGGCACTTTGTCAGGCCCTGGCAATGTCCGGTACGTCCATGCTGATCGCGATTTCGGCGTTGGTAGGCCAATCCTTGGCGCCGCACCCGAGCCTGACGACGGCCCCCTTGGCGGCACAATTCATCGGCACTATGGCAACAACTATACCAGCGTCATTGCTGATGGCGCGGATTGGTCGTAGCGCAGGCTTCACCATCGGGCAATTGGTTGGTGTCTGCGGTGGGGCTGTTGCCGCTTACGGCGTAATGGCCGGATCATTTATGCTGGTTCTAATCGGGACGGCATTGCTGGGCGTTCACAACGCCTTTTGGCAGTACTATCGGTTTGCGGCAGCGGACGCCGCACCACCGGATATGAAAAGTAGGGCGATTTCATACGTTTTGGCGGGCGGCCTTGTCGCCGCCTTCGTTGGGCCGCAACTTTCCAAGTGGACTGTAGACTTGGCCCCCGCAGCGTTTTCCGCAAGCTATATGGCCGTCGTCGTGTTGTGCGGCATGGCTATTATCTGTCTTCAGTTCACGCGCCTCAAAACGCCGCAAAAAGGCGGGATCGAGATCAAGGGGCGTCCGATCTTGGAAATCATGAAGTCGCGCACGTTCGTCGTCGCCGCCATGTCATCGACCATCGGCTATGCGGTCATGAACATGTTGATGACGTCCACACCGCTGGCCATGAAGGTCTGTGGCTTCGCATTCGCCGAATCCGCCACGGTCATCCAATGGCATATTGTCGGCATGTTCCTGCCGAGCTTCTTCACAGGGCACCTGATCAAGCGCTTCGGTGTCACAACGATCATAGCTATCGGTGCCGTCTTACAGGCAGGGGCCGTTGCCTTGGCACTGTCTGGGGTTGATTTTCATAACTTCATCGGCGGGCTAATTTTCCTTGGTCTTGGCTGGAATTTCATGTTCATCGGTGGCTCGACGCTGCTGACCAGCGCGTACAACGAAGAGGAGCGTGCTAAGACCCAGGCGGCACACGATTTTATGGTATTCTCGCTGGTTGCAGCATCGGCGTTCGCGTCCGGCGCTCTGCACGAAATGATCGGCTGGACGGCCGTCAATCTGATCAGCGCCGTGCCGGTCGCTATCGCATTTTTCGCCGTAATTTGGTATCGTCTACAACCTGCCGACAACCAGACTTCAAGCGGCTGAAAAAGCGCCCCCTGACGTTGTGTACAGGGTCCCGAAATGCTACAAATAAGGCTGATGCGCAGGTTCCAGACCTCATTTGCAGACCTGCCTGCAACTAACTGAAATAAAAGCGAAATTTAAGTTTTGTCAGATACTTCCGAAGCGCCGCCACCGGCGACTCCACACGATGATGTGACACCCGTCTCAATCATCGACGAAATGCGTAATTCGTATCTCGACTACGCCATGAGCGTGATCGTGAGCCGTGCGCTTCCGGATGTCCGCGACGGGCTTAAGCCGGTGCACCGCCGAATCCTGTTCTCGATGAAGGAGAACGGCTACGAAGCGGGCAAACCATACCGCAAATCGGCGCGTATCGTTGGTGACGTCATGGGTAAATATCACCCCCATGGCGATCAGGCGATCTATGACGCCATGGTGCGTATGGCGCAGAACTTTTCCATGCGTCTCCCGCTCATCGACGGGCAAGGCAACTTCGGCTCCATGGACGGCGACCGCGCTGCGGCCATGCGGTACACCGAGGCACGTCTCGCTTGGTCGGCGCATGAACTCCTCGAAGATATCGACCGTGAAACCGTCGATTTTCAGCCGAACTACGACGAAACGGTTTCCGAGCCGAAGGTTCTGCCGGCAGGATTCCCGAACCTACTGGTCAACGGCGCCGGCGGTATCGCCGTCGGCATGGCGACCAACATTCCGCCGCATAACCTAGGCGAAGTGATCGACGCCTGCTGCGCCTACGTCGAGAACCCCAACATCACCATCGACGAAATTATCGAGAACCATGTGCCGGGCCCGGATTTCCCGACCGGCGGCCTCGTCATGGGCAAGAACGGCATCCTGTCCGCCTACCGCACGGGACGCGGTTCCGTATTGATGCGCGGCCGCACGTCGTTCGAGGAAGTCTCCAAGGGCCGCACCGCGATCATCGTTCACGAAGTTCCTTACCAAGTGAACAAGGCGCGCATGGTCGAAATCATCGCGGAGTGCGTGCGCGACAAGCGGATCGAAGGCATTTCCGACCTTCGCGACGAGTCTGACCGTCGCGGTGTCCGCGTGGTTATTGAGGTCAAACGCGACACCGAACCGGAAGTGGTTCTGAACCAGTTATTCCGCTTCACACCGCTACAGACCAGCTTCGGCGTCAACATGCTGGCGCTGCACGAAGGCACGCCGAAAACTTTAAATCTCAAGGACATCATCGCCGCGTTCGTGGCATTCCGCGAAGAAGTGATCCGCCGCCGTACGATCTATGAACTCGGTAAGGCGCGCGAGCGCGCGCACGTTTTGGCCGGTCTCGCCGTCGCCGTTGCCAACATCGACGACGTCATCGCGCTTATTCGCCATGCTTCCGATCCCGCCACGGCGCGCGAGCAGTTGATGGCGCGCGAATGGCCGGCCGAAGATGTCGCGTCGCTCATCGCGCTGCTGGACGAGCCGGGTAGGGGGGTCGTCGACGGCAAGTACATGCTGTCCGAAGCGCAGGCCCGTGCCATTTTGGAACTGCGGCTGCATCGCCTGACCGGTCTAGAGCGCGACAAGATCGGCGACGACCTCAAGGAAATCGGCGCCAAGATCGCCGAATACCTGGAAATCCTGCGCTCGCGCGAGAAACTGCTGGGCATCCTCGTCGACGAACTGATGGCCATCCGCGACAAATTCGCGAACGACCGCCGCACCACGCTTGAGGAAGACGCCTACGAGCACGACATTGAGGATCTAATCCAGCGCGAAGACATGGTCGTCACCGTGACCAATGCCGGCTACATCAAGCGCGTGCCGATCTCGACCTACCGGGCGCAGCGCCGCGGCGGCAAGGGTCGCGCCGGCATGGCGACCCGGGACGAGGATTTCGTCAGCCAGGTCTACGTCGCCAATACGCACCAGCCGGTGCTGTTCTTCTCGTCGACTGGCATGGTCTACAAGATGAAGGTCTACAAACTGCCCGTCGGCACGCCTCAAGCGCGCGGCAAGGCGCTGGTGAACCTTTTGCCGCTCGACCCCGGCGAGACAATTACCACGACCATGGCGCTGCCTGAGGACGAGGCATCCTGGGAAGATCTTTTTGTGATGTTCTCAACGTCACTCGGCAACGTGCGGCGTAACCGTCTCAGCGATTTCACAAATGTCATGGCCAACGGCAAGATTGCCATGAAGCTGAACGAGGGCGACTCGCTGGTCCGTGTCCGCACGTGTTCGGAAGATGATGACGTCATACTGTCGACCAAGGCCGGCAAGTGCATCCGATTCCCGGTCGTTGACGTGCGTGTGTTCTCCGGCCGCACTTCGGTCGGTGTGCGCGGTGTACGCCTTAAGAAGGACGATACGGTTATTGCCATGTCGATCCTGCGCCATGTCGAAATCGATACTGAGACGCGTGACGCCTATTTGCAGGCCGAACACGCTTCCCGCCGACTTCGTTCTTCCGATTACACGGACCGGGCCGAAGACAAGGCGCGGGACGAGGAACTGGCCGCCAAGATGCAGGATCCAACGTTCCAAGCCCTGCATGAAAGCGAAGAGTTCATTCTCACCGTCACGTCCGATGGCTACGGCAAGCGTTCTTCGGCCTATGAATACCGTATCTCAGGTCGCGGCGGGCAGGGGATCACAGCGATCTCGCTCGACCGTGGCAAAGGCGAGGCCGCAGCAGACGTGGTTGCATCGTTCGCCGTCATCGACTTGGATCAGGTAATCTTGGTCACCAATGGCGGCCAGATTATCCGCACGCCGATAGATCAAGTCTCTATCGTCGGCCGTGGTGCCCGAGGTGTACGGCTGTTCAACGTCGCCAAAGACGAAGCCGTCGTTTCCGTTTCTAGGGTTCGCGAGAACATGGACGAAGACGAAGAGGGTGATGAAATCGAGGGCGAGGTTGCACCTGAAGCAGAGGCAGAGGATGCGGTAGAAGCTGCGGAAACGCTCGACGACGAGGGCCCAGCAGAGGATTCAGGAAACTGATCATGGAACGAGTCGGCGTCTATCCGGGAACTTTCGATCCCGTCACCAATGGCCACGTCGACATCATCGGTCGCGCCACGCGCATCGTCGACCGCTTGGTGGTTGGTGTCGCCATCAATATCGGCAAGGGCCCGCTATTCACGCTGGAAGAACGTGTTGAACTTCTGCGTAGCGACTTGCAGCGCCTCGGCGGCGATGTTGCCAAGCGTATCGATATCGTACCGTTTGAAAATCTGCTGATCGAGTTCGTGCGGCAACAGAACGCGAGTACAATCGTCCGTGGCCTGCGCGCGGTGTCCGATTTCGAGTATGAATTCCAGATGGCGTCGATGAACGCTCGTCTGGCACCGGAAATCGAGACGGTGTTCCTGACGGCATCGGAGCGTAACCAGTTCATTTCGTCCCGTTTCGTTAAGGAAATCGGTCGCTTAGGCGGCGATATTGGCCATTTCGTCTCGCCAGAGGTGAAGGCCAAGCTGGAACAAAAATTGGCGGAAACCCCCGAAGAATAATCTGATTTTTTCTGTCATTTTTGGTCAATCGAACGTTGACCATCGGGGACCGGCTACGTAATGTCCGGGCGGTCTGAAGAGGGACGAGGGTCTCTCCGCAAGATTTCGTGGGCGCGCTTAGCTCAGTTGGTAGAGCAACTGACTTTTAATCAGTAGGTCACAGGTTCGAACCCTGTAGCGCGTACCAATTCAAACGGCTCGGCAGGCAACTGCCGGGCCGATTCTATTCAGTCCGTGCGGATGCGCCCGGCGACGGTGAGAGCGCCGTCGTCCTCGCGTTTGACGACGATGATCTCGCCAGATGCGGGGTAGACATTCGTCAATGCCGAGATATTGACCTGATGCGTCACTAGGATAGTGGGGCGAGAGAAACCGGCCTCGGCGAGCCATGCCTTTGTAGCCTCGGTCTGTGGTGCCCGCTTTTCGTACTGTTGGAAGAACGAGTTGATAACGGGTAGCGGCGTGACATTGCCAAGTGCTAGTAATTCCGCCGTTTCCAGGCAGCGGCACCACTGACTTGAGTAAACAGCAGCTTTGCCGATCCCGTTCGCTCGAAACAAGTCGCCGATCCGCCGGGCCTGCTCCCGCCCGGTATCGTTGAGGTTCCGCTGCGTCTCGCATTTCGTGACGTCGAAATTCGCGGGGTCGCCCGTGCCCGGCGCCAACGCATGACGGATCAACGCAAAGTGTCTGCTGTTCTGTAGTTTCTCCCACGCTTCCTCGCTTGCCGAAGCCGAGGACGTAAAGTTCATAACCGTGATAACGACAAAAAATAACGATAATCGAGTTAAATTCTGCATCATAATATCCATGCCATCTATAAACTGGTTATGACAGTCTTACGAAACGGCAGCGGCTTTCGATCACCCGCCGAGTGCACGAAAGGCGTGACGGTCCCATGGCCGGTCCAGTATCCTGCGGCCCCGCCAACGACACGAGTTCACAGAGAATGGAACTGCCGGCATTTCTCTCCGACCCCGAGACTTTATTCATCTTTGCCGTGTTCCTGTTCGCCGGATTTGTGAAAGGGGTTGTCGGTTTGGGACTGCCAACTTTGTCCCTAGGTATCTTGGCGACGGTCATCGGCCTGCCGAACGCCATGGCGATCCTGATTATCCCATCTTTCACCACAAATGTATGGCAGGGCTTCAGCGGTCCTGGAACACTCACGCTCTTGCGCAGATTGGCGCCGATGTTCATCTGCGCCGTGATCATGGTTTGGGTCGGCGTCGCCATCCTCGTGCGCGTCGACACCAAATGGCTGACAATGCTGCTGGGCACGTTGATCGCCATATACGGCCTCGCGGGTTTAACGTCACCAAAAATGCCCAAGGTTGGACATCGCGAGAGGTGGCTCAGCCCCCTGGTCGGTAGCATCAACGGTACGATCACCGGATTGACCGGGGCGGCGATCGTCCCGGGTGTTTTCTACCTGCAGAGCCTTGATTTCGACCGCCACGCGTTCGTCAAAGCCATCGGCATCCTGTTCTCAATTTCAGGCCTGGCGCTATTTGTGGCACTTTGGTTTAGGGACCGGCTGAGCATCGATCTCGGCGTAATATCGGTCCTCGCCTGTATTCCCGCCTTTATCGGTATGGCGATCGGTGAACAAGTGCGTAAACGCCTGTCCGAAAAGATGTTCAAACGCGTTTTCTTTGTATTTCTAATTTTGCTGGGCGTGTACGTGTTCGTTCGTTCCGTGACCGGCTAGGTATCGATCAGGGCGGGACGGGTAACACGCGCTGGTTGGTCGAACGCAGCTTGCGGCAAAGATCGAGGAACAGGCATTCATACATGCGGGCGGCGAAACCGTCATCGGATTCCAGCTTGGTCATGAGATCGGCCTTGGCGATCATCAGCACTTCGGTTGGCCCGTCGGCAATGATGTTGGCGCTGGCGCCGATGCCATCCATCAGCGACATCTCACCGATAACCTCGCCCGGGCCCAACGGACCGGCAAACTCCGCTACCAACTCATCTAGGTAAGCGCGCGTCACCCGGACGAACCCGGTTGAGATGATCATCAAAGATGAGACGATCTCGCCCTGATGGACGATGGTCTCGCCAGACTTATAGGCCTGGGTACTTCCCATTGCGGTCAGCAAATCCCGTTCTTCCGGGGTGAGTTTGCCAAAAGTGGCAAGCAAATTCATTTTCTGCTCCTGACATCGTCTACGGGTTCTATGCCCGATTGCCCCTTGCCCTAATAACATGCTAACCGGTCGTCATGAAAATTTCTATGCAAATGGCGCTCACAATCACGGCATTGCTTTTCGTCGCCGCTTGTTCAGTGACCGAACAGACGCCGACCAGCATTTCGATCCGCCATGACGCGGTGAACGATCTGTTCGTGCAGCAAAAGGCCGACAGCTATTGCCAGGATCTCGGTTATGAAAAAGGTGTGAAGGTTCAGATGACCCCGGCCGAGAGCACGTACTATATCCCGACGGTGGTCAGCCGCTTCGATTGTGTGTGAGAGGAGGGCACAGCGCCCGTCAGTGCACGATGCTGCCGGCCGGTCGTTCTTCCGCCAAGAGATCCTGCGCCGCCTGGGCAATCCGCATCCACATATCTTTGGCCGTCGTATTGCCTTGCTCGCTCATCTGATCCGCTTTGATAAAAGCACCCGCCGGCGCCAATTCACCGTACTCGTTGATCAGTAGCGTTGCCGTCTTATAAATATCTGCAGTCAAAGCCATGACGTCCTACTCCAAGAAGATACCCGACATTATTCCGAGCTTTCTCCGGTCAGGGCCTTACGGCGGCCGGATGGGCTTCTGATTACATCGTTGACGGTCACGCCGAGGCGATCATCGACGACGATGACTTCCCCCTTGGCGATGAGCTGATTGTTGGCGTGAAGCTCGATATCCTCGCCGACAGTGCGGTCCAATTCTACCACGGCACCTCGGCCCAGCTTCAGGATTTGACTGATCGGCATAAAGGCAGTGCCGAGTACCGCAGTCACCTCGAGTTTGACGTCGAGGACAGCCTCCATCTCGCTTCGCGAGCCGTCACTTTTTATGCCGTAGTCACCTTCTTCGCTCATGGCAGCGATCCTAGCGCAAGCATGGTTAAGCCGAGGTTAAAGGCTCGGCGAATCTCTATACACTATACCAGAATTTGCGGGATTAAATGCCGCTTCCGTAGTCGATCTCTCCGGTCAAACGGCGGACGCGCGCAGCAAGCGAGGCGAGCTCCAGTTCGACGATACCAATCTCAAACAATTTCGCCACCGTATTCATGAGGTAATCCCGGTTCAGCCCGCTCATTCCTTCGGCCCTCATGATTATCTCGGCAGCTTTCTCTTCCGCCAACTGACCAGCGTACCAAGCGTGTTCTGTATCCGCCACGAAGGTATAGGCATGGACGGTTGTCCCATCAACGTCTACAGGCAAGACAGCAGGCTTGTAGGCGTAGCCAACCATCTCTCTTTCATAAAGATAATCAATTACTTCAGAGCGTTTATTTAGGTGAATTCGAAAAGCGACACCTTCGCAACCATCACCTCGGTCCAGACCCAGCACCAGCCCCGGTTTATCCGACGTACCACGGTGATGTCGGGAATAGACGCAGGGTCTGCGACAGTACCCATCAAGGTATGCTTTACGCTGCTCAAGAAACGGGAATCCAGGCCGCCACATGAGAGATCCGTAGCCGAACACCCACTCGACATCCGGCTCGTTTTTCGGGGGGTGAAAACTCTCAGGCACGAATCAGATGATACGCACGGTTTCTCTTATTGTTCAAACAATTAGCCTTGACGGGACGTCCTGCAGACGGCCTGATAATTTATATAAATTTTTAGTTAAAGTGACGGTTATCACAGTGGCGTCAGGTCGCTGGTGTCATAACGTCAAATGGGCGGTTTTGTTATCTCGGAAGCAAGATTGCGCGCCGTGCGGACAAGTTTGGGGCAGTCCGCGAATGGGGTAGGCGGAACGCAGGATGAACGTCATTCCACCGCAGGGTGAGAATACCGAACAGAAACAGGGGGATGGCGAAGCCGTATTGCTGACGGCGGTCGCTGGCCAGGATATTGTCGTCGCCGAGGCGTGGTTCCTGAAAGCCGATTTTGATCGCGAAGGCCCCGACCTCGTCATCATAGGCCCCGATGGCGATCACATCATCGTCCGCGACTATTTCAATCAGCCAGATCCACCCGATATCCGCACACCGGATGGCGTCGTCCTCAATGGCGAAACCGCGACCATCCTCGCCGGCCCCCGTGTCGCCGGCCAGCAATACGCCCAAGCCCAAGAAGTCGCCCAAGTTGCCCCCATCGGCACTGTTGAGACCATCGAAGGTACCGTTTCCGTTACCCGCGTCGATGGCACCGTCGTTCAGGTTCAAATTGGCGACGCCATCTATCAGGGCGACGTGGTCGAAACCGCCAGCGCCGCCGCCGTCGGAATCGTGTTCGAGGACGAAAGCACGTTCTCGCTCGGCGAGGGTGGACGCATGGTCCTCGACGAAATGATCTACGATCCCGCCGCGCAGACAGGTCAGGCGGGCATTTCGCTTCTGCAAGGCGCCTTCACCTTCGTTTCCGGGCAGATTGCCAAGACCGGTGTCGACGCCATGGTCGTCGACACTCCGACGGCGACCATCGGTATCCGCGGCACGGCCGGTGGCGGCAACGTCAACGGCGACGGCACGACGACCGCCGCGCTGATCTCGGAACGCGCCGGCTTCGTTGGCGAAATGACGATTTCGAACGGCTTCGGCGTGCAGGTCATCAACCAGCCGAACCAGGCGGTGAACGTTTTCCTTGGCCAGCCGCCATCGCAACCGTTTGCAATGTCGCCCCGCCAGATTGCCGAGACCTTCGGCAATGCCTTTTCGGCATTGCCACGCGCTGACGAAAGCCTGGACGACAATATCCGCCAACAGGTCGAAGATGCCTATCAGGAGCTCCGCGATCTCCAGGATCAGGCAGAGCAGGGCGATCAGGCTGCCGCCGACGAATACATTAAGATTGCCGAGGTCTCGAGCCAGTTGCAGGCGGAGTTCACCAACGCGCTACAACAACAGCAGGATCAGACTGTACGCTTAGAACAAGCGAAGGTGCTGATCGACGATATCCTGAACGTCGGGATAGATTTCGATCGAGACCGGATAGAAGAAGAAATCGCCGAAGAAATTGCCTTCGATTACAGCGGCAATGTCTCGCAACTCTACAATATAATGCAGCTCGCCTCGGCTGCATCGACAACTGCAGGCAATGCTGAGGATGCTGCGGCCGCAAAGGCGACTTCTCTGAGCGTCACCGTTGTGCAGCTCGCTACCGGATCCAGCGTCGGTCTCGGGACCACCGATGCCCAGGAACTCGCCAGCGTCGTTACGGCGGGGATGAAATCTCTCGGCGCAGCAGGTGCCATTGCGGCAACCGCTTCGTCAATTTCCAAAATGGCCTTGGCAGCAGCCGCTGAAGCCGCGAGTGGGCAGACGCCTGACTCCGAATTCATTCAAACGCTACTCAGCATGGTCACTGACCTGCAGTCGGCAGCCACCAAGGTCGAACAGATCGTCAATGCGGCGATCACAGCTTCCGACCAAGCATGGCAGGAGGCCTATACCGCCGCCAAGGCCGCAAAATCCAGTGAACTCGCGACATCGACCATCCTGGCCAACGCAAAGGCCGGTGCGTCGGGCACTTTCGCCACTAAGGTCGAGGCCGCGTTATCCGGATCCGGTGTATCATATACCGATTTGGATAGCCTCACGGACACCGTGCGTACGCGAGTTTCATCCATCCGCACCATTATCGAAGCCCGCCCAATTTCGGATGCCGTTACGAACGCGTTGACCTATGTCGAAGAAGCGGCGTTGCGCGCTGATGAGACGGCCGAGAATGCGCGCCTGACGATCGGGTCCACAGATCCGTCCGACATGGTCAACTACGCCGAAGCTGCCTTCCAGAAAGCCAAGCTGGCGCAAACCGCACGAACCAATGCCGACAACGCTGTCGATCTGACGACGATTGCATCACGGGTCGATCCGAGCGCACTCGCGATTTTCCAGAGGGTGATCGGGCTCGATCAAACTGCCGAGACAGAAGCCATAGAGGCAACCACCGGGATTGCCGACGCGGTCGAAGCCATTGAGGCCGCTCAGAATTACACAACCCGTAGCACTGAAGACCCGACCAAGAGCATCGCTGAATATAGTGCTGTCTCGGCTGCTGAAGCAGTTACCACTGCGCAGGGTGGTGTAACCACCACCAAGGCGGCAGCCAACGCGGCGGCGGAACGCCTATTGGCAGCGCGGGCAACTTTGGTTGAGCACCTTGTCGACCAGGCAGAAGCTGACGCCAAAGCTGACGCCTATGTCGAAGCAAGAACGGCCGCGCAGTCGGCATTGAATGACGCCACCACGGACGTGACCGCCGCGACAGCCGATGTCGCGACAGCGCAACAGAATCTCACGACGGCTCAGAATGCGACCTACAATACCGTCGCGCTCAAAAACGCCAGCATCGCACTTGCTCAACAGCAACTAACGAACGCACAGGCCGAACTCGATTTCGCCAAGGAATTGGAGGCGCTATTCGAAAGCGTCTACGATCAAGCCGTTGCCAATGCAGCCGAATGGACGCAGGCGCTTGCAGATGCAACGGCCTTGGTCGAGTCGACCCAAAACGATATCGCGCTGCTGGAAGCGGATGCTTCCGACGCTTTGGACGCCTACTTAGCGGCGACCGAAACCTTGTCGGATGCACAAGCGACGTCCGCCGCCGCCGTCGGTTATCTTGAAATCGCCCAAGCAGCTGCCGAAGCCGACTTCGACGCGACCTTGCAGCTCGAAATCGAGGCTGTCGAGACAGCGCTGCAAGACGTCATCGACGCGGCTGCGCAAGCAGAGGATGCCGCCGCCGATGCCAAAGCCAACGCCATCATCGGTCAGTCGCCGAACAAGATTGCCGCCCAGGCTGCAGAAGACGCAGCGTCCGCCGCTTACGACGACGCTGTCGCCGCATTGGCCGAGGTTCAGGCGGCGTTCGATGAGGTAACTTATAAAGTTACGGATCATAACCCTAACGACGACCTGGCAGACGCCATCGACTTCGCCAGCAAGGATCCTGCGGCCGTCAACGCACGTAACGCGCTGGTCGCGGAAGCACAGGCCAACGTTGATCTAGCAACCGAATATGTCGCCGCTGCGCTTGCCTCCAAAAATCTTGCCGTCGCGGCGTCCGATCTTGCCGATATCATCAACCCGACACCGCAAAGCCCCGAAGAAGCCTTGGCCGCCTTGCAGGCCGCGCAAACGAGTGCCGACGAACAAGGCCAGGATCTGGCACAGGAACTACTCAACCTGCAGCAGGCGCAGGCCGACCTCGCGTCGAAACAGGCTGAACAGGCGGCGGCGAGGGCGTCTGCGACGGCTTCCGCAACAGAGGCTGCCAACAACGCCGAAGCGCTCGCCACCGAAGCGCAAGGTTTCTCGACGGTCGCACAGGGTTTCGTGACGCTCGCCGCCACGGCACAGACGAACGCCCGTACGGCTGAACAAAACAACAACTCGCAATTGGCTACGTCCCTCGCGACGCAAGCCGAAGCCTATGCCGTCCTCGCCCGTGAAGCTGCCGACAGTGCCACGCGCTCGGCCCGGGCGGCGATCGTACAAGCGTCGGCGGCAGCGGATGCTGCCGATGGAGCAGGTAAGTCTGCGGCAACTCAGGCGGAGCGTGCCGCGACAGCGGCCGGTTTGGCTTCCGGCCATCAAGGGGATGCCGAAAAAGCAGCACTTCAGGTCGAAAGTGCCGCGCGGGAAGCCCGTTCCTCCGCCGACCTGCAAACCGCCGAGGATTTGGCCACCGATCTAGCGACCGAAGCGGCTGCCGATGCGGCGGCAGCGGCGCAAGCAGCAGCAGCAGCGGCGCTGGAAAAAGCGGAACAGGCTCGCGTCGACCGGGAGCGTGAACAGAGCAACGCCGCAGATCGGGCCGAGGATCTGGCACAGATCGCGCAGGAAAAGGCGACTCTAGCCGAAACTTACCAGGAACAGGCAACCGAAGCGGCTCGCGACGTCAAAGCGACGGCGGCACTGAACTTTGCTGAACTTTCACGCGTTGCTGCAGCAGAAGCGCAAGCGGCGGCGGACGCGGCGGCGGCAGCAGCGGCAGGCAAGGGGGCTTCGGCCCTCGCGTTTGCCAGCCAGGCATCGGGCTACGCGTTGACCGCGCAGGAATCCGCAGGTGAAGCAGAAGCAGCCGGCGTCTTGGCGGCGAGTTTCCTAGAAGCGGCTGAAGGCTGGACCGACGGCTCCGCATCGGCTGATAGACTGGCGGCGGTCAAGGCAGCCGCCGTCGCCGCCAGCGCAGCAGCCAAGGCTGCGACGGCCGCGCAAACAGCGTCCAATGCCTATGCGACGGCTGTTTCCGATGCCGTGGATCCGAACGTGGACCTAGAGTCGGCACGCGCCGTCGTCGAAGCGCGCATCCGCGCCTTGGCCAAAGTCGAAGCCGAGCGTGATAAGGCCGATGACGGCGACGACAGCGTTGATACACAGATCGAACTTGTTTGGGACAATGCTATCTCTCAGGCCGAAAGTGCACTGACCAAAGCACGAGCGGCGCTTGCCACGGCACAGAAAACAGCCGATGCAGCAAACGAATCCGTCACTGTCGCCAAAGCCAGCGCCGAGTCAGCTGCCGCGGCATCTTCTCAGGCTGCCAAAGTGGCTGCTGATGCCGCTTCCAAATCGAGCTTTGCCGCAGCCTTCGAGATCGGTTCTCAGGCTGCAGCACAAGCGCAGGCCGACGTTGCATTGGATGCGGTCGCAGAACTTATTTTAGGCGATGAAGGCGCATTGGCGACGGCGGAAAGCGCAGCGGACAATGCCGAAACCGCCGCCGAGCATGCCAAGGACGCCGTCGATCTCATCAACGACGATGTCGATCAGGCTGCAGCGGCCGGCTTCGCGGCAGATGCATTGACGGCCTATAACGATGCACGCAATGCCCTCTACGGGATCGTGATTACGCTCGGGTTGGACCTGATCGACGGAGACGACAACGAGACGTTGGCGGAACTCCTGGCTCTATCCCAAACGACCGTAACACCTGCCCATGTCATTGCCGCTATTCTTGCCGAGGCCGATGACGCCCGCGAACTTGATGACCGTTCAAGCGATGCGTCGGTCGATCCGCCGGCAGCCTTGATCGCCGCGGCAGCCGCCGCCGATGCCGCGCAGAACGCGCTCTATAACTCCATCGAAGCAGCCCTGAATTCGGCCGTTCAGGCGATTGAGACCGCCGCAGCCAACGTAGCGTTTGCTGATGCGCAATCCGATCTGGCGGATGACTATGTCGCCAACGGTGCGGCGACCGAAGCGGCGCAACTGAGTGCGGCGCGCGCAGAACTGACGTCGGCTAAAGAAACGGCAAACACCGCCGCCCGTCAGGCGGAAGCGTCAGACAAAAACGCCGCCTCGTCCGACGCTACGGCTAAGGCCAGATCCGACGATGCCGAAGCTGTTCAGGCCGCCTATGATGATGCTGTTGCATCAGCGACAACGGCCACCAACGCCGTCACTTCGGCAACGTCCGCACTGAACACCGCGCTGGTGGCTCAGGCGAAAGCGGAACTGAAAGCCGAACAGGCACAAACCACTTATGATCAAGCAGTTACCGATAGTATTGAAAGTATCGATGCAGCCGTATTTTCAACCTTGCAGCAGGCGAACAACCGCGCCCAGGCGGCTTATGACGATGCGACGGAAGCCGTCGCCGCCGCGCGTTCGGCGCTGACGTCTGTTCAGGACGCCGCCATTGCCGCGAACAAGGCCGCCTTTGGCACCCAGCAAATCGACACCGTCACGCTCACCAATGACCTAGAGGCAGGCGACATCGTTTCGGTCACGGTTAGCCGCGCCGCCTTCGGCACGACGCCAGCGGTCACGGCGACGGTCACCTATACGGTGCAGGCCGGCGACGCAGCCGCGGATATCAATGCAGGCCTTGTTGCCGCGCTAAATGGAAATGCCACCGCAAGCGGCATTGTCACGGCGGCGGCTGCGACGGCGGATACCGCAACCAGCACAGATACACTCGCCCGTGAAATCACATTGACGTCTCTTTCCGGCGGCAGCGCCTTTACGGCGCGCAGCACGGACACTTCGACCGCCACGGTCGCCACGACGACGGCCAACGTTCTTGGTGCAGACGATTACCTGTTGCGTGTCGCACTGGGGAACGATGACGTACCGGTTGCGACGACGCTTTACGATTCCGTCCACACTTTTGCCGGTCAGACCGGTGAACAGGCAACCAATGCCGATACTGCGCGCAACGAGGTTGTGGCCCGCGCGGATGCAGTTCTGAACGATAACACTGCAACCCTGGCCGAGGTTCAGGCTGCGATCGCCGACGTCGTCTCGTATCTGACAACGGCTCAGACGGCGGCCACCAATGCTGCTTCCAGCGCAAGTCAGGCGACGGCAGCGCTCAATTCCGCGCAGGTGACAGTCAGCGCAAACGACCGTCTGACCGAACTTCGCTCTGGCGCACAACAGTCCGCAGACGCAGCGGACTCCGCTGCCGTCACCGCCGCCGGTGTCGCACAGGTCGATACCGTGACCATCGCCGGTACGGTCGAAGTTGGCGACACCTACAGCATCACCGTTGACGGCACGACCGTCACACACACTGTCGACAACACAGATACGGACCTGGCCAGTGTGCGAGACAAGCTGATCGTTCTCGTCAATGACGCCAATTCCGGAATCAGCGACATCGTCGCAGCCGCATCCGGCAACGGTGATGGACAAATGACCCTGACCGCCGTTTCGCCAGGCGTCGCTTTCGCGACGACGGCGGCAACGACGAACCGCACGGGCGGTGTATCGGACAACACGGTCAGCGTCTCAGCGACGGTCACTAGTTCGGGCGGTGCCACCGACGTAGCGCAAGTGGACACGGTATCAGTTGCTGCCGATGGCGCACTTGATACAGGTGACATTTACCGGATCATCATCGACGACGTCACCATCACTTATACCGTCAATGCCGGTGATACCCTTGCCGATGTGAAAGCAGGGCTGGTCGCGCTAATCAATGCCGACGAGACGGTCAGCGCCACGGTCGTCGCGACACCGGTTGAAGGTAGTGACGATATCACCCTGACCGCCGCAACGGCAGGCGTAGGCTTCACGTCTTCGGTCGAGGCTGCTAATGCGACGGGGGGTGCGAACAACAACACGGCGACGGTCACGACGACGGTCGCCAACTTGCGCGGCGCCGACGACCTCGCCCAGGTCGCCGCTGAAAACGCTGAAACCCAGAGTAATCTGGCTATCACCGAGGCCGCCAAGGCAATCTTCGCCGGCAAGATTGCGCAACTCTCGAAGACTGCATCGGAAGCCGCTGATTCGGCAGAGCAGGCAGCTGATGGTGTCGCACAGGTCGATACCTTCACGCTAACGTCCGGGATTGAGACAAATCCCGGCACGGTTATTTCTCTGACCATTATACGCCCGGCGTTTGGTGACGAAGATGCGGTGGCGCAGACCATCACATATACCGTACAGGCGGATGCCACAGCTGACAGTGTCCGTACCGGTCTGATAACGGCGATCAATAACGACGCCACTGCCGCACGCGTTCTCACGGCCGCCGCCGACAGCACGGCTGGGGTCATTAATTTGACGTCGGATTCACCCGGCGTTGCCTTCACGACCACAGCGAACAACGGCGGCACGGCGGCAACCGAAACGTCGAACGTGCTTGGCGCCGACGACCAGGCGCAGATTGCGGCGGATGCCCTCACGGCGGCACAAGTGGCTGCGCAAACGGCGCTCAAGGCCTCCAACGATTCCATTACCGCTGCGGGGAACAGCGACGATGCGGCGCTTGCCTCCGCCCGGGCGGCGACCACGCAAATCGATCAAATTACGGTCGAAGGGCAGAACATCGAAGCCGGCGACCGCTTCACCATCTCGCTTGGCGGCGCGACGGTGTCATACACGGTTCCCGGCGATACCACCGGTGTGACCTTCGACACCGTTCGGGATGCCCTGATTGACGCCGTCAACAATAACGGCACCATGAGCGCTCTGGTCACGGCATCGACGACGGCAGATTCGTCGACCAATGAACCACGCTTGCTGCTGACAGCCAAAGCTACCGGGACCCCTTTCACAGCGACGGTGCGCGAAACCAACGCCGGGGCCGACGAGACCAACGGGCTACAGCTCGCCGGCGTCAACAAAGCCGTCCAAGGCACGGCCCAAGTCGATACCCTGACGCTCACCGGTACGCCGGCGGCAGAGGACAGCTACACCTTCACGATTGGTACTGACACAGTCACGGTTACCGGGCAGACGACACTCTCCGGCCTTAGACAAGCACTTATCGACGATATCAACGGCTCGGCGCTGGGTAATCAGATCACGGCTTCGGCGGGAACCGGCGATACGATCCTTATTACTGCAGACAGCCGGGGCACACCGTTCGCAGCGACGTTCACTACGGATTCCACGACCGGCACTGCCACTGCCGCAACGACAACTGACAACATCACTGCCGCGGAACAGGCCGCGCTTGATGCTGCAGTTCTTAAAACCGTCGCCGATCAGGCTGCAGCAGATGCCCTAACGCTCCGCGACACCGCAATCACGGCGTTAAATGCAGCCAACACGGCGCGCGCGGCGACCATCGACACCTCAAGCGACGGCGGCACCAGTGCCCTCGACGAAGTGCGCAGCGAATTCGAAAGCCTGTTTACGGATGATGCGGCGGGCCTCGACACGTTGATCACAGCGGTGCAGAATTCTTTACCGAACGCTTCAACAGTGGCGACGGAAGCACGCACCGCAGCACAAACGGCGCAGACGGATGCGCAATCCTCCTATGATGCTGCCCTGCGCGACGCGGCCGCCGTTGGTACCAGTGCGACGAACGCACAACGCCAAGCGGACCTCGCCAACGCCGAAGTCGGCGAACTCGCCGCGCTTCGTGTCGAAGCCTTCAAGGCATCCATCCTGTCGTCGGACGAGAGTGCACAAGCCGCCGTCAACGACACCGCGGCGTCTGAAAGCTCTGCGAGGGATATCGCGACGGATATCCTTCAGTCGGCGTCGGATTCCCTGACCGAAGGTCAAACCGGTTTCGCCAATGCGCTAGCAGAGTTTGTAGAGGGTGGGGCCTTTGAGACCGGGGCCGGCGGCGCCATTCACACCGAAATTCAAAACGTCAAAACAGCTATCGATACGGCGATCACAACCATCGATGGCTTGATCCAGTCGCTGCCGAACGATGCCGGCACGCAGACGGCTGCCGCCATCAACAATGTCATCAGCGCGATCGACGACCTGGACGCCGAGACCAGCCAGGAAACGACAGCGACATTTACTGGTACGGTTGCCGAGGGCGATGTCTTCACGCTCACCATCAACAGCCGCGCGGCTGCCTTGACCGTGACGGCGGACGGATATTCGCTACAGGTTGGCAGCGACGCACCGACGACGAATACGGATGGCGTACCTACACTTTCTGCCGTCCGTACGGCCGTCGTGAGTGCGATCAATAGCGACGGCACGCTTTCGGGCGCCGTGACGGCCGAGAACGGATTCGGTAACGGCGAGATCATCGTCACCTCAGATAGCAAAGAGAACGGCTTCACGATGACCGGTGCCGTCACCGACGGTGGCGGTGCAACGGCCAACACGGTGACGGTGCAAGATTCCGGTCTTGAGAGCCTGCTCGGCGGCCTTAAATCAGGCTTCCAATCGGCGGCGGACCTAGCGGTCGCCGTCAACGACTCCGTTACCACCGCCGCCACCGCAAACGGCACGGCGGAAGGTTATGCCGACAGCATCGTCACGAACGACTTGGATACCCTTGGCGTAGACGATTTGGCGACCCTCGAAGCGCGCGCAACCGCTGCCGAGATCGCTGCCGCGAACGCTCAACGTCAGATCGGCATCGGCAAGGCTGCCGTTCAGGTCGCGACGGCGCAGGGATCGACCGCCGATCAGTCGGTGGAGCAGGCGAAAGCGGTCCGTATCGAGTTCGAGAACTTCATCGCCAAGGAAGCCCGTGAAACAGAATTGGCATCGATCAGGGAATCCGCAAATGCTCTGCCCGTCGCCGGTGATGATACGGCGACGACGAATGAAGACACCGCCGTCGAGATCGACCTGCTTGCCAACGATACCCGGGCGGATGGGGCAGCACTGACCGGCGCCTCCATCGCCGTCGGCTCGGCTAACGGCGGCACTGTCGTCGCGCTGGCACAGTTGGATACGATCAACATCGGCGATAATTGGACCGCAAACGATCAATACCGCATCACCATCGACGGCACCGCGCTGACTTATGTCGTGACCGGCAGTGAAACCGGTGGGGCGTCCGGCATCGCGACAGCAATCGCCCAGGCCATCAACGCCAATGCAACGCTTTCAGACTTCGTCACCGCATCCGTAGTCGATGGTAACCTACGATTGACGTCGGACAGCCCCGGTGATCCGTTCGTCGCCAACGTCGATACGCCGGTGAAGGCGAACGGCGCGCAGACGGTCGAGTTGGCGCATACGCGCGGCAACGGGTACGTCCGCTTCACACCGACGGACGACTTCAATGGCGAAGCTACATTCGATTATTCGGTCAACAACAACTTCGATCCGCCGAGTTTCGATACCGGCACCGTGACCGTCGATGTTACGTCGGTCAACGATGCACCGACGGCGCTCGACGATGCGGCCGTGCTTGCAACGGACGATGCGACCGTCAACATCAATGCCCTGCAGAGCGATAGCGACGTTGATGGTGATGCGTTCCGTGTTGCGCGTGTTAACGGAACGCTCGTCAACGTCGGTGACTCGATCACCTTGGGCTCAGGCGCTATCGTCACCGTCAAGGCAAACGGCACCTTCGATTACGATCCGAACGGAAACTTCGCGTCGTTGGGCGCGAACCAGACAGGTACCGACAGCTTCACCTACACTGTCACGGACGAAGCGCTGGAGTCTTCGGCGGCGACCGTCAATATTTCCATCCGAGGGTCAAACACCGATCCGATCGCGTCTGCCGCGTTGGTTACGGGCGGAACGCAGACAGACCTCTTGAACCTTACGGGTGCGCCGGATGTTGGCGATGTCTATTCGCTGTCCATTTCAGGCACGGTCAGTTCCAGCGCATTGGATGTGACGGTCAGCTACACGGCAGAAGCCGGGGACGATCTGGCGGCGATCCGCAACGAATTGATCACGCTGATCGACGATGCCACGGATCTATCTGTTTCTCTGGACGAAGAAACGAACGCGATCATCCTCGCCGGTGCGTCCGGCGATACCTTCGTGACGGAACCGACGGTTACCAATATCGTCGGCGGTAGCACGGTCAACCAATTCAACGTCGAGTCCCTGATTTCCGGGAACGAGGATACGACCCTTTCCGGAACGCTTCAGGCCTATGATCCTGACTCGGCCGACACCTCGACATTCTCGCTGGCGGCCGGGGGCGGCGCGACGCACGGCACGGTCACGATTAATGCCAACGGCACGTTCAGCTATGTGCCTAGCGTCAATTACAACGGTTCGGACGAGTTTACGTACCGTGTCGTCGATGCCAGTGGCGCGGCGGATATCCGCACGGTCAATATAAACCTCGCTGCGGTCAACGATGCGCCGACGGTTGTCGATGACACGGTCGCGCTGACGGCTGAAGACAACGCGACCGCTACTGTTCGCGCTTTGCAGAATGACAGCGACGCAGAAGGAGACCCGCTTGCGATCTCAGCCGTTACAAACGGCAGCTACGGCGATGCCGTACTCGCGCCACAGACGGACCGCGTCACGCTCGGCGGCACGATTGCCGTAGACGACAACATCTCGATCACCTTGGCGGCTGGCTCGACCCCGCAGACCTTCACCTATGTCGTCACCTCTACGGATGTCTCGACCGGCAAGACATTGACGCAGATAGCGGCCGAGTTGATCACCGATATCAATTCAGGCATGGGCAGCGATGTCACCGCGGCTGCGGGAGCCAGCGCGGGCACCATCGCCATCACCTCGGATTCCAATGCGCAGGCGATCACGACGACTGTCGCGGTGACCAACAGCGGTACCGCCGGGACAACCATTGCCAAGTCGACGCCCGTCGCGCATGCAAGTGCCGTCGTTTACACACCGGACCCAGATGCGGTCGACGACATTCCGCGCGACACGACAGCGACCGACACGATCACCTATACCGTCAGCGATGGGAACGGCGGCACGACGAACGGCACGATCACCGTGACGATCACAGGCACCAACTCGGCGCCGGATACGGTCGCAGACAGCGCGACTGTCACCGAAGACGGCACTGTTACCTTCGCCGTACTAACCAACGATACCGACAGCGACGGCGACACCATCAGCATCAGTTCGGTCACCCAGGGTGCCGACGGCTTGATCAGCATCAACGCCAACGGCACGCTGACCTACACACCGCGCACGATTGACGTGCAGCCGCTGGCTGCCGGCGAAACCAAAACCGACACCTTCACCTATACTGTGACGGACGGGACCGAATTCACCGAACAAAGCGTCGAAGTGACGATCACCGGTGAAAACGATGCCCCCGACGCCGTTGACGACCGCGACCGCGCGCGCGGCACCCGCGCTCTCGAAGTCGGAGCCGCCGAAGGCCTTTTGGCGAACGATAGCGATGTTGACCTCAAACAGTCCGATACCGTCGTGTTTACCGGACCGCCCGATGCGGACGATGTATTCGCGATCACGGTTGCTGGCCGCACCGTCAGCGTCACCGCCGTCAACGACGGACAGGGCGTCATCTCTGGTCTATCGGTCAGCGTCGGCGGCGGCACCGCAACAGTAATTGAAGCACCCGCCGGCGGCGTCACCTTAGCCTTTATCCGCGATACGATCGTTCAAACTATCAACGCAGACTCCTCGCTATCGGATGACGTCAACGCTATTACCGAAAGTGCCGACGGGACGATCACGCTTTATGCGACCGGATCGAACAGCTTTACGACATCCGCGAACGTAACCAATGCCGGAGGTGGCAGCACCACGAATACCGCCGGTGTATCGTCGTCGACCCCGGAGTTAGCAGTTATCGCTCCCAGCGGTGTCGATCACACGGCCAACGGTGACGGCTCGTTCACCTATCTGACCGAGCAGGGCGCCACGATCACGGTCCATCCGGACGGCAGCTACACGTACGATGCAACCCGCGTCGATGCCCTGAACAATCTGCTGGCCGGCAATGCGGTTACCGATACGTTCACTTACACAATCGAAGACGACGAAGGTGCGACGGATATCGCAACGGTCACGATCACCGTGACCGGCAACACCATTCAGGTCGACGGTACCGAGACGGTCTTTCTGGTCGACGACGCCGACGACAACGTTCTGGGTTCCGAAAACGACGATACGATCACCTTCAGCGGCGAGGCGCAGGAAGGCGATTCTTTCGACGGCGGCGACGGCACGGATAGGCTGACGCTCGACGGACGTGCGCAAGTCACGACGATGACCTTGGGCGGCAACGTTGCTGCGGCGGATGTTCTCGAAGTGACGATCAACGGCAACACCTACACGCACACGATCACGGCGGGTGAGGACGTTTTCGCCGCAGCCGAAGAGCTTGAGACCCTGATCAATTCCGATGCGGCGCTCGATATCCTCGCGGTAGCGGGACTTAGCGGTAGCACGGTGACATTGACGTTCACCGCAAACACTGGCGGCGTACCGTTTTCGGCCAGCGTCTCGAACCTGCCGCAGACAATGACCGAAAACGTCTCCGAGACTACCTCCGCCGGCGGCAACGTCGTCAGTGTCCGAGACACCGAAACCGTCATCGGCGGTGCCGGCGACGATGTGATCACAGGCGGTGCTACTGGCGAGGAAACTCTGATCGGGGGGACCGGGGACGACACCTTGTCGGGCGGTCTCGGCATAAACGTCCTATCCGGCGGTGCCGGTGACGACGTCTTGAGCGGCACGGCGGAAAGCGGCACGAACGCTTGGACAGTGGCTCTATATGGTGACGCTGCAGCGGCGATTACGGCTATACTATCGGCGTCTTCGACCGTAAGCGGCGACGCATCGGTCGGCACAGATACGATCAGCAACATCGATCGTATTGTCGGTTCCGACTACAACGACAACTTTACGGTCGATACCTTATATTCATCACAGGGTTCCGACTTTGTAGAATTTGAAGGTGGTGGCGGCGATGACTCCATTACCGGCAACGGTTCAACGCGCATTAGCTACGCGAATGCACTTGCCGGCGTGCAGGTCGATATCGACGCGGGGACGGCGAGTGGCATCGACTCCGAAGACATTGCCAACGTCGGTTTCGACACCTTCAGCGGTGTTTCTCAAGTACGCGGCTCGGCATTCGACGACCAGTTGACGGGATCGGCTACTAACGAACGATTCCGTGGTGGTGCAGGTAACGACACCATCGACGGTGGGATGGGCATCGATACCGCAGACTACCGGGACGCCATCGCAGGCATCCAAGTGGACTTGGATGCCGAGACCGCGCAAGACGGGTTCGGCACTATAGACTCTCTCTTCAATATCGAGAATGTCCGCGGTTCGGATTTCGACGACCTGATAGCTGGTGACGATCAAGACAACGAACTTCGCGGCTATGCAGGCGACGATACGATCTCAGGCGGTTTGGGTAACGATATCCTGGTCGGCGGCACCGGTGACGATACCCTGGATGGCGGCGCGGGGAGCGACATCGCTCGGTTCGCAGGCAACATGGCCGACTTTGCGATCTCGTACTCGGCTGCGGGATACGCCGTTACCGATACGGTCGGCGACCTGGGCACCGATTTTCTGACCGGTATTGAGACCATCGTTTTCGATGACGGCCAGTTAACGCTGGACGGCACTGGTGGTGTCACCGCAACAGGGAATGACGAAACTATTTTGATCGGAACCGGTCTGAGGCAAGTCGATGTCGGCGCGGGCACAGACACAGTAACGCTGACCAATGACGGCGTATTTATCGTGGTCGAAAACGCTGAAACCATTGTCGGCGGCACGGGGGACGATTTTATCGGGCCGTTAACCCAGGGGGCTACGATCCTCGGGGAAGGCGGTGACGATACGCTTCTTTCAGGTTTAGGAGACGACACGCTGATCGGTGGCGCCGGTGCTGACAATTATGTCATCGGCGGCGCGGGTTTGGGCGAAGACGTGATCGTTCAGACCGGCGACGACAGTGGCGCAGATACCGTTACATTGATAGAAGGCGAAGGCCTCGATCTCGATTGGGTGTTCTCGTCCGACCGTAGCGCGATCACCATCGGCTTGACGGAAGGCGGTTACGACCCGGCCTTGGAAGGCGGTGTGACTCTTGTCGATCACTACGGCAACACGAACGGGGTGCTGTATGTTGAAGCCGATATAGACCAGAACAACGCCTTCTATACCAATCAAAGTGAAAACACGGGCGAGGTTGCTCGCATATATACGACGTCAACGGTCAATGCCGGCATCGACCAAGGCGGGTACACGGAATTTGTTGCGGGCACCAACTCGGACGATGTCATTCACGGCGGCGGCGGCATCGGCACCGAGACGCAATCTGGTGGCAGCGACGGTGGTTACCGCGACTATCTGTACGGTTTCGACGGCAACGACATCATCTATGGTTCCGATGATGCGATGGACCATATGCGCGGCGGCGAGGGCGACGATACCCTGCGCGGGTATGGTGGAGACGACGATCTTCGCGGCGGTGAGGGGAACGATATCCTAGATGGCGGCGCCGAAACCGACCGTGTGCGGTATGACCGCTCGACAGACGGCGTTCACGTCGACTTGCTGCAACAAGGTCACGGACAGTTTATCTCGTCCTCGCAAGGCACCGACACGCTGATCGACATCGAAAACGTGCGTGGCTCGAATTATGACGACATCATTTTCGGTGATGTCGCGGATAACGTTTTAGAAGGCCGTGACGGCGCCGACCAGTTGTCCGGCGGCAGCGGTGACGACACGCTCATAGGCGGAGAGGGTGACGATACGTTAGACGGTGGCCTCGGAGACGATCTGCTGGTCGGCGGTGACGGCGCGAATACTTACCATATGTCTGCCGGTAACGATGTAATTCATCCGTCCGACGGAGATACGCTTGTCATCGATACCCGTATTCTTACTGTCACTAATGTTGAACACACTGAGGTCGAAGGATCCCCTCAGAATGTCATCATCACTTTCCGCGATACAACCGGCGCCGAACACCAAACGACAATTGAAGACGCTTACGATCTTTCCACTCCACTCGCGTTAACGCTGATCAACGACCAAGGCAGCGAGACACTGACTATTGCCCAAGGCGACACCGGGTTCAGCCTGGCCGAAGTCCTGATCGGCGGTGCGGCGAGCGATGTTCTGACAGGCGACGACGGGGACGATTTGCTGTTCGGCGCCGGTGGGGCAGACAGCTTGTATGGCGGGGCTGGGGACGACGTCCTTTTCGGGGGGGCCGGGGACGATACCCTTGATGGCGGAACGGGTGATGACGAGGTCGACTATTCCGGTGCCGCCAGCGGCGTAACTGTCGATCTCGGCAATAGCACGGCGACAGGTGGCGCCGGGAACGACACGCTCGTTAGCATCGAAGAAATATTCGGTTCGGATTTCGACGATGTCTTGTCTGGCAATGGTGACTGGAACTTTATCGAAGGCCGTGGCGGCGACGACACAATCATGGGCGGCGGCGGCAGCGACGATATTAACGCAGGGTCCGGCGACGACACGATCTATTTCACTGGGTCCGAAACGTATATCAGCGGCGGCGAGGGTGAAGACACCGTCGTCTATGGCGAAGACGAAATGCTGGGTATCGGCGGCAGCTACGAAAACCCCGAGGTGCCCGTCGGCGTCAATGACGCAACAACCGCGCTGGATGAGATAGAGCGGATCCTACTGGCAAGTGCCGGCGGCAACGATGTTGCCTTGGATGCAGACGGCGTGAAGTACATCACCGATGAAAACAACACGCTTATCATCGAAGGCGACGGTGACGATCGCATTTTGGATGCAGGAGGTCTGTCCGGCGAATGGGGTTTCCAGGGCGTCGAAGTTATCGACGGAGAAAGTTATAACGTCTATCAGACGGTTCCGACGGACCCCTCTGGCAACGTAGTGCCGAGCGAAGCGGTCACTCTGAAAGTCGATACGGATATCAGTCAGGCAGTTCTCGCCAACGCCGAAGCCGAATTTACCTCACAAGTTATCCAGTCCGGCGGGCAAAACACGTTCGACATTACTGGTCTGGCGATTTCCGATGCCGATGACAATGGCGGGATTTATACGGTCACCCTTACCGCGAGCACAGGCTTGCTAAACGTCAGCGGCGCGGTCGCTGACGGCGTTTCGCCCGCCGGTATCAGTGGCAACGGCACCGCGTCCGTTACCCTGACCGGTACCCTGTCCGCCATTAACGCGACGCTGGCCGGGACCGGTGGCGTGTCCTATGACACGAACGGCCAGGTCGGCGGAATTGGCTCCCTGCAACTGTCGGTCACAGACGATGGCGCTGAAGTGGGTCTGCCGCAGACGGTGACTGACTCGTTCCAGATCAATATCGGCTTTGCAGATCTGGTGCTGCTTGACGCCGATGCGACGAACGAGTTCTCGGATCCATCGGCGTGGGATGCGGCGATCACACCGGAGTATTTCCATTCGGCGTCGGCCGGTTCGGGGTCCGGATCCTTGCTTGTCTCTGACGGCACCAACATCACCGTCGGGGAGTTGGATACCGAAATCGCTTTGACGATTTCAAACGGTTCGTTGACGATCAATGGCGACGCTTCCTTGGATAGCGGTGGTAGTCTGACCGGCGGCGACCTGGACCTTGGTGGCACTTCTACGACGGGCGGGGACTGGTATCTTAATGCTGGCTCTCTGAATATCGATGGTACACTGCAGACCAGCGCCGCCATTTACCTTTCCGGCGCGGCTCTATCAGGCACAGGTTCCCTGACACTCGTTAACGGCGCTTTATTCCAGAACGACAATGGTGGTGCGACGGTCGGCCCGGAGCTGACGATTTTGACCGGCGCCTCCATGGAACTTCAGACCAGTTCCAATGCTTCAGTAAATCTAACGTTCGATCAGAATATCACGAACAGCGGCTCTATCGAGATCGGCGGCGAGAATAATGCCAGTGGCTCCGACGAAGGACGCCGCCTGTTACTTGCCGGCAGCGCCGAACTGATCAACGAGGCTGGCGGTCAGATTACCTTTGATATCACCAACGGCGCCGGCGACTTTCCAAAGATCGAAGGCACGATCCGTAACAGTGGCGTCATCACTGTCAATGATGACGCCCGTATCGAGGGGACGGACAAGGTTCTGGACACGCGCGACGGTCAAATCACTTTGGCCTCCGGCATGTCCCTCGGTCTCGAAAACGGCGTGACCTTGGAAGTCGGCACAGGAACGACGCTCGCCGGCACCGGTAAAATCAACTTCGTCAACAACACTGGCATGATCAATCTGGTCAGCGACTATACGCACTCGGGTCAATTGGACTTTTCGACGGCAGCCGTGACCGTCAGCGGCGAAACCGGCAACGAAACGTTCATCAACGATGCGGCGATGACAATCGCCAACACATCGGGCGTCTCAGGCGGTGAGAACGATACGTTCAACGTAGCCGTGACCAACACGACAAATGGCACCCTGACGCTCTCGGGCGATGCAAACCAAAAGAATACATTCTTCAACAAAGGCATCGACAACAACGGCATTATCACCATAGCCGGCATCAACAGTTCAAGCGGCTCCAATGAAGGGCGCAATCTTCAAATCGCAGATGCCTTCGAACTGGCCAACAGCGCGACCGGTCAGATCGTGTTCAATAGCACCGGCGGCGTAAGCGATACGCCCAAAATTACCGGCAACGTCCGCAACGAAGGCACCATCACGGTCACAACGACAGGCCAGGTCGACGGGAATGCATCGGTTTTGGACACCCGTGATGGCGCCATCAACATTGCCTCCGGTGAAGAACTCCTCCTCACGCCAGCTGTCTCTCTTCTAGTTGGCACGGACACAGCTATCGGCGGCAGCGGCGAGATACGGTTCTCCGGTAATACGGGCACGATCGAACTGGTTGAGGACTTCATCCATACAGGCGGGCTTGATCTCTCTACGGCGGCGGTGACCATTTCCGGCACGACCGGCAACGAAGTCTTCACCAACGCCAGCGCGATGGTCATCGACAGCGTCGTAGCAGCGTCGGGAAGCGAAAACGACACTTTTAACGTTGCGTTTGTCAACAGCGGTAGCGGCACGCTAACGCTGAGCGGAAACGTCAACAGTAATATCGTTACGACGTTCAATAAAAACCTTGAGAACGATGGCACGATCACCATCGCCGGTGTCAATGGATCGAGCGGCTCCAACGAAGGCCGAACGCTCAGGGTGACCGACGGCTTCGACCTTATAAACAATTCCGGCGCTTCGATTATTTTTGACAGCACAGGCGGCGTCGCCGACATACCTATGATCGATGCCGACGTCATCAACGAAGGCACGATCACGGTCACAACAACCGGTCATATCACCGGAAGTTCCAACACACTCGATACTCGAAATGGCGCGATCGATATTGCGGCGGGGCAGGAACTAGGTCTCACCGGCGGCACGACGATGCAAGTTGGGCTCGATACCACGATCACGGGCGATGGCTTTGTCCGCTTCGTCGGCAATAGCGGTGTGATTGAACTGGTCGAAAACTTCACTCATACGGGCGGCCTGGACTTTAGCACCGCAGCCATCGCAGTGAACGGCTCGACAGGCAACGAGGTTTTCACCAATACCGGCGAATTGACGATTCTATCGAACACGGCAACATCCGGCGGTGAAGTCGATACGTTCAACGTCGCCTTCGTCAATACCTCGGCCGGCGTGGTGTCGATAGAGGGCAATATCAGTTCCAACCGCCCGACCATATTCAACGATGGGATCGAGAATAGCGGTCTGTTTGTCATAGCCGGTGTTAACGGTTCCAGTGGCAGCAACGAAGGGCGCGGCGTCGATGTCTCGAACGGTGATCCGTTCGTCAACACCGCGACTGGGACATTGCGCTTCGACTCGACGGGCAGTGCCGCCGATTTCCCGTATCTAACTGGCACCATCCAGAACGAGGGCCTGATCGACGTAGTCACAACCGGGCAAATGACCGGGTCGAACAACATCCTCAACACCCGGGACGGCACGATTAATCTCGCTGCCGGCACTGAACTGCAGCTGGTGGCAGGTATCACGCTGCAGCTCGGCACGGACACATCGATCACCGGCGACGGGAATATCCGGTTCTCGGGCAAGACCGGCACCATCGAATTAGTCGAAGATTATACGTACACCGGCGGCCTCGATCTCTCTACCGCTAGCGTCAGCTTCATCGGCTCCGGGACCTTCACGAATGCCGGGACGATGACCATCGCGAATACGTCTGGAACATCGGGCGGAGAACAGGATACCTTCGGCGTTGCCTTCGTGAACGATACCGGCGCGGTCCTTGATCTGACGGGCAATCAGACGACCAACGACCGGACTACTTTTTCACTCGGTCTCACCAACCGCGGCACAATCAACCTTGCCGGCATCAATAACTCCAGCGGCTCGGATGAGGGACGTGAACTCGCGGTCCCTTCAGGACAGACGATCATCAACGAAGCTGCCGGCGTCATTAATATCACAGGCGACGGCGTGGGTGACATCCAGCGTTTCGTCGGTGACGTCGCCAATGCCGGGACGATCAACGTCGAAGTCGGCAATATACTGATCATTGAGGGCGGCACGCTGACCAACACCGGGACAATCACCGGTGGCGGCACGATCCAATTCGTCGGCGGCGGCAATATCGTCAACACCGGCACTTTCGAACTCGACGGCAATCTCGACATTTTGGGTGCGCTCGACCTAGGCGATACCGGCGTCCTCAGCATCGACATCAACGACGGGAATGATTTCGAAACGCTCAACGTCGACGATCTCGATCTGACCGGCGCATCGAACGTCCTGAACATCGCCATCAATGGCGACCTAGGTGGGACAAATAGTTTCGACCTCGTGACATACGACAACACCGATAACGATCTTTCGGACGTGTTCGAGACCATCAACATCACAGGCTTGCCCGCCGGATACAGCCACGAGATCCAATACACGACCTCGGGCATTACACTGACGCTCAATGCACCGCCGGAGATCGAAAGCGACAACCGTGCGGTCGCTACCGGCAACCTTTCGTTCGTCGAGGCTGAATCCGGCGCCGGTGGCGTCAATGACCTCGCATTTTCGCCGGACAGCTCGTTTCTCTATGCCGCATCCGATACAGACAACCACATCGACATATTCAGTGTCGATGCGGCAACCGGGGCACTGACGAATATCGGCAATATCGCCGCTGCGGGTGTCAAAGAAGTCGAAGTGTCACCGGACGGGAACCATGTCTATGCGGCATCGACGGATGGCACCGTTCATATTTTCGACCGAAATGACAGCAGCGGTCTGCTGACAACCAATAGCACAATCGTCGACAACGATGGCGCAATCGACGGTCTGCAAGGTCCGCTGGAAATGACGATGTCGGCGGACGGCAAGAACATTTATCTCGGTGCTATTATCGGTGATGCAGATGCCATTCCGAGGGCACTCACCACGTTCTCGCGCGATGCAGCGACCGGCCAACTCACCATCGTCGACCAAGAAACGCATACTAATATTTACCCGATCGGCATTTCAGAAAGCCCGGACGGGCAGTTTGTCTATATCGCCTCGGAGCCCGAGCGCAAAACGTACGTTTACAGCCGGAACCCTGTCGACGGGTCGCTGACCGAAGTACAAAGCATCGTTCATAGCGGCTCATCCCTCGGCCTGTTCACGGTAACGGACGTCGTCGTTTCACCGGACGGCAATCAGGTCTATTTCTCGAACTACGGTGGGGATATTTCCGTCTATACCCGCAATTCGGCAGACGGCACGCTGACCTATGACTCGCTGATCAACATCAATGCACAACATCCATCCCCACGTCAGATGGTCATCTCTCCTGACGGCTTAAACCTCTACGTAGGGTCGTCATACGGCGGTACCGGCCAGATCGCCATTATTGATAGGAATCCCGCCACAGGCGCGCTGACATTCGACAATGTGATCGTAGATGATCTTGACGACGTTGATGGCCTGAATTTGCCGTTCCGACCCGTCATATCTCCGGATGGTGAACTCGTTGTCGTGACCGGGCGAGGTGAGTCCGAGATCGCCGTCTTTACCCGCGATAACGGCATCCTTGCTCCGGTCGATTTCAAAGAGGCTCAAGGCCCTATTGTCATCGACGAAGGCATTACGATTGCCGATCCAGATTCAATCGATTTCGACGGTGGTTCGCTGACGATCAGTATTTCCACAAATGCAACGGCGAACGACAGGCTGTTGATTCAAGATGTCGGCACTGGCGCTGGACAGATCGGCTTTGACGGAACCAATGTTACTTACGGCGGCACACAAATCGGCACGGTGACCGGTGCCGCCGCCAGCCTAACACCGCTCGTCATCACTTTTAATGCCAACGCCACGCCGGACGCCGCGCAGGCTTTGGCTCGGTCGATTGTTTACGACAACAACGCGACGACACTTGATACAACAACGCGGTCAGTCAGCTTCATTATCAGTGATGGAGACGGCAGTGTCAGCGCTACCTTCGAGCGCGAGGTGACAATCGATCTAAACGATGCGCCGGAAATCGACACCCAAAGCACCGTCGGCAGCCTGGTCGAAGATGGCGCCGAATTCGTCGCCCACACCGAAAGCTCCAGTGTACAGGCTTATCACCGTGCGGTGACTCTCGCCGACGGCGGGTATGTCATAGTCTGGGAAGGAGCCGCGGCCGGCGTCACCGGTCTCGGTGACACGAACGGCAGTGGTATCGTTGCGCGGGTCTTCAATGCGGACGGGACCCCAAGAGGGGATGATTTCCTCGTCAATACCACGCTCGCCGCCAACTCCCGGAATCCCGAGGTCGCGGCGCTTACGGACGGTGGCTTTGTCATCGCTTGGAAGCAGGAGGGCGGAGCCGACGGTGACAGCAACGGTATCCTTGGTCGCCGTTTTGCGTCCAACGGTACAGCGCTGAATATCGACGGCACCAGTTCGGGTTCCACCGACGATTTCATCATCAATACCAATACGGATGGCAGTCAGGCATTCACCGGCATTACCGGCCTGACCGATGGCGGCTTCGCGGTTTCGTTCATTACAGCGTCTACGACGATTACAGACGGCAATGCCTCGGGATTGCCGGCCGTTAAAACCTATAACGCTGACGGGACTGTCAACTCGGCCGAGGTAATTGCCTCCACCACGAACGCCACCTACACGGAAAGTTCGGTCGTCGGCCTCGATACCGGCGGCTACGCTGTTCTGTTCAAGACTTCGGGCGCCACTTTTGCACGTTTCTACGACGGCTCCGGAACGGTCATCAACGGCACGCAAACGCAGCTCAACACCAGTCAGTTTACCGACGTTACAGTACTTGAAGACGGTAATCTCGCCATTACCTACAACACCGGCGGCGTCGCCTATGCGCAAATCGTGTCCCCGACCGGCACAGAAATCGTTGCACCGTTCCGGATCGATAACGTCGAGGATGAGAATCAAACCCTTGTGACTGCGGCTAGCGCGGTGTCAGACATCACCGCGCTTTCGGACGGCGGTTTCCTTGTCACCTATGCCTCTTACGCCTCTTCGGCGTACGAAGTCTGGGCGCAAAAGATTTCGGCGACCGGCGAACACGTCGGCACGCCGTTCGTCGTCGGCGATGTGCATACCAACCCCGGCCTATCCCAAGCCACATCCTTGGAGTTCGGTGACGGCAAGATTCTGATCGCCCGCACGGCCTTGAACGACGGCATCAACAGTGCCGGCATTTTGACTCAGTATTATGATGTCGAGCAGCCGCCCGTTTACAATGAAGGCTACGGCGCAGTCGTTATTGAATCCGGAATCACGATCACCGACGACTCGGCCAATTTCGACGGCGGTAATCTGACGGTCGCCATATCTGGCAATGCCGGAACGGCCGATATTCTCTCCATACAGGATGTCGGCACAAGCGCGGGACAGATCGGCTTCGACGGCACGAACGTCACTTATGAAGGTACGCAGATTGGCACCGCCGCCGGAGGTACAGACGGTGCCACGCCGTTCGTCGTGACGTTGAATGCAAATGCAACTCCAACAGCAACCCAGGCCCTGGCACGTGCCATCACGTTCGATAACGCGTCGTTAGGGACCGACCTTGCCCAACGCACGATTACATTCTCGGTGACCGACAATCTCGGCAACAGCAGCTTGGATTTCTCGACGACGCTAAAGGTCGTCGAAAATCTGCCGCCGGAGATTACTGGCGTTTCCGCTAATCCGGGTTCGTTGCAGTTCGACGGTATCGACGATCTGGTTTCGCTACCGGCCTCCGCGTTCGCGACGAGTAACGGTGACTTTACGTACGAAATCTGGTTCAAACGGGAACCGGGTGCCATCTCGGACGAGGAAGTCCTGATATACATCGGTGGTGCCGCCACAAACGAGCGCGCCAACCTGCACATGAACACGGATGGCACACTGGACTTCTCTCTGTTCGGTGATGCGACATTCCCAGCAACCGATGTCAGCTACAATGACGGTCAATGGCATCACGTTGCTGTGGTCCATGACAGCAATGTCGCTAACGGCTCCGATAACATAGCCATGTATGTCGATGGCAACCTGACAAAGTCCCACGAAATGTCACCCAATATTACAGTGGGTGTCGCGATCATCGGCAACAACGAAAACGGTACTCTGGGCTTCGAGGGGCAAATTGCCGAGCCCCGCATATGGAGCGCGGCGCGCACCGCAACGGAAATCGCGAACAACTATCAAACCGTCATCGAGACGCCGGAAAGCGTCTCGGAGAACCCGGGCCTTATCGGATACTGGGACTTTGGCAACCTGAATACCGACGGCACGATTTCCGATCTGACGATGATGGGCAACGACGCACAGGTGCTGCAAGGCCCACCTGGCAACCCCGCCGCCACGTCTCTGGCGATTGCTGGCGACGATACGGCGGTGAACGCGCAGTACGCTAGCATCGCCGCGAATGCGGCGTTGGATCAGGATGTCTTCACCTGGGAAGCTACCGTGAAATGGGACGGTGCCTACGACGGCGGCACCATCATGTCGGTCCCGATCGGCGCGACAGGAGACGGCACCGGCCTAATGCTCAAGATCGCTAACGGGTTAGTTTCCTTCGGCTTCACGCCAGACGACTCCGCGCCGATGGGCGTGACCGGTACGACAACGATTCCAGCTGACGAATGGGCGACCGTTAGTGCGACCTACGACGGGCAAGTCATCAATCTTTATATTGACGGTGTCTTGGACGCGACGCATGACTTCGCAACGCCGACGGCATCGGAAGTGCAAACCGGCTCCGACGCCAATCCACTTTACATTGGTAGGGAACTGACTACCGAGTTTGCCGGCAGCGTGCGCGGCTTCAACGGCGAGATCGGCGAAGTTCGGATTTGGGACGATGTCCGCACACCGACAGAGATGCAGAACGATGCCAACACGACGTTGGATGACCCGGCAACGCTGGCATCAGGCGACGATCTGCTAGCGTACTACAGATTTGACGATCCTTCCAAAACCACAGTAACGAACCTGGCGACAGGATCCGCAGTCGGGGATGTGACGCTGGCGGGCAGCGCCAATGCGCCGAGTTACAAGGATGCGTCGCCGGTACTTCTTGGCGATAATGTACGCGGTGGTATCACGTTCGATGGCACTGATGATCACATCGTCCTCGGCCAGGACACCTCCTTCCAAGTCGACACCTCCTTTACGCTCGAAGGTTGGGTCAATCCCAACAGTTTCGAAAACTGGGATTCCATCATTTCCAATGGCTGGGATACCGGCGCCAGCGAAAGCGGATACACGCTGGGTCTCGAAAGTGGCGGGAGCGCACGATTTGCACTGGCGGTCGATGGCGTCATGCACGTTCTCGACTCTCCGTCGGCCATACCGCTTTCGGCCTGGAGCCATGTTGCAGGTTCCTATGACGGGCAAACAATGCGCCTCTATATCAATGGCGTTGAGATCGCGTCCGAAGAAGTCTCAGGGTCCGTTATGGACTATACACCCGCCAATGACCTTAAGATCGGCTTGTTCGCGGATGACAATGAAGGCCATTACCTGGATGGTCAGATTGCTGACGTAAGGCTCTGGGACACCACCCGAACAGCCGAAGAGATCTCTGACAACTACAACGGCTACGTTGCGTCCGATGCGATTGGCCTTGTGGGCAACTGGCGTCTGGACGACGCTGGCAACGGCGTGGTCACGACCGTCACCGACAGTACAGGTAACAATGACGGAACCGCACTTGGAGGGCCTGTATACTTTTCTTCGGACGTCCCGCTGGCATCAGCGCAGATTTCCGTTGTTGAAGATTCGCTCGTCAAAGGCAATCTCATCGCCAGCGATGCCGAGAACGAAACACTTACGTTCTCTCTCACCGAGGAAGCTGGCAATGGTGCCGTCACCGTCAACAGCGACGGCACCTACAGCTATAAACCTAATCCAAACTTCAACGGGTCCGACAGCTTCCAGGTCACCGTCACAGATGCGAACGGCTCCAGCGCCACACAGACCCTCAATGTCACCGTTAAGCCGGTCTCGGATGGACCAGCCATCGTCGGCGCCAACGATGGAGATACCTTCGTTCAGTTGGACGGCATCGACGATTATCTGTTTGTCGAGAGCGACACGTCTCTCAACGCGGGCCAAGGCGACTTTACATTCGAAGCCTGGATCAACCCATCGGAACTACCAAATTTCGGCGACACCGCAACGCTGTTCGATAAGCGCAACGCAGGCGACGGGGCAGGGATTGCAGCCTGGATCGATGAAAACGGATATATCGTTCTCACCATCAGCGACGGTGCGGGCGGTGTAACCGATCTTGTTGTCTCCAGCTCCGGGTCCGTTGATCCTGGTGAATGGCAACATGTCGCCATCAGCGTCAACCGTGACGGTGCGGTCGACTTCTATCTCGATGGCTCTTTGGCGGGCAGTGCCGATGCATCCGATGTCGCGGACTTCAACCTGATCAACGGCGCGCCGCTCATCATCGGTAAATCAGCCGACGACACCGGCTATTTCAAAGGTTCATTGGACGAAATCCGGTTCTGGCGCGAAGAACGCTCGGACGTTGATATCGCGCTGAACTATGCAGCCAAGATCGCCGATCCTGGAAACGAAGCCAATCTCGCCGGATATTGGAACTTCGAGGTCGTCGACGACGTCAACGCTGTGGTCTCTGACCTATCTTCGTCGGACAACGAGCTGTACGCGGGTAATCCGCTGACGACCGGCGACTTCGATACGGCTGAGGGCGAAACAGTCTCGCACCTGACCCGTGCGCTATCGTTCGACGGGTACGACGACGTCGTGACAGTTTCTTCGACTGATATTTCTCTCAACAGCTTTACGGTCGAAGCCTGGGTTAACCTCAACTCGGGCGCCACATGGCGCAGCGATATCATTCAAATCGGGGAGTCGGCGACTACGGACGACTCTCTACACCTTTATGTCGACAACGGCGTACTTCATGCCGACACGACCAACGCAACCGGGCCGGTCGGCTCCACAAACCTGACCGGCGGCTGGCATCACGTTGCGGTGACGTTCGACGATACGCTCTCTACCGATAACATGAAGATCTGGGTCGATGGCGAGGTCGAGGACACGGCGACGATGTCACCGGCCATTGCCAATGCCATGCGGATGAAGATCGGGGCCTATGAGTCGCCGATGACGAACGGCGAAGAAGGGTTCTTCGAAGGTGAAATCGCCGATGTCCGCATCTGGGATCACGCCCGAGACGGTAACGATCTGACGAGCAACTTCGAAGATTATCCGCAACCGGGAACGCCAGGCCTCGTCGCCGCCTATAACCTGGACGATATCGACGGCACGACGGCAACGGACAGCTCCGGCAACGGTCTGGACGGTGTCATCAACAGCGCGACATCGGTCCTGGTCGGCCCGCCCATCGCCGACGCCTCGGTCACGGTTTCGGAAGATCAGACCCACGCCGGTCAGATCGTCTCCATCGATCCGGACGGCAGCTCCTCGCTCCTCTACACCGTACAGACCGACGCCGCGACGACAGCCGGCGGCACGGTATCGGTTACCGTCGACGGCGAGTACATCTATACGCCGATGCCGGGCTACACAGGCGCGGACAGCTTCGATGTCACGGTCACGGACGAGCAAGGGAATGCCGATACCAAGACGATCACGCTGAACGTCGAAGCGGTAAATGACGGGCCGGAGATACTTGGGGCAGCGTCAGATAGCGGCGGGCTGCAATTTGCCCGCAATGCGGACGCGTCGCTTGATCACAACGTGGTCGTGCCCGATGCGCCTGGGATCAACTTCGGCACGGGTGACTTCACCATTGAAGCCTGGGTTAAACGCACTGAGTCCGGTCAATACAATATGATCTTGGACAAGCGGGACGGTCCAAACGGGTATCTGCTTTTCACACAGCCAGACAACACGATCCGTCTCCAAATCCAGGCGGGCGCGACGCAGAACATCGATAGTGTGCTGACAATCCCAGAGGGCGATTGGCATCATGTCGCAGTCAGTGTTGACCGTGACACGGGTGTCAGTTTCTACGTTGATGGGGTTTACGACAGTGCCGCGGGCGTCGAGCCGCTGGTTTCCGCAAATGAATCGGGAAGTGTGGACAGTACGGCCGACCTCATCATTGGTGACTCAGCCCAGGACGGCAGTTCGGTCAAGGCGTGGGATGGGCAACTTGAAGATATTCGTTTGTGGTCCGAGGCGCGCACGGCGGAAGATATCGCCGGAAGTTTCAATCAACGGCTAGTCGATCCCGCGAACGAGATCAATCTCGCCGGGTATTGGCGCTTCGATCATGTGAATGCCGACGGCACCGTCAACGACCTCAGCGCCAATGACAATGATGCCACGGTCGGTCATGGTGCCCCAGTCGATCCGTTCGGCTCTGTAATGCACTTTGACGGTTCAAGCGACATCGTTACGGCATCGGTGCCGCCGGTCTCCGGTTCGCATTCCGCGGAAGTCTGGTTCAAGACCGAAGCCACGGGAACCGTGGTCCTTTACTCGACCAACGACGCAGACGTCAGCGATACGCAGTACATGCAAATGCGCCTCGATAACGGCGTTGTGTATGTCGAAGTCGCCGGTACAACGGGCGTAGACGTCTATACCTTCAACGCAGCGGATACGCTTAACGATGGCGCTTGGCATCAGGTCGCGTATTCGTATGACGCTTCCTCGCAAATCTTCGCGATATATCTCGACGGCGCGACCTATACAAACGGGTCGCAAACGATCGACAATGACATTGGCATGTTCACGCTCGATGGCGTTCTGCAGATCGGCACGAGCCGCACGGACACACAGAATTTCGACGGCGATATCGCCGATCTCCGGCTTTGGGACGACATCCGGACGCCGAGCGAGATTGCGGATAATTTCACTTCGCGGCTGAGCGGGGCCGAAGAGGGGCTTGCCGCCTATTACCGTCTAGACAATGACGGTACCGACAGCACATCCAATGCGAACAACGGCACGGTAACCGGGACGAGCATCGTCAACACTTCGCCGCTGCCGATCCCGTTTGACCGAGCCATCGATCTTGACGGTAGTGGCGACGTCGTCGACTTCGGGCGTGGTAATGCCAACGAACTTGCAATTACCGGTGATCTAACGGTCGAGTTCTGGGTGCAGCCTGACGCCCTAGCGGGCAGTCCAATCACATTCGGGGCAAGCGGCGAGACGAACGCGACCAATGTCCAGTACCAACTCTATTACGACAGCGGTAACCTCAAGTACTATCACGAGACCGGGTCCGGCACGGACACCGTCCTCAACTTCGGCGATCCGGGAATCGAAATCGGCACTTGGGCGCATGTCGCGTTGGTACGCGATGCGGCGGCGAAGACAGTCTCGCTGTTTGTCGATGGGCAACAGGTCGGCGCTGCGCTGTCGTACGTGAACGATCCCAATGGCGGCTCCAGCAGCAACTTGCTTTTGGGCCGTACCGCAACGGTCTCCGAGTACTTTGACGGCCGATTTGCCGATGTGCGGGTCTGGAACGAGGTCCGCTCCGCCGACGATATCGCGGCCAACATGCGGGGCTACATAGATAGTGACACCGAAGGACTGGTCAGCAACTGGCGCCTGAATGACGATTTCGGCGCCGTCGGAAGTGGCGCGACGGTGATCGATAGCGCCGGCGGCAACAACGGCACCACTGTGGGCGATCCGTCCTTCACGTCGAACGTCGCGCCTATCTATGGCTTCGAGCTTTCAACCAATGAAGACGTTGCCATTCACGGTTCTCTTATCGGCGCGGACGACGAAACAGCTGCCACAAGCCTGACCTTCACCGTCGCCGACGAGGCCCAGCATGGTTCGCTATACGTCGGCGCTGACGGCGCCTTCATCTATACGCCGGATGAAGATTATTCGGGCCCGGATTCGTTCTCGGTTACGGTTTCGGACGGCGAGGCGACGACAACGCGGTCGTTCTCCGTCGCCGTTGCCGCCACGAACGATGCGCCGGAAATCCTCGGAGCCATCGAGTCATCCGGTGCCATTCAGTTCGACGGCACCAATGACATCATCACGGTCGATCATGTGCCGAACCTCAACCCCGGCGACGAAGGAATGACCGTCGAGGTCATGTTCTATTGGGACGGGACGGCGGACGGAAATTTCCATCGCCTGATTGGCAAAGGCCGCGATACGCCTAGCGATGATGGCTATGCTATCTCCATAGATGCAACAGGGGTCTTAGCCGTCCTCGTACAATCGAACGAGACCGGTGGCGCCTTGACTGAAGCGTCGCAACGTTTCGATCTGAGCGGCGTCGACGCTGGCTGGCACCGGGTCAGCATGGTGATCGACACCGACGGCGGCAGCATTACCGGATATTTGGATGGATCGAACCAAGGATGGGAGCCGCACGCCACCATCGGCGATACCTTCACGCCGGTCGATGCGATCAACACACCTGGCCCGCTGGATATCGGTGGACGCGTGAGTGACGCCTCACAGTATTATCAAGGCCAGATCGACGACGTGCGTATTTGGAGCGAGGCGCTTTCAGCAAGCGATATCGGCACCAATAATGCGCAAGAACTCACTGGCGGCGAAACGAACCTCGAAGCTTATTGGCAATTTAACGCCGATCAATGGGACCAAGCCACCGGGACCTTCAGCGATCAGACTGGCAATGGCCATACGGCGACCTTGGGCGCCGCTGGCGCCGGCGACGACGCCGAGCCGCTGTTCATTATTCCCCCGGTGCAGGCCATGGCATTCAACGGCGCCGATCATATCGCAGTCACAGACGGGACCGCACTCGATATCGGTGAGGGTGATTTCAGTGTCGAGGCATGGGTCTTCCGTTCATCGACCGGCACTCAGGATATTATCGTCGATCACCGTGACGATGGTGCCGTCGGTTGGTTCTTGGGCGTAGACAGCAACGATAAAGCGGTTCTGTCGCTCACGGACGGACAAGGCATCGACAGCAATGTCTATGGCGCGACGACCATTCCGACTGACCAGTGGGTTCATATTGCCGTCACCGCAGACCGGGACGGTGTCGCGACGTTCTACCTTAACGGCAAAGAGGACGGTGAAGAACGTATCGACGACGCGCCTGGGTCATTGACCGTCGCTAGCAGCCTCCTGATCGGCAATACCGATACTTCCGGTTCAACGTACACCGGTTGGAACGGCATGATTTCAGATGTCCGGCTTTGGAACGATGTCCGTGATGCCGCCGAGATCGGTGGCGACAACTTCGGAACATTGCCGCTGGATCAGCCGAACCTTATCGGTAACTGGCGTCTTGATGACGACGCCACGGCCGGATATGCCGCAGATTATTCGGGATACGACAACCATGGCACCATTTCGGGTGCAACCAGTGCCCTGACATCGCCCGAGTTGATCAGCGGTACCCTGACCGTTGATGAGGACGTTCCGCTCGTCAGCCAGCTTTTCGCATCGGACGACGAAGGCGACAATGTGACGTGGTCTCTCGAAGCAGATGCGGGGAACGGCGAGGTCGAGCTGTTTGCAAACGGTATCTTCCGCTACATCCCCGACAGCAACTATTCGGGTGCCGACAGCTTCGAAGTCCGCGTTACCGACGAGAACGGCGCCAGCAGCACCCGGGTGATCAACCTGACTGTCAACGACCGGACGGAACCGCCGCAGCTCCTTGGTGCATCAACGCACGAAACAGTTTTGCAGTTCGATGGAACCGACGCCCTGGTAGCCGGCCGAGGGGTCGGGGACGCGCTGGCGATCACCGGCGACCTGACCGTCGAGATGTGGGTCAATCCGTCTACGCTCAAGAATGCCCACTTACTGGCGTTTGGATCGGATCAGGAAACGTTTGCAGGCAACACGCTCTATTCGCTTGAAACCCAGGCCGACGGCAGTCTCCGCTTCTTCCACGAGAATACAAACCTGGGCAATGTCACACCGACAACGACCGATCCGGTCTTTACGGCGGGCGAATGGACGCACGTCTCTGTCGTCCGCGACACGACATACGGCGAAGTCCGCTTCTATGCTGACGGCCAACTGATCGAAGTTCTACCTTATGCAGAAGACGGCGAGGCGGCAGGTGGTTCCGACAGTCAGCTTCTGTTTGGAGCATTGGATCTGACCAATGACTTTGAAGGATCCATGGACGAAGTCCGCATTTGGTCCGAAGCCCGAACCGACCGGCAAATTCTTGAAAACTATCAGCGCAACCTGAGTGACACCGAAATCACGTCGGATGCCAACTCCAACCTCGTCGGCTATTGGGACTTCGACAAAATCGATGCCGACGGCGCCTATATCGACCGTTCCGGTAGCGATGCGAACGCAACGCCGATCTCTGGCGATGTAACAGAAGTCGCCGGGCATCTATCCGGCTACACGACGTTCGACGGCACTGACGACAACATCGTCATCGCGCACGACGCTGCCTACAGCCTGACGTCGATCACTGCTGAAGTCTGGTTCCGCGCTGACGCGACGGGCACCGGGGTGCAACGTCTGATCGCAAAAGAAGATGGCAACGGTGGTAACGCCTTTAGCTTGGCATTGAATAGCTCAGGCCATCTGACCGGTTACGCGGGTGCCAATACATTAAATGACGACACTGATCTTCGTGATGGCGAGTGGCACCACGCTGCTCTTGTCGTCACGACCGGTATTAATGCGACAAAGCTGTATCTGGACGGAGAAGAAGTCGACTCATCACTCGTCAGCATTAGCTTGCCGATCGATACAAACCCGCTCGTTCTGGGTGACTTCGACAATGACGACGGTTTCCAGGAGAGTTTCAAAGGCGATCTGGCCGATGTCCGCATCTGGAGCGACGCCCGCACGGCTGCCGAAATTTCCGAAAATCGTGCCACGGTGTTCGACAGTTCCGAACAGGGCCTGATCGGCTATTACCGTCTCGACGAAGGGTCGGGCGCGATCGCCTACGATCAGAGCGCGACGTTGAACAACGGTACGCTGCAGAACGGCGCCGAGTTCGGCAGCGACGCGCTCAACCGCTTCGCCGTCGCCGAGCACCTGAATCGCTTTGCGCACTTTGACGGCGATCAAACGGAAAACTCGGGCGACAGCATCGAGGTTCCCAATAACGCGGCTTACGAAACATCAACCCTATCGGTCGAAGCATGGGTCCGGCTGGACGATACTTTCCCGAATATCAGCTATTCGCGCATTGTCGGCATGCCGACATCTGACAACGGCAACGTTTTCAGCCTCTACGTAAACGGGACAACGGGCCAACTCGGCGGCTCGCCAGGCAACACCCACTTCACACAAGGCGGCCCGGACCTCCGCGACGGTGAGTGGCACCATGTCGCGATGACGTTCGAGCCGGGCGCCGACAATGCCAAGCTTTACGTGGATGGAACGGTCGTTTCGACCCACACCCACAGTGCATACTCTTCAACGGGCGAGTCCCTGATGATCGGTGAGATGGACAGCGACTCTTCACACCAACAGAGTTTCGCAGGCGATATCGCCGACGTCCGAATTTGGAGCGACGTTCGCACCGGTAGTGAATTGAACGACAATATGCTTGGCGAGTTCACGAGCAGTGAGCCCGGGCTTGTTGGTTACTGGCCGCTCAATGAATCAACCGGCGGCTCGGTCGCCGACCTGTCTTCGAACGCCAACGACGGGACACTGCTGGACGGCACGAAGATTGTTGGAGAGGGACCGTTGGAAGTGCCTGTCATGGGCAATTCCTTCGACTTTGACGGCAGCACCCATATCGATGTGGGCGATATCAACGAACTGGACGGTATATCGCGGATGACCCTCGCGGCATGGATCAATCCCGACGACGTCGCGACGACGCGGGTGATCGCCAGTAAGTGGGCAGACGATGACGCCGGGTTCATATTCCGTTTCGTCAACGGCGGTTCACTGGAAGTCATCCTGTCGGACGACGGTTCTAATTTTGGGAAATGGGTTTTCGACCCTGTCGTGACAGCCGATGAATGGGCGCACGTTGCGTTCAGCGTCGATGTCAGCAGCGGCACGCCGGAGGTCAAGGCGTTCAAGAATGGCACCGAAGTCGCGCTTAATAACACCGTAACGCCTGAGAACGTAGACGCGACAAGCCTGTCGACGACGACCACTCCCTTCCGCATCGGCGCCCATGAGTCGACCGGCGGCAGTATCGTCCAGTATTTCAACGGCATCATATCCAACGTCGGTCTGTACGAAGGCGACCTGAACAGCGATCAGATCATCTCGATCATGGAAGGGACAGCTGATCCCGCACAGGACAACGTCATCGGCTATTGGCCACTCAACGAAGGCGTCGGCGCGACCGTTGACGACTTTTCCCGCAACGAATACACCGGCATTATCGACGGCACATCGACTTGGGTTAATTCCGCACCGAGCGTCTTTGGCAACGACTTCACGATGCTTGAAGGAGGTATGGTCTCCGGCGTCATCGCCGCCTATGACGGCGACGGTGATGACCTGACGTTCTCTGTTACCGGCGACCCAGCCTTCGGAACGGTTTCCATCGACAGCGATACCGGCGCGTTCGAATTCGAACCGGTCCCGAACTTCGTCGGCCAAGACACCTTTACCGTCCAGGTCACGGATTCGATAGGCAATTTTGTTGAGAAAGAGATCACTGTTACAGTCGAGGATAGCTACAACGACATCCCGATTGCCGGTCAGGAACGCGGCGTAAACTATGCCATGTCCTTCGATGGTGTCGATGAACGAGTTTCCGCCACCGCACCGTCGTTTGCCGACGACGCACCGTTCACGATTGAAACATGGATCAATGCGGACGGCACGCAGACCGCTGGCGCCGGCCTCGTCAATACCGTCTCCCAATTGGGCGGACAAAACCGAGGCTACCGTCTAGCATTCAATAGTGCAGGTACCGGTATCGAAGCACAGTTCTTCACCGAGACGCCGTCGAACGATACCGTGAACGTTACCGGCCCGGCTGTTGATGCTTCCGCAGGCGGCTGGCACCACGTTGCTCTGGTGTTCGACGGCACGAACGCGACCGTCGTCGTCGACGGTGTCGCGGGCACGCCGACAGCGGCGACGTATACGGCGGGTGTTTCCAGCCTCGTTCTGGGCGATGCGGCAAATAACAACGGCGCGCATGCATACTATGATGGCCTGATGGACGAAGTCCGGGTGTGGAACGAAGCCCGTTCGGCGGACGATCTCGCCCAGAACGCCCATCAGACAGTCGATCCCAGCGATGCCGCACTCGAGAGTTATTATCGCTTCGACGAAGGATCGGACTCGCGCTCGGCCATCGGCGACGTCTACGACCTCACCAGCAATAGTAACGACAGCGGCAACGTTGACGCCGACCGTTGGGTTCAAACGACCGGCGCGGATGTTATCCCCGTCACGGACACGCAACGTGCGTCCTTGTCGTTTACGTTTGGCGATAGCGATGTGGTCACGGCCGGGGACATCACGCTCAACAGCAACGAATTGGGTCTGACATTCTGGGTGAAACCGACCAATTCGGGCTGGTGGAACAAGGTCTTCGAACTGCAAGGCTCACCGTCGCCGCTGACTTTCGAATTCGGTGAAGAGGGCGAAATTCGCCTGACGATGGACGATGGCACGACATCGGCAACGGAGACTTTCAATACGGATTGGAACTACGACGACTGGTCGCACTTCGGAATCGGCTACGCAGACGGCCAGTTGGCGCTATACCTCAATGGCGAAACCGTCGGGACGCTCGACGCGACCGGCATTGATATTGCCGGGCTGACCGGCACCGTCAAGATGGGCGAGGGTTTGACCGGCAACCTCTCCGACCTGCGGCTCTGGGACACTGAGATAACAGAGTCCCTGTCGGCCTGGGACATGCTCGGCCGGGCGCCGTCGGATATTCCTGTGCTTTACGGATATTGGCCGCTCGACGAGGGTAACGGTACCCGTGCCTTCGATGCATCCGGTAGCGGGCAAGACGGCGCCATCAGCGGCGCCACCTATACCGACGACTTGCCGGCAGTGGGCTTGGCAGATGGTATGGACTTCGACGGCGCAACGGGCTTCTTGCGGGCGGGGCATTCCGGCGATAGTGAAAACCCCTTGGCACTCAAAGGCGATATGACGGTCGAGTTCTGGGTCAATCCGGATACCTTTGGTGCTGGTCGTGTCTTTAGCTTCTCCGGATTCGATGCAGCTGACACCGAAGAGAACAACTCGCTGTACGAATTATATATTACGGCGAGCGGCGACGTGCAGTGGGTTCAAGAGAGCGGCGCCGGCGTAAACGAGTCGGTCAGCGCGTTTACTTCGACCGGCATTACTTTGGATGCATGGTCCCATATTGCCGTCACGCGGGATGCTGATGCACAAACCATCACGCTTTATGTAGACGGCGCTCAAGTCGCTGCGCCGGTGAGCTATACCAACCCGGTTACCGGCGGAGAGGATGGAGAACTGTTAATCGGCGCAAATGGCGGCATGCAACATTTCTTCGACGGTCAGATCGCCGACTTCCGTATTTGGGAAGATGTTCGCACCAGTGAGGAAATTGCCGCGAACCTTAACGGCCAGCTGACCGGTGCCGAAGAGGGTCTCCTCGGTTACTGGCCGATGACCGAAGGTGACGGGCGTAGCGCACGGGACCATACGTTGAGCGGACACGACGCGACGGCCTACGGCGGTGTCGATTGGATCAACAACGATACTATCCTTGCGAATGAAAATACGACATTTGACGGGCGTATTTCGGTTCTCGATCTCGACGGCGACGGCCTGACTTATACGCTGGCATCGGACGCCTATCACGGATCCGTCACGGTCGGTGACGATGGCACCTACAGCTATCTGCCCGCCGGCGGTTATGTCGGCGCCGATGCCTTTACAATCCGGATCACGGGCGAGCACGGCCAAACGACATTCCGAACAATATCCGCCAACGTCATCGGCGGTAGCGTGTCCTGGACCGGTTCGACCAGCGACGATCCGGAAGATAGCGCGAACTGGTCCGGCGCCTCGCTCCCGAGTGCATACGAGGTCGCGTCCGTCAGCACCGGTGGAGCGAACGATCCGATGTTGCTCGGCGATCTCGCCGTTGGCCGTCTGGACGTCACCGGCACCGGTGATTTCGACGTTTCTTCGACAGGCACGCTGACCTTGAACGGTAATGGTTCAGCTATCGGCGGCACATCCACATTCGTCCTCAACGGCACCCTCGACGGCAACGGCGGCCTACATGTCGCCAGCGGCGCGACCTTGAACTGGCAAGATGGCATAATCGATCTGGATCGGACGCTGACCGTCGACGGCACGATGGTCCTGAGTGGCGCCGACACTAAAACGCTCGAAAGTGATCTTCTGATCAACGGTACGTTGTCGGTGCCCAACACCGTGCAGGTCCTGAACGGCAACGGCACCGTGTACAACGCGGGCGATGTCACCTTCGACTGGGGCTTCACGATGGGCTCCCAGTTTGTAAACCTCTCCGGCGGCAACATTGCTGCGACGACACCACAAGACACCGTTACCTTTAACGGGCCGGTCGAGAACTACGGCACTATGGGTTCTGCGACCCTTGGCAGTGCGTCGTTCTTTATCAACTCGACCGCCGTCAACGCTGGCATCATTGAGATCGTCGCATCCGATACATTAAGCGCGCCGACTCTTACCGTGAAAGAAGATTTCCACAATTCCGGCACGATCAATCTGGCCCGGACCGTTTCCGGCTCGTCGCTGGTGACGATGCGGACGGAAGGCACGTTCTATAACGACGGCACTATCAACGTCAGTGCACTCGATAATGGTGGCCCGCGCCTGCAGATGAGAGAAATGGTCCATCGCGGAGTGCTCAACGTGGATTACGATCTGGATGTCTCTACCTCGGGCGGTCAGGTCATCCTGGATGCGCGTGGCGGTGCGATCAATATCGCGGCCGGGGCGAAGCTAAGTGTCACAGGTAGCAACGCACAGATCATCATTGACGAGACCACCACACTGACCGGCGACGGCACATTATTCCTCGGCTCCGGTGCCGCGCTCTATCTCGATGGGGATTTCGTCTATACCGCCGACATGCCGCTACTGGATTTCTACAGCACCAACGACATACATTCGTATGACGGCAGTGACGTCACATTCATCATCGATGCCGGCGCCTCTATCACGACCAACAAATCACCCGACTTCAACAACACCGTTCACGTCATCAACCGCGGCATGTTTGCCGGTTCCGATGGGACAATCTTCTTCCGGGGCGGTCTGACAAACGACATCAGCGGACAGGTCACCGTTGAAGGCGACAGTACTGGGACGGTAAGAATCAATGTCTCGGATACATTGACCAACCGTGGCACGATTACTCTTAAAGAAGATGATAATGCCGACTCAGATATCGAACTCATCGTTTCCGGTAACCCACAAGAATTGATCAACTACGGCACCGTCGAAATCGTCAATACGATGGGCCACACCGTCGACACCGTCTATGAGGGCAGTGGGACAGGTTCGACGTTCCAGATCAAAGCCGCGATAACGAACTATGGAACGCTCAACGTCGATCACAGCCTGACGCTGGACTCGCAACTGTCGTCAAACGATACGCATATCAATCACGGCACCATCGACATCGCCGCAGGCGCAACTCTGGACATCGTCTACAGCGACAATCTAGTCAACGAAGTTGACGGACGGATCACCGGCCTCGGCACATTGGATGTTTCGGACACCCAAACAGGCAGCTTTATCAATCACGGCTTCCTAAGTGTCGGTATCGCTTCGACAACAGGCGCGATGCACATCGTCGGCGATGCGGATTTGATGCAGAGCAGCGTCATCGATCTGGATGTCGGGGACGGCACCGATCATGACACCTTAGCCGTTTCCGGAACCATTGCACTGGACGGCGAGTTAAACGTTACGCTTCTGGATACAGCGACTCCAACGCTGGGGTCGAGTTTCAACGCCATGCAGTTCGGCAGCGCCACCGACTACTTTGACCGTATCGACGGGCTAGAGGGTGATCTCACCACGATGTTCGATATCGCCTTCACCGGTACGGCGATCACGTTGTCAGCGCAGAGCAACGCCATCACCGCGACATCCGGCGCTGACACCTTCGTCGGCACATCGAACGCCGACTACGTGGCAGGCGGTGACGGCGATGACGTCCTTATCGGCGGCGGGGGCGAGGATGTGCTGCTCGGCGGGGCGGGAGACGACCTGATCCGCGTCTCGGGCGATGACTTCCACTTCGTCTCGGGTGGTGACGGTGTCGATACCCTGGTTGCCAAGACGGGTCTCGACCTTACGGCGATCCGCGACGACCTGGTGCAAGACTTCGAAATCCTGGATGTCGGCCTGGGCGCGCTGACGCTGACCGCAGACGACGTTGTCGCCATGACGAACCAAAATAATGCGCTCACGAACTCTGAGAATACGCTCATCATCACTCGCGACGACTTTGGCGGCGCCATCGACATCGGTGCCGGTTGGACGGTCGAAAGCGCCTCTGTGACATTTATCGTGGAAGGTGAAGAGTACAGCTTCTCGAAAAAGACTCATGCCGGGACCGGCGCGACGATCTACATCGAAAACACGACCGAAGCACTTCCAGACCTAGACGGCGTCAACGGCTTCGAGATCCCGTCCGCAGAACCGGGGAACGACACATTGGCGTTCTCTCTAGGCGTAATCGGCGATGTTAACGGCGACGGCTTCGACGACTTTGCCTATAGCACCGACAACAACCTCTCCAACACACCGGCCTATGTCGTGTTCGGCAGCTTGATGCCGTTCGACGCTGAGTTCGATATTACCACTGCGCTGGCCGAGGGTGATGCGCTCCGTCTCGGTGGGACTACCTCGACGACCGCGACCATTACCGCGGCAGGCGATCTGAACAACGACGGCTACAAAGATTTTGTGGTTGGCTCTTTGTTCGATGACACCAACGGCACGGACTCCGGGCGCGCCGACATCGTCTTCGGTTCTGCTGACATGACGTCGCTCGGAGATATCGATCTGTCGTCTTTGGACGGCACGAACGGCTATACAATCTACGGGGACACGGCCAACGAGAATCTCGGAGGTGCCGGAAAAGGGGGCGACTTCAACGGCGACGGTTTCGATGACCTCGTCGTGACAGCCCGCGAAACGAACGGGGCCGGACCCGGAACAGGCTACCTGATCTATGGCGACAAATTGGCCGCTGCCGATGCACTCGACGGCACTATCGACGGGCGCATCCAGTCATCTCAGTTATTTGCCGCCGCCAACGGCGATGCTGACATAGGATTTAACTTCTCCGCGAATGTGTCCGGCGAGAATATGCTGTCACCGCTGTTGAGCGGTGACTTCAACGGCGACGGTTTCGACGATATCGTCGTTACCAATTCCAATGCGGATACGAGTGCCGGGACCGATGCGGGCGAGACCTACATCATATTCGGGCGGAATACGGTCTTGGGTCCCGACGTCGATTTGTCGGGTGCCCCCGACGGGGTCAGCTATGCCCGCCTTGACGGCGATATAGCCGGTGCGGCGAATGCGAGCCCCAAAAACATCGGGGACTTCAACGGCGACGGCTTCGATGACATGTTGCTCGGCAATCATTCCTCTGGCATCGCATATGTCGTATATGGAAAAGCCGATTGGAGCGGCTCCGCCGTTGTCGATCTAGCCTCATTGAGTAGTAGCGACGGCTTCCAGATCAGCCTGAATGCCTCGACGTCGTCGGTCATGAACGGCCTTGGCGACGTGAACGGCGACGGACTTGCCGATATCGGCATCGCCGACCGTACCAACAGCGAATTCTATGTCGTCTTCGGTGATGATGATGCCGGCACGTCATTGGATATCTCAACCATGAACGGCGAGCAGGGCTTCTCCACACCGTTGCTCAACAACAGCGGCACCGGTATAGACGGCGGCGACATCAACGGCGACGGCTTCAACGATATATTCATGACGTCAACAAGCACCGACTCCGCCTATGTCATCTACGGTCGCGACTTCACCGGAGTGATCGGCGATGGGCCGACAAGCGACGCGGACTATCTCGTCGGCACGGCACTGAATGACAGAATCTCGACCCTGGGCGGAGCTGATGTGGTTCATGCCGGGGCAGGGAACGATACCGTCAGCATTAGTGACAATACCTTCCGCCAGCTCGATGGCGGCAACGGTTACGATACCCTCTATTTAGACGGTGGCTTCGACCTCGATTTCACAGCGATTGCCGAGAATGCCATCACCGGATTCGAGTACCTGGACATCGACAACGGCCTCGCCAACACAATCGATATCGATTTCGCCAGCGTACTAGACATCGGTGAGGCACTTGATGCTCTGCTTGGCGAGACGAATACGTTTCTTATTGCCGCAGACGAGTACGACACCGTCAACCTGATCGGCAATTGGACGGAGCGCGAAGAGCAGCCGGCGGCGGCTTCATTGAGCGGCTATACGGTCTTCGACAGTGACGATTCCGACGCTGCCGTTGCGATCCGTCAGGACATTGGCGGGCTGAACTAATCGACTATGGCGAAATCACCTAAATCTAAGCCGACGGCCAAAACAGCGAGCCGTGCGAAGAAACCCGCTTCATCCGGCAAGAATGATGACGCGCCGAAACTCGAACTCGGTGCTTCCCCGCATTTCAACGACTGGCTCGCCGGTCACGGCATCAGTCTCGCGTTCACCTCGCAGTCGACATCCAAACTATTCCTTGTCGGACGTGACGAAGACGGGCTGGGAACGCTCGCCGAACGCACCATCGACACGTGTGGAAGTCTCATCGCGACGGCTCGCGGGTTTTACGTTTCCGCGGCATGGCAGATTTGGCGGTTCGAGAACGTTCTGAATCAAGGCGAAATGTCCGAGGGCTACGATGCAGTCTACGTGCCGAAAGCCAGCCATGTTACGGGGGCCATCGCTTGCCGGGATATGGCGTTAGACGCGGAAGACCGGCTGGTCTTCGCCAATGGACGTTTCAGTTGCTTGGCCTACCTAAGCCGGGACTACAGTTTCCATCCCGTTTGGCGACCGCCGTTTATCTCGGCCTACGCCCCCGAAGACCGATGCCGACTGAGCGGTCTCGCCGCCAAGGAACACGGTGTCGAATTCGTCACTGCGGGCGCCGCCACCGATGGCGCGGAAGGGTGGCGCGAAAGTATGACGGACGGCGGCATCCTGATAGACGTTCGGCACGGCGAAACCGTAGCCGCCGATCTCTGCTTGCCGGCAGCACCCCGCCTTGTCGGAAAGTCCGTCTTGCTGATAGAGGGCGGCAGCGGCTTTCTAACCCGCGTCGATCCCAAGTCCGGCACTGTTGAGAGGATAACAAGATTGCCCGGGTTCCCGACGGCAATGACCGTAATCGGCAACTTCGCCGTCGTCGGCCTGTCGAAATCGTTGCCGGGGATCGATGCTACTTCACTGCCGCTGACAGTAGCCCTGACGGAGGCCGGCGCGGAAGCCAAGTGCGGTGTCGCCATCGTAGAACTGTCATCGGGGAACGTGCTGCACTGGGTCGCCGTTGAAGGCGTGGTCGAGGATATCGCAGGCATTTGTTCGTTGCCCGGCATCACAAGACCTCGTGCAGTCGGCTTCAAATCTGATGAAATCGCCCGGACGATCAGTCTTCCACCCGATATCGGCTAAAGGTCAACGCAGGCTAGCCAAATAACGGTCGACGAATTCGACACGGTCCTGGCCCCAAAAGCATTCCTCGCCAACGATATAAAACGGCGCTCCCATGACTCCTTTGGCGATTGCTGTTTCTGCATTTTCTTCCCAAAGGGCGAGGATGTCGGGATCATCGACTGCGCCGATTAGAGCCTTTCCATCGAGTCCGCATTCGTCAGCGATCTGTTTGAGCGTGTCTATATCCGAAATGTCGCGCTCGTCCTGCCAGACACTGCGCATAATCGCATAGACAAGCGGGGCAACGTCGGCGTCCATTTGCTGCGCCTTCAAAACGACGGCAGCCGCCGCCTTATCGTTAACAGGGAAGTATTTGGGTTCCAGATTGAAATCGATGCCGCGATAGGCACGCCAGCGTTTGAGTTCCTGCATGCGAAGCGCTTTGCGTTGATCAGATCGCTTAGCCAGGGGTAAACCACCTGTACTGTCGAGCACCCGTGCAAAGTTGACGGGCCTGTGATTAATCGATGCACCGTTCTTTGCACACACGTCGCGAATCAAGGGATCGCCTATGAATGTCCATGGTGAACTGAGGGTAAAGTAGTACTCCACTGTTGTAGTCATTTTCTGGCGGTCCTTTGGTTTCAGGGTGAAAGCATTCAATCAGCGGTCTCGACGACAGAATATGTTGCATAAAAAACACAACCACACCGAAATATTGGCCAATGTGTGAGGTTCATCATTTCTTCACATTGACAGACATAGCATGATTTTTGACAGTTTTTGTATCCAGAGGCTGGCAAAGTCCGAGGATAACTGTCTGGGGGGCGACGTATAGGCCTAACATCGGGAGTGAACGATGGAACGTACGCCATACAACGTAGACCGCATATTTGAGGTCTGCATCTACAACAAGGAAGTCCGCTCGCTCGTGAAAGAAAATCAGAGCCACGCGTTCTTCGACGATCACTGGGCTGACGAACAAACTCGTGACGTGATGGCGGATAACGCCGACGAAGCACGACATCTGGCGAGCACCCGCTTTCCGCCGGACGAAGGTTTCGTGATTACGTCCGTAAAACCCATCGTCCTGCACTAAGCAGTCTGGGTAAGCTCTGTAAGGCGGTTCAAGCCGCCGGTATGCGACTTCGCGAGCGCGTCGATTAATTCGGCGCTGGCGCTAATGGTGCGAACTCAATTGGCACTTCGACATTCCCTTCGAAGGCCAGGTAAGTTCTGAGCCCCTCCAACAACACACCGTCATACCCCTGTGCGATCAGGCCATAGACGAAAGACTGCGGGTTCCCGAACATCAGGTTCTGCCACCCTGGCGACCAGAAATCGACGAAGTACCGGTCCGGGTCTCCGGGGTAGGGCGCGCCGATCCACGACGGACTGCCTTCCCGCCAATTGGGTTGCCAGTAATAGCGATAGCTAGCGGCCGTACCCAGGTCCATCCGCGCGAACACCATACGTTTGGCGCCCAGTTTCTTGTACTTGAGAGTTTCCACGGCTCGCTTCGACAGCGGCTCGCGGCCTGAAAAAGGATCCACGATCACAAGATCGAAGTTCGTCCCCTGTAGCGACAACGCGAACTGATCCTGGCGCCCGAACGCAGCCGGGTCGGAGATGTAAACGAAATTCTTAATGTCTTGAACGGACAGGATGTTGTTAGGGTTCTCATTGTGAGGGCGCTTTGGATAGTTGGGGACGCCAGTCAATTCGTCGGTCGTGCGCGGCACCACGGTGGTGACGACACCCAGCTTATCCGCGTCCGCCAAGGCCTTATCCACGGCAGCCCTGTCGGCGGCGAACTCAATCGAAAAAACGTTCAGCCCAGCGCGTTTGATGCGGGCAAGGCGATCCTTGTTCACGGCATCGACCTCGGGTGGGGGCGGCTGGCCGATGACCCTATGGCCGACGAACAGGCCATCGAACATGACTCCGTCGATGGAGTGCATCAGCGTCCGCGCCGGTGAGATTATGTTTTCGTCCTGAACGTCACGCTTGATGACCAGTTCGTTGGCATCGCGGATGATGATCGAAAAATTGCGGTTTTGCTCCCGCGCATAGGTGGAGAGCCGCTCAATGAACGTGCGCATTTCCTGGCGATGATCGATCAGCGCACCCACCACACCTGCCGGCGGCGGTGCCAAGATACTCGTACCGCTCTGACCTTGAATACGGGTGTAGCCCGGGGCGTTCGGTGCCGGCTGCTCTTGCGCCACCGTATCACTGCAAATAAGCACCGCCCCCAAGGTCAGGGCAAATGCAAAGCAGGCTAGGGACGGACGAAGCTCGACATTCATAGCGGCCTCCCGGTTCGGGCCGTGTGTGATTAAGCGGGAATCAACTTTGCGACGTCTTCCGCAATGGCCATGGATGACGTCAAACCAGGTGATTCTATGCCGTACAGGTTAACCAGTCCTTTCACCCCATGCACATCTTCGCTCTGGATCATGAAGTCGCCGTCATGAGTGCCCTTGGGCTGCGTCTTGGGACGCACGCCGGCATACCCTGGCTGAAGAGTGCCATCCTTCAAGTCCGGCCAATATTTGCGAATGGCGTCATAGAAAAGATCACCGCGCGTTGGGTCTACTGTGTAATCGATACCGTCGATCCATTCTACGTCAGGACCAAACTTCACCTGACCGCCCAGATCGACGGTGATGTGCACACCAAGACCGCCGGCGGGATCCGGTACCGGATAAATCAGTTGTGTGAAGGGCGGTTTGCCGCCGCTAAGGCTGAAATAGACGCCCCGTGCATAATAAATACCTGGAATCGTGTCTTCAGGAATACCCTCAATCGAATGTGCGATCGGCTGTGCCCACAGCCCGGCTGCGTTGACGACGTGATCGCAGATCAACTCCATCGGCGTCTCGCCACCGACCCGGAGCACAATGCCGTCCGGCGTCACTTCGCCGCCTTCAACCGGTGCTTTGAAGGCGATCATCCCGCCGTGGTCCTCGGCTTCGCCCTGATAGGCCAGCATCAGCCCGTGACTATCGACGACGCCGGTCTTTGGCGAGATCAGCGCACCGCTGCATTTTAGGTTGGGTTCCATCTCTTTTGCTTTGGCGCCGTCGATGAAGACCAGATCGCCGGCGTTGTTAGCGGCAGCACGCTCTTTGATGCCGTCTAGCAGAGCAACTTGAGAGTCATCCGTCGCAACGATCAGTTTGCCGCAGTTGCGGTGGTTGATGCCGTGGCTGGCGCAGTATTCGTACATCATGTCGCGGCCTTTCACGCACAGCCGCGCCTTAGCCGAGTCTTTCTTGTAATAGATTCCCGCATGGATCACTTCGGAGTTCCGGGCACTGGTCTCAGTGCCGATCATGTCGGCTTTCTCTAGAACGACAACCTCATGTCCAGCCATGGCAAGCGCCCGCGCACATGCAAGCCCGACGACACCAGCACCAATAACAACACAACCGACTCGATCCACCAGCGATTCCTTTCCTCATGTTTAAAGCCCGCAAAGTTTCTAGCGCGGACGCCTGAGGGTCAAGGCGGCGAATGCCTTTTATGCCTAAAAATCAAAAGGTTTCCCGGGGTTATTGTCTGTTTCGGTGCGTCATCCGCTTGCTGGCAAGCGTATGGCAATAGTAGATTGGCGGTATGTCGCCGCTTGACGAAAATCCGGAATGGTTGCGCTCGGTCTGTCCCCACGATTGTCCGTCAACCTGCGCGCTCGAAGTCGAGCGTGTCGCCGCCGACCGTATCGGCCGCGTGCGCGGCAATGCCATGAACGATTACACTGACGGTGTGATATGCGCCAAGGTCGCTGCCTACCGTGAACGTGTGCATCATCCCGATAGACTCGCCAAGCCGCTACGCCGCATCGGCCCAAAAGGTTCCGCATCTTTCGAAGAAATTTCCTGGGATGCCGCACTCGATATCGTCGCCGAGAATTTCCAGAACAAGATCGACGAGTATGGGCTTACCACGGTGTGGCCGTATCATTTCGCCGGTACCATGGGGCTCGCGCAGCGCGATATCATTCACGGCTTTCGTCATGCGCTCGGGTTTTCCCGTGAGGATGAAACGATTTGCGTTACCACAGCGGCGACCGGCTGGATGGCCGGGATCGGCGAAGTCGCCGGTACAGACTCGCGCGAAATAGCAGAGAGCGACCTGATCGTCGTCTGGGGCTGCAATCCGGTTTCCACCCAGATCAACGTCATGACCCACATCGCCAAGGCGCGAAAGCAGCGCGGCGCAAAACTCATCGTCATCGACCCGTATCGCACGCCGACGGCTGCGCAAGCAGACCTCCATTTATGCCTGCGTCCCGGCAGCGACGGTGCGCTCGCCTGCGCGGTGATGCACGTGATGTTCCGGGACGGCTTAGCGGACCGTGACTACATGTCGCGCTACGCCGACGATCCGGCGGGATTGGAAGCACACCTTAAATCCAAGACGCCCGAATGGGCGGCTGAGATCACCGGTCTCAGTATTGATGATATCGAATCGTTCGCGAAACTTTATGGCGAGACGGAACGTGCTTTTGTGCGCGCCGGTTATGGCTTCACGCGGACCCGCAACGGCTCAGCCAACATGCATGCCGTGACGTGTCTGCCAACGGTGGGCGGGAAGTGGCAACATCGAGGCGGCGGCGCGCTGCATTCCAACCGGCACCTCTACGGCGTTAATCAAACGCTGGTACGGGCACTCGATTGTCTCGACACCTCGATCCGCGCGTTGGATATGTCGCAGATCGGCCGCATCCTGACGGGTGACGCCAAAAGTCTGCACGGCGGACCGCCCGTTACCGCGATGTTGGTGCAGAACATCAATCCGGCAGAGGTCGCGCCGGAAACGGGTCTCGTCCTCGAGGGCCTTGCCCGTGACGACTTGTTCTTGTGCGTGCATGAACAGTTTATGACGGCGACGGCGGCGTATGCCGATATTGTCCTGCCGTCCACCATGTTTCTGGAACACGACGACCTCTATCAAGGAAGCGGTCACCATTACCTACAGGTCTCGAAGAAAGTCATCGAACCTTATGCCGATGCTCGCTGCAATATAGAGGTCGTCTCGGCGCTGGCCAAACGGCTTGGCTCGGACCACGAAGTGTTCAACCTTTCGCCCTGGGAGATCATCGACCGTACCCTCAAGGCGACCGGCAAGCCCGGTGCGGACGAGGTCTATGAAAGCGGCTGGGCCGATTGTTCGCGCACGTTCGAAGATTCGCACTTTCTGAACGGCTTCAAGACACCTGACCGCAAGTTCCACTTCAAGCCGGACTGGAAGGCACTCGGGGCTGCACACGCTGACATGCCGGTGTTTCCGGACTATATGGATTCCAATGATCCGACGGGGCCGGACAAGCCGTATCGTCTGGTGGCGGCGCCGGCGCGGCGTTTTCTCAACACCTCGTTCACTGAAACGCCCTCGTCACGCGGCAAAGAAGGGCGTCCGACGGCGCTGATCCATTCCGAGACAATGGCCGCATTGGACCTTACGGATGACGATGAAGTGATCCTCGGCAACGAGAAAGGCGAGGTCACCGTACATGCTAAGACTTTCGACGGCCTGCAACCGTTGACGGTTGTCGTCGAAGGGATTTGGCCGAACAGGTATTTCAAGAACGGGATCGGCATCAATCTGCTGATCAGTGCCGACCGCGCGTCACCCGCCGGCGGCGCGGTCTTCCACGACACCGCAGTGTGGATGCAAAAGGGTGCCTGACGTGGGGGAGCGCGGCGGAAAAATCATTGTTCTCGGTAATGAGAAGGGCGGCAGCGGCAAATCGACGACGGCTATGCACCTTGCCGTCGGACTGATGCAGCGCGGCCTTATGGTCTCGACCATTGATGTGGACGGGCGGCAAGGAACGCTTAGCCGCTATGTCGCCAACCGTGAAAGCTTCAACCTCAAGCTCGGCCGTGACTATCCCACGCCAGAGCACCATAAAGTCGATGGCTATGCTTTCGACGGTCTGCGTGACGACGAAGCTGAAGCCGCTGCCGACAAGTTGAAATGGATCATTGAGGCGTCGGCGATGAAGAGCGACGTGTTGATCATCGATACGCCTGGTGCAGCCAACCGGCTGTCCTATCTCGCACACACCTATGCCGATGTACTAATCACGCCGATCAACGACAGTTTCATCGACCTGGATGTTGTCGCCCACATGGAGGGCCATCAGGGTCTGACGATCAAAGGGCCAAGCCACTACGCCGAGACCATTTGGGAAGCCAAAAAAGCCAAAGCCGCACGCGACGCCGGACAGATGGACTGGATCGTTATCCGCAACAGGCTCTCCAATCTGGATGCCTACAACAAGCGTGAGATGGAACAGGCACTTAGGGAGCTATCACAGCGACTGGGTTTTCGTGTCCTCCCGGGCTTCTCGGAGCGCGTCATCTTCCGAGAGCTGTTTCTCGTCGGCCTGACGATCCTGGACTTGAAGCAAGCGGCGGGCGGTGCGCCCCTGAGTCGTTCTCACGTCGCCGCGCGCGAAGAAATTATCGCTCTCGTGGAGGCCGTCGCCCCCGCCGTCGAACCCAAACAGGCGACGGGCTGAGCGTGCACCTTCAAATCATGGCCTCTTAGGCTTATTTCCCTCTGGTGGAGTAGGGTAGCCTGTATGAGCGACGATCTGCCGCAAAAGAAGTCCGAGAGCCGCGATATCGACGCGTTCCTGAACAAGGTCGCGACGACACCGGCCAAGCGTACACCCGGCGTGCGCGGGCGCCTGCTGTTCGCCATGGATGCCACGGCCAGCCGTCAACCCAGTTGGGATACGGCGGCGCACCTTCAGAGCGAGATGTTCACGGCGACCGCCGAAATGGGTGGCCTTGATATCCAACTCGCATTCTTTCGCGGGTTTGGTGAGTTCCGGGTCTCGGGCTGGACTGACGATGCCAAAGAACTTCAACGCTTGATGTCGTCGGTGTCATGCCTTGCCGGGCACACGCAGATCTCGAAAGTCCTGCAACACGCTGTTAACGCGGCCAAGAAAGAACGCCTCAACGCGCTGGTCTACGTCGGTGACTGTATCGAAGAAGACATCGACAAACTGGGGGCCATTGCCGGAGAACTTGGGCTTTTGGGGACGCCGGCCTTCATGTTCCACGAAGGCGGCGATTCCGTCGCGCGTTTCGCGTTCGAACAAATCGCCAAACTGAGCGGCGGCGCCTGTGTCTCGTTCGACCGCAACAGCGCCGATCTGTTACGCGACCTTTTGGGCGCCGTCGCAGTCTTTGCCGCCGGTGGCCGGACCGCGTTGGAAGACAAGGCCCGCCGTGACGGCGGTGCCGTTCTGCAGATCACACAACAGATGAAAAGTGGCGGTAACTGATGCCCTATTTCATATTGGGCGTGCTGCTGCTGGCAGGGCTGTTGTTGTCCGCACGATGGTTCGTTTCCGCCGACCCCAAGACGCTGATAAAGGTTTTGAAGTGGGGCCTGATCGGGCTCATTCTCGTCATCGCCTTGTTTTTCGTCCTCACGGGCAGGCTTGGCTTGGCGTTGTGGGCACTTCCGGCGCTGCTGCCCTGGTTCCTGCGCTTTCGACACGCGGCCCGCACCGCCAAGAATTTTTCTCGTATGGCCGGCAGTGGCGGCGGCAACACAAGCCGCGTCACCAGCGCGTTTCTGGAGATGGTGCTCGATCACGACAGCGGCGATATGGACGGTACGGTCGTCTCGGGCCGTTTTCAGGGGAGGCAGCTGTCGGATCTGTCCCTAGAGGAACTGACCGGTCTCTACGGCGATTATGCAAGCCGGGATAGCGAATCGGCCCGTCTTTTGGCTGCTTTTTTGGATCGCACCTATCCTGACTGGCGCGACGTTTCCGCGTCGGGCAGCGATGACGTCCCCCCGGGCGATGGTGGAACCATGAACCGGGACGAAGCCTACCGGATATTGGGCCTAGAGGCGGGAGCCGACGAAGCGGAAATAAAGGCCGCACACCATAGACTTATCGCCGGTTTACACCCAGACCGGGGAGGTTCCGCGTACCTATCCGCAAAAATCAATCAGGCCCGAGATGTGTTGCTTTCCGGCATGTGACAAACACATGAAAGTCAATTCCGCGTGGCTTGCCGCCGCATCGCCCCTGTGGCAGAACCAGCTTACAGAAACGCCTAAAGGGGATGTCGAATGCGCGTTGCTATGATCGGCACAGGCTACGTTGGGCTTGTGTCGGGCGCCTGTTTTTCCGAATTCGGTCACGATGTGATCTGTGTCGACAAAGACGAAGCCAAAATCGCAGGTTTACATGATGGCAAGATGCCGATCTATGAGCCGGGCTTAGACAATCTTGTCGCCAAGAACGTTGCAGCACATCGCCTGACATTCACGACCGACCTGAAAAGCGCTATGAAGGACGTCGATGCCGTTTTCATCGCCGTCGGCACACCAAGCCGTCGCGGTGACGGCCACGCAGATCTGACCTACGTTTACGCAGCTGCTGAAGAGATCGCTGCCGCCATCGACAGCTACACGGTGATCGTTACGAAATCGACGGTACCGGTCGGTACTGGCCGCGAAGTCGAGCGTATTGTTCGCGAGGCACGCCCCGAAGCCGAGTTCGATGTCGTCTCAAACCCGGAATTCCTGCGTGAAGGTTCGGCCATCGAAGACTTCATGCGGCCCGACCGCGTCGTCATCGGTACACGCTCGCCACGTGCGCAGGAGGTCATGCGCGACCTTTACAGCCCGCTCTATCTGATCGAAAAGCCAATCGTGTTCACCTCCAGGCAAAGCTCGGAACTCATCAAGTACGCCGCCAACACGTTCCTCGCGACTAAAATTACCTTCATTAACGAGATTGCAGATCTCTGCGAGAAGGTGGATGCGGACGTGCATGATGTGGCACGCGGTATCGGCCTCGATGGCCGGATCGGCCGCAAGTTCCTGCATGCGGGACCTGGCTATGGTGGCTCGTGCTTCCCTAAGGATACGCGTGCCCTGGTTTCGACCGCGCAGGATGCAGGCAGCCCACTACAAATCGTTGAGACGGTTGTTCGCCTCAACGAAGAGCGTAAGCAGCGGATGGCGGAGCGTATCATCGAAGCGGCTGGCGGCGATTTGAACGGAAAAACCGTCGCGGTTCTTGGCCTGACCTTCAAGCCCAACACCGACGATATGCGCGAAAGCCCAAGTCTGGATATCGTGCCGGCGTTGCAAAAAGCCGGTGCCACAGTACGCGCCTTTGATCCAGAGGGCATGGACGAGGCCAAGCCACTATTGGCGGACGTCGAATGGTGCGACAACGCCTATGACACTATGCCCGACGCCGACGTACTGGTAATCATTACCGAATGGAACCAGTTTCGAGCACTCGACATGGACAGAGTAAAATCCCTGTTGAAGGCGCCGGTGATGGTCGACCTCAGAAACATTTACGAGCCGCAGAGTATGGAAGAAAATGGATTCCAATATTTCTCCATCGGCAGGCCGAATGCCGCATCGTCGTAGCGGTAGGCCTATCAGCGACCCGGAACACTTGATTTGACGACCATTCGACCGGACGTTTTCCGCGCATACGATATCCGAGGCACCGTTGGCCCCGAGTTCGACACCGATTCCTATCGCTTGATCGGCCACGCGTTCGGCACCGAGATGGCGGATGCGGGCCTGAGCACCGTCGCCGTCGGCTTTGACGGCCGTCTGACGTCGCCTGATTTGGAAGAAGCACTGGTCGAAGGCCTGTTGAAAGCCGGACGCAAAGTTATCCGTATCGGCCGGGGGCCATCGCCGATGCTCTATTACGCGACACACGTACTCGAGACGGGCGCTGGACTAATGATCACCGGATCGCACAACCCGCCCGAATTCAACGGCTTAAAAATGACCATGAAAGGCCGGGCGTTTTTCGGTGACGACATAGAGAAATTACGCCTTCGCTGCGAGGAAGACCTGCCTTTGGCCGATGACGGCGGCGCAGATTTCGTCGATGTCCGCGACGGTTATGCCGAACGCATGGCCAAAGATTTCAGAGGCGAGCGGGATCTATCCGTTGTCTGGGACCCGGGTAACGGTGCCGGCGGCGAAATCGTCGAGCGCCTCGTCAATCTATTGCCGGGCACGCATCGCATCATCAATGGCGCCATCGACGGTACGTTTCCGGCGCATCACCCTGACCCGACCGTCGAGAAAAATCTCGCCGATCTGAAGGACGCGGTATTAGGTGAGGGAGCCGATCTTGGTATCGCGCTCGATGGAGACGCTGATCGGATAGGTCTGATCGATCGTTTCGGCCGTGTCGTCTGGGGTGATCAGCTATTGGTTATTCTGGCCCGCGAAGTCCTGGCCGACCATCCGGGGGCGCCGATCCTTTGCGATGTCAAAGGTAGTCGTGTCTTCTTCGAGGAAATCGAGAAGATGGGTGGCAAACCGGTGATGTGGAAAGCCGGGCACTCACACATCAAGACCAAAATGGCCGAGATGAACGCACCTCTCGCCGGCGAAATGAGCGCGCATATCTTCTTCAAGCATCGCTATTACGGTTTCGACGATGCGCTCTATGCCGCTGTCAGACTACTAAGCATCCTGGCATCCGGCCATGAAGACCTGGACATGCTTTTGGACGCCTTACCGCCGATGTTCAATACACCGGAAATCCGCTTCGACTGCGACGACGATAAGAAATTCGAAACGGTGGAGAACATTCTCGGAAAATTGCGTCAGGAGCCGGAAGCCTCCTTTTCCGATATCGATGGCATCCGTGCTGAGACGGAGGACGGCTGGTGGCTCTTGCGCGCGTCCAATACCCAAGCGATGCTCGTCGTCAGATGCGAGTCGGATACCAGTGACGGCCTGGAGCGTCTGAAAGAGGATGTGCGCAGACGTTTGGCCGAAGAAGGCATCGACCCGCAATTCACGTAGTACCGGAGGAGGGTGTTGTGGTCTGCTTGTTTGTCTATGGCACGCTGATGGACCCGGACGTCGCCCATGCCGTGATCGGGCGAACTCATAAGCAGCTGCAAGCCGAACCGGCTTCATTGGATGGATACTGCGCGATGTTGGCCGCAGGCGCACCCTATCCGGGCTTGTGTGCAACGCCTGGAGAATCCGTGCAGGGTGTATTGCTGAAAGGCCTGACACGGGCGGAGATGCACCGGCTCGACGTCTATGAAGATCTCAGCGTCTATCAGCTTGAAGACATCGCCGTGCGCAACTCAGCTGGTACTGAGGTAACAGCCAAACTCTATATGCCAACACGGCGCCTACGACTGACACAAACACCTTGGGATATCGCGCGCTGGCGGCGGCAATCGAAAACGAGATATATGGCGCGGCTTAGTTGACCGCGGCGACTTCGGCCGGCAGTCGGTCTTGCAGTTCCATGCAGTCCTTTAGGATCTTGCAGGTCCGGAAGGCATCCCGCTTCGAAATACCGACGATCCGGGCGCGGTGCAGCACCTTACCGCTTCGCTTCTCCAGCGGGACGATGCGAACCAAGCCGCCTTCAAGATACTTCGACGCACGTTTTACTGCGGCGTCGGCGGCAGCACGGGCCTGAGCCTGACGAGAGAAGGCTCCAACCTGAACGGCCCAGACAACTTTTCCATTCAGTGCAGTTCTGTCGGCGGACGCGAGCTTGGCTGCTTTGCTGGGCGCGGGGGTAGGGGCATTGGCGATCAGCGGTGCCGAGCGGCCCTTGGAGAGCTTCGCAAACGACTTATCCAGGAGACTGGTCATATGGCTGTTGCGCTGGCGCGAAGATTTGCCGCCGAACACAACACCGATAATCCGGCGGCCGTTCCGTGTGGCCGAGGCAACCAGGTTAAAACCCGACGCCCGGATATATCCTGTCTTGAAGCCGTCAGTGCCCGGATACGACTTCAGAAGCGCATTGTGGTTCCGATAGGTGCGGCCGCGATAGGTAAATTTCTCGGTTGAGAACAGATAATAGTATTCCGGAAAATCGCGGAGCAGGGCGCGCGCCAGCGTCGCCATATCCTTGGCGGTCGACAGTTGCGCACGGTGCGGCAGTCCCGACGCGTTGCGGAACGTCGTTTTCGACATCCCCAACGAGCGCGCCTTGGCAGTCATTTTCAGGGCAAAACTGCGCTCACGGCCGCTGACGTTCTCCGCGACGACAGTTGCAACGTCGTTCGCGGACTTTGTTACGAGGGCCAGGATCGCATCCTTGACGGAAATCGTCGTCCCCGCCTTCAGTCCAAGCTTCGATGGCGGCTGGTAGGACGCCTGACGCGACACCTTGAGACGCGTCGACATGGACCATTTCTTTTCGCGCAGACGTTCGAAAACTATGTAAAGCGTCATCATCTTGGTCAACGAGGCCGGATAGTTTCGGGTTTCCTCATTGATACCGTGCAAAACTTCACCGGTGTCGGCATCGACAACGTAGCTGGCATATTTCGCTTGAGCCGGCGCGGCAGCCATAAGCAGCAGCGCAATGGCTATGACGAACAGGGAAGCCGTCCTCGGGCGTGTCGTTCCCAGGTTGAGTCCCCACATGATGAAATAAATCCCCTCATTCGGTTCGCCGAAACCGAGAAAGCCCGAATACCGACGAAATTGCTCTCCGTTGATACCCGGTTACCGTTATCAAGATAACAATGCGTTAATATCTTCAGAAATGCGACAGGGTTTCTGCCTTTGATTTGTAATTTTTCTTCGCTATCGCAACAATATTACAAGAACTCTTTGAGAAAAAATTTTATTAATATGTTGAAATAAATGCTATTTTGCAAAATATGTCAAAATTGTGCACTGCACAATAAATCTTGACTCTAATCCATCTTTTCCTTATCACTCATGGGGCTGAACGCTACACGCGTTTGAAACGACTTATTCGGACGAGCAGTCGCAACGTGTAGACCGAATCCGTCCGATTTATTGGCACAGGAGTGTAAAATGACTACCACCCGTAAGACGACGCCGAAAGCAGCCCCGAAGGCCGCCACGGCCCCGGCGGCTAAGAAAAGTGTCCAAGCTGTCGACGCTGCGGTCATTAATGGTCAGGAAACGGTCGATACCGTCGTCAAGACCAGCACCGCCATCGCCACCAAGGGCGTCGAGAAGGTTGCCGCGATGACTGAAGAACAGGTCGCCGCCGCCGTCAAAGCGAGCAAAGACGTCTATGCAGGCTACGAAGAGATGGCTTCATTCTCGAAGAGCAACATCGACGCAGTTGTCGAAGCCAACGCGATCTTCACGACCGGCATGCGCGAACTGAACGAATCCCTTTTCAAGCTGGCACAGACCCAGATGGAAGAGGGCATTGCCCTGGCCAAAAAAATGGCTGGCTGTGAATCCTTTGATGAAGTTTATGCGCTGCAAAGCGATGCGGTGAAGAAGCAATTCGTCCGTAGCGTTGAAGAAAGTCGCAAGATCGGTGACTTCTCCGTGAAGCTTGCTGAGAAAGCCGGCCAGCCGATCACCAAAAGGCTAACGGTCTGCGTAGACACCATGGCCAAACCGATTGCTGCCTGACGAAAGTCCCTCCCCGGATATTTGGGCAGAAAAACGGCGCCCGGCTGGTTCCTCCCTCCGCCGGGCGTTTTAGTTTGCCTATCTGAAACGCCACCCTGTGACATATGACCGGTGTTTTTCCTATTTCATGAAAATCTTGGGTTTTCCCATTTGGGACTAGCAAAATTTAGCCTATATTAAGGGGGTAGGGATCGACGACGAACTTTGGAAGGAGAGCATGGCCGATACGAATAAACCCCTGGGTCCGGCACGCACCGATGGTGACGAAACGACGGGGATTGCCGTCAAGCCGCGGGAAAAGACCAAACGGCCGGCAATGTACAAAGTGCTCATGCTCAACGACGACTACACGCCGATGGAATTTGTCGTCCATGTCCTAGAACGTTTTTTCAATTTGACCCACCAGAACGCCACCGAGATCATGCTGCACGTCCATCAGCGTGGCGTCGGCATCTGCGGTGTCTACACCTATGAAGTTGCGGAAACCAAGGTTTCCCAAACAATGGATTTGGCACGGCAGCACCAGCATCCGCTTCAATGCACCATAGAAAAAGACGGGGATGGGGACGACGAATAGAGACGACGGGCGAGCCGACGAAAGGTTTGCTTGAAGGCACCTGAAAGGAAAAAGCCACATGTTATCTCGGAACCTTGAACAGACACTGCATCGCGCCCTGGGGCATGCTTCGGAGCGTCGGCACGAATACGCAACACTCGAACACCTGTTGCTGTCGCTGACCGAAGATCAAGATGCTGTCGCGGTCCTCAGAGCCTGTGGCGTTGACCTCGATCAACTTTCCATAGACGTCGCCAATTTCATCGACACCGAACTCGACGGTATCCGCAGCGAGCGGACACAAGAGCCGAAACCGACCGCCGGCTTCCAACGCGTCGTACAGCGCGCCGTGGTTCACGTTCAGACTTCCGGCCGAGAGGAAGTCACCGGCGCCAATGTTCTGGTTGCGCTGTTCTCGGAGCGAGAGTCGCACGCTGTCTTCTTCCTGCAAATGCATGAAATGTCTCGCCTCGACGCGGTCAACTACATCTCACACGGCATCGCCAAAGTGCCGGGCTTTTCGGAGGAACGCACCGTCGAAGGTGTCGACGAAGAAGCGGAAGCCGAAAACGTCGTCCAAAAAGGTTCCGAAGCGCTCGACGCCTATTGCGTCAACCTCAATGAAAAGGCGTCGGAAGGCCGCATCGATCCGCTGATTGGTCGCGAGAAAGAGGTCGACCGAACGGTGCAGATTCTCTGCCGTCGTAACAAGAATAACCCGCTTTATGTCGGTGATCCTGGCGTCGGCAAGACCGCCATCGCCGAAGGACTGGCCAAGCGCATCGTCGAGGGTAGCGTCCCGGAAGTTCTTTCCGAGGCAGTGATCTATTCTCTCGACATGGGCGCTTTGCTGGCCGGCACGCGTTATCGCGGCGATTTCGAAGAACGCTTAAAAAATGTCATGCAAGAACTTGAGAATATGCCGCATGCCATTCTCTTCATTGATGAAATTCATACCGTGATCGGTGCCGGTGCGACCTCGGGTGGCTCCATGGACGCGTCCAACATCCTCAAGCCGGCGCTGCAGAACGGCGGACTGCGGTGCATGGGATCGACCACCTACAAGGAATACCGCAGCTACTTCGAAAAGGACCGTGCTCTGGTACGCCGGTTCCAGAAAATCGACGTTTATGAGCCGTCGACCGACGACACGATCAAGATCCTCAAAGGCCTCAAGCCATATTTCGAGGACCATCACCATGTCCGTTACACCAACGACGCACTGAAAACGGCAGTCGAGTTGTCGGCGCGCTATATCAACGATCGCAAGTTGCCGGATAAAGCCATCGACGTCATCGACGAGGTCGGCGCGTCGCGGATGTTGGTCCCCGAAAGCAAGCGCAAGAAAACCGTGACGGCCAAGGACGTCGAAGCGATCGTCGCCATGATCGCCCGTATCCCGCCGAAGTCGGTGTCTACCGACGACCGCAAGGCACTACAGACGCTGGAACGCGACCTCAAGACTGTCGTGTTCGGCCAGGACGTAGCCATCGAGCAATTGGCGAGCGCCATTAAGCTGTCTCGCGCCGGCCTCCGCGATCCGCAAAAGCCCATTGGCTCCTATCTGTTCTCAGGACCGACCGGCGTCGGCAAGACCGAGGTCGCGCGACAATTGGCGATGACACTTGGCGTCGAACTGGTCCGCTTCGATATGTCCGAGTACATGGAGCGGCACTCGGTCTCGCGCCTGATCGGTGCACCGCCGGGTTATGTCGGCTTTGATCAGGGCGGCCTTTTGACCGACGCCGTCGATCAGAACCCACACGTGGTGCTGCTGCTCGACGAAATCGAGAAAGCGCACCCGGACTTGTTCAACATCCTTCTGCAGGTCATGGACCACGGCAAACTGACCGACCACAACGGCAAAGACGTCGATTTCCGCAACGTCATCTTGATCATGACAACCAATGCCGGCGCCGCCGATATGGCCAAGCCCGCCATCGGGTTCGAGCGGGAAGGGCGCATCGGTGAAGACAAGGAAGCGATCGAGAAAATGTTTACGCCGGAATTCCGCAACCGGTTGGACAGCACCATTCCGTTCGCACCATTGGCCGAAGAAACGGTCGCCATGGTCGTCGACAAATTCATCATGGAACTGGAAGCACAGCTTGAAGATCGCGGCGTGATGATCGAACTGACCGACGACGCCCGCGCCTGGCTCGCCACCAAAGGCTACGACAAACTTTACGGGGCGCGGCCGCTGGCCAGGGTTATCCAGGAACACATCAAGAAACCGCTGGCCGAGGAACTGCTATTCGGCAAGCTTGCGAAAGGCGGCTTGGTGCTGGTGGATGTCGAAGACGACTTGCCGGTGTTTACCTACCCGAAACCGGACGATGGCTCGTCATCGGGTGGCAAGAAAAAGCCAGCTTACGTCGAATAAAGGTACAAGCAATCATCCCCGCGACGGGGGAGCCTTGTTTTCTGCGGGTTGCCAAGATTTTCCGGTGCGTTTTGTCAAATTTGGCAACTATCGCAAATGTTGTGCGTTGGGTTTTGGGGGTGTCAGTCGCTCATCGGTTTCGCATCGTTTACTGCCAGCCGATATAGCTGACCGTCCTTAAACGTAGGTTTAGCGACGATCTTTATCTTCTTCCCCAGGCTCTCCGTATAGATGTTTGGGTGTTCTTCGGCTGCCGGATCGAGCAAATCTCCTGTAATAATACGCTCCCCCTCACCAGAGACATAGAGTCGGCAGGTCATTTTGTGCCAATTGGGCTTGCGTATTATTCGGGGCAGGCAATCTCGGCCAGTAGGCCAACGCGCGCGAAACCGTTCGCGGCGACCGGCGCACGGGAACCGCCGGCGACCGTCAGGTAAGCGCGGGCACGCCCCGTTCCATCAGCGGTATAACGTTCGATAGCCACGGCACGGCAGGTGCCGCAGCGGTTAATCAGCACGATACCGACATCGCGTGCATTCTCCAGGCTGACACATTCCGGTTCCCCCGGCTCCGGCGCTTTCTCCGTCGATAAAAGGTCCTTATCGCCACCGTCACCAGGGCAGGGATAGTCGGACGTAATACGGGTCCGCCCCGGACCCCGGAATGGTACCGGAAACGTCGAACGGCCCTGCACGTTATAGCGACGGCTGACCGGCACCTCGTTGCCCGGACGCGCGCGGATCAGTGCCGCGACACGACAACTGGAGCAGGCGTTGACCAACGTCTCGATATTGCCGTTGCGGACGATGCGCAGACAACGTTCCGCAGCGTCCGCAGGCGGGCTGATGGTCACCACGCCCACCAAGACTGCTAGAGCCACGACGGTCAATATCAGTAATTTATTCCGCATTCCCAAAGGGTAGAAAAGAATGGTTAATGAATGATTAGCCATTCGGTTCGTCGTCTTGGCGATAGGGAGACATTTCCGCCTCGATCTCGCGCATTTCCCGCGTCACTGCGCGCCGTTCCGCGACCAAAAAATCTTCGACCGCATCTTGGAACCGGGGATCGCGCAAATAGTGCAGACTGTAGGTCGGCGTCGGCAGATAGCCGCGCTGCACCTTGTGTGGCCCTTGGGCGCCGGCTTCGACCCGCGCCAAGCCGTGCTTTATGGCAAAGTCTATGGCCCGGTAATAGCAGCATTCGAAGTGTAGAAACTTGTGACTCTCAAGCGAACCCCAATTCCGCCCATATAGACAATCCGACCCGATCAGGTTCAAGGCACCGGCAACAGGTCGATCACCGTCGAGAGCGACTACCAGCGCGATGCTCTCAGTCATGCGCTCGCCCAACATCGAGAAGAAGCTCCGTCTGAGATAGCTCTGCCCCCATTTCTTGTCGGTCGTAGAAAGGTAGAAATGGTAAAAGGCGTCCCAGTATTCGGGTTTAATTTCGTCGCCCTGCAGTACACGGATATCCAAGCCACTCTCGGCGACTTTGCGGCGTTCCTTCTTGATAGCCTTGCGCTTACGGGAATTGAGCGTCGAGAGGAAATCGTCGAAATCCGCATAGCCGTTATTATGCCAATGAAATTGCTGCCCGATCCGCTGCAGATAGGTGTCGCCCGCGACGTCCTGCCAAGTCTCTTCCGGGCAGAAGGTGATGTGTACAGACGAAAGCTCCAACTGCTCGGCAACGCGTATCATGCCGGCCGCAAGGTAACGGCGGCAGTCGGCCTGCTGCGCTTTGGTAAGATCCTGCCGCACCAAAAGCCGGGGTCCCGGTACAGGTGTAAAAGGAACGGCGCATTGTAGTTTCGGATAGTACTGGCCTCCGGCGCGCTCATAGGCATCTGCCCAGCCCCAATCGAAGACGTACTCACCATAGGAATGGGATTTCAGGTACAGCGGCGCGCAGGCCTCGACCCGGCCATCCGCGCCCTCCAGCACCAAATGCCGGGGCAGCCACCCAGTCTCATTCGAAACTGAGCCGGATTCTTCAAGCGCTTGCAGAAAGACGTGGCTGACGAACGGATTGTCCGGTCCCGCGCATGCATCCCAGTCAGCGGCTGGAATCTCTGCCAGTCCACTAATGACCTTGAGTACACGTACCTCGTCGCCGTCCGGCATATTAACCTATTCAAATATCTCTGTTATTTAGATGTGCACGCGTCTGCTCAATTCCAATATCCGCTTTCCAATTGAGCGGGTGGCGATATTGAAGACATCGCTCCCCATGATCCGAATCTGTTGTCATAGTGGCTGCCCCCTTACTTTAATGTAATCAGGCAACCTTGGTTGCGCACGCCTTTGACAATAAAATCAAGTCGGATGGGCGCAGTAAGTTGCCCAACCTGGAACAAGCGGCGGATCATCTCCGAGCATTACAGCTCGTTAGGATACTTAAGCAATGCGCTGACATTAAAGGCAATGCGCAGATGATCAATGCGCGCATCGCGAACATCGATGCGAAAAATAGCCTTGAAGAAAACTCGGCGCCTCGGAATAGTCGAAGGGCGGGACCAGCGCCCCGCTTTTTTTGTGCTATTGAAGGGTCAGGTGAGCTCAAAAACGCCATCGACTTCGACCGCGACGTTGCGGGGCAGGGCACCCGCCGACACGGCGAACCTGGCGTGCCGACCGGCATCGCCGAACACCTCGACCATCAGGTCGGAAGCGCCGTTGATCACTTCCGGCTGATTGATGAAGTCGCTCGCGGAATTCACAAAGCCGCCCAGTTTGACGACCTGCTTAACACGGTCCAGATCTCCGTCGGCGGCTTCCTTAACCTGCGCGATCAGGTTCAAAGCACAAATCCGGGCTGCCTGATAACCGTCATCAACGCTCAAGCCTTCGCCGATTTTACCCTTATATTTGATCTCGCCGTCCAGAAGCGTGATTTGCCCGGAAACGAACACAAGTTTGCCGGTGACGACGAAGGGAATGTAGTTGGCGGCGGGCGCAGCCGCTTTCGGCAACTCGATCCCAAGTTCACTAAGACGCGTTTCGATGGCACCGGACATGTCTTTAAACCTCTGACTAAATAATCTTTCTTGCGGAGCGCGGTGTTACAGCCGGAAACAATCGCCTTCTTTCGGCGCGATGCATTCGGTTGAACTGCCACGCTCGTGCAGCGCCTTTTCTGCGAATTCCAGCTTGGCGTCGATGGCATCGTCGTCCTGATCCGGGTCGTGATGATAGAGGTAGAGTTTCTTGACGTTCGCATTATCGGCAAATTCGACGACTTTCGACACGCAGGAATGTCCCCAGTTCACTTTCGATTTGTAGTCCTCGTCCAAATAAGTCGTGTCGGTAATAAGGACATCCGCATCCTTGGCAAACTCGGTAATCATACGTTCGTAGTGCGGATCGAAATATTCACTGTCGTTCAGATACAGTTCCTGATCGGTGATGTAACAGATCGAGCGGCCATTGTAGTTGACCCGATAACCGAGAGCTCGGCCCGGATGGCTCAGAAGCTTCGTCTGCACCTGTATTCCATTGATCTCGACATCGCCTTCGTCCAGGTTCCGGAAATAGGTCCTGGAACCGAATTCCGTCAGCGTCACCGGGAAATACGTGCCGTCCATCTGTGCCGCGATCAACTCGCGCATGGACAGTTCGCCCTGGCGAGCGCCGAGAATTTCAAACTCGTTCCCCTGCATGTACAGGGGCGTAAAAAACGGCAGCGCGTTGATGTGATCCCAGTGCGGATGCGAGATAAAAATCTTAGCGTTGATACGCTTGCGCTTCTGCTTCAGGAGGTGGTTTCCCAACTCCCGTATGCCCGACCCGGCGTCAAAAATGAACATCGGGTGTTTGGCGAATTCAAGGGTCACGCAGTTCGTGTTGCCGCCATAGCGCAGCGAATCCGGCCCGGTCTTCGGCAGTGTGCCGCGAACACCCCAGAACGTCATATCGATGCTGTCATTGATGATGCGTTTGAGACGATCAACGAAGGTCTCGGGATTGACCGGTTTGCGAATGAAACCGTCCGCGCCCAAGTCGAGTGCGCGCACCTCATCCGGCGGATAGGCTTTAGCCGTCACCATGATAAATTTCGTGTCGCAGACTTCTTTATCCTGCCGCACCTGGTGCAACAGCTCGAAGCCGTCGACCTTCGGCATCATAAGATCGGAAATGATGACGTCTGGTTTGACGCGGCGAATCTCGTTAAGCGCCTTGGAGCTATCTACGACGGTCTCGACGCTAAATCCGCCGACGCGCAGAAGCTCGGAAATCAAGGTCATCGCGATCTTGTCGTCTTCGATAACGACCGCGCGTGCAGAGGTACCTGAACTGTCCATAAATCAAGCCTTACACCACTCTTGAAGCACATGAAACCCCGTGCTTACCGAGCAATGAATTTTCATAAATTTTCTTGAATTAGGCTCGTTGATCAGCGCAGCCGTTCGGCCCCCCAAAAAAACAGGGCACGCACCGGACAATGTCCGATGCGTGCCCCAAGTTTCCCAGGGAGGATTCCTTGGACGTCCTCATGAGACGTCCCTCGTTAAGCGGTACCTCTCCCTCAAGAGCATCCCGTGGTCCCGCCACAAGTGTTGCATTTCAGGCACGTCCCGTTGCGGACCAGCGTGAAGTTGCCGCACTCGCCGCACGGGTCGCCTTCATAGCCCTTCATCCGGGCTTCTCTAACTTGATCAAGATGGGCGTCGGTTCTTTCCATGACCTCGTTAGAGACCACGACCGCCGCCGCTTCTTCGGTGACGACTTGCGTCGCCGCCGCCGTGGCGGCGCCATTGCCACCCTTGGCTTGAACGACGCCCGCCGCTTGTTGCGGAGCGGCCGCATTCGACGCTGCTTTCTTGGCGCGCGAACCATCGATCACCAGGAACTTGGTGCGCATGAAGCCGACACTGGCTGCGGACGGTACGTTCGCCGGCAGATCGCCTTCGCTGTCGCCGCCGCCGATGCTGTCGGGCATCAGGTCCGCCGGCTCCACGTGCGCCAGATCGTTCCGGCCCATATAGCTAACCGCCAGTTCGCGGAAGATGTAGTCGAGGATCGACGTCGACATCTTGATGGTGTCATTACCGCGCACCATGCCCGACGGCTCGAACCGGGTGAAGGTAAACGCTTCGATGTACTCTTCCAGCGGCACGCCGTACTGAAGACCAATGGAAACAGCGATGGCGAAGTTGTTCATCAACGAGCGGAAGGCCGCACCTTCCTTGTGCATGTCGATGAAGATCTCGCCCAGTTTGCCGTCTTCGTACTCACCGGTCCGGAGATACACCTTGTGACCACCGACAGTCGCTTTCTGGGTGTAACCCTTGCGGCGGTCGGGCAGGCGACGGCGTTCGGCAATAAAGCGCTCGATGATTCGCTCGGTGATGGCTTCGGCCTTGGCAACCATCGGTGCGTCCGAAAGCTCCGCTGCGACGTCTTCGGCATCCTCGTCATCATCGATGAGCGATGCCTGCAACGGCTGCGACAGCTTGGAGCCGTCCCGATACAGAGCGTTGGCTTTGAGGCAAAGTCGCCAGGAGAGCAGATAGGCTTCTTTGCACTCTTCCACCGTCGCGCCGTTCGGCATGTTGACGGTCTTGGAGATCGACCCCGAGATGAACGGCTGCGCCGCCGCCAGCATGCGGATATGGCTTTCCACCGACAACGATCGCTTGCCGATGCGACCGCACGGATTGGCGCAGTCGAAGACCGGCAGATGCTCGTCCTTCAGGTGCGGCGCACCTTCGACGGTCATCGCACCGCAGACGTATGTGTTGGCGGCTTCGATATCTTTCTTGGAGAAACCGATTTCGGCCAACAGGTTGAAGTTGAAGTCATCCAACTTGGCTTTTTCGAGTTTCAGCACATCCGTGCAGAACTTCTCGCCCAGGGTCCACTTGTTGAAGGCGAACTTGATTTCGAAGGCCTCAGCGAGGTTCTTCTCGATCTTTTCGATGGCCTCGGTGGTGAAGCCTTTCTCCTTCAAGGTGTCGTGGTTGACGCCCGGTGCGTCTTTCAGGGTCCCGTGACCGACGGCATAGGAAATGACGTCGCCGATCTGAGCTTCCGAGTAACCGAGTGTCTTGAGCGCCGTCGGCACCATGCGGTTGATGATCTTGAAGTAACCGCCGCCGGCAAGCTTTTTGAACTTCACCAAGGCGAAGTCCGGCTCAATACCGGTGGTGTCGCAGTCCATCACCAGGCCGATCGTGCCTGTCGGTGCGATGACGGTGACTTGGGCGTTGCGATAGCCGTGCTTCTCACCTTCGGAAACCGCTCGGTCCCACGCTTCCGACGCCGCAGCGGCAAGAGCCGTATCCGGACATTCGGCGGCCTTCAGCGGCACCGGGTTGATGGTCAGGCCTTCATAGCCGTCCTTGTTGCCGTGCGAAGCATTACGGTGGTTACGCATGACGCGGAGCATCTGCTTGGCGTTCGGCTCGTACCCCGGGAACGTGCCGAGGCTTTCCGCCATGGCCGCCGAGGTGGCGTATGCCTGACCACACATCAGCGCCGTGATGCTGGCGCAAATAGCGCGGCCTTCCGGGCTGTCGTAGGGAATGCCCGACGCCATCAGATAGCCGCCGATGTTGGCATAGCCGAGACCCAGCGTCCGATAGCGATAGCTGAGTAGGGCGATTTCCTTGGACGGGAATTGCGCCATCAAGACCGAGATTTCCAGCGTGATGGTCCAGAGCGTCACGGCGTGCGTGAAGTCTTCGACTGCGAAGGTGCCGTCCTCGTTCTTGAAATTCAACAGGTTGAGCGACGCCAGGTTACAGGCCGTATCATCCAGGAACATGTACTCAGAGCACGGATTGGACGCATTGATGCGGCCCGAAGACGGGCAGGTGTGCCATTCGTTGATGGTGGTGTCGAACTGAATACCCGGGTCGGCGCAGGCCCATGCCGAGTGGCCGATATCGTCCCACAGGTCTTGGGCACGCACGGTCTTGGCGACCTTGCCGTCCTTGCGCTGGATCAGTTCCCAATCCCCGTCCTTCAAGACAGTTTCCAAGAACTCGTTTGTCACACGGACGGTGTTATTGGAGTTCTGACCGGCGACGGTGACGTACGCTTCGGAGTCCCAATCAGTGTTGTACTCCTTGAAAGCGATCTCCGAGTAGCCCTGCTTGGCGAACTGTATAACCCGCTGTACGTAGTTTTCAGGGATCATCATCTTGCGGGCGGCACGGATTTCTGCCTTCAGCGTCTCGTTGCGCTTCGGATCGTATTTGGCGTCATCGTCGAGATCGCTTTCCAAGCAGGCCTTCATTACCGCGTTCAGGTGCTTGTTAGCGAGCTTGGAGCCGGCGACAAGGGCCGCGACTTTCTGCTCTTCGACCACTTTCCAATTCACAAAGTTCTCAATATCCGGGTGATCGACGTCAACGACGACCATCTTGGCGGCACGGCGTGTGGTCCCCCCCGACTTGATGGCACCAGCTGCGCGGTCACCGATCTTGAGGAAACTCATCAGGCCCGACGATTTACCGCCGCCGGACAGAGGCTCACCGTCACCACGGATCGACGAGAAGTTGGAGCCGGTACCGGAACCATACTTGAACAGACGCGCTTCGCGGACCCATAGATCCATGATGCCGCCTTCGTTCACCAAGTCGTCGGACACGGATTGAATGAAGCAGGCGTGCGGCTGCGGGTGTTCATAAGCGGACTGCGACTGCACGAGTTTGCCTGTTTCGAAATCAACATATGAGTGACCCTGCGCCGGACCATCAATGCCGTAGGCCCAATGCAGACCGGTGTTGAACCACTGCGGCGAGTTCGGCGCACCATCTTGGTTCGCCAGCATATAGCGCATTTCGTCATAGTAGGTGCGGGCGTCTTCTTCGCTATCGAAGTAGCCGCCTTTCCAGCCCCAGTACGTCCACGTGCCGGCCAAACGGTCGAAGACCTGCTTAGCGCTGACTTCGCCGACGGTACGCTCTTCTTCCGGTAACTTGGCGAGGGCATCTTCGTCCGGCACTTTGCGCCACAGCCACGACGGCACGGCGCTTTCTTCATAGGATTTCAATGCCGCCGGGATACCGGCCTTACGGAAGTACTTCTGCGCAATCACGTCACTGGCAACCTGCGAGTACCGCGTCGGCACTTCAAGCTCGTCCAGGCGGAAAACGATGGATCCATCCGGGTTGCGGATCTCACTCACCGTGGTACGGAATTCGATCAGGTCGTACGGAGATTGGCCTTCGGTCGTGTAGTGTCGCGAAATACGCATTAGTCCCCCAACAATTGGTCTAGGGTTGCAAATCCAAAATTCTATTTGAGCCCTCTAAGGCCCCCCGGTTGCCCCTCAACGGCGGTTTTTCCGCCGTTCGACGTTCTTTGCAACGCCAATACCAGATATCGTGTCTGCCCAGGTGCAACGGTCGATATCTAGCCATATGTGATTTTTAGGTTCAACTAGATTTCGCGCCCCGAATGTAAAAAAACCACAATATTTCGGGTTGACAGAAACGATACTCGCGGAAATCTGGGGATAACGATGGGAATCTTTTTTTCACGTACTTCGACAAGGCGTACGAAGCACCTGTTCCGAGGGCCGTTAACGAATGGAACGGCAAATGTCATGCAACCCAAGAGATCCTCTAAAAAATTACCGTTAACGCAGAAAACTCGACATTTTGTTTCGTAGCCTCAGTTCGTCCAAAAGTGGCCCGGAGTCCCGCCAGCATTTCCGCCGATTCTCACATTTTGATCGGGCGCTCGGCGCTGCCCGGCGCGGGTTTGCTGGCGTCTTGCCGCCGCAACCGCGAAGTGCGATAGTCCGGTTTGACGACGGACTTCGCCGCGTCCGCAGAACCAAGACGGTAGGGTATCATGAGCATCGGCACGCTGATTTACACTTGGCTGAATGGCCGACAAGTCGGTACCGACGAGTTCGGCAACCGCTATTTCGAGGCTAAGAACGGCGACATGCTGCATAACCGGCCGCGCCGCTGGGTACTTTTTAAGGGTAAGGTCGAAGCCTCTAAAGTACCGCCGGAATGGCATGCGTGGCTGCATCACATGACGTCCGAGCCGCTGACTGATGCCGCCGCCAAGGCGCGCCCATGGCAAAAGCCGCACCAGCAGAACATGACCGGCACGATTGCCGCCTATCGTCCGAAAGGGCACGACTTCAAAGGTGGGCAGCGTGCGCACGCCACTGGTGATTATGAGGCTTGGTCGCCCGAATGATCGGCGATCGCCGAGAAATCACCGTCGGCGCGATCATCTTCGCTGGCTTTGTCGCGTTACTGGGCTTCGTCTATGTCGGCGGCGACGACGGCACGCAGATCGATAACGGCATCCGTGTCACAGCGAGTTTCAACCGCGTTGACGGCTTGGTCGAAAGTGACCCGGTATACGTCTCCGGAATCCGCGTTGGTGTTGTCGAAAAAATGTGGCTTAACAAAAACTTCCGAGCCATTGTGACATTCTGGCTTGAAGAAGGAACTGAGGTTCCGAAGGACAGTTCCGCCGCCATTCATACGGACGGTTTGTTCGGCTCCAAGTACGTGGTGCTGGAGCCGGGCGGCGAAGAAGCGTTCTTGGAAACAGGCGACAAGATCGTCCTGACACAAGACGCCGTGGTCGTTTCCGATCTGCTCGATCTCATCATCGCTGAGGGTAAAGCCAAACTTGCCCGCGGCAAGGACCAATAACCCGAGGAGCCCCCCCATGAGACAGAATGCAGTCGAGACGGTCCTGGGTGGCGTGGTTCTGATCGTTGCGGTCGTGTTTCTGGTCTTCGCGCTGAAGACCGCCGATGTGCGCGCCGTTGAAGGATACCACCTCTCGGCCTCGTTCCTGAAGGTCGGCGGCCTGACAAGCGGCAGCGATGTCCGCATTAACGGAATCAAGGTAGGCACGGTAAACGATTTGGTCCTCGATAAGGCAACCTTCGATGCCGTCGTCAATATGTCGATCCGTGCCGATATCGAAGTCCCCGAAGACAGCGTCGCTTCTATCGGCAGTTCGGGCATCGTCGGCGGCAAATTCGTTAGCATCACGCCCGGCGGCGCCAAGAAAATGCTGCCGGAAGGCGGCAAGATCTCGCGCACCAGGGATTTCAAATCACTGGAAGATCAGGTCGGCGAGATCATCTTCCTGGCGACCGGCGGGGGGCGCTGATCATTCCCGCCTTACGAAGAAGCCTTTTCGGTGTCGCGGCTGTCTTGGTGCTAGCAACCATTGCGGCTCCGTTGTGCGCCGATCCGCATGCGGTTGCTGTCCTGCAAACGCTAGACAAAGTGACCGCGCGCGTTTCTACCGTTGACGTCCCGGTCGGTCGCGGCATCCGTCTGGGCACACTGCTGATCTACGTTCGCGAATGCGATAAGAAACCGCCGGAAGAAACGCCGGAAAGCGCCGCCTTTCTCGAAATTTCCGAACAGCGCGCGGGCGAGCAACCTGTACGCATATTTACCGGCTGGATGTTCGCCTCCAGCCCCGGCCTTAACGCGCTCGAACACCCCGTCTACGACGTCTGGGTTCTGGACTGCAAAGAACGGATCGAGCCGGCGAACTAACCGCTCTCCGTGAACATTTGTTCTAACTCGGCAAATACCGTTTCGTCGTCGATCTCGGCGGGGAACATGCAATGCACGGCGAGGGCGGCCTCTAGTTTCTGCAGAAACTCACGTGCAGGGACTTCTTCAGCGCCGAACCGCACCAGATGATCGGTCACAAACTGCGTATCCAGCAGCTTGAAGCGACCGAGTCGCAACCGTGCCACGAGGTGAATCAGTGCCACCTTCGACGCATCTGTCGCACGAGAGAACATACTTTCGCCGAAGAACACCCCGCCGAGCGCCACGCCGTAAAGGCCACCGACAAGCTCGTCGTCCAAGTAGCTCTCGACGCTATGCGCATAACCCATCTCGAATAGCTGTTTCACGGCTTCTTCGATAGGCACGCTGATCCAGGTTTCACGGCGCCCGCGTGTGCGTTTGGCGCATTCGCCAATAACGGCAGCAAAGTTGCTGTCGCAGCGAACCTCGAATTTCTTCTTTCGGACGGTCTTGCGGAGACTTTTTGATATGTGCACGCCGTCCAAAGGAAGAACGCCGCGCTTTCGAGGATCGATCCAGCTGATTGTCGCCGCGTCGCGGCTCTCGGCCATCGGAAAGACGCCGACTGTATACGCCCGTAGCAGAAGCTCTGGCGTGAGAACGTATTCATCCGCCTCGCGGTTGCTCATGTTCAGTCGTTCTGGTCCAGCGTCCTCAAATACTCTTCCATCCAATGGATATCATAGGCGCCATTAATGAACTCGTCATTCTCGATAAGTTTCTGGTGCAGCGGCACCGTCGTCTTGATGCCATCGATCACGAATTCCAGTAAGGCGCGGCGTAGCCGCATCAGGCATTCATCCCTGTTGCGACCGTGCACGATCAGTTTAGCGATCATGCTGTCGTAGTGAGGCGGCACGCGGTACCCGGAATATAAGCCGCTGTCGACGCGCACACCAAGACCGCCCGGCGCATGGTATTCGTTCACGGTGCCCGGCGAAGGCGCAAAGGTAAACGGATCTTCGGCGTTGATCCGGCATTCAATGGCATGGCCGTTGAAGCGTACATCGTCTTGTGTAAACGACAGCGGATGGCCTTCGGCGATGCGGATCATCTCGCGCACGAGATCAAGGCCGGTCACCGCTTCGGTCACGGGATGCTCAACTTGCAAGCGCGTATTCATTTCAATGAAGAAGAACTCGCCGTTCTCGTATAGGAACTCGACGGTGCCGGCGCTGCGATACCCGAGTTTGCCGACAGCTTCGGCGACGGTCTTACCAATTTTTGCGCGCTCATCGGCGTTGAGGGCGGGCGAGGGGGCTTCTTCCAAAACCTTCTGGTGACGGCGCTGTAACGAGCAGTCACGCTCACCCAGGTGCACGACGTTACCCTCTGAATCGGCCAGTACCTGAACCTCGATGTGGCGCGGACGGTCCAGATAACGTTCCATGTAAACGGCGCCGTTGCCAAAGGCCGCTTCGGCTTCGTTGCGCGCCATATCGAAGGCGTCATGTAGTTCTTCTTCGGTCTTAGCGACCTTCATACCGCGCCCACCGCCGCCGGCGGAGGCTTTGATCAGAACCGGATAGCCGATCTTGGCGGCCCAGCGCTTTGCATCTTCGAAATTCAAGACTTCGCCATCCGACCCGGGTACGACTGGGATTCCAGAGTCCTTGGCGGCCTGTTTGGCGGCGATTTTGTCACCCATCAACCGAATGTGCTGGGCACTCGGCCCGACAAAGGTAATACCGTGCTCTTCCACCATCTCTGCAAAGTCGGCGTTCTCGGACAGAAAGCCGTAGCCGGGATGAATGGCGTCGGCGCCGGTGATGGAAGCCGCCGAGAGGATGGCCGCGGTGCTCAGATAACTGTCACGTGCCGCCGGTGGACCGATGCAGACACTTTCGTCAGCAAGGCGGACATGCATAGCGTTGGCATCCGCGGTTGAGTGCACGGCAACGGTCTGAATACCCATTTCGCGGCATGCGCGAAGAATACGCAGCGCGATTTCACCTCGGTTGGCGATCAGGAGCTTTTCGATCACGCGGTACGTCCGTTACTCAATGATGACCAGAGGCTCGCCGAATTCGACCGGCACGCCATCTTCGACGAAAATCTGCTTCACTGTGCCGCCCTTGTTCGCGGTAATCGGGTTAAAGACTTTCATCGCTTCGATCAGAAGGATGGTATCGCCCGGCTTGACGGTCGAGCCGACGGAGATGAATGCCGGACTTTTGGGATCCGGCGAGAGATAACAGACGCCGACCATAGGCGACGCCACGACACCTGGGTGTCCTGACACATCTTCGTTCGTCGCCGAGGCAGCAGGGGCGGCGGCGGCAGTGGGGGCAGAGGCAACAGGCGGTGCGGCCACGGCGGCTGCGGAAACGGCAGGGCGCGCGACACGAACCTTGCTCTCACCTTCCTCTAATTCGATCTCGCCGAGACCCGTTTCGTCAAGCAGCCCCGCGAGGCGGCGAATCAGATCTTCGTCCAGAACGAGGCCTTTGCTTGTCTCTCTAGCCATGCCGTCAGCTATCCTTTCCAATGCGTGCAGCGACCGCTTCGATCGCCAATTCGTAACCGAATGAACCCAGCCCACAGATCATGCCGTCCGCAGCGCGCGAAACGTAGGACTTATGCCGAAACGATTCACGTTGGTAAATGTTCGACAGGTGTACCTCGACGATCGGCAGCCCGCACGCCTTCAGGGCGTCCAGCAGCGCGACCGACGTATGCGTGTAGGCAGCGGCATTCACCACCAAACCGGCCGCAGATGTCCGCGCTTCCTGCACCCACGTGACCAACTCGCCTTCAATATTGGACTGGCGGAAATCGATGGCCACGCCGAGCACATCGGCACGCGCCTTGCAGCGCGCTTCGACGTCCGCAAGCGTCTCCGAACCGTAAATTTCCGGCTCTCGGGTCCCCAACATGTTCAGGTTGGGCCCGTTCAGGATCATGATCGTGGCGGTCATTCGCATCTTCCCCGATGGCCGGCGCCTTTTTGGCCGAGCCTGGATTCGGCTTTCTTTATATCATGCACGGTGTCTTGAGAAACAGGACGATTTCCCCCATTGTCTGGCCTAACGGCAGGACGCGGGCGACAGACCCGCGCAGTATGCATTCCAGGAAGAAAAAAGATGAACATTACGATCAACGGCGAACAGCGCGAACTCTCCAACAATATGAGCGTGGAAGCGCTCCTGCGCGATATCGGCCTCGACCCCACCAAAGTCGCCGTCGAGCGCAATCTGGAGATCGTCCCGAAATCACAATATGGCGATATCAACGTAGATGAGGGTGATAAGCTCGAGATCGTCCATTTCATCGGTGGCGGTGCACCGGATTCCGCCGGACAGCCCGAAGACGACCCCTTAGTGGTCGCCGGACGAACATTCTCATCGCGCCTGATAATCGGCACCGGTAAGTACGCGGACTACGATATCAACCGCCGCGCCTGCGAAGCGGGTGAGGTCGACATGGTCACCGTTGCCGTGCGCCGCGTGAACCTGACCGATCCCGACCAACCGTTATTGGTCGATTTTATCGATCCCAAGAAATACACATATTTACCGAACACCGCCGGCTGTTTTACGCCCGATGACGCTGTGCGCACGCTGCGTCTGGCACGCGAAGCGGGTGGCTGGAACCTGGTGAAACTGGAAATCCTCGGCGAGGCGCGAACGCTCTATCCGATGATGCCGGAAACCATCGAGGCGACCCGCATGCTGACGGAAGAGGGTTTTCAGGTGATGACCTATTGCTCCGACGATCCGATCCTATGCAAACGGGTCGAAGAGGCCGGCGCTGTCGCCATTATGCCGTTGGGTGCACCCATTGGTTCCGGTCTCGGTATCCAAAACCCGGTCAACATTCGTCTGATCGTTGAACAGTCCGAGGTGCCGGTCATCGTCGATGCCGGCGTCGGCACGGCATCGGATGCGGCGATCGCTATGGAATTGGGCTGCGACGGCGTTCTGATGAACACCGCCATTGCCGAAGCCAAGGATCCCATCGCCATGGCCAAGGCCATGAAACACGCCGTTCAAGCGGGACGTCTGGCGTATCTGGCGGGGCGCATGCCGCGCAAGATGTACGCCGATCCGTCGTCGCCGCTTTCAGGCCTTATCTGAGGCTCCGATGTCTAGGGTTCGCGCCTTCGATGTCGATATCGCCGTCGACAAGGCCATGAACCTTTTCTGGAGTAACGGCTACAAAGCAACGTCGCTGCAGGACCTCATCGTCGGCATGGGGATTTCCAAGTCGAGCTTTTACGAGACATTCGGCTCAAAGCACGATCTGTTTCTCACGGCCATTGACCGCTATGTGCGGAACGTGTCATCGCAGGTCATGGGTGCCGCGAACATGGATGCACCGGCGGTCAAGGTCATCCGGGCCCTCTTTGACCGCGCCGTGCAACGCATGTTGGACGGCGAAAGCCGCCGCGGCTGTTTTCTGAATAATTGCGCCGTCGAAGTCTCGATCCACGATGACGCCGCCGCCGACCGTGTTGCAGAGGGCCTCGACATCATGGAAGAGGCTCTCTATCGGCTGGTGTTGCGGGGACAGGCGGAAGGCGGCATCTCGCGCCATATCGACGCCCGCGCCACGGCACGTTTCTTAACCGCAAACCTCAACGGCATCTTGGTATTGGGAAAGGTCTATCCGGACGAAGACCGCCTCAGCGACGTCGCAGACATCGCCATGAAAGCGTTGAAATGATGGGTACCCGTCATCCTGGATAAGTAGCGGTCTGGGCCCCAGAAGCTCGTTAGAGCTGGGCCCTTGCCTTCGCGGGGATGACAATCTGTTTTTATCTGTTCGCTCAGAATGTCTGAGCAACATCCGAATTACGCAAAAGCACCTTGGCGACTGCCTCGCGGTCAGTCCTTCTTGGAAGCTTTCGGCAGTTCGACTTCCTTAGTCAGGAAGGCAGGCATGTGCTGCCCCCAAGTGCCGTTTGCGTCGCTATCTTGTTTGTCGCTCTTGGCGGGTTTCGGCGTCCGTTTCCGGCCACTGCCGGTGTCCGCTTTTGCCGCCTTGTCCTTATCGGAATTTCCGTTGCTACGCTTGCGCGCAGGCCTGGACTTGGTCTCTTCCTTAACCGGCTCTTCAGTTTTGTTTTTGGCCTTGGATTTGACTTTCTCGTCGGCTTTTTCGTCCGCCTTCTCATCAGCTTTTTGTTCGGCAAGCGGCACCGTATCGGGCGCAAATTCCGATGCGGAAATCTCTACTGGCGGTATCGCCTTACCAATCAATTTTTCGATGCCGTCGATATACTTTTTATCTTCGGGCAGGGCGATGGTGAAGGCAGCGCCCTTACGACCGGCACGGCCAGTGCGGCCGATGCGATGCACATAGTCCTCGGAATGAGTTGGCACGTCGAAGTTGAAGACATGACTCACGGACGAAATATCGAGGCCGCGCGCCGCAACGTCAGAACATACCAGAATGGTGACTTCGTTCTTCTTGAACTTATCGAGGGTGTCCATGCGTACCGACTGCACCATATCGCCATGAAGACGAGCGGCGTTGTGACCATGTTTCTCCAGCGAGCGCTGAACCACATCGACGTCGCGTTTGCGGTTGCAGAACACCAATGCGTTGGTGAGGTCGGTTTGAGCTTCGATAAGTTTACGCAACGTGTCGCGCTTGACCTTTTGAGCCGCACCCGGTGCTTTCGAAGCCGCGCGGACTTTGATCAGCCCTTGTTTAATCGTATCGGCTGTCGAGGCCGGCGGCGCGACGGAAATCTCTTTCGGGTTCGACAGGAACTTGTTCGCCAGATTGCGAATTTCCTTCGGCATGGTCGCCGAGAACAATAGCGTGGTCCGCATCGGCGACAACAGGCTGACGATCTTCTCAACGTCCGGGATAAAGCCCATGTCGAGCATCCGGTCAGCCTCGTCAACGACCAGAATCTTGGTATCGTTCAGCAGAAGGTGGCCGCGGTCGAACACATCGAGAAGCCGGCCCGGCGTCGCGATCAACACGTCGACGCCCCGGTTCAGCACCTTAATTTGTTCTTCCATCGACGAACCGCCGATCAGCAGCGCCTTCGAAAGTTTGGTGTACTTGCCGTAAATGTCGAAGTTCTCGGCGACCTGTGCGGCGAGTTCTCGCGTCGGCTCAAGGATGAGTGAACGCGGCATACGCGCTTTGGCGCGGCCGGAAGACAGGACGTCGATCATCGGCAGTGTGAAGGAGGCAGTCTTGCCGGTACCAGTTTGTGCGCAACCCAACACATCGCGCCCCATGAGCACGACGGGGATCGCTGAAGCTTGGATCGGCGTCGGCTCCTCGTAACCAGCTTCACCGACGGCACGTAGGATTTCGTCGCTTAGTCCGAGATCGGAAAACTTCATTCGTTAATGCTGTCCAGAGAGTTTGTAGCGATCATCTATTGACCGGGCTGCTTATGTTGCGATGCAACTATAAGCCGGAATGTGAGCGGAGTGTAGGGTTTCCGGGGCTTAAGTCAATAACTTCCCTCAGAAATCATGGACGGACGCGGACGGGGACTTCGACAGGATTCACATCTTGCCAACCATACCTAATAATCTACCGTACTCTCGAACGTCGCTGAATGAAGGTGATGGAATGAAAGAGACGATTCTGTTTATGCCGGGCCTTTTGTGTACGGATCGTCTGTGGTCGAGCCAACTTGCCTGCTTCTCGGACGAATATAATTGTGTCGTCGCCGATATGACGAAGGACGATACGTTGTCCGGCATTGTCGAGCGGGCACTGGCAGAAATGCCGGAGCACTTTTCGGTCGCCGGTTTGTCGATGGGTGGCTATGCGGCGTTCGAGATCATGCGCCAAGCTCCCGAACGCGTCACACGGCTGGCACTTCTGGATACATCCGCCCGTGCGGACACCCCTGAGCGAATCGAACGCCGGAAGGGTCTGATTGCGCGTGTCGAAAACGGCGAATTTGAAGCCGTCACGGAGGAACACTTTTCGACCTTTGTCCATCCGGACCGGCTCTCGGAAGAGTCCATCATGGCGGATATCCGCGCCTCGGCGGCTGTGGTTGGCGCCACCGCTTACATCCAGCAAAACCGCGTGATTATGGCACGCCCCGACAGTCTGACGCTGCTACCGTCGATTGCGTGTCCGACGCTCGTTCTGTGTGGCGCGGAAGACGCTCTTACGGTCCCCGAACTGCATGACGAAATGGCAGCGGCAATACCAAACTCAACGTTGGTGAAGGTCCCCGTTTGCGGCCACTTGTCACCTTTGGAGCGGCCCGAAGCCGTGAATGCCGCTCTTGCCAACTGGCTGCGCCGGTCTTGAGCCCCCCCGCGAACGACGACCTGACGGCCCAAGTGTTAGCGGCGGAGCCGCGTGCCATTGCGCGGATGATGTCGCTCGCCGAAGGGCCGACGGCTAAGGCCGCCCAAGCTCTGTCATCTCTGACACGCCACACCGGCAAGGCGCAGATCGTCGGCATCACCGGCGTGCCAGGCTCCGGCAAATCGACATTAGTGCAGGCGCTGACCAAGGAACTGAGACGCCGGGGTTTGAAGATCGGCATCGTCGCCGTCGATCCGTCCAGTCCGTATTCCGGGGGAGCGATCCTCGGTGACCGGGTGCGCATGGCCGAACTCACGACTGACCCGGGGGTCTTTATCCGGTCCTTGGCAACTCGCGGTGCGCTTGGAGGATTGGCGCGGGCGGCACTGGATACCGTCGATGTCTTGGACGCTGCCGGTTTCGATATCGTACTTATTGAAACGGTTGGCGTCGGCCAGGACGAGGTAGACATCGCCGAGGCAGCGGATACCGTTCTCGTTGTTTCGGCACCGGGACTAGGCGATGGTATTCAGGCAATCAAGGCGGGCGTACTTGAGATTGCCGACATTCATGTCGTCACCAAGGCGGATAAAGCCGACGCACCACGCACTATTGCCGACCTTTCGGCCATGCTGAAGATCGGCAGCGATGCTCGCGAACGCTTCGGCTGGACCGTGCCGGTCTTGTCCACCAGTGCGCAGACGGGGCAGGGAATTTCGGATCTCGCCGATCGCATCAAAGAACACAGCCAGCACTTGTCCAATAGCGGAGAGGGCACGCTGCGCCGTCGGCAGCGGGTCGAGGCACGCATTCTTAAAGCGGCGCAAGCGCTGTTGACGGAACGCCTCGGCAAAGCTAGCGGTCTTGAAGCCGCCGTTGAGAAGACTCTCGCCGGCGATCTGTCCGTCGGAGAAGCGGCGGCAACTTTGTTGAAGGGTGATTAAAGAGCGCGCTTGTATTTAATGAAAGGCGTCTTATCGGCAACCTTGTCATATAGCACGCGGGCCAGGCTATTGAACTCCTGCGTCATCCAGTAAAGCTCGGACGCGTCGGCTTCCTTGGCTTTCTCATATACCGCCTCGATCAATGCTCGACCGGCGCCGCCGCCGCGAAAGCCCGGCTCGACGAACAGGTCCTGCAAGTAGCACTTATCGCGCACCGTCCAGCATGTCGGGTGAAACATGTAATGCGTGAAGCCGACGATCCGGCCCGCTTCATCACACGCAACCATACCGTTCGGGTCCGTGTCCGGTCTTAGAAGCCGCTGGAAAAGAACCGGCATGTTTTCACGGTCGACCTCGGCTTGGTAAAAGACGAGGTAGCCTTCCCATAGTTCCTTCCAACGGTCGAAATCTCCCTCGGCAACTGGCCTGATGGTCACCACTGACATCTGTATATCTCCTAAAGCAACATCGGGATGGCGCTAAGTGCCAACGCCACTCCCATAGCAATGTTGAACCACTTGAGACGCGCCGGGTCGGAGAGAAAGCCGCGCAACGCCGTGCCGAAGCCGGCCCACGTCACGACCGCCGGTATGGTCATGAGGAAAAAGGCGAAGGTTATCAGCAGCACACTCAAATACGGATCATCCGGCTGCCCATAAACGGCCATCGCCGTCGTCGCCATCATCCAGCCTTTCGGGTTCACCCATTGAAAGGCAGCAGCCTCCAAGACCGTCATCGGCCGGGCTTTCGTATCGCCTTTACTCATTTGCCGCGACATGGCGATCCGCCACGCCAGGTAGAGCAAATACGCGACACCAATCACTTGCAAGATCGTATGCAGCGCCGGAAAAGCGGTCATCAGCGCGCCGAGGCCGAAACCGATGCACAAAAGCAGCACGACGAAGCCGACCGTGATCCCGGTCATATGCGACAAAGTGCGGCGGAAACCGAAGTTTACGCCGGATGCGAGCAGCATCATGTTGTTCGGACCGGGCGTACCGGCCGCGACCAAGGCAAAAACCATGACGGCAAAAAAGGTTTCTAACGGCATCCGCTTTCTCCCGTAACAAAGGGGATGCCACAACCAACGGCTGTGGCAAACCCCGTAATTGTTATGGAAACGATAGGACTTTTAATGCCCTGTCATGGTGTCGGATTAATCCGTCAGACGAACCGCAACATACTCACCGGGCGCATCGCAAAGCGCTTTCAGTTCGCCGTCTCCCGGCTTGCGGGCCGCGACGGTCGGTTTACCGGCATATTTCTTGAGCCAGGCGTCCCAATCGGGCCACCAGGAGCCGTCGTGCTGCTCGGCAGCATCCAGCCACTTCGTCGGATCGTCGGGCGTTTCGTCGTTGGTCCAGTAGCAATACTTGCCGGCGGCAGGCGGATTGACGACACCGGCGATATGACCGGAAGCCGAAAGAACGAAGCGGACCGGACCGGAATAAATCTGCGTCGCCTTATAGGTCGCTTCCCACGGCGCGATGTGATCTTCACGCGTTGAAATCAGATACGCCGGAACCTTGATTTTACGAAGGTCGAGTTTCACACCGTCGACTTCAATACCGCCTGGTTCCACCAGCTTATTGTTCAGATACATGTTGCGAAGATAGAAACTGTGCATCGCAGCCGGCATACGCGTGGAGTCCGAATTCCAATAGAGGAGGTCGAACGGGAACGGGTCTTTACCGAGCAGATAATTGTTCACCACGAACGACCAGATCAGGTCGTTGGCCTTCATCATGTTAAAGGTGTTGGCCATCTCGCTGCCTTCAAGATAACCACGCTCGTTCATCTTTTCTTCCATGCTCTCGATCGACGTATCGTCGATAAAGACACCCAGGTCACCAGCATCGGCAAAATCGACCATGGTCGTGAAGAATGTCGCCGACTTGATCCGATTGTCCTTCTTCGCTGCCATATAGGCGAGGGCGGTCGCCAGCAGCGTGCCGCCGATGCAGTAGCCGACGACGTTGACCTGTTCTTCGCCGGTCGCCTTCTTAATGGCATCAAGGGCCTCAAGTGGTCCTTCGAGCATGTAGTCCTCAAAGGTTTTCTTCGCCAATTTACGGTCCGGGTTGACCCACGAAATGATGAAAACGGTGTTCCCTTGCTCGACTGCCCACTTGATGAAGGAGTTCTTCTCGCGCAGATCGAGGATGTAGAACTTGTTGATCCACGGAGGGCATATTAGCAGCGGCGTTTTGGAAACCTTTTCCGTGGTCGGCGTGTACTGGATCAATTCCATCAGATCGTTGCGATAAACGACCTTGCCCGGCGTGGTCGCGACGTTCTTGCCGACTTCGAAGGCGTCGGCTTCGGTCATCTTGATCTTCAGCTTGCCGTCGCCCGCTTCTAAATCTTCCAGAAGATTGCGAAGACCGTTGACCAAGTTCTCACCGTTGGAGTCCAAGGTCGCCTGCAGTACTTCGGGGTTGGTCATCACGAAGTTGCTCGGCGACAGGGCATCGACATACTGCTTGGTGAAAAAGTCGACTTTTTGCTTCGTTTTCTGATCCAAACCCTCAACTTGGCTGACGGCCGATTGCATGTAGTTCGATGTCAGCAGGTAGGACTGCTTGATGAAATCGAAGACGTCGCCTTCCCAGGCTTCATTCTTAAAGCGGCGGTCATCACGAGCGGGCTCGACCACGGGTGAAGCTTCCTGGCCCATCATGCGTTGTGCCGTCGTCTGCCACAGGCGCATGTAGTCCTGCCATAGATTCATATTGGCTTCGACGATCTTGTGCGGCTCGGCCATCATGCGCGTTGTCATTTCGAAGAACGCAGTGCCTAGGTTGAAGGGATCATCAAAGCCGAGTTTGGCGCCGTTGCCAGCTCCTTGCCGGGCGATGAAATCCTGTAGCAAGCGCTGAGACCGTTCGGCGATATCCGCCATCGTTCCGCTGATTTGCGATTCGTCAACTTCGGTCTGCGTCTTGTCACTCATGGCGCGCTCCTAGTATCGTCTGTATTTGCAATCTTCGTGCTGATTTGCCGCCGTAGACTTCCCGATGAGGGATGAACGGCGGAAACCGCCTGTTTCTAGGCTGCTGTCTATCGTTTTTGTGCAGTGCAGCATTTTCTCTAAGCCGTTTGTAAACATTTAACTCTTGAAGGGCAATGTATATTCTTGCGGGATTAGATGTTACCGTTTTGAATAGCACTGCCGATCGGGTGGGGACGGCAGCATTGAGCGTTACAAGTACATACTAACCGAGGGGCAGCGAGGAAATGATGCGCGGGAACGAGACGAAGCAGGGTGGGGGAAAGCGACTTAATCGGTGGGCCGCACCTCTTGTTGCACTGCTCGCAGTGATCGCCGTCAGTGGCTGTTCATCGGTCCCCGATGAAATCAACCCAGCTGAATGGTATAAGTCAGCAACGGGCGAAGAGAAGGCCGAGACCACACCGCCGCCCGGCAGCGAAAGCGAATTCCCAAACGCTGGTCGTGTCGAACAGCAGGTTGCGGCGCGCGACAACCGCTCCGGTGGCCTGACCGCCGACGTCGAAGGTCGCAAATATGCAGACGCCATTCCGCGTCAAGGCGCCGATACAGAGAACTCTCTATATAATGACGCCCCGCCGGCCGCCCCCAATGTCGAGGCGAGCCAGCCTGCACCGCCGCCCCCCGCACCGGCGACACCGGTCGTAAGCGCCCCGGCCCAGGCTCCCGCACCAGCCCCCATGCCGACACCGTCACCGCAAACGGCAGCGGCGCCGGCCCCCGCACCGGCCCCCGCGTCTAATGCAACGGCAACCAACTCGCAGGAGTTCGGTGTCGAAGGCATGCGTGACCGCTTGGCGCAACAACTCGCAGAAATCCGGGCCCGCGCCGCCGACCGGGGCTCGCTGATGCCGCAGGATCTGGCTTATGGCTCTGATAGCCAGCCTACGATCGTTGTATCGTCTGCGGGCATCGAACAGCAACAAGCCTCATCGCTTTCGGTCTACGGCTCCGAAGGTGCTGCAACCGCCGCGTTGCCCAACAATTTCGGTGGCGCCGCACGGATCGATAACGACGGTGCGCTGCCGCTACCGGCCGGTTCCAAGAAGATCGCAACGATCCTGTTTAACAACGGCTCGGCTGCACTCGACAGCAACGACAAGCGCATATTGGCCGATGTCGTCCGTCTACAGCGCGAGAGCGGCAGCAAAGTCCGTGTCATCGGCCATGCCAGTCAACGCACGGCCAATATGGACTTTGCGCAGCACAAGACGACGAATCTTAAGGTCTCGGCGCGTCGGGCGAATCAGATCGCCGACGAGTTGAAGAAACTCGGCATTCCGAACGGCAGCATCCTCGTTGCGGCCGTCGGTGACAACCAACCGCAATACCTTGAGATCATGCCGTCGGGTGAAGCCGGTAACCGGCGTGCGGAGATTTACTTCTCCAATTAAAGCGCCGCCAATTGCAGCGGAACATTTTCGTCCTTGTATCGGACGCCGCGATTTGTGAGATAAAGCCCCATGGAGCGGGAATTTTATAAGATCAGGCGCTTGCCGCCTTACGTGTTTGCTTCGGTCAACGACATGAAGGCAAAGGCGCGTGCCGAAGGTGCCGACATCATCGATTTCGGGATGGGCAACCCAGATCTGCCGACGCCTCAGCATATCGTCGATAAGCTTAAAGAGACCGTCGACAATCCGAAGACTCACCGTTATTCGAACTCCCGCGGGATTCCGGGCCTGCGCCGTGCCGTCTCGGCATACTATGGTCGCCGTTTCGGTGTCGATGTCGATCCCGAGACACAAGCCATCGTCACACTCGGCTCGAAAGAGGGGTTAGCTAACCTCGCACAGGCCATCACAAGCCCGGGCGACGTAATGCTGGTTCCGAACCCCAGTTATCCGATCCATCCTTTCGGTTTCATCATCGCCGGTGCCGCCGCGCGTTCGATCCCGGTGACGCCGGACCGGGACTTCATGGCGGCGCTTGAACGCGCCGTGCAGCACAGCGTACCGAAGCCGACGGCGGTGGTGCTGAACTACCCGAATAACCCGACGGCGGAACTGGCGACGCTTGATTTCTACGAAGAAGTCGTTGATTTCTGCCGCTTCCACGAGATTTTCATTCTTTCGGATCTGGCCTATTCGGAAATCTATTTCGACGGCAACCCGCCGCCGTCGATCCTTCAGTTGCCGAAAGCCTGGGACGTCGCCGTTGAATTCACCTCGACCAGCAAGACCTATTCCATGCCAGGCTGGCGTATCGGTTTCGCGGTTGGCAACGAGCGCCTCATCGGCGCGCTTGCACGGGTCAAATCGTATCTCGATTATGGTGCCTTCACGCCGATCCAAGTTGCTGCAGCGGCCGCACTCAACGGTCCGCAGGACTGCATCGAAGAAGCGCGCCAGACATACAAGGAACGCCGCGATATCCTGATCGAAGGCCTGTCTGCGGCAGGATGGGACATTCCGTCGCCCCCCGCGACCATGTTCGCCTGGGCGCCGATCCCGCCGGCCTTCAAGGAACTCGGCTCAGTTGAATTTTCCAAGATGTTGCTTTCGGAAGCAGAAGTCGCCGTCGCCCCCGGTCTCGGGTTCGGAGAACACGGTGACGAACATGTCAGGATTGGCCTTGTTGAAAACGTCCACCGGACGCGTCAAGCAATCCGCAACATCAAGGCATTCCTCAAGAAACACGGGGTCAATGCGAGCCCAACCGGCCAATCGGAACGCGCTGCATCATGAAACCACTACGTATCGGCATAGCCGGTCTCGGCACCGTCGGGGCCGCGACCGCGCAGGTTATTCTTCAACACGGTGAAGTTCTGGCGAAACGCGCCGGAACGACCATCGAAATCACTGCGGTTTCGGCCCGATCGCGCACCCACGACCGTGGCTTCGATTTGTCGCCTTATACTTGGTACGACGATCCGACGCTGATGGCCGAAGATGACAATATCGACTTGATCGTCGAATTGATCGGCGGATCGGACGGCATCGCCAAGGCGTTGGTCGAGAAAGCCCTCGCTGCCGGCAAGCACGTGGTCACCGCGAACAAGGCGTTGATCGCCCATCATGGCAACGACTTGGCCGCGATCGCCGAAGAGAACGGCTCGGCGTTGTATTGTGAAGCCGCCGTTGCCGGGGGGATTCCGATCCTGAAGGCCATCCGCGAAGGCATGGCCGCGAACGAGATTCACACGGTTTACGGTATCCTGAATGGCACTTGTAACTACATTCTAACCGAGATGCGCGATACGGGCCGCAGCTTCGACGACGTCCTCGAAGAAGCGCAAAAACTCGGCTATGCCGAAGCCGATCCGACGTTCGATGTCGATGGCATCGATACGGCCCACAAGTTGTCAATTCTAGCCGCACTTTCATTCGGCTGCCGAATCAATTTCGATAGTGTGCATGTCGAGGGCATTCGCGCCATCAGCCCGTTGGACTTGGATTTCGCGCGTCAGCTCGGCTATGGCATCAAACTGCTCGGCATCGCATCCATGGACGGCGATACCGTTGAGCAACGCGTGCATCCGTGCATGGTTCCCATCGATGCTTCGATCAACCATGTCGAAGGTTCATTCAACGCCGTCGTCGCAGAGGGCGACTTCGTCGATACGGTCCTACACGAGGGCAGGGGGGCCGGTGGAGGCCCAACCGCATCCGCCGTCGTCGCTGATATTATCGATATCGCGCGCGGCCACCGTGTGCCGTTGTTCGGCGTCCCGATCTCGGAACTAGCACCGACCGGCGCACGGGATATGGCCAAGCACTACGGCGCCTATTATATCCGCTTCAACGTCGTCGACCGTCCGGGTGTCTTTGCAGACGTTGCGCATGTTTTATCGAAACATGACGTTTCGATGGAGTCCGTTCTGCAACGCTCGCGCGACCCCGATCAGATCGTGCCGGTCGTCATGACCCTGCACGAAACCGAGGAAGCCTCCATGCGCGCTGCCGTCGAAGAGATCCACAACATCGATGCGGTGATCGAACCGCCGGTGATTATCCGAATCGCGGCGTTCTAATTCTTTGCCCAGATGCCCACGTTTCTGACCGTTTGAGCAGGAGAACCACGGTTGTTGTCGTGCGCTAGCACGCTGAAATACATCATTATCCACTGCTTTCCGGTATTTCCGTCGATAAAGCCTTTCACCAAGCCTCTACAAACACCAAAATAAACGGATGGCCGAACCCGCCGCCAACGATAGAAACCTTGCCCTGGAGCTTGTCCGCGTGACCGAAGCTGCGGCCCTTGCCGCATATCGTCATATGGGCTCGGGCGATCAGGTCGAAGCTGACGGCGCTGCTATCGCCGCCGCGCACGCTATGTTGGCCAGCATTGCCATCAAGGGCACGGTCAGTGTCGGCGAAGGTAAGAAGGGCGATGTGGAAAAGCTCTTTACCGGCGAAAAAGTCGGTACTGGGCAAGGCCCGGTCGCCGAAGTCGGTATCGTTGCGCTAGAAGGGGCAAGCATCGTTGCCCGAGGCGGCCCGAACGCGATCTCCACCATCGCCATGGTCGAAGGCGGATCGATCCTCAAGGTGCCCGAAATCTATATGAGCAAGCTGGCCGTCGGTCCCGGCGTACCGGCGGATGCCATAGACATCGACAAGCCCGTTGCAGAGAACCTCGCTAACCTTGCAGAGGTGCGCGGTGTGGACGTTTCGGACCTCGTTGTCTGCATGCTTGACCGTCCGCGCCACAATCCCTTACTGGAGGAAGTCCGCGAATCCGGGGCGCGGGTACGCCTGATCCTGGGCGGCGACGTCTCGGCGGCAATCGCGACGGCACTGGAAAGCGGCGGTGTCGATATGTACACCGGCATCGGCGGTGCACCGCAAGGCGTCCTGGCCGCTGCCGCGTTGCGCGGCTTCAGCGGTCAAATGCAGTGCCGACTGTTCGCCCGGCGCGACGAAGACCGGATCGCGGCGAAAGAAGCCGGGATCGAAGAATTCGACAAAGTCTACACGGCGGAAGAGATGGTTTCCGGAAATGTGACCTTTGCTGCCACCGGCGTCACCTATGGTGCCGTATTGGAAGGTGTGCGCACATTGCGCATGGGTGCAACGAGTCATTCTCTTGTCGTCCGTTCGTCGAGCGGTACTTACCGCTTCATTGAGGCGCATCATGATCTCTCTCGCGAAAAATCAGGAAGCTGACGCGCACGCACCGACGCAACCGCTCTCGGTGACGGGCCGCCGCTGGGTCTTCCGCGATCCGGACCCAAGGTTGCAACTGACGTTGCAGCAGACCCTCGGCATCAGCGATTTTTTGGCCGGCGCCCTCGCGGCACGCGGGCAGACGCCCGACACAGCGCCGTCTTTTTTGGCGCCGACGCTCAAAGACTTGCTGCCGGACCCGAGCCGCTTCAAGGACATGGACCGCGCGGCGGCACGCATTGCCGATGCCGTTCAAAACCAGGAAAAGATCGGCATTTTCGCCGATTACGACGTCGACGGTGCGACATCGTCAGCCGTTCTGGTGCGGTTTCTCCGCGCCGCTGGAATCAATGCGCCTGTTTATGTGCCGGACCGCATGACCGAAGGTTATGGCCCGTCTATCCCGGCGATGGAAAAGATCGCCGAAAGCGGCGTACAGGTTCTCATCATGCTGGACTGCGGAACTACCGCTTTCGATCCGCTTGCCAAGGCCGCCGATCTCGGTTTGCAGGTCATCGTTGTCGATCACCACGAGCCGGAGCCGTCGCTGCCGAAAGTCGCCGCGCTGGTCAATCCCAACAGATTGGACGAGGACCGCGAATACGGTCACCTCTGCACGGCGGGACTTGCCTTCATGCTTGCCATCGCAGTCAACAGGACGCTGCGGGATCGCGGTTACTGGAGCGGCGGCAAAGCCGAGCCAGTACTGACACGTTGGCTCGATCTGGTGGCACTCGGCACGGTCTGCGACGTCGTGAAGTTGAGCGGTATCAATCGCGCTTTCGTGGCACAGGGCCTCAAGGTCTTGGCGAAACGCGACAACACGGGGTTGCGCGCACTTGCCGACGTGGCCGGTCTTAAAACCATGCCGACGTGTCATGAACTGGGCTTCGTGCTGGGTCCTCGCATCAATGCCGGCGGACGCATCGGCAAGGCTGACCTCGGCGCAACGCTTTTGGCGACCGATGATGCCGCCCAGGCCGGTGCTATTGCCACGCGGCTCGATCTTTTGAACGCCGAGCGGCGCGACATCGAAGCCGCTGTTTTCGAGGATGCCTTGGTCCAGGTTGAATCGATGGGCGACCCAGGTGCCGTCGTCGTCGCGGCGGGCGAGGGCTGGCACCCGGGCGTCGTTGGAATTGTCGCCAGCCGACTGGTAGAGCGTTTCGCCCGGCCGGCATGCGTCATCGCCCTGGATGGTGCGACAGGTACCGGTTCCGGGCGCTCGGTGGCAGGGATAGACCTTGGCGCGGCCATCATCGCCGCACGCCAGAAAGGGCTGTTGATCAAGGGCGGCGGTCATTCGATGGCGGCCGGTTTTAGTGTCGCCGCCACTGCTGTCGAAGACTTCAGGGCTTTCCTGGATAACAGGATCACCAAGTCCGGCGGCCTGCCGGGCAAGCCCGACATGTTTCTGGACGGCGCCATTGCGGCGCGCGGCGCGACTCTCGATCTTGCCGACGAGATCGCAACCTTGGCGCCTTTTGGTCCCGGCAACGCGGAACCTCGGCTGGCATTGGAAAATGTCCGCATCCGCTTCGCGGACATTGTCGGAAAAGATCATATTAAAGTGCGACTGACGTCCGAAGGCGGCGGCAACGTCGATGCCATCGCCTTTCGCGCCGTCGGCACTGAACTGGGCACTGCGTTGCAGCAATCGGCCGATCGTACGCTGCATCTGGCGGGCCGATTGAAGACCAATACCTGGCAGGGACGGACGAGCGTGAGCTTTCATATCGAAGACGCCATGCCCGTCGGTTAAGGGAAACGAAAAAAAATGAGCGAAAAACCGGAATATAGAAGCCCTAAATGGGATCATAGATTCATGGAGCTGGCATCGTTCATAGCCGCATGGTCCAAGGATCCGTCGACGAAAGTCGGCGCCGTGATCGTCGACCCAAGGAACAAACGCATTGTTTCCACTGGATTTAATGGGTTTCCGTTCGGGGTTGAAGACAAGGCGGAACGCCTGGATGACCGTTCGATCAAGTACGAGATGGTCGTGCATGCGGAAACCAACGCCTTGATGTTCGCAGGGAATCAGGCGTCCGGCTGTACGCTTTACGTGACGCCATTGCCGCCTTGTGCGCGGTGTGCCGTTTTGATCATCCAGTCGGGCATCCGCCGGGTCGTATCCCCAACCCCCGATACGTCCCGCGAGCCCTGGAAAACGCAATTTGCGATCTCCTCGCAGATGTTCGACGAAGCCAATGTCGAGGTGGATTTCCTGGATGTTTAGACCGCAGTGCAGCATCGAACCGCGTTGGCTGGACATGCACTGTGTGCTATTCACTAATGGGTGCTAAACCGGGAAGCATTCGTGGGAGAGACCGGATTATATCGGGAGAAAACGGTTTGAAATATCGCACAACACTAAAACATTTTATCATGCGCGAGCAGACGAAAATAACCGGCGCGACGGGTGAGTTTACTTCGCTGCTGGGCGACGTCTCATCCGCAAGTAAGTCCATTGCCGCGCTGGTTCGCCGCGGACCGCTCTCCGGAGACCTCAACGCTGCCGTTGGCGTCAATGTACAAGACGAAGATCAGAAGAAATTGGATGTCATGGCGAACAACCTCGCTATCGGTTGGTGCGAACGAGGCGGTCAGTTGCTCGCCATGGCGTCCGAAGAAATGGTCGACGTTTATCCGGTGCCGAAGGGATTCCGACGCGGCAAGTACCTTTTGATCTTCGATCCACTCGACGGATCGTCGAATATCGAAGTCAACGGCCCGATGGGGACGATCTTCTCCATCCTGAAAGCACCGGAAAAGCCTTCTGACGATCTAGCCGAGGATTTCCTGCAGCCCGGAACGCAGCAGCTTTGCGCCGGTTATGTGCTTTTCGGTCCGTCGACGATGATGGTTCTGACAACGGGGAATGGCGTCAACGGCTTTACCCTCAACCCCGATATCGGCGAGTTCGTTCTGACACACCCGAACATGACGATTGCCGAAGATACCCAGGAATTCGCGATCAACGCTTCCAATCAGCGCCATTGGGAGCCACCGGTTCAGCGCTACATTTCCGAGTGCCAGGAAGGTAAGACCGGCCCCCGCGACAAAGACTTCAACATGCGCTGGGTCGCTGCGATGGTTGCCGATGTGCATCGCGTGCTGACGCGCGGCGGCATCTTTATGTATCCGATCGACGAGAAAGTACGCGCCAAGGGCGGCCGCCTACGGCTCTTGTACGAGGCCAATCCGATGTCATTCATTGTTGAACAAGCCGGCGGCATGGCATCAACGGGACGCGGACGCATCATGGAAGTGCAGCCGACCGATCTGCACCAGCGTATTCCGGTTATGCTGGGGGCGAAGAACGAAATTGCCCGTCTGGTGGACTATCACCGCGAATACGACATGCGGACGCGGGTTACATCCGTCGGCTGATCAGTCGCCACGATCCGATCCTTGCAGCCTGGCACCGCATTTGCTGCATGAGTCGACGAGGCCCTGGCCTTTATGGACCGTGCCGCAGACCTTGCATTTGAGTTCGTAGTTGTCTGCAGCCTCTTGCAGGACTCGCCCGACTTTTTTCAAGAAGTTCAACATAACGATGGCCTTTTCGGCTAAACCCGTCGCGCGACTCTTAGGCTAGACCAATCGCCGGGTTCTCGCCAGCGGCTCGGCAAGCAGGAGGGGAACGATGAAGGATAAACGTATCGGCATCTGCGGCGTCGGCCTGATGGGCCATGGCATTGCGACGAATATCCGAAACGCGGGGTTCGCTCTCAACTTCCTCGATCACCCGGGCAATCAGCCGACCCAGGATCTTTCGGACGCAGGCGCAATAGCTTTCCCAACGGCTGCGGCCTTGGCGTCGGACAGTGATATCGTCATCATCTGTGTCACCGGTTCACCCGAAGTCCGCGCCGTCCTAAGCGACAAGAACGGTATTTTGGAAGGCCTTAAGGCGGGCAGTCTGGTCATCGACTGTTCGACCGCCATACCAGGGCGCACACTCGAATTGGCAGCGATGGTCCATGAAAAAGGTGCACGCTTCATCGATGCGCCGATGACACGTACACCGAAGGAAGCCGCAGAAGGGCGGCTCAACCTCATCGTTGGCGGTGAGAAAGCGGACGTCGATGAGGTCATGCCGCTTCTTCAAACCTTCGCCGAGAACATCATTCATGCCGGTGCGGTCGGCACCGGACATACGCTCAAACTCATACATAACTTCGTTTCGTTAGGGTTCTCCGCCATCGTCGCCGAAGCCGCCGTTGCCTCCGAAAAGGCGGGGATTGCACCACAAGTTCTGCACGATGTCCTGGCGGCCGGGGGAGGCAAGAGCGTCGTTCTCGACCGAATGGCGCCGTTTATCCTGAGTGGCGATCTCTCGGCGTTCCGTTTCACGCTAGCCAACAGCAACAAGGATCTCGGTTACTACAACGACATGGCCGATGAAATGGAACTGATCCGTGATATTGCCGCCGCTGTCGGCAAACATTACCGCAGCGCGGTTGAAGCGGGTGAGGGGGCTCGTTTCGTCCCTGAATTAATCGACATACTCAAACTAGACTAGAGTAATTGGATGAGTGGGATGGTCTGGTGAATCCATTATAGATCAAGTTGCGATGCGCGTTCGGATCACGTCCTTAGGGGGAGTTATGCTGGTCGTGCTCCACGCGCGGCTCGGAACCGGTTTCGATCCGGCCACGGAAGCCGCCTAGGGCAACTTTTACGATGCCGTCGCGGCCGAGATGATCGAAGGTGCCCCGAACCACCGTCGATGCCAACAAAGACCGCATGATCACCGGCTGCGCAAACACCTCCGCTGCTGTCGCTACGATAGTAAAATGTAGAAAATCAGACGCCGATCAGGTTCGAATGCACCGCTTCCGCATGTTCCAGAGACAACTGACGCGCCAAATCCGGATCCCGGCTGCGGATCGCATGAACTAAGTCCTGATGCTGCTTGTTATAAGCCTGTTGACGCGTCGGACTGAGTGAACGCTGCTTCAGTCGAAGCCAAGCTTTCGTCTGCCGCACTGCATTGATTTCAAGACAATACCGAAATAGCACCTGATTTTTCGCCGCCTTGAAGATCGCCATGTGCAGTTCCGTGTCCCAACGTTCGAACACAGCGAATTCTTTGGCCGCCAGACTGCCGTCGAGGGCCGCGGATATGGCGTCGAGATCGTCGCGGTTGGCCCGCGTCGCAGCCATGGCGGCAACGTGTGGTTCGATAATCAAACGAACTTCCATGATGTCGGCGGGACTAGCGTCGTGCAGACTGTGCCCGGCATTCTCACCAAGAGGAGAGAGGCCTTTGTCCATACGAACAAAGGTACCGCGACCGACTTCGCGGCTGACGATGCCTTGGCTTTGCAGGTGATCGAGCGCACTGCGCACGGTATTGCGGGCAACCCCGAACGACGTCGCTAGGGTTCGCTCGGTCGGCAGGCGTTCTCCGGCCGAGAACTCTCCATCCAATATATCCTGCCGCAATTTTTGGGCGATGCCTGCCGCAGTCGCTCCCAGAATTTCCTCCATGACGATCCCGTACCTACTGAACCAAAAGTAAACCAATCCAAGTGAGATCGGTCCATTTCGCTGCTAATCGTTCTCATTTTTCGGCAATGACATTTTTTTCTTCGCAGAATTACGCCATTGCTTTATCCTTTATGAGCAATAACAAGAAATATACCAATTATACCAATATTGCCAGGGGAAACATGCACTATATCGCTTACTGTTATGACGGTACGCCCGAGGTCGGAAGGCTCGCACCGGAAAGCGGGAAAATTGACGTTCTAGACCTCAACTTAGACGAACGAGAAACAGGCGTTGCCGCAGTCGTTCTGCGCGACGCCGATGGAAATTCGCCTAAGCTCTCCGGGCAGGAGAGGCAGCTCGCCGATGTCCAAATCCGTGCACCTTTTCCGCGGCCCAGCCGGAACATCTTCTGCGTCGGCAAGAATTATTTCGAGCATGCACAGGAATTCGCCTCAAGCGGATTTGACTCGAGCGCAGCCGCCGGCGCGGTACCCAAAGCTCCGATTGTCTTTTCAAAAGTGCCCGAATCCGTGACGGCGCACGGTCAGCCGATACCAATTAACGCCGCTGTCACAGAAGCCGTCGACTATGAAGCGGAGTTGGCCGTCATCATCGGTCGAGGCGGGCGGGGTATTCGCAAAGCCGACGCCCTCGATCACGTTTGGGGCTACACCATCGTGAACGACGTCACGGCACGCGATATCCAGGGCCGTCATAGCCAATGGCTGCTCGGTAAATCCCAGGATGGCTTCTGCCCAATGGGACCGGTCGCGGTCAGCGCGGACTCGTTCGATCTCGGCGGCGCGCAACTGCGATGCTGGGTCAACGGTGAGCTGCGACAGAATATCTCAACCAGCAATCTGATCTTCGATGTTCCGACCCTGATTGAAACCATCTCGGAGGGCATCACCCTTTATCCCGGCGACCTCATCGCGACCGGGACGCCGGCCGGTGTCGGCATCGGCTTCGATCCGCCGAAGTATCTGCAGCCGGGCGATGTGGTGCGGATGGAGATCGGCGGCATCGGAGTCCTCGAAAACCCCGTCTGCAGGATCGAGGAGATGACACACGGATAATGAATAAGAATGGATGCCGGGAATAACAAAGAACACCTCACCAACCGGCACGTTTAATCGCAAACAGATTGGCAACGAAAAATTGGGAGAACGACATGTCCAAGAACACAACTACACGCCGCCGGTTTCTGGCGGGAAGCGCCGCGCTTGCCGGCGCGACGTTCGGCCTGACGAGTTTTTCGCGTAAGGCCTTCGCGGCCTATCCAGACCGCAATATCGACATCATTGTGCCGACCCGTGAAGGCGGCGGCGCTGACAGAAACCTTCGCGCCTTCACTTCCGTTTGGAAGAATTACTTGAATACAAACTTCGAACCGGGATTCTTTCCGGGGGCGTCGGGCCGCGTCGGCTACGAGGTATTCATGGGCAAGTACGAGCCCGACGGCTACAGCCTGATCTTCGGCAACATGGGACCGGAAGTGCTGAACTGGGCGGTCAAGAGACCGTCGTTCAACATTGACGACTACATCTACTTCGGCCGCGTCGATACCGACCCGGGCTGCGTCTTCGTCGGTGCGGAAAGTAAGTTCAAGAACATCGACGAAATCGTCGCCGAAGGTAAGAAGCGCAAACTAAACGTCGGCACAAGCCGTCTCGCGCACCCGGCGTCAATCGGCATTCTGGCGCTGGGCGAAGAGACCGGTGCGCAGTTCAATCTCGTGCCGCTCTCTGGCGGGAAGAAGACCGTTGCAGGTGCGGTGACACTGGAAATGGACTTCAGCGTTCTGACGTCGGGCTCGGTGATCGCTGCGGGTGACTCGGTGCGCACGCTCCTGGTTTTCAATGATAAAAACGTCGCCGGTGAAAAGCTAGATAACGCGCCGACCATGAACGATCACTTCGGCACCAATCTGCCGCCGATGCTGTCGTCCCGTGCCTTCGGTATACACAAGGCGGCCATCGAAAAATATCCGGATCGTTTCGAAATGCTGCGCAAGACCCATAAGCAGACAATCGAAGATCCCGCGTTCAAAGAAGCCTACATCAAGTCAAAAGGGCTCTGGGACTACGTCAATTACGGCGATATCGACGAGTGCGCCAAATTCCGTGCCGCAATGATGGAACTCGGCACCAAGTATCAGGCGCTTCTGACGGGCAAATAAGTCTAATTGGAAGAACGGTGCATGCGAGGTCGGGGGATTCCCCGACCTCGGTGCCGTTGTCCCGGCGCCGCGAACCTTGAAGTTAACGAGGTTACTGTAACGAAAGAGCAAAAAAGTGGACTCCGAACCTAAACCGAAACAACAAATCGGCGGTGAATCGATCATCCCGATCATAGCGCTGATCTTCACACTTTATTACTTTCACTCGATTGTCGACTCGCCTTGGACGGCGCAGGTCAATGCCTTCATGGTTGGCTCTGTCCTGATCCTGGTGATTGGGATTTTCTTCTATTCCCGCATCAAAATGCTCATCGACGGAGATGCCGAAATACGCTTCTCCAAGCTCTTGGCGCCTTACGACATCCTCGGCAAACGCCTGACCTTTATAGGCATCACCATCGGCTACCTGTTCGTCATCAACTGGGTCGGGTTCACGCTGACGACGTTCCTTTTCCTGTGGTTGTCCATGATGCTGCTGGCCGGCTGGAAGCGACCCGCGTTCTTTGCCTTTCTCGCCGCAGTTATGGCTATGGTCGGCTGGTCCGCATTCATTCTGTTGTTCGAGACACGATTGCCCAAAGGCCCCATCGAGTATTTTCTGGCGGGGTTGATGTAAGATGGTCGAGATCAATGCCGCGTTCTTCGTCGATATCTTCTTCCATATCATGTCGATGTGGTGGGTTATCATTCCATCCATCTTCCTCGGTCTGATTGTCGGCGCCATCCCGGGGTTCAGCGCCGCCAACACGATCATCGTACTGTTACCTTTCACTCTGGTGATGGAAGTGGAAGTCGGCCTGGTCTTCATGGTCGCCATTTACTGTTCGTCGCGCATGGGGGCAGGTATTCCGGCGATCCTGGTCAACATACCCGGGACGGCAGGAGCCGCCGCGACGCCTCTTGACGGCTACCCGATGGCGCAAAAGGGCCAAGGACAGCGAGCGCTGGCAATTTCATTTATGTCTTCGACCTTGGGAGGCATTCTAACCACGATGATTGCACTGGCGACGATGCCGCTCCTGGCACGCGTCGGCTTTTACATGCACTCCGTCGAGATGGTCGTCGTTATGCTGTTCGGCATCTCCTTGATCGCCTCGATTGCCGCCAAAGATACCCTGAAGGGTCTGATCGCGGGATTCTTCGGCCTAATGATTGGCTCTATTGGCGCTGACCATGTCTACGCGACGCCGCGCGGCACGATGGGGTTTCTCGAACTCTATGACGGCATTCCACTGATACCGGCGCTGGTCGGATTGTTTGCGATCTCCGAGGCCTTCATGGTCATCGAAGGTGAGTCGCTGCTGTCCAAGGCAACCAGCAAAGCTCACATCAAAGGCAACTGGGACGAAACCATCGAAGGTGTCCGGATCACACTGCGCCGTTGGTGGCACGTCACCTGGACCAGCCTGATCGGCTTGATCATCGGTGTCATTCCGGGCGCCGGCGCATCCATTGCGTCATTCGTTGCGTATCAGCAATCCAAGACGTTCTCCAAGACGCCGGAACTTTACGGCACCGGCTTCGAAGACGGTCTCATCGCGCCGGAGTCCGCGAATAACGGTGTGACGGCTGGCACCTTGATCCCGTTGCTCGTACTCGGCATTCCCGGTGGCGCTACCGCGGCGATCATGATGGTCGTGATGCAGTACCAGGGCGTTATTACCGGCCCGCGTTTGTTCTTGGAGCGGCCTGATCTGGGTTACGGCATCTTCATGGCGATGCTCGTGACGTATCTGTTGATGGCGCTCACGATATTACCGATGTCGCGCTACATGTCCCGCGTGACGATGGTATCGACGACGATCATGTCGCCTATGATTATAGCGTTCACGCTGGTCGGCTCTTTCGTCCCGCGCGAGTACATGTTCGACATGTACCTTGCGTTCGGCTTTGGCGTGATCGGCTATATCGCGCGCAAGACCGGTTATCACGTGGCGGCAATCTTGATTGGCGTCATCCTGGGACCGCTGATGGAGCAATACATGCTTCGCGCACTAAAGATGTCCGACGGAGATGCGACGGTCCTGTTTTCATCGCCGATCGGCAATACCTTGTGGGTCGCGTTGTTCCTGTCCCTCACTTTGCCGCACTATTTGAAATGGCGCCGCAGCAAGCGCGAGGCAAAGAACGTATTCGAAGTCGGCGAAGGCTGACCCAATGCATCTATCCAAACATCCCGACAAGACGAGGAGAAGAGACTATGTTGCCTGACGCCAGACTGGAAAAAGACGTCGTCGGAGAAGACCACTGGACGGAGAAGGGCGACGTGAAGCTTTTCCTGTACGAGAAGTACCGGGAGTCGCCAAAAAATAAGAAAGGCACCGTGCTGTTCGTACACGGCTCCTCCATGGCGTCACAGCCGACTTTCGATTTACACGTCGATGGACGCCCCTACAGTTCGGCGATGAACTACTTCTCGGTGCTTGGTTACGACACCTGGTGCGTCGACATGGAGGGCTATGGCAAGTCCGATAAGTCCCGCGACATCACCTGTGACATTTCGAACGGTGCCGACGATTTAGCGGCGGCCACTGACTATATCGAAAATCTTCGCGGTGGCGGACCGGTCCTGGTTTACGGTATCTCGTCTGGCGCGTTGCGCGCTGCCACGTTCGCGGAGCGTTACCCGGAACGTGTCGCACGCCTGGCGCTCGACGCTTTCGTCTGGACGGGCGAGGGAAGTCCAACCTTGGAAGACCGCCGTAAGAAGCTGCCGCAGTTCATGTCGTCCAACCGCCGTCCCATCGATTATGCTTTCGTTCAGTCGATTTTCAGCCGCGACCATCCGGGTTGCGCCGAACAAAAGGTTGTCGACGCGTTTGCCGAAGCCATCTGCGCGTTGGACGATTCCATTCCCAACGGTACCTATATCGATATGTGTTCGCGGTTGCCGCTGGTTGACCCGGAAAAGATCACATCACCGACGATCGTCATGCGTGGCCAATACGACGGCATCGCCGGCGTGCCCGACCTGCTGGCGTTTTTCGAGAAGCTGCCTAACCCGGACAAGCAGTTCACCTTCATGGCCGGGATCTCGCACGCCAGTTTTCAGCAGAAGAATTACGTGATGGTTTACGAGATCCTGGAAAGCTTCTTCAGTCGTGCGGCGCCGGTTTACAGCGGCGATTAAGCCTTCTGAAATCTCATCCTCCAAGCCCGCCGAAAGGCGGGCTTATTCGTGCGCTTGTTTCAAATGTTCCTCAAAGCCCTACAGCGTCCACCATAACAATTGGTTTACTCTGTGAATGTTTGGTTTATTTTATTGGAAAATGATTTTCGATGACGATTGTACCGGCAAGCCATGTACCACGAAGATACCGGCGGGCTATACGACCGGGGTGACGCAGAGGGATCATGGCCAATTACGATAAGGTGGGACACGAGATGGAAAAACTGGGCGACGTAGAAACGCTGGAGACGGACGTATTGATTATCGGTGCGGGAGTCGCCGGTATGATGGCGGCCGCTGGTGCCATACGTAGCGGCATCCTACCTTCCGTCGTCACCAAAGGAACCTACGCATCAGGCAGTTCTTCCATGGCACGCGGCGGACATTCGGTCGCCATCGGTCACTCCAGTCCCGACGACAATCCGGAACTTTTCTTCGAGGACACGCTCAAGGGCGGCTACGGCCTTAACAACAAGCGCCTGGCGCAAATCATGTGTCGCGAGGCCACTGACCGGACCTTGGAACTCGACGCCTGGGGCTTGGGGCTGGCCAAGCACGAAGACGGCCGTTTCGATCAAAAGCAGGGCGCGTTTCCACACCGCTTCGCACGCCTTGTTCACTGCGGGCGATTGATGGGCAAGCCGCTGATGGCATCACTTTCCAACAAGACGAAGGGTGACGGCATCGAGCCGCTGCAACACGTCATGCTGGTCGACCTTCTAAAGGAAGACGGCCGGGTCGTCGGCGCTTGGGGATTCCGCTACCGGGACGGTGTGCCGGTGGTCGTTCACGCACGTGCTACGGTGATAACGACGGGCGGCGCACCGCAGATCCACGAGATCAACGACTCACCGCCGACCATCACAGGCGACGGCTATGCCATGGCGCTACGCGCCGGTGCGGAGTTGCTGGATATGGAGTTTATCGATTATCAGATGATCACGGCGGCACCCGAAAAGCTCGCCGGTTACCCGCCGCATTCGAGCGGCTTTTTGAACGAGGGCGGATACCTTCTCAACAACGGAGGGGAGCGTTTCATGAAACGCTATGACCCCGACAAGATGGAACAATCGACACGCTCCATGCTGAACAGGGCCGTTGCCCTAGAAATCTTCGAGGGCAGGGGGACGGAACACAACGCCGTCTGTATCGACATCCGCCACTGTTTCGACGTCGCCAACCATGGCGCCTCGGGCGACCTGATCGCGACCTTCAAGCGCAGCGGCGTCGACATGGAGAAAGACTTCCTGGAAGTCACCAGCGGCCCGCACACGTATCTCGGCGGCATCCGCATCGATGAATGGGGGCGCACCTCGGTGCCGGGTCTTTACGCCGGTGGCGAGGCCGCCGGCGGCGTGCACGGCGCCAACCGCTTAGGCGGTGCAGCCCTGATCGATAGTTACGTCTTTGGTCTACGCGCGGGCATCACGGCAGCGTGCGAAAGCCGGGAGACGGAACAGCCCGATCCCAACAGCGGCAACTGGCGGGCCTGCATCAAAGAGTTCCGGAATCGATATGAACGTGCGGATGGGGGCCTGTCGGCTGACGAATGGCGCTTGGCCGTACAGAAGGAAATCGTCGCCAACATCGGCCAAGTCCGTAGCGGAGAGCGCCTGATGGAAGGCCTCAAAAACCTCGACGACCTGGAAGAATCTTTCGCCGATATCGGCGTCAGCGGCGAGACAATACGCGAACGCTGCGACTCGCTGCGGAAAACCTACGAGACCTACAACCTAATCTACGTCGCCCGCATGCTGGGCATCGCGGCACTAACCCGCAACGAAAGCCGGGGCGGGCACTTCCGCATCGATTTCCCGGAACAGGACGACGACAATTACCTCTGCAACGTCGTGTTGTGGATGGAGAACGGCGGCATGCATCACGAACTTCGCGAGGTGCCGGGCCTGGATGCCATCGCACCACCACCACGCGACGCCATCTCGACGGAAGCCGAGGTCGCCTAAACGACAAAGCCCGCCATTGTTGCCCGGCAAAAAGCTCATCATTAGGCAAACGGCCTGAAAGAGTTACTTTCGCTAACGTTTACGGCGCTCTTCGGCGATCAAATTGGTCAATTGTTCGAGTCGCACGGGCTTTGCCAGATATTGATCGAATCCCGCTTCAATGCCGCGTTCGGCGTCACCTGACATTGCATTCGCCGTTAAAGCAATGACTTTGGTCGCCTTGATACGCGGATCAGATCTAATTTCTTGCAGGATATCATAGCCGTTCATCCCTGGTAGATTGATGTCGAGAAAAATCAAGTCGGGCTCTTCAGTTCGGGCAAGAGGCAGGCCGGTCAGCCCATCTTCAGCCTCCAATAGCTCGATGTTTTCGAGCGCTTCCATATAGTACCGGAACAAAGAGCGATTAAGCTCGTTGTCTTCGACATAGAGAACCTTGAGCGGCCGGCCTCTCTCTGTCGTTGCCGCCCCGGCATTCATTACGATGTCGCGGGCTTTGTTTAGCTCTTTTTCATCTGCAGTTTGAAAATCAACCCAAAATTTGCTCCCTTCGCCCTCGGTACTCTCGAAACCAACACTTCCCCCCATCAATTCGACATAGTTCCTGACAAGTGCCAGCCCAATCCCCGATCCTTCGATCTTGCCTTGTTCCGCCCCCATGCGATTAAACGGTTGGAAAGCGCCTTCTTGCTGCTCTGCGGAAATGCCAAGACCATTGTCCGTCACGTAAATTCTCGTTTTCCCATCCGAACGCACCAGAATCGAGAATTCGACCCAGCCACCTGGACGATTGTATTTAATAGCGTTGGAACCGAGATTGATCAGGACTTGGGCCAAACGGGTAGCATCCGCATTCACATAGTAGCGGCCGTTGCCGAGGTTTCCCGTACGAACCTCCACCTTATATTTGTCCGAAAGCACCTCAAGGCTTGCAACTACTGACTTAATCGCGGCCGTTACATTGACCGGTTCTATCGATACCGAAACCCGGCCAGCCTCGATCTTACTGAGTTCCAGAACGCCGTCCATCAGGTTCAACAGGTGCTCACCGCTTTGCCGGATTAGTCCAGCATGCTCGAGTTGTTTCTCGTTTAGGGGGCCAAAATGTTCGCCAATCAAGAGGTCGGAGAACCCAAGAATGGAGTTCATTGGAGTACGTAGCTCATGGCTCATGGACGTAAGAAAAGCCGACTTCGCGCGCGTCGCGGTTTCGGCGGCTTCTCTGGCTACTTTCTGCGCCTGTTCAGACGCTTTGATTATAGAAACGTCAAAAATGAATGCATAGAAGCCATATACTTCCCCGTTAGATTCGTCCGGAAGATACTGCACCTGAGTTGCGTGAGTTATGCCGTCTGTATCGACCAAATCACGTTCAAAAAGTTGCGGTTCACCCCTTAAGGTAGCTTCAATATAGGATAAGCTTTCTGCATATCCTTCATTTCCTAGAAGTTCCTTTAGGTGTCGGCCTTTGAGCCAATCACACGTCACGCCGAACCATTTTTCACACGCTCGGTTGGCAAAACGATTATTGAGGTTACGATCCCAGTAAGAGATCATCGACGGAACAGCATCAAGAACGTTCTGCAGGTCCCTAAGTGCCGTATTTAATTCGCCGGTCCGCTGAGCAACACGTTCCTCCAATTCCTCAAGCAGAGTTCGTACGCGTAATTCGGCCTGGTGCCGGTCTTCAATATCGGTATTGGAGCCGATCCACCGCTCGACGTTTCCATCCTGATCAAGGACTGGCTCTCCCCGCGTGAAAAACAGTCGATAGCCTCCATCCTTTCTTCGGATTCGATACTCGGCTGTGAAAGAAGTCTTGGACTCAACTGACTTGGCCCATGCCGTCATGAGGTGTTCGATATCATCGGGGTGGACTTGATCAAGCCACCCCATTCCCAACATCTTCTCGGTCGATATACCCGTGTATTCAACCCATTGCTCACTCAAGAAATTACATGCCCCTGACGCATCGCATGTCCAAACCAGTTGCGGCAGTGAATTGGCCAATTCCTGCCAACGTTGTTGAGAAGCAGAGAGAACCTCGATCGCTTCGCGCTGCGATGTGGTATCGGTGATGCCCGCGACGACGAGCTTGCGATCATTTATAGTCAGCGGCGAAAGCCGTGCACGGATGGGAAATATATTGCCGTTGGAATGCAAAGCCTCAAGCTCGCTTCGTTCCCCCATGTCGCGGACTCGGTAGTCATACCCCTTGCGATGATCGACGTGAGCGTCCCGGTAGTTCGGCGGTATGAGTTCCTCAACCGACTTTCCCTTGAGTACATCGGGCTTCCAACCGAACACCCGCTCGCTATAAGAGTTCGCGCGTACAATTGTGCCCGCCTCATTGACCACCAATAGGGCCTGAGGTGCGGCATCGACGATTTTGTACGCGAATTCCTCCTCCTCACGTCTTATTTGCAGGGCGTGCTCGCGGTTTCTCGCCCACCCGAACAGGGCGAATGTGAGCGCAAGCCCTCCGACGCCGACAGCGGCTCCGAGAGTTAAGGGCTCAATGGATTTGTTTCTCTCGTAGAAGGCAGGCAAAACATGAAAGTTAATCTCCCATTTGCGCCCGAAAATCGTGACATCTTGAATCTTATCGGCAGTCCCGCTCTCAAATTCCGGTGTTTTGTAAAACTCGATGCTGTCTTCGATGTCGGTAATGGAAAATGCGATCTCCTCGCGCCTGGGACTCAGGTTACGGAGGACTTCACTTACGACAAGTGGTGAATAGCTCCACCCGTAATTAGCGGCAATCCGCTGCTCCGGTGTTTCGAGCTTCGTATCTAAATCGTAGATCGGCATCAAAATCAGAAAACCATGGTTGGTTTGACCAGAGGCCTGGACGAGAGTGATCGGCGCCGTTAAACGGACATCGTCTTCATATGCTGCCGTCTCGGCCGCATGCCGTCTGTTGGCTTCCGAGGCAATGTCGAGGCCTGTCGCCCCCTCGTTCCCGGCGAGTGGGTATATATATTTGATTATAAAACGTTCGCCGCTATTCGGAGACAATTCGCGGACCGCAAAAGACGGAAATCCGTCGGCCTTGGCATCATTCACGAATTGCTCGACTCGGCCTTGCGGAACACGCTCAATGTACCCGGATCCTCGAGCACCCGGAAATTCGTCGAACTGGTCGCGCGTCTTAAAGTAATTGATAAAGGTTTCACGTGAGGTGTTTGCCCCGCCACCCGCAATAATCGCACCGCGTGTAGCGCGCAAACCATATTGATAGAGATGGAAGCGTTGCGTTACGAGATCGGCAAATTCATTAGTTAGCGCGTTATAACGTGCATCGAAATTGAGCTGATTCTCATGTTGCTGCCACAGGGTCGCACCAACTGCCAATAAAATAGAAAGCCCTCCGCATACGAGGACGGCGAAATAAGCCCTGAATAATGATAATACAAAGGCTGAAAATCTGCTGCTATCGGACATTTCCATTGCCTTACAAACTCAATCCTAGATTGACGTTTACATTAATATGCACTGGAATGCAGACTGGGTCCACGCGGGAATATTTGGCTGATAGCTTTGGATTTTTGTCGGTGCTAAATTAATGGCCATTTACCTTGTTGAGGATAACGAGTCCGATGCGACCCTATTGACGGATACCTTGGCGTCGGCAGGGATGGTCGTCGAGCAGTTTGTATCCGGCCAGGATTTTGCACTATTTCTAGATGCATCAACCACCGAGCGTAAGGGCAAGGAAATCCTCATATTGGATTTACATTTGCCCGAACAGGACGGTATCGAAGTGCTCAGATTGCTCCATGAGCGCGATGAGAAAATGCCTATCATTCTGATCACGGCTTACGACGACAAAATTCTAAAAATAGCAGAGCGACTTGGGCACGCATGGGGCCTAAATCTCTTTGCAGTGCGGCGAAAGCCATTGCAGATTGATTCATTTCCAGAATTGGTGTTTAGCGCACTAGCTGATTCCTAGCCGCACATAGCGCAGATATGTGTTCGCTTTCCGAGTGAGGTGTGTCGGAACGTAGAAATTAAAGTGGGGGCCTCTTTTTCACCACTTAATCCTTGCCTCTTATTGATCAGTCCGCCCTCAACTCTTCCCAAGAATTTACCATGAGGAACGCTTTGCGAGCCGCCAACCTGCCGGTCTTCGATTTCACCAAGCCAATAAAGATTTGAGGCGTATGCTTACGGATACACAGCCGGTTCCTGGACCGTGAGGCTGGTATGGGCATTGAATATCCAACACGTCGTCTTTGCCCATGTCCAATGTTGTACACAGTGGACAACGTGCCTGTCGAAAACGCCTGATTTTCTGCTGGTCTTACAGAAGCTTAGAAAAGTGGCGTCCCCTACGGGACTCGAACCCGTGTTTCCGCCGTGAAAGGGCGGCGTCCTAGACCGCTAGACGAAGGGGACGCGGCGGCAGTGTTACTAGAGGCTCACTGAGGATTAATCAAGGGCGAAACGACGCTTATTTCACAAAGTTTTTATACAAGCCCGTTCACGTCTTTCAGGTTTCGTCGCTCACTTGCTTTATCAGAGCTTCCAGGCCCGATTTGGGCGCCATGGACTGTTTGTGGCGCTCCACATAGTAGTCGTAGGTCTGCACAAATTCTTCGGCGAACCCGAGCGGGTCCAATTCCTTTTCCATGCGCGAATTAACGACCGCGAAAGCCGAGAAATTAGCTGCTGCGTGGCGCATGCCGGCAGCGATATCCAACGGGTCCAAACCGTCCTGCAACCGGCTATTGGCCAGATTGATGATCTGATTCGCCAATTGAATACTGAGGGTCTGGCGGTCCTCTTCGTCGCTCATGACATCATTCTCCCTTTTCCTGGCGCACAATAACCAAGCCAAGCCAGCGCGGAAAGGGTGCAACAGTCACCTTAAGTAAAGTTGTCACGGATAGGCGCCAGGACTATTCTTCAGTGTCTGACTAATGAGAGGTCACGCATGTCGGATCAAAAGTTTCGCCTGATCACCCGCACCGATTTCGACGGTGTGGTTTGCGGTGCTCTGTTGCTGGAAAAGAGTATCGTCAATGCAGTCGAATTCGCCGAACCGGCGGACGTGCAGCATGGCCGCGTCAACGTGACATCAGGTGATATCACCACCAACCTGCCGTATCAGCCCGACGTTTATCTATGTTTCGACCACCATTGGAGCGAGATGGAACGGGTCGGCCACAAATCCAATTTCATCATCGATCCCAACGCCCCCTCGGCGGCACGCGTAGTCTATGAATATTACGGCGGCAATATCGGCTTCCCGAGCATTTCGGAAGAGTTGATGGAAGCGGTCGATCAAGCCGATTCAGCGCAATACACCGAAACAGAAGTTCTGGCGCCGGAAGGCTGGACACTCCTGAATTTAATCCTCGACGGCCGCACCGGCCTGGGTAAGCTGCCGGATTTCACCATCAGCAACGAACAGTTTCTGCGTGACCTTATGACGTACTGTCGGCACAATCCGATTGATGAGATTTTGGCACTTCCCGACGTTCAAGAGCGGGTCGAAGCATATTGGTATCACAAGGAATTCGGCGAACGTCAGATTAAGGCCTGCAGTAAAATCGCGGGCCGCACACTGGTCACCGATCTGCGTGACCAGGACGTCGTCCACCCCGTCGACCGGTTCCTTATCTATGCGATCTATCCCGAATGCGACCTCTCGGTCACGCTCCGCGCTTCCGATGCACCGGGTATCACCGAGATCGCTTGCGGCAAGTCGATCTTCCTGCGCACGTCCAAGGTCAATATCGGTACGTTGATGCTGAAGCACGGCGGGGGCGGACATGCCGGCGCGGGCACCTGCAGGGTGCCCAATGAAAACGTCGAAGCCGTGGTCGATGATATTCTTGCGGAAGTCGCCGAACAGGCGGCCTGATCAGTCGCCTTTGGACCGTTTCAGCGCCGACGCGAACATATACCCCGTACCGCGGACGGTCTTGATGATCGAGGGATGACGGGAGTCGCTTTCGATTTTACGGCGCAGGCGCGTCACAAGCACATCGATCGACCTGTCGAAGGGTTCCCAGTCGCGGTTATAAATCGCACTCAACAGATGGTCGCGTGACAGGACCCGTCCGGCACGCTCGATAAACTCATTCAAAAGACTGAACTCGCCCGAGGTCAATTCGACCTTGCGGCCATCCTCGCCACGCAACTCGCGGCTATCAAGGTTGAGAACCCAACCGTCGAACATCACGATCCGCTGTTCGGAATTCGAAATTTCATCGGTCGCGGCCCGGCGCTCTGTCACTCTGCGCATGACGCTGCGGATGCGGGCCAGCAATTCGCGTTCATCCCAAGGTTTGACCACATAATCGTCGGCACCGATCTCCAGCCCGACAACACGGTCGACCGAGTCGTCCTTGCTGGTGAGGATGATGATACCGAGATTGTACTTCTCCCGGAGCTGCTTGGTTAGCTGGAAGCCGTCATCGTCCGGCAGCTTCAAATCCATGATCGCGAGGTCGGCGGCATCGTTCTCCATAACCTCGTGCATGTCTGGACCATTGTCGACGGCGGTCACGCGATAGCCTTCGCCTTCGAGATACATTCGAAGAGCTTTCTGCACGAAGGCATCGTCCTCGACGACGAGAATATGAACTGCGTCCGCCATTTAGACCTAATTTAGTCCTTCAGAACATGTTTGTAACGCGGGTATCGCGCCCACGCCGCAACAGCGTTACAGTACGCGACAGTGGTCCCGCATCGCAACCGTGACGGGGGCCAAGGCCGGCTAAAGCGACGTAAAGATGAGTAATTCTAACCGCGACCTCACGGAACCCGCCGCTCAAGGGGAGAAACCATCCCCCGGTCCAGGCGTGACGTCTTGGCTTTCGGGCCTACTCGACATCAAAAAATCCGCTGATAGCGAATCGGCTCCGGGCGATAACGCCGCTACGGCAGCGATCGAATTGCCGATGGAACTAACCTCCATGCTGCCCGAAGGTGACGTCGTGAATCTGCGCCGCATTACTGTGCGCAACCTCGCCGACGGCATCGGCTTCTCAGCCGGCACGAACCAGGGCAGGGGACGCTGGGTCTTCACTGAGGAAGAATTGTCGTCGTTGCGGGCACTGATTTACGATCCTTCGATCCTACCGCACACGCTGACCATGCGGGCCGACTTCGCCTCCGATGATGGGGCAGTGTGGACGGAAATGCTCAGCTTTACCTTGCGCGAGGGATCGAGCGAAGATACCCCGAGCGCGATCCCCGGCGTCGCCGCAGAGGCACCCGCGCCCGACAATGTACGTCCGAATATCTTTTTCGTGACGGATTTGGACGTCTCGCTCGGTATCGACGATCCGGAAGCCTTGGCCGGAATAGAGCTGATCTTTTCCGGGCTGCCCGATGGCGGGTCGATTTTCGGCGGCTCGCCCGACAAGCGCGGCGTCTGGCGTTTACCGGCGACGGCACTCGACAATCTCGCCGCTATCGTACCGATCGATACGCCGGCGTTCGATCTGAGCGTTGCCATTGCGGGGAGCGAAGATAACGAGGCGGCATCCTTTCCGATTCAATCGTTCGACGCCTCGCCGGCCGCTCCTCTAATTCGGATCGGACCGCCATCGACACCGGAAGCCATGCGCTTCAAGATTTTTGCCGACGGTGTGCAGGTCGCGGACCTTCTAGTGGATTGGTCAGAGATCGCGACCGCGCCCGTCGAGTTTACCGTACCGATGCCGAAGAGCGGCGAACTACCGTTCGAAATTCTGGTGCGCTACGGCAACGGCAACAATCCCTCGTCGGGTGGCCCGCTTTTGTTGGGGCTGTCGGTCGACGGCAAGAACATCCCGGCCGATGCTCCTGGCATCGTTGCGCGCGGAACACTCGCCGCCGTCGGCGGCAAACGCTGGCAGGGCGATCTCGTCATCGGTGTACGGGACGCGCTGCGGTCCACCGAAAAAGCCGCGTCACCGCCAGAGAACCTGCCGCCGAAACCGGCGCCGCCACATATCGAGAGCGAAGCGGCGCAGCGCACCCTAGACGTCGTTGCCGAAGGCGACACGACGCAGCGACTTTCGGAACCATCGGATGACAAAGACGACGTCCCGACATTGGTTCTTCGAACGGCGCCCGACGATATCCGCCGACCTGAATTCTTGCGGGAGCTTGATCAACTCAGCTCTTTTATCCGCGCGCCCGGCAATGAAGACGAACACCGCGTTTACGAGCGCTTGGAACTGGACGTCGGACGCTGGCGCGACATTGCCGTATTCGGTCCATCGGGCATACCGGTCGAGATGGCGCCGATGATGCCGTCCGTGGCACCGCCGGGGGGACGCGACAACGCACGCGGCTTCAGCCGACTTAACAAGTGGTATACACCGCCCCCAGACGCGCACAACGTGATCATCGAAGGGCTTCCACCGGGGGCCATGCTCAGCCACGGCGCCAACCTGGGCGACGGGCGCTGGCAGTTGTCCAAGGAGGATGTCGCCAAGGCTTCCGTCATTGGGCCGTTCGGCGAGAAGACGACCGTACCGGCAACGATCACCGGCCTCGACGCGCACGGCAAGCCGATTGATCGCAGCGGCCGGCAATCCGTTTTAATGGGCACAATAGCGGACTCGCTACGACCCGATGCACACGGCATGCGCACGGTTTCCTACAAATTGTCGAAAGCGCTCTTCGATCCTGAAGGCTACGGCACATTGTCGCTTACCATCGGCGATATGCCGCCAGGTACGGTCGTCATCGGCGGCAGCAATCACGGCGGCGGTGTCTGGACTTTGGAAACGGTAAGCGAAAGCGACCTTCAAGTCGCTGCGGCGGGGCAATCCCAGCCGTTTTCGCTGACACTGACGTGCATTGCGCTGAACAATCAGACGGGGGAGAGTTCCGTTGTCACGCGGGTTCTAAGCGTCACTCCGAACACCGGTACAATCGAAGTGGCCAGCAGTGCCGCCTAGCGCCGGAGAATGAGTGAAATACGATGCGCATAGCCTCACGCCTCCTGATTTCGACCGCATTCGTCTTTTTCGCCTTCGCGGTTTCCGGCGTTTTGCTCTACCACGTCCATCTAGAGCACGAAACTTCGCCCATATCGTTCGAAATCGCGCTGGCGATTTCCGGCGTTCTGATGATCGTCGCGCTGGCGTGCACATTCTGGCTGTTGAATACAGGTGTCATCACAAGGCTGATCCAACTCCAGCGCGCAATGTCGGCATACGTCGAAGGACGCCAACAGGACATCCCGACGAATGGCAGGGACGAGATCGCAAGCATGGGCCGTGCGCTTGAATACCTCGTGACGACCCTGCAGACGCGCGAGCAATCGCTGGAAGACCAACTGTCCTTTCAGCGGACATTGTTGGACACCATCCCGAACCCGATCTTCTATACCGATACCAACGACCGGTTCCTGGGTGCCAATGCCGCGTTCGAGAACGTCGTCGGACTGCCGCCGGAAGAGGTGGTCGGAAAAAGCGCTTTCGATATAGACCGTCCCGACCTCGCCGCGCGTTACGATCCCGAAGAACGAAGCGGTGGGCAGACCAAACGGCGCTATTCGTATGAGACACAGAAAGTGTTCGCGGATGGGCGGCAGCACCACGTGATGATCGAAAAGGCGCATTTCACTGATCCGGAAGGACGGTCGAAAGGTGTCGCCTGCGTCATGGTCGATATAACCCGGCTGAAAGAAGCGGAGCAGGAACTACACGGCGCCAAGGAACTGGCGGAAGCGGCGAACCAGGCGAAGTCGAGTTTTCTCGCGGCCATGAGCCACGAAATCAGAACGCCTATGAACGGCGTCAGCGGCATGGCGGAACTGTTGGAGCAGACCAAACTGGAACGCGAGCAACGGCAAATGCTGCGTACGGTTCGGGAGTCTGCCGACGCCTTGTTGCGTATCATCGACGACATTCTGGATTTTTCGAAGATCGAAGCCGGGCGCATGGACCTTGAAACAGTGCCCATGTCGCCGGCAGCGATCATCAATAGCGTCGCTGCCAATCTGGCGCCGAACATTCGCAAGCGGCGCCGCAATCTGGATCTCATTGCCTACATCGATCCGCACGTCCCGGCTTGGGTCTTGGGCGATACGGTGCGGCTACGCCAAATCCTCATGAACCTGGCCGGCAATGCCATCAAGTTCACGGAAAGCGGCAAGGTCGTGCTGGCCGCCGAGGTGCCCGATCCAGAAGCCGCACCGACAACGATACGTTTCCGTGTCAGTGACACCGGCATAGGCATCTCGAAAGAGAACCAGGAAAAGCTGTTCGAGGCCTTCACGCAGGCGGAAAGCTCCATCACCCGGCGTTTCGGCGGCACCGGGTTGGGGCTGTCGATTTCGAAACGCCTGGTCGATATGATGGGCGGACGGATCGGCATCGACAGCGAGTTGGGGCAGGGGGCAACCTTCTGGTTCGAACTGACGCTGGATCCGGCGACGGCGCCCGAAGACGCCATCCCCGTCGATATTCCCGACATCGCAGCACTCAACGTATTGGTATGCGTCTCAGACCGCGAGGAAAATACGTTCCTCGGCACGTACCTCGAAGACGCCGGGGCGCGTGTGCGCAAAATCGACACCGTTGGCCGCATGCTCGAAGAATGCGCGATGGCAGATGTCGTCGTCATCGACGACTGGTCGGGCAGTGGCGGTAGCGGTTCCGAACTGGCCGCCGCAATCAATCTGGAAGCGACACACGGTAAGAAGCCGGGACTCGTGCATCTTTGTAACAGCCGCAACGACGCGGCAGCATCCTCGCAACTCGTCATCGTGCCGTTAACGCGACCTTTTGATCGTGAGCGGCTTGCCGAAGCCGTCGCCGCGGCTGCAGGTATCGTCGACGAGACGCCTCTCGCCGACCTGGAAGCCGATGGCGATTCCGTCATACCGAATGCGGTGCCGTCCGTCGACGAAGCACGGGCGGCGGGTCGCCTGATCCTCGCCGTCGAGGATCATCCGGTAAACAGACAGGTGCTGATGCGGCAGTTGCATAATCTGGGCCACGCCGTCGAGGTTGCCGCGCACGGTGCCGAGGCATTGGAGATGTGGTCAAGTAGAGCCTACGGACTCGTCCTCACTGACTGCCATATGCCCGAGATGGACGGTTTTGAATTGACCGCCGCGATCCGTGCCGCTGAGGAGGGGACCGACCGCCACACGCCGATCATCGCGGCCACGGCTAACGCCTTGCAAGGCGAGGCCGAGAACTGCCGCCGCGCCGGCATGGACGGATATCTCTCGAAGCCAATCAAATTGGATGCCTTGGCTCGGGAGTTGGAGAAGTGGCTTCCCGCCGGCACCCAAACAGCACAAGCGCTGGCCGAGCATGCGAAATCCGGCGAACAGCCCGTGCCGGCAAACGCCGGTGCAGCCATCGATCTTTCCGTCCTGTCGTCGATCTGCCATGGCGATGAAGATGCACTACAGGAAATGCTCGGCGCATTTCTCGATATCAACGACGGAGTCCTGGCAGAGCTTATGGCGGCGATTGAAAATCAGAATGCTTCAAGTGTCAGCGATCTTGCGCACAAATTGAAGGGGTCGGCCGGCACGGCCGGCGCCCGTCAATTGGCCGAGATCGCTAAAAAACTCGAAGTGTCCGGGAATAAGAGCACCTGGTCGGATATCGAGACGCTGGGACCGGCGCTGAAGACCGAGTACGAGCGGGTACGAGGCGAAATCGACGGTTTGAAAGGGCAAAACTTATGACGCGGCGCCTTTTGTACATAGAAGACGATGCGTTCGTTGCGCAACTCGCGAAGCGCCGCCTGGAGCAAGAGGGCTACGAGGTCACGATCTGCAATGACGGCAGCCCGGGGTTGGTGGAAGCGAAGTCGGGTAACTACGACCTTCTTCTCCTCGATCACATGCTGCCGACAATGTCCGGCCTCGATGTGTTGCGCGCCTTGCAGCCAGAAATGCCGTGCCCTGTCATCATGGTGTCCGGCTCGTCAGAGTTGACAGTCGCCGTCGAAGCCATGCGTATCGGTGCCGCCGACTATGTCATTAAGGAAACGGATGGCAGCTTTCTCGATCTGTTGCCGCGCACCGTTGATCGTGTCCTCAAGCATGAGCGACTGATCGAAGAAAAACGCCTCGCCGACGAGCGGATCGCCGAGCAGGCCGCGACCATCCAAGGCGTGCTCGACAACATGGACCCGGGTGTCACGCTGTTCGACGGTGCGGGAAACCTTGCCGCCTATAACGAACGCTGGACAGAGTTGTTCGACTTGCCGCAGACGCTTATCGGAGACGACACCAGCCTTGAGCAGGTCATCGATCACCTGCGTGCCTCCGGCGAATACGATGCGAGCGGCGACGGCGATGCAGAGAGTCTCCGCAACCATTTCATCTCGGCATCGCCGTTCCAGGTTGATCACGAACGGCCTGATGGAACGGTGATCGATATTCGCGGGGGGCCGATGCCCGGCGGTGGTTTCATCGCCAGCTACACAGACATCACCGACCGCAAGGAGATGGAACGCGAGTTGCGGCGCCTTGCGACAACGGACCCACTGACCGGTGCCAACAACCGCCGGCGGTTCACCGAAATCTCCGAGCGCGAACTGCTACGCTGTAAACGCTACGGCCACCCGCTGTGCGTCATGATTTTGGATGCCGACAAATTTAAGGCCGTCAACGACACCTATGGCCACGAGGCGGGGGATAGGGTGCTCAAGGCTCTATCGGACGTCTGCCGCACACAACTGCGCGATGTCGACGTCTTCGGCCGTTTCGGCGGCGAGGAATTCACCCTGACCCTACCGGAAACATCGCGCGAGACCGCGCTGGAGGCGGCGGAGCGTCTTCGTATCGCGCTGGCCGAGACGCCAGTGCCGCTCGACGACGGCCAATCGATCTCGTTCACCGTCAGTATCGGCGCGACCGTTCTCAACGGCGCGGGCGATACCCTCGACGACCTGATCGCGCGAGCCGACGGGGCGCTCTATCAAGCGAAAGAGGGCGGACGCAACCGCGTCGTCTTTGCCGACGATTAATCTCTCGTTCATTCCTAGCTTGATATCGTTCTCTTTCGTCCAGAAAGGATGAAAGGATTCATAGAATGACGACTCTCCTCTCAGCACTCTCGTTCGCATTGGCTTTCGGTGCGTTCTGGTTTTCCAGCGAAGTCGCCAAGCGCTCGACAATACGAAGCAAGCTGGCAATGAAACCGCACCTGGAACCGGTAACGGCGGCCCTGCAGAAGTCCGAGTTGCGCATTCGTCAGTTGACCAAGGGCCTAGAGCAGGCCGAACGAGAGATTCAGGCGCTTCGGGCAGAGATCTCCGATCGGCATCAGCACGTTTCGCGGCCCGACGAAGTTCCATTAGCCGCGCAGAGCGCCACTTTGGATGCCAAGTGGGAAGTAGAACATACATTTCGGCCAACAGGCGCGTTCAACGCCCACCCGAATGGTTAACACGGCATTAACCGACTGATTGACGCCCGAGACCCTTCCGACATACAATATACAGTGGATTAGTGTATTGGTTGACAAGTGCGCCCGTATAAATAGTGGGCGCGCCCGAAAACCGTATGGAAGAGGTGAGTGGGAACGATGGCTTCGGTCCCCAAAACAACGGCAGTTGCAGCGCCGTCCCCTGCGCAAAGCGCACGGGGTCCGATGCCGTCTGCGCGTGTTGCCTCACCCAGCACATCGATGGTCGAGGCGCTGGACGCCGGCACCAACATTTCCTTCGATACGGCTGCAGCCGGGTACCAGGAACAACAAGGGCATGCAGACCTTCATCGCGAAAATGGACGACGTCAGCGCTTTGCCGACCCAGGGGCCAACAGGCTCTTTACCGCCGATACGCAGGTCTTCGCCAAAATCTTTGAAGGCGATGAAGAACAGACCCATGGCCGCCAAGGTATTGAGCGCAATCAGTTGCGCAATACCCGCGTGCCGATTTCCCAAATCATCAACACCTACGAGACAAATGCGCTGGTGATTTCCGGCGAACAGCCGATCCGCGGCACCTCTTTTAGCTTCAACCTATAAGACGGCGTCCGGAACCAGGCAGGACTGGCGTGATAGGCGTCACAGACATGCTTGGCCCCCATCTGTCACATAACTACCGATACTTTGGAGAATGACATTGGCCATTTCGCCCATTTTCAGCACCGCCGTATCCGGCTTGCAGGCAAGCGCCCGCAAAGCCAACAGTGCTGCAGACAATATTGCCAATGTCCTGACAGAAGGCTTCAGCGCGAGCCGCGTCGCCTCTTCGACAGTGGTGACGGGCGATGGGGCCGCGTCGACGACGACGATTGCCGCGCAATTGATCGGCAGCGATCAGCCCGTCGATCTTGCAACGGAGATCGTCCGGTTGCGCGAAGCCGATATCGCCTACCGGGCAAACGCTTCGGTGTTGCGAACCGCCTCCGAGCTTTCGAAAGAGACTCAATCCATCAACTCGTAATCGCCTCCGGCGTACCAGCGGCTGGATTATCGTAAACGCTCGGTTTACCATTTTATTCTAGCGTCACACTTATAGGGATCGGTGGAGGGACCCGGGCACATGCCTTTCGATGTGGACAGCGCGTTCGATGTTGCGTTCTGGTTTGCCGACACGGCGCTCAACGAGAACGAATATTTGCAACCGCAGAAACTGCAACGACTGATGTTCGTATCGCAGGCGTACTATCCCATCGTTCATAAAGGCCGGAAGTTGATGCCCGCGGTTTTCGTCGCCGACGAGATCGGCCCCATTGAACCGACAATCCATCTTGCATTTTCGCGCGGCCGTCCGGATGTCGATGCCGAGCTTTTCCTACCTACAGAGGTGGAAGAATTTCTGTCGGGTATCTGGCGGCGCTTCGGCCACATGTCTATCGAACGACTAAACCGCATCACGATTGAAACCGATGCTTATAAGAATGCTCGCAAGCGCGGGCCGCGTGCGGAAATTCTGCAACGTGAAATGAGCGTATCGTTTTTGCAGAACCGCGAAGCACCAGCGCCAACGCAAGTTGCTAAGAAGAAAATCTATCGCACACAGTCCGGCAAACCCGTCGAGATCAAGTCCTGGATGCCCGGCATGAAGTAAACCGTTCGTGCGGACCGTGTTCGAATCGGTTCCGCGAATGCCGTGCATCTTGGCCAACGGGATTGCAAAGGCGGCGCTTCGACTAGCGCGTGTAAATTTATTCATGACCATGAATCATGGAGGCTCAATCGAACAACGCCTTTGAATAAAACAAAAAACCTTCAGCGTGCACAGAAAACACATTGCAAATTTATTTTGATCGTGTGACGGCAAACACTTCCGGCAATTTCAACATACTGCTATACGAGTCAGGCTTTTTACCGACGGGAGGTCTTTTGATGGCGAAAGCAGCAAAGAAGGCTCCGGCTAAAAAACCGGCAGCTAAGAAACCTACGGCAGCAGCAAAGAAACCGGCGGCGAAGAAGCCAACGGCGAAAAAAGCGGCGGCCAAGAAGTCCGTGGCCAAGAAGACGGCCGCTAAGAAACCTGCAGTGAAAAAGGCGGCAGCCAAGAAGCCTGCGGCGAAGAAGGCAGCAGCCAAGAAGAAAACTGCAGTGAAAAAGGTAGCAACCAAGAAGCCTGCGGCGAAGAAGGCGGCAGCCAAGAAGAAAACTGCAGTGAAGAAGGCAGCAGCCAAGAAACCTGCAGTGAAAAAGGCGGCAGCCAAGAAGCCTGCGGCGAAGAAGGCAGCAGCCAAAAAGAAAACTGCAGTGAAAAAAGCAGCAGCCAAGAAGCCTGCGGCAAAGAAGGCGGCAGCCAAGAAGAAAACTGCAGTGAAAAAGGCAGCAGCCAAGAAGCCTGCGGCGAAGAAGGCGGCAGCCAAGAAGAAACCCACAGCTACGAAAAAAGCTGCGCGCAAGTCTGCGGCGAAGAAGAAGAAATAACGGCTGCGCCCGCTTGGGTGCCGCTTTGAAAAAGACGAGGCGCTGCCCCAGGGTAGCGCCTTATCTTTTTACGGTTTAAATTTTCGAAGCTGCGAGGGGAAACGCAAATGCCTGACAATGCCTATCGTATTGCCGTGATGCCGGGAGACGGTATCGGTATCGAAGTGATGGATGCGTGCCGCAAGATCATCGACGCTGCTACGCGCAAGATCGATGGTCCCGGCTTAACGCTCACCCATGCTGATGGTGGGGCGGCATTTTATCGGGATCACGGCACGGATCTACCGAAAGAGAGTCTGCAGGCGGCACGAGATGCCGACGCCGTTCTTTTCGGCGCCATGGGGCTTCTCGATGTCCGCAAACAAGACGGCACCGAAATCAATCCGCAACTCGATCTCAGGTTTGATTTGGAACTCTATGCCGGCGTCCGCCCAGTGCGTGTCTTTCCGGGTGCGCCGACGCCGCTCTCTGATCCACGCGCAGCGGAGATCGACTTAGTCCTCATTCGCGAAAACACGGAAGGTCTGTTCGCCGATATTCGTCATCCAGTTATCGGCGACGATGATCATGCCACGGATAGATGCCTGATTACACGCAAGGGAACCGAACGCGTCGTTTCCTTCGCATTCGATCTTGCCCGGAAGCGTCAACGCCACCGGACCGACGCCCGCCGGGTCACGTGCGTCGACAAAGCAAACGTACTTCATTCGATGGCGTTCTTTCGAAGGGTCTTCGACGACGTCCGCGCGGCACATCCCGATATCGCCGCCGATTATGCCTATGTCGACGCCATGGCGCTCAATCTCGTCAAGCGTCCATGGGACTACGACGTCATGGTCATGGAGAACCTTCTTGGCGATATTCTCTCGGACCTGACGGCTGGTATCGTCGGCGGCCTCGGCTTCGCGCCGTCCGGCGACATCGGCGACAACCACGGTTTGTTCCAACCGTCACACGGCAGTGCACCCGACATCGCGGGGAAGGGTTTGGCAAATCCGACGGCCATGTTCCTATCGGCGGCAATGATGCTGCAATGGCTCGGCACCCGCCATGAAGATCACACCGCGTCCGCTGCAGGCTCGGCTATTGAGGATGCCGTGACGAACGCTTTTGCCAATGGCCGTCTCAGGCCCTACGAGGTCGGGGGCGCCGACGGTACCGACGCCGTCACTCAGGCTGTACTGTCGTCGTTTTGAACACCTGATCGTTTTGCCTGATCTTTCGGCATTTGCTTTGATATCTCTTCAGAAACCCTTATGTTAATGGAAAGCAATTGAAACAAAGCAGGGCAGGGACTGCTTGTCAGAAGAAAACAACAAGAATGGTCTAAAGACCTTCGATGAAATGCTGGAGGCCGATGGAACGGTCCGGATGGCATACTCCCAATATGCGGAGTGGCTTGAAGGGACGTCCAAGCAGTTTCTTTCACGAAAGAATTCTCAGGCGGATTTGATGTTCCGCCGTCTCGGCATCACGTTCACCGTATACGGCGACGGTGCATCGACCGAACGGCTCATCCCATTCGATATCATTCCACGTATTCTCGATCCCAAGGAATGGGATTACCTGGCACGCGGTGCGATCCAGCGCGTCGACGCGATCAATGCGTTCCTGCATGACGTTTATCATGACCAGGCGATCATCAAAGCGGGGATCGTCCCGGCTGAGTTGATTCTTAACAACGATGCGTTCCGGCCCGAGATGCTGGACCTGGATTTGCCCCGCCGCATTTACGGACACATTGCCGGTGTCGATCTTGTCCGTACCGGCGAGCGCGAGTTTTATGTTCTGGAAGACAACGTGCGCACACCGTCGGGCGTTTCGTACATGCTTGAGAACCGCCAGACCATGATGCGCCTATTCCCGGAACTGTTCGCGTCCAACCATATCGCGCCGGTCGAACGCTATCCGGCGGAACTTCTGAATAACCTTCGCTCCGTCGCCCCGCATGGCGTCGATGAGCCGAATGTGGTGCTACTGACTCCCGGTCAATTCAACAGCGCGTTCTTCGAGCACGCATTCCTGGCAACGGAAATGGGTATCGAACTGGTCGAAGGGCAAGACTTGTTCGTCAACGACGGCCTTGTCTTCATGCGCACCACCGACGGCCCCAAACGGGTCGACGTTATTTACCGCCGCGTCGACGACGATTTCATTGATCCACTGGCGTTCAAAAGTGAATCGATGCTGGGCGTCCCTGGGCTTCTTTCCGTCATCCGCCGTGGCCGCGTAACCTTGACCAACGCCATCGGCACCGGTGTTGCCGACGACAAGGCGATGTACGTCTATGTCCCGGAGATGATCCGCTTTTATCTCGGTGAAGAACCGATACTGCAGAACGTGCCGACCTACAGTCTGCGCAAACCGGATGACTGCAAGTACGTTTTGGAAAACCTGGGCGAACTCGTCGTCAAAGAGGTTCACGGCTCGGGTGGTTACGGCATGCTTGTCGGACCGACCAGCACCAAGAAGGAACAGGAAGAATACGCGAAACGGATCAAGGCCGATCCCGAGGCGTTTATTGCACAGCCGACTTTGGCGCTTTCAACGTGTCCGACGTTTGTCGAGAACGGGATTGCACCACGCCATGTCGATCTGCGCCCGTTCGTGCTGTCCGGCGCACGCACCACCGTCATGCCAGGCGGCTTGACTCGTGTTGCCCTGAAAGAGGGGTCACTAGTCGTCAACTCGTCGCAGGGCGGCGGGACCAAGGACACCTGGGTTTTGGAGCGTTGACGGCATGCTGAGCAGAACCGCCGATAACCTCTACTGGATGGGCCGCTATATGGAGCGGGCGGAGAACACGTCGCGCCTGCTGTCGGGCACGCAGCGTCTCAGCCTGATGCCGATCCCGACGGATGAACAAGGGAATCTGTGGCGGAACCTTTTCCAAAGTACCGACGAGATAGAAGCATTTGAGAAAAATCACTCCGATTATTCGGAAAACCCGGTCATGGAGTTCATGGCGTTGGAGGCCGAAAATCCATCCAGCATCCGTTCTTGCGTCTACAGCTGCCGCGAGAACGTGCGCGCTGCGCGGCACGTACTGACGACTGAAATCTCGCAGAGCATTAACCAGACATGGATGGACGTCCGCCAGTACACGCTGCAGGACGTTATCGACCGCGGCACACAGGATTATCTGGACGGCATCCGTGACCGCTCACACCATTTGCGCGGCGTCATCTATGGGACGATGCGGCGCGGCGAGCCGTTTTTGTTCTGGCAATTGGGTTCGACGATTGAACGGGCAGAGAATACGTCGCGTCTCTTGCTGGCGCGGGCAAATTCGTTCCACCGCGCCAGTCGACGTGATGACGGTTTCGAGTTTTACCGTTGGGGCACGTTCCTGCGTTCGGCCAACGCCTATAGCGCCTATCGTCAACTTTACCGTGAGATCGAGCCGCTCTCGGTTGCCGATATGCTGATCAAAAACACGCAGATACCACGCTCCTTGCTGGCGTGCATCGAAGATGTCTATGAGATTCTGCGCACGCTGCGTCGCGAAGCGCCGTGCACGGATATGGCCGAGCGTTTCGCCAGTGAAATTCGCTCGGTGCATTTGGAACGCATTCTGCGTTCGGGTCTCGCTGACTTTCTGACGGACTTCCGGAAAAGCGTGCATACACTGAGCGATCAGATCAGCGCAGACTTCATCATGGTTCGATAGGGCGTATCGCATGAAACTCTCGGTCGTACATGAAACGCACTACCGCTTCGACGAAGAAGCCAACCACTCAATTCAATACCTTCGCCTATCGCCGCGCCAAGACACCTGCCAGCGCGTTCTGACATGGTCGGTAACGACGCCGGGCACGATCACGCCGTGGGTCGACGGTTTCGGCAACATGGCGCATGCCTCGACCGTAGAAGGTCCGCATAGCGAGATCAGCGTCGTCGTCGAAGGCATGATTGAAACATGGGACACGGCGGGCATTGTCTCTGCCCGGGACGGCCTGCCGCCAATGCTGTTTATTCGCGACACGCCGATGACGGAGTCCGGCGAAGGCGCGAGAGAGATCGCCGAGAGCGTTCGCGGCACGCTCTCGGAAGGGCCGCTGTCGTGCCTGCACAAGCTCAACGAGTCACTTGCCGAAAAGATCAAATACGAACAAGGCACGACGACGACCGCAACGTCGGCGGAAGAAGCCATCGAAGCCGGTGCCGGCGTTTGCCAGGATCACGCGCATGCCTTCATCGCCTGTGCGCGGGTACTCGATATCCCGGCGCGTTATGTCAGCGGCTATCTGCTGGCCGGGCAGGGGAACGACAGCCACGTCGCATCGCATGCCTGGGCGGAAGCCTTCGTCGAGGATCTCGGCTGGGTCAGCTTCGATCCGACCAACAGCCAATCAGCGACAGAAGCCTACGTGCGTCTTGCCATCGGCTTCGACTATCTGTCAGCGGCACCGATCAGAGGGTCGCGCATCGGCGGCGGGGTCGAGGAAATGTCGGTACGCGTTCAGGTCGAACAGACCCAGTCACAAAGCTAACTAGCGCCTTATTTCGACTCAAACCTATACTCGCCATCGAAAATGGTCTCGCTATCCAAGTCGAAACCACAAACACATGAAACAGCGCGCAAACAAAAAGGCCTCCGGCCAGAAGGACTGATTTGTTGAGGCCTTCGCACAAGACGCCGGTGAAATATTACCGATAGCAGATTTAGAATACCGCTATCAGCAGGAAGATAAACAGCACGCTCAGAACCACGAGGGCCATGCTGCCGGCCTGCAGCGTGCCAGATAGGCGAGATTCCTGACCATGCTGACGCTCAACGATACCGAAGATATCCTTCAGAACCGTCAGCGCTTCTTCGCGAAGACCGCGGTCGGTCCGGTCGATCCAGCGGCCGACGAAGCCCAGCACACAAGGAAGGAACCTACGATAGCTCCAGTCCGCATCCAGATTGATGGATTTGGCGTTCCGCGGATAGAAATTGAAAACGACCAAGATCGCGAATGCGAGGCCCGAGAACGCCAATAATTGCAGTTGATTGACGACGTGCGCGGTCGTGTATGGCTCATAATCGATCGGGAACGGCAAGATGCCGTAGAGCACATCCGGATTGGTGCCGACATACACGCACAAGATCGCCGTCACCGCCATCCCAGCCAACATATTCCAGGGCGCTTCCTTGACCCGACGGCCGCTGTCCTTGGCGAAGAAGGCGGCGTAGGGGACTTTGATACCCGCCAGCATGAAGACCCCCGCCGACGCGAATATCAGGCACGTCCAGATGATCCCCAGGTGCGCCTCTGCGGTGCCGGAAATAATCAGCGATTTCGACACAAATCCGGTAAACAGCGGCGCCGAGATCGCCGCGGCGCCGATCAGACAGAATGCCGTGGTAATCGGCATGGACTTATATAGGCCGCCGAGTTCAGACGCCTTACACGTACCGGCGCGATAGAGAACGGCGCCCATCGACATGAACAGAAGTGTTTTATATAGGATATGGCTGAACGCATGCGCGGCAACGCCGTTCATTGCCAGTTCGGACCCGACGCCGATCCCGACAACCATGAAGCCCAACTGGTTGTTCAGGCAGTACGCCAAAACACGGCGCAGGTCGTTTTCGATCGCCGCATACAACAGCGTAAATACCGTCATCACTGCACCGATGTAGATCAATATCTCGGTACCGGCATAACCGCGCGCCAGCGCATAAACCGCCAACTTTGTAGTAAAGGCGCTGAGAACGACCGTGCCGGTCGGCGTTGCTTCGGGGTACGAGTCCGGCAACCAGTTGTGCAAAAACGGAAACGCGCATTTGATCCCGAAGGCGACAAGTATCAGCTTGCCGGCCAGGCTCTCGATGCCGATGTGACCGAACGAGATCGAGCCGGTCTCGGCATACCAGATCAGAATGCCGGACATCAGGATGACGCCCGAACCGACCTGGATCAGCAGATAGCGCATGCCAGTCTTGTAGGCGCGCTGCGTGCGCGTCGCCCAGATAAGGAACACCGACGAGATCGCCGTCAGTTCCCAATAGACGAACAAGGTCACCAAATCACCGGCAAACACCGCACCGACAGCCGCGCCGGCATATACCAGTGCCGACGCCTGTTGCATGGTGTCCTTGATGTGCCAAGCAAACAGCATGGCAAGGAAGGCTGCGATATTGAAGATATAGCCCCAGACCTTGGCCAAGGCATCGACACGAAGCAGTTCGAGCGTCATGCCCATGGCCTCGATGGAGACCGAAGTGCCGTTCTCAAGCTGATGCACCAACGCGAAGCCGGCAACGGGCAGGGCCAACAAATAAAAGCGGCGCAGCACATGCGGCAGCAACGGCACGGGTAAAGCGCCGAGAATTAGGATCAGACCGGGATTGAGGCTACTCATTTTTGTCGTAGTACTCCTCGTCTCGGCTCAGGAAAACCTGAATCACCTTTGCGGCAAGCACCAATGCCACGCACATAATGAACCCGAAAACGGCGTAAAAGCCGAAAACGTACTCGGCTTCGAAATGTGGATGCTTGTGATAAAAGGCATCGGCGATAAACAGCGCCGCGCAAACGGCATAAAGAACATAAAGGATCTTTTTGACGTTGCGCTTGTCATCAAGCCAGTACTTCTTCGGGTCGCTGATATTGCCGTGATGATCGCTCATGTCAGCCTCCGAATACCGGCAGCAAGAACGTGCGGATACGATCCGCGTAGAAGAATAGCGCGACACACCCCAGTGTCGTAATCACGATCGGCACTAGGCAAATGATCGGCGCCTCGGCGACACCCTCACGGCCGAAGGTCAGATGCCGCAGCAAGGGGTGTTCCGGCGGCGCGTGGTGCGCGTGATCGTCATCATGGTGATCGTGGGCCAGATCGGACTTTGGGGTCCCGAAAAAGCCGTAAAGGACGACCGGAATTAGGTACGCGATATTGAGCAGCGACGAGATCATCAGCACGGCGATCAAGATCAAGTGTCCGGTCTCCGCAGCGCCCAACGCCAGATACCATTTCGACCAAACGCCTCCCAAAGGCGGTAGGCCGATGATCGACAAAGCAGCGATGAAAAAACAGAAGAACGTCACCGGCATCTTGCGGCCGAGACCGCGCATATCGGAAATCTCGGTCTTGTGCGCGAACACGATGATCGCACCGGCGCAAAAGAACAACGTAATCTTGCCGAAGGCGTGCATGACGATATGCAGCGCCGCACCCAGGGCACCAATATTGACCGCCAGCATCGCGCCCAGCACGACGTAGCTCAGCTGCGAGATAGTCGAGTAGGCAAGCCGCGCCTTGAGATTGTCCTTCTGCATCGCATAAATCGATGACAGCAGGATCGTCGCGGCCGCGATATACGCCAGCCACGTTGACGCGCCGGTATCGCGAAGTGTGTCCAACCCGAAAATATAGATACTGACTTTCACGACGCTGAACACACCAGCTTTAACGACGGCGACGGCGTGGAGCAAGGCGCTGACCGGTGTCGGCGCGACCATGGCTGCCGGCAGCCAACGATGGAAGGGCATTAGGGCGGCCTTGCCGATCCCGTAGATATATAGGCCGAACAGAACAAAGATTACGCCCACGGGCGCCGCGTCGGCGACAATTCCACCCTGGCGGAAGTCGAGGGTGCCTGTCAGCACATATGTCCAGATGATCGCCGTCAGCAGGAACGTGATCGAAGTCCCGAGCAGAATTCCGAGATAAACACGCCCTGCGCGGCGCGCTTCATCGGTGCCGGAATGCGCCACCAGCGGAAATGTCGAGATCGTCAGAATTTCATAAAAGACAAACAACGTCAGCATATTGCCGGAGAAGGCGATGCCGATAGCCGACATGATGGCGATAGCGAAACAGAAGAAAAACCGGGTCTGATTCTTCTCGTGATGGCCACGCATATATCCGAAGGCATAGAACGACGTCACGATCCAAAGAAAGCTCGCGATTCCCGCAAACACCATGCCAAGCGGTTCGAGCGCGAGGGTAATCGTCAGCCCCGGCAGCATCTCCAGTAGTGTTACCGATGGGCGCTCCCCCGCATCGACGATACCGATCAACTGCCAAACCACCCAGAACAAAACAATGGCGGTAACAACCGTAAGACCGTCGCGGACATTTGCCGAACCGGGTCCTGCGAACAGCACCAAAAGGCTGCCCGCAAACGGGATCGCGAGGGCGAGCAGGATCAGCGTTTCAGCGCTCATTTCGAGCCTCCGAGCAGCGTGTTGGCCGCACTCATCGCCAAATCACCGGTAAACGTTGCATCGATCCCGAAATAAAATGAGGCGCCGATCAGAACGTACATCGGGATCAGCAGTGACGCCGGCGCTTCCTCGATCTTTCTATCGTGGCCGACCGGGGCATTGTGGAAATACATCATCTCGACGATACGCCAGACATAAATGACGGCGAGCAGCGACGACAGCATGATCAGCACCGCCAGCGGCCACCATCCGGACGCGAACGCACCCGCCACCAGATACCACTTGGAAATGAAGCCGACGGTCAACGGCACGCCGATCAACGAAAAGCCGCCGGCGACAATGGCTGCGGCCGTCAGCGGCATGCGCTTGCCCAGCCCAGCCATATCCTCAAGTTTCACTGAACCGATCACGTAGAACACACAGCCCATAGCCATGAACAATCCGCCCTTCATCAGCGCGTGATTGAACAGATGAACCACACCGCCGGCCATGCCGAGCGCGTTGCCCATGGAAATACCGAGCATCATGTAACCGACTTGCGCGACACTGGAATAAGCCAGCAGGCGCTTGACGTTCGTCTGATAGATCGCGATCAGCGATCCGCCGAACATACCGGCGACTGCAAGCGCGATGACGGCACCACGCAAGCCGTATGTCTCAAGCGGTTCAATATTGCCGAACACGGTGAAGATCAGGCGCACCAGCGAATAGACCGCGACCTTGGTTGCGGTCGCGGCGAGAAACACCGTGATCGCCGACGGGGCATAGGCATATGCATTCGGCAGCCAGAAATGTAGGGGGAACATCGCCAATTTCAGACCGAAGCCGACGACGATAAAGGCCAGCGCGGCATGCACGGTCCCTGTGTCTTGGACCGCCGGCAGCAACGTCGCCAGGTCATTCATGTTGAGAGACCCGGTCATCATGTAGAGCATACCGAGGCCGATCACGTAGAACGTTGCGCCCAACGTACCAAGGATCAGGTAGCGCAAGGCCGCCGACAGCGCGCGCCGGTCCGCCCCCAGGCTGATCAGGACGTAAGTTGCAAGAGACGACACTTCAAGGAAGACAAACAGGTTAAATGCGTCGCCCGTGACCGCCATGCCGATAAGACCGGCAACGCACAGGAGATACATGCAATAAGCAAGGTAGTGCCGCTCGGCCGGGACTTCACGGATAATGCTGCGGTAGGCATATGGCATCACGATAGCCGCGATGGCCGCAACGATTAGAACGACGAAGGCGCCGATCTCATCAATATGATAGGCAATGCCCCAAGGCGGTTCCCAGTCGCCGAGGTTATAGGCAAGGGTCCCTTCGGACAGAACCTTGTCTAGCAGCAGCAGCGACAACACGAACGTCACGGCGGTGACGATAGCCGTCCACGCCCAACTTGCATTGCCGTTCCGCAGGAAAAGACAGAACGGTGCCGCCATTAAGGGCACCATCACACATAGCGCGGCGACATGATCCAGTATGAAGTTCACGAGTCACGGTCCTCCATGGCTCGCACTTCGTCATCTTCGATGGTGCCGAACTCTTCCTGGATACGCACGACCAACGCCAACCCCAGGGCTGTGGTCGCGACACCGACAACAATGGCCGTCAGAATCAGGACGTGGGGCAGGGGATTGGAAAAGACTTCGATACCCTTTTCAAGGATCGGTGCGGTACCGCCCTTTACTTTGGCCATCGAGATGTAGAAGACGAAAACGGATACCTGAAAGACGTTCAGGCCAACGATCTTCTTGATGAAGTTCTCGTGCGAAATGACGATGTAGATGCCGATCAGCATCAAGAAGAACACGACCCAGTAGTTGAGCAGTCCCGGAAACGCGTACTCAGTCATTGTCCGTGCCTCCGGTCGCCGGCGTAACCGGGTTTACGTCGGCAGCGGCGCGGCCCGCGAAGGCACAGAAGATCGTCACGACCGCCCCGAACACCGCCATCCCGACGCCGAACTCAACCAAAATGATACCGACGTGCTGACCGCCGGTCGGCGTGCTCGCCAAAACATCGTAGTCCAGGAAGTTGCCACCCAGCAGCATCGTCGATACACCGACGCCCGCATATAGGATGACGCCGAGCGCCAGCACGGTCCGCGTCGTCCACGCGGGCAGGGCTTCGCGTAATGTACCAAGGCCATAAATCAAGCCATACAGCATGAACCCAGAGGCCACGATCACACCGGCCTGAAAGCCGCCGCCGGGTCCGAAGTCTCCATGCCATTGCACGTAAAGACCAAACAATAAAATAAATGGAATCAATAGCTTGGATACAACTCGTAGGATCAGCTTGCCTTCCATGCTCAGTTTCTTTTCGGGCTGGCGGCGCTCTGAAGCGGCTGCCTTTCTGCGTGACCGGCCGATCAGCGTGATCACACCGATGGCGGCGGTGAAGATCACGAAAGCCTCGCCCATCGTATCGTAGCCGCGGTAGCTGGCCAGCACCGAGGTCACAACGTTCGGCAGGCCGATCTCGACTAAAGAATCATTCAGATACCTGGGGGCGACATGCTGATGAACCGGCGCCATCGGATCGCCGAAGAGCGGCATGTCGAAGCTGCCGTAAACTAAGATAGCGCCGACGAAGATGCAGACCAGCAGTCCCTTGACCGCCTGCTTGTTCGGCGTTGCTTTCTCGACACTGGAGGTCAGCGCCAAGGTCCCGATCATCAGTACCGTGGATGCACCTGCACCTACGGCCGCCTCGGTAAAGGCGACGTCGACGGCGTCGAGAATGACATAAAGCGTAGCACCAAGCAGGCTGTATATGCCGCTCAGCATCACCACGGCAAACAGATTACGAATACGCGCTATCGCCAAGCCGGTCGCCGCCATGAACAACAGCGTCGCAACGTTAAGGAGGTCGGAAGTCTGTATTTCCAAAGTCATCGGCGCACCCGAGTCTCAGGAGTTTTCGCCGCGCGGACCTGATCAAGTTCTTCTTCGGAGTCGACCTCGGGCATGACGTCGTGATTGATTGCCGATTTGGCTAGCGCGTGTGTCGCCGTAGGGGTCGTGAAAAACACAAAAATCAGAATCAGAAAGAGTTTCGCCGTGACCAACGTCCATCCCGCCTGAAGCATCAAACCGAGGAAGACCAGACCGACGCCCAGTGTATCGATCAATGACGCCGCGTGTAGACGCGCGTACATATCTTTAAGTTTCAAAAGGCCGTATCCGCCGATCAGGCAGAAAACAACGCCACCGATGATCAACGCCCAACTCGCGATATCCAGCGCCATCTGCATTAGATGTCACCCTCCGGGTCGCCGTCGTCTCCGTGCCCCATATCGCTGAAGGTGACGTATTTTGCCACGGCAATGGTGCCGATAAAATTAATCAGGGCATAGACGATAGCCAGATCGAGGAATTCCGGACGGCCATCGATAAACCCATAGATCGCGATAATCATCACCGAGAGCGTGCCGAAAACATTAACCGCGAGAATCCGGTCATATATGGACGGCCCGTAGAAGGCGCGGATGAGGGCCATCACCATGGTCGCGATCACTCCGGCGGCGGCGGCGGAGAACATCATGAGGACGTTTCCTTGTCGACCGGCAGAGCACCATCCATCAGTCGGCAGACGCGATTGTTCATATCGCCACTCGCCAGACCTTCGGCGGTATCATCCATAAGTGCATGCACGACGAGTTGTCCGCAATGTTCGGCGATGGTCACGGTACCCGGCGTCAGCGTAATGGAATTAGCATAGACAACTTTCCCCAACGCATCAGCCTGGTCCGCCCTGACCGTCAGAATCTGTGGCCGGACATTCCCAAAAAGGATCGCCTTAGAAACGACGATGTTGGAGACGACAATTTCTTTCAATAGCCACGGGAAATACCCGAGACCGCGCGGCGCCAAATGAAGGGGGAACCCTTCATGGTCACAAACGTTCATGCGATGAGCGATATATGCGCTGAACAGAATGGAGGCCACGCCCAGGAATAAAATGAGCGGAATCCAGTAGCCCGACAGCATGACCCAAAACAGGGTGAGCGCCGCAATTAAACCGGCAACTTGTAACACTGTCGCCCCCTTGCCTTGATCATCACCCAGACTGGCCAATTCATTGGCCGGCACCCTGCCCAGTTCTCCCCAAACACTGGCCAACCCGCTGGTTTTATTGCCATTTAAGGGATTTGTTTCAGTTGTTATACCTTCACGGTATCTTACCGAGACGGACTGTAAAAGGCGACGTTCCCTGTGACCAGAGTAAAGTTGACACTTATGCGACACATTACGTTTTTTTTAGTTTTGGCAGCAGCCGCGACTACCATGATGCAGCATTCGTTTGCGCAGCCTTTGGCGCATGTCACGGTGAATGCGTTGACGGGCGCACATACGTTCGCCGTCGAAGTCATGCGCACGCCAGAGCAACGTTCCGTCGGATTGATGTATCGTCAGCAGTTGGAAGAGGGGAGTGGGATGCTGTTCGATTTCGGCGACACAAGGCAGGTGCGCATGTGGATGAAAAACACGCTCATCCCCTTGGATATGGTTTTTATTTCTGAATCCGGGAACATCGCCGGTATCGCACACAATACGATTCCCATGTCGACCGAGATTCTTTCATCGCCGAAACCGGTTCGTTACGTACTGGAGATCAACGCCGGCACGTCGCGCAAGCTCGGCTTCAAAGTCGGCGACCAAGTACAATTGCCAGAAGATTAGGCGAGAGGTTAAGCGTTCTTTCGGACGATAATTACGCGTCCTTACGGACGACAAATTACGCGTCCTTACGGACAATAAATTACGCGTCCTTACGGACGACACGCTCCTGCGGGAATATCAGCGACACGATGGTTCCCACCTCCATCTCGCTTTCGATATCGACGCGACCACCGTGCAAATGCATGAGCCCATTAACAATCGGCAGTCCTAGACCGGTACCACCGGATACGGTAGTCATCGGGTTCTCGATCCGACCGAACGGCGCAATCGCGGTTTCGTAATCCGTCGCATCGAACCCGAAACCGGAATCCGACACGGTAATCTGACAGCATCCATCCTCCGACAGACACACCGTCGTTTCTATGCGACCGTTCTCCCGATTGTATTTCTCGGCATTCGACAACAGATTGAACAGCAATTGCGAAAGCGCCCGCCGGTCGGCACGTAGATAAGCAGCTTCAGGGGCGACTCGCATCGTATGAGCGATGCCTCTCGCCGCAAATCTTTGCCGGAAATACCGCTCCGTCTGCTGCAGCATTTCGGCAATGTCCAAGTCCTCGTCAAATATCTCGAACTTACCGGCCTCGATCTTCGAAAGATCCAGAAGATCGTTGATCAGGCTGAGCAGATGTTCACCGCTGGTATGAATATCCTGTGCGTAATCCGTATAACTCTCATTTCCGATGGGGCCGAAGACTTGGGTCTTGATGATCTCTGAAAAGCCGAGGATTGCGTTCAATGGAGTGCGGAATTCGTGGCTCATATGCGCAAGGAACTCCGACTTCGCCCGGCTCGCTTGTTCGGCCCGCTCCTTCGCGGCGCGCAGTTCATTCTGAATGTGGACGGTTTCCGTAATATCGCGACCGATTCCGCGATAGCCAAGAAATGAACCGTCATCATCAAAAATCGGTTTGCCGCTTATCGATGTATGAACGCGCCGACCATCCTTGTGGGTTCGCGAATAGCGAAAATCATAAAACGTCCGGTGCGCGGCCAAGTCGGCTTCGTGCTGAGCTAACTTGTCCTCCGAGACGTTCTCAATGCCTATTTCACGGCGCGTTTTACCAATCATCGCCGACGTCTCGAACCTATTTTGGTGCTTCATGTGTTCCGAAAAATACGTGAATCTTAAATCCGGTCCCATTTCCCAGACCCAGTCCGCGGCAACGCTGCCGAAGTCGCGCAGTCGTTGCTCACTGGCACGCAAGGCGCGTTCCGTTACCTTCAGCGCGGTAATGTCACTGACCACCGTGATGATGCCGCCATTCTCGAGCTTGGCCTCGTTGACAAGGACCGTCTTGCCGTCCTTGCATTCGGCTTCGAACTGTTCGCGAGGATTCCGGTGCCGGGCCAGACGCCATTGAACCCAGTTCTCCAATTCGGCGGGTTCGACCTTTAGTCGCTTATCGGCAGACGCGCGAATATATTCTTCGAACGTGATACCCGGCTCTGAATAACCGAGTAGGCCGACGTTCATCATGCGAAAATGATCGTTGAAGGTAATCAAACGGTCGTCGGCATCCCAAAGTGTCACCGACGCGTTCAACGAATTGATGGCCTGCAGCAGGTTTTCTTCCGTGGCGACGAGTCTATTCCGCTCCGTGACCTGTTCGGTCACGTCACGGGCGATGCCGATGTATCCTGTGAACTTGCCCGTGTCATCGAAACTGGGCCGCCCAGACGTCACCACATGGCGGATTTCACCGCTGGAATGCTTGATGTTGTATGAAAAAAGTTTGAACGGCCGCAGTTTTCTCAAATCATCGAAATGACGTCGCCAGTCGTCGGTGTTGGTTTCTCCATGCGCGATTTCCGCCCGCGTCTTACCAAGTGGAGCACTGACGGCATGACCGCAAAGGGTTCGTACCGCCCGTGAAAAGTAAGTGAAGCGGTGATTTTCATCGGTCTGCCAGAAAATGTCAGGACTGGCATCAGCAAGGCCGTTCAACAATATCTGCGTTCTGTCGAACTTTGCGCGCAGCTGTGCGTTCTCATCCTTTAGGCTTTGGATAAGATCGAGATTCTCACTTGTTAAATCCGGCCGATCGCCTTTTTCGCTAGGCATACCGAGGCCCACCCTTCATCCGACGATAAAGCACTCCTGCCGACTAATTTATCTTGATCGTCAGCCCTTGCGTTGCATTTTCGCCCAGGTATCGCGCAATGTCATGCTTCTGTTGAAGACCGGTTTTTCCTGCGTGCTATCCGGGTCAGGCGCGAAATATCCCAGACGTTCGAACTGTACGGCATCGCCGACGGGCCAACCGGCAAGGGACGGTTCGAGCTTGCAGCGTTCCAGAACCGTCAGGCTGTCAGGGTTCAAGCTTTCGATGAAATCCCGTTCTTTACCGGGAAAGGCATCGACAAACAGATTGTCGTAGAGACGGACATCCGCATCGATGGCGTGCTTGGCGGAAACCCAGTGCAGGGTACCTTTGACCTTGCGGCCGTCCGGGGCATCGCCGCCCTTAGTCGCCGGGTCATATGTGCAGCGCAGTTCGATGACGTTGCCGTCGTCATCTTTGATGACGTCCGTACAGGTAATGAAATATGCCCAGCGCAGGCGCACTTCGCGGCCCGGCGCCAAACGGAAGAACTTCTTCGGCGGCTCTTCCATGAAGTCTTCTTGCTCGATATAGATCTCGCGGCCGAACGGGACTTTCCGGCTGCCGGCCGCGTCGTCTTCGGGGTTATTGATAGCGTCCAGTACTTCGCCATCGCCCTCGGGATAATTTTCGATCACCACCTTGAGCGGGTTCAAGACCGCCATTCGGCGCTCTGCCGTCTTGTTCAGAAGTTCACGCACGCAATGGTCCAGCAGCGCCGGCTCGACGACACTATCGGATTTCGTCACGCCGAGGCGGTAGGCAAAATCGCGGACGGCGGCGGCGGGAATGCCGCGGCGGCGCAACCCGGACAACGTCGGCATGCGCGGATCGTCCCAGCTGTCGACGTGGCCTTCGCTGACCAACTGCGTCAGACGGCGCTTGGACAAAACCGTATAGGAAAGATTCAGGCGCGCGAACTCGTACTGGCGGGGACGGGACGGCGTCGGCAAGTTCTCGATCAGCCAATCGTAAAGCGGCCGGTGGTCTTCGAATTCCAAGGTGCACAGGGAATGCGTGACGCCTTCGATGGCGTCCGACTGGCCATGCGCGAAATCGTAGGTCGGGTAAACGCACCACTTGTCGCCGGTCCTGGGGTGCGGCTTCTTGACGATCCTATAAATGACCGGGTCGCGCATATTCATGTTGCCGGACGACATATCGATCTTGGCGCGCAGGCAACGTGCACCGTCAGCGAATTCGCCGGCTTTCATGCGGCGGAACAAATCCAAGCTCTCTTCGGCGGGCCGTTCACGATACGGACTTTCTCGGCCCGGCTCGGTCAGCGTCCCCCGGTATTCCCGAATTTCGTCGGGGCTCAGGTCGTCGACATAAGCCTTGCCGTTTTGGATCAGATGCTCAGCCCACTCATATAGCGTGTCGAAGTAGTCGGATGCGTGTTTCGGCGTGCCGCCCCACTTGAAGCCCATCCAACGCACATCGGCTTCGATGGCGTCGAGGAATTCCTGTTCTTCCTTGGCCGGGTTGGTGTCATCGAAACGGAGATTGCAGACGCCTCCGAACTCTTCGGCGACACCGAAGTTGAGGCAGATCGACTTGGCGTGCCCGATGTGCAGATAACCATTCGGTTCCGGCGGGAAACGCGTCACCACAGACGTTTCGCGGCCCGCCGAAAGGTCGGCACGGATCACGTCGCGAATAAAGTCGCGCTGTTCCCGTACTTCGGTTTCAGGTGTGTTCGTGTCTGTCATCGCCGGATCCGGTTCAATTCAATGTGTATTGGACGCCTTAACGCCATACATGCCAAGGGCCGTATCTCTGCCAAAAAAGAAGGCCCAGGAAAAGCAAAAGCAAAAATTAATGGCGCCGTCCGACTAAATCCGCGGTAGCACATAATCCGGCACGATCCCGGAACGACGGATACAGTCATCGGCATTCATCTCCTTGAGAACGCCGTAACCGGTCACCAGCCCCGTCTTCATGCCCGCCGCCGCACCGCCGAGAATATCGGTGTGCAGGGTATCGCCGAGCATCAAAAAACGTTCTGCGGCGACACCCGGAAATTTAGCACGAACGGTTTCGAACGCGTTTGCATAAGGTTTGCCGAAGAACACTGGCTGGAGTCCCAATTCGTCCCAAATGTCGTGCGCATAGCTACCGGGCTCCCTGGAAAAGCCGCCGCTCCACCGCGCGACGAGGTCCGGATTACCGATCCAAAGGGGGCGGGGGCGTGCGGTCAATCTGTCCAGCAGACAAGTCTGATTGTCAGCCTCCCAGCCAATGCTGCTTAAAAAGATGATGCCGTCTGCATCATCGGGCGTATCCGTGCCGAAATGCCGCACTTTGCACGGTAGCGTTTCGACTGCCGCATGCGGCGGCGCGATCACGTCCCAGAGCATTTGTGGGTCGGTTTCGCACAATGCATCCGTAAGAACGTGCCGGCTTGAGACGATCTCTTGGTCGGCAAAGTCAAAACCAAATCGGGCGTATTTTTCCTCGAGCTTCGAAAGCGGCGTCGAAGCCGCGTTCGTCAGCACGACGACCCGCTTGCCGGCGGCACGAAGCGCCTGGATACGGTCTATGGCACCGGGAATAATATCCTCGCCGACATTCAGCACGCCGAACGAATCGAAAACGAAAACGTCAAACCGCTCGGTTAGGGGTTCAAGATCGGACAGCGGGATTGTCGAGGTTGCTGAAGCCGCGCGCGGAAGGCGTCGGCGGATGGACTGATAACGCGCGAAGGCCCATTCACCGTCAATGGTCGCGTTCATTCTCAGCATCTCCGGATGACCGCAATTTCGAAAGATGGTCGGGGAGACAGGATTCGAACCTGCGACCCTCTGCTCCCAAAGCAGATGCGCTACCAGGCTGCGCTACTCCCCGACGTGGCGCGCAAGCTAGTGTTTCCCGATTTCATTGGCAAGTGCCAAGCCTCGGCAACCTAATCTTTCTTGTCGCTTGAGCGGCGGTTCGGATGTCCTTCTTTTGGCTTACCGCGCCGGCGGTCCGGGCCGGTATAGCTCTTGGAGCGGACAAAGGTCCTGGGATTCAAGATGACCGAGCAGATCCGTTCGTAAAGAGTCCGAGCCGAAACGGGCTTGGCCAGGAATTCCGTTACCCCGACGTCGCGGGCTTCGACCACACGCGACATTTCGGTATGACCGGTAATCAAAATGATGGCAACAAACGGGTTCGCAACGTCCGACATGGTGCGCACCATGCGCGTAAATTCCAGACCGTCGATGGGTGTCATCTGCCAGTCACAAAGGATGATATCCGCCGGGAAGGTCTTGAGTTCCTTGAGGGCGTCGGCACCGTCATTGGCCGTCTGCACATCCCTCACGCGAAAAGCACGCAGAATCTCTTTGATCAGAGCCTGCATGTGTATGTTGTCCTCGACCACAAGAATATTCAGTGATGAAAGATCTAACTCAGCCTGGGCATTGTTGGTGTTCGTCATCATCAGGCGGGTTTATCTCTAAGTATTTCGAGGTTGATTCAGCTTCGAATTACACCAATGCGCTCTCTCAGCGTTTTCAAATACGCTTCGTGCTCGCTCAGCAAATCGTTGTCATCCGTTTCCGTAAGTGCGGTTGACAGTTTCGCGACGTCTTGTGTCACGTCTGTCGGGTAGCCGATGTCTGAAAACTTGGTGATCGTGGCTTTTGCTGCGGCATTTATCTTCGCCAACCCCTCGCGAATCGCTGAAAGAACGATAAGTGCTTCTGAAAGACCTTCGTCAGACTGATGAAGAAGATTTTCAAGATGCGCCGCTTTGTCTTCGGCCTCCTGCGTAGCCACGGCCTGAGCATTGGCGAAAGAGGAAATTTCCGCAACAGCATCGCGCAACTGCAAGAGTTCGTCGTTTTGGATCTCGATCAGCTCCAACGCCGAACGCAGCATCTCGCGCGAATTTTGTTCGTTCGCTGTCATCCCCCAAACGCTCCCACACGTAATAACGGGTTCGAAGCTACAATCTAACGGGTTCGAAGCTACAATCGACCAAATAATCAACAAATTGGCAACAAAGATTAGCTCGTTGATCGAACGCGATAATTTACGCCGAATAATATATGATCCAACGGTGCAAGATTATCCGTTGCCAAGCGGCGGAAGAGGGGTATTTTTTAGGCGTTCGGATTCAGTAGGAGAGGGCGACCATGCCTGACGTACGCATTTTTCAGCCAGCCAAGACCGCCATGCAGTCCGGCCGGGCCAATATCAAAAAATGGGTCATCGAATTCGAGCCGGGCTCGCGTAAGGAGATCGACACGCTAATGGGTTGGATCGGCTCGCGCGATACGCAGGGCCAGGTCCGCATGCGCTTTGCGACCAAAGAAGACGCCATCGCCTTCGCCAAGAAGAATGGTCTGTCGTTCCAGGTTTTCGATCCCAAGAAACGCCGCATCAAACCGAAAGCCTACGCCGACAATTTCTCGTTCGAACGCAAGATGCTCTGGACGCATTGAGCATGCGTGTCGCCTTGGCCGCCGCTCTCGTCTGCCTTTGTACCGCGGCGCCGGTACACAGCGCAGGCTTGCTGGATCAGCTTAAAGGTGCCGTCGACAAGGCCACCGACGGCGCATTGGGCAGCGGTTCTAGCGGCTCACTCTCGACGGATCAGATCATCGCCGGGCTCAAGGAAGCGTTGCGCGTCGGCGCCGAGAAGGTGACGGCGCAGCTGGGCGCGACCGACGGCTTCAATGCCGATCCCGCCATTCACATCCCGCTGCCGGAAAACCTCCGTACCGTTCAAAGCACGCTTAAAAAAGTCGGTCTGTCGTCGCTCGCCGACGATGTCGAGCTGCGCATCAACCGCGCCGCCGAGGAAGCAACACCGAAAGCCAAGGAGTTGCTCTGGAAGGCCGTCAACGCGATGACCCTCGACGACGCCAAGAAAATCTACAATGGCCCGCAGGATGCCGCGACGCAGTACTTCAAACGCGTCGCCTCGGACGATCTTCGGGCCAGCGTCGGCCCGGTCGTCGACCGCGCCTTGGCCGAGGTTGGTGCGCTGACCGCCTACGAAAGTTTAATGAGCAAATACAAATCAATGCCGTTCGTTCCTGATGTAAAGGCCGACATCAAGAAGCACGCCACCGAAATGACTTTGAGCGGCATTTTTCATTATCTCGCGGAAGAAGAGGCGGCGATCCGCACCGATCCCGCTGCCCGTACCACGGACCTTCTGAAACAGGTCTTCGGCAACTAACGCCGAGGGCGTTGCGCACCAAGCGCGCCGGAGGTAGTTTCCGCTCCACATCACATCAGTGACATGCGGTCCCGTAGCTCAACTGGATAGAGCAGTTGCCTTCTAAGCATCAGGTTGCAGGTTCAAGTCCTGCCGGGATCGCCACTTCTGTCCGCGTCGGCTGTAGACGACGTTCCGGCACGTTAGGACGCCGGCATAACGCCAATTTCCGAATGGTTGTGCACGTTGGCGGGGTAACGCGAATGGCCACGCGGTGAAAAACGAGCCTGACTGTGTCATCCCGGTCGCCGTAGAACGGCGCACCGGGATCTTTCTTTCGCGCCCTGACACTCAAAGGTCCCGGCGCTCACCCCCGCCCATGTGCCGGGTCTCGACCGGGACGACGCGGGACTAATTTTTCACATCACCCGGCAGATTACCGATTGTCAGGCGTACCCCCGTTTCGCTAGGGTGCCGCCGCGTGTCACAATTCTGTCATGAAGCACACCCCCCGAATTCGGGGACTGATCGGTAGAAACCTTCCAGCATGACTTCTGATCCCAAAACTCCCGAGAATCGCTACGTCAGCGACCTGCGCCGCCTTTCACAGGCCCAGACACAGGTTCTCGGTCTGAAACGGGTCATCGTGCCGATCGGTCTGTCGATATTGTTTCTGGCCCTGGTCGGATTATACGTCGCGAGTTCCCAAGATTACCTGGGCGAAGAGACGCTAATCGTTGTCGTCGCCGCGATCATCGGCGGCTACATGGCGATCAACATCGGTGCCAACGATGTCGCCAATAACATGGGGCCGGCCGTCGGCGGGCGCGTGTTGACCGTTTTCGCCGCCATCGTCATCGCTGCCGTCTGCGAAACGGCCGGAGCGTTGCTGGCAGGTGGCGACGTGGTCAAAACGGTTTCCAAAGGGATCATTTCGCCGGGTGGCGCGATTTCCATCGGCGAATTCCGCGACCTGATGCTGAGTGCACTGTTCGCCGCCGCGCTTTGGATCAATCTTGCGACGATGCTCAGCGCGCCGGTTTCAACCACGCACTCCATTGTCGGCGGCGTTCTGGGGGCAGGGGTCGCCGCCGCCGGGTTTAGTCTCGTCAACTGGGTGACCATGGCGCAGATCGCCGCCAGTTGGGTCATCTCGCCGGTCTTCGGCGGCATCGTCGCGGCTGGTATTCTGCTGTTTATCAAGCGGCGTATCTTCGATGCCGAGAACCGGCTCAAGGCGGCTGAGACGTGGGTGCCGATGCTGATCGGCCTGATGGCCGCCGCGTTCGCCGCCTACATGATGATGAAGGGCCTGAAGAAAATTTGGCATCCGTCGATTTTCGAGATCGTGCTGTATTCGATCGCCGCCTTCGGTTTAGCCCTTATCGCATCAAAGCCCTACATTTCGCGCCGCGTTGCGGTGCTCGAAGACCGGCGCGAACACGTGAACACCCTATTCAACGTGCCACTGATCGCGGGCGCGGCGCTTCTATCGTTCGCGCACGGCGCCAACGATGTTGCCAATGCCGTCGGTCCGCTGGCGGCCATAGTCTCGACGGTTGGCGAGACGCAAGACATCGCCAGCAAGGTGACGATCCCAATTTGGGTGATGGCCATCGGTGCCTTCGGTATCGCCTTCGGGCTTGGTATGTTCGGACCGAAACTGATCGCTGTCGTCGGCCAAAAGATCACGCGCCTCAATTCGCCACGTTCTTACTGCGTCGCTCTGTCGGCGGCGGTAACGGTCTTGATCGCAACCTCGCTCGGCCTGCCTGTCAGTTCGACCCACATCGCCGTCGGCGCCGTGTTCGGCGTCGGCTTTCTACGCGAGTTCATGGAGAACCCGAACAAACGCAAGGTGCGTCCGGGCCACAAGCTGAACGCCACCGCAGAAGAAGCCTTCGACAGCATCTCGTACAGATCTGTCCGTCGGCTGGTGCGCCGGAACTTCGTCTATTCGATTGTTGCAGCCTGGATTATTACCGTGCCGGCGTCAGCTCTTCTTTCAGCTACTGTTTATGCTGTGCTGCGACTTCTCTGACCCAAGGCGCCAGCGCTTCAAACTGCTTTAGGATCGGATGAAAATCCTCGCGGTAGGCAACGCGCGGCGCATCCTCCAGCAACGCCCAATGACGTTGGCGACGGTCTTTTTCCGGCCAATCGTCGAGCTGTTCCGTCACCAAAAGAGGATAATAGGTGACCGGGATTTGGGTCATGCCGGTCCGCGTCTGCTTGGTGATCAGGTGAGTCATCGGAAAGTCCTCCAGGACCAGGCCGTCAACACCGGCTTCCTCGATGCCTTCGCGGCGGCACGTTTCGACCTGGGACTCACTCGATTTCCGTTTTCCCTTCGGCAGAATCCAACGACCGCGCGTCTGCGACGTCACAAAAAGAATGGCGACAAGATCAACTTTGATATCAAACGGAATGATGCCGACGCGGTGCATGATCGCCTCCTTGAAAAGTTCCGGACATGCTAGCGGTTATGGGCTATTACGCAATCCGCTTGAGCACCTAACCCCGACCCTGCGCACCATCACTTCCAAAAAGGCGCAAGTTTCGGTATAAACAAAAGCAGAGACAGCAGAATGCGAGTCCGAAATGATCAGAACGGCAGCCATCTTGGCAGGGCTTTTGGCCCTTTTCCTAACCGAAACGGCTTCGGCAGAAAATCGTGTGCGCGGCGAATGGGCGAAGTCCAAGGCGGCGCTCTATAAGGTCGGTGACTACAATGCCGAACTTTCGCGTCTTTGCCGCAAGGGCATCTTTCGCCAGCGCAAGATATTGCGCTTGTCGATCGGCTTCCTCGGCGACAAAGGCTACGGCATCACCGGCATCGCACAGCAGGGCTACAACCTTTATGACCCGACCGGCGTGTCCGAGCCGAACCGCACGTATCACTTCTATAGCCAGGGTTATTCCAACTGCCGCGTCTACGTCGCCGTCACGCCGCCGCCACGGCAGCCGCAGCAATAACAGGCGGCGCATCCGTCCATGATCGAATTCCTAGAACTGTTTCCGACGATCTTTCTACGCCGCCAGTTGCCGGACTTTGAGGAGCCGACACGCGACCTGATCAAGCTTGTCCGCGAGATGGATAAAGCGAATAAGACTCTCACCACCGACTACCGTGATAACAATCCGTTGGAATACGACCGTCCCGGTCCGAATTGGCTGCGCCAACAGATCAATGAAACCGTCATCCAATATCTGCAACGCATCGGTATTGACTATGCGGTCAACTGGCAGATTCACGCCTGGGCCAACATCAACCGTGCCGGCGACTACCACGACCCTCATAACCATCCACACAGCTATCTAAGCGGCACGTACTATCTAAAAATGCCGGGCGAGGGGAGTGGGCGGAAGCAGCGCACCGACGTGCGACCGAACCGCATCACGTTCTACGACCCACGGACCGGCTTCAACATGACGTCGATCAAGAAAGATCCCTACGTGGACCCGGAATACACCGTGCTGCCGGAACCCGGCCTGTTGATGATGTGGCCGGCACCGATGATGCATTTCGTGCACCCGAACCTGAGCGACGAAACGCGCATGTCGCTGAGCTTCAATATCGTCCTGAAATGGTCGGACGATTATTTGCCGACGCAGTAGGAACCGGTCAACAAACCATCTTTCTTTTCGTCATGCTGAACTTGATTCAGCATCCATTTCTGAACCACCAAGACGTTATCGGTTCGAAAATGGATCCCGGATCAAGTCCGGGATGACGTTTGTGTGAAAGAGAGGTGGTAGCGCATTTTCTAAACACTTCCTTAACTCCAGAGCCGTAGCGTGACGTTACTATCTTTTTTGCTACGGAGACGTCGATGTCGGCGATGCATGCTTGGCCGGACGAGGATTCAGCGGAGGTCGGTAAAGCGCTCGGCTATGTCCAGCGCAAGACGCACCGCGTCAACAATCCAACACTGTGTGTCCAGCTGCGCGGCAAACCTTATCAGACTCTGAATTGGAGCCTCGACGGCTTCCTGATCGGCGGCTACAACGGCGCTCTGGCGCCGGGTGATCTGTTCGAAATCGACATGATAGGACTAGCAGGCCGTCAAAGCTGGCCGGTCATGATCGAAGGCCGCGTTATCCGCACCGGTGGCAAAACGGGCATGGAAATGGCTGCACAATTTGTCACGCTCAGCGCACCCGCATACGATTTTCTGGAAGGCGTCCTTCTTCGGCGCCCTGAATACCGCGCCGCCTAAAAACGTTTAGCCGTACAAATCTTTCGGATCTTTTTCGACATCGGCGATCTCGACGATGTCGCCGTCACGTATCGCCGTGAAGAAGCAGTTGCGCCGGCCGGTGTGACAGGCGACGCCGCTCTGATCAACTTGCAGCAATATCGTGTCGCCGTCGCAGTCCCACCTGAATTCCTTGAGGGATTGCACCTGCCCCGAACTCTCGCCCTTACGCCACAGCGATTGGCGCGAACGCGACCAGTAGCAGACATGTCCCGTCATCAGGGTCTCGCGCACCGCGTCAGCGTTCATCCATGCCATCATCAAGACTTCACCGGTGTCGTGCTGCTGCGCGATAGCAGGGACCAACCCGGCATCGTCAAAAACAAGCCTGGCGATCACCGCATCCGTATCGACACTCGCCGTCATGTACGCACCTTATTGAAACGCTCAAAGCCGGCAGCCAGTTCGTCTATCAGATCGTCCGGATCTTCGAGACCGATGTGATAGCGAACGGTCGGGCCGGTGCCAGCCCACGGTACAGCCGTGCGGATCTTTGCCGGATTGTTCGGCAGGCTGAGACTTTCATAACCGCCCCAGCTAGCGCCGAGACCGAACAGCTTGTAGCCGTCCAGCATCGCCGAGACCGCTTCTTTCGGCGCGTCGACCAGTTCGACACCGAAAAGGCCGCTGGCCCCGGTGTGGTCGCGCTTCCAGATTTCGTGCCCCGGATCGTCGGGCAGGGCCGGGTACATGACGCGCTTGACCTCATCTCGGCCCTGCAACCATGTGGCAACCTTCATCGCATTCTCGAAATGCCTGTCCATGCGCACACCGATGGTACGCAGTCCGCGTTGACCAAGGTAACAGTCGTCCGGCGCGGCGTGATAGCCGAGGCTGTTCGAAATCCCCTTAATCGCCTGATAGTGCGTGTCCGAATTCACGGTGATCGTGCCAAGCATCGCATCGGAATGACCGACAGTGTATTTCGTCGCAGCTTCGACGACGACATCGACACCGAGTGCCAACGGCTTACAGAAATATCCGGACGACCATGTGTTATCGATCATGGTCACCACGTCAGATCCCTTAAGCGCACCGGTAATCGCCGGCACGTCCTGCATTTCAAAAGTCAGCGAGCCGGGGCTTTCCATGTAAACGACCTTGGTGTTCGGCTTCAGCAAACCTGTGATGCCGGCACCGACGAACGGGTCATAGAAATCAACTTCGATCCCGGCGCGTTTCAGCAAGTTGCCGCTGACCCGCGCACGGGTCGGACCGTAGACCGTATCCGCGACCAACATGTGATCGCCGTTCCGTAGAAACGCCATCACCGAACAGGCGATCGCCGCCAGCCCCGACGGCATGGCGACGGTTTTGTATCCGCCGTGCAACGCCGTCACAGCTTCTTCGAAGGCAAACTGTGTCGGCGTACCGGAGCGTCCGTACTTCGGCCCTTCATACTCCGGCGTGTCTCGCGCTTCCCATTCCGCCACGTTTGCAAACGTAATCGTCGAGGCGTGATAAACCGGCGGATTGACGACGCCGTGATTGTCCCGCGGGTATCTTCCCGCATGTGTAATGATGGTGTCGGGGCGCAGTTTGGCGTCGTTTGAATCGGTCATTTCTAGTCTCTTCACCTGGATGGAATTAGCGAAACATAAACGACAGGGAAGCGCTTGGCGATAGTGGCAACGACCCGTTTTCGACACAACTTTGGAAAAATGCGATTAGCAAATGTTATCGTTACATTCGCTTTCGTCTTGAGAGCGTGTCGAAAATCGTGTTACGGATTCGTGTCTTGCAGGTGCGAAGAGACGCAAACCTCAAGACAAATTGTAAAAACTGAAGTCTTCAGGGAGCCTCATAATATGAAAAAATCTGCAATTTATTCCGCTGCAGCTGCCGCCGTTCTGGCGCTTGGCGCATCGGTTGCGAATGCGGCGACGCTCGACGAGGTGAAAGCGCGCGGCGAATTGCGTTGCGTCGTTTCGACCGGTCTGCCGGGTTTCGCCTACACCGATGCTAACGGTGTTTATCAAGGTTTCGACGCCGACTTCTGCCGTGCCACGGCGGCTGCCGTTCTCGGCGATGCCAGCAAGGTGAAGTTCATTCCGGCCACCGGCAAAACCCGTTTCACCATTCTCAATTCCGGTGAAGGTGACGTCCTTTGGCGGAACACCACGTGGACCTTCGTCCGTGACGTCGACGTCAAACTGACGTTCGTCGGTGTCAACTACTACGACGGTCAGGGCTTCCTCATTCCGAAGTCGCTCGGCGTCAAATCGGCCAAGGAACTCGACGGCGCCACGGTTTGTATCCAGACCGGCACCACGACTGAGCTGAACCTCGCGGACTTCTTCCGCACCAACAAGATCAGCTATCAGCCGGTTCCGATCGAAGACAACAACGAGTCTCGTGCCAACTATCTGGCCGGCCGTTGCGACGTTTACACGACGGATGCTTCCGGTCTCGCCGCGACGCGCGCGACCTTCGACAACCCGGGCGATCATGCGATCCTGCCGGAAATCATTTCCAAAGAACCGCTTGGCCCGGCCGTGCGCCAGGGCGACGACAACTGGGCCGACATCGTCCGCTGGACGCTGAACGCCGTGCTCGCCGCTGAAGAACTGGGCATCACCCAGGCCAACGTCATGGAAATGGCAAAAGGCACCAACAATCCGGAAATCAACCGTATGCTCGGCACCGAAGGTGACCTCGGCGCCATGCTCGGTCTGCAGAAGGATTGGGTTGTGAAGGTTCTCTCCGCTGTCGGTAACTACAGCGAGATCTTCGACCGTCACATCGGCCCGAGCACCGACATCGGCCTGGAGCGCGGACAGAACGCGCTGTGGACCAACGGTGGTCTGCAATACACGCCGCCGTTCCGTTGATCCGGAGCGGCGCCACCTTTTAAAGAGGTGGTGTTGAACGCGGGGCGGGCTTTCGATCCAAAGCCGATAGCTCGCCCCAAGTTCAAATTCCCACGCCGAGCCCACAAGAGGCATCATCAATCCGGCGGGGAATAAAGGGAGGCGTTGCAGCGGGCGCGTCGTTACCGGACCGGTACACGGGGTCGCCCACCACGAGACGGGGGATAGACGACCCATGAACACGACCGCGGCAGAGCACGGGCTTGACGAACGATCGTCGCTCGCGAAACTCTGGACAAACCGTGAGGCGCGATCGGTCATACTTCAGATCATCACGATCACTTTGGTGATAGGCTTTGTTGCCTACATCATCTCGAACGCGATCACGAACCTCGCTGAAGTCGGCAAGACTTTCAGCTACGATTTTCTCGGCGAACCCGCCAGTTACGATATCAACCAGACACTGATCGACTACACCTCGCGCGACACACATCTGCGCGCCGGGATCGTCGGCTTGTTGAATACGCTTCTGGTCGCCATCTGCGGCATTATTCTGTCGACGATCCTCGGCTTCATCCTCGGTGTCATGCGTCTGTCGCCGAACTTCCTGTTGAACCGGATTAGTTACGTCTTCATCGAATTCACCCGCAACGTGCCGGTTCTGCTGCACATCCTTCTGATCCATGGCCTGATCGTGCACTCGTTGCCGCATCCAAGAGTGGCCAAGGATGAGAACATCCTAAATCTGCTGTTCTTTACCAACCGCGGTATCTACGCCCCGAAACCGTCTTTCGAGCCGTTGTTCTGGGCAACGACGATCGCTTTTGTCGCCGGCCTTGGCTTCACGTTCTGGTTCAAGGCCTACGCCAAGAAGGTGCAGGACGCGACGGGTAAGATTTATCCGGTCTTCTGGATCGGCCTTTGCGCCATCTTACTGTTGCCGTTGCTGGTGTATCTGGTCACCGGTATGCCGATCCAATGGGACATCCCGGAACCGGGACGCTTCAACTTCCGGGGCGGCATGGTCGTCATTCCGGAATTCCTGGCTCTGTGGTTGGCGCTGTCGCTTTACACCGCAGCCTTCATCGGCGAGATCGTGCGCTCCGGCATCAACGCCGTCAGCCACGGTCAGTGGGAGGCCGCATCCGCGTTGGGTATCCGCCGCAACCGGACGCTGAGCCTCGTCATCATTCCACAGGCGTTGCGCGTCATCGTGCCGCCACTCACCAGCCAGTACCTGAACCTGACCAAGAACTCGTCGCTGGCCATCGCCATCGGCTACATGGACTTGGTCGCGACCATCGGCGGCATCTCGCTGATGCAGACAGGTAAAGAGATGGAAACGATGATCATCGTCATCGCCGTCTATCTCTGTATCTCGCTCATGATCTCGGCGTTCATGAACTGGTACAACAAACGCATCAAACTGGTCGAACGGTGAGGAGGGCGAAGTCATGAGTGAAGCAATGCAAAACTACGTTCCCGGCACCCATCCAGACCTGCCGCCGCCCGTAGGGCAACGCGGTGTCGCACTATGGATGCGGAAGAACCTGTTCAGTTCTTGGATCAACACGTTCTTTACGTTACTGGCGGCCTATTTCCTGTATCTGACCATTCCGCCGATCCTGGATTGGGCAGTCTTTGATGCGGTTATCAACGCCTCCAGCCGTCAGGAATGCCGCGCGATTTCAAGCGGCGCTTGTTGGGCGTTCATCTCCGAACGCCTCAACAACTTGGTGTATGGCCGCTATCCGAACGAGGAACACTGGCGGGTCAATCTGTCCTTCGTGATGATGTTGATCGCGTTGGTACCGGTTCTGTTCGACAACGTTCCCGGCCGCAAATACGGGCTGATCTATTCCTGCGCCTATCCGTTCATCGCGGCTTGGCTCTTGCTCGGCGGCTTCGGGCTCGCGCCCGTCGGCACCGACGAATTCGGCGGCATGATGCTGAACACGGTCGTCGGCGTCACCGGCATCGCGTTCTCGTTGCCGATCGGCATCTTGCTGGCGCTCGGACGACAATCACATCTGCCGATCGTCAAATCGCTCTCGGTCTGTTTCATCGAGTTTATCCGGGGCGTGCCGCTGATCACGCTGCTGTTCGTGGCATCAACCATGCTCAATTACTTCCTGCCGCCGGGCGTACAGTTCGATCTGTTGCTTCGCGTCTTGATCATGGTGACGCTATTTGCATCGGGCTACATCGCCGAGGTCGTCCGTGGTGGCCTGCAGGCGATCCCGAAAGGGCAGATAGAAGCCGCCGACAGCATGGGCTTGAAGTACTGGCAAGCCATGCGGCTGATCATTCTGCCGCAGGCGCTGAAGATTTCGATTCCGGGTATCGTCAACACCTTCATTGGTCTCTTCAAGGACACGACACTGGTGTTGATCATCGGTCTTCTGGACGTACTCGGCATGGGACGCCTGTCGTTGTCAGACTCGACCTGGAACGGGCTGTCGAACGAAATGTACGTCTCGATCGCTTTCTTCTTCTTCATCGCGTGCTTCAGCATGTCGCGCTACTCGATCTATCTCGAGGGCAAACTTGATAAAGGCTACAAGCGCTAAGGCGCTGGACAGGGAAAAGGACAATAATCATGGGCGAAACCGAAACCGCCGAAACGGCGAACAAAGCGCCGATCCAATCTTCAGCGAGTAAGGACGATCTGATTGAAATCGTCGGCATGCACAAATGGTATGGCGACTTTCATGTTCTGAAAGACATCAACCTGCGGGTCAAGAAAGGTGAGCGGATCGTCATCTGTGGACCTTCGGGTTCCGGCAAATCGACGATGATCCGATGCATCAACCGACTGGAAGAACACCAGAAGGGTCAGATCATGGTCGACGGCATCGAACTGACCAACGACCTGAAACAAATTGATGCCATACGCCGCGAAGTCGGCATGGTGTTCCAGCACTTCAACCTGTTTCCACATCTAACGGTTTTGGAGAACTGCACCCTGGGACCGATCTGGGTCCGTCAGGTGCCGAAGGACGAAGCCGAAGCGACGGCGATGGAATACCTGAACAAGGTCAAAATCCCTGAGCAAGCGAACAAGTATCCGGGGCAGCTTTCCGGCGGTCAGCAGCAACGTGTCGCCATTGCGCGCTCGCTGTGCATGCACCCACGCATCATGCTGTTCGATGAGCCGACCTCCGCGCTCGATCCGGAAATGATCAAGGAAGTTCTCGACACCATGGTTGAGCTGGCGTCTACCGGCATGACGATGCTTTGCGTAACCCACGAAATGGGTTTCGCCAAGACGGTTGCCGACCGCGTCATTTTCATGGACGGCGGCGAGATCATCGAAGAAAACGAACCGAACGATTTCTTCAACAATCCGCAGCACGAGCGGACGCAACTCTTCCTCAGCCAGATTCTCGGTCACTAAAAGCGGCCGAAACGACTTCTCCGAGGGGGGGGATGATAAGGCGGTCCTGTGCGTTCCTTGGAATGCTGGACCGCCTTATTCTTTTTACGAAAAATGTGGGCGTCGCCCTGAACTTAATTGGCGATTATCCCGACGGGGCATGTACCAAAATTAGCGTCGTCCCGGTCGCAAGGCGACAAGCCGAGCGCACCGGGGCCTTAAGACCGGTTGTCGCTCAAGGATCCCGGCGCGCTGTGCGGCCGGGATGACGCTAGGGGATAATTGCCAACTTAATTCAGGGCCCATTTTTCCAACGCACCAGGATTGCCCGTGCAGAGATGGATACTGAATCAAGTTCAGCATGACGCTCTTTGTTTGTCGTGAATGGTTAGGACTCGCGCGATGCTAGCTTCGCCACCACTTCCGGGTCGTCCACGATCTGCTTTTCCTGCTTATAAGGCTCGAAGCCGGCACGCTGATAATTCGGCAAGGCGCGCGGATGATCGTAAGTGCAGGTGTGCAACCACATGCGGGCTGGATTGCGCGACCAAGCCTCGTCGACGGCAATGCGCAGTAGCCAGGCGCCGAAACCCTGACCGATAAATTCCGGGAACAGGCCGAAGTACGCCAGCTCGATCGCCTTGCGACCGTCTTCACGTGTTTCCGAGAGTTCATAGTATCCCGCCGGTGCACCACCGACATACAGAACGAACACGTCGCGACCGTCTTCGTCGAGTGCGGCACGCAGTTCATCGTCGGGCATGATCGTGCGTTCCCACCACAGGATCGACGAGCCGACGGTCTCATAGAGGTAGCGGTAGAAGTGAAGGGGGACGTACTCCACCTTCATCACGGCATGCGGTTTCGCAGGCGGTGGCGGCGGTGCCGAAGACGGCGCCGATCGCATCTGCAGATACGTGACGACGGTTTCGAGTTTATCCGGCCCGGCCATCGTCGCCGGTATCAGCCGCGCGTGATGGGTGTGTCTTCGCGCGAGCCCCATTCGGACCAGGACCCGTCATATACCGCGATGTCTTCCTTGCCGATCAGATAACCCGCCATGGCGATGACGCAGGCCGTCACGCCGGATCCGCAACTGGCAACCAGCGTTCTGTTCGTATCGACGCCGGCCTTATCGAAGATCTCCTTGATCTCATCGGCGGAGCGAAAGACGAAATTCTGCTCTTTATCCATCAGGTCGTTGAACGGAAGGTTGACGCTACCGGGCATGTGCCCCTTGCGCATGCCTGGCCGAGGTTCCTCGGCTTCACCTTTAAAGCGGCCGGCGGCCCTGGCATCGACGACCAATTCCTTGCCGCTGTCGACGTTGTCGATCAGTTGATCGACCTTGCGAACCAGGAAGTTGTTGAAGCGCGCCGTGAAGTGACGCTCGCGCGGCACCGGTGGCATATCGTCGGTCGGACGGCCTTCCGCCAGCCACTTCGGCAAGCCGCCGTTGAGGACGGACACGTCGTCATGACCGTAAAGACGGAACATCCACCAGACCCGGCAGGCCGCCATGGCACCGCCGCTGGAGTCATAGACGACGATACGGTTGCCGTCGCCGAGGCCGAGGCGCCGTACACGACTGGAGAACTTCTCCGGTGACGGGATCATATGCGGCAAATCGGTGATGGTCTCATCGGCGACTTCGTCGATATCGAAGAAGACGGCGCCGGGAATATGGCACTCGCGGTATTCCGCCTTCGCATCCCGAGGGACGCCCGGTAGAAAATAACTCGCATCAACGATGCGGATATCGGGCGCACTCATGTGCGTCGCCAGCCACTCGGTGCTCACCAGTGCATTCGGGTTTGCGTATTCCATGTTCGTCACTCTAGCCAATCCGGGACCGGCAGTTTTTTACCGCGCAGGAACTCGGGATTGAACAGCTTGGACTGATAACGGTTACCGGGATCGCACAATACGGTGACGATGGTGTGCCCCGGTCCCATATCCTTGGCGAGGCGGATCGCGCCGGCGACGTTGATGGCACTGGAGCCGCCGAGGCAAAGCCCTTCGTGCTTCAGCAGATCGAACACAACCGGCAGCGCTTCCTCGTCCGGTATCATGTAAGGATATTCGACTTTGATATCTTCGATGATCGCGGTAACGCGGCCAAGGCCGATGCCTTCGGAAATAGAGCCGCCTTCCGAGGCCTTCGCTTCGCCGTTCTTGAACAGGTTATACATCGCCGCACCAAGTGGATCGGCGCAACCGATCTTGATGTTCGGATTTTGCTCGCGAAGGTACGTCGAGGTCCCCGCCAGCGTGCCGCCGGTACCGACGGCGCAGATGAATCCATCGATCTTGCCGTCCAACTGCTGCCAGATTTCCGGTCCCGTCGTCAGGTAATGCGCCTTACGGTTGGAAAGGTTGTTCCACTGATCCGCGAATAGGCAGCCGCCGGGCGCGCTTTTTGCCGTCTCTTCGGCAAGACGCCGTGCGATATGCTGATAGTTGTCGGGATCGGAGAACGGCTTGGCGGGGACTTCCATGAGTTCCGCACCAGCAAGCCGCAGCATATCCTTCTTTTCCTGGCTCTGCGTATCCGGAATGACAATCTTGCAGGCATAGCCGCGCGTGTTGGCCATCAGGGCCAATCCAATACCGGTATTACCCGCCGTGCCTTCGACGATGATCCCGCCTTCGCGCAGGATGCCCGCTTCCTCGGCGTCCAGTACCATCTGGCGGGCAGGGCGGTCCTTGACCGATTGGCCGGGGTTGAGAAACTCAGCTTTGCCATAGATGTCACAGCCCGTCATTTCGGACGGACCTTTGAGGCGGATAAGCGGCGTATTACCTACGGCTTCCTCGAAGCCGTTGCGGATGTCCATGAATATCTTCCCAATTTCAAACCAATGTACTTGAGGCGAGAGTATCGGCGCGTTCACTGTCGATCAAGGGGAGCGGTCAGCTTTCAACAGCCTTCGGGCAACCATTTCGCAAGCACCTTCTCCTTGTTCAACAGAAGCCACTGGACCGCCATGACCACGGTGGCGTTGGCCATCACACCTTCGGTCACAGCCGCATAGGCTTTATCAAGCGGCACGGTATAAGGACGAATGTCTTCACCTTCATGATCCAGTCCGTGCACGCCGCCCACGTCAGACGCGTCCACGCGGCCGATATAAAGAATAATGCTCTCGGACGAGCCGCCGGGCGTCGCCAGAAACTGCAAGGCATGGAATAGGCCCGTCGCCGGCAGTCCGGCTTCTTCGACCATCTCCCGGTAGGCGACTTCCTCCGGTGTTTCGCCTGGATCGATGATGCCGGCGACACACTCGACTAACCATGGTGAGGCGTCTTCCGGGAACCAGCCCGAGGCCAGCGCGGCATAGGCGCCCGGCCGGAATTGTTCGATCAGTACGATCTCGTCGCGCACAGGATCATAGGGCAATACGGCGACGGCGTGACCGCGTTCGAAAATCTCGCGTTGCAGGACCGGCCCCATAGTGCCGTCGAAAAGACGGTGCTTCAGACGATAGCTATCAACCTTGAAATAACCATCATGGGCGCGCACGGTATCGACCACATCGACATCGGCGGCAGTGAATCGTTTCTTGCTCATACAAGAGATATTCGACGCCTTCCGCCATTTGTCCAGTTAAACGGCCATAAGAGCCATGCAGGAGCGAAACATGAACGAGTCCGAACCCAGTGTCCTTTGCGATATCGACGACAGAGGGGTTGCCTACGTGCGGCTGAACCGCCCACAGGTCAATAACGCCTACGACGGCGACATGGTCGACGCGCTGCTGGCCGGCGCATCGGCGCTTGGCGAAGACCCAAACGTCCGCATCATCGTCATTTCCGGAAATGGTAAACACTTCCAGGCCGGTGCCGACCTGGACTGGCTTATGTCCGTACGGGAACAGGATGCCGAGGAAAACCTTCGCGTCTCGACCAACACGACCGAAGCCGTGCGCGTCTTGGATTCCTGCCCGAAGCCGACGATTGCCCTGGTGCATGGCGCTTGCTTCGGCGGCGGTACCGGCATCATCGCGGCATGTGACGTCGTCGTCGCGGCGGATGACGCCATCTTCTCGATCGCCGAAGTGCGCTGGGGCCTGCACGCCGGGCCGATCATCCCGCAACTCGCCGCCGCCATCGGCCCGCGCCAAGTGCGCCGCTACGCCGTCACGGCTGAGCGCTTCGACGCCAAGACCGCGGAGAAACTCGGCCTCGTGCACACGGTCTGCAGCCGCGATCAATTGGAGGACGAGGGAGAGCGCATCGTCGACGCCGTCCTCATGAACGGGCCGACAGGCGTCGCCGCCACCAAGCGTATCCTGTTCGAAACGCAGGGCTTGGATATCGACGATGCGACTGCGCTTAAGCTCGCCGACGGGCATGCCCGCCAGCGTCAGTCCACCGAGGCGGCAGAGGGGCTCGCCAGCTTTAAAGAGAAGCGCCAGGCGTCCTGGTATACGCCCAAATGAGTTGCCGGCGCGTCGTTACGTGCACATATGCCAAAGCATGGAAAAGATAGAATTCAAGGGTGCGTTGGGCCACACGCTCGCGGCGCGTCTCGATAAACCCGAAGGCGACATCCGCGCCTATGCGTTGTTTGCGCACTGCTTCACCTGCGGCAAGGATCTGTTCGCCGCAGGCCGCATCGCCGAGACCCTCAACAAGCATGGTATTGCCGTGCTGCGCTTTGATTTTACAGGACTCGGCGCCAGCGAGGGCGAGTTCGCGAATACGAACTTCACCTCGAACGTCGGTGATTTGATCGCGGCGGCGGATTTCATGCGCGACAATTTTGCCGCGCCGAAAATCCTCATCGGCCATTCATTGGGCGGTGCTGCGGTTTTAGCGGCGGCGCCACAGATCGAGGAGGTCGAAGCCGTCTGCACCATCGGCGCGCCGGTCGATCCTGGCCACGTCGCCGAAAACTTCAGGCGCGATATCGAACGCATCGAATCCGAGGGAGAGGCGGACGTCACGCTGGGCGGTCGACCGTTCCGCATCAAAAAGCAGTTCCTGGACGATATCCGCGAGCAAAAATTGTCCGAGAACCTGGGCAAGCTACGCAAGGCCCTGCTTGTATTCCATTCGCCCATCGACGAGGTCGTCGGCATCGACAACGCGCAGAAAATTTTCGTCGCCGCGAAACACCCTAAGAGCTTCGTCTCTCTGGACAGCGCCAACCATCTTCTGTCCAAACGCGCCGACGCGGCTTACGTCGCCAACGTCATCGCAAGCTGGGTCTCGCGCTACCTCGAAGGGAACGAACGAAGCCTATAGCCTCAGGCGCCCGGGAAGGCGGCCCACAGGCGGCCGCTGGAACCGATGGCGACGGTGATCAAACCCAAGATCAAGTTGATACCGACGATGCGGCGGATCTTCTCCAACTGCTCGCGCGCAACCGCCCAGTCTTCTGTCCGTACAGCGATCTTGTAGGCGGCATATGGCCGGAAATACAGATAGAAGAAGATGAACGACATCAGCCAGCCGGTTCCGTGCATCCAATGGATGTGCAGTCCCGCGTTCTCAAAACCGGCGAAGTCATAAACCACCTGCCAGTAGCCGGATAGCATCAGCGCGGCGATCGACGCCCATACCCATTTGAAGAAACGCGCAAAAACGCGCGCCCATAGTTTCAGGCGCTCCGGCGGCGGCTCGATAGCCGGCACGCTCGGCCGCAGGATCATATAAGCGAAAAACATGCCGCCGACCCAAATGACGGCGGCCAGCGCATGCAGCGCCAGTAAAAAGGGTGAAATCTCGGTCATGCGGAAAGTTTCTCCAATTCCTTGGCCAGCGCGGCGATTTCCTCGGCCGCGGCACTTGATGGTTCGCTCTCGGTGACGCCTTTCCCCTCCATCATCGACGCCGCAAAGGCGACACGATTGCCGAGCGCATTGCGCGCGACTTTGAAGGATTTGTCTTTGAGCATGTCCTGCACCATATCGACGAGACGCGAGCGCGGCGGCAAGCGGTTCAACACGAGCCGCACGTCGGTTCCTTGTTCGGCGGCAAAGGCCGCTGTCGGTCCGGTCGCCCACACGTCCATAGGCGAGGGTTGTACCGGGATCACCACCAGCGACGAAGCGCGCATGGCGTTCTTGGTCTCGGTTTCGGCGTGCGGCGGGCAATCGATGATGACGATGTCATAATTGTTCTTGAGCCTATCCAACTCGGTGCCGACGCGCCAGCCGGACACATCGCTGAGGTGAATGGGCGAAAGGTCTTTCGGGCTTTCGGCGCGGATACCGTGCCAGGCGCTCAGACTGCCTTGCGGATCGATATCCATCACGGCGACGGACTTCTTCGCCGCCCAGGCGACGGCAAGTTGCGCCGCCAAGGTGGTTTTTCCGGCACCACCTTTTTGTTGTGCGATGGCAATGACGCGAGCGGGCATCTGTGTGTCCCTTCGGTGCGGTGGAAACGTAGGAGTACCTTAGCGCTACCACCGTTTCGTCTCAATGAAAGTTCCGGCGGATCAACTGAACCGCTTCAAGGTCAAACCGTCCAGGTCGATAGCCGGGTCACGGCCGCCAATGATATCGGCAACGACGCGCCCGGACCCCGCCGCCATGGTCCAGCCCAGCGTTCCGTGCCCGGTGTTCAGATACAGCCCGCCGATGGGCGTGTCACCCAGTACCGGCACACTGTCCGGCGTTTGCGGCCTAAGACCCGTCCAATAGACCGGATTGGAAACGTCACCGGGATTCGGAAACAGGCTCAGCGTCCCGTCCAGGACCTGCGACGCCCGCGCCGGGTCGATCTCGGTGTCGTAGCCCGCCGTTTCCGCCAGCCCGGCAACTCGAAGCCGATTTCCCAAGCGCGAGTAGACGAGCTTTCGCTCATCATCGATCAGCGCCATCACGGGTGCGCTGTCGCCGTCGCGCACGTCGAGGGTCACAGAATATCCCTTGGCCGGATAGACGGGCAGTCTGATCCCAAGCCTCTTCAACATCAGCGGTGTGTAACTACCCAATGCGACGACGACCGCATCGACGGCAAACTCGCTCCGTGTCGTCCTGACATGTCGGACGCGTCCGCCGAAGACCTCTAGGCCGACAACCTCGGCACCGAGGCGGAAATCGACACCTGCTTCCATCGCCGCATCTGCCAGCGCCTTGGTAAACAAATGCGCATCACCGCTTTCGTCACTAGAGGCATAGATGACGCCGGCGAGTGAGGGCAGGGCATCTGCCAGCGCCGGTTCGATCTCCAGCGCTCGTTCTTTCGAGATCGGCACGCGCTGACAGCCCAGCGACGTCACGAACTCAGCCTGATCCAAGGCGCGTTCGTACTGCTGAGGGTCGCGGAACACGTGCAGGATTCCGGTTTGGCGGCCATCGAAACCGCCACCGATATCGGCCTTTAATGTTTGCAAGATGCTTTGACTATAGCGCGCGATACGCAGCATGCGTTCGGCATTGGTGCGAGCGCGCTCTTCTGTGCAATTGCGCAGGAAGTGCCAGCCGAAACGCAGCAGCATCGAGTCCAGCGAAGGCCGAAGCCGCAATGGTGCGTCTGCCTTGCCGAGCCATCCGAGCACCTTGGTCAGATTGGCCGGCGACGCCCAGGGGTCGGTATGGCTAACCGATATCTGACCGCCATTGGCGAAACTAGTTTCCAGTGCCACGCCGGGCTGCCGGTCGAGCAACGTCACGTGATGGCCGTCGCGTGCCAGAAAATACGCTGTGACAACGCCGATCACGCCGCCACCGAGAACAGCCACGCGCTTTGCCGTCGTTCCGTTTTCAGCCATGCGCACAAGATGTTCATGCAGGGCGTCAGGTCAAGCTTGAAACCACAGAAGCACAGAGACACAGAAAGAATATTTACATTTACTCCTGTCGTGTCATTCCCGCGAAAGTGGGAACCTAGATCAACGTTATGAAATTCTGGGTCCCCGCGTGCGCGGGGATGACAATTTTGTTTTTGAATTTACTTCTGTGCCTCTGCGCCTCTGTGGTTTTAATCTGCCACGTATGACAAACGAACTTCTTACCGTCGAACAGATGAGCCGCGCCGACCGCATGGCGATGGAAGGCGGTGTTAGCGGCCTCAGCCTGATGGAGCGGGCAGGGCGCGCCGTCGCCGAGACCGCCGCAGAAATATGTAACGGCCGCAAGATCATCGTCCTCGCCGGTCCCGGCAACAACGGGGGCGACGGCTATGTCGCGGCCCGGTATCTAAAGATGCGCGGATTTAAGGTTTCGATCTTAGCTCTTGGAGATCCGGAAAAACTGAAAGGCGATGCCCTCGCCAACTTCAAGAACTGGGCCGGCGAAACAGCGCCGCTCAGTCCCGCTGCCATCCATGACGGTGCACTAATCATCGATGCATTGTTCGGCGCCGGCTTGGCGCGTGAGATCGACGGCGAAGCACGGCGCACGTTAGAAAAATGTACCGGCATGGGATTGGAGAGTATCGCCGTCGACTTGCCGAGCGGCGTCAACGGCGACAGCGGCGCCATCCTCGGCTGCACCTTGCCCGCCAACCGGACCATCACGTTCTTTCGTAAAAAGCCGGGACATTTGTTATATCCGGGGCGCGGCGTCTGCGGCGCGGTCACCGTCATCGATATCGGCATTCCGTCATCCGTGCTGCGCGAGATCGCGCCAAAAACCTTCGAGAACGCGCCCGGACTCTGGCAACTGCCGTATAGCGTCGATGCCGAAACACATAAATATAAGCGCGGCCATTTGGTCGTTGCCGGCGGCGCACGCATGACAGGCGCGGCGCGGTTGGCGGCACGAGGCGCCAGACGGGCAGGGGCCGGACTTGTGACCCTGGCGGTGCCGCCGGAAACTTGGCAGATCTACGCCGCCGACACACCCGGCACGATGGTGGACGCGGTCGATCACTTCGAGGATGCCCTCGGCGATCCGCGCCGCAATACCTGCGTCATCGGGCCGGGCCTAGGTGTCGGCGAGGGGACAAAAAATTCGGTCCTGGCAGCGCTTAAGGGCAGCGGACGCGGCTGTGTACTCGACGCCGATGCCCTGACCAGCTTTACCGGTGATACCGGAAGCCTGTTTAAAGCCATTCAAGGGCCGACGGTCCTGACGCCGCACGAAGGCGAATTCGCCCGCTTGTTCGGCACCTCAGGCGACAAGGTCTCGCGGACGCGGGCCGCAGCCGAAAAATCGGGCGCGGTTGTCGTCCTAAAGGGTGCCGATACCGTCATCGCCGCACCGGACGGCCGCGCCGCGATCAACGCCTCGGCACCGCCGTGGCTGGCGACCGGTGGATCGGGCGATGTGCTGGCGGGTATGATCGGTGCGCTGTTGGCGCAGGGTTTAGACGCATTCGAGGCCGCGGGGGCGGGCGTCTGGCTACACGGTATGGCCGCAAACCAAGCCGGACCGGGGCTGATTGCCGAGGACCTGCCGGAAGCCTTGCCGGCGGTCTTAGCCAGCCTATCCACACCTTGATCTAAATCTCAAACAAGCGCACTTTATCGCCATGGATGGTGAACAAAGAAGCTTTCTAGATAGGACGCTCCGCAATTTGCGGGAAGGCTGGCGCACGATTGCCGGCGGCAGTTACGACGCAACCATGGCGATGGAACGCCCCGATCTGCCGGACGGCGATCTGGAGACTCTGCGCGAGCAGATGAAAGCCTGCCTGGATAACAAGGGCGGTGAAGTCTCGGCACGGGCCGAAGCCGCCAAGTTGGGGCAGGTCTATCTGGCGCTGGACGAGACCGGCCGCAAGCGCTTCTTAAGTGTGATGGCGCGGGAATTCGACACCGATCCCGAAGCGATCGATGCCGCTATCGACGCCGTTCAGCTGGCCGAGGACGACGACGCACGCCGTGACGCCGAATATCTATTAAAAACGGCTTTGGAAGCGCCGCGCATGCGGTTGCTCACCCAATTCAATGCGCTGCCCGAAGGGGTCAAATTCCTGGTCGACATGCGCGCCGAGCTTTTGCGTTTCTCGCGCGAAGACCGTGCCCTGAAATCCCTTGAGCGCGATTTGCGCACAATTCTGGTGTCCTGGTTCGACGTCGATTTTCTTCAACTGCAGGAAATTTCTTGGGATAAAACTGCCGCTTCCGTGTTGGAAAAACTCATCGCTTACGAAGCGGTGCACGCTATCAATGGCTGGGAAGACCTTAAGAACCGGCTCGATTCCGACCGCCGCTGCTTTGCGTTCTTCCATCCGCGCATGCCGGACGAGCCGCTGATCTTCGTTGAGGTGGCGCTGGTCAACGGCATCGCCGGTAACGTTCAGGTGCTGTTGGACGAAACCGCGCCGCTACAGAATCCCGACGATGCCGACACGGCGATCTTTTATTCAATTTCCAACGCCCAGCGTGGCCTGGCCGGAATCAGCTTCGGCAACTTCCTTATCAAACGCGTCGTCGCCGAATTGCGGGATGAGTTCGACAACCTCAAGACATTCGCGACCCTGTCGCCGATTCCGGGTTTCAAAAAATGGCTCGACCAGCAAATTTCGGACGGCGATCCGAAACTGCTGTTGCCGGCAGAGCGTAAGGCGATCAAGGCCGCCAGCGGCAAAGATACTGGCAGCAAGGGCGCCCTGAAGGAGTTGCTGAACACCAGCGGCTGGCACAACGATGAAGACACCGCCGAAGCGCTCAAGGCACCGATGATGCGGCTATGCGCGCGTTATCTGGTTGAAGAGAAGCGAAGCGGGATGAAAGCGATGAACCCGGTGGCGCACTTTCATCTTTCCAATGGTGCGCGGGTAGAAAGGCTTAACTGGCTTGGCGACACATCCGCCAACGGCCTCAAACAGTCACTCGGCATGATGGTCAACTATCAGTATCACCTGTCGAAAATCGAAGAGAACCACGAGGACTACACGTCGCGAGGCAAGATCGCCGTTTCCAGCGCGGTGAAGGCCATCCTCAAGGGCTGACCTCTTTTTCGGTAGAGTGGTTCTCAGACAATCCCTATTAAATTTGCGTCGCCCTGAACTTGATTGGCAAAATTATCCCCTAGCGTCATCCCGGCCGCACAGCGCGCCGGGATCTTAGAGTGACGACCGGCCTCTAAGGTCCCGGTGCGCTCGGCTTGTCGCCTTGCGACCGGGACGACGCTCATTTTGGGACATGACCTGTCGAGATAATCGTTACATTGATTCAGGGCCCATTTTCGCATTGGCACTTCCTTGCGGTTTGTTAGATGGATGCTGAATCAAGCCTGCCCTGGAGATGATCCAAGGTTCAGCATGACGCAGTTCTTTAGAATGAGGATTTTGCCCCACAAAGAATGCACAACCACGACTGATTGACAGTCAAAGCGAAATAAGTAGAGTTGCGCACCGTTTCGGGCCGGGGTCCGGTCCGCGCAGGCCTTAACTGTCCTGCTGCGCGGCAACGGCGCGGGTGTGGTGGAATTGGTAGACACGCTGGTTTTAGGTACCAGTGGCTTACGCCGTGGGGGTTCAAGTCCCTCCACCCGCACCATTCGCCGCCATGAAGCCGACGCCCCCGGAACGCGAACGCGAACGAATTCTGTTTCTCTTGGATGTCTGGAAGTCCGATGCAAGTAACCGAGATCAAATCCGAAGGCCTGAGCCGCGAATACAAAGTCGCGCTAGCCGCGAGCGAAATCGAAGAAAAAGTCTTCGACCGTCTGCAGGAAATCGCCAAAACCGCGAGCCTTCCGGGCTTTCGTCCAGGCAAAGTGCCGGTGTCGCTCCTGCGCAAGCGTTATGGCCCCTCCGTCATGGGTGAAGTGCTGGAACAGGCCGTTTCCACCTCTGCTGAACAAGCCATGCAAGAGAAGGGCGTTCGCCCGATCGGTCAGCCGGAATTCGAAGTAACTTCGTTCGAGGACGGCAAGGACCTGGAATACACCATGGCCTTCGATATCCTGCCGGAGATCGCGCTGCCCGATTTCGCTAAGGTCGAAGTCGAGCGTATGGTGCCGCAGATCGACGAAAAAGACGTCGAGGAAACCCTGCAGCGCATCGCCGACGCCAACAAAACGTCCGAGCCGATCACCAAGAAGCGCAAAACCAAAGCCGGCGACATGGTCATCATCGACTTCGTTGGCAAGATTGACGGTGAAGCGTTCCCGGGCGGTTCCGCCGAGGGTTACAGCCTGGAACTCGGTTCCAACAGCTTCATTCCGGGCTTTGAAGATCAGCTGGTCGGCGTTAACGCCGACGACGACGTCGAAGTGAATGTGAAGTTTCCGGAAGAGTACGGTGCAGCCGAACTGGCCGGTAAAGACGCGCTGTTCGAGGTCAAGGTGAAGGAAATTCACGAGACCAAACCGTCGCCGATCGACGACGACTTGGCCAAGAAAGCCGGCGCTGAGAATCTCGACAAGCTGCGTGAGATGATCCGTGAAGAGCAGGGCCGCGAATTCAAACAGTACGGCCGCATGCTGGTGAAGCGTAAACTTCTCGATGCCCTCGCTGACAAAGTCGACTTCGAAGTGCCGCCGAAGATGGCCGAGCAGGAATACACGGCCATCATGCACCAGTGGCAGCACGAACAGCACGGCTCGGATGCGGAGCACGCCGACGAGCACGACCACGAAGAAGCACATAAGATCGAGCCGTCCGACGAAGAAGCTGCAGAGTTCCGCGCCATGGCCGACCGCCGCGTGCGTTTGGGGCTTCTGCTGTCCGAAATCGGCCGCACCAACAACATCCAGATCCAACAGGAAGACTTGAACCGCGCCATGATGCAGGAAGCGCGCAAGTATCCGGGTCAGGAAAAGCAGGTCCTGGACTTCTTCAAGAACAACCCGCAGGCCCTGGAACAGATTTCCGCGCCTGTCTACGAGGACAAGGTCGTCGACTTCGTTCTCGAGATGGTGAAGGTCAAGGAAACGGCCGCGACTATGGAAGAACTCGTGAAGGCGATCGAAGCCGAGAACGAGGAAGCCGAAGCGGCAGAGAAGAAGCCTGCGAAGAAAAAAGCCGCTGCCAAGAAAAAGGCGCCGGCGAAAAAAGCCGCTACCAAGAAAGCAGCAGCTAAGAAAGCCGCCGCCAAGAAAGACGAAGGCTAAGGCCTTTATCTCGTGCGTCGTCCCGGGCTTGACCCGGGACCCATTTTAGTTTGGTCCGGCTGTGCCGGAACATCCATGGATCCCGGGTCAAGCCCGGGGTGACGACATATGGCCAGTACCCGCAAATCTGTTGGTAACTAGTCCTTGCAAGCCCGCCGTCACCGGATTATCTCGGTGTGACGGTTTGAAGACGGAGAAACGCGCGATGTCCAATGCAATGGATGCCCAAATGAACGCACTGGTGCCGATGGTGGTCGAAACCACCAACCGCGGCGAACGTGCCTACGACATCTACTCGCGCCTCCTGAAGGAACGAATCATCTTCCTGACCGGCGCGGTCCACGACGACGTCGCCAGCCTCATCTGCGCGCAACTGCTGTTCTTGGAATCCGAAAACCCGGACAAGGACATTTCTTTCTATATCAACTCGCCGGGCGGCGTGGTGACCGCGGGTCTCGCGATCTACGACACCATGCGTTACATCCGTCCGGACGTATCGACGGTATGCATCGGGCAAGCGGCGTCGATGGGGTCGTTCCTGCTGTGCGCCGGCACCAAAGGCAAGCGCTTCATTCTGCCGAATGCGCGGGTGATGATTCACCAGCCGTCGGGCGGTGCGCAGGGCCAGGCGTCCGATATCGAAATTCAGGCGCGCGAGATTCTCAAAATCCGCGAACGCCTCAACAAAATGTACGTGGAGCACACCGGCCAAGATCTGGAAACGATCGAACGCGCAGTTGATCGCGACACGTTCATGAGTGCCGACGAGGCGAAGGAATTCGGCCTCGTCGATGAAGTCGTCGCCGAGCGGCCAAGACCGGCTGGTGAAGATTGATCACTGGTTTGATCTTTTCCCGCACGGACCGAAAAAGCGGTCCCGCAATTGGTTATTGTGTGCCCCGGCGCGCGACGGGTAACATACTGATTCAGACGACACACCGGATCGAGGAGTCGACATGAGCAGCAAATCCGGCAGTGGAAGCGGCGATAGCAAGAACACGCTCTATTGTTCGTTCTGCGGCAAGAGCCAGCACGAAGTCCGTAAACTCATCGCGGGGCCGACCGTGTTCATCTGCGATGAATGCGTCGAACTGTGCATGGATATCATCCGTGAAGAGCACAAGACGAACCTCGTCAAATCGGGCGAGGGCGTGCCGACGCCGATCGACATCTGCCAGGTTCTCGACGATTACGTAATCGGCCAGAAGCGCGCCAAGCGCGTGCTCTCGGTAGCCGTCCATAACCACTATAAACGTCTTGGCCACGGCTCGAAGTCGAACGACGTGGAACTGGCGAAATCAAACATCCTGCTGGTCGGCCCGACCGGCTGCGGCAAGACGCTGCTGGCGCAGACCCTTGCGCGGATTCTTGATGTGCCGTTCACCATGGCCGACGCCACGACGCTGACCGAAGCCGGTTATGTCGGTGAAGACGTCGAGAACATCATTCTCAAACTGCTGCAGGCCGCCGACTACAACGTCGAGCGTGCGCAGCGCGGCATCGTCTATATCGATGAGGTCGACAAGATCAGCCGCAAGTCCGACAACCCGTCGATCACGCGTGACGTGTCGGGTGAGGGCGTGCAGCAGGCGCTTCTGAAAATTATGGAAGGCACCGTTGCCTCCGTGCCGCCGCAGGGCGGGCGCAAGCATCCGCAGCAGGAATTCCTGCAGGTCGACACCACGAACATCCTGTTCATCTGTGGTGGCGCCTTCGCAGGCCTGGACAAGATCATCGCCGCGCGCGGTAAGGGCACCAATATCGGCTTCGGCGCCGACGTGCGCGGTCAAGACGACCGCCAGACCGGCGAAATCCTGGCCGAGGTCGAGCCGGAGGATCTGCTGAAGTTCGGTCTGATCCCGGAATTCGTCGGCCGTCTGCCGGTCCTGGCGACACTCGAAGATCTTGACGAAGAAGCGCTCATCGAAATCCTCACCAAACCGAAAAACGCGCTGGTGAAGCAGTATCAGCGTCTGTTTGAGATGGAAGACGTCGGCCTGACGTTCCGCGAAAAGGCCCTCGAATCGGTCGCTAAGAAAGCGGTGGAACGTAAAACCGGCGCGCGCGGCCTGCGCTCGATCATGGAAAATATTCTGCTGGATACCATGTTCGACCTGCCGGGCTTGGACGGCGTAGAAGAAGTCGTCATCAACGAGGACGTTGTCGACGACGGCGCACCGCCGCTGTTCATCTATGCCGACCGCAAAAACGAGGTCGAATCCTCTGCGTCGTAGAATAATGCTGCGATTACAAAGGGTTGAATCGCAATATTGAGAAATAACATCAGCAGGGCCCGATCAGTGGCCCTGCTTTTGATTCCACCCCCACATTTCGACACCACTCGGCCGGCATCCATGGACCACCGAAACCGCACAAATCCGGGACTTTTGCCGGTCGGTGCCGGGGTGTTCTTGCCCCTTGCAAGACGGCCCTAAACATCCCACCTTTTATGGAATGAAAGACCCGACGGCTATGGTCGATTTCCTCCGAAGCCGAGCCGTCTCAACCGGAGTGACAGAATGACAATCAGCGACAAGAACGAAGTATTTCCGGTCCTCCCGCTACGCGACATCGTCGTGTTCCCGCACATGATCGTGCCGCTCTTCGTCGGACGCGAGAAATCCGTCCGTGCCCTCGAAGACGTCATGAAGGACGACAAGCAGATCATGCTGGTCGCCCAGAAAAACGCCGCCGAGGACGATCCGGGTAAGGATGACATTTACGGCATCGGCACCGTCTCAACGGTGCTGCAGTTGCTGAAGCTGCCCGACGGCACCGTGAAGGTGCTGGTCGAAGGCATCCAGCGTGCGGAAATTCAATCGTTCACCGAGACCGACCAGTTCTTCCAGGTCGAAGCCGCCCGGATCACCGAAGAGGGTGGCGACGAACAGGAATTGGAAGCGATCTCGCGTTCCGTCGTGAATCAGTTCGAGAGCTACATCAAGCTCAATAAGAAAATCCCTCCGGAAGTGCTGGTATCCGTGAACCAGATCGAAGAACCGTCGAAACTGGCCGACACCGTCGCCTCGCACCTGGCCATCAAGATTTCCGAAAAGCAGGAGCTTTTGGAAGTCGACAGCGTCATTGAGCGCCTGGAACGCGTGCTCGGCTTCATGGAAGCCGAAATCGGCGTGCTGCAAGTCGAGAAGAAGATCCGCAACCGCGTCAAACGCCAGATGGAGAAGACGCAGCGCGAGTACTATCTCAACGAACAGTTGAAGGCGATCCAGAAAGAACTCGGCGAAACCGAGGACGGTAAGGACGAAACCGCCGAACTCGAAGAAAAGATCAACAAGACCAAGCTTTCCAAGGAAGCGAAAGAGAAGTCGCTCGCTGAATTGAAGAAGCTGAAATCGATGTCACCGATGTCGGCCGAGGCGACTGTGGTGCGCAATTATCTGGATTGGATGCTGTCCATTCCGTGGAAGAAGCGCACGCGCGTCAAAAAAGATATCAAGAAAGCCGAAGAAATTCTCAATTCCGATCACTATGGCTTGGAAAAGGTCAAGGAACGGATCATCGAATACCTTGCCGTGCAACAGCGCATGAACAAGGTAACCGGGCCGATCCTGTGCCTCGTCGGCCCACCGGGCGTCGGTAAGACGTCGCTGGGTAAATCCATCGCCGAAGCGACCGGCCGCAACTTCGTCCGTATGTCGCTGGGCGGCGTGCGCGACGAGTCGGAAATCCGCGGTCACCGCCGGACTTACATCGGCTCCATGCCGGGCAAGATCCTGCAGTCCATGAAGAAAGCCAAGTCCTCGAACCCGCTATTCCTCTTGGATGAGGTCGATAAGATGGGCAACGATTGGCGCGGCGACCCTGCGTCGGCGCTGCTGGAAGTTTTGGACCCCGAACAGAACACGACCTTTAACGACCATTATCTCGAGGTCGACTACGACCTGTCGGATGTCATGTTCGTAACGACGGCCAATACCCTCAACATGCCGGGGCCATTGCTGGACCGTATGGAGATCATCCGTCTGTCCGGTTACACCGAGCATGAGAAAGTCGAAATCGCCAAGCGCCACCTGATCGTCAAACAGATGGAGAAGCACGGCGTCAAAGACAGCGAGTGGAGCATTTCCGACAACGCGCTGATCGACCTGATCCGCTATTACACCCGCGAAAGCGGCGTCCGTAACCTGGAGCGCGAGATCGCCAACCTGATCCGCAAAGCGCTCAAGGAAATCCTCATGGACGAAACCAAGGAAGTGAAGGTCACCGTCCAGAACCTGGAAAAGTATGCCGGCGTGAAAAAGTACCGCTTCGGTGAGATCGAGGAAAAGGATCTGGTTGGCGTCGTGACCGGCCTGGCGTGGACGGAAGTTGGCGGCGAGTTGCTGTCGATCGAAGCCGTTATGGTGCCGGGCAAGGGCAAGATGACCATCACCGGTAAACTCGGTGACGTGATGCAGGAAAGTATTCAAGCCGCAAAGTCTTATGTTCAGTCGCGCGCCCATACCTTCGGCATCCGCCCGCCGCTGTTCAACCAGCGTGACATCCACGTCCACGTGCCCGAAGGGGCGACGCCAAAGGACGGCCCGTCCGCAGGTGTCGGCATGACGACCTCGATCGTTTCCGTCCTGACCGGTATTCCGGTGCGCCGCGAAGTCGCCATGACCGGCGAAGTGACGCTGCGGGGCAGGGTGCTCGCCATCGGTGGCCTCAAGGAGAAACTCCTGGCGGCGCTTCGCGGCGGTATGAAGACCGTGTTGATCCCCAAGGAAAACGAGAAAGACCTCGCGGACCTGCCGGAAGTCGTCAAGAAGGGCCTGGAGATTGTGCCCGTCTCGACGGTCGACGAAGTCCTGGAACGTGCGTTGTCGCAACCGCTGACGCCGATCGAATGGACCGAAGAAGACGAGGCCGAAGCTTCGGCTCTGGCCTCACGCCAAGGAGATATCTCGGGCGATCTCGTGAAACATTAAACCGAACATACCTCTACACTGAAAACGGAAAGCCCCGGCCGCACAGCGGACCGGGGTTTTTCAATGTTTTGTCCAACACGCTGCCGTCATGCTGAACTTGATTCAGCATCCATTTTTGTCCCGTCTCGGAGTGTGCCAGTCGAATGATGGACCCTGTATCAAGTTCAGGGTGACGCTTTATCTTTTAGAATCTCCGAAAAGAATGCGCTCCCCACGAAAGTTCGAATCGGAACCCTGATTCGCGTTGTTTTCCGCAGAAATCTGCGGGTTCGAGCCATTTTACTAAAAAGTGATCGAAAAGGTTAATGCCCCCCGATGGGAATAATGCTTTGTTTCCCGTCACTTACATACGCCCCCCTGATAACCCGCAGAATTCCGCCATTTTCCACACGCGTTTAATTGACGCTGAGAGAACCCGCAACATAGAGTCCGACCCGAACACCGCATTCTAAAAAGTCCCGGAAATCCGGGCTTGAAAGCGGATTACCGTTTAACCTGACACCTTGTAAAAAGGGGGCATTTGCCGTGAACAAGAATGATCTCGTAGCCGCCGTCGCTGAAGCCGCCGGCCTCACCAAAGCCGACGCTGCCAAAGCCGTTGACGCGGTTTTCGACACCGTCACCGACTCTCTGAAGGGTGGCAATGAAGTCCGCCTCGTCGGCTTCGGCACCTTCTCCGTCGTTAGCCGCAAGGCAACCACCGGCCGCAACCCGCGCACCGGCGAAACGATCCAGATCGCTGCTTCCAAGCAGCCGAAGTTTAAGGCCGGTAAAGGTCTTAAAGACGCCGTCAACTAAGACAGCGTCTATTGTTCTTAAAAACGCCGGCCTTTTGGCCGGCGTTTTTTCTTGGCCGAACGCGTTTACAGTCCCCGCACTTCGCAGTATACGGTGCCGAGTAGGGCGGTTAGCTCAGCTGGGAGAGCATCTCGTTTACACCGAGAGGGTCGGCGGTTCGATCCCGTCACCGCCCACCATCCCCCCGATAATATCATCACAAATTTGCAACATTTAAATGTGCAATCCGTCAGGATTCGGTCAGCAAGCGTTGCGACACTTTCAGGCGTTGTAACATTTGGACGGTCCTCCTCGGGGCCGACGAGGGGTAGCCGTAAAAAATGGCTTCGCACATGGAGAGAATAAGTCGTCCCGAAAAGGGCCTCGGCTTTACCGAATCCCGCCCTCGGCCCAGAGGATCGGCGGACGTCCCCCAACAGCAAGCGACCGGGCGACTTTACCAATTTTGGTCGGACCTCTGGAAGGAACTCAACCGCGCTCCTAAGGTCGCGGACATAGATCTTATGCGCCTATATAACGTCGCGACGACGATGATGGTGCAGGATGTTCTGCACGAAGATTCGGCCCGCAAATACAGGACGCGCTACTGGGGCACCGAACTCACCGATCTATTCGGCTTCGAGGCGACGGCCAAATCGCTCAGCGATATCGCCGACGGCGAGGTTTCTTCATACCTTTTTCCGCAGTTCGACCGAATCTCGACGACTGCAGACTCGGGCCTGTTTCGGCACAACCTCAAATGTCTGCGACATCGGGTCGTCGCAGATTTCGAAGTCATGCACGTGCCCGTCATGGATGCCGAAGGCGTTCGGGTCATGCAGATTATCTCGGTTTTCGACTTCGGGCCTAGGCATTAAGCGGACTTGTGTAAAAGTCCGCGATGCATCGCTTGACAGCCCTCGGGGCGTACTATAGATCAACGCTTCCGTTGCAGGGGAAACCCATGCAGCGCCCTGGTAAGGGGGTGTAGCTCAGTTGGTTAGAGCGCCGGCCTGTCACGCCGGAGGCCGCGGGTTCGAGTCCCGTCACTCCCGCCACTTTCCCAAAGTTTTCCAAACACACCGACGCCTTTTTCAGGCGGCCCTTCACACGTACGCGGCGTCCCGATCGCGAGGCATACCGCCGAGCGCACCTGGACCATAAAGTCCCACGATGTCATCTGAATATCCCGGCGAGCGCTGCGGCTGGGATGATGCGAGGAAATATGTGCGACCTAAATGCACCAGCCACCAAACGGATTTTTGCGGCTGCGAAAAAAGCACATTAAACTGCCGTCTAGGGCATTGAATAAATGTGCCTTGTCGGGCATACCTAGTACGCCTACCGTGGGACGTCAGAGAGAGGACTTGGCACCTCGAAATTCATTATTCGAGCGCCGGTCAGGGAGCGAGCAACTTTGGAAACTCTGCTGGGCGAGTATCTGCCGATTCTTGTTTTTCTCGGCATCGCGACCGCTATTGCCTGCGTCGCCATCCTGGGTTCATACATTATCGCGCCGCAGAAACCGGATATGGAAAAGAATTCCGCCTACGAGTGCGGGTTTGAGGCGTTTGACGACGCCCGTCACAAGTTCGATGTCCGCTTTTATCTGGTAGCTATTCTTTTCATCATCTTCGATCTGGAAGTCGCGTTCCTGTTCCCGTGGGCAATCACCCTCGGCGACGTCGGCGTCTTCGGTTTTTGGTCGATGATGGTTTTCCTCGGCATTCTAACCATCGGCTTCGTCTACGAATGGCGGAAAGGGGCACTTGAATGGGAGTAACCGACACCGCTGAACAGGCCGGCACGCCGTTGCCGCCGGGTGCCGACCAGGACGAAATCCTGCGCCGCGTCACGGGTGAACTGCAAGACAAAGGCTTCGTCGTCGCCAATGTCGATAAGTTGGTGAACTGGGCGCGCACCGGATCGCTGTGGCCCATGACCTTCGGCCTCGCGTGCTGCGCCATCGAGATGATGCACGCTTACGTCAGCCGCTACGACCTGGACCGCTTCGGCGTGGTGCCGCGGCCGAGCCCGCGCCAGTCCGACGTCATCATCGTCGCCGGCACGCTGACCAACAAAATGGCGCCCGCGTTCCGCAAGGTCTATGACCAGATGGCCGAGCCACGTTACGTGATCTCCATGGGCTCATGCGCCAACGGCGGCGGTTACTATCACTATTCCTACTCGGTCGTGCGCGGCTGTGACCGCGTCGTGCCGGTCGATGTCTACGTGCCCGGCTGCCCGCCGACCGCCGAAGCGCTGGTGTACGGCGTTTTGCAATTGCAAAAAAAGATCAAGCGCACCGGCGCCTTGTTCCGCTAACGCCGATCTGGAACGAACTGATATGTATGAAGCACTCCTCGATTTGGGATCGTACATCCAGGACACTCTCGGCCAAAGTGTCGAAGACGTCGATGTCCGCCTGGGTGAATTGTCGATCCGCGTGGCACGAGACGACATTTCGAAAGTTCTGAAATTCCTGCGCGACGACGGCAATTGCCAGTTCTCCACGCTGCTCGATGTCTGCGGCGTCGATTACCCCGAAGACGAAGAGCGTTTCGAAGTCGTCTACAACCTTCTGTCGATGACCCACAATCAGCGTATCCGCGTCAAAATCCGCACCGACGAGGACACGCCGGTCGATAGCGCCGTGCCGCTGTTCAACGCCGCCAATTGGTGGGAACGCGAAGTCTGGGACATGTTCGGTATCGGCTTCGTCGGCCATCCGGACCTGCGCCGCATCCTCACCGACTACGGATTCGAGGGGCATCCGCTGCGCAAGGACTTCCCTCTGACCGGCTATGTCGAACTGCGCTATGACGATGAACAGAAACGCGTCGTCTACGAACCGGTGAAGCTGACACAAGAATTCCGCACCTTCGACTTCCTGAGCCCGTGGGAAGGCGTCCAGCGCGTCCTGCCCGGCGACGAAAAGGCCGAGGGCGAGCCTGAAGAAGAGAAGGCGAGCTGACATGGCCGAAACGCAGATCAAGAACTTCAATATCAACTTCGGGCCGCAGCATCCGGCGGCGCACGGCGTGTTGCGTCTTGTCCTGGAAATGGACGGCGAGATCGTGGAGCGCGCCGATCCGCACATCGGCCTGTTGCATCGCGGCACCGAAAAGTTGATCGAGCATAAAACCTACGTTCAGGCCGTCGGCTATTTCGACCGTCTCGACTATTCCTCGCCACAAAACCAGGAACACGCTTTTGCGCTGGCGACCGAAAAGTTGCTTGGTATTGAAGTGCCGGCACGCGGTCAGACGATCCGTGTGCTGTATGCCGAGATCGGCCGGTTGCTGAACCACCTGATGAACATCTGTGCGTTTGCCATGGACGTCGGCGCCATGACGCCGATGCTTTGGGGCTTTGAGCAACGCGAAAAGTTGATGGAATTTTGCGAGCGGGCCTGCGGCGCGCGCATGCACATGCACTACTTCCGTCCGGGCGGCGTCGCCATGGACGTGCCGCAGGAACTCCTCGACGATATCTATGAATGGTGTCCGGGCTTCTTGGAATGCTGCGATGACATCGAAACGCTGCTGACCGAGAACCGTATCTTCAAGCAGCGCACCGTCGACATCGGCGTGATTTCCGCCGAGCAGTGCCAGGACTGGGGCATTACCGGCGCCAACATCCGTGCGTCCGGCATCGCCTGGGACCTGCGTAAGTCGCAACCCTACGACGGTTATGAGAACTACAACTTCCAAATTCCGGTCGGCAAGAACGGCGACTGCTATGACCGTTACCTGATCCGCATGCTGGAAATGCGCGAGAGCGTGAAGATTATGCGCCAAGCCATCGAGAAGATGCCCGGCGGTCCGGCAAAATCCATCGACCACAAGGTCACACCGCCCAAGCGGGGCGAGATGAAGCACTCGATGGAAGCGCTGATCCACCACTTCAAACTTTACACCGAAGGCTTCAAGGTGCCGGCGGGCGAGACCTATACCGCCGTCGAAGCACCGAAGGGCGAGTTTGCGGTTTATCTGATCTCGGACGGCACCAACAAACCCTACCGCTGTAAGATCCGCGCACCCGGGTTCGCCTCGCTGCAGGCGACGGAGCTTTTGTCGAAGGGACACATGCTGGCTGACGTCGTCGCCAACATCGGTTCGGTCGATGTCGTATTCGGGGAGATCGACCGATGACGGATGCACCCGAGACTTTCGAATTCACCGCCGACAGCAAGGCCTTGGCCGACGCCGCTATCGCCAAGTATCCGGAAGGACGTCAGCGCTCGGCGGTGATGCCGCTTCTGGACATCGCCCAGCGCCAATGCGGCGGCTGGCTGCCGATGCCGGCGATTGAATACGTCGCCGATTACCTTGAAATGCCGGCGATCCGCGTGCTCGAGGTTGCATCGTTTTACACGATGTACAACCTAAAGCCCGTCGGTAAGCACTTCGTACAGGTCTGCACCAACCTGCCGTGCTGGCTGCGCGGCTCCGACAACATCATGAAGACCTGCAAGGACAAACTCGGTATCTCGTCCGGCGAGACGACCGAAGACGGCGAGTTCTCCCTGCTTGAGGTCGAATGCCTGGGCGCGTGCGTCAACGCGCCGATGATGCAGATCAACGACGATTACTATGAGGATTTGGACAGCGAATCGACCGTCGCCGTTCTGGACGCGCTGGCAAAGGGCGAGCAGCCCAAGACCGGGTCGCAGACAGCCCGCTTCACGTGCGAGCCGATGGGCGGCATGACCAGCCTCGAACACCAGGAAGATGCTCGCAAAGCCAAGGTCGGCGCGGGCGGAGGAGACGACTGATGCTTAAAGATGAAGATCGCATCTTTACGAACATCTACGGTCTCGAAGACCCGGGCCTCAAGGGCGCCCAGGCGCGTGGCGACTGGGACGGCACCAAGGCGCTGATCGAGCGCGGGCGCGAGAAGATCATTGAACAGGTTAAAGAGTCGGGATTGCGCGGCCGTGGCGGTGCGGGCTTTTCGACCGGTATGAAATGGTCGTTCATGCCGAAAGAAGTGGGTGAGCGCCCGCATTATCTGGTTATCAACGCCGACGAGGGCGAACCCGGCACCTGTAAGGACCGGGAAATCATGCGCCACGATCCGCACAAGCTGATCGAAGGAGCGCTGATCGCATCCTTCGCCATGCAAGCGCATGCCGCTTATTGCTATGTGCGTGGCGAGTTCTACCGCGAAACCGAAGCCTTGCAGCGCGCCGTCGACGAAGCTTACGAAGCGGGGCTATTGGGCGACAATGCCTGTGGCAGCGGCTGGAAGTTCGACTTCTACATTCACCGCGGCATGGGCGCCTATATCTGCGGCGAGGAAACGGCACTGATCGAAAGCCTCGAAGGCAAGAAAGGCCAGCCGCGCCTGAAGCCGCCGTTCCCGGCGAACGTCGGCGTCTGGGGCTGCCCGACGACGGTCAACAACGTGGAATCCATCGCCGTAGTGCCGGAAATCCTGCGCCGCGGGCACGAATGGTTCGCCGGCCTCGGCCGTCCGAACAACACCGGCACCAAACTTTTCAACATCTCCGGTCACGTTAACAAGCCGTGCACCGTCGAAGAAGAGATGGGAATCCCGCTCAAGGAATTGATCGAAAAACACGCCGGCGGCGTGCGCGGCGGATGGGACAATCTGCTGGCCGTCATTCCCGGCGGGGCATCGGTGCCGTGCATGACCTTCGATACCTGCTCGAACGTACTGATGGACTTCGACTCGCTCAAGGAAGTGCGGTCCGGTCTCGGCACCGCCGCCGTCATGGTCATGGACAAGTCGACCGACGTGATGCGCGCCATCACGCGTCTGTCGGCATTTTATAAGCACGAGAGCTGCGGCCAGTGCACACCGTGCCGCGAAGGTACCGGCTGGATGTGGCGCATGATGGAACGCATCTGCGACGGCGACGCCTCGTCGGCCGAGATCGACCTTTTGGAAGAAGTCACCAAGCAGGTCGAAGGCCACACCATCTGCGCCCTGGGTGACGCGGCCGCTTGGCCGATCCAGGGCCTGATCCGAAATTTCCGTCCGCTGATGGAAGAGCGCTGCGCCGGCAAGCAAGCCGCCGCGGCGGCAGAGTAATAGGGGACGATGGGCCATGCCTAAACTGACCATCGACGGCAACGAAGTTGAAGTCGACGCGGGACTAACCGTCCTTCAAGCGTGCGAACAAATCGGTATCGAGATTCCGCGCTTCTGTTATCACGAACGCCTGTCCATCGCCGGCAACTGCCGTATGTGTCTGGTGGCGATGGAGCGCGCGCCGAAACCGGTCGCGTCGTGTGCCATGCCGGTCGCCGAAGGTATGGTGGTGCACACCAACACGCCCGAAGTGCACAAGATGCGCAAAGGCGTGATGGAATTCCTACTGATCAACCATCCGCTCGACTGCCCGATTTGCGATCAGGGCGGCGAATGCGACCTGCAGGACCAAGCCATGGGCTACGGTCTCGACCATTCGCGCTACAAGGAAAACAAGCGCGCTGTCGAAGACAAGAACATGGGACCACTGGTCAAAACGATCATGACGCGTTGCATCCACTGCACGCGTTGTGTGCGCTTCACGACCGAAGTTGCCGGCGTCACCGACATGGGAATGCTGTTCCGGGGCGAACACGCCGAAATCACAACTTACCTGGAAAAGTCTTTGGATTCAGAGCTTTCCGGCAACGTTATCGACCTATGCCCGGTCGGCGCGCTGACGTCGAAGCCCTATGCTTTCGTCGCCCGTCCGTGGGAATTGAAAAAGACCGAGACCATCGACGCCATGGATGCTGTCGGCTCCAACATTCGCGTCGATGCGCGCGGCTCCGAAGTCATGCGGGTGCTGCCGCGCCTTAACGAAGACGTCAACGAAGAGTGGATTTCCGACAAGACCCGCTTCGCCTGCGACGGCCTGCGCCGTCAGCGCCTCGACCGTCCGTATATTCGTGTCGACGGTAAGCTGAAACCGGCCAGTTGGGACGAAGCCTTCGCCGCCATCAAAGCCAAGACCGACGGTCTTACGGGCGAGAAAATCGCTGCCATCGCTGGCGACATGGCCGATTGTGAGAGCATGGTCGCGCTTAAGGCGCTGATGACCAACCTTGGCACCGGTAACATCGACTGCCGCCAGGATGGCTCAAAGATCGATCCGAGTGCGCGCGCCGGTTACATTTTCAATACCACCATCGCCGGAATCGAAAGCGCAGATGCGCTGCTGATCGTCGGCGCCAACCCGCGTGTCGAAGCGGCCGTGCTGAACGCCCGCATCCGCAAACGGGTCCTGATGGGCAAGTTCCCGATCGGCGTCATCGGCGAAGCGGCCGACCTGCGCTACGACTACGAACACCTGGGCACCGGCCCGGCGGACCTGAAGGCCGTCCTCGACGGCTCGTCGCCGTTCTCCGACGTGCTGAAGAAAGCCAACCGTCCGATGATCATCGTCGGCCAAGGCGCACTGGCGCGTCCCGACGGCTTGGCGATCCACGAGTTGACGTATCAAATCGCCGATAAGTTCGAGATGATGAGCCGCGCCTCCGGCTGGTCCGGTTACAACGTCCTGCACACGGCGGCGTCGCGTGTCGGCGGCCTCAATATCGATTTCGTGCCGCAGGATGGCGGCCTGGATACCGACGGCATCGTTGCCGCGGCCGGGAAGGGCGATGTCGAGGTTGTCTATCTGCTGGGCGCTGACGAAATTGATATGAACGCCCTCGGCGATGCCTTCGTCATCTATCAGGGTCACCATGGCGATGCCGGTGCACACCGCGCCGACGTCATCCTGCCTGGCGCCGCCTACACGGAAAAGAACGCCACCTGGGTCAACACCGAAGGCCGTGTGCAGTTGGGCCGGATCGCAGCGTTCCCTCCGGGCGACGCCCGCGAGGACTGGACCATCGTCCGGGCACTTTCCGATGCGCTGGGCAAACCGATCCCGTGCAACGATCTAAAGAGCGTGCGTGCCATGCTGGTCGACGCCAGCCCGTCGTTCATGACCATCGACGGCGTCTCGTCGGCGACTTGGAAGCCGTTCGGCACAGCGGGCGAGGTTTCGGACCTGCCGTTCACATCGCCGATTTCCAATTTCTATATGACCGATCCGATCAGCCGCGCGTCGGAAACTATGGCCAAATGTACCGATGCGTTCGTCGCCTCGATGGGTGAGAGGACTGGCACCGATGGCTGAATTTTTCGACATGTACGTGCTGCCGACGGCTTGGATGCTGATAAAGATCCTCGCCATTGTGACGCCGATCATGCTGTCAGTCGCATACCTGACGTATTTCGAGCGCAAGGTCATTGGCGCGATGCATCTGCGCAAGGGCCCCAACGTGGTCGGGCCGTTCGGCTTGTTGCAGCCCATCGCCGACGGCGTGAAGCTGTTTCTCAAGGAAACCGTTATTCCGTCCGGCTCGAACCGTGGTGTCTTCATCGCAGCGCCGATGATCACCTTCATTTTAGCACTGGTCGCCTGGGCCGTGATCCCGTTCGACGCCGGCATGGTGTTGGCCGACGTCAACGTCGGCATACTGTTCCTGTTCGCGATCTCGTCGCTCGGTGTCTACGGCATCCTGATGGCCGGTTGGGCGTCGAACTCGAAATATGCATTCCTGGGCGCCATGCGCTCGGCCGCTCAGATGGTGTCCTACGAAGTTTCCATGGGTTTGATCATCATCACGGTACTGCTGTGTGCCGGATCGATGAATCTCTCGGACATCGTCGAATCTCAGAAAACCGTCTGGTACGTGATCCCGCTGTTCCCGATGGCGGTGATCTTCTTCATCTCGACGCTGGCGGAAACCAACCGCCACCCGTTTGACCTGCCGGAAGCCGAAGCGGAACTCGTCGCGGGCTACAACGTCGAATATTCGTCGATGACGTTCGCGCTGTTCTTCCTCGGCGAATACGCCAACATGATCCTGATGTCCGCCATGACATCGATCCTGTTCCTCGGCGGCTGGCTGCCGCCGTTCGACGTAGCGCCTTTCAATTGGGTGCCGGGACCGATCTGGCTGGCCGTCAAAATTGCATTCTGCCTGTTCATCTTCATCTGGGTTCGCGCGACTTTCCCGCGTTACCGCTATGACCAGCTGATGCGTCTGGGCTGGAAAGTCTTTCTGCCGCTGTCTTTGGCCGCGGTCGCCATTGTCGCCGGCGTACTGGTGGCATTCGACATGGCACCGGTTCTGGGCCGCTAAGGGGGCAGGGAATGATTAGGAGGCTGACATGAGCTTCATAGCACGCGGTGCACGCACCATTCTTCTGGCCGAACTGGTCACGGGCATGGCGCTGACGCTGAAGTACTTCTTCCGCAAGAAGGTAACCGTCAATTATCCGTTCGAAAAAGGCCCGCTATCGGCGCGCTTTCGTGGCGAACATGCGTTGCGTCGCTACCCGAACGGCGAAGAACGCTGCATTGCCTGCAAACTGTGCGAAGCGATCTGCCCGGCACAGGCCATCACCATCGAGGCCGAACCGCGCTTGGACGGCTCGCGCCGCACCACGCGCTACGACATCGATATGGTGAAATGCATCTATTGCGGTCTGTGCCAGGAAGCCTGCCCCGTGGACGCCATCGTCGAGGGGCCGAACTTCGAGTTCGCGACCGAAACCCGCGAAGAGCTGCTCTACGACAAGGACAGACTGTTGGCCAACGGCGACCGATGGGAAACCGAATTGGCCGAACGCTTAAGGTTGGACGCACCCTACCGATAAGGGGGGCTAGCGTGTTTACGCACCACAGTGTGCGATTGGGTTTTACGCACCGCAGGGTGCGATTGAGTTTACGCACCGCAGGGTGCGATGAAGAACGAGGGGACCGGATTTCCGGGGGACTGACTGAATGATATATGCGCTGACATTTTACCTGTTTGCGACCGTTGCGGTTGCTGCGGGCGTGCTGGTCATTTCGGCCCGCAACCCGGTGCATTCCGTGCTGTTCCTGATCCTGGCATTCTTTAACGCCGCCGGCTTGTTCGTCCTTATGGGCGCCGAGTTCCTGGCGATGACGCTGGTCGTCGTCTACGTCGGCGCGGTCGCCGTGTTGTTCATGTTCGTGGTCATGATGCTCGACATCAACTTCGTCGAAATGCGTCAGGGCTTTCTGCAATATCTGCCGATCGGCGGTCTGATCGGGCTGATACTGCTGGTCGAATTGGTGTTCATCGTCGCCGGATGGAAGATCGCACCGGAAGCAGCCGCGACCATCGCGGCCCCTGTGCCGTCACCCGACGTCATGACCAATACGCACGCCATCGGTCAGGTGCTCTACACCAAATATATCTTCCTGTTCCAAGGTGCCGGCTTGGTGCTGCTGGTCGCCATGATCGGCGCCATCGTGCTGACGCACCGTCACCGCGAAGGTGTTCGCAAACAGAATATTTCTGCTCAGGTCGCGCGCGATCCGAAGGAAGCGGTCGAACTGCGCGACGTCGAAGTCGGAAAGGGGATCTGAGCATGTTGGAAATCGGTCTCGGACACTATCTGACTGTCGCAGCGATTATGTTCACGCTGGGCATCTTCGGCATCTTCCTGAACCGTAAGAATGTCATCATCATCCTGATGTCGGTCGAATTGATGCTGCTGGCCGTGAACATCAACCTGGTCGCGTTTTCGACGCACCTGGGTGATTTGATCGGGCAAATCTTCACCATTCTGGTGCTGACCGTCGCCGCCGCCGAGGCGGCTATCGGCCTCGCCATCCTGGTGGTCTTTTTCCGTAATCGCGGCTCCATCGCCGTCGAAGACATCAACATGATGAAGGGCTGAGGCGCATGATCGAGACTATCCTCGTCTTTCTGCCGCTCATCGGCTCGATAATCGCCGGCATCATTACGTTTGCCGCGATTGATGCCGACAAGCACCGCAAACACTCGCTAGATCAGGCGGCACAGTATGTGACCTGCGGCCTGATGCTCATTTCCGCGGTGCTCGCCGTGACGTTGTTCTTCGATGTCGGCATCGGCGGCAACGCGCGCACCACCGAACTGTTCACGTGGATTCAGTCTGGTGCGTTCGAACTGTCGTGGGCGCTCAAGGTCGACACCCTGACCGCCGTGATGATGGTCGTTGTCTGCGGCGTGTCTTCGATGGTGCACATCTATTCCATCGGCTACATGCATCACGATTCCTCGGTGCCGCGCTTTATGTGCTACCTGAGCCTGTTCACCTTCATGATGCTGATGCTCATCACCGCCGACAACCTGGTGCAGATGTTCTTTGGCTGGGAAGGTGTCGGCCTCGCCAGTTACCTGCTGATCGGCTTCTGGTATCACAAGCCCAGCGCCAATGCCGCCGCCATCAAGGCGTTCGTCGTCAACCGCGTCGGCGATTTCGGTTTCGCGCTCGGTATCTTCGCGACGTTCCTGCTGTTTGACACCATCCATCTGGATACGATCTTCGACGCCGCCCCAGATCAGAAAGACGCGATCCTCAACGTCTTCGGTTACGACTTCCACGCCATGACGATCATCTGTCTGCTGCTGTTCATCGGCGCCATGGGTAAATCGGCACAGCTGGGACTGCACACTTGGCTGCCGGACGCTATGGAAGGCCCGACGCCGGTCTCGGCCCTCATTCATGCGGCGACCATGGTCACCGCCGGCGTCTTCATGGTGGCGCGCCTGTCGCCGATGTTCGAACTGTCCGACGTCGCCCTTACCGTGGTCACGGTCGTCGGTGCCACGACCTGTATATTTGCCGCCACCGTCGGCTGCGTGCAGAACGACATCAAACGCGTGATCGCCTATTCGACGTGTTCACAGCTTGGCTACATGTTCTTCGCCTGTGGCGTTTCGGCCTATTCGGCGGGGATTTTCCACCTGATGACGCACGGCTTCTTCAAGGCACTGCTGTTCTTGGGAGCCGGTTCTGTCATTCACGCCATGTCGGACGAACAGGACATGCGTAAGATGGGCGGCATCTGGAAGCTGATCCCGGTGACCTATGTCCTCATGTGGATCGGCTCGCTGGCGCTGGCCGGCATTCCGCCGTTCGCCGGTTTCTATTCCAAGGATATCGTGCTCGAAGCCGCCTACGCGGCGAACACCGGCGTCGGCCATTACGCGTTCTGGATGGGCTTACTGGCAGCCATGCTGACGGCGTTCTATTCCTGGCGCCTGCTGCTGATGACGTTCCACGGCACGCCGCGCTGCGACGAAAGGACTTTGGCGCACGTACACGAAAGCCCGAAAGTCATGATCGTGCCGCTTCTGGTGCTGGCTGTCGGCGCCATTGGCGCGGGCTATGCGACGTACGAGCTTTTCGTCGGCCACAACATGGAAGCCTTCTGGGGCGAGTCTATCGCATCGTTCACCGCCGTCGAAGCCGCGCATGACGTGCCGTTGTGGGTTAAGCTGTCGCCTCTGGTCGTCGGTGGCATCGGTATCGCGTTCGCCTATGTGGCGTACCTGTTGATGCCGGAACTGCCCGGCACCATCGCCGACACCTTCCGCCCGGTTTACAAGTTCCTGCTGAACAAGTGGTACTTCGACGAACTCTACGACAAGATTTTCGTGCGTCCGTCGTTCGCGCTCGGCCGCATCCTATGGAAGGGTGGGGACGGGGCTATCATCGACAGTTTCGGCCCGGACGGAATTTCGTCGACGGTCCGCGTCATGGCGCGCAAGGTCGCCGCCATGCAGACCGGTTATCTTTATCACTATGCCTTCGCCATGCTGATCGGTATCGCCGCGCTGGTGACCTGGTATCTTTTCCTGCAGGGAGCGTAAGCGACGATGTTGGATTTCCCGCTGCTCTCTATCCTGACGTTCGCACCGCTGGTCGGCGTCGTTGCGATCCTGACAATCAACCACGAAGATCCGGAAGTGGTCGCCATCAATGCTCGCCGCACCGCACTTTGGGTCTCTATCGGCGTTTTTCTGCTGTCGCTGATCCTGTGGTTCACGTTCGATAAATCGTCCGCCGACTTCCAGTGGGTCGAAAAGGTCGAGTGGATGCCGGAGTTCGGCATCGCCTATCACATGGGCGTCGACGGCATTTCGGTGCTGTTCGTGCTGCTGACCACGCTGCTGACGCCGATCTGCATCCTCGCCAGTTGGAACTCCATCACCGACCGGGTGAAGGAATACATGATCTCGTTCCTGATCCTGGAAACCTTCATGATCGGCATGTTCTGCGCGCTCGATCTGATGTTGTTCTATATCTTCTTCGAGGCCGTGCTGATCCCGATGTTCATCATCATCGGTATCTGGGGCGGGCCGCGCCGCGTCTATGCCGCGTTCAAGCTGTTCCTTTATACGCTTTTGGGTTCGGTGCTGATGCTGGTCGCCATGCTGACCATGTACTATTACGCCGACACCACGGACATCACCGCCCTGATGGGGGCCGACTTCCCGTTCGAGGTACAGAAGTGGATGTGGTTGGCGTTCTTCGCATCGTTCGCCGTCAAAGTGCCTATGTGGCCGGTACACACTTGGCTGCCTGACGCCCACGTCGAGGCACCGACCGCCGGTTCCGTGATTCTGGCCGGCGTGCTGTTGAAGTTCGGTGGCTACGGCTTCTTGCGCTTCTCGCTGCCGATGATGCCGGAAGCCAGCGTCTACTTTACACCGCTGGTCTATACGCTGTCGGTCATCGCCGTGATCTACACGTCGCTGGTGGCCCTGGCGCAGGAAGACATGAAAAAGCTGATTGCCTATTCGTCGATCGCGCACATGGGCTTCGTAACCATCGGTACCTTCACCATGACCACCCAAGGCATTGAGGGTGCGATCTATCAAATGCTCTCGCACGGCGTCGTGTCGGCAGCGTTGTTCCTCGTCGTCGGCGTCGTCTACGACCGTATTCACACCCGCGAAATCGCGGCCTACGGCGGCCTTGTGAACCGAATGCCGGCCTATGCGCTGACCTTCATGGTGTTCACCATGGCGTCGGTCGGTCTGCCGGGCACCGGCGGATTTGTCGGCGAAGTGCTGGTGTTGGTCGGCGCCTTCAAGGCCAACAGCTGGGTCGCCGCGTTCGCCGCCATCGGTGTTATTCTGGGCGCCGCCTATATGCTCTATCTCTATCGCCGCATCATTTTCGGCGAGTTGACCAAAGAAAATCTGATGAAGATTAAGGACATGAGCCGCCGCGAAATCGCGATTTTCGCACCGTTGCTGATCCTGACGATCTGGATGGGTATCTATCCGTCGTCGTTCCTGGATTTCATGCACGTGTCCGTCACCAACCTTTTGACCCAGGTCGAAACGTCGCTGCTGGAAAGCGGTGTCGCGGCCTTGGCTGCCCGCTAAGGGAGGGGATGTAAGATGACCCAAGAAATCCCCAACATCGTTCCCGCGCTGCCGGAAATCTTCATGGCCGGCGTCATCATGCTGCTTCTGATGTTCGGCGTGTTCCAGAAGGGCGGTCTCAAGGACAACGACGTCGCGACGTTCCGCATCGTCTCGATGCTCTCCATCGTCACGCTTCTTCTAGCGGCATGCCTGCTGATCCCGGTTGCGGGCGGCAAGGCGGTGACCTTCGCCGGCATGTTCGTGACCGATGATTTCGCCGTATTCTGCAAAGTCCTGGTGCTGATCGCCGCGGCGGTCGGCATTTTGGTGTCGCGCGACTTCATGGAGCGGGCAGGGGTCGCGCGCTTCGAGTTTCCGATCCTGATCGTATTCGCCTCACTCGGCATGATGCTGATGATCTCGGCCAACGACCTGATCAGCCTCTATATCGGCCTGGAATTGCAGTCGCTATCGCTCTACGTGCTGGCGTCCGTGCAGCGCGACGACAACCGCGCCACCGAAGCGGGCCTGAAATACTTCGTTCTCGGCGCCGTGGCGTCGGGTCTTCTGCTGTACGGCGCATCACTCGTTTATGGCTTCTCGGGCACCACCAGTTTCGAAGAACTGGCGCGTATGTTCGCGGGTGGTCAGGAAGTATCGACCGGTCTCGTGATCGGGATCGTGTTCATCCTCGCCGGTCTCTCGTTCAAGGTTTCCGCCGTGCCGTTCCACATGTGGACACCGGACGTCTATGAGGGCGCGCCGACGCCGGTGACCGCGTTCTTCGCCGTCGCGCCTAAAATCGCCGCGTTGGCGCTTTTCCTCCGCGTTATGGTCGGCCCGTTCGGCGATCTGGTGAACGAATGGCAGCAAATCATCGTCTTCATCTCGGTGCTCTCGATGCTGCTGGGCGCGCTCGCCGCCATCAACCAACGCAACATCAAGCGCCTGATGGCCTACAGTTCCATCGGTCATGTCGGTTACGCCCTGGTCGGCCTTGCCGCCGGCACCGAAGAGGGCGTCAGAGGCGTGCTGATCTATCTCGCCATTTATCTGGTGATGAACATCGGCACCTTCGCCTGCATCCTCTGCATGCGCCGTGGCGGTCTGATGGTCGAACAAATCGACGATCTGGCGGGACTCGGCAAATCGCAGCCGCTACTGGCCGCGACCATTGTCGTGTTCATGTTCTCGCTGGCCGGCATTCCGCCGCTGGCGGGCTTCTTCGGCAAGCTTTACGTGTTCCTGGCAGCCGTCGAAGCGGGCCTTTATGTCCTCGCCGTGATCGGCGTGGTGGCCAGCGTCATCGGTTCGTTCTACTACCTGCGCATCATCAAGATCATGTACTTCGACGACCCGGTGGATCACCTGGATCAGCCGATCGGCCGCGACCTGTCGTTCGTCATTGGCGCCACCTCGCTAATCGTGATTCTGTTCTTCGTCTATCCGTCGCCCGTTTTGTCGAGCGCGGCCTCGGCGGCGGCTGCACTGTTCCAGGGCTGATCTTGTGACCGCCCCGGCGGAACCCAGACTCCCGGCAGCCTATACTCTTGTCGCGCTGGACAGCGTTTCGAGCACGATGGTTGAGGCGCGCCGTCTAGCCGCACTGGGTGAGGACGAAGCCCCCGACGGCACCCTAATCTGGGCCAAAGAGCAAACCGGCGGCAAGGGCCGTCGCGGCAATCCGTGGGAAAGCCCGCGCGGCAACTTCTACATCTCACTGATCGTGCGCCCCGAGGTACCGCTGGCCAGGGCGGCGGAACTCAGCTTCGTTACCGGTTGCGCCGTCTACGATACCGTCGGCGAGGTCTGCGAACCGGGCTTTGACTGCCGCCTGAAATGGCCCAACGATATCCTCGTGAACGGCGCCAAGATCGGCGGCCTGGTCTTAGAAACATCTGCGCAGGGCACGGCACCGGTCGACTATGTGATCATCGGCCTTGGCGTCAATCTGCGCTCTCACCCCGATGACACGCCGTACCCGGCGACGGATTTCGCCGAGGAAGGCCAAGTCATCCCGGACGTCACGTTCCTGGAGGCCTTTGCCCGGCATTTCATGGAATGGGCGGGCCGCTGGGTCGAAGAGGGGTTCGAGCCGATCCGCGCACACTGGAAATGGCGCGCCAAGGGCATCGGCGAAGAAATTACCGTGAACCTGCCGAACGAGAGCCTCAAAGGCGTATTCCAAGACATCGCCGCCGACGGCAGCCTGATCCTGGAAACCGACGGGGATCGGCGCCATATCGCCAGCGGCGAGGTCTTCTTCGGCGCCGGGAAGGGAGGCTGACATGCTTCTGGCCATAGACTCTGGTAACACCAATACCGTCTTCGCGGCGTTCGATGACGACGGCAACATCGTCGGACAATGGCGCGCCGCCGCCAAGACCGCCAAGACCGCCGACGAACTGGCCGTCTGGCTGCGTCAACTCATGGCGCTGGAGAACCTCGGCCGCGACCAGATCGACGGCGTCGTCATCGCGACCGTGGTACCGAGCAACTTGTTCGATCTGCGCGTTCTGTCCGAGAAATATTTCGGCTGTAAGGCGCTGGTTGTCGGCGATCCGGGTGTGGACCTCGGAATCGAAGTTCATGTCGACCGCCCTGACGAAGTCGGCGCCGACCGCCTTGTGAACACGGTCTCCGCCTTCGCAACTTACGGCGGGCCTTTGCTGGTTCTCGATTTTGGCACGGCGACGACGTTCGATCTCATTTCCGGAGAGGGCGCCTATGAGGGTGGTGTGATCGCCCCCGGCGTCAATTTGTCGCTGGAAGCCTTGCAGGCAGCGGCGGCGAAACTGCCGCGTATCGATATCGGCAAGCCTGCCAAGGTCATCGGTAAGAACACCATCTCGGCGATGCAGTCCGGCATTTTTTACGGTTACGCGGCAATGATCGAAGGCGTGATCGAGCGCATTCGGGAAGAAGCGGGGATCGACGATCTGCCCGCGATTGCCACCGGCGGCCTGGCGAACCTATTTTCGCCCGCATGCCCGTCGATCCGCGATACCGACGCGGATTTGACTCTTAGAGGCCTACACGCCATTTACCGGCGGAATAGCAGTTGAAATACACACTCGCGTCACCCTGGCTTGATTCAGGGTCCATTTCTGCACACACGCCATTGTGCCGGTTCGAGGATGGGTCCTGAATCAAGTTCAGGACGACGAACATAAAAGAAAGGCACACATGCCCGACGAATTTTATTTCCTGCCCTTGGGCGGCGCCGGTGAAATCGGCATGAACCTAAACCTCTACGGTTTGGGTGATCCAAAAGACCCAGAATGGCTGATGATCGATCTCGGCGTTACGTTCGGTGACGGCAGCCCGCCCGGTGTCGATCTGATCACCCCCGACCCGACGTTCATCGAAGAGCGCCGCGAACGTTTGCTGGCGCTGGTGCTGACCCATGCGCACGAAGACCATCTGGGTGCGGTGCCGTATCTGTGGCCACGTCTGCGCTGCCCGATCTATGCGACGCCGTTCACCATGCAGATGCTTAAGGGCAAGCTCAGCGAAACCGACTTCGGCGACGAGGTAGAACTGCACGAAATTCCTCTGGACGGCGCCTTCACCATCGGGCCATTCGAACTGGACCTGATCACGCTCACTCATTCGATTCCCGAGCCAAACGGCATCGCCGTCAAAACACCGCTCGGCACCGTGCTGCACACGGGCGACTGGAAATTCGATCCCGATCCCGTCATCGGCGAAGTCTCGGACGAAGCCGCCCTGAAGCGTCTCGGCGACGACGGGGTTCTCGCCATCGTCTGCGACAGCACCAACGTGTTTTCTCCGGGCCATTCCGGTTCCGAGGCCGACCTCTCCGACAACCTGGCCGAGATCATCAAAGGCTGCTCGGGGAAGGTCGCCGTTGCTTGCTTCGCAACCAATGTCGCGCGCCTGGAAACCGTCGCCAAGGCAGCCGCCGCCGCCGGACGCGATGTCGTGCTGGCCGGGCGCTCTTTGCAACGGGCGACGACGGCGGCCCGGAAGTGCGGCTATTTGCAGGACGCCCCCGCATTCCTGGACGAAGACGCCGCCGGATACATCCCGGACGAAAACCTATTGATCATCTGCACGGGATCGCAGGGCGAACCGCGTGCCGCTCTGTCCAGGATCGCCACCGGCAACCATCCGCGTGTCTCGATGGGCAAGGGCGATACGGTGATTTTCTCGGCCCGAGTCATTCCCGGCAACGAAATCGGCATCGGCCACATGAAAAACAACCTTGTGCGCCAGGGCATTCGCATCGTCGAGGACTCGGACTCGAACATCCATGTTTCCGGCCATCCCAATCGCGACGAGTTGGTGGAAATGTATCAGCACGTGCGGCCGCAGATTTCGATCCCGGTTCACGGCGAGCGCCGCCACCTGGAAGAGCACGCCAAACTGGCGCTCGAGTGCCAGGTCAACGACGCCATCGTCAACGAGAACGGCGGCATGATCCGTCTGGCGCCGGGCAAACCCGAAATCGTCGATCAGGTGCCATCCGGGCGTCTGGTGCACGACGGCAATCGCATGGTGCCGATGTTCGGCGAGGCGATCCGCTCCCGTATCCAGGGACTTTGGAACGGCACCGCCGTCGTCACGCTCGCCGTCGACAAGGACGGGACCCCGGTGAGCGAGATGATGATCACGACAACCGGGATGCTGGAACCAAACGAGGAAGACGAAATTCTGGACGCCGTCAGCGACGATATCTTCGACGCCATCGAGCGGATGCGCCGGCGCGACAAGGGCAACGACGATCAGATTTCCGAAGTCATCCGGCTGGCCGCGCGGCGTGCCTTCCGACGACTTCTTGACAAGAAGCCCATCACGGATGTTCATCTGATTAGAGTATAGTTATAGGGATCGGAACATGATCGGACGCCTGAATCACGTAGCGATTGCCGTGCCGGATCTTGCCGCGGCCTCTGCCGTCTATCGGGATACGCTCGGCGCGAATGTCTCGGATCCCATCGACGAACCGGACCACGGCGTCACGGTCGTGTTCGTCGAATTACCGAACACCAAGATCGAACTGTTGCACCCGTTGGGCGATGCCTCGCCGATCCAGGGTTTTCTTGATAAGAATCCGGGTGGCGGCATGCATCACGTCTGCTACGAAGTGGACGACATCCTTGCCGCACGGGACCAAATGAAAGCGTCAGGCGCACGCATCATCGGTAGTGGAGAGCCAAAAATCGGCGCCCACGGCAAGCCGGTTCTGTTCCTTCACCCGAAAGATTTTTGCGGCACTCTCGTCGAACTAGAACAGGCGTAATCACAGATGGATAACATCATTACCGGCAGCGCGGTTTTCATCGTCGTCTGGTGGCTAATTCTTTTCCTGACGCTTCCGTTCGGCATCCGCCCGCCGAATGATGAAGAGTTGGAACCAGGCCAAGAACGCGGCGCCCCCGTCAAACCCATGATGTGGCGCAAAGTGGCGATCACCACCGTCATTACCATCGTGGTCTGGATCGCGCTCTATCTGCTGGGTGAGTCCGGGTGGATCAACTTCCGCCCGCAATACTGATCCAAGGCTAACCAAAGAACTGGTTTGACCTCTTTTCGTTTCAAAAACGAAACGAAAAATACTGCACTCTTTCTCACTAGGTTCGGACAAAAAAAAGGGCAAGGCGTCTGCGCCTTGCCTTTTTGAAGTCGTTTCCTCCCGCACTCGGGCCGATAACGGGGAAACCCCGTACCCGAAAGCGGCCTATTATATAGACCGACTTTGGGCGCGAGTCACTCTTAAAAGTGCGTCTGAACGGACTTTTTTGTTACTTTTTTTCGCGCAGCAATTAAAGCAGCGCAAACTTCATCACGAATAATACCGCAATCACGTATACTGCAACCGGCACCTCCGATGCTTTACCCGCCAGCACTTTGACGACCGCAAATGAGATAAAGCCGAGGCCGATCCCCGTCGCAATGGAAAATGTCAGCGGCATAGTGATCGCCGTAATGACCGCCGGAACCGACTCCGTCACGTCTTCCCAGTCGATCTCTGCCAGTCCCTGCGTCATGACGCATGCAACATATAGCAGCGCCGGCGCTGTGGCATAGGCGGGGATTGTCCCTGCCAGTGGCGAGATGAACAACGCCAGCAGGAACAACACGGCGACGGTCACCGCGGTCAGACCCGTGCGTCCACCGGCTTTGATACCCGCAGCACTTTCGATGTAACTGGTGGTCGTCGAGGTACCCAATGCAGCCCCGGCGATGGTCGCCGAAGAGTCGGCCAGCAGTGCGCGCCGCAAGCGCGGCAGTTTACCTTGAGCATCCAGGAGCTTGCCGCGGTGGGCTAGGCCGACCAGCGTCCCGGCGGTATCGAACAGATCGACGAACAGAAAAGCAAAGACGATCGAGATCAACCCGACATTCAGGGCACCGGCAATATCCATCTGCATGAAGGTCGGTGCCAGCGACGGCGGCATGGAGAACACACCGCCGGACGGCGACACACCTAATGCCACACCCAACCCGGTCACGATCAGAATAGCGATGATGATCGCACCCGGAATGCGGCGAGCATCCATGCCGACGATCATGACAAAGCCGACCGCCGCGAGAATGGCCGGCATCGCACTGACATCACCCAATGTCACCAACGTCGCCGGATGGTCGACGACCCACCCCGCGTTCTTGAGCGCGATAATCGCCAGAAACAAGCCGATCCCCGCCGAGATGGCACGCTTCAGACCCGGCGGAATCGCATTGATGATCCATTCCCGCACCGGCAGGACGCTGAGGATCAGAAAGAGCACGCCGGACAGAAACACGGCACCGAGGCCGACCTGCCAGGAATGCCCCATCCCCAGCACGACACCGAAGGCGAAGTAGGCGTTAAGACCCATGCCCGGTGCCAGCGCAACTGGATAGTTGGCAAGAACCCCCATGATCATCGTGCCGATGGCGGCGGCGAGACACGTGGCGACGAACACCGCGCCCCGGTCCATGCCGGTCTCGGCCAAGATCGATGGATTGACGAAAATGATATAGGCCAGCGTCAGAAACGTCGCGACGCCCGCCAAGATCTCAGTGCGCACGGTGGTGCCGTGCTCAGACAGTTTGAAAAATTTGTCCAGCATCCCCTCGAGTCCCTTCGTTGTAGATGGTTGTCGTCATGATGGCGCAAATTGTGCGCAAGGGGCAAGAAGGCAAAAGCGAAGGGGAGGAACTAAGAACCGTCCGGGTTCGGCAGCGGTGCCAGGTGGTTTCGGGCAACCTGCACGTCCTTGTCTTTGGATCGCGCCGGACGAACCGCCCGAGCGGCATCCCGCAACGGCAGAAAGTAAATTGACGCTAGGCGATGATCCGGTTCGGTGCCTTCTGCAACGCCGAGCCGAAACGTCTTTTTCTTTTCCGCAATAACGAGACTACCGCCGATCCAATCCCAAACCGCCAGCACGGCACCGAAGTTCCGGTCGTGGTGTTCGGCTTTGATGGAATGATGGATCTGATGCTGCGCTGGAGAGATCAGAATATGCTCGACGGTCCGTCCGTAACGGAGCCAGACATGAGAGTGCCGGAGATTGGATCCCAGAGCGTTGAAGAAAAACAGGATGGCATTGGCCCCCAGTACAGCCATCAAAGAAACCTTGTCGCCGAAAAAGTAGACGAAACACCCAATCGCCGCCGCGTGCACAGCCGTACCGCGCAAGGCAAACACGAGTGCTTCGACAGGGTGGGTGCGATAGACGGTGAACGGCGTCAGTGTTTCGGCCGTATGATGCACCTTGTGAAAGGCCCACAGCACAGGCCAACGATGCAGAGCGCGGTGCACCAGATATTTCGTAAAGTCGTCCATTAGGAAAACCGAGACGGTGAACAGCAGGGCAATCGACCATGCAGGTGCGTCGGAAAGGAGCATGACACGCCCGTCGAACCATGTGTGCATGGATTCGAAAAGGATCGTCGCAATCGTCAACTTGCCGATCAACCGCGGCGCAAGGCCCAGCATCAACGCCTGATTGATCAGCATTATACCGTAGTCGGCCTTGGCCGACGCCGAGAGCCAGACACGGCGATGGAACAGCGTGCCGACCGCACGCCGGATCGTCAGCCGTCGGGTCACGATGAGAAGAAGAACCGATATGACGATGGCCGAGACGAGGTACCCCCAGAACACGCGCTTCTGAGGATTCAAGAAAGCATCGCCGACACGGTCGGCGTATTCGTAGACCAGCGTTTCCATGGACTGCGGGAGAGACCCCGCCGGGGCTCCGGTCTAGAAGCCGCCGGCGGGACCTTATCCTTAGTCGTTTTCAGCGCTAGTGCTGTTGCCGAGCGCCCGCGACAGGTCGGACACTTCGCCCGTCATGTCGTTGTTGCGCGCTTTGACGCCGAACTCATCGATCAGCAGCTTTTGCACAGCGACCATTCGGACCATGTAATCGCCCCAAGACGGCCCGGCCTCACGAACGTAATTACCGTTAGCGTCGATACCGACGACCTGACCGAGATCCGGCATAACCGGACCGGCACCGATAAGGCGGTTCAACTCGGCAGCCGTTCCACCCAGGTTCTTGCGGCCGGTCTGCAGGGCCAGGGCAAAGCCTTTCAACTCACTCCAGTGGTTGGCATACGCTTTGACCTCTTTGGTTTTTTCGTCGAACGAATCCAGCTTCGATTGCAACTTCACCATGTCTTTGTAGACGGAGCCAGCATACTTAAACACGGACTCGGCGAGCGTGCGCTCCCAGTTTTCTTCGATCGTCGCCGCGTATGCGACGAGCTTGGCACGCTCTGCATCACTCAGTTTTTCACCCTTTGCATCGGCGATAACCTTGCGGCCGTCCAGGAAAGCGCGGGTGATGGTGTGCAGGTAGCTGGTGCTGTTGCCCATGTCGTAAACGGAGGCGTCATATCCGGCGGCGTAGTAGGCCGGGGCGAACGTCATTTCCGTTTTCAGATCCACGACGCCGTCTTTGTTGTAGTCCGCCGCCGCCATGGTTTCTTTCGGATCCTTGGCCGAAGACCCCAGTTTACTGATGTCATAGACTTGCTTGGGCGTCAGCTTCAGAGTGTGCGCGGGCGTGCCGAAGTAACCGAATGCTTCGTCCCAGGAATGTTCCTTGCCGGTATAGGCGGCACCTTTGCCGTAGGGCTGATCATTGGGCTTTTTATCGGCGCTCAGGTTCTCGTCCAGATAACCGTCGACGACCTGATTATAGAACACGGCGCCCATGATGAACTTCGAGATCAACTGGCCGTACTGATACCCGTTCGTGGTGTCGTAACCCTTGTCCGCCGAAGAGGCCTTATCGATCCAGAAGGCAATGAGATCCGCGCCAGACATATTATTCGGCATACCGGTAATCGTACCTTTGTACGTTTTACCCGCCAGGTTTTTGTCTTTGCTGATGTCGTCGACCTTGGACTGCTTAATGACGAAAGGCCCTTTGGTGGCGGGCGCAAGAATGTCTCGGCCGGCCTCGGAACTTTCGAAATAAGCCATCATCTTCGCTTTCAACTCGGCATTCGGCTTGCCGTTGCCTGAGTTGGCAAGTTTCTTCAGTGAGTCATGCAGGGTATGACGAGCGATTTGCCCCGTATACGAAACCGACGTTTTCTTATCGCCCGAGTACCCTTTAACCGTTACCGGAAAATCGGCGTAGACATCGCCATCCGCCAAAGCAGCGCCGCTCACCAATGTTAGCGCGAGAACCGAAGCCCCCGCGGTCATAGACATCCTCATAGAATCCTCCTCAAATTAAGTTTCGCGAATGACTCGCAATCTCATTACAATGCGTTAATGAGACGCACTTGCAAATAAACGTTTTGTAATTTTTCAATTTCCTTTGCCAAAACGGCGTTTTCCGCCATACCGCTGCCGATGGTGCCGCCGCTGGTTGTTGAAGCGCCGGGGCCCATCGCCTACAAGGAGACTGTTCCAGCTCTCAAGGAGACCTCCCGACGATGTTTTCCGCCTTCGAATGGATGATGGCCATGCGCTATCTGCGCGCCCGCCGCCAAGAGGGCTTCATCTCGGTGATCGCCTGGTTCTCGCTGGTCGGTATCGCCTTGGGTGTGGCGACGTTGATCATCGTCATGTCGGTGATGAACGGGTTCCGCGAAGAACTCCTCAACCGCATCCTCGGCATCAACGGACATCTGAGTGTGTACGGCCCTGTCACCGGGCGTATGACGGACTACCAGCCTCTGACCGATGAATTGAAGAAACTGGACGGCGTCGTCTCGGTGAACCCGCTGATCGAGGGACAGGTCATGGCGTCGTCGAAGGGTGTCGCCAAGGGCGCCATCGTGCGCGGTATCACGCAAGAAGACTTGGCTGAACGCAAAATCGTCGCCACCAACATCAAGCAGGGTTCGCTCAGCGCCTTCGAGGGCGAGGACGTGATCATCATCGGTTCGCGTCTGGCGCAAAGCCTGGGCGTCGGTGTCGGCGGAAAGGTCACGCTGATCTCACCGCAGGGCAACGTCACCGCCTTCGGTACCGTACCGAGGCTGCGCGCATTTACCGTTGTCGCGACGTTCGAGATCGGTATGTACGAATACGATTCCGGTTTCGTCTTCATGCCGCTCAATGCCGCGCAGATATATTTCCGAATGCCGGACGCGGTTTCGAATCTGGAAGTCTTTATCGACAACCCGGACGACGCGCCCGATATGACGCGCGAAGTCACGCAGGCGCTCGGTGGGCAAACCCGCGTGCACGATTGGCAGCGCGCCAACGCCAGCTTCTTCAACGCCATCCAGGTGGAACGCAACGTCATGTTCCTGATCTTGACGCTGATCATCCTGGTCGCCGCCTTCAATATCATCTCGAGCCTGATCATGCTGGTGAAGGACAAGGGTAGGGACATCGCCATCCTGCGTACCATGGGTGCGACGCGGGGCACGATTATGCGTATCTTCCTGATCGCAGGCGCGGCGGTCGGTGTCATCGGCACCTTCGGCGGCTTCGCCCTCGGCCTGTCGTTCGCCTCCAACATCGAGACCATTCGGCGCTGGATCGAAGGCTTCACCGGCAACGACCTGTTCGCCGCGGAAATCTATTTCCTCTCGAAATTGCCGGCCGTCGTCGATCCGACGGAGGTCACCGCCATCGTGCTGATGGGGCTGGGGCTGTCATTCCTGGCGACACTCTATCCGAGCTGGCGCGCGGCGCGCATCGATCCGGCGGAGGCCCTTCGCTATGAGTGATAACGCCGTTCTGGAACTCCGCAACATCACGCGGCGCTTCGATCAGGGCAAAAACGCAATCGAGGTGCTGAAGGGCGTTAATCTTTCGGTGCAGGCGGGCGAGGTGGTTGCCCTGGTCGGCCCGTCGGGCGCAGGTAAATCGACACTGCTTCATATCGCAGGTCTGTTGGAGCAACCGTCCGGCGGCGAGATTCTGATCGACGGGCAGCCGTGCGGCGGCCTCGGCGACGACGACCGTACCAAGATCCGCCGTTATAACATCGGCTTCGTCTATCAGTACCACCACTTGCTGCCGGAGTTCTCGGCGCTTGAGAACATCACCATCCCGCAGATCATCGCTGGCATCGACCGCGCGACGGCGAAAAGCCGCGCTAATGAGATGCTGTCGTGGATGGGCCTGTCGGAGCGTGCCACGCACCGGCCGGGCAAGCTTTCCGGCGGTGAGCAGCAGCGCGTCGCCATCGCCCGCGCGCTGGCGGCATCGCCGCGCGTTCTGCTGGCCGATGAGCCGACCGGCAACCTGGATCCCGAAACCGCCGACGAAGTGTTCAGCGTCCTGATGCAGTTGGCGCGAGGCGCCGGCCTGGCAGCACTGGTCGCCACCCACAACCCCGATCTGGCGCGGCGCATGGACCGTATCGTCCGCGTCGATAACGGCCTGCTGGTAGCGGGCTAAAGGGTGAGAAGGTCATGTTGAAGATTCACAATATGAAGGACCGCATCTGCGGGCACCGCGACGACGCCGGACACGCAACCGAAATTCCGGCGGGCGCGCGCCTGCTCTTCTGCAATGGCCAAGTCGGATCGCTGCAGGACGGCACCGTACCCGACGACGTCGGCGAACAGGTTGAAATCATCTTTGACCGCATCGCCCATATTCTTGAAGCCGGTCGGATGGGTTTCGCCGATATCGCCAAAGTGACCGTCTATGTCACCGACGCGAAATGGTTAGACGACTACTACGCAGCGCGGCCACGCTACATGGGTGACCACAACCCGCCGACAGTTCTACTCGTCGTCGGGCCTTTCCCGCGCCCCGGCGTACAGATGGAAGTCGAAGTCCTGGCCGCGAAGGTCGACTAAGAGCGCGACCGCCATGCTGAACCCTGAATCACGTTCAGGACGACGTAAATTGTTGTGGATAACTTCCACCTAGACCGCAACATATGGTGACATGGGCGAAGACCTGTGGAATCCTGTCATTATGTCAGCCCATGCGGATTTCGTTCATCTAAGAACCCATAGCGCGTACTCGCTCTGCGAGGGCGCGATCCCGGCCAAATCGTTGGTGAGCCTTGCCGCCGAGTGCTCGATGCCGGCCGTGGCGCTGACCGATACCAATAACCTGTTCGGCGCGCTGGAGTTCTCCAACACCGCCAAAGGCAAGGGTGTGCAGCCGATCATCGGCTGTCAGGTCTCGATCAAGTACGAGATTGCCGAACCGGCCCGCGCCACCGCGTCCAAAGGCACCTACGAAGACGGTGCCGTGGTGCTGCTGGCGCAAACCGATGCCGGCTACCGCAACCTGATGACGTTGCTCAAGATCGCCTACATGGATTCGGAGGACGCGCACCGTCCGGGCGTCACGGGCGAGGATGTCGCCAACAATGCCGAAGGCCTGATCCTGCTGACGGGCGGCGCCGACGGCGCGTTCGGCCGCTTGCTGCGCTCGAATCGAGAGGCCGAGGCGACGGCGCTTTTGGACCTGCTGCAAAAGGCCTTCGACGGGCGTCTCTATATCGAGGTGCAGCGCCACGGCATGCCGGAAGAGCGTCAGACCGAGCCGATCTTTATCGATTGGGCGTATGCCCGTGATCTGCCGCTGGTCGCCACAAACGAGCCGTACTTCGCCGACCAGAGCTTCCATGACGCCCACGACGCGCTGATGTGCATTAAAGAGCAGACGGTTCTGTCGCAAAGCGACCGCACGCGCGTTACGCCCGACCATTACTTTAAAAGTGCCGCCGAGATGCGAGCCCTGTTCGCGGACCTGCCGGAAGCCATCGAGAACACACTGGTGATCGCCCGGCGCTGTGCTTTCATGGTCGAGAAGATCAGCCCGATCCTGCCGCCCTATGACTGCGGCGCCGGCCTGACCGAAACCGACGAGTTGGCGCGGCAATCGCACGAAGGCCTGACGCATCGTCTGGAAGCACACGTCTTCACGCCCGATATGGACGAGGACGCGCGCAAGGAGGCCGAGAAGCCGTACCGTGAACGCCTCGACTACGAGCTTGGCATCATCGGCCAAATGGGCTTTCCCGGCTACTTCCTCATCGTTGCCGACTTCATCAAATGGTCGAAAGAGCAGGGCATTCCCGTCGGCCCGGGCCGTGGGTCGGGGGCAGGTTCCGTCGTTGCCTGGTCGCTGACCATCACCGATTTGGACCCGCTGCGCTGGGACCTGCTGTTCGAGCGGTTCTTGAACCCCGAACGTATTTCCATGCCTGATTTCGATATCGACTTCTGCCAGGAACGCCGCGACGAGGTGATCCGCTACGTGCAGCAGAAGTACGGCCGCGACAAGGTCGCGCAGATCATCACCTTCGGGAAGCTGCAGGCCCGCGCCGTACTGCGGCATGTCGGCCGCGTCCTGGAAATGCCATACGGCTTCGTCGACAAAATCTGCAAGATGGTGCCGAACAACCCGGCCAATCCTGTCACTCTGCAGGAAGCCATCAACGGCGAGGAAAAGTTCCGCGATCTGATCCGCGAAGAACCGGACGTCAAACAGATGGTCGGCATCGCGCTCAAACTCGAAGGTCTTTATCACCACGCCTCGACCCACGCCGCCGGCGTCGTCATCGGCGACCGCCCGCTGGAAGAACTGATTCCGCTCTACCGCGATCCGCGCTCAGACATGCCGGTGACCGGTTTCAATATGAAGTTCGTCGAAGACGCCGGGCTGGTGAAGTTCGACTTCCTCGGCCTCAAGACGCTCTCGGTGTTGACCAAGGCCGAAGGCTTCGTCAACGCCAAGCGGGGCGAGGATGAGAAACTCGACCTCACGCAGATACCGCTCGACGATCCGGCGACATTTAAGATGATCGCCAAGGGCGACACCACCGGCGTGTTCCAGTTGGAAAGTGCCGGCATGCGCGACGTGCTGCGCGGCCTCAAGCCGGATAGCTTCGAAGACATCATCGCTGTCGTGGCGCTCTATCGTCCGGGTCCGATGGACAACATCCCGAGCTACGTGCGCCGTAAACACGGCGAGGAAGAACCTGAATACCTGCATCCGACGCTGGAACCGGTGCTGAAGGAAACCTTCGGCATTCCGATCTATCAGGAACAGGTAATGCAGATCGCCCAGGTGCTGTCCGGTTACACGCTTGGCAGCGCCGACCTATTGCGCCGTGCCATGGGTAAGAAGATCCAGGCCGAGATGGACCAGCAACGCCAGATCTTTGTCGAGGGTGCGGTCGCCAAGGGCGTCAACGCCAAGCAAGCCGATGACATCTTCAACGTGGTCGATAAATTCGCGGGCTACGGCTTCAACAAATCGCATGCCGCCGCTTATGCGCTGGTCGCCTATCAGACGGCCTATATGAAGGCCAATCATCCGGTCGAGTTCCTGGCAGCCTCGATGGCTTTCGACATGAACAACACCGACAAGCTAAATGTGTTCCGCCAAGAACTTGACCGCCTCGGTATTCCGCTGATGATCCCGGACATCAACGCCTCCGAAACGTCGTTCTCGGTCGAAAGCGTGCGCACCGCGGAAGGCGAGGAAAAAGACGGCATCCGTTACGCACTTGCCGCGGTAAAGAACGTCGGCGGCGCGGCCATGGACGCTCTGATTGCGGAGCGGCGCGAAAACGGACCGTTCAAGTCGATCTCCGATTTCGCCAACCGCCTCGACCCGCACAACGTCAACAAGCGGCAATTGGAAAACCTGACCAGGGCAGGGGCCTTCGACCGGCTGGAGCCGAACCGCAGGCGCGTCTATAAATCGCTGGAAAACGTGGTCGCTGTCGCCGCCACCGCAACCAACGACCGCAATTCCGATCAGATGGGCTTTTTCGGCGGCGAGGATGCTCAACCCGAAGAAATCCGCATGCCGCAGATCGAAGATTGGGCGCCGATGGACCGGCTGCGTGAGGAATTCGATGCCGTCGGCTTTTACCTGTCGGCGCACCCATTGGATGCGTTCGAACGTGTCCTGGCGCGGAAACGCGTCCGCAACATCGCCGAGGTCGTCGCCGCTCAGGAAGTCGGCGCGGTCCGGCTGGCAGGTACATTCATCTCCAAGAAAGAGATGACCTCCAAAACCGGCAAGCGCTTCGCTTTCATTTCATTCTCGGACCCGTCCGGCGTATTTGAAGCAACGGCGTTTTCGGAAATCCTCAGCGACTATTCGGAAATGCTGATCGCCGGGAACTCGATGATCGTCGACTGCACCGCCAGCTTCGAAGGCGAGATGCCGCGCCTAACGATCCAAGGGCTGCTCAGCATCGACGCCGCCGCCGCCGAGGCCGCCAACGCGGCCCGCGAAATGCACATTTTCCTGGACGACCTTGAACCGCTCGGGCCGCTCAGCGACGTGCTGGCGCGCGGCAAAGCCGAAAACGGCAAGAAAGCCAAGGGCAGGGTGCTGATCACGGCGCGCCTCCGCGACCAGAACGAAGAAGTCGATATCAAACTGCCCGAGCCGTTCCAGCTGACGCACGAATTGTCGCTGGCCGTGCGTTCTCTGCCGGGCGTACTGGATGTGCGGGAACTTTAAATATAGCCCCATCTAAGAACCGTCATGCTGAACCCTGGATCAAGTCCAGGGCAGGCTTGATTCAGCATCCATTCATAAGATCGCAATCACGTTGCTGATTGAAAAATGGGTCCTGAATCAAGTTCAGGACGACGCAACCTTTTCACCCCGGCATAAAGTCCCGAAGCGAACGCTTCTGCTTCCCGTCCGCATCGAAGTTTGCGGGATCAAGCCAAGCCTGGAACGCTTTTTTTATGCCCGGCCATTCGCTGTCCAGGATCGAGAACCAGGACGTATCCCGGTTGCGGCCTTTGTAGACCGTCGCTTGGCGGAACAAGCCTTCGTATTTAAAGCCATAGCGTTCGGCGGCGGCTGCGGACGGCTTATTGCAGCTATCACACTTCCACTCATAGCGCCGGTAACCCAACTCGTCGAAGGCGCGTGCCATCATCAGGTACATGGCTTCGGTCGCGGCGATCGTCCGGCATAGGCGTTCTGAATAATTGATGCCGCCGACCTCGATCGCGCCGTGCGCCGCATCGATCCGCATGAAGGAAGCAACCCCCACCGCTTTCTCGTCCGCAAGGTCGATGATGGTGAATTGCAACGGATCGTCCTTGGCGGCCGCCTTTTCGGCCCAAGCCTGGAAGTCCTCAAAGCGGGCGTAGGGACCGTGCGAAAGATACGTCCATAAGCGCCCGTCGGTATCGGAGCTATAGGCCTCGAACAGATCCATTGCATGGCGGGCGGGGTCGAGCGGCTCCAACCGGCAAGCCCGCCCCTGCATCGGTGTGCGCGGCGGCGGCGGACAGGACGTCCAATCCGGCAACGGATCGCCGATCGGCTGACCTAAGATGTTGGTTTTAGTCATGCGTTGTTCCCCCAAATAATGATTAATGGTGAACCAGCCGAATTCAGAGGCACAGGGAAAAATTGTCATTCATACAATCGTCATCCCGGACAAGCCGCACTGCGGCGCGATCCGGGATCCATCGTGCCGATTGAAGAATAGGTCCTGAATCAAGTTCCGGACGACGGCATTGACTTAGTCAGGCGCATCCCCCCACACCGTAACGAATTGTAATTCCTATTTTCCCGGCAAAAAATGGACGCTAATATTCACCCGTGGGAGGTGCGCGATGGGCACTGAGCCGGTCGAAATCCTGAAGTTTGTTTTGTTCGGCTTCGTCTGGTTGCTGCCGTTCGGCTTCATGGTCGCGGTCCTCAGCCTCTCGGCCACAGACGCCAAGGCGCGGCGCGAAGACCCAGGTCCCAACGTCATACCGTTCCCGGCACGGCCACCTGCCGCAAAACCGTCATGGCGAGATCGTCTGAAACGGCTTGCATTCCCCCGCGCGAAGGGCTAAACCACGCGCGATTTCACACGCGGGTCCGCGGCAGTTGGTGCAAATTCACTAACAACGTCGTTCCGGTGCCGAGGTACTCGGCCACGCCCGCGGAGGTTCAACCGGAAAAGGAGTAGGCCAAATGGCGCTTCCTGATTTTACGATGCGCCAGCTTTTGGAAGCTGGTGTTCACTTCGGTCACAATACCCGTCGCTGGAACCCCAAGATGGCGCCGTACATCTTCGGCGACCGTAACGGTATCCACATCATCGACCTGCAACAGACGGTTCCGATGCTGCACCAGGCCATGCTGGCCGTGCGCGGCGTCGTTTCGTCCGGTGGCCGCGTGCTGTTCGTCGGCACCAAGCGTGCCGCGCAATCACGCGTTGCCGAAGCTGCTAAACGTTGCGGCCAGTATTACGTCAACCACCGCTGGCTCGGTGGCATGCTGACCAACTGGCGCACGATCTCCAACTCGATCAAGCGTCTCAAGGAACTGGAAGAAATGTTCGCCAACGAAGCGGCGATCCAGGGCCTGACCAAGAAAGAACAGCTAATGCTGACCCGCGAGCAGGAAAAGCTCGAGCGTGCGCTGGGCGGCATCAAAGACATGGGCGGTCTGCCGGACATCCTGGTCGTCATCGACGTCACCAAGGAAGACATCGCCATCAATGAAGCCAACAAGCTGGGTATCCCGATCGTCGGCATCATCGACAGTAACGCCGACCCGGCAGGTATCACGTACCCGATCCCGGGCAACGACGACGCCATCCGCGCCATCGGCCTCTACTGCGATCTGATGGTCGGTACCGTTCTTGACGGTATCCAGGCCGAAATCGGCACCACCGGCGGCGACATCGGCGCGAACGAGCAGCCGGCGGAAGAACTGCCGGCCGATCCGGAAGTTGCCGTCGTCGCGGAAGCGACGCCTGACGGCGTCGTCGCGGAAACGACCCCGGACGCGGTCACCGTCGAAGCCGAAGCCCCTGCAGAAGCACAGGCTGAAGCACCGGCCGAAGCGCCCGCCGAAGAGCCGAAAGCTTAATCAGGCAATTACGACCCGCGCCAAGGCCATAATATTACCTTGGCCTGGCGCGGTTCCGTTCACCCAGACTCAGAGGAAAAACAATGGCTGAAATCACCGCAGCATTGGTCAAGGAACTGCGCGAAAAATCCGGCGCCGGCATGATGGATTGCAAAAAGGCGCTCGGCGAAACCGACGGCGACCTGGAAGCGGCCGTAGACTGGCTGCGCACCAAGGGCCTCGCGGCAGCCGCCAAGAAGGCCGGCCGTGTCGCCGCCGAAGGTCTCGTCGCCGTTTCCGTCGATGGCAACAAGGGTGCCGTCGTCGAAGTGAACGCCGAAACCGACTTCGTCGCCCGTAACGACGCTTTTCAGGATCTGGTCGAAGGCATCGCCAAGATCGCCATCGGCACCGGTGACGACGTGGACGCACTGAAGGCCGCCGACTATCCGGGTACCGGCCGCACCGTCGAAGAAGAAGTGACCAACGCGGTCGCGACCATCGGCGAAAACATGAGCATCCGCCGCGCCGCCGGTCTGGAAGTCTCCAATGGCGTCCTTGCCAACTACATTCACAACGCGATGAAGCCGGGTCTTGGAAAGATCGCGGTGCTCGTGGCGCTGGAAAGCGAAGGCGGCACCGACGGTCTCGAAGACGTCGGCAAGCAAATCGCCATGCACATCGCCGCGGCCCGCCCGCAGTCGGTGAGCCGTGACGATCTCGACGCGGAAGCGGTTGAGCGCGAGCGCCAGGTCCTCATCGAGCAGGCCCGCGAATCGGGCCGCCCGGAAGAGATCATCCAGAAGATGGTCGAAGGCCGTCTGCGTAAGTTCTACGAGGAAGTCTGCCTCCTGGAACAGACCTTCGTCATCGATGGCGAAAGCAAGGTCTCTAAGATCGTAGAAGACGCCGGCAAAGCTGCTGGTGGTGCGGTAAAAGTGAGCGGATTCAAGCTCTTCGTCCTCGGTGAAGGCATCGAGAAGAAAGAAGACGACTTTGCCGCCGAAGTCGCTGCGGCCGCCGGCAAAGGCTAATCGGGTTTATCCGGCGGCGCACCCACGGTGCGCCGCCGATTTCCCGTCGCCGGGCGCGTCTCGGGTGTTATAGTCACCTTCGAGCTGCCGGCCCGGCGCCCCGCCGCAACCGCGGCAGCCGTCCGTTCACCCGCCAGGAGACCGCATGGCTACCCCGAATGAATTCAAACGCGTCCTACTGAAGCTCTCCGGCGAAGCCTTGATGGGCGAACAAGGCTTCGGCCTCGACGCCAATGTCGTCGATCGCATCGCGGACGATATCAAATGCGTGCACAACGACGGCACGCAGGTCTGCCTCGTCATCGGCGCCGGGAACATCTTTCGCGGTGTCGCCCTCGCCAAATCCAATATCGAACGCACCACAGCCGACTACATGGGTATGCTGGCCACCGTGCTGAATGCGCTCGCCATGCAGAGCGTCCTGGAAAGCAAGGGCGTGCCGACGCGGGTTCTTTCGGCCATCCCGATGTCCACCGTGTGCGAACCCTATATCCGCCGTCGCGCCACCCGGCACATGGAAAAGGGCAGAGTGGTGATTTTCGCCGCCGGCACCGGCAACCCGTTCTTCACCACGGATACAGCCGCCGCGTTGCGCGCCGTCGAGATGGGCTGCCACGCGCTCATGAAGGGCACACAAGTGGACGGCGTCTATACCGCCGATCCCATGAAGGACCCGTCGGCGACGCGCTACGAGAAGCTTAGCTATCACGATGTTATCACCAAGGACCTCAAGGTCATGGATACCGCGGCGATTGCGCTGGCACGTGAAAACGCGGTTCCTATTCTCGTGTTTTCGATACACAATCCCGGCGCATTCGCCGATGTCGTGGCTGGACGCGGAACGTTCACCATCGTCAACGACGACTAAGAATTTAGGAGGGCTCCAACGATGAGCGACATCAATGGTAACCGCAAGGATATCGACCACCGCATGGCGCGCGCGGTCGAAGTGCTGCAGGAGGAATTCGGCGGCCTCAGAACCGGCCGTGCCTCGACCAGCCTGCTTGATCCGGTAATGGTCAACGCCTACGGCACACCGATGCCGCTGAACCAGGTCGGTAGCGTTTCCGTGCCTGAGCCGCGTATGCTGTCGATCCAGGTCTGGGACAAGTCCAACGTCAAAGCTGTCGAAAAGGCGATCATCGATTCCGGTCTCGGTCTCAATCCGGCGGTCGACGGCACGCTCGTGCGTATCCCGATTCCGCCGCTGACCGAAGAACGCCGCCAAGAATTGGTCAAAGTTGCCAGTAAATATGCAGAGGAAGCGAAGATCGCCGTCCGTAACGTGCGCCGTGGTGCCATCGACGATCTGAAAAAGGACGAGAGCATCACCCAGGACGCCATGCACGGTTACACCGACGAGATTCAGGAATTGACCGACAAATACGTCGACTCCATCGACGAAGCGTTCACGCGCAAAGAACAGGAAATTATGCAGGTTTAAACATATGCCCGCAGTTCCGCTTTCCGCCACCGAAGATACAGCCGCTCCGGTTCACGTCGCCATTATCATGGACGGCAACGGGCGCTGGGCGACCGCGCGCGGCAAGCCTCGGGCATTCGGCCACCGGTCCGGCGCGGAAGCCGTGCGACGCACCATCGAAGCCGCCGGCGACCTAGGCATTAAATATCTGACTTTGTTTAGTTTTTCTTCCGAGAACTGGCGTCGACCTGCGGCCGAGATCGCCGATCTGATGGGCCTTCTGAGGCTTTATTTGCGTAGGGAAGTCGAGACGCTCAACAAACAAGGGGCACGTCTGCTGGTCATCGGCGACCGTCACCGCCTTGCGCCGGATATCGTCCAAGCTATTGAAGAAGCAGAAGAAAAAACCGCCTCGAACACACGGATCACGATCATCTTGGCACTAAGTTACGGTGGCCGGGCGGAAATCGTCGATGCCGCGCGCAAGATCGCCGAACGCACTGTTGCCGGCGATTTGACGCCTGAGCAGATCGACGAGACCGTTTTCGAGAGTGAACTGACGACACGCGGGATTCCCGATCCGGACCTGCTGATCCGCACCAGCGGCGAGCAGCGGATAAGCAACTTCCTGCTGTGGCAACTCGCCTATGCCGAGTTCGTCTTCATCGACAAGCATTGGCCGGACTTCGCCGCCGAAGATTTACAAAACGCCGTCAAGGAGTATGCACGACGTGAACGCCGCTACGGAACCAGCCAAGGCTGACACACGCTGGTCGGAATTCAGCGTCCGCGCGGTATCGGCGGTCGCTATGGGAATTCCAGTGCTAGCCGCTGTTTACTATGGCGCACCATGGTTCACCATGTTGGTGATCGCAAGCGCCGCTATCATGGGCTGGGAGTGGGCTAATATGTGCCGTCGCGACCCGCTGTGGCTGGTCGGCGGGTTAATCTATATCGCCTTGCCCTGCGGCGCGCTTCTGTGGCTGCGAGGCGACGGATTCGCAGGCATGATCACCATCTTCTGGCTGTTTTTGGTCGTGTGGTCGGCGGACATCGGCGCCTATCTCTCGGGCCGCGCCATCGGCGGCCCCAAGCTGGCGCCGCGCATCAGCCCCAAGAAAACCTGGGCCGGTTTCATCGGCGGAATCCTGTCGGCGAGCATCGTCGCCGGGACGTTTGTCTTCGTCTGGGAGGAAGGTAGCCCCATCGTCCTAGCACTCTGGGGTGCGGCCGTCGGGGTCGCCAGTCAGGTGGGGGATCTCTTGGAGAGTGCTGCCAAAAGGCACTTCGGCGTTAAGGACAGCTCAAACCTGATCCCCGGTCATGGCGGTGTTCTGGACCGGGTCGACGCTTTGGTAACCGGCGCGCTCGCACTGGCCCTCATGAAACTTGTTCTCGGCCGCTCGGCAATGCCATGGCTCTAATTAATAGGCTGCAGAAGCAAGCCGAGGGACCAGTGAAAAGCGTCACGATCCTCGGCAGCACCGGATCCGTCGGCTGCAACACCATCGATCTGATCTGCCGCACGCCGTCCCGGTTTTCAGTCGATACCCTGACCGGCAACAGCAACGTCACGGTGCTCGCCGAACAGGCAGTCTCCGTCGGTGCACGCCTTGCAGTGACGGCGGACGAGGGCAGTTACGGCGCCCTCAAAGATGCACTATCCGGCACCGGAATTGAGGTCGCAGCCGGTCGTGAAGCCTTGATAGAAGCAGCAATGCGCCCGACTGACTGGGTGATGGCTTCAATCGTCGGCGCAGCGGGCCTGGCGCCCACCTTGGAAGCGGTCCGGCGCGGCGCCGTAGTGGGCCTAGCGAACAAGGAATGCCTGGTTTCCGCCGGCGACATATTCTGCCGCGAAGTCGATGACAACAACGCCCGGCTGATCCCGGTCGATTCCGAACATAGCGCCATCTATCAGGTCTTCGATTTCGAACGTACCGAACGGGTTGAGCGCATCGTACTGACGGCATCCGGCGGCCCGTTCCGCGAACGCGCCTTGGAAACGCTGACGAAAGTGACACCCGAAGAAGCCGTTGCACATCCGAATTGGTCGATGGGCGCAAAAATCTCGGTCGATTCCGCGACGATGATGAACAAAGGTCTTGAATTGATCGAGGCCTACCATCTGTTTCCGTTGACGGAAGATAAAATCGATATCCTGGTGCACCCGCAGTCCGTCATTCACAGCATGGTGGAATACGTCGATGCCTCCGTCCTGGCGCAGTTGGGAACACCGGATATGCGCACGCCGATCGCCTATGCCCTGGCATGGCCGGACCGCATGGCGGCGCCGTCGCCGCGGCTGAAGCTCGAAGACATCGCGACGCTGACCTTCGAAGCGCCTGATCCTAAACGATTTCCGGCGCTGCGCCTGGCGCGTGAAGCGCTACGGACGGGCGGCTCGGCACCGACGACCCTCAACGCCGCGAATGAAATCGCGGTACAGATGTTCCTAGCAAAGGAGCTTCCATTCCTCGACATCGCCAGCGTGGTCGAGGAGACATTGGCAACCATGCCACGACAAGAGATCACTGCCCTAGAGGACGTGATCGCCGTCGATCGATCGGCCCGAATCCGGTCCCGTGAGATTGCCGAAAAAATCAATGTTGGCAGATAGATAACACATTCGTAAATTGACGCACGGCGTTTTTCGGCGCATATCCGAAGCTAACGCCCGGTCAATGGAGTTATTATGGATTTAGGTTTCCTTCAGACGATCATTTCGTTTCTGATCCTTCTGTCGATTGTCGTCTTCGTTCACGAATGGGGGCACTTCTATATCGCGCGGCGCAATGGCGTGCGTGTCGAAGTGTTCTCGATCGGATTCGGGCCGGAAATTTTCGGCTGGTACGACAAATACGGCACCCGTTGGCGGGTCAGCGCGGTACCGCTCGGCGGCTACGTCAAAATGTTCGGCATGGCCGAGGACGAGGATATTAACGAGAAAAGTGCCCAAAGTTTTCTTGAAAGCGGCGCGGCAGAGAAGGAAGCGGGCGCGAACGGCGCAATGAGCGAAGACGAGAAGGCCGTCTCTTTCGCGCATAAATCCGTCGGACAGCGGGCGGCAATTGTATTCGCCGGCCCTGCTATCAACTTCATTTTCGCCGTTATCGTTCTCGCTGGCATCGGCCTTGCTGTCGGCGTGCCGAATATTTCCGTTTCCGTTGAAGAAGTTACCGCCAACTCGGCGGCCGAGGCGGGCGGCGTACAGAATGGTGACGTGCTGGTCCGGATTGATGGCAAAGAGGTCACGGACGCTCGGACGGTGCAGAAAATCGTAACGTCCAACGCCGGGGTCCAGCTCCCGCTCGTCGTGTCCCGTGACGGGCAAGAAGTGGAACTGAACGTAACGCCGGCGACTGCCGACGATGGTGAAGGCACTCAGTCCGGCCGTCTCGGAATCCGCATGCAAAGCGCGCTCCTGAGTTACGAACGCTTGAACCCGTTGGACGCGGCATGGTTCGGCATGGAAAAAACAGCGTCGATCACATGGGAAGCGCTCATCAATATCGGCAATCTGCTGACCTTGCAGGGTAACTTCAAGGACCTCGGCGGCCCCATTGCGATTGCGCAAATGTCCGGGCAAGCGGCGGAGCAGGGAATATTGCCGTTCATCTTCCTGATGGCCGTTATTTCGATCAACCTCGGCCTCATCAACCTGTTTCCCATTCCGATCCTGGATGGCGGCCACCTGATGTTCATGGGAATCGAGGCCGTGCGCGGAAAACCGTTGGGTGAGCGCGCACAAGAATACGGTTTTCGTATCGGACTGGCTCTGGTATTGCTATTAATGGTTTCGGTGACCTGGAACGATCTCGTGCGGAGTTTCGGATTCTAGCATTAAGAAGTTGGAATCCCTGCAAATTTATGCGACACCAAGCACTGTGATAAGAACGGGGGAAACGGTGTGACCGGATCGGTCAAACGCATATTGTCGGTTTTGATGTTAGCGGCCACATGGCCGCTTTCGTCGTTAACCATGCCAGCGTTCGCCGCCGAACCGATCGAACTCGCCCAAGCCGATGTTATCAGAGCAATTGAAATCCGCGGCGCGCAGCGCGTAGACCCGGGTACGGTGCGCTCGTACATGAACATTCAGGAAGGCGATCCATTCGATTCCCGGCGCGTCGATCAATCCCTCAAGAGCTTGTTTGCGACCGGCCTGTTCGCCGATATATCGCTACGCCGCGAAGGATCGACCCTCGTTGTCAACGTGGTCGAGAACCCGATCATCAATCGCATCGCCTTCGAGGGGAATAGTGAGGTAACGACCGATACCCTTCGCCCGGAGATCACGCTGCGTCCACGCGTCATCTACACGCGCGCGAAGGTGCAAGATGACGTTAAACGCGTTCTCGCTGTCTACCGCCGCAACGGCATGTTCGCCGCTAGTGTCGACCCGAAGCTCATTCAGTTGGAACAGAACCGGATCGACCTTGTTTTCGAAATCAACGAAGGCCAAGAAACGGAGATCGGCAATATCCGTTTCATCGGCAACCGGGAATTCAGCGACAGCCGACTGCGCGAGGAAATCCAAACGCGCGAAAGCAAGTGGTGGCGCTTTTTCACGTCGGACGACGTCTTCGACCCGGACCGTATCAATCTGGACCGTGAGCTGCTGCGTCGCTTCTATCTTTCCAACGGCTATGCCGACTTTGCAGTCAATTCAGCCGTCGCCGAACTGACGCCCGACAACACTTCGTTCTTCGTCACATTCGCAATCAACGAAGGTAGCCGCTATACCTTTGGTAAGATCGAGGTCGAGGCACGCCTTAAGGATTTGGACCCGGCGCTACTTCAGGAATCAATTGAGGTTGAAACCGGCGACTGGTACGACGCCAATGAAATCGACCGGACCATCGATCGTCTGACCGAGCAGGTCGGCACCCTGGGCTACGCATTCGTCGAAATCCGGCCGCGCATCAGCCGCAATCAGGAAGAAAAAACCATCGACGTGAAATACGTCGTGAACGAAGGCCCGCGTGTTTTTGTCGAACGAATCAACATCGCCGGTAATGTCCGGACGCTCGACAAGGTGATCCGCCGCGAATTCCAACTCGTTGAGGGCGATGCCTTTAACGCTTCCAAGCTGCGCCGCTCGCGCCGCCGGATCGAAAATCTCGGATTCTTCGACCGCGTGGATATTGAACAGGTTCCCGGCTCAGCGCCCGACAAGACGGTTATCAACACGTCAGTCGAGGAAAAGCCGACGGGACAGATTTCGTTCGGTGCCGGGTATTCGTCCTCGGTCGGTCCGGTCGGCGATATCCAACTGAGCGAGAGCAACTTCCTAGGCCGTGGTCAGACCTTGAGCGCGAAATTCCAACTCGCTGCTGAAGCCTCCGAGATTGATTTGAGCTTCACGGAACCATACTTCATGGACCGTGAAGTCTCTGCCGGGGTCGATCTTTTCCGCGTCACCCGAGATTTGCAGGACACCAGTTCGTTCGACATCAAACGTACCGGCTTCCGCCTGCGCAGCGGTTATAAAATCGCTGATAACGCCTCGCAGTCGTGGCGTTACATGTTGCGGCTCTCTGAAATTCTCGACGTGAGTTCGGATGCGTCGTCACTCATTAAAGCGGAAGAGGGTGAAGAAACCACCTCCCAAGTGAGCCACTCAATCGCCTATGATACCCGGGACCGGTTTATCAACACCACCGAGGGCACTCTCGTCCGTTTCGATACAGACCTAGCAGGGCTCGGCGGCACGCTCTATCACCTCAGAAATTCGCTAAACGGAACTTATTTCTACCCCATCGCGGACCAGTGGATATTCTCGATGTCAGGTAAGGGGGGCTATATCGTCGGACTCGGCGAAGATGTCGCCCTGTCGGAACGCTTCTTTGTCGGCGGTGATGATGTGCGCGGCTTTGAAACATCCGGTCTAGGACCGCGTGACACGGCGACCGATGACGCAGTAGGCGGCGAATGGATGTATGCCGGTTCCGTCGCGTTGAAGTTTCCGTCCGGGCTCCCCAGCGAATTGGGTGTCAGCGGACGCATGTTTGTCGATATCGGATCGTCCGGAAGCCTGTCTCCAACGAACTCTACAACTGCCGACGACGGTTCGTTGCGTATGGGCGTGGGAACTGGGCTAAACTGGGATTCGCCGTTTGGTCCGCTCGGGATTGACTTCGCTATTCCAGTTCTGAAAGAGGACTACGACAAGAAAGAGTTCGTGAGGGTCAATTTCGGAACCCGCTTCTAGGAGATTATCGTGTTTAAACGTCTGTCTACGATCGCTGTTGCCATAGCCTTGATTGCCCTGACCACTTCTGGTGTATCGGCTCAGTCCCAAGAACAGCCTCGTGAACGCCTCGTCACGCCGATCATCGTCGTTCTCGATGTTGGTCTGATTCGCCGTGAAGCGTCTTCTGTGAAGACGATCCGCGAACAAATCGTCAAATTCCAAAACGAGCTGCAAGAAGAGATCCAGAAGGAGCAGGAGGCGCTGCGCACCGCCCAGACGGAACTCTCCAAGAAACAGACCCTTCTGGCGCCCGAAGCATTCGCCGAAGAGCGCCGTAAATTTGAAAAACGCGTGGTCGGTGTTCAGCAACTCGTACAGTCGCGCCGCCGGGCGCTTGAGGAAAGCCAGCAAAAGGCGATGCTGCAGGTCGAAGAGACCCTAAATGCCATCGTCATCGAATTTGCCCGGACCAGAGGCTACGCGATGGTTGTGCGGCGCGCTCAGGTCGTTTTGGTCGATGATGCTCTGAACATCACGGCGGATGTCTTGACGGAACTGAACGCCAGAATGCCGACCGTTAAGGTCGAAGCGCCCAAGAAGTAAAGGCAATGGCCGACTCCCGCTTTTTCAAGAACGCGGGGCCTTTCGTGCTATCGCGGCTCGCCGAGATATCCGGTGCCACGCTTGCCGACACAGCAACCGCTGATATGCCGATATCCGACGTGCGGTCGCTAGACAGCGCCGGCACCGAACACCTGAGTTTCTTGGACAACCCGAAATATCTGGATGCTTTCAAGGCGTCTTCGGCGGGTGCTTGCATCGTTCATCCGAAACACACCGACGCGGCCCCCGAAGGCATGGCGCTATTGGTGACGGAAACGCCATATCACGCCTATGCGCGGGTCGCCTCGGCGTTCTACCCGGCGCCGGCCGCCACCGGCACCAGGCATAAGACTGCGGTCATCGACGACAGTGCCAATGTTTCCTCAGACGCCGATATCGGTGCGGGTGCGGTCATTGACGCGTATGCTGAGATCGGCGCCGGCTGCCGGATCGGCGCTAATGCCTATATCGGTGTCGGCGTCGTCCTGGGCGACGGCAGTTCGGTCGGTCCCAATGCCTCCGTCGCCAATGCCATCGTCGGTAAGAATGTGATCATCCATACCGGTGTCAGAATCGGGCAGGATGGTTTCGGGTTCGCTATGGGGCCGGGCGGTCACGAAAAAGTACCACAGCTAGGCCGCGTGATGATCGGTGACGATGTCGAAATCGGCGCCAACACGACCATCGACCGTGGCACCGGTCCGGACACGGTCATCGGCGACGGCTCTAAGATCGACAATCTGGTACAGATCGCGCACAACGTCCAAATCGGTCGCCATTGCGTGATCGTCAGCCACGTCGGCGTTTCGGGCAGTACGGAACTTGGCGACTTCGTCGTCCTTGCTGGGCAAGTCGGCCTTGCCGGGCATCTGAAAATCGGACCCGGCGCACGTATTGCAGCGCAGAGCGGCGTCATGCAGGATGTCGCTCCAGGCGCAGAGATGGGCGGCAGTCCCGCCCGACCAATCCGCCAGTGGCTACGCGAGGTTGCGACGCTGCACCGCCTCGCCAAGAAGAAGGGGACCTGAACTATGGATGCGGATGCGAATATCTCCAGTACGGAAATCGACATCAGCGGCATTATGGAGCGCATACCGCACCGGTATCCGTTCCTACTCATCGATAAGGTCATCGATATCGAGGCTGGTGAGCGTGCCGTCGGCATCAAGAACGTCACGGTGAATGAGCCGTTTTTTCAGGGTCACTTTCCCGGTCACCCGATCATGCCGGGCGTGTTGATCGTCGAAGCCATGGCGCAGACGGCGGCCATTGTCGTCATCGAAGCTCTTGATGACGTTTCCGCCGACAAGCTGGTCTATTTCATGTCCATCGAGAACGCGCGGTTCCGTAAGCCGGTTCTGCCGGGCCATACGCTGCATCTCCATGTCGAGAAAGAGCAGGGGCGCGCGCGCGTCTGGCGTTTCAAAGGCCAAGCTAAGTCGGACGGCGTGGTGATGGCGGAAGCGACCTTCACAGCAATGATCATGGACAATCCGGACGGGGCTTCTAAATGACCCAAATCCATCCAACTGCCGTTGTCGATAGCGCTGCGGAAATCGCCGATGACGTGGCGATCGGACCTTTCTGCGTTGTCGGCCCCGACGTCAAACTCGCCAGTGGCGTGCAATTGAAGTCGCATGTGGTGGTCGCCGGCCGCACGGATATCGGGCCGGGAACACGCATCTATCCATTCGCTTCTATTGGGCACGATCCGCAGGACCTGAAGTATCATGGAGAGCCGTCGACGCTCAGCATCGGCGCCAAGAACGTCATCCGCGAACACGTGACGATAAATCCCGGCACCGAGGGCGGCGGCATGGTGACGGCCATCGGCGACGAATGCCTGTTCATGGTCGGCGCCCACGTGGCGCACGACTGTAAGCTCGGCAATAACGTTATCCTCGTCAATAACGCGACGCTCGCCGGCCATGTGGCTATCGACAGTTGGGCCATCGTCGGCGGTCTGTCGGCCGTGCACCAGTTCGTGCGGATCGGCAAGCACGCTATGATCGGCGGCATGACCGGCGTCGAACACGACGTCATTCCTTACGGCACCGTGATCGGCAATCGGGCGAAACTCGAGGGACTGAATCTTGTCGGTCTCAAGCGCCGCGGTTTCTCGCGCGACGTTATCCATGATCTCCGTAAAGCCTACCGCATGATTTTCGCGGAAGAGGGCACATTGGCCGAGCGGTTACAGGATGTGGTCGAGGATTTCAGCGATAACGAGCCGGTGATGGAGATTATCAGTTTCATCCAGCGTGACTCCTCAAGGCGTATCTGCCAGCCGCACATGGAAGATGCCGCCTAAACTAGGTGTCATCGCGGGGGGCGGTCCGCTGCCGCTTCGAATCGTCGAAAAATGCCGGCAGGACGGACGCCCTGTATTCGCCGTGGCCCTGGAAGGCCAGGCAGATGCCCTCGACTACAACGATACAAATCACGTCATCTTGCGCCTGGGCGCCGCCGGGGCGGCGATTAAACGGTTCCGCGCCGAAGGCTGCGATGCCTTGGTAATGGCCGGGTGGGTGCGAAGACCATCCTTGTCCGAACTACGTCCCGACTGGTGGACCGTAAGGTTTTTTGCCGCCAGCGGCGCCGATGCGCTCGGCGACGACGGTCTTCTGAAAGCGCTATTGGTTGCGCTGGAGAAAGAAGGATTCACCGTCATCGGTGCCGACGAGATCGTCCCGGAGCTTCTGATGCCGCTGGGAGTCGTCGCCGGGGGCGAGCCGACCCAAGACATCCGTAACGACATCGCTGCCGCCGTATCCGCGGCCAGAGATTTAGGCCGCCGCGATCTCGGACAGGGCGCCGTCGTTCGTGACGGCAAGATCATCGCCGAAGAAGCCGCCGACGGCACGGACGCCATGCTGAAGCGCCTCACCGAGGCCGGTAACAAGGGAGGCGTCCTCGCCAAGGTCCTAAAGCCGGGGCAGGAGCGCCGCGTTGATCTGCCGACCATCGGCCCGGAAACGGTACGCAATGCCGCCAGAGCGGGCCTATCCGGGATCGTGGTTGATGCCGGGAACGCTTTTCTGATGGATGCCGCCGCGACCCGCGCCGCCGCCAAGGACGCGGGCCTATTCGTTGTGGGAAGCCCTGCCGAGGAAACGGTGTCATGAGCAGCCCGCTGGTTTATATCATCGCCGGTGAGCCATCGGGGGACGCCCTGGGCGGGCGTCTAATGCGCGCTATCGGCCACGAGACGGATAACCAAGCCTCATTCACAGGTGTCGGCGGCCACGACATGAAATTGGCCGGATTCGAAAGCCTTTTCCCTATGGAGGACCTGACGGTCATGGGCCTGGCCGAGGTGCTGCCACGGCTACCTCTCTTGCTACGCCGGATCTCCGAGACCGCGGACGACATCCTAGCCAAGAAGCCTGACGTGGTAGTAACCATCGACGCACCGGACTTCTGCTTGCGCGTCGCCAAGAAGATTAAGAGCGCCGGTATTCCCGTGGTTCACTATGTCGCACCCAGCGTCTGGGCGTGGCGGCCGGGAAGGGCAAAGAAGATCGCGAACGTTGTCGATCACGTGATGTGCCTGCTGCCGTTCGAACCGCCGTATTTCGAAAATGAAGGGACCCAGGCGACATTTGTCGGCCATTCGATCTTGGAAAGCGGTGCCGACAAAGGTAACGGCGCGGCGTTCCGCTCACGACACGAAATCGCCCCCAACGTGCCGCTCCTGGCCTTGCTCCCGGGCAGCCGGAAAGGCGAAGTGTCGCGTCTGATGCCGGTCTTCATGGAGACACTGGTTCGTTTGCGCAAATCCTTTCCGGCATTGCATGTCGTCGCACCGGCGGCGCCGGGTGTCGCCGGCATGGTGCGTGCCGCCCTGATCGATCTTCCTGCCGGCCACGTTACCGTCGTCGAAGGGGAAACGGAGAAATACGACGCCTTCGCCGCCGCCGACGCGGCGCTGGCTGCGAGCGGGACGGTCTCGCTGGAACTCGCTATGGCGGGCCTGCCAAGCGTGATTGCCTATCGCGTGCAAACGCTGACGGCGGTGATTGCGCGGCGTCTTATCAAGGTGCCATACGTTTCCATCATCAACATCCTACAGCAACGCGCCGTCATGCCGGAGTTCCTGCAAGAAATCTGCACGGCGTCCGAACTAGCCGGCGCCGTGTCCCAACTGCTGGCGTCGCCCGAGGCCCGCGCTGCACAGGCCAGTGACATCGCCACCGCCCTGGCACAACTCAGGTCTGGAGAAATGGCACCTTCCACGGCTGCCGCCCGTGTCGTCCTCTCTGAAGCAAACAAACACGCATAAAAAAAACGCGGGACCGAAGCCCCGCGTTCTTTTCGAAATAGTACCGCCAATTAGCGCTTGGCGACATCCACATATTCGCGGCGGTCGGCGCCCGTGAAGAGCTGACGCGGACGGCCGATCTTCTGGCTCGGGTCCTCGATCATTTCGTTCCACTGAGCAATCCAGCCGACAGTACGGGCCACGGCGAACAGCGCCGTGAACATGGACGTCGGAATACCCATCGCCTTGAAAATGATACCCGAATAGAAATCGACGTTCGGATACAGCTTCTTCTCGATGAAGTAATCGTCCTCGAGCGCGAGACGTTCGAGTTCCATCGCGATTTCGAGCAGTGGCTCGTCCTTGACGCCCATCGCGTCCAGCACTTTGTGACACTGGTCACGCATGACGCGCGAGCGAGGGTCGAAGTTCTTGTAGACGCGGTGACCGAAGCCCATCAGGCGGAACGGATCGTCCTTGTCTTTGGCTTTTTCGACGAATTCCGGGATCTTCTTAGCATCGCCGATTTCTTCCAGCATCTTCAGAACCGCTTCGTTGGCGCCGCCGTGCGCGGGCCCCCAGAGCGATGCGATACCGGCTGAGATACACGCGAACGGGTTCGCTCCGGACGAACCGGCGAGACGCACCGTCGAGGTCGAGGCGTTCTGTTCGTGATCGGCGTGAAGGATGAGGATGATATCCATGGCCTTAGCCAGAACCGGATCAATTTCATACTCTTCACATGGCGTTGAGAACATCATATGCAGGAAATTTTCTGCATAGTTGAGGGTGTTCTTCGGATAGATATACGGCTGACCCAACGTGTATTTAAACGCCAACGCGGCGATCGTCGGCATCTTGGCAATCATTCGGTAGGACGAAATCATGCGGTGCTTGGGATCGCTGATATCCAGGGAGTCGTGATAGAACGCTGACAGAGCACCAACCATACCGCACATGACCGCCATTGGGTGCGCGTCGCGGCGGAAGCCCCGCAGGAACGACTGCATCTGCTCGTGGATCATGGTGTGATAGGTGATATCGCGCTCGAATTTTTCTTTTTCAGGCGCAGTCGGCAGATTTCCGTACAGTAACAGGTAGCAGACTTCCATGAAGTCGGACTTCTCGGCCAGCTGCTCGATCGGATACCCACGATACATCAGGATACCCTGGTCACCGTCGATATAGGTGATTTTGGACTCACAGCTACCCGTCGAGGTAAAGCCCGGGTCGTATGTGAAGCAGCCGGTCTGCGCGTAGAGCTTGCGAACGTCAATGACGTCCGGGCCGACCGAACCGTGCAGGACCGGGAGTTCCCAATTGTCTCCTGACTGGTTGTCGGTCAACGTGAAGGTTCGCGTGTTACTACTCATATCCGTCTCTCCTGTTCTCGCCGAGACCTGCCGTTCGCAGGTTGGCTGCACGTCCGCCAAGTTCTTGCGGGCTCGTGCTTATTAAAACCCCTCAAGGGCGGTGGAGCGCGTCCTCTATGCGTGCGAGGCTTTCTCCTCGCCCGAGAACGGCCATAACTTCGAAAATGCCTGGGGAGACGTTGCTCCCCGTCAAAGCGGCACGCAAGGGCTGAGCAATCGCCCCCATCTTAATCGATTTCGCCTCGGCATGCGCCTTGGCGAGAGAATGAAGATGTTCCTCGTCCCAACCATCACTTGCTGACAATTCGTCGCGGAAGCTTGCAAGCTCGCTTAAAGCGTCTTCATTGAGGATCCGGCTTGCTTTCTCCGACATCTTTAAAGGACGCGAAATCGCATAAAATTTTGCGTTTTCAGATAGTTCCAAGATGTTTTTTGCACGTTCTTTCAAGCCGGACATGCCCATTTTTACCCGAGTGGCCGCCTCTTCGGCAAGACTTACGTTCGCATCTGCGGAAAGATGTTGTAAGACGAGTTCCGCGAGTATGCCGTCATTTGACTGACGAATATAGTGACCGTTCAAGGACTCAAGCTTGGCGAAGTCGAAGCGGGACGCACTGCGGCCGATGTTTTCAAAACCGAACCAATCGATTGCTTGATCCGTGGAGATGATTTCCTCGTCGCCATGCGACCAACCGAGACGCATCAGATAGTTTCGGAGCGCCTCCGGCAAGTAGCCCATATCACGGTAGGCATCGACGCCTAAAGCGCCATGCCGTTTTGAAAGCTTCGCACCGTCCGGGCCATGAATGAGCGGGATGTGCGCGAATTCCGGCACGGGCCAATCCATCGCCTTGAAGAGCTGAGTCTGGCGAAACGCGTTTACAAGATGGTCATCACCCCGGATCACATGGGTCACGCCCATGTCATAGTCGTCCACCACTACCGCGAGCATATAGGTCGGCGTCCCATCGGCCCGCAGCAGGACCATATCGTCCAGTTGTTCGTTAGCGACTTCAACGCGCCCTTGGACCTTGTCGTCGATGACGGTCACGCCTTCGAGCGGTGCTTTCAGACGGATAGCCGGGGCCACACCTGCCGGCGCATCGCCGGAGTCACGGTCACGCCACGTACCGTCATACATACGTTTGGCGCCCTCGGCCTTGGCTTTTTCCCGCATCGCCGCCAATTCGTCAGGCGTGCAATAACATTTATACGCCATGCCCTTGGCGAGCAGTTCCTCAACCACCGCGATGTGACGATCGCGGCGCTCAAACTGCGAAATCGCGTCGCCGTTCCAATCGAGACCCAGCCAGCTCAGACCGTCGAGAATGGCGTTTACCGCCGCGTCGGTCGAGCGGGCACGGTCGGTATCTTCGATACGCAGAAGGAAGGTGCCGCCGTCACCGTGCCGTTCGTGATGCTTTGCGAACAACCAGTTGAAGAGCGCTGTCCGTGCGCCACCGATATGAAGAAAACCAGTGGGCGAGGGGGCAAAGCGGGTAACGACGGGCATAGGATCTCCAGAATTGGGAAAAGGTTCGCCGATTGGCCGGGCTTTCCTATCACATAAGTACGACGCGTGCAGCACAAACGCGCAGGCCGTGAAATTCACAAAAACGCCTCTGGTTCGTCCATAGCCGAGATATGCGCTGGCGCGGCTTAAAATGCACGTTTTCCGAGCTTCTCGCGGCGGAGAGCGGCAATCTGCTACCCTGGGCACCCGTGTTCATGGGCGCGGGAATCGCGATCTATTTCAGTCTACCGAACGAACCGCCCTTGCAGACGGTTATTATCCTATCGGCGGTTTCCGGAGCATTAACCGCTTTTGCCTGGCGTAGACACTGGCGCATACCGACACTTCTGGCCTTCATGAGCATGGTTGGATTCCTTGCCGGAACCCACAGAACGGAGATAAGCGCCGCACCACGCCTGGAAAAACCGCTGCTGCCCGTCAGCATTACCGCCACAGTCTATCAGGTCTATCCGGGTGCCCGGAAAACGCGCTTGATCCTGGCCGATACCTCCGCAGGTCCGCAGACTGCCGAATTAGCGCCGGTAAGGATGCGCATCACCGTCCGGCCGCCGGACAACGACCTTGAGGTGGGCGACCGTGTCCGTGCCGTCGTTTCGCTGCGGCCTCCACCGCCACCGATCATGCCGCGAGCCTACGACTTTCAGCGCCAAGCCTATTTCGACGGCATCGGCGCCTATGGGTTCACCCTTGGTGCGGCAGAAAGAACGGGGGACCATATCAAAAGCCCGAGACTTCAACTGATGCGGGCGATAGACGGCGTGCGGCGGGATATTATGACCAAGGCTCTCGCGGCCAGCCCGGGTGACCAATCGGCATCCGTCGCGGCGGCCTTGCTGACAGGGTACAGGGGTTACATCGACGACATGACACTAGCGACGCTGCGGGACGCAGGGGTCGCGCACCTCCTAGCGATCTCGGGCCTACATATCGGCTTGATCGCGGGTCTCGTCTTTGCCGCCGTCAGAGCCTTTATCGCCTTAATGCCGTACCTCGCCCAGTCCATCGACGGCAAGAAAATCGCCGCGGCGGCCGCCGTGCCGTTCGCTGCCGCTTATGCCGTACTTGCCGGTTTTACGGTGCCGACCGAGCGCGCACTGATCATGACGACACTGGTGCTGGCAGGGGTCTTGCTCGACAGACGCGCTTTGTCGATGCGCACCGTCGCCTTTGCGGCATTCGCAGTCCTGGCGATCAAACCCGAAAGCCTGGTAACCCCGGGGTTTCAGATGTCCTTCTCGGCAGTGACAGCGCTAATCGCCGTGCACGGTTGGCTCCGCAAGCGTCGACAGGCCGAAGGGCTGGCTCCGCACACTTGGTCCCGCCGTATCGGTGGATACCTCGGCGGCGTCTTACTGATGAGCGTCATCGCCAGCGGCGCGACAGCTCCATTTGCCGTCTATCACTTCCAGCATGTCTCCACCTTCGGAATCGTCGCTAACATCGTCGCCGTGCCCATCGCCGCATTCTGGGTCATGCCGGCGGGACTGGCGGGTACGGTGTCGATCCCATTCGGTCTTGAGCCGCCATTCTTCGCACTCATGGCGGCTGGCACCCGCGTGATTTTGAACGTCGCCGAATGGGTCGCGGCGCTGCCGATCACGTCGACGGACTTGGCTTCGCTCCCGGTCTGGGGTCTGATCTGTATCGGTAGCGGCGGAATCCTTCTGACGGTCTCTGTCTCAAGCTTACGATACGCAGGCGTGCCGCTTGTCGTAACAGGGAGTCTCGGAGCGTTCATGACAGATGTCCCCGATATCATTATCGACGGGCGCGCCAGGGTCGTGGCGGTCAAAGACGCGAACAATGTCCTGATGCTGTCGACACGCCGCAAGGCGCGCTTTGAATCGGCCGGTTGGCTTCGGCGCAATGGACAAGCCCCACCCGACGGCCACCCATGGCCTAAAACGCCTGAACATCTTGTCTCTGGCCTGCGCTGTGATGCCTACGGTTGTTTGCTGGAACGGGGAGATCTCGCGGTCGCAATCGCCACCAAGACGAATGCCATTGCTGACGATTGCCGGGACAGTGATTTCATCATTGCCTTGGAACCGCTGCCGAGAGGATGCAGTCCGCCTTTAGGCAAGCTCGACAGGTTCGATCTCTGGCGGTTTGGTACCCACGCCGTATGGATCGAAGAGAACGGTACGCTGAGGATCGAGACCGTGAACGGGGTTCGCGGCAATCGTCCATGGGTTGCGCAAAGAGAGAGTAATAGGAAGGGCGGTCAGTAAGCGCGGTAAAGCGCCTTGAGGATGCCCTGCACGCGGACCTGATCCGGCCCGAAGATGCGGGTCTTGTATTCCTTGTTGGCCGGTTCCAGCGCAATGGAAGCACCGCGCCGGCGCAGACGTTTCAACGTTACTTCGCCGTCATCGACCAGAGCGACGACAATCGCGCCGTTTTCGGCCGTGTCCGTGCGCTTGATGATCACCGTATCGCCGTCGAGAATACCGGCCTCGACCATAGAATCGCCATCTACCTCGAGCGCATAGTGCTCGCCGCCTGCCAGAAGCGCGGCGGGGACGTCGATAAAGTTGCCGGGATCGCGCAAAGCTTCGATTGGCGTGCCGGCGGCGATGCGGCCATAGAGCGGCAACTGCACGATCTCGGCATCGTTGTCGCTTGGTTGCGGATCGCGACGGCCGGCGCCCAAATCACCGGCAATGACGGTCGGCTTAAACGCCGGTTTCGGCGCCTGAATGACACGAGACGAAGAGGGCGTTGCGTTTTCCGGCAGCTTAAGGACTTCGAGTGCCCGCGCGCGGTGCGGCAGACGGCGGATGAAACCGCGTTCTTCGAGACCGGTGATAAGACGATGGATGCCCGATTTCGATTTCAGCCCCAGCGCCTCTTTCATCTCGTCAAAAGAAGGGGAAACACCGTTTTCCCGAAGCGACTCATCAATGAACATCAGCAGCTGGTACTGTTTCCGCGTGAGCATCTTGCGTCCTCGTAGCTGAAATTATCCATCTAACCCCAAAATATAGTAGATCAAGTCAGGATCAGAAATAGAACAAACATCAAACAATTAAAAATTGTTCTATATAAGTTCTCATTTCGCGTCAACCACGAAAAGCTAAGGGAAAACCACAGTCTGGTCTAGAAACGCTCTGACGAGAAGCCAAGCCGCACGATCTTGACCGTTTCTCCTGCCTTGGCCGGCGGTGCGCCTATTTCGCGCATTATCAGACAATCAGCACGAGCGAAGGCAGCAAGCATTGAACTATCTTGGCGGTTAAAGGGTGTCGCCATCGGTAGTTCTGTCTCGGACGACGTCAGCGAAGCACGCATGAAATCGAGGCGCTTGCCGTTCTTTGGCAGGTCCGCGCCCAGGACAGCCGCCTCATAGAGCGGCTGCGGCGTGAGGCCGAGCATTTCTTCAATGGCGGCACGCACGAAGATCGCCGCCGTCACACCCGTCGAGACCGGATTGCCGGGCAAACCCAGCAGGACCGTTTTGCCGATGTGTCCGAAGATCAGTGGTTTCCCCGGGCGCATGGCGATCTTATAGAAGCCCAGATCCAGGCCTTCCTCGCCGAATGCGGATTGCACCAGGTCGTGGTCGCCGACACTGGCACCGCCCGATGTCACCAGCATGTCAAAGCCCTGTGCATCGGCAAGGCGTGCCTTCAGGCTTTCCGGCTTGTCCTCGGCAATACCCAACGAGACGGCCTCTGCCCCCATGACCTGCGCGTAGGCCAAAAGGGCGACGGTATTGGAACTGACGATCTGATCGTCACGGCGCGATGCGCCCGGCATGACGACTTCGTCGCCGGTCGACAGCACCGCAATACGCGGCTTGCGGCGCACCCGTATCCAAGTGGCACCTGCAGCCGATGCGAGACCGACATCACGTGCCGTCATCATGCGCCCTTTCGACAGCAGGGTTCTACCAGCCGCAAAATCCAAACCCTCCGGCCGTACCCAGTCGCCTTCGGGACCAGCCTCGCGAACCGTAATCCGGTCGCCGTCGGCGTCGGTATCTTCCTGTATGACGATGGTGTCGGCTCCGGCAGGCAATCCGCCGCCTGTAAAGATGCGCGTACATTGGCCGGCACCGACCGTGCCTTCGAACGTGTGCCCAGCCGCCGCTTCGCCGATCTGCGTCAGGGTTACCGGCAAACCGTCGAGGTCGGCGGCGCGCACCGCGTAGCCGTCCATCGACGAAACGTCGCGTGGCGGATGGCTGACGGTGGCGACGATATCCTCGGCCAGCACGCGGCCAAGTGCATCGGCGACAAAGATTTCCTCCGTCGGCACCGGCGAGATCGCGCTTCTGATGTTCTGAAGGGCCTCTTCGATCGACAGCATTATTGGGCCTCGAAGGTGCCGGACTTGCCGCCGGCCTTGTGCGTCAGGCGAATGTCGACGATGCGCATGCCCCTGTCGACGGCTTTACACATGTCATAGATTGTAAGCGCGGCAACGGAGACCGCCGTCAGTGCTTCCATCTCGACACCGGTTTTACCCTTGAGCTTACAGGTCGCCGTGATATCGACGGCATTGTCTTCGGGCACACATTCCAGCTCAACGGCGACGGACGTCAGCGCCAGGGGATGGCAAAGCGGAATCAAATCCGGCGTGCGCTTGGCCCCCATAATGCCGGCCAATTGCGCGACGCTCAGCACGTCGCCTTTCTTGACGCCGCCGGACAAAATCTTTTGCAGCGTCTCTGCAGACATCAGAACGCGCCCTTTGGCGGTCGCCGTGCGCTCAGTCTCGTCCTTTGTGCCGACATCGACCATGTGGGCGTTGCCGTCGGCATCGAAATGCGTGAAGTCGTCCGCCATCTCAGGCCGCCATGTCCGGCTGCAACAAGGCACGGGTCGCAGCGGCAACATCGTCCTGGCGCATCAGGCTTTCGCCGATCAGAAAGCACTTGGCGCCGACGGCGGCCATGCGGTCGAGATCGTCACGCACGAACAGGCCGCTTTCGCAGACCATCAGTTTGTCGGCGGGCACATCCTTGGACAGCGTTTCAGTCGCCGCGAGGTCAACCTCGAGCGTCTTGAGATTACGGTTATTAATGCCGAGGAGGGGTGTTTTCAGGCCGAGTGCACGCTGCAATTCGTCCGCGTCATGCACTTCGACCAGCACGTCCATGCCGTAGGTCCGCGCCGCGTCTTCGAGTTCTGCAGCCTGTGCGTCCGACAACGCCGCCATGATCAGCAAGATACAGTCTGCCCCAAGCGCCCGGCTTTCGGCGATCTGATAGGTATCGAGCATGAAGTCCTTGCGCAGCGCCGGCAGCGCGACAGCGCGCCTGGCAGCCACCAAAAACGCGTCTTCGCCCTGAAAATAAGGAATATCGGTCAACACGCTGATACAAGCGGCGCCGCCGTCTTCATAGGCTTTAGCGAGGGAAGGGGGATCGAAATCCTGGCGGATCAGTCCTTTTGACGGTGACGCCTTCTTGAGTTCCGCGATCAGTCCATAACCACCGGTATCCACCTTGGCGCGCAACGCCTGGATAAAGCCCCGCGCCGGTTCCTGTGCCCGCGCGTCCGCATCGACGTCAGCGAACGGACGAGCAGCCTTTTGCTTGGCGATGTGCTCCAGCTTATCGGCGCAGATACGGGTAAGAACGTCGCTCATTGGTATTCCTAGACGTTGGTAATAGCGACGAGGCGATCCAGCGCCGCTTGAGCGGCACCATCGTCAATGGATTTCGCGGCCAGCGCGGCGCCTTCGGTCAGCGAGGTTGCCTTTCCGGCAACGATCAGCGACGCCGCTGCATTCAACAGGACGATATCGCGGTAGGGTCCTTTGACGCCCGACAAAAGTTCGCGGATCGCCTTTGCGTTGAAATCGGGATCGCCTCCCTTGAGCGCTTCCGCCTCTACCGTCGGCAGACCAGCGTCGCCCGGCGTCACGTCGAATTCACGGATTTTTCCGCCCTCGAGCGCGACAACATGGGTCACACCGGTCGTCGTCATTTCATCCATGCCGTCGGATCCATGCACGACCCAGGCGGCTTCGCAGCCTATGTTGGCGAGCGTCTCGGCCATCGGCCGCAGCCAGGCGCGCGAGAACACACCAGTGAACTGCCGCTTGACGCTGGCCGGGTTGGACATCGGCCCAAGGATATTGAACACCGTCCGCACCCCCATCTCGACCCGCACGGGACCGACGAAGCGCATGGCGCTGTGGTGGCGCGGCGCCATCAGAAAGCCGATCCCTGCATCCGCTATGGCTTTCTCGATCACCGGGAATTCCGCATCCAGATTGACGCCCAGCGACGACAGCACATCCGCGGCGCCCGATTTTGAAGACAGCGCGCGGTTGCCGTGCTTAGCGATCGGCACGCCGGCCCCTGCAACCACGAACGCAGTGCCGGTCGAAACGTTATAGGAACCCGAACCGTCGCCACCGGTGCCGACGATATCCATGGCATTCTCGGGTGCGGTGACCGGCGTCATCTTGGCACGCATGGTGCGCACGGCGCCGGTGATCTCATCCACGGTCTCGCCCCGCACACGAAGCGCCATCAGAAAGCCCGCGATCTGAGCCGGAGTCGCGTCGCCAGACATGATGATGCCGAAGGCGGCTTCGGCTTCGGCGACCGAAAGCGCCGTGCCGTCGGCAACCTTGTTGAGAATCGGCTTCATCAAGTCGCTCATTAAGCTGCCTCCCGCGTCTTCGTCATTTCCAAGAAATTCTGCAAGATCTTGTGGCCGTGTTCCGAGGCGATGCTCTCGGGATGGAACTGTACACCGTGGATCGGCAGCACCGCATGGCGCGCCCCCTGGATCACGCCGTCGTCGCTGTGCGCGATAGCGACCAGACTGTTCGGCAGGCTTTCTGGCTTGATCGCCAGGGAATGATAGCGCGTCGCTGTGAAGGGCGAGGGAAGGCTATTGAATACACCGGTGCCGTCATGTTCGATCTGCGACAATTTGCCGTGCATCGGTTTCGGCGCCCGGACGATCTCGCCCCCAAAGGCCTGACCGATGGCCTGAAAGCCCAGACAGACCCCGAACACAGGCATGTGCGTATCGGCGGCTGCGGCGATCAGGTCTAGGCAGATACCCGCTTTATCGGGATCGCAAGGCCCCGGCGAGATCACAATTCCGTCGGCGTTCATGGCCATCGCGTCGGCGACCGAAATTTCGTCGTTACGTTTGACCACGACATTCGCCCCCAACTCGCCCAAATAATGCAGCAAGTTGTAGGTAAAACTGTCGTAGTTATCGATCAGCAAGAACATGGCGCCGCTCCGCCCTCTATCACCAGTGCGCGAAGGCATACAATTGCCACGCGCGATGCCGCACAATGCCGCCCGTACCCGTATCGGTCAAGCGATGCAGCAGTCCGGAAATGTAGTCGGAAGCGGGGTTTAGCCGGCCCGGCGGCGCTCCATCGACCCCATATGCTCGGACTGGCGGCGGCGGCGATCCGGTCCGAAAAAATTGCCGACGCGGATGAACGGGCGCGGCTTTTCGATGACCGTGCAAAGACGCGAATATATCGTCTTAGCCGAAACCGGCTTAGCGAGGAATTCCGTCATACCGTTGTCGCGGGCATGGCATACATGACGCAGTTCGGTATTGGCCGTCACGACGACGACAGGCACATAGGGGTTTGCGCTGTCATCCGACCAGCGGATTTGCCGAATAAAGGCCATGCCGTCGAGGTCCGGCGTCCAATCGCAAAGCACGATGTCTGGGTTGCGGGTATTGAAGTAATCGAAGGCTTCGACCGTGCTGGGGGTCGAGAAGACGGTAGCGACACCGAATTCCGAAAAAACGTCTGTCAGCAGCTTGCGCACCAAAAGGTGCTTTTCGAGCACGAGAATATTGAGCTCGCTCAAATCATAGGACTTCAACGTCACGTTCCCCCAAAATTGACGAAGTATATTTGCCGTCGCTCTCTGACGTTAACCTTACATCATAGAAACAAATTTTACATTAGAATCCGTTTGTGCGCCGTTGACGCTCCCTAGGGCATCCGCTAGGCAGACCAAGGTCTACCGCTGGAATTAACCATGTCCATCTCTTCGAAAGAACGCCCCACGGCAGAGGGCAAAAACAAGCTGACCGGCTGGCCACGCCCAAAACCGGCGTTCGGTGCGAGCATCGGCTTGAACCCCGTTCGGATGGCGGCACTAGCGGTTCTGGCGGTCGCCGGCCTGTCCGCTGGCTATCTGGTCGGCAAGTATGTCACCCCCTCCGAGGAATCGGCGTCGACCGCGCCGCGCCAGCAGGTGGCGGAAGCCCCGAAAGCGGCGCCAGAGGGCTTACCAAAAGATTACGAAGAGAGCCTGCCTAAGGATATCGTCATCGAGCAAAACGGTGCCTTGCAACGAATCGCGCTGCCAGAACCGCATATTGAAATGGATTTGGGTTCACATATACAGCGTGACGCATCTCCGAAAATGCCTGAACAGAGAGAATCGGCTTCGGTGAATGCTGCGGCACCGTCAATTGAACCGGCGGATTCCGTCACCGAAACGCCTGAAAAAGAATCAGCTGAAGCAGCACCGCAACCGAGTGAAAAGCCAGCCATGCCGCCGGTCCTCGTGGCAGCACTGCCCGACGATATCGCCGACTTGCAGCGCCGCGACGGAGACAAGCTGCCGGCCTGGCAACGATTCGCCGTTCCCGTTCACCGGGATAACCGGCCCAAGATCGTCGTCGTCATCGACGACCTCGGTCTGGACCGAAAGCGAAGCAAAGCGACGGTCGCGCTACCCGGACCGCTGACGATGTCCTACATGGCGTATGCGGAGAACCTGAAACCTCAGACCACTGCGGCGAAACGCGCCGGGCATGAACTGATGCTCCACGTGCCGATGGAGCCGAGTTCACCCACGATCAATCCCGGCCCAAATGTCCTCATCAGCGGGATGCCGGCCGATGAATTACGCAAGAACGTTGAATGGAATCTGAACCAATTGAGCGGCTATGTCGGCATCAACAACCATATGGGAAGCCGCTTCACCGCCGATAGCGACGGCATGAAAATTGTCGTACAGGCTTTGAAGGAGAGGGGATTGTTGTTCCTCGATTCTTTAACCTCGGGGCGCTCCGTTGCCCATGACGAGGCACGCAAAGCCGGTATTCCGTTCGCGATTCGTAACATCTTCCTCGATCACGAAGACAACCTGGACTTCATCAACCGTCAGTTGGAGCGCACCGAGCAAGTCGCACGCCGCACAGGCTTAGCCATCGCCATCGGCCACCCCCGTGACAATACCCTGACGGCGCTCCGGGCGTGGCTGCCGGAACTGAACGCGCTCGGCTTCCAACTTGTGCCGATCTCCGCTGTGGCGCGTGTGGCGGTGAACCCAGCCGGATAAAACAACTCAACCCGTCATGCTGAACTTGATACAGCATCCATTCACGTACTCTCGCCGATCCTGCCGGTCTAAAAATGGGCCCTGAATCAAAGTCAGGGCGATGCCAATGGGATATGAAAACCCAAAACGAAAAAGGCCCGCTCGAAAGCGGGCCTCTTCCATCTGATTCTTTTGCAGCGGCCGGTTAGGCGGCTTTCGCCTGATGGCGCTTGATACGACGCTTGATCTTCAGCGCCGTCGTGCCGAGCTTGCCATCGGCGGTTTTCAGCAGGTAGGCATCCAGACCGCCGTTGTGTTCAACGGAACGCAGGCCATACGCGGAGACGCGCAGGCGTAGGCTCTGGCCAAGTGCATCGGACCACAACGAGGTTTCCTGCAGGTTCGGCAGAAAACGGCGCCGACGCTTGTTCATCGCGTGGCTGACGTTGTTGCCGGTCTGAATGGTCCGACCGGTAAGATCGCAACGTTTCGACATGGCTCAAATCCCTACGTCTCAAAATAATTGGCGAGCCGCCATTCGTTGCGGCCCGGAAGCGCGGTTTTGTAGGAGGAACGCCGCCGCCCGTCAAGCCAAACCATATAAATCCGGGGAAAAAACGAAAAATAGGCGATCAGTCGTCAATCCGCCAAGCGCCACTCCATTCGTGCGGCGGCAGCCAGGTATCGTTTTCGAGGCGTTTCCTGAGTTTATTGGACGCTTCTTCAGTGATTTCCTCCGGCACGCGGACGCTGAGGTGGGCAATCGCTTTTTGCCAGAAGGCATTGATGTCCTCGATCCGCTCGATCAACGTCTCCGTCGCCGGATCCGGGTCTTCGCCGGCATCTTCAAGAACTTTGCGAGCCTCGCTGAGCGTTGCGTGCGCACGCCCCCAATCGCCGCCGAGATAAGCTTCCAGGCCCGACGTAAAGGCAAGCAGGAACGGCACCGGTAGTGCCTCTACATCGACGGTATAAACATAGATGGGCGCAGCCCGCCCGGCCAATTGAATGCGATCAATACGACGGCATAACACTCGGCGGTCGCCGCTCAGGCACTTGTAGAAATCTTCGCTAAGGAGAATCTGCGTGCCATAGGCTTCGTTCAGCGCCTCTAGACGCGCCGCTAGATTGACGTTATCGCCGATCAGGGTCGAATCGGCGCGGTCATCGTCGCCAACCGGGCCCGCGACAACGACCCCCCAATGCAGCCCGAAACGGGTATTGAACGTGCGCCGGCGCTCCCATTCGCTGTCACCATCGAAAAAGTCATCCCAGATGCCGCCGGCTATTTCCAGCGCCTCTGACATCTTATGCATTTCAACAGCAGCGTCGAAGGCCGAATTGGCACTCACCCGGGGCGACTCGTTATTGTGGAAATAGGCGAAAATCCCTTCGCCCAGGAATTTATCGATATCGCCGCCATGTCGAGTCACGCCACGGTTCATCTCGCCCAGGTAGGTCTTGAGAACCGGCAGAATCTCTTTCTCAAGTTGCTGCGTCATGATTTGGAATCCGGCGACGTCGGTGAACATCAGTGCAACAGGAGAACGCGTCGGAATCACGCGCTCGCCCTTGGCTTCCAAAAAGGCGCGGCGGCTGATAAAGCGGCGCAGATTGACGATAATCATGCCGATCGCTTCGATCAGCGTATCAATTTCATTGAGCTTGCGGCCTTCCTCTAACGCTTCTTGGGCGCGGCGCTCGATAATATCATCGGCGTCCTCGAGACCCGGAATCTCGCGCATCTTGGCAAGAATGATGCTGTTGGCTTCGGTTAGGCGGTCCATGAAAACCTTGCCAACGCGTTCGACGTTGCGCTCAGCCTTCCAACGCACGGAGTAGACCATCGAAGCGTAGATGATGATTTCCAGAATCGGATCACTCACATTCACATAGGTGCCGATAGAGAAATCGCCGAGCATACTGATCAGCAGAAGAATCCCGACCGCATACCAGGCGTCATCGCGCCCCATGGACGAGAGCATCTCCGCACCCAGTACGGTTTCACGGGTGCCGACCTTCTGCACCAAACCAACCTTGGCGACGGCGCGGACGGTTCGGAGGATTCGCAGTATCCGAGGGTTCGCAATGCCCAGGCCGCCCGCGAACATCGCGGCGCCGGTCGCACCGACTGCAAGGATGTTGATCCAGGCCGCGGGTGTCCGGAAATAGCCGATGCCATAGGCAAGGGCGCCGACGCATGTGTCGAAAATGAAGAAGATGCCCATCAAGGCTTCGACCCAACGCGCTGCCTCCACCGACCACGACAGATCGGGACTTGCGAGCAACTCAAGAAACGCGGCGACGGGGGCAAAAAAGACGGCGACGTAAGTCGCGATGAGGTTCAGACGCTCATAGTTTTCATTTTCAGCAAGCGCCTGCCAAAAGGGCTTTTTCGGTTCGATATCTTCTTCGGCTTGCTCCGTTGCTGGCGCTAAGTCGATCCGGCCGAACAAAGCCTCATAGTGATCCGAGGCATCGTCCGGCGACCTCCGCCTATCCTCGGTTCTGCGGTCTTGCATCTTGCCCCCTGCAGACGGATCGCGTGTCACCGTCTGTCCTCCTGCTTTCTGAAATCCTACTCAGCCGCAGGCTGGGTGTCACGGTATCAAAATCGTATCTGTCAATCTTGTTTGAGCGTGCGCGAAGAGGCAAATTAACGGGGTAATGAGACGCCGCAAGAAACTCCATCCGTCCTTGATCATGCGCGATGACGTCGCGGAGGATATCCGCATGTGCGAATGGCCGACCTGCCACATGGCCGGGACACACCCGGCGCCGCGTTCGCGCGACAATCTGCGTGACTACCGCTGGTTCTGCATGGATCACATACGGCAGTTCAACAGCCAATGGAATTTCTTTGAAGGTATGTCCGACGAAGAAGTCGAACAATCTTTGCGCCGGGATATCTGCTGGGATCGGCCGACATGGCCGATCGGCGACAAGGAGGCTCAGCCGAGCAGAGGCCCGAAGCCGGGACACGGTCCGTTTGGCTTTGATCCTGAGTTCTTTGCAGACGCCTTCGGTCTGTTCGAAGATGACTTAGCGGATGGCGCCGCGTCGTCGGGGCGCCAAGCCGACCCGACGACACGGGCCGCGCTGGCGCTATTCGGCCTGAAACTTCCGGTCACCGCGCAAGATATCAAGGCGCGTTACAAGGAACTGGTGAAAAAGCATCACCCGGACACAAACGGCGGCACAAAAGCCGCCGAAGAGAAATTCAAGGAAATACGTCAGGCATACGACACGCTCGTTGCCTTCCTTGTCATTTAACGGACTTCATACGGTCTTAATGTTGCCGTGGCAGATTGACTGTTAATGTACCGAGCGTAAACGACCCGCTATGATCCGGATGGTTTCGACGTTCGACGGAATTGGATTCTCGACGCACCATGAAATTGGCGACTTCGCACATCCTGAAAGCTTTTGCAGCGGCGCTCGTGCTAGCCGCTGTGGCTTGGACCTCGGCCGGGTCGACCGCACGTGCCGATGGCCTGAACGCCAGTGAAGCCAGAACCTTTTCGGCAGCGCTCAAGGAGGTCGAGCGCGGCAGCAAAGTGCGTCTCAACCATTATGCGCGGAAACTCCGCAATCCCTTGGCGCGCAAGATCGTCTCCTGGTACGTGCTGTTTCAGGGTGGCTTCGGCACCGATTTCGATGCCATCGATACCTTCATCACCAAGAATCCCGACTGGCCGCGCAAGACACGGCTGCTGGCGCGGGCCGAAGAATCCATGCCCGCCGACGCGGACCCGGCTTTCATCATCGACTGGTTCGGCGGCCGCACGCCGCTGACAACTCTGGGTGCTGAGAAACTCGGCAAGGCGCTGATCGCCAACGGCCGCAAGGAGGAGGGAGTTGCCGTCATCCGCAAGGCATGGATCGAAGGCGATCTGACAAAAGGCCACGAGAACGCGTTTTACCGGTCATACCGCAAATACCTGACGCTCGAAGACAACCGCAAGCGCGCCGACCGGCTGGCGTGGGACGGCGACTATTGGCCGGCGCGGCGCATGCTTTATCGTGTCGATAGTGGCTACCGCAAATTGATAGAGGCGCGGACCTCTCTCCGACGCCGGCGCGGAAACGTCGACCGTCTGGTCGCGGCGGTACCTAAGAAATATCAGGACGACCCAGGCTTGGTGTTTGAACGGGTCCGCTGGCGCCGTATCGCCGACCTAGATACCTCTTACGACCTTTTGAAGACTGTGCCCGCATCCGCGCCGCGCCCAGATGTCTGGTGGAACGAGCGCGCCATTCAGGCCCGCCGGTTGTTACAAAAAGGTTTTGTTTCCGAAGCGTACCGAATCGCCGCAGCCCACGGCCTGACGCCCGATCACCCGGCCGATCATGCCGAAGCGGAGTGGTTCGCCGGCTGGGTGGCACTGCAATTCCTGGAAGACGCAAAGACCGCGTCCAGGCACTTCAAACGCATGTACGATGCCGTCAGCTATCCGGTCAGTCTGGCGCGCGGCGCCTATTGGATGGGCCGTGCCCAGGAAAAAGCCGGTAAGAAGGACAAGTCCGCCGAATGGTACGCAACAGCCGCCCGGCATCCGACGACCTATTACGGACAGCTGGCGGCCGGCCAATTGACGCCGGGTGCCGTACTCAAGCTACCGCCGGACTCCAGCGTCGCCGATGAAGTGCGCCTGCGCTTCGACGGCAACGAATTGGTGCGCGCCGTGCGCATGCTGGCGCAGGCGGGCGAGGAGGTTCGGCTGTTCTCGTTCACTATGCAGATCGCGGCATTGGACGACAGTCCCGACTGGCAGGTGCTGACGGCGCGTCTAGCCCGGCTCAGCGGTCGCACCGACCTCGCCATACGCGTCGCCAAAAACAGCCTGCAGGATCACGGCCATTACGTTGCCGGCGGCTATCCGACTCTAGTGCTACCGCCGTTGCCCAGAAAGGTGAAGGGCAAAAAACCTGAATCGCCATTGGTCCTGGCCGTCGTCCGCCAGGAAAGCGAGTATGACCCGAAAGCCATCAGCCACGCCGGTGCGCGCGGCCTGATGCAGCTGATGCCGGCAACCGCCCGTCAGGTCGCCAAACAAAGTGGTTTAGCATATTCCAAGCACAAGCTGGTGTTGGACCCCGATTACAACGTCACCTTGGGTCAGTCCTATCTGGCGAGCCTGCTGGAGGATTTCGATGGCTATCTGCCGATGGCCATCGCCGCCTATAACGCTGGGCCGCACCGCGTGCGACGTTGGGTTAAGGAATATGGCGATCCGCGCGACGCCGATGTCGATCCCATCGATTGGATTGAAATGATCCCTTACTCCGAAACGCGGAACTATGTTCAACGGGTCATGGAGAACGTGCAGATCTATCGTCTCCGTCTTGCCGATACCGAGGTTGCCTTGCGTATCGTCGAAGATCTCCGAAACAACTGATGGCCGACGACGACCGCTTTGCCCGGTTATTTGAAGGCGCTCCCGGTACGGTGCTGGGCGAGCAGCGGGAGAGTTCCGCCACCATCGCCAAAAGTAAAGCCGCCGAGGAAAAACGCCTGCCGCCACGCAAACCTGAAAGACCGCGCGTGCCGCCAGGCCAGGAGGTCGTCTCCAAGTGGCCGGTCCTCGATCTAGGTCACCAACCACTGATCCCGCCGGACCAATGGCAACTCGACGTCAAAGGCGCCATCGCGCACCCACTCAGCATGGACTGGTCCGCGTTCGAGAAGCTGGCGACCGACACAGTTCAGGCCGACATTCATTGCGTCACCGCGTGGTCGATGCTGGACAACACATGGTGTGGGCTTTCGGCTCGAAAGTTGATTGATCTCGTGAAACCCAGCCTCGCCGCAAAACACGTGATCTTCCACGCGCACGACGGCTACCGCACAAACATTACGCTGGAGCGTTTTGCGGCAGCGGACTCGCTGCTGGCTATCCGACACAATAATGAGCCGATTTCCCGCGAGCACGGCGGCCCCGTGCGTGCCGTTATCCCGTCGCTGTATTTCTGGAAAAGCGCCAAGTGGATACGCCAGATCACGTTTCTGGAAAAAGACGTGAAGGGCTACTGGGAAGCGCTCGGCTATCACAACGAAGGCGACCCCTGGCGAGAAGAACGCTACGAATGAAGCGCAAAGTCCTGAACTCGATCAATAATGCCGACGGCAGCTTGTGCATTGATATCTTTCTTCGCACCGACAAGAGTTATGGTTTCGAAGAATATCGACGCGACCCGGAAGACTCCCGTGGCTGGTATCCGGTCGGCGGCTTCGAGGACGTGGTCTACCCCGATCAGGAACGCGCTCATGCAGCAGCTATCCAAGCGGTCGCGTGGTTTAAGGGATAAGTAAAAAATCTTCGGCGTCATGCTGAACTTGATTCAGCATCCATTGCGCCATTGGCGACGTCGCTGCCGCTTCAAAAATGGGCCCTGAATCAAGTTCAGGGCGACGTTTGAAGTTTAATAAACCAGTGTCACGTGACGATCGTATGATAACTAGGATCAACTGATATAAGGACGACAAACATGCGATGCCGATTTTTCCTAGGAGCGCTCGTCCTGACTTTCGGGCTATTCAACACCACTTCGGCAAAGGCGGCCAATATGACTTTCCACGACTTTACGTTCACGTCGATCGAGGGTGAACCGATGCCCGCATCCGGCTTTGCCGGCAAGGCCGTACTGGTCGTCAACACGGCGTCGTTCTGCGGCTTCACCAAGCAATACGACGGTTTGCAGGCGCTCTGGGAGAAGTACCGTGAAAAGGGCCTTGTCGTGCTCGGCATTCCATCCAATGATTTTGGCGCGCAGGAACCCGGCACGAGCGAGGAAATCCAAACCTTCTGTACGACGAACTTCGCCATCGACTTCCCGATGACCGAAAAGGCCGTTGTCAAAGGACCGGATGCCCACCCGTTCTACAAATGGGCAGCAGAGAAAGTGGGGGCCATATGGCGCGTGACCTCACAGCTATCGTCGTCGACGACCAAGAGATCATGCAGGATATCATCTCTGCACACCTCAGTTCCCTAGGCGTCGATGTCGTCGGTCGAGCCGATAACGGACGAGAAGGTATCGACCTGGCTCTCACGCTCGAGCCGGATCTGATCTTGCTTGATATCTTGATGCCGGAAATGAACGGTTTTTTGGCACTTCAAGAGATCATCGGCCGCTATCCCAATGCCTTCGTCGTCATGATGACGGGTGTCGAGGACGAAGAAGTGAAGCGGCAAACAAGGCTCGAAGGTGCTCAGGACTACATTCTGAAGTCGTTGCCCGCCACCGAGCTACTTGCCAAGTTGAAGGTCCACGTGGAATTCTTGAAGGCACGCCGATAGCTCGTCATAACCGTTCGTCACGCCGGCAACCCACCTACAATTTGTATGAGTTAGCCGTCAGTTCAGCAGCAGACGCGGTACATACCGACCGTCTTCGACACCTTCGAAATATTCCACCATCTCCGGGTGTGTGATCGGCTCATCATCGTCGTCCGGCACGAGGTTCTGTTCGGAAACATAGGCGATGTAAGGCGACTGCTCGGTACTCTCGGCGAACAGGTGGTAGAACGGCTGATCCTTGCGCGGACGCACATCGGCCGGGATAGACTCGTACCATTCGTCGGTATTGCTGAATTCCGGATCAACATCGAAAACGACGCCCCGGAAGCCATAGATACGGTGACGCACCTGCGCACCGATCGTAAACTTGGCCATTAGACGTTGTTGCTGTTCCGACACGCTTTCTACCCCAAAAGAGAGATGATATGCCCGTAACATAACGTACCAATGTTGCGTTGCAAGAGTGTTCACGCTGGTAATCGCCGCATTTTAAGCCTATTTGACGGGAAATAAGGCGTTTTTACGCCGATTTTCATGCTTTGGAGACCTTATGCCAGACGCCGCCGACAACGACCAAATGAGCATTCAGGAAGCACAGCAGGAACTCATCGAAGAATTCGAATTCCTCGACGACTGGATGGATCGCTACAAGCACATCATCGATCTCGGCAAATCCTTGCCTCCGTTTCCCGAAGACTGGATGACCGATGAGTTCAAGGTGCGCGGCTGCCAATCACAGGTTTGGCTCGTGCCGGAATACAAGGACGGACGTTTGACGTTCCACGCGATGTCCGACGCCGCCATCGTCTCGGGCCTGATCGCGATCCTCTTAAAGCTCTATTCCGACCGCACGCCCGAGGAAATTCTGGCGACCCCGCCGTCGTTTATCGAGGGGATCGGCCTCGATGAGCACCTCAGCCCGAGCCGTTCGAACGGGCTTCACGCCATGATCGAGACCATGTTTCGCCACGCCAAGGCAGCAGTCTGAAACTACCGGTGCTGTTCAGCGCTTCGCGTACTGAGCCTCACCGAACATGTTACGGCGAGTCTCTTCATCGAGAGGGCCAGCTTTGCGCCGGTTCTCCGCCAAAACCGCCATGCCCCGCTGAACCGCCGGACGCGTGTCAATTTCATCAACCCATCTTTTGACGTTGGGGTAATCGGCAAGGTCCATGCCGCGGCGGTCGGCGCTGCGCGCCCATGGGAACGTGGCGATATCGGCGATGGTGTAATCATCGCCGGCAAGATAGGGGACTTCGCCGAGGCGTTTGTCCAAGACACGATGCAAACGCTCGGCCTCGTTCCTGTAACGGTCTATTGCGTAGGGAATTTTTTCGGGCGCGTAGTTCAAGAAATGATTGGCCTGCCCCAGCATCGGCCCAAAACCACCCATTTGGAACATCAGCCACTGAATGACGGTGTATTTCTCAGCCGTCTCCTCCGGTAGGAACTTGCCGGTTTTATCGGCCAAATACAGGAGGATGGCGCCGGACTCGAACAGCGAGTAAGGCTTTCCACCGGGACCATCGGGATCGATCACCGCGGGCATCTTATTGTTCGGGCTGATCTTCAGAAAATCGGAATCGAACTGATCGCCTTTGTTGATGTTGATCGGATGAATATTGTACGGCAGGTCACACTCTTCGAGCATGATGTGGACTTTGTGCCCGTTGGGTGTCGGCCAAGTATAGAGTTCGATCATGAATGTTTTCCCCGGTTGCTTGTTTTAGGCGGCGCCACTCGCGAATTGTGAGATAGCAGTGCGTTCGATACATTACCTCAGAAATGCGTTTTAGGGAGTAGCGGCTAATGAGCGACAAAGCTCTGTTGCATTTAGTATTCGGTGGCGAGGTCGCGGATCCGACAGGTACCGATTTCGTCGATATCGACGCACTTGATATTGTCGGCATTTTTCCCGACTACAAATCGGCATTGGATGCATGGCGCGGCGCCAGTCAAGCCAACGTCGATAACGCTCACATGAAATACGTGGTCGTGCACATGCACCGGTTACTCGACCCCGAAACCGACGAAAAAGACCACTAAGGCCATCCCAGAGATTTAAGGGGGAGGGCTCAAGCCGGTTTTTCGGTTTCGTCGGTCGCTTTATCGGTGTCCAGACGTTTGCCGTCCAGTTCTGCTCCATTCTCGGCGATGGCTTTCTCTGCCGCTTTGCGCTCGGCCTTGGTACGACCGAACTTGCGGCGGTTCTCCACCGCCTGATCGGCCTTCTGCGCCTTGTCGCGAGATTTGCGAAACTGATTGAGATTAACGATTTCTGCGCTCACGTTTGCTCGGAACCTCACGTCATATAACTGAATTTACATAACTTTAGCGTCTGAGAAGCGGAACGGGAAGAGGCTTGGGCGTGGATTCTACGGCAAAACCGCACGAATTTGCGCGAAAACGGCCTCGAACATCTCTTCGGTCAGTCGCCCGGTATTCGTGTTGTAGCGCGAACAGTGATAGCTGTTTAGAAGCGTCAAACCACCGCCGACATCGTGCTCCGCGCCGTGACCGAAGCGATACGCCGATTTACGCATTCCTAGCGCCGACAGCACCGCACCATGCGACAGCGTGCCGAGGGCAAGGATCACCTTTAGCTTGGGCATCGCCTTGATTTCTTCGGCAAGATAGGCGTTGCAAGCCTTCGTCTCGGCACCGACGGGCTTGTTTTCCGGCGGCACGCAACGGACCGCGTTGGTAATCCGGCAATCGACGAGTTTCAGGCCGTCGCCGGCGTGTTTGGCGTACTCTCCACGTGCAAAGCCCTGCCGCAGCAACGTCGCATACAGCAGATCGCCGGCCCAATCGCCCGTAAACGGGCGTGACGTCCGGTTTGCGCCACGCAATCCAGGCGCCAACCCCACAATCAGCAGGCGCGCGTCCAGTTCACCAAAGGCGCGGACCGGCGCATTGTGCCAGTCAGGGAAGGCCGCTGCGTTTTGGTCTCGGAAATCTTTGAGACGGGGACAGAGCCCACAATTAAGAGCTGGTTCCTGGAACACAAATCACGCCAACTGTGTTTCGTCGTCGATGGCGTCGTCCTCATAGTCGTCCAACGGCTGATCGTCGTGCTCCGGCACGCGGCGCGGACCGCCACGACGCTGAATTTCCTTTTGAATATCGGAAAGCTCGATGAACGTGTCGGCCTGGCGGCGCAACTCGTCGGCGATCATCGGCGGTTGGCTTTCGATGGTCGACACCACGCTGACTCGTACACCCTTGCGCTGGACGGCTTCAACCAGCCGCCTGAAGTCGCCGTCGCCGGAGAAAATAACGATGTGATCAAGATGCTCGGCCATCTCCAGAACGTCGATCGCAAGCTCGATGTCCATGTTGCCTTTGATCTTGCGACGTCCGGATGCGTCCGTGAATTCCTTGGTCGGCTTGGTGACCATCGTGTAGCCGTTGTAATCCAGCCAATCGACCAGGGGACGGATCGGCGAATATTCCTGATCTTCCATCAAGGCGGTATAATAAAAGGCCCGGATCAGCCGACCGTTTTTTTGAAAAAAATCCAATAACCGTTTGTAATCTATATCAAATCCAAGTGCGCGCGCGGCGGCATACAAATTCGAGCCGTCGATAAACAGCGCAGTGCGTTCCTGCATGTAAAGCTGCATTTCCAAAATCCTTCATTTTCAAATAATCCCGTGCCGTCCTGGTAATACCGCTCGACGGTTGGGCTGATGTTTACTAGGTAAGACGCATCTCGAACGCAAACAAGGGCAATAGCTCCGTGATCCTGATCGGCATTGGCGGCAACCTATCCTCCGAAAAATACGGCCCGCCACGGGCGACCTGCGGCGCGGCTTTGGCTTTGCTCGAAGATCACGGCATTCGGGTTATCAAGCGCTCGCGCTGGTTTGAGAGCGCCCCGGTCCCGGCTTCCGATCAGCCTTGGTACGTTAATGGCGTCGTTGCGGTGGACTGTGCGTTGGATCCGGTCGAGTTGATCGCCAAAATTCTAAATATTGAAGCGGAGCTGGGACGCGAACGCGGCGAGTTGAACGCCGCCAGGATCGTGGACTTGGACTTGCTGGCCTACGACAGCACGGTTCTCGACGGGGACCGTCGCGAAGAAGCGACCGTGCCGCATCCGCGCATGACCGAGCGCGCCTTCGTTCTGCTGCCGATGCAGGACGTGGCCCCCAGTTGGCGGCACCCGTCAACGGGGCAGGGCATCGACGAGCTGATCGCACAATTGCCGAAGGATCAAACCTGCCGGCCGTTAAAGGATAGCAATGGCGCCTATGGCACGGAGTGGAAGGCATAATAGACGGCTTGGGGATGGTTGGGCAGGCCAAGCCGCCGACATCCAGCCTATATATCCTTCATCCTGGACACTAAGCGCTTCGGGGTCCAACTTGCGAAATGCTCCATAGGCCCCGGGACAAGCCCAGGGCGACGGCTTATCTCTACACTGACCTCTGACTCTGCATCTCTGCGGTTTCTTGGCCCTTTGCACTTGCGAAGCAGACAGAAAATCCCTATACCACGCTCAACTTTCCAACATTTTAGCTGGAGAACGCTAGATGGCTCGCGTCACCGTTGAAGATTGCGTCGATAAAATTCCGAACCGTTTCGAACTGGTCGCCTTGGCGGCACAGCGCGCACGGCACATTTCGGCGGGTGCGCAACTGACCATCGATCGGGACAACGACAAGAACCCGGTTGTCTCGCTTCGTGAGATCGCCGACGAAACCGTCGATCTTGCCGAGTTGAAGGAAGACACGATCAAGAGCCTGCAGCGCCACGTCGAGCAGGACGAACCGGAAGAAGATATGGTCGACGACATGGCGATCCGCCAGGAATTGTCGGGCCACACCGGCGCGCCGGACGACGAAATCGAAGCCCTCGCCAAAACCATGTCGATCGATGACGGCGCCGGCGAAGCCGATGCAGCCGCGGGCGGCGTGATGTTCGAAGACGTCGAGGACGTTGAAGACTGATTATTCGCAACGCCGGACACTAACGTTCTGCGGCATTTGCACCTATTTAGAACGGGGACGTTAAGTCCCCGTTCTTTTTTTGCCTGTATCAATCGTTGCATCGCAACAAGTTGGTGCGGAACGGAATTTTCGCGTGATATGCTGTTAACGTTATGATGCGTCAGTTTGAATTGGTGGAGACGGTTAAGGCCTACGACCCGAGTGCGGACGAGGATGCGATCAACCGTGCCTACGTTTACGCCATGAAGATGCACGGCTCGCAAAAGCGCGCATCGGGTGATCCTTATTTTTCGCATCCCATCGAAGTCGCCGGCATTCTGACAAAATACAAAGTCGATACGGCGACCATCGTCACGGCACTGTTGCACGACACCATCGAGGACACTGAAGCGACCACCAAGGACATTGAGCAGATGTTCGGCGAAGAGTCCGCTCGGCTCGTCGATGGCGTCACTAAGCTGACGCGGATCAATTTCGTCTCCGACAAGGCCAAACAGGCCGAGAACTTCCGCAAATTCCTACTCGCGATGTCCGAAGACATTCGCGTACTGCTGGTGAAACTGGCCGACCGTCTGCACAACATGCGCACCATCCAGTACATCAAGAAGCCCGAAAGCCGGGCACGCATCGCCATGGAGACCATGGACATCTATGCGCCGCTGGCCGAGCGCATCGGCATGGACGAAATCAAGACGGAACTGGAAGACCTAGCCTTCGCCGAGTTGAACCCGGATGCCCGCAAGTCCGTCGCCCGGCGTCTCGAATTTCTCCGCAAACAGGGTGGCGACCTGGTGCCGAAGATCATCGAAGAACTCGGCCAATTGATGGTCGAGAACGAGATCGAGGCAGACATTCAGGGCCGCGAGAAATCGCCGTATTCAATCTGGCGCAAGATGCAGCAGCACGATGTTGGCTTCGAACAACTTTCCGACATCATGGCGTTCCGCATCATCGTTGATAACATCAATGACTGTTACCGAACGCTCGGTGTCGTGCATGGTGCCTATAGGACCGTGCCGGGGCGCTTCAAGGATTATATCTCGACGCCGAAGCCGAACGGCTACCGGTCGTTGCACACCGGCGTTTTCGGCCCCGAGAACCACCGCATCGAACTTCAGGTCCGCACCAACGCGATGCACGAGATCGCCGAGAGTGGTGTCGCCGCGCACTGGAACTATAAAGAGGGCGGTAAACCGGACTCGGCACGCCGTGACGGACCGCAATACCGCTGGCTGCGCGAGTTGTTGGAAATTCTCGATCACGCGTCGAACCCGGAAGAGTTCCTGGAGCACACCAAGCTTGAGATGTTCAAGGACCAAGTGTTCTGTTTCACGCCGCGGGGTGAACTAATCAGTCTGCCGGCGAATGCGACACCGGTCGATTTCGCCTATGCCGTTCACTCAGAAATCGGCGATCGCTGCGTCGGCGCCAAGATCAACGGTCGCATGATGCCGCTGCGCTCGACACTCAGAAACGGCGATCAGGTGGAGATCGTGACATCCAAGGCGCAAACGCCATCGCCGACCTGGGAACGCTTTGTCGTCAGCGGCAAGGCACGGGCACGCATCCGCCGCTTCATCCGCATGCAGGAGCGCGAACAGTATGAATCCCTTGGCCGTTCCATTCTGCAACGCGCCTTCGTGGAAACCGACAACGCACTCACCGACAAAGGCCTGAACGGCATCTTGAAACAGTTCGACCAGCCGTCGGTCGAAGACCTCTGCGCGCAAGTCGGCGCCGGACACATCACGGCCCGCGCGGTTCTTGAGGCCGTCTATCCGCGCCTCAAGACCAGCAATCAGGACAACGACGAAAAAGTCGTACCGATCTCTAAGTCACGCACCAAGGAAGGGACGCGCGGCGAGGGCGTACCGATCAAGGGGCTCATCCCCGGCATGGCGATGCATTTCGCCGGCTGCTGCCATCCGTTGCCGGGCGACCGTATCGTCGGCATCGTCACGACGGGACGAGGCGTCACCATTCACACCATCGATTGTGACAAGCTCCGGCAATATCAGGACGAGCCGGAACGCTGGCTCGATGTTGCCTGGGACGCAGCCGATGAAGGCGAGGGGACGCAGCATACGGCACGCATAAACGTCACCGTCATCAACGCGCCGGGCGCGCTCGGCGATCTTTCGACGCTAATCGCCAAGAACGGCGGCAACATTTCCAATCTCAAGATCGTCGATCGCCAGGTCGACTTCTTCGACATGCTGCTGGATATTGAGGTCAAGGACGTCAAGCACCTGGCCGATATCATCGCCGCACTCCGCGCTTCCACGACCGTCAATACCGTTGAGCGAGCGAGAGGATAAGGTACCGCTTGGGGGTGGTTGTGTGGGCCAAGCGTCCGTTTTATAGACCGTCCCCGTCATGCTGGCGAAGTCCAGAATCCAGGTTTTCTGATCTCCGACGAGATAGGTTGAGCGGTGCTGCCTGCTGGCCTCTGGCCAGCACCAGGGTGACGCTTACCAAGCCACCTTTAAATGTTCCCCTAACCACTTCTTAAAGTTTTCCGGTCAACCTTGGCGAATCTAGGTTGGGACTGTGTATGGCACAGAACGTGGCAAAGGAGTTCCACAGTCCATGGGACTTGTTGGAGAAATGCAGCGGCGGGCGCGACATATCGTCGGTCCGCTCTTGGGAATCGTTGCGGTTTCGTACTTCGCGTACCACACAGTGCACGGCGAACGCGGTGTACTTGCATATCTGCAGATGCGTGAACGCGTGGCCGAAGCCGAACATCGTTACGCCGTGGTCGAACGCGAGCGCACGTATTGGGAGCGCCGCGTCAAGCTGCTGCACCCGGCGAGCATCGACCCCGATATGCTGGATGAGCGCGTGCGCCTAATGCTCGGTTACGCACGCGCCGACGATCTGATCGTTTTGATGAATTCGACCGGTGAAAAAGGAGAACCCTGATGGCATCACTCGCCGACACGCTAGAAGCACCTTATTACGCAGCAATTATTGAAACCACACTGCACGCCGACGCCAACGAACCCGTTTCCGAAGCTGATCGTCTGGTAACGCTCGCCGTCCGCCGTCCCGGCTTCCTCGGATTGGAAACGGCACGTGCCGACGATGGCCGCCCCGTCACAGTCGCCTACTGGCGCGACATGTCGGACGTCGAAGGTTGGACCGCCGAAGCCGGCGGCGACGCCCCCGTGGCGTTCCCGTTGCAGGTGCGCCGCGTCGCTACACCGACTGATCCGGCGATGGAAAACCTCTATCAGGTGCCGGACGACAGCCGCACCACCTGGCGTTACACCTGAACAAAGGAAAACGCGCCATGTCGAAGTTCGATCCAAGACGGGACCCGCCTTATTATGCGGTGATTGCCCGGTCCGCGGCAAAGGGGACAGACATCGGTCAGTTCCTGGATGCCGGCGAGCGCCTGATCGGCATGGCCGCTGCCGAACCCGGCTTCCTCGGCATCGAGGAAGCGGTGGCACCCGACGGTACGCCCTATACGGTCTGCTATTGGGATCGTCCGACGGCTTTAAGGCGCTGGCGCCAGGACATCGTCAATCACATTCCGCCCAAAGTTGATCCGGACGCCCTGGTCTGTTTCGAGGGCTGCATGTGGCATTGGCTGGACGATATTTTTGATGCCATCGCACGCGTTGATCGTGGCAACATCCAGGTCGTCGACTTCGGTACACGGGCAGCTTAACTTTTATTAAGTTAAGTTACTGGAACATAACGCTAACAAATACCACTTTATGCGTGTAACCAGTTGCGCGCTAAAACGAATTCCCCTACGCTCCCTCCACTGAGAGCGGCGTTGAAGCCGCCGCACATCACCCAGATAGGAGGAAGCGATGGCAAAAGCCGCGAAGTCCACCGCGAAGTCGAGCGCATCCGGTACGCGTTCGAAATCCGCATCGGCGTCTAAATCGATCGCCAAAAAAACCGCCGCATCGGCGGATGATCTCCTCAAATACTACCGTGACATGTTGATGATCCGCCGTTTCGAAGAGAAGGCGGGTCAACTGTATGGAATGGGCCTTATCGGCGGTTTCTGTCACTTGTATATCGGACAGGAAGCGGTCGTCGTCGGCCTGACGCAAGCAGGCGAGACGCAGGATACCGTCATCACCGCATACCGGGACCACGGCCACATGCTGGCCTGCGGCATGGACCCCAAGGGCGTCATGGCGGAACTGACCGGCCGGCGCGGCGGTTACTCGCGCGGCAAGGGCGGCTCCATGCATATGTTCTCGCGTGAAAAGAACTTCTTCGGCGGCCATGGCATTGTCGGTGCGCAGGTGCCGCTCGGCACCGGCCTCGGCTTCGCGCACCAGTATAAAGAAGACAACGGCGTCTGCCACACGTACTTGGGCGACGGCGCTGTCAACCAGGGTCAGGTTTACGAGAGCTTCAACATGGCGGCATTGTGGAAGCTCCCCGTGGTCTACGTGATTGAGAACAACAAGTACGGCATGGGCACCTCCATCGAGCGTGCCTCTTCCAACGTCGAGTTGTCGCAACGCGGTGCGGCGCACGGCATTCCGGGCATGCAGATCAACGGCATGGACGTCATCGAAGTGGTCGAGAAGGGCAAGAAAGCCCTGGATCACGCGCGTGCCGGCAAAGGCCCCTATATCTGCGAGATGAAGACCTATCGCTACCGCGGACACTCTATGTCGGACCCGGCGAAATACCGCTCCAAGGAAGAAGTGCAGAAAATGCGCAAGGAGAGCGATCCCATCGACAATCTTCGTCACACCATCCTCGAAGCAGGATATTCCAGCGAGGACGAGATGAAGGACATCGATAAGGAAATCAAATCCGTGGTCACGGCGGCCGCAGAATTCGCTCAGCAGAGCCCCGAGCCGGATCCGTCGGAACTGTACACCGACGTTTTGCTCGACGCTTAAGCACGTATTCCGGAGAGATATAGACATGGCTACTCAGGTTCTGATGCCGGCGCTGTCGCCGACCATGACCGAAGGCAAAATTGCCAAATGGATGAAAGCCGAAGGCGATACCGTCGAAAGCGGCGACGTCCTTTGCGAAATCGAAACCGACAAGGCGACTATGGAAGTGGAAGCGGTCGACGAGGGTATTCTCGGTAAGATCCTCGTCGCCGACGGCACCGAAGGCGTTGCCGTCAACACACCCATCGCCGTGCTGGTGGAAGAGGGTGAAGAAGTCTCTGACGCCGACGCAGAGCCGGCCTCTCCGCCGCCGGCCGCCGCGGAAACCGAGGACGATGGCGATTCCGACAAGGAAGAAAGCAAGTCCGAAAAGAAAGAAGAGAAGGCGCCTGCCGCGCCCGTCGCTACAGCGCCGGATGAAAGCGAATACACCGGCCCGACAAAGACTATGACGGTCCGCGAAGCCTTGCGGGACGCCATGGCCGAAGAAATGAAAAACGACGACGCGGTGTTCCTGATGGGCGAGGAAGTCGCCGAATATCAAGGCGCTTATAAAGTCAGCCAGGGGCTCTTGGACGAATTCGGGCCGAAGCGCGTGATCGACACGCCGATCACCGAACAGGGCTTCACCGGTCTCGGTGTGGGTGCGGCATTTAATGGCCTGAAGCCGATCGTCGAGTTCATGACCTTTAACTTCGCCATGCAGGCTATCGACCAGATCATCAACTCTGCCGCCAAGACGCTTTACATGTCCGGCGGTCAGATGGGGTGCCCGATCGTCTTCCGCGGCCCCAACGGCGCCGCGTCACGCGTCGCCGCGCAGCACTCGCAGTGTTACGCATCCTGGTATGCGCATTGCCCGGGCCTCAACGTTGTCGCCCCCTATTCGGCTGAAGACGCCAAGGGGCTCCTGAAAAGCGCCATCCGCAATCCGAACCCGGTCATCGTGCTGGAAAACGAGATTCTCTACGGCAAGAGCTTCGAAGTGCCGGATGATGACAGTTTCACAGTGCCGATCGGCAAGGCGAAAATCGAACGCGCCGGTAAGGACGTGACCATCGTCGCGTATTCCATCGCCGTCGGTATCGCGCTGGAAGCGGCTGAAAAGTTAGCGGAAGAGGGGATCGATGCCGAGGTTATCAACCTTCGCACGATCCGCCCGATGGACACAGCGACAATCATCGAAAGCGTCAAGAAGACCAACCGCATCGTTAGCGTCGGCGAAGGCTGGCCGACCTGCGGTATCGGTTCGGAAATTTCGGCACAGGTGATCGAGCACGCGTTCGATTATCTGGATGCGCCGCCGGCCCGTGTTACCGGGGTGGACGTACCCATGCCGTATGCCACGAACCTCGAAGTGCTGGCGCTGCCAAAAGCGGCGAACGTGGTCGAGGCCGCTAAATCCGTCTGCTACGCCTAAGGGAGGGATAAGTTATGCCGATCAAGGTTCTGATGCCGGCCCTGTCCCCGACGATGACCGAGGGCAAGCTGGCGAAATGGGTGGTCAAGGAAGGCGACACCGTCGATAGCGGTGACGTTCTGGCCGAGATCGAAACCGACAAGGCGACGATGGAAGTTGAAGCCGTCGACGAAGGTACCGTCGGGAAGATTCTCGTCGAAGCCGGCACCGAAGGTGTTGCCGTCAATGCGGTGATCGCGCTGTTGCTTGAAGAGGGCGAAGAAGAAAGCGCTCTGGACGACGCGGATACCGAAGCCGCCGCGCCGCCGCCTGCGGCTAATGCAGACGAAAAAGCACCGGAAACGGCTTCCCCCCCACCACCGGGCGCCGAAATGCCCAAGAAAAACGAGAATAAAGAAGACAAACCAAAACCGGCCGCCTCGCCAAAGGCCGACGGTGAACGCATCTTCGTCAGCCCACTGGCAAAACGGGTCGCCGAGCAAGAAGGCCTGGACCTCGCCGCGATCTCAGGCACCGGTCCGCATGGGCGTATCGTCATGCGCGACATCGAAGAAGCCAAGAAATCCGGTACCGGTAAGAAAGCCGCTGGTGCTTCTGGCACAGCACCGACCGAGGCCGCCGCTGCTGAAGTGCCACCGGCGGGCATCGATCCTGCTCTTCTGGATATGCTGCCGCCGCACGAAACCGTGGCCAACTCCAGCATACGCAAGATCATCGCCAAGCGTCTCACGGCCTCGGCACGAGATATTCCGCACTTTAACGTCTCGGCGGATATCGAGATCGATCAACTGCTCAAAATACGCGCGCAACTCAATGGCCGCGACGGTGCCGACTACAAGATTTCAGTCAACGACTTCGTCATCAAAGCTGTGGCGCTGGCCTTGATGCGGAAACCGGACTGCAACGTCGCCTACACCGACGACGCGATCCTGAAGTTCTCTCGTGCCGACGTCTCCATGGCGGTTGCCATCGAAGGCGGGCTGATTACGCCAATCATCAAAGACGCGGCTTCCAAGGGGCTGGCGGCGATCTCCGCCGAAGCCAAGGAACTCGCAGGCAAAGCGCGGGACGGCAAGCTGAAACCGGAAGAGTACCAGGGGGGGACATTCTCAATCTCCAACCTGGGCATGTTCGGTGTGAAGTCCTTCAACTCGATCATCAACCCGCCGCAAGGGGGTATCCTCTCGGTCGGCGCCGGCGAACAGCGCGCGGTGGTCAAGGACGGTGCGCTTGCCATTGCCACGGTGATGAGCCTGACGCTGGCGGTGGATCACCGCTGCATCGACGGTGCGACGGCGGCCGAGTTTATGAAGGAGCTCAAGTCGATCCTTGAAGAACCCATGACATTGATGCTCTGAGGCGAGGAGGGAACGAACATGGCCGACACCAAATTCGACGTTCTCATCATCGGTGGCGGGCCGGGTGGCTACGTGACTGCGATCCGCGCCGCACAGCTCGGCTTCAAGACCTGCGTCGTCGAGAAAGAGCACATGGGCGGCATCTGCCTTAACTGGGGCTGTATTCCGACCAAGGCACTGCTGCGCTCGTCAGAGATCTATCATTACATGCAGCACGCCAAGGACTACGGCCTGTCCGCCGACAACGTGAGTTACGATCTGAAAGCGGTTGTCGAGCGGTCGCGCGGTGTGTCGTCGCGTCTGTCCGGCGGCGTTTCGATGCTCATGAAGAAGAACAAGGTTACTGTCGTCGACGGCAAAGGTGTGTTGAACGGACCCGGCAAGGTCGACGTCACGGATAAGAACGGTAAGTCGCTCGGCACCTATACTGCCAAGCACGTCATCGTTGCCACCGGGGCACGTCCGCGCGCGTTGCCGGGGATCGAGCCCGACGGCAAGCTGATCTGGAGCTACTTCGAAGCGTTGGTGCCCGACATCAACCCGAAGACCATGCTGGTCATCGGCTCCGGCGCGATTGGCATCGAGTTCGCGAGCTTCTATCAGACCATGGGTGTCGATGTGACAGTCGTTGAAGTGATGAAGCAGATCATGCCGGTCGAGGACGCCGAGATTTCCGCCTTCGCCCGCAAGCAGATGGAGAAGGGCGGGCTCAAGATCATGACCGAGGCAAAAGTCACGGGCGTGAAGAAGGGGTCTAACAACGTCACCTGTACCATCGAAGACGCCAAGGGCAAAAAGCATGAGATTACCGTGGACCGCGTGATTTCCGCTGTCGGCGTACAGGGCAACATCGAAAACATCGGCCTTGAATCCACCAAGATAAAAACCGACCGCGGTTGCATCGTCGCCGACGGTTATGGCCGCACGGACGAAAAGGGCGTTTACGCCATCGGCGATGTCGCCGGCCCGCCGATGCTGGCGCACAAAGCGGAGCACGAAGGCGTCATCTGTATCGAAAAGATCGCCGGCATGGACGCGCACCCTATGGACAAGCGCAAGATTCCGGGCTGCACCTACTGTCATCCGCAGGTCGCATCAGTGGGGCTCACCGAAGCCAAGGCCAAGGAAGGGGGCTATGACGTCCGTGTCGGGCGCTTCCTATTTGTCGGCAACGGTAAGGCCATCGCGCTCGGTGAGGATCAGGGCATGGTCAAAACCGTGTTCGACAAGAAAACCGGGCAATTGCTGGGCGCGCACATGGTTGGCGCCGAGGTCACCGAACTAATCCAAGGATTTGTCGTCGCGATGAACCTGGAGACGACCGAGGAAGACCTGATGCACACCGTCTTCCCGCATCCGACGCTCTCGGAAATGATGCACGAGAGCGTGCTCGACGCCTACGACCGCGTCATACATATGTAGAATGGCAGTAGCCGGTCATGGACATCACCGTCAGGCCGCTCGACCGCGAAGACAAAGAGGCCTGGTTGGATCTATGGCAAGCCTATCTTGACCATTACGGCGAGAACGCATCCGCTCATCTGACGTTTTCGACCTTTGACCGGCTCGTCAATCGGGAGCACCCGCTCCGGGGGCGTATTGCTCTTTCAGCTAAGGATGTAATCGGTTTCGCGCATTACTTCGTACATGAAACGACATGGCACACGCGCGAGACCTGTTTTATCGAAGACGTTTACGTGGACCCGGCCTACCGCCGCCGAGGCGTGGCGCGGAAACTGGTCGATGACGTGGCGCGCGTCGCCGGAATCAACAGTTGGGGGCGGCTCTATATGTCCGTGCCCGGCACAGACGAACGCGCGATCTCGTTCTTTCGCGCCGTCGCCGAGGAAACCGACTGGATCGTGTTCGACTACAAACTTTGACTTAGGGGCGGACACGGCCCAAATAAGTAGTGTTTCGTCATCCCCGTCTGCACGGGAATGACGGTTGGAGAGAATATGAGCAACGTCGAAAACATCGGCCGCGTGCGGCATCCGGAGAAAGCTAACAAGCCCGAGAACGAGGTGAAGCGCAAACCGGCATGGATCCGCGTTAAGGCGCCGACCTCGGAAGGCTATCACGACACGCGCAAATTGATGCGTGAGCGTAATCTGCACACGGTCTGCGAAGAGGCTGCGTGCCCGAATATCGGCGAATGCTGGTCCAAGAAACACGCCACCGTGATGATCCTGGGCGACATCTGCACCCGCGCCTGCGCGTTCTGTAACGTCGCCACCGGCAAGCCGGGCAAAGTCGATCACATGGAGCCGGAAAACCTTGCCATCTCGGTTGCCGAGATGGGTATGAAGCACCTGGTCATCACCTCCGTAGACCGTGACGATTTGGTGGACGGCGGAGCGTCGCAGTTCGTCAAATGCATCGAACGCATCCGAGAGACGACTCCGGAGACCACCATCGAGATCCTGACACCGGACTTTCGTGACAAGTCGGGTGCCCTGGAAGCGGTGATTGCCGCCAAGCCCGACGTCTTCAACCACAACCTGGAGACCGTACCGCGGCTCTATCCGACGATCCGTCCAGGGGCGCGCTATTTCCATTCGCTGAAACTGCTCGACACCGTCAAGCGGACCGACCCGTCCATTTTCACCAAGTCCGGCATCATGGTCGGGCTTGGCGAAGAACGGACCGAGGTCATGCAGGTCATGGACGATCTGCGCTCGGCGGATGTCGACTTCCTGACCATCGGCCAATATCTGGCGCCGACGCGCCGCCACGCGCCGGTTGACCGTTTCGTCACGCCGGACGAGTTCGCCGACTATAAGCGCCTCGCCGAAGCCAAGGGATTCCTGATGGTCGCGTCGACGCCGCTGACGCGCTCCAGCTATCACGCAGATTCCGATTTCGCGGAGATGCGCGCAAAAAGAGAGGCAAGGCTCGCCGCTGAGCGCGGCTAGTCTTTTCCGAAACGATGCCGACCCACGCCGAAAAACGTGTCCTGCCGTACACTCGTGAACAGTTGTTCGACCTCGTCATCGACGTCGAGAAGTATCCCGACTTCCTGCCATGGTGCATGGGCTGCCGCGTCAAGAAACGCGAAGAGGGACTTGTCGTTGCCGACATGATCATCGGCTTCAAGGTCTTTCGCGAAGGTTTCACGTCCCGAGTCGAACACAGCCGGCCCGGCCGCATCGACGTTTCGTATGAGGACGGCCCCTTCAAGTACCTGAATAATCATTGGGTTTTCAATGACATGGGGGACGGCAGTACGGAGATCGATTTCTTCGTCGACTTCGAATTCCGCTCCCGCGTGCTGCAAGCCGCCATCGGCGCCGTCTTCGGCGAAGCGGTGCGGCGCATGATCGCCGCCTTCGAGGCCCGCGCGCACGATCTTTACGGCTGAGCGGCCTCCGCCAACGAGTGCATCATCGACAGGGCTTTGAGCACCGACTGAACCCGGATCGCGTGACGGTCGCCGTCGAACAGACAACGTTCATGGAGAGTCTCTGTCTCGGAAGCCACAGCGATGTGAACCAGACCGACCGGTTTCTCTACTGAGCCGCCACCGGGACCCGCAACCCCCGTGATTCCGCACGCAATGCCAACACCCGCCGATTTGCGGGCACCTTCAGCCATGGCGCGGGCTACATCTTCGGAAACCGCGCCGACGCTTTCGAACAGTTCCATCGGCACGCCGATCATCTCGTTCTTGGCTTCGTTGGTATAGGTCACGAAGCCACGATCGAAGACATCGGACGAGCCGGCGATTTCGGTCAGTGCGGCGGCAACCATGCCGCCGGTGCAGCTTTCCGCCGCGGCAAGCGTGAGGCCGCGCTCGCGGCAGATTTGCAGCAGACGCTCGGCCAACATCTTCAAATCGGTTTCCATTGTCTTATCCTCCGATCAGCGCCGCCGCGCCGGGAATCCATTTGTAGGCCGCAAGCCATATCAACCCGGCAGCGACGCCCGCCAAAACATCGTCGAGCATGACGCCGAAGCCGCCGCCCACTTGCTTATCCGCCCAGGAAATCGGCCATGGCTTGAGAATATCGAAAAGACGAAACAACACGAAGGCGAGGGCGATGCCCAGTACCGCCGGCGCGCCGAGCGCACTTGCCGGCACCATCGCCAGCCATTGGCCGGCGACTTCGTCGATAACAACGGGCCCTGGGTCATGCGTGCCGCTTTCAGCCATATAGCCGTCCGCCGCCCAGACACCGATCACCGTGACCAGAACAGCGGCGGCAAACAGCATCTCCCAGCCGCCCGAGACAGCGATAATCCATCCCACCGGCAATGCCGCGACTGAGCCGAAGGTACCCGGCGCCTTGGGTGCGTAACCGGCACCAAACCAAGTCGCCAGCAGAATCCGCGGTGCTTTCAGGGAGGGTCTTTGCGTCATGGTGGCGATCATCACACGATTGGCGCGTCGTGACCAGACTCGGAGACAAACGACATGCCTGCACACAAAATATGCAACCTTTTGGATTAAAAGTGTTTTTTGCCACCGGGCTGTATTTCTCCAGGTATTAAACACTTGCATGCAAAACGGCTATTGAATACGGTCAGAGGGTAGGCGATCGCGACTGCAATCCTGGGGGACTACGGAGCAGTCAGATACCGACAAACTAAATTACCGCCGCGGAAAGCGGTGCGAGAAAACGGTGCGGAAAGCCGGGCAACGGCGAAGCGTCGTGAATATGGACAGAGGGGCGAGTGAGGGTATGAACCGTTGGGAAGAAGCACCGACGTTTTCTGACAAACTTAGGCGGTTCATCAACCGCGCCTTTCCAGAGCGCCAGATACACCTCCGGACCCGTGGCCGCATTCGCTTCTTTCGCGTGCCGCAGTGGACGCAGGTATCGGTCTTTTCCGCTTCCGTATTTTGTGCCGCCTGGGTCGGCTACACCACCTTCAGCTATATCGAGCATGACGAGATCGTCGGCGCCAAAGACCACCAGATTGCCGATGCACGCCGTGCCTATGACGATCTGCTGGCGGAAGTCGGCATCTACCAGCGTCGTTTCACGGAATTGACCCGCGAGCTTGAAGATAATCACAACCTGATGCTCAGTTTGGTCGAACGCAACACGACCCTGCAACGCAATCTGACCACCGTCGAAAAACGCCTGCGCGATACCGAGACCGACCGCGAAGATGTCGCTTTGGCCCGCGAACAACTGCGCGGCAAACTGGCCCGTCTCGAAACCGATATGCGGTCACTGTCTAGCAAGAACTTCTCGCTGCGCGACAACCTAATGACGGTTGAGACAGATCTCCAGACGGTCGTCCGCGAACGGGATGAAGAGCGGCGCAAAAGCACGCAACTCGGCGATCAGGTCGTCGCATTGGAAGGCCGACTCAATAACCTCCAGTCGGCACAAGACATCGCCGTCGAAAAGATGACCGAACGCACGATGGAGTACATCGGATCGCTTGAAAAAGTCATCGAGACCGCTGGCATCGATATGCAGAACCTGCTGGCCGCGTCCGACGGTCTCGTCAGCAAAGAGGCACAGGGCGGCCCGTTCATCCCCGTTTCACCGGATGAGGCCGGCGGTGTTCTGATCAAGAAACTAACGCGCCTGGATCAGCATCTCGGTCAATGGGAGACGCTACAGGCAGTCATGGAACGCCTGCCGCTGGCAGCGCCGCTCAACACCTATTACGTGACCAGTTCCTTCGGCAAACGCCGTGACCCGGTCAACAACCGTTGGTCGGCCCACTACGGCACGGACTTCGGCGGACCGGTAAACTCACCGGTCTTTGCGCCGGCGCCCGGGGTCGTCACTGCGGCGGGTATGAAGGGGCGCTACGGCCGCTTTATCGAGATCGATCATGGTTCGGGAATTGTAACCCGTTACGCGCACCTGAATAAAATTCTAGTGAAGCGCGGCGACAAGGTCGAGTTCCGCCAGAAGATCGCCCAACTGGGCAATTCCGGTCGCAGCACCGGTCCACACCTTCATTACGAGGTCGTGTTCAACAAAAAACCGATGGACCCGATGCGCTTCATCAAGGCAGGGCGGCATGTTTTCCAAAAACAATAAAAAGCAACCACCGGCAGCTAAACCGCCGCTACCGCCGGCGCCGCCGTCGATCATAAGCCGTGATCTCAACATCGTTGGCGATTTGACGAGCGAGGGTGAAATCCAAGTCGATGGCACCCTTAACGGCGACATTCGCACGAATATCCTGATTATCGGCGAGTCTGCCCGCATCAAGGGCGAAGTCGTCGCCGATACCGTGCGCATCATGGGGAGCGTCGACGGTCAGATCAAAGCCAAGGTAGTCAAACTGGCGGCCTCGGCACATGTGGTCGGCGACATCCTGCACGAAGACCTGTCGATCGAGACCGGCGCCTTCCTGGAAGGTCACTGCAAGCGGATGACGTTACCAGAAGACATTCTGCAGCGTGAAAAGACACCCGGCACCTCGACAGAACCGATGCAGCCCAAAAACCCGCCTCCTGCAAGCACGAAACCGCCTGTTCCAGCGAAGTGAACTAAGCCGTCATCGCCAAAGCGCGGGACAGCATATCCGGGTCCGCATTTCCGCCAGAGCACACGACACAAACCGTTTTACCGGCTACGTCCATGCGGTCTGCGAGTTTTCCGGTCAGCGCCGACGCCAACGCAATCGCGCCGCCAGGCTCCACGACGATCTTGAACGAGAGAAGGGCGGTGCGCATCGCCGACAAAGCGTCCGTATCACTCGCCACCAAGCCACCTGCTAGCAATCTGCTGTTGATCGCAAACGTAATTTCGCCAGGAGTCGGCGTGACGATTGAATCGCAGATCGAGGAAACGCCTGCACTGATGCTCTCGCGCTGCCCCGACTCCAGTGAGCGGCGATAATCATCGAACCCTTCCGGTTCGCAGCAGTAGACCGGACAGCCAATGGTTCCATCGATGGCAAGTGCGACCCCGGCGACGAGACCGCCACCACCGGCCGGCGCCAGCACCACGTCTGGGACCGCATCCATCACCTGCGTCTGTTGTGCGATCTCAAGACCCAGCGTGCCCTGACCGGCGATAACGTATGGATCGTCGTAAGGTTTCACCAACGTGGCGCCGGTCTCTTGGCGCAGTTTCTCGCCAATTTCCTCGCGGCTTTCATTTGCACGGTCATACAGCAACACGTCCGCACCCAAGGCACGGGTGTTGTCGATCTTCATCTTCGGTGCATCGCTCGGCATGATGATGGTCGCCGAGATACCGAGCAACGCTGAAGCGCGCGCTACGCCTTGTGCGTGATTGCCTGAAGAAAACGCGACCACCCCTTTGGACTTGTCTGCGTCAGCTATCCGAGAGATCCGGTTGAACGCGCCCCGAAACTTGAAGGCGCCAACCCACTGAAGGCATTCAGGCTTCACCAGGAGTCGAAAGCCGAGTTCGTCGTTCAGGATCGGGTTTTCCAGGATCGGTGTTTCCCGCACCCAGCCGCTGAGTTGACGCGCCGCGTCTTCGACGTCGGCAAAGGTAGGGACATCAGTGGCGCTCAAGGAAGTCATTTAACACCTCTTTGCATTCGGGTTCAGATAAGCTTGGCGCATGGCCGTATTCGGGCACTTCGACCCATTCCATATCGGGCCGTGCCTGTTTCATTTCTTCGAAAAGTTCGGCCCAGAGAATTTCCGATTTTCCGCCGCGCACAGTCAAAGTTGGTGTTCGCGCGCAACCGTGAAACAGGTGCCAAAGATCCAGGCGCGGCGGGGCATCCGCCAGCAGCGGCTTCACGATGTTTGGATCGAAATCGTAGCTGATATGGCCGTCCGGCATTTCCTTGTAGCTCTGGTGCGCCGCGTGGATCCACGCGCTTTGGTCGGAGATCGGAATTTCGTTGCCGTAGACGTCGCGCAGATGCTGCCCGGCTTCCTCCCAGCTATTCAGGCGCGGCGGGTGCTTCATAGACTCGACAATGGTACCAAGGTTCGTACGCCGCACGACTGGTCCGACGTCATTGATGACCAATGCCTTCAAGCCGCCGGGCATAGCCGCCGACATGGCCATTCCCATGATACCGCCCATGGATGTGCCGACGACGGCGACCCTATGGATGCCAAGTGCACTCAAGATGTGCTTCACGTCGCCGACATAGGTCGCGGGGTGATAATTCTGCCAAACGGGGTCGTAGTCCGAGCGGCCGCGTCCACGCATGTCGGGACAGATCACGCGCCGCAATTTGGCATGAAACTTCGCGAAACCGGCAAAGTCCTTGCAGTTCCGTGTTAGGCCGCCGAGACACAGGATCGGCGGCAGGACACTGTCGGCCGGCCCCGGATAATCGCGAACGTATAGCCGCAGACCGTCCTGCACCGTAATGAATCGTTCAAAGTAAGGCTTGTCCATGCGCGACGTCTCAGAGCCCCAAAATCGGCGGCAGGCCGTTCAAATCCCTTAGAATGTGCCGAGGCCCCGACGGCAGCCTTTCCAATGGCTGTCCGGCGCGATTGATCCACACCACCTTAAAACCGAAGTTGGCCGCCCCCCAGGCGTCCCAGCCATTGGACGACATGAAGCAGACTTGATCTTTCGTCACGCCAAGCTCGTCGCAGCCCAATTCGTAGACACGGAAATCGGGTTTGAAGACCTTTATGGGATCGACCGAAATAACGGCATCCAGCGCAATGCCGGAACTGCCGACGGCGGCGTCGAGCATATCCTGAGAACCGTTCGAGAGCGTAGCCGTCTTGATACCGGCCGCTTTCAGTTTCGACAGAACCGCCGGCACCTCGGGATAAGCGTCCAGCTCAAAATAGATATCGAGTAGCTTTTGCCGCAGATCGGCGTTATCGATCTCAAACGCTTCCAGGGCGAAGTCGAGAGCTTCCTGAGTGAGTTGCCAGAACGGCGCGTAGTGATCACCCATCAACGAGCGGAGCCAAGTATACTGCAGTTGCTTATCCCGCCAAAGCTGCGACAGCGGCATCCATTTATCGCCGAGTTCGTCCCGGCACTGCGCCGCCGCCGAATTGACGTCGAATAACGTGCCGTAGGCATCGAACACGCACGCGCCGATGTTTTCAATTTCGGACATTTAGGCAGGAAACTCCACGTCGCTCTCTTGGCATGAGTTTGAAGCCGGGCCGGAAAGGGGTCAAGAAGACAGCTATCCCTTATCGCGAAGCAGGCGGCCTTTCTGACGGCTCCAGTCGCGTTCCTTGACGGTCTCGCGCTTGTCGAATTTCCGCTTACCTTCTCCGAGCGCCAGTTCCAGCTTCGCCAATCCGTGTCCATTGAAGTAAATCTTCAAGGGAATCAGGGCCATGCCTTTTTGACGCTGCGAACCAAGCAGATGCGCCATCTGCTTGCGGTGAAGCAACAGCTTACGGTCACGCGTCGGCTCGTGATTGAAGATACGGGACGCACCTTCGTACACCGGGATGTGCGCGTTGAAGAGATAAATCTCGCCGTGCTTTTCCCCGGCGAAAGCTTCGTTGAGACTAGCGCGGCCAGCGCGGAGCGACTTTACCTCAGTGCCGTATAGCTGCAATCCGGCTTCGATCGTCTCGACGATGGCGTAATCGCGGCGCGCTTTACGGTTCTGGGCGACGACGTTGCCGCTGGTCTTTTTCTTTTTGTTTTTACCTGCCATAGCGTCACCGCACCCGAACCTCTAGTTCAGGAGTCCAGTCGACTGCATTGCGGCTTTCACTTGCGATTTCGAACTTTCGGCGATCTCGCATAAAGGCAGACGGGTTTCCGCTTCGCACTTGCCGATCAGGTTCGCAGCATACTTTACCGGACCCGGGCTGGCTTCGCAGAACATCGCCATGTGCAGCGGCATCAAGCGGTCCTGAAGGTCCAGGACCGTGTCCAGGTCGCGCGCCTGCCAGGCGTTATGCAGATCGGCGCAGAGACGCGGCGCGACGTTCGCCGTCACCGAGATGCAGCCGTCGCCACCACCGGCGAGATACGGCACCACGGTTGCGTCTTCGCCGGACAGTTTGCAGAAGTCGCCTTTGATCCACATCGCTTCCTTCATCGGACGGGCGCCGTCACCAGTCGCATCCTTGACGCCGACGACATTGGGAATGTCGGCCAAGCGCGCCATGGTGTCAGGGCTAATGTCGACGATGCTACGGCCCGGAATGTTGTAGACGACGATCGGAATATCGACGGCTTCTGCGATCGTCGCATAGTGACGATAGAGCCCTTCCTGGGTCGGCTTGTTGTAGTAGGGGGCGACGACAAGTGCCGCGTCGGCACCCGCGTTTTTCGCGTGCTTGGTCAGGCGGACAGCCTCGGCGGTCGAGTTCGAGCCGGTCCCGGCAATCACAGGCACGCGTCCGTTTGCGACCTCGATACACATCTCAATCACTTCGTCGTGCTCGTCGTGGCTAAGCGTCGGGGACTCCCCGGTCGTGCCGACGGGCACGAGGCCTTGAGTGCCTTCGCCGATCTGCCATTCGACAAAGGATTTGTACGCCGCTTTATCGACCTCGCCGTTCTTGAATGGCGTGATCAGGGCGACGAAGGATCCTTTGAACATTAGTCTTCTCCCAACAAAAAGGGCACACGTTGAAAACAGCCCAGGAACATATAGCCGGAGCCGTTGCGCTTCAAGGTAAACACCACATTTCGAACACGCGAAAGTGTAAGGGTGACAATGCCCACACCGTACAACGGGCCTTTCCTTAAGCAACGACAATCGCTACCTATAGAGCATGTTCCAAAGACGTGAACCGCGCAGCCGAACCGCCAAGGTAAGGGCCATCGTTTGGCCGGAGATGGGCTGGCGGCGCTCGACGCGCTATCTCGGGCATCGGATCGGCCGTCTTCCTGGATCGGGCTATGCGATTGCCGGTGGTTTCGCATGGGGCGCGGCGATGTCGTTCACGCCTTTTATCGGCCTGCATATCATCCTATCGGCAGTTGGCGCCTGGCTGAGCCGCTGCAGCGTCGTTGCCGCCGTCATCGGAACCGTGGTCGGCAATCCATGGACGTTCCCGTTGATCTGGGTCTGGCTGTATAAGGTCGGCGTTTTCATGGGATTCGGCGGTCAGGGTATGGAAGCGGAAGCGCTCAATTTCTCGGTCTTGTTCGGCAACATGACAACCGCCATGCTCAGCGGCGACTGGGATTTCCTGATCGACAACGCCTTGCCGGTACTGACACCCATGCTTGCCGCGTCTTTGCCGACGGCGGCGATTGTTTGGGTAATATTCTTCATGTTGCTCAAACCGATGATCGAGCGTTACAAAAACGGTATTGCTTCCCGGCGCAGTGCGCGGGCAAAGGAGTTGCTTGAAGCCGTCCCCGACGGACAGGAGGGTGCCGCATGAGCGATCAATTACGTCTCGGCGTCAACATCGACCACGTCGCCACGATCCGGAATGCCCGGGGCGGGCGCCATCCCGATCCAATCCATGCAGCACAACTTGCAGAGAAAGCCGGTGCAGACGGCATCACGGCACATCTTCGCGAGGACCGCCGGCATATTTCCGACCTGGATATCGCACGCTTGATGGACACGCTCGTCGTGCCGCTAAACCTGGAAATGGCGGCGACCGGGGAAATGCTCGGCATCGCGCTGCGCCACAAACCGCATGCCGCATGCATCGTGCCGGAAAAGCGCGAAGAACGGACAACCGAGGGCGGCTTAGACGTTGTCGGCGGTCGCAAGCAGTTGGGGCCGGTCATCGCCGCACTAAAAGACGCTGGTATTCGTGTGTCGCTGTTTGTGGAACCGGATCCTGAACAACTGGAAGTTTCGGCCGCTCTGGGTGCCGACATCGTTGAACTGCACACTGGGCGCTACTGTGAACTGGCAGGAGAGGCAAGGGACGCGGAGTTGGAGCGCCTGCGTGTGGCCGCTACGGCAACGGCGGCCCTCGGCCTCGAATGCCACGCCGGGCACGGGTTGACGTTCGATACGGTTGGGCCGATCGCAGCGTTTCCTGAAGTGACGGAACTTAACATCGGCCACTTTCTGATCGGCGAGGCGATCTTCTCGGGTCTCGACAGTGCCATCCGCCGCATGCGGAGCCTAATGAACAGGGCACGGAAACAGAGCGGAAGCCAGACCGCGTGATCCTCGGTATCGGCACTGATCTCTGCGATATCCGGCGAATCGAAAAGACGCTGGAACGGTTCGGCGACCGGTTCATCGAACGCCTGTACGATCCCTACGAAATCAAAAAGGCGCAGCGACGGCAAAACCCTGCGTCGAGTTTTGCGCAAAGTTTCGCTGCCAAGGAAGCGTGTTCGAAGGCACTCGGCACCGGATTTCGCCAAGGAGTCTTCTGGCACGATATGGTGGTCGAGAACCTGCCCACCGGTCAGCCTGTTATGCGGCTCACGGGCGGCGCCAAGGTACGTCTGGACACGCTCACCCCCGAAGGCATGGTCGCTAGAGTCGATGTCTCCCAGACGGACGAATATCCATTGGCGCACGCAATGGTAATTATCTCGGCGATTCCGAAACTCTAATCAGCCAATCGCGCTTTCCAAATCCCGCAAGAGATCGTCCGCATCCTCCAATCCCACCGACAGACGCAGCAGATCGGGCGGCGTGACCGAATTCGGCCCTTCGGCGGGCTGACGATGCTCGATCAAGCTCTCGGTACCACCTAGCGACGTCGCCTTGCGAAACAGACACGTCTTGTCCGCCGCTTTTGCCGCCGCCTCGAACCCGCCCTTCAGACGAATTGACATCATGCCGCCGAAGCCGCCTTGCATCTGTTTGGCGGCAACATCGTGGCCGGGGTGATCGGGCAAACCTGGGTAAAGCACGTGCGAGACGTTCGGATTACTTTTCAGCGCCGTCGCCAACGCCATCGCGTTCTCGCAATGCCGACGGACACGGACATCCAAGGTGCGAAGACCGCGCAATAAAAGCCAAGCTTCGAACGCCCCTAATGTCGCGCCCATGCCGCTTCTTGCCGCCTTAACGTCGGACCAGAACGCACCGTCGGCGTCCTTGGTTATCAGCGCACCCGACAGCACGTCGGAATGACCGTTGAGGTACTTGGTTGCAGAGTGCATGACGACGTCTGCACCTAGGTCCAAGGGCCGCGTCAGGATCGGCGTCGCCGCCGTTGAATCGATGAACAACTGTGCCCCTGCATTGTGCGCGAGGTCCGCCGCCGCAGAGATATCCGTCACCGCCCAGTCGGCGTTGGCTGGGGTTTCCACCCAGACGGCTTTGGTTTCGCCAGGACGGATCGCGGCTTCCAGCGCCGCCAGATCATCGTTGCGATACAGCGTCACTTGAAGGCCAAAGGCATTGCCTTTGCCCAACATCCAGCTACGCAAATACCAATACATGGTCTCTGGCGCCGCGATATGGCTACCAGGGCCGAGCGCTATCAGGAGGTTTGTCGCCGCCGCCATGCCGGACGAAAAAGCCAACGCATCCGTGCCGTTTTCAAGGTTTGCCAGCACGGCTTCGACATCGCGGAGCGCTGGGCCGTCGTCCCGATAATATTCGAAACCCTGGCCGGTTTCGTAAGTCGTCGACGGCCGAAGGGCAGGGGCGATATCCCCGAACTGGCCGTGTTCGATCCCGAGCATGGCGGCGGCGATAGTTGCGGTGGCGTGTTTCCGATGGTCACTCATAAGCATTCTCCCACGACAAGTTTCAGGCGTCGCCTATGCACGGGCAACCTTAAAATTGTGACCGAGTCACATGGGATGAATGTGACCGTGTCACATGGGATGAATGTGACCGAATCACATGGAAGGAGTGGTAATTGAGCCTAGTTGCCCGCATCAATCGGAAAAGATGTGACAAATTCGCTTCACGGAATGGCAACGATTTATTTATACACTCGAATATAAGAATACTTCCAAAGAATAAGAAAAGTGATCTGCGTGCACCTATTTTTTGCATGCAAATGAGTGTGACACTTGGGGGTTTGGACAACGCGATGGCCGACGATAAGGCTAATTCGGGTAGGGCGGGATTCGCCTATCTCGATATACTCAAAGAGAGTTTGGGAACAAAAGAACTTCTGGAATTGCTCATCGAGGTATCCGAGAGCGTGTCGGAGGCCTTAGCTGTCTACGACTCGGACGGACGACTCGTCATTTGCAATCAGAATTTTCGAGACCTTTACGGGTACTCAAAAGCCGAAACCCGTCCTGGCACACATTTTCGAGAATTGGGCAAGATCGACTTGGAGCGGGGCAACGTTGCAATCGGCGACGAATACGGCGACGGCGAGGCCTATCTGAAACGAAAAGCAGATTATCGTGCCAGCTTGGAAGGGTTCTTCATCGTCAGAATGAAGGACGGGCGATGGATCAAGACCACCGACCGCCGCCTACCACGGGGCGGATTCGTGTCCGTTCAAAGTGATATCACGAATGAGAAACAGGCCGAGTTCGACTTGCGGGTAGCCAAAGAAACCGCCGAAATCGCCAACCGGGCAAAGTCAGAGTTTCTAGCCAACATGAGCCATGAACTTCGGACACCGTTGAATTCGATTATCGGCTTTTCTCACGCGATGACCGATAAATTATTCGGCGAACTGGGCGATCCGAAATACAGCGAATACGCCGAGGATATCAGAGCCTCGGCGCAACATTTACTCTCCGTTGTCAGTGATATTCTAGACCTTACCAAGATCGAGGCCGGGCGTTTTTCCATTTCGGAAGATAATGTCGATCTAACGGAACTGGCCGATTACACGGCACGTATATTGAATCCCCGAGCAAAGAGTAAAAAGATCGACCTGTGCCTGGACGTCTCGCCGGACGTCTCGGAACTGCGGGCGGACATCCGGCTGCTTCGGCAAATATTCATCAATCTCGTCGACAACGCGATCAAATTCACCCCCAACGAAGGCCACGTTGGAATCTCATGCCGACGCGATAGCAGTGGTGACGCCTTGGTCACTATCAAAGACACAGGGCTCGGCATGGCCCCGAACGAAATCGCGATTGCCTTGGAGCCGTTCTTGCAACTCAGGCGCTCAGCAGACGTCGCCTTTGAAGGCACGGGACTTGGCTTACCTCTCGCCAAGAAGATGGTTGAACTTCACGGTGGAGTCTTGACGATTGAAAGCGAAGAAGGGGCCGGCACGACGGTCACCCTGCGGTTTCCCAGCGAACGTGTCATTCAGCCAGCCGATTGACCGTGCCTCAACCTCTAGCGCGCGTTAGAATTCCACATGGAATGGCAGGATGACGGCATTATCCTCAACGTCAGGAAACACGGCGAGACCTCGGCGATCGTCTCGATCCTGACGCGCACACACGGCCGCCACGCGGGCCTGATCCGGGGCGGCGCCGGCAAACGCATGAGCGGCATCCTACAACCCGGAAACCGGGTGCAGGCCACCTGGCGGGCGAGGCTCGCCGACCATCTCGGCAACTATACGGTTGAACCGGCAGGCGCCTACGCCGCCGCCGCGCTGGGTAATGCTGCAAGACTATCTGCACTGACGTCAGCCTGTGCACTGATAGAAGCGGCCCTCCCGGAACGAGAACCCCACCCGGCGATCTTGGAAGGGTTGGAAATCCTGCTCGGCAGCATCGAGGACGATAGCGTCTGGCCGATCGTCTATGTGAAGTGGGAAGTGGGGCTTTTGCAGGAACTGGGTTTCGGCCTCGATTTCACGTGTTGCGCCGCGACAGGCGAAACGGAAAACCTCACTTACGTATCTCCGAAGTCGGGCAGAGCGGTTTCGACGGCAGCGGCGGCGCCTTACAAAGAGCGCCTGTTGCCGCTGCCCGCTTTCCTAGCCGACGGCGGCGCCGAAGCCGATATCGCCGCCGGGCTGAAACTCACAGGATATTTCCTGGAAAACCACGTTTTCCATTCGCGCGACGCGGACCTGCCGGCGGCCAGAAAACGGTTGGCAGAACGGTTTTCCTGAGTAGTCTCCAACGTAAAATTAGAGTTAGTCACTGCCCGATTTTCTATACTCGCCAGCATCTAGATCGCTTGGTTTAAGCAAATCAGATATATAAACTTTTGGCTCAAGGGGAAATTCTGGGAGTTCAATTTTCGCTTCAGATAACACTACGCCGCCGAACACAATAAATCTTGGCCAAATAAAATATCTACAGAATTCTCTCAACAAACTTTCTTTTGATTTTTTTGAATAACTTTCATCCCACCCCTCAGCACTGAAGTAGTAGGTCACTTCGGCATCTAAAAGAACTTCACTTCCATCCTCACTTGACTTAGCGATAGTTATCTCAAGGAAGCCAAAAAAACTATCACCATCCTCTAAGCCTTTCACCGATAGGTGCAGCCCAGGTGTCTCATCAGATTCATTGACTAATGCGGAACGAGAAAATTCCACCGAGAAAAGCTCGATATTACCTGGCTTAAGAACGAGCTTCTTTCTATTTCTCGTATTTGCTCGAACGTTTCTTGCGTTCCTATTTTCAACAGCCTTAGCCATCCTGCGCAAACCTCTTGACTTGGTTTACACGCTTTAAAATCTCCATTCTATCAACTATCTCCTCACTTCGAGCAAACCGAGGAATCTCCTGAATAAACTTGTCAGAAGAATCGACTGAAACCTGTGCGGCCTTCGCATTCGCATATTCAACGACTTGGACGACGCTATATTCTTCTACCGCAATTTTTTGTTCGATTGCGCCTACTATCCAAGAATTCAAGGTGACTTCTTGATCAACTGATAGCATTGCGATCTTCTTATGCAAATCTGGCGACATGCGAATATTTAAGCTGCCCTTAAAAGGTTTCTCCGGCTCTTTACCTATGCATTTGCAAGTTTCAACATAATCATCGACCAACTCTTCAAACACTTCAGTGACTTTCGCCGCAGAGTCGCACGAAGCAGTAATCAGATCTGAAATATGCAACAGTTCAATGAGCAATTCGCCATCTTCGTATGTGGCTCGACCTCGAAACCCTTTGTACCGCAAAACAGTCACAGCAAATCTCTCTCCTCCAAGTGAATGACTAAACGCTTAACCATTCCAGCTTTCATAATTCCGTCGTGAGGTTCATCCATCAAAATCACATCGTTTGAAGATTTCTTAAAAAATCGCCTCCTGGAACCACCCGTTTTCCCAGCGGAAATTTCTTCATATCCCAGTTTCGAAATGATCCGGACAAAGTCTCTGTATCGAAATGTCTTTGGCCTTGTTTTCAGGCTACGCTTCAGTCCGTCAATGTTTGCCACTAGACACCACCTCTCCAGCGGCTCTCACATGTGCGACTGTTTTTCAGTTGCTCAAACAAAATAAGGTTTCCGTACACTTTTCTCAAGATCATTCGTGAAATTCTACCTTAGGTGGTCCATGCTAGTCTATGCGCTAGGGCCATTGCCACGATCTTTCTATCAACAATTTCCATTTTTTATTTGAATATCATCTGTAATTTCAAGGTTGCGAACATTGACCTCAGGCGCGGCGCGTATACTATATCTACTCACAATTCAAACACCCGAACACAAGAGTTGCCGCCATGAGCAAAATGGTCGAACCCGAGGAAATCCGCGAAACACGGCTCGCAGAAGCGCTTTCCGAGCGTTATCTCTCGTATGCGCTGTCGACCATCATGTCGCGGTCGCTCCCGGACGTGCGCGACGGCCTGAAACCGGTGCACCGACGTCTGCTGTTCGCCATGCGTCAGCTCAAGCTCGACCCATCGTCGGGATACAAGAAGTGCGCGCGCGTCGTCGGTGATGTGATCGGTAAGTACCACCCGCACGGCGACCAATCGGTCTATGACGCCCTCGTGCGTCTGGCACAGGATTTCGCGCAGCGCTATCCGCTCGTCGATGGTCAGGGCAACTTCGGCAATGTCGACGGCGATAATGCAGCGGCCATGCGCTACACCGAATCTCGCCTGACCGAAACGGCGTGGCTATTGCTGCAAGGCATCGACGAGGACGCCGTCAATTTTCGCGACACCTATGACGGCGAAGAGTCTGAGCCCGTGGTGCTGCCCGCCGCGTTCCCGAACCTGCTGGCCAACGGCTCGGCGGGGATCGCCGTCGGTATGGCGACCAACATTCCACCGCACAACGTCGCCGAGCTGTGCGACGCCATGCTGCACATCGTCAAGACGGCCAAGCACAAATCGGACGGCGTACTGAATTCGAGAGTGACGCTCGATAAGCTGGCGGAATTCGTACCGGGTCCGGACTTCCCGACCGGCGGCGTGCTGGTCGAAGCCCACGAGAATGTCGTCGAGGCCTATAAGACCGGCCGCGGCAGCTTCCGGCTCCGCTCCCGATGGGAGGTCGATAAGCTCGGCCAGGGCCAGTACCAGATCATCGTCACGGAAATCCCGTATCAGGTTCAGAAATCGCGGCTGATCGAAAAGACCGCCGAGTTGATGCTGGCACGTAAGCTGCCGATGCTGAATGACATCCGCGACGAAAGTGCAGAAGACGTGCGCATCGTGCTGGAGCCGAAGTCCCGCAACATCGAACCCGAGATGCTGATGGAGCATCTATTCCGTGAAACCGATTTCGAAACGCGGATCGGTCTCAACCTCAATGTCCTCAATAAGGACAACGTGCCGGGCGTGATGAACCTCCGCGAAGCCCTGGTTGCGTTCCTGGAGCACCGGGAAGACGTGCTGGTGCGCCGCTCTCAGCACCGTTTGCAGAAGATCGAGCACAGGCTCGAAGTCTTGGGCGGCTTGTTGGTCGCATACCTCAACCTCGACGAAGTGATCCGCATCATCCGCGAGGAAGACGACGCCAAGGGCGTGTTGATGAAGACCTTCGATCTGACGGACGTGCAAGTCGAAGCGATACTCAACATGCGTTTGCGTCAATTGCGCAAACTGGAAGAAATGGAAATCCGCAAAGAAGACGCGGACCTCAAAAAAGAGCGTAAGGAACTCAAAGACCTCCTGATAACCGAAGAAAAGCGCTGGAAAACGGTCGAAGGCGAGATCAAGAACCTGAAGCAGACCTTTGGGCCGAAAACGGACCTCGGCAAGCGCCGCACAGAAATCGGCACGCCACCGACCATTACCGTGGTGCCGCTTGAAGCCATGATCGAGAAGGAACCGGTGACGGTCGTCTATTCCGAGAAGGGCTGGATCCGCGCCGCCAAGGGGCATCTCGACGATGTCTCGAGCCTGAAGTTCAAGGAAGGCGACAAGCTCAAGTTTTGGCTACACGCTGAAACCACAGACAAGCTTTTGGTGTTCGGCACCAATGGCCGCTTCTATACGGTCGGCGTCGACAAGTTGCCTGGCGGGCGCGGACATGGCGAACCGATCCGCCTCATGATTGATCTGCCGAACGGTCATGACGTGGTAACGATGATGAAGTTCGAAGGCGGGCGAAAGTTCCTTGTCGCGTCCGACGCCGGCCGCGGCTTCATCGTGCCGGAAGACGGCGTGATGGCACAGACCAAGAATGGCAAGCAAGTGCTGAACGTCAGCGGCGACGAAGAGGCGACGACGCTCAATATCGTCCCGGCCGACGCCGACCATATCGCCGTCATCGGTACCAATAAGAAACTGCTGGTCTTCCCAAACAATCCGAAAGACCCGGAAATCCCGGAAATGGGCCGCGGTAGGGGGGTTATCCTCCAGCGCTACAAGGAAGGCCAGCTATCCGACGTAAAAGCCTTCAACCTGAAAGAGGGCTTTACCTGGGAAACAGCCGGCGGTGTGCGCAAGTTCGACGGCGACCTCAAGAACTGGATCGGCAAGCGCGCCGGTGCAGGCCTGATCAAACCGAAGGGCTTTCCGTCCAATAACCGATTCTCTTAGGTTTCGGCTTGCTGGATGCTGGTCTTCGTCAGGATGACAGTTCTTCTAGCGCACCTTCCAAAGCAGGTGCTTCGGCACTAGCGCTTTCTCGTCAACAGTCAGCTCGCGGCATGTTGCCTGCTTGATATTTCCTGGTGCCTCGCTGCCGTCGGCGAGTTTCTGCACGAACGGTTTTTCGCCGAACTTTTCGATGGCGAAGGTGCAGTAGGACTCCTTCGAAAACCACATTCGGATTTCGACGTCGTCCGCTGTGATCGGCATCGCCAGCACGATGGTTAGGAGCCAACCCATGAGGCACCTCTCAAACGAAGTATTTTCAGTGTGTTATCACGACGCTTTGCGACAACCTCGTGACAGTTCGATGACGGCAACCGCTCTATACGAATGTTCATTCGCAGGCGGCATGCACGCATGCTAAAATCGGGTATGCAGAAGCTTTTGAAAACCGCGCTCGTCTTGGCTTTGACTGCCGTTGCCAGTTCTGTGGCCGCCGAGCCCATTGATGTCACGGCGGCGTCAATTCCGCTCAATCGGGAAAATACCGACAGCGATATGGCCGGGCCTTTCAAATATCTGGGCGGTGTAGAACTCTCATCTTCGGACAGACGATTCGGTGGCTTCTCGGGATTGGGGGTCAGTACCGACGGTCGCCGCATGGTCTCGATTTCCGATCATGGTGCGTTTCTATCGGCCGATATCAGGTACGGTCTCGACGGCAAACTGATCGGGATAGAAAACGCAGACCTGGGCGGCCTCTCTGATCTGGACGGCACTCCGCTCGCAGGCAAGCGCTTTTCCGATGCCGAGTCCATGAGCCCCGGTGTCGAAGGTGAGATTATTATCTCTTTCGAGCGTGCACACAGAATCTGGCGCTATGACCCCGGCGTCACGAAACCCCGGGTTCTGAAGCCTCCGGTGGAACTCGGCGCTTTGCGTTCAAACTCCGGTGTCGAAGCTCTGACGCTGCTGAATGATGGCAGACTGTTGGCGATCTCCGAGGGTGACACCTACGAAAACGAAGCTATTGCCTGGGTTAGCCGGCCCAACGGCTGGGACGTCATGACTTACCGTACCCATGACGGCTTTCGACCAACGGGCGCCGCGACGTTGCCGGGCGGTGACGTCTTGGTGCTAGAGCGTTACTTCACAGTTCGCGATGGCGTGCGCATCCGTATCCGCCGACTGTCCGCCGAGATGATCGAAGCGGGCGTGACGCTGGATGCCCATCTAATTGTCGACTTGGCGCCGCCGCTGAGCATCGACAACTTCGAAGGCATCGAAGTGCGTGCCGACGGCAACCGCGCCATCGTTTATCTAATCTCCGACGATAATTTCAACATGCTGCAGCGGACACTGTTCCTGATGTTCGCTTACGAAGGGTAACGCCCGTGCTTAGGGCACTCTTGGCCGTGTTCGTGCTTTACGGCACTTTGCCTGCCGTCGCCGATGACAAGGTCTCCTACGATCATAACGGCATCCGGATCATCGGCCGAGATTTGCCCGCCGATGTCTACTTCGATATCGACATCATCTCAGCTGAAAAGGGTGCCGCTGCCGCCGAGGCCGCCCTCGATATCCTGATGCAGAACTCCGCCTACAACCGCGAAGCCATAGAAAAACTGAAATCCGCCGGCCGCGTCGTTGTTCTTTACGACCCGGAATTCCCGAAGCGTGAGTTCAACAAAGTCACCATCGCCGCGTACCTTCCGGATTACTACAATCCCGAAGCCGGCATTCGCGACTTCGTCGTCGTCGTCGGACGCTTCGGTGCAAAGTGGACGCCGCGCGAACTGGCACCGGTCATGGCACACGAACTGACTGGCCATGGCATGCAGGATTACCGGGGACGCATCGAACATGTGCGCGTCGTCGATTTGGAGTGCGAAGCTTATCTTTATCAGGAAAAGGCATATCAGGATCTCGGCTTCAAAAAGGATACCCGTGAGATGATCAGCTTTCGCCAGCAACTGGAGCGGCATTGGTGTGCTGATTTTCGAACCTGGCAGCGGGCCAACAGACCGGGCGGCGTCAAATATTGGGAGCGCCTCAATCCCGATGTACCAAACATCCTCAAAGACTATTTGGTCTATCTGGATGCGCTGCGTACCAGCGGTGTCTCGACGCGTGCCGTCGCCGCTGCCAAACAGGAAACAAGCGCTGCGGCGAACCAGCGGCTTCAGCGACTGAAAAGTAGCGACAAGCCCACCGATCACTTCCGCCTGGCGATGACACTGAGCCGCGGAATCGGCGTCCCAAAGGATCAAATAGAAGCAGTAAAGTGGCTACGAAAGGCTGCCGAAGCCGGCCATTCGGAAGCGCAGCTCCAATTGTCTCGTGTTTACTGGAAGGGTGAGGGCGTCGAATCAGACACGAAGAAAGCTGCAACGTGGGCCAAGGCCGCGGCAGAGCAGGGCAATCCGGGAGCCGCCTATACCTATGGCGCGATGCTGATCAACGGCCAAGGCGTCGAACGAAACAAGGAAGAAGGCATCGTGTGGCTCAAGAAAGCCGACAAGCGGGGCGTGGAAGCGGCGAAAGAAGCGCTGAAGAAGCTTGGTGTGAACTGACGTCAATCGGCGTCGGAATCAAATGACATCGGCACCCAGCCGTCGGGCGTCACCCGTTCGAGCGGCTGAAAGCGCGACTTGTATGCCATGTTCGAGCAGCCATCGATCCAAAAGCCGAGATACACATAGGGCAGCCCGCGGCCATAGGCCTCGTCGATCAACCAGAGAATGATGTAGGTGCCGAGGCTCCGCTGCTCTTCTCGCGTGTCAAAGAAACTGTAGACGGCGGAAAGGCCGTCGCTCAGCGTATCGACAAGGCACGACGCCGCTAGCGTACCACTGGGACGACGGAATTCGAGAACCGAGGTCTCGACAGGCGTGTCTTCGATCAGCGCCTGATAATCAAGGAAATCCATCTTCGACATATCACCGCCGCCGTGGCGCGCGCGCTGATAGTCGGTGAAAAGACCGAATTGTTCGTGCGTTGCGACGGGTGACATGGCTTCGACGGACAAATCCGCATTCCTGCGCATGACGCGCCTCATGGATTTACCCGGACGAAAGTCATCCACCACGACCCGTACGGCAACGCAGGCATTACACCCGGGACAGGCCGGCACATAACAAATCCCGTGCGAGCGGCGAAACCCAGCCATGGAAAGTTGATCGTGCAGCGTGTCGGCGTCACGACCCACGAGTTCTGTCACGACGCGCCGTTCCGTCCGGCCCGGGATGTAGGGGCAGGGAAGAGGGGCGGTCGAAAAAAAGAATCTCGTTCCAGGTAGCGCTTGGTGCCGCATCGCGCGGAAGATCTCCGTTTCCTAGGACGTGAAAAGGGTAAGGCATACGGCTTTTACACGCAATAACCGCAACGGTGCCCACCCGCGATTATCGCGGGATTAGCGTGAGATATCCGTATTCAATTCGAGGCCGAAGCCGCCACCCGCCGGTTGCGACGGCGCAGTCGGCACTTGCCGGTTTGGTGCCGGGATCGGATCGGGTTCGGACTGTCGGCGCCGGATCTCGTTGAGGCCGGGCAGGGATTCCGGTTCTTCCGGTTTCGACAGCGTGCCGGCGGCCGGGTTTGAATCACCGGTGCCGCGCAGTAGGATGAGCGAGAGACGCCTGTTCGACGGCAAGCGTGGGTTCTCGGGGACCAGCGGTTCCGTCGCCGCTTTGCCGACCACGCGGTCGAAGCGGTTTTCCGCAACGCCGATCTGCGCTAGCCAGCGCCGCGCCGCATTGGCGCGGTCGGACGACAACTCCCAGTTCGAATAGTCGCCACCGCCGCCGAACGGAACGGCATCGGTATGACCGGAGATCGAAATGTTTTGCGGCAGCGTCGTGATAATCGTCGCCGCGACCTCAAGCAGACGTTTGGCGTGCAGATAAAGATCGGATGAGCCGCTCGGGAACATGGACAGACCGTCCTTGTCGACCAACTGAATGCGCAGGCCGTCCGGCGTGTTGTCGATCAGCAGACTTTCCTTCATCTGCTTGAGCTGCGGAATGCTCTCGATGGTCGCTTCCAGTTGTTCCTTTGCCTCTTGGAACTGCTGCTCTTCGCGCTGCCTCAGCAATTCCTCGGCAGAGGCTTCGTCCGGAGAGTCCGTGCCGTCTTGCGTATCGGTGCTTTCTTCGCCGCCTGTACCGGCTTTCGGCGGCGGCAGATCGACGGTGACGCTGTCACGGGACGTCTGGCTTTGTGCCGCACCTTCTTCCGAGATCGTCTTACCGCCGAGAATATCGCCGGCACCGCTTGTCGACTGCGAGGCGGAGACGGGGGCGAAGTAGTTAGAGATACCTTCCAGCTGTTCCTGCGTGACCGAATTCAGCAGCCACAACAACAAGAAGAACGCCATCATGGCGGTCACGAAGTCGGCATACGCGATCTTCCACGCGCCGCCATGGTGGCCATGGGCACCTTTGTTGATCTTCTTGATGATGATCGGGCTTTGCGCCGATTTCGCTTCTTCGGCCATTGCTAGGTCCTAGACCTCTTTAGCCTGCCGCCGGCAGGTTCTGGCAGATTTCCTCAAGCTCCGCGAATGACGGTTTGTATTCGTCGGGCAGAACCTTACGGGCGAATTCCACGGACACCTGTGGCGCGTAGCCTTGCATATGTCCCATCAGGCCCATCTTGATGCACATGAAGTAATGATGCTCGGCATTGTACGCCGACTCCAGGTTCGACGCCATCGGCAGCACGAAACCATAGGCCACGAGAATACCTGAGAACGTACCGACCAGCGCCGCACCGATCAGGCCGCCCAGCACTTCCGGCGGTTCGGTAATTGACGACATGGTGACGATGACACCCAACACAGCGGCGACGATCCCGAGCGCCGGGATGGCTTCGCCGATGGACCGCATCGCGTTGGCGATGGCCAGCTTGTCATGGTGGTGCACGTCGAGTTCCTGGTCGATGATCGCTTCGATCTCGTGCGCGTTGCTCGCCCCCAGAGTCAGCAAGCGCAGGTAATCGCAGAAAAATTCGATGGCGTGGTGGTCGTGCTGAAACTTCGGGAAATTCGCAAACAGCGAACTGTCGTGCGGTTTTTCGACATGTGCTTCAAGCGCGAGATCGCCTTTGGATTTGGCCAGACGGAACACAGCGAAAAGACACGAAAGAACTTCGACATAGGCGTCCTTCTTGTACTTCGGCCCCTTGACCATGGTGCCGACGGACTTGAACGCGCCAATGACGACGGGCTTTGGGTTCGCAGCAAGAAAGGCACCAAGCGCGCCACCAAGGATGATGACGTATTCGATAGGCTGCCAAAGAATTCGCAGGTCGCCGTGAACAGAATAGCCACCGAAAACGCAGCCAATGACCAGCAAAATACCGATGATAAAAAACATGGGAAGCGGTTCTCAACCCCTATAGACACAAAGGTTGCCTGGCGCCGCCAATAGTTGCGCGGCGTATCATACCCCCAGCCAAGCTTCGCTATAGATGGGAATCAGGTGAAACTCAAGCCTTGCTCGCCTAATTCTCGCCTTATGTTAAGGACTTGTCGACGTTTCACCGGATGCGGGTTCCGTGTTAAAGAGGGCAAATGAGTATCGATCACGACAGTTTCCGCCATACACTCTCTCGATTCGCCAGCGGTGTCACCGTTGTGTCGACACGTCGCTTAGACGGCGTGCCGATTGGCGTCACCGTCAGTGCGTTTTGTTCTGTGTCCCTCGATCCGCCGCTGATCCTGGTCTGTCTGGACAAGGCGAACCAGGACGTTGAAGCCTATACCGAGGGGAATTCCTTTGCCGTGAACGTACTGGCGGCGGATCAAGCGGTGATTTCCAACGCCTTTGCGTTTCCGGGGCCGGTGCCACCGTTCGAAACGCTCCCGTATACTGACGGTATGGACAGAATACCACTCCTGGATGGCGCCGCCGCGACATTGCAATGCACCCACCACGCGACGCAAGAAGGGGGGGACCACTGGATCGTCATCGGCCATGTCGAGGCCGCGACCACGTCCGAAAAGCCGCTGCTGATCTACGCTGACAGCGGATACAGGTATCTTTCGGAAAGCCCGGAGGCCGCCGACTAATGCGTGAAACGCGCTGGCCGGTGCCTAAAACGATTGGACTTGCGGTCGTCATCGCCGCCGCTGCGTTGATACTTTGGTCGATGGAGCCGGAATTCCTTCCCAGAACCCGCTCCAGCGCAATGCTTGTCGCTATAGGCGCCGGCATCGCCTTTTTCGCGGTTGGGCGACTGGTACTGCGGCTCGGCCCGGCATGGCTGACACTCGGCATCATCGCGACGCCGCTCCTTTTCGCCGTACCCATCTTTCAAGTCCCGGCCTGGGTATTTCCTATCGCGGTCGTGCTGCTCGCCGGTTTCTACTTCAATGGCGTTACCGAAAAAGTGCCGCTGTATCTTTCGAACACACTGACGCAGCAGGCGGTCGCGGAATTTTCGCCCGTCACCAAGGGTGCCACGTTCATCGATCTCGGTTGCGGCCTTGGCGGCATCGTCGCCGCCGTCGCCAAGGCACGTCCGGAGACCTATGTCCTTGGGGTCGAGACGGCACCGCTATCATTCGCCATTGCTTGGCTCAGAATAACGTTGCTAGGGCTCAAGAACGCCGAAGTTCGGTTCCAAAGTATTTGGACGACCGATGTTTCGGAGGCAGACTTAGTTTACGCCTTTCTATCGCCGGCGCCCATGACACGCCTCAACGAGAAACTGACGGCCGAGATGAAACCGGGCTCAGTGTTTGTTTCAAACAGCTTTGCCGTCCCTGGCCGAGAGCCGGACGAGATCGTCGCAGTCGACGATCAACGGCAAACACAGCTTTTGATGTGGCGGATGTAACGCACCTTAACGCATATCGGAGAGCAGCCGGGTTTCGAAGCCCGCCCCATCCAGCGCCGCCATGATCTCACGGACGTGGTCGGCGTCGATGGTCTCGATGGCAATATCAACGTCCGCTTCCTTGACCGGCACGTCGCGGAATAGGCGCTGGTGAAGGACGTCGACGATGTTGCCGCCCTTACCACCTATGATCCCGGCGACAGTCGCCAGTGCGCCCGGCATATCGATCAGGGAAATGCGGAGCTTCGCCAGCCGCCCGTCGCGCACCAAGCCACGCATCAGCACGGACGACAGCAACCGCGAGTCGATGTTGCCGCCAGAGACGACAAGACCGACTTTGCGGCCCTGATAGCGATCCGGCTCCGCCAGCATGGCCGCTAGCGGCACAGCGCCGGAGCCTTCCGCAATCAGGCGCTGTGCTTCGACAAACAGTTGCACCGCATGCTCGATGCCGGACTCGGTCACGACGACGACATCCTTCATGTGTTCTTTCAAAATGGCTGTCGTCAGCTCGCCGGGTTCCTTTACGGCGATGCCGTCAGCTATGGTCGCGCCGCTGCCGTGCGGCGGTTGGCCCCGGAACGCCTGATGCATGGAGGGGTAGGCGTCAGCTTGGGCGCCGATGACCTCGACCTTCGATACGTATCCGCTCGCGGCGAGACAACAGCCCGCTGCCAGACCGCCGCCGCCGATAGGCACGACAATCATCTCCAAGTCCGGCACGTCCTCGAGCATTTCGAGTGCGACCGTGCCTTGCCCCGCAACAACGCGCGGATCGTCATAGGGGTGCACGAAAACGCGGCCCGATTTCTCGGCTTCGGCCGACGCGAGGATACGGCTTTCGGCGACGGTCTCGCCTTCGAGCACAACTTTAGCCCCAAGCGCCTCGGTCCTAGCCACCTTGGTAAAGGGCGTGTGCGCAGGCATGTAGATCGTCGCCGGAATGCCGAGCCTCTGTGCGTGATAGCCGACGCCCTGTGCGTGGTTGCCGGCGGATGCGGCAATGACGCCGGCAGCGCGTTCGTCCGCCGTTAGCTCGCTCATCCGCACCAATGATCCGCGGCTCTTGAACGATCCTGTAACTTGCTGGTTTTCCAGTTTTAGATAGACGTCTGCGCCTGTCAGCTTGGAGAGTGCCGGCGCAGGCACGCACGGCGTGCGGACGATCTGTCCGTCGAGAATGCCAACAGCATGTTTGATATCGTCGAAAGTTACCATTGGTCCAAGACTAAGCCTAAGCCGCGCGTGATGCACGCGATGACGTTGAATGTCACCGGTTTTGCGCCGGAATTAGAGTAAGGGCGGTTGCGGTTTCTGCATTGAAGGTAAGGTAGTCTCCGTCCCGCCAACGCGTCATCAGGTCCGCGTAGTGATCTGACAACGGATTGCCGGATTGTCCCGGCACCGCCATGTACTTCGACGGCCCGCCCGCCATATCGTGCACGGCGCGGAACCCGGGACCGTGCACATGATCGAACACACCGGCCAAACCGGCAGAACTGCGGCTGGCACCTCGGTTCAAGGTGCGATCGCCGCCGTCTGTTTCGATATCACGGTCGAACAGCAGGTAGCCGTAGGGTAATCTGGAAAGAAGGCTATGCTCAAAGCGCGCCTTATGGGCCGTCCCCCAGCGCCAATCGGCCATGTCATCATCGTACGTGCGAACCAGCGCATCGACCGCTGCCTTGAAAGATGTCTCCACGATGCCAGCGCAATCTTCGGTTTCGATGCTGCCGACGTTGTCGCACCAGACACTATCCTCGTCGATTAATTCCCGCATCTTTGCCGGATCGATGCTGCGCGCCTCGCCAAAGCCACCTTGCAGTTCGTCCGCGAACAACCTTTGCTTCAGATGCGCCATCCAGGTCGCGTAAATGAGGGGCGGTGCAAGTTCGCGGCGCATCTCGCCCTGCCATAGCGACAAGGCGTCCCGCGCGGCGCCGTAGATTCCGTCACCCGGCAACTTTGGCAGCAAATCTTTCCACGCCACGAAGGAGCCATCGCGGAGGTCCAACTGCATAGCCGTCATCTGCGCCATATCTATGGTGTTGCTTGCCGCCAAAAGCGCCCGCGCGCGCTGGGCACGCACCGCCGGAGGCCAGCGCCCTTGAATCTCGAACACGGCTTCGTCCATTTGCGGTTGGCGTTCATTGGCGTTGGCGACAAATCCAGTTCCCGGATCGACAACCGGCGGAACGGCGTCGAGGCCGTGAACGGTGCGCCACGGCACCTTGGCGTTGGGAAGGGGAAAGCGCCCGTCCATATCGCTTCTGTCAGGAATCAGTCCAGCGACGGCGAGTGCGATATGCCCAGCGGAGTCCGCAATCGTGACGTTCTGCAGCGGCGCATGAAAACTCCACAGTGCCTCTAGTGCTTCGTCCACGGTCCCGGCCATGTTCAGACCATGCAACGCGGCAGGCGTGGTGTCGCTAGGGCTCAGGGCGGTCGCCAATAGCGCAAGGCCGTCCTTGCCGCCGCCATCCAATAAGCCGCCCATGACGACCGGCGCCCCGGAAGCAAAGACCAAGTCCACCTCGCGCGGCGCGTTGTTTTTGACCGCAACCGACGCCGTAATCCGCTCTGTCACATCCACATCGGTGACGTGCATGACATCCTGAAGGTCGGCCTCGTTGGTCGTGAAGCTCCACGCGACGGTATTGTTCCGGCCGATGATCACGAAAGGCGAGCCGGGCGCCGTCGCACCTTCGACGTACTCTTCGCCGACTTCGATCCGGGCAAGATACCAAACCCCAGGGATCGAGAGGCCCAGGTGCGGATCACCGGCGAGCAGTGCCTTACCGTCTTTGCTGACAGCCCAAGCGTTGGAAGCACCGATGGGCGGCGCATGGGTCGGGGCAGGCGGCGGACCAAGCTGTGCCCTAAGTTGCGGGAGCGCTTTCAGTCCCGGCCACAGGTCTTGCGCCTTTAATAGGCCGATCCGAGCCGCCAGTTCCGGCCGCTGTACATCATTCCGCCAGCGGCCACTAAGTTGGTACGCCATCAGGCGCCCCCACAACAGACCGTCGGCAGCCTGCCAAGCCTCCGGGCTGAACCTCAGCGCCAGGAACTCCGGCGGCAATGCGCCACCGTGCGACTCCAAAAACGCGTTCACGCCACGTGCATAGGCGGAGAGGGCGTCACGCGTCTCCGGTTGAAGGCGGCCCAACTGCGCTTCCGTCAGCCGCGCGAAATCAAGACGGCGCTGCTGAATATCCAATTCCACCGTCGACGGTCCCAGAACCTCGGAAAGCTGGCCCAGCGCGAAACGCCTCAGACTTTCCATCTGCCACAGGCGATCCTGTGCGTGCACGAAACCTAACCCGGCCCAGGCATCGGTCCAGTTCTCGGCGCGGATTGTCGGCACGCCGTCCGCCGAGCGTGAAATCTGCACTTTAGAGGTTACGCCGGAGGTATTGATCTCGCCTTTGGTTTTCGGCAGCGACGACGCCAGCCAGCCGTAGCCGCCGCCGACAGACAGCAACACGATCAGCGCGATTATCAGAAGAATGCGTTGAACGATCTTGGACATGCCGTCATTGAGCACAGTGACCAGCTAAACTCAACACCGCACGAAACCTTGATTGTCGACAACTGCGCCGCTAAGAACGCCATCAGGCTAAACAACACGCAGAGAGAAACATCCATGCCCGGTCCTCTTGAAGGTATTCGCGTTTTCGACATGACTCGTATTCTGGCGGGTCCGAGCTGCACCCAAATGCTTGGCGACCTCGGCGCCGATGTCATCAAGATCGAACGGGCTGGCGCCGGAGACGACACCCGCAAGTTCGCACCGCCCTTCATCAAGGGTGAGGACGGTGAGGATACCTCGGAGGCCGCTTACTTCTGCGCCGCCAACCGCAATAAGCGCTCGGTCACGTTGGACATCTCGAAACCGGAAGGCCAGGCGCTGGCCAAGAAACTGATCGGCCAATCGCAGGTGCTGGTAGAAAACTTCAAGACCGGCGGGCTGGAAAAATACGGCCTTTCCTACGATCAACTGAAAGATGAATTTCCCGGTTTAATCTATTGTTCGATTACGGGTTTTGGCCACACTGGCCCATATGCGAAACGTCCGGGCTACGACGTCCTGATCCAGGGCATGAGTGGCTTCATGAGCCTGACGGGTGAGCCCGACGGCGAACCGATGAAGGCTGCGGTCCCGGTCGCCGACCTGATGGCCGGCATGTACGCCGCCGTCTCGATCAACGCCGCCCTGCGTCACCGCGAAGTGACCGGCGAAGGCCAGCACATCGATATCGGCATGCTGGACGTCATGGTCGCGTTTTCGACGATCATGGGCATGAACTATCTGGCGACGGGTGAGAACCCGAAACGCCTCGGCAACCAACATCCGAACATCGTGCCGTATCAGGCCTTCGATACGTCGGACGGCGCCATCATCCTGGCGGTCGGGAACGACGGCCAGTTCGAGCGTTTCTGCAAGGTCGCCGAGTGCGAGGAACTGGCTTCAGATCCCAAATACGCGACAAACGGCCAACGTCTCGCCAACCGTGACGAACTTGTCGGTATTTTAAAGGATATCATCAAGGCCAAGCCGATGGATTTTTGGCTGAAAGAGCTAGAAGCGAACTCGGTCAGCTGCGGCCCGATCTACAAGCTGGATCAGGTGTTCTCGAACGAACATGTCCTGGCCCGCAACATGAAGATCGAGATGGATCAGCCGGCGACGGGCGCCAAGGTGCCGCTGATGAACAGTCCGATTAAGCTGTCCGGAACGCCGGTTCAACACCGCTACGCGCCGCCAACGCTGGGTGAGCATACAGACGACGTCTACAAGGACTTGCTCGGCCTTTCGGAAGAAGAAATCGCCAAGCTGCGCGAGCAGGGGGTGGTGTGAGCCCAATCCCATCACCGGAACGCGCCGGCAGTTATCTGTCGCTGGGACCAGCCGGGTTCCACCGCATCGCGTTCACGGATTGGGGCGCGGCTTCCGGCCGCAAGGCAACCGTTTGCGTGCACGGCCTGACGCGGAACGGTCGCGACTTCGACGTATTGGCGCAAGCCTTGTCCGCCGGCGGGCGCGTGGTCTGCCCGGATATGCCGGGACGCGGTGCCAGCGACTGGCTCGCTGATCCGGCGAATTACACGTATCCTTGTTATATGCAAGATATGGCGGCGCTGATGACGCATATCGGCGCCGAGCGTGTCGACTGGGTCGGCACCTCCATGGGCGGCCTTATCGGCATGATGCTGGCGGCGACACCGGGCACACCGATCCGCCGTCTGATCATCAATGACATTGGCCCGTTCCTGCCGAAGGAAGCGTTGGTACGTATTTCCCATTATGTCGGCGGTGCACCGGATTTTCCGGATATCGAGGCGCTGGAAAAATATCTCCGCGATGTGCATGCGCCATTCGGCAATCTGACCGATGAACAATGGCGGCATATGGCGGCGCAAAGCGCCACACCGAACGGAGAAGGCGGTCTGCGCCTGCATTACGACCCCCGTATCGCCGAAGCCTTTACATCGGGGCCCATCGAAGACGTCGAATTGTGGACGTTCTGGGACCGGATCACATGCCCGGTCCTAGTGCTGCGCGGTGAAAATTCGGACCTTCTGACGGCCGATACCGCCCAGGAAATGGCGGCGCGCGGCCCCAAAGCCGAGGTTGTTACGGTCAAGGACTGCGGCCACGCGCCCGCATTAATGGACCCGGCGCAGATCCAAACCGTCTGCGACTGGCTCGGAGTCACGGCACAGGGTTGATCCACTTAGGACTTTTCTCCTGGAACAGGTACGGCGTATGCTATAGCCGCCTTTGGAAAATAAGAGAGAGGCTAGGCCATGTCGACGGCGGTCGCGGAATTGCAAAGCACGGATCTGGACACACTCCACGAAGACCTGCAGCAGTTCGTTACCTTCACGGTCAATAATCAGTTGTTCGGCGTACACGTCATGCGAGTTCAAGACATCCTGCAGACGGAAAAAATCGCGCCGATCCCGCTGGCACCGCCGGAAGTCCGCGGCTCGATTAACTTACGTGGCCGGATCGTTACGGTGATCGACGTGCGGGTGCGTTTGGGGCTGGAGCCGCTGGACCACGAAGAGACCAAGCAAATGGGTGTCACGGTCGAAATGGGACCGGACCTCTATACCCTCTTGGTGGACAGCATCGGCGACGTGATCAGCCTGCCGGGCGATCTTTACGAAAAAACCCCGGGGACCTTGAACCCGGTATGGCGCAACTTCGCGTCGGGCGTTTATCGCCTAGACGGTCGCATCATGGTGGTGCTCGATATCGATCGTTTACTGGATATCGGCAACGAAGACTAAAGCCGCTTTTTATCCGTTCAAAAGTTTAGCCGCATCGATGGCGTGATACGTCAGCACGCCATCAGCACCGGCGCGTTTGAAGCCGGAGAGCATTTCCAACACGACCTTATCGTGGTCCAACCAGCCGGCATCGCACGCACCTTTAAGCATCGCGTACTCGCCCGAGACGTTGTAGGCGAAGGTCGGGCAGCCGAACGTCTGCTTCACCCGCGACACCACGTCGAGATAGGGCAGGCCAGGCTTGACCATAATCATGTCCGCACCTTCCGAGATATCCATCGCGACCTCGCGCATGGCCTCGTCGGTGTTGGCGGAATCCATCTGATAGGTTTTCTTGTCGCCCTTGAGCGCACCACCTGAGCCGACAGCATCCCGGAAAGGCCCGTAGAAAGCCGACGCGTACTTGGCGGCATAGGACATGATAGCGACGTCCTGATGGCCGGCGTCATCGAGACCGGCGCGAATGGCGCCGATGCGTCCGTCCATCATATCCGACGGTGCGATGACGTCACAGCCGGCGTTCGCTTGGCAAACGCTCTGTTTGATCAGCGCTTCAATCGTCTCATCGTTCAGGACGACGCCGTCTTTGACGATGCCGTCGTGTCCGTCGGAATTGAACGGGTCCAGCGCCACGTCGCACATGACGCCGATCTCCGGCACGGCATCCTTGATCGCGCGCACCGCGCGGCAGACGAGATTGTCCGGATTCCAGGCTTCGCAGGCATCCGGTGATTTCAGCCCCGCTTCGGTATAAGGAAACAGTGCGACCATCGGAATGCCGAGATCTGCTGCCTCTTTGACCGAGCCGACGAGAAGATCGACCGACAGACGACCAACGCCCGGCATAGAAGCAACCGGCTCTCGCAGACCGTCGCCTTCAACTGCAAAGACCGGCCATATGAGGTCCGACGGCGCCAGCGTTGTCTCGCTGACCATCGCACGCATCCACGGTGTTCTGCGGAGGCGGCGCGGCCGCGTTGTCGGATAGGAAGGAGTAGGCGTGGTCATATCGGCACCGGTCTTGCGATGTTTTGGCGAAATTTCCGGGATTGTTGCGGCACGGCCCGCCAAGCGCAAGAATTTCCTGGGTTTCTCCAGAGACGATCGTCCCTATATGCAGGGGAAGAGGAAAACGAGAATGGATAAAACCCTAATATACTTCGCCGATCCCATGTGTTCCTGGTGCTGGGGCTTCCAGCCCGTCATGGAAAAAGTCCGCGACCGCGTCGACGGTCTTGCGGACACGGTCATATTCGTTGGCGGCCTCAGGCCCTTTACCGAACATGCCATGACAGAGAAAGACAAAGGTTACGTCCAAAACCACTGGAATCATGTGTTCGAAGCTTCCGGCCAGCCTTTTGATTTCGCTTTCTTCGAGCGCGAAGGCTTCGTTTATGACACCGAACCTGCTTGCCGGGCCGTGGTCGCCGCCCGACGGCTTGACGAGACCAAGGCGCATCCAATGCTGGACCGTCTGCATCGGGCCTTTTACGCCGAGTGCCAAGACACCACCGATCCGGAGGTCATTGCCGATCTAGCGGCGGAGGTCGGGCTGGATCGGGACGCTTTCAGATCGATGCACGAGGAAAAGACCAGCCGTCAAGAGACGCTGGCCGAGTTCCAGTATACTCAGCGCTCTCAGATCAATGGATTTCCGACCCTGGTAGGCATCACCGAGGGTCGGCGGCCGATGGCACTGACCATGGGATATCGCCCATGGGAGGCGATGGCGCCTATTGTCGATGGTTGGCTCGCGGAAGAGGCCGGGTAAATTAGTCCAACCGTCTAGAATTAATCGTCATCATGAACTTGATTCAAGATCCATCATCACACAGGTCGCGTTCCAGCCATATTAGAAATGGGTCCTGAATCAAGATTAGGACGACGCATGTGCGCAATGTCGGAAACCTCTTGAATCAAGCAGCCATAGCCTCGGTCCAAGCTTCAGCACGAAGAATCAAATTGAAGAATGATGATCTCCTTATAAAAGGCCTAAATCCTTGACACTACTGAGCGCGCCTGTCTCTATCCGGTCCAATTGACTTCAGGCTAAGCGGAATTCCGAACTCCATGAAAGAGACGGTCAAAACGATCATCTATGCGGTGCTCATCGCACTCTCGATCCGCATTGCGGCGTTCGAACCGTTCTCTATTCCGTCCGGTTCAATGATCCCGACGCTATTGGTGGGCGACTACCTGTTCGTGTCTAAATTCGCCTACGGCTATAGTCGCTACTCACTTCCGTTCGGCCTGCCGGTCCTGCCGTCATCCAGAGTCTTCTTTTCCGAGCCGGAACGCGGTGATGTTATCGTCTTCAAGCTGCCCGCCGACAATTCGACCGATTTCATCAAGCGTCTGGTCGGCCTGCCGGGCGATAAGATTCAAGTGATCGACGGCATTCTCAACATCAACGGCGAACCCGTAACCCGCCGTAAGATCGAGGATTTCGTGTACGAACGCGCACCGGGTCAGTACTCGCGGATGACGCAGTACATGGAAACGTTGCCCAACGGTAAAGAGCATCTGATCGTCGAAGAGACCGACACGAACCCAAATTCCGACAACACGCGCGTCTATACGGTGCCGGAAAACCATTACTTCATGATGGGCGATAACCGGGACAATTCGAATGACTCGCGCTTCAACAGCGTCAGTTTCGTACCGCGTGAGAATCTGGTCGGCAGGGCCGAGTTTATCTTCTTCTCCATCGACGGTTCGGCGCTGGCGATATGGACATGGTTCGACAAGCTTCGTCCGTCACGCATCTTCACAGGGATCGAATGAGCGGCCGCCTCGACGCCTTTGCCGAGCGCCTCGGCTATCTCTTCAACGAACCGAACCTATTGCGCCAAGCGCTGACGCATTCCAGCGCGACACAAAAGCGTCTGAAATCCAACGAGCGCATGGAGTTTCTGGGCGACCGCGTTTTGGGCTTGATCCTTGCCGAAATGCTCCTGGAGTACTTCCCGATGGAGGAAGAGGGCGAGATCGCCTACCGCTTCACCGCACTCGCGCAACGCGATGCGCTTGCCAGCGTTGCCGAGGCGGTTGGCATCGCCGAGGCATTGACGCTGTCGGACGGAGAGCGCACATCGGGCGGGCTAGAGAATCCCGGCGTGCTGGCGGATGCCGTCGAAGCCGTTATTGCCGCGATCTACATCGATGGCGGTTTAGAACCGGCGCGGCAGTTCATCCAAACGCAATGGGCCGATATGATGCGCGAAAACCGCCGCCCGCCGAAAGACCCCAAGACGACCTTGCAGGAATGGGCGCAGGGCAAAGGCTTACCGCTGCCGAACTACCGTATCGTCGAGCAAGAAGGCCCGGATCACCAGCCGACCTTCACGGTCGAGGCCGAGATTACGGGCCAGGCGCCCGTATCGGGGCAAGGCAATTCAAAACGCGCGGCCGAGCAAGCTGCTGCCGACGCCATGTTAAAGGCTATTGAAGAGGGCGCATCATGAACGGGATTTCGACACATTCCGGCTTCGTCGCCGTTGTCGGTGCTCCGAACGCCGGCAAATCGACGTTCGTCAACAAAGCCGTCGGCGCCAAAGTCTCTATCGTGTCACCAAAGGTGCAAACGACACGAACCCGCGTCCTCGGCATCGCCATCAAAGATGAAACGCAGATCGTCTTTATGGATACGCCCGGCATCTTTGAGCCGCGCCGCCGCCTGGACCGCGCCATGGTTGCCAGTGCCTGGGGCAGCGCACAGGACGCCGACGTCATCATGCTGATGATTGACGCGCAGCGCGGTCTCGATCCGGACAGCCGCCGCATCCTCGACAATCTGTTGAAGCGTCGCGACGAAAAACCGAAGGCACCGGCACCGATCCTGTTGCTCAACAAAGTCGACCGCGCCGACAAAGCGAAACTGTTGGCACTGGCCCAAGAACTTGGCGATCTCAACCTGTTCGCCGACATCTTCATGATCTCGGCGCTGACCGGTGACGGCGTCGACGATGTGATGGCTTATGCAGCTGATCGCATGCCGCAGGGACCCTGGCTGTTCCCTGAAGATCAGATCAGCGACATGCCGTCACGACTGCTGGCGGCGGAGATCACACGCGAGAAACTGTATCTGCAACTGCATCAGGAACTGCCGTATGCGGCGACGGTCGAAACCGAAACCTGGACGCAGCAGGACAACGGGTCGATCCGCATCGAGCAAGTGATCTTCGTCGAGCGCGATAGCCAACGCGCCATCGTGCTTGGCAAGAAAGGCAGTCGCATCAAAGAAATCGGCGCGGCATCACGGCGCGAACTCGAAGGAATTTTCGAAACCCGGGTGCACCTGTTCCTGTTCGTGAAGGTGCGCGATGGATGGGGCGACGATCCCGACCGCTACCGCGACTGGGGCCTCGACTTCAACGCGTGATCAACAAAAAAGTAGCGTCGCCCTGAACTAGATTCAGGGCCCATCTTTATTCTGGCTGGAATCGTGCAATTGCTGAGATGAATGCTGAATCAAGTTCAGCATGAAGGTCTTAGTGGTTTTAGGCAGATTAACTACCGAACCGCGACGCGTCACCCGCGGCGCGGATCAGGGCCTGGGCCTTGTTGACCGTTTCCTGATATTCCATCTCCGGATCACTGTCGGCGACGACACCGCAACCCGCCTGCACATAGAGCGTCTCGTCCTTGATGACGCCGGTGCGCAAGGCAATGGCCGTGTCCATATCGCCATTGGCCCCGAAGTAACCAATGCATCCAGCATAGACGCCACGGCGCGTGGGCTCGACTTCATCAATGATCTCCATGGCGCGGATTTTCGGCGCGCCGGAAACGGTGCCCGCCGGAAACCCGGCGAACAGCGCATCGATGGCGTCCTTGCCGTCGGCCAAGTCGCCCTCGACGTTCGACGAAATATGCATGACGTGCGAATAGTACTCGATGATGAACTTTTCTGTCGGCGTCACGCTGCCGACCTTGGCGACTCGGCCGACATCGTTACGCCCGAGATCGAGCAGCATAAGATGTTCTGCGACTTCTTTCGGATCGGCGAGCAGGTCTTCGGCAAGTGCTTTGTCCTCGGCCGCGTCTTTGCCTCGCTTACGCGTGCCGGCGAGCGGGCGGAGCGTGATGCGTCCTTCGCGTACCCGCACCAGAATCTCCGGGCTTGAGCCGACGATCTGAAAATCACCGAAATTGAGGAAGTACAGGTACGGCGATGGGTTCAAGCGGCGCAGCGAACGGTAGAACGCGAACGGCGGAAGCGCGAACGGCACGCTGAACCTTTGCGACGGCACGATCTGAAAGGCATCGCCGGCGTTGATATACTCGACGCATTTTTTGACGATTCCGTGGAAGTCTTCGCGGCTCATGTTCGAGGCCGGAGTCACATCGTCCGGCGACGCCGCATTCTGGGCGCGCTGCAACGGCTTTTGACTGGCGAGCGCCATTGCCGTTTCATCCAGGCGGGTGAGGGCGGCATCATAGGCCTCCTTGGCACTGACGCCTTCCGCAGGCCACGCCGGCGTAATCACGAAAACGGAATCACGGAGCGAGTCGAAGATCGCCATTACTGTCGGGCGCAAGAAGATGCTGTCCGGTACGCCGATGGCATCGGGATTATCGTCCGGCAGTTTTTCAGCAAGCCGCACCATGTCGTAAGCCATATAGCCAACCAGACCGGCGGCCATCGGCGGCAGATCGGCCGGCACCTCGAAACGCGTCGTCTCAACCAACTTGCGAAGAGATGCCAGCGCACCTTTTTTCGCGCCGAGTTCACACGTTGCAAAGGCATCAGGGTCCGTCAGCGCCATCTTGTTTATCTCGGCCTGCCCCTTGTAGCAGCGCCAGATTAGGTCTGGCTTGAAGCCGATAATCGAATAGCGACCCCGGCTTGCACCACCCTCGACGGATTCCAAAAGGAAACTATTCGGCAATCCATCAGCAAGTTTGAGCATTGCCGAGACAGGCGTTTCCAAATCTGCGACGAGTTCGGTCCAGACGGCTTGAGGCCGCCCCGCGTCGTAGATTTTCGTAAAGTCAGCGGCGCTAGGCGTTACGTCCATGTCAGTCGTCCGATCAGCCGCCGGGGCGGGAAGGGTCGTACTGACCCGGCTTGAGAACGTCGTTATAGACCCGCTGGTTAACTTCGACACCATAGTCGCGGCGCATTGCATAGAGCATCTGCTCACCGATGTCGTTGCCGACGGAAAGATCCAGTTCCTGCGCAATCTCTTCTTTGGTCGGCACGCCTTCATCGGCCGGGCCGAGCGCTTCGGTAACGTAAACGACGCGGTAGCCATCTTCGACTTTGGCGATGCCGGCACTACCTTGATCGATCTCGAACATACGAGTGACGACCGTGCTGTCCGCACCTTTGGTCTGGTGGCGGGTCAGCGGACCGATACTTTCAACCGTATCGGCAAGATCAGCCATGGGCGTGCCGGATTTGGCACGCTCGGCCAGTTTCTTTGCGGCGACTTCGGCAGCTTTCTCGCGCTCCTGCTTACGCCAGACTTCTACCACTTCAGCGCGGACCGCATCTAAGGGCTTGAGCGCCGGTGCCGTCACATTGTCGACTCGCACCATGAAATATCCTCTATCACCGGCTTCCGTCAGTGGGCTTTCAACGCCCTCGTCCGTCGAGAACGCAACGGGCAGTAGGCTTGCCAGTTGGGGCAGGGCGGCTTGCTTGCCGTCCGGGGTCATCCCGGAACGGTCGACCGAATCTATTGTAACGGCATTGACGCCGACGGAAGATGCCGCTTCTTCGAGCGTCGCGCCGCCACCGATTGCATCTTCGAAACGGATCGACAGATCGTAGAGCGCTTCGACGGCTTTCTCGCGCGCGGCAATCTTCTTCACTTCGTCGCGGACGTCGTCCAGCGTCTTCGTCACGCCGGCCTGAACCTCAGTGACTTTGAGCAGGTGCCAGCCGAGGGGTGTTTCAATCGGCTCGCTCACCGCGCCTTCATCGAGTTCAAAGGCGGGCTCGGAAAGGGCAGGCAACAGGCCATCCCGACCTGTCGTCCCCAACTCGATGGCCTCTTTCTCCATTTTCGCGACCTCGACGGCGACGTCTTCGAAGGCGCGCCCTTCGGCGAGTTGCGCCTTTGCCTTTTCCGCGGTCTCCTGATCGTTGAAAACCATCTGCTGGATGGTCCGCGTTTCCGGCTGAATAAATTGCGCGGCGTTGGCATCATAGGTCGCCTGCAACGTGGCGTCGTCTAACTGAACGCCTTCCACGAACTGTTCGGCATCCAGATGAACGAAGGTGATTTTGCGATATTCAGGCGCCGTGAAACGTGCCGGCTGTGACGCGTAGATTTCATCCAGCGCGGCATCCGTCGGTTCGCCCGGGTCAGGCTGATCGGCGGTCTTGACAGCGATCACGTCCGCCGAGCGGCGCGCATAGCGTTGCTCGCGGATCAAGTCCGCCAGCTTGTCCGGTGCGGCGCCGGTGCCGCCGAACGCCTGCAAAAGCTGGTTGGCGGCGATCTTGGAGCGCATCTCTTGGATATAGCCGGCCTCGGTCAGGCCGAGACGGCGCATGATCTCATCGAAACGCTGTCGGCTGAAGCGGCCGTCAAAACCTTGGAAGGTGGGGTCGCGCTGAATGGCCTCCACAACGAGATCGTCCGAGATCAGTAGCCCCATGTCCTCTGCCTGAATGTCCAGAGCGACATCGTTGATCATTCGCTGTAGCACGGCATTGCCGATACCGAGGCCGACCAATTGCTCATCGGTCAGCGCGCCACCGAAAGCACGACGCAGACGCTGGGTTTCCAGGCTAAGTTCGTATTCGAAGGCACGCGGGTCGATGTCACGATCACCGACCGTCGCGACATGAGTTTCCGTAGCGCGGGCGCCGATGAAGTCCTCGACCCCCCAGGCGGCAAACGCAACGATCAAGAGACCCGCCAAAGCCTTGGCGACGATGGATGCTGTCTTACCGCGGATTGCCTGTAGCATGCCGAACCTTCCGGAAATTTCCGTTAAACCATTGTCAAAATCATGTGCGCCGGGAACGGCCCGGCGCGCGGCGCATATTAGGGAACCGGACCCCTTGCGGCAATACCGGGTGCAGCGGCTTGGACTGCCGTTTGAAGGCCCGCACGGAGCATGGTATCCAAGCCGAAATAGGTCTTTTGGAAAGGACGGAAGGTATGAGCGCACGCACCCCTCTGATCGCGGGCAACTGGAAAATGAACGGCAGCCGTGACATGGCGGCGACATTGATCGGCGGGATCAAAGCCGGTGCCGTACCGGACGGCGTGGAAATGCTGGTCTGTCCGCCGTTTCCTTATGTCGCCGTTGCCGTAGAGGCATGCGCGGGCAGTGCCGTGAAAGTCGGCGCGCAAACGTGCCATGCCAATGAGTCTGGAGCTCACACCGGCGATATCGCCGCCGAGATGATCGCCGATCTGGGTGCAGCATATGTCATCGTCGGCCATTCGGAACGCCGCGCCGATCACGGCGAAGGTGACGCTGACGTCCGCGCTCAAGCCGAGGCGGCGCATCGCGCCGGGCTGGTCGCCATCGTCTGTGTCGGCGAGACCGAAGAGGAGAGGGACGCCGGCAAGACAATCGATGTCGTTTCCGGCCAATTGGCAGGATCGGTACCGGACGGTGCCGCCGCGGCGAATACGGTCATCGCCTATGAGCCCGTGTGGGCCATCGGTACCGGCCGCACGCCGACGGAAGACGACGTGCAGGAGGTCCATGCCGCCATGCGCGCCGACCTGGAAAGTCGCTTTGGCGTCGATGTCGCGAACGGCGTGCGCCTCCTTTATGGCGGATCCATGAAACCGTCTAATGCGGAAGGGTTATTGGCGCTTTCCGATGTCGATGGCGGCCTGATTGGCGGCGCCAGTCTAAAGGCAGAGGATTTTCTCGCCATCGCCCAGGCGGCAGGTTGATCCGCAGTTTGTAATCCGCACTTTAAATCGGTACTGGCCAAGCGGCCCCGGAACCGTTAGAACACGCCGCGAATTGAGCCCGGAGACACCGACGCTATGGAAACCATCGTCCTCGTCATACATTTGATACTCGCGATCGCCCTGATTGCGGTCATTCTGCTGCAACGCTCGGAAGGCGGCGCGCTCGGTATGGGCGGCGGTGGCGGCGGTGGCGGCGGCGGTTTCATGACTGGCCGTGCGGCGGCGGACATGCTGACGCGAACGACGGCCATCTTGGCGACGTGCTTCATCTGTACCAGCATCGTGCTAGCCATCTTGGCGGGTTCGCACGAATCGGGATCTCTCCTTGATCGTACTCCGCCCCCCGAAGCGACACCTGTGGCACCGTCTTCGACCCCGACAGCCCCGACGGCGACCCCGGATCCAGCCCCCGCGCCAGCGCAAAACTGACGCACTTTCAACGACTAAACGGAAATGTCGCGGTCTCGCCGCGGCAAAGGATGATTTTGTGCGAAAACAGAGTTGGCGAACGCCGGTAATCTTGTATGGTGTCCGCCCATGACGCGGTTCATCTTCATCACCGGCGGCGTGGTTTCCTCTCTCGGAAAAGGCCTTGCTTCAGCTGCTCTCGGCGCACTTCTTCAGGCGCGGGGCTTCAAGGTCAGACTGCGCAAGCTGGACCCTTATATCAACGTTGATCCGGGCACCATGAGCCCCTATCAGCATGGCGAAGTCTATGTCACTGACGATGGCGCGGAGACCGATCTCGACCTCGGTCACTATGAGCGTTTCACCGGCGTCGGGGCGCGCAAGTCGGACAACGTTACGACCGGCCGGATCTACTCGGACGTAATCGCCAAGGAGCGCCGCGGCGATTATCTGGGGGCGACGATCCAGGTCATTCCACACGTCACCGACGCCATCAAGAATTTCGTGGTCTCAGACCTTGAGGACGAAGATTTCGTGCTTTGCGAGATCGGCGGAACGGTCGGCGACATCGAAGGGCTGCCGTTCCTGGAAGCGATCCGCCAACTTGGCAATGAGCTCGGGCGCGAGCGCGCAATGTACCTGCACCTGACGCTGATTCCGTTCATCGCCGCTGCTGGCGAACTGAAAACCAAGCCGACGCAGCACTCGGTGAAGGAACTGCTGTCACTGGGTATCCAGCCGGACATGCTGGTCTGCCGCTCCGAGCATCCGCTGCCGGAAGGCGAGCGGCGCAAGATCGCGTTGTTCTGCAACGTTCGCCAAGATGCCGTCATTCCTGCGCTCGACGCACAAAGCATTTACGAAGTACCGATTCGTTATCACGCCGAAGGCATGGATGATGTCGTCTGCCGTCATTTTGGCGTCAACGCGCCGGAACCGGACCTGACCGTCTGGAAAGACATCCATGTCCGCAAAACCAAGCCGGAAGGCGAAGTCACCATCGCCGTCGTCGGCAAATACACGGTGCTGCCGGATGCCTATAAGTCGCTCTCCGAAGCGCTCGACCACGGTGGAATTGCCAATAATGTGCGCGTCCGTCTGCGCTGGGTCGACAGCGAGATTTTCGAAGGCGAAACAACGCTGGAAGAACTGGAAGACACACACGGGATTTTGGTCCCGGGCGGGTTTGGCGAGCGCGGCGCGGAAGGCAAGGTCAAGGCCGCGACATTCGCCCGCGAACGCGGAATCCCGTACTTCGGCATCTGCTTCGGCATGCAGATGGCGGTCATTGAAGCTGCACGCAATCTCGCCGGTATCCCGAACGCCAGCTCGACGGAGTTTGGAGAAACGAAAGAGCCGGTCGTCGGCTTGATGACGGAATGGCTTAAGGGCAACGCCCTCGAAAAGCGCGCCGCTGACGGCGACCTAGGCGGCACCATGCGCCTTGGTGCCTTTGCGTGCCATCTGCAGGAAGGCTCGCGCGTGCAGCAGATCTACGGCGGCGAGAAGATTTCCGAACGCCACCGCCACCGTTTCGAGGTCAACACCGACTATCGCGAGAAGCTAGAGGCGGCGGGCCTTAAGTTTTCCGGTATGTCGCCGGACGGCATACTGCCGGAGATCGTCGAATACCCGGAGCATCCGTGGTTCATCGGCGTTCAGTTCCACCCGGAACTGAAATCCAAACCGTTCGACGCACACCCGCTATTCACGTCGTTCATCCGCGCGGCAGTCAATCAGTCGAGACTCGTTTGACCGTTAAAGTCCCCAGCGTCACCCCGAACGCGATTCAGGGTCCATTTTCAAACCGGCACAATTTACGCATGTCGCAGTATGGGTGCTGTATCAAGTTCAGCATGACGCAATTGGAACAATGGCAAACTCCTTTCATCAATCGCCCGAAACGGTTATCAGATGCGTATGAAACAGCCTCGTACCGTGGACATCGGCGCTCTTGAAGTCGCCAACGACCGGCCGCTGACGATCATCGCGGGGCCGTGCCAGTTGGAAACGCGCGAGCATGCCCTGATGATGGCTGGCGCGCTCAAGGAACTGGGTGAGAAACTCGGGATCGGCGTCATCTACAAGACGTCCTATGACAAGGCGAACCGCACCAGTGTCTCGGGCAAGCGCGGGATCGGACTTGAAGAAGCGCTGCCGATCTTTCGCGAGATCCGCGAACGCCTCGGCATGCCGGTACTGACGGATGTGCACGAGGCGCAGCATTGCGAGACGGTCGCCTCCTCAGTGGACGTGTTGCAGATCCCGGCGTTTCTATGCCGGCAGACCGATCTTCTTTTGGCTGCAGGTAAGACGGGCAAGGCGATCAACATCAAAAAGGGCCAGTTCCTGGCACCTTGGGATATGAAGAATGTCGTCGCCAAGGTCGAAAGCACCGGCAATATGAACGTGACGGTGACCGAGCGCGGTGCCAGTTTCGGCTACAACACGCTGGTGACGGACTTTCGCGGCCTGCCGACAATGGCGAATGAAACAGGTTGCCCGGTTGTCTTTGACGCCACGCACTCGGTACAGCAGCCGGGCGGGCAGGGCGCATCCAGTGGCGGCGACAGAACCTTCGCTCCGGTGCTGGCACGCGCCGCCGTGTCGCTTGGCATTGCCGCCGTCTTCATGGAAACCCATGAAGACCCGGACAATGCGCCGTCCGACGGCCCGAACATGATCCCCTTATCACGAATGAACGACGTCATCGCCGATCTGATGGCGTTTGACGCGCTGGCGAAAGAGCGTCCGCGTCCCGAGACTCTCGCCGCCCAATAGGCGGAAGTAGGTCCAACCTTTCCACCTACTAGAAGGTGAGCCGGCGCACCTAAATCCGTTATCGGAATGATCCCGCTCGTCATACCATCATGACGAATAAGCATAAAAAGGCGAGATTTTCGTTCCGTAGAGACGAATTACAAGTGTAGCGACCTGCACCTTTGCTGAACCGAAAGTCGAAGACCGGAGAGGCAAAGAAACTCATCCAGCAAAAGCACCGGGTTTGGAGCGGGAGCCATTCATGACGAAGCCTAAACTCTTGATCGTCGATGACGAGCCGGATATGGCGGAATTCGTCAGCGACGTCGCCGAAGACATGGGTTTCGATCCCATCATCGCCCTGAATGCTCATGACTGCCTGCAACTCGCCTACACGAAGAAACCCGCTGCCATCGTCATGGACGTCATCATGCCGAATATGGACGGTGTCGAACTGGTCAAAGAATTAGGCGAGATTACAACCGGTCTGCCGATCATTGTCATGAGCGGGTATGAGCAACTTTACGCGGACATGGTTAATACCCTGGCCGACAATGCTGGTCTGATCATCGTCGGAAAACTCAGCAAGCCATTTACCGTGGCCGACTTGGAGACTCTTTTGTCGAAGGTACTCGAATCATTGGACTAAGGGGCTCGCCACTATCCGACGAGCGTATACTGCGATGACGAAAATACCCTTCGTTGCCCGTCTGCTGGTTATTAACCTGAGTGTCACCATTGCCGTCGGTGGCTTGTCGATCGTGCTTCTATACAACACGGTACTTAAAGACAAAGAGCGTGCGCTTACCGATTACGTGATCGGCATGGCAGCCGTTATCGATATCTTCGTCCAATACAGCCCAAAAGATGACACGCTGGAAAAGGTGACCCAAGAGACGCTAAAATTAGCGGGACAGGCTTTTGAAAATCTGGACGGTATCGGCGAGTCCGGGGCCATTTTCATCCTCAGCCAGACAGAGGATGGCCTGAAGGTCCTCGTTGAAGAGAAGCGCGAGATCGGCACCGAAAACGGGATCGACCAATTGCTGATTAGCAGTGCGTCAATCCGTCTGAGTGAGGGATTTCGGGGCAATACGGACGCTTTTCTCGCAATTGATTCGCACGGCCACGAAGTTTTACTGGCTTATGCCCCGATCTCGTCGATCAACCTCGTACTTGTTGCTTTGACGCACAAAGATGAAGTCATCGAAACATTCATCGATACCGTCATCATCGTGATTGTCATCGGCGTCGCGTTGGTCGCCGTCGGTGTGATCGCAACCTATGGGCCGACGTCCAAATTGGTCAAAAAATCCGATGAGAATGCGAAACGGTTCAAAGAATTCGCGGATACAGCCACGGATTGGTACTGGGAGATGGATCAAGATCTCCGCTTTATAGCCATCGGGCGCGGCGAACGGCCCGGCGACGAATTCGAATACACCAAGTACGTCGGCATGACTCGTCCGGAAGTCACAGTCGACGACACGTCCACGCAAAAATGGCGCGATCACCAGGAAGATCTCGACGCACACCGTCTTTTCAAAAATTTTCAATACGACCTGAACGTAGAAAGGCAGCGGCGTACCATGTCCGTTTCCGGATTTCCTTTCTTCGATGGCGACGGAAAATTCATCGGCTATCGCGGGACAGGCCGGGACGTAACCGAATTCATAAAGAATCGTCACCAGCTTCAACTTGCCGAAGCACAAATGCGCGCCGCGTTCGAGAGTATCGCCGTCGGCATCGTGCAAATCGACGCAGTCGGTACCATCGAAATCGTCAATCCAATGGTTAGTAAGATTTTCGGCTACGAGGTGTCGGAACTTATCGGACGAAACGTATCTATGTTGATGCCGGAGCCCGACAGAAGCCAGCACGATCAGTACTTGGAGGGATACAGAGCCGGAGCGCCGCCTAAAATCATCGGCTATGGCCGCGAGGTGAAAGGGCTCCGCAAGGACGGGGATGTTTTTCCGCTCCACCTAGGTATCGCCAAGATGGAAATAATGGACGAAGTCCATTACGTCGGCTCTCTGACTGACCTGACGACCGAAAAACAGCTGGAGCAACAACTTCGACGCGCGCAGAAGATGGACGCCATAGGCCAATTGACGGGTGGTATCGCCCATGAATTCAACAACCTATTGGGGATCATCGTCGGCAACTTGGATTTGGCACAGCGCAGGCTGACCGACGACTCCAGGATTACGAAATATATAGGCAAAGCCCAAAGCGCCGCAGAACGCGGCTACGGCCTGACACGGCGGCTATTGAATTTCTCGCGTCAGGCGCCCGAAGAAAACCAGATCGTCGATATCAATGAAACGATCCGTCTTACCAGCGAACTGATTTCCCACTCGCTGTCTGCGAACATCAGCGTCGAACTTCTCCTGTCCGACGACACCTGTACGGCAACGATCAACATAGGCGACTTCGAAGATTCCCTGATCAATCTGGCCGTCAACGCACGTGATGCCATGCCCAATGGTGGCATTTTTCTGATCGAGACGCGCAACATTCAGGTCGACCACCCTGTTTCAGACGTCGGTCTGCTCGCATCTGGAGACTACGTCGAACTATCGGTCTCGGACACCGGCGAAGGTATGAATAGCGAAGTCGCATCTCGTGTTTTCGAACCATTTTACACGACGAAGGCGCACGGCAAGGGGACCGGGCTCGGCATGGCGATGGTGTATGGCTTCGTGCAGCGCTCCAAGGGCACCATCTCCGTTTACTCGGAGGAGGGGGTCGGCACCACATTCAAAATCAGACTGCCGCGCGCAGAGCAAGATGACACCCAAGTCAGTAGAACCTTGAGCGAAGACGTCACCAAACATCTGCCGGGCGGTACGGAAACCATCCTCATCGTCGATGATGAGGTCGAGTTGGCGAACATTGCCCAAACAGTGCTGGATGAGCTTGGCTATAAAACGGTCATCGTCCACAACGCGCCAGATGCCGTCACGGCGTTACGTACGGATACGCATTTCGACATCATGTTCTCGGACGTCGTCATGCCGGGCGGCATGAACGGTTATGAACTGGCGGACACGGCGTCGGTACTTAGACCGGGTATAAAAATCCTTCTGGCGTCGGGCTTCACCGCTGCCGCTGCGGAACATGCCCTCAAGGACCGCAAATCGTTCTACCCATTGCTGAATAAACCCTACACGAACATGGGGTTGGCGCAGGAAATTCGCCGCATCCTCGACCTGATGCCGGCGGCGTAAACCAAGCGAATAGTCCCAGATTCAAATACGGCACGGGAATGGCCTATTGATCGGTGTGAGCGGTGTTGGTATCAGAAAGGCGCTTTGACGCCCGCCGCAAATATGGCCGGAGCGTTTCCATAACACTTTCCGAAGAGGTTGACCGGCATGACCGCGATCATCGATATCACCGCCCGTGAAATTCTCGACAGCCGGGGCAATCCCACCGTCGAAGTGGATGTCCTGCTTGAAACCGGCGTACTGGGCCGAGCAGCCGTTCCTTCGGGGGCTTCGACCGGTGCGCACGAAGCGGTCGAGTTGCGCGACGGCGACAAAAAACGCTATGGCGGCAAAGGCGTGCTGAAAGCCGTCAAAGCGGTCAACTCCGAGATTTTCGAAGCACTCGTCGGCTTGGATGTGGAAGAGCAGGTCATGCTCGACTACACGATGATCGATCTGGACGGCACCCCGAATAAATCCCGCTTGGGCGCGAATGCTATTCTCGGCGTTTCATTGGCCATCGCCAAAGCAGCAGCGGAAGAGGCAGGCATACCGCTTTACCGATCCATTGGGGGTTCCTTTTCCCACGTCTTGCCGGTACCGATGATGAACATCGTCAACGGTGGTGAACATGCGGACAACCCGATCGACATCCAGGAATTCATGATCATGCCGATCGGTGCCGACACCTGCGCCGATGCCATCCGCATGGGGGCCGAAGTATTCCAGCAGTTGAAGAAAGACCTCTCCGCTGCCGGTCACAACACGAACGTCGGCGACGAAGGCGGCTTCGCGCCGGCCCTCCAATCTACAACCGAAGCCCTGGATTTCATCATGAAAGCGATCAAGGGTGCCAAGTACAAGGCGGGCAAGGACATCGTCCTGGCGATCGACGCCGCATCGACGGAATTCTACAAAAAGGGTAAATACGTCCTCGCTGGCGAAGGGAAGACCTTGGATGCTGCCGGCATGGTCAAGTATTGGGCCGACATCGTGTCCAAGTACCCGATCGTCTCTATCGAAGACGCGATGGCCGAAGATGACTGGAAAGGCTGGAAAGCGCTGACCGACGAAATCGGCGACAAGGTCCAACTTGTCGGCGACGATCTATTCGTCACCAATCCCGAACGTCTGCGTGACGGCATCAAAAAAGGCGTTGCCAACTCGATCCTGGTCAAAGTCAATCAGATCGGTACGTTGACCGAAACCCTGGATGCCGTGCAGACCGCGCACCGCGCAGGCTACACGACGGTGATTTCCCACCGCTCCGGTGAAACTGAAGACTCAACGATTGCCGATATCGCCGTCGCCACCAATGCCGGTCAGATCAAAACAGGCTCGCTGTCGCGCTCCGACCGCTTGGCCAAGTACAATCAACTTATTCGCATTGAGGAGGAGTTGGGCGAGGTCGCCGTGTATCCGGGTAAAAATGCATTCAACCATTTAAGTTAAATGCTGAACCTAATTCACGGATTGTATGCAAAGTTTATGTAGTTTCGTATGACGTTGTCCGGTAATCTTCTGTCCGTAATTCATTTTTTGCAAATAATTACCGGCACTTACATTGACCACATTTGCATCGAAACTTTCGAACCCGCTAATCAGGGGTCTTTATGACCTATGGTTGGACGCGAATGTCGACAATTCCCCCCCCACAAAAGCGGATTTTCCTATCCAGGATCTGCCGTTCAAGATGTGGCAGTATCTCTTCTTCTGTGACTACACGCCGGATAAACGATTTCTCTGTATCCATAACGGCACGGCAGTCGTGCGCTTCCACGGCACTGAAGGCACCGGCAAGTATATGGACGAATACCTCTCGGAAGACTTCGCGAAAGAAGTCCTGCCGCTCTATCAGGGCGTTATGGAAGGCGGCAGCGCCGTCTATTACGAGGGCGATCTGCCGACCGGTGACGAAAGTTTCATGACCTATGCACGGTTACTCTTGCCGATCCGTTCCGTCCACGACGACAGCAACGGACACCTGCTTGGTATCATGATCAAAACGGGTGACCATAAAACCTACACGCGACCGATCCAGTTAAAACGCCGGAACATCGTTTGGGATTCGCTGGACCTGCAAAAGCCGCTCACCCGCCGTAAGCCTCTCGACCGCGGGACGTTAGGCCTTTTCTAGCGCCTGTCCGATATCCGCGAGGATGTCGTCGATGTGCTCCAAGCCAATCGAAAGACGCACATAACCCGGTGTTACACCGGCTTTCGCCTGGTCTTCTTCTGACAGCTGCGAATGCGTCGTTGATGCGGGATGAATGGCCAGGGAACGCGCATCGCCGATATTGGCGACGTGATAGAGCAGTTCCAGCGCGTCGATGAATGCACGGCCGGCATCCTTGCCGCCCTTCAACTCGAAACCACACAACGCACCATGACCACCGTTCAGATAAGCGTCACGGCGGCGTGCCGCTTCACCGGTCTGCAGCGACGGGTGGATCACGTTTGTGACTTTCGGATGGTCCTTCAGGAAAGCCGCGACCTTGGACGCGTTGTCGCAATGCCGCTGCATGCGGAGCGGCACTGTTTCGACGCCTTGAATGAATTGGAAGGCATTCATCGGACTCATCGAAGCACCGAGATCACGCAGCAGAATGACGCGGGCGCGGATGATGTAGGCGATCGGCCCCAGCGGCTTGACCGCTTCGGTCCAGATCGCGCCGTGGTAACTGGCGTCGGGATGATTCAGGGTCGGGAAGCGGTCGCCGCCGGCCTCCCAATCGAAATTGCCGCCGTCAATCAGCATACCGCCGATGCTGGTGCCGTGACCGCCGAGATATTTGGTCGCCGAGTAGAGAACCACCGCAGCGCCGTGTTCCAGCGGTTTGCACAGGATGGGGGCCGCCGTATTGTCCATAATCAAAGGCACGCCGAGATCGCGGCCGATGTCGGCGACTTCCTTGATCGGAAACACCTGCAATTTCGGGTTCGGCAGTGTTTCAGCGTAATAGCAGCGGGTTTTGTCGTCCGTGAGCTTGCGGAAATTTTCCGGATCGGAGGGATCGGCGAAACGGCACTCGATGCCGAGATCCTTGAGCGTATTTGCAAACAGGTTCCAGGTACCGCCATAGATATCGGTCGAGCAGACGAAGTTGTCGCCGGCGCGGCACAAGTTCAAGACAGCGAATGTCGATGCCGATTGGCCGGACGCCAGGGCGAGCCCCGCGACACCGCCGTCGAGCGCCGTGAGGCGTTGCTCCAGAACGTCGCACGTCGGGTTCATAATGCGCGAATAGATGTTGCCGAGTTCCTTGAGGGCGAACAGGTTTTCGGCGTGCTGCGTGCTATCGAACTGGTAGGAAGTGGTCTGATGAATAGGCACCGCGACAGCGTTCGTGTCGTCCTTACGGTAGCCGGCATGCAGCGCCAGCGTTTCCGGATGTAATTTGCTCTGGTCCATGATCATTCCTCCGTTGTCCGCCCTTGATCGTCGGTTCCCCAAAAAGTCCTTCCTCCCGGCGTCTTTGTCAATCAGCGTGAGGCAGGGCAGGCTGTTTACGCTGTCATCCGCAATCTTTCGATTTATAATTCGCCTATGAAGCCGGAAGACGTACATCTCGCCGAGGTCTTGTTCGAGTTCCACATCATCGGCAACTACGTTCGGGTCAGCGCGATCGACACGCGGACCAACACGGAAATCAACATGGTCGGCGACCCGAAAGTCGGGGAGGCCATGCTCAAGCGGATGGCGATGCGGAAACTCCGTTATGTCATTGCGAAGAACGCACCTCGTGATCCAAGATCCGGCAGTTCCATCATCGCCTAAACAAAAAAAGAATTAGCCCGGAGAAACACCCATGAAAATGCGCGGCGCGGTCCTGTATGAGCCAGGACAACCCAGACCTTATTTCGCTTCTAATCCACTCGTGATCGAGACTTTGGATCTGGATGGGCCAAAGGCCGGCGAAGTGTTGGTGGAAATCCGCGCGGCCGGGCTTTGCCATTCCGATCTTTCGACCATAGAAGGCATCCGGCCCAGACCGCTGCCGGCCGTGCTCGGCCACGAAGCCGCCGGCATCGTCCGCGACGTGGGCGAGGGAGTGACCGACCTGAAGGAAGGCGATCACGTTGTGTTGGTCTTCGTGATGAGCTGCGGCACATGTTACGAGTGCACCACCGGCCGGCCGCATCTGTGCGGCTCAAGCTTTGAAAGCAAATCCAAAGGCGAACTGGTCGCAGGCGGTCGGCGACTCAGCCTCGGCGGCAAGCCGATCAACCACGCTGCGGGCGTATCGTGTTTCGCCGAATACGCAGTCCTCGACCGAGCCTCGATGGTGAAGCTCCCCGCAGACATCTCATTCGATGACGCGGCTTTGTTCGGCTGTGCCGTCATCACCGGGGTCGGCGCCGTCTTGAATACTGCAAAAGCCAAAGCCGACGAACCCATCGCCGTGTTCGGTCTTGGCGGTGTCGGACTGAGTGCGCTGATGGGCGCCGTCGTCGCCGGTGCGGGTCCGATTGTCGGCGTTGACCTAAGAGCCGAGAAACTGGCGCTTGCCAAGGAACTGGGCGCGCACCATGTCGTCGATGCCTCTATCGGGCCGGACAAGACGGCTGAAGCGATCAAGGATCTTACCGGCGGCGGTGTTCTGCATGCGATCGAGCTTTCCGGCACGGTCAAAGGCTTGGATGCCGCATATAAATCGCTTAGGTCAGGCGGCACGGTCACGATGGCCGGCCTGACACCGGCCGACGCCACGTTCGAGGTCGCGCCTTATATGCTGGTGGCCAAGGAGTTCCGCATTCAGGGCTGCTACATGGGGAGTTGTTCGGCGCCCAAAGACATGCCGCGCTTCGTCGATTACTACCGCGACGGCAAATTGCCGCTGGAGAAATTGCGGACCGGCACCCTCAGCCTGGACGAGATCAATCTCGGCTTCGAGAGGTTGGCGGACGGCAGTGCGATCCGGCAGATCCTGCGCCCGCACGGCTGATCTCTATTCTTCTGCCTTATCCGTGACGACAGCCTTCTTCGTCTTTTTGACGACGGCATTGCGGTGCACGGTATAGAGGGTACAGGCGACGATAATTGCGGCACCGCTCACCGTCCAGACCGTCGGCACTTCGCTGAACAAGAAATAGCCGAGGACCGATGCAAACAACAATCTCGTGTATTCGACCGGCGCGATGGCCACGGCCTCGCCTGCCTTGAAGCCTTGGATCATGGCAACCTGGGTTAACCACATAAGCGCACCAATAATGACTATCAGCAGGAAATCCGTGAGTGTCGGCGTCACCCAGTAGTATATCGTCGGCCCGATCATCGCGAGCATGATGAACACGCACTGATAAGACATAATCGTCACCGGCTGATCGACTTGCGACACCTTGCGTAGAATGATGCCGACCGAAGCCTGGAAGAATGCCGAGATAAGTGCGAGCAACGCGAAGATACTGACACCTTCCGGGGTCGGGCGAATGATGATCAGCACGCCGATAAACCCGATAATCGTCACTGACCAACGCCGGATGCCGACACGCTCGCCCAGAAATATGATGGCAAGGACTGTCAGGAACAACGTCTTGGAGAAAATGATCGCCATGGCCTCTGCCAATGGGATGTAGATGATGGCCGAAAAGCCCGCCGCCATGGCGATGGAGGCAACAATGCCACGAAGAACGTGAAACCTAAGCATCGATGTCTTAAAGACGGCCATCCCAATGTGAAAATTCATCGGGAATAGGATCGCTGCGACAATAAGTTGCCGAATAAAGATGATCTCAAAAACAATGATCTGCTGTCCGACGATCTTGAAAATCGCCCCCATGCCGGCGGAGCAGGCCGACGCCAACAGCATCCAAATCGCGCCACGCGCATTCCCCGGCAGGACAGCCCACCGCTTTTGCAGCGCATCGGGCACGGGCAATTGTAAGTTCATTCAGGCAAGCCTTGGAGGCAACCCGTCTCGTTTCCTTGTCTTGGATGCTGCAACGTGGAGTCTCCTGCCCGAAAGGCGGCAGCCGCAGAACGCGGCTTCGCCGTTGCAATCATAACGAATTAACAAGCGGGAAAAAGCCCGGGAAAGAATGCGGCAGTTACTGAGAACAATCTGGGTAAGGGAGCGCTTCAATCTTGGACGGGGTCAGATCGAGAACGAAATCGCCGAAATCCTGCTCGATCCGCGTCGCAACACCATCCTCGCGGTAATCAATCTCCAACTCGAAGTCCGGCAAACTGGCCGTTTTGGCGAGCGGAAAATAAGCCATACGGAAACGCCATACTGGTTGGTTGACCTGTTCAGCAGCGTTGAGTTTTGCAGGGACTGCCTTGGCTTCGTCCACGGCGCTCTGCGCGGCCTTGGGACTTTGTGGCAAAATACCGGCGAGCGGCGCGTTCTCGACCCGTCCGACCACGACTGTGTTGACGGTGTAGGGGTTCACAATGCTGGCCCCGTCGAACACCGTGCTGCGGTCCATAACGCCACCGCGGCGTGCCGTTTCCAAAAGATGGGCAAGATGCCGTGCAGGGAACAGCGTACCCTTCGGCAGTTTGGATTGCGCACCGCCCGGCACATAAAAGTCCGCCGATCCCTGACCGGTATCGGCGTCGCGCACGGCATCGCCGTCGTAAACCTCAAGCAGATTGTCACCTTGGCTATGATCGACCTGGAACGATAGGCGCTTTTCATCGAACGTTTCGAAGCTGGAGAAAGACCATTTGGTGTCAACCGTCTCGGACTCGCTACCGCTGCCATAGCCTAGCCTTAACGCGACCCGGGTTTCTACCTCCCAACCGTCACAGAGCGGCTGGAACCGGTAGTACATTACCCCCTTAGCATTCGAAACGTTTCCGCCCTGGCGCACTTCGGAGAGGTTCATTTCGTAGAGACCACGGTGCGGCGCAAGCCGCTCGACGGCGGTGGCGCCAAAGGCGTCTGCCGGCACATTGGCGCCCCCCGCCAGCGACAGCGCGGCGAAGAGGGGTAGAAAAACGTTTAGCTTCAATTGCTTCGAAGGAAGGTCAGACACGCAGCCCTCCAATCCATAAGGGGAACCCGACCACATAGCGAAATCGTAGGCCGAATCCAGCAACAGAGTCCATGATCCCCGTCACACCTAACGAAAAACCACATGCCCCATAGACGTCTCGAACAGGGACGGAATTGCCGGGCCCGGCAAATTTTGCCGGGCAGGAAATCCCGCCGCCAACCGTTAACAGTTCGTAAACCATTGCTGGAAGCCGCCCGTGCAATTGGCATGGTGATTGCTCCGTTCTCGCCACAAGCAGCAGCAATAGCAGCGGAAGGCTAAGAAGATGTCTCACATGTACAGTCCCATTGACCGGACGGCAGCGTCCAAGGTGCGTGGCCGCATTTGGCACGCACTTCGAATGCTTTCTGACGCGCTCGAGAATGACGAGGACGCAATCATCCGGCAGCGTCTCTTCGAAGCGGAGAAGGCCGCAATTCTTGCGGAAACGCGGATCGCGGAGCTCGAAAACCGCCTCGAAGCCCTGCGTCGGCTGTCACGGGCCAATCCCATCGGTGCTGCCTTCGGAACCCGGTCCTTCTGTGGGGAGATGCGTTCATGACGTTACTTCGTCCCGTCGATCGCCCCATGCCGCTGGACATTGCATCGCTTCGTGTCGAGCCGCCGCTGGACTCCGACGAAGAGACGCATGAAGGCAAGGATATCGTCGCCTATCATGACCCCGGCAGACTGCCGGTTCAAAACAAGCGCTATCGAACCCCAGTCATTGAGCACGAGCATAAACAAGAGCGTCGGCCCCGACGCCGGGAAAGCATTTCGGCTCCGAATGGCGGCATACATGTTCGATACATGACACCACGGCAGATGCTGACATACAGCGAAGACCTGTATGCCGCCGGCATCATCACGTTCGAAGATTATGAAATTCTCGCGTTCCAGCCGGATCTGCATCCCGATTTTCAAAAGACGATCGGTGCCCTGACGGGGGAGCCGCCGCAGCCGGATCAACCACGCGATTTCATCCGTCGCTGGGAGGATCGCCTGGACTATGCGCGCCGTTATCACCCGGCAAACTCGGCCGACGTGCGTCAGGCTTATAGGCTGCTCGAAGTGCTGAAAACCTATCAGCGGCAGGAAGATATCATTTCCTAGCCGATTTCCCGCCAAAACGACCAGGAAAACGGTCGCGAGCGATAGGGTTCTGTTGGCAGCGCACCTCTAGATATGGTATCACCGTGCGGCGTTGGCTGAAGGGCTGACGCCGCAGTCAGCCTCCAAGGCCGGGATATACCGCAACATGACGACAAAAACCGTGGCCATCGCCAGCGATCACGCAGGCTATCAGTTAAAAGCCGTGCTCATGGACGACCTGAAAGAGGCCGGCTACGACGTCCTGAATTTAGGCACCGACGGCCCTGACAGCGTCGATTATCCCGACTTCGGCTATGCGGTCGGCGATGCCATTGCCGACGGCAAGGCTGAGTTGGGCGTGCTCGTCTGCGGGTCCGGGATCGGCATTTCCATCGCCGCCAACAGGAATCCCGCCGTACGCGCCGCCGTCGTCAGCGACAACCTGACGGCTCGCCTGGCGCGCCAGCATAACGACGCCAACGTCGTCTGTTTCGGCGAGCGCCTGATCGGCGTAGAAGTCGCCCGGGATGCCATGCGCGCCTTTCTCGATACGCCCTTCGAAGGCGGACGCCATGGCCGTAGGGTCGATAAACTGACCAGCCGCAACTAACAATTTTACGGTTTGAATTTTAGTAACGAGAGTTTCGTCAATCATGTCTACAGCCCCCGATTACCCGAGCGATTACCATCAACGTTTCTTCAACGAGTCCCTGTCAGAGCGGGACCCGGACCTGCTGCGTTCCATCACCGACGAGTTGAACCGCCAGCAGACGCAGATTGAGTTGATCGCGTCGGAAAACATCGTCTCCAAAGCGGTCATGGAAGCACAGGGTTGTGTCATGACCAACAAGTACGCCGAGGGCTATCCGGGACGCCGCTACTACGGCGGTTGCGAGTTCGTCGATGTCGCGGAAAGCCTTGCTATCGAGCGCGCCAAGAAGATTTTCGACTGCGCCTACGTCAACGTGCAGCCTCATTCGGGTGCACAGGCCAACGGCGCGGTGTTTCAAGCACTTTTGCAGCCCGGCGACACCATTATGGGGATGTCGCTGGCGGCCGGCGGCCACCTGACGCATGGCGCACCGCCGGCACAGTCGGGCAAATGGTTCAACGCCGTTCAGTACGGCGTTCGCGCTGACGACCATCTTGTCGATTTCGATCAGGTCGAGAGCCTCGCCAAGGAACACAAACCGAAACTGATCATCTGCGGCGGTTCGGCTTATCCACGTGAGCTGGATTTCAAGAAATTCCGCGAGATTGCTGACAGCGTCGGCGCATTGCTGATGGTCGACATGGCGCACTTCGCCGGTCTGGTCGCGACGGGCATACATCCGTCGCCGCTGCCCATTGCAGATGTCGTGACGACGACGACGCACAAGACGCTGCGCGGCCCCCGCGGCGGCATGATCCTGACGAACAACGAAGATCTCGGCAAAAAGTTCAATTCGGCCGTTTTCCCGGGACTTCAGGGCGGACCACTGATGCACGTCATCGCCGCCAAGGCCGTCGCCTTCGGTGAAGCGCTGACGCCGGAATATCGTAGTTATATCAGTTCCGTTGCTGAGAACGCCAAGATCCTGGCGGCGACCCTGATTGAGCGTGGCTTCGACATCGTCTCGGGTGGTACCGACACGCACTTGATGCTGGTTGACCTGCGCCCCAAAGGCGTGAAGGGAAACGAGGCCGAGGTGACGCTGGAACACGCTGGCATGACCTGCAACAAGAACGGCATTCCGTTCGATCCCGAAAAACCGATGGTGACGTCGGGAGTCCGCCTAGGTACACCGGCGGCGACGACACGCGGTTTCGGGCCGGAGGAATTCCGCAAAGTCGGCAACCTGATCGGCGACGTGCTTGAAGGCTATGCCAAGTCTAACGGGGACAATTCCGCTGCCGAAAAAGCGGCACTCGAGGAAGTGACGGCACTTTGCCAACGCTTCCCGGTCTATACGGGTATCTGAGCGGCAGCGTCGAGTACGCGCCGAGAAGGGGGAAAACTAAAAATGCGCTGTCCGTTTTGTGGAAACGAGGACTCTCAGGTCAAGGACTCGCGTCCGACCGAAGATAACGCTGCCATCCGGCGCCGCCGTTTTTGTCCGGCTTGTAACGCGCGCTGGACGACGTTCGAACGTGTACAACTGCGCGAACTGACAGTCGTCAAAAAGAACGGCGACAAATCGCCGTTCGACCGCGACAAGCTATCGCGATCGCTGCATATCGCGCTCCGCAAACGCGAAGTCAGCGAAGACCGGATCGAGCGTATCGTCAATTCCATACAGCGACGCCTGGAGACTCTTGGCGAAACCGAAATCCCCACCAAAGTCGTCGGCGAAATGGTCATGGAGAATCTTCGTGATCTCGACCAGGTCGCCTATGTTCGCTTTGCATCCGTTTACAGAAACTTTCGCGAAGCCAAAGACTTTGAAGCATTCGTTGAGAATATAGGTGAGGGCCCGGCTGACTAAGTCCGGTTTTTCTTCCGACGACCGCGCATTCATGCGTGTGGCGCTGGGCCTTGCGCGCCGAGGCCTTGGGCGCACTGCGCCCAACCCAACCGTTGGATGCGTTCTTGTCCGCCCAGATATTGAGAACCGAATCGTCGGCTGTGGCTGGACGCAACCCGGCGGCCGTCCGCACGCTGAAACCGAAGCCCTGCGCCAAGCGGGCGAGGCGGCAAAAGACGCACATGCCTATGTGACGCTGGAACCCTGCAGCCATACCGGCCAGACCGGCCCGTGTTCGGATGCCTTAATCGCAGCGGGTGTCGGCGCCGTGACGGTCGCGACTATAGACCCCGACCCGCGTGTTGCCGGATCTGGGGTCCAAAAGCTGAAAACCGCAGGGATCGACGTGCGGACGGGTCTCCTGGAGACAGACGCACGCGCACTAAACGCGGGCTTTTTCTCGGTTAAGGAACGCAACCGGCCTTGGGTTACCCTAAAAACCGCGACAACGCTGGACGGTGCCATTGCGTCGGGCAACGGCGCCAGTAAATGGATTACCGGCGAGACGGCGCGTCGGCGCGGACATTTGCTGCGCGCCCAAAACGACGCCATCGTCACCGGGATCGGCACGGCTATGGCCGACAACCCGGAACTAACGTGCCGCTTGCCCGGCCTAGAAGATCGCTCGCCCATCCGAGTCGTCATCGATCCGCGCGGCGAGTTGCCAGAAAACTCTAAGCTCATTGCGACAGCAGGCCAGGCGCCAGTGTGGCTGATCGTCGCCTATTTGGCTGAAACTGCGAAAACCAGGCTGACAAGCGCCCCCGGCGTCAAAGTCATTCAGTTGTCCGCCGGAAAGGACGGCCATATCGCGCCGAAATCCATTTTGGAAACCTTGGCAGAGGCCGGCATCACGCGGGTGCTGCTAGAGGCAGGGGCAGGGCTTTCGTCGTCATTCCTGGCCGCCGACATGGTCGACGAAATTGCTTGGTTCCGAGCCCCCTCCACAATGGGAGGCGACGGCCTGTCAGCCTTGTCCGCCATTGGCGTTACTTCGCCCGATACGGCGCCGCGTTTTCGGCCAACAGAGACACTTTCCCTTGATGGAGACGTGCTGGAGCGCTACCTCCGCGTCAGAAACACGAAGGACGAGTGAATGTTCACGGGAATTATTACCGATATCGGCACGGTACAGACGATCGACGCCGGAACCGATACGGATACCCGCTTCGAGATCGAGACGGCTTATGACTTGACGGATGTCGCCATCGGCGCGTCCATCGCCTGCGCAGGGGCTTGCCTGACAGTTATCGATAAAACGGGCGACCGGTTTGCCGTACAGGCCTCCGCCGAAACGCTCGCCAAAACTACGCTCGGTGCCTGGGAAAGCGGGTCCCGCATCAATCTTGAACGTGCGCTCAAGATCGGCGACGAGTTGGGTGGCCATATCGTCACGGGCCATGTCGATGGCGTCGGCACGGTATCCGCCGTGACACCGGTTCAGGACTCGCGCCGCATCGATTTCGACGCCCCCGCCGACATCGCTAAGTTCATCGCCGCCAAGGGATCCGTGACCGTGGACGGCGTCTCGCTAACCGTGAACGAAGTCAACGGCACCTTATTTTCCGTCAATATCATCCCACATACACAGCAGGAAACGACCCTCGGCGCTCTGGCCGCCGGCGACCGGGTTAACCTGGAAATAGACGTGCTCGCACGCTATGTTTCGCGCCTGAACGAAATGAATGGATAAACCTTTGTCGCAGAATCCGAACGTCGTATCGAAACAGAACGTCGCGGCCGCCGTCGCCGACATGGATGTACTGTCGTCCATCGAGGATATTATTGAGGACGCGCGCAACGGCCGCATGTTCATCATGGTCGATGACGAAGACCGCGAGAACGAGGGTGACCTTATCATTCCGGCGCAGATGGCGACGCCGGACGCAATCAACTTCATGGCCAAGTACGGCCGCGGCCTGATTTGTCTGGCGCTGACTCCGAAGCGTGTCCAGGAACTGGAACTGCCGGCCATGTCACGGCGGAACGATTCTCGGCATCAGACCGCGTTTACGGTCTCCATCGAAGCGCGCGAAGGTGTCACAACCGGCATTTCCGCCTCTGATCGTGCGCGGACGATCTCCGTCGCCATTGATCCGACGAAGGGCCCTAGCGACATTGCGTCACCGGGGCACGTTTTCCCATTGGAAGCCCGAGACGGCGGCGTGCTTGTCCGCACCGGACATACCGAGGCCTCGGTCGACGTCTCAAGGCTTGCGGGTCTCAACCCGTCGGCTGTGATCTGCGAGATCATGAACGAAGACGGCACCATGTCACGACTGCCTGACCTCGTGAAGTTCGCGCAATTCCATGGTCTCAAGATCGGCTCTATCGCGGACTTGATCGCTTACCGGCTGCGCAACGACCGAGTCGTCGAAAAAGTCGCGGAAATGCCGTTTCAAAGCCGGTTCGGCGGCGACTGGCGGATGTGCGTCTACGTCAACACGGTCGCCTACGCTGAGCATATCGCGCTGGTCAAAGGCGACGTCACCGGCGACGGTCCGGTCCCGGTGCGGATGCACGCGCTGAACGTCATGGACGATGTCCTGGGTGACGCCAGCACCGGCAAGAGCGGCGATCTGGAACAAGCCATGCGCATGATCGATGCCGAGGGCAGGGGCGCTGTCGTGCTGATCCGTGAACCGTATGCCCGCTCGCTCTCGGATATCGTGAAGGCGCGTATTGGTGAACCAACGGAAGGGCCGCGCGAATTGCGCGACTACGGCGTCGGCGCGCAGATCCTCCTTGATCTCGGTATCCGCGATTTGAACCTGCTATCCAACACCAAGCGGACGATCATCGGCCTGGACGGCTACGATCTCGAAGTCGTGGAACAACGCCCGATTCCAAAGCTGGGAGACTGATATGACTCAGCCCGCTAACCGTGACACGGTCCTTGTGATAGAGGCGCCGTATTACAAGAATATCACCGATCACATGGTCGAAGGCGCAACGCCGGTCCTGGACGCGGCAGGCCTCGGCATCGAGCGTTTTCCGGTTACTGGCGCTTTCGAGATTCCTGCCGCCTGCGAGATGGCGATCCAAGCCGGCATCAAAGACCCGCATAAACGCTATGCCGGCATTCTGGCGCTCGGCTGCGTCATTCGCGGCGAGACCTCGCATTACGACCACATCTGCAACGAAGTCAGTCGCGCCATCATGGAGATGACCGTTTCGCACCGTTTCCCGATCGGTTTCGGCGTGCTGACGTGTGAAAACATGAACCAAGCCGAAGTGCGCGCTGATCCGGCGCGTAAGAACAAGGGCGCAGAAGCCGCCAAGGCAATTATCCGCATGATTGATGTACGTTCACATTTTCTGGGGCGCGACGATGTCCGATAAACCGGGACACGACGCACGATTAGCGGCGACACGTCTCGCCGCCGTGCAGGCCGTTTACGAAATCGGCATGATGAACGTGCCTGTCGACGACGTTCTTGCGTCCTTCGCCGCAGAACGTTGGACGGCGGCGGACGACGAAGTATCAGACGAAATGGCGCGGCCACGCCCGGAACTGCTGAAGGATATCGTGCGCGGCGTGTCGTCAGATCTCACCGATATCGACGCGGCGATATCGCAAGCGCTCGGCGCCGAGCGTCAACTCGAAGATGTCGAAGCGGTTTTGCTCGCGCTCTTGCGCACGGCTACCCATGAGTTGAAAGCGCGTCCCAACGTGCCTGCGCGCGCCGTGATTTCTGCTTATGTCGGCATCGGTGATGCCTTTTTCGACGACGACGCGCCACAGTCCAAACTGATCGCCGGCGTCCTGAACGGGCTAGCCCGCTCGCTTCGTGCCGACGAGTTCGCGCGCGCAGGTTAAATCGCCATGTCCGGCGAATTCGACATTATCCAACGCTATTTTGCACCGCTGAGCGCCGCGGCACCCGGCGCGTTCGGCCTTGGCGATGACGCCGCCGTGCTCGCGCCGCGTCAAGGGTACGAGATCGTCGTAACCACGGATACGATTGTTGCGGGTGTGCACTACCTTGAGGACGCCGCGCCCGAGCATGTCGTTGCGAAGCTCATCGGCAGCAATCTTTCGGACCTCGCGGCGATGGGAGCAAAGCCGGTTTGCTTCACGCTCAACTGTGCCTGGACCAAAGGAACGAGCGAGCAAGATATCTCCGCTTTTGCCGACGCTTTGAAGGCCTGGGTCGACGACTATTCGTTCCCGCTGTTGGGCGGCGATACGGTCGCCCAGGAAGGCCAGGCCGTCTTTACAGTCACCGCTTTCGGTGAAGTCCGTAAGGGAAAAGCGCTGCGGCGCTGCGGCGCTAAACCAGGAGACGGCGTCTACGTGACGGGGACCATCGGAGACGGTGCACTCGGCCTCAAGGCCGCCGCCGGCGAGCTTAAACTGGATGATGCCGCAAAAGCGTTCTTGATCGACCGTTACCGGACACCTCAGCCCCGGATTGACGTAGGCCTTACTTTAGCCGGACGGGCGAGTGCTTGCATCGACATCTCGGACGGCTTGGTCCAGGACGCCGGTCACATCGCCGATCAGTCCGGCACCGATATCGTTATCGAAATCGTTAAGTTGCCGCTGTCCGACGCCGCGCGCGCCGCGGTGACGAACGATCCGGCGCTGATGTCCGTGGTACTCGGCGGCGGCGACGACTACGAACTGCTGTTTACGTCACGCAACCCAATTCCCGGCGCAACGCGCATCGGCACCGTCGGCGAAGGCGAGGGGACAGTCACCATATTGAAAGCCGACGGGCAACCGCACTCTCTATCAGAGATCGGCTATAAGCATTTTTAAGAGCAGCATCGCCGTGAACTTGATTCAGGGCCCATTCTCCCGCCGGCTGGAACCTTGCAATTACATGAATGGATGCTGAATCAAGTTCAGCATGACGCCCTAGGGTTTTGCTGAAAGCCGGTGTCGTTTTCCCTTTGCACGCATACCACGCCGCCGCGATAATGCGGTCTCGTCGCCAAACCAGTTGGGAACGTCCACGTTGAAAAAGCTCGTCATCATCTTTCTGATCGTCCTGCTTATCGTCGGCATTACCATCGGTGCCATGAAATGGCTTGAGTTGGGGCCGTTCGAGGTACCCGAGGATCAGAAGACGGAGCAGGAAGCACCCAAGATCGACGCCCCGACGGCGCTATTCGTGGATGTGGAGCCGATCATCATCAACGTCGTCGAAGGCGGGCAGGTGGTCACGACGATCCAGATGGAAATTAAGCTGGAGACTGAAGGCAACGACAACATTATCGCTATCAAGCGTGCACTGCCCAAATACAAAGACGCGTTTATGAAGGATCTGCACGCGTTCGTGCCAAGGATGATCCGCGAGATCGAACGGCTCGACCTGCCAACGGTCAAGCAGCGTCTTCAACTGGTTGCGGATCGAGTCGCAGGAAAACCAGGGATTGTCCGAGGCGTGCTGATTCAGTCGATCTTGGATACCCCGGCGAATTAGCAAATGCCGAAACAATTATTTATTTCAGCTAGATACGAAACGCCCGGAGCGTAAGGCGCGAATCCGAAACACCGTGTTGCTTTATCGGGTGCGTTCTGTCATTTTCGCCGCGCTTTGTGGGAGATTTGGCCACGTTTTGGGCCGTTCATGTTCCGGCAAATTCCTGATTCTTCAGGCGTAACTGCCGAGAACTGTAATACGAGGGGAATGAGGAAGAGGATGTCTTCTATCTACACAATCGTTTTGGCCTGCGGCGTTGTCGCCCTGGCCTATGGCGCATACGCAATTCGCGCCGTCATGTCCGCACCCGCCGGTAACGAGCGGATGCAGGAAATCGCTGGTGCCATTCAGGAAGGTGCCGCTGCGTACCTCAACCGCCAATATATGACCATCGGCGGTGTCGGTGTCGTCGTCGGCGTGTTGCTCGGGTTTTTGCTCGGTGTTCCGGTTGCCATCGGCTTCTTCATCGGCGCGATCCTGTCGGGCGTTGCCGGTTACATCGGTATGAACGTCTCGGTTCGCGCCAACGTCCGCACCACTGAAGCAGCCCGCACCAAAGGCCTCGCCGGTGGTCTGGACATCGCCTTTAAATCGGGCGCCGTCACCGGCATGCTGGTGGTTGGTCTCGCTCTGATCGGCGTCGCTGGTTACTACATCGTGCTACGCGGTATGTTTGACCCGAACGATGCAGCCGGTCTCCGTCACATTCTCGAAGCATTGATCGCACTTGGCTTCGGCGCGTCGCTGATCTCGATCTTCGCGCGTCTCGGCGGCGGTATCTTCACCAAAGGCGCCGACGTCGGTTCCGACTTGGTCGGTAAAATCGAAGCCGGTATTCCGGAAGACGATCCCCGTAACGCGGGCGTTATCGCCGATAACGTTGGCGACAATGTCGGTGACTGCGCCGGTATGGCTGCTGACCTGTTCGAAACATATGCCGTGACCGTGGTCGCCACCATGCTTCTAGGCGCCATCTTCTTCACCGGTGCCGCTCAGGAACAGATGATGCTGTTCCCGCTGGTCATCGGCGCGGTCTGCATCCTGGGTTCTGTTGTCGCAACGTGGTTCGTGAAACTGGGCTCGTCGCAATCGATCATGGGTGCGCTCTACAAGGGTTTCATCGCGTCAGCGGTAATTTCCGCCGCACTGATCGCCGGTTCAGTGTCGTACCTGATCGGTTGGGACACGGCGTTTGAACTGACCAACGGCATCACGGTGACCGGAACAGACCTGTTCGTCTGCGCCATCGTCGGCCTCGCCGTTACCGGTCTGATCGTGTGGATCACCGAATACTACACGGGCGTCGACTACCGTCCGGTTAAATCGGTTGCCGCCGCGTCGGAAACCGGTCACGCCACCAACATCATTCAAGGCATCGCCGTTTCCATGGAAGCGACAGCACTGCCGGTGATCGTGATCTCGGCCGGTATCATCGTGTCGTTCCTGTATGCGGGTCTGTTCGGTATCGCCGTCGCCGCAACGACGATGCTAGCTTTGGCCGGCATGGTCGTGGCGCTCGACGCCTTCGGTCCGGTGACGGATAACGCCGGTGGTATCGCCGAAATGGCGAACCTGCCGGAAGATGTCCGCAACACCACCGATGCGTTGGACGCCGTCGGCAACACCACGAAAGCCGTCACCAAGGGTTACGCCATTGGTTCCGCCGGCCTTGCCGCATTGGTGCTGTTCGCAGCGTTCACTTATGACCTCGGCTACTACTTCCCGGACGTCGAAGTGACCTTCAGCCTCAAGGACCCGTATGTTGTCATCGGCCTGTTCATCGGCGGTATGCTGCCGTACTTGTTCGGCGCCATGGGCATGATGGCAGTCGGCCGCGCCGGCGCAGCCGTCGTCGTCGAAGTCCGCCGCCAGTTCAAGGAACTGCCGGGCATCATGGAAGGCACCACGAAGCCGGAATACGGCAAGTGCGTCGACCTGCTGACGAAAGCCGCGATCAAGGAGATGATCCTGCCGTCGCTGCTGCCGCTGCTGGCACCGTTCGTGATGTACTTCGTGATTGTCGCCGTTGCCGACCAGTCGTCGGCCTTTACGGCGCTCGGCGCGATGCTGCTCGGCACCATCGTCACCGGCCTATTCGTCGCGCTGTCGATGACGGCGGGCGGCGGTGCCTGGGATAACGCCAAGAAGTACATCGAAGACGGCCACCACGGCGGTAAGGGCTCCGACGCCCACCACGCCGCGATAACCGGTGACACAGTCGGTGATCCGTACAAGGACACCGCCGGCCCGGCCGTCAACCCGATGATCAAGATCATCAACATCGTTGCGATCCTGTTGCTGGCGATCCTCGCCTAAGCCACAGCGCAACGCTGAAACTTCAAAAGGCCCCGAAGCAATTCGGGGCCTTTTATCCATGTGCGGCACGATGCCGTGGAACGGCTTAATCTTCAGATGCGCCGAGGCTCTTAAAGCGGTTAAGGTTACCGATCATCTGTTCGATAAATGTCAGTTCCTTGCCGACGGTCGGTGTCGTCCGCTCGACCGGTTGGACATCCTTGCTGGCTTCCATGCCATGGCTTTCCATAGCACTCACCACGCCTTCCTTGTCGAAGGTCAATATAAGCACACTGCGCTCATCGATCTCCCTCTCGAAAAAGGCCTTCTGCTCGGTTGTTTCACCGATATACATCCAGGTCTCTTCGCCATAGAGGTTCTTGGAGGAAGGGGAGCCAAGAATGCGCTCGACATCGATTTTTGTACTTTTGTTCGGCACAATCGTCGCGATCGCATCGACATCGGGCATGGCACCGCGCTGCGCCACCTTGGGCGCGCAGGCGCTCAGCCCAACCACCGAAGCAACGGTAAGAGCTAGAACAAAAGGTCTTGTGAACCTGGGTTTCGTCATCCTACATGAAACTCCATCGGGCGCGGTCAGTAGGGTTTGCCGCGTTCGAAACCGGATTTGAAACTGCCGCTCTCCTCAGACATTGTCAATGCGGCGCGACGGAAAACAGAAATTGGCTTTCAGCTTACGCTCACTTTTGAAACCGCGGAACGACCACGCAGCCGCACATGCGCTTTACAGCGAGACCGTCCTCGCAGCGCGCGACCCGGCGTTCTTCATCCGATGGGGCGTACCGGACACCGTTGAAGGCCGCTTCGAGGTCCTCAGCCTTCGGGCCTTCTCGCTACTGCATCGGCTAAAGCAAGCTCCCGAGGCTGCGGATATCGCACAAGCTTATTTCGACATCATGTTCGACGATTTGGATTCTAATCTGCGCGAATTGGGCGTCGGCGATATGAGTGTCGGTAAAAAGGTCAAGAAACTGGCCGGCGGCTTCTATGGCCGGGTTAAGGCCTATGACGCAGCACTCGACAATGCGGCCGGCGAATCCGTCATGTCGGAGACACTTTCACGGTTCTTGTTTCGAGATACCTCGCCAACACCGGAGATTTTGCGCGAAGCGGCTGGGTTCCTGCGGCACGACGTCGATTCCCTGGACAAGCAACCTATGGACGATTTATTGGCCGGCAATGTGACGTTCCTTGCAGTGGCACCCCCTGGAGAAATGCCATCATGAGCAACGCACCGTTCGAGTTCTCAAAGCCCGTCCGGCTGGATGATCTACCGGTGCATGGACGCAAGTTGGATATCAAGGCCGATGCAGCCGAATGCGAGGCCATTGCCAGCCGGCTCGGCATTCCCGCCATCGAATCGATTGAAGGGACTTTGAGCATCGCTCCTTCCCCTGGGAGGGAGATCCTGCTGGAGGGCACGATTCGCGCCGATGTGGTGCAGAATTGCGTCGTGACTGGCGATCTACTGGCACATTCGCTGACAATCGACATTCGCAGACGCTTCGCGGAAGAGGCTGATGACGTCGCTTCGAGTGACCATAACGAGGAAGAAGGCATCTACCCGGACGCCGAAGAGCGCGATCCGATTATCAATGGTGCCGTCGATGCAGGCGAAGCCGTGGTTGAAGAACTGGCGCTGCAATTGCCACCTTATCCACGCACGCCGGGCCTCGATTTTATTGATGTCGCCGCCACACCGTCGCAAAAGAACGGCGTTGAAGACGATACGGATGGCGACAACAACCCGTTTGCCGCGCTCGCCGATCTCAAGAAACGTTTAAAATCAAAAGACTAAAAGACAACCATACCGCTTCATTTTAGTTTCAAAAAAACCGTTTCTCGGCTTGCAGCAGCGTGGCAAATCCTCTATGTAAGCGCGCTCAACGACGACGTGCGTATATTGAGGTAAGAACAATGGCCGTTCCGAAGAAAAAAGTTTCCAAATCGCAGCGCAACATGCGCCGCGCGCACCATGCGTTGAAGGCAACGAACGTGCTCGAATGCTCGAATTGTGGCGAGCTTGTGCGCTCGCATCACGTTTGTGCGTCTTGTGGCACCTACAATGGTCGCGACGTAACGCCTGCTGAAGAATTGGCCTAACTGCCTTTTACGCGGGCTAGTTGGCCCGTATGATGGCCGATAGCAAATTCGGCACACAGGCGGAATGAGGCTTTGTCTAAAAGACTGACACTATCAATCGACGCCATGGGCGGGGATAAAGCGCCGGACATGGTTCTCGACGGCGTTGACCGCGCTGCGAAAGCCGATGGTAATCTGCGTTTCCTTCTATTTGGCGACGAAACACGCCTCGGCGAAATCCTGCCACAATATCCCGACGCCCAGGCTGCGTCCGAGATCCGGCACGCACCGGACAAGATCGGCAGCGGCGATAAACCCGGTGTCGCCTTACGCGCCGGCCGCCAATCCAGCATGCGTCTCGCAATCAATGCCGTCGCCGACGGCGAAGCCGAAGCCATCGTCTCGGCCGGCAACACCGGTGCCTTGATGGCGATGGCGAAGTTCGTTCTGAAAACGCTGCCAGGTATCGAACGTCCGGCCATTGCCACGTATTTTCCGACCATGCGCGGGTCCTCCGTCATGCTCGACCTCGGGGCGAACGTGGAATGTGACGCAGAGAACCTGGTCCAGTTCGCCGTTATGGGTGAGGTTTATGCGCGAAACGTGTTGAACCGTGAGCAACCGTCTGTCGGCTTGCTGAACGTCGGCGCCGAGGATCTGAAGGGGAACCAGGCGGTTCGCGGCGCGGCCGAGTTTCTGCAGAAAACCGATCTGCCGATTCATTTTAAGGGTTTCGTCGAAGGTGACGATATCGCGAAAGGTTCAGTCGACGTAATCGTCACGGATGGGTTCACAGGCAATGTGGCCCTAAAGACCGCCGAAGGGATGTCGCATCTGTTCGGACAGTTTCTGCGTGAAGCGCTGACGTCGTCGTTCTTCGGCAAGCTGGGTGCGTTTATCGCTAAACCGGCGCTACTAACGTTCAAAAAGAAATTCGACCCAAGGCTCTATAATGGCGCCATGTTTGTCGGTTTGAATGGTATTTGCGTTAAAAGCCATGGCGGGACCGACGGCATCGGTTTTTCGAACGCCATCGGTGTTGCCGTCGATCTGGTGCGGAACAATTTCAACGAAGGGATCAAGGAAGACTGCGCGCAATTGCTGGCGGTACCGGATGTTCCGGAAGGCGGCAGCGAGAACGGGCAAGACTCCGACAATTCCGAGGCGGCGGCGGGCTAAATCGTATATGTATAGAACCGAAATCATCGGCTGCGGCTCTTATCTGCCGCAACGGATCGTAACGAACGACGAACTCGCTAAGACAATCGACACGTCGGACGAATGGATCCGCACCCGTAGCGGTATCGGTCAGCGGCATATCGCGGCGGACGGAGAACTGACTTCCGATCTCGCCGTCTCGGCCGCCGAAGGCGCGCTGGCACATGCAGGAATCGACGCTACCGAAATCGATCTCATTATCTGTGCGACGACGACCCCGGATAACACTTTCCCGGCGACGGCGACAAAGGTACAGCACCGGTTGGGCGTCGGCGGCGGCGCCGCATTTGACGTGCAGGCTGTTTGCTCTGGTTTCATCTACGGCCTCGCGATCGCCGACAATTTCATCAAGTGCGGCCAAGCCAAGACCGCGTTGCTGATCGGTGCCGAGACTTTCTCACGCATCCTTGACTGGGAAGACCGGGGCACGTGCGTACTATTCGGCGACGGCGCGGGTGCTATCGTCATGCGCGGCGTCAACGGCGAAAGCCGCCGGTCGGCGGCGGGCGGTAACGGCCGAGGGCATAACTCGGGGCGCGGCATCCTTTCGACCCATATCCATTCAGACGGCAGCAACTACGACATACTTTATGTGGATGGCGGGCCGTCATCGACGCAGACCGTTGGACACGTGCGCATGAACGGACGCGAGGTTTTCCGCCATGCCGTCACCAACCTAGCCGCGGTCGTCGATGAAGCCTTGGAAGCCAATAGCTTAGGACGCAGTGACCTGAACTGGCTGGTGCCGCATCAGGCCAACCGACGCATCATTGAGTCGACGGCACGCAAGCTCGGCATGTCCACTGACCAGGTGATTCTCACCGTTGATAAGCACGCCAACACCTCGGCCGCGTCGATCCCGCTGGCACTCGATACGGCCGTCAAGGACGGGCGAATTCAGCGCGGTGATCTGGTCTTGTTGGAAGCCATGGGCGGCGGCCTGACCTGGGGTGCCGGACTGGTCCGCTGGTAGCGCACCGGTGGGATATAAAAAACCGCCATCCCTTTGATATTGACGGGTTTCCAGACTAGCGATAGGCTTCCCGCAACGAACCAACAGGGGGAGGCCGTTAGGCCATGCCGGGTAAAACCGTCACACGTGCAGATCTAGGCGAGGCTGTATATCAAGAAGTCGGTTTATCGCGGAACGAGTCCGCGGATTTGCTTGAGAGTGTTCTCGAATACATGGCTAAGGCACTGATCGACGGCGAGACCGTCAAAGTGTCATCGTTCGGCAGCTTTTCCGTGCGCCAAAAAGGCCAGCGTATCGGACGCAATCCGAAAACGGGCGAAGAAGTGCCGATCCTTCCCAGGAAGGTCTTGGTCTTTCGACCGTCGCAAGTTCTGAAAAGCCGTATCAACGAACGCAGCAATTCTGAAACCGACGCGCCAACCGCCGAAAGCTGACATCTGACCGATGAGCGACAGCGACGGCACTTCAACGAGCTCAGCGTCCAAATCGAAATCAGACGGCGCCTTCCGGACGATTAGTGAAGTCGCTAATCTATTGGATGTGCCGCAGCACGTTCTACGTTTCTGGGAAAGCAAATTTTCGCAGCTAAAACCGCTGAAACGCGGCGGTGGCCGGCGCTATTACCGCCCGGAGGACGTTCAGTTCCTCATCCGCGTCCGCGACCTGCTATATGACGACGGCTACACGATCAAAGGCGTCCAGAAACTACTGCGCCAAAGCGGCAGTATCCGTGCCTTCGTCTCCGACGCGGGCGAGGGGCTTAACGTCGACAAGTCTGCGGCCTCACAGGCAGCGCCGGCACCAGAAGCAACGGCGCAAGCACAGCCACCCGCAGCAGAGGCTATCTCCGCCCATGACAACGCGGAACTCCTCGCGGTTATTGATGAATTGAAAGCCTTGCGGACACGGATTACCAGCGCAATCGGCTAACATAAATGCCGAAATTCGAAGGCTCTTTTTGTTGTACCCGGCGCGGTCGGCGACTATAGTCCGCGCGCCAGTCGGGGAGTAGCTCAGCCTGGTAGAGCACACGGCTGGGGGCCGTGCGGTCGCAGGTTCGAATCCTGTCTCCCCGACCATTTTTTCCTGCACTATCGACGATAGAAAAAGACTAAGGCACGGCTTCAAAAAAGCCGGGCCCAAATGGGCCCGGCGAAGTTTGTGCTCTTGAGGGAAGGGAGGATTCTCGGAAAAATCCATCCTTGCCGCGTTAACATCGCGCAAACCTACCCGGCCGGAAGTGACCCGCGTCACAGTCTCTTCGTTTTATCGGAAAATTTGTCGAATTAACTACCGATCAGGTGGAGCGGCAGTTCTTCCTCTTCTTCGAGGGTCCCGCACATCGCCTCGAGTTCATCGAGCAGATTGGTAACGTCTTCAAGCGACGTGCCGAGAATAAAACGGCCACCCGGCGCGAAGCGGATAGTCGGCCCACGCAAGCATTGTCCCATGCAGACACTGCGCTCGAAATTGACCGCAATCCGACGTTCCTGGATGCCATCGGCCAACGCCTCCGCGATCTTCTCGGAATTGTTGGCGGCGCAAGATAACTGACCGTCGCCAAATCGCCGATTGACGCAAACCAGCACCGTTTCGGGCCGCCGTTCCGTCAAAGTCATAGCTGCGTTGTTTGTCATCCCCCAGGTCCCCTAACCTGAAAAATCTCACCACTCAAACAGGGTTGCTTACTCTTCGCTATCCGTCTGTACGGAACCACCGGCAGCAAGGCGACCGGCGTCGGTCAGCCTGCAAACTAGCCAGTCGGGTTTGATCGGATTGTTGAACCACGGTTCCGCCCAGCCGCTGCGAATACAGCTGCGCACCGTTTGTTCACTGACTTTCTGTCCGATTCTATCGAAAAGGGGCAACTTGCCGCCCGGTTGCTCCAACCCGCGTTGCAGCCAAGCAATTTGCGCTTCCGATGGCGTCGCCTTGCGCTTCGTGGAATCGCCGACCGTAGCCCGCGATTTGCGGACCGGCCGCGCGTCATTCGCGCTCTGCATCATCTGCCCCCTGTGTATTACCGTTTCTGAACGGTCGCCTTTCCGGCATTTTTATGCGGCTTATTTTACGTTAGTTTTTCTCAGGATCAAATAGGCGATCGCAAAAGGAGACGGAAATGTCGCTAGGCTCGAAAACCGTCGTTCTGTACGTCACTGTTCCCGATGCGGACGAAGCTAGGCACATTGGGCGCGCGCTCGTCGAGGCGCGGCTTGCGGCGTGCGCCAATGTATTCGGCGCCATGTCCTCGATTTTCAGGTGGGAAGATCGCATTCAGGAAGAAGGTGAGGCGGTCCTGGTCGCTAAGACTCAAGAGAAACATATCGAAGCGGCGACGCAGCTGATCACCGAAGCACACAGCTATACCTGCCCATGTGTGGTCGCTTTTCCGATTGTCGGTGGGAACGAGAGTTTTCTGCAATGGATTGCCGAAGAGACCCGTAACTGAGCCTTCCTTGATACCAATCCATTCGACTTATCTATTTCACGCCGATCCTCTCGACGATCATCCGCGCAGTTGCGGCATCGTTAATGCCGCCAGAAAAGCCGGTCTGGATCGCTTGGGAGAGGGGTTTCAGCAATTTGACCTGCGTCGGGTCGGGCGGCTGATTCGCACATTCGCACAAACGCTCTGACACCGTCACCAACGCCTTACACAACTCCGATACGTGGTCGTATCGCGTGCCCTGAAGCTTGACGATCAGTTCCTGGTTCATCTCGATCAACATCTTTAAACCGCCGATGGCCGTCTGATTGACGATAGGTTTATCAAGCATCGGTCCGAGCCTGCCGACCAGCGCGGCGATCTCGGGGCCTTGGTTTTCCAGTCGCCGCTCACCGACCTCGGTCAGTGCATTCTCGATCCCGCGCTCCACATCCAAGAAGTTGGCCTTGCCGGTCTCGACCTTGTCCTTAATGGGGTTCGGCGGGGCGATGGCGCGAGACGTGTCGTCGCCTTTGCGCGCAGGTCCAACATAGCTATCCGTCACGATATAGGGTTTGCGGTTGTAAATCTGCGTCTGCAACCGCTCCAGCAAGCCCTTTGTCGACACCGGTTTCATGACGACGTCGTCGGGGCCCGAGGCCATCAGACTGGACACGAAATTCGGTGTCGGCTCGTCCAGCAGAACGATAATTGGCATGAACGGATTATTGCCGATCTTGTTATGGCGGATTGACTTAATGAGTTCCCGAACATCGCCGTCTGGAAACGACGTGCCGACGAGCAGGATATCCGGCATGCGACGGGTGATGGCTTCGCGGACACGGGACAGGTCGGTGCCGAGCGTAATCTCGCTGAATCCATTATTGGTTAGGATCGTCCACACGCCTTGGCGCGCATTCAAATCCGTATCGACCAAAAGGACGTCAACTTTATTAAAGCTGTTCCGCCTATTGTCCTGCATGTATCGACACCATCCCCCCCAACGCCCACCGCGCCCGGAACGGCGGGATAACGTATAACTGTAGCGAAACTCCGATACAGGTCAACGTGGACTGAGTTCAGTACTTTCCGATAACAGTGACAACGGCTTCGGCTGCGATGCCTTCGCCACGCCCGGTGAAGCCCAGACGTTCAGTCGTTGTTGCTTTGACGGAAACACGGTCCGGTCTGACCCCGCAAATTTCGGCGAGTCGGGCGCGCATGCGATCCCGATGCGGACCGATCTTAGGACGCTCGCAAATGATCGTTAGATCCACATTACCGAGGACATAGCCATCCGCCTGCATCAGTTCCACGGCATGCTTGAGGAATCGATCAGACGACGCTCCGCGCCACTGCGGGTCGCTGGGCGGAAAATGGCTGCCGATGTCGCCCTTGGCGATGGCACCGAGAATGGCATCGGTGACTGCGTGAAGCCCGACATCGGCGTCGGAATGTCCAACAAGAGACATGTCGCAGGCGATTTCCACCCCGCACAAAATCATGCCCGTACCGGAACCGATACGGTGGACATCGTAGCCGCTGCCGGTCCGAATATCGGACAGCGATGGGCCGCTTTGATGAGGTGACATCAGTTCCTCCATACGCCGAAGATCGTCCTGCGTGGTAACTTTCAGATTATTCTCGTCGCCGGGCACGATCAGGACACGCTGCCCGGCCGCTTCCATAAGCGCCGCGTCGTCCGTCATGTTGTCGTCGGCAAAGGTCTCATGCGCCGAGAAAATCTTGGCATAGCGGAAGCCCTGCGGCGTTTGTGCCCGCCATAGCCCGTCGCGCGGTACTGTTGTTTCGATCCCGTCGGCGCCTGCACGCTTCAAGGTATCAACGACGGGCAGGGCGGGTATCGCCCCTGGCGCATCGTTCAATGCGTCAAGGACTGCGTCGATGATCGCTGTCGTGACGTAAGGTCGCGCCGCGTCGTGGATCAGCACCACGTCCGGCGCCACGCCTGCCAGCGCCGCCAGCCCCGCTCGCACTGACGCTTGACGCGTGGCGCCACCGGCGACGGGCGCAAGAGTTTCGATGCCATCCGCGGCAGCGGCGAATTCCTGGGCAAAATCCGGATCGATAACCGGCTGGATATGCGTCACTTCGCCATGCGCGGTGAACACTTCCAAGGTCTTGCGGATCACCGTCGCACCAGCCAAAGCCGCGTACTGCTTCGGAAGTTCCGTGCCGAACCGCTGACCACGTCCTGCGGCGACGATGATGACTGCTGTTCCCGGCATAACAGTTCCCGATTAATGGCCCAATTCATGGCCTGACTCATGAACGGCCAAGGATTACCCGCCGCGCGGCCCGTTGCCAAGGCTTGGTGGGGCAGAGGAGCCTGCCGGCAAACCCTTGCCAAAATCAGCCGAGCAAGTGAAGGTGCGGCATGCAGATTGAAATTGTCCTCGGCCTGACCGCGATCGCCGCCATCGTGCCTGCGGCTATATGGTCGTGGCGCGACGGGTTTCGGGCAGACGCTGTATTTTGGTGCGCCCTGGCAGTCGCCGTTGCCGGCCCTGTTGCCGTGCTGTCACAGCGCGCGCACGGCGTCTGGCAAGCGGATTTCGCGTCATCGATCTGGGTCACGGTCGTCGTGACGATGGTCGTATTCTTTCTCGCGGCACTGTTCATTCGGCACGCTTGGCGACTGACGCCGTTGGTCAGCATCTACATGGCGTTGTTCGGTGTCATCGGCCTGGCATGGCAGAACGTACCCATCGAACCGGTACCGGCGGCATCGGTCAGTGGCTGGCTATTGGCGCATATTGCGTTGGCCGTGGCGACTTATGCGCTGGCCACGTTGGCCGCCGTCGCCGCGCTGTCTGCGTTTCTGCAGGAGCGCGCCCTGAAACAAAAGCGCCGCCCCATCCTGGAAGGCACGCTGCCGTCGATCACGGATTGCGATCTTCTGGTTCGCCGTTTTCTATTGATCGGTGAAGTGATTTTGGGCCTCGGCCTAATGAGTGGCATCGCCGTCAATCTCGTCTGGGGGCAGGAGCCGCTACCTTTCGACCATAAAACGGTCTTTACCATCGGCGCGTTCATTACCATTGGCGTCGTACTGATCGCTCAGGCGCGCTGGGGCCTACGCGGGCGCCGGGCAGCGCGCGGCGTTCTGTTGGCCTATCTGCTACTGACCCTTGGCTATCCCGGCGTTAAGTTCGTTAGCGACGTTATGCTGGGTTGAACATTTTTTCTACAGGCCTTATGGCCTGTAGACCATCGAATTTCATTGCATATTCCGTAAACATGCCTAATTTGTGGGCACTTCACGGAGGGGTGATACGTGCTTAATTCCGAAAAGATTTCGTTAGGTCCGATCCGGCTCGATGGCCGTGTGGTTCTGGCGCCAATGTCCGGCGTGACGGATATGCCGTTCCGCCGCCTGGTAAAGCGTTTCGGCGTTTCATTGGTGGTGTCGGAAATGATTGCCTCCAAGGCAATGATCTTTGCCGCTAAGAAAACCATGAAGATGGCCACGAACTGCGCAGAAGAGCACCCGATGTCGGTACAGCTTGCCGGCTGCGAACCCGAAGTGATGGCGGAAGCCGCGCGCCTCAATGAAGACCGCGGTGCGTCGCTGATCGACATCAATATGGGCTGCCCGGTCAAAAAGGTCACCAATGGTGACGCAGGCTCGGCGTTGATGCGCGATTTGTCGCACGCCGCGAAGATCATCGAAGCCACCGTCAACGCCGTGAAAATTCCGGTGACGCTGAAAATGCGCACCGGCTGGGATGACGCATCCCGCAATGCACCGGAACTCGCCCGCATCGCCGAAGAGAGCGGCATCAAAGCCGTCGCCGTGCACGGCCGCACGCGCTGCCAGTTCTACAAGGGCAGCGCCGATTGGTCCTATATCCGCAACGTCAAAGAGGCGGTTAGCCTACCGGTCTTCTGCAACGGCGATATCAACACCCTCGAAGATGCGAAAAAGGCCTTGGCCCAATCCGGCGCCGACGGCGTTTTGATCGGCCGTGGCACCTATGGCAAGCCGTGGTTCCCGGCACAGGTCGAACATCACCTGGCGACCGGCGGCGAATTGCCGGATCCGTCTTTGGACGTGCAGCTTGAGACCGTACTCGGTCACTATGAAGACTTGCTCGAACACTACGGTGTCCAAGCGGGTGTGAAGATCGCGCGCAAGCACATCGGCTGGTACTCGAAGGGGATGCGAGACTCGGCCGAGTTTCGGACCGTGGTCAATCAGCTGACAGACCCCAAAGAAGTCCGCCGCGTCATCAATGACTTCTATGCCGCCAACATGGCATTGGCCGCAGCTTGACGCGTATGATCGACAAGGCGACAGCGCCCAAATCATCCAATGAACGGAGTGACATTTCCTCCAACGCGGTGCTGAACGCACTGGCCAATGCCGTCGTCGTTGTTGACGGCGAAAACAACATTCAACGGATCAATCAGGCGGCGGAACAGTTGTTTCGCGGCAGTTCCACGTTCTTCCAAGGCAAAGCGCTGGACGCGCTCGTCCCGGCCGACAGCCCGATCATTTCCCTGATCGATCAGGCGCGCCGTTTCCGCAGCGTCGTCGCCGAGTATGACGTGACCATGGAAAGCCCTCGCGTCGGCTCGCACGCCGTCGACGTTCAGGCCTCGTGCATCCCTGAAGATCCCGGCGCCGTGGTTGCCGTCATTCAACTTCGGTCCATCGCCGAGAAGATCAATCTGCAGCTCAATCACATGGGCGCGGCGCGCTCCGTCACCGCCATGGCCGCCATGTTGGCGCACGAGGTCAAAAACCCATTGTCCGGCATTCGTGGTGCGGCACAGCTGCTGGAACAGGCGCTGAGTGACGAAGACCGTAAATTGACGCAGTTGATCTGCGACGAAGCGGATCGAATCGTCGGCCTCGTCGATCGCATGGAAGTGTTCTCGGACCGCGTCCCGCTGCAGCGGGAAGCCGTCAACATTCACAAGGTTTTGGACCGCGTGCAGCAGTTGGCCGAGACCGGTTTCGGCAAGCACGTGCGCTTTACCAACAAATACGATCCGTCTTTGCCGCCGGTGTACGGCAACCACGATCAATTGGTGCAGATTTTCCTGAACCTCGTGAAGAACGCCTGTGAGGCCGTTGGCAGCGTCGGAGGAGAAGTGGCACTCGGCACCGCCTATAATCACGGTGTCCGGTTCGCACTGCCTGGCCTGACAAACCGGGTGCACCTGCCACTGACCGTCTGGGTCCGGGATAACGGGCCGGGCATTCCGGAAGACATGAAACGATATCTGTTCGACGCATTCGTGACGTCGAAACCAAAAGGGAGCGGACTGGGCTTGGCGCTGGTCGCGAAGATCGTCGGCGACCACGGGGGGGTTATCGAGTTTGATACCATTCCGGGCCGCACGGTATTCCGAATCATGCTGCCGATGTACAAGCCGGAGGGAGAAAATGACTGACGGCCGGACGATACTTGTCGCCGACGACGATGACGGCATCCGCATAGTGGTAAGCCAAGCGCTTTCGCGCGCCGGCTACGAGGTGCGTACAACCGGAAACGCCGCGACCTTATGGAAGTGGGTCGAGAACGGCGACGGCGACCTCGTCGTGACCGATGTCGTGATGCCGGACGAAAACGGCCTCGACCTGGTACCACGGATCCGCCGCATCCGGCCAAACCTTCGCGTCGTTGTGATGAGTGCGCAGAACACGCTACTGACAGCGGTCAAGGCGACCGAACGCGGAGCCTTTGAATATCTACCGAAGCCCTTTGACATAGGCGAACTGGTTTCCGTGGTGAAGCGCGGCCTCGATGCCCGCAACCGCGAAGACGAACCCAACGCCGGGGCTAGCGCCGAAGAGATGGAAGAGGCGCTGCCACTGATCGGCCGCTCGCCGGCGATGCAGGAAATCTACCGGACGTTGGCGCGGCTCATGCCGACGGATCTGACGGTGATGATCACCGGTGAGTCCGGTACCGGCAAGGAACTCGTTGCGCGCGCTCTGCATGACTATGGCAAACGCAAGGACAAGCCCTTCATTGCCGTAAACGTCGCAGCGATACCACGCGACTTGATCGAAAGTGACTTGTTCGGACACGAGAAGGGCGCCTTTACAGGCGCAGTGCAGCGCAACTCGGGCCGCTTCGAACAAGCTGAAGGCGGCACGTTGTTCCTGGACGAAATCGGCGACATGCCGATGGAAGCGCAGACACGGTTGTTGCGCGTCCTGCAAGAAGGCGAATACACGGCCGTCGGTGGACGAACCGCCATCCAGACCAATGTCCGCGTCATCGCCGCGACACACCACGATCTGAAACGGCTGATCCGGCGCGGCATGTTTCGCGAGGATTTGTACTTCCGTCTCAACGTCGTGCCGATCCGCTTGCCGTCGTTACGCGATCGCGTCGAAGACATTCCGGAACTGGTGCGGCATTTCTTGGGCCGCGCCGCCAATGAAGGTCTACCGTGGAAGATCGTCGATAAGGGCGCCATCGAACTGCTGCAGAAACACGACTGGCCCGGCAACGTGCGCGAGCTTGAGAACATGGTGCGCCGTCTCGCCGCACTGTATTCGGAAGAAGTCATCGACGACGAGATCATCCGTGTCGAGTTGAACGACGGTCGCGACAACGGCGACGGCACCGCAACGGCGGCCAGCGGCGGCTTGGCGGATACCGTCGAAGCGCATATGCGCACCTATTTCAGCGCCCACGACGGCAACTTGCCGTCGGCCGGTCTCTATGGCCGCATTCTGCGCGAAATTGAGCGACCGTTGATCATCCAGACCTTGCAGGCCACCCGTGGCAATCAGGTGAAGGCGGCCGAAGTCCTGGGACTCAACCGCAACACGCTTCGAAAGAAAATCCGCGAGTTGGGGATTCCGATCATCAAGGGGTCTGAATGATCGACGACGCGACCGCCAGAGTTAGAAATTGGCTCGGCAACGCCAGCCTGCACCGCCGCCTCGCGTTTATTCTCGCCGCCATTTCCGTCTTGTCCGGGGTCTTAACCATCGCCGTCATGACCGACCCCGGTGCCGTGCAGGAACGCGCCGGCATCATCCGCTGGCTGGTCTACCTCGACGGTGTGCTGTTCCTGATGCTCAGCGTCACCGTCGCGCGCCGCCTCGTGAGGTTGTGGCAGAACCGGCAAAAGGGCAGCACCGGCGCCGGCTTGCAGGGTCGACTGGTCATGCTGTTCAGTTTGATCGCCGTCACCCCGGCGCTTTTGGTTGCGGTCTTTTCGTATCTATTCCTTAACTTCGGCCTAGAAGCTTGGTTCAGTGACCGCGTAACGTCGGCATTGCGGGAGTCCGTCGGCGTGACCGAGGCTTACCTGAAAGAACACCGCGCCAACATCGCCAACCAGACCTACAGCGTCGCCTATGTGTTAGACCAGAACGCACCGGCACTGGCCCGCAATCCGTGGCAATTCAACAACGTGCTATCCGCCAACGCATCGGCCCGCGATCTGCCGGAAGCAGTCGTCATCGATCGCCTTAGCAACATCATCGCGCGTTCGGATTTTGCTCTGTCGACGGCGATTGAAGAAGTGCCATCAGAGGCATTTGATCAGGCGGACCAAGGAGAGGTCGCACTGCTCAGTTCCGAACGCGCGGAAAAAATCCGAGCGCTTGTCCGGTTAAACCGTTTCGTCGAGGCATATCTGCTCGTTGAGAAATTCGTCGACCCACGAGTCATTCAACATATCACTGGCATCCGTCAGGCTTTCGACGAGTACACCCAGTTGCAGGCGACGCGAAGCGGTGTGCAGTTCAGTTTCGTGTTGATCTATATGATCGCCGTCATGATTCTGCTGATGGCCGCCATCTGGGTTGGGATGACCGTGTCCGCACAGATGGCCGAACCGCTTACCGATTTGATCGACGCCGCCGAACGTATTTCGAAAGGCGATCTCAAGGCGCGGGTGGAAACGACGGACTCGCCGGACGAGATCGGTCTGCTGTCGCGCTCGTTCAACAATATGGCAGCGCGCATCTTTTCCCAGCAGCAGGGCCTGATCACCGCCAACACGGAATTGGATGAGCGGCGACGATTTACGGAAGCCGTTCTTTCCGGCGTCACGGCGGGCGTGGTCGGTCTGAATGCGGATGGGCGCCTGGACCTGCCTAACCGGTCGGCGTCCGAACTCCTCGGCAAGGACCTGACGGGACACATCGGCGAGCCCTTCACGAATATCGTGCCGGAACTCAAGGGCATCCTCACCGACGCACATCAAGGTATCGACTTCCTGCACCATGCGGAAATCCCAATAAAAGTCGCTGACGTCCAGAAAACGTTTCTGGTCCGTGTCGCGGTCGAGCGCATAGAAGACGGTAGCGTTGCCGGCTTCGTCGTCACCTTCGACGACGTCACGGCACTCCTATCCGCGCAACGCAAAGCGGCCTGGGCCGACGTGGCCAGACGCATCGCTCACGAGATCAAAAACCCGCTGACGCCCATTCAACTCTCAGCCGAACGTTTGCAGCGAAAGTATCTGAAGGAAATCGAGACGGACCCTGATACCTATAAGCGCCTGATCGAGACCATCATTCGCCAAGTCGGCGATATTGGGCGGATGGTCGATGAATTTTCTTCGTTCGCGCGCATGCCGTTGCCGCAAATGAAGCGGGAAAATTTATCCGAACTATGCCGTCAGGCAGCCTTTCTGGAACGCAACCGAGAGATCAAAGTCGCCATCGACTTGGACTTGCCGCAAGACGACATATACATCTCGTGCGACGCGCGTCAGGTCTCTCGTGTTCTAACAAACATAATCAAGAACGCGACTGAGTCGATCGAAGGCGCACGTGAAGGCGGCGCGGAAGTCGAGGGCCGTATCGATATTTCCATCCGTCATAGCGCAGACGGACGGATCGCAGAGGTCATCGTCGAAGATGACGGCCGCGGTCTGCCGGCGGACGAGCGGGATCGGCTGACGGAGCCGTATGTCACGACGCGCGAGAAAGGGACAGGCCTAGGCCTTGCTATCGTCAAAAAGATTATGGAAGAGCATGGTGGCGTGTTGATGCTAGGCGACCGTCAACCGCGCGGCGCGCGGGTCACTTTGCGCTTTGCCACCGGTTCGGTGACCGACGAAGAGCCGGACAAATATGGAGCCTCCGCAGAGGCGGTCGCTTCCTCGGCGAAGAAAGGCTAAGATAAAGGTCACACCCAACCCGGACTGATTATGGCTAGAGACATACTGATTGTAGATGACGAGCGGGACATTCGCTCGTTGACCGCCGAGATTTTGCGGGACGAAGGCTTCGAGGCACGAGAGGCGCGCGACAGTGCGAGCGCGCTCGCAGCCGTCCAGGCCCGCCAGCCGTCACTTGTCTTGTTGGACATCTGGCTACAGGGCAGTGAATTGGACGGTCTCGGAATCCTTCGTGAGATTAAGCGAAACCACGCCGACGTCCCGGTTCTGATGATGAGCGGACACGGCACCGTCGAGACCGCGGTTCAGGCGATCAAGGACGGCGCTTACGACTTCATCGAAAAACCTTTTACCGCCGATCGGCTTTTGCTGCTGATCGAACGCGCCATGGAAGCGGCAAGTTTGCGACGCGAGAATGCGGAACTGCGGCTCCGCGCCGGCGCACCGTTGGATCTGGTCGGCTCAAGTGGCGCCATGCGCGATATCCGCCAAGCCATAGACCGGGCGGCGCCGACCAATTCCAGGATCATCATTTCCGGGCCACCGGGCGCCGGGAAGGAAGTCATCGCACGCATGATCCACGCACGCTCGCACAGATCGTCGGGCGCTTTTGCGGTCATCAATTGTGCATCCATGCACCCGGACCGGATGGAGACCGAGCTATTCGGCACCGAAGGCGACAGTACAACGCCCCGCAAGGTCGGCATGTTCGAACGTGCCCATGAAGGGACATTGCTGCTCGACGAAATCGGCGACATGCCGGTTGAAACCCAGGGAAAGATCGTCCGCGTTCTGCAGGACCAGATTTTCGAGCGGGTCGGCGGCTCGTTGCGGGTCGAGGTCGATGTCCGAGTCGTGGCATCAACGACCAAGGATCTGACAGCGCAGATCAATGCTGGTCATTTTCGCGAGGACCTATTCTACCGGCTGAATGTCGTTCCCATTCACGTACCGCCGCTGATCGACCGCCGCGAAGATATCCCGCTGCTGGCCAAATATTTCATGGACGCGGCGGCTGAAGCGTCGGGGCAGTCTCTGCGTCAGTTATCGGACGACTCGCTAGCGGCGCTGCAGACCTATGGCTGGCCGGGCAATGTCCGGGAACTGCGTAACGTCATCGAACGGCTGCTGATCATGGCACCGGGCGACGCTGAACAACCGATCACAGCGGCGATGCTGCCCCCGGAGATCATGGGAAATGCGCCGTCGGTCGATGTCGAACGCAATGCCGAAATCATGTCGTTGCCGCTGCGCGACGCACGGGAAGTCTTCGAGCGTCAGTATCTGCTTGCCCAAGTCGACCGTTTTGGTGGAAACATTTCCCAGACCGCGCAGTTTGTCGGTATGGAACGCTCGGCGCTGCACCGCAAGTTGAAGTCGCTCGGCGTCCGCGGTCAAGATAAACAGTAGTAACGGCTTGGGCTGACGACGGAGCATCAATGAAAATCATCGTATGCGGCGCAGGACAGGTCGGCTCCAACATTGCCCGCCATTTGGCAATGGAGAACCATGACGTCACCGTCGTCGATCAGTCGGAGACCCTGGTGCGCCAGATTTCCGACAGCTTCGACGTCAACGGTATCGTCGGTCACGGCTCGCACCCGGACGTACTGGAGCGGGCAGGGATCGCCGACACGGACTTACTGATCGCGGTGACGCTGGCCGACGAAACCAATATGGTCGCGTGCCAGATCGCGCATTCGCTGTTTGACGTTCCGACTAAAATCGCGCGTATCCGCCATCAGAGCTATCTGCAAGCAACGTGGGCCAATCTGTATTCCCGGGACCACATTCCGATCGATGTGATTATCTCGCCGGAAATCGAGGTTGCGCGTGCGGTCACGCGACGTCTCGAGGTGCCGGGTGCGTTCGAAATGATCCCGCTGGTCGACAACCGTGTAAAACTGTTGGGGGTGCGTTGTAAGGACGATTGTCCGGTCGTGAACACGCCGCTGCGCCAGCTGACACAACTATTCCCCGATTTGAATATCGTCATCGTCGGTATCGTCCGCGAAGGGAAGGCGCTAATCCCGCGGGGCGAAGATCAGATGCAGGAAGGCGACGAGGTTTATTTCGTCGTCGACAGTAACAAAGTCGATCGCGCCATGGCGGCCTTTGGTCACGAGGAGCATGAGGCTCGCAGCTTGTTGATATTCGGCGGCGGTAACATCGGCGTGTTTTTGGCCAAGGAACTGGAAGAGCATCACGACTGGGTCCGTGCCAAGATCATCGAACACGATACCGAGCGCGCCGAGGCCATCGCCGGCCAATTGGAGCGCACCATCGTCATCAACGGCAGCGCCATCGACCAGGATATTCTGGAAGAGGCCAACGTCACGCAAACCGAGACCGTTGTTGCCGTCACCAACGACGACGAAACAAATATTCTGGCCAGTCTGCTGGCGAAGAAAAATGGTGCCAAGCGCGTCATCACGCTGATCAACAATTCCAGCTACGAAGACCTTGTCGGGTCCATTGGCATCGACGTCGCCGTCAGCCCGCGAAACATCACAGTCTCGAAAATCCTGCAGCATGTGCGCCGCGGCCGCATTCACTCCGTGCACACGCTGCGCGAGGACTTCGGTGAACTGATCGAAGCCGAAGCGCTAGCGACATCCGAGTTGGTCGGCCCACCGCTGCGCGAAGCAAAGCTGCCGCAAGGGGTGCTGATCGGTGCCATCGTCCGCGACGGCGTAACCATCTTCCCGAGCGGCTCCACCGTGATCGAAGCCGGCGACAGGGTCGTGTTGTTCGCCGCCGCAGAAGCGATCCGCAAAGTCGAGAAGATGTTCTCGGTGCAGTTGGAATTTTTCTGAGCCAGATGGTTGAACTTCCGCGCCCACGCGCCGTCATCTTCGACTGGGACAATACGTTGGTCGATAGCTGGCCAGTCATCCAGGAAGCGCTTAACACCACTTTCCGCGCCTATGCCTTGCCGGAATGGTCCCTGGATGAAACCAAGGCCAAAGTACGGCATTCGATGCGCGACAGCTTTCCGGGGATCTTCGGCGACGAATGGGAGAAGGCAGGGAAAGTGTTCTACGCACGCTACGCCGAAATTCACGCCGATGCCGTCGTACCGGCTGCGGGGGCGGAGGAACTCCTCGACTACCTTAGTGGTGCGGGAATTTATCTTGGCGTGGTCTCCAACAAGACAGGTGAATTTCTACGTAAGGAAGCTGAACACCTGGGCTGGAATCGCTATTTCGGCAAACTTGTCGGCGCTTTCGATGCTATTCGCGATAAACCGGACCCAGCCCCCGTCGAGATGGCGCTGGCACCAGCCGTGATTGCCCCGAACAAAGACGCCGTTTGGTTCATCGGTGATGCGGATATTGATATCAAATGCGGTAAAAACACCGGTTGCCACACCGTGCTCGTGCGGGCCGAACCGCCCGGTTCCGACGAATTCACAGATAATTTACCCGACCTTGCCGTGGCGACGTGTCGTGATCTTTGCAATTTGATGCGGACAATGTAGTCTCAGACTCGTAACCGTGCGTCCAAGGTGATTGGACGCCAATAAAATATGCCCACAGGGGGCTTCTATAACCATAAACAAGGGGGAATAAAATATGCCGTCAGATAAACCCCAGAACGTGCAAGACGTTTTCCTCAACCACATCCGCAAAAGCAAAGTGCCGGTGACCGTGTTCTTGGTCAACGGGGTCAAGCTGCAAGGTATCGTGACGTGGTTCGATAATTTTTCCGTGCTACTTCGACGGGATGGGCACACCCAGCTGGTCTACAAGCACGCGATATCGACCATCATGCCTTCGGCGCCGATACAGCTTTTCGATCCTGAGAAGGACGGTGCTGCCGACGATGCGTGAATAAGGGGATCGACAGACGCACGCGCCGTCAGCGCTGCATTGTCCTGCACCCTGAAATCGGCGAAGCCGCGTCCGATGTGCGGACGCGCGAATCCCGGCTGGAAGAAGCTGTTGGATTGGCCGCCGCGATCGACCTCGATGTCGTTCACGCTGAAGCCGTTCCGCTGAAGAAACCAAAACCGTCAACATTGGTCGGGCAGGGGGCGCTCGACCGTGTAACGGAGGTTATTTCGGCGTCGGAAGAGGCAGACGAGGATAAGCCTATCGTCATCGTCGACGCCATGCTTTCGCCCGTTCAGCAGCGCAATTTGGAGCGTGCCTGGCATACCAAAGTCCTGGACCGAACGGCGTTGATCCTTGAGATCTTCGGCGCCAGAGCCAGGACTCGGGAAGGCCGGTTGCAGGTCGATCTGGCGCAGTTGACCTATCAGCTTGGCCGCCTCGTCCGTTCTTGGACCCACTTGGAGCGGCAACGTGGTGGTGTCGGTTTCATGGGCGGCCCGGGTGAAACACAGATCGAAACCGACCGGCGGCTCATCCGCCAGCGCATCGACCGCCTCAAGAAAGACTTGGCGGACGTGTCTAGAACGCGGGAACTGCACCGTTCCGCGCGGCGCCGTGTACCGCATCCGGTGGTGGCGCTGGTCGGCTATACGAACGCCGGTAAATCGACCCTGTTCAACCGCCTGACCGAAGCCAAGGTCACCGCCAAAGATCAATTGTTCGCGACTCTTGATCCGACCATGCGTGCGTTGGATCTGCCGAGCGGCCGCCGTGCAATCCTGTCCGATACGGTGGGTTTCGTCTCGAACCTGCCGCACGAACTAGTGACGGCGTTTCATGCGACGTTGGAAGAGGTGGTCGAGGCGGACATCATCGTGCACGTACGTGATGTCGCAAACCCGGACACAGAGGCCCAAAAATCCGATGTGTTGAAAGTGCTCGGCGAGATGCATGTCCGGCCGTCCAGCGGCGAAACGAATGTCGACGGCGACAGCCGGGAAAAACCCGTCATAGAGGCGCTCAACAAGATCGATATGCTGGACGTCGAGACCAAGCAGTTCATCCAGAACAGGTCGCGAATCGGTAATGTTCTCGCCATTCCGATCTCGGCGCACAGTGGTGAAAACTGCGACGTACTACTGGAATCGATAGATGACATCCTGCGTCGCGGCGACGTGACGGCTAGTGTCGAACTCGGCTACGAGGACGGTGCGGCCTTGGCATGGCTGTTCGAACGTGGCGAAGTTTTATCGCGAAACGACCATGAGAGCGGGATTCACCTGGATGTCCGCCTTTCTCCGGCCGTCGCTGCGCGGTTTAAACAGACCTTCGATATCGCTTTAGACAGCTGAGCGACGATGTCGTTCCCGCTCGTCACAAAATCTTATATTGCAATGCAGCATTGCCCGGCATAGCTTCGGCTCAGGTGATTGGAAGGACGCCATCAGAAAGGAAAGGCGGCCTCCAAATGTTAGATAACACACACGTGCGGGACACTGGCGCCAGAAGCGGCGAGTTGTCGGCACCTTCCGAAGTAACGTATCGTAGACTCGGTCAGTCCGATGCCCGCATCGTTCAGGCGCACCTGATGCGGCTTGACGCGCACGCGCGGCGCATGAGGTTCTGCGGCCCGGCAACCGATCACTTCATCGAAAGAAGGCTGGATAGTCTGGATTGGGCATCCACGGTGCTGATCGGCGCGTTTATTGACGGTATGCTTCGTGGCGTCGGTGAAATCGTCCGAGTTTCCGTGATGCCACAATCCAGCGCCGAATTGGCGCTCAGCGTTGAGCCTGACTATCAGAACGCAGGAATAGGGTCGGAACTCGTACGCCGGCTGCTATCGGCGGCCCGCAACCGCTACATTCAAAAAGTTTTCATGCTGTGCCTTTCGGAGAACGTGAAAATGCAACGTGTCGCCCGTAAGTTTGACGCCGACCTGATCAGAGATGCCGGCGAGGTTGAAGGCCGGATTCGAGCCCCTTGGCCGAGCTATCAGACCTTCATGGAAGAAGTCCTGAGCGACAGTTGGGCCTTCTATCACGCCATTTTTGATCCGAAGACGGTCGAAGAAGATGTCCCACACCTGGAAGACGGTGTTGATCGGACACCACGGCCAAGCGTATAAGCCGAGCATTGAAATCTACTAGTAGAGGATGGATATGGCGACACGGGAAGCCCAGCACAAATGGCGCCTGACGCATCGGTACGTGAAACGGCAATTAAACGTCATGGCCAGGGAAAACACGCACCGGTTGCTCGACAATTTCGCCGAACGGTTCGATTTGCGTGGCAAGGGCGAAGCCGTTACCTTCGCGGCCTTTGTAACGGAAGCCCTTTTGCAACGCAGTGACTTCAGCAGTGACGCCAAAAAGTTGCTCGAAGACGTTGCCGACGCCTATCGCCGTGACCGCGACCTCTATATCAATTGATCATGCGCCGAATTCTCGACAACCCGGAACGAATTGCCACCATCATGCGCGACGTTGCCGCGACAGAAGTGCTGCCCAGGTTCCAGACACTCAGCACCGCCGACATCGACGAGAAACGTCCCGGTGACCTGGTAACAACGGCAGACCGGATGTCAGAAGCAGCCTTCAGGCGCCTTTTACCTCCGCTGTTGCCGGGCAGCCGTGTGCTAGGCGAGGAGGGGTACGAAACCGACCCAGCGTCGTTGGAATTGCTCAACGGCGACGCACCGGTATGGATCGTCGACCCCGTGGACGGCACGTTCAACTTCGCGCATGGCAAACCGCCGTTCACAGTCATTGTCGCCTTGGCTTCGAAAGGTCGAACCCTGGGGGGCTGGATCGTCGACCCCATCGTCGGAGACGCGGTCTTCGCGATCGAAGGCGAGGGGGCGGCCTATGCCGCTGCGGAATCCGATTTTTCGACCATTTCGGCCAATGGTTCTCCCGGAACGCTTGCCGCGTCACGCATGACGGCGGGCGCGCGGCTCAGGAATAGAATGGAAACGGCCGCAGCCGATGTGGACGGTGCAGAATTGCCGATTTTCGTCGATCGGTACCGCTGCGTCGGCCGCGAATATATGGATATCGCAACCGGCAAGCTGGAACTGGCGCGTTATGGCGGCCGGTTGAAGCCCTGGGATCACGCTGCCGGCGCGCTGATCGTCCGAGAAAGCGGGGGGATTGCCTCGGTCGTCGACAAGGACGAACCATATATGCCGCGTGCCGAAATCACGTCCCGTGCCATCGGCGTCAGCATCAACGGCAATGTCTGGACACCGTTCCGGGACCTGGTGGCCCGAGCGGACGGACTAACGAGCCTTCACTAAACGCTTCTATCCGGGATTGCAGCTTTTCCCGAACCGCCCGGTGTGCTTGTCTATCTGTCGATTCACAGCCGTCATCGCCAGCCATTGGTAGAGCCACCTTGCAGTATCAGAAGCCAGAAGATTTCTACGCCGTCTATGACACGCACCGGACGTACGTGCGTGCCGAGGTCCGCAAAAAACACCTCGCCGAATTCGGCCGTAATCTCTGGACGCCCGGAGAGTTCCAAAATACGCACCGCGTCTTGGAAATCGGCTGCGGCACCGGTCTGTTCCTGGCGTTTCTAGCCGCAAAAGGCGTGACGGATTTCACCGGTGTCGAAATGGATACCAAGGCAAAGGATTTCATGCCGGTTCCCATCGCCTCCCGCGTGCAGACCACGACTCTGGAAGCGTTCCTAGCGGCCCATGACGGCGCGCCTTTCGATCGCATCGTGCTACTCGACGTGTTTGAGCATTTCTCAATGTTCGAGGGCGTCGAAGTGCTTCGCTCACTTACCAGGGTTCTCGCCGACGATGGCCGCATCATCATGCGCGTTCCCAATTGTGCGTCGCCCTGGGGTTGGCAATACCAGCTTGGCGACCTGACTCACAAAGCCGCTTACACGTCGGGTAGTATTGGCCATATCGCCATGGCAGCCGGCCTTCGTTGCATGATGACACGGCCGTATTCGCGGGGCAGCGCCTTTCGCCGCCTGACCACACGGGTTATAGAAGGAACCCTGGATAAGCTTTTGACGGACCCGCCGCCGATCTGGACGGCGAACTTCGTCGCGGTTCTCGCGAAACCGTAAAATCGCATTAAACACGATTTTTTGAGGAGGAAAATCATGGCAAAAACTGCATTTATCGGTCTGGGCGTAATGGGCTACCCGATGGCCGGGCACCTGAAGAAGAATGGCCACGAGGTCACCGTCTATAACCGCACGTCCGCAAAAGCCAAGAAATGGGCCAAGGAATACGGCGGCAAACACGCCGCGACCCCGGCAAAAGCCGCAGCGGGCGCGGATTTCGTGTTCTCGTGCGTCGGCAACGATGACGATCTGCGCTCCGTGGTCTACGGCGACAAAGGCATCCTCGCCGGCATGAAAAAGGGCGCGATCTTCTGCGATCACACAACGGCTTCTGCCATCGTCGCACGCGAAGTCGCCGCCGAGTGCAAAAAGAAAGGCGTCGGCTTCCTGGATGGTCCGGTTTCCGGCGGTCAAGCAGGCGCCGAGAACGGCGTTCTGACCGTCATGGTCGGCGGCACCAAGAAGGACTTCAAAGCCGCGTCTCCGGTCATCGACAGCTATGCCCGCGCCGTGACCCTGATGGGCGGCGTTGGCTCAGGTCAGATCACCAAAATGGTCAACCAGATCTGTATCGCCGGTCTGGTCCAGGGCCTGTCTGAAGGCTTGGCATTTGCCGAAAAATCCGGGCTAGACGCCAAATTGGTCGTCGACTGCATCTCGCAGGGCGCCGCCGGTTCCTGGCAGATGGAAAACCGCGGCTACACCATGGCCGATGACAAGTTCGACTTCGGTTTTGCCGTCGAATGGATGCGCAAAGACCTCGGCATCGCGCTCGAGGAATCCAAGAACAACGGCGCGTTGCTGCCGGTGACGGCATTGGTCGATCAGTTCTATTCGGAAATTGTCTCGATGGGCGGCAAACGCTGGGATACGTCGAGCCTGATCCGCCGCTTGAATAAATAGGCACGCTTGTTGTCATTCCCGCGTATGCGGGGATGACAATCTTGTGGTGTTACCGGACCTGAATCTTCAACGCCGGGGTCGGCGCCAGAAGGTTCGGAATCTTCCAGGTGTAGAGCTTGTAACCCGGCCCCTTTGCGGGGTACGGCTTGACCATCGTCGCGTTGTGGCTGGTTACCCGCGCGTTACTGAAAACTCTAAGTTCGCCTGACGTATCCAGCCCGGCTGCGCGCAACCGGTTCTTGTTGTCGCGTTGCAGGGATTTCCCGAGCATGGCGATCTGCCCGGTTTCTTTATTGTAGCTCAGTCCCAGGATGTATTCGTTGCGGCGGAAAAAGGTCATGGTCCGATTTTTGATCAGATCGCCGGAGCGGGTGTACTTCACCCGGAAATGGCCTTTTTCGTAATACTGAAAGACCTCGGTCGCGCTGTCGCGTTCGAAATCCGACTTGATCAGGGCGACCTGCTCAAGTTCTTCGTCACGGCTGATCTTTTTATCCTGCAGGTCCTGGTATAGCTGAACCTTTGCCAGATAACCGTCAAAGAAGAACTGATAATAACCAGCGCGGTTGATATCGATTTCCGCATCGAAGCGGATCGGCATATAGCAGCCGGTCACGGCGAACACAGCCAGCAGGCAGACGAGGCGTTTGATCATTCTCATAACCGGCAGTGTAACCGCCGCCAAAGGGTGCGCCAAGCGGCGGCTTGGTTTCGTTTTGTTATATTCACGACAGCGTTACGCGACCTCTATCCAAGTCCCCATGCCGCCCAGGTGATGCGACAGCATATGACAGTGGAAAAGCCATTTCCCAGGATTGTCGGCGACGAACGCAATGCGCGCCTTTTCCGCTGGTGCCATCAGCAGGGTATCCCGCCAAGGCGCCCCCCTGGGAATCTGGCCGCTCTCGTCCAAAACCTGGAAGTGGTGACCATGCAAGTGCATGGCATGGTGCCATGAGGTCTCGTTGACCATGTCGACGACCATCGTCCGGCCGCGCGGCACGCGAACCAGCGGCTCCATATCCATGCTGCCCGCGACCCCGTTGAAGGCCCAAACCTTGCCGTGCTGCTGAACCAGGGTCCTTAGGTCGTACATCTGACCCTGATATTTAATCTCGCCCACGCGCCCACCCATAGCACCGCCCTGCATCAGAAGTGGCACCTCCAAGGGCTCTGAAAGGTCCGCTTGGGGCAGGGAATTGGTGGGCAGAACGACCACCGCTTCGGCTTCTTTGCGCAAAGGCGCGCCGGATATCTTGAACGACGCCGCCTTGATCGGGCCGCCGGCGGAAATTTCATTGATGGCGAGTACGCCGGAGGCATCGGATGGGATATCGACGATCAGATCGGCACGGCCCGCAGGCGGGATTATCAGGTCCGCCGTGAGCGGTTCAGGCGTTGCCAATGGTTGCCCGTCCATGGCGATGACGTGCGCACTGACGCCTTCGAAACGATAGCCCATGATGCGGGCGTTTGCGGCGGAGATACAGCGGAGTCGGATGCGCTCACCCGGCCGAACGTCAAAGACCGGCTCGGTCTGGCCGTTAACGGTCAACCAATTGCCCAGCCGTCCGCCATGCGCGACATCATGAAAATTACCAAACCCGTCGGCGATGGTGCCGTCATCGTTCAGACGCCAGTCATCGACAAGGAACAAGCGGTCACTGTCGACCATGGGGGGTGACGACTCTTCGACGATCAGCGGCCCGTAAAGACCGCGCGCCACCTGCTCGTAGGTGCGTTCGTGCGAGTGATACCAATAGGTCCCAGCGTCCGGCGCCGTGAATGTGTAGTCAAACGAGCCACCGGCGGGGATCGCCGTCTGCGTCATGCCCGGCACGCCGTCCATGGCGTTGTCGAGGCGGATGCCGTGCCAGTGCACCGTCGTCGGCTCGGCCAGCGCGTTGTCGACGCGGATATGAACGGGCTTGCCCTGCGGAATGCGGATCAACGGACCGGGTGAGCTGTCCCCGAACGACCAGACCGCCGTTTTCGGCCCTTCCGCCCCCATCAGCGTGGCTTCGCCGGATGCCGCCTTCAATCTGTGTGTCGGATTGGTGGCGGCCCACCCCAGGCCCGGTTTCAACACAGCCACACCGGCCAGCGAGGCCGCGCCGGTCAGAAATAGTCGTCGGTCGATCATGGTGATTTCGCTCCCAAACGAGTGATAAGCATATTGATAAAGCTGCCTGTAACCGGAAGGTCAATCCACAGTTTTGTCGAGTAAAACATTGGGGCGTTCTTTCACGGGAGTGGTGTAACATTGCGAAAACCTTGATCCCCCAGGCTTTTCGACGCAAAAGGTGAGAAGGGAGATATCCAATGACCAAAGACGATAAGAAGCCGCTTTCCGGCATCCGCGTGCTCGATATCGCCAGTTTCGTGGCGGCGCCCTTCGCGGCGACGATCATGAGCGAGTTCGGTGCCGAAGTAATCAAGATCGAACTGCCCGAGGGCGGCGATCCGTGGCGGCGCTACGGCACGGACTCCGGCCAGCCTGACCGCTCGTTGTCGTGGTTGACGGAGGCCCGCAACAAGCGCTCCATCACGCTCAACCTGCGCGATCCGAGAGGTGCAGACATTTTCAAGAAACTGGTCGCTGACGCAGACGTGGTGTGTGAGAACTTCCGCCCCGGCACGCTGGAAAAGTGGGGCCTGGGCTATGACGTGCTGAGCGCCATTAAGCCGGGCCTCGTGTTGCTGCGGGTCTCCGGGTACGGCCAGACCGGCCCTTATAAGGATCGGCCAGGCTTTGCACGCATCGCGCATGCCTACGGAGGTCTCACGTACCTTTCTGGTCATTCCGGCGAGATTCCCGTGACCCCCGGCTCGACGTCGCTCGGCGACTACATGACCGGCATGTACGGCTGCATCGGCATTATGATGGCGTTGCGCCACCGCGACGCAACGGGCGAGGGGCAGGTGATCGACTGCGCGCTGTACGAAAGCGTGTTCCGCGTGCTCGACGAAATCGCACCGCGATACGCCAAGGACGGCTTCGTCCGCGAGCCTGAAGGGACCGGCACCGTCAACGCTTGTCCGCACGGTCACTTTCCGGCCGGCGACGGCAAATACCTGTCCATCGCCTGCACCACGAGCAAGATGTTCGAGCGCCTTAGCATCGCCATGCAACGACCTGATTTATTTGAAAAATATGGAGACCAGGAAACACGCCTCAGGGAGCGCGAGAAAGTCCTGGCCGAGGTCGAGGCATGGACGATGTCGATGCCCCGCGACGAGGTAATCGAGGTCTGCACCGCCAATGGCGTGCCGTGCGGCGCCATCAATTCCATCGCCGATATCTTTGCAGATCCGCACATTCAGGCGCGCGGCACGCTGACCGAGGTCGATGTGCCCGGCATCGGCCCGGTGACCGTACCGTCTACACTGCCCAGACTGTCGGCGACACCGGGCGAGATCGAAAGTCTCGGCCCCGCCTTGGGCGAATACAACGACACCGTTTACGGCGACTGGCTGGGCCTCAGCGAGGACGAGCGCGCCGAACTGAAAGAAGCAGGGGTTATCTGACATGCACGCTCACGCCAACCGTACCTATCTGTTCACGCCCGGCAATCACGCGCGACGCGTCGAAAAGGCCCTGACACTGGGCGCCGACGTGGTGATCCTCGACCTTGAAGACGCCGTCGCCATCGCCGAAAAGGTCGCGACCCGCGCCATTGTCCGCGAAATCCTTGATCGGCCCCGTGATTGCGCCGTGTTCGTGCGCGTGAATGCCTATGACACCACGTTCTGCTACGGCGATATCGCCGCCGTTCTCTGCGAGAACCTGGACGGAATCATGCTGCCGAAGCTGGAAAGCGTCTCGGACCTCAAATCCGTCGAATGGCTGATGGAGAATTTGGAGCGCGAGCAAGGCATCGAGCCCGGCACCATCGACCTGATGCCGATCATCGAAACCGCCAAGGGCCAGGCCTGCGTCCGCGAGCTGACGCAAACGCCGAGCCGCGTGAAGCGCTATGCCTTTGGGGCAGGGGATTACACCCGCGATCTCGGCATGGACTGGACCAAGGGAGAGGCCGAACTGCTGCCGATCCGCTCGGAAATGGTGATGGCGTCGCGCCTCGGCGGCCTAGAGCCGCCGGTCGATACCGTCTACATCCACATCAAGGAGCACGAGGCCTTCGCCCAATCCTGTGAAACAGTGCGGGCATTGGGCTTTCAGGGCAAACTCTGCATCCATCCGGACCAGATCGAGACCGCCAACCGGACCTTCGCACCAGACGCCGAGCAAATCGCGTTCGCCGAGAAGATCGTCGCCGCGTTCGATGAGGCCGAAGCGGCCGGCGTCGCCTCGATCCAGGTCGACGGCTACTTCGTCGACTATCCCATCGTCGAAATCGCCAAACGCACGGTTGCGCTGGCGGAGACGTTGCGGGGCCTGGGGAAGCTTTGATTTTTTATTGGTAGTATTTACCCCGTCGCCCTGAACTTGATTCAGGGCCCATTTTTCGCACGGCACCTTCCTTGCCTGGGCTGACCTGGACACTGAATCAAGTTCAGGGTGACGGCCAGGAGCTATTGCGGGGTGAGCAACCAAACCGCTTCGGTGGCGTCGACCTTGCGTTTGAAGCTGCCGGGGATGTCGAAGCGTTCCAGCATCTCGACCCTGTAGGCCTCGGCGTAGTGATCCCGGACCTCGTCGGCGGTGACCGAGAACGGCGGGCCGTCCATCTTGGATTGGTCGTACTCGTAGGTCAGCAGGAGCTGTTGGGCGATGCCGGTGAGGGTGCGGAGATGCGCCGCGTAACGGGTCCGCATACCGGCAGGAAGCGCCACCAGCGCCGCCCGGTCGTAAACGGCGTCCACAGGCCCCAAAATCTCGGCTGTAAGCGCGAAATAGTCACCGACGTAGACATTGAGGCCCGGTGCGGAGAAACGCGTCAGCGCGCCTGCTGGCGAAACCTCAGGCACGATATTCAGTTCCTCAAACAACTGACGGATGGCGATCTCTGACAGTTCGACCCCGGCGACATCCAATCCCTGGCCCAGCAGCCAGCCGATATCCCGCGTTTTGCCGCAGAGTGGCACGAACACCCGTGCCCCGGTCTCCAGGTTCAGCGCCCCGAAATACTTATGCAGCAGAGCGTTTCCGTCGTCCTCGTGAAAGGCGGTTTGGTTGTTCTGCCAGCGCTCGTGCCAGAAATCGTGTTCCATGGGTTTATCTACTAGTAGAAAAGAGGGTGATTATATACTTGACTGAACATCGCTGATTCCCTATGATTACAGCCATAGGAGAGAAGCGATGTGTGACCTAACCAACCCCATTTTCCAGAACGAGGACGAAGCCCGCAAGCACCTCGAAGCCATCCGCTGGCCCGATGGTGCCGTATGCCCGTTCTGTGACACCCAGAACCACGTTAAAGCCCTTGGCGGTAAGTCCATGGGTCCGGGTTGGTATCACTGCGGATCATGCCGCAAGAAGTTCACCGTGCGCGTCGGCTCTGTCTATGAACGCTCCAAGATCCCGCTTCATAAGTGGGTTCTCGCTACGCACCTTCTGTGCGCCTCTAAGAAGGGCATGAGCGCCCATCAACTGCACCGTATGCTCGGTATCACCTACAAGTCCGCTTGGTTCATGGTGCACCGTATCCGCGAAGCTATGCGTGACGACGATCCGCAGCCCATGGGCGGTGGTGGCTCCGTTGTCGAAGCCGATGAAACCTACTTTGGCCGCAAAGCCGCAGCGAAGGGCAAAAAGAACTTTAAAGGCCCCGCGTCTAAAATGTCTGTCGTCGCCCTCGTTGAGCGTGGCGGCCGTTCGCGTGCCTTCCATGTCCAGCAATACCCTCACGCTGGCATGGTCCGCGATATCCTCGTTCAGAACGTCAAACGCGATAGCGAACTAAACACCGACGAAAGCGGCCTCTATAAGTCCGTGGGCCAAGAGTTCGCCGGCCACTACACCGTTACGCACTCCGAATACCAGTACGTGCACCCGCAAACCGGGGCGCACTCCAACTCAATCGAAGGCTACTTCGGTATCTTCAAGCGTGGCATGAAGGGTGTCTATCAGCACTGCGCTGAGAAGCACCTGCAATCATACCTCAACGAATTCGATTTCCGTTACAACACCCGCAAGATTTCAGACGCAGAACGCGCCGAACTGGCCCTTAAAGGAGCAGAAGGCAAGCGCCTGACCTATCGGCGGATTGGTGACGGGGCGAACGTCTAAGCCTTCCAAGACTCGCGAGCAATTCCGCGCTATGCTTCGCCTCATACGCGAAAGCATGGAGTGAAAAATGAGCCTCGATCAGCTAAGTCCTGACAACCAGAAACTAGCAAAAATCTACAGCATGCAGTGCGTTGTTGCCGCCTTTCTGGTTCGACACCTTGAGCAATCCAGCAACATTGATGCGGAGGAGAGCGAGATCATGGAGATCGCTATGGCTAGCATTAAAAAGTTCAAGATTCGAGGCGAGAATGAGGAGGATATTTCTGATATCGCCCGCGCTGTAATGGAGGCTTTTGCCACCGAAACTATCAGCGCATCTGCTCAATCTGCTCGGCTTCGGAAATAAGTTCGCCAGAAAGCTGCGGGGCTGTGGCTTTGTTTCGCTCAGAACCCAAACGCTTCGGAGCCAAGAATTTACAAAATCCAATGCGGATAGCGTCTTTAAGTTTTTCCACCGTTTTTTGTGTCCTTATTCTTCGGCTTATGCGGCTTCGGCGGCGTGTTCAGCATCCGCTTTAGTACCTCGTCTCTCTTTTCGTCGTCTGATTTATCCGGTTTCTTGGTCATCTTGTCCGCCCTCAACAGCGACAAGCTGCAACTCAGCCTGACCAGATGCATCCCGTAAATGTTTGGCCATCTGCGCAATGGCGCTCGTGGCAACCATGAATAAAATCATTGCGTCTGACTCACCAAGAACATCTCGGGGATGCATTATCGGGTTGCGGTCTAAATCCTTAATTTGGCGAATGCTGCGAATTACCCTCTTAGAGGGGGCCTCCTTATCGTCGCCCTCAGACAATTTTTCCAGCGCTTCAGCATAATCATGCCAACCTCGTTGGGTGGCACCTGGCTTGCCCGATACCAGCCCATAGTAGTCCTCCAAAACGCTCTCTGCGGCTCTCAAAATATGAAACCCGCACGCTGTGGGGAGCCCAAACGCCAAACAACGACCTGCCGATTTTATTTCAAAAATAGCATTGTCATTAACACTGTCTCGTAGGTCGTCTGGAATATGCAATTCGGTTCGATCAACCAAGTCGCCGGTGTGATACATACCCACCTGCGAGGCCGCATAGATAGCAGCATCACGCATCTCTGCAGCAAGATTGTGCTCAAACCTCTCCAACGCCTCGCTTAACCCAAAGAACCTGTGCGAGGGGATTACCGCGTTCCATTTCTCCAGATTTAAGTTGCCGTCCTCACCAGTCATATACGGAACGTAAATGCCCTCTATCGCCTTTGATAGATTCTCTGCCGAGTGGCGGCAGTGACGCAACTCAACCAAAGGGTCGTCTGCTAAAAGCCGCCTGAGCCAACCACGGGCACCAACTATTGGGGAAAAGGCATCGCTTACTGTGCGCTCCCCCTCAAGCCCACTAAGCTCACGCATAGCAATGCCGAGTTCATAAAACTGGAAAGGGTCGATTCTTTTCAAAACTTTTCTCCTAGGCGCGGAATCTAACACATCCGCCTTCCTAGGGAAGTATAGTATGCTCATTCGATGATTCGTTCAATCAAGTATATAATACCCGAAAAGAGGGGCTTACGAACGTTCTTCGATTTTGGCGCGGACCCAAAGCTCTTCCTGCTGGGGCAGGGGTAGATCCTTGAGGTTCTTGCCGTCAGCAGCCGCGTAGCGCTCGATGGCGTAAAAGCGGCTCTCGAACTTGGCGTTGGTACGCCGGAGCGCGGTTTCCGGGTCGACGCCGAGTTTCCGCGCCAGATTGACGCAGACGAAGAAAAGATCGCCCAGTTCATCCTCTAGCCTGTCGTGATCGCATCCGGCGTCGATTTCCTCGACCACTTCGCCCAGTTCCTCTTTGACCTTGTCGATGATCGGACGCGGCGTCGGCCAGTCGAACCCGACGCGGGCGGCGCGTTTCTGTAGCTTTTCGGCGCGCATCAGGGCAGGGAGGCCCGGCGCCACGTCATCCAACACCGACGGCACGCGTCCTTCGGCTTCGGCCTTGGCGGCACGTTCGGCCGCTTTCTGGTCTTCCCAGGCCTTGGTCTGAGCGTCGGCATCCTCGACCGAGGCATCGCCGAACACATGCGGGTGCCGTGTGACCATCTTTTCCGAGATCGCCTTGACCACGTCGGCGTAGCTGAATGTACCGGCTTCCTTGGCCATCTGCGCGTGAAAGACGACCTGCAGCAACAGATCACCCAATTCGGATTTGAGGCCGTCCATGTCGCCCTGGTCGATAGCGTCGGCGACCTCGTAGGCTTCCTCGATGGTGTAGGGCGCGATGGAGGCGAAATTCTGTTCCACATCCCACGGGCAGCCGCCGTCGGGATCTCGCAGCTTGGCCATGATCCTGAGTAGGTCTTCGGTGGTTTCAGTAGGCCAGTCTTGCTTGGCGGGCTTTGGGGCGTCGTCCATGTTTGCAGCCTCTCTCAATGCACGCTCTAGGAATCCCCGAACGCGCCAGCGGGTCAATGCGCAATGGGCGTTAAAAACCCCTATTTATCTACTAGTAGACAAATAGGGGTTCGACATAGGGGACGGGAAGCGGTTGCGTCAGCGGCTGAGGAAGTAGTCCAACGCTTTCTGCGTTTCCGCACCGCCCTTATTGATCTCCATCTTAAGCTGCTTCTCACGGATACGGAGCCGATCCGCATATTCAAACGGCAAATAGCCGTAGGGATCTTCGATGCCCATTTCACGGGCCGCGTGGGCCGCCCAATCGGCGTTCCATAGCAGTTCGCGGGCGAGGGCAACGATATCGGCCTGGCCGGCCTGTAGGATATCCTCGGCCTGCTGCGCCTTGGTGATACCCCCGACGGCAACGGTGGCAATATCGGCTTCGCGGCGGATCTTGTCCGAAAAGGACGTCTGGTACATGGCCGCACGCGGCACCATCGGCATATCGCTGTCTCCGGTGATACCACCTGACGATACGTCGACCATGTCGATGTCACGGGCTTTGAGCTCCTTGGCGAGTTCGACGGAGTCCGACAAATTCCAGGCGCCACCTTTACCGTCGACGGCAGACACACGGAAGAAGACCGGTTTGTCCTGAGGCCAGACTTCGCGGATCGCTTCGGAGATCTCTAGCGCAAACCGCATACGGCCTTGACGATCGCCGCCGTAGCCATCCGTGCGGATGTTCGAGCAGGGCGACAGGAATTCGTGGATCAGGTAACCGTGAGCGCCATGAACCTCGACAATGTCGTAGCCGGCTTCGCCACTCCGCAGCGCCGCGACCCGAAATAGCTCGATCATGTTTTTGATATCATCGGTGTCCATTTCGCGCGGCAGGTGCAGGCGAGGCGGCACGGCATGCAGTGGACTAGGGGCAATCGCTTGCCACGGTGGCATACCGTCCTTGGCATCTTCTTCGATCAGCGGCCGCCAGTTTTCCGTCGCTACATGGCATGAGGCCTTTCGGCCCGCATGCCCAAGTTGAATGGCAGGCGTGCCTCCACAATCCTTGATCAAGTCAGTTAGACGCCGATACGCAGGGACATGTTCATCCGTGTATAGACCGGCACAGGCATAGGTCTTGCGACCCTCTGGTTCAACGGCGGTTTCTTCTCCGAACACGATACCGTAACCGCCAGCGGCGAGACGTCCTATGTGCGCGGTCTGCCAGTCCGTCGGCGCACCGTCGACGGAGTGATACTGACACATCGGCGACACCATGATCCGGTTTCGGATCGTCAGACCGCGCAGTTTCATCGGCGTAAAAAGAAGGGGGTGTTCGTTGGTTTCAGTGGTCGTTTCGGCTGTCGGCTGGTTCATGGATCAGATGTTTCCTGTGTTTGTTTTCACCAGCTTAATGCGGGGGGCGCGGTCTGTCACCTCCACCTGCATCACATATAATATCGCATAATGTATGTTATGGAAAATTATATACTATATAATAATAACAATGACTTAGGTAATTTATCAATTTTCAAATATAGAAATTAAGCTTGAGAAGTAAGGTCCGTGAGCCGTTGCTTAGGATGAGATGGTGATCTCTCCCCCGCAGGATGCGACCTTGATCGTCAAGCCGTCAAAAGCCGGCACGACGCGATCCGGCAAAACGGCTTTCAATTCGTCGTAATCAACGCCGGTTCCCAAATGCGTCAAAATTCCCCGACGCGGTTTAACCCTCTCGATCCACTCCAAAGCGAGATCGACATGGGCATGCGTCCAATGTTCTTTCCAACTGAAAACTCCGATAATCCAGACGTCGATTTCGGCCGCTGCAAGATCGTCCAACACGTCGTCCGATAGCGTCTTCACATCCGTCGAATAGACCACCGAGCCGAATTTGTATCCGACCGTTTTCGAATATCCGTGATCCTGTAAAAACGTCCCAACAGGCACCCCGACAACGTCCAAATTTTCCCCCGGCACGAATTCCGTCATCTCAAGGACCGGACGAGTGAAAAATGTCGGCCGGTCCTTTGGCAAAGGCAGCAAAGTGTATCCGAACCGGTTGGCGATGTGCTTGTGCGTTTCGGCGTCTGCGAATACCGGCAGAGGCCGTCCAATTGCCTTGTTGATCCCCCGAAGGTCGTCGATACCGTGCAGATGGTCCGCATGGGCATGCGTGTAGACTACGGCATCCAACGCGTTCATATCTTCCCTGAGCAACTGCTCACGCAGATCCGGAGAAGTGTCCACCAGGATACGCTTTCCGGCCTGCTCAATGGCCAAGGATTGCCGGGTGCGGACATTGCGGGGATTATCTGGGTTGCAGTTTCCCCAGCCGATACCGACGCCCGGGACACCGCTGGAAGGCCCGGAACCCAGGAAGACGACCTTGGTCGCCGTCATTCAGCGGCCTCGGCATCGATACGGGCGGCAGCTTTTGTGAAAAGGCGCTTAAAATTGGCCGTGGTGACGTCTGCCAGGGCATCCGGAGAAATCCCCCTCTCCTCGGCCACGCACGCCGCCGTATGGGCGGTAAAGGCAGGCTCGTTGCGCTTGCCGCGCTTTGGGACCGGTGACAGATAGGGGCTATCTGTCTCCACCAGAATGCGGTCTTCCGGCGCCCATTTAGCAACGTCACGCAACTCTTGCGCGCTCTTGAACGTTACAATCCCGGAAAACGACAGATAAAACCCGATATCGATCATGCGTTCGGCTAGCTCACGGCTGGCACTGAAGCAGTGGATCAAGCCGGGATATGGTGCCTTAGCGTATTCTTCCTCAAGGATTCGGATGGTGTCCGTATCGGCGTCGCGTGTATGCACGATCAGCGGCAGGCCGGTCCGCCGGGCGGCGGCGATATGGGTGCGAAACTGGCGCTCCTGAATGTCTCGGGGGCTGTGCTCATAATAGAAATCCAGCCCCGTTTCGCCGATGCCGACGACTTTCTGGTGTTCGGCCAGTGAAGCCAGCTCGTCTACAGAGATTTCAGGCTCTGTTCCTGCTTCGTGCGGATGGATACCGACGGTACAGAACACATTGTCGAAGCGCTCGGCAACGGCTTTGACCTGATCGAATTTAGTCACGTGGGTCGATATCGTGACCATATGCGAGATGCCGGCGCGCGCGGCACGGGCGACCACATCGTCCAGTTCGTCTTCGAAATCCGGGAAATCCAGATGGCAATGGCTGTCAATGAGACTCATGGCAGCCATGTTGTCTGCCAGGGCCTAAGAGTCAACTGTGCGTCAACGTTCTCTTAACCATGAACGTTACTCCGAACTTGATTCAGAGGGCCATTCTTCTCCAGGTAACTTCGAAACCGATAATTAGATGATGCTGAATCAAGTTCGGCATGACGCTGAAGGGGGTACCCGGCGCCCTACTCTTCCTCGACGTAACGAGGGAAGACGCCCTCGGGCTTCGGCAACTCGGCACCGGCCTGTAATGCCCCGCCCTCGCCCAATGCCGCGTACGTGCGCGCGTCCGCCGGGACCGCCAGCTGATCGAGCATTTTCGCCATCGCATCCGGCATCACAGGCTGACAGAGAACCGCCAATTCGCGGATCGTCTCGGCCAGAACATAGAGCACGGTCGCCATGCGTGCCGGATCCTCCTTACGGAGTTTCCAAGGTGCTTGATGGTCGACATAGGCGTTTGCGGCGCGAATCACGGCCCAGATGGTCTCCAAGGCGAAATGGAACGCTTGACGGTCCATATGGTCGCGTACGTCGCTAATCAGGCCGCGAACGGCACCCAGCATATCGTTGTCTTCAGCTGAGAACGCGCCCGGTTCCGGCACCTTGCCGTCGCAGTTCTTGGCGATCATCGACAGCACACGCTGCGATAGGTTGCCGAAGTCGTTGGCCAGTTCGCCGTTCATACGGTTGACCATGGCCTGGTGCGAAAAATCGCCGTCGTTGCCGAACGGCACTTCGCGCAATAGGAAGTAACGCACCTGATCGAGGCCGTATTTGTTGGCCAGTTCAATGGGATCGATAACGTTGCCCAGCGACTTCGAAATCTTCTGGCCCTCGTTGGTCCACCAACCGTGCGCGAAGACGCGCTTCGGCGGCTCAAGACCGGCGGCGATCAGAAAAGCCGGCCAGTAAACGGCATGAAACCGTAGGATGTCCTTGCCGACCATATGGATGTCGGCGGGCCAGAACTTGGCGTAGTTGCCGCTGTCGGTCTCGGGATAGCCAAGGGCAGTAATGTAGTTAGTCAGCGCGTCCAACCACACATACATAATGTGGTCGTCGTCGCCCGGTACCGGCACGCCCCATTTAAAGGTCGTGCGCGAGATCGAAAGGTCCTTGAGACCACCCTTTACGAAGCTCACCACTTCGTTGCGGCGACTTTCCGGCAGGATGAAATTCGGGTTGGCGTCATAGAACGCCAACAGCTTGTCGCCCCATTCGGACAGCTTGAAGAAGTAGCTGGGCTCCTCCACCCACTCGACTTCGGCGCCCGATGGCGCAATCCGCTTGCCGTCCGGTGTCTTGGTCAGCTCGTCCTCGCCGTAAAAGGCCTCGTCGCGGACTGCGTACCAGCCACCATAGGTCGCGGGATAGATGTCGCCCGCCGCTTCCAACTTCTGCCAAAGCGCCTGCACGGCGACCTTGTGACGGTCCTCGGTGGTGCGAATGAAATCGTCATTTGTGAAGTTCATGAAACCGGCAAGATCGCGGAAGTTCTGCGACACTTTGTCCGTGAAGGCCTGCGGATCGATACCCGCCGCCTGCGCCGATTTTTCGACTTTCTGGCCGTGCTCGTCGGTGCCGGTCAGGAACATCACATCGAAACCGTCGAGCCTTTTGAAGCGCGCCAGAACGTCGCAGGCCAGCGTCGTATACGCGTGGCCAATGTGCGGCGCGTCGTTCACATAGTAGATCGGTGTCGTGATGTAATAAGTCGGGCGGTCGGCCATGCTGCTCCCTCGCGATTTGCCGCCCTTAGGTACGGCGCACCCGCCCGGGGGTCAAGCATCACGCCATCGACAGGAACAGCGACAGGATCACCTGACGGCGGTCGAAGTTATAGGTATCGGCACTGCGGATCAGGCTTTCGGACTCGTCCAAACGGCCGAGCCACACCGGAAGGATCGCAGATGAGGCGGCGCGGGCGGCAACGCCCTTCTCCGCCTCGTTCAATGTCATATCGGCCTCGGCACCGCGCGACGCCGCCAGAACGATCCGGGAAAGCCACCAGCGGAACAATTCGATGCCCGAGCGGTAGGCGTCGTCTGCACCCGTCCGGCCGAGACGTTTCGCCAACTCCTGAACACGGCGGCCGTCCAGCGACGGCAGACTGGTGAAGATGTCCATCATGTCGCGGTAAGTCTGAAGCCCCTCGCCCGCCGCCAGCATCATGGCGCGGCCGATACTGCCACCCGATAACCGCGCCAGTTCGGCGGCCTCGTCGAGGGCGAGTTCCGGCGCATGGCGCGCCAAAAGCGTGACGACGTCGTCATTTGAGAGCGGTTTCATCGCCACGGAACGACAGCGTGATCGCGTCGTCGGCAGCAACCGCCCCGGCGCATGGCTGACCATGATAATGACGGTATCGGCGGGCGGCTCTTCCAAGACTTTTAGGAGCGCGTTCTCGGACTCTCTGTTCATCGCCTCCGCGCCATCGACGATGATTACCTTGTAGCCGCCCTCGCTCGGCGTCATGTGTGCGAAGTGAATAGCGTCGCGAACGTCACCGACGCGTATCTGCTGGCTCAGCTTGCCCTTGTCATTGAGAGTCCGCTCCAGCGTAAACAAATCGGAATGGCCGCCACTGGCGACCCGATGGAACACCGGGCGGTCCGGGTCCACAAACATGGAGGTCGGCGCTTCAGCCGGAATGTCATCGTCGGCGAATAGCCCGCCTGCGGCGCTTTCCGCAGCGGGCGGGTGTGCGAACAAATAGCGGGCGAAGCGAAACGCCATCGTTGCTTTGCCGATACCCGCCGGCCCGGTCAGGAGCCAGGCATGTGGCAACCGACCGCTGGCTTGCGCTTGCAGCAATTCCTGCTCGATTTCCGGATGGCCGATCAGATCGGCGGTGTGGCGCGGCCCGGTTTCCAGTTCAGTCGGATTAGCGACCTTCGCGTTCATGCCACCTCAGCACCCAGGTTAGCCGAAACCAACGTTAGAACCCGAGACGCTACAGCCGCAACTTCACCGCTGGCATCAATAATGCGGCAACGCTTCGGCTCGGCTTTGGCAATGGTCAGAAAACCGTCCCGCAGCCGGTGATGGAAATCCCGCTCCATCCGTTCGAATCGGTCTTCACCACTCTTGTTTTCCAGCATGCGCTTACCGGCACGGTTTAGCCCCTCTTCAACCGGTAGATCGAGGATAAGCGTCAGATCCGGCGCGAAATCGTCTAGCACAACCTTGCGGATCGCCTCGATCCGCAATGGATCGACACCGCCGCCATAGCCTTGATAGGCCAGTGTGGAGTCGAAAAAGCGGTCCGTGATCACCCAAACCCCGCGCTCGATCGCCGGGCGGATTGTTGCTTTGACGTGCATTTCACGGGCGGCATAGTTCAACAGGACCTCGGCCATCGGCGACCATCGATCAACGGCACCCGAAACCAGGAGATCGCGGACCTCCTCGGAAGCAGGCGCGCCGCCCGGCTCGCGCGTGACGATGACATTCCGACCGGATTTTCTGAGTGATTCGGCGAGAAGCTTGACCTGCGTCGACTTGCCGCTGCCTTCACCACCTTCGAAGCTGATGAACTTACCGGCCATCAATACGCCTCAACTTTGCTCACCCCACAGAAGAAATTCCAGGGCCGCGCCAAGACGGCCGAACATGCCGAGCTGATTGACATCCTGGCCCGCCGTCAACGGCACCTCAATGGTTTTGAAGTCCGGCGCCTCAACCGTCAGTGTGCCAACCTGCTGGCCCGCCGAGATCGGCGCCGGGATCGGCGACTGATAGCGGACGGTAACCTTCATGTCACGCCTCGCCTTGCGGGACATGGTCAGGAAGATATCGCGCCCCAGCTTCATCTCAACGGTCGGGATGGACCCCAGCCAAACCGGCGCAACTTCGACCGTGTCGCCGGCCGTGAACAATTTGTAGTTGTCGAATTCGCGGAAGCCCCAGTCCAGGATGCGGGCAGACTCCGTCGCCCGGTCCTTGTTACTGTCGAGACCGTTGACGACGAGGATCAAACGCCGTCCGTCGCGCACCGCCGTGCCGGTCAGACCGTAGCCAGCCTCGGACGTATGGCCGGTCTTCAGCCCGTCGGAGCCCGGATAGGTATAGAGAAGCGGGTTGCGGTTGCTCTGACGGATGTCGTTGTAGGTGAATTCTTTCTCTGAGTAATAGTGAAAGAACGATGGGAAGTCCTCGATCGTATGTTCGGCCAGGATCGCGAGATCGTGCGCCGTCATGCGTTGGTTCGGGTCCGGCCATCCCGTCGAGTTGGCGAATGTGCTATTCATCATGCCCAACTCGCGGGCTTTGTCCGTCATCCGCCGCGCGAAGGCCTCCTCGCTACCCGCCAGGTTCTCAGCAACAACGATACACGCATCGCCGCCCGACTGGACGATAATGCCCCGGATCAGATCCTCGACGCGCACCTCGCTGTTTGGCGGCAGAAACATGGTTGAACTGCCGCTCGCCGCGCCACCCTTGCGCCAAGCGTTCTCGGACACCCGAAATTTGTCATCCAGCGATACGCGGCCTTCCTTGATGCTTTCGAACAGCAAATAGATCGTCATCAATTTGCTCATGGACGCCGGCGGCATGCTCTGGTCCGCATTCTTGTTCAACAGAACCGTATTGGTTTGCGGATCAAGAAGGATGGCTTCGCGGGCTTGAGTCTCTATCGGCTGAGCAACAACCGGCGAAGCAAGCAGAACCAAGGCAGCGATGGCTGCAGCGGGAAAAAACAGCGTTCTTAGAAAATGCATAAGTCTAAACTAACCTTGAATCGTGACCAGAATTTGACCGTCAATCGACGATGATCCGCGCATCAGGGTAACCGGTGCCGACCACCTGATTCAACACGTCGTCGGCCGCTTCCACGGTTGCAATCGGCCCGACCCTGACACGATAGAGGTCACGACCGTTCACTAGCACCTGATCGAGAAACACATTGCCCAGCGAGCTTAGGCGCGCGCGTACCTTGTTCGCGTTCTCATAAACACCGAAGGCCCCCGCCTGCACGAAGATCGTCGTTGGCGCCACCGGTTCTTGGCGCACGACCGTTTCAGGATCGACTGTGAGGGCCGCCTGCTCGCTTGGCACCGTTGTATTCGGAATGGTCCCGGCGCTGTTGTCGGCAAGCACTGTCGGCTCCGCCGTGGGCTTCACTTGTGGCGGTGGCGGTGGCGTGGTTGCAACCGACGAGGCTGACGCCTCGGCGCCACCCGGCGCCGGCAAGGTTTCCGTACTAACGCTGGTTTTCGGCATTTTGTCGACGGTGATCGGCGAGCCGACACGGGCCAGTTCCTCGCCGTTCTTCAGACGAGACGCAATGGCTTGCGAGCGGTCGGCCATGATCTGCACACGGACCTTTGCCGTGCCCTGCTCCTGAAAGCCGAGAAGCTGCGCGCCGCGCCGGGAGACATCGATGATACGGCCCTTGGCGAACGGTCCACGGTCATTGACCTTAAGAACGATGGAGCGACCGTTGCCGAGATTCGTCACGCGCACGAAACTCGGCATCGGCAAGGTGCGGTGCGCCGCCGTCAGTGCATTCATGTCGTAGGTTTCGCCGTTGGCCGTCTTCTTGCCGTGGAATGCCGCGCCGTACCATGATGCAATCCCGGTTTCATCGTAGGCGTAGTCTTCTTCCGGGTAATACCAGATGCCGGCGATTTGATAGGGTTTCCCGACCTTGTAGTAGCCTTCCTGCGTTCCCTCCGGCGCCGGGCCGCCAATGCGTTTTGCCGTGTGGATCAGAAATTGCGTCTCGGCGCAGCCGGACAGCATGATCGTCGCCACGACGAGCCATCCGAACTTCATTCCGCCCTTGATATTGAATTGCAACCCGTTACTCCCCCTTGGCGCGCGCTCAACTACCCGTCGCGGCGCGAAGCCGCTCCAACAGTCCGTAGGTCGGATGACCGTCCGCAGGCAACTTGATCGATTTCTGAAAACCGCGAATAGCCGAGCGCGTCATCGGTCCGGCACGTCCATCGATACCGCCGGTATCGAACCCCGCCTTGCTCAGCATGCGCTGAATTTCCGAAATATCCTCGACCTTCAACATTTGCTCGCCTGCCGGTTTGCTGACACTCAGCTTAGGCAGACCGATCATCCGGTCGGCGAGATGACCGACGGCGATGGCGTACAGTTGCGACGTGTTCCATCGCATAATCACGCGGTAATTCTTATAGATCATGAAAGCCGGACCGCTCGCGCCTGCGGGCAGCAATATCGACGCTTCCAGGTCAGCCTTCGGCAGCGCACTGCCATCGGCGCGGCGAACGCCAAGTTTCGCCCACTCGTCGATCGGCTTTTTCGTCCTCAAGCTGGCGATTGACCAATCGAACGTCTTGGGCAGTTTGACCTCGCGGCCCCAGGTATAGTCCCGCTCCCAGCCGACGCTGCTGAGATAGTTCGCCGCCGAGGCGAACGCATCACCCAGGTTATTCCAGAGATCGCGCCGGCCATCGCCGTCGTAGTCAACGGCGTAGCCTTCGAAGGTCGACGGGATAAACTGCATGTTCCCCATCGCACCGGCCCATGAAGACTTTGTCTCGCGTGTCACGTCACCGGCGGCGACCAAACGCATGGCGGACAGAAGCTGCGACCGGAAGAAGTCCGCGCGCCGCGCGTCGTAGGCCAACGTCGCCACGGCATCGATCATGTTAAAGCTGCCGAAATTCCGCCCGAAGTCGGTCTCAACGCCCCAGAATGCCACGAGGAACCGCGCCGGCACCCCGTATTTGTCTTCAATCTTCTTGAGTAGCTTGGCGTGAGTCTGCAACAACGCCTTGCCTTTCTCGACCCGCGCCTCCGGCACATAGAGTTCGAGATACCGCCAAAGCGTCAGCATGAATTCAGGCTGACGCTTATCCAGTTCGAGCACCCGCTCAATGGTTGAAACATTGGCTAGGCCACGATCCAAAGCTGCCGAATCGATCCCCTTGGCAGACGCTTCGGTCCGGAACCCCTGCAGCCATTCGCCGAACGGAACCTTGGCCGTCTCTTGCACCGGTTCAGCGGCCATAAGCTGCCCCCCCGGAGTCACCGCCAGACACGTTGCGGCAGCGAAAAAGAGAGCGCGCATGCTGATATTCATGAAGCCTCCGAATTGAAGGGTTTGGGAAATGCCGATCCGGTCTTGCCGGTCAGCCAATAGGCACTGAGGCCAATCCATTCGTGCAGTGCCATCGACAAACGGCTAAGGCCGCTCGTAAAGCTCAAAGGCGCGGAAGACTTTCCGTCCGCACGTGTAAGATAGTCCACAGGATACGGAATGAGTTCCCAACCGTGCCGGCGGAATACGCCGACGGATCTCGGCATATGAAACGCCGATGTCACCAACAGCCAAGTCTCGTTCGGCTTCGGGCGTGCCATCTCCATGACGTAGGTAGCGTTTTCCCAAGTGTTACGGGACTCTCGCTCCAACTCCAATTGCGGCACCGTTACCCCGAGCAACGCAAATAGATCCGACACGTAATCGGCCTCTTTATCTTCCTGATTGGCGAGCGAACCGGAGCCGCCGCTGTAAATCACGCGCGCCGCAGGGTATCGCTGCGCTAGAATCGCAGCCTCGGTTATCCGCTCAACTGCGTTGCCGATCGACGTCATGCCGCGCGCACGGGTCTCCTTCGGATCGATGACGCCGCCAAGCACGACGATGCCGTCCACCTGGGATGGCGGTTCGGTCACCATTTCAAAGCGGTTTTCCAGACTGCGAATCATCCAGGTTCCGACAGGCACGAACACGACAATCAGCGCCAAGACGACGGCGACACCGACCAACGCACGACCGAGCGATCGGAAACGGGTCAGTGTTAGCAACAATCCGATCAGCAGCAACAACAGGAAGGCGTTGCCGGGATCGACGAAAAACCAAAGAATCTTCGATAAATAAAAGAACATGCGCCCTGCCTTTGATCCTGCTTAACGCGCGGCGGCAAGACCGGCAACGGCACGGCGGAACGGCGCCTCTTCACCTTCTATGGCGGGTCAGAACCAGCCTCCCTAACCATTTGGAAAGAAAAGCCTATATTGAACTTTGCAGAAAACTGAGAGGGCAGGCGCTCGGTGCGGGCGGCAAGGTCGAGCGCCAACGGCCGACTTTTTCATCGCGCATCGGCCGCTCGATTCGCAGCCTAAGTTTATTTCGGCTTGTTTGCGAGATCCTCCGCGGGCTCGGCCGCGAACGTCGGGAAATTACTGTCGTCAGGTCCAGCGCCATTCGAGATCGCAAAATCACGATTCTGCTCATACGCTTCACGCTCTGCGACATATGGGTCGACGGCCCCCGTTTCGATGGACCTGATCGTGTCCTGGTTATTCGAATATTCGACCGTGCCGCCGGCAGCCTGCGCGGCCAGTGGCAGTGGCGAGACCAGCCCCATCACCACGTCACCGGTGAAATCACGAAAATTCGTCGGCCCCAGAATCGGCAAGACCAGGTGCGGGCCGGATTGAACACCGTTCGCGCCGAACGCCTGGCCGAGATCTTCACGGCGTTGCTCATATCCCATCGAGCCGGCTTCGTCCGAAATACCGGCGAAGCCGATGGTCGAATTGATCAGGAAACGGCCCGTCGCGTTACTCGCGTTCTCGGTATCCCCCTGCAAAAGCGAACTGACAGCGGTCGCCGGTTCGGACAGGTTGGAAAAGATATTGGATACCCCGGTCTGAATCGGGTCTGGTGTAACGGCCTGATAGCCATCTACAAGCGGATCAATCAGCATTCCGCGCAGGACGCGATTAACATCGGACGTAAACCGGTTCACGGGTTCCAAGGGATCGTCCGGCGCCGCCGGCCCCTCATCGGCCACAGACGGCAGAGCCACCAGAATTGCCAAGCCAGTTACGGCTGTCGCAATAATCAGCGGCCAGTTAGTCGTGGCCTTCTCGGCCTTGCAGCGATTGCGCATCTTTACCCCCAGAGCCACCCCGGCAGCCGAAAGATACGGCTGCCTCAGCGGTATTTTTTTAAAATTAATGAATAATTAGCACAAGGTGCGAATCGGCGCAGCAAAAACCGTGTTCAGGCGGTGGTCGCGACGTTGAACCAGAAACGGCAGACACTGGCGATCAGGCTCGTCGCCTCGCGCAATGCCATGGGTTTTACGAGGTAGCAGTTAGCACCGCACCTGTAAGCGCGCGCGACATCGACATTCTGATCGGAAGAAGACCAAACAATAACCGGAAGCTGTGACGTCGCCTTGTTCTGCTTTAGACGGCCCAGCAGTGCGAAGCCATCGGCGCCAGGCAAATTCAAATCCAGAAGAATAAGACGGCGTGCCGATCCGTCGCCATTACTCATTAAGAAGTTCTCGGCCTTCTCCGCCGACGTGAGATGCACGACGTCAACATCCAGGTTTTCCCTTTCCACGGCGCGCATTACGACCCTCGCATCGGCTTCACTATCTTCAACAAGAATAAGCTTATGTGCAGTCATGATGGCCTCAAGAGCAATTCGAATTGAGCGCCGCCGACTGGAGAATCACCGACACTCACGGAACCATTGTAACGGTCGATGATGCGCTTCACGATCGCCAGTCCCATTCCGGTGGAATCACTGTTGATATCGCTTTCTTCTTCGTCGGACGCATCTTTACTTTGGACGCGGCGGAACATCCTGAACACATCATCGCGCATTGCTTCCGGTATGCCGGTACCATTGTCGCCTATTCGGATACAAACTCCTTCCGGCCCCTCTTCCGCTTCGACCGTCACCCGCACGCCGTTCTTTCCGGCATGGCTGGCGGCATTGGCGATGAGATTCTGCAGCAATGCCAACGCATGGACGTGCGCGCAACGAATGACCGGGAGCGGGCGCGGCAGATCCACGACGGTGCCGCTTTCCTGCAATAGGGGCCTGAGATTGTCTTTTGCCTCATTTAGAATGTCATTCAGGTCGATTTCTTCGATGGCTTCGTCGACGCTTCCCGCTCGGCTGAAGGCACGCAGCCCGTCTATCATGGAACTCATACGGTCCGCCAACCTCGAAATCCCTGTCAGGTCTCGCCGCACCTCGTCGTTTAGCAAGTCACCGTGATCTTCCGTGATCATCTCCGCGTAATGATGGATACCACGCAAAGGCTCTTTCAAATCATGCGATGCGACATGCACAAACGTCGATAGATCGTCGTTCATCCGCTCGAGCCGGTTGTTCGCCAGCGCCAACTCCCGGGTCCGCTCATCGACACGCTGTTCCAGTTCGATGCGCATAACGTTGAGTTCACGGAGAGTCTGCTGGCGCTCTTCGATCTCCGAGGTCAGCGTGCTGTTTGCCGCCTCGAGCTCGCGGTTCAGCATCTGCAGCGACGACGGGTTGGGAATACGCAGTAATCTGGGAATCAGAGGCCAAATCATCACGGCGGTAATGACCGAAACAACCGCCGTTCCGATCTTCACGATACCTTGCAGACCGTAATAGGGTTCCCAAAGCGTAATGGCCCCGATCAGGTGCGTGAAGCCACAGGCCAGGATAAACAGCGCGAATAATATGACTGTGCCACGAATTTCAAGATCTTGGCGTTTTCGCACGAAGACGACGAGTGCGGCAGGGATCGATGCGTAGGCCCCAAAAATCAGCAAGTCTGAAATGGCGTGAATCGCGACAAGATCCGGGCGCCACAAAAGGCAAACTCCATGTGGCACGAAATTAGCCGCGCCGAATAGGTACTCGACGACGCTTTGCATGGGATCGCTCTCCCCTTTCCCTCAACTGCACAGTATAGGTAACGAACTCCGGCGAAATAATACGGTTATTCCACAATGCGTTAATCTTTGATGAGGCTCTCAACGCCCTTGCCGGACGGGGCGCCGCGCCGTTAAAGTCCGCGCGCTCATACGGCGTTATAATTTTCGCCTATTCAGCGACGGAAGGGTGGCTGAGCGGTTGAAAGCACTGGTCTTGAAAACCAGCGTAGGTGAAAGCCTACCGTGGGTTCGAATCCCACCCCTTCCGCCAATTTCTAGCCTTTTCAGGATTCGACGTTTGCTTCGATCCAATCGTTGATCGCCGCCGCAACCTCTAGGTTGTTCTTTTCCAGCATCATCATGTGCCCGTTGCCGTGAATACCGATCTCGCCGAGTTTCAGGTGTGTATTGGCGACCCCGGCCTGTTCGAGCCATTTCGCCGTACAGTGATCATATGACGTGTGATACGACGCCTCGCCGGTGACGATGACGGTCTTGACCTTGCCCAACTCGGGCAATTGGTGTGACGGTTCTTGTTGCAGGTAGCAAACGGCGAGGTCCGGCGCGTCGGCAACCTCTTGCAAGGTCGTCTTTAGTTCCGATGGATCGGATATCGGCGGATCGTATTGCAACGGACCGCGCGTCACGCCCCAGATGCGGTCTTCGTTGACAACGTCGGCGCGGCGCACGCCGTAATCGAAATAATCCGGCGCTCCTTTGAACTCGACCGTACCGATCGGTGGGCCGTTCGGCTCGACGGCAACAAGTGCCTCGACCAGTTCCGGGCGCGTATCGCCAACCCGCCAGCCCAGTGCGCCGGACTGCGAATGCGTCAGTAGGACCGCGCGTCCAATGCGTTCCAACAGAGCAATAAGCGCGTCGGTATTCAGGTCTTCCTGCAGTTTGCTATCGGACATGTCCTCCACCTGGGATGCCATGAACTGATCGAAGTTCTCTTCACCGATCACGCCGCCGTCCATGCCCTGCGTGTGCAAATGTGCCTGCGGCCAATCTTTTTGGATCGTCGGATCGACAAAACGGTGCTGCACGCGGTCGACGATGGGCTTTCGCGTACCTTCGCCGTAGACATCGGCAAAGAAGCCCGAGCGCCCACGCCCGACCTGATCAACCACATATGTCGCGTATCCGGCGGCAACGAAGTAATCCATCCAACCGCGCCGCCCGTCCGGCGTTGCCGTGAAGTTAGCACCGGTCTGACCGCCCCCATGCACGAGCACGATGGGAAAAGGCTGTGTCCGCGCTTCGGGTATTTGATACTGCACGTACATCTGGCCGCTGTAGACGTCTCGGCCGGATGCCGTCTTGCCGTAGCTGCCACCGACGAAAAAATGGCCCTGCTTAGCGATCTTGAGAACCGGGATATCTTGATCCTTAATCATCGTACGATGTCCCATCCTTGTGCACGAAACGACGGACACCATCGACGTATTCCGCCGCCAGATCGGCCTCAGGGTATTCGGGCAGATCGCCGGGCGTGCGGTCGCCGACCTCCAGAATACGGACTAAGCCGTCGCTCCTGTTGATCAGGCAGTGCGCGATCCCCGCAGCCGGAAATCCGGCGCACATACCCGGCGACAGTTCCTGTTCACCCTCCTCCGTCACCAGCGTCGGATACCCTTCCAACACATACACGAACTCGTCTTGAAGAGCATGCCGGTGCAGCAACGACGTCTGCGTGTTCGGCGCGATCTCGGTCAGATTGACACCAAAGTTGTTCAGGCCGAACGCTTCGCCCAGTTGCCGCTTCGTCCGTCCTTCGACGACTTTGTCATAGGGCGCTGGATACACGGAAGGGGCTTGACGAACCGGTACGTCAGACGCTCTCACGGCGGGTTTAAAAATCTCTTTTGGCATGTCTCTCTTCCACCGAGTTTTGACGGCTATTCAACTTTAACCGTCGCAAAAGGATCGTCGACCAAGCGTCCAACGATCACGCTTTTCGAGTACCCACCAGCACGCAGAGACGTAACGGCCGCCGCCGCATCCTGTGGCGGCACAGCCGCCAATAACCCACCCGCCGTCTGCGGATCGAATAAGAGCGCCAATTTTGCATCATCCGCTCCATCCACGACGGACATACGAGACACCGCCGACATATTCTCCGGCTGCAAGGTGCTGGCGATCCCGGACCGAAGGCAGTCCAGCGCACCTTCGAGCGCCGGCACCGCCGACAGGTCGATTTCGGCGCCGACGCCGCCGTCCAGCATTTCCAACAAATGCCCGGCCAAGCCAAACCCCGTTACATCCGTCATCGCCGTCGCGCCGTTTTGCATTAGGATTGTCGCCGCCTCGGCATTCGACATCATCATGGATGAGATCGCCTCGTCGATCCATTTGCCCTTCGCCTTCGCGCGCATATCCGCCGCCAGCAGCGTCCCTGTGCCGAGCGGTTTGGTCAGGATCAGGACGTCGCCGGGCTGAGCCCCGCGTTTGCGTATCGCCTTATCGGGATCGATGAAGCCATTGACCGTAAAGCCAACGGCGAGTTCGGCGCCCTCGCCGCTGTGTCCCCCGACAAGCGACGCACCCGCTGCCGTCAGGGTCTCCGTCGCGCCTTCCATCAATTGGCGCAGCGTATCGGCGACGATGGCCGGACGATCATAGGGGAGCGTCGCCACTGCCAGCGCCGAATGCGGCGCCGCACCCATGGCGAAAAGATCGCCCAGCGCGTGATTGGCGGCAATGCGGCCGAAAAGATACGGATCATCGATAGGCGAACGGAAATAATCGACGCTCTGCACCAGCGCCTTGCCGGTAGGCACCTCGATAACCGCTGCGTCGTCCGGTGCATCCAGGCCCAGCAGAACCCCCTCGCCGCTTCCTGCGTCGAGACCATTCAGTGCACGCTTGAGCGTTACCTGCCCCACCTTGGCGCCGCAACCGCCGCAGCGCATTTCCTCATCATCGCCTGACGCCATAACTGGCAATTCCGAGCCGTACTGGTTCATCCATTCGCGGTCGATACGGTCTTTCCAACGCCAGACCCATGCCCCTTCGATACTGAATCCCGCTTTGTGCGCGACGGCATATTGGTCGCCGGTGCTGATCAACGTCAGGAAGGTTCTTTGCGGATGGAACGGTTTCGGCGCTTCGCCCTGCAAGACACGCCGCAGATTATCGGCCAGCGCGGGCCCCTGGCGGACCGCGAATACCCCTGCCTTCTCACGTGGATGATTGACGACATTGGCGACGTCTCCTGCGGCGAATATATCCGGATGGGAAAGCGACCGCAGACAATCGTCGACACGCAGAAACCCGCCTTTATCGACGTCCAGTCCGGCCGCCGTCAGCCAAGGCTGCGCGACGGCACCGGTCACGACCAAAATCTCATCTACTTCAGAAAAAGCACCGTCCGAAGTACGTACACCGTCCTTGGTGATTTCCGACACCCCGGCGCCTAGGTGGACACGCACGGTACGCTCAGTAAGCACGCGGTCAAAGCGCCTGGCGACGCTTTTTGGAAAGGCGGGCAGGATACGCTCCCCACGCCCGAAAAGGTGCATTTCCGGCGCGGTGCCGGTTAATTCCTTTAACCTGTGCTGGATCGCAAGCGTCATCTCGACACCGGCGGCACCGGCACCGACAACGGCGATCCGAAGTGTTCCCTGATGCGCGGCTGCGCGTGCTGTCAGATCATTCCAGCGGGCAACGAAACCGTCAATGGGTTTGACGGGAACGGCATATTCGGCGGCGCCTTGAATGACGTCGAGATGCGGTGTCGAGCCAATGTCCACCGACAACAAATCATACGGCACCGGCGGCCGTCCCTCGCACAGGACCTGCTTTGCCACCGTATCGAGGCCGACCGCCTTATCGTGATAGAGACGCGCCCCAGCCAGCCGGCACAGCGGCCTGAGATCGACATGCGCTTCGTCGAACGTGTAGTGACCGGCGACCAGTCCCGGCAGCATACCCGAGTAGGGTGTGTGCACGTCCCGCGCGATGACGGTAAGACGCACGCCCGGCACCGGCCGCATAGCAAAGGATTTGATGACGGCGACATGGCTGTGCCCGCCGCCAATCAACACGAGATCACTTCGGACAGATTGGTCGGCACTTTTCATGTTATTCCGTCCCAATTCATCCGGCGGCATCAGCGCTCGGGCGGCGTCCAGTCGCTCTCGATAACTTTGCGGCGATGAATCCGCAGTGCCAAACCTATCGCCACACCGACGCCGATAGCAACCGTCAGGTCAACCAGTACCGTTAACAATAAAGTGATCAGTAACAGAGCTTTATCGCTCGTTCTTCCTTTTGCGTACTCACGCCATTTATGCGGCTCGGACATGTTCCAAGCGGTCAGGATCAGGAGCGCCGCCAACGCAGGCATCGCGAGGTATCCCGCCAACGGTGCCGCCAACATCATGAACACCAAGATCACAACGGCGTGCACCAGCCCCGCAACCGGTGTTTTGCCGCCGGCGCGAATATTCGTCGCGGTACGGGCGATGGCGCCCGTCGCCGGCAAGCCGCCGAACAAAGCGGAGGCGATGTTGGCAGCCCCCTGCGCGGTCAGTTCCGCATTGGGGCGGTGGCGCCCCTCAATCATCCGATCCGCGACCATTGCCGACAGCAGCGACTCCACCCCTGCCAAGAAGGCGATCACCAAGGCGGACGGTAACAACTCGGCAAACCGCGCTAGTGAGATATCCGGCAACTCAGGGGCCGGTAACGTCGCCGGCAAGCCGCCGAAGCGCGTCTCGATGGTATCGACGGAAAGGCCGAGCCAGACCACCAACGCTGAGCCGAGCGCGACAGCAACGATCAGGCCCGGCAACCGCGGTGCAAGGCGCCTAAGCCCTACGATCACAACCATAGTCACCAGTGCAATAGCCAGCGCCTGCACATTCAGTGTGCCCCGCCCGTCCCACAATACCGGGATTTTATGGATGAAGTCGGCCGGCACATTGGTAACGGAGAGGCCGAGAAAATCCTTCAGTTGGCTCGTGGCGATAATAATACCGATGCCGATGGTGAAGCCGTTAACGACGGCTTCCGGCACATAGGCGATCAGACTGCCGGCCCGAAAATACCCGGCGACCAACAGAATGACACCGGCCATTAATGTTGCCAGGACCAGACCATCATACCCATGGTTCGCGATGACGCCGAAAACGACGACGATAAAGGCACCTGTCGGCCCGCCGATTTGGACGCGGCTACCGCCCAGCAACGATATCAGAAAGCCCGCGACAATAGCCGTCACGAGGCCCTTGGCAGGATCCGCACCCGACGCGATGGCGATGGCGAGACTGAGCGGCATCGCCACCATCGCAACGGTTATCCCGGCGATAAGGTCGGCGGCAAATAATTGACCAGAGTAGTCCCGGATCGTCGTCAGTATCTTGGGTAGACGCATGATCTTCGTGCATAGCACGCGGTAAACGGCCATGCACGAAGTTGTATGCTGCTAAAGATTAAACGACCTTACAGAAGCCCCCGTCCACGTTGATCGCGGCGCCGGTAACGTAGCCGCCGGCATCCGACGCCAAGAGGCACGCCATGTTGGCGAATTCCTCGGCCAGGCCCAGCCGCCCCATGGGCAGCACTTTGCCCTGCTCATCGTACCATTCGTCGAGGGTTTTACCGTCCGGGTTCTCTTTCCAGCGTCGTTCCCACTGATCGCTACGGATCTTACCGACCAACATACCGTTCACCAGCACGTTGTAGGCGGCATTCTCGTTGGCCAGCACCTTCATCAGGGACATGCCAGCGGCACGGCTAACGGCCGTCGGCGCACCCTCTGCATTGGGTACTTTGGCGCCAGCATTCAAAACATTAATAATACGGCCCCATTTACGCTCCCGCATGCCGGGGATCACGAGACGACAAAGCCGGATCGCCGCGAACAATTTAAGATCAAGATCGTCCTGCCAGAGATCGTCGCCGACCTCCAGAAACGGTCCACGCTGCGACGTGCCGGCGTTGTTCACGAGGACGTCGATATCGCCGATGGCGGAGACGGCTTCGGCATGGGCGCCGGCGCAGCCTTCAGCAGTACGGATATCGGCAGAAATAGCAGCGACCTTGCCGCCGTCGGCGACGGCTTCCAGATCGCTTTTCGTCGCGTCCAACATCGCCTGGTCTCTGGCGACAATGGCGACGCTTGCGCCCGATTTAAGAAATTCCGTTGCGATGGCCTTGCCAAGCCCCCGGCTTCCACCGGTGATCAGGGCATTGCGCCCATCCATGCGAACAATCATTTGATGTCTCCTCCGAACAAACGAATTCTTTGTCCGGCCATCATCGAAGAATGCAGGATTTTAGCAAGTCCGTGCTCGGCCCTGTATACCCCCGGGCCCGAGATTTAGTCGAGAATAGCTAGGTCCGATGCCGCCATGCGGCCATTCCGGTCCGGCTGCAGTTCGAACGAAACCCGCTGGCCGTCCGAAAGCTTGTCGATCCCAGCGCGTTCAACTGCCGTAATGTGCACGAAGGCGTCTTTGCCACCCTCATCCGGTTGAATGAAGCCGTAGCCCTTCGTAGTGTTGAACCATTTTACAGTCCCGATCGCCATGGTCAGTCCTCGTTGTTTTGCATCTTCTCGACAGCAAACATCTCACACATCCGCTGACCTTGAATTGGTACACGGCTGCAAGCGCGAGGATCAAATTAAGTTTCTGTAAAGTTCGAGATCACGACCAAATTAAATTATTTAAAAACAATTGGTTGTGGGACAACCCCAACACTTAAGTCTAAGTCTGGAACGGAAAGAAACGCACGCGGAATTCGGAGCTTCCAGCCATGCATCACCGGGATGTCGATACTCAGGAACGCACTCTTTTGGGTTGGCTCTCCGCGGATAGCCGCCTTCGCGTGCTTTTTAAGCAGCACCGCGAGAAGCACCGCAGCAACGCCCGTCTCAGGCCCCAGCCAAATTTCGGGAACCGGCGTCAAAAGCCCTTCCCTCGGAGCACTCACCGTCCAATCGATCTGCCGGCCACCGATGTGGTTCACGGTAAAGGCCCGCTCGACGTCGCCGATAAATAATCCGGCAACGCGGCGCATCTGATCCAGATCGTCGTCCTTCGTCCGTCTGAGATCAATGACGTCAAGCTTGGCTTCTTTGAACCGTTCGGCGACGGCTGAGGCATCGAATTGGTGCAACGCGATCTTTGCGCTGCCCAGATCCGTGAGGGCCGCCGCTTTTTGCCAGGATGACTTTTCTTCCTGTTGTCTACCATCATCAGGTATCAGCGCCGCACCTTCACCGATCCGCTCTTTTAGAAATCGGGCAATGCAAAGCATGTCATCATCGCAGCTGGAACGAAGCGTAAGTATGGGCGGCACATGGTGACCGGCAGCCTCGACGGCATGAATCAGGCGTGCCGGCTCGTCTGCGCAGGCGTCCGAAACGGAAAGCGCATAAAGCGCGCTTCCAATCAACATCGGCAACCGGTACTTGGATAGCAGTGCGAACATTCCCTAATGTAAAAGGATCGAAGTTCGGCAGGAAAGCCTGATCCGTCCCTACCTAAGTGATCCGAACGCGGCTCGACAACGCACAATGACCGTCAAACGCGGTTCAGACCCAACAAGGATAACCACATATAATGCCGCTAACGAGGGTGTCATCGACGATTTTCCAGCCGCGGGACTACGGCCTCGTTATTGTGGCTCACGGCTCCAGTCAGCGCCCCGAAGCAAATACGTATGTCCAAGGGCTGGCCGATGAAATCACGCGTCGGACTGTGTTTGCCTGGACCACGACCGTATTTGCCGTCGATGACAAAGACTTCATACTCCCCAAAGGCGACGTTCGGGGTGTTGTGATCATGCCGTTCTTCATGTCGGATGGCGGATTGGCGGAAAAGCTCACAACAGAGATCACCGCCAGTATCAGCGACCAAGCGCCCAATCTGCGGATTTTGCAAACCGATCCCATCGGTTCCCGGCGAGAAATCGCCGACTTCGCCGTTGACCTGGCGGCTTCGGCCCTACAGCCGATCCCTTACCCTTCTGAGGATGCGACGCTTGTCATGGTTGCACATGGCTCCACCGTGCGGTCAGACTCCCGCAAGGATGCCCAGAAACAGGTCGTCGCCGTCAGAGCGCATCAGCGTTTTGCAGAGGTTAAACTGGCGTTGCTCGAAGAACCTCCTTCGCTACGGGATATCTTACGAGAATCCAAGATGCCGGTCGTCGTCGTCGGCTTGTTCGCGGCGCCGGGCGGACATGCAACGGACGATGTCGGCGCAGAGATAGCTGCCGCCGGTCGTGAGGGGGTTTATAATGCCGGACCGGTCGGACTGCATACGGGGTTCGGCGAGTTGATTACCGCCGTTGCCCTGCAAACAATCATGGATCCCAAACCCTGAAATGACGAGAGCCCCGGCATTGCCGGGGCCCCGTCAGATCATTCTTTACAAGTCGACGTCAGGCAGCCGCACCCTCACGCCAGGCAGCAGTCCCCTTACAGGACGGGCAAACCCGCTCGCCATAGTGATGCGACATGAAATTCTCACCGCACATCAGGCAATTACGCTTCTTATGCTGCTCGGGACGGTCGGACGTCGGCTTCTTATTATCGGAACTACGCGAAGCCATTAAGCCGCCTCCTGGATATCCGCATACTGCGCGACATCGGCGCGGCTAAGAATTCGAGAACCGAGATTCATCAACTCGGCAGCTTCCGCACGAGCGGCTTCCGTATCAAGCACAAGAAGTTCCGCGGCGTTTTCAGCGAGAAACCTCGCCAACTCCGTCTGTACCATTTTTCTTCTCCTACTACCGCCCCCAACCAAAGGGCAAGCTTTGTAACGCAATCGACATCCCGCAGCAACAGAAAATGCTGCAATGCAGCACTTTATGAGGCGTCCAAAAAGGTCGCAAAATTGTGTTGACCAATCCATCGACCGGTCTGTCACATGGGGTTTATCTGTTCATTATGTGGGACCATTCTTTCATAAAACTTAAATGAAGTCCACAATTTCAGTCATCTTTTTGGTGTGATAGCCGACAGATAAGCATTCTCATTCGGTATATTTTCCGTGCACATGATTAATTATTGGGCATGAAAAATTACACTCTCACGCATGATGATTATCAAGAAATATTCACAACCCATTGTGAAACAATAACTTTTATTCATTACAAATTTCTGGCACGATCCATGCTGTGGTTAGGCGCGGTAGCGCGACGGTGGCTGGAAAGCTTCCCTGCTCAGTCGTTGCTATGCAGGCTTTTTTAAAGGAGACACATCCACTCATGAAAAAGATCGAGGCCATTATCAAACCGTTCAAACTGGACGAAGTAAAAGAAGCGCTGCACGAAATAGGCCTGCAGGGAATCACCGTCCTCGAAGCGAAAGGCTTCGGGCGCCAGAAGGGACACACGGAACTGTACCGGGGCGCCGAATATGTTGTGGATTTTCTCCCCAAAGTGAAGATCGAGATTGTCGTCGACGACGAAATGGCGGAGCGCGCAGTTGAATCCATTCAGCAAGCCGCGCAGACCGGCCGTATCGGCGACGGCAAAATTTTCATTTCGACGATCGAAGAAGCGATCCGGGTCCGCACGGGTGAACGTGGCCAGGACGCAATCTAAATAATTAACCGAACAATTCGAACTATTTACCACCCCGAGTTAGGAAGGAAGGACGACCAATGGGACTGGATTTGAAAACAGCAAGCGATGTTGTGAAGTTTCTGAAAGACAACGACATCGGCTGGGTTGATCTGCGGTTTACGGACCCGAAAGGCAAGTGGCAGCACCTGACGATGGTTTCGTCGTTTGTCGACGAAGACTCGTTCGAAGAAGGCTTCATGTTCGACGGCTCCTCGATCGCCGGCTGGAAAGCGATCAACGAGTCTGACATGACGCTGATCCCGGACGCTTCGACGGCCGTTATGGACCCGTTCGCGGCGCAGCCGATGATGATTCTTTACTGCGATATTATCGAGCCGACCAACGGTCAGCTCTACGAGCGCGACCCGCGTTCCGTCGCCAAGAAAGCGGAAGCTTACCTTGCCACGACCGGCATCGGTGACACCGCCTACTTCGGTGCCGAGCCGGAATTCTTCGTGTTCGACGATGTCCGCTACCAAGTCAGCATGAACGAGTGTTCCTACTCGTTCACGTCCGACGAAGGTCCGTATGTCTCCGGCACGATCTTTGACGATGGCAACCTGGGTCACCGCCCTGGCGTCAAGGGTGGTTACTTCCCGGTACCGCCGGTTGACCAGGCACACGATATCCGTGCCGAAATGGTCACCGTGATGCAGGAAATGGGACTCACCATGGACAAGCATCACCACGAAGTTGCCCCGTCGCAGCACGAGCTCGGCATGGCTTTCTCGACGCTGGTCCGCGCCGCCGACAACGTGCAGATCTACAAGTACTGCACGCAGATGGTTGCCGCGACCTATGGCAAAACGGCGACGTTCATGCCGAAGCCGGTGTCGGGCGACAACGGTTCGGGTATGCACACCCACCAGTCGATCTGGAAAGACGGCAAGCCGACCTTTGCCGGTTCGGGTTATGCCGATCTCTCGGACACCTGTCTCTACTACATCGGCGGGATCATCAAGCACGCCAAGGCCGTCAACGCCTTCACCAACCCGACGACCAACAGTTACAAACGCTTGATCCCGGGCTTCGAAGCTCCGGTTCTGCTGGCTTACTCGGCCCGCAACCGTTCGGCATCCTGCCGTATTCCGTACTCCGGTTCGCCGAAGGGCAAGCGCGTCGAAATCCGCTTCCCGGACGCCCTGGCCAACCCGTATCTCGCCTTCTCGGCGATGATGATGGCCGGCCTCGACGGCATCCAGAACAAGATCCATCCGGGCGATGCCATGGACAAGGACTTGTACGAACTGCCGCCGGAAGAACTCTCCGACGTACCGACCGTTTGCGGTTCGCTGCGTGAGGCGCTCGAATCGCTCGACGCCGACCGCGAGTTCCTGACGAAGGGCGACGTTTTCACCGACGACATGATCAATGGCTACATGGATCTGAAATGGGAAGACGTCTACAACTTCGAACATACGCCGCACCCGGTTGAGTTCATGATGTACTACTCTTCCTAACGCGGGCATGGAGCTTAGGCTCCACCGTGGGGACCCCCGCCGGTAACGGCGGGGGTCTTTTCTTTGCGTAATCCGGTGTCGACGGTTGAATTGCGCATAGTACTTCCCCGATAGTCCTCCAATGAAGAACACCTCCAAGAAAGACGGTGTCGTCCGGGACGACAATCTGCGATTGATTTTCGCCGAGGTGATTTCCGATGCGCAGCGCGAACGCTTGTCCCAGATCCAGACCGGCCTACGTATCCTGGGGTGGGCGTCCCTCGCTCTCACTATCGGCCTGATCGTGATCAGCGCCTATACAGCCTTTACGCTTTCCCATGACGATACCGGCCAACTGACGCCGCTGGAGATCGTATTCAGCATCCCAGGCGTCGCCATGATCTCTGGGACAGTAATTGTGACTTTGGTTTTGATTGTTTTGATGGTTGAGCGGCGGGAAACCCGGCGCGACATGGCCGAGCATGAAGAGCTCCTGCGCGGCTATAACCGCCTGCCGGCAGAACCCGATACCGAAGCGGACAGCGATTCCGACCACCGCTAATCATTCTCCGATTATTTGCGCGGCGGTAAATCCAGCATGAAGGTGCGAGCCCCGTCGCCGTGCACGTTGTCACTGGCGCGGATAATCACCCGCGTCACTCCGATCGGCACTTCGACCCGCCCCAGACTGCGCGTGAACGGCTGCTCGTTGACGTGCGGATGGTAGAGCACGCGCGTGGCGATGACATTACCCTCGGCGTCCAGAACGTCCCACTTGTTGGCATAGTGCTGCCAGCCCTCGTCGGCATGCGACACCGTCGCGTTGAACCCGTATGTCCCGTCCTGATTGGCGACGGCGGTGGCATCGAGAACCGAAGCCTGACCGGCCTGGCCCGGTGCGGCTGTGGCGATCATGGTAACCAGCGTGATGACTGCAAATAAGATTTTTCCCACATGTGACCGCATCGGACACCCTCCCTCGACACACTCTGATGACAGTGGCTGTAAGCACGAAATCGCGCAAGCGACCGACGGTAAAAAATACTTGATCGACCACGTATGTTCCATTATTGTTCTTTTTATGTTCACGTTATGAGCAGAAAAACACAGGAGAATGAAATGCAAAAGTGGACCAATACGGGACGTTTTCTGAGCGAGTTTCTGGCCCTGATCACCCTGTTCGTTTCCGCCTATGTCAGCATGATGCTGGTCTAACCGGCCTGCTCGACGGATTGGGGCACCGGGCGTTTGTTACCGTTTTCGTCCAAGGCCACGAAGGTGAAGGTGCCTTCGGTGACCCGTACGAGCGGCGAAGACGTGCGGTCCTTGAGGGCCCATGCTTCGACCAGAATGCTGATCGACGTGGTGCCGACCCGCACGATATCGCAATAACAACTGACCACGTCGCCGACATTGATCGGACGATGGAAAACAAAGCCGTCGACGGCAACCGTGGCGACCCGCCCCCCGGCCCTATTCCAAGCCGTCGTGCCCCCGGCGATATCCATCTGCGACATCACCCAGCCACCGAAAATATCTCCGGACGGGTTGGTGTCTTTCGGCATCGCCAGCATACGCAGCGCCAGAGTTCCCTTCGGGGTTACATTGTCGTCAAAGTCGTTGGAATCGCCCGACATTTTTACGTCTCCGGGTTGTTTATGGTTAACGAACTATATACAAGATATGGCGACAAACAATCGTCTGACATACCTTATCCTCCTTGAAGGCGGTTATAGGCGCGGCTAAAGTACGGCGATGCGGCACGTGCGAACGCCGCTGGGGTCAGAACCGGGGTTTTGAACGGGAGCGGACATGGAACGAGGCGACGATATGCGCGATTTGTTCGGCAGCGACGAGGCACAGACGTCCGCCCATTCCGGTAAAAAACCTACCGGCAAGGCAGCCAAAGGCAAAGCAAAGGCAGCCGATAAATCTGGCGCCACCAAAGACAGCTACACAGCCGACGATATCGAAGTTCTTGAGGGCCTGGAGCCCGTCCGCCGCCGTCCCGGCATGTACATCGGCGGCACCGACGACCGCGCCTTGCACCATTTGGCGGCTGAAATCCTCGACAACTCAATGGACGAGGCTGTCGCCGGGCACGCGACGCGCATCGAAATAGAACTCGGCGCCGACTACCGCCTGACTATCCGCGATAACGGCCGCGGTATCCCTGTCGATCCGCACCCGAAATTCAAAGACACGTCGGCGCTCGAGGTCATTCTGACCACGCTCCATTCCGGCGGCAAATTTGGTGGCGACGCCTATGCCACCTCGGGCGGCTTGCACGGCGTCGGACTCTCGGTCGTGAACGCGCTGGCCGAAGAGCTGATTGTCGAGGTTGCCAAGGACAAAAAGCTTTGGACACAGACGTACGAGCGCGGCAAGCCCAAGACCAAATTGACGAACGCGGGCAGCGTCTCGAACCGCCGTGGCACGACGATAACCTTCCTACCGGACAGTCAGATTTTCGGCACCGGCGCACGGTTTCGCCCGGCGGCTTTGTTCCGCATGGCGCGTTCCAAGGCCTATCTGTTTCGGGGTGTCGAGATCCGCTGGTCGGTCGATGACAAGATTCTCAAGGGCGACGACGACACGCCGCAGTCGGCAACACTGCATTTCCCAGGCGGTCTCGGCGACTATCTGACGTCGGTCCTGAAAACCCGCAAGGTCCTAACCCCCGCCCCGTTCGCAGGTGAAGCAACGTTTGCCGACGGCGCCGGACGGGTTGAGTGGGCGGTCGCCTGGCCGGTCGACGAAGATGCGTTTTTCAATTCCTACTGCAACACTGTGCCGACACCGCTCGGCGGGACGCACGAACTTGGGCTGCGTGGTGCGCTGACCAAGGGGCTTCGCGCCTATGGTGAACTGACCAACACCAAACAGGCGTCGAAACTACAGGCTGAAGACGTCGTCGGCGGCGCCGATATCATGCTGTCGGTGTTCATCCGCGAGCCTCAGTTCCAGGGCCAGACCAAGGAAAAGCTCTCCACAGTTGATGCGCAGCGCCTTGTCGAGACCTCGATCCGTGACCACTTCGATCACTGGCTATCGGGTGCCCCCGAGACCGCCAAGACGCTATTGCAGCACACCATTGAACGTGCCGAGATGCGTCTCCGTAAGCGCGAAGACAAACAGACCAAACGCCAGTCAGCGACTCGCAGACTGAGACTACCCGGCAAGCTCGCCGACTGTTCGCAGTCCAGCCGAGAAGGCACCGAGCTTTTCATCGTCGAGGGTGACAGCGCCGGGGGCTCCGCCAAGCAGGCCCGCGCACGCCAATTCCAGGCCATCCTGCCGCTACGCGGTAAGATTCTGAATGTCGCTAGCGCAACGTCGGACAAACTACGCGCCAACCAGGAACTCAACGACCTTATCGAGGCTCTCGGCTGTGGCACGGGCGACCGGTTTATCGCCGATGACCTGCGCTACGAAAAGATCATCATCATGACCGATGCCGACGTCGACGGCGCGCACATCGCATCGCTGTTGATGACCTTCTTCTATCAGGAGATGCCGGGCTTGGTTGAGGGCGGCTATCTTTATCTGGCGCTGCCGCCGCTCTATCGCATCAGCCAGGGCGGCAAAACCATCTATGCCCGCGACGACGTGCACCGCGAGGAACTGATGGAGACTGAATTCAAAGGCCGTGGCAAGGTCGAGGTCAGCCGCTTCAAAGGCCTCGGCGAAATGCCACCGGCGCAGCTCAAGGAAACCACCATGTCGGTCAAAAACCGGACCCTGCTGCGGGTCACGGTGCCTGGCGACCATACGGACGACGACAAGATCGAAGCCAAGGAAACAGCACGTCTCGTTGATCAGCTCATGGGCAAGAAGCCGGAGCTACGCTTCGCTTATATCCAGGAACACGCCCAGTTCGTCGACGATATTGACGTCTGATCACACTCCCCCAACCTTCCGTCATCCCGGCCGCAGCGAGCGCCGGGGTCTTTGCGTGATGACCGTTGGAACTTTAAGGTCCCGGCGCGCTCGGCTGGATGCTTCGCGACCGGGACGATGCATATGATAGCTATCCGAAGTGCGCTCTAACGCACCAGGCTTTCCGTCCAAACCGCTTCCAGCCGCTTCAGGGCTTCCCGCACCGTCGGGATGTCGCTCAGACCTTCAATTGACGCTTCGAAAGACTTGGCGTGGTTGTCCTCGCCGGCGCGCACGGCGGCGATCGCTTTCTTCGCCTTGTCTGTCGGGATGACCGTCAGCGAACGGCGATCATGCTTGGTCGGTTTTTGCTTGAGGTAGCCCAATTCGGTGAGCTTTCGGATGTTGTAGGAAACGTTCGATCCCAGGTAGTAACCTCGTTCGACAAGATCGCGCACAGCTATCTCGCCCTCGCCCATGTTGACTAGCAACAGCGCCTGAACGCCATTCAGATCGTGGATATTCGCTCGGGTTAATTCCGCACGGACAACGTCCAATAATCTGCGGTGTAGTCGTTCGACCAAATGGGTCATATCTCGGTACGCGGCGGGCATACATAATCTCCTAGCCATTTAGGCCCTGATACGTCCATCACCCTGATTCGCCTATGATTTTCGTCACATGTTTCAAAAATTTTATCCAACATGGACGCGCTCCCGCGCCCGATTTAGACTGTTCGAAACGTGATAGGGGACCCCTTAAATGAAATTCGTTAGGTTCGGTACGATCGGTGCCGAGAAGCCCGGAATGATCGACGGACAAGGCCGTGTGCGCGATCTGTCGGATAAACTCGGCGATCTTGCCGGCGGTGCCTTGGCGCCCGATCGCCTCGCCCGACTCGGAAAGATCGATATCGATACGCTGCCGACGGTTTCCAGCGACGAACGCATCGGCGCGCCCGTCGGCGATATCCGTCAGGTCGTCTGTGTTGGCTTGAATTACAGCGACCACGCACAGGAACTGAACATGCCAATCCCGTCCGAGCCGGTCCTGTTCATGAAGTCCCCCTACACCATCAGCGGCCCGTTCGATGACATCATCCTGCCGCCGAAATCGGAAAAGACCGATTGGGAAGTCGAGTTAGCCATCGTCATCGGCGTCGAGGCACGCAACGTCGCCCGCGCCAACGCCTTAGATCATGTTGCCGGCTTTACCGTCGTCAACGATCTGTCGGAGCGCGATTGGCAACTTGGCGGCACCGGGCAATGGACAAAGGGCAAGAGTTACGAAGGGTTCGCGCCACTCGGCCCCTGGCTGGTGACTCCGGACGAGATCGACGACGTCCATAACTTACGCATCTGGCTGGACGTCGACGGCGACCGCATGCAGGACGGCACCACCAAGACCATGATCTTCGATGTCGGCCATATCGTCGCCTACGTGTCACAGCATATGACGCTCAAACCCGGCGATATCATCGCCACCGGCACGCCGCCGGGCGTCGGTAATGGTAAGCAGCCACCGGTATTTCTAAAATCCGGCGATACGCTTTCGTTCGGGGTCGAGGGTCTGGGCGAGCAGCGTCACAAGGTCGTCTAAGAACTCATCCGATACCGTAAGGCGACGCCCAGACAAGACCATCCAAGGTCGAACCGGCCGGCACGTATTCGCAGCCGATGGTCCCGGTGTAACCCAGCATGTCGCAAAGTTCGAAGAATTCGCTCGGATTGTCGTCACCCGATCCCGGTTCGTGTCTACCGGGGTATCCGGCGATCTGCATGTGACGGATAACGTCGAAATTCGCCCGCAAGCCCTCGCACGGATCTTCGCCGTTCACTAGCGCATGATAGGCGTCGAACTGTAGAAATACGTTCGGCTCGTCGACCATCGCCATCACCGCATGGGCCTGTGTGGCGCGCTGGATCAGGTAGCCGGGCACGTCAACGCCATTGATCGGTTCGACCAGAATATCGATCCCGGCAGGCGCCGCCAGCCGCGCCGCGATCTTTAGGTTATCGACGTACTTCGAAACAGCGATTTCTTGGTCCGCTTCCGAGACCACGCCTGACATTACATGCACGGCGCCACAGCCGATGGCGTCGGCGTATTCCAAGCCCTGTTCGATGGCACCGCGAAACTCGTCCTCACGCCCCTCGATCGCCGCCAGACCTCTGTCACCGGCGGCATAGTCGCCGGCTGGTGCATTGATCAGAGACATGGAGAGATTATTGGTCGAAAGCATATCCCGCATCACCTGCGCATCGATTTCATAGGGAAATTGAAACTCGACATGCTTGAAGCCAAGCGTCGCCACGAGTTCAACCTTATTGGCGAGTGGCATATCCTTGAACAGCCAAGCAAGATTCGCGGCAAAAGACGGCATGAATTCCCCCTATCGATTTGTCTATAAAAGACGCGCCTTGATGGCGCTTACGATGTCCGCCGCCACGTCCAACGTCGGCGGCGACCAATCAAAATCTATCTCACCGGTGAACGGCCGCGCAAACCCGCCGTCGAACAACCGGCGGTGCAGACGCTCGTGCTTCGCGCCGATCAGGTCATGCGGCGCGAAGACATAGACGGGCTTGCCTAATGAACAGGCTTCAGAGCACATGCTGACGCTCTCGCCGGTCACAACGACCGCATCGGCATGCGCCAGAAAGCCCAGGTACGGATTCTTGCCCGGTTGATCCCAGCGATACAAAAGCGTGCGGTCGATCAAAACGGCGGCGACCGTCTCCACCACCTTGCCGGTGCGCCGGCTAGTGGTCGCGAGGATGCTGGCACCTTTGGCCGTCGCGGACTCCAGCACTTTGCCGCACAAACCCGCCGCCATCGCGTCGGTAAAGGTACGCCGTTTGGTGCTACCGCCGATCAGCAAGGCAATGCGTGGCGCCGGATACGGTGCGACCCGTTCGGCCCAGTCGTTCTTGGCCGTCTCCAATACACTTTCATTCAGGCGATGCGGCGCGGCGTCGATGATGACAACGTTCGCGCCGTCTTTATCACCCTTGTCATGGGCTGGCTTGCAGATCAGGTCGAAGTCGTGCCTTGCCGCACCCGGGTCCATGATCTGCACAAGGTGCGTCTGACCGCCACTTTGATGTTTGATCCAGCGCGCGACCGGCCCGGTGCGACGACCGGCAGCGATCACTAAGTCCGGCCAAGGTGGCCGCAACGCGATTCGGGATTGCGGCTTCATACCCATCAGCGATGCGCCGATCAGGGCGTTCGGCAAGCTGGCGGCGACGCCGTAATCGATCTCCACGGCGATGAAATCGTCCGTCAATTTACGCGCCACACCTTCGGCCTGCGCACGGTTGCCCGCGCGGTCATCCAGCAAGGCCCAAACAAGGAGGCCGTCAGCGGCCATGAAGTGCGTCTCCACTCAAAGATCTTGGCCCGGTTTGGCCGATGCCTGGATGATACCCCGCACCCCACATGGCTCAACACCTGCCTCGACCACTGGCGCCGTTATTCGATACGAAGGCCGGCGACACGCTCGATAACATAGACGTCCAACGGTTCCTGGCGCCCTCGGACCTGAATGCGCGCCGTTGCGTAATCGTCTGCGGTTATCCCCGCCATTGCGCCGACGTTGTCGGTGAACAGCAACTGCGCCGCGTGCTCCTTGGTCGCGGACTCGATGCGGCTGGTGGTGTTCACGGTATCACCGATAACGGTAATCTGGCTCGCACTGCCGTACCCCATGGTGCCTTTGATGACCGGACCGGTGTGCAGACCGATTCCGATATTCAGCGGCTCCGGCAAGTCGTTCTTGAGCCTGGCATTCATTTCCTCAAGGCGCATGCCCATTGTCGTGGCGGCTCTAAGCGCCGCACGCGCACCGCAATCTTCGGCGCTCGCCCCCTCGGCATCGCCGAAGGTCGCCATGATGCCATCGCCGATGAACTTGTCGATCGTCCCGCCTTCAGCTTCAATCGCCTTACCCATGGATTCGAAATATTGATTGAGCAGATACACGACATCGAACGGCAGCCTGTTCTCGGACAGCGACGTAAAGCCGCGCAGATCCGCGAACATGACCGTGAGTTCGACCTCATAACCCGCCGTAAAGTTTCCGCCTGCCAGGGCCTCAGCCATCGTCACGTCGGGCGGCAACAGAGCCTCACATTGGATATCGGCGGCAGGACGCAACTGACAGGCCAGCCTGACATTGGGTGGCAGCTTAAGGCGCTGTAGCACGCGTTGCTCATCGTCTGCCGGCGGCGCGATGGCGTTTGCGGCTTGGCGTAATATGCGCACCCGGCAGGTGGAACAGCGCGCACGTCCGCCGCACACCGAGGCATGCTTGACGCCGTTGGCATTCATAGTCTCGAGAACCGTGGCACCGGGAACGACCGCATAGCGGCCACCGGTGGATGGGCACGAGACAAAGACCTGCTCTTTCCGTTTCGCCAGATGCAAGCGAATGCGCCGCGCAACGAAAACCGCCACGACGGACAACACGTAAACGACAATCACGCCATCGCGAACCTGATAGAGGTCGCGGATGGTTTCCGACTCAGGCGAACCCAGACGCTGCAGCATATCAAGTTGCCAACTCGGGTCACTGGCCAGCGGCTGTACCTCTATCGCTGCGGCGACGAAACCCATCAACGATATGGCTGGCACCACGATGGCAGCCGCATACAAGTGCGGCGCCCAAGCGGCGTACCAGCTCTTGACCTTGATCCAGTTGCGAATACCGACGGCGGCATGGCCCCAGGCTGCAATCAGCAGCGCCATCTGCAACCACCCCTTCGCGGGATCGAAATAGGCGATGGCCGCCAGCACGTAGTCATAGCTGGGGGTCAGATCATAGGCGATGCGCGCGTAGCCGGTCGCCACCATGTGTTCGACGGCGAGCAAAGGCACGGCGAGGCCTAGGCCTAGTTGCGTCCATTGCCAGGCAGGCAAGACAAGTGTGCGGCGCCGGTACAGCACCCAGAGCGCGGAAAACATATGGAAAAACAGTGCCGCGCCCAAAACCAGCGTGCCGAAGAAGTTCGTCCACGGAAACACAAAGAACCGGCGGCCTTCGTTCATCGCGTCGATGGATACGATGCCGAGCGCATGGTTCAGCATGTGGCACAGCACATAGATGAACAGGATCAGGCCGGCGCCGAGATGTGCGCCCCGTCTGGTGATTTTCATCGCTGCGACCGTCCCCCAATTCGCGGTCGCGACCCGGGTCAGTAATTGCCTGCTTTACCCTCGCGGATCGCGGTATCGAGCTGTGTATATTCTTTGCAGTCACCACATGCGTCCTTCAGACGTTGCAGCATACCACGCGCGCCTTCGAGCCGCCCCGTTTGCACATACATCTGACCCATGTAGTTGAGCGCGCCTTTGTGCGACGGTTCGATCTTCAACGCGTTCGTGTATTGCTTTTCCGCATCGTCAAACTTGCCCATCATGCGGCTGGAAAACCCCATCAGGTTCCACGCATCCGCATTTTGCGGATCAGATTTCAGAACCATCGTCAGCTTCTCGCTCGCGGCGCCGTACTTCTCATCCTTCACCAAAGTCTCTGCCTCTTTCATCGTATCGGAGGAAGACGCATCGTCGTTGGTCATCATCGCCGACGCGGTAGGCACGGCGAACGTCAGCACAGATAAGGCCAGAAGTGCGGGGAGGTTGATCTTCATTTTTGAGTCCTTTCCGGATCGCAGCTCTTGAATGTGTGTTCCCTATCCGATGTCAGGGTCAACAGGAAATCAACGAGGTTCAATTTTTCTCGATCAGAGAGGTTTGGGGCTTGTAGCAAGGATGAGAGCGACTCTCTCTCGGCAAACGGCGCCGAATAGTGGTCGACAACATCCCGCAACGTGGCCTTCGAACCATCGTGCATATAGGGTGGCCTAAGCGCGACATCACGAAGCGTCGGCGTCTTGAACGCATAGCGGGCCAGCGGATTTTTCGGCTCATGCATAGCGCGTCCGATATCCGAACCGGATTCAAGACCGATATCGTGAAACGCATCATCCGTGAAGCGCCAACCCGTATGACAGGCGACGCATCCGGCCTTGCCCGTAAACAAGGCAAACCCTTCCTTTGCACTTTCAGAGACGGCAGTCTCGTCACCGTCTTGCCATCGGTCGAAAGATGCCTCCCCCGGTACCAGCGTCCTGACGTAAGCGGCTAGGGCCTGTGAAATACGGCTCACCGTCACGTCGGGGGAACCAAATGCCGCATTCAGATCTTCGGCATAGACTTCCGATAACGAAAGCTCGGCGACGAGCGCATCCAAATCCTGCGCCATCTCGTGCGCACGGGCGATGGGTGCCAGGACGAACCCCTCCAATGCATCGATGCCGCCCGACCAGCCCAGCTTTGGGACGAACCCTGCGCCCAAAACGGTCTGCGTGCGCCGCACCTCGGCGACATCGAGTGCACCTCGGCTCGTTTGGCGCCTATCCGCCCAGCCGTGCGACGGGTCGTGACAACTAGCGCAAGAGGTCTCGTTGGCTTTCGACAGGCGCGGGTCGAAGAATAGTCTGCACCCCAGCGCCGCTTTTTCGGGGGTCGTCGGATTGAAGGCGAAGGCCGGTGCTACCGGATCAAGCGGCCGCCGATGGGGGCCCGCAAATGCAACGGCGGCAGCAAACGTCAGCGCAAGAACAAGAAATCCGGCGCCGACTTTCCGCATCATGCCGGGCTTAGTCCCGGAATACCCGTGAGATATTTTTCATAGTGCCGCCAGCGTCCGACGGAAGACGCGTATACGGGCTTCCGCACCTGCCAATTCGACGCCGTCAGAACCGTCCCCGATGCTTTCTCGGGGTGCAGGACGGCGTCATTCCACGAGAGATCCGTGAACGCCAACAAACGCTCAGCAACGCCTTTCAGATCGCCGACGATATCCTCGTAGGCGAGTTCCAAAAGTTCGTCTGCGAGAAGTCCCCGCCAATGCGCCGCCATACGGTCTTCCGCCGCTTGGTAGCGGGCGATGTCTTCGAGGCGGCTCGACCAGTCCAGTCCGCCGGCTCGGAAGTTCTGGAAATAACACGACAACGCCGTATCGCGTGAATCGCGGACGAGGCGCACGAATTTCGCGTTCGGGAACATCGCCTTGATCAAGCCTAAGAAGAAAACGTTCTGCGGCGTCTTATCGGTAAACACCTGACCGCCTCGCGCCGACACCGGGAGGCGCGCCAGGTATGTATCAGACAACGTCCGCAGCGCGGCATCGTTCAACCCGATCGCGCCAACCGGATAGTCGTCCGGCAAGCCGCTGACGATATCGACCTCACCAGCACCACGCACATCAGGGTGCGCCGCCAGGATTTGCTCGATGAGTGTCGTGCCGGAGCGCGGCATGCCACAGACAAAGACGGGCCGCGCCTCCGGGTCGCCCTTGTCGGCCATCCCCGCCAGCGCATCGACGTCAAAAGTCTCGATGACCGAGGTGACCTCCGCATCGAAAGCGTCGGCATCAAACGCCAGGCCCGCCGCACGCGACATCCGTAACCGGCGTTCGTTTGCATTTCGGTAGGATTCGAATGCTGCCTCGAAGTCGCCGCGTGCATCTTCTGCAGCGCCGAGTGCGAACTGAAAACCGATCCGGTCCTCTTCGGCCAACCGCGCGTCCGCAGCCTTGTCTCGCAACACCTTTAGATCCGTTTCGTCGAGCGTATCTCCCTTCGCATCGACGATGTTCATCCACGCTTCACCCAGTGATGGACGTATTTCAATAGCGCGGCGGAAGCGTCGCTCCGCATCGTCGACCCGCCCTGCCGCCAACAGAACAACACCCAAACCGTGCGCGGCTTCGGCGAAATTAGGATGCTGCTCCAGCGTGTTGACGTAGGCCTCTTCGGCGCCAGCAAGATCGCCGGATTTGAACAATGCAGCGGCCAAATTGGCGCGTGCTTCCGGATAGCTTTCCCGCCTCGCCACAGCATCCCGAAATGCGGACACGGCACCCGGCAGGTCGCCCAACTGCAAGCGAACATTACCAAGCGCGTTGTGCGCTTCGGCATAATTGGGGTCGAGTGCCAGGGCTTCCAGGCACTGCTGCTCGGCAGCACCGAGTTCACCCAATAGCCGCAACGCTACGGCAAGATTGGTCCGCGCCATCACGTTCGTCGGCTGTGCCCGAACGGCATCTGCAAACGCCTCGACGGCGCCTTCCTGATCGCCGCTCCGGAATTTCAAATTGCCGAGACTGATCAAAGCCTCGCCATAACCGGGCCGGAGTTTGATCGCATTCTCGAGCGCTTCCAGCGCCGCCGGTGCCTTGCCCTGCGCCTCCAAAGCGACACCCAAATTACAGAAAGCTTCCGGCATGGTGGGTGCGAGTTCGAGCGCGTGCCGTGCCGCTGCCTCGGCTTCCATCGGTCGCGCGCAGAGGTTCATGATCGCCGAGCAGTTTGCATGCATTTCTGCATCCGCATCATCGCCGGTCGTCGCCTTCACGATGGCGTCACCGGCCGCGTCCAAGCGCCCGGCGTTGACGTCGATCATCGCCTGCAGATACCAGGCGCGGCCGTTCGCGGGATCGAGGCGTACCGCCTCTTTTAGAGCCTCCTCGGCGCCGGCGACATCATTCGCTTCCAGACGTTTTTCGGCGGCGCGGACACGCGCCTTGGCGGTATTCGACGCACGCTCAGACGTTTGCGGCGGCGCTTCGCCCATTGCTTCGAGCCGTCTCCGTTCCCGGCGGTTCATATCATTCTCCCAAATCGCCGCTGAGGGTCGAGCGCGCCCCCCTGCAAGTCAACGCCCGATTGTCATCCGCGGCCCAAGTGCTTACAAACGCGGAGTATAAAACCCGGAGACAAAATATGCCCAACACCATTCCCACCGACGACAGCGGCCGCGGCCGCGAGACCGCCCGCCTGCTTCTCGACATCAAAGCCGTCAACTTCCGCCCGGAAGAGCCCTACAAGCTGACGGCCGGTTGGGCGAGCCCGGTCTATATCGATTGCCGGTGGGTGATCTCGTTTTTGGACGCGCGCCGTCGCATCATCGAAATGAGCGCGGAGATGCTGTCCGAACGGATCGACATGTCAAAGCTGGATTATGTGGCTGGCGGTGAAACCGCGGGCATCCCTTACGGCGCATGGCTGTCGGAAGCGCTTTCCAAGCCGATGCTCTATGTACGCAAGAAGCCGAAGGGCTTTGGCCGTAATGCGCAGATCGAAGGCTCCATGCCGGAGGGCGCGAACGTTCTTCTGGCCGAAGACCTTGCGACCGACGGCGGTTCCAAAATCAACTTCCTGGATGCGCTGCGCGGTGCGGGTGCCACGGTCGAAGATATCTTCGTGGTTTTCTTCTATGGCGCGTTTCCGGGTGCCGAGGATACGTTGAAAGGCATGAACGTTCGCCTGCATACCCTGGCTACTTGGCAGGACGTGCTGGACGAAGCAACCGCCGGCAACGACTTCCCAACGGACACGCTGAAGCAGGTCGAAGCCTTCCTGGCCGACCCGGTCAGTTGGTCGGCGGCGCACGGTGGGCGTGACAGTGTATAAGGCTTAACGCTTTTCAAGACTTTCGATGAACGCAACGATCTTTGGCCCGACGCCGAAGTCGTATAGATTGCTGTGCCCACCGTCGGGGACCCAGACCGCTTGTTTCGGCTCTTGAGCTGCCGCAAACAGCGCACGGCCATGCGACTCGGGTACGACACGGTCGTTATCACCATGCAGAATCAGCAGTGGGGCATTTATCTTGGTGATTTTCGACAAGCTGTCGAATTTGTCGCGGACCAGCCATTTGGCGGGAACATAGGGATAGTGCCCCTGAGCCGCGTCTCCCATTGATGTAAACGGCGCTTCCAGAATGACCCCGCGAACGGGGGTGCCGCTATCGGTCAACCTCATCGCCGTTTGCACGGCGACACCGGTGCCGAGGGATTCTCCATAGATAACGATATCCGACGGTGCAACGCCACGGTTGCCGAGTTCTCCGACCGCTGCAAAGGCATCGGCATAGAGCCCTTCCTCCGTCGGCAAACCGGCATTACCGCCGAACCCCCGATAGCCCGTCAACCAGACACCCAGCCCTGCACTGGCAAAGGCATTGGCCTTGAAGTCCCGGTCGGCGATGGTCCCGGCATTTCCCTGAAAATAGAGAATCACGGGACGTTCTTTGGCCGGCGCAATAAACCAGGACGTCGTCGTGTCATCGCTCTCCGATGTCAAAATAACGGGTTCGGCTTCGGGAATAGCCGTTTGCCGCACATCCGGCAGCACCCGGCCCGGCTGATACATCATGCTCCGCTGAAAGAAATAGAGCGCCGCAATCAACACCAGATAAGCCAGGCAAAGGCCGACGAGAACGTTCCAAAGCATACGTACTTCTATCAAACTTCAACCAGGGTTGCCCCGAGGGACATCACTGCTGAGGGCGGTTCGGATCGTTGAACAGGTAAGTGGGAAACGGTTTGCTTTTTGCGGTCGTCGAGACACTCGACGATCCGAAATTATCCGACAGCACACTACCTTTGCCTTGGACCTGGCCCTGTGCCGGGATGTTAATGACGCCTGCGCCCGCCGCAGGCTGACCAACACGTGCCCCTGTTGGGCGCCCGGCAACGACAGTCTCACAGGTATAAATGGCGGCCATCGGCGTGACGACCGGACAAAGCGTGTAGACCTGTTCACTCAAGGCAGCGGTGAGACCGAAACGGTCGCACTCTTTATCGGCAAGCTCATAGATTTCCTGCGGCGACGATGCCGACTTGGAATAGCAAACCGTTACTTCACTGCCTTTCGACAATATTGGGCCACCCGGAAAATCCGGAGAATCTCGGTCGATCTCATACGGCCGATCGACATAAGCATCGCCACCGCTGCACGACGAAACGACGGCAACGGCTGCACAGACAAAGATATTGGCAATCAAACGCATGGCTACCATATACCTTGCTCCCCGCGTCGAGACAACGTAGAGCCTATGCGGGCGGCAAAAACGAGGTTTGGAGCTATCAATGAGCGATCCGGTACTGGTCGCAATCACAGGCGCGTCCGGCGCGATTTACGGGGTCGAGACCTTGCGCCTCCTCCGTGAGATCGACGTGCCCGCTCATTTGATCATCACGGAGGTCGGTCGCCGCACGTTAGAGATTGAAACCGACATCGACATAGACGAAATCAAAGCACTGGCGGACGAAGTCCATTCCAACAGAGATCAGGCTGCCTGTGTTTCCAGCGGGTCGTTTCGGATGCGCGGTATGATTGTCGCACCGTGTTCCATGAAGACTCTTTCCGGCATCGCCAACTGCTATGGGGACACGTTGGTGCAACGGGCCGCCGACGTGACGCTCAAGGAACGCCGTCCGCTGGTTCTCATGCTGCGGGAAACGCCGTTCCACTTGGGCCATATCGAAATCATGCGCCGAGCCATGGAATCAGGCGCTATCGTCTATCCGCCCATGCCCGCGTTCTATTCCCGGCCGGCAACCATCGACGATATCGTGCGGCAAAGTGTCGGCCGCGCGGTGGACCTGCTCGGCATTCGTCATGAGAAGATTGACCGATGGGCCGGACCGGCCAGGCCAGTGGAATCTTAAGCTTCTTCGGTGCCGAGTTTCTTTCCGCTTTTTACCAGTGCTTCGAACGCGTCGGCGTCCAGCGGCGGGCTTAGATAATAGCCCTGAACCTCGTCACAATTGCGCCAGTGGAGAAAATCCAACTGCGTGCGTGTCTCGACTCCTTCGGCAACGACATTCATTCCCAGACTATGACCAACAGCGACAACCGCCGCCGCCAATCCGCCATCGCTGTCCGGCGCATCGATATCGCCGACGAACGTCACGTCGATCTTGATGCCGTCGAGCGGAAAATCCCGAAGATAACTCAGCGACGCATACCCGGTTCCGAAGTCGTCGGCGGTTAGGTGCACCCCAAGAGAGCGCACGTCCCGTAGGGTACGGATGACGTCTTCTGCATTGTCCAAGATGGCACTTTCGGTGATCTCGAGTTCCAAGGAGTCCGGCTCCACACCGGTTTCGGCAAGGATCTCCTGCAGTTCGCCGAAAAAAGATCGGCGGGCAAGTTGGCGCGCCGACACATTCGCGGCAAGACGCAGAAACGGCATGCCCTCGCTCTGCCATTTCTTGAGCATGCGGCAGGACGTTTCGATCACCATTCGGCCGATCGGGTCCATCAGGCCCGCGTCTTCGGCAAGCGGTATGAAATCGGCTGGCATGACGAGACCCGATGACGGATCCTGCCAGCGCACGAGAGCTTCGGCGCCGACGATATCTCCCGACACCAGCGATACCTTCGGCTGGTAGTGCAAAAACAGTTCGTCGCTCTCGATGGCGCGATTGAGTCGGCTGATCCTGGTGCGACGCTCTCGAATCTCGCCGCCACTACTATTGGCGTAAAACTGATAGGTGCCGTAGCCGCCACTTTTGGCCGCATCAACCGCCATTTCGGCGAACTGGATCAGGCTTTCCGCGTCGAGACCGTTCTCGGGTGCCATGGCGATCCCACCGCTTGCGGAGATTATGATCGGATCGGCCACGCCTGGGGCTTGGAACGGCCGTGAGACGGTGGAAATCAAACGCTGAGCGATGGCGTTGATCTGCTCCAAGCTGGAAAGTGCCGGCACGACGACAACGAAGCAATCCTCCATCAATCTGCCAATGACGTTCGAGCCGCGGACACCGCGCGCGATCCGGGCGGCGGCTTCGATCAGCACGCTGTCTCCGACCGGACGCCCGTGGCTTTTGTTGATCGCATCGAAACCATCCAGGTCGATGCAGATAACTGTCACGCTGCCGTCAGTGTCACTGATATCGTCGAGCATGTGCTTCATCTGCGTCAGAACCAGCGGACGATTGGCGAGGCCCGTCAGCGGATCGATCAGTTCGCTCGCGGACCGAAGGCCCGGAACACTCGTGACGTTTTCCGCGATCACGAGCCAGCGGCCCAGCCGGTCGTTCAACGGCTCCAACTGCAACCGGACCGAGTTTCCCGAAGATTGAACAACGGTTTCGATGGACGACTTCTTATCGCCGGAAACAGGGATAACATCGGCGAAACAATCAGCCAGGGTTTGGGACGCATTTGCGCCCAACAACGCTGTCATCAGATCGTTCGCGGAGACAATTCGCCCCTTCGCATCGACGATCGCCAATGGGCGGGCGGCGGCACGAAGCAGCGCGTCCTCTAGCGCCGCCGAGTCCTTCTTCGGTTTTAGTTCCTCGACCAACGTCATGGTGTCGTGCTCGTCCTCGGCTTTAGCTCCAGAGGTTATCGGCTACGCCACTAAATACCAAGGCATTCCCACGCGCTCGGGAGTGGAATATGGTATATTCTTCGCATAGGGCGATTCGCGGAATGAGCATGCGTTACATTCCTGTATTTCAGACAAAATCACTATTCGAAGCATTGTTTTTAATGGCTGCAGGTGCCGTCGCCATAGCGATCCCGTTCGGCCATCTAAAAGCCGGCGACGAACTTGCCATTAACCCATTTAACCCCGACACGATCATATCGCAGCCGTTCAAATCCGCACCGCTGCAAGGACATCAACCGCCGGCACCGCAGCCTGTAAGAACCGCGCCAACGGTTCCGCCGTCTCCGGCACCTACTCTGGATGCCGCACGCGACAACATCGTTTTGGAGATCAACCTAGAGATCGATCGAAACCGAGCCTCTATCAAACCAAAATCTGCGCCCCCTTCTCCTCGGGCACCCTCAACGCTTTTCGATTTCTCGAAGACGACGGCAACGCCGGTCACCCTTTCCGTGCCGAGTGAAGGAACACCCGTGCCGCCATACCGGGTTCGCCGCTATGAGCCCGAAAAAGAAGCGGCCAAGCCCAAATCCAGACCGCTGCCGTTTACGGCGAAAACGGCGTCGATCAACATTTCCGAGCCGGAAACGATACCGTCACAATCGGACAGTCCAGTGTTCCTGGGAACCTCGGTCTACCTAGGCGACATACTCGAAGACACATCGACGTGTTTTGTCCCGGACGGTGCACGGAAACGTATTTGCGTGATCAAAGTAGACTGGCCTGAGGAGATGGCACACTTATTCGAAGTCTCAAGCATCTTTTATCGGGGACAAGGCGCCATCGTCCGACTGGACGATGACGGACGCACCGAAGCCATGCACGGCCTTATCCCCGCCGAGCAATTTAAGCGGATCGCCGGGCATTTCACGATGACCTTTGGCCCAGCCGAGGAGGAGACGCCGCTGATGGCATTGATCGGCGATCCGACGGCGCGCAATCTGGTACTACGGTGGAAGCGGATGGATGAGGACGGCGTCACGACGGTTCTGGAACTGCGTGCCCAGGATGACCTACGCGATATTCTGCCCGATGAAACGCATGGCGCCGTCCGCCTCTACCACGAAGGCGGCGTCCCCATCTTTACGTATCTCCAGACTACCGACTTCCTGCTAAGAAGCATGCGTGCCGACGCCTCTTGAACGGCTGCCGTCTCCATGCCAGCCTAATGGCACGGAGGAAACATGCCAATCAGACGACATCACGATATGGGCGGTTTGGAAGCGGGCGACGTCGTTCCCAGCGAGCACGATTTCGCGTTCTGGGAAAAAAAAGTCGATGCCATCGTCAAATTGCTGCAAACGCCGGACCGGAAGATTCTCTCGACCGATGAGCTTCGGCGCGGCATCGAGGAACTTGGCCCCGGCGTCTATGACGATCTCGGTTATTATGAGCGTTGGATTTCCTCGGCGACCAACTTATTGCTGGAGAAGGGCGTCATCTCGGTTGATGAACTCGGCCGCAAGATGAGCGAAGTGGAAGCGCGTTGGAATGCAGACCGCGAGATCCCGAAATGACCCACCCGCGCTTCACCCCCGGCGATGCCGTCAGCGTACGAGCCGACCACCCCCCTGGACATGTCCGCACGCCCTATTTCATCCGCGGCCGCGAAGGCGTCGTGCAGTCCGTTCTGGGCGCCTTCGAGAATCCGGAAGACCTAGCATACGGTCGCCGCGACGGTGAGACGCAGATGCTCTACCGCGTCACCTTTACGCAAGCCGACATCTGGCCGCGCTATGACGGCGCCACGAACGATACGCTGGTCGTCGACATCTACGAACACTGGCTGGAGCCTCGCTCATGAGTCCGCACGACGATCATCCGCATTCACACGACGAGCCGCACCCGTTTCAACCGGACATCGAAGACGGGCCGATCACGCCGCGTATGGTCATGGCGCAAGCGGTGGAAGAATTGTTGATCGAAAAAGGGATCATCACCGCCGACGAAATGCGGGCACAGATCGAAATGATGGACACGCGCGAGCCAGCCATCGGTGGACGCATGGTCGCCAAGGCGTGGCTCGACCCAGCCTACAAGGAATTGCTAATGCGCGACGTCAATGCCGCGTCACGAGAGATCGGCATCGATGCCGGCGGCATTCCGATCCGCGCCATCGAAAACACGCCGGACGTCCATAACGTTGTCGTCTGCACGCTGTGCTCATGCTACCCACGCGGCCTGCTCGGGTTTCCGCCCGACTGGTATAAATCGCGCGCGTATCGCAGCCGCACCGTGTACGAACCCCGCAAGGTTCTAGAAGAGTTCGGGCTGACGCTGCCGGACGGTGTCGAAGTCCGAGTGCATGACTCGACGGCCGACATGCGCTACATGGTAATCCCGATGCGGCCCGGCGGCACCGACGGCTGGAGCGAAGAACAACTCGCTTCGACCGTCTCTCGCGACAGCCTGATTGGCGTCAGCATCGCCAAGACGACCTAAATCCTTCTAGACCACCAAGACCATTAAGATTTTTGGAGAATAAAATGCCTCAGACCCCGCAGTTCCAATGGGACGATCCGTTTCTGCTGGAAAATCAGCTTACCGACGAAGAACGGATGGTGCGGGATACCGCCCGGGACTACGCACAGGATAAACTCATGCCGCGCGTCCTCGAAGCATACCGGAACGAGACTTTTGACCGCGAGATCATGAGCGAGATGGGCGAACTGGGTCTGCTCGGTCCGACGATTCCCGAAGAATACGGCTGCGCCGGCGTCAGCAACGTCTGCTATGGCCTGATTGCGCGCGAAGTCGAGCGCGTCGACAGTGGTTATCGCTCAGCCATGAGCGTGCAGTCGTCACTGGTCATGCATCCGATCCACGCCTACGGCAGTGAGGAACAACGGCAAAAATATTTGCCTAAACTGGCGACCGGCGAATTTGTCGGCTGCTTCGGCCTGACCGAACCGGATTCCGGTTCCGATCCCGCCAGCATGCGTACCCGCGCCGAAAAGATAGACGGCGGCTACAAGCTGACCGGCTCCAAAATGTGGATATCCAACTCGCCGATCGCCGATGTCTTCGTCATCTGGGCGAAATTGGACGGTAAGATCCGTGGTTTCATCCTTGAGAAAGGCATGAAAGGCCTGAGCGCGCCGAAGATCGAAGGCAAGCTCTCGCTGCGCGCCTCTATCACCGGCGAAGTCGTCATGGACAACGTCGAGGTCGGCGAAGACGCGCTGCTGCCGAATATCCAAGGGTTGGGCGGGCCATTCGGCTGTCTCAACAAGGCGCGCTTCGGAATATCCTGGGGCGCCCTGGGTGCTGCCGAATTCTGCTGGCATGCAGCACGACAGTACACTCTGGATCGTAAACAATTCGGCCGCCCACTGGCGCAGAACCAACTCATTCAGAAGAAACTCGCCGACATGCAGACGGAAATCACCCTTGGTTTGCAATCGGTGCTGCGCGTCGGACGCCTCCTCGACGAGGGACTTTGCCCACCGGAGAACATCTCCATGGTCAAACGCAACTCCGTCGGCAAGTCGCTGGATATCGCCCGCATGGCGCGGGACATGCACGGCGGCAACGGCATCGCAGATGAGTTTCATGTCATGCGGCACATGATTAACCTTGAAACGGTTAATACTTACGAGGGCACGCACGATATCCATGCGCTGATCCTTGGCCGCGCGCAAACCGGCTTGCAGGCTTTCTGCTGACGCCCAGCGATTGCGCCGCGTGCTGCGGCGCGATACGCTTGGCCCATGCAGCTCGACATCATCTTCGATACGGTTTGCCCGTGGTGCTACATCGGTAAGCGCCGCTTGGAGCGTGCGCTGGCAATGCGCCCAAATATGGACGTCGAATTGACGTGGCGGCCATTCCTATTGAATCCGGATATGCCGCCCGGCGGGATCGACCGCACAGCCTACCTGATTAAGAAGTTCGGCTCTGAAACACGGGTCCGGCGCGTCTATGGCGCTATTGGCGAGGCCGGACAGTCTGTCGAAATCGATTTTGCCTTCGACCGCATTCGCCGCACGCCCAATTCCGTTTCGTCGCATCGGCTTGTTCGTTTTGCGCAGCAGTTCATCGATCCGGCACCTTTAGTCGAGCGTTTGTTCGGGGCCTATTTCATCGATGGCCAGGATATCGGCGATCTGGAGTTCCTGACCGAAACCGGCGTCGCTTTCGGCATCGACGAAGGCCGGCTCAGCCGATATCTGCAGAGCGATGCCGACGTGCAGACCATCTACGACGAGAACGCCCGCGCTCACCGCCTCGGTATCAACGGCGTTCCGGCGTTCGCGGCAGAAGGTCACATGGTGATATCCGGCGCGCAGGAACCGGAGGTGCTGGTGCGCGTTCTGGACGCCGCCAACGTGTCCAGCCGCGCCGCGGCAAGTGCCTGATGACGAGCCCCCTGCATCAGCTAACCATGAGCTATGATCCATCACAGGACCGGATCATGTTCCGCCTCGCGACCAAGGACAAAAAAGAATACCGCATGTGGCTGACGCGCCGCTTCGTCCATGTGCTGTGGGGTGCTCTGAAGCAAACCTTCTCCAAGAACGAAAACCTCGCCGAAATCGTCGACAAGGAAGTCCAGAACGCCGTTCTCGGCATGAAACATCAGGAAGCGGTACAGAATACGGACTTCGACACACCGCCGGTCGCAGACAATGTCGACGCGACATCGAACACCGGCCCGTTATTGGTCACCGGCGGCACGGTGACGCCCGGCGAGAAATCAACCGGATTGGTCTTTAAGACAGTGGACGGCACGGACGTGCGGTTCAGCCTCAATGAGCAACTTTTACACGCTTTTTGTCATTTGATCGTCTCCACAGCGACAAAAGCGGATTGGCGGCTCGATCTTGAGGTCGGTGCCGGCAATGTGGTGGTGCCGGAAAAAAGCGCGATCCTGCATTAAGCGCCGATTGTCCACTGGCCCGCCTCCGCGAGGCACTTCTGAATCTCCACCATTACCGAACGGATATGCCGTTCTAAAAAATCAACGGCATCGCCGGTCCGTCCAAACTTTATCAATTTCAGCCGTTCGGCGTGCTCGCGCCGCACCGACGTACGTCCGGCAAACATGCTCGGTCTCGATATTGTCTGGATAAATCGCAAAGGCCGTGGCCTGGGTCACACCGGATTCGGTGCCGCGTTGGCCGTGCCGACCGCGGCATTTCCGACGATGGAAGCCTTCGTCGAGGCGTTATTAGGGGGTAAATCCTAAACCGTCATTACGTCGTCCTGAACTTGATTCAGGACCTATGACAGTCCCGGCTGGAACGGTGCCGCTTGAAAAATGGATCCTGAATCAAGTTCAGGATGACGGTAATTTTAGCTACCGTTCACCTTAGCCAGTTCCCCGGCTAGGTACTCCATACCCTTCATGCGCTCCTTCGGTGTATCCCAACCGCGCGAAAAGACGAGCTTGTGATCCGGACGCAGTTTGGCAGTGCCTTTCTGAGCTGTGATCCAGGTGACCATGGCGGCGGGGTCGGCGACACGGTCGTTAAGGAACTGCACTACCGCCCCTTTTGGTCCGGCGTCCAACTTGGCGATCCCGGCGCGGCGGCAAAGTTGCTTGATCTTCACGACTTCCAAAAGATTCTCGGCTTCGGCCGGCAACGGACCGAAGCGGTCGATCAGTTCCGCCGCCGTTTGTTCGATCTCGTCGGCATCCTTCAGAGATGCGATCCGACGATATAGCCCCATCCGCACCGTCAGATCGGCAACGTACCAATCCGGCAGTAGCACCGGCATGCCGAGCGCCACCTGCGGCGACCAATCTGCCTCGCCCGGTCTGTCGTCGAGTCCGCGCGCTTCCGCCACGGCCTCTTCCAGCATCTGTTGATAAAGCTCGATCCCGACTTCCTTGATATGACCGGACTGCTCGTCGCCTAAAAGGTTGCCGGCGCCCCGGATGTCCAGGTCGTGGCTCGCCAGCGTAAAGCCGGCGCCCAAGCTATCCAGGGTCTGCATGACCTCGAGCCGTTTCTCGGCGGCTTTGGTCAACGTCTGGCCCGGCGGCAGCGTCAAATACGCATAGGCACGCGTCTTGGAGCGCCCCACCCTGCCCCGCAACTGATAGAGTTGCGCCAAGCCGAACATGTCGGCGCGGTGGATCAAAATCGTATTCACGGACGGCAGGTCGAGACCGCTCTCGATGATATTGGTCGACAGCAGGACGTCATAAGCGCCGTCGTAAAAGCGCGAGATGATGTCTTCCAAATCCTTCACCGGCATCTGGCCGTGCACCATGGCAACCTTGGCCTCCGGCACCAGATCGTTTAGCCGCTCCGAAAGCTTCTCTAAATCGTTGATGCGCGGACACACATAGAACGTCTGGCCGCCCCGATACTGCTCACGGAGGATCGCCTCACGCACGATCACCGGATCGAACGGCATAACGAAGGTTCGGACGGCCAACCGGTCGACCGGCGGGGTCGCGATCAGGCTCATTTCACGAAGCCCCGTCAGCGCCATTTGCAGCGTTCTGGGGATCGGCGTCGCGGTCAAAGTCAGCACGTGAATATCGGCGCGAAGGTTCTTGATCCGCTCCTTGTGCGCAACACCGAAATGTTGTTCTTCGTCGACGATCAGCAGCCCCAGGTCGCGGAAGCGTACATCCTTGGCCAGCAGCGCATGTGTACCGACGACGATGTCCACATCGCCCTTGGCCATGCCGTCTTTGATCGCCGAGGTATCCTTGGCCGTAACCAGACGGGAAAGCTGCTCGACACGCACCGGGAAGCCTTTGAAGCGATCGCGGAAGGTCATGAAGTGTTGACGGCAGAGCAGTGTCGTCGGCACAACAACTGCAACCTGCTTGCCCGACAGCGCCACGGCGAAGGCGGCGCGGAGCGCTACTTCGGTCTTGCCGAAGCCGACATCGCCACAGACCAGGCGGTCGGTAGGTCGTCCCTTCTGAAGATCGCCCAAGACATCGGAGATGGCTTCCAGCTGATCCTCGGTTTCATTGAACGGAAAGCGCGCCGCGAACTCTTCGTAGGCGCCCTCATGAGGCTGAAAGCGCTCGGCCGTTTTCAGTTCCCGCGCGGCGGCGACCTTGATCAGGGCGTCGGCCATCTCGCGCACGCGTTCCTTCAGCTTGGCGCGCCGCGCCTGCCAAGCTGCGCCGCCAAGGCGGTCCAACTGCACGCCCGCATCTTCCGAGCCGTAACGCGTCAGAAGATCGACGTTTTCAACCGGAAGGAACAGCTTGCTGTCACCGGCATAGGCGAGGCGCAGGCAATCGTGTGGTGCGCCGCCGACCTGAATGGTCTCAAGCGCGTCGAAACGGCCGATGCCGTGATCGACGTGCACGACCAAATCACCGGGTGCCAACGACGACACCTCGGCGATGAAGTTCTCGGGCCGGATGCGGCGTCGGCCGGGCCGCGCCATGCGGTCGCCCAGCAGGTCGGTCTCGGTTATGACGGCCAGATCGCCGGCGACGAACCCACGCCCGAGATCAATCACGCCGATGGCGGCTTCGCCCGTCTTGAGCGCTGACGTTTCAATGGTCTTAAGTTTCGGCCCACCGTGTTCCGCAATCAAATTACCGAGGCGATCCGCCGCACCGTCGCTCAGCGCCGCGACGACGACCTTCTTGTCGCCGTCTGTCAGCGCCTCTATGTCAGCAACCAACGCCTCATAGACGTTGGCATTGGGATCGACGCGGACATCGGCGTAATCCCGGCCCACGGTGGCGCCAAACCCTGCGCCATCCTCGTGGAATGGCGAAAGACCGGTCACGGCGCGCCCCTTCAAGGCCTCGCCGAGCGCGTGAGCATCCAGGAACATACGGTCCGGCAGCACGGGACGGTACGGCACACCGCTGTCGGCATCCGACACGGTTTGCCGCGCCAGATAATATTCGGCAATCAATTCGTGGCGGGCGGCGATTGCCGCATCGGCCTGATGATCGAACAGAAAGGCCGCGTCCGGCAGGTAATCGAACAGCGTCTCCAGCTTTCCGTGATAGAGCGGCAACCAATGCTCCATGCCCTGATGACGCCGCCCCTCGCTGACGGCTTCATAAAGCGGGTCGTCCGAGCCGCTGGTCTGAAACGTCTCCAGGTAGCCGGTCCTGAACTGCGCTATGGCCTCGGCATCGAGCGGCGCCTCGCTGACGGGTGAAATCGTGACCGACGCAGCTTCTCCGATGCTGCGCTGGGTCGCAGGGTCAAAGGTGCGCACGCTCTCGATCTCATCACCGAAGAAATCAAGGCGCAGCGGCCCGCCCGCCCCAGCCGGATAAAGATCGACGATTCCGCCCCGGACGGCGTATTCGCCGGGCTCGGTCACCGTCTCGATGCGGTTAAAACCAAATTTTTCCAGATCGCGGACAAGATCATCCGGCGCGATTTGGGTTCCCGATTTCAGTTCCTGCCCTGCCCCCTGCAGAAAGTGACGGGGCGGCACACGCTGCAAAAGTGCCGACACCGTCGTCAGGGTAAGCCGGCCTTTACCGGCGGCCGGTTCCAAGATGCGTCCCAGCGCCGCCAGGCGCTGGCCGACAATAGCGCGCCTGGGCGACACGCGGTCATAAGGAAGACAGTCCCAGGCCGGCAGTAGAACGATTTCGGTCTCTGGCGCGAAAAACCGCGCCGCTTCGGCGCGCCGTGCAAGCCCTGCGTCATCACGCAATACCAAGATGACGTCGCCGTGCCGAGACGCCAAAGCTGCAGCGCAGAGAACGTCCGCGCCTTCAGGAGCGCCGCCGACGACATGTCGTCCGGGCGTGATTAACGTGTCAAAATTCAGTGTCACAATGTGCCGTTATATTCTTTGATCATCCGAAGCACGTCGCTATCGACGATATCGGGCGTGGGCTCTTGGCCGATGATCCAGTTGTACAGGTCGTTGTCCGTGTGGTTGAGAAGGATTTCGAAACGATCGACTTCCTGTTCCGACAGGTTTTCCAGGCGTTCGAGCGCGAATTGGCCCAGCAGAACGTCGTTTTCCTTCATACCGCAATGGGTCGCGCGATAGATGAGTCTTTTGCGGCGTTTATCCAACGGCCTGGGTCCTTTTCGGCGGCGTAAGGTGCGCCTAGGATATAGAGCCTGAACAGCTGATTGTCAGCGTTGAATTGTTGGACACCATGCGCCCAGAGAGCCTGTTTCCCCTTTTCCGGCCTGTAACCACCGTCAAGGGGATCGGTGCGCGTACGGCGGCGCTGATCGAAAAGGTCGCCGGGCCCAACGTCATCGACCTTTTGTGGCATCTGCCTGTCGACATCATCGACCGCCGCCACGCACCCAAGGTTGCCGAAGCGCTCCCCGGCACCCTCGCAACAATCACGCTTCGCATCACCAAGCATTTTCCGCCACGCAATAAACGTCAGCCCTATAAGATCGTCGGCATTGACGACACCGGCGCGATGTCGCTGGTATTCTTCCGCGGCCGTCCGGATTATTTGCAGAAAATCCTACCCGAGGATGAGGTTCGTGTCGTTTCCGGTAAGGTTGAAGCCTTCGGTGACGGTATTCAGATGACTCACCCCGACCACATCGGCACGGAGGCCGAGATCGCCGAACTGGCGCGTGTCGAGCCGGTCTACCCGCTCACGGCGGGGCTGTCTCTCAAGGTTCTCGGTAAGGCTGTCCAATCGGCGCTCGGCATATTGGCGAAAATGGATGAACTCCCGGAATGGCAAGATCAAAGCCTGGTCCTCCGAGAGAAATGGCCCGGCTGGCGAGACGCACTGCAAATCGCGCATGCGCCGGACGGCAAACTGGCCGTTTCGGTCGAAACCCCGCACCGAGCTAGGTTGGCGTACGACGAGTTGCTCGCCAATCAACTGGCGCTAGCGCTGGTCAGGGCGCAGATGAAACGCCTTAAAGGGTTACCGCTTAAAGGAAACGGCTCGGTTCGCGAAAAGGTACTGAGCGCCCTGCCCTTTGAACTGACGAACGCACAGAAAGCGGCTATCGGCGAAATCGATGCCGACCTCGCATCCGACTATCGCATGCTGAGGCTTCTGCAGGGCGACGTCGGCAGCGGTAAGACTGTGGTCGCCCTGATGGCGATGCTGAGTGCGGTCGAAACCGGCGGTCAGGCCGTTCTGATGGCGCCGACCGAGATTCTTGCCCGCCAGCATGCAGAAACCTTGTCCAAGATGCTCGAGGCCGCCGATCTAAAACCGTTGTTGCTGACCGGTCGGGAACGCGGCCGCAACCGAGACGATATCCTCTCGTCGCTTAAGTCGGGAGCAGCACGGATTTGCGTCGGTACACACGCGCTGTTCCAGGAAGACGTCGCCTTCAAGAAACTTCGCATCGCGGTTATCGATGAACAGCACCGGTTTGGCGTGCACCAGCGTCTGGCGCTGACAGCGAAGGGAACCGCCGTCGATGTGCTCGTGATGACCGCAACCCCCATTCCGCGCACGCTCATGTTAACCGCCTATGGCGACATGGACGTCTCGCGCCTGATGGAAAAGCCCGCGGGACGCAAGCCTGTCCAAACCGCGCTTATTTCTAACGAACGTATGGACGAAGTCGTTTCCGCGGTCCGGCGTGCGCTGGAAGGTGGCGCCAGGGTCTACTGGGTGTGCCCACTGATCGAGGAATCGGAGACCACCGACATGGCGGCGGCGGAAGCACGCTTCGATCACCTGAAAAGCGTCTTTGGCGAGCGAGTCGGCCTAGTTCACGGTCGCATGAAAGGTCCAGAGAAGGACGCGGTGATGCAGGCCTTCAAGGAGGGTAACCTCGATGTCCTGGTGGCAACGACGGTCATAGAAGTAGGCGTCGACGTGCCGGAAGCCAGCGTCATGGTCATCGAGCACGCTGAACGTTTCGGGCTGGCGCAACTGCACCAGCTGCGGGGCCGCATCGGGCGGGGACAGGCGTCTTCGACATGTTTGCTGCTGCACGGCGGCAACCTGGGCGAGACAGCCAAAGCACGCTTGAAGACCATGCGCGAGACCGACGACGGTTTCGTAATCGCCGAACGCGACCTGGAATTACGCGGTGCGGGAGAGCTATTGGGTACCCGGCAAAGCGGCCTACCGGAGTTCCGGCTCGCGGACCTCGCCATTCATGGCGAGCTGTTGCAGATAGCCAGAGACGACGCGGAATTGATCCTATCCAAGGATCCGGAACTGCAGTCCGAGCGCGGGAAAGCACTCCGCGTGTTACTGTACTTGTTCCAGCGTGACGCGGCGGTTAGGAATTTGCGGTCTGGTTGACAATTTATATGAGGAAACCGTCGGTCATGGCGAAGATGCCAACCAAGGAGAAGTTGCCATATCGCCTGCGGGTCAAGATCAGCCGGTCCATCGACGAGTTGGAGGATTGGCTGGCTACTTATTGCGATGGTCAATACGGCTACGAGTTCGACGGGATTAAAGAGACGGATAGCGTCTTCAATCAGCTTGAGATCTTGTTCAAATTCTCTTTCGACACAGACCGCCAGAAATTCAAAAGCGCCATCAAAAGCGGCAAGATCTAAGCTCTATTCATCTTCCGATTTCTGCTTGGCGGCTTCGTGCCGCTCGCCGGGGCGACTTTTCCGCGGCACCACAACCTTTGCCCCTTCGCCTTCGCGCACGATATCGACTTCCTCATAGGCCGCAGCAGAGGTAACGGGTGTGTTCTGCTCTTCGATCGGGCGACGGTCGGGTGGCGTCACGATCCCGCCCGAGATCACCATCTTAATGGCATCTTCGACGTTCATATCCAGGCGGACGATATCCTTGTTCGGCACGAACAGAAGAAAGCCGGAGGTCGGGTTCGGCGTCGTCGGCAGAAAAACGTTGATGCAGTCTTCTTCCGTCAAATTCTGCACTTCACCCTTTGTCTTCCCTGTCAGAAATCCGATCGCCCAGATACCCCGGCGCGGATATTCGATCAGAACGGCCTCGCGAAAGGCGTTCGACTGTTGCGCCAGAACAGTCTCCAGAATTTGTTTTACTGCTGAATGAACGTTGCGGATCACCGGCATCTGGCTGAGCAAACGATCCGATATGCGCACCCAGAGCCGGCCGAAGAAGCTGGCTGTCACCGCGCCGACAAGGATCAACGCCAAGATCAGGACCACAAGACCTAACCCCGGCAACGCAAACGGCAAATAAGTCTCGGGGTTATACTGGGCCGGAATAAGCGGTGTGATCTTACTATCGACGAACCCGACGATGACGTAGGCGAGATAGAAAGTGATAAAGATCGGCGCCGTGACCAGGATACCGGCGAACAGATATGCCCGCAGCCTTTGGCCGAACGTCAATCGGGTCCCGCGGCCCCCGGTTACGTCCGCTGGGTTCGGTTGCTCTGGTACATCATTGTTTTCAGAAGTCATGAAAACAATTGTCGCAGTTCGAAATTATTTCGCAAATGCAAAATACTTAAAGTGCCACCAAGAACCGTAATAGACCACCAAGAAAGTACGGATCAACGGCGCGCGGTTTCCACGACGATCCTTAGCAATGCCCGTATAAACGGATCGGTCTTTTTCAGTTTCTGCTCGTACATTTGCTTTGTGACGGTCATGACGGTCGCTGCCCCCTTTACCCGGGCCGACGCCATCCGTGGTTGGTCGTCGATCAGCGCCATCTCACCGAAGATGCCGCCCGGCCCGATCTCGGCCAAAAATTTTTCGCCATTGTCGGTCGTCACGACGATTTCGACGGCGCCGGATTGCAAGATGAACGCTGAACTACCCTGCTCTCCTTGACGGAAGACGTATTCCTTGTCGCGGAGCGTTCGCCGTTCCAAAATCTCGTTCACAATGTATCTCCTGGATAATGGCCTCGCCATCGACATCTTTTGCGATCTTAGCCTCAGACAGCGCAAAGTTGGAAACGAAAGATTCCCGATGAACTCATCTAAATCATGAGCCGCCCTGGAAGAGAATACCCTCCTCGGCCCATTGTCGGCGTCGGCGCCGTCGTCCTGTCCGAACGCGGCGTGTTGCTGATCCGGCGCGGCAAGCCGCCTCGGCTCGGCGGGTGGAGTTTGCCCGGCGGAGCGCAAAAGGTCGGCGAGACGGTCTATGAAGCGGCGTACCGAGAAGTCCTTGAAGAGACAAATGTCGAGATCGAGGTATTGCAACTCATCGACGTCGTCGATTCCATCACCAAGGACGATGAAGGGGGGATTCAATATCACTACACCCTGGTCGATGTCGTTGCCGTAGCGGATACCTCACAAGAACCTGTCGCTGGTGGTGATGTCATGGGCGCCGAATGGGTCGCGTTCGAACATATTGAAGCGTTGAAGCTTTGGTCCGAGACGGAACGGATCATCAAGGAAGGCCATGCAATTTGGCAAGCGACGCGAGACAGCTAAACCATCACTGCAAACCTTGATGCGCGGTCAACGCGCAGTGTTTAAATGCGCGATCAACGCGCAATGTTTAAATGCGCGATCAACGCGCAATGTTTAAATGCGCGATCAACGCGCAATGTTTAAATGCGCGGTCAACGCGCAATGTTTAAATGCGCGGTCAACGCGCAATGTTTAAATGCGCGGTCAACGCGCAATGTTTAAATGCGCGATCAACGCGCAATGTTTAAATGCGCGATCAACGCGCAATGATCCGACGCCTTGCGCGCGTCACGATTCAGTGCCCAATCAGAAAGCAGCGAAGCCGGCTTCGTCAGCACGCGGTCCAAAGGGAACAATGGGAAACGCGACGGAAAGGTACGCAGAAAAGCCGGTGTCGATGCGCTGTCCTCACCAAGCAGCCGACGCGCCAACTTGCCACCCGGCAACCACTCATTGAAGTCACCGGCAAGAACCGTCGGAAGCGCTGCACCTTGCTTAGCAATCTCTGTGATCCGGGTGAACTGGACATTCCGTTCCTGACGGCTCAGCCCGAGGTGCGTACCCAACACACGTAAAAACCCTTCCGGCGTGTCGATGGTCACGTCGATCAATCGGCGCGGCTCCCGGCCCGGCACGGATAGATCGTGGATACACTTTTCGACAATTGGATAGTCGCTAATAAGAATTTGACCATACCAGCGGTCACCATCGCCCAACGCAGGCGCCGCGATGGCGTTTCGGCCTGTCGACCTCCGCAACATATCAAAAGCACTGGGATCGAGGGACCGGAAGTCGATTTCCTGAAGCAGCGTGATTTCCGGATCCATGCTCTGGACCGCTTCGGCAATCCGTTCTGCACTTTCAACGCCGTCCCATCCAACGAAACTATGAATGTTCCATGTGACGAGCTTCATTCGCGGTCCTGAAGAAATCCCGTTTTCTGCGCACGCTTCAACGCCTTCTGTGCGAGGAAGCCGACACCGAACCACACGGCGAGTGCCAAAAACAGCAGACCGATATCCATCGCATCGGGGTCTTCCAATAGCGCGAATAGTCTATGGCCGACAAACGTCATGGTCGCGATGCCCGGCAGCAAGCCGATAAGAGTGCCGACAAAGAAATCCAGAAATTTAATATGGCTGGCCCCGGCAACCAGATTGATCAGGGTGAACGGTGCAATCGGCACGACCCGCATGGTGATGACCGTGAGAATGCCCTGCTTGGCCAGTGCCCGGGAAATTTTGTTAAGCCGTTTACCCATCATCCGACGTAAGATGCTGCGCCCCATGGAATGGCCGACAAAATAGTTGGCAAGCGAGCCCATGATTGCGCCAGCAAGCGCAATAAAGAACGCCGAGGTTGGTGGAAAAACAACGGCAGTCGCGGCAATCATAGCCGTGATGGGAAACACCAACATGCTGCCGACAACGAACGCCAATGGAACGATCAAGTATGCCCACGGGTCGCCGCGGAGACCGTTCAACACGGACTTAAGTTCCTGTGGGTCGGTAAAATCGGCCAAAGGCGAGAACTGCCAGACCGAGATTAATACCGCGATCACCGCCAGCCCGATGCCGATTAGCACTTTGCCGCTCAGTGTCGGACCGACTGGACGGGCGCTCAACATATCGCCGACGAACTGTGAAACCTCTCCGGGGCGTTCCGGATCCGCAACGGCATTCAAGGCATTGGAGAAACTTTCGACGACCACAACTTCGTAATTAGTTTCCTTCAGCGTCCGTGGTTCGCCCTGCTTGGAATCGATCAGGGCGCGGATGCTGCCATGCTCTTCGATCCCAGCTTCGGTTTCTTCAAGAGAAAGGTTGAGGTGCTCGGCCAAAAGGTCATTACGGATACGGATGATTTCCGCCCGTTCCTCGTCCTTCTCGGCACGCACGACGATATCGCATTCACCGTCCGTGCCCATGGACCTGTTATTCAAATTCGACGATCCGACGCGCAACAGGCAATCGTCGATGATCATCAGCTTGGCGTGAACGAGCACTTCTTGGCCGCTCTCGATACACGGGTGGGCGAGCCGCACGCGCGAGAACGCTTCGTCGTCTTCGGCCAAGGACGACATAAAACGTGCGCGCCCGCTCTGCATGCTTTGCGCTTCAAGGAAGCCATGTGGATCGCGGGACGACACCAGGATAACTTCCAGCTCGGGTTCCCGCTTCAATGCCTCTGCCAGAGCCTCGGCGATAACCATCGCCGTCAAAAACTGGTTTTCGATATAAATCGTATGCTTGGCACACGCGATCATGTCGACGTATAGGCGTTCGACCTCATAGACACCGGGCCGCTGATTAAGCGGCGCAATCGTTCGTGCGACGGCAACCTCGATATTCTTGAAGGACGGCTCAACGCTCTCGGGCCACGGGTCGCCTTCGCTCTCACCGATGTCCGGCTTGCTGCAAGCAGCATTCTCCCAGCGCTCCATCACCAGATCGGTCAAAACCTTCGCCGCGTCTCCGTCGACCACAGCGTGCAGGTCATGAAAGGGTCTGTACATTTCTCCGCTTGCGTTGACACGCAACGGGTCTTCGACCTTGTGCTCGCGCGTATCCCAACGCTGAGAGGCAAGATCGAGTCCGCCACAGTAAGCAATCTTGCCGTCGATAACGACGATCTTCTGATGTTGGCTGGCGCCAAGCGGCACGATATCGTCAAGGCAGACCTCGACGTTCTTCGGTGTCGACCAAACAAGGTTCAGTGCCGGCAACGGCTCGCGCTCTAAGGCGTACAGGATCGAAAAATCCCACATGAGGACGTAGATTTTCAGCGACGGGCGTTTCTCGACGAGAAAGCAGAGAAAATCGCGCAGCTTAATCGGCGCACCGTCATCGGGGTCCTCTTCGCTTGCCAGCCGTATACGACTGTCGATATCCCAGCCGACGACAAAGATGGCGTTTTCCGCCTTGAGCATAGACTCGCGGAGCGCAGCATAATAATTCGCTCCGTCGATCATCATGCCAAAGCGGTTAGCTTTCGGGGTGTCCCAACAGTTCTCCCCGACTTCGAAAATGTTTCTCAAGGTTCGTCCAAATGTCCTTAAAGGGTTAGTTTAATACCTAGACCTATACATTGGGACGCAACGGGAAACGTGCAATAACTCAGCGCTCGCGGAACGATGTCGATACGGAACTGTAGACTGGTTTCAGCAGGTATTCGAACAGCGTCTTCTTGCCGGTTTTGATGTCCGCTTGCACGGTCATACCCGGCATTACCCGGTTCTGCGTTTCGTCGCGGCCGACGTAGTTCCGATCCAGTTCGATGATGCCTTTGTAATAAGGCTCGCCTTGCTCATCGAGGAACGTAGACGCCGACACGTCGCGAAGCTCTCCGGTAATACCGCCGAAACGCGCGAAATCATAAGTCGTAACCTTGACTGTCACCGGTTGCCCGATACGCACATGACCGACGTCGCGGGGTTGAATTTTAGCCTCTACGACGAGTTCCTTATCGAGCGGCACAACCTCGGCGAGGACTTCGCCCGGCGGCACGACGCCACCCACGGTATGCACCAGCAAACCCTTGATGATGCCTCGCACCGGCGCGACGATTTCTAGACGGCGGACGCGGTCGCGCGCTTCGACCAGCGCTTCTTCGACCTGGATCAGCTCGTTGGCGCTCTCGCTCAACTCAGCGAGCGCCTGTTCACGCGCCTCGGTTTCGATTTCATCGAGGCGGCTCTGCGATTCCTTGATGGCTTCCGACGCCCGTTCACGTTCCGACAACAGATCCGCCAGTTCGCCACGCGCTGTGTTCAACTGCCGCTTCGCATCGAGATACGCGAGTTTTGACGTTAATCCCTCGGCATAAAGCTTTTCGCGCACTTCCAACTCATCCGCGAAAATATCGGCCGAACGAATCAAAGTCTGTTCGCGCTCCACCAGCAACTCCAATTCGGCGCGGCGTTGCTGGATCTGTTTGCGGATCGTCTCCTGGCGGCTGAAGAACGCTTCCAAAGAACCTTCGTAAATCCGCTGTTGGTCACTGATCATGTTGGGATAGCGGTTACCGACCTTCGACCAGTCCGGCACGCCACCAGTGCCAATGGCGCGCAAACGTTCGGAACGTATTTCCAGACCGGCGCGGCGCGCTTCGAGTTTCTGCAATTCAGTGATCGCTGCAGTCTCGTCCAGGCGCACCATGACCTGTCCTTTTTCGACCAACTGCCCTTCTTCAATCAGGATCTCTTTGACGATGCCGCCTTCCAAGTGCTGGATCGCCTGAAGCTGTCCCGATGGAATGACCTCGCCAGAGGTCACCGCGACCTCATCGACGTTGGTGACCATCGACCAGACGACGAACAAGCAAATTACGACGCAGATCGTGACCATGGCGCCACGGATCAGGCCAGAACTGCCACCTTCCTCGAGGATGACGGACTGCGCCAGGAAACGCGTCTGGCGATCCCCACGGCGAATCTTGCGGCGGCGGTCCTTACCTTTTGCCGCAGCGGCGTCTTTCTCGGTGATCTGCGAGCCGTCCATTACACGAAGTCCTTCGGCATTTGCTGGAGCACTTCGGCAGCAGGGCCGAAGGCGCGCACGTTACCATATTCCAACCAGAGAATCTTATCGGCGAGTTTCAAGTGGCTCGGTCGGTGCGTCACCATCAGCACTGTCGTTTCACCACGCATCGCGTCGACCGTTCTCATAAAGGCTTGGTCGCCCTTAAAATCAAGGCCGTTGCCAGGTTCATCGAAAAGAATAATCGGCGACTTTTTCAAATAGCCGCGCGCCAAATTCAGGCGCTGCAGCAGACTCGTCGGCATCTGACCGGAACTTTGATCACCGATCCGTACTTCGAAGCCTTCGCGGCGCCATTTGCCCGATCCCTGCTCCAGCGCCAAAACATCGTCCAGGACTTCCGCGCGCGCACAAGCATCATAAAGGTCTTCCAGCGTTGCCGTCGGATGGGCAAGTCGCAGGTTCTGCGCGATGGTACCATAAAAGAACTGCACGATCTGCGGCACATAGGCGACGGCGTGGCGAAGCTCGACCGTATCCATCTGCCGGATATCCATATTGTCGATACGAATGGACCCGGCTTGCGGTGCATACATGCCGGCCAATAGCTTCAGCGCCGTCGATTTTCCCGACCCGTTGCCGCCGACGATACAAAGCACTTCGCCCGGTTCCAGTTCGAAGCTGACGCCAACCAGGGCCGGGTCACTCTCGGGACTGTAGCGGATGGAAACACGGGCAAAGGTAACATAGCCATCCATCTGCTTGATGGGGGTGACGATGGCGTGTTGATCGCGTTCGCCGCGGATGTTCATCAAGTTGTTGATCTGCGTAATCGAAGACTTGACCTGAGTCAGACGCGTCAGCGAGACGAAAGCCGTCTGTAGCGGCGCCAACACACGCCACACCAGGATCATCGACGCGACTAATCCACCAACTGTCATGTCCCCGTTGATGACACGAAACACGCCGAAGATGATGGTCCCGAGACCGGCAGAGACCATCAGCACGTGCGAGATGGTCTGCATCAACGACGATAGTTGTGCAGTGTAAAAGCTGTTCAGTGCGGCCGACGCCGAATATTCCCGGAAACGTTCCATCCAGCGCGTCTCGGCGCCACAGTACTTGACGGCACGCATGCCGCTTAGCGTCTCGACAATGAGTTCCTGCTTCTTCGAAGAAGCCCGCGCCGCGCGGCCGACCGAATTGCGCAACAAGGGTGTAATGATCAAACCGAGGATCAAGAAACACGCCATCATGATGATCGACACGAACACGACCGGCCCAGCCAGCGCGGCAATAGTGACGATGAAAATCACGACAAACGGCAGTTCGAATAGAACCAGGGCCATCGGTCCGGTGAAGAAGTCGCGGATCGTCTCAAAGTCTTTAATTCGTGCTACCTGTGCGCCAATCGTCGCGCGTTCGGTAAAAGCCGGCGGCAGGAACAGAATTTTGTGGAAGATCGCGATGCCGACGATGTTATCCATTCGCGCGCCGATGAACGCCATGATTTTGGAGCGGATACCCCGCAGGATCAGATCGCAACCGATCGCCACGGACACACCAAAGGCGAAATATGCCAGCGTCGGCAATGATCCTGTCGCAACGACCTTGTCATACACCGCCATGACGAACAGCGGTGTTACCAATGCCAGAATATTCAGGACAAATGTGATGCCGAGGGTCTGATAAACGAGCGAGCGATAACGTTCCGAAACCGTCCTAAACCACCCGACCTTGCTTTGTGCCGACTGCAGATCGTCAACGTCGATCGAACTGAAGAAGAACGCCGTTCCTTTGTCCTTCAAGCCGCGCGGCAGCACTTTCTCCTCGTCCGCACCGCCGTCAAAGACACGGATGCCAGCCGGCTCGTAGCCTATCAGCACCATGGCGTCACCTTCTTCCGGAAGGAATACACACGGGAACAGCCGCACGTCGATGCTGCTGAGGCGCAGTTTCACGGGCCGGCTTTGGTAGTGCAGAGTCGCCATGACGTTACGGAAAGCCGTGATATCGAGCGAGTTCATGAAGTGCGGCAGCGCTTCGGCAATATGCCGTGGATCACCACGCCAATTCAGCGCGCGCAGCAGCGGCATCATACAATTCGATAGATCCGTTGCTTCTTTCAGAGACGCAAGCGCGCTTTCCTTGTGCGCGGCCTCCGCCCCTTCAGGAATCGGCATGGGACGTGGCGCCGGCTCTGCCTGGTCGGCACCACCCGATGGCGGTTGCGGGGGTAACGGCGGCATGGGCGGCGAAGGTGGCGTACCCGCCGCCGGTTGCTGAGGTGCCTGCTGAGGTGATTGGCCCGGCATCGACGGCAGTTGCGGCGGCGGCGGCATCGCGCCGCCAGGGGCCGAACGTTGCTGAGGCGGTTGCGGCGGCGGTGCAGGTTGTTGTTGCGGACCGCGGGCTTGTGGCGGCGGTGCCTGACGCTGTGCCGGTGGTGCCGCGTCTTGTTTCTGCGGCGCCGGGCGCGAGGTTGCAGACTGTGGCGGTGTCTTTTGTGCGGGCGCCGGAGCCGGTTTCGAAGCCGGTTTCTGTTGCGGCTTCTTCGCTTCTTCGTCCGCCTTTCGTGCCTGTTCTTCCTGTTTCTTCCGAAGCCTGGGCGGTAACCGCTTGTCGCCCTCTTGTTCTTTTGAAGCCCCCTGCGATTGAGGTTGAGGCGGGCGCTGGGGCGCCGCATCCGATGGCGCCTCCCGCTCGACATTAATATTTGGACGCGGACCACGCGGCCGTTCCGCCACCGGCTCGCGTCGTGCACGGGGTGATGCCTGGCGCGGATGCGGCCGGGCTGCCCGATCCGGGATCGGCGACATCGGCGTGCCAAGATCACCAGGCGGAGCCGGGGGCAACGCAGCCTCCGCCTTCGGTTCAGGTTCTGCGTAACGTTTTGCTTCGGCAGCGGTATCGGCACCGAAGACCCGGTCGACCGCAGTCGACACAGCCTCAACGCCGGCGCCGTCAACCTGGACGTCGTCGTCGTCAAGCGCTTCGATTTTCGAAAGCGTACCGCTCATATCCTACCTTCTAGCGATCCTCATCTAGAGCCATACCGCTCAGATCCGCCCCGAGAAACGGCCCGGCCCATCCAGCCAGCCACCCCGGGGAACCGCGTGCAATTCCTTGAACGGCGTCGACGCCGGCTGATGCAGGGCGGTTTGATTACCGTTCACCGGATCGACACTGCGGGCACTACCACTTTCCATCGCTTCGAGCTTTTTCAGGGATGCTGTCATGTTCTATGCCTTTGCAAAGAAGTTACCGGTCTTTTGGTCATCCGTAACGCGCTGGACCAACTGACCATCCGTGATATCGAAAATGCGATCCGAGAGGTTCAACATAGAAGGCCTTGGCGTGACCAGGATCAGGGTCACGCGGCCCTTCAGGCGTTCGAGCAGATTCTTCAACGTCGCATCGCCGGCGCTGTCCATGGCGGCGTTCGCTTCGTCGAACAGCAGGATGCGGGGTTTGTCGACCAGCGCGCGGGCAATCGCGATGCGCTGCTTGATCCCTTTCGGCAACTTGTCGCCGGCGCCGTCACCGACGGGCGTATCGTAACCATGCGGCATGTGGGCGACGACGCTGTCCAGACCGAGCAGCCGGGAGATATCCAAACCGTCGTCGATCTTGTTGTCGCGGAACATGGTGATGTTTTCGAGGATGGTCCCGTTGAACAACACACCATCCTGCGGCAAATAGGCGATCTGCCGGGCAATACTGGAGGCTTGATAGTCCCGCAGGTCGTTCCCGTCGACCAGCACGCGGCCACCGCTCGGCTTCAGAACACCCATGATCAGATAGAGCAAAGTCGTCTTGCCGCTTGAACCTGAGCCGGTGATACCGATTGTCTCACCCTGTTCTATGTCGACACGGACATCCTTGAACAGCGGCGGCAGATCATCACCGTCCTTATCCTTGCCGTAGCTAAATGTCAGGCCATCAAGTGTGATGTCGCCGCGGATCGGCGGCAGTTCGGGCAGGTTCGCGGCCTTTTCTTCCTCCATGGCGAAAATTTTCTCGACCCGTTCGCGCGCAATCTCGATGGACTGAAAGCGCGTCCACGTGCCGACCAGCTTTTGCATCGGCTGCATGGAACGACCGGCCAGCATGGTGCAGGCTGCGAGACCACCGACGGTCAGAACCCCATCGATCACGAAGGTCGCGCCGTACCCAACGATGCAGAATAGAACGAGTTGCGAGAACAACGCACCGGTTGAGCTGGCCGACGAGGAATGCAGCGCGACGTTGTAGTCGGCGCTGGCGCAAGTTTCCTGAAGCCGTTCGTAACGGCGGATCATCTGCTCTTCCATCGCCAGGCCTTTGACGGTGTGAATACCGCCCAGGACTTCGATGATGAAACTATAACGCCTGTCGTCTGCCATCATCCGTTGCTCCAGCGCGCCACGCAGCTTGCGGCCAACGAATAAAGCGCTGATGACAAACAGGACGATCAAGCCGATCGGCACCAAAACCAGATGCCCAGCCAGAAAATAGATCGCGAACAAGAACAGGAGCGCGAACGGAAAATCCCATAGCGAGAGGATCATCTGCCCACCGTACAATTCCTTGAGCGGACCGAGCGCGTTGAAGCGTTCCAAATGAACACCGGACCCCTGGCGTTCGTAGTCGACGATGGACACATTGAGCATCCGTTCCGTCGCGGCGACGCCCGCGAGATGTTCAAAGCGGGCCGCCATCCAGCCGCTGACGTAGGAACGACCCTGACGCAGACAGGCTTCGAGCAGCAAGGCCGTGCCGACGCCGATAATCAGCATGATCAGCGTACCGTCGGCCGAGTTCGGAATGATGCGATCATAGACCTGCAGCAGGGTGAGCGGCATGGCCAGGGCGAGAATATTGATAAAAATCGACGCGATCACGAGGTCGAACACGCCGCCCGGCGTGTACGAATATTTTCCGAGGTCGACTCGCTGCGGCTTCGACTTTTTGAATTTGTCGGCTAGGCCCATGTTACGCTCTGGTCACTCGCGCGACCGCACCTCTTGATCGTCCAACCCTTGCGACAAACACAAAGGTCCGGTTACCGGTCTATCCCGTTGATGTTAATAAACCCTTAGTGTGCATCAGCGAGGCGAGTGCAAACCGTTGAAAAAACTAGACGATCGGACTTACAGCATCCTTACCGATCGGATTTGCGCTCCAGAATCGCGCGGACCTTATCCAACGCCGTAAGACGGTCCATACCCGGTGCCAATAAAGGATCGTACAAAGCATGCAGAATCAGGGCATCGACCGCGCTCGGACGAGCAATCATTTGCGCCTCATTGAAGATCGATGGTTGCAAACGATCGCTGTCGTTAGGCGCCCCTAAAGATTGAATTATTTCCTCATAAAAACAGTGTTTTATATGATCTTCTGAAAGAAGATTATTAATAATAATCCGGCCTTTTGAAATGCTGCTATCAGCGTTCGGCCATATCAGAAAAAAACATCGCCCGGGCCCTGTCAGCTGACGCAAAAAGCGCCGGGAGACGCCTGGAAACTCCAGCGATGAGAATAACGTAACGGGCATCAGTTGCACGACGATGTCGCCGCCTTCATCCATCCCATTCGGCAGCAATCTAATGTTCAACCCACTCAACTCGGAAATCACGTCGACCTGCTCGGAGAGCGCGCGGTAAAAGCGCAGATCATTCTTGCCCCGAACCGGCTGGCGATCGGCATTCGGGCGGATCGTTTCCAGCCGAATGGATGGCGTCTTTCGCCACTTGTAGAGCTTGGCGCTTTGTTTACCTGCGAACACGACATCATCGAAAAACGCCACGAGATCATCGTTTGCAGTGGCAGTCCCCGGGCACGAAGCACCCAGGGCGCAGATGAGCGCAAGCATGATCCCGAAAGGTTGTGACCGCATTCTCAGCGCCCGGCCAACAAGTCCGACATGATTTCGCGGCCGATCCGCAACGCGTCAACACGTGGCGTGCCCGGCGGCAGACGCATGTCGTATAGGGTTCTCAGTAAAAAGACGTCCGTTTTGCTGAGCGCCCTCAGCGTCGAGGTCTGATTGAAAATCGAAGGCGAGACGATATCGCTGTCGTTCGGCAGTCCCAGGACTTGCGTCATCTCTTCCAGGAGGCAGGCATCCATCTGCTCCGCCGGCAGTTCCCTGTTCACGACGATCAGACCGCGAAACATGGCGCCGGTGCGAATGGCGCGGGTCAGGAAGTAGCATACGCCCGGCCGCCCTAATTTCTTGAGCAGGTTGGGGTCGACGTCTTCAGCGATAAAGGGTTGGCCCATCACCAGGCGCGGCACGAACTTGATGTATAGGTTCGCGGGCTTGCCTTTGTCGCGGTCAGCCTTTTCGGACTTGATCCCCGTTAGCTTCACCAAGTTCGTCAGGTGCTTACGAATCAACTCGATCTGCGACTCCGTGGGCCGGACGCGAGATAGTTTCAGTTCGCGCTTCCCGCCTGGCTTTTGCAGCATCTCGCCTTCCATCGCAGATACCGAAATGCGAATTGGGCTAACCCATTTCTGCGTCTGCGTGGCCTGCGCCACGCCTTCGTACTCGCTACCGAAGGCGACATTGTCGAAATGGCGCATCAGCGCATCCAGATCCTCGGCAGCGGATGCATGCTGGGGCCAGAATGTCGAGAGCGCCCAGATGACGGCAATAACGGCGGCACGGCGGCTTTGAATAATTCTCATGGACGAAATGATAGCATGCCTTTTTCCGGCAGCGGCAGACTCGATTAACCCTGTTCCGGGTCAATCCTCAGAGACTGAAGCATCTTTTCTGCGATGGGCCTGAATTCATCGAAGCGTTCCATTGGCGCCGTGTATGACCAGATATGCGCGACAGTGCTATTGGGACGCGGCAAGACCAGCGCCCATTTACGGAAACGTCGGCCTTGATGATCGTAACTCGCAACGAATTGCCAGCCCTGAAGGCTTAGTCCTTGTTTGACGTAGGCAACCGGCTTCTCACCGACGAAATCGACTCCCTGCGCATCACGCTGCAAGGATGCCTTGAGACCCGAAAACGCGGCCGTCGCGGCCTCATCGCCGCTGTCGACACCCTCCGGCTGCACGTTCTGCAGAGCAATGATCGCGTCATAGGCAGGAGAGCCTTCCGGCCCACTGAAAATATTCGTGAACGCACTGACCTTTTCCAATTGCCACTCGCCGGGATACTCGACCTGATAGCCATATCCCGGTTCCGAGAATATCTGCATCTCCTGTTGTGCGGAATGCGTATTCGGGGCCTCGCGCCCGGCCGGAATAGAGGCCGGTGTGGGCTGCGCACGCAACGGCGCTTTCGGCTTCGGCGCAGGCTCCTTCGCCGACAGGTGCACGGGAACGGGAGGCAGTTCCTCCGCCGCCGGGCGGAAATGTTTCATGATCCAGGCAAATTCGACGCTCAGCCGCTCGAACTGACCGCTCGGCGCAAAGAACATGAAAACAAAATCGGATTTTTGGCCACGGGCGATGACGACACGTGTGCGGGACGAGCCTGACTCATAGGTCGCCGTGCCGGCCGGCAGACCGGCGATGACCGCCTCCCCCTCAGCGAGCTTGACTGACCAAGCTTTACCGTCACCGAGATAATTCTGTTCAAGTTTGGCAAACATCTGAGGGGTCGGCAGTGTCGGGTTTGCATCGCCGACCTGGATGTTGATGGCATAGCCCTTTCGGGACTGAATAGCGAACGGCTGACCTTCGCCCCGGTGCTGGAACCGCGCATCCGCCGGGGCGATGAGCACGTATCCCCGTTTTGGATCTTTATAGGCGACGGGCGTTCCTTGCCCCGGGATCGGAATAGCTTCGGCGGGTGCCGGAATAGCCGACTTCGCCCGCGGGACCGCCTGCTCTGGGCTGATCGCAGCCGCTTGCGGCACACCGTAGTTGCTGCCGATGGCTCCCAGGCCCTGCGCACCCGCAGGGGCGGCGTTAAAGATGAAAAGCGACGCGCCCGCGAACGCTATGAGTCTCGTGCGCATAATAAAATTCCCTTACCCACTGCAGGCACTGCACCTACCGGGAACGAGGGTCGCAAGAGATGGTTAATATTACGTGAATCCTGCCCCGGAGCGGCGCCTGTCAGCGGCTGGCTTCGCGCATTTTCTCGAAGTTATCTGCGCTCAATTGTTCGAACAGTTCCCTGCGGCGCTCACTCGCCACGCCCGCCGCTTCAAGGGCGGCGGCCCCTAGTCGCAGACTTGATTCCACCGTCTCGGGCATGGCGTGCGCAGCCCCCATCGCAGTAAATGAATCCGCCGCCGACCAATCATGCACGCGGACGTGGATCGGCAGGTTCGGGTACTGCCGTCTTGAAATCCGAACTGCCGCCTCGGCGACCGAAGGATTGTCGAGTGTCATGACCAACAGGCGCGCGTTTGCGGCACCGACAGAGCGCAATACTTCGGGCTTAGCGGCGCTACCGAAATAGACATTGAAGCCCTGTTGCCGGCCACGCGCAACGGCTTCGGCATTGGTGTCGATAGCGACATAAGGCACCTCGGCCAAGCGCAGCATGTTGGCGACTGTCTTACCGACTCGGCCAAAGCCGGCGACGATCACCAGTCGCTCCACATCTTGCTGAGGTGACGGCACATCAGATGCAGGTTCCGTCAGGCGCGTTGCCAGCATGTTGCCAAGCCGCTGCATCAAAGGGGTCAAAACCATGCTGATAACGGTCACGGCGATCAGGATTTCCAAGACACCGTCTGCCAGAATATTGATCTCTTCGGCCAGAGAGAAGATCACGAAACCGAACTCACCGGCTTGGCAGAGAAGGAAACCGCTGCGGATACCAACCTTGGGTGGCAGACGCCAAACGACGAAGACACCGACCGTCAGCGCTGCCTTCAAGAGCAGTAAGCCGACAACGCCGAGCGCAACAGAACCGGCATTCGACGTGATCGCATGCGGATCTAGGCTCATGCCGACACTCATGAAAAAGAGTCCCAGCAACAAACCACGGAACGGCAGAATGTCGGCTTCGATCTGATGACGGTACTCGGACTCCGCCAAAAGCACGCCCGCCATGAACGCGCCCATCGCCAACGAGAGGCCAGCCATCTGCATCGCCCAAGCAAAAGCAAGGACCACCAGCAACGCGAAAGCGATGAAGGTATCGACGTTACCAATCCGGGCAACGACGTGCAGTATTGGGCCGATCGCATAATGGCCGGCGACCAGAGCGGCAACGACGATCAATGCACCTTGGAGCACGGTCCAGGTGATATCCTCCGGCGCCGTCGCCATACCCGCTGCCAGCAACGGCAGGACGATCATCATCGGCACGACCGCGATGTCCTGGAATAGCAATGTCGCGAAGCTTGCCCTACCATGCTGGCTGTTGACTTCGTTATTTTCTGACAACAACTGCATGCCAAACGCCGTTGACGACAATGCAAAGCCGAAACCGACCGCGACCGACGGCGCCCACGCATGACCGAACACATAGTGCGCGATCAGCGTAAACGCCGCGCCGCACACGGCGACTTGCGTGCCGCCAACACCGAACACCATCTGCCGCATGATCCACAGGCGCTTGGGTTTTAACTCCAGGCCAATCATGAACAGCAGGAACACGACACCGAACTCGCCGATATGCCGTAGGTGCTCGGCATCGGTCACCATGCGCGCACCAAACGGACCGATGGCGACGCCGGCGGCGATATAACCGAGCACGGAACCAAGACCTAGTCGGGTGGAGATAACGACCGCAACGACGGCGGCGGCTAGGAGAGCCAGAATATCAACCACGACGGCTACCCATTAATTTCCTCGACGGTGATATCGTCCGAAGGTCCGCGCACGCGAAACCGCTTTTGCGCCGCATCCTCGCCGGTGCCGCCTAATTTGCGGATATCGAGGTCCATGCGCCCGTCGATCAGATCGATGCTGCCTTTACCGATCAAGGAAACGCCTTCGGCGCGCAGCACAATATCCTCGCTCTTGGCGATACCCTGCCCGATGCTGAACTGGCCGGTGACCGTCTTGAACGGAATACCAGGGCGATTGGAGTTCATAAGCCCGGACGTCAACTCGGGCACCGCGAAAACGCCGTCCTTGATAACGATTTGCGCCCTGCCTACGAGCGCTTCCGTGATCTGCGCCGGATCGGCGCCGACCGAAAACAGTTTGATGTTGAAAACCGCCTGTCCGGTGATGGGGCTTTGGAAATTCAGATTCGAAGTGGCGGAAAGCGGGCCGATCTCGACGCCGACGAGAGAAAACTCTGAATCGATCGCGCGCATCCCTTCGGACGCATCAATCATGACCTGCCCCTGCAATGTTCCGCCATAGGTCTGCGTGTCGTTCACGACGAACGTCAACCGTGGTCCATTGTCGGATCGTATGAGTTTCGCCGAACCGACGCCCAATTCGTGCATGCCCCACAACAGGCGTTGCCACCTGATATCGATATTGCTTGCGGGTAACATCATCGTGCCCAGCGTGCGCTGACCGGAGATTAAGTCGGTAACGCTATCGCTCCCGCTGAGATCCAGAAGCGATGCCGAAATCATGCCTTCCAGCTTCAGCGGACCGGTGCTGAGACCATGCAGCAACAGATCCACCCTGGCGCTGGTATCGCCGACCTTGATCGTGGCATTTGAAACGGTCGCGTAATCGCCGTTCAACTCGACGTCGGCGACGAACTCCATCTTACTGAACGGTCGTGCCGGAATCAGAGGCCCGATCCAGGCATTCAATGCAGCGGCGTCGTTGCTTTTCATCGACAACTTGCCCTCGCCCAGCAACTGCTGGCGTTTTGCGAGAGACCCGTTGAATTCTGCTTCAAGCAGGTTTGAGCGTACCTGCCCCTTAACCGGCCAACGGTTACCAAGAACGAACAGCTCGGGATCGGACGTGGATATGTGTAACTCAACAGTTTCGCCGTTGACCACGGCGCCACCGCCGAAAGCCAATCCGTCCGAAGCCTCGCCGTTGGCTGGCACCACTCGTTTCAGGAAGAGGTCCCTGACATCGTATGCGAGCGTGCCATCTCGGCCGATGACGGTGAGCTTACCTCCGGAGATGTCGAGGTGTTGCACCGACAAATCACGCCACCAGCCCCACGCCCGGTCGATGTTTCGGCCGCCCGCCGGAGATGACGTTGCCGCGCCAAGATCGATACGGATGGAAGGCGAAAGAACGGAAACGTGCTGAACGTCCGCGGCTCCCGTCATGAGGCCGAGCGCCCCGAACTGAACCTCTAATTCGGCAATATCAAAGGAGATAACCTGTGAACTTTTCTTTTGCTCCGTGATACTGGCAGCGGACAAACGCACGGATGGAAGCAGGCGTAGAGAATGGTCACCGGCGATATCGATCGGAATCCCCAAGGCATCGCCGATGACGGTTTCCGCCATCTCTTTAGTCCAGGATTGCGGCAGCAATGGAGGCACGGCGAACATCAGAATGACGAGAAACACCGCGATGGCACCTACGGCAGCGCCGAACTTGGCAAGCCCGGGAAACCGCGACGGCGATCCCTCTACCGCGACCGTCCATTCCTCGTCGGTCGGTTGCGGTTCGTCTGATTCGTCAACGAGTTCAGTAGGTGTCCGCATCAAATTCCCCCGGCAGACGCCGATTGCATACGAATTCGCGTTGGCGTGCGGACGGCCAACACCGGCAGCCCTTCGCCAATTCGCCCACACATCGGTTCTACTCTAGAGGACGTTACACGGCGAAAAGTGGAAAAAAAGTAAATGGGTCAGCGCGGCCACCTAAATACACCGCATTGCAGCAGACAGCCGGTTGACTTGGCACGCTGACGGTTCTAGACAGCCGCCTCAACTTCATAAAATGACAGCCTATTCACCTCGCGGTGTGTTGACTGCCCAGCCGGGGATGCTGGCCGCATGCACGTTTACCTTCCGATCGCTGAAGTATCAGAGAACATTTTCGTTCTTCTGGGCATCGGTGGCGGTGTCGGATTTCTTTCCGGCATGTATGGTGTCGGTGGTGGTTTTCTTCTCACTCCCATTTTGATTTTTATCGGTATCCCACCGGCCGTCGCGGTGGCGACGGGCGCCAATCAGTTGATCGGCAGTTCGGTTTCCGGCGTGCTTGCGCACTGGAAGCGCGGCAACGTCGATTTCAAAATGGGCATCGTGCTATTGATCGGCGGCGTCGTAGGTTCAACGCTGGGCGTCTGGCTTTTCACCGTCCTGAAATCGCTGGGGCAGGTCGACCTCGTCATCAAGATTTGCTACGTCGCCTTTCTGGGCGTGGTCGGCGGATTGATGCTTGTTGAAAGCATTAAGTCGATCTTGGCGAAACGGGCGAAAATCCGGCGGCGTATGCATCAGCACAACTGGATGCACGGCCTGCCGTTCAAAATGCGGTTTCGTCGGTCGCGCCTTTACATCAGCGTCTTCCTCCCCCTCTTGGTCGGGGCGCTGGTCGGTATTCTGTCGGCGATCATGGGCGTCAGCGGCGGCTTCATCATCGTACCGGCCATGATCTATTTTCTGGGCATGCCGACGTCTGTTGTGGTCGGCACGTCCTTGTTCCAGATCATTTTCGTCACCGCCAACGTGACGATCCTGCAATCCGTCACTAATCAAACTGTTGATGTCATGCTTGCCATGCTTCTACTGGTAGGTGGCGTGATCGGCGCCCAAATCGGCGCACGGGTGGGCAGCAAGATTCAGGCGGAGCAGCTTCGCGGGCTCTTGGCTTTAATCGTTCTAGCGGTCTGCATCGTGATGGGAATCGACTTGGTCAGCCACCCGGCGAACCTGTATTCCATATCGATTCTTTGAAACGTTTTAACAACTTTTACCTATCAATTTACTCAATTACATCAATCCTCTGGTTGACATTCAGCATCCCGAGGATTAGAACGCCGACACTTCAATTCAATCGGTGTCAGCCCATCCACCTGACGGTGTATTGACTGCCCAGCCGGAGTCGCTGGACCGCATGCAAATTTACCTTCCGATCGCCGAGGTTTCGGTAAACGTATTCGTTCTGCTGGGCATGGGCGGTGGTGTCGGGTTCTTGTCGGGACTATTCGGTGTCGGCGGCGGCTTCCTCATGACGCCGTTGCTCATTTTCATTGGAATACCGCCGGCCGTGGCCGTTGCCACCGAAGCTAACCAGATCGTCGCGAGTTCCGTATCGGGCGTTCTCGCGCACTGGCGGCGCGGCAACGTCGATTTCAAGATGGGCACGATTCTGTTGCTCGGCGGTGTAACCGGCTCGACCCTCGGGGTCTGGCTTTTCACCTACCTGAAGACACTCGGCCAGATCGACCTGGTTATTAAGATTTGCTACGTGGTCTTCCTCAGCATCGTCGGCGGCCTGATGCTGATTGAGAGCATCAACGCCATGCGCGCGCGCCGCGCCAAGATCCGTAAGCGCAGCCACGAACATAACTGGATGCACGGCCTGCCGTTCAAAATGCGGTTCCGCCGTTCCCGCCTCTACATCAGCGCGACCCTGCCTTTCATGGTCGGCTTGGCCGTCGGCATTCTGTCGGCCATTATGGGCGTCAGCGGTGGCTTCGTCATGGTTCCGGCAATGATTTATCTGCTCGGCATGCCAACCGCGGTCGTCGTCGGCACGTCGCTGTTCCAGATCATTTTTGTGACCGCGAACGTGACTGTTCTGCAGTCGGCCACAAACCAGACCGTCGACGTTCTGCTGGCTCTGCTGTTGCTTATCGGCGGCGTTATCGGCGCACAGATCGGGGCGCGTTTCGGCGCCAAGATGCAGGGTGAACAGCTGCGCGGCCTGCTGGCGCTGATCGTCCTCGCCGTCTGCGTGACGATGGCCGTGGATTTAATCAGCACGCCGGTCGACCCCTACTCTATCGATCTTGGGGGGCATTGATGAATATCCGTCGACATATCTCGATCGCGATCGCTCTCACGCTGCCGCTTTTTGCGGCTGGTGCCGCCGTCAGCAAGGACTTGGTCGTCGATCTCTCCAGCCCGGTCGTCCGTATCACGACCGGCTTTGCCGGAACCGACATGCTGCTGTTCGGCGCCAAGTCCGGTGAAGGTGATGTCGTGGTTGTGGTCCGTGGACCGGACGAAGACCCGGTCGTGCGGCGCAAGGAGCAGGTTCTCGGCGTCTGGGTCAATAATGACAGCGTCGCGTTCCAGGGTGTGCCGTCTTATTACTGGTATGCATCGAATAACCCGGTCGAGTCGATTCTCAGTCACGAAGAGATGACACGGTATCAGATCGGCAATGACGAGATCATCATAGAATCCGATGACAATGAAGCCGCCTCGGCAAAGATTATCACCTATCGGGATGCGCTGATCCGCGCCAAGGTCCGGCAAGGTCTCTACCCCGGCGAACAAGGCACGCTGGGTTTCATCAACGACACCCTATTCCGCACCAACATCCGGTTCCCGTCCAACGTCTCGGTCGGCGAGTTTGCCATCGAAACGTACCTCGTCCGCGATCGCAAAGTCGTCGCCAATCAAACGACATTGCTGAACGTCCGCAAGTTCGGTCTCGAAGCAACAATTTATAACTTCGCGCACGACCAGGGACTATTGCATGGTATTGTTGCGGTGTTCATTGCATGCTTCGCTGGCTGGCTAGCCAATGCAGCATTCAGAAAGGGCTGATGAGACGTGAGCGAAGACGAGACATCGAAGGAAACGAAGACCGAGCGGGCGCCGAGTGGGCGAACGTTCCTCTGCGTAGTCGATGACAGTGAGGAATTCGGCGTTGCGCTGCAGTTTGCGTGCCGGCGGGCCAACAACACCAATGGCCGTATCGCACTTCTGTACGTCGTTCAGCCCGCCGAGTTCCAGCACTGGATGGCAATCGGCGAACGGATGCGTGAAGAAGCCCGCGAGGAAGCACAGGAACTTCTCAACGTCGTTGCGTCCGTTGTGCAGAAACGCACCGGTAAAGTGCCGACGCTCTACATCCGCGAGGGTGAAGTCCACGAAGAGCTTCTGGAATTGATCAACGAAGATCCGGAAATCTCACTTTTGGTACTCGGTGCTGCAACCGGCACCGATGGCCCTGGCCCGCTGGTGTCTTATCTGGTTCAGAAGATGGCCAGCAAGCTGCGCGTGCCGATCACGGTCGTGCCCGGTTCATTGAGCGAAGAAGATATTTCCCTGATCGCCTAAGCGGCTTTTAGACAGCGTCCCGCAGTGCACCGATGGTGGCTGCGTAGTCGTCGCCTTTGAAAACGGCGCTACCCGCCACCAGCACGTCCGCACCTGCTGCGACGACATCGGCGATCGTATCCGTATTTACGCCACCGTCGACTTCCAACTCAATCGGGCGATCGCCGATCATCTCGCGGATTCGTTTAATCTTGTCCAATGAAGACGGAATGAAGCTTTGTCCGCCGAAACCCGGATTGACGCTCATCACCAAGATAAGATCAAGCTTATCCATGACGTATTCCAAGACCGTTTCCGGCGTGCCGGGGTTGAGCGACACGCCCGCCTTCTTGCCGAGTGATTTGATGACCTGAAGTGAGCGGTCCAGGTGCTTATCTGCTTCGGCATGCACGGTGATGATGTCGGCCCCGGCCTTGGCGTATTCCGCCAGATAAGGCTGCGCCGGATCGATCATCAGGTGCACATCGAATGGTTTAGATGTGTGCGGGCGTAACTTTTCGATCACCGGTGGGCCGAACGTCAGGTTAGGCACGAAGTGCCCATCCATGACGTCAACGTGGATATAGTCCGCACCCGCCGCATCGATGGCGCGCAGTTCTTCACCGAGCCGGGCGAAGTCAGCCGACAGGATGGAAGGGGCGATCTTTACCAAGTAATGAACTCCGCTCAGGCGGCTTTGGAGTAAGTGCCGGCGCAGGCACGGCTGTTGGCCGATGCCCGCTCGATGAACGCAGATTGCGCGGCAGCGGCGTTCGCGGCGTCACCCTTCCAAGCGTCGAGCGCGCTCTGCTGAAGGGCGCGACCGTAAGAGAAGCTCAACTTCCACGGCAACGGTCCTGAGGCATTCATGAGATCGAGGTGAACGGTCGCGTCTTCTTCGCTCTGTCCGCCGGATAGGAACATGATCCCCGGCACGGCCGAAGGGACGCAGCGCTTCAGCGTTTCGACGGTCGCCGCCGCAACTTCGTCGGCGGATGCCTGGTTCGAACATTTCTTGCCGGCGATGACCATGTTCGGCTTCAGGATAGAGCCTTCCAGATAGACCTCTTGGGTATAAAGTTCGGCATAGACGGCCTGCAACACTGCTTCGGTAACTTCCTGGCAGCGTCCGATGTCATGGTCGCCGTCCATCAGCACTTCCGGCTCGACAATCGGTACAAGACCACCTTCCTGGCAAATTTTGGCGTAACGCGCGAGCGCATGCGCATTAACGTGGATAGCGTGCATCGTCGGGATATCATCGGCGATATCGATCACCGCCCGCCACTTGGCGAAGCGCGCACCCAGCTTGTAATACTCTTCGACGCGTGCCGGCAGACCGTCCAAACCTTCGGTAATGGTCTCGTCGGGGCAACCCGGCAGCGGCTTGGCGCCACCATCGACCTTGATCCCGGGGATCACTCCGGCGTCCTGAAGGACCTTAACCAAGGTTGTGCCGTCGGCAGCGCTTTGACGAATGGTTTCGTCGAACAGAATAACACCGGAGATATATTTACCGATGTCGGGGCTGCGGAACATCAGTTCGCGGTAGTCGCGGCGCTTTTCTTCGACGTTCGGCACCCCGATGTTGTCCAGACGCTTGCCCATGGTGCCGGTGCTTTCGTCAGCGGCAAGAAGGCCTTTGTTGTCCGCGACCATTGCCACGGCGGTCTGATTCAATTCCTGCTTATTCATGCCTCATCTCCTTAACTCAAATCCGGCGCATTACCCTAGGAGGTCACGCGCGGTACCGGCGACCGCGTCGGCCGTGATACCAAAATGTTCATACAAAGCCGGCGCGGGGGCGGAACCACCAAAACCCGACATGCCGACGAACCCGCCATCCGGGCCGATATACTTATCCCACCCGAAGCGGACTGCAGCTTCTACAGCTACTTTAACCGAGCCTTCGCCAAGAACATAGTTCCTGTATGCCGCATCCTGCACGTCGAACAGTTCCCAGCACGGCATGGATACGACGGCCGTGCCGATCCCTTCCGCTTCCAGGGCTTCGCGGGCGGCGACGGCGATTTGCACTTCCGAGCCAGTGGCAAACAGCGTTACCTTGCGGGCGGACGCTTCGGCGCCGATCAGCACATAAGCCCCTTTGGCCGAGAGATTCTCTTCCGTGTGTTCCTGACGCAAGGTCGGCACACCCTGGCGCGACAACGCCAGGCCGGACGGGCCGCTCTTGTTTTCTAGCGCCAACTGCCAGCATTCCGCCGCCTCGACACCGTCACACGGACGAAACACGTTGAAGTTCGGCGTCGCGCGCAGCATGGCCAGCGTTTCGACCGGCTGATGCGTCGGGCCGTCTTCACCGAGGCCGATACTATCGTGGGTCAGAACGTAGCAGACCCGCTGGCCCATCAGCGCCGACAGGCGCATGGCGCCGCGCATGTAATCGGCGAAAACCAGGAAGGTACCGCTCAGCGGAATCAGACCGCCGTGCAGCGCAATACCGTTCATGGCCGCGCCCATGCCGTGCTCGCGCACGCCGTAGTGAATGTAGCGGCCGCCAAAATGATCCGGCGTCAAAGAATCGGTATCCGGTGTCTTGGTATTGTTGGAGCCGGTCAAATCGGCAGAGCCGGAAACGAGTTCCGGTACCACCGACGTCAGAACCTTCAGCGCTTCGCCGGACGCGGCGCGCGTGGCCCATTTCGGCTTTTCCGCAGAGACCTTCGCTTTGTGCGCGACGACGGCGTCGGTGACGCGCGCCGGCAATTCTCCGGACATGACACGGTTGAACTCGGCGGCATTGTCATCGCCGGCCAGGCGGCTCTCCCAAGCGGCACGTGCATCGCCGCCCCGGCTACCGGCATCGCGCCAAGCACTGAGCACGGGTGCGGGCACTTCGAACGGCCCGGCATTCCAGCCAAGCGCCGCACGTGCGCCGGAAATCTCTTCGTCGCCAAGTGGCGCGCCGTGTGTCGACGCAGAACCGGCCTTCGTCGGCGCCCCGAAACCTATGGTCGTCTTGCAGGCAATCATAGACGGCTTATCACTCGCTTTGGCAGCTTCGATGGCAGCTGCCACGGCTTCATGATCGTGACCATCGACGCTCTGCACATGCCAGTTGCTGGCTTCGAAACGTTTCACCTGATCGTCGGAAACCGAGAGGTCGGTACCGCCGTCGATCGAGATGCCGTTGTCGTCGAACAGCACGACCAGCTTTGAGAGCTTCAGATGCCCGGCCATCGAGATCGCTTCGTGGCTGATGCCTTCCATCAGGCAACCGTCACCAGCGACGACGTAAGTGAAATGATCGACTAGGCCATCGCCGTAGCGCGCGTTCATCATGCGCTCGGCCAGCGCCATACCGACGGCGGTAGCGATACCCTGGCCAAGCGGACCGGTCGTCGTCTCAATCCCGGCGGCATGACCGTATTCCGGGTGACCCGCCGTCTTGGCGCCGATCTGACGAAAGTTCTTCAACTCGTCCATGGTCATGTCGACATAGCCGGTCAGATGCAGGAGCGAATAGATCAACATCGAGCCATGGCCAGCGGACAGCACGAAACGGTCTCGGTCCGGCCAATTCGGCGCGGAAGCATCAAACTTCAGAAACCGGTTAAACAACACCGTTGCGACATCAGCCATCCCCATCGGCATGCCCGGGTGGCCTGAGTTCGCCGCCTGCACGGCGTCCGCCGACAGAAAGCGGATTGCGTTCGCCATATCCGCTTCGATCTTGTGCGCGTCGGCAACGGTTATCTGATTCATTTGGATTGTCTCCTGGTCCGGCTTCGCGCGTTTGCGCAAGACGTCGTTTCCCTACACCGGCACCGTATCGGCACGCTTTCAGCAGCCGTTGGAAACCCGCGTTTGGGGCAGATGAATACCCGTTAGAAAGGCACCCGGCAAGTCAACGAATGCTACCTTTTTCGGGTTTTTTCTCCGCTTTTCGGATTCGCGGTCCCGGTGACGAAGTTTCCCGGCATCGCCGCCGCTAAGGCATCCCAGGCAAGGCCTGATGGAAAATAATTATCTTATTGATAATAAAAGGATATTACAGGCGATGAGGATATTTCACGGCAAATCGCCGAGCCAACTGATTGACCGCATCAAAACTATACCGGAAAATTCCGTTCTGGATTTTCTGCACCTGGGGGACGTTCGTGGCCGAAATAGCTGCCACCATTGCCGTTGTTGTGGCGCTCATTGCCTTGTGGCTGGCCAGCACGGCGCACCGCCACACCGAGAGCACTTTCACCAAGTACTCGAGCGGCCTCAACAAGCAAGTTCGTGAAGCTCAAATCGAATTCGCGCAACTAGTGGAAAAGATCGGCCGTGACATGAAGTATCTGGAACGGTCCCACTCATCCAGCGATGCCCAAGTCCGCGAGCATGCGGAGAAGCTCAACACTCTGTTGCAGCGCGTGAAGGTTCTGGAACACGACCTGAAATCACTTTCCGACGCAATTCCGCAGCAGTACCGGCGTCCGCCGCAGAAACGTGCCGGCGGCGATACGTTCGCCTGATAACGGCGCAGTTCTTGCGCCAGGAGGGACATGCTCCCATCTTAGGGCTGAATAGATTATTCGGAGCAGACCATGACCGTTGCCGCAACCATCGAACAGAAGATCATCGACCAGCTGTCACCGGCCTATCTGGAAGTGCTGAACGAGAGCCACATGCACAATGTGCCGCCGGGCTCCGAGTCGCATTTCAAACTGGTGATCGTCTCGGATGCCTTCGACGGCAAGCGGCTCGTCGCCCGTCATCAGATCATCAACGGCATCTGCAAGGACGAACTGGCTGGCCCAGTGCATGCGCTCTCCATGGAAACGCTGACGCCAGAAGAATGGCACGCGCGCGGCGGCACGACGATGGCCTCGCCTTCGTGCCATGGCGGCTCCAAGAACGACCCGCAGTTCAACAATTAAACGCGACGTCTAGACCGGTTTATTTCGGAACATCAATTCCAGCCGCGCCCGTGGCAAAGGCGCCAGTTGAAACACGTCCAGGTTCTCGACCACGTGCGCCCCTTGCTTCATGCCAACGAGCACCGACGTCACGCCGGTCACAGAGCGCGTAAATTGCAAGGCGCGTTGTGCATCCGAAGACATATCCTCACCCAACCATTTCTTAAGGTTTTCGTTCATCTCCGGCCCTTTGGCCTGGCCGATGCTGCCACTCGTTACCACGGCGAGCCCTAATAGACGCGCTGCGGCGACGGCCGGCACGGTCACGTCGCCGATCCATTGCGTGGGACGGTTGAGTGCTTCCGGCATGGTCAGCGCCAACGGCATCTGCACGCATTTGAAGTTGTCGGGCTGGTCTCCGACGACGACTTTCGCCAAGCCCTTGATGCCTGAGATCGAGATATAACCGGGTTCCCCTGGCGACAACCTGAACGCGCGCCACGTGGCGACGCCATAGCAACCGATACGCCCGTCACGACAGGCCTGTTCCAAGACCTCGAACGCAGCCTTCAATCGATTGTCGAAAACGTCTCTGGCGACATGCGCCAACTGCGCCTCCGGGTTGTGCAGATAAAATACGTCGAGCTTATCGACGCCCAGCGCCTTGCGGCTGAGGTCAATACGATCCGACAGATACGCCGGATGCAGGCAGTGATTGCCGCCGACCAGATCGTCCTCGGTGATGCCGTCCTTGCCGACGTAGGTTTCCTTGAACACATCGCCGGATGTCGGCAGATAACCGGCTTTCGTGCACAGGATCAGCTCGTCCCTGGATGCATCGCTGTCCTTAAAAACGGCGCTGAGTGCCTTGCCCAAAGACGCCTCGCCCCGGCCGCCACGGTAATTCGCCGCCGTGTCGATGACGTTGATGCCGCCCCGGATAGCGGCAATCGCGGCGTTCGTTACCAGGGTATCGGTGGCGTCATTGGCGGCCCCCAAATAGGTTCCGATCCCGACGCCCGACCACGTGAGGTCGAGCGCGCCCGAATAGCGTCCGGGCAGCCCGCCCGCCCGTTCCGCGAAGCGTTTCGTCCCCTCGGCGGTGGCGCCTGATATTTGCTCGCTCCCCAACGTTTGTTACTCCAGCCATTGTATGATCGATCTTGTCTGACTAGCATTTCAGGACATTCCGGGAGTGGCAAATGCTCGATTGGGTCTTGGGTCGCCGCAAAGGCACGAAGAGCCGCAAAGGCGACCCTGCAAAAAAGAAACCGAGTTACGAAGAATCCAAGCGCATCGCAGCGCAGGGCGATGCCGAGGCGCGCCGAGATCTCGCATCCCACGAAGACCTGGAACCCGAATTTCTCTATCTGTTCGCGACGGATGAAGACGTCGAGGTTCGCTTAGCCGTCGCTGAGAACGAGGGCACACCGCTGCAGGCGGACCTTATCCTGGCCCGCGACATCGATCCCAAGGTGCGCGAGGAACTGGCGTTCAAGATCGGTCGTCTGGTGCCGAGCTTGACGCCCGACGAGAGCGACAAGCTCGCCGAAATGGCGTTCCAAGTACTGGAGATCCTCGCTGATGATCAACTGCCGAACATCCGCGCGATCATCGCCGAAGAGATCAAGCACTTGGACAATGTGCCGAAGCGCATCATCAATCAGCTCTCCCGCGACGTCGCGGACACCGTCGCCGGCCCGATCCTGGAATATTCGCCGCTACTGAACGACGAGCAGCTTTTGCAGATCGTCGCCAGTGGGTTGCGCGGTGGAGCACTCGAAGCTCTGGCCCGGCGCAAGAACTTGTCCCAAGACCTTTCGCAGGCCATCGTCGATCAGGATGAAGATCCGGCCATTGCCGAATTGTTGAAAAACGAAACGGCCGAAATAAATGAAAAACTGATGGATGAGATCGCCATCAATGCAGAGACCCGGCCCGAGCTTCATCTGCCGCTGGTGGATCGCGGCAGCCTCTCGACGACGACGATCCGCCGGATCGCCATGTTCGTCAGCGCGGCACTGGTTGACCGGCTAATAACGACAAACGGTTTGACGGAGGACCTAGCAAAAGACATCCGCCTCGCCGTCCGCGAACGCATTGATAGCGGTGAAATTCCGGTCGATGAAGACGCAGACTCTGGTGAAGACGGCGCCAAACGCGCCGATGAGTTGCACAGGAAAAAGAAACTCGACGAGTACGCCTTTCTCGACGCCATCGACGAGGGCGACACAAAGTTTCTAGCTCGCGCATTCGAGCTTTTGAGCGGCCTGAAGGCCAAACAAGTCGACAAAATGCTGACCAGCGGCAGCGCCAAGGGTCTCTGCGCCTTAACCTGGAAAGCCGGCCTGGGTGCCGAACTTGCTGTATCGCTGCAGCGCCGCATCGGCAAAATTCCGCCGAAATCGATGATCCAGGCGGCTTCCGGCGGCACCTATCAAATGGATGAAGGCGAGTTGGAATGGTACGTCGATTACTTTTCCTCCTGACGTTGCTGAGCATCGCGACGGGAACGCCCGCCGCCGCTCAACAAGCTGACGACAACACCTTTAGCGTCGATGAGATTAGCGAAGCAGCGACGGATTTCTTTGGCGCTACGACGCGAGGCATCGCCGATATCCTAGAGAAAGTCTTCGAAGATCTGGGGCGTCCGACAGCCTATATCGCCGGGGAAGAAATCAGCGGCGCCTTCGTCGTCGGCTTGCGCTACGGCAAGGGCGAACTGACCGTCAAGAACGGCGGATCGACCAAGGTCTTCTGGCAGGGACCGAGTGTCGGCTTCGACATCGGCGGCAACGCGTCCAAGACCTTCGTGCTCGTCTACGGCCTCAAGGAAACGGACGAAATCTTCAAACGCTTCCCGGGGATCGAGGGTACGGTCTATTTCGTCGCCGGGCTCGGCGTGAATTACCAAGGCGCCGAGGGTATCACCCTCGCTCCGATCCGCACCGGCATCGGTTGGCGCCAAGGCGCCAACATCGGCTACCTGCACTACAACGAAAAACACTCGTGGGTGCCGTTCTAAGTTGAGTTTTAGGGAAAATGGGGTGGCTGATGAGATTCGACCATCATTCACCCCAGGGCAATGTTTTCAATAACTTAAGTGCGACCTTCTAACTACTTCTGTACGCACGTTCTGTACGCACGTCAATGGAGAAGCCTACTGATTCTGCTCCCGCAACTGCTTCGCAAAAGATTTTACAACATTCATTATTTCGGACTTCCCCCATCCGAATTCTTCACAACTTGTCACCGCGTAGGCCCTATTAAAGTGACTCAGAGGATTATGGAGAACAAAATCATGGAATTCACAATAGCCAGTAAAACTAGCGCGAGGCTCTAGCCTTACCGGCCAGCTTTCTCCATTTGGCAGCAAAGGAACTCGAATAACTGAACGTTCGGACTTCCGTGGGTCTTTGTCACAAAAACCAATCTCTTCAATAGTCACTGGAAAAGCACTTAAATTGACAACCTCAATACCTAGGTAATTTTGATCTCCTAGGGAGATTCGACCTGCCAAATGCTTGCTGGTCGTGAAAGACAGCAATCCCCCATCTACAGAGAAACTCAATTTGGGGATAACGCGAAGCCGCACCCTTGAACGGGCAATATCTCGCAAGAAATTGACTATCCCAAGCGTTGTCCCAACCGCACCTAATAAGAATGAACCAACGGCGATAACACTTGTGACATTCCATTCTCCCAATTCAGATTTTCTCCTTAGGCTGCCTAGTCAACTCGAAGCGCCCAGCGGTGTTGTTACCGCGCATCCAGGCCCTGTTCGTCATGTAGTCACCAATCAGACTATCCCTCTCTGAGTTGTAAATAATGCGCTCCGCACCAAGAAAATTCTCACTATCAGAGTCCGCGCTCGCCTTGGGCCATGCTTCATAAAATACATAAAGGCAGGGCTGGCCATGATGTTGCGCCGGTATACAGAGAATTGGTATCGAGTCTGTGCTCCCAGAAGCAGCGTCGTTGTAGATCGACACCTTTCCCCACTTCTGATCAATTCTCAGTACCAATCTATTTGGTGTGTCCGGGTGTGTTCTTTGTCGAGAGGATCGGAACTCCCCCTCCCAGACGCCATTTAGGTTCGGAAACCAATGCTTCATTCCAACATTGCTTACGAGTGTCCAAGCTGGCTTCCATGCACCTAATAGCCAACCCAGAGCAGCTGTCATACCAAGAGGGCTAAGAAAAAGAGCGACTTTGCCCACCATATGACTTGTCGCATTTGGACCAAATCCAAAAGCTTCCATACTTGAAGCGATAATACCCGCCGCACCTAGCGTGAGACCGACTCGCCACCTAAGCAGTAATAAGGACCACATTAAGAAGCCGTCTCAATCTCACTGACGACTCGATTGATGAATTGTTCGCAGACCTCGACTTCAGCTGGTTTCGCAAAGAAACCCGAGAGAAGGCTCCCGCCCCAGTGACCAAACATCGAATAAATGCCGTGAACCTGGACTAATCTGTCGCACCAGAAACCGTTTGAAAGGTGTTCGGACAACCATTTCGCGGCCTGTAAAGTCGCATCGAAAATAGTCCCGTCTTTAAGAAGTTGATCAGGCACGTTGTAAACGAGACATTCGATTTCGTAAGACGATGGAAGGTCGGTTTGCGTTAGGATTGTCGCTTGTGATTCGAACCGGTCACGAAGCTTTTTCAGAACACGGACCACATGCTTGTATCGGTTGTTCGTACGAACGTTTTTGCTCCGACCGTTCGCCAAATGCTGTTCGGGAAAACTCACAATCAAATCATCATCGCTGGTGATAAACGCGATACCGTCGATTGCATCCGGTCCAATGAGGCCACGCTTGCTTGCTGGCAGGTACCGTCGGTAGCGGAACGCCGGTAGTACGTCGCAATCCACCCTAACGTCGGATACAGGACTCAGTCTGATCGCCTTTTTGCCGTCTGATACATCCATACGCAGACAATAGCTTGCTGCTGAAAGGGTCTGCTGGATAGTGTCGCGATATTCTCGGAGTTCGGTCTTGATGCTCTTTCCGCTCGGCACGAAGCCAGTAGGGAAATCTTCTCCGGGTGCCTTTTCATGCCAAGGGTCAGCCTCAGCAATAGCGATGAGGTCTACATCACTTCGATTTCTTGTGTTGGTGTTGTTGACGGCGCTCCCTTGCGAAATAACTCGCACCCCCATCTGGGTAAGTGAGTTGGAGGCTGCTAGGACCGACCGCACGGCTCGTTCAGTCGCATCCACCTTTTCTCGCTCAGTGGAAGAAGCAGGACTTACCCATCTTTCAAAGTCTCGTTCCCATTCAGAACGCGACTTGGATCGATGGTCCGAAAACAATGCATACGCAAGCGTGCCGACAGCCAAAACGGGCACCACTGGAGGAACGGCCATATCCAATATCCTGTATACCACGCACAAAAATCAACAACATGTAGCACATTGCTGAATATTGCTCAACGGTAGACAGTGAGCTGGTAACGGCGCGGCGGCATACTCCGCAACATGACCACAGATCCGGCTCGAAGAAATTCAGGTCAAAACGACGCTCTATGTAGTATTTTGTTTTCGACTAGAAACACGACAACTATCTGGGTCACGCGCATACGGCCAGAAATATTCCTGAGCTCATTTCTGATCTGATTTTTTGAGGGAAAATGGGGTGGCTGATGGGATTTGAACCCACGACCCTCGGCACCACAAGCCGATGCTCTAACCAGCTGAGCTACAGCCACCACACGACCCGCCGGGGAAGTCCCTTTGGCGGGGAGGCGTCTCAATAGACCCGTGAGGGTTTGCCGTCAAGGGAGTGGCTTGTTCTCTTCAAATTTTGTCATCCCCGCGCAGGCCGGGACCCAGAAAAAACGAACGAGATGCTTGGGTTCCCGCCTTCGCGGGAATGACACTGAGTTTATTAAAAGACGATTTCCACTAACTTCGGCCCGTCATACGCAATCGCATCGGCGAAGGCCGGCGCCAGGTCTTCCGCCCGGTCGATCCGAATAGCCGCAACCCCCATGCTTTGCGCCATTTTGCACCAGTCGATTTCGGGATCGTTGAGGCCAAAGAGCGCGTCCGCGACTGCGCCTTGTTTTTCGACACCGACGCCGACCATCTCGCCTTCCAGAATGCGGTAGGCACGGTTAGAAAAAAGCAGGATGGCGACGTCCAGGCGTTCGCGCGCCATGGTCCAAAGTGCTTGGTTCGTGTACATGGCCGAGCCGTCGGATTGCAGCACGACGACCTTGCGGTCCGGGCACGCGATGGCCGCGCCGACCGCCATCGGCAGACCGTCGCCGATGGCGCCGCCGGTGATCTGCAGCCACGTGTGCGGAGGCGCACCCTCGGTGTCCGGATAGAACATGCGCCCCGTCGTGATACTCTCATCGACGATGATCGCGTTTTCGGGAAACACCGCCGAGAGTGCTTTGGAGATGGTCTCTGGTCCGACCGCGCCGGTGATGCGCGCCGGGTCCGGCGGCGGCGTGGCGGCACGAAGTACAGGCTCGGCCTCCCCTGCCCCCAGCGCCACGATCAGACGGTCGAGCGCATCGTCGGTATCCTGGAATGGCGTCGCCAGCGAGATGGTCTCGGCCCCATCCGCCGCCAAGCGGCTCGGCTTGTCGGGATAGGCGAAGAAGCCCACCGGCTCCGGCGCGCCGACCAGCACCAACGCCTCATAGGGCGCCAACATCTGTAGCGCGAGGTCGATGGGATACGGCAACCGTTTGACGGCGACGCGCCCTGCCCCCCGATCGACACGGCGGTTCGACGTCTGGCAGATCAGGTCGCACCCCGCCTTGGCGGCGATTTTGCCGAGCTTAGTCAGTCCCGGTTCGACCAGCGCCGTGCCGCTGACGTATAGAGCGGTCTTTTTGCCCGAAGAGAGTACGCGCGCGGCATCGGCGACATCCGCATCTGCGATAGGCAACGGGCCTTCCGCTTCTGCAGGCGCGCCAATGTTAGACGTCTCCGTCCAGGCGGCGTCGGCGGGCAGCATCAACGTGGCGATACGGCCCGGCCAGCTGTTAGCGGCAGCGACGGCCTCGGCGGCGTCCCCGCCGACGTCGTCCGCGGATTGCGTCGTCTTCACCCAATCAGAAACCGGACCGGCGATACCCTCGATATCCGCCGTCAGCGGCGCATCGTATTTCAGGTGATAGGTCGCGTGATCGCCGACGATATTGACCATCGGCACACGCGCTTTCTTAGCGTTGTGTACGTTGGCAAGGCCGTTGCCGAAGCCCGGCCCCAGGTGCAGCAGCGTCGCCGCCGGTTTCCCGGCCATGCGCGCATATCCGTCGGCGGCACCAGTCGCTACGTTCTCCTGCAATGCCAGAATACAACGGAGCAGATTCAACCGGTCCAACGCCGCGACGAAGTGCATCTCGGACGTGCCGGGGTTGGTGAAGCAGACTTCCACACCAGTGGCCTGGAGCGTTCTGACGAGGGCTTCGGCGCCGTTCATGCGTGACATTCCCTGACCAAAAAAGCCATATTGCCGAGCCCGTTGCCGTGAAACAACGGTCAAAAAAGACCAAGTGTACGGAGAGGAAAAGATGCCCAAGCTCGTCGATGCAATGTCGCGTCTCGGAACCGAGTCCGCGTTCGAAGTTCTGGCCCGCGCCACCAAGCTGGCGCAGGGCGGTATGGACGTGATCAACCTCGGGATCGGCCAGCCCGATTTCAAAACGCCGGAACACGTCGTCGAAGCTGCCGTCAAGGCACTGCGCGACGGCCATCACGGCTATACCCCCGCCAACGGCATCCTCGAGGTTCGCGAAGCGGTCGCCGCCGACATCCTGAAATACAAGGGCGTCGAGGTGAACCCGGACCACGTCGTCCTGATGCCGGGCGGCAAGCCGACCATGTTCTTCGCCTGCTTGATGTTCGGTCAGCCCGGCACCGAGATCATCTATCCCAACCCCGGTTTCCCGATCTATGAATCGGTCATCAAATTCTCTGGCGCCAAGCCGGTACCGATGCCTCTATACGAAGAGAACGGTTTCTCGTTCTCGGCAGAGGAAGTGCTCGGCCTGATCACCGACAAGACGCGCCTGATCATCATCAATTCGCCCGCCAACCCAACCGGCGGTGTCGTGCCGCGCGAGGAAATGGACAAGCTGGCCGAGGGCCTTGCGGCGTTCCCTGACGTCTGCGTGATGTCGGACGAGATCTACGGCCGCATGCTCTACGACGGGCGCCAGCACGTCAGCATGCTGGAATACGAGCACCTGCGCGATCGAGTCATCATGCTCGACGGCTGGTCCAAGACCTACGCCATGACCGGCTGGCGGCTCGGTTTCGCGGTTTGGCCGGAGAGCCTCGTCGATCATGCCACGCGCCTCGCCATCAACTGTCATTCATGCGTCAACGCACCGACCCAATGGGCCGGCAAGGCGGCACTGGAAGGACCGCAGGACGCCGTAGATGCGATGATGGCGGCCTTCGCCGAACGCCGGAAGGTCATTGTCTCGGAGTTGAATCAGGTCGAAGGGTTCCGCTGCATCGAGCCGGGCGGCGCCTTTTACGCCTTCCCCAACATCGAAGGCACTGGGCTGAACGCCAAGGACTTGCAGGACGAGCTTTTGGAGAAGACGGGCGTCGCGATCATCGCCGGCACCAGCTTCGGCGCCATGGGCGAAGGTTACGTGCGGTTTTCCTACGCTAACTCGACGGAGAACATCCGTGAAGCCATCCGCCGGGTGCAAGAATATCTGGGGAATAGATAGTTGAAAGCATCATGCTGAACTTGATTCAGCATCCATTTTTCACACGGCACCGATTTCTCGGTTGATGAATGGGCCCTGAATCAAGTTCAGGGCGACGGTTAAGATTATAAAAGCGTCTTCTCGGTCAGGCCTGCCGCTTCGGGCGCGCCGATCATCAGGTTCAGGCATTGCACCGCCTGGCCCGATGCGCCTTTACCGAGGTTGTCCAGCATCCCGACGACAAGCGCGTGCTCACCGTCCTTGCTGCCGAAGACGTGAAGCCTGAGGTCGTTGGTGCCGTTCATCTCTTCGGCGTCCAGGATCGGCGAGCCCTCACCCATCACCAGGTCTGCCACGGTCACGAACCGGCAATCGGCATAGTGAGCAGCGAGTAAGTCATGAACGTCGGCCGGCTTCGGCGCGTTTGGCATCGCCGCCAACTGCAACGGCACCTGAACGATCATGCCTTCCCGGTAGCGGGCGACGCTGGGCACGAACAGCGGCCGCAGTTTCAAACCGGCCCACTGTTGAATTTCCGGCACGTGCTTATGCGCAAGGTTGAGCCCATAGACCCGGAACGGCGTGTCGATTTTATCGGCGGCGTTCGCATCTTCGAAGCCAGCGATCATTTTCTTGCCGCCACCGGAATAGCCCGACACCGCATTGATGGTCACCGGCCATTCGGACGGTAAAAGCCCGTCTTCGACCAACGGTCGTAGCATGGCGACGGACGCCACGGCATAGCAGCCCGTGTTAGCAACCCGCTTTGACGACGCAATGACGGCTGCGTGCCCCGGTTCCATCTCCGGGAACCCGTAATCCCAACCGTCCGCCGTACGGTGCGCGGTTGACGCATCGATGACCCGGGTATCCGGGTTGTCGATCATCGCAACGGACTCACGCGCCGCGTCATCGGGCAGACACAGAATCGCAACATCGCAGGCGTTCAGCATCGCTGCCCGCTGCGCCGGATCTTTGCGGGCATCGTCAGAAAGCGTCAACAGGCTTACGTCGTCACGCCCGGCAAGGCGTGTCCTGATCTGCAAGCCGGTCGTTCCCTCGGCGCCATCAATAAAAATACTCTTTGTCATGGCGCTGTCTTAACCGCCGCATCCGAGGATGTCATTTACTTTCAGGGAAATTTTTCCGCAAACGGGCCGAAACCTCTGTATCATTCTTCGAAACGGAGGGAACTAAGAATGCAACAGCGAAAACTTGGCGGCCTTACTGTGCCGCCTCTCGGCCTCGGCTGTATGGGGATGTCGATCACCTATGGCGAACGCGACGATGATGAATCGATCCGAACCATTCACCGCGCCTTGGAACTAGGCTGCAACTTCCTAGATACGTCCGACGCATACGGTTCGGGCCGTAACGAGGAACTACTCGGCAAAGCTCTTGAGGGCAAGCGCGACAAGGCCATCCTTGCGACCAAATTCGGCAACGTGCGGATCGGTGACGAACGCAAGATCATCGGCAAACCGGAATACGTCATCGAGGCCTGCGACAAAAGCCTGCAGCGCCTGGGAACGGATTATATCGATCTATTCTACCAGCACCGGGTCGATCCGACGGTGCCGATCGAAGACACCGTCGGCGCCATGGCCAAGCTGGTCGAGCAAGGTAAGGTCGGCCACTTGGGTCTGTCCGAAGCCGGACCGGACACCATCCGCCGCGCTCATGCGACGCATCCCATCGCCGCGTTGCAAACCGAGTATTCACTATGGTCTCGCGACGTCGAGGCGGAGATATTACCCACCTGCCGCGAGTTGGGCATCGGCTTCGTCCCCTATGCCCCCATGGGCCGCGGGTTCCTGACCGGGACGATCAAGAGCACCGACGATCTGATCGAGAAAGACGGACGCCGGCGCCATCCGCGCTTTAAAGACGAAAACATGGAAAAGAACGCCAAGTTGGTCGAGACGCTCGCTGGAATCGCCGAACGGCACGGCGCGACGCCAGCCCAGATCGCCATTGCCTGGGACCTGGCGCAAGGTGATGATATCGTTCCCATCCCCGGCACCAAGCGCCGCACGTACCTGGAAGAAAACTGGGCAGCAGCAAACCTGACACTGAGTGAAGAAGATTTATCGGCGTTGGCTGATGCCTTCCCGCCCGGCGTCACGGCAGGCACGCGGTATCCGGAGAAACAACTGGCAAGCCTTGGAATCTGATCGCAATGCTCCTCCCCACTTCGCAGACCATCACCATCGAAAACTTCTCGCTTTCGACAGGAGCCACTCTGCCGGAATTGACCGTCGCCTACGAGACGTTCGGTGAGTTGAATTCGGACCGCAGTAACGCGATCCTGCTGTGCCACGGTTACACCAACCATCCACACGCGGGCGGCGACGCCGAAGGCTGGTTCTTCCGACTGCTGGGGCCAGGAAAGGCCGTCGATACCGACAAGTACTTCGTCATTTGTTCTAACATGCTCGGTTCGGCATACGGGACATCTGGGCCGGCGAGCATCAATCCGGAAACCGGCAAACCATACGGCCCCGATTTTCCAAGGTTCACAACGCGCGACATGATCGACGCGCAGCGCGCCTTGATCGATTATCTGGGAATCGGAGAGCTTCACGCGGTCATGGGGTACTCCTACGGCGGTCATCTGACCTTCCTGTGGGGCGCGACTTATCCGGATAGGATGCGCGCGCTAGTCCCCATTGCCGGGGTGCTCGAGCGCAAGACAACGCATGCGGATATCGAACGCATCCGTGCACGATTCGAAGATTGCCCCGGCTGGAACGGCGGCCATTACTACGGCAACGAAGATGCGCCGGGCGGTGTTCGTGAAAAGATGGTCGAAGCGCGCGTGGAAACGCTCTCGCGCTACGGTCTCGGCGACTATCTGGCAGCGACCGTCGATGACCCGGCCGAGCGCGAGCGCATCATGCAGAACCGCGCGCGTACATGGTCCAAACAGTTCGATGCAAACTCTCTGTCGATCCTCTACGAGGCCGGCATCGGCTCCTCAGCGATCCCGGGTGCGGCGAACATCAAAGTGCCGTTGCTGAATATCCTGTCCCGATCAGATAGCGTCGTCGACGTTCGCGAAGGGCCAGCGACGGTCGATCTTTTGCGGAACGCTGGCATAGACGCAACATTCTTCGAGATCGATACCGACTTTGGACACACAGGGCCGATTCTAGAGCCCGACAAGTGGAGTGATACGCTCCGGACATTCATCGACACGATCAACCGTTAGTTATGGTTCACCTTGACTTTTCGGCCCGTCGAGGCAGCATCCACCCAACGATAACCTAGGGAAGTGCCTTGCTTTTTTATGCCGACCCGCGAAGGGGCGCCATTTTTTTTGTCCGATCCATCGCTTTGACGATTCTCGTCATTGCGACGGTTTTTTGCGCGCCCGCTCTTAAAGCCCATGAGATCGCCTCCCAGCATAAGCATGTATTGTTTATCAATCCCGGTTTCGCCGAGCGCGGCTTTTGGAAGTCGGTCTCGGACACCATGCTGGCGGCGGCCAACAATCTCGGTTTCCGCCTTACAGTTGTAAGTGCCGACCGGAAATGGCCGTTGATGGTTTCCCGCGGACTGGAAGCGATTGAGACGACAAATCCCGACTACGTCATTATCGTCAACGAGAATCAGCAGGCGCCGAGGCTGATGGAAGCCGCGGAGGCGCAGGGTATCCCGATGCTGCTGTTGCTTAACTCTCTGACGGAAGAACAAGAGAAAACTCTCGGCACGCCGCGCACGGCCTTCAAGTACTGGATCGGCAGCATTACGCCCGACAATGCAAATGCCGGATACGAGATGGCGAAATCATTGGAAGCGGCAGCTCAAAAATCTGGGAATAAGACAGGGCCGGTTACCTTGATGACGCTCGCCGGAGACTTTAAGACGCCGGCGTCAATAGATCGCCTGGCCGGTCTTGACCAAGCGCTGAAAGAGAGCAAAAGGCTGAAGGAAATTCGGCGCCTGACAGTTAACTGGTCGGAGCAAGAGGCCTATCAGAGGACCGCGATCATGGCTCGGCAAACCGCAGTGGACACGGTCTGGGCAGCCAATGACCCCATTGCTGTCGGCGCTGTTCGTGCACTACGAGAGCAAAACCTGGAGCCTGGACGCGACTTTTTCGTCGCCGGTCTGAACTGGTCAACTGAGGCCGTCGACATGGTCCGGCGCGGCGAGATGACCCTGACACACGGCGGTCACTTCCTTGCCGGCGCCTATGCAATGGTCATGCTCTACGACTACGACCTGGGCAGAGACTTCGCGGAGATCGATAAGCATATCCGTTTTCCCATGAGCGCCATCGACAAGGATAATGCTGATCTCTACACCCGTTATTTCGGCGATGAAGACTGGTCCAAGATCAATTTCAAGAAACTCGCACGGTCGTCGCACGCAATCCCCGACGGCTACTCGTTCACGCTGGCGTCGCTGCTTGCAGCCATAAAGGACCAATAACGTCGTGACAGATAAATGGTCCCGCCGCTCCATCGCCTTTCACCAGGCGAAGCTCGTCTTGCTTGTGTCCTGCTTGCTTGGCGTTCTGTTCGGCTTTATTCAGGTCTATATAGATTTCATACAACGCCGTGGCCACTTGGAATCCAGCGTTGCGCAACATGCGGAATCGACGACTCAATCCGCAGCAAACGCTTTATGGGAACTGAACAGTGAACATGCCGATGCTATCATAGATGGCTTGTTCGGCTTTCGCCCCATCATCGGCGTCAAGATCACGACGACCAGCAACTTCATCCTGGCCGAAGGAACACGCGCGGTTGAAGAGCACACCCTGCGGCCTTTGATCGACGCCCTATTCGGTCCGCAACAAATCAAGGTCTTTCCACTTACCTACGACGACAACGGGCGCATCGTTCCCGTCGGGATATTGACCGTCGTGTGCGACCCGACAAGCACGGCAGCGGCCTTTTTTAACAGCGCGCTCGTCATCATCGTCAGCGGCATCGCGCAAAGCCTCTTACTAGGCCTTGCGTTGATCACGCTCTTCTATCTCACACTGGCAAGACCGCTACGCACTCTTTCTGGTCAACTCAACAGGATTGACGTCACCAACCTCGCCAAGGCCAATGAAGTGTCCATTCCCGGCTCCGGCGAGAATGAACTTGGCCAGATCACCCACGCCATCAACAGGTACCTCAAGCTGATCCGTGAGCATCTTACCGGTCTGAACGAAGCCCATCACGCATTGCAGCACGCCAACGTCCAACTAGAGCAAAAGGTCCGGGAACGTACCACCGGCCTCACCAACGAGATCAACATCCGCGAAGATACTGAGCAAAAGCTGCGCGATGCATTGCGCGATGCGGAGAGGAGTGCCCGCGTCAGAACGCAGTTCCTCGCCAACATGAGCCATGAACTCAGAACGCCGCTCAATGCCATCTTAGGGTACAGCGAATACTCGCGGCTGTTCCTTAACCGTCTGGAGCACGAGAAAGTCCGTGAATACTTGGACAACATTCATTCCTCGGGCAGTCATCTCCTGTCGCTGGTGAATTCCATTCTGGATCTATCACGCATGGACGCCGGACAGATGCCCGTGCACTTGGAAGTATTCGATATCGGTGAATTGATCCGTGACGTGGCCGACGACCTCGAACCCGTGATCAAAGGGAACTCAAACTCGATTACACTCAATGTGCCTGAACAATCGCTAGAGATATCGAGCGATAGCACAAAGGCGCGGCAAGTTCTCTACAACCTTGTCGGCAACGCCGCGAAATTCACGCATCAGGGCGACATCACTGTCTGCGCGACTCTCGCCGAAGGCGACCCCAGCCGCATCCTTGTCGAGGTCCGAGACACGGGGATCGGCATCGAAGAGAAAGCCATCAAGGAGATCTTCGAAAACTTCTATCAGGCCGACGCCACCATGGCGCGACGTTTCGAAGGTTCGGGCCTTGGCCTAGCCATTGTGCGCAATATCTGCCGGCTACTCGGCTGGGATATCCGGGTCTCCAGCATCGTCGGCCAGGGAAGTACGTTCGTCTTGGATATTCCCACAAAAGGTCCGCTGGCGACGGCCCTGAAACCAAGCTGACCTAACTGCCGAAATCGCTGTAACGATAACGTCACTTGAATTAATTCGTTATTTCGGGAATATACGAATTATGAAAGATTACATACCTGTCTTTGCTGCCTTGGCCAACGAGCACCGTCTCGCCGTGTTCCGTCTATTGATGCCGGTCGGACCAACTGGTCTGCCCGCCGGTCGGATCGCTGAAAGACTCGGCGTACCGCCATCGACGCTGTCGACCCATCTGACCCAGATGTGCAACGCCGGACTTTTAAGGTCGACGCGGCTTCAGCGGCAGATCATCTACGCCATCGATATCGCCGGCACCCGCGATCTTATTGCTTTTCTGACGGATGACTGTTGCCAGGGCCGACCGGAAATCTGCGGCTATCCGTCTCTACCTGATTGCAAACCCAAATCCGGAAACCTTCAAGCCAAGGAGACGACCGATGAGTGACCAGATCCGCAACGTGCTATTCCTGTGTACCGGCAATTCGGCGCGCAGTATCCTGGCCGAGGCCGTCCTCAATCGACTGGGGCAAGGCCGCTTTAGGGCCTACAGCGCCGGCAGCATGCCCGCGAGCCAGATTCATCCCTATGCGCTGGACCTCTTGAAGAATCAGAATTACCCAACCGCAGAGTTGCGGACCAAGAATTGGGGTCAGTTCGCCGGCCCCGAGGTGGCGCGGATGGACTTCGTCTTCACCGTCTGCGACAACGCCGCCAACGAAGTCTGCCCTGTCTGGCCGGGACAGCCCATGACCGCCCATTGGGGGGTGCCGGATCCTACCCTTGTCGAAGGGACCGAAGCCGAGAAACGTTTGGCATTCGCCGATACCTTGCGCTACATGACCAATCGTATCGGCATCTTCATCAACCTGCCGTTGGAATCCCTGGACAAGCTGTCGCTGCAAAAGCGTTTAGACGACATCGGCAAAACCACCATCGACCGGCCAGAAATGGCCTGATAACGGATTATTTATGGGAATTTTTGAACGCTGGCTGACCCTGTGGATCGCATTGGCCATAGGAGCCGGTCTTGTGATCGGCACATTTGCACCATCTCTGGTCGAGGCCATCGCGGCGGCGGAAGTCGCCTCCATCAACCTGGTCGTCGCAGTGCTGATCTGGGCCATGGTCTACCCGATGATGGTCGGTGTCGATTTCGGCGCCGTATCCGGCATCGCCCGCCAGCCCCGGGGACTCATCATCACCCTGACCGTCAACTGGCTGATTAAGCCGTTCACCATGGCGGCATTGGCGGTGCTGTTCTTCGAACACGTGTTCGCCCCGTTCATCCAACCTGAGGACGCGGCACAGTACATCGCCGGCTTGATCCTTCTCGGCGCCGCCCCCTGCACCGCCATGGTGTTCGTCTGGTCACATCTGACCAAGGGGGACGAAACCTACACGCTGGTTCAGGTTTCGGTGAACGATCTCATCATGATCGTCGCCTTTGCACCCATCGTCGCCATGCTGCTCGGCGTAACGAATATCGTCGTACCTTGGGAAACACTCGTTCTATCCACCGTCCTGTACGTGGTTTTGCCTCTTCTGGCAGGGATGGCAACCCGGCGCGCGCTTAGATCTGAGGGTGCCGTCGAGCGTTTCAAGAGCCGCGCCAAACCGTGGTCCATCGTCGGGCTGATCGCCACTGTCGTCATCCTGTTCGGCCTCCAGGGAGCGGTCATCCTGGAGCGGCCGCTGACCATTGCGCTGATCGCCACGCCGATTCTGATCCAGAGCTACGCGATCTTCGCCCTCGCCTATGCCGCGGCATATTTTCTACGCGTTCCGCATAAGGTCGCGGCGCCATGCGCTATGATCGGTACTTCGAATTTCTTCGAGCTGGCGGTCGCTGTTGCGGTCAGCCTGTTCGGCCTGAATTCGGGGGCTGCGCTGGCGACCGTGGTAGGCGTTCTCGTCGAAGTGCCGGTGATGCTGTCGCTTGTGGCCTTCGCCAACCGCACGCACCGGCACTTCCCCAAAAGCTAATCCGTCACACTGCCTTACCAGCGTGCAGATGTTCGGAGCACGAAAAAGGGCGGCCCCCATAACGGGGACCGCCCTTTCTATTTCGTCGGCTTAGGCTGTACTCAGCTGGCGATAGACAGATTTTCCGCTGCCATCTTACCGTCCCGACCGGCAACCAGTTCGTACGTAACGCGCTGGCCTTCAGTAAGGCTGGCAATGCCGGAGCGCTCAACAGCGCTGATATGAACGAAAGCGTCCTTGGAGCCATCTTCCGGCTCGATAAAACCAAAACCCTTCGTCGGGTTGAACCACTTAACGGTACCATTAGCCATGATAATTTCCTTTCACGACAAAACTAGCAGCCCGTTGCACCATGCGACGGGCCAGATAACGTTCGAATTGTCGGAGAAGAAAACTTGTCGTCCGCATACGCGGAACATCGCCGTTACTAATGCGACCTCAAAACGTGCCTACACTGTAGAGGGTTTGTGAATTTAAGCAAGTCGAAAAGAAAACGGCCCCTCCGAATACCGGAGAGGCCGTTGTAACTTCGATCTGTAAAAACAGATCAGCGTTTGGAGAACTGGAAGCTCCGGCGAGCCTTGCGGCGACCGTATTTCTTACGTTCAACCGTACGCGAGTCACGGGTCAGGAAGCCTTCGACCTTGAGCGCACCGCGGAGGTCCGGTTCGTAAAGGGTCAGCGCGCGGCTGATGCCGTGACGCACGGCGCCCGCCTGGCCCGACAGCCCGCCACCTTTTACGGTAACGTACACGTCGTACTGACCTTCACGGCCGGCCACTTCGAAGGGCTGGTTGATGACCATGCGCAGCACCGGGCGAGCGAAATAGGTCTCGAACTCACGACCGTTGACCGTGATTACGCCACGGCCCGGCTTAATCCAAACACGCGCGACGGCGTCTTTGCGGCGACCGGTCGCATAGGCACGGCCCTGCGCGTCGAGTTGCGGTTCTTTCGGGGCAGCGTCGGCGGCTTGTTGCGCCAGCGCCGGATCGACGAGGTCTTTGAGATCCTCGAGGGTCTGTTTTTCCTCAGCCATTGGATCAGGTCCTCTTGTTCTTCGGGTTCATACCGGCGACGTCCAGCGCTTCCGGCTGCTGTGCGTCATGCGGATGTTCGGTGCCGGCATAAACATGCAGCTTCTTGAGCTGACGGCGACCCAACGGCGTACGCGGGATCATGCGCTCGACGGCTTTTTCGACGACACGCTCGGGGAACTTGCCGGCAATGATCTTCTCCGGCGAGGTTTCCTTGATGCCGCCCGGATGACCGGTGTGGCGATAGTAGCGCTTGTCCTGCATCTTACGTCCGGTCAGGCGGACCTTATCGGCGTTGATGACGATGATATTGTCGCCACAGTCGACGTGAGGCGTGTAGAGTGGCTTGTGCTTGCCACGCAGACGCGTCGCGATCACGGCGGCCAAACGGCCCAGGATCACGCCGTCCGCGTCGACGACATGCCACTTGCGCTCGATGTCGGCTTCCTTGGCGGAAACGGTGGTGTTGGTTGCTTTCATCAGACTTCCATCCAAACAATTACGAACGCCCCTCACACCAAAGTGCTCCGGGGCGTATGCGGGGCGGAATATGACACCAAAATTTTCGAAGTCAACGAAAAAGGGCGTAAAAACGGTAAGTTATAAATATGGTATTATAGTACCGTATTTCTGACTTCACCGGGGCGGGATCGAATACGTCCCCGTGGCCTGCGCTACCAATTCGTCCGATCCGTCCGACGTGATATCGACTGATAGCACGCACAAACGCTTGCCCAATTTCAGCACATGTCCCTTGGCGATCAGGTCGCGTTCAGTAGGTTTGCGCATGAAGTTGATGTTGAAGTTCGTCGTCACGGCGAGCTTCACCGGCCCGATCGCCGCCAGCACCGTCGCATACATGCAGGCATCCGCCAGCGCCATCATGGTCGGCCCCGAAATCGTGCCGCCGGGGCGCAGCATGCTCTCGGTGAACGGTACGACGAGGGTCGCCGTCGCCTCGCCGGTTTCGACCGCGCGCATACCGACATCCGCCGCCCACGGCAGGTCTTCGTCGATGATCGCGTTAAATTCGCCGACCGTGATACCGGACACCGGCCCCTCCCCTTTATCGGTTCGCGGAAAATAAGGCGCGGCGATAGCCCTTGCAACGCTGAATAGGGTTGGCGACACTTGGCTCCTGGAGGATGCGATGACCGAAAGCTCTGACAACGAAGCACTGGTCCTGCGCAGCGACGACAACGGCGTCGCGACGTTGACGCTGAACCGCCCGCAGGCGTTCAACACGCTCTCCACCCCTCTTATGCTGTCGCTCAAGGAGCACCTTGCCGCTATCGCAGCCGATACGACCGTGCGGGTCGTGGTTCTGACCGGGGCGGGAAAAGCGTTCTGTGCCGGTCATGATCTGAACGAAATGCAGGCCGATCCCTCCGAAGCCGCCATGAAGGCCATGTTCGGGCTCTGCACCGAGAACATGATGGCCATCACCCGCCTGCCCCAGCCGGTCATCGCCAAGGTCAACGGCGTCGCCGCCGCCGCCGGCTGTCAGCTGGTGGCGCAGTGCGACCTTGCCATCGCCGCCGAGCATGTGAAGTTCGGCACCAGCGGCATCAACGTTGGGCTTTATTGCTCGACGCCGTCCGTCCCAGTGACCCGGAACTTGAACCGCAAGCAGGCAATGGAGCTATTGCTGACCGGCGATCTGATCGACGCCCCGACGGCGGAACGCTGGGGGCTAATCAATAGCTGTACGGTTGCTGCAGAACTCGATAACGCCGTGATGGTTATGGCTGAGAAAATCGCCGCCAAAAGCCCCGACGCCATCAGCCTCGGTAAAATCCTTTTCTACACCCAGATTGAGGAAGGCATGGCGGCGGCGTATGAGCGCGCCGGTGAGGCCATTACTTGCAACATGCAGGCGCCGGAGACCCGGAACGCCATCGATGCCTTCCTGGCAAAGACGCCGCATACCCCCTGGCCCGACCGAAAGCCGGATAACAATCAATCATGAGCGACCTTACCTACGATGACGAGCTGATCCGCAAGGTGTTGGCCGAAACCCGCACCATCGCCATGGCCGGCGCCAGTCCGAACTGGGTACGGCCGTCAAACTTCGTCATCAAGTACCTGAACGGCAAAGGCTATCAGGTGCTGCCGATCAATCCCGGTCACGCGGGTAAGGAAATCTGGGGACGCATGACCTATGCCTCACTGGCCGAGGTTCCCGGGCCCATCGACATGCTTGACGTGTTCCGCAATGCCGAGGCCGCCGGGCAATTGATCGACGAGGCCATCGCGCTTAAGGACGAAAAGCAGCTCAAATACGTGTGGCTGCAACTCGGCGTCATCAATCACGATGCCGCAAAGCGCGCCGAAGATGCGGGCCTGACAGTTATCATGGACCGCTGCCCCAAGATCGAATACGGGCGCCTGTTCGGCGAACTGGGCTGGTCCGGCGTGAATTCGGGCATCATCTCATCCAAGCGGCTGAAGGCGCCGAACTAATGGAGATCCGTGTCGACGATCTGCGCGGCCCCGAGATCAAGGCGCTCTTGGAAGCGCACTTGGATCTTATGCGCTCGATCACCCCGCCCGAGAGTGTGCATGCTCTTGACCTGGACGCCCTGCGAAAGCCGGAGATCACCTTTTGGACCATCTGGGACAGCGATGACCTCGTCGGCTGCGGCGCGCTGAAGGAACTGGACGCCACGCACGGCGAAATCAAATCCATGCATACCGTTTCGGCTTTGCGGGGACGCGGCATCGCCCGCCTGCTGATGGAGCATATTCTTAAGATCGCCCAGGAGCGCGGCTATCGACGCCTGAGTCTGGAAACGGGTGGCACCGAGCACTTCATTGCCGCGAGGACCCTTTATGAGCGTTTCGGGTTTACGTCGACCGGCCCGTTCGGGGAATACACACTCGACCCGCATAGTGCCTATATGACACGGGAGCTTGTCCCCGCATGACCAAGAAAAGTGCGCCGCCTGTTTTTGGCTTCGCAACCCGCGCCATTCATGCCGGCGCGCGCCCGGATGCCGTGACCGGCGCCCGCGCGACGCCGATCTATCAGACGACCAGTTATGTATTCGACGGCGTCGAGCATGCCTCCGACCTGTTCAACCTGCAGACCTTCGGCTTCATCTATTCGCGCCTAACCAATCCGACGGTGTCGGTACTGGAAGAACGCATCGCCAGCCTGGAAGGCGGCCGCGCCGCCGTCTGCGCCGCTTCGGGTCATGCGGCACAGTTCCTGACATTCTTCACGTTGCTGGAGCCGGGCGACGACTTCATCGCGTCTAAGAACCTCTACGGCGGGTCGATCACGCAGTTCGGTCATAGCTTCAAGCGGTTGGGCTGGAACTGTACCTTCGTCGATTGCACGAAGCCGGAAAGCATCAAGGATTCCATCACACCAAAGACCAAAGCGATCTTTATCGAGGTGCTGGCCAATCCAGGCGGCGTCGTGCTCGACGTTGAAGCTATCGCCGCCGTCGCCAAGGACGCAGACATTCCGCTGATCGTCGACAACACCATGGCGACGCCGTATCTCTGCCGTCCCATCGAATGGGGTGCCGATATCGTCTGCCATTCGACAACGAAATTCCTGCAGGGCCACGGCACATCTGTCGGTGGCGCCATCGTCGAAAGCGGCAAGTTCGATTGGACAAAGGGGCCAGGTTTTCCGACCATGACGGAACCGGACCCCGCCTATCATGGACTAACGTTCTACGAGACCTTCGGCGATTTCGGCTTCACCATGAAGGCCCGCGCGGTCGCGCTCCGCGACTTCGGCCCGGCCATGTCACCGACTAACGCGTTCAACACAATCACCGGTATCGAGACACTGCACGTACGCATGGACCGCCATGTCGACAACGCTATGAAGGTCGCGGCGTTCCTGAGCGATCACCCGGCCATCGACTGGGTCAGCTACGCGGGGCTGCCGTCGAGCCCTTACTATGACCTGGCCAAGAAGTACCTGCCCAAGGGGGCGGGTGCGGTGTTCACCTGCGGCCTTAAGGGCGGCTTTGACGCAGGCGTCAAACTGGTCGAAAAGGTCGAGGTGTTCTCACATCTCGCCAATATCGGCGATACCAAGTCACTGATCCTGCATCCGGCCTCGACCACGCACCGCCAGCTATCGGATGAACAGCGCGCTGCCGCGGGCGCCGGACCGGAGACGATCCGGCTCTCCATCGGTCTCGAAGACGCCGACGACCTGATCCGGGATCTGGATAATGGACTGTCCAACTAACGTATTGCGAAGTCGTTATGCTGAACTTGAGTCAGCACCTATCCCTCAACCTGCATTTTAACTATCGGCCGATAAATGGATCCTGAATCAAGTTCAGGACGACGGTGAAAATTGCATTATTCAACCGCCTTCCACTCTTCAACCCAATTGGTCGTTGGATACTTGTGCCCCGTCGGCCGCACCCCGGTCAGCCACTTCGGCAAAACGTATGTGTTGGCGCGGAAATAGAGCGGCAGCACCGGCAGGTCGGTCGCGTACATGTGCTGCAGGTCGGACCACATCGACTTTCTCTTATCGCGATCCAGCTCGGTCTCGATCACTTCCAGCAGCGCATCCATTTTCGGGTTTTTGTAACCCGTGTAATTCTGACCGCCCCAATTGTTTTCGGCGGTCGGGATCGAGTCGGAGTGCAATGTCGTGCGCGGCACGTTCTCGGGTGCGGACAGCCACGCGAACATCGCCATGGCTTCGAACCTGCGCTGCGTAACGGTCTGGCCGAAGAACACCCGCGCCGGTTCGTTGTTGATGCGGATGTCGATGCCCGATGCCTTCCACTGACTTTGCAGGACTTGCTGCACCAATTCCCGCGTGCGGTTGCCAGCCGTCGTCATCAGCGTGAAACGGAGTGGCTCACCCTTGTCGTTAACGCGGGTCCCTTTGACTTTTTTCGACCAGCCTGCCTCATCTAGTAATGCTGCCGCACGCTGCGGGTCGAAACCGTACTTTGGCACATCGTCGGCATAGACCCAGTCCAGCGGATTGACGTTTGTATCGGCGACCGGTTGCTTGCCGCCGAAAAGCTTCTCCGAGATCGTCTTGCGGTCGATGGCATACATCAGCGCTTGGCGGACACGCCGATCCTGAAGGATCGGGTTGTCGAGGTTGAGGTCTATATGCTCATAGATCAGACCCGGCTTAAAGATGATGTTATACTTGCCGCCGTGACGCTTCTCGAACGTCAGCGCCTGATCGATATTGAAGCCCAATTCGCCGGACACCATGTCGACGGCCCCGGACAGCAAATTGGCCTCAAGTGTTGCGGTGTTTTCGATAACCCGGATCGTGATTTTATCGAACGCCGGTTTGGCGCCCCACCATTTCGGATTACGCTCAAACACCATGTGCGAGCCTGTCTTGGCATCCGTCATCAGATAGGGCCCGTTCGAAAGGCCAGGATTGAACGGATCCGTGTCGAACGCCGTCTGCGTTTTATAGGCAGGCGGATCGGCGAACTTCGACCGTTCGATATGCGCGGGCAGAAGCTCCAGGCCGGAAATATCGTAGTAGTCGAAGGTCCGGCGGTCGACGTGCAGGGTGAATTTCTTATCGTCCAAGCGGTCGATGGAGAGGATGCGCCGGAAAGCATCGCTGCCCGAGACCCCCGACTGCGGGTGCTTGCCGACCTCCCAGGTGAATATCACGTCGTCGACGGTGATCGGCGTGCCATCGCCCCATACGGCACGGGGATCGAGAGTATACGTCACGGCGATACCGTCTTTGCCGTCCGGCGTTCTCTCCAGAACCGCGCCGCCGTTCTCTAGCGTCGGCAGTTCCGTGCACATCACACAGACCGTCGTCCAATCCTGATCGGAAATCGTGATCAGCCGCCGCGTCAGGCCGTGCGCATAAGACTTCGCCAGCATCGCGTCGATCATCGGATGAAAGGTCGACGGATACTGCGTCATGCCGATAACGATCTCGGACCGGGCCTGCGCTTGGGCCTGCCAGCCGAACGCCAACAGCATCGCTACCACGATCAATCGAATAAGCCGTCCCATGCCGCCTCCTTTGTCATCTCTTATAGGCTTATAATGGGGATGTACGCCCTTCAGATCACATAAAATATTCGTCATCCCCGCGCACGCGGGGACCCAGAAAGGGTTCGTTAGAGGTGGCTGGGTTCCCGCTTTCGCGGGAATGACAAGAAGTGTGTTATTCCATCACGCACCCAACCGCATTATCCTGCACACATGGGCGCTTTCCTTATCATACGCATCATTCAATCGCTGATCGTGCTGTTCGTCATGTCGATGGCGATCTACGGCCTGATAGGTCTGATGCCGGGAGATCCGATTGACCTAATGATCTCCGCCGACCCGAACGTCACTTCGGAAGATGCGGCGCGCCTGAAAGCACTCTACGGTCTCGATCAGCCTCTATGGTCCCGTTACTGGGCCTGGCTTTCGAATGCGCTCACTGGTGATCTCGGATATTCGCGGCTGTATGCGCAACCGGTGTGGCAAGCCATCTGGCCGGCGCTCACGAACACCCTGACGCTGCTGGTCAGCAGCCTGGCGCTAGCGCTGTTGATTGCACTGCCGGCCGGTATCTTCGCGGCGACCCGTCCCTACTCCCTCACTGACTACGGCATTAACCTGACGGCCTTTGCCGGCATCTCCATGCCGCCGTTTTGGCTAGGGATCATTCTTATTTTGCTGTTCGCCGTGACTCTCGGCTGGTTTCCTGCCGGCGGCACGGCTGACTCCGGTGGCGCCAGCGGCCTCTGGGAGCGGCTCAGCTACATCGTTTTACCCGTAGCGGCGCTTACCATCGCGTCCATCGGCGGGAATACCCGGTTCATGCGGGCCTCGATGATCGAGACGTTACGTCAGGACTTCATCCGCACCGCCCGCGCCAAGGGTCTGAGCGAGAACCGCGTCGTTCTCGGCCACGCACTCCGCAACGCCATGATCCCCGTTGTGACGATCATCGCGCTAGAGTTGGGTGTATTGTTCTCAGGCGCGCTGATCACAGAAACGGTATTCGCCTACCCGGGCATGGGAAAACTGATTTATGACGCCATCATGGGAAACGACTACAATCTCGCGTTGGTGGGACTCCTCATGGCGACGGCGTTGACGCTGATCGGCAACCTTTTAGCGGACGTCGCTTACGTTTCGCTAGATCCCAGGATTACCTATTCGGAAATGGATGAATGAACGGCGCGGCCACGATATCCGAGGCGCGCGCGGCCTGGGTGTTCCGGCGCTTTGCCCGGCACCGCCTCGCCGTTGCGGGAGCGGTGATGCTCGCCGTGCTCGCGCTGGCGGCGCTGGCAGCGCCGCTGATCACGTCGATGTTCGACTTGGACGGTGTCACCGTGGACCTCTTTGCGCGCTACGGCCCACCGGACGCGGCGCACCCACTGGGCACCGACGAGTTGGGACGCGACGTGCTGGCGCGGCTGTTATACGGCGGGCGGGTGTCTCTGTTCGTCGGGCTTGCGGCGACGATTGCGGCGGCGATCATCGGCACCACCGTCGGATTAATTTCAGGTTACGCCGGAGGGCGGACAGATGCCGTCGTCATGCGCATCACGGACGGCGTCATCGCCCTGCCCTTGCTGCCGCTGTTAATCGTTTTGGCGGCCGTCGACTTGGAGAAACTCGGCCTTCCCGCCGCATGGACCGAGTCCGGTGACGCCAGCCTGATCCGCATCATTGTCATTGTTTCACTGGCCGGCTGGACGACGGTGGCGCGACTGGTCCGTGCGACCACACTCTCCATTAAAGCCCGGCCGTTCGTTCTGGCGGCAAAGGCGCAAGGCGCCTCTGCCATCCGCATTATGGTGCGCCATATCCTTCCTAACCTGGCATCGCCGATCATCGTCGCGACGACGCTTTCGGTCGGCAACGTCATCCTGCTGGAGTCGGTTTTGAGCTTTCTCGGCCTCGGCATTCAGCCGCCACTGCCAAGTTGGGGCAATCTGTTGACAGGGGCGCAAGAGACCATATGGGAAGCGCCCGGACTGGCGATCTATCCGGGTCTGCTGATTTTCGTGACAGTGATTGCTTTTAATTTCGTCGGCGACGGATTGCAGGATGCACTAGACCCACGCGCCCGCGAGCGCCGGGGAACTTGAGAGCGACCGGCGCGGCAGCGAACCGCTGCGCCGTAGTGCCCCCTCCCGTCCCTAAATCAGTGAGACATCAGCGTCGGCACGGTCATGCTGTTCATCAGCGTGTCGGTAACACCGCCCATGATCAACTCGCCGATACGCGAATGTCCATAACTGCCGGTAACGATGAGATCGGCTCCCATGTCGGCAGCGTTGTTCAGAAGAATATCGCCGACGGCGACGCCGCCAGACTTCGTATGTGCTGCTTCGGCATTGACGCCGTGACTGGCCAGATACTGGCAAAGGTCCGCACCCGGCAAATCGCCGAGACCGGCAATACCCGGCTTCGGATCGATGCACAGCACTTTGACGAAGTTGGCTTTTTCGAGAAGCGGCAGCGAGTCCTGCACCGCGCGTGCGGCCGGTGCGCTACCGTCCCAGCCGACGATCACACGGGTTCCGATGGTCTCGGTCGCAGGCTTACGCGGCACGACGACAACCGGAGTGGCAGCACGCAGAACGATGTGATCGGCGATTTCCCGATCCCGAGAACCACTTTCCGGATCCGGCTGCGCGATCACGACCAAATCGCTATAGCGCGCATGCATCGAAATGACGTCCTCGACCGGTTCGCGCCAATCGCCTTCGCGGGATTCATGGGAGATACCGTCGGCGCGGCAGGCCGCTTCGAACGCTTCCGATGTTGCATGAGCGTTTTCTTCGACGTGCTTCTGATGCGACGTGATCACTTCTTGCGGAAGTTGTGCCATGACATACGCCGGCATGTCGTAGGGAACCCCGGCAAAAATGCCGACGAGCTTTGCGTCGTGTGCCGCAGCCAATGTTCGCGCCGTCGTAACGACCGACTTACCGGCATCCGTACCACACAGGTGAACCAAAATACTCTTGATCGTCATCTTGCACCCTCCGCTAAAATTTCACTCTTTCGATCCCACTCGCTCATTGAATCAGTGCCGCGCTTAAGACACCATGACATAGATCAATATGGACGCGAATACCCCTTGAGCATATCGGGAACTGCGTTCCTCTCTCGGAGGCAAAGATGACGACATCAGGCAACTCGGCGCATGCACGCGATATCGCGTACCATGTGCACGGCTACACCAACCTTAAGGCACATGAGACGCGCGGCCCTTTGGTTATCACGGAAGGCAGCGGTATCCGTGTCACCGACGATACCGGCAAGAGCTACATTGAGGGGCTGTCCGGTCTGTGGTGCGTCAGCTTGGGCTTCGGCGAAAAGCGCCTGATCGACGCCGCCACGCAGGCGATGACCAAGCTTTCGTATTATCATGGATTCAACCACCGGGCCGCCGATACCGTCATTGACCTGTCCGAGAAACTAATCTCGATGGCGCCCGGGCGCATCGCCAAGGTACTGTATGCGAACTCCGGTTCGGAAGCCGTCGATTTGGCGATCAAGCTGGTGTGGTACTACCACAACGCCATCGGCAAACCCGAGAAGAAAAAGATCATTTCGCGTATGCGGGCCTACCACGGCGTGACCATCGCCGCGGCGAGCCTGACCGGCCTGCCGCACCTGCACGGTGATTTCGACCTCCCCATCGACCGCATCCGGCACACCACGTCGCCGCACTACTATCGCGAAGGCCAAGACGGCGAGTCCGCCGAAGACTTCGCCACCCGCTGCGCCGATGACCTGGAAAAACTCATTCTCGACGAAGGGCCTGACACGGTCGCGGCGATGATCTGCGAACCGGTGATGGGCGCCGGTGGCGTGATCGTGCCGCCGCCGACATATTACGAGAAAATCCAGGCTGTCCTTAAGAAGTACGACATCTTGTTGATCGCCGACGAAGTCATCAACGGCTTCGGCCGGACCGGCAACATGTGGGGCACCGAAACGTTCAAGCTCGACCCCGACATCATGACCACCGCCAAGCAGCTCTCCTCTGCCTATCTGCCGATCGCCGCGACAATGATTTCCGACAAGGTCTATCAGGCGATGGTGTCGGAGAGCGAAAAGCTTGGCATCTTCGGCCATGGTTCGACTTATGGTGGCCACCCGGTTGCCGCCGCCGTCGCCTTGGAAACCCTGAAAATCTACGAAGAACGCGACATCCTCAGCCATATCCGGGCCATCATGGGCGGTTTTCAGGAAAGAATCGCCGCCTTGGAATCGCACCCATTGGTCGGGAATACCCGGTCCTGCGGCCTCGTCGGCGCGCTCGAACTCATGAAGGATAAAGGATCGCGAACACCTTTCGAGGCCTCCCAGAAGGTCGGCGGCGCAATGGAGGCGAAGTGCCTGGAAAACGGCCTCATCATCCGTGCAATCGGCGATAACATTGCCTTCTGCCCGCCTTTGATCACCAAGCCAGAGGAAATCGACGAGATTTTCGATCTCACCAAGAAGTCCCTAGACGAGACCGAGGCCTGGGTCGCAAAGGAAGGTCTGCGCGACACCTAGACACGCCCAGTGGACACGGGAACGGGATGCGCCTATATCTATTGGGCGTTACGGAGACGAAGATGTACGCTGATAATACCCTTACACCGAAAGAAGCGACGCGGCTTTGCGCACTCGGCATGCTGGCCGAGGGTGATAAAGCGTATGCGGAACTTGCCGCCGGTGTACGGCACTTCGTGACGCACGTTATGGGCCCGTCATTGGACGTGCTCGGCACCTCGATCGAGCTTTTGAAATACGAAGGTTTGGTCGAAACCGTCGGCGGTGATGGCGATGCCGCCATCCTCTGTATCAACGACAGTGGCGTACAAGAGCTTCGCACGCTTCTGCTGGCGAACCTCAAACAGGCAGAGAACGACCTGAACAAGCTGATCACGGCGTTGAAGTTCCGCTTCATGAACGTGCTCACGCCGGAAGAACGCCAACAGCAACTGGACAAGATGTTGCATTCGCTGGAAAGCGAAATGGCACGTCTTGAAGATCTCCGTGCCCATCACGCCGATGAAGGTGGTCACCTGATCGATTGGCTGGACCGCGAGATCGACGACCTTGAGAGCCGTCACGCCTGGCTCGAAGCCAAACGCTCCGAAGTTTAACTTTTCCCAAATTACCTCAAACCGTCATGCTGAACTAATTTCAGCATCCATTCTTGTCCCGGCATGATCAGTGTGGCTTAAAAAATGAGCCCTGAATCAAGCTGACGATTATACCTCCGCACCATGTACTACAATTCGCGTCGTCCCGGTCGCGAGGTATCGAGCCGAGCGCACCGGGACCTTGGAACGTATCGTTATTCGAAGATCCCTGCACGCTAGCAGCCGGATGACGCATGGGGATAACAGCCGATCAAGTTCTTGGCGACACCGGAGCGGACAGTTAAGCCGCCATCATCTGTGCGTCGGTGCAGCCGACAATCATGCGCAATTTGCGCATGGGCTCGCTGTAGCCGGCGACTGCGCAATGCATGGAGCCGCGATTGTCCAGAATGATCAGCTGCCTCTCCTGCCATTTGTGCGTATAGCGGAAGTCAGGCTTCAGTTCGTGCTCGTAAAGCTTGGCCAGCAGGTCATCACTCTCGGCCTGCTCCATGCCTTTGATGCACATGGTAAAGCCTGGATTGACGAACAGAATCTTGCGGCCCGTCCACGGGTGATGACGGACGACCGGATGTTCGACATCTGGCGTGCGCTTTTGCTGATCTTTGTTCAGCGCCGTGATCGCGCCGCCGCCGTTCCAGCCGTAGCGGTGGATCGCCGTCAGCCCCTCGATACGGCTCTTTAGTTTATCTGGCAGAGTCTCGTATGCGAGTTGCGTCGACGCAACCATGGTATCGCCACCGTCCGTCGGCACGTGCGTCGCATACAGGAATATCGCGTCCGACGGCGTTGACGTATACGAAAGATCGGAGTGCCAGAAGGCACCCGCCGGCTTCGTCGTTTTGCGGCTTTCCTGGTTGCCCATGTTCGCCGTGATGATCGACATCTCGGGCGAGATCGGGTGGTGGTACTGATCCAGAATGTGCGGCTGCAACGGACCGAAGCCACGCCCCAGCGTCAGTAGCCACTCGGGGTCTTCGTCCAGATCTTCGATCACGACCGCCGTGTGTTCGGCGACCGCCTGTTTGACAGCGTGGATATCTTCCGCCGTCAATGGCCGGTCTGTTGTCAGCCCCGTCAAGGCAGCACCGAATGACTCGTTCTCGAGTGGGGTCACTTGGACCATGCTGTTCCTCCTGCAACTTCTTTTTCAGGAGTATAGCAATTGCCGACCGACCAGCGGAAGCGGTGACATTCAAAAACACGTCACCCCGGACGCAAAGCGACCCGGGGCCCAAATTAGTCCAGGCACAACCAGTGCCGATAGAGAAACGGGCCCCGGGACAAGCCCGGGGCGACGCATCTATATTCGATTACTCAGCCGCCAGCTTTCTACCGGTGATCTGGGTGATGTCGCGGACGGCACCACGGGATGCCGAAGTCGCCATCAGCCCATAGGCCTGCAACGCCTGGGTGACGACCCGGTTGCGGTTCGGCTTCCAACCTTCCGGCCCTTTGGCATCCATGGCAGCGCGGCGGCGTTCCAGCTCCGCTGGTTCGACCAGCACCTCGACCTTGCGGGACGGAATGTCGAAAGACACCATGTCACCTTCTTCGATCAGACCGATAGCGCCGCCTTCGGCGGCTTCCGGGCTGACGTGGCCGACGGACAGCCCCGACGAGCCACCCGAGAACCGGCCGTCGGTGATCAGAGCGCAATCCTTACCGAGACCCATGGATTTGATATAGCTGGTTGGGTACAGCATTTCCTGCATACCCGGCCCACCCTTGGGACCTTCGTAAACGACGACCACAACGTCACCCTTCTTGATTTCGCCACCAAGAATTTTGGCGACCGCTTCATCCTGGCTGTGGCAGATCCGTGCCGGGCCTTTGAAAACCAGGCATTCTTCGGGTACGCCCGCCGTTTTCACGACGCAGCCTTCCTCGGCGATATTACCGTAGAGAATGCCAAGACCGCCGTCCTTGGAGTACGCATGTTCGATGTCTCGGATGCAGCCGTTCTCGCGGTCCACGTCCAGCGAGTTGTAGCGTTTGGACTGGCTAAAGGCTTCGACCGTCCGTACGTTGCCGGGCGCTGCCATATAGAACTTCAGGATATCTTCGTCTTCTGTGCGGCGGATGTCGTATTTTTCGATCGCTTCGCCAATCGTCTTGCTATGCACCGTACCGTTGTCGCGGTTCAAAAGTCCGGCGCGGTCCAATTCGCCCATGATGCCGAGGATACCGCCGGCGCGATGAAAGTCCTCCATGTGCCAGAGATTGGTCGACGGCGACAGTTTCGAGAGATGCGGCACATTGCGGCTGAGGCCGTCGATGGCGCTGATCGGGAAGTCCACTTCACCTTCCTGCGCCATGGCGAGGAGATGCAAAATCGTGTTGGTCGAGCCGCCCATGGCGATATCGACGGTCATTGCGTTCTCAAACCCAGAACGGTTGGCGACGTTACGCGGTAGCACACTGTCGTCGTCCTGTTCGTAATAACGCTTGGTGATCTCGACAATGGTGCGGCCGGCCCTGAGGAACAGTTCCTTGCGGTCGGCGTGCGTTGCCAAAACGCTGCCGTTACCGGGGAGCGCAAGACCGATGGCTTCGGCGAGACAGTTCATGGAGTTGGCGGTGAACATCCCAGAACAAGACCCGCAGGTCGGACATGCCGAGCGCTCGTAATTCAAAGCGTCTTCGTCCGAGGTCTCCGGTGCCGCGGCCTTGATCATGGCGTCAATCAAGTCGGCTTTCTGTTCCTTGCCCTCGATAACCATTTTCCCGGCTTCCATCGGGCCGCCGGAAACGAACACGGCTGGAATGTTTAGCCGCATGGCCGCCATCAGCATGCCGGGCGTAATCTTGTCGCAGTTTGAGATGCAGACCAGCGCATCGGCGCAATGCGCGTTGACCATGTACTCCACGGCGTCGGCGATCAGTTCGCGGCTCGGCAGCGAATACAGCATGCCGCCGTGGCCCATAGCGATCCCGTCGTCCACGGCGATGGTGTTGAATTCCTTGGCAACACCGCCGACGGATTCGATCTCGCGCGCCACCATCTGGCCCAGGTCCTTAAGATGGACGTGGCCCGGCACGAACTGTGTGAACGAGTTGGCGATGGCGATGATCGGCTTGCCGAAATCGTCGTCATTCATACCGGTCGCGCGCCATAGGCCGCGCGCCCCCGCCATATTCTTACCGTGCGTCGTGGTTCTGGAACGATACTCGGGCATTTCCTATCTCCTCACTCTTGGCCGGAACTTAGTGCTTTCACCGGCCTTCTTCAATCGACACAAACAGGCTCGGCTTTCACGTCATCGACGCGGGGCGCCTTGGGCCCGTCCGTGTATTTCTCACCCCAGTCGCGGAGCGCCAGCAGCGCGGGTTTCAGATCCAGGCCCCGCGCCGTCAGGTAATACTCTGCGCGCGGCGGATGCTCGGAATACAGCCGCCTTTCGATCACGCCGGCATCCATCAACGTCTTGATCCTGGCCGAGATCGTGTTCGGCGCGACGCCGGACAGGGAATTCTGCAAATCTTGAAAGCGGCGCGGCCCAAACAGAAACAGGTCGCGCAGGATCAGGATCGTCCAACGTTCGCCAACGATATCCAGCGTACGTGCCACGGGGCACTTCGGGTCCAAGGTCTTGCTCATGTGCATGACAATATCACTTGCACTCAAAATGAAAATAGTGACTATTTATTTAATAGTTACTATCATTTTGTCAAGGGGCCGCCGATGTCCGTCACACCGATTTACGTCGCTCTTTCCGTTTTCATGTGCACGTTTTTGGCGCTTCAGGTCGTCAAGAACCGCCGGAGCCGCCGCATTTTGATCGGCACCAACGAGGACCAGGACTTTATCTGGGTCAGCCGGGCGCACGCCAATTTCATCGAAACGGTGCCGGTCGCATTGATCGCGATGGGCACAGCGGAACTCGCCGGGGCACCGGCAGCACTTCTGCATGCGTCAGGGGCGCTCTTGGTCATCGGACGCGTTCTGCACGCCTACTGCTTTCTCAAGGATCACATGGCCATAAAGGCTCGCGTCCGCGGCATGCAACTGACCATCGCGTCAATGTGGGTGTCGGCGTCCGCCGGTGTGGTCTTCGCGGTAATGGCAGCGCTTAATTGACCCTGGCCGTAGCTGCGTATCACATAGTGCGACGGTCGAAGACCTTCCGGCCACCGACAAAACTGCATACGACCTGAGGCGCATTAGGGTTCGTATCATCGACCAGCAAGAAGTCGGCGCGCTTCCCCGGCTGCAAGGTTCCGCGGTCGTTCAGTTGTGCCGCCTCGGCCGCATTTTTCGAGACCAGATTCCAAGCGTCAGCCAACGGCACGCCGTGTTCATGATGCAACGTGAAGGGGGCGACGAGTGGCGACGGATAGTAGTAGTCGGACGTCAACACCGTACAAAGCCCTGATACGACGGCAGGCGCTGCGCTCATGGCGCCGTTGTGGCTCCCGCCCCGTATCACATTCGGCGCCCCAAGGATCGTATGCTCGCCGGCATCACGGGCGGCCCTTGCCGTATCCTCGTTCATCGGAAACTCGGAGACCACGGCACCAAGACCACGGAACCGGCTTCGATCGGCAACACTCGCCTCATCGTGCGCAAAGAGAACCGCACCGGCCGACCTTGCTTGCACGGCAGCATTTGAGATCGCGCTAGGCACCTCGTCGCGGCGCGCCCACACGGCTTCCATGCGATCGCGAAAACCCGCTTCGGATAGGCCAGAGCGCGCCACCATCGAGCTGAGCTTCCGGGCCTGCACACCACCGGTCATCACGCTCGTCGTATGGTCGTTGATGGCGAAGATCGGTGCCGGCTCATCTTCGAGCCACGTCAGAATCTCGTCCAATTCCTCCAAGGCAAACGTCTCCCAGCGGATATGAAGTTTTGTGTCGGTCGCCAATTCAGAACGCAGCCGGCGGAAACTCTTCACGAATTCACGAGCCGTTTCGATACTCCGTAATCCGGGTTCCCAAGACACTGTCAGCCCGTGGTAAGCCGTCGTGATCCCGTTTGAGATCAACTGATTGTCGGTTTCCCTCAGCGCAATTTCGAGTGGAAAACGCACTTTCGGGCGCGGCTCGACCTGTCGCTCGAAGGCGTCTCCGTGGACATCCACGATCCCCGGCAAGACAAGACAACCGCATGCGTCTACCCGACACCGCCGACGCTCGAATCCGCGACCCGCCCTTCCGACACTTGGAGTGATCCTTTCCGAAAGCATTCACCATCCAGGACACGGCCGTTTTCAATCTCAAATTCCATGTAAAATTCCCGTAACATTAAAGTAATAAATAAAAAACAAATAATAAATCTTGTGATTAAGATTATCTCTACACTTGAAATAGAGATGTGCTTCTCAATAATACTTACAAATCAAAATATCAATATAGGAGTGGAGAATGTTTAAATCCGCACTCGCCGCCGCAGCGCTTCTGATCGCAACGCCGGCATTCGCAGACGAAGTTCGCTTCGCCGTCACGGATATCGAAGGACTCGAAGCCCTTCAGCAGGAATTCGGCCCCTTCGAAGACGCCCTGGAAAAAGCCACCGGTTACGACATCAAACTGTATCCGGTGAGTTCGCGTACAGCCGCCGTCGAAGCGATGAACTCCGGCAACGTCGATTTGGTTCTGACCGGCCCGGCTGAGTATGTTGTTATCAAGGAATTGAACGACCCCGAAATCGTCGTTCTCGCCGGCGGCCCGATCGATCATGTCAGTGATCTCAAAGGCAAGACCGTAACCTTCGGTTCCGTTGGTTCGACGTCGCAGCACCTCGGTCCGGCCCAAGTGCTCGCGGATTTCGGCCTCATGTACAATGCCGACTACAAAGGCCAAATCATTTCCCGCAACGTCGCAGTCGAAGCGTTGATCCGTGGTGACGTTCAAGCTGTCGGTATGAACGAAAGCCACCTCAAACGCATCCGCAAAGCTTTTCCGGACGTCGCGTTTACCGTCGTCGCACGAGGCCGCGACCTGCCGAACGACATCCTAGTCGCCCGCAAAGGCGCCGATCCGAAAATGGTCGCGAAAATCAGGGATGCTTTCGTCAAGGATGGCAACAAGCTCATGAGCGCCATCTTGAAAGGCGATGACAACAAAAAGTACGAAGGCGGCTTCTTTCTGACGTCCGTCAAGGACCACAACTATGACTACGTCCGGTCCATGTACAAGACCATCGGCGTCAACATGAACTCGTTCGTCGGCAACTAAATTTCAGACCATTAGCAGCGTCATACCGGGCGGCGCGAGGGATACGCAATGTATGCCCTCGCGCCGTGTCGGCTTATGAGAGGTTCCCCAGATATGATCCAGACCCATCGTTTGGAAAAGACTTACGACGGCCGGACCTACATTCTCAAAGGTGTCAATCTGAATATCCCACCGGGCCAGCGGGTCGCCCTGATCGGCGTCAACGGCTCTGGGAAAACGACACTCTTGAAATCCCTAATCGGTCTACATCCTATTTCCGGCGGTGACATTGAAACCATGGGCGAAAAGTTTTCAACGCGCCCCAGCGGCGAGCAACTGAAGCGTCTACGCCGTATGACGAGTTTCGTCTTTCAGCGTCATTGCCTGATCCGCCGCCGTTCGGTCCTATCCAACGTCATCCACGGTATGCTTGGCGCGCCCGGCAGTTGGCGCGCGTTCTGCCAGACTCTCGCGCCGGAGGAGTGGCGGGAGCGGGCCATTGAGGTCCTTGCCGAAGTCAGCTTGGCCGACAAAGCCGATGCACGCGCTGACGCGCTCTCCGGAGGTCAGCAACAGCGCGTGGCGATTGCCCGCGCATTGATCCGCCGCCCGCGACTTCTTATCGCCGACGAGCCATCGGCCAGCTTAGACCCGGCTTCCGGACGCGAGGTGATGGACCTCTTTTCGTCTCTTTGCCTACGACATGGCATCACACTCGTTTTCACGTCGCATGACATGGAACACGCGAGAGCCTTTTCGGATCGAATCGTCGCCCTCAAAGGCGGCGTCGTTCACTTCGACTTGTCGACGCCGGATGCCACATCGCCGATACTGGAAGAGACCTTCGCGTGAACGAGCCGACCAAAAGGCCGTCAGGCCGAACCCCGAACAGGATCCGATCCGTTTCACCGGCGACCTTCGTCGCTTGGGTCGTCTTCCTTACCGTCATCATCGTTTCAATGGACGATGTCGCGCCGTCCATCGGTCAACTAGCCGACGGTATTCCGAATATGCTGTCCCTGGTGGACCGTATGCTGCCGCCAAACACCGAGGCCGCGTTCATGGAGCGGATGTTCTGGCAAATCATCGAGACATTCCAGATCGCGCTCGTCGGTTCCGCCATCGGCATTGCCCTCAGCCTCCCCATTGGCTGGCTCGCTGCGCGTAGCATATCCCCATTGGGACCGTTCGCATATGTCTTCAAGGCGCTTGTCTCGCTGTTACGAACCGTACCGGACCTTGTCTGGGCACTGCTGTTTGTCTCGGCAGTGGGGCTAGGCGCCGTGGCCGGCACCCTGACCATCATTGTCGACACGATCGGCTTTTGCGGCCGTTTCTTTGCCGAAGCCATAGAGGATTCCGAAGAAGACCCACAACAGGCCTTGGCCGCCATCGGCGCCGACCGGATATCGATTCTTATGAGCGCAATCATCCCGGACACGGCGCCGTCGATGATCAATTCATCCCTCTTTGCACTAGAAAAAGCCGTCCGATCCTCGGTCGTGCTCGGCCTTGTTGGCGCGGGTGGCATTGGACAGGAACTTAAAGTCGCTTTCGATCTGTTCCAGTATCAAAACGCGTCGATGATCATTCTGGTCATCTTCGTGATCGTCTTGGTGATGGAGTTACTCACCGACAAGCTGAGGCAAAAGTTCAGCTAGCTTGTTCGGTCCGGCATGAGCGCACGGCGGCGCTTCGCCGCCTTGGCGAGAAGTTCTTCGTACTCGTCGGCTTCCTGTTCGAGTTCTTTCTCAAGGCGCTTGATGCGCTTATTGAGGCCTTCGACACGGCCGAGGATCTGGCGGCGGCGGCGCGCTTCTCGCATTTCCGACCAGGACCGGTAGCGCCATTCACCGACGGCCAGAATCAAAACGATCCCGGCAATACCGCAGATCGCCGCACCGACCAGATAGTCGATCTTGTCCAGACTGGCGACGGCCCCCCAAAAGCCAATGGTGATCATCGCCGCCGCGCAAACAAACAGCACGCGCTTGGAATGCAACTGGTCGTGCGATTGCGACATCTCCGCTTCGGCGATGGCGACGGCGATCTCGGATCGCGCCATCTGCTTCCAGCGGTCGAACGACATGCCCTGCTCGTCCTTGCGGCCGTCGCGGATGAACTGCTCCAGACGCGCAACGATGTAGTCGGCGCGGTCTTCGGCGCGCGCCGCAGATGACATGGTCGGACCTTGGGCATTTTTGTCCATCGCAGCATCGTGCTTGGAATGGTTTACTAAAAAGTTAGCGGCCTCAGCCGCCAACAGCCGTCAGGCCAAGTCTATAGCCCATTCCTGACCGTGGAAATCATTACCGAATTTACGCTCGTGTTCTTCGCTCTCGAGCTGGAACCCGGCCTCTTCATAGAGTTTCCGGGCCGCCGGCAGATCGGCGTTGGTCCACAGGATCATGCGGCGATAGCCGATACACCGCGCCTCATCGACACAGGCCTGCACGAGACTGCGGCCGATCCCATGTCCATGGGCCTCGGGTTCGACGTAGAGCATGCGAAGTTGCGCGACGCCGTCGCTTTGCCGCACGAGGAAGATACAGCCAACATTGCGGCCGGATTGTTCAGCAATCCAGCAGCGCTCAAAGGCCGGATCGAAGTTGCTGAGAAAATCAGACGAGATCTTGCATAGAAGTGCTTCAAACCCGTCATTCCAGCCGAACTCGCCGGTGTAGAAAGCGGCTTGCCTGGAAATAGCCCAACCGATATCGCCCGGACGCGGGCCGCGGAGAATAAAGGTCTCCGCGGCGCCCGCACCGGAACCGGTTTTCTTAGTCGCCACTCTGAATAAGATGCACGTCGCGTTGCGGGAACGGGATCGAGCAACCGGCAGATTCGATCGACATCTTCGACGCTTTGTTCAGATCAAAAAGTACGGTCCAGTAGTCGGCGTTGTTGACCCAGCAACGCATATTGATGTTCACGGAACTATCGCCGAGTTCCATCACCATGGTCACCGGCGCCGGGTCTTTTAGAACCAGCTCGTTGTCGTCCATCAAGCCCTGAAGGGTCTTCTGCGCAACGTCGATATCGTCGTCGTAGGCAATCCCAACCAGAATGTCGATCCGGCGCGTGGCGTTGCGCGAATAGTTGGTGATCGTCGCCCCCCAAACCTGCGAGTTCGGCGCGACCACATAAATGCCGTCAGCTGTTTTGAACTGTGTCGTGAACAACCCGATTTCCGTCGCCGTGCCAGACACCGAACCGGCGGAAACGAAATCGCCGGTCTTGAACGGACGGAGCAACAGCAGCATGACACCGGACGCCACGTTCGAGAGAGTACCTTGCAATGCCAAGCCGATGGCTAAGCCGGCAGCACCCATGACGGCGATGATGCTCGTTGTCTCGACACCGAATTGATTGAGGACTGCAACAATGACGAACGCGAGAATGATCCAGCGTACGATATTGGCGAGGAACGGCTGTAGCGTTCCATCCATATTCGGAATCTTACCCAGGCCCTTGAATACCATGTTGCGGACCCAGCCGGCGGCAATCCAACCGAGGATGAGGATTGCAATTGCACCCACAACATTCAGGCCGTAAGCGGTTATAATTTCGACCACCTGGTCAACGATCTCCTGCACGTCTTGTTCCATTTGAAATCCCCAAACTTTAATTGCTAAAACAAAGCCCAATCACCCAAAATCAGCCGACGGCTTTCAGCCGTTCAAGCGCTTCCATCAATTTGTCGCGCGCCTGTCGGGCTTCCGTCAACTTTTCTCGCTCCGTTTCGACAACTTCGGCCGGGGCATTCGCGACGAACTTCTCATTCGCAAGTTTGCCTTCGAACCGTTTTATTTCTTTATCCTGCTTGTCGATTTCCTTGCCGAGGCGTTTTCGCTCGGCAGAAAAATCCACAACGCCTGCCACCGGCAGGATGATCGTCGCTTCGTCGACAACGCCCTGAACCGCGCCTTCCGGCACCGCACCCGAGAGGACATCCGCGCTCTCAAGCCGGCCCAACCATCGGATCAGGACTGCGTGCTTCAGCAGCCAGTCGGCGGTCTGCGCCGACGGGTCTTTTAGAAGCAGCGGCAATTTCGCCGATGGCGGCACATTCATTTCCGAGCGAACGGTCCGGATTTGCGACACCAGGCGGATCACCCAATCGATCTCGGCATCGGCGGACGCGTCGATCAAGGTGTCGTCATAGGCCGGCCAATTCGATGCAATTAACCGTTGCTCGCGAGTAGCCGTCGTCTGCCACAGTTCTTCCGTGATAAACGGAATGATCGGATGCGCGAGCGTCAGGATTTGATCCAGCACCCACGCGGCCGTTGCGCGGGTTTCGTCGGCTGCCGCCGATGCTTCACCCTGCAGAATCGGTTTCATCAATTCGAGATACCAATCGCAGAACGTGCCCCAGGTAAACTGATAGATCGCCGCTGCGGTGTCGTTAAAGCGATAGGCTTCGAGTGCATCGCGCATACGCCTTTCCGCTTCGACCACCTTGCCGACGATCCAACGGTTGAGCACGTGTTCGACGGCGTTCGGATCGAAAGACGGATCAATCTTGCATTCGTTCATCTCGCAAAAGCGCGCCGCATTCCACAGTTTGGTGCAGAAGTTGCGGTACCCTTCGACGCGGCTTTCAGACAATTTCACGTCCCGACCCTGTGCCGCGAACGCCGTCAGCGTAAAGCGCAGCGCGTCGGCGCCGTATTTGTCGATCAGGTTCAGCGGATCGATGACGTTGCCCTTGGACTTCGACATCTTTTGGCCATGCTCGTCACGAACCAGCGCATGGATGTAGACCGTATGGAACGGTACATCACCCATGAAATGCAGCCCCATCATCATCATGCGGGCAACCCAGAAGAAGATGATGTCGAAACCGGTGATCAGCACATCAGTCGGATAATAACGCTCCAGCTCGGGCGTCTGCTCCGGCCAGCCCAATGTCGAAAACGGCCACAGGCCGGACGAAAACCAGGTATCCAGGACATCCGGGTCACGCGTCAGTTCGATGTCGGTGCCCAGGGATGCCTTAGCGGCGGCGCGGGCCTCTTCTTCCGTCTCCTCGACAAAAATCTCGCCGTTTGGTCCGAACCATGCCGGAATACGGTGGCCCCACCAGATTTGCCGTGAAACACACCAGGGCTGAATGTTGCGCATCCATTCGAAATAGGTGTTTTCCCAGTTCTTCGGCACAAACTGCGTCTTGCCCTGTTCGACCGCCGTGATCGCCGGTCCGGCCAGCGTCTTCGCATCGACGAACCATTGATCCATGAGCCAAGGCTCGATGACGACCCCGGATCGGTCGCCGTAAGGCACCGTCATCGGGTTGTCTTCGATCTTTTCCAGCAGGCCCAGGCTCTCCATCTCAGCGACGATTTTGTCACGCGCTTCGAAACGTTCCATGCCCCGATATGCTTCCGGCACGTTGTCGTTAAGGTCGGCGTTGGCGTCCAAGACATTGATCATCTCGAGGTTATGGCGTTTGCCGACCTCGAAGTCGTTGAAGTCGTGCGCCGGCGTCATCTTCACGGCACCGGAGCCTTTTTCAGGATCGGCATAATCGTCTGTAACGATCGGTATTCTGCGGCCGACGATCGGCAGGATGCAGTTTTGGCCGACAAGATCCTTATAGCGTTCGTCTTCCGGATGCACGGCGACACCGCTGTCGCCCAGCATGGTCTCGGGGCGGGTCGTACCGACGGTTACGAATTCGCCGTCCCGGCCTTCGATAGGATACTTAAAGTACCACATCTTGCCGACGGTCTCGCGCTGTTCGACCTCTAGGTCCGAGATCGCCGTGTGCAGTTTCGGATCCCAGTTCACCAACCGCTTGTCGCGGTAGATCAGGCCTTCCTTGAACAGTTGGACGAAGACTTTGGTAACGGCCTTCGATAACCCCTCATCCATGGTGAAGCGTTCGCGCGACCAGTCGCAGGATGCACCCAGACGGCGTAACTGACCGGTGATGGTGCCACCGGATTCCGCTTTCCATTTCCAAACACGATCAATGAACTTGTCGCGGCCAAGATCGTGGCGCGTCAGGCCCTCTTCGGCCATCTGACGCTCGACAACCATCTGCGTGGCGATCCCCGCATGGTCGGTGCCCGGCTGCCAAAGAGAGTCCCGCCCCTGCATACGGCGGAACCGGATCAGAATATCCTGGAGCGTATTGTTGAGCGCATGGCCCATGTGCAGACTACCGGTGACGTTCGGCGGCGGAATGACGATGGTGTAAGGATCGGCGTTGGCACGTTCGCCGCCGATCTGAAACTCGCCCTCGTTTTCCCAAGCCTCATAATGCCGGCGTTCGATATCGTCCGGCTGGTAGGTCTTTTCCAGCATAACTGCTGCTCCGGTGTTTTCTTTGCAGATGAAGGGCATGGTTTTAGCGCCGCCAGTAAGACGGATCAACGGCCACGGCCTAAAAAAGGGAATTAGTCGTCGAGGCGCTCTGCCCGGTTGATCATCTTGTCGATCTCTTTCTTGACCAACCGTTCGATCAGATAAGGCAGATTCCGGTCCAGCCACTCGCGCAGAATCGGCTTCAACATCTCGCGGACCATGGTTTCGAGCGTGATATCGCGGCTACCGCCGACGGACATATCGCGTTGATCGAGAATGGCTTTCGCGAGTTCCGAAAGCATATCGGCACCTGACTGGAAGGTCGGCGCGGATACCAATTCCGGCGCTGCCACCATATCCGGCGTCAGATCGAGTATATCTGTCATCTCCGACGGCATCGGCGGCGGAGGCGGTGCAGCCGGCGGTGGCGGCGGCGGCGGTGGAGGCGGCGGTGGCGGAGACGCTTCCAACGGCTCCGGCTCCGGCTCTTCTAGTGCAACTTCGGGCTCCGGCTCGGGTTCGGGCACCGGCTCGGGTTCGGGCTCCGGTTCAGGTTCGGGCTCCGGTTCGGGTTCGGGTTCAGGTTCCGGCTCAGGTGTAGGCGCAGCCGCTTCGGCTTCACCACCTTCTTCTTCCTCTTCCGCCAAAATACGGCGGATGGAAGCGAGGATGTCCTCCATCGAAGGTTCGGCGCCATCCTCCTGAGCGTTAGCTTCTTCGCTCATATGCGGGTCCTGCCCCCCATTAAGGTTAACGGTAGCGTCCACATTGGCCTAAGTACCGTTAACAAAACGTAATCGCGCGAACTGACAGTATAAGAAACTGCAAGTCGCGTCCTATTTGACGCCGCCGCTGCTGGTGCCGCCGAACCACTTATCGCGAACTTCCTTGTAGTGTTCACGCGGATCGTAAAGATCGACGGTAAGGCCGAGGTCCTTGGCGGTCAGCCGGCCCATGGCGTTCAGCAACTCAAACGCGGCGACAAGCTCGTCGCGCTCCGATCGGACGTGCGACACACGCGCATCCAAAAGCTCCTGCTCGGCATCGAGAATATCGAGAACCGTGCGTGAGCCGACGGCCGCTTCGCGTGTCACGCCTTCGTGGGCGACAATGTTTGCGTCAATCTGCGTGTTGAAGGCATCGACCTGAGCACGAGCGGTGATGAGGCTCTTGAACGCCTGTGTCGCCGCTTCCGCCGCATCGCGGCGCTCGGTATCGATGGTCAACGTGCTTTCTGCAGCATCCTGACGGGCTTCGCGCAGTCGAGAGTAGACTTCACCTTGCTGATAGATCGGCACCGTCAGGTTGAGCGTGACTTCATGCGTCGTGCGCGCGCTGTTTTCCGTCGTCGTTTCCAGTTCGCGCGTGCTGCTCGCCGTCAATTCAAGCTCCGGCAGCAACTCGCCCCAGACCTCGTCAACGTTATCCATCGACTGACGGCGGTCGAATTCGGCAGCAATGACCGCCGGATTATTGACCACGGCAATCTGAACAGCCTCTTCCGCCGTCTCCACCAGATCCAACTGCATGGTCGGCAAGGTCAGCTTTTCCGGCGCGGGTTCACCGACAATATTGAGGTAGTTGGCGCGTGAGGTTTCAAGATCACCTTCGGATTGAATACGATCCGCACGCGAACGGGCCAGACGCGCTTCGGCCTGGTGAACGTCGGTCCGCGTGATTTCGCCCACTTCAAAGCGGTCCCGCGTCGCATCTAATTGGCGCTGCAGGACTTCTTCGTTGTTCGTATTCAGCTCCAGCACCGCTTGGTCACGATAGACATTCAGATAAGCTGTCGCGGCCTGCAACAGAATGCTCTGCTCGGATTCCAGCAACCGTGCACGCTGCGCCCGAATTTCATTCTCGGCACCACTGGTCGCGGCAAGCGTACGGCCACCACGAAACAGCGGCTGCGTCAGGGAAATCCCCAAATCCTTGGGCCGGCGACTTTGGTGCACATCCGTACCCGTCGACGTATTGCTCTGCTGGACCTCGGCCCCGATTGAGGACGTAATCTCAACCGTCGGACGCCAGTTCGCCAGCGCCTGCGGCACGGCTTCATCGGTTGCCCGGAGATTGGCCCGCGCCGACAGCAATGTCGGGTTATTGAGATAAGCCTTGGCTAGCGCATCTTCGATGGCCTGCGCATTCACGGCCCCGGCGTCAAAACAGACGGCGGCAGCCAATATCATCATGGAGATCGGTGTCTTCTTCATCGCGTGACCACCTAATTAGCCTCTCGCCCTCGACTGCTCAGCCTCGAAAATAGGGTGCAAAAACACCTATTTGAACTGCTACTTTGGTTAATAAGGGAGTCAGAACCTGACCATTAGGTCAAGCTACCCTTAAAACCAAGCAATTTCAGTTAGTTGAAACCAAACACGTAAAGCTTCAACATGGTAAAAGTGCGAATCGCCGCTTTCCCGATTCATTTTTTTATTTCATGGGCATAGCCCAAGAATGAATGGTAAACGCAGTTCCTTTTTAAAAGGTAAATGCCGCTTCCTTCTCGAAACCAGGCAGCAACGGCTCGGCCGCGTCGAACACTTCCCTCTTGGAGATCGAGTCGCCAAAACGCGTTACAAGGACACCCCGGCCGACGGTTCTTCCCGGCGCCACCTCGACCGCAACCAGCCTTCCACCGTCGGATAGCTGTTGGGCGATTTCGGCCGGCACTTCCGGCACCGCACCATCGAAAACGATAACGTCATAAGGGGCATCGCTGGCGTGCCCCTCGTTCAGCGTACCATCGATGACCGCGGCGTTGTCGATCCCGAGTTCCGTAAGTGTCTTCTCAGCACTCTTACGCAGCGCATTGTCGCTTTCAACCGCCACCACCGTCTCGGCCAGCTGCGCCAGTACGGCAACGGTATAACCGCCCCCGGCACCGATGCAGAGCGCCACATCGCTCTGAGCGACGTCTGCAATTTCAAGCAACCGTGCGACGATCATCGGCTGCATCATTGAGCGGCCGCCCTCAATCACAATACTCTCGTCGGCATACGCCAAGGCACGCTTCGACGGCGGCACGAACAGTTCACGGGGCAGTTCGCTCATGGTCGCAATGATCCGGTCATCCGTGATGCGGTTCGGCAGAAGCTGGCTATCGACCATACTGCGTCGCGCTTTCGCGTAATCCGTTTCACTCATTGCTGCTGTCCTTTATTGTGCCGCGTCATCGGTTGCGGTGACTATCGGATTTTATAGGCCTTGCCGTACCGCAAGACAACAGGCTCAACACTTATACATGCAGCAAAAAAAGCTCTATTTCAGGTCAGGGATTGCTTGACCGCCCCGAACGTTGCGTCTAATTTCCGGCCTCGTCGCGATGCAGGGGATCGGCTCCATGAGCTTCAAACCGGTGTTGTGACGGGAGGTCAACGCGGAACGGCGCGGTGGCGGAGTGGCTACGCAGCGGCCTGCAAAGCCGTGTACACCGGTTCGATTCCGGTCCGCGCCTCCAGCTCTGATCCGGCGTAGCTCAGTTGGTAGAGCAGTCGGCTGTTAACCGACTTGTCGCAGGTTCGAGTCCTGCCGCCGGAGCCATTTAGATCAAGGGGTTAGCTTTTTAAAGCTAACCCCTTTTTCATAGCCGGCGCTGGGCAGCCTATTTTGCGTACTGGGGATTCCAGATATCGTGCGTGACCGTGCCTTCGGATATCCGCTTGAAATAGGCGGCCCGTTGGTCGCTGCGCTCTTTACATTTGGCAAACAACCCATCGAGGTCGTCGATCGGTGCAGCAACGACCCCGTCGTTGTCGCCGAAGATCAGATCTCCCGGTTTGATATCGATGCCCCCGCAGGTGATCGGCACATTGACAGCGCCGCCGACCCCCTGCCCCGGACCGTTGGGCGCCCAGCCACGGCTATATACCGGCACACCCGCCGCCTTGATCAGATCGATATCGCGCACGCAACCGTCGACGACGACCCCTGCCATACCACGTGCCTTGGCCGCCTGGATCGAAACGCCGCCCCAAACTGCACTCGCCATCTCGGCGCCGGCATCAACGACCATCACGCATCCTGGCCACGCTTTATCGAGCGCATAATGCAGGGCGGTGTTGTTGCGCGGCAATGGTTTGACCGTTAGGGCCTGTCCGATGAACGGCATGTTCGGTACGAGGGATTGAATCGATCCAGTGAGGCCGTTTATGCGCCCAAGGCCGTCACTGATGACGGTGGTTGAAATACCCCGCCACCTGTCGAGTTCGGCCGCATCTAGAATCGGACCGGTGTAGTCATGCATTTCGACGCTCATTGAGCCAACCTCCCAATATTCGAATAAGTTATTTCCGATAACTGACCGCTGCGCTTAAGGGCGGGCGGCATAAGACTGGATCGACGGCAGTCAGCCGGGACGGCTGTCGATGACATCCGCATTAACACCGCTCATACCGGTCAGGCCGAGTTGCGCCAAACCGATGCCGGTCTCGGTCGCGAAAAGGTCGACCAAACGCGCCAGCCCCCGTTCGCCGCCCGCCGCCATCGCAAACAGCAGTGGCCGGCCCAGGAAGACATAGCTCGCCCCCATCGCATAAGCTTTCAGGACGTCTTCACCACTGCGGATGCCGGAGTCGTAGAACAACGGGAAATCTTCCCCTACGGCATCGCGAATTTTGCGGAGTGCCAGAATCGGCGCGGGTGCTGCGTCCAATTGGCGGCCACCGTGGCTTGATACCTGTACCGCGTCGACACCCGCTTCTTTCATACGCACCGCATCGCGTGGATCGAGCACACCTTTGACGACGAGATTACCTTTCCAAAGATCGCGAATCCGCGCCAACAAATCCCAGTCGGCCCCTGCCCGGCTGGCGTGGCGATTGAACTCTCCGAAGTCACCGCCAAAGTTGGCAAGCTCCGGTCGCCCTTTTATGAGCGTCGGGATCGACCACAACGGATGCAGCGCAAGATCGGTGAACTCGCGCACGCCGATCTTGAACGGCATCTTGAAGCCTCGGCGCAGTTCGCGCGGGCGCCGGCCCACCTCGGGCACATCGACGGTCAGAACCAACGTCTCGTAACCGGCCGCCGCTGCACGCTCAATGAGTGATACCGACGCCGCTTCGTCGCCGCTAAAATATAGCTGAAACCAAGCCCGGCCGTCGGCCACGCCGGCAATATCTTCAAGAGACGTGGACGCAGCAGTGGAAACACCCAGCGGGACTTTCCTGTCCGCCGCTATGCGGGCAAGCATGTAATCCGCGCCAGGAATGGACAGATTGCACATGCCCATGGGCGAGACGCCAAAAGGCAACGCTTGCTCGACGCCGAATACTTTTACCGCCAAAGACCGGTGCTCGACGTTGTTGAGGACACGGGGCATCAACTTGATGTCGCTCATCGCGGCCCTGTTGAACCGCTCGCCGACTTCTTCGCCCGCCGCGCCGTCGATATAGTCGAAAACCATCCACGGCAGAATCAACCGAGCGAAGCGGCGCGCGTCAGAGCAGGTATGGATATCAGAACTGAAGATCATCGGAAGCTGAGCCGGTCTAGTATGGATCGGCGCTGAGCTTAACCAGCGGGCTTGCAAAACGCCAGGGTGGTGGAATTCGTTTTAGGAGAATTTAACGAGCATGCCTTGTTCAACAAAAAAGTTCGTCGGCGAGAAATCTGAGAAGTAGCGAACAGATCCGCCACGATTTCGCGCGCCTTCCAATAGCGCTTTCTCGGCTCGGCGCAGATCGCCATCCAGCTTTGTCATGTCTTTGTCGGAATTGTCTAAGTAGAGAGCGGATACTTTCTTTAGCTTGGGCATGACGGATTTGATGCAGCCCTCTCGGTCCGTGCCATCGACAAGGGCAAAGTCTATCGAACCGTCTTCTATTTCCGACAAATCCGCATAGGTCGCATTTGTACGTAGTTCGTGTCGCACGTTCTGAATACCGTTTTCCACCAATTGCCTACGGACATGTTCATACCAGGCGGGATCGTCTTCGATACTTAAAACCTGTGCCACCCTGGCGGCGAACCATTGCGTCGAATTCCCAGAGCCGAATTCGATGATGTGGCTCTCTTTCGTCAGCAAAAATTCAATCTCCCTCCGGCCTCGAAAGGAGATCATCGGCACATTCGGACGCAACCCGAATAAACGCTTCCCTGCTGCGCTGAAAAAAGCAGGCACGGCGTTGGGCAACCCGGCAAGATCAACGAAATTTCCTTTTTCGTCGTGAAACCGACTCTTTCGGTATGCGCCCGTCAGAAAATTTGACAATGCTTCAACCACGCCTTGTTATCAAAAACGATAGTTGGTCCATGATCCCGCCCTATGCTTGTTCTTGCAAGGGACGCGAACTCCAAACGAGAATAGAACGGTGTATAAAGTATCCTGTGATGCTCTCGAAAAAACTAAAAGTAGTCTTTTCCCTGACGGGAGTCTTATTAGCTGGTTGTTCGACCGCCCCTCAGACGCCTGGCGCACCCACGCTGACCTTGAGCGTCCAGCAAGCGGTGCAACTGGAAGAATATTTTAGGGATCCCGCGTCCGCAGCTATTGCCGTGTCCGCTGAAACCGGCGTCTTCGGCACTGTGCGCTGCCCAAGCGGCACATGTGTCTATCCATATGGGTCGGCCGAGAAAGAAGCGATCCACATCTGTGAAACTCTCAGTGACGCATGCGCACCACTAGCCACCAAACACGAGATCGTCTGGAAGGGACCGATTTCACTTCCATCGGCAACCAGCGGTAATCTACCGGCGCAATTTTCCTTTCGAACGGCATCGAGCCTGCAAACAGCGGCGGGAATCGCACACCTGAACGAAGGCCGGCAGTCCGGCACCGTCATGTTCGGCAAACCGCCCAACGACTGCAATGGCGTCTTTAATGCCGTGTCAGGTGATTGGTCCATGTCCTGTGGCGCGCAGTTCCGCACATCGGGCCGCCTGGTCGCGTCCGGCGACAGCCAGTTCACGGGCACGTCCTATGAAGAAGATATGGTGTTGAAGATCAGTCGCGGAAACTGGCCGAAGCTGCAATCCGCAGTTGCCGCGCACCCTCCGTCACAAAGCCATTCAGGGCATAACCAGTAATACTCTGAAACCATTGTCACAAAACGACACGCGATAGACGTTGAGTTAACGTGTACGCCCCTTAAAATTACCATAAGACTAATAATGATCGGGGCGATCACCCATGGCGTTGTTCGGTTCCGGGAGGGGGACATACGACATCCAGATTCTCAAGGAGAATCGCTGGGTCACTCAATCTGTCCGCAATTGGGAGAAAGATGCGCTCGAAGAAGCCGAGCGCATTCTGACAAACAAGAAGATCGCCGGTGTCCGAGTCATTCTCGAGGACACAAGCGGGAACGAAGACGGCGACGAGGTCGTCTTCGAGAAACGCCAGGAAGTCCTGGATAAGAAGAAAGCCAATATCACGCCGGTCGAAACGGCACCGACCGTCTGCACACAAACGCGGGACTACTTCAGTCTCGAAAGCCGCGCGGTCATGAACGTCATCTTCCGGAATTATCTGGAGACGGTAACCCTGACGCCGTCTGAAGTGCTGCACAATCCGCGCGAACTACGCCGCGTGCAGGACTACGAGAGCATACTCATGTCCGCCGCCGACGTCGTCGCCAAGTTGCAGATCAAAACCACGGGCCAGAGTCTCAAGGAACGCCGGCAGGAGATCATCGACACGTTCGATCATATTGTGGCGCGGGCAGACCGAGTTTCACGGATGGATCTGCCGGCTTTGAGCGGCTCGTTCGGCGAACTGTTGGGCCGCGTAAAGCGCGTGGACGGTGACAGTCCAGAATATTTAGCAATGTATGTCCTCTGCGGCGACTTATCAAAGAAGCGCAGTTGGATCGACAAGCTTACGTTCCTGGTCTCATTGGCCGAGAAAGAGGACACCGGCTCCAAGGCGTTGCTATTCATCGACACCGTGATCGCTGACGTGTTCGGCGCCAACGTCTTGCAGGAGCTGCTCGGCTGGCAGCCGTCCCTCGGTAGCGCCATCATCGCCATGCTGGATCTTGCCGAAGGCAAGCTGGAACTAGCGGAAAAAGAACAGACGGAAATCGGTTTGAAGCTATGCGAACAGTTCTCCTCGAACCGTCTGCCGGCGAGCCGCGAGGTACTCATTGAACGTGCCGTGCGCCAGTTACGTTCGCCGCAACCGCTGTATCGCGCCGACCCATCGAAAGAGATGGAGGAATATCAGAAAGTGCTGGCCCGGTTCCTCGTACAAGGCGAGATCCTCTCCGGCGCCAAGGCCGCCGAGGCGATCACGCTCAGGGGCGCTCGGTTCATCGAGCATGGCGGTGCATTGGGGCAACGCTCGGCGATTGCCGCGACCGCCAAGGCCATGCCGGACCCAGCCAGGGGCGTCATGTACCTGTCGGACCTCAGCAGCACCGATTTTGCCAGCGACCACATCAATGTCATCGTCGAAGAAATCGACAAAGTCTTCGGCGCGCGCGTCATCCGCGAACTGTGCAGCCATGCAAACTCGCCCAAAGATCTGATGATGACGGCGACCGGCGCCTTTCATTCTGCGGCCCGTTCCGCCCTTCCCGATACAGTTAAGTCGAAAGTGACCGATCATATCGATACGGTGCTCGAGCGGTATCTGGCGAACGAGAATATCGTCGAGAAACTCGATAATCCCAACGCTCACCTCCGCGACCGCGCTGTACGCCTCGTCAAATTCTGCGGTGCCGGGGTGCTACCGGAAGGCAGGGCGCTGGGAATGGCACGCGTCCGCATCACGCAGTTGCTGCGCCAACCGAATTTTGATCAGAAATTCATCGAGGGCTTGGACGATAAGAAAGTCGCCGAAGCGGCGCTGCGCAGCTTCTTCAAACTACTGCAAAAGGCCGGCCTTTCTTAAGCTTCGAAAACGTTCCGATAGCGGCGAACGTCGGTTATACTTCGATTATGTTCACACGCCGGTCCCTTCTGAGCGTCGCTTTGAGCGTCTTCGGATTGCCGCTTTTTGCCACGCCCGGCATGAGCGCGGCCGGTTGCTCATTCACGATGCCGCGCGACGTCGTCGTCAGCCTCAGCCGTCGTGACGGCGAGGTACAACTCGACAATCGCAGGACCCGCGCTGAACTGAAGACGATGCAGCGCGGCAGGGCCCAAACGAGTGCGTTCGGCGCCGGATGGACGCCGGTTGGACTGACGCTGACGGAACTGAAGTACGCCATGAAGGTTCGGGTCGAGGCCGTTGGCGCCGGTCCTGGGCGGTACTGCGCGCGGCTGACGGAAGTTGCTGCGGACATCGGTTTCGACGCCATGAACGTCTTTATTGCCAACCGCTTCAAGCCGGGATCTTGTGCGTACCAATCAATTAACGATCACGAATTGAACCATGTCGCCGTATTTCGCGAGACCTTGGACGTCTATCATCCGCGCATGCTGCGCCGGCTGGAACGCACGGCGCGGAACCTCGGTCCGGTGCGGGCGTCCAGCCCCGATGCCGCCGCCCGGCAATTGCAATCCAAATTACGTTCGGCTATCGATCCATTGTTCAGGGAAATGAATCGAACAATGGACCGCAACAACGCGCGACTGGATACGCCGCGGCGCTACCGCGCCGAACAGGCTCGTTGCGCAGATTGGTAATCAGAAAACACCGCCAATCGGCATCATGCTGAACTTGATTCAGCATCCATCCCAACACCGGCACATTGGTCGTTGAGCAAACATGGGCCCTGAATCAAGTTCAGGGCGACGCCTTCAATAGTCTGACTTACTTCGTCGTTGCGATATACACGCCGTCCCAATCTTCCGGCGGCGGCGCGACCTTATATTCAGCAATGCGTTTGTCATAGACGTCGCAGAGCACGTGCAGATTGGCTTCCAGAATCCAGGGCTTCTTCTCGTCGCTACCGAGATCGCGGATCTCGTCGAACATCGCCTGCGCCTCGTCCCATTGCATGGCGCGGTAGGTTTCCTGTGCATCGTAAATGAGGTTCTGCAGGTACTGAAATTTAGGATCAGCAAGAACACTTTCATCCCCGAGCAGGCCGTAGATGTAAGTGCCCTCGGTCTTACCCTTCACCTGGATAAAGTCGAGATCGATGGTCGCCAACCGGTCCTTGATGGCGTTCCGCGTGTTGGGACCGAGGACGACATTCATGCCGTATTCCTTGCTCTGACCTTCCAGACGCGCGGCCAAGTTCACCGCATCGCCCAGCACCGAATAGTCGAAGCGCATGTCGGACCCCATGTTGCCGACGACGCAGGGGCCGGTGTTGAGACCGAGACCGACCTTCAGCGGAATGTGCTTACGCCCCTCCTCTTCCGCTTCTTCTTTGAGGCGTGCGTTGAGCGGCTCCATCTCGGCCAGCATGGCAAGCGCCGACGTACAGCCGTTGTACTCCTGATCGTCGTCATCCAGCGGCGCGTTCCAGAACGCCATAATGCAGTCGCCCATGTACTTATCGATGGTGCCACGGCGCTCCAAGATCACGTTGGTTAACGGTGTCAGCAGTTTGTTGATCAAGGCGGTCAGGCCAACGGCGTCGAACTGTTCGGAAATCGTCGTAAAACCGCGCACGTCGCAGAACAGCAGCGTCATCTGACGCTGATCACCGCCGAGTTTGAGTGCGCCCGGATCACCGGCAACACGTTCCACCATATCGGGCGAAAGGTATTTCGAGAACGCGTCCCGGGTCTGGCGCCGGCTCGCTTCTTCGCGCGAATACCCGGCGTAGGTCATTGATGTGTACATGACGAACAGGCCGATAACCGCGTATGAGCCGTCCAGGAGAACGAGTTTTTCCGAGAACAGATACCAGGACGTGCCCAAGGCACCGGCCGAGACAAGAAAAATCAGCGCCGCCGTCCACTTGGCGCCGACCCACGGTACCAGAATGATCAGAATGATCCCGCCGACCAAAAGGAACGTCAGTTCCGCCGCGTCCGCATAGTTTGGGCGGGTTAGATACTGTTTCTGGAGTATCGCTTCAATGAGCTGCGCGTGCACCTCGACCCCCGGCAGGTCACGCTCGGTCGGTATGGACCGAATATCTCGAAGGCCCACGGCGGAAGTGCCGACGATCACCAGCTTGCCTTTGAACATCGCCGGATCGGCCGTGCCGTCCAGAACCTTGTAGGCAGGCACATACTTGTCCCAATCCCGCTTCGAGAAGTACGGCCAGATCTGGCCAATCCGGTCGGTGGTCACCGTCAGGCCCTTTGCGACGGCAGCCTCGACCATGCCGGCATCGTTCACCTTCGCCAGAATGGTCGGCCGTCCAGTCGCAATCCGCAGCATCTCGATGGCCAACGACGGGAAGTATTCGTTCTCGTGACCGAAGAACGCCGGTACGCTTCTGACGATGCCGTCCTTGCCGGGAATAACCGAGAAAATGCCATGACCGCCGAAGCGGCCGGTCGCCGCCTGCTCGATCACCGGGACGTTCCGAACCAAAGACGGAAATTTTGGGATGAAATAGTACGGGTCACGGGCGTCCTTGCTCATCTTGCGGACGGCGACCGATTTCTTGACCGGCGGACCTTTAATGCCCTCGGTCTCATTGGGCCGGCCGGCCTGACCAAGAACCACGCGCGAGCGACGGATCATATCCGCGAAGACTTCGTCGTTACTCTTTAGAGTCTTGAGCTTTTCTTTGGTTTCGTCGTCCAAGCCGACAAGCGACGCCGCAACGCTGTTCGGATTCATCCTGTCCGGCTCGGCAAACACGACGTCGAATGCGATCAGTACGGCGCCGAGTTTCATCGTGTTTTCGACCATCTGTGCCAGGATATTGCGCGGCCAGGGCCACTGGCCGACGGTTTCCAGGCTCTGCTCGTCCAGATCGATGATCGTGACCGGCTTTTGCGCCGCCGGCGGAATCTCGCGCGGCTTGATTTCCTGATAGGTGTCGAAAACCTTGTTGCGCCAAAAATCCAGGAAGCCGATATTCTGCGCGGTGTCGAAGTAATAGAGGCCGATGAATGCCGCCAGCAGGAGCATACCGAGCGATCTCTCGAAGCTGAATACGGACTTCAGAATTTTCACGATTACGTTGCCCCCCGCCCCGCGCTTTTGGCGCTCCTGGAGTGTACACGGAGAGGACCGATCAGGGTCAAGGGGCTTTCGACATTGCCTACAGAGTTATGCTACAAAGATTCTCTAAGAACCGCGCCAGGCTTTGGGGGGCGGTACCGGGGTTCAATGAATGAGTGAAAACAGCACACGCGCTTGGCTTAAGCCGCTGTTGAAACCGTTGATGCCGATCTTCCGCGAGGTGATCGTGATGTCGGCGTTCGTCAACTTGCTGGCACTGGCGACCCCCGTCTTCACCATGCAGGTTTATGACCGCGTCGTTGGTTCCGGCGGCCTCAGCACGCTGTGGGGCCTGGTCATCGGCATGGCCTTGGTCGTGCTGTTCGACCTGGCGTTGAAGCAGGCGCGGTCCCGCATCATGCAGACGGTGGCGCTGCGCGTCGACGTCATTGTCGGGCGGCACCTCTTTGACAAACTCATGAGCCTGCCGCTGCAGATGCTGGAAGGCAAACCGGCGAGCTACTGGCAGTCGCTGTTCCGCGACGTCGATACGGTGCGCAATACGGTGTCGGGCGCATCGGCCATACTTCTTTGCGATCTGCCCTTCGTGGTCATGTTCTTTGCCCTGATTTGGATCATCGCGACGCCGTTGGCCTGGGTGCTGATGGTGATCCTGCCGCTGTTCATGTTCGTCGCCTGGCGTTCGGGTAACGTCATGTCGGAAGCCAATGCTGCCGAGCGAGAGGCAACTCAGAATAGGGACGGCCTGGTCGCCGAGCTGATCCAAGGCCGCACGACCATCAAGGCGCTGGCGCTGGACCGTGCCATGCGGCCGCTGTGGGAAGAAACGCACGCCAGTAACATCGCCAATTCCATGTACCGAGGCCAGCGTACGGATTTCTACACCAACTGTTCGCAGAGCCTGACGATGGCGACGACGATCTTCCTGACCTCGGTCGGCGCTTACGCCATCGTCAATCAAGAACTGACCATGGGTGCGCTGATCGCGACCAACATGTTGTCGGGACGGCTATTAGGACCGCTCAACCAGTTGGTCGGCCAGTGGCGCGCGTACAATGGTTTCAAGCAATCCGTCGACCGCCTGGGCGAAGTGTTCTCCTCCCTCTCGGACCGCCAAGAGAGCGAAATTCAGCTACAAAAGCCGCGAGGCGAGATCGACGTCGAGAACTTGACCTACGGCTATGCCGAGAGCCAAAAGCCGGTGTTGGACGCGGTGTCGGTGAAGATTCACGCCGGCGGTGTACACGCGCTGGTCGGGCGCAACGGCTCGGGGAAGACGACGCTCTTGAAGATGATTCAGGGCCTGTACACACCGTCGAACGGCCGCGTGCTGATGGACGGCGCCGACATCGCGCAGTTCTCACGCACCGAATTGGCGGGTTGGATGGGCTACGTGCCGCAGGAAACCGTGCTGTTCGCCGGTACCGTTCGCGACAACATCGTGCACAGGTATCCGGACGCGTCCGACGAGGAAATCATTGAATCGGCAACCGCCGCCGGGGTGCACCACTTCATCATTGATCTACCAGACGGCTATGCGACCGATATCGGCGAGGCGGGACGACGCCTCTCGGGCGGCCAGCGCCAGCGCATCGCGATTGCCCGCGCGCTGTTGGGCGATCCGGCGGTGCTATTGCTGGACGAACCTTCGGCAAGCCTCGACCGTCAGGCCGAACAGGAACTCCGCAAGACCTTGGTCGAGATCGGTAAGACCCGGACCGTCGTTATCGTCACGCACAGCCCGATCCTTTTGGCGGCATGCGACGATCTGGTCGCCCTCGACAAGGGCAAGGTAGCCCTCGCAGGGCCGTCCAAGGAAATCTTACCGAAGCTATTCGGCAAGCAGCCGGCTTCGGCGGCACAGCCGCAGAGCACGGCCAAGCCCGAAGACGCCGCTGCCCAGCAGACGCCGGCTCAGGGCGACCGACCTCGCCTTCGTCACCCGGCACCCGGTGTCGCCCCGCAGGCTGCTCACCCGCCGCATGACACACCACCGCCGAATTCACCGCCGTCACCACCCAAGAATCCGGCTGCTGCGCCACCTACTCCTTCGGCCCCGCCGAAAGCACCCGTCGCAGCGCCACAGGTACCGGCAGCCCCCAAGGGGCAGCCACCCTTACCGAGTGGCGCGCCAGCGCCCGCCCCCGCCGCCGGCGGTGGTGGTGGCGCCGCGGAGGCAATTGCCGCGCGCACCAAAGCGGATTCGCCGAAGTCAACCGCCGACCCCAGCGTCCCGACGGGCAAGATGTTCAAAATGGACGACGGCGCGAAACGGTTGCTAGACGACCCATATGCGGATTTAATCAAAGGGTATGGTGGCGAGCGTGAGAGCAAAGATACGGCGACTGCCGCAGCGCCTAACGAACGCCAGGCCAAACAGGGGTGATGAGCTATGAGTCCTGATGCATCCGGACTAGAGATGCTCCGCGAAGCGCGTGAAGCGGCTGAGAAGCAAAAACCACAAACCACTGAAGCGGCCGCGAAGCTGGACATGCTGTTGAACCAGAACCCGCTGCCGAGCTGGCGGCTGGTCGCATGGCCGATCATGATTGCGCTTGGGGCCGGCCTAATCTGGGCCAATTTCGCTACCCTTGATGAAGTCGCCATTGCCACCGCTGAAATCGTCCCGGCGGGCCGCATCAAGGTCGTGCAGCACCTGGAAGGCGGCATCATTCAGGAAATCTACGTCGCCGAAGGCGATACTGTCCGTGAAGGTCAATCACTGATGCTGTTGGATCTGGCATCATCGGGGACCAACCGTGAAGAACTTCAGGTCCGCATGGATAGCGAACAATTGGTCAAGGCGCGCCTGGAGTCCGAGGCCGAAGGCAAAGAGCTGGTATTCCCCGAGGACGTTGCGCAACGCCGTCCAGCTATCGTCGCCGCGCAGCGTCAAGCCTTTGAAGCGCGCCGTCGCGAACTCGCCTCGACCATGCAGGTCATGCGTGAGCAGGTGAAGCAGCGCGAACTTGAGGTCGAAGAACTGAACGCCCGCGCACGCGCTGTCGAAAGCAATTACAAACTGGCGTCGGAACGACTGAAAATGTCCAAATCGCTGCTGGCCGAAGGCCTGACCGCGAAAATGGAACACCTGCAGTTGGAAGCCGAGGTCGAGAACCTGGACGGTGAGATGCGCTCGCTACGCCCGGCGTTGCCGAAAGCGCAGGCCGCCGTCGAAGAAGCTAAACAACGCTTGGAAGAGACTGAAAGCCGCTTTCGCCGTGAAGCTCAGGACCAGTTGAGCAAGACCGAAGAAAGCTTGGCCCGCGTCGCCGAACTGTTGAACGACGCCAATGAACAAGGCATTCGTGCCGAAATCAAAAGCTCCATCGACGGCGTTGTCAAAAACATGCGCTACAACGCCGTCGGTAACGTCGTGAAACCAGGCGAGCCGATCATGGAACTGGTCCCGACCGGTGATCAACTCGTTGTCGAAGCGAAACTCAATCCGATCGATCGCGGCTACGTCACCGAAGGGCAAGCGGCGACGGTCAAAGTCTCGACCTATGATTTCACCCGCTACGGCGGCTTGGCCGGTCGGGTTATCCGCGTCGCGCCGGACAGCAGCACGGACGAAGACGGCGCGCCCTACTTCCGCGTCGTCGTTCAAACCGACAAGAATTACCTCGGCAAGGTCGAGGGGGATCTACCCATCACACCTGGCATGCAGGCCACAGTCGATATTCACACCGGCGAGAAGAGTGTCATGGATTATCTGGTTAAACCGGTGCTTAAATTACAACATGAGGCATTCCGTGAGCGTTGAGTGCGAACGGATTATTCTTGGTATCCGCTAATCATTTTTTAAACATAAGGGATTCTTTTATAATATGCGGATTCGCCGCAGAGTGGGTGTCGTCTACCGTGCGGATTTTCGGGGAACGGGCTGAGAAACTTTCGGCATGTCATTAGCAACCATATTCGGCGTCGTTGGCGCACTCGGCTTGTTTTTCGGTGCGATCATCTTCAGCACCGACCACTATATTATCTTTCTTAGTGGTTCGAGCTTCGTGATGGTCGTCGGCGGCACACTCGCCAGCACCTTCATTTCCTATGAGCCGCGCTATGTCTGGCTGTCGCTCAAGCTGATCTGGCGGATCGTGTTTTCGCCAAAGGTCGGCCGCAACCTTTTGAAAAGCGAAGTCGGCCGCATCATCCGCTGGGCCTATACGGTACAGAAGAACGGCGTCCCCGCCCTGGAGGCCGAAGCCTTGAAGGCCACCAGGGGCGATAAATTCCTGCGCTTCGGCGTCGAGATGGTAATTTCCGGCTACACCGGTAGCGAAGTCCGGGAAATTATGACCAACACCATCGAAACCACATATGGCCGCAACACGGTTCAGGTCGATATCCTCAAGGGCATGGCCTCGGCGGCACCGGCATTTGGTATGATCGGCACCCTCGTGGGCCTGATTATTATGTTGGACAATATGGGCGGCGATCCTTCGTCTCTCGGCCAAGGCCTCGCCGTCGCCTTGCTGACGACTTTGTACGGCGTATTGTTCGCACGAATCATCTTCCTGCCGACGGCGACGAAGGTGCAGCAGCGCGAACAGATCGTCCGATTTAGAAATTTTCTGCTCGCCGAAGGGCTGGCGCTTTTAGCCGACAAGAAAAGCCCGCGCTATATTCAAGATAAGATGAACAGCTACCTCGACCCGTCGATCCACTTCAATATCGACAAAATGAAGAAGTAGCAGAGGCAATCTATTTGGCCGGGAGACCGGATTTGCCACCACCTAAACCAGAGCCGGCTGAAGAGGACGCAGAAGACTGGCTGACGACCTACGCGGACGCTATCACACTTCTGATGGCGTTCTTCGTCATGCTGCTGACGTTCGCCGAATTCGATATCCCAGCGTACGAGGAACTTCAGTCCGCCATTGCGTCCAGCATCGGTGACCGCGACGAGCAGACGACGACTGAGTCCCTAAAGATCGACGTTCAAGACATTGTTTACGAGTCACAAGCCGACCAAGCTGTCACCGTCGAATCCGATGACCGCGGCGTCGTCATCGAATTGCAGTCCAATGCTTTCTTCAAGCCGGGGTCTGCCGAACTGGTGCCCGCCGCGATCCCGGTCCTGCAGAAACTCGCTGATACTCTGACCTCACCTCGCTATGAACTTTATAACGTCATCGTCGCCGGCCATACCGACGACGAGTCGATCAATACGCCGCAGTTTCCGTCCAATTGGGAATTATCCGGCGGACGGGCCGCAACTGTTGTCCGGCTGTTCGTGGGCAACCAGGTCGATAGAATCCGGCTGCACGCGACGGGACTTGCCGATACCCGCCCGAAGGTTCCCAATAACGACCTCGACGGCACACCTATCCCCGAGAATCGTGCCATCAACCGCCGTGTCGCTCTGCATCTAAGCCCTATGTCCCTCAAGGAGCGTGACGCCTACGTCGCTGCTCAGGAGTTCAAACGGCGCCTACAAGAGAAAGAGAAAAAGAAAAAAGAGAGCCAGGAGACGGATGTACCGGGCTCAACGGAACAAAGTTCTTCGATCCGGGTCCTGCCGGCTTCGGACGGTTATACCGCCCGAGCGCACGACAGGCTTGAAAGCTAAGACGTTTAAACTCGGTCCGGAGAAAAAGATTGCCGCCCCCACCCGTCAAGAAACAGGAAGAAGAAAAGGAAGACTGGCTGACGACCTATGCCGACGCCATCACCCTTCTGATGGCATTCTTCGTCATGCTACTGACTTTTGCGGAGTTCGATATCCCGGCGTATGAGGAACTTACGTCCGGCATTGCCTCCAGCGTCGGGATCAAGGGTGCCAAGAGCACCACGCAGAGCCTCAAGATCGCGGTCGAAAACATCTCGTTCGAAATGCAGGCAGATCAGTTCATGCATGTCGAAGTCGACGACAAAGGCGTCGTCGTCGAACTGCAATCAAACGCCTTTTTCAAGCCGGGCAAAGCGGAGCTAGTGGACGCCGCCATCCCGGTTCTACAAAAGCTTGCCGAAACCCTCGTCGACGACGCCTTCGAATTCTACAACGTGGTCGTCGAAGGGCACACCGACGACGAACCTATCCGGACGCAGCAGTTTCCTTCGAACTGGGAACTGTCGATCGGGCGTGCATCAACGGTCGTGCGCCTGTTCGAAAGCAGCAACGTCGACCGCAAGCGCCTTACGTCGGCCGGTTTCGCGGATACGGAACCCAAGGTCCCGAACCTTGACCGTGAAGGCAGACCGATCCCGGAAAACCGTGCCACCAACCGCCGTGTGGTTTTGCACATGACGCCGATGTCCGTCGCCGAGCGTGGCGAGTATCTTAAGACGAAAGAGTTCGAGCAACAGCAGATGGACGCCGCTGCCGCCCGCGAAGCCGCCAAACCTAGGCCGGTTTCGGAACAGATTCCTATACCGCCGACACCCGAGGATATGGCCACGGAGCAAAGGCAGATCAAACTGGCGCTCGATCAGGTAATTCGTGACATTCACGCGCGCGGCGCCGGCGGCTCGCTGACAGAAAACGATCTCGACGCTATCCGCCAACAGCTTATGCAGTTGCAGGTTGCCAGGGATAACGTTACGGCGCCCTACTTCGACGCGATACAGGCCTTCCTGGACCGGCAGCGCACAGACAACGCACAACCGTCGAGCGGTTTGGAACTCGTTCAGTAATTTTAGTTCAAGATTGAGATTAAATCTGGGTCGGCAAGATCATCAGTCGATGATGATTTCCATACCTTCGCGCGACACGAAGTTACCTTCCCACGCGTCCGCGGCTTCTTTTGCCAGCTTGTCCATGAACTCGTCGTTATGGTCCGGGTCGTGATGGAAGATCGCCAATCGGCCGACATTGGCAGCGCGACAAAGCCGCATACCTTCTTCCCAGGTGGAATGGCCCCAGCCGACCTTGGCGGGAAATTCCGATTCCGTATAGGTACTGTCGTAGATCACGACGTCGGCCCCTTCGATCAGGCCAAGAATATTCTGGTCGGGTTCGCCGGGCTTGTGCTCCGTATCGGTCACGTAAACGACTGACTTGCCTTTATGATCGACGCGGTAGGCGGTTGCTCCGTTCGGGTGATTCAGCGCGGTTGTCCGAATGGTAACGCCCTTCGCCACCTCGAAGGTATCTCCGGCCTCGAAATCCTCGAACACCAGCTTGGCCTGCATGGCCTCCAGCGGCACGGGGAACATCGGGTTATGCATCTGTGTGGATAGCACGTCCTGAACACCGCCTTGATTTCTCAAGTGACCGGCCATGATTCTGATCGACCGCTTGCTATCGTATGCCGGCACGAAAAACGGGAAGCCGTTGATGTGGTCCCAGTGCGTATGGGTCAGCAATAAATGGGATTCACGAACATCGTGCTTCAGGAACTCGCCACCGAAGTTGCGAATTCCCGTACCGGCGTCCATGACGAATCGGTAATCCCCTGCTTCGACTTCGATGCAGCTGGTATTTCCGCCATATTTCATGTGATCAGGGGTCGCGCACGCGATGCTTCCCCTGACCCCCCAAAATTTAACACGAATCGCCATTACGTTCGCTCACAAACCGCGAAAATTCGACGGTCGACTCCCCTAGGTTTTATCGTTTTTCAATTGGCAATCGTAGCGATAACACATTGAGTTGCCAATCAATTATAAATAATGCTTCACAGTCTCACAGGTTCCTGACGGAAACCTGACTTCCTACGCAAAGGCCAAGACTTACGGCCACATTATCCATGTTAGATGCTATTTCCATAAGCCCTAGAGCGTTCTCGTAACAGAAACAACACCCTGGGGAAACATCAGAAAACGTGCGCGCACGGGTAAGTGATTGGCCGGCCACGGAGAGAACATCTTCATCCGACAGTGTCTCAGCGCGGATTCCGGTCATGCAGTTGCCATATCCATCTATATAGATCACCTCCGCCAACTCGGCGGAAGTATCGAACACCACCCCTTGATTGTCTGCAATTTCGGCACCCCACGTCTTTGGATCAGCGCCCATGCCGATCCGGGCGGCGACAGGCGCAAAAAGGTCCCGACCGTGAAAGCTGGAGGAAAGCCGCGACGGTCGCCAGGTGATCTCATACCACTGTACGCGCTCGGCTCTGGCTGCAACGACAGAGAACAATCCGTTATCCGGCCCGACATACCATTTGTCGTCTGCCAACAGCGCCACCGGACGGCGGTGGCCGCCAACGCCGGGATCAACGACACCAACACATACACATGGCGGTGCAATCGACTCCATCACGGCCGGCAGCAGAAACGACGCCGCCTTGATATCGAACGCCGGCACATCTGACATCAGATCCACCACTGTCGCCGCTGGCCAGACGGTATGAACGGCGGCACGCATTTGCCCCAGGTACGGGCCTTCAACCCCGAAATCTGTATAGGTCACGATCATCATCAGCAAAGCCTAACACGCAAAAAAGAAAAAGGGACGCTCCGCGGAGCGCCCCAATTTCGTTGTCGGAGAGTGGTAAGGCTTAGAAGCCCATGCCACCCATTCCGCCCATGCCGCCCATGTCGGGCATGCCGCCGCCACCGGCGGGGGCCGGGTTCTTCTCAGGCTTATCGGCGACCATCGCTTCGGTCGTGATCAGCAGGCCGGCAACCGAGGCCGCATCCTGCAGCGCCGTACGAACGACCTTCGCCGGATCGATGACACCGGCCTTCACAAGGTTCTCGTACTTGTCTGTCTGCGCGTTGTAACCGAACGCAACGTCCTTCTGCTCCAGCAGTTTACCGGCAACAACGGCACCGTCGGTACCGGCGTTCTCGGCGATCTGGCGCAGCGGCGCCTGCAGTGCGCGACGGATGATGCTGATGCCCACGTTCTGGTCGGCATTTTCACCTTCCAAGCCCTTCAGCGCCTTGGTCGCGTACAGAAGCGCGGTGCCGCCACCGGCGACAATGCCTTCTTCGACCGCCGCACGGGTCGCGTGCAGCGCGTCGTCGACGCGGTCTTTCTTCTCTTTCACTTCGATTTCCGAAGCACCGCCGACGCGGATAACGGCAACACCGCCGGCCAGCTTGGCCAGGCGTTCCTGCAGCTTCTCACGGTCGTAGTCGGACGTCGTTTCCTCGATCTGCGCGCGGATCTGCGAGCAGCGGCCTTCGATGTCCTTCTTCTTGCCGGTACCTTCGACGATGGTGGTCTCTTCTTTCGTGATCGTCACCTTCTTGGCGCGGCCCATCATCTCGATGGTCACGTTCTCCAGCTTGATGCCGATGTCTTCCGAGATCACCTGGCCGTTGGTCAGGATCGCGATGTCTTCGAGCATCGCCTTGCGGCGGTCACCAAAGCCCGGCGCCTTCACGGCCGCGACCTTCAAGCCACCACGCAGCTTGTTGACGACCAGGGTCGCCAGCGCTTCGCCTTCGATGTCTTCGGCGATGATCATCAGCGGACGGCCCGACTGCACGACGGCTTCCAGGACCGGCAACAGCGGCTGCAGGCTGGACAGCTTCTTCTCGTGGATCAGGATGTACGGGTCATCCAGATCGCAGGTCATCTTGTCGGCGTTGGTGACGAAGTACGGGCTGGTGTAGCCGCGGTCGAACTGCATGCCTTCGACGACGTCGAGTTCGGAGTGCAGCGACTTCGCTTCTTCCACCGTGATCACGCCTTCGTTGCCGACGCGCTCCATGGCCGAGGCGATCATGGCGCCGACTTCGCTGTCGCCGTTCGCCGAAATCGTACCGACCTGGGAGATTTCCTGGTTGGTTTTGACCTTCTGCGCACGTTTTTTGACATCGGCGACAACCGCGCCGACAGCCAGATCGATGCCACGCTTCAGATCCATCGGGTTCATGCCCGCGGCAACCGCCTTGGCGCCTTCGCGAACGATCGACTGCGCCAGAACCGTGGCGGTCGTGGTGCCGTCACCGGCTTCGTCGTTGGTGCGGCTGGCGACTTCTTTCACCATCTGCGCACCCATGTTTTCGAACTTATCGGAAAGCTCGATGTCCTTGGCGACGGTCACGCCGTCCTTGGTGATGCGCGGTGCGCCGAACGACTTGTCGAGAACGACGTTGCGGCCTTTCGGACCGAGCGTCACTTTAACCGCATTGGCAAGCGTGTCGACGCCCTTCAAAAGGCGGTCACGTGCATCCGCGGCAAATTTAACTTCTTTGGCAGACATGATATCAGCTCCTCCTTAGGCAGCTTTTTTATTGGAAACCGAGACTTCGACAACGCCGAGAATGTCGGATTCCTTCATGATGATAAGGTCTTCACCGTCGATTTTGACTTCGGTACCGGACCATTTACCGAACAGCACCTTGTCGCCGACATTAACGTCAAGCGGCGTAACAGTGCCGTCTTCGGTTTTGTGGCCGGAACCGACCGCCAGGATTTCGCCTTCCATCGGCTTTTCCTTGGCTGTGTCGGGGATGATGATCCCGCCGGCGGTTTTTTCCTCTTGCTCTACCCGCCGTACAAGCACGCGGTCATGCAAAGGCCTAAAGCTCATCTCGTTCCTCCTTCAATAAGCGAACGGTTTAAGAATTGGCACTCCCCTGTGCTGAGTGCCAAACGGAATTTATGTCGGAATCCGTCACCGTCAAGGTTTCGCGCACGAAATTTTCTGCTCTGGCCAACCGGGTTGGCAGCACTCACCCCGACATGCTGCTAACATGCTGTTTTTATTTTGTTTTTTCAGAAAACCGTCGCAGAATATTGGTTCAGATACGGTTCATCGAAAGAAAGGAGCGACCATGCTGAATGACGGTATCGAACCGAACGGCAACCTTTTCCTCGACCAGATTGCCGGATACCGGCTCACAACCGCACAAATTCTCTACCACATGCCGGATCACCCGCGCCTATTGCAGGAGTTCGTCTGGCAGCACCTCGACATCGCACCGGATTTTCCAGTCCTCAAAAAATTCCTGACGTTCTGGGAGCGCGAGGTCGAAGGCCGCCTACACTCCGTAACCGTCGCGTCTGCGGATATCGTCGCGCCGTCTGAACTCAGGCGCGCCGAGGGGCTGTTCGCGCTACATTGAGGGCAAAGAAACAGGGGTGCCCTTTCGGACACCCCTGAAATCTTTTGTACAGTCGCCGATGTTTAGGCGGCGGCTTCCTGAGCGGATGCCAATTCCGCTTTGACCAGTTTCTGCACCTTGTCGAAGGCACGAACCTCAAGCTGGCGAATACGCTCGCGGCTGATACCGTAGTGCGTCCCCAGTTCCTCGAGCGTTACCGGATCTTCCTTCAGCCGGCGCTCGGTCAGGATATGGCGTTCACGCTCCGGCAACTGGGCGATGGCACGTGCCAGCATTCCCGAGTGGAACGACATTTCCTCGCGCTCACCGACGACGCTTTCCGGGTCCGGCCGGTTATCGACCAGCGTGTCCTGAAACTCGGTGCCGTCTTCCATGTTGCTGAGCGGCGCATTCAAGGACATGTCCCGGGAATGCAGACGGCGGTTCATGTGCTGGACTTCCTGCTCGGTCGCGCCGAGTGCTTCGGAGATCTCGCCGAGTTGCTCTTTGTCGAGCTCACCGTTGTCGAAAATCTTCAGCTGGTTCTTCATGCGGCGCAGCGAGAAGAACAACTTCTTCTGCGACGACACGGTACCCATTTTGACCATCGACCAGGACTTGAGCACGTATTCGGTGATCGAGGCACGGATCCACCAGATCGCGTACGTCGACAGACGGAAGCCACGGTCCGGGTCGAACTTCTTGACCGCTTTCATCAGACCGATATTGCCTTCCGAAATCAAATCCGAGACCGGCAGACCGTAACCTTTGAAGCCCATGGCAATTTTCGCGACCAAACGAAGGTGCGACGTCACGAGCAGATGCGCCGCGTCCACGTCGCCATCGTCGCGCAAACGGCACGCGAGCATAAATTCTTCATCTTTTTCAAGCAGGGGGAAGCGCCAAATCTCACGCAGATACCGAGAGAGGCCACCTTCATCCGAAATCGAGGGAAGTGTCATCGTTGTCATGTTCTTCTCCTTACCTTCTTTGACTCGGTCTTTTTCGAAGCACCGTACTCCCGTTGCCGACGAACAGACGCGAAACGTCCGCCGCCATTCAACGACACCAAAAAATCAGTTGTATACGGGAGCAGTCAGGTAATTCGTCAAAGCCTCATCCTCCTAATAGAGCAACGGAGCTATTTGTTTCGGGTCCACGTCCGTCGAACCCTTCACGCGGGAGTCCCGTCGAACGGCAACCCCCTATGTCTCACTAGGATAGTCGGGCATTAACTTTTAAGTCAATGAAAATCGCCCCGTCAGAGCCCGGATTTAGATGAAACTTTGGTAAGGAATAGCCGCACCCAAAGCGACAAATACGTAGTTTTATCAAGTGCTTGAGTTTATTTTACACAGCACGGAAAAACTCATTTGATGTCGGCGATGGAACCATCGGAGCTGGGACCGAAATTCAGGTCGTAGTTCGGGATGGGCGGCAAATCTTCTTCGCGACCGTTGGAAATCTCGGTTAGCCGCTTTTGCCGGTACAGGCTGCGGATGGCCGCGTAATAATCGACCGACGTTCGCCGAATACGCTCCAACTCGTCGACGATGGCCGCATATTCGACCAAACCGGCAACGCCGAACCGAACATAGCTTTCGGTATCGCGGTCCGTGTTCTCAAGCCACAGACCCAACGGATCGAAATATGGATCAACCAGATATTTGCCAACCGCATCGCGCGGGTTCGACGGCCCCAGGATCGGCAACACGAGGTAGAACCCCTCGCCGACACCATACACCGCCAAAGTCTGGCCGAAGTCTTCTTCGTGCTCTTCAAGGCCGCTGTCCGCCGCGACGTCACCAAGGCCACCGAAGCCAACCACCGTGTTGACCACGAACCGTGCGATGGTCGTCATCGCCCGGGTCCATTCAAGTTGCAGGATATCGTTGACCAGCGTGATCGGCGCGCCGACGTGATCGACAAGATTGCTGACGCTGGAGCGGACAGGCTGCGGCACGGCCGCGTTGTAAGTCTTGGCGATCGGATTGATCAGAACGCCATAAACGATCTCGTTGAAGCCGAAAATCACACGGTTCAGAGATTCCAGCGGATCATTGATGTCATCATCGTCGACGTTCTGCGCCAACAGAATCAGCCGCCCATCTTCCGGTGCGACTTCCGTATCGGTCAGCGCGCTATCGGCGATCAAAACCGGGCGCTCGATGAGAGCGGACGACGGCACGGCCCACGGACCGGACTCACCTGCGTCGCCGGCTACGGAATCCATCGAATAAACCGTGACGACCATGAGGCTCGCCATGCCGATCAATCGGGAAAATCGTGTCGCTTTTGTCCGCATAAATCCTCAAGCTAGACACAGCCGTCTGAGTTCCCCGATATTAGGATCCCCTACACCTCGGCTATTAGATTCATTATTACCCAATTCGCACTGGATACGGCAATACAGTTGTGACCTTTTCCGCCAACTGTGGCATTTTTGCCATCATCCGATAAAAGATAGATATTTCAGGCCTCTATTTGATATAGTGTGAAATCTAGAGGGGACAATCACGAAGATGGGAACGAAATGATGAGCCGAACAAAGCGGTTTTTGCCCTTGCTGATTCTCCTGGCCGCGCTTGGGATCTCGGAAGCCGCGCATGCGAGCGCAGCCGAAAAGCCGGTGGTGGCTTTCCAAAACGGCCTTATTCAGGTCATGAAAGACGCCGAAAAGCTCGGCGTTAAAGGTCGCTACAAGGCGCTACGTCCGCTGGTTCTGGACAATTTCAATATGCCCTTTATGGGTGCCCTCGCGGCGGGCCGGGCTTGGAAAAGTGCGACCGACGACCAGAAAAAGCGATTTGTCGCGGCCTTCGAGCGCTCGAGCGTGGCGACCTTGGCCACGCTTTTCGACGGCTATTCCAATGAAACGTTCGAACGCGTGGGCGAAAGACCCGGCCCCCAAGGTATCGTCTTTGTCGATACAGTCCTGCACCTCACCGATCCGACCGATCAGGTCCAGCTGACATATGTCGCCAAGGAATTCAGCGACGGGTGGCACCTAATCGACGTGATTGTCGATGGCGGCATCAGTGAGCTGAAGGTTCGAATTTCCGAATACAAAAAGACGATCAATGAATCGGGGATGGAGGGTCTCATCAAACTCCTCGAAAACAAAGCCGACGAACTTTTGCGCTAATTGCCATATATTTGCCATCTGCTGTGGGTACGTGTAGCCGAGTACTTACCCCAAAAGGCGTCCTTTATGTATATTCATCGATTTGTACGTGCCGTGCTGGTTGTCATGGCTTTGCTTGCCGCTGGGCCTGTTGCCGGCGGGCCGGTCGAGACCGTTGATGCCTATCACGACAGCCTGCTTAAAGCGCTTCCGGAAACCCGAAGCGTATCTCCGAAAGACCGTTTCGAGGCGTTCGCCCCCGTGATGAACGCGGCGTTTGATTTCGAGACGATGGTCAAAACGGTCGGCGGCGAAACGTTTCGGAGCGCCGATGAGAAAACCAAACAACGTATGCTCGCTTCCTTCCGCCGCATGAGCATCGCGCTCCATGCCGAACGGTTTTCCGAGTTGAAAAAGGCAACATTCAAGGACGGCTCGGAACGGGACGGTCCGCGCGGCCTGAAGTTGGTCGACAGCACGCTTAATCCCGAAAACAAAGATCCCGTTGCCTTGACCTACGTGGTCCATCAAAAAGACGGCAAGGCGCGGATCGTCGATGTCCTTTTGAAAGGCAGTATCAGCGAATTAGCCGTTCGCGCCTCGGAGTACCGCAAGACGCTTCAATCCGGCGGCGCAGAGGCATTCATCAAGCAGATGGACGAACAGACCGCCGATCTTCTTGCCGATTAATTCCCGGGCGCTCGTGGCGATGTCGGAAACACGGTCGCGACTCCCAGACCCAGCGCGATCCAGATAAGTTCCCGTATCCGCCTGACAGCAGCGCAGGCAAGACCCAGCGGCGCCAGCCCCGTCATAGCACCAACGACCAGAACGAACACACCTTCCTGAGCGCCGATCGCCAAAGGAATGAAGAACACGGCCGAACGCACCATCTGTACCAGCGCTTCGATCACCCAAGCTTCACGCCAAGTCACAGGGTGGTCGAGGAAATAAAACGCCGCATAGATTTCGGCGACACCCAGCACCCAATTCAACAACGCTAGTATGGACGACACCGAAAGCCGGAACGGATGCGCGCTGTAGAAAACCGCAAAACGCGCGTCCACTTCTTCGACGACGGCAATCCCCTTCGCCGCCCACGCTAGGCCTGAGAACCTTCTCAGCAGCCATGTCGAGACCCGGTAACGCTGCAGACCGAATAGCAACAGAGTGCCGATACTCAGCACGGCCAAACCCACACCGGCGGTATTTCGGATCGGCCCCGCCATGACGTCATCGCCCAGCACGAACACGAAGCCGACGATCAAAAAAGCGATCAGCGCAAACATGTTGACCGTTCGTGCCATCACCAGCGATGCCGTCGCTTCGGTCAACGGGATGCCGTACCGTTTATTCAGAATGACGGCCTTCACCGGTTCGCCGGCAAATCCACCGGCGGGGATCACGTTGTTAAAGGCCTCCCCCGCCAATCGGATCAGGAACAAACGCCGCCACCAGACGGGCCTCGGTGGCAGCGACGTCAGGATCAAGGCCCACGAAATAGAGTCGCCCAGAAACGACACGGCATAAATCGCCACTACGGCGACAATCCCAGCGGCACCGACCGCGCCAAGCCTGTCGGCGACGGCAACGTAATCCGTGTCCCATAGTATGCCCACCAGCAGCGCGATACCGAGGGCCGCGTAGAACAACTGAAAGACTCTCACGCGACGTCTCCGTGCTTACCTCGGCCGCCGATCAGGGCCAGCAAAGCGGGCAGAAAGACCAGTATGGCGATCAACGTTAGCGAAATAGATATCGTCAGCAACAGGCCCATGCTGGCCGTTCCGGGATGACCGGACAGAATAATCGCACCGAACGAGCAAATAGTCGTCAGCGCGCTCAGCAGCACTGCGCGCGGTGTCGTCGACGCCGCCAGAGCTATGTCCTGCGCCACGTCCGATGCCTCGGCCCGGCCACGCATCACAATGTGAATACCGAAATCGACACTCAGGCCGAATAGCAGCGGCAAGACGATCACATTGGCAAAGTTAAAGGGGATGCCGACCAATGCGGCGACGGCGAGAGTCCACAGCGCTGCAACGACAACAGGTGCAAACACGAGCAGCGTCGACACCGCGCTGCCGACGACAAAATAGACGACCACGGCAATCAGCACGACCGCGACAGCCAACGCTTCGGCGAAAGCGAACAGAACGGCCTGCCCCGCCTCGACGATGATGACGGGCGCACCAGAGGCATTCGGTGCGATGGCCGCCACGGCGGCGACGAAAGCCTTAAGGCTCTCGGCATCGCGTTTGTCTCCGGCGGGCGTGACCTCGACCCGCGCTCGGCCGTCCTCGGCTAGATAGGTGCGCTTCCAGTTGTCGGGCAAGTCTTTGACATCGATGCGCGCCGCTTCAAGGAGACCACCGATGCGGTCCAACTGCGGCGGGAGAGTCTCGAACAATGCGGCGTTGATCACCGCGAGCTGAGACGGCGACACGTCGCCCGATAGTGTATTTTCCAGACGGACGACGGCATCCCCCAACTCGGGCAAAGCCGCCAAGCCCAGCAAGTTCTCGCGCAACCGCTCGACCGCATGACGTAGAGCCTCGGTCTCCATCACGACCGATCCAACCGGCGCGTAGAACGACGGCCCGATGAACAAGGCCAAATCCTCGATCACAGTTAGCTTCGCGTTCTGGTTCACCGGCACCAAGCTGGAGACCGTCCGCACCTCGCCGACTTCGGGTAAAGGTTTGAGTCTGGCTGCGATGGCGTCAGCCTGTTCGGCGTCAGGGGCCAGAATCTCGGTGGCATAGGGTTCTACCAAACCGGCGGCGGCTAAATCGTTCAGCGCCCGCATTGACGGTCCGTCGGCATCCCTGAGGTTCATCGGGTCGAAGTCGAAGCGGGCACCCCCAGCCGCAAAAAGGGATAGCACCGAAAGCAAAGCCACAGCGGCGACGATGGGCTTCGCGTACTTGGGTGGACCGCTTTGCTTCGGCGCGCTTGGTGTCAGATTGGGCACGCGTCTGACTAATAGGCGCAGCAATGCCGGCAACAGTGTCAGGTTTGCCACCAGGGCAATGATCATCCCGCCACCGGCGATCAGGCCCAGTTCCGCTAGGCCGACGTAGTCCGTCGGTAGGAACGAGAAAAACGCGATAGCCGAGGTCACCGCGCAAAGAGTCAGCGAAGTCGAAATGCCGCGTGCTCCATTGACGATAGCCCGGCTCCATGTGCTGTCCCGTGCCTGCTCCGTCGCCCGCAGATAGACATGGATGCCAAAATCGACACTAAGGCCGACAAACAACACAGCGAAAGCGACCGAGATTAGATTCAATGCGCCGACTGCCCAGATCGCATACGCAGCCGTCCAGATCAGGCCGGCGACAAGAGTGACAAGAAGCGCCGCAATGGCACCAAACGAGCGCAAGCCTAAAATTAGCACCAATGCGACCAGAACCAGCGAGATAACGCCTGCGGCCGCCATCCCCTCCTCGACGCTGCCGAGTTCTTCGCTCTCAAGGGCAGCGCTGCCGGTCAGGCGCACACCAACACCTTGGGAGCCGAATGCGGCGGCTTCGGCCAAATCAAAAATCTTACGCTCGGCCGCTGCGGCGGGATGCAAAGACCCGTAGTCAAGAACCGGCTGCAGCGTGATGAGCCGGCGAACGGGTGCCATTTCGGCAGATCTCGGCGGCATCAGGAGTGCCGACCAGGATAAAGACGCCTTCTCACCGTTCCGAACTTTCGTCGCAACATCCTCCATGCCGCCCAGGACACGTGCTGCCTCGCCGAGAGTCGCCGGGTCCGTATCACCCGCCTTGCCCAACAGCCCGACCATATCAGCGAGCCCGCCAAGGTTTGGCTGTTGGCGGAGTGTGCCGAGGAACGGCTGCGCCGCCGAGAGGCGTGCCGCCAGTTCGTTCAGTTCCTGCAGCGGCAGATACAGAAGCCCGTTCTTGTCCAAAAACGGGTCAGCGGCATTAGAACTGACATCCCGGAACAATTCAGGATGCTCACGGAGTCGTTCACTCAGCACTCGCGCCGCAGCGTCGGCACGGTCGGCACCTGGGGCCTCGATGACGATCAAAAGCCGGTCTTCCAGCGACGGAAAAGCCTTGTCGATGGCGATGGCGTTTTGGCGGAACGGCAAAGATGCCGAGAGCATGTCTTCGGTATCGGTATCGATGCGGATGTTCTGTGCGAGATAGAAAATCGACAGTGCCACCAGCGCCAGCGAAGCTGCCATCACCCAACTCGCACGCCGTTGGCACAGATCAACCCAAGCGGCGACGGCGTCGGCGTAACGTTGACGGATATCAGTGATGGTGCATCCCTCCGCAGCCTACGTTCGGCTTATAAGGGGCCTGCGCCGAAGCGACAACCGCGACTTGACACGGTCGCCAGTGCGCTGGACGTTGAGCGCTCTGCCCGGAGCCCGTTAATGACGTCCGAAAAACCACCCTTCGATCAGCGCATCGCCGCCGTCCTCGTCCGTCCACTGGTCAACTCACCGGTGACGCCGAACCATGTCTCGCTGCTTTGTCTGGCGGTGTCGCTTTGTGGTGCGTGGTTGATTGCACAGCCCGGTCTGCAAACCTGGGGCGCCGGTCTGTTCGTGCTGTCCCGTTTCCTCGATCATTTCGACGGTGAGTTGGCGCGCCAATCCGGACGCACGTCGAAGCTAGGTTACTACCTGGACTACCTGGTCGGCGGCATCAGCTTCGCCGCTCTTTTCTTTGCCATGGGTTGGGCGTTTCGAAACGAGGGGCTGGGCCTTTGGTCAGTGGCGTTGGGCTGCGGCGGGTCTGCCTGTGCCATTTTTTCGATGTTCACCAACCTCGGCATCGACAAACATTCGGGCGCGGACGAGACCGGCGACGCCGTAGGCTATCCAGGCTTCGCCGGCTTCGAACTGGAAGACGGCATTTACTTGCTCTGGCCGGTGACTTGGCTCGGATATCTATATCCATTTTTCGTCGCCGCCAGCATCGGCGCCACAGTCTATTTTCTCTGGACCTGGCTGACACTACTGCGGGCTCGACGGGGCTAGCTTTTTTTCAGCTTGGCCCGGAAAAGAAACACAAAAAAGACGGCAAATGCAGGTGCGCCGATGGCCGCCGCGACCAGCAACGGCTGAGACCAGCCAAAAGCCACGGCAATCGGAATGGCGAGCATCGCATCGTCGGGATCGAAGCCGTAGAAGCTGCCGATCTCGGCGGCGCGTGCCCCTTCCAGCTTTTCGATGCGGATCACCATCAAAAGGATCGTCGCAACGGCGAGGCCCGCCAGCATCCCCATGGGGATCGCCCACCCCCCGTATTCCGAGCCTCGCAAGCCGATCCCAAGGCCGACGAAGATGATGGCGTTGCAGAAGGCATCGGCAAAAAGATCGAACGTGTGGCCGCCCGGACTCGTCCGTCCGGTCAGCCGCGCCAGGTCGCCGTCGGCCCTATCCAGCAGCATCGAAACGGCAAAGAGTACAGCGCCCGCTAGCGACCAAATAGGCGTACCGACAGCCAGTGCAGAAGCCGCAGAGACCCCCGCAGCAAGCCGGACCGACGTCAGATGGTTCGGCGTCACGCGCGTCTCGGCCAGCGGACGGACGATCGTGCCGCGCGCAACTTTGTGCAACCAAGTATCATGCGACATCAGACGGCCTTTCTTTGGAACGCTAAGAAAGTGCAACGAAAACGTCATATTCCCGTTACCTAGCGATATACGCCCCCGGGGAGCGTCTCTCAAGAAAAGGTGCATGGCGTGACAAGCCGCTTCCAACAGCCTATCTAGTCGGAAAGCAACGGAGCTTCCGCATGCTGCAGACACCACGACTAACGCAAGAAGACATCGACGCCTTTTACCGGGATGGATTTCTGGTGAAGCGTGGCGGCTTCGACAGCGAAGACATGGATCGGATCGTCACCTGGGCCGATGAAATCCTCACCGCACCCGAGGTCTCGGGACAGCACTGGGTCTTTCACGAGAAAAGCAAGCGGGACGAAAGCGATCTGGTCTCGCGGATCGAAAACATCTGCCCGTTCCATGACGGCTTCAAGGCGTTGACGGACGCCCTCGCCGCCCCGGTCACGCAACTGCTGGATGAGCCCGCCGTCCTGTTCAAAGAGAAGATCAACTTCAAGATGCCTGGCGGCAGCGGCTTCGCGCCGCATCAGGACAGTCAGGCCGGTTGGGACATCTATGCCGATTTCTTCATCTCGGCGCTGGTCAGCATTGACCGCTCGACGTTAGAGAACGGATGCCTGCGGCTGGTCTCCGGCCACCATAAGAAAGGTCTCGCAACGTCGTGGGAGCCGTTGAGCGATGAATATATGGCGGGGATGGCCTTCGAGCCCGTGCCGACGGAGCCTGGTGATATCGTGTTTTTCGATTGTTACGCCCCGCATTCTTCGGAACCGAATATGACCGACGGCGTGCGGCGAATCTACTACGCCACCTACAACCGTCTGTCGGCGGGCGATCACATGGCGCAGTACTACGCCGATAAACACAAGAACTACCCGCCGGATATCGACCGCGATCCATCAAAGGATTACGTCTTCCGCGTCTGATCCAGCGGATGACTTTAAGCGGGGCAGTCTGAAATCGCGCCCAGTATTTCTGTCTTGGCACGCTCAAGGTCATAGGGAAAATCGATCTCAATCCAGCCCAAATCGGATACATCGACAATCCCGAACGCGCCCGGCGGCTCACCGATGATGACGTCACGTATAGCTTCTTCATAGGCACCCAGCAGATTGCCACCGTCGATTTGATTTTCGAGAGATGCGGCCAAGAGTGATCTGACCCTTCCCGAAACTTTCATAAACCCCGGCCACTCGCCCATGGCGTCGAACTGGCCGACGATACGCTTGCCGAAATCGGCGACGTAACCATCGCGTAGACAAATGCGCACCGGATCATCGCCTTCTTCGAGGTCCTTGTCGAAGGTGAAGGAAGTGCCGTCTGCATCGATAAGGCGACGCAGGACGTTTGGGTCGTAAAGCGTGTCTGCATCCATGAACAAAACGTCGTCCTGCGTTCGGTAGACGTCCCGCGCATACCACATGGAGATTACGCTGCCGCCCCGATACATCGGGTTCTCAATTACGCGAACGAACCCTTCCGGGGCAACCCGCAGCGCTTCCGACACGACGAGGTCTTTGCGGTAGCCGACCACCAGAGTCAGGCCCTCGATACCCAAGGCCTGCAGATGACGGATATGGCGGCTGAGCAGCGTCTCACCGTCGAATTCAATCAGGCTCTTTGGCGGCTGCGCCCGGCTATCACCGAAAAGCCGGCTACCGACCCCTGCCGCTAGAATAATCGCGTGCATTGGAAACTCCCGTCAGGAACGGCGAATCTTTGCCTTGAAACCTGCCAAGTCAAGCATCCGGCCTTGGTTTCAGAAATAGCCGTTGGCTTTGAACCACGATATCGCATCAGCGAGCGCTTCCTTCGCCGGGCGGTGCTTATAGCCGAGTTCTACCTCGGCGCGCGCACTTGAAAAGTACATCTTCTTTTTCGACATCTTGAGGCCATCGATGGTAGCAAACGGCTCTCCGTTGCCGCGCAAGCCGCACCACAACTCGGCGGCAAAGGCCACGGGATAAAGCGGCAGCCGGGGTATTTGAAACTTCGGCGGACGCCGGTGCGCGAGTTCCGCAACGGTCGCCAATATCTCGCGAAGCGTCAGGTCATCACCGCCCAAAATGTACCGTCGTCCCGCCTCTCCCCGCTCAAACGCCGCGATATGCCCTTCCGCGACGTCATCGACGTGAACCACGTTCAAACCGGTATCGACATAGGCCGGCATCCGGCCTGTCGCCGCCTCGACGATAATGCGTCCTGTCGGTGTCGGCTTGATATCGCGCGGCCCGATCGGCATCGACGGGTTGACGATCACGCAATCAAGACCGGTTTCAACGATCACATCGTTGACTGCTTTCTCCGCCATATATTTCGATTGTTTGTAGGTGCCGATCATGTCGCCGAACGAGACCTGTGTTTCCTCGGTGGCAGGGTTGCCGGACGGATCGGTGCCAAGCACGGCGACGCTTGAGGTATAGACCGTGCGTTTGACGCCTACCTCCGCCGCCGCTTGCAAAAGCGCCCGTGTGCCGCTGACGTTGGCGCGAAACATCTCTCCCGGGTTACGGACCCATAAACGGTAATCCGCCGCGACATGAAACACCCCCCTGCATCCCCGAAGTGCTGTCGGCAAGCTTTCCGGCGCGGATAGATCACCCTCAGCAACCTCCAAGTCCAGACCTTCGAGATTACGGCGGTCACTTCCGGGGCGCGCTAGGACGCGTACGGCGGCGCCGCGTGCGATAAGCTTGCGAACGACGGCAGAACCGACAAATCCCGTCGCGCCTGTCACCAGAATCGTGCCGTTTATCTCTGCCAATCCAAATCCTTTCAGTGCATTCACGCCGAGTTTTGCATGGCAACGGCGCTGCAAAAACGTTAATAAGGCCTTTGCGATGCCGGGAAAAATGCTTATTTGCCAAGGGCAAGCGTAGTTGCCGGCCGCAACCGTCCTTTTATAGCAGTTGGAAGCCGATCCCCATGAGCGAGCAGATCGAAATCATCCTGGCGAACCCACGTGGATTTTGTGCCGGTGTCGAGCGCGCTATCGAGATCGTAGAGCGCGCACTCCGCAAATACGGCCCGCCGGTCTATGTCCGCCACGAAATCGTCCATAACAAGCATGTCGTGGAGTCTTTGCGGGCAAAGGGAGCCGTGTTCGTTGACGAAGTCGATGAGATTCCGGACGGCGCCGTCACCATCTTCAGCGCCCACGGAGTCGGTGAAAGCGTTGAAAACGCCGCCACGGCGCGTGAGTTGCCGGTGATCGACGCAACCTGCCCGCTGGTCTCGAAAGTTCACAAAGAAGGCCAGAACCACGCAATGCGTGGCCGTCAAGTCGTACTGATCGGCCACAGGGGGCACCCCGAGGTTGAGGGCACGCAGGGCCGCATTCCCGGCGGCGTGCTGCTGGTCAGCGAGCCTAGCGACGTCGAGACTCTCGAAGTCAAAGACCCGGACCTACTTGCCTACGTGACGCAAACGACGCTATCGGTTGATGAGACCCGCTCGACCATCGAAGCGCTGCGCCGCCGGTTTCCGAATATCGTCGGCCCGGATCTCCGTGATATCTGCTACGCCACCCAGAACAGACAATCTGCCGTGCGCAAGCTGGCCGAGGGTGTAGACCTCATCCTCGTGGTCGGCGCAAAGAACAGTTCAAATTCCAACCGGCTTGCAGAGATCGGTAAAGAAGTCGGTGTTGCCTCGTATCTGATCGACGATGCATCGATTATCGAAGAAAGCTGGCTCGACGGTGTTTCGAAAGTCGGTATCACCGCCGGCGCGTCGGCACCGGAAGAACTCGTTCAGGGCGTGGTTGATCGCCTTTGTGAACTGCGTGAAGCAACGGTCGGCAACCTCGAGGGCGTCCTAGAGAATGTCTCGTTCAAGCTGCCGCAGCAACTTTCCGATAACGCCATGGCGACAGGCGGCGATTAATATGGCTGTTCCGCTGATTCAGCAAATCAGGGTTGGCGCCTACGTGTTCGGCAAACGTCTGCGTGGCGTCGAGCGTTATCCGCTGGTACTGATGCTTGAACCGCTTTTTCGCTGCAATCTAGCCTGCCCCGGTTGCGGTAAGATCGACTACGAATCCGACATCCTCGATAAGCGCCTGACCTACGAAGAGTGCATGCAGGCGGTCGACGAATGTGGCGCGCCAGTCGTCTCGATCCCCGGCGGCGAACCGCTGATCCACCGCGACATCAAACGCATCGTCGACGGCATTGTTGCGCGGAAGAAGTTTGTATATCTGTGCACCAACGCGCTTCTTTTGGAAAAACGGCTGGATGACTTCACGCCGACGCCGTACCTGACGTTCTCAGTACACCTGGATGGACTTGAGGCACATCACGACAAGGCCGTTGACCAGCCGGGTACGTTCAAGCGTGCGGTCGCCGCGATCCGCGCCGCCAAAGCCAAAGGCTTTCGCGTCAACGTCAATTGCACACTGTTCGATCAGATGACCGCCGAAGAGTGCAGCGAGTTTTTCGATTTCTGTACCTACGATCTGAAGGTCGAGGGTATTACCGTCTCGCCGGGATACGCCTACGAACGCGCCCCGGACCAGCAGCATTTCCTAAACCGCGAGAAGACCAAGAATCTTTTCCGGGATATTTTCCGTCTAAAGGGCGACAAGGACTGGCGTTTCAGCCAATCGACGATGTTCATGGACTTCCTGGCCGGCAATCAAAGTTACGCCTGCACGCCGTGGGGCAATCCAACGCGCAACGTCTTCGGTTGGCAGAAACCGTGCTACCTCTTGGCGGAAGGCTACGCTTCGTCTTTTTCGGAGTTGATGGAATCGACTGATTGGGACGCCTACGGCACCGGCAAGTACGAGAAATGCGCTGACTGCATGGTCCATTGCGGGTACGAGCCGACCGCTGTCACGGACACGGTAAAGCATCCTTTGAAAGCGCTACGGATATTCCTGAAGGGGATTGAAACCGAGACGCCGTTAGCGCCGGACATCCCGCTCGACAATCAGCGGCCGGCGGAATTCGTCTTCGAGGATGTGGTCGAGACGATGTCGCAGCGCTTAGAGCGCACCGAAGCCGAAAGCCGGGGCAAGAATTCCGGTCGCGCCGCGTAACGCCTTAATCGCGCGCGCATGGCCGCGACCGACGGCAATCATATTCCCGATATCGGTTGGATGCGTGAGAACTCCGGTGAAGACTTTGCGGTAATTTGTGCTGCCGTCTTCACAGACACATGCCGCTAACCACGGTGGCAGGTCAGTATCCTGGGCATCGGCGACCGCACGCAACACCGCGAATGGCATCCCAGCGGCATCCGCCATTCTGGCCGCGATATGGCTTTCCATATCAGCGGCGTCACAGCCGGTCTCGGCGAACATGGCTTTCTTATCCGCGACGCTCAAGACCGTATCGCTACCAAAAATATCCGAGGGCATTAAGTCTAAGCGATTTGCCATCTCACCCGACCAGGTGGCGTCCGTGGCCAAGCGCTCTCCTGATACCGTGACGACTTCCTTAGCAACCACCAAGGAACCCGGCGTGATACCCGGCGCCAGACCGCCCGCCGTGCCGAAACTTAACAAGGCATCGGGTTTGTCGGCCAAGAGTTTGGCTATGGCTCGCTCTGCGCCGTCTTTGCGCGCACCGGAGAGTGCCACCGCTTGAACGCCGCTCTCGTCGAGGACATCCCTTTCCGAAACGACGCCGGCGATGACGGCAATCCGCATCATCGGTCTGCTTACATACCGTGTTTAGGGAGACGCTCGTTGGCGCGCGACATGTTGACGTAGCGACCAAGCGTCCAGAGCGGGAAATAGGCGCTATAGCCGTGATAGCGCAGATAGAAAACGCGCGGGAACCCAACGGCGTTGAAGTATTCCTCTTCCCACTTCCCCCCTTCGCGAGGTGCGTTCAGCAGATATTCGATCCCCTGGTGAACCTCGGGCGCATCGATCTCGCCGGCGGCGATCAGGCCCATAACGGCCCACGATGTCTGTGACGGCGTCGAGACTTTCACCTCATCCTTTCGATGCTGCCAGTAACTCGCACAGTCCTCGCCCCAACCGCCGTCGTCGCCCTGATGGTCACGCAGCCAGTCAACGGCTTTGCGGATATAGGGTTGTGACATGTCCTCACCGACGGCACGCAAGGCACAAAGCACGGACCATGTGCCATAGACGTAGTTGTTACCCCAACGCCCGAACCACGAGCCGTCCTCTTCCTGCTCGCGGCGCAGATAGGCGATGCCGCGCTGGACGACGTCGCTTTCCCGGTCTTCACCGATTTGTGCGAGGAACGAGATACACCTTGCACTGACGTCCGCCGTCGGCGGATCGAGCAGAGCGCCATGATCAGCGAACGGAATGTTCTGCAAAAGCTGGTGAGAGTTGTCGATATCGAAAGCGCCCCAGCCGCCGTTTTCGGACTGCATACCGATTATCCATTCCCGCGCGCGCGCGATGCTTTCCTTGTACCGTTCAGGATCCGCCCGGTGCAGCAGCATGCCGACGACCGCTGTATCATCAACGTCGGGATAATAATCGTTGTTGTACTGGAACGCCCAACCTCCTGGGCGCAGACCAGGTCGATTCACGGACCAGTCGCCGTAGACATCCAGAATTTGCCGTTCGGCGAGCCAATCCGTTGCCGCCACCAGCGCCTTTTCTGAGATTTCGGCGCCGGCTTCCATCAGCGCATGACCGCCGAGCGCGGTATCCCAGACCGGAGATAGGCACGGCTGGCAGTAACCTTCGTCTCCCTTGAAGATCAGTAACTTGTCGATAGCCGACCGCGCCGTCATATAATCCGGGTGATCGCGCGGATAGCCGAGCGCATCAAAGGCCATCACCGTGTTCGCCATCGCCGGGAAAATCGCGCCCAGACCGTCTTCCTCGTTTAAGCGAGGCCCGATGAAATCGAGCGCCTTGCGGATCGCCTTGCGCTCCAGTTCTTGCGGAAACAGACTTTCCATCACCTTAGCGATGCGGTCGATACCGAGAAACAGCGAACCGATGAGCGAGCCGGTCGGGTTGACCATGTAGTCCTGCTCGTCGTTGGCAGGGCGGACGAAAATTTCGCTGATATCAACTTTGCGTGGGTTCTTGGCAACCGGCTTCAGAACCGCCAGTACCAGCAGCGGGACCATTACCGTCCGCGACCAATAGGAAACCTTGTCGATATGGAACGGCGCCCACTTCGGTAGCAGCAGTGCCTCGACGCGCATCACCGGCACCGCCCGCCAAGGCACTTGTTGGAACAAAGCCATCGCGATACGGGTAAAGACGTTGGCCCGCGCCGCGCCGCCGCGTGACAGGATGGCTTCCCGTGCTTGGCGCATGTGCGGTGCTGCGGGATCATCGCCGACAAGCTTGAGCGCATAATACGCTTTGACCGATGCGCTGATATTGAAGTCACCGTCGTGATACAGCGGCCAGCCGCCGTGGCGTTTGCCTTGGATACGGCGAAGATACGCGGCGAGTTTCTGTTCGATCTCGTCGTTCGGCTCACCAAGATAGTGATTAAGCAGAATATACTCGGCTGGGATTGTTGCGTCCGCTTCCAATTCGAATGCCCAATGCCCGTCCGAATGTTGCTGCGCTTCGAACCATCGGCGCGCGTCGGCAATGGTTTCCTCGGCCCGCAACAGCGGGTCATCGGTCACTTGGGTTAGATTGGCTGTCGTGTTGGACACGGAATGGTAAAACCTCGGGCGTTTTGCAGGTGCACAATGCCACATCCGGCGCACTTCGGAAACGCCAGAAACCAGACAAAAGTGTCAAATATTTGTCACGGATTCAAGATGGTCTCCGCCGCGGCGTGACCGGATCGAATGGCCCCCTCGATCGTCGCGGGAAGGCCCGTATCCGTCCAATCGCCGGCGAGAAGCACATTCCGCAGGGGCGTTCGCGTACCTGGCCGTTTGGCAATTTGATCTGGCGTTTGAGCGATGGTGGCCCGCTTTTCCTTGATCACGCAACACGGCGGCATATCCGTCTCGGGTAGTCCAAGGGCCCGTGCGACCTCTGGCCAAAACCGTTTTCCGAGCTGCTCCGCCGCTTCATCCACGATTGCCCCTGCCGCGCTGACCGTTACAGACGCAATGTCGTTACGAACGAAAATCCATTCGGCGAGCCCCCCGACGAGCCCCAGGATACGCACGTTCGAAGATGCGGGCGGCAGCCTGAAATGCACATTGAGAATCGGTCGGTGATCGTTGGGGACGATAAGGCCAGGCAGCATACTTGCGGCGATCTGCGGCGGCACGGCAAGAACCACGCTGTCCTCCGGCAACAACGGTACCGATTCGCCGTCGACGGATACCGAAATAGCGGCATCTCCGGACCGTTCCAGACCTTTGACGCGAGTCGACATCGCGGCATGGCCGCCGTTTCGCGTGACATAATCCAACGCCGGTTCGGCAAAACTGTATCCCAGTCCGCGCCGCGCCACGATCGGCTGGCACGCATCACCGCCCCTGAAAACGGACTCACGCAAGACCGGCAAAAGCAAATCCGCGGCGGCTTCGTCGGGTGCCGTATTCAGCACCGACACGGCCAGCGGCTTCCAGAAACGTTCATACAGCGGTCCGGTCCCACCAAGGCGCGATTGAACGGTCGCGCCGAGCGACGCGTCCCAAAGTTTGCGCGACGCCCAGTAATCTCGCAACCGGGTACCCGGCACGCGACGCGACGGCTTAAATACCCACCAGGGTACCCGCCCACCGCTGAAATCAACGATCCAGCGCGCACCGGTGGCAGAATCCAAAAATGGAATATGCGGCGGTAGCATTTCAACCGTCTCCAACGCTTCTATGCGTTGCAGATAGCGCAAGGCGTCTGTATTCGCGCTCAACAACAGGTGATTGCCGTTGTCGATGTCGGCATCCAGCGTGACGTCATGGAACGTACGGCACCGCCCGCCGGGGCGGGGTGCCGCCTCGAACAGGAACACCTGCCTGCCCGCTTCGGCGGCAGCGGTCGCGGCAGCTAGTCCGGCGACGCCCCCACCGACGACGAAAACACGACCTGCCGTCATCCAAAAATCCCGTAGCGTGCGGCAATCATCAGTTTCCCTAGCCGACCGGGGCCGACGTCTTGGTCCAGATCGTCCCAGCCGCGCTGCATGAGATTGTCGAGAATATGCCGATAGACCTTGAGCATCATGACGACCGGCCGCGCGGCGCTTTTCTCGACCGCCGCGATCAACGCTTCGGCTCTTTCGAACTTGGCCGAGGCATCGCTCGCCAGAGTCTCGCACAATTCACCCAATCCAGGCGCCGTCAGGATATCTTCAATCCCGTCGCCATCCGCGCCGGCTGCCCGCAAGGCGTCCGCCGGGAGATAAACTCTGTCTCGGCCTGCATCCTCGACGATATCGCGAAGAATGTTCGTCAATTGCATTGCATCGCCCAACGCACCAGCCAGTTCGTTGTCGATCTCTGCCGGGATTCCAAAGATAGGATTGCAAAGCCTGCCGACGGCGCAGGCGACACGGTCGCAGTAAAGCGATAGCTCGGCACGGTTCGTGATGCGCACACGAGGCGCTGCATCCATCGCCATGCCGTCGATGACGGCAACAAAATCATCTTGGCGGAGTCCATATTCGCGAACGGCGGGCAGCAATGCCAAGCCAATAGGATGGCGTGGCACACCATCGTAAAGCCGCGCAATTTCATCCCGCCACAGTTCAAGCAGCACGACTTTGCGGGACAGTTCGATCTCGCCGTCGGCGACATCATCGACCTCGCGGCAGAACCCGTAGACGGCATAGACTCCCCGGCGCCGTTTCGGCTGCAGCCGGCGCATGCCCCAAAAGAACGACGAGCCCGCCCGGCGCACCAACGCTTCCACGTAAGCGTCCGGCGGATCGACCGGCAAATCCGGCTCAATGGGGAGTGTTTCTACGGCATCCATGGCGCTTGGATACACCAAGCCCCCGTCGGCGTCATCCCATTCGAGGGTCAGACGCCGTACCGGCGCCCTTTCCATTGTCCGCTCGTGCGCATGTAATGTCGCCGTGCGGAATCGATGGTCACCAACGTGAACAAAAGTCCGGCCACGGGAAGCAGCAAAGCCCAGAGCGGCGAAAGCCTATAGAGTTCGACCGTCGGCAGATATGTCCAGGTCATTACGGCCCAGCCAGCGCCCCCAAGGAACGCCAAGACGAGTCCACCGTTCAACAACCCTGCCATCAGCGCCAGCGGCGGTACGACGTAAAGCAGCGCCATTCCGGCAACGGCGGCAAGCAGCAGCAACGGACTGTGCCGCAACTGCAGATAAGCCGTCCGCGACACCATGCGCCAGATTTCGCCCAACGCGGCATAAGACCGCGTGCTCTCCGTTTCTTCGGCAAGACCAAGCCATATGGGTCCGTGCGGTTTGATCAAGGCCGCCATGGCGCAATCGTCGATCACCTTGTCATGGATCGCTTCGATCCCCCCGGTGTCTTCAAGTGTCTGCCTGTGCACCAGCATGCATCCGCCTGCAGCGGCGGCTTCTTCGCGTGCCGGGTCATTCACCCAAGAAAAGGGGTAGAGCTTTTGAAAGTAATAAACGAATGCCGGGATCAACAGGCACTCCCAAGGCGATTGGCATTTTAGCTTCACCATCAGAGAGACCAAGCGTATGCCCTCTCCCTCCGCCTTGGCGATAAGATTACTCACCAGCGACGGTTCGTGGTGGATATCGGCATCAGTCAGGAGCAAATAGTCACTCGCCGGCGCAGCATTGATGCCTTGTCTGACGGCCCACATTTTACCGGTCCAACCATCGGCCAGTGGCTCACCCGAGACGACCGTGAGGCGCGCTTTTTCAGCGTCCGTCACCGTCACCTCACGCGCTGCGTCGGCGGTCCCGTCCTCGCTATTGTCGTCGACGACGATGATCGGAATAGATATCGGGTAATCCTGATCCAATAGACAGCGGACCGTCTCGGCAATCGTCCCGACCTCATTCCTAGCCGGGACGACCGCGGCGACGGACGGCATGGACATCGGATTAACTAGTTTTATGTTAATTCTTTCATCCGCATGCCAAAACTTGCCTCGTAACAGATACAAATAAAGCCAAGCAGCGAGCGAAGCAGCCGCTACGATTGTGAATGTCATTCCGGATTAACCGAATACGGCGGAGAGCACGCCCCGCACGGTACATGCCGCGTATCCGGGTTTGGACAAGGCGACACGGCCGGCGATGGGATCCTCCCGCGCCAGCTTTTCGACAAGAGCATCGGCTATGCGCACGATCACGGCTGCTTCCATCGCCAACCGTCGGCTTCGGACACTGGCGGGCAATCGGCGTGCGTCCGTCAACAACTGGCGAACTCCGGCCAAGCATTTGTCGATGACCTGCCGGATTTCCGGGCTCTCCCGGTCACCCGCCAGCATCTTCACGTCCGCCTTTGCCTCGTCCATCCAACCAGAGGGAAGATACACACGGTCCATGGTTTTGAAGTCGTCTTTCAGATCCTGCAGGTGATTGATGACCTGAAGCGCATTGCAGAGCGCATCCGACGGGCCATAACCGCCATCTGCACCGCCCGTCAAGTCGATCAGATAACGACCCACCGGCGCCGCAGAGCGGTCGCAATAGTGCATAAGATCAGCCCAGTCCGCGTAGCGGTTCTTAACCGCGTCCTGTTTAAAAGCGTCGATCAAATCCAGGCAATGCTGCGGCGTCACCCCACTCTGGAGCAGGCTTTCCCGCATCAACACCCCGGTCTTATAGGCGGCTTCATCGACGCCCTCGCCACGGACCGCACACGCAAAACCTTCGAGCCGCGCAATCTTATCGTCAGCGGAGAGGACCGGATTATCGGCAATATCGTCAATGGCCCGCGCGTATCGATAAAAAGCGGCGACGTGCGGTCGTGCCGTTTTCGGCAACAGTATCGAACCGACGGGGAAATTCTCGTAAGCTTCGTCCTTGCCGGAAGGTGTCTCGACACTTTCCGGCGCGGGGGCGGCAGGGCCTGCCATCACGGTTATTTCGACGCCTCGCTGATCGCCACATCCCTGCCCTTCCGCGCTTTGTCCAATCGGCTCTCCAGGTCTAGAAGCAGAGCGTCCAGATCACCACCGTTGTTGCGCATGGCCGAGGCGAATTCCGAGCGCTGCGTCTGCGCCATGCTCAGCCCTTCTACCATGATGTCGATGACCCGGAAACGATCCCCCGTCCGGCGTACCCGCCAGTCTACTCGCAGTTCCTTGTCCGCGCCCGGCCGCCTTACATGACTCTGCACCAGCCACTGATCCTTATCGATATCCCGCGTTGCGGAGATCTCCAGTTTCTCGCCACCATAATTGCGAAACCTGTGGGCGTATGTTGCGACCATCAAATCTTCAAACACTTTAAAGTATCTCGCCTGCTGTGCATCGTCCGCTCTCCGCCAATGGCGGCCGAGGACCCATCTGGCAACCGAATTAAAGGCGACGTAGTCGGACATGATTTTGCGGAACCGCTGTTCCTGTTCATCCACCGAAATCGTCGGATCGGTCAATTGCAGAATGGCGTCATCCACCAGACTTTGAATAAACGCTTTCGGTGTTGCCGGCTCACTTGCCTGCACCTGCCCAACGGTAAGCACGATGACCATGGCACAAAGCCAGCCCCCCCATCTTCCAAACATAACTCACCTCCGTCCCGCGAATATTGTAACGCCAAAGCGTTTTGCCCGGAAGAGTGCGGAAAAGACTTTTCCCGGGATTTTCCTTCTGGATTCTGCGAGGTAGTCTGAACCCAACCTTAAGGGAGGAGGCTTACAACATGGTTTGCTGTCATCACTATCAACTGTTGGCGGGCTGCGACGAGGCCTTTCGGATTGATGCACAGACATTAACCTTCGGCCCAGGCGTGCTGTCCGAAGCCGGCGCACATGCCAAGCGCCTTGGCATGACCCGCGCCGCCCTCTTCACAGACAAAGACATCTCCGCATCTGACCACGTCGCAAAGGTACAAAAATCCCTGCAAGACGCCGGGATCGACGTCGCATTCTATGACGACGTCGCCGTTGAGCCAACGGACGAAAGCTTCAAGGCGGGTGCCGCCTTCGCTGTCGAGGGAAAAATCAACGGCTTTGTCTCTGTCGGCGGCGGTTCCGTGATTGATACCTGCAAGGCTGCGAACCTCTATGCTTCTCATCCCGCGGACTTTTTAACCTACGTCAATGCGCCGGTCGGCGAAGGCAGGCCGGTCCCCGGCCCCGTCATGCCACACATTGCCTGTCCGACGACATCGGGCACCGGCTCGGAAGCCACTGGTATCGCGATTTTCGATCTACTGTCGATGAAGGCCAAGACCGGTATTGCGTCGGCGTACTTGAAACCGAGTCTCGGGCTGGTCGACCCGCATGTGACACACACACTGCCAAAGAACGTCATCGCCGCGTCCGGGTTCGATGTATTGTCGCATGCCCTGGAAAGCTTGACGTCACGACCGTTCACCAAACGCACAAAACCGGATGTCCCTTCGATGCGCCCGTATTCGCAAGGTGGGAACCCATGGAGCGACATGATCGCCCGCGAAGCATTGACCCTGGTCGGCAAGTACATGGTGCCGGCCGTCACCGACCCGGATAATCTGGAAGCCCGGGAATACATGATGTGGGCGGCGTCCTTGGCCGGCATCGCCTTCGGTCAGGCTGGATGCCATCTGCCGCATGGACTTTCCTATGCCATCTCCGGCCTTGTGAAGGAGTACCGGCCGGAGGGATATCCCCAGCACCAGCCGATCGTGCCGCACGGCATGGCCGTGATCCTGAACGCGCCGAGCGTCTATCGCGTCACGGGGCCGCATGCGCCGCAACGACACCTCGAAGCATATAACTGCCTTGGCGGCCACTACGAAGCCGGCCCATTGGAGGCCGGCGAAGCCATCGCCGAGCATCTGATCGGCATGATGAAATCGACTGCCATGCCAAACGGTCTGATCGATATCGGTTATGATGAAAACGACCTCGACAGTCTCACCGAAGGTGCACTGCCGCAACGTCGCGTCATCGACATGGCGCCGTTCGAGGTCGAACGCCACCACATCCACGATATGTTCAAAGGGGCGATGAGTTACTGGTGAGCGAACCTGCGCCGGGCGCAGATCTAATGATCAGGCACCGATAGCCGCAGCGATCGCATCCAGCGCCGCCTGACCGGCCGCACCATCGGGGCCACCGGCTTGCGCCATATCGGGACGGCCACCGCCGCCCTTACCACCAACCGCAGCCGAACCTGCCTGCACCAGTTTCACGGCATCGACTTTGGACGTCAGGTCCTCGGTAACGCCGACCACCAGCGAAGCTTTGCCGTCCGTGTTGGAGACCACGGCGACGACGCCGGAGCCGAGTTGCTTTTTCATCTCGTCGACGAGGCCCTTGAGTTCCTTTGCCGGCACGCCGTCCAAGAGACGCGGCGCATATTGGATACCAGCAATTTCCTTGGTTTCCGCCTTTGCTGGACCGCTGGAACCGCCACCGCCCATGGCGAGTTTCTTGCGGGCATCCGCCAACTCGCGTTCAAGTTTGCGGCGCTCATCCAAAAGCGCCTTGATACGGACCGGCACATCCTGTGGCTGAGATTTCAATTCGGCTGCCGCCGCCTGTAGTGCCTTTTCCGTTTCTGCGAAATATTCACGTGCACCCGCCCCTGTCAGAGCCTCTATGCGGCGCACGCCAGAGGCAACGGCGGTTTCCGAAATAATCTTGAAGACGCCAATATCGCCCGTGCGTTTGACATGCGTACCGCCGCATAGCTCGGTCGAGAAATTGGTGTTGTCTTCGTTGGCCCCCATGGACACGACCCGAACCTCATTGCCGTATTTCTCACCGAACAGCGCCATGGCCCCGGCTTCAACAGCGGACTCGGGGTCCATCAATCGGGTAACGACTTCGGCGTTGACCGCTATTTGTTGGTTCACATCCGCTTCGACGGCGGCGATCTCGTCATCGTTAACACCTTTTGGGTGCGAAATATCGAAACGCAGGCGGTCCGGCGCAACAAGAGACCCCTTCTGCGTGACGTGATCGCCGAGACGACGGCGAAGTGACTCATGCAGCAAGTGTGTCGCCGAGTGGTTTGCCCGCAACCGCGAACGGCGGTCGTGATCGACCAGCAGACGCGCCTCGTCACCGACATTGACCGTACCGGAGACGACCTTACCCATATGCACATGCAGATCGTCGACACGCTTTTGGGTGTCCCGAATTACGATCTCTGCGCCTTCAGTCTTGATGATGCCCTTATCGCCCATCTGACCGCCGCTTTCACCGTAGAACGGGGTCTGGTTCAGAACGACGGCAACTTCGGCACCTTCGGCGGCGGTCTTCGTCGGGGCACCATCAACGACCAATGCGGTGATGCGCCCTTCGGCCGTTTCCGTGTCGTAGCCGAGGAATTCAGTTGCGCCGACGTCGTCTTTCACGTCAAACCAGACCGCATCGGTTGCCGCCTCGCCGGAACCGGTCCAGGCTTTGCGGGCTTCTTCTTTCTGGCGTTTCATAGCGGCATTGAAGCCGGACTCATCGACTGCGATCTTGCGGGCTTTCAGCGCATCCTGCGTCAGATCGAGCGGGAAACCGAAAGTGTCATATAGACGGAAAGCCGTCTCGCCATCCAACGTTGAGCCGTCGGCCATGCCGTCGGTCGCCTCGTCCAATAGCTTTAATCCCCGATCAAGCAACTGCTTGAAGCGAGTCTCTTCTAATTTCAGGGTTTCCTCGACCAGCGGTTCGGCGCGTTTCAAATCCGGGAAGGCTTCGCCCATCTCGCGGACCAAGGTCGGCACGAGGCGAAACATCAGCGGGTCCTTGCAGCCCAGCATGTGCGCGTGGCGCATGGCGCGGCGCATGATCCGGCGCAGCACATAGCCGCGGCCTTCGTTCGACGGCAGCACGCCGTCGGTAATCAGGAACGCGCTGGCGCGAAGGTGATCGGCAATGACGCGGTGTGACACGCTCTTGGCGTCGGTGTCCGACATATCCGCCGACGCCGCAATCAGTGTCTTAAAAAGGTCGGTTTCGTAGTTGTCGTGCGTGCCCTGCAAAACGGCGGAGATACGCTCCAGGCCCATGCCGGTGTCGATCGATGGTCTCGGCAAATCTACGCGTTGATCCGCCGTCAACTGTTCGAACTGCATGAACACCAAGTTCCAGATCTCGATGAACCTGTCACCGTCTTCGTCGGGCGAACCCGGCGGGCCACCCGGTATGTGATTGCCATGGTCATAGAAGATCTCGGAGCATGGGCCGCAGGGACCAGTGTCGCCCATGGCCCAAAAGTTATCAGAGGTGGGAATGCGTATAATCTTGCTGTCGGGAAGCCCGGCAATCTTGCGCCACAACGCCGCCGCGTCTTCATCAGACGAATGTACCGTCACCAGAAGCTTGTCTTCCGGCAGACCGTATTCCTTGGTGACGAGGTTCCACGCCAGCTCAATGGCAAGTTCCTTGAAGTAATCACCGAACGAGAAATTGCCGAGCATCTCGAAAAAGGTGTGGTGACGAGCCGTGTGGCCGACGTTTTCCAGGTCGTTATGTTTACCGCCGGCACGAACGCATTTCTGCGACGTCGTCGCGCGCGAATAAGGGCGCGTCTCGTTTCCGGTAAACACGTTCTTGAACTGCACCATGCCGGCGTTGGTGAACATGAGAGTCGGATCGTTGCGCGGCACCAATGGCGACGACGCGACGATTTCGTGTCCGTGGGCCGCGAAATAGTCCAAAAAGGCGCGGCGGATATCGTTGACGGTCTGCATGTTCGGTCCCGTTATCGGCGTTAACTTCCTGCACCGGAAATGGTTGGTTTTCCGGGCGAACGCAAGGTTTTAACGGACGGATGGGGGGCTGTCGAGACAGTTGGCGCGCCACAAAAGAGTATCCCGGGCCACGCCTGGAACTAGTCCAGATGCGCCCGGGATGATGGAGATGTTTGTGAGGTCTATGAAGCGATCAGTCCAGCGCCGCTTCCTCACCGCCCTCTTCGGCGGCTGCGGCGTCTTCCGGAGAGTCCGGACCGGTCATCATTTCATCGCTGAGGAGGCCGGCATTCTGACGGATCAGCATCTCGATCCGCTTGGCGACATCGGTGTTCTCACGCAGGAAGTTCTTGGAGTTTTCCCGGCCCTGACCAATACGCTCGCTCTCGAACGAGAACCACGAACCCGATTTCTCGACGATCCCAGCGGTGACTCCAAGATCCAAAAGCTCACCCATCTTAGAGATGCCTTCGCCGTACATGATGTCGAATTCGACTTGCTTGAACGGCGGAGCGACTTTGTTCTTCACGACCTTGACCCGGGTCTGGTTGCCGACCACTTCGTCGCGGTCCTTGATGGCGCCGATGCGGCGGATGTCGAGACGCACAGAGGAATAGAACTTGAGCGCGTTACCGCCGGTGGTCGTTTCCGGGCTGCCGAACATGACGCCGATCTTCATGCGGATCTGGTTGATGAAGATGATCAGCGTGTTGGAGCGCGCGACGGAGGCCGTCAGCTTACGCAGCGCCTGGCTCATAAGACGCGCCTGCAGGCCGACGTGGGCATCGCCCATTTCGCCTTCCAGTTCGGCGCGCGGCACCAGGGCGGCGACACTGTCGACGACCAGCACGTCGATGGCACCGGAGCGAACCAGCGTATCGGCGATTTCCAGCGCCTGTTCACCAGCATCCGGCTGCGAAATCAGAAGTTCGTCGACGTTGACGCCGAGCTTTTTGGCATAGGCCGGATCGAGCGCGTGTTCCGCATCGATAAAGGCGCAGGTGCCGCCGGTCTTTTGCGCTTCCGCGACGATATGCAGAGACAACGTGGTCTTACCCGAGCTTTCCGGCCCGTAAACCTCGATAATGCGGCCTTTCGGCACACCGCCGATCCCGAGGGCGATATCGAGACCGATGGAGCCGGTTGAGATACTCGCGACCTGCATGACCTCGCGCTGGCCGAGGCGCATGATCGACCCCTTACCGAAGGCGCGTTCGATCTGACTGACGGCGGCGTCGAGCGCCTTGTTCCTGTCCACGCTGTTTTCCTTATCCACGACACGTAGGGCTGGGCTGCTCATCTGGCGTCTCCGTTCTTGCATACCGAGTTCAACGTTTCAATGACGCCATTTGTACAGGTTTTGTTCTCATTGTCCAGAAAATTTTTAAGTATCTGTTTTTAAATATAATTAAAACTCATGTTCGCATCACGTTCGCAATATTTTGCAGCCAAATGTATCGATTTCGTTATGAATTTTTAAGACGATTCGCCTGTCCTCGTCGAGACTCGCAAGCCTGCGTCAGCAAGCAGCCGCTGGTGTCCGTACATACGCTGTACTAGAGTCATAAACTCACCAGACGGGGAAGCTCCCCCGCATCCACAGGAAACATCAGCGCCGACATCATCAGAACCGGTGTGCTTCAAGTTCGTCCAAGGAGACCCCATGAAAAAAACAACCAAGTTACGCAACCTCATTGAAGGGCCTGGCATCCACCAAGCCGTGGCCGCGCACGATGCCCTGCTCGCCCGCTTGGTCGAGCGCGCCGGCTTTGACATCGTCAGCGTCTCCGGCAACACGGTCGCAGCAAGCTATCTCGGCATGCCGGATATGGGCTTTCTCAACCTCAGCGACATGATCAATGTTTGCACGCGTATTGCTTCTGCCGTGGACGCGCCGGTACTTGTCGATGCCGATACAGGCTATGGCAACGCCATGCAAGTGACGCGGACGGTTCGGGATTTCGAACGTGCCGGAGTCGCCGGGATCGTGATTGAAGACCAGATCGACTACAAGAAATGCGGCATGATCGAAACCAGCCATCCGGTTTTGCCGGCGGAAGAATATGCCGCCAAGCTGCGGGCTGCCTGTATGGCGCGGACGGACCCGGATTTCGTCATCTGCGCCAGGACAGACGCGACACACGATCATGGTCTGGAGGAAGCCATCCGCCGCGTACATATCGCGCACGAAGCTGGCGCCGATATGATCGACATCGCCTTCCAAGGCACCAAGGAACAGGTCGAACAGGTCGCGGCCGCCAAGTTGCCGATCCCGCTGAAAGGCAACATGGATGAGGGTAAGCAACTCTGGAAGATCGACAACGATGTGCTGGAACGATCGGGCTTCAAGGTGCTCTCGCAGCCTGGGCTTTTGCGCTATATCACGACCGGCGCCGCCATGCGCGCACTTGAGCATGTCGCCCGCGAAGGCACGACGCGTGGCATCCACGATCAGATGTGCACGGTCGAGGAGTACTTCGATGCCGTCGATCTGAATAAGTTTATCGAACTGGAGAAGAAAATCTTTTGAGGGGTCTCACCCTTTTAGCACGACCTAAACCTCGGCGGCCTCGATCAAACTGGATGGCTTGAAGTCATAGCCTTCCCAAGGCGTATGCAGCAGCAAGAACATCAGATCGTCCGTGTCGCTGAGGTTTTTGACCTCGTGAACCACATTCGGCGGCATTGCACAAAAGGACCATTCATTCATCCCGGTCACAGATTGCTGTCCGTTCTCGATATACGTTATCGAACCCGACCCCGAGACGCCGATAAACAGATCCCACACTTCTGAGTGGGAATGTGCTTTCACGGCACCGCCGGGCTTTAGGCAGAATAAAGACGTTTCGACATCCTTTACCTGATGCAAGACAGCCTTCGTCGCATTGACGTGTTTGTCGTCACCCTCTGATACACGGATGTCGTCCAGGGAAAATACGCTGTCGGACATGAAGCAAACCTCTCTATCTTTTATCACCGAGGGCCGAAACGAGCCCCTTTCCAAAAATTTGCGCTGTGAGAAGTCGCATGTCAAATTTGACATGTCAGTTTGAGATGTCATTTTTAGCGCCCTAGATTCAAACGAATAGCTTACGACCGGAGGAAAAATGAAAATCTTGGTTTTGGGTGCCGGGGCGATCGGTGGGTATTTCGGCGGCCGTCTCGTCGAAGCGGGTGCCGATGTCACCTTTCTGGTGCGTGAAAAGCGACGCGAAATTCTAAAGAAAAACGGCCTCCGGATTGAAAGTCCCGCGTTCGGGGACTATCACGCGGCCGAGGTTCAGACCGTGACAACGACGGAACTTCCGGACGCAGGCACGTTCGATATCGTGCTGTTGACGTGCAAGGCATACGACCTCGACACAGCGATGGATGCTATCGCACCGGCAGTCCAGACAGGTGCCATGGTCCTGCCGCTGCTGAATGGCCTCGCTCACATGGCAATCCTCAACGAGAAGTTCGGTGACGGAAAAGTCATGGGCGGGCTCGCCAAGATCGCCGCGACGGTTGCCGAGGACGGCACGATCAAGCATTTGAACGACTGGCGTTTTCTCACCTTCGGCGCTCAGGACGGTAGTGACTGCCAAATCGCTGACAACCTCAAGGCGCTTTTCGACAGGACAAGCGTAATCGCAAACGTGGTGCCCGACATCATGCCGCGCATGTGGGAAAAATTCGTTCATTTGGGGACCGTTGCATCAATGACATGTCTGATGCGGGCCTCAATCGGCGAAATCGCGCGCACCCCGTACGGCAGCGATATGCTCAAGGAAGCGTTCGAGGAGATGGCGACCCTGGCGGCACACAACGGCGTCGATATATCGGACGATTTCCGAGCCGAATATTATACCCTTTTCGAAAACAAGGACTCGCCCTACACCGCATCGATGTTGCGCGATCTCGAACACGGCCGCCCGATCGAAGGTGAGCATATCGTCGGCTTTGCACTCAAATCAGCACAAAATGCAGGTTTGGCCTGCCCCTTGTTGCGCACGGCCTATACTCATCTGATGGCGTATGGAGAGAGAGGCGGGCGGTAACGGGCGCAGAAGCGATCTTGCCCGTCCTGCAGACGGCAAGCCACCGAGGCACCTAGCGGAGAGGCTAATATCGCCGAGGACCGAGATAATGAACCTTCAGAACATCGCATTTCATCCAGTCGGCACGACGACGGACCACCCACAACCCGTTTCCGATCAAGCATATGACGGCATCGTCGATCTGATCCTCTCGCACGGGCTGCGCCCCGGCGAGAGAACGTCCGTCAATATCCTGGCCGAACGTCTTGGGCTTGGCCGCATGCCCGTCAAGGAGGCCGTTAACCGCCTGCAGTCCGAGGGGATACTCAGCGTCAAAGGCAGGAGCGGTACAACGGTCACTTCCATCGATCCTTCCGACATCCCCAAGATGTTCGCCTTGCGCGCACTGCTCGAAGACCACGCCGCCGAAGAAGCCGCTGCCAACGTCACCGATGAAGAAATTGCGCACATAGACGAATTGGTCGCGCTGCTAGGCGAAACGTCGGTGTCGGCCCGCAACCGAGCGGCCGCTGACCCACGATTTATCCGCGCCAATGTTGCTTTACATGGCGCCGTCGTCGCGGCATCCCACAATCGTTTCTTGTACCGCGCGTATGCGACCCTGCAGCTTCAATTCTTGATCGTCGCGTATCTCGCGGAACGGCGCCAAGACCTGGAAGCTGCGAAACAACGACAGCATGAACATGAAGCCATCGCTGCCGCTCTTCGCGCCCGCGACGGAAAGAAACTGAAACACGCCCTCAAGACCCACCGCGAAGCCACGGAGAGCGTGCCGAACGACTAGTCCGCCGACACCTAATTATCGAGGACGTCCTTAACCTTGGCGGCGAGGCCTTTGAGCGTGAACGGCTTGCCAAGGAAGGCAATGTCCGGATCCATGTCGGGGCCGTTTCGGAACACGTCCTCGGAATAGCCGGACATAAGGATCGTTCTGACACCCGGCAGTTCCTGGCGCGCCAGATTGACGAGCGTATGCCCGTCCATGCCCGGCATGACGACGTCCGAGATAATAAGGTCGATCTTGCGGTCCGATCCGGCAATGACGTCGAGCGCCGTTTCACCGTCCGTCGCCTCCAGGACTTCGTAGCCTTTGTTTCGCAGCGCCCGGGCGCCGAACAGACGCACGGCGTCTTCGTCTTCGACCAGCAGAATCGTGCCTTGGCCCGTCAAATCCCCTTCCACCGTCGGTGTCGGGGCCGCGTCCTTCGCCGGCTGCTTGGCATCGCCTTTGTGAACCGGCAGATAGATCGAGAACGTCGTGCCCTCCCCGACCGCACTGTCGACGAAGATGAAGCCGTCGGCCTGATGCACGATACCGTAGACCGTCGATAGGCCAAGGCCCGTTCCAGCGCCGACTTCCTTTGTCGAGAAGAACGGCTCGAAGATCCGCTCCAGGTTCTCTTTCGGAATGCCGGTACCCGAGTCCGACACGGAGATCTTCACATACGATCCCGGCGGCAGAATTTCGTGGCCGCGGGGCGTCGGCTTGTCGAGAACCTCTTGTTTCGTTGCGATGCCAATCCGGCCACCGCCCGGCATGGCGTCCCTGGCGTTGACGCAGAGATTGATGATGACCTGATCGAACTGCCCCTTATCGAATAGCACCGGCCCCAGTCCGCGCCCATGATCCATGGAAAGATCGACTGTCTCGCCGATCAGGCGGCCTAGCAGGTTGGACAAATCGCCAAGGGCATCGGTGACGTCCATGACCTCTGGCTCGAGTTTCTGTTTCCGCGAGAAGGCCAGCAGCTGGCGGACGAGGTTCGTCGCCCGGTTGGCGTTCTGCTTGATCTGCATGATGTCGGCAAAATCCGGGTCGTCCGGTCCATGACGGGTCAACAAAAGGTCCGAAAAACCGATCATAGCGGTCAATAGGTTGTTGAAGTCGTGTGCCACACCACCGGCCAATTGCCCCACCGCCTGCATCTTCTGCGACTGCGTGAACTGCACTTCCAGGTTCCGGTGCTCGGTCGTGTCGACGAAATGAATGACGAGACCGGACGTCTCGCCATTGGCGTCGGTGACACGCGCCGCCGTCATGTTGACCGAAAGCTCGCGACCGTCGGTGCGCTCAATCCCGGCTTCCAACTGCGCGCCGTGGCCGATCCCCATCACAACTTTGGACAATGCGCCTTGGATATCGTCGCGGTCTTCACGGCGGATCAGATCAACCAATGTGCAGCCGAGAAGGTCTTCGTCCTTGGAGGCCAAAAGACGACGCAGCGCGGCATTCCGCGCCGTCACGATGCCGTTCAAATCCAGGAACGCGATACCGATCGGCGCTTCCTGGAACAGCCAGCGCAATCGCGCCGCGATATCGGCGTCATCGCCGTCATCAATGGGTATGGAACCGGAATGCTGTTCCGTATCTTCGTCGTCCGAAACCGCCCCTCCTTCGGTCAGGTCGAGCGCGACGTCGCGCATCAACAAAGAGCGGGTATAGAGCGGATTACCGTCCGGGTCAGACTTCGCTGTCTGAATGAGAGTCGCGAGAAACGCCTCGCCCTCGTCTTCCGGCTGTAGCGTGACCACCCCCATGCTGACGCCACCGATCTCGCCGGAGTCGTGGCCGTCGACGACGAAATCGCCGAGCGAGCGGCCGATCAGATCCTCCGGCGTGATACCCAGCCACGACGCCAGCGTGATATTGCTGCGGTCAATCATGCCGTCGCCGTCCGCCGATAGAAAACCGAGCGGCATCAGATCGAAGATGTCTTGGAGAACGGCCGTTTCACGCTGCAGTTCGGCATGTCCCCTGACGATTTCCGTGACGTCATCGAATTGCCAGACCCGACCGTCGCGGCGCGGCATGCGCCGCGTCCGCCAACGGATGACCTTGCCGGCAAGGCGTACGAACCCAGCATCCTTATCGGGATCTGCGCCAAGTCCCAGGGCTGCCATTTCGTTTCCATTTCCCGAAGCGACGCCCAACTCCGTCAGGAGCTTCTTGGCAGCGATATTCATATGGCGGGTTCGGCCGTCACCATCGGCGATCAGCACCGCCGCCGACGTCATCTCGAAACCGTCAACACGCCGGTCCGCCGACGATACGGTACGTCGGCTGCGCCCGAATGCCCACGCGGCGACCAAGGCAAACAATATGGTGGCGCCCCCCAAAAGCGGTGCCACGGCCTCGCGGTGCTCAGGATGATTAAGCCATAGATACGCAGCTCCCCCGCCCACGGCGACGGACAGAACAGCGAACAGCCACGGCGACAGCGGTGTTTCCCCGCTCCCCACACCTGCCGTTTTCGAACCTTGTGGCCCGGACTCCGTTGGATCGTTCTCGGATGTCAATTCAGCGTCTTCCCCTTAAGACGCATAACGTAACCGATAACCTCCGCCACGGCGACAAAGTGTTCGGGGGGGATTTGTTCGTCCAAATCGACCGAGGCATATATCGCACGGGCCAAGGGAGGGTTTTCGACGATCGGCACCTCGTGTTCCTCGGCAACTTCGCGAATTCTAAAGGCAACGGCATCGACCCCTTTCGCGACAAGCTTCGGCGCAGTCATTTCCTCGGGCTTGTATTCGAGCGCGATCGCGTAATGCGTCGGGTTTGTGATCACCACATCTGCGTTCGGTACGTTCGCCATCATGCGTTCGCGGGCGCGTTGCTGCCGCAACGCACGAATGCGCCCTTTAACCTGCGGGTCGCCTTCGGACTGCTTATGCTCGTCCTTCACTTCCTGCTTGGTCATCCGCATTTCTTTGGTGAACTGAAATTTCTGATATGAGAAGTCCAACGCCGCAATCACCGTCATGACGCCGACCGTCGCGACGGAGATGACGATGGCGACCTGATAGACCCGGTCCAAGATATCGGCCATCGACGCACCAGGCAGCAGCTCGATATCTCCCAATAGCGGAATCGTCAGCGAGACCGAGACCACCGCGACGACAATGAGTTTCAAGATACCTTTGCCGAACTCGACCAGCGATTTCATGGAGAACATGCGCGTCACGCCCTTCATGGGCGATATCTTCGAAAAATCCGGCTTGATCTTCTCGGGCGCGAATAGAAGGCCCGACTGCAGGATATTGCCGGCAAGCGCAAAGATGAGCAGGAGGATCATCAGCGGCGACAAAGCGATGGCCGTTTTCATGGCGGTCGCCGTCAACAGATCCTGCATCGCGCTGCCTTCGACCGGCAGCATGTATGATTTCTCAATGAAAGCGAATCCGAATATCCGAACCTGGTTCGCCATGAAAGACGACATAAAGACGATCGCCATGGCACCCGCTAGAAGCACCGCCCAGCTTTTGACTTCCTGAGAAGAAGCGATCTGCCCCTTATCGCGTGCTTTGGCGAGTTTCTTCGGGGTCGGTTCTTCTGTCTTCTGTGAGTCGTCTTCGTCGGCCATACGCCCCTCCGCCGCTACTGACCCAGAAACGGCACGTAGCCGTCATAAAAGGCCTGCAGGAACACCATCATGATGCCAGAAAGCGACAACATCAGCACCCATATCTGCAGCGAAATCTGCACCGGAAGACCAAAAAAGAAGACCTGAAGGGTCGGCATCAGGCGCCCAAGAACACCAAGGGAGAGATAATAGACCATGGCGACAAGCAACAGCGGTGACGCCATCTTGAGCCCCAGCGCGAAAGCATCGGCCACATGTCGAGCGACCACCTCCAGCATATCGCCGAAGAAAATAGGCTGACCCGGCAAGAACAGCGAATAACTCTCGACATACGCGCGCAAGATCAGATGGTGCAAATCGGTTACGAAAATCAGCACGATGCCGATTGTACTCAAGAGCCCTGAGACGACAGAGCTTTGCTGTTCGGCGACGACGTCCTGCACCAAGGCGTTCGCCATCGACGAAAAATACGAAATAAAAGTGCCCGCGGCTTGCAGGGCGGCAACGGTCACGCTGGCGATGGTCGCCAGGAACGCACCGATGACGACCTCGCCCGCAAGAATCAGGAACATCAAAACAGTTTCATCCGGCAGCGGCGGCAAGTAAGGCGTCAGAACGGGCAGAAGCAGAAAGCCGACGGCGAATGTCAGCCCCAGCCGGAAGCGCGGCGTGACATACGAGGCACCGAACCCGGGAATCAGCGTCAGCATCGTGCCGATTCGGGTCATCACCATCAGCAAAATCCAGACATTGATCTCGAGGAACTCACCGAGCATCGCCGGCCTCAGGCGACACCGAGAGAAATCATGCGATCAAAAAGTCTTTGCGCGAACTCAATGACTTCCGTCATCATGAAAGGCAGAAAGATGATCAGCGTGACAAAGATAACGACAATCTTCGGCACAAACGTCAGAGTCATTTCCTGAATCGTTGTCAGTGCCTGAAAAAGCGCAATCACGAGACCGATCGCCAGCCCGGCTAACATGATCGGGCCGGCGGTCAACAAAATGACCTGCAACGCCTCACGACCGATTTCGACGACAGCTACCTGATCCATTCACGACCCTCCCGGTCGTTCGCCGCCTGTTGCAGCAGCGCCCCCAGCCTACGGCAGGGATCAGATCGGCATCCGGATAATTTCCTTATATGCCTCGATCACCTTGTCGCGGACAGACACAACAGTCTGCAACGTGACCTCGGCCTCCGCAACAGCGGTCACGACCTGATTAAGGTCGGCCTTATCGTTGACGCCGCGGATCGTCATTTGCTCGCTGCGTTCGCCGATCTTGATCGCTTCGTCGATAGCGCCGCGCACTAGAGACGCGAAGTCGTCACCAGCCGGACCGGCGGCCGGCGGCTCCTGTCCCGCGCCAAACGCCTTGCCTTGCGCAGTGTTTGAATAAGCCTTTACGGCATTGGCGAAGCCGATAGATGCGTCAGCCATGGTGGGTTATCCCTATTTTTTTCCCGTTCCAGGTCCACCCGGCACCTTCTGGCCGGCGTCCTCGAGTTGGCGCGCGTTCTCGCACGCGGAAATTCGTTATCTCAGTACGTCGATCGTGCTCATCAGCATCGAACGCGATGACTTAATGACGTTTAGGTTCGCTTCGTAGGAGCGCTGCGCTTCCTGCATATCCGACATTTCAACAAGCCGGTTGACGTTCGGCGTCAGGACATAACCGTCTGCGTCAGCGGCCGGGTGCGTCGGGTCATAGCGGCGGCCGAAATCCGACATATCCGGTTTAACTTTGTTCACGCTGACCTTGTCGAGACCGGTTGCGCGGTCCAGTTCATTCTTGAAAGTGATGATCTTACGACGATACGGCTTGCCGTTCGGATCCTGTGCCAGCGAATCGGCATTGGCGATATTCTCGGAAATGACACGCAGACGTGTCCCTTGCACCCGCATGCCAGCGCCGGAAATCTGAAAAGTCTTTAAAAGATCATCCATGATAATTTCCCGTCATGACCGTTATCGCGGACCGCTGACGGCGGTCGTAATCATTTTCAGGTGCTTTTTATAGAGTTGCGTCACCAAGCTGTGTTTGGTGTGAGTCTCGTTCACCTTTGCCATCTGCTCTTCCAAGACGACCGAGTTTCCAGTCGGTGAGGTCTCGAAGGGTTGACGCGTCGTTTCTTCAGCAAAGTCGCGGATGCGCTTACGGCGGCCCGGCTGGTGTGAAGCGTTCGTCACATCCATGTTCAACTGAATTTTTTCCTGCCTTAGAATATCTTTAAATTCCATAGGCTTAAGGTCATGGGCGCGGTAACGCGGCGTGTTCGCATTGGCGATGTTCTGGGCGAGAACTTCTTGACGCTGAGACAACCATCCCAAACGTTTCTTAACGGCTGCTAAGAGCGTCGTATCTCCGAAGTCCATGCGATGGCCCTCTCTGTCCCTTGAACCGGGGCATTTCCCGGCAATTTCCAAGTGGGCATTATCTGCCTGCTTTCTTAACAAGTGGTGAATCTCCGTTAACGATGTTTTAGCGGTAGCCGCCTATTCGCCCTGCCCGGCGATTGAAGCGCATGGCTCCAAAGTGTCTTTTCGGAGGCGCACAATCCTCCCTCTTGCACGTAAAACGAATGCCTGATGCAATTGTCACAATAAAAGAGATCTCGGGAGGACCCTGGAACATTAGCAAAAGGGGCGTACCATGAGCTGGATACTCGTTATTCTCACCATCGCCGGAACGGACGTTTCTGCACAAACCCTCTCCACACACCTGAGCATGTCCGACTGTTTCGAAGCACGGCGCCATTTGACATGGCCGGGGATGCAGGGGCCGGAACTACTCTGCGTTCGCGAGAAGGCCTGACGGCGAAGGACCCTGCCGACGATCCGTTAAAACGTTTGTTAACCGTGTGCGACGAGAGTTAGCCTGAGCGCACGAAGGTATCGCGAACGAATAACGGAGAGCCCTTTGGCCCACGACGACGATCAGATGACGGGCAACGCAAAGCCGCCACCCCCGCATGAGCGTGCGATCGCCGCCGCCCTTGCGGAAAGCGAGGAAGGCAAAGCACCAAGAGTCATCGCCAGCGGCCGCGGCAGTGTCGCGGAACAGATTCTCGCCCTCGCCTTCGCGAATGGTATCAAAGTGCGCGAGGATGCCGACCTAGCGGAGTTGCTATCGGCCGTTGAGCTGGACAGCGAAATTCCGCTCGAAGCCTTTACCGCCGTCGCGGAAATCTTAAGCTATGTCTACCGGGCAAATGGCGACCCGCGCGCAAGCGCCGGAGCGGACACCGCCGAATGGATATCCGGACGGGATTAAAATCATGACCGAGCAAGAAGACACACCGCCGGACGACATTTATCTGGCTGAAATCGCCCATCTTACCAAGATGGTCGATACTGGCGCGGAACTTGTCGAGGAAGGTAACGAAATCAATCTCGCCAACCTGGAAGCCGCCGTGGCCGAAATCTGCAGCCGTATGGCAGAGGCACCGCCGACCGATACGGCAAAGATCACCAAAGCGATCGAACAGTTGGTCGAGCGCTTGAATACTCTCGGCGAAGCCTTACGGCGCCAACAAGAGACGAGGCACTAAGCGGCGCGATGGACGGCACCGATTATTTCCGTTTCATCCTGGCGCTGATCTTCGTCATCGCACTAATCGGCGTCATGGCGCTGCTGGCCCGGCGTCTTGGCCTCGGCTTTCCGGCACAAGCCATGAAAATGGGGGCGGCACGAAGGATCGGCGTCGTCGAAGTAGCCACTTTGGATGCGCGGCGCAAACTCGTCCTAGTGCGCCGCGATGACGTTGAGCATCTGGTGATCGTCAGCCCGACGTCGGAAACGGTCATCGAAACCGGGATTAGGCCGGACACCGATTTCGAAAGGCTCGTCGCCGCAAAAACCAAGGAATCCGACGCATGAAGGACGGTCCCTTGCCACGTTGGTTCTTAATCGCATCAATCCTACTGGCCGGGCTTGGATTTGGCCTTTTCGCGGCGGGCGATGCACTGGCACAAACCTTCAGTCTCGACCTCGGTGCCGAAGGCGGCGACGCGACGGCGAGAATTGTCCAACTGATAGCCCTGATCACGGTGCTCTCCATCGCGCCGTCGATCCTGGTCATGGTCTCGTCGTTCGTGCGGATCATCGTCGTATTGTCATTCCTGCGAACCGCCATGGGCACGCAACAAACACCGCCGAACCAGGTCCTGATCGCCCTAGCGCTGTTCCTGACCGCCTTCATCATGATGCCGACCATGGAGCAAGCCTACGACAATGGGATCCAGCCGTTAATCGACGGTCAAATCGACGAGTTCGAGGCCTTCGACCGTACGGCGGCACCGTTTCGAGACTTCATGTTGCGCCATGTGCGTGAACAAGACTTGGAACTGTTCGTCGACATCGGTCGGGTAGACCCGGAAGTGGCCCGGGAACAGACACCGATGCGCGTCCTCATCCCGGCGTTCATGATCTCCGAACTGCGACGCGCCTTTGAGATCGGTTTTCTCGTCTTTGTGCCGTTTCTCATCATCGACATGGTCGTGGCGTCGGTGCTGATGGCCATGGGCATGATGATGCTACCGCCGGTGATCATCGCGCTACCGTTCAAGATCATCTTTTTCGTGCTGGTGGACGGCTGGTATATGATCGTCGGATCGCTCGTCCAGAGCTTCGGCGGTTAGCCGTAAGCGCGCACCATCAATTGATGGAAGAGAGCGGGATACCGTCCTTCAATTTATTCTTATACGCCGACAGGAACGTCTCCGCTTCCTGAACACGGCCAGACACTTCCGTGACACCCAGAATACCGACCTCGGGCGGTGCCGTGACCAAACGAAACGCTTCTGCATAAGTGGTGTCGGCCATTGCCAAACCGTACTCGCGTCGTACCTGCGCGACTGCCCGCTCGCCACCCGCATTCGTTAGTGCGACCACGTAGTTGAAGATACGGGCTGCTTGCTTTTCCGTCACCGGAACGCCTTCCTCAGCGCCGGAGTGCTTCACCAGCAACCGCAACGAATTCGCCGCCTCGTTCCAACGGCGCGAATCCCAGAAGATTTCCATGCGGACCAGCTCCGCATTCTCGCTGTCGTCATTCTCGATAAGTGCCAGTGCATCTTCAGCCCGTTTCAGCCCAAATAGTACCCGCGCGCGTAGGTGCCGGCGATCGGCGTTTAAATCTTCGGGCACCCCCGGCTGCTCCGTGCCGGTCAGCACATCCAGTGCCTTTTGATATTCCTTTGCCAAGGCGTAGATCAGGGCCAGGCGCGCGCCAACTTGCGCCTTCTGCTCTCCGTCGAGCCGAAACTGCACCTGGGCGGAAAGCAATTCAGCCGCCCGGTCCAGAAGATCCACCTCGACGAGCTTGTCGGCAAGATTGCGGATCATCTCATCGCCGCGCGCGCCCGCTGGGGTGAGTTCCTTGAATTCGTTGTAGATGGCGATCGCCTTGACGGGGTCCAGCTCGTCGGCGACATGTTCGAGGAATAGCGCGTTGAAAGTATCACTCATCTTTCGGGTTACTTCGGTCGCTTCCGGCAACTGCCGGAAATGCGTCGCAGCTTCCTTCAAGGTCAATAGGCCGTCGCGGTAATATCCTTCGTCCAAATAAAGGCCGCCGAGCCGCCGCAGGTTATTGAATTCCAATTTGTCTCCCCGCCATGCGAAGCGCAGTTGTTCATAGCTCTCGATCGCATCGCGGGGCGATATCCGTTGCAGCGTCAGTAACATTTCCGTCAACGCCACCCGCGCCCGTGCACGCGACGGACGATGATCGCTGGCGATAACCTCTTCCCACAACTCGATGGCACGTTCGACGTCACCGTCGAGTTCCATTAGCTTGCCCTCGGCGAATTTCAACATCGACCGTTCGGCCGGGGTCGGGTTTTCCAGATTAAGGGCGTCGATGAAAAGCCGCGCGCCCTGACCGTCGCCGGTTTCTGCCGATACCTCGGCGATCAGTATTCCCAAGACCATTTTGAGCGGCCGGGGATAATCGCGGGCGACCTGGCCAGTGAATCGCAAATCGCGAGCAGAGCCGATCCGGTCGCCCAGCATCGCGGTCGTCGCGGCGGCCCACATCCGGCCTTCGTCATTGTCGGCAAGGCTTTCGTGGGTGAGATCGGTCAGCGCCTGTTCGTAGCGTCCCAAAAGAAAATTCGAGCCGCCGCGCATCAATCTGAAAGATGGGTCGTCCTCCAACAGGGGAACTGCCTCCATCGCGACACGGAGCACGCCAAGTGTCTCCGGCGCGTAGCCGTTCGCAAAAAAGAACTTTGCCAACTCCATGCGTGCCGCCGTTTTCGTGCGGTCCGGCGAGTCGGCGACAGCGGCTTCCTTCTCTCGGCGCGCCACGCGGAAAATGTCCGTGGGCACATATTCGCGACCAAGTTCCGTCAACGCCAATACCATTTGCCGGTTCGCAGCCAATTGCGCATGCGCCGCCTGATCGCCGCTAACATTCGTAATCGCCAATCGGACACCGCTGGCACCGATTTCCACCCCCTGCCTGAGGGAGCGCACCCTGAGATCATCGATCAGCGGATTGATAACAATCCCCTGCGCCGCTGGCTGCAACGTGAACTGCGGGAACGTGAAGTCGCGGCCGATGGCATGGTCCAAAGGCACTAATGGCACGACAACGAAGTTATCACCAATGTTGGGGTCCGACACCGGGATCGGCCGCCCAGGTTCCGGCACCGGAATAAAGACGCGCGCACCGACCGGGGAGTTCGGTTGCGCATTGACCGATAACGGTGACTGGGCCGCCACATCGCGCGGACTGAAATCGATGATCCAGGATAGGCCGTCCCTGGCGACAGCGGGATTGTATCGCCGTGACGTCCGCATCCTAAGAACGGTAGCGCCTTCCGCCGGCAACTGGAGAATTTCGAACGCCGCTTCTCCCGCTTGGACCTGCAACGCCGTGGTATCGACTTCCATCGGTGTATCAAAAACCATCCAGACGGCGCCGCCTCGGCGAAAAGCGGCGGCGGCAACGGGCTGATCGAAATCGAAACGAAAGGCGAGTTGATCCTGGCCGGGCTGGGTCGAAATATTGGCCGGTCGTGTCGGCGTGGCGTCGGCAGCACCTTGTGCACGAGCAGAGAACTCTTCGCTAGCACCAGCGCCGACATTTTGCGGTTCAGGGGCCGTCGTCGGTGCCACGCCGTCTGGCGTCAAGGCTCGCGGGCGGGCGCTCTCGACCGGCGGTGGCGGCGGCGCATTTGTTGGCTCGGACTCTGCTTCTGTGGTAGGCGGAGAGGTCTCTGTCGCCGGTACCGACGCGGTCTCAACCGGCGCCGCCGGTGCGGCCGCCGGCGCTAAAGGCACCTCTGTCTCAGGGGTGGGCGGTGCCGGCGCCTCGGCAGTCTCGGCCGGCAAATCGACCGGTCTCGCAGCCCGGTTTTGTTCCCGAACATCAACCACCACCTTGGCGCCGGATAGGAAACTGCGCACGGTTGAGGACGACGGAACAGCCATGGTCACCACAGTCTCACCACCGGACACGTTGCTCCGAGCACCACCGATAAAGGGAATGTTGCCGCCGTTCAGGCTTGCAACATCGATTGCCGCCGGCGTCTTAAAGCGGACACGCACCACGCCGTTCTCATTGGCGACGTCGTAGCCGACTTCGGAATTAAAATCGAAGACCACCCGCGTATAATCCGGATGCTGACCGGTTCTCACGCCGATCCGGGGGGCATCCGCTGGCGCTGACTGCGCTTCGCGAACCGGTTGCGGTTGCTGGACCGGCGGGGAAGGTGTCTCCGACGCGACCGGTGTCTCTTCCTGCTGATTGGCTGCTGCCTTGTCAGCCAATAGTTCGACCGTCACTGCGGTCCCGGTATAAAAGGCGAAGGCTTCGACCGGTTGCTTCAATGCAAAGCTGACCGTTCGACCGCCATCACTCGTCGCCGCATCGCCGACATAATCGCCAAGCGAGCGTGTGATGGTCTCGAGCGGCGCATCGATCTCACGAGAAAAACGGACGAACAAGCGACCATCCACGATCTCATGATCGTAGCTGACCGGTGACTGCCAAGCGAAAGTGATCGTCGCTGACGTATTGGACTTTTCCGTTCGCACGGGAACGGTATCGGCGAACCCCGCCAAAGGAAAGCTGCACACGGCGGCGGTCAAAGCCGCAAGGATATGGCGCTTGCCAAAACGCATGGTCAGAACGTCCTCGCCGTGGGCAGTACGACAATATCCACGCGGCGCGCTAAGCGCTTCTTGTCTGCATCTTCTAGGGCAGGCAGTAAATCGTACTGCGTTGCAGCGTGACCAAATGTCACGATCTGCTCGTCATACCCGCCGCGACGGATCGCGTTCGCGACCGACGCCGCCCGCGCGATGGACAGTTCCCAATTCGACGCAAAGGTATCGCCACCGGGCGCCGCCGGGTCGGTGTGACCGTTGACGGCAATCGAATTTCCGACGTTCGCGAACATAGCGCCAAGGGTAAACATAGCATCGCGGGCACTTTCACTGACCAGCGCAGCACCCGGCTCGAACAACAGATCACCGGGCAAGGCGACGACCATCCGGTCGTCCAGCCGCACAATCAGCGCATCCCGCAAAACCGGATCGGCTGAGAGTTTCTCTTCGATGACGGAAGACAAATAGTCCAGGTTCACTGACCGGCGCCGGAACAGCGTGCCGATGTTCAATTGGGCCGTCGGACGCGCGATCTCCTGCTCTGGCGCGGGATTCAGGGTCTGCGAGAGCGAATCGATAATCTTCGTCCATTCATCTAATTTAACGTTAGACATAGAGAACAACAGCACGAAGAACGTCAGCAGCAGCGACACAAGATCGGTAAAGGTAATCATCCACGCTTTTGAATTATTGGTGCCGTGCGGCGCCGGCGTGACTAATTCTAACCGGTCCTCGCGCCTCATGGCCGCACCTCAAGGGTCGGCGGCAGTTCGATCGGCGCCGGGCGACTGCGGTTGTGCTCCAACGCATCCTGGAACCGGACTTCCGTCTCTTCAATACCCCGCACCCAGAACCAAATGCCGATCTCGCCGGGATCACCGATCTTGAGGCCCACCGAGACACCGTCTGGCGGCGCACCGCGTCCAATCAACGTCCGCGCCAAGGCACCCAGGCGTGCCGTCCCCTGTGTCTGTCCGACGGGTAGATAGTTTCCGTCGATGGCGTTGATACCCATCACGACTTCCATGTCCAATCTTAGACCGGGCGGACGGGCGCTCAAAGACGCAACGATGCGATCTAGAAATTCCTGACGATCTTCACGGACGGCGATCTCTCCTTCCTTGAAAAGGATGTTGTCGCGCAACTTGATCCGCATCAGCCTTCCCGGCTGAACGACTTCGATATTCTCGACTTGGATGATCGTCGCGAAGATCGAGGTGATCTGTTCCTGAAAGGCTTGGCCGGCGATGATGTCGCCATCCTTGGCATTGAATTCCGTGGGATCGGACGTTGGCGGCAATACGGTCGTGAAAGTCGACGTCAGACTATCCATCACCGCGGAGGATTTAACCTCTTCGAACGTCGATATCGATACCAGGAGGATGAAGAAAGCAAGAACAAGCAAGAACAAGCCCAGGAAAATAGGGACGATGTCCGGACCGGACGTCGGCGCATAATGGGCTTCTTCGGTTTCGAGATCACTCATGATCAACGTATTGCCTTATTCAGTCGAAACTCGCGAGTAGCGCGTCGATCTCCTCTTGGCTGTTTCCTTTGCCATCGAGTTGGGGGCCCTGCAATAGCTCCTCGTCGGCAACTTATTTGGCAGCCGTACCGACCGCGGTGCCGGGTCCTCCAGTTTGTAGCGTTCGATGTCGGTAGCCGATATATTGCCGCGCAGGGTCGTCAACATGCTCTGCACGACTTCGCTGACATCTGTCACATTGACCCGGTCTCCGTGGGATTCGCGGATATTGGCCAACTTGCGTTCGAATTCAGGATTGGGCTCTAACACTCTACAGTCGCGCCCGGAAGCGATAGATCCGGACGTCCCTTCAAAATTCGCCAAGGACGCTTACCAGCTTGGTCCTCAGCGTCTCCGCATTGAAAGGCTTCACGATATAGTTCGAGACGCCCGCTTCTTTTGCCGCGATCACGTTCTCGGATTTGCTTTCCGCCGTGATCATGATGAACGGCAGATGTTTCAGCGTATCGTCAGCCCTGACTTCGCGCAGCAGTTGGATGCCGGTCATCGGTTCCATATTCCAATCGGAAATGATCATGCCGAACTTATCCTCCCGCAATTTCGCAAGAGCTTCGGCGCCATCGGATGCTTCGTCCACATTGTTGAAATTCAACTGGCGAAGAAGATTTCGAAGAATTCTGAGCATGGTTTTATAGTCATCCACGATCAGGACCTTCATGTTCATATCGACGACCATTACTCTCTCCCAAACCTTCTAGCGCATTGCTGTCTTCACGGCTCCCATGGCATCACTTTTTTTAAGCTTCCCGTCAAAGACGGTCCATACAAACTACGTCCTTTCATGCACTTATTTTCTGCCCTCTTCTAGACCGATATCGGCTGAAATTTAATTCTTACTGCGGCAGGGCCGGGTTTTGCGGCAATTCCCGTAACACCCTGAGTTCAACCGTTATTTCTCGGGCCCGTTCGGGATTCATCTGCGCCATCACCGGCGCCAGCTTCCGCTCTTTCATGCGTTCCGCGACTTCGAGCAAAGTGGTCAGTTCCAGGTCTTCGAAGATTCGCGCGGCATCCTTCGGTTTCATGTTCTCGTAGATTTTCACAAGACTGGTCAGTTTCGTCTCTTGTTGCTCGTCAAAGACCTTGATGCGTTCTTCGATCACTTGGCGCAGCTCTTCGAGTTCGGACACCCGTCGCTCAAGCCTGATTTCCGCCGCCCGTAGCAAACCTTCGCGGGCGTCGATCTCTTGGGCCCGCTTCTCAAGTTCGTCGCGCCGTTCTGCAAGACGCATCAAGACTTCGATCTCGGCCGGTGAGAGAAGTGTCGGATCGTCGGTAATCAGACGTGTCGGGTCTTCCTGGACCGTTGCACCTCCCTCCGACGGCACGGCACTTTCAGCCGGCGCCGCTGCCGACTCTTGCGCAGCGTCCACGGGAGTTGCTTCCGGTTGCGGCTCTGTTTGCGCCAGCGCCTGAGAGATCTGAACCGAGCCACCATTCACAATGGCATCGACTTCGTTCCAGATGTCGCCGATCCGCACGGTCAGCATTAACGTCGCCGCAAAGATCGTCAGCGGCAGAAAGCGAATCTTTGAAAAGAGTTTCCGTAACATGCCGGTGCTCCTTAGCCCGCATCCCGCAGAGCACGGAGCAATTCACGCTCCGCTTCGGATCTGGGTTCAATGCCGTCGTTTCTATCATCATCGGTGCGGCGCGCCTCTTCGTCACCGCGGGTTTCGATACCCACCTTGGCCGCGGAAACAGCGGGCCGCCCCGACGTCGGCGACGGTACGACGCCAAGTCCGTCCCGCGCCTCGCGCACCAGTTCTTCCAGCCGGTCGGCAGCGGAACCGCCCCGCTCAACTAAAAACGTCAGGTCGTCGCGCAAGGTCTGCGCACGGTTCATCTGAATATCCAGCGCCTGGGCGATCGTTCTGAGCTGATTGATGTTCTCTTCGGCGCGCATGGTCGATTCACCGAAGGTACGCGCCAAATTCTCCAGATCCTTCTTGTCGTTGCGGAGCCGCGTTAGGCGCTTGTTCAGCGTGATCGCGTAGACGATCGTGACGACCAACAGGATCGACACACAAATATCGAGGATAAGCGCGTAATTCATGATCGGCCCCCTATCGGTTCCGTTGCCGTTTCTTACGGCTGTCTGGGCATGCGGTCGGCACGCCCTTCAATGCGCACGGCGACCTTGTTGCCTTTTCGCCCCATGCGGCCGGTATACATCTGAACATCGCCGCACACCAATTGGATCGGCGACTCCTGGTTCGCGCTCAACATAATCTGCGAGCCGACCTTGAGATCGAAGACGTCACGCAGCTTCATGGTCTGCGTATCGATGACCGCTTCCAAATCGACATCCGTCACCCATAATTCTTCTGCAAGGTGGGTTTCCCAAATAGTGTCGCGCCCGAACTTTTCACCCATGAACATCTGCAGCAGAAGTTCACGCACGGGCTCAAGTGTGGCGTATGGAAGCAACAACTCCAGCCGTCCGCCGCGGTCTTCCATGTCGATCCGCAAACGCGCCACGATCGCCGCGTTCGACGGCCTGGAGATCGTCGCGAACCGCGGGTTGGTTTCAAGACGGTCGAAGCGGAACGTGACCGGGCTCAACGGCTCGAAAGCGGCCGAAAGATCGCCAAGCATGACGTGCACCATCCGCTCAACGAGCGAACGTTCGATTGTCGTATATGGACGGCCTTCAATACGCATCGCTGCCGTACCGCGTCGCCCGCCCAGAAGCACGTCGACGATGGAATAGATCAGCGAGCTATCGACAGTGATGAGGCCATAGTTGTCCCATTCCTCAGCCTTCAGGACGCTCAGCATCGCCGGCAGCGGAATCGAGTTCAGATAATCACCGAAACGGATCGACGCGATGTTATCGAGCGAGACTTCGACGTTGTCGGAGGTAAAGTTCCGGAGAGACGTCGACATCAGACGCACGAGCCGATCGAACACGACCTCGAGCATCGGAAGACGTTCATAAGAAACCAAAGCCGACGACAATATCGCCTGAATGCCGGCGCGCTCTCCTCCTTCTTCGGTGTCTTCATCGAACCCAAGCAGAGAATCGATTTCGTCTTGGTTCAGGACGCGCGTCGCTTCTCGCGGGCCAGAGCTTCCACCGCCACCATCACCGCTGCCATCTCCGTCGCCATCGCCATCACCGGCCATCATGGCTTCCCATTCGGCTGCGAGGTCGTCCTGGTCGCCGCCATCACCGCCCTCGTTGTCTCCGTCGAGAGCAGATTCCCATTCTGCCGCTAAGGCATCTTGATCGACGTCATCATCACCGGGCGCCATGGAAATCCATACCTTTCGGTCTGCGTTGGTTGAATGCTGGTGTCATCATTGGATCAGCATTTCCTTGAATAGAATATCTCGAACCCTTACTGGCGCGACCGCCGCACGGATCCGTGTCAGCAGTTCCTCGCGCAACCTGTACATGCCGGCCGAGCCATTCAGGTCTTCGATGCGCAGTTCGCGAAGGTAGACGTTGAAATTATCCATCACGCGCGCAATCACCGCTTCGACCTTCGGTTTGTCCAATTCGTTTTCGAGCTCAAGGCTGACCTGTATCTTAATGAATCTAGCCTGCCGACCACCTGTGTTCAGGTTCACCGTCAGGGCGGGCAATTCATAGAATACAGACGGGCCGCGCTCTCCTTCCACCGTATTCTCAGCTGACGTCGGGTCGCCGACGATCAGCTTGATGACGGGGTCCAAAAGCCCAGTGAAATAAGCACCGGCTAGGCCACCTACGACTAGAAGGATGGCAACGATAATAATGATGAGGAGCTTTTTCTTTCCGCCCCCTGAAGACGACGCGTCACCCTCTGCGCCCCCTCCACCATCACCATCCTCTTCAATGTCTTCCTCGGCCATGGACCCTCTATCGGTAGAGACGGCCGTGACACCGCTCCGCCTAGCTCCGGACTATATCGTCCGTTTGGTTAACAAGTTATTGCCAGCGGCACTACGGCCCCCCGTCGACTTCGTTGAGCCCAAACCGGCAACGGCGCTGTGAACGTCCGCTCAGTGCAGGATTCGGCGAATCACACGATACCAAATCGCGTGATCGCCGGGCAACAACGCCTGCAATAATTGCGTTCAGGCGCGTTTCATCTCCAAGGCGGCATTTCCTGCCCGGCAATGTCATGCGCTTGGCAGCCGATGCCGTGCAATCCCCCGCCTAAAATCCCTTAACACATTGAAAAATATAAACTTAAAAATTGGCACGCGTCATGCATATCCTTGGGCAAAGCGCTGGGCAACGACCCAAAAATTGAGCGCATGAACGGGAAAAGGACGATCTAACGATGGAAAATACCAGCTACGTTGCGCTGTCGCGACAGGCGACACTCCGCCGTCAGATGGACGTCGTCGCCAACAACCTCGCGAATATGAGTACCCACGGCTACAAAGGTGGGAGCATGATGTTCGTCGAGCACTTGGTTAAATCCAAAGGCGGCGACGGGCTTTTGACCCCGAACCTGGCCTACGTCCGCGACATTGCGACGCTCACCGACACCTCCGCGGGGCCGATCGAAACAACCGGCAATCCGCTCGACCTGGCGATCCAGGGCGAAGGTTTCTTCGTCGTCGATACGCCTGAAGGAGAGCGATACACCCGTAACGGCCGGCTGCAACTGGATAACACCGGCCAACTGGTCAACCAGCTCGGCCAGCCGGTCCTCGCCGATGGCGGCGCACCCGTAATTTTCGCACCGGAAGATACCGAAATCGTGATTTCGCACGACGGTACTGTTTCGACAAACAACGGCGAGCTCGGAAAACTCCGCGTCGTCACCTTCGACAACTTGCAGGACCTGGAACGCACCTCTGGGGCACAGTTCATCGCCGCCGAGGACAACCCGGCGCAAGACGTCGAAAACGTATCGGTGCTTCAGGGCGCCGTCGAAGGATCGAATATCGAACCGATCCGTGAGATGGCGAACATGATTGCCGTCCACCGCGCCTATGACGGCGTAAAGAATTTCATCGAACGTGAAGACGAACGCCAACGCGCCATGATCCGCGATCTGGCGTCGGTCAGCTAAGCGACGCAAAAAGCGCGCACATAAACGGGAAAGGAATAAAGATATGAGATCCTTGGACATCGCATCGACGGGCATGCTGGCACAGCAACGCAACGTTGAAGTTATCTCGAACAACCTGGCGAACATGAATACTACCGCGTTTCAGCGCCGCCGGACCGAGTTCCACGACCTGATCTATCAAGATCTGCGCCGTGTGGGTTCGACTTCTTCCGATGCCGGCAACGTGGTACCGACGGGCGTTCAGCTTGGCCTCGGCGTCAAGCTTGCCGCCGTTTACCGTATCCACGAGCAGGGTAACCTGACGTCGACGGACAACACCTTCGACCTCGCCGTGCAGGGCAAAGGCTTTTTCCAGGTTCAAATGCCGACCGGCGAAACGGCCTACACGCGGGATGGAACGTTTCAGTTGAACCAAGACGGCTTGATCGTCACGCACGACGGCTATCAACTCAATCCCGGCTTGACGGTTCCTTCCAACGCCATCGACATCACCATCAACAATTCCGGTGAAGTACTCGCTTCTATTGAAGGTCAGGTCGCGCTGCAGAGCATCGGCCAGATTCAATTGGCGAACTTCCAGAACGAACCGGGCCTACAGTCCATCGGTGACAACCTTATGCTGGAAACGCCGGCATCCGGTTCTCCGATCACCGGCAACCCCGGCGCGACCGGTTTCGGCACGCTGCTGCAGGGTTTCCTCGAAACCTCGAACGTCAACGCCGTCGAGGAGGTCTCGCACCTGATCTCGGCGCAACGCGCCTACGAAATGAACTCCAAGGTGATCCAGACATCCGACGAGATGATGGGCACCCTAACGCAGCTTCGCTAAGGGGCCGCAAGGTAGGAGAGCGATCATGAGAGCACTCGCTGCATTTACGATACTGGCCGGACTATTGCTCGTGTCTACACCGGCAATGGCGGCCGAAGAGCCGCTTGCCGGGCCGGCGCAGCTCAACACGCATATCGTCGTGAACGAGAACGTGGTTCGTCTGGGCGATCTTTTCATCAATGCCGGCAAGAACGCCGAGACGGCCGTCGCCTATGCGCCCGAGCCGGGGAAAACATCCGTCCTGGATGCGCGTTGGCTTTATAGAGTAGCCACCGCCTATAAAGTTCAGTGGCGTCCCATCGATGCGCGTGCGCAATCCATTGTTGAGCGGGCCTCGGTCGAAGTACCGATGGATGAGGTCAAATCCCGTATCCTCGATGCACTGGCGGACCGTGGACTGGATCGCGACTCGGATATCGAATTTTCAACCAGGATGGTGCAGTTCTATCTTCCGGCCGGCAGCGAGCCGACGGTCAACATCGACTCAATCGACTACTACGAACGGACGGGCCGTTTCACCGCTCTCGTGTCGGCTCCCGGCACCGCCGATACATCGCGCATGCGTCTTTCTGGGCGGGCGTTCCGCACTATCGACGTTCCCGTCCTCAGCGATCGGGTTCTGCGCGGTGACGTCATTCGCGACGCCGATATCCAGTATGTCCGCATGAATGCCGACCGCGTCCAGACGGACACCATCATCGACGCGAGCGAATTGGTCGGCATGACGCCGCGCCGCGGTATCCGTGCCGGTGCACCGATCCGATCGAACGACGTGCAACGCCCGCTTCTGGTCAAGAAGAACAGCATCGTCATCATCGTTCACAAAATGCCGAATATGCTGCTAACGGCCCAGGGCAAGGCACTGGAAAACGGAGCCGACGGTGATGTGATCCAGATCCGGAACGCACAGTCCGACATGGTCGTCGAAGCCGAGGTAATCGGTCCGGGTCGGGTCGCCGTCAGAACGCTGGCTCAACAAATCACGATGTCGATGAACTAAGCGGCATCCAATCCGAAGGAACGGGAAAATGATTAAAGGTAAAAACATCGGAACGATGGTCAAAGCGAGCATCATTGCCGTCGCCGTCCTTTCACTCAGCGGCTGCAACCTCGCGACACGCATCTCGGAGGTCGGTAGCGGCCCCAAGCTGACGGAAATTGAAAACCCGACGTCGACCCCGGACTATCGGCCGGTCAGCCTGCCGATGCCGGCGCCGCAGATCGCCGAGGACAACCCCAGTTCGCTTTGGCGCAACGGTGCCCGTGCCTTCTTCAAGGATCACCGGGCCAAGGATATCGGTGACATCGTTACAGTGAACCTGAACCTCTCGGACAGTGCGTCCCTTGCCAACAATACAGAGCGTACACGCGCAGACTCCGAGGACACCAACGTCACTAACCTGCTCGGCCTCGAAACGCGGTTTGCAGAAATCATTCCCGGCGCCAGTGCAGCCGTCGACCCAACGTCGCTGATGAGTTTTGACAACAATCACAACACATCCGGGGACGGCGAGATCGAACGGTCAGAGACGATCAATCTCACCTTTGCCGCCGTCGTTACGCAGATTCTGCCGAACGGTTCTTTGGTCGTCATGGGGCGCCAGGAAATTCTGGTGAACAAGGAACTGCGCGAATTGATGGTCACCGGCGTCGTCAGACCCGAGGACATCGAAAGCGACAACTCGATCAGTCATGAAAAAATTGCCGAAATGCGCGTCGCCTATGGTGGCCGCGGCACGCTCAGCCAACTGCAGCAGCCGCGCTGGGGCACGCAACTCTGGGATATTATCTTCCCGTTCTAGGTTCGATTGCGAACCTGGTACCTTCTGGCCGGCGCAGAATGCGCCGGCCTATTTTTTTGTAAAATGCGCTAAAGTGACATTACGATCACATTTGATTTTTTTCAGTAGTGGGGTAAATTCGTCTTAGTTTTTGAGATTATGTACCTCGTTCGATATGAAAACACTGAACGGTCCCGTTATTCGAGACCGTTCGGCGGCACGTGTTTCGAGGAAGGAGAAACATTTTAAATGTCCATCAGTGAAAAAATTGTCGATGATCTCATCGACAACGGCGTCGACTTCGTGACGACCGTCCCTTGCAAGCAGTTGGCGGGCGTGATCGATACGCTCGACAACGACGAGCGGATCTTCCACATCCCTTCCAACAAGGAAGACGAGGGAATGGGCCTATGCGCCGGTGCCTTCATGGGCGGCAAACGCCCCTGCATCATCATGCAGAACACCGCCATAGGCGTGACCATCAACACGCTGGCGACCCTCATTCAGTATTATCACATTCCTCTGCCGATGCTGATCAGCTATCGCGGCGAGTTGAAAGAGCCGGTCGCCTGTCAGGTTGAAATGGCCATTCATACGAAGCCGCTTCTGCAGGAAATGAATATTCCGACGTATCACTTTCACAAGCAAAGCGATGCCGAGGAACTGCCCGACATCCTGAAATACACCTTCATGTGCAACAAGCCGGTCGCTATCCTGACCGACGCCACGTTCTGGGGAGGCTACGGTGATCAGAAGTGAAGTATTAAAATCCATCATCCCGGTCATCACGGATGAATTGGTTATCTGCAACATCGGCTTGCCGTCTCAGGAACTGTTCATGCACGACGACCAGCCGAGCAACTTCTACATGCTCGGCACCATGGGCCTTTCATCCTCGATCGGCCTCGGTCTTGCGCTGGCGCAGCCGCAAAAAGTAGTCGCTATTGACGGTGACGGGTCGGTGCTGACGAACTTCGGCACGCTGCCGACCATCGCCAACAACGTGGCCGACAACTTCGTCCTGCTGATCATCGATAACGGCAGTTACGGCTCCACCGGCGATCAGCCGACCTATGCCGGCCGCAAAACATCCCTGACTAAGGTTGCCGAAGCATGCGGCTGTGACAACGTCATCGAGTGCAAGGCGGAAGACACGCCTCAAGTACTGAAAGACGCGCTGGCATCCGGCAAGATGACGATCATCGTCAGCAAGTGCGAGTCCGGCAACGTACCGGTTAAGGTCATCGACATCGATCCGGTCGTCATCCGCGACCGCTTCATGAAAGAAGTCGAGCGCCGCAACGCGAACTGACTGAGTTCATGGGAACGGGGCCAGATCATACTGGTCCCGTTTTCCGTCCTCCCAAATCCAGTCCGTCACCCTGAACTTGATTCAGGGTCTATTTTTCATTGGTACCTAATGGATCTCGAATCAAGTTCGGGATGACGGAAGTTTATTTAGAATCACTTCGATAGGCAGCCATCGACCGCTTCGGCGATCATCGAGCAGACGCGATAGTCGGATTCCACTGTCCGTGCGCCCGCATGCGGCGTCAGCATGAGGTTCGGCACCCCGGCGAAGACACTGTTCGCCGGCAACGGTTCTTCGACGAAGGCATCCAGGAAGGCCCCGGCGATCTCGCCTGCCTTCAAGGCTTCCGCCAATTCGGGTTCATTGACGATACCGCCGCGCGCCAGGTTGATCAGCACCGCGTCCGATTTCATGCGCTTCAACTCAGCTGTACCGATAAGGTCCCGGGTGTCATCGACCAAGGGCACATGCAAGCTGATAGCGTCGGCGCGATCGAGAACCTCGCCCAGATCGGCGACTCGCTCGACACCGGCTTCGTCCCAGACACCAGCTTCTGCCGGAACAAATGGGTCCCAGGCCAGCACCTTCATGCCTATCCCCTTGGCGCGCCAAGCCAGTGCACGGCCGATGCTGCCGAACCCAAGGATGCCGAGCGTTTTGCCCATCACCTCGCGCCCCATCATACGGGGACGCGGCCAACCGCCCGCCATCGTTTCTTCGGTCACGTGGTAGGCTTGGCGAAACATCACATAGAGACCACCGACCGCCAGTTCCGCGACCGAGTCCGAGTTGGCGCCGATGGCCGGGAAGACCTCAATCCCCTTCTCCCTGCAGGCATCGACATCGATATTGTCCAGGCCGACACCCAAACGGCCGACACACTTCAGCGTATCGCCGGCGTCCAGCACCTTGCCGCGCGCTTGGGTTTGGAAACGAACAATCAGCGCCTTAGCGCCGGGCATCACCGACGCCAGCTTTTCGGGATCCAGATAAAGTTCCTGGTCATAAAGGACGTCGTACTTGTCCTTGAGGATATCGAGCCCGACGGGATCGATGTATTCGCTGATGACGATGTCGGCCATTCTTATTTTCCCGGATTGTCGCGTTTCAGGTGATTGAGACCGGGAGTGTATGAAGCCCGCCCCAGCCGGGCAAGCCAAGAGGCTCGATTAGGCCGCCTTACCGTGCCGCTTGGCCCAGATCGCACGGACACCGTCCGTCGCATTTTGGTACGCTAGGTCGACCACATCGCGGGACTTGGCCCATTCGGCGGGGTCCGTCCCCTCCTCGACCTCGAATGTATCGAAGCCACAGCGCAGCATGTGCGCATACTGATCGCGGAGCACGTTGCCGGCGGCGCGGATCTCGCCCGTATAGTCCAGGCGCTCGCGCAAAAGGCGCGCGTACGAGTATGCACGTCCATCGGTAAAGGCCGGGAACTCTAGCCGGACGAGTGCAAAGGCGCTCAATCCCTCGACAGTTTCCGGCGACTGGGAACTCTTAAGCGTCAGTCCTAACGGCGCATTCCGCCCCAACAGAGAATCCCGGTCGCGCTGCCAGCGCTCCAGCGTAATGACGGCACCGCCATCAGCCGGCATGGCATCGTCGTCACCGACAACGGTCCAGGAGTCTGCGACGATCTCATTGTTTTTAAGCAGCGGCATTGTTTGCCTCCGCATAGAGTGCTTCCTTGAACGGCGCGTTACCGAGCCGGTTATAGGTATCGAGGAAACGCTCGCCATCGTTGCGAACAACAATGTAGGTATCGACAACCTTTTCCACCGCATCGACGATGTCGGCGCTCGAGAAGGCAGGGCCGACGATCTTACCGATGGCGGCATGCTCGTTGGCGCTGCCGCCGAGCGTGATCTGGTAATACTCCTCGCCACGGCGGTCGACACCCAGAATCCCGATATGTCCCGCGTGGTGGTGACCGCAGGCGTTGATGCAGCCGGAGATATTCAGTTTCAACTCGCCGATATCGACTTGACGGGCGATGTCGGAGAAGCGGCGCTGGATGCGCTGCGCGACCGGGATCGAGCGGGCATTCGCCAGCGAGCAGTAGTCCAGCCCTGGGCAAGCGATGATATCACTGATCAGGCCGACATTGGCCGAGCCGAGTTGCAGTTCATCCAATGCCTGCCACAGCGCATACGCATCGGCCTTTCGGACATGGGCGAGAACGAGGTTCTGCTCGTGCGTAACGCGGATCTCACCGAACGAGTACGTGTCTGCGAGGTCGGCAATCGCCTTCATCTGAGAAGAAGTCGCATCACCCGGCGCGCCGCCGATGGGCTTCAACGAGATGTTGGCAATGACGTATCCCTTTACCTTGTGCGGGGCGACATTGGCGCGAACCCATTGGGCAAAGCGGCGGTCCTCGAAGCGCTTGGCTTCGTAGCCCCCGTCGTTTTCCGGCAGGTCCTGGTAATCCGGATCGACGAAGAAGTTACGCACGCGGTCGATCTCGGCCTGCGGCAGATCGATGTCGTCCTTAGGCATCGCCGACCATTCATCCTCGATCATGGTGCGCAGTTCATCGATACCGGTTTCGTGGACGAGGATCTTGATCCGGGCTTTGAACTTGTTATCGCGGCGACCGAGCATGTTGTAGACGCGGAGGATCGCCTCGATATACGAAAGCACATGCTTGGCGGGCAGGAATTCACGCACCGTACGGCCGACCATCGGCGTCCGGCCAAGGCCTCCACCCACCAGCACTTCGAAGCCGACTTCACCAGCGTCATTGCGGTGCAAGATCAGGCCGATGTCGTGAAACTTCACCGCCGTCCGGTCTTCGACAGACCCCGTGACCGCGATCTTGAATTTGCGCGGCAGGAACGAGAATTCCGGATGCAGCGACGACCACTGCCGGATTAGTTCCGACCAGACGCGTGAGTCGTCCACTTCACCCGGAACCACGCCGGCGTATTGATCAGCCGTCACATTGCGGATGCAGTTCCCGGACGTTTGGATGGCATGCATCTCGACCGACGCCAATTCTTCCAGAATATCCGGCGTATCTTCCAGCCGCGGCCAGTTGAACTGAATGTTCTGGCGGGTTGTGAAGTGGCCATAACCGCGGTCGTACATACGACCAATATCGGCCAGCTTCCGCAACTGCGTCGACGACAACATCCCGTAGGGGATGGCGACACGCAGCATATAGGCATGCAGCTGCAGATAGAGGCCGTTCATCAAGCGCAGCGGGCGGAATTCCTCTTCCGAAAGCTCGCCCGAGAGACGGCGCGACACTTGGCCGCGGAATTCCTGTACGCGGCTCTGTACGAAGGCGTGATCAAATTCGTCGTATTTATACATGGTTCAGATTCCGTCGGCGAATGCGGTCGACACTTCGGCACGCATTTCAAAGTGTTCCGGAACGAGTTTCGTCGCAAAGGACGGATGCGTCGTCGGACCGAATGCACGAATGCGCTCGCGGTACTTGGTGGGGCGGACAAAACGGTTACTGCTTTCCGCCGAGCGCACCTCGACATCTATGAGGTATGCGCCGACGCATTCCGTAGACGTCACCGCCTCGGATTCCAGATCCGCAATATCATCGTCCCGCTCAGCGACACGTGCGTCGTCGATGCGGCGAGTCCAGTGCCCGTCGTAGCCAAGGAAGACGACCGCGCCGTCCAGAAGACGATTTGCTGTAGCGATCTGTGCAGACATAACCATTGCTCCGCTGTGTGGTAAAACCACTTACTCCAACGGAATATGGTGAGATATTTTTTTAATGTCAAATTAATATGTAAAAATATTTTTATTCACAATATTATAGTGTTATATCTTCCTTCTCAATATTCGGATGGCATTCGCTGGCAGTTTCCCGATGTTCGGCACGGCTTCGTCAAGCCGCCGCAGCACCTCGCCCGCGTCTGTCGGCCGATCACGCCTATGCGGCTGCATACAGTCATCAATCAACGTGCCGAGCGCTTCCGGAATTCGGTACCTTTTCGCACGGATCGGCGCTCTGACACGTGCCGAAACCTTGCCCGTCAGCATCCGGTACATGAGTGCGCCGGCAGAATATACATCCGACCGCTGATCGACATCGGCGGCGCTTTTCTGCTGTTCGGGGCTGATATACTCCAGCGTGCCGATCCAGATACCGCTTCTGGACCCCTTGCCGCCGGGTACCTTCACCATACCGAAGTCACAAAGTTTCGGCGTGCCGCCCGTCCATTCAGTCAGCAGGATATTCTGCGGCTTGATGTCGCGGTGGACGAGATTATCGGCATGAAGGACGGCCAAGGCTGATAGGATCTGACGCCAGATCGTCACCGCACGCCTAGGCGAGATCGAGCGCGGCTTCCATTTGTCCGCGATATCCTCAAATTTCTTTTCCTCGGTTTCATCCTCTCCGATTTCGATCAACAGATTGGCGGAGATAAACGGCATGACGAAATAGGGCTCGCCGTTATCCATTTTGCCGGCATCTAGGACACCGATGATATTCGGGTGATCGAAGCGGCCCAGAATACGCGCTTCCGCCTCGAATCGTTCGCGCCAAAAATCGATGCCGTACTGCGCTTCCTCACCAACATTATCCCCTTTGGGATGGAACACTTTAATCGCGAGTTTGCGCTCCAAGATTGAATCCTGGGCAATGTAGATGTCGGAAAATCCGGTCTCCATCAAGGGTTCCAGGATTTCGTAACGGCCAATCTTTTTCATTTTTAAACAATGCCAAACGGTAGACCTGGGCGCAAAAGGAAAGGGCCACGGTCGCCCGCGGCCCTATCCTAGAACCTGACTCCCACTCAGATTACCATTCCAACTTCTCGACCCCTTCGAAGGTCAACTCGCTGCCGTCGGCAAGCTCGATACGGCCGGAGGACTCGCTATCGAAGACGATACCGTCATCGGTTTCGGTGTAGGTCGCACCGTCGTCGAGTTGCAGGGTCCAGCCGCTGTCGCCGCCCGGACCGCCGTCGACGCCATCCAGTTGGATGGAATCGGACCAGCCATTACCGCCGTCGAAGTAGTCAGAACCGTCGCCGGCACCGAAGATGAAGATATCGTCGCCATCCCCCCCATAAGCGGCATCGTCACCGGCACCGCCTTCCAGAACATCGTTACCGGCGCCGCCATAGAGCGTATCGTTACCGTCACCGCCGTAGAGGGTGTCGTCACCCGATTCACCGTGCAGTTTGTCATCCCCGGCATTGCCGGAGATCGTGTCATCACCATCGCCGGTCCAGACTGTATCGTTGCCGTCTCCACCGGAAATCGCTTCTTCGGAGGTGCTGCTCTCATTGTTGTCCCAAACATCGCCACCGTCGTCCAACTGCTCGAACGAAGTGTCGGAACCGGAATCGTCGATACCGGCAATGGTCGTCACGGAGCGGCTGCTACCATCGTCTTCGGTCGCCGTCGCGGTGACGTTGAAGGCAAAGTCGCCCGTATCTTGTGGCACCGAAATTTCAAGGCCGTCGATATCGTCGGACGTCAGCGAGAAGGTGCCGTCACCGTTATCGGTACCTGCAGACAGGATTGCGCCATCCGGCAGATCCGACAGCACGATCGACAAAGTTTCGGAGCCGTCGGTATCGGTCAGATTGGCATTAATCGTCACTGGATAGGTGATGATTGCATCGTCGCCGCTGCCTTCCGACATGAAGTCTTCGACCCCCATCTCATAGAGGTCCTGAATCTGCTCGTCCGTCATCGGCTCGTTGAAGATCGCGATGTCGTCCATATGGCCGTCGAAGAAATCATTTACGCCGGAGCTTGTGTTATTCCCGCTGTTCGACTGGCTAGCACCAAAAGTCCAGGGGTTTTCGTTCCCTTGCAAACCACCTGTGTAGCTTGGATCGGAAGCAACCAATTCACCGTTCTGGTAAATCTTCATGCCGCCTTCGCCCCAGGTCACGGTGACCTGATTCCAATCGCCGGTCGAAACACTGCCGCCGGAGATTGTGTGGCTGCTGTCATCGTCCTGCATACGCAACTCAAGCTTGCCGCTGCTAGTGATCGACAGATTGAAGTGACCGCCGTCGTCGTATCCAGAAGAGTCGGACGATGCCAAGGTACCGTCGCGTTCGTCAGTATTGAACCACATGGTGAGCGAGCCGCTCTCCGGTTTCAGTTCCGCACTATGATCGACCTGAACGAAGTCGCCGTTGTAGTCAGCAAACTCAATGCCGGTATTGAGGTCCGCTGTCACATCGGAATGGGCGCCTGCCCCAGAGCCACTGTGAATATTGGACTGGTCATCCATATCCTTCAGATTGCTGTCGTAAGTATAGCCGTGCGAATTGGTTCCTTTCGCATGGCCATCATTGTCGCCGATTTGATCGTTCATCGTCCGGCCGCTGGTCTCGTCCATGTTCCAGTAGGCGACCGGCGTTGGCACGCCACCCGTGGCGGTACCTTCGCCCAACTCTACCGATAGCTCCGGTGCGTCGGCGACACCCGTGACGTCAACGCTGACCGTCGCCGTCGAGGTCGATGTATCACCCGTCGAGGTCTCGGTCGTCGTCGCTGTCACCGTCAGGTCGAAGTCAGTGCTGCTATCGGCCGGCGGCGTGATTGTCAGCCCTTCCAATTGGTCCTGCGTCAGTTCGGCGGAACCCTCGGTAATGGTGATTTCATTGCCGTCGCCATCATGCATGACCGCACCCGCCGGAATGTCCGTGATGGTGATGCCCAACGTCTCGGAGCCGTCGGTATCGGTCATATCAATGTCGATATCGAGAGCGATCGCGGTATCTTCGAGTCCCGACGCATCATTCTCGGTGATCGTCGCGCCATCAGCCGCAAGGTCGATGTCCGGCATGGTGAAGCCAAGCGACGTCGAACTTGTCGCTGTGTCGCCATCGTTCTCCGTTGCCGTAGAGACGACATTGAGACTGAAATCCTCAGTATCAGTCGGTACTTTGACAACGACGCCTTCGAGTTGCGCCGACGATAACGTTGCTTCACCGCCACTCACAGTGATCTCGGTTTCCCCAACAAAGACCTGCGCACCTTCCGGCAGATTGTCGAGCGTCACCGACAACGTCTCCGAACCGTCCTGGTCACTCAGACCAGCCGTTAGATCCACATCAAAGGCGATCATGGACGGATCAAGTTCGACGTCTACCATTTCAGACGCCAGCGTGGTTTCCCAATCATCGCCGGTCTCGATCGTGAAGTTGTCGACCGCCATGCCTTCATTGGACGCCGTCGCATCCACATGCATCTGAACCTGAACCTGACCGTTCTCATCCAAGGTCACTTCGAACGAGTAACTGTTGTCTGCGCTACTCGAAGAGTTGACGACTTGATCACCGTTCATAGAAACCTGGAAATAGTCGACATGCGAGCCACTCGAGTCCCAGCCGCCATAATCCTCGGTATCGAACGAGATCGTGACGGTTTGGCCAGCGTTTTCACTTCCGAAATCGAAGGTCTTGGTGGCCGTATCGTTGTTACTAATATTCATGGTGCCGTTCGAGCAAGAAACATCGCTGCCCCATCCATGTGCACCGCTTGAGAACGTCTCGGTGACGAGGTTCTCACCACCACCCGTACCGGTGACTTCAATGGTTAGCGAGACATCCTCACCGGCGCCTTCACCGGTCGGCGTAATCGTCAGATCCGCCAGATCTTCGGCATCCACGGTCCAAGTGCCGTCGCCGTTATCTGTCCCGCCCGAGAGCGTCGCTCCAGACGGCACGCCGGAAACGGTTACGGTAGCACCATTCGTTTCTGCCGCGTCGATGGTCGACTGAGAGACATCAACGGCAGTCGTACCGCCCTCGACTTCGCCCTCGCCCACGGAGGCAGAGACCGTTGGCGTGTCGGCAACACCGACAACGTCAACATCAATCGTGGCGGTAGAAGTCTCAGATTCACCCGTCGACTCTTCCGTCGTCGTTGTCGTGACAGTCAACTGAAAGTCTTCGTTGCTGTCTGTCGGCGGCGTAATCGTGAGACCTTCCAGTTGATCCGCCGAAAGCTCGGCCGATCCACCGGAAACGTCGATCTCGTTGCCGCCACCGTCATGTAGCGTTGCACCGCTCGGAATACCGGAGAGTGTGATCGAGAGCGACTCCGAACCATCCGTATCCAACTGCGTCACATCGATATTCAGGGCAATCGCCGTATCTTCGTTGCCCGTCGCGTCGTCGGTGTCGAGGGCAACTCCCTCGACGCTGTAATCGGTCTCCGGCACCGTTACGTCAAACGTCATGGTGGTCGTTGCGGTATCGCCATCATTCTCCACAGAAACCGCCGTGATCGTCGCCGTGAAATCTTCAGCGCTTTCCGGCAACTTGGCCGTCAGACCATCTAGATCGCCGGCATCGACGGTCCAAGACCCGTCTTCGTTCTGCGTACCAGCAGACAGCACGGCGCCATCCGGCAGATCATCGATGGTCACTGTCATGGTTTCCGAACCGTCGATATCGGTCAGCGCCGCAGACAGATCCAGTTCGACTTCGAAGCTGAAGCCGTCACCGGCCGTCATCGTTTGCGAGGCCAATTCGTCACCGTCACCGTCGACGACCGTCAGCGTCAATTCATGCGGGCCGCTGTCGCCTTCGGCCAGCGTGACCTGAAGGCTATCGACATCGTCCGGGCTGACCGTCCACGTGCCGTCGCCGTTATCTGTACCGGCGGAAAGCACAGCGCCTTCCGGCACATCGGAAACAATCACACTGACTTCGCCGCCACCGATTTCATCGAGGATCGAGTAGTGACCATCAGCCTGCAACTCAACACCTTCCGGCGGTTCGGAATAGAGCATATCGCCGGAGATCGTCTGGCCGTTGAGTTCGACATTGAGAACCTGATCGCCACCGTTTTCCCAGTACGTCACTTCGATTGGATAAAGCCCCGGCTCGGTCACTTCGTAGGTACCACTGGACTCGGATGCCCCGCGGTTGCCATCGAACTCCGTGACCGTGCCACCGCCGACATTGAGGCGGAAACCGTCATCTGACGTCGTCGAGAAAGTGTGCGTACCCGGTTCCAGATAGATAAAGCCGGTTAACTGCACAGCAAAGGTTTCCGCCGACGCAGACACATCCCCGCTTGCGCTAGACGCATCGTCACCCAGGAAGCCACCAATGCTACTACCACCGCTGTAATCAACATCCGTCGAAGTGAAGGACGCGGACGGGCTGTTATCGTCGATGATCGAGTCGATCTGATCCAAGTCGCAGAGACTTGTGTTGACGTTGTAGACCGATCCCTGAAGACCACCGCCTCCGGGCAGTTCGTATGGCTCCGATCCGCCATCAGCGATGGCGTTCGAAATGTCAGTCGATACATCGATATTGACCGTTTGCTGGATGGCAGTCGCGGCAACATCCCCGGCTTCCACGTTCGGATCGTCAGCAACGCCGACAACATCGACATCGATGGTCGCCGTCGAGGTCGCGGTATCTCCCGACGATTCTTCCGTTGTGGTGGTCGTAACTGTCAGCTGAAAATCTTCGTTGCTGTTTGTCGGCGGCGTGATCGTCAAGCCTTCCAACTGGTCCGCCGTCAGATCTGCTGAACCACCGGAAACGTCGATTTCGTTGCCGTCGCCATCGTGCAGCACAGCACCATTCGGGATACCGGACAGAGTGATTGAGACAGATTCCGAGCCATCCGTATCCAGTTGGGTAATATCGATATCGAGCGCGATAGCGCTGTCTTCGTTACCTGTTGCATCGACCGTGTCGAGCGTTACGCCTTCAGCCGTCTGGTCGATTTCTGCGCCTCCGGCGGACAACGTGGTCGTAACCGTCGCGGTATCTCCGTCATCTTCGGTCGATGTCGCCGAAACCGTGAAATCAAAGGCTTGGCCGGGGTCATCTCCTGTCACCGTCACGGTCAATCCATCCAGGTCACCGGACGTTAATGTCCACGAACCGTCCTCATTCTGCGTTCCGGCGCTCAACACGGCGCCATCCGGCAGGTCGTCAACGGTTATGGACAACGTTTCCGAACCATCGGTGTCCTGTAGGTTCGACGAAATATCCAAAGGATATTCCACCGTTGTGTCGCCGGGGACGTCGGGCATTTGTTCGACGAGCGTCACATCGTCGAGACGCATACCACGGCCACCTTCCTGTGCGTCACCTGTCGACAGGAATTCAAGGTTCATCGGTTCGCCGTTCCCCGTAAACGTCACCGTGAACGTCTGCCATTCGTTATCGGAATTCCCCGAACCGTCAGCCGAAACCGTTTCAATGGTCTCTCCATCAACCCGGATATCCATTTTGTTTACATCGGCGTCATACCCCGGGCGCGGCGAATAATTGAAGGTCAGCGTATAGACAGCCCCTTCTTCCGTCGGGAAGTCACGATTTACACTCGTTGCGTCGTCGTAAATATCATGAGAGTCGTCATTCAGTTCGATATACGCACCGTCACCGGTCTGACCGCTTGACGAGTCCCATGTCTCAATCTTCTCCGAATTCGTGTTCCAACCGTCAACCGAGTCGACAAAGCCAACATCGGATTCGCCGAAGTTCGAAGAAAAGACCGTTGTCGAAGCGGGCGTCGTCGACTCACCCTCAACAACCGTTGCTTCTCCAAGGCTTGCCGTCAGTTCCGGCGCGTCTGCGACACCGACGACATCAACGTCGATGCTACCGGTCACGGTCGCCGTATCGTCGCCGTCAGCCGTGGTTACGGTGATACCGAGTGTGAAGTCTTCATTGCTGTCGGTCGGCGCCTGAATGTTGAGACCTTCGAGCTGATCTTCCGTGAGCGTCGCCGAGCCTTCCGTAACATCGATCTCATTCCCCGAAGCATCCCGTAGAATGGCGCCGTCCGGAATGTCCGTCAGCGTGATCGACGAGATGTCATCAACACTCGATACATCGATATCCAGTGCAATCGGGCTGTCTTCGTTCCCCGCCACGTCGTTGACCGTCAGGTCCGCCGCGTCCGCGACACCATCGACCGTGATCGCCACCGTCGCCGTGTCCGTGCCGCCTTGGCCGTCTGACACCGTGTAAGTGAAGCTCGTGTCACCGTTGAAGTTCTCGTTCGGCGTGAAGGTAAACGTGCCGTCGTTGTTGTCGACGATGGTGCCGCCTTCCGGTTGCTCAAACGAGCTAATGGTCAGCGTATCGGAGGTATCCGCATCCGTGTCATTACCCAGCAAATCAGCGGCCGAGAACGTGATCGGCTGATCTTCTGCGCCGGATAGGCTGTCATCCGAGGCAACCGGACCGTCGTTGGTACCGGTCACGGTGACCGTGGCGGTCGCCGTATCCGTGCCGCCCTGACCGTCGGAGACTTCATAGGTGAAGGTCACTTCGCGGGTTTCGCCCTGGGCGAGGTCCTGGAAGTCCTCACCCGGATCGAAGCTGTAAGAACCGTCCGCGTTGACCGTGACGGCGCCTTCCGCCGGGCCGTCCACGAGAGCATACGACAGATCGTCACCATCGATGTCCGTGGCGTCCAACTGACCGGTGACGGCATCACCGTCTTCGGTAGCGCTGAGCGTCTCGTCGGAAGCAACCGGGCCATCGTTGGTGCCGGTCACGGTAACCGTGGCGGTCGCCGTATCCGTACCGCCCTGGCCGTCGGAGACTTCATAGGTGAAGGTCACTTCGCGGGTTTCGCCCTGGGCGAGGTCCTGGAAGTCCTCACCCGGATCGAAGCTGTAAGAACCGTCCGCGTTGACCGTGACGGCGCCTTCCGCCGGGCCGTCCACGAGGGTATACGACAGATCGTCACCATCGATGTCCGTGGCGTCCAACTGACCGGTGACGGCATCACCGTCTTCGGTAGCGCTGAGCGTCTCGTCGGAAGCAACCGGGCCATCGTTGGTACCGGTCACGGTAACCGTGGCGGTCGCCGTATCCGTACCGCCCTGACCGTCGGAGACTTCATAGGTGAAGGTCACTTCGCGGGTTTCGCCCTGGGCGAGGTCCTGGAAGTCCTCACCCGGATCGAAGCTGTAAGAACCGTCCGCGTTGACCGTGACGGCGCCTTCCGCCGGGCCGTCCACAAGGGCATACGACAGATCGTCGCCATCGATGTCCGTGGCGTCCAACTGACCGGTGACGGCATCACCGTCTTCGGTGGCCGAAAGCGTCTCATCCGAGGCAACCGGGCCATCGTTGGTGCCGGTCACGGTAACCGTGGCGGTCGCCGTATCCGTACCGCCCTGGCCGTCGGAGACTTCATAGGTGAAGGTCACTTCGCGGGTTTCGCCCTGGGCGAGGTCCTGGAAGTCCTCACCCGGATCGAAGCTGTAAGAACCGTCCGCGTTGACCGTGACGGCGCCTTCCGCCGGGCCGTCCACGAGGGTATACGACAGATCGTCACCATCGATGTCCGTGGCGTCCAACTGACCGGTGACGGCATCACCGTCTTCGGTAGCGCTGAGCGTCTCGTCGGAAGCAACCGGGCCATCGTTGGTACCGGTCACGGTAACCGTGGCGGTCGCCGTATCCGTACCGCCCTGACTGTCGGAGACTTCATAGGTGAAGGTCACTTCGCGGGTTTCGCCCTGGGCGAGGTCCTGGAAGTCCTCACCCGGATCGAAGCTGTAAGAACCGTCCGCGTTGACCGTGACGGCGCCTTCCGCCGGGCCGTCCACGAGGGCATACGACAGATCGTCACCATCGATGTCCGTGGCGTCCAGCTGGCCGGTGACGGCGTCGCCGTCTTCGGTGGCGCTGAGCGTCTCGTCGGAAGCTACCGGGCCGTCGTTGGTACCGGTCACGGTAACCGTGGCAGTCGCCGTATCCGTACCGCCCTGGCCGTCGGAGACTTCATAGGTGAAGGTCACTTCGCGGGTTTCGCCCTGGGCGAGGTCCTGGAAGTCCTCACCCGGATCGAAGCTGTAAGAACCGTCCGCGTTGACCGTGACGGCGCCTTCCGCCGGGCCGTCCACGAGGGCATACGACAGATCGTCGCCATCGATGTCCGTGGCGTCCAACTGGCCGGTGACGGCGTCGCCGTCTTCTGTAGCGCTAAGCGTCTCATCCGAAGCAACCGGGCCATCGTTGGTACCGGTCACGGTGACCGTGGCGGTCGCCGTATCCGTGCCGCCCTGACCGTCAGAAATCGTGTAGCTGATCTCGATTTCCTGCGTCTCACCCTCGGCAAGGTCCTGATACCCCGCACCCGGATCAAAGCTGATCGAGCCATCCGAATTAACCGTTACCGTTCCTTCGGCACCGCCCACCAGCGTCGCGTCCGTCACAGACAACGTGTCGCCGTCAAGGTCGGTGTCGTTATCCAGCACGTTGATGTTGACCGCGCCGCCGTCTTCCGTCGCCGATGCCGTGTCGTCGTTCGCGACCGGGCCGTCGTTAACATTGTCAACGTCGACTGTGAAGCTTGCCGTGGACGTCGATGTATCACCGTCGTTCTCGGTCGCTGTCGTGGTAATCGTCAGATCGAACGAACCGTTAAAATCATCCGGCGGCGTGATCGTCAAACCTGCAAGTTCAGCCGGATCAACGTCCGCTGTCCCGTCGGTCACCGTGATTTCGTTGCCGTCCGCATCTTTGAGGGTTGCGCCATCTGGTATATCACCAATGGAGATCGTCAATGTCTCGGAACCGTCGGCATCGCCCAGCGCGGCAGAGAGATCGAGCGAGATTGCGCTGTCCTCGTCGCCGGAGACATCGTTTGCCGTCAGATCGATATCGTCCGCGACACCGGTCACGGAAACGTCGAGAGACGCCGTGCTGATGGAGGTTTCGCCACTCGACTCTTCAGTCGTCACCGTTGAGATGTTCAGAGAGAAGTCTTCGTTGCTGTCATCCGGCGGCGTAATCGTAAGGCCGTCTAGATCCTCAACATCAAGCGTCCAGGTGCCATCACCGTTGTCCGTACCGGCGGAAAGCTCAGCACCTTCCGGCACACCGGAAATCGTGATGGAAACGGATTCAGAACCATCAGTGTCGAGTTGCGTCACATCGATATCGAGCGCAATCGCTGTATCTTCAGATCCTGCGGCATCGGTCGCTTCTAAAGTCACGCCTTCAGCGGAGCCGTCTGTGTCTACACCACCGGTCGTTACGACTGTCGTGGTCGCCGTGTCGCCATCGTCTTCGGTCGATGTCGCTGCAACGGAGAGATCGAACGACTGCCCCGCATCGTCGCCCGTGACGGTGATCTGCAGACCGTCGAGATCACCGGAGTCAAGGGTCCACGAGCCGTCGCCATTCTGCGTACCTGCCGACAGCACCGCACCGTCCGGAAGACCATCGACGGTAATGGACAGGGTTTCGGACCCATCCGTATCGGTCAGGTTCGAGGTGATATCCAGATCGTAGGTTACCGTCGTCGAGGTATCCGTATCCGGCCACTGGACGATATTCGCATTCCCCATCACCTGGCCGTCGCCGAAGGCGAGCGCTTCGATGTTGTTCACGGTCAACGTCTGGCCAGTATCCAGGTCTTTCACCTGCGCGCTGATCTGACCGTTGTTATTGGTGAAGTTGCTGACTTGGTACGAACTCGCCGGCTTGCCCATCATGACGACATCTTGGCCGCTGGCGCCAGTCACCGCAGTGTTACCACCAATGTCACCATTAAATACAACCTGGTCGTTACCGCTGGACATATTGATGTTGTTACCGCCCGCAGTATTGCCGTTGATCACCAGTAGATCATCACCCGCTTGCAAGGTGATATTCTGGTTCATCGACATGCCATCGATGACGATCTCATCATCACCACTTGTCGCGCCGGAGAAACCAGTAGTTTCCATATCATCCCAGCCACCGCCGGTTTGATAAGTGATCTGCGGCTCACCGAGGTCCACGCTCAACGTCGGCGCGTCTGCGACACCGACGACATCAACGTCGATGCTACCGGTCACGGTCGCCGTATCGTCGCCGTCAGCCGTGGTTACGGTGATACCGAGTGTGAAGTCTTCATTGCTGTCGGTCGGCGCCTGAATGTTGAGACCTTCGAGCTGATCTTCCGTGAGCGTCGCCGAGCCTTCCGTAACATCGATCTCATTCCCCGAAGCATCCCGTAGAATGGCGCCGTCCGGAATGTCCGTCAGCGTGATCGACGAGATGTCATCAACACTCGATACATCGATATCCAGTGCAATCGGGCTGTCTTCGTTCCCCGCCACGTCGTTGACCGTCAGGTCCGCCGCGTCCGCGACACCATCGACCGTGATCGCCACCGTCGCCGTGTCCGTGCCGCCTTGGCCGTCTGACACCGTGTAAGTGAAGCTCGTGTCACCGTTGAAGTTCTCGTTCGGCGTGAAGGTAAACGTGCCGTCGTTGTTGTCGACGATGGTGCCGCCTTCCGGTTGCTCAAACGAGCTAATGGTCAGCGTATCGGAGGTATCCGCATCCGTGTCATTACCCAGCAAATCAGCGGCCGAGAACGTGATCGGCTGATCTTCTGCGCCGGATAGGCTGTCATCCGAGGCAACCGGACCGTCGTTGGTACCGGTCACGGTGACCGTGGCGGTCGCCGTATCCGTGCCGCCCTGACCGTCGGAGACTTCATAGGTGAAGGTCACTTCGCGGGTTTCGCCCTGGGCGAGGTCCTGGAAGTCCTCACCCGGATCGAAGCTGTAAGAACCGTCCGCGTTGACCGTGACGGCGCCTTCCGCCGGGCCGTCCACGAGAGCATACGACAGATCGTCACCATCGATGTCCGTGGCGTCCAACTGACCGGTGACGGCATCACCGTCTTCGGTAGCGCTGAGCGTCTCGTCGGAAGCAACCGGGCCATCGTTGGTACCGGTCACGGTAACCGTGGCGGTCGCCGTATCCGTACCGCCCTGACCGTCGGAGACTTCATAGGTGAAGGTCACTTCGCGGGTTTCGCCCTGGGCGAGGTCCTGGAAGTCCTCACCCGGATCGAAGCTGTAAGAACCGTCCGCGTTGACCGTGACGGCGCCTTCCGCCGGGCCGTCCACAAGGGCATACGACAGATCGTCGCCATCGATGTCCGTGGCGTCCAACTGACCGGTGACGGCATCACCGTCTTCGGTGGCCGAAAGCGTCTCATCCGAGGCAACCGGGCCATCGTTGGTGCCGGTCACGGTAACCGTGGCGGTCGCCGTATCCGTACCGCCCTGGCCGTCGGAGACTTCATAGGTGAAGGTCACTTCGCGGGTTTCGCCCTGGGCGAGGTCCTGGAAGTCCTCACCCGGATCGAAGCTGTAAGAACCGTCCGCGTTGACCGTGACGGCGCCTTCCGCCGGGCCGTCCACGAGGGTATACGACAGATCGTCACCATCGATGTCCGTGGCGTCCAACTGACCGGTGACGGCATCACCGTCTTCGGTAGCGCTGAGCGTCTCGTCGGAAGCAACCGGGCCATCGTTGGTACCGGTCACGGTAACCGTGGCGGTCGCCGTATCCGTACCGCCCTGACTGTCGGAGACTTCATAGGTGAAGGTCACTTCGCGGGTTTCGCCCTGGGCGAGGTCCTGGAAGTCCTCACCCGGATCGAAGCTGTAAGAACCGTCCGCGTTGACCGTGACGGCGCCTTCCGCCGGGCCGTCCACGAGGGCATACGACAGATCGTCACCATCGATGTCCGTGGCGTCCAGCTGGCCGGTGACGGCGTCGCCGTCTTCGGTGGCGCTGAGCGTCTCGTCGGAAGCTACCGGGCCGTCGTTGGTACCGGTCACGGTAACCGTGGCAGTCGCCGTATCCGTACCGCCCTGGCCGTCGGAGACTTCATAGGTGAAGGTCACTTCGCGGGTTTCGCCCTGGGCGAGGTCCTGGAAGTCCTCACCCGGATCGAAGCTGTAAGAACCGTCCGCGTTGACCGTGACGGCGCCTTCCGCCGGGCCGTCCACGAGGGCATACGACAGATCGTCGCCATCGATGTCCGTGGCGTCCAACTGACCGGTGACGGCATCACCGTCTTCGGTAGCGCTGAGCGTCTCGTCGGAAGCAACCGGGCCATCGTTGGTGCCGGTCACGGTAACCGTGGCGGTCGCCGTATCCGTACCGCCCTGGCCGTCGGAGACTTCATAGGTGAAGGTCACTTCGCGGGTTTCGCCCTGGGCGAGGTCCTGGAAGTCCTCACCCGGATCGAAGCTGTAAGAACCGTCCGCGTTGACCGTGACGGCGCCTTCCGCCGGGCCGTCCACGAGGGTATACGACAGATCGTCACCATCGATGTCCGTGGCGTCCAACTGACCGGTGACGGCATCACCGTCTTCGGTAGCGCTGAGCGTCTCGTCGGAAGCAACCGGGCCATCATTGGTACCGGTCACGGTAACCGTGGCGGTCGCCGTATCCGTACCGCCCTGACCGTCGGAGACTTCATAGGTGAAGGTCACTTCGCGGGTTTCGCCCTGGGCGAGGTCCTGGAAGTCCTCACCCGGATCGAAGCTGTAAGAACCGTCCGCGTTGACCGTGACGGCACCTTCCGCCGGGCCGTCCACGAGGGCATACGACAGATCGTCGCCATCGATGTCCGTGGCGTCCAACTGGCCGGTGACGGCGTCGCCGTCTTCTGTAGCGCTAAGCGTCTCATCCGAAGCAACCGGGCCATCGTTGTCATCGCTCACATCGATCGTGACCGTTCCCGTCGAAGTGCCGCCCTCGCCGTCCGAAACCGTATAGGTAAAATCGGTCTGGCCGTTGAAATTCTCGTTCGGCGTAAAGGTGAAAGAACCGTCACCATTATCAACGATGGTGCCGAACTCGGGCTGCTCAAAATCGGTGATCGTCAGCGTGTCACCATCGATATCGGTATCGTTGCCCAGCAGATCAGCGGCCGAGAACGTGATCGTCTGATCTTCGGAACCGCTGAGGCTATCAGCATTCGCGACCGGCCCGTCATTCGACCCCGTCACGGTCACCGTCACGGTCGCCGTGTCCGTACCGCCTTGGCCATCAGAGATCGTGTAACTGATTTCGACGTTCTGCGTCTCTCCGACACCCAAATCCTGATAACCATCACCCGGATCGAAGCTAATTGTGCCGTCTTCGTTCACCGTGACCGTACCGGCTGCGCCTTCTTCTAAAGTCGCGCCGGTCACCGTTAACGTATCAGACGTATCCGCATCCGTATCGTTGCCGAGCACATCAATGTTTACTGCGCCACCGTCTTCGGTTGCATTCGCCGCATCGTCGACAGCAACCGGACCATCGTTGGTACCGGTCACGGTAACCGTGGCGGTCGCCGTATCCGTACCGCCCTGACCGTCGGAGACTTCATAGGTGAAGGTCACTTCGCGGGTTTCGCCCTGGGCGAGGTCCTGGAAGTCCTCACCCGGATCGAAGCTGTAAGAACCGTCCGCGTTGACCGTGACGGCGCCTTCCGCCGGGCCGTCCACAAGGGCATACGACAGATCGTCGCCATCGATGTCCGTGGCGTCCAACTGACCGGTGACGGCATCACCGTCTTCGGTGGCGCTGAGCGTCTCATCCGAGGCAATAGGACCATCATTGGTGCCGGTCACGGTAACCGTGGCGGTCGCCGTATCCGTACCGCCCTGACCGTCGGAGACTTCATAGGTGAAGGTCACTTCGCGGGTTTCGCCCTGGGCGAGGTCCTGGAAGTCCTCACCCGGATCGAAGCTGTAAGAACCGTCCGCATTGACCGTGACGGCGCCTTCCGCCGGGCCGTCCACGAGGGCATACGACAGATCGTCGCCATCGATGTCCGTGGCGTCCAGCTGACCGGTGACGGCATCACCGTCTTCGGTGGCGCTGAGCGTCTCGTCGGAAGCTACCGGGCCATCGTTGGTACCGGTCACGGCAACCGTGGCGGTCGCCGTATCCGTGCCGCCCTGACCGTCGGAGACTTCATAGGTGAAGGTCACTTCGCGGGTTTCGCCCTGGGCGAGGTCCTGGAAGTCCTCACCCGGATCGAAGCTGTAAGAACCGTCCGCGTTGACCGTGACGGCGCCTTCCGCCGGGCCGTCCACGAGAGCATACGACAGATCGTCACCATCGATGTCCGTGGCGTCCAGCTGGCCGGTGACGGCATCACCGTCTTCGGTGGCGCTGAGCGTCTCATCCGAGGCAACCGGGCCGTCGTTGGTACCGGTCACGGTAACCGTGGCGGTCGCCGTATCCGTGCCGCCCTGACCGTCGGAAATCGTGTAGCTGATCTCGATTTCCTGCGTCTCACCCTCGGCAAGGTCCTGATACCCCGCACCCGGATCAAAGCTGATCGAGCCATCCGAATTAACCGTTACCGTTCCTTCGGCACCGCCCACCAGCGTCGCGTCCGTCACAGACAACGTGTCGCCGTCAAGGTCGGTGTCGTTATCCAGCACGTTGATGTTGACCGCACCGCCGTCTTCCGTCGCCGACGCCGTGTCGTCGTTCGCGACCGGGCCGTCGTTGTCATCGCTCACATCGATCGTGACCGTTCCCGTCGAGGTGCCGCCCTCGCCGTCCGAAACCGTATAGGTAAAATCGGTCTGGCCGTTGAAATTCTCGTTCGGCGTAAAGGTGAAAGAACCGTCACCATTATCAACGATGGTGCCGAACTCGGGCTGCTCAAAATCGGTGATCGTCAGCGTGTCACCATCGATATCGGTATCGTTGCCCAGCAGATCAGCGGCCGAGAACGTGATCGTCTGATCTTCGGAACCGCTGAGGCTATCAGCATTCGCGACCGGCCCGTCATTCGACCCCGTCACGGTCACCGTCACGGTCGCCGTGTCCGTACCGCCTTGGCCATCAGAGATCGTGTAACTGATTTCGACGTTCTGCGTCTCTCCGACACCCAAATCCTGATAACCATCACCCGGATCGAAGCTAATTGTGCCGTCTTCGTTCACTGTGACCGTACCGGCTGCGCCTTCTTCTAAAGTCGCGCCGGTCACCGTTAACGTATCAGACGTATCCGCATCCGTATCGTTGCCGAGCACATCAATGTTTACTGCGCCACCGTCTTCGGTTGCATTCGCCGCATCGTCGACAGCAACCGGACCATCGTTGGTACCGGTCACGGTAACCGTGGCGGTCGCCGTATCCGTACCGCCCTGACCGTCGGAGACTTCATAGGTGAAGGTCACTTCGCGGGTTTCGCCCTGGGCGAGGTCCTGGAAGTCCTCACCCGGATCGAAGCTGTAAGAACCGTCCGCGTTGACCGTGACGGCGCCTTCCGCCGGGCCGTCCACAAGGGCATACGACAGATCGTCGCCATCGATGTCCGTGGCGTCCAACTGACCGGTGACGGCATCACCGTCTTCGGTGGCGCTGAGCGTCTCATCCGAGGCAACAGGACCATCATTGGTGCCGGTCACGGTAACCGTGGCGGTCGCCGTATCCGTACCGCCCTGACCGTCGGAGACTTCATAGGTGAAGGTCACTTCGCGGGTTTCGCCCTGGGCGAGGTCCTGGAAGTCCTCACCCGGATCGAAGCTGTAAGAACCGTCCGCGTTGACCGTGACGGCGCCTTCCGCCGGGCCGTCCACAAGGGCATACGACAGATCGTCGCCATCGATGTCCGTGGCGTCCAACTGACCGGTGACGGCATCACCGTCTTCGGTGGCCGAAAGCGTCTCGTCGGAAGCTACCGGGCCATCATTGGTGCCGGTCACGGTAACCGTGGCAGTCGCCGTATCCGTACCGCCCTGACCGTCAGAGACTTCATAGGTGAAGGTCACTTCGCGGGTTTCGCCCTGGGCGAGGTCCTGGAAGTCCTCACCCGGATCGAAGCTGTAAGAACCGTCCGCGTTGACCGTGACGGCGCCTTCCGCCGGGCCGTCCACGAGGGTATACGACAGATCGTCGCCATCGATGTCCGTGGCGTCCAACTGACCGGTGACGGCGTCGCCGTCTTCAGTAGCGCTGAGCGTCTCGTCGGAAGCAACCGGGCCATCATTGGTGCCGGTCACGGTAACCGTGGCGGTCGCCGTATCCGTACCGCCCTGGCCGTCGGAGACTTCATAGGTGAAGGTCACTTCGCGGGTTTCACCCTGGGCCAGATCCTGGAAGTCCTCACCCGGATCGAAGCTGTAAGAACCGTCCGCGTTGACCGTGACGGCGCCTTCCGCCGGGCCGTCCACAAGGGCATACGACAGATCGTCGCCATCGATGTCCGTGGCGTCCAACTGACCGGTGACGGCGTCGCCGTCTTCGGTAGCGCTGAGCGTCTCATCCGAGGCAACCGGGCCGTCGTTGGTACCGGTCACGGTAACCGTGGCGGTCGCCGTATCCGTGCCGCCCTGACCGTCAGAAATCGAATAGGTGATCTCAACATCCTGGGTCTCACCTTCGGCGAGGTTCTGATACCCCGCACCCGGATCAAAGCTGATCGAGCCATCCGGATTGACGGTGACCGTGCCTTCTGCGCCCTGCTCAAGGGTCGCGCCGGTAACGAACAACGTGTCGCCGTCAAGGTCGGTGTCGTTATCCAGCACGTTGATGTTGACCGCACCGCCGTCTTCCGTCGCCGATGCAGTGTCGTCGTTCGCGACCGGGCCGTCGTTGGTATTCTCGACGTTCACAGTAATGGTCGCGGTCTCAGTAACCCCTGCCGTGTCCTGATTCTCGGCCTCGGTCGAGGTCGCAGTCACGTAAAGCTCAAAGCTACCCGAGAAATCGTCCGGCGGCGTAATCGTGAGACCCGCCAGATCTTCGACATCGACCTCGGCGGTCCCTTCCGTGATGGTGTACTGCCAGCCATCGGCATTGGTCAGCACCGCGCCATTCGGGATATTTGAAAGTACGACTGAGAGCGTCTCGGAACCATCGGTATCCGTCAGAGCGGCAGAGACGTCCAGTTCAATCGCGGTGTCTTCGTCGCCGCCGACATCGTTGGCGACAAGCGTGGGATCATCCGCGACTGCCTCGACTGAAACGTTAAGAGTATTCGTCGTCGTCGACGTGCTATCGCCGTCCGTCGTCGTCACAGCAACTTCAAGGGCGAAGTCTTCGTCCGAGTTTTCCGCCGGCGTCAGCGAAAGACCGTCGAGGTCTTCGGACGAAAGCGTCCATGTCCCATCACCATTGTCGGTACCGGCGGAAAGCTCGGCACCGTCCGGCACACCGGAGATGGTGATCGAGACGGATTCGGAAGCATCAGCCGCATCGACATCGATATTGAGAGGGATAACCGTGTCTTCGAAGCCGGACGCATCGTTGAGATCGACAGTTGCGCCATCGGCCACGCCATCGACCGTCACGGCGATATTGCCGGACGTGGACGCAGTGTCGCCGCCGTCCGCTTCGGCCGAGGTCGCGGTGACTGAGAGATTAAATGTCCCGGAGTAGTCTTCCGGCGGCGTGATCTGCAGACCGGCCAACTGATCCGGCGTCAATTCCGCCGAACCGTCGGTAATCGTGATTTCGTTACCGAGCGCATCGGTCAGCACGGCACCATCCGGGATGTTGCCAACGGTGATCGACAGGCTTTCTGAGCCATCCACATCGGTCAGCGCCGAAGAAATATCGAGATCGATCGCGGTATCTTCGGCGCCGCTCGCGGTTTCGGTGAGATCAAGCGTCGGCGCATCGGCATCGGCTGCGACACTGACGTTCAGGTCACCGGTCACGGTGGTGCTGTCATCCCCGTCCGTCGTCGTCACGGCAACGGAAAGCGTGAAGTCCACATCAGAGTCTTCCGGTGGCGTGATGCTCAGACCATCGAGGTCATCCGTGGACAATGTCCAGGTGCCGTCGCCATTGTCGGTACCGGCGGAAAGCTCGGCTCCCGTCGGCACACCGGAAATCGTAATCGAGACGGATTCCGAGCCGTCGGCATCGGTCGAGGCAGCGGCAATGTTCAGCGCAATCGCCGTGTCTTCCGTACCCGCCGCGTCGGTCAGCGTGACGTCGGCTTCGTCGGCAACCGCCGCAACGTCGACAGTGATGGTGCCGGACGTGGACGCGGTGTCGCCGCCGTTAGTTTCTTCCGAGGTCGCGGTGACCGAAAGGTCAAAGCTGCCAGCAAAATCTTCCGGCGGCGTGATCTGCAAACCGGCCAACTGATCCGGCGTCAATTCCGCCGAACCGTCGGTAATCGTGATTTCGTTACCGAGCGCATCGGTCAGCACGGCACCATCCGGGATGTTGCCAACGGTGATCGACAGGCTTTCTGAGCCATCCACATCGGTCAGCGCCGAAGAAATATCGAGATCGATCGCGGTATCTTCGGCGCCGCTCGCGGTTTCGGTGAGATCAAGCGTCGGCGCATCGGCATCGGCTGCGACACTGACGTTCAGGTCACCGGTCACGGTGGTGCTGTCATCCCCATCCGTCGTCGTCACGGCAACGGAAAGCGTGAAGTCCACATCAGAGTCTTCCGGTGGCGTGATGCTCAGACCATCGAGGTCATCCGTGGACAACGTCCAGGTGCCGTCGCCATTGTCGGTACCGGCGGAAAGCTCGGCTCCCGTCGGCACACCGGAAATCGTAATCGAGACGGATTCCGAGCCGTCGGCATCGGTCGAGGCAGCGGCAATGTTCAGCGCAATCGCCGTGTCTTCCGTACCCGCCGCGTCGGTCAGCGTGACGTCGGCTTCGTCGGCAACCGCCGCAACGTCGACAGTGATGGTGCCGGACGTGGACGCGGTGTCGCCGCCGTTAGTTTCTTCCGAGGTCGCGGTGACCGAAAGGTCAAAGCTGCCAGCAAAATCTTCCGGCGGCGTGATCTGCAGACCGGCCAACTGATCCGGCGTCAATTCCGCCGAACCGTCGGTAATCGTGATTTCGTTACCGAGCGCATCGGTCAGCACGGCACCATCCGGGATGTTGCCAACGGTGATCGACAGGCTTTCTGAGCCATCCACATCGGTCAGCGCCGAAGAAATATCGAGATCGATCGCGGTATCTTCGGCGCCGCTCGCGGTTTCGGTGAGATCAAGCGTCGGCGCATCGGCATCGGCTGCGACACTGACGTTCAGGTCACCGGTCACGGTGGTGCTGTCATCCCCGTCCGTCGTCGTCACGGCAACGGAAAGCGTGAAGTCCACATCAGAGTCTTCCGGTGGCGTGATGCTCAGACCATCGAGGTCATCCGTGGACAACGTCCAGGTGCCGTCGCCATTGTCGGTACCGGCGGAAAGCTCGGCTCCCGTCGGCACACCGGAAATCGTAATCGAGACGGATTCCGAGCCGTCGGCATCGGTCGAGGCAGCGGCAATGTTCAGCGCAATCGCCGTGTCTTCCGTACCCGCCGCGTCGGTCAGCGTGACGTCGGCTTCGTCGGCAACCGCCGCAACGTCGACAGTGATGGTGCCGGACGTGGACGCGGTGTCGCCGCCGTTGGTTTCTTCCGAGGTCGCAGTGACCGAAAGGTCAAAGCTGCCAGCAAAATCTTCCGGCGGCGTGATCTGCAAACCGGCCAACTGATCCGGCGTCAATTCCGCCGAACCGTCGGTAATCGTGATTTCGTTACCGAGCGCATCGGTCAGCACGGCACCATCCGGGATGTTGCCAATGGTGATCGACAGGCTTTCTGAGCCATCCACATCGGTCAGCGCCGAAGAAATATCGAGATCGATCGCGGTATCTTCGGCGCCAGACGCCGTGGAATCGAGCGTCAGGGTCGGTGCGTCGGCATCGGCATCGACTTCAACCAACAGTTCAGCTTCACGCTCACCGTCAGAGACGGTCAACGTAAAGTCGTCATCGGAGTTCTCCGGCGGCGTGATAGTCAGACCATCCAGATCACCCGTGGACAGCGTCCAAGTGCCGTCTCCGTTATCGGTACCGGCGGAAAGCTCGGCTCCCGTCGGCACACCGGAGATGGTGATCGTATCGGCTACACCCGGATCGATGTTGAGATGAATGGCCGTGTCTTCGTCACCTGTCGCATCTTCGACATCGAGGGCACCGACGATTTCAACCTCGAAAGAATCGACATCCACACCGCCATCGGTCGAAATCGCCGTGACCTGAATCGTGAAATCACCTTCATAGTTCGGCGGCGGCGTGAGAACGAGGCCGGAAATCTCACCGGAACTGATCGAATAAGTCCCATCGGCGTTACGCGCGACTTCGCGGTTGATCGACGTCAGAACAGTTCCTTCCGGAATACCGCTGAGAATCAGCGTGTCGACGGACTCCGTCGTCGCAGGGTCCATAAACGCCTGAATTTGCAGTTCGACATCCGTATCCTCGGTCCCTGAAATATCCTGCGTATCTAGGATCGGGTTATCCAGAACCGGCGTAACGGTCACGCCGAACGTCGAAGTAACTGTCGCGTCGTCGCCATTGCCCGTTTCGGTCGCGGTAGCGCTGACGGACAGGCTGAAGTCACCGTAATAATCGGATGGCGGCGTAATCGACAGATTATCCAGCAAATCCGGGTCATCGGCGAAATCCTGGGCAGAGATGGTCCAGGTGCCGTCACCGTTATCGGTCCCGGCGGACAAAGCCGCACCGTTGGGAATGCCGGAAATGGTGACAGATAGAACTTCCGAACCATCCGTGTCCGTGAGCTGCGCCGAGATATCCAGCGAAATCGACGTGTCTTCGGCACCGGTCACGCTGCCGGACTGCAGCGACGGATCGTCCGCCACATCGGTCGGCTCGGTCGGCGTTGTCGGGTCGGTCGGCGTCGTCGGATCCGTCGGTGTCGTCGGGTCGGTTGGCGTCGTCGGGTCCGTCGGCGTCGTCGGATCGGTCGGCGTCGTCGGGTCCGTCGGCGTCGTCGGGTCCGTCGGCGTCGTCGGGTCGGTCGGCGTCGTCGGATCGGTCGGTGTCGTCGGGTCGGTTGGCGTCGTCGGGTCGGTCGGCGTCGTCGGATCGGTCGGCGTCGTCGGATCGGTCGGCGTTGTCGGATCGGTCGGCGTTGTCGGATCGGTCGGCGTCGTCGGGTCCGTCGGCGTCGTCGGGTCGGTCGGCACAGTCGGATCTGTCGGTGTCGTCGGGTCCGTCGGCGTGGTCGGGTCCGTCGGCGTGGTCGGGTCCGTCGGCACTGTCGGTGTCGTCGGAACCGTGGGCGTCGTCGGTACTGTAACATCCGTCGGGATCGACGGGATCGTCGGCACAGTCGGATCGCTTGGTGTCGTCGGAACGGTTGGCGTCGTTGCTTCCGTCGGCGTATCCACCACGCTCGGTGTCAGCACCTGAGGTGACGGCGTCTGCGGCCCGAGAATAAATTCATCGGATTGCGGCTCTGTATCGCCTTCCGGATCTTCAGGCGTCTCTTCTAGAATGACCTCTTCTTCGGCCGACGCTTCGTCGCTTGCAGCGGCAGGCCCTTGGCCACGCTCAAACTCCTGCGGCGCCGTGGGGCGCTGGTCGTAACCGGGACGATCAATTTCCGCTTCAATAAAATTGGGATCGGCATTCGGGTCCTCACCAAGCGCCCCCATGTCGCCTTTTTCAATCAGAACTTCACCGGCCGGCGGCAACCCGGCATTGATTTCGGCATCGGTCTGCTGGCTACCGCTGTGGATCGTCGACATGGAGAGAGATCTGGCAGGCTCTTCTTCATCGCCGTCGCCACCGGACGCGAAATCGTCTTGATCCTCGACATCGTCGAGAGTCTGACTCTCCTCGTTAAATTGTGTCAGATCATCGAGAATGCGCTGGGCTTCCTCAGAACTGGCTTCGTTGTCCTCTTCGTCTTCTTCGAGGTCGTCCGGGTTCTGATTGACGTCTTCTTCAGCCATGAAACTCTATCCATCCAGGGCGCCGCACGGCTTGTAAATGCCGGCACAAACCTTTGGCGCCTGTTACCATTGCCGCAAACTTATGGACTTCGGATCAAGGCGTCACCCAAAACACTGGAAAACAAGCCTTTAAGATCAGGCCGGTGCCCTTAAGGTTTTTAAGGAGATTCCTGGTGTTTCTTCGTTTTTTTAGTCGTCGGTCGGGAACCAAGCCGGATTAGGCCATGGCGGCATTGATTTGACCGCACCGCCAACGTGCGCCTTGCCCTGCAAACGGCAGGCATCAGGAAAATCGACGCCGCCCCGAAAGGCGTAAACGCTGTCATGCACCAGGGATTCGTCACGAATCAGGGGCCAAACCACATCGCGCAGGAACTCCTGATCGTTCCATCGATTTGGCGAATACCCGGCGACGACTTTGGAGGTTTCCCGCACGCTCGGTAGCACCCTGGTGACACCGCCCCACATGCCCGCAAGGATGACTTCCATATGATAAGGATGGTCGCGCATGATGTGGAAGGGTTTCTCCGACTTGATCCAGGCGTCCACGGCTATAGCTTCCTGAACGTTGAGACGGGAATCAGCGTCCCGGCACAAGAAGCGATCCACCTTCGGATCATCGGCGACGAGAAAGCGCCACAACGCCTTCATTTGTAATAACCGTTTGTCCCGGACCATATGGATCTCGGCGCCCAAGCGGCGCAGTTCGTCAACGACCGCTTTCGGGACACTTTCATCACAATAGAATCTGCACCGCCAACTCGGATAAACGTGTGGTGCTAGATGCGCATTTATGATCGCGCCGTGCGTATAGACCGGGTCATCGCCCCAAAGGCTGAACGCGATGATATTACGGCTACGGTCGGTTGGGTCGAAAGGCGCGTCCCTCGGGCTTAATCGGACATCCAGTGCGAGTTCTCCGAAGCGGGCCGTGGCGAGCGCATCCTTCATTTCCAAGGCGGTCTTTCCTGCCGCCGTTACCGCCGCATCGTCGCCACTCAAATAATGCGTAATAACGAGCGCATTGCGTGTCGGAATATCTTCTGGCGCCAGCTTGATGGCACGCTCAATCTCGCGTACAGAGTCCTCGAACCGGCCGAGCGCCCGTAACGCCGTACCATACAGACTATGGCCAAGTGCGTGGCCACGTCCTTCGTCTGTCTCGCAGTACGCGTCGAAATGCGTCACCGCCGCCTCCATGTTGCCGAGCTCCTGTTCGACAACCCCGAGGTAGTATCTGAGCGGCGCCAGAGACGGGTCAAATTCAAGCGCCTCGGTTAAAATCTTCCGCGCTTCTAATCTTTGACCAAGATCTCGGTGGCACAAGGCGCGCGCCAGCAACAGTTCACCTGATTGTCCGAGATCGTCGCCCAAAGACGTGAACAACTCGATTGCATCGCGTTGCCGTGCATTGCGCCGCAAGATCAAGCCACGTAACAGCCCGCGTCCGTGAACATCATTTTCACCGCCATTTCCCGACGAGTCGTCGAGACAGCTAAGAGCGCGTTGTAGATCCCCCTTCTCGAAGGCGCCAAATGCGTCGATCAACAAGGCGTCGGCACTCGTTGATAAAGAACGCCATTCAACCATCTTCATCGATCCACTTATCATCTTTAACGTAGTCCAGATCTCTAAGTGCACTGCCGGCTTTTTCCGCAATTGCGGCTCGAGCCTCGCGGGACAAAACGTTCCGCCAATCCCCGACGATCCCTTTGCGGAATTGCGAGTCGGCGTCTTCGGCGCCTCGTGATCTGCCGCCGGTGAGATTTTCGAAACGGCCGACCTCAATACAGGACTGCACGATTTCGTCGTTATCATCGACTTCCAAAAACGAGAAAGCGCGACGAAGCGACGGCGACGGGTCTTGATGGAGATCCTCGTAGCGAAGCGTCATCGTCCGTCCAGGCAGAGTCTCTGCGGCTTCCGCCGCGCGGTGAACATCCCCTGCCCATACCGTCGCGACCCGCTTGGCATATTTCTCAATCGGCTCATCACCCGCCGCGCCATGCTGGCGTTTCAAATGCGCGTGGCCGGATACGACGACGTCGCGGCAATCCCGCACGATAAAGATGTAACGCGAATTCGGAAACATGCGCTCCAGCACGCCCAAGCTCCGAATGTTACCCGGCGTCTTTTCACCCAGCGCCCGCGTACCGTCTGTAATACCGCATTTCGCCCAAAGCCGCGCCGCGGCCAAACGGACAAGTGCCGCTTGGTCATTACCGTCAAAGACCGGGAAAGGAGGTCTCTCTCTGAACACCTTTTCGTTCAAGCCGGTAATGAAGTCAGAATACCCCTTCAAGGCCTGACCGATGGCGGGCGTCAAGCGCTCGGCAAATTGGCCCTCGCCTCGGCAAACGACATTGGGATGAGCGTCCAGCATAATCTGCAGCCAGGTCGTACCGGATTTCTCGGTCCCGGCAATAAAAAACAATGTCCGCGACAATATCTCGTCGGCATTGAGCATACGTGTAAGGATCCCCTCGGTCAGAAACGGCGAGTGTGCCAGCCAACACGGATATCGGCAATCGCCGCTCTCGCCACCTAGAGGAGCCGGTGTTAATGTGCCGAGCAGAAAGACATATCCAATCAAAATGAATAACGGGAGAACTTCCATGATTCGCGTTTTGGGCAGGGCCAATTCGATCAACGTGCAAAAAGTTATGTGGCTGACCGGGGAGCTTGGTCTCGACGTCGAACGCATGGATATCGGTGGCGCGTTCGGCGGCAACGATCAGCCAGAATACCTCGCCAAGAATCCAGACGGTCGCGTCCCGACTCTGGAGGACGGCGACTTCATTCTTTGGGAATCCCATTCCATCGTCCGTTACCTCGCCGAGAAATACGGTTCGTCGCCGTGGTGGCCGGCGAAGCTCGAAGACCGCGCTCTAGCCAATAAATGGATGGACTATTGTCTGTTCAACATGCACCCGCCCATGACGACAATCTTCTGGACACTCATACGGACCCCGGAAGCCGAACGTGATATGGACGCCGTCGCCAAATGCGTCGCCACCGCATCGAAATTCTGGAAAGTTCTGGACGGGCAACTCGCGCAAACCAAGTTTCTCACCGGCACCGCGCCCTGCATCGGTGATATACCTTTGGGTTGCATGGTGTACCGCTGGTACGCGCTCGACATCGACCGCCCGGACTTGCCGAACCTGCGTGCATGGCATGACCAACTTGCGGCACGCAAGGCGTTCCAAGAACATGTCATGCTGCCGCTGACCTGAGGATAAGGAGCACGCATGACAGACCCAATCGTCTACGGTGAATTCACGCAGGCCGAACTGGACTGGGAATATAACAATCGCGGCCGCGTACCTGAGAACGGCGAGATCATGGCCGCCCTAAAATCGCGCGGTGACGCTTTTCTTGCCGAGACAACTGCGGTGACGGATTTATCCTTCGGCGACTCTGCCGCCGAGGTTCTTGACGTTTTCCCGGCGCAGAATGCCGACGGCCCAGCTCCGGTGATGATCTATTTTCATGGCGGCTATTGGTACTCACGGCATAAGGACGACTTCCGCTTTATTCCGGCCGGCTTTACGCCCGCCGGCGCGACGGTTGTGGTCGTGAACTACGCTCTCATCCCCGATGTCGATCTCGGCGAACTGATACGCCAGTGCGAAGCCTCGGTGGCCTGGGTCTATCAGAACATCGCCCGCTACGGCGGCGACCCGGACCGTATTTACCTGACCGGTCATTCCGCCGGCGGTCACGTGACGGCGATGCTGTTCACCACAGATTGGGATTCCTACGGCGTGCCCGCGTCATCTATCAAGGGCGGCGTGGCGTTATCCGGGCTTTACGATCTCGAGCCGGTACGCCTGAACAATATGGGGCCCATTCTCAACTTCACGGAACAGACCGTTAGTGATCTTAGCCCGATCCACCGTACGCCGACAGTCGACGCCCCGATACTTTTTGCCGTCGGCGGTGATGAATCATCGGAGTTTCAACGCCATGCCTCGATGCTTCCGGATGCCTGGTCTGGCAACATTGAAGAGCTGATTGTGCCAAGCCTGAATCACTTCACGATCCTGGAAGACTTCTCGACCGAGGGGCGGACGCTGAACGGCAAAACCCGCGCACTGATGGGGCTGTCATGAGCGAAGATACTTTCGACGTCGATCTGTTTTGGTCTTACCGCAGCCCGTTCTGCTATTTCACCCTGGATCGGGTTCTACAAATGCAGGATCAGTTTGGGGTAAAATTTCACCTCAGGCCGCTCTATCCCATGGCCGTGCGCGATCCGCATTTCTTTAAATCCGTCAATCCAAAGTATCGAAAGTATCACACGGCGGACTGCCTTCGGGTTTCGGCGTATCTGAACATGCCCTTCCGCCGCCCTGTTCCCGACCCAATCGTCCAAAACCTTGAGACCAGCGAGATCGCGACTGAGCAACCCTATATCCGCCGCGTCACCCGTGCCGGCGCAGCCGCGCAACTGCAGGGCAAGGCGCTACAGTTGACCGATAAGGTTATGCGCATGATTTGGGACGGCAGCACGGATAACTGGCACGAAGGCAGCCACTTAAGGGACGCCATCGATGCGGCCGGCCTGGATGGCGCGGGTATCTTGGCGGACGTCGAAGCCAACCCTGACAAGTTCGATGCGGTGATCGCCGAAAACCAAGCGGCGCACGATGCCTCGGACCACTGGGGCGTGCCCCTCATGACGTTCCGGGGACAGACGTTCTACGGTCAGGACCGGATGGAACTTCTTCTCTGGTGCATGCAGCAAGAGGGGCTGAAGCCCATCGTCTGAGTTAGCCGGTCGACCCGTCCTCGTGGCGAGGCGGCGGCGGCAGCATGAACACCAGGACGTTGGCGATCAGCATGAAGCCGGCCAGCAGATAGAAAACGCTGCCGATACCATAAACATCGGCGACCCAGCCACCGAGCGCCGGGATCATGAACGACAGGCCCGACTGCACGCCGAACAGCGCGCTCGTGGCGCTGCCGTGCATCTCGACCGGGGTCATATCCATCATCCAGCTATGCAAAACCGGCCGCATGGCGAACAGTGCAAACCCCAGCATCGACACCCCGCCGATGAAGACGATCTCGTTGTTGGCGAGAGCAAGCAACAGAATGATCAGCGTCGTTGCCGAGATGGCGATCATAACGACCGGGCGACGGCCGATCCGGTCGGAAACAACACCCGCCGCCGGACCCGCGACCAGGCCGCCAATCTGCATCGCCGTCAACGAAGCCCCCACAAGAAACGGGCTGATTTCCAAAACATCGGCGAGATAGATCGGCACGAACACCAAGAGGCCGTTCTGCGCCATCGAGCGGAAACCCGCCATCAGGCAAAGACCCATCGCCGCCTTGTCGGTAAACATAACCCGAAGGCCCCTGAAATAATCGGCCGGCGAGATGCGCCGCGACGTCGTGCTTTCGGGGTCCCTATCCAAACGGACAAGTGTCGTCAGAATCAAGAGCGCGACGATGACCACGGGAATGCCGCCGAACAGTGCCGTCTGCTCCCACGTCATCACCGCCAAAAGCGCACCGATACAGAGCGGCGCCAAGCTGTCACCCATGGTCGCGCCGAGCGTATGGATCGACAGCGTGTATCCACGGTTCCTCGGAAAAGCGCCGGACAGGAAAGAGATCGCCGCCGGGTGCCACAGGTTGTTGGTCGCACCAATAATGCCAACCAAACCAAACAGGATCACGAAGCCACCCGCGGCGCCGAAAAGCATCAACGCGGCTGCGCCGACGACCAAAGACAAAAACTGGATGGCGACTCGCTTGCCAAGAACATCGACGACCATGCCGCTGCCGAAGTTCGCAAGAAAGGATGACACGTGAAACATCGAGCCCAGCAAACCGACTTCAAGGTAGCTGAAGCCCAGGTCTTCGCGCATGTAAGGAATCAAAAGGTAGAACGTCGCTGCGACCCAGTGCGTCGCGCCATGGCCCATCCCGACCATCCAGGCCGGCGCCTGCTGGCGCATCGTCAGTCCTGTCCACCGCTCAAACGTGGCAATCAAAGTATGTTCCCCCAATTTTTAGGCCGGATTATTGTCGCGGCATCCCTGTAATGCAAACATTTTTCGGGGTATAGCTCGCCTTGCCCAAAGACCTCAGAAACGTCAAAATGGCCGCAAAATAACTATACACACAGCAATTCAAGGAGTTGAAACAATGCCCGACGCTTCAAACGACGCCCCGATTAAACGCCTTATCGTCGAAAAAGACGGCCCCGTCGGACGCATCAAATTTGACAACCAAAGCCGCCGCAACGCCATGACCCTCGGCATGTGGGAGTCTTTGGGTAAAGCGATGGATGATTTCGAGGCAGACGATGCCATCCGCGTCATTGTCCTGTCCGGTGAAGGTGACAAAGCGTTCTGCGCTGGCGCCGACATTTCTGAGTTTGAGAAAAACCGCTCTTCCGAAGAAGGCGTGGCGCTCTACAACTCGACCGTCGAAAAATCGTCCGCCAAACTCAAAGGCACCAAAAAGCCGACCATCGCCGCCATCAAAGGCTTCTGCGTTGGCGGCGGCATGGGAATCGCGACCGGTTGCGATCTGCGCATTTGCACGGACGACTCGGTGTTCGCCATTCCTGCCGCGAAACTCGGTCTCGGCTACCGCATTGACGGTCTGAAGCCGCTGGTCGATATCATCGGCCCCAGCTACGCCAAGGAAATCTTCTACACGGCGGGTAAGTTCACGGCGCAGGATGTCTATGACATGGGCTACATCAACCGCGTCGTCTCTCGCGACGGATTCGCCGAGTATATCGACGAGTATGTGAAGACCATCGCCGGCAACGCCCCGCTCACGGTCAAAGCCGTCAAGATCATCGTCGGCGAAGCCGTGAAGGACGACGCAGGACGCGACTACGACTTGTGCGCCAAGGTCGTTGAAGACTGCTTCAACAGTGAAGACTACATCGAAGGACGCCGCGCCTTCATGGAGAAGCGTAAGCCCGAATTCAAAGGCAGCTGACCGGCGGCGATAATGGCTGATGTTGCCCTGACACCGTATGCGGTATTCGCCGCGGAGGCTGCGTCCCGCAGCCTCCCGGTTGAAGCGTGGCATGGCGCCAAGCGTGCCTTGCTCGACTACATGGGGGCGACCTTGCCCGGCGGCGTCGTGCCGCCGGCAACGCTTCTGAAGGACGCCTTTGCCGACGTCTTGGGCCGGGGCAACGCACGCGTTTACCCCGGTGGTGAGACGACGGACGCCCGCACTGCAGCGTTCATCAACGGCGCGGCCAGCCATACCATCGAGTTCGACGACATCTACCGGGATGGTATCTATCATCCCGGCGTGCCGGTCATCTCCGCGGCCTTGGCAATTGCCGAGGCACGCGGTGTTTCCGGCGACTTGCTGCTTCGGGGCATCATCTCCGGCTACGAGGTTTCGAACCGCCTCGCCGAAACGGTCAACCCGGCGCACTATGCGTACTGGCATACGACCGGAACCATCGGAACGTTCGGTGCGGCTGCCGCAGCGGCAACCATCCTCGGCCTAAATGCCGAACAGACCCTGCACGCCTTGGCGAATGCAGGCACGCTTGCCGCCGGTCTGCAGCAGGCCTTCAGGGGCGATGCCATGTCGAAGCCAATGCACGGCGGACATGCGGCAGATACCGGCCTGACCTGTGCCCTATCCGCCGGTGCCGGCGTCACCGGCGTCGTCGATATGATCGAGGGCGACCGGGGTTTCGGTAATGCCATGTGCGGCGGCGACATTGACTGGTCGAAATCAGCCGCCACATTGGGCGAAGACTTTACGATCACCCGTATGACGGTGAAGAACCATGCCGCGTGCGGTCACGGCCACGCCGCTATCGACGCGGCGCTGACATTGCAGGACGAGCATGGCTTTAAGGCATCGGATATCAGCAGGGTCGATGTCGGCACTTACGGTCCAGCCGTCGAAATTCTTGGATCGCAGGACGTCTCGACGGCTTTCGAAGGCAAGTTCAGCCTGCCCTATTGTGTCGCTGTGGCACTGACGACCGGCAGTTGCCGGACGCGCGCTTTCACCGACGATCTGATCGCCGACACGGATATCGTCGCGCTGACACACAAAATTTTCGTAACTCAGGACGATGAGTGTCATAACGCGTTTCCGAAAAAACGTTCGGCCAAGGTCAAGGTCACGCTGGCAGACGGCAAGGAATTCTCGTTCCACGCTAAAACACGTAAAGGCGACCCTGACTCGCCGCTTTCCGACGCGGAACTGAGCTCAAAATACAGAGAACTCGCGACCGAAGTTATTGGGGCCGAGCGTACGCAAGTCCTCGAAGACCGCATATGGTCAATCGATACTCTCGCCGACGTCACGGACCTCTATCCGAGTCTTAGAAGCGCCGCGGAATGAAGGATCCGGCTCTCACGTTCATCGGCTATGGCGATGTCGCGAGAACCTTTTCCAAGGCTTTGACCGAAAACGGTCTGGTCGATATCCGCATCTATGTTCGAACGCCACGTGAAACCGGCAGCTTGATCTCATCAACCGACATGGCCGAAGCCTTTGCCGGCCGTGACATTATCTACGCAGCAGTCACCCCCGGTGCGGCACTTGATGTCGCCAAAGCGGCGGCAAAGGCATTGGTGCCCAAGCAGATCTACATCGACAATGCTTCGGTTTCCCCCGCCCGCAAGATCGAGATGGCAAACATCATCAATGCGACCGGAGCGCGGTTCGTCGAAGCTGCCCAGTTCGGCAACGCCGATAAGTTCGGGCTGAGTGCACCTATCCATTTATGCGGCGAGGCCGCACCCGACGTCATTTCCGCCCTTGCGCCGTTCGGCATGAACCTGACCGACCTGGGTCCTGAATATGGCCGCGCCGCTGCATCCAAGATGTTCCGCTCCATCCTCGGCAAAGGTCTGGAAGCATTGATGCAGGAATGCGTCCGAGGCGCCGATCACTACGGCGCTGCAGACGACGTGCTCGAATTCTTCGGGGAGGGTTTCTACAAAGGGATCGATTGGAAAATGCTCGCCAATCACTTCGTGGTCCGCACTGCGGTACATGGCATACGCCGTGCCGAGGAACTCGACGAAGTCGCGGCAATGATGCGGGATCTCGGCGAAGAACCTTATATGACCGAAGCAGCGGCAAAGCGATTGCGCTCGCTCGCATCACCGGAAATGAAAGCCCGCTTCGCCGAAAATCAGGAGGCGGGCTTTCACGAAGTCCTGGATGCGCTCAAAGAGCGCTGAAGGCTTACTTCACGCGTTCGGCCACGGCCTTTCCGAAATCGCTCGTCGTACCCTTTCCGCCGAGGTCCGGCGTCCGCGCGGCTTCGTCGGCCAATGCGCCGGCAATCCCGACATGAAACGCCGCCGCAGCTTCGACCATGCTGTTCTTGCTGTCGCGGGTACCCAGCCAATCGAGAAGCATGGCGACCGAGATCATCATCGCCGTCGGGTTGGCTTTGCCCTGCCCGGCGATATCCGGCGCGGAGCCGTGCGCTGCCTGCGCGATGGCGACATCGTCACCTGCATTGATCGACCCGCCAAGACCGAGGCCGCCGCACAACTCGGCGCACTCGTCCGACAGAATGTCGCCGTACATGTTCGTCGTGACCAACACGTCAAAATCAGCCGGGCGACGGATCAGGTGTGCCGTCGCGGCATCGATAATCAGTTCTTCAACCTCGATGTCCGGATAGTCCTTGGCGACCGAATAGAATTCTTCCAGAAACAGACCGTCGGAGACTTTGAGAACGTTCGCTTTGTGGACAGCCGTCACTTTTTTTCTACGGCGAGCGGCCAATTTGAAAGCCTGCTTGGAAATCCGGCGACAGCCCTGGCGCGTGATCTTACGCACCGATAGCGCCAAATCCTCGGTCGGCATGAATTCGCCAGAGCCCAGGAACATATTGCGGTCGGCATAGAAGCCTTCCGTGTTCTCGCGCACGACGACCATGTCCATGCTATCGACGAGGGACGGTACGCCTTCATAGGTTTTGCTGGGGCGAATATTGGCGTAAAGGTCTAAACGCTTGCGCATGGCACCTGACGGGTTGATCCCGCCTTCAGCCGCCGGCGGATAGGCATAGGTATCAGCCGGGCCGAGGATCGTCGCATCGGCTTCCTTGCACTCTTCAAAGATTTCTTCAGGTAACGTCGATCCAGTGTTCTTATAGGCGGCCAGACCGATTTCACGCGTCTGCAAATCGAGATCGAGCCCATATCGTGAATCCAACGCCTGAAGAACCTCGACAGACGCATCTACGATCTCGGGACCGATTCCATCGCCATGTAACACCATAATTTTCATTCTTGTTTCCTCTCTTGGTCGTCCGAGTTCTACTCGGGGTAAGCTTTAAAATTCGTGGTTCCGTCGCGCTCGATCTGCTGTACCAGGTTCACTTCCCAACTCAGGTACTGCTTCATCGCGCCTTCCTGCGCATCGTCCATGTCGTAAGGGCGATACCAGACATCAGCGGATTCATCGAGGTTGTTTTCGAAACCGTCCTTGAGTGGCAGTCCTGCCGCTTTCCATGCAGCCGTTCCGCCTTTGACCGCCATAACATCCTTAAAGCCGGCGGCAATCAAGTCGGCACATGCAAACGCGGCAAGAATGCCGTCGCTCGACGTCAATGCCAACGGCCGGTCCGTCGAGAGACCTTGCAGATTCCCGGGCATGTTGGCGCGGTTCGCAAAACGGCTGCCCGGAATATGACCTTTGCGGTGCGATAGACTGTCGCCGACGTCCAACACGTTGGTCTGGATCATTCGGGCCGCGAGTGCCACCGGCTCTATCGTCGGCACATCGGGAACCGGGGGGATCGGCGTCTGGTGCGCGCCAGATGCCTGCATCTCGATCTCACCGGGCGTCAAGACCGCGGCCTCCCAGCCGATCTGGATGAGCCAAGACGCGGTCATCGAGGCGCGCACGCCGTTGTCATCCACACAAACGATACGGCAACCAAGGGTGCCGACATACCGATCGGTGGCCTGGACGAGTTGCCCGCCCGGTGCCGGACGCGCCCCCGGGATGTGCCCGGTGGCGAATTCTTCCAGATCGCGAACATCCAGTACGTATGTGGTTCGGGTTTTGTCGGCGGTCCATTCTTGCAGTGTCTTTGCATCGATCATCGGCACGCCAAAGCGATCTCGTACCCGCGCCGCCGCCTCCAGGGCTTTTTCCAATCCGGCGTCGCTAAGATCGCCATAGCGCCGGTCGTTACCATATTCCAACTCGAAGCCGGCAAGGTGCCAGCCCATGGTACCGTTTTCGAGGGCCACGACCTTGTTCGGGATACCAGCGTTGCGAAGCGACTGACAACCGATGATCGAGCGAGTCCGGCCCGCGCAATTAACGACGACGATGGTGTCAGGCGACGGCGCCATATCGTGCACGCGCAAGGCCAGTTCAGCACCCGGCACATCGACACCCAGCGGAATGTTCATAGCGCTGAACTCCGACATCGGCCGGGAGTCGAGGACTACGAGATCCGCCCCCGCGTCCATCATCCTCTTGAGGTCCGGCGCGGGAATCCGAGGCGTATCATAGGTGTGTTCGACAAACTCACCGAAGGCCTTAGACGGCACATTGACGCCTGAGAAGATTTCGAAGCCCGCCTCGCCCCACGCCGCAACGCCACCTTCGAGGTATGAGAGATCGCTATAGCCCATCGCCGCCATGCGCCCCGCCGCAGTGGTCACGAGATGCGCGTCATCTGCATTCATGGAGCACAAGACCAACGGGGTATCTAATCGTGGTACACGGTCAAGGATATTCAATTCCAAGGTCGAGAGCGGGACCGAGTTCGCCCACAAAAGATGGGCATCGCCAAACGTGCCGCCGGGGCGGACGTCAATAATGGCCACTTCGCTCTCGTCTCGCGCGACGATACGCGCACGAACCTCTGGGGCCGAAAGAGCCCGCGCAGATATTCCCGTCATAATTCCTCCCAATGAAGGGCATGATCGTTGCCAGCACGCGCGGGACTGTCAACCCGGCAAGGTGCCGACATCACTTGATTTGCGAACCTAAATTGCAGCAGAATATACTAATGAAGCATCTATCGGGCTTACTCGGTACGTTTGCAGTCCTCGGCGCGCTGGTGGTTTCGCCGGCGTTCGCCGCTCCTCAAATATTGGCCGTGATGTCACCGCAGGCGCCGCAGCAGTTGCGTTGCGCCGGTGAGATGTGCACAACGGACTTTTCAAGTTACTGCCTTCAACGCGAATGCGATATTCCCACAGCCGGTCATGCCTACACGCCCGCAGCAAACGAACAATTCACCCTGATCTTAACCTATGCGGACGGGCTTGAACGCCGCCTCCCGGCCAGCGACGCGATCACCTTTAAAAGTGTGCGCGGCTATGCGGCGGTACGGGCGACACTTCGGGCTGAAAAACTAGCGTCATTGGACGCGGTCTCTGCACACCTTGACGTTGCGCCGGGTGCGGCCTTAGTACCGGTCGCCGTGGCGGACGACCCCAACCCGATCTCAGACGCCGAATTGGCTTTTGCAACGAATTCGTTACGCGATCACGGCGGTGAAATCGTCGATGCGCAACCTGCGGCCCAGGCCGCAACCATCGTCAACCGGCTGGCAACGACCATCGTACCGTCTATGAAGCTCGATCAACCGGCGCTCGACAGGCTGTGGCGGGACGTCATTGATGACCTGGGGACCATGCGCCCCGTCGGCGGCGACGCGATTGAGCGCGCGCGGCGCATCTACGACTGGTGTCAGGGACGAACATCTTACCACTCGATGGGCGGCATCAAGAGCTGCCTCGAGTATAAGCATGACGACGAGATCATGCGGTTGAACTCAGACTATTGGAACGGTCAACCGAGTTACTGATCTACAACGCGTGTCTTGGTTGGCTCTTCATCGGAGAATGGAGAATGAAACCTATGATACGACATATACTTCTTGGAACGGCATTCGCCGCCTTCATCGTAACCAACACAACACCGTCTCAGGCCGCACCTCAAATTCTCGCGGCGCTGCCCGTGCACAGCGGGATCGAGCTGACCTGCCAGGACGGCATCTGCGCCGCTCAGTTGACAACCTACTGCCTGCAGCGTGAGCGGCCGTCACCGACACTCGGGACGGCTTACGTACCGGCCAAGGCAGAACACTTCACACTGGTGCTGACTTCGGCGAACGGAAATGAGGTCAGGCTCCCCGCTGGCGAACACATGACGTTTGTCGAAAACCGGGGCTTCATGTCCGTTGCCGCCAGCGTGGAGACCGCACGCCTCGTGGCCCTAGGCGCGAAGGACGCGAAACTGGTTGTCTGGGAGGGCGCCTCGCTGATACCGGTCCCTGTCGCCGGCGATCCAAATCCCCTCACTCCAGAAGAGATCGCTTACGTCACAGACTCGCTCCGCGATCACGGCAAGCAATATGTCGATAATCTGCCACAGGCAGCAACGGCGCAACTATTGGCGCGCCTGAACAACGCCCTCCCTGCCGACGGGGTCGTGCAACCATACGGTATGAAAAACGTTTGGAAAAACGCCATTGGTGACGAAATCCCGCTCCCCGCAGGGCCTGCCCTGAGCGAGGCAGAGAAAGCCTACGGCGACTGCACCAAAGGGCGCGTCGGATACGGCAACGGAGGACTGAAAAACTGCTTGGAATATAAACACGACAACCTGATCAGAGACCTCAACATCGATTACTGGGAGCATCAACCTGGCAGCTAGTTTCTTTTACACAAACGAGAAGGGACGCCGTCCATCCGGGCGGCGTTTCTTTTCTGTCCGCTCTGTAGCGCCGATTGACGCCATCCGCTAACATCTCCGCAACGGTGGATTCCTGCCGACAAACACCAGGGGAGACTTTCATGACGGACCAACCGCTTGCGGGAAAAACCGCGCTCGTAACGGGTTCCGCCCGAAACATTGGCCGCGCCACCGTGCACCGCCTTGCCGACCTCGGTGCCGACATCGTCGTCAACGCCGTCGGTGATTTAGAGGCCGCCGAGACAGTCGCCGGCGAAATCCGCGACAAAGGCTGCAAGGCTATTGCCTGCCTCGCCGATATTACCGACGCCGGCTCCGTGAAGGAGATGATTGCCAAAGCAGAGGCCGAACTGGGCGGCGTGGACATCTTGGTCCTCAACGCGTCATCACGCGGTCAGGTACCCTTCCTCGATCTTGACTTCGAGACCTTCCGCCGCGTTATCGATATCTCCGTCGACGGCGCCTTTCACTGCGCACAGGCGTGCTTGCCGCACATGCAAAAGGAAGGCTGGGGCCGAATCGTGACGCTGGGCGGAATTGCATGGCACGTCGGCATGAAGGATCGTGTCCATAGCCTGATTTCCAAATCCGCACTGGCCGGGTTCACGCACGGATTGGCCGCCGAGTTCGCCGAGGATGGGGTCACCGTCAACTGCGTCTCGCCGGGCTTTATCGAGACCGCCCGACCGGCTTCCGCTGGACAGCTGCCGCAGACCAAAATCGATGCCTTCATTCCACGCAAGGGCACACCGGAAGAAGTCGCTTCGATGGTTTGTTATCTGTGTTTGCCGGAGTCCGGCTACATCACCGGGCAGATCATGCACGTGAATGGCGGCATGTACCTGGGCGGCTCCTAACACCGGCCACTCGCAGGCAAAAACAAAGGGGCCCCGGCGATGCCGAGGCCCCCTGATCTTTAACGATCTTCTTCGCCTTAGCGCGAACGCAAGCGCGGATCGAGGGTGTCACGAACAGCATCACCGAAAAGGTTGAAGCCGAACACAGCCAACGAGATGGCAATCCCGGGCCAGATCGCGACCCACGGCGCGCTCTCGGCATACTCTTCGGCGCCGCCTTGCAACATCAGGCCCCAAGCAGGCGTCGGCTCCTGAACCCCAAGACCAAGATACGACAGCGAGGCTTCCAAAAGGATCGCCTGACCGACGAACGCGGTAAACAGGATCAGGAATGGCGCGATCACGTTCGGCACCATATGGCGGAGAATAATCCGCATATGACCAAAGCCAAGCGCACGCGCCGCATCCACGTATGGAATTTCGCGAATGGCCAAGGCGTTCGACCGCACGACACGGGCGCACTGCGGAATGAACGGAATGGTGATCGCGATGATAACGTTCTCCGTACCGGGCCCCAATGTCGCCACGACGGCCAGTGCCAGGATGATCAGCGGGAAGGCCATGAACACGTCCATGACACGCTGCAGGATCAAATCGAACAAACCGCCGAAGTAAGCCGACGCAACACCCAGCACGAGCCCGGAGACTGAACCTACGAAGGCCGCAACGAAACCGACGAACAGCGCCGTCTGCGCGCCGTAAAGAATGCGGGTCAAAATGTCGCGGCCGAACTGGTCGGTGCCGAGAATGAAATCAGCGTTCGGCGGTGTTAGGATGTGCTCGTAAGAGTTGGCGACCGGATCGAAGTCGGTCAAGAGCGGCGCGAAGATCGCCGCGAAAATCATCAGTATAACAACTCCAAGGCCAGCCACACCCACCGGTTGCTTGCGCGCCATATTCAGGGCCGTTTGTGTGAACGGCGTCTTTTCCTGCAGTTCTTCGACCTGCGCTTCGACCGCGCTTTCCGATATCGTATTCATTCTAATACCTCAGCTATATCTAATACGCGGATCGAGCCACGCATAACAAAGGTCGATGAAGAGATTGGTCACCACGAATACGAGCACCACCAACATCACTAGCGCTTGGACCATTGAGTAGTCGTGGTTAGACACGCTTTCGACGAACAGTTTGCCGAGACCGTTCAGGTTGAATACCTGCTCCGTCACGACAAGCCCGCCGATCAGGAACGCGAATTCGATACCGATGATCGTCACGACCGGTAGCATGGCGTTTTTCAGAGCATGGCGGTTGATAACGATCTTCTCAACAAGCCCCTTGGCTCGGGCAGTGCGGATGTAATCCTCGCGCAACACCTCCAAAAGGGCCGAGCGGGTCATTCGTGTGGCAACCGCCGAATAGCGGTAGCCGGTCGCCACAGCCGGCCAAATTAATTGCGAAATATTGTGAACCGGGTCCACCCATATCGGCCTGTACTCAATAGGTGGCATCCAGGGTATCCCTGAGACTTTCTGTGTAATGATTAGAATCCCCAGAATAATGATGATGCCGAGCCAGAACGACGGGATCGCGATTCCGGCAATTGAGAACGCGCGCACGGCGTAATCAAGCCAAGTATCCTGCTTGATCGCGGAGATCGCGCCGAGCGGAATAGAGATAACCACGGCAACGACGGTGGCCATGATCGCGACCTGCAAGGAGAGTTCGAAGCGCAAGCCGATCTCTTCAATAATAGGTCGGCCAGAGAACATGGAGTTGCCGAGATCAAGCGTGAAAAAGCCGATCATGAAGTCGGCGAACTGGATAACGACTGATCGATCGAGTCCAAGGTTCTCGCGACAGACATCGATTTGTGCCTGATCAACGTAGAGGCCCGTGCCCGCGAAGCGCAATTCGCAAACGTCACCCGGGATCAACCGCATCAGGAAAAACACGAGAATACCGGCCCCGATCAGCGTCGGGATCATCAGTAGTACGCGCGTGAGAATATACTTAGACATGAAGCCCTAACCGTATCCCTGAAGGTTATTTTTCATTCTTGACTGAGAACCCGCCCGCCACCGAAGCAGCGGGCGGGACCCAGGAGCGTTATCCGGCGCGATTATTTATCGAGCCAAACCTGATCGAGATGCTGGCCCAAGTAGTGCGACGGAGCAATCTTCCAGCCCTTCACATAGGACCGGTGTGGATTGATCTTGTACCACCACAGCGTGACTATGCCAGTGGCGGTGTCGCTGAGCGCGCGCGTCTCGAAGTCGCGGACCAGCGAACGCAGCCTGTCAGCATCGCCTTCTTTGGCGATCTGCGTATAGATATCATCAAGCTGCTGATCTTCGAACTGGGCGTAGTTGTTGCCCGAGCCGCCGAGGAACTTGGTGATGTCCGCAACCGGGTTAATCACGGACTGACAGTTAAAGTCGATCGAGACATCGAAGTCCTTTTTCTTCCGCAGCGAGTCATAGAACGGACCCGAAGGCTGGACGCGCTGGTTGGCATTTACACCAACTTTTCGCCATTGATCGACGAGCCACGTGCCGACGACCTTGTACGGCTGATCGACGCCACGGTTCGAGAAGTCTAGCGTCAGGTCGGTCTGACCGGCATCGGCGAGCAGTTTTTTGGCTTCGGCGCGTGAAGCCTCAATGTCCTCACCATAGCCTTTCAGCTTCAACAACTCTTCCTTGGTCGCCGCCAGCGGGTGATTTGGGAACACGACACCACCGACCGTTTTCACGATCGCGATTTGTTGCAGGTACTCAGATCCACCCCAGCGATCAATCGCAAGGGTCAGAGCCTGACGAACCTTCACATCGTCAATAGGCTTGCGCTTGATGTTTGGCGTCGCCAGAAGCACGCAGTTCCAATCGCTTTCCTGAACCGTGATCTTATCGCCGAGCGCTTTGACAAGGTCGTCGCGCGCTTTCGGTGGGAAGCCACGGAACTCGATCGAAGCGCGGTCGCCACGGATCGCTTGGAGACGAACCGCCATTTTCGGCGCGATGATCGAACGGTAACCATCCAAGTACGGCTTACCTTCCAAGTGGTAGTCAGGGTTACGAACACCCTCGACGAAAGCACCCGGCTGGTACTGTTTGAACTTGAACGCCCCCGTGCCGTTAACGTTTGCCTTGTGCCACTCGTAACCATGCTCATCCAAGTCTTTTTTCGCGTAAATAAAGTTATATGGATTTGCCAATGCGGGGATAAAGGCCGCCGATGGGTACTTGAGCTTGAAAACAATGGTGTAGTCGTCAGGCGCTGTGATGGACTCTACCGAGCGGTAGAAATCCTTATACGCTGACGGAATACCTTCCGGCGGGAAGACGATCTTGTCGTATGACGCCTTGACGTCGGCCGAAGTCATCGGCGTTCCGTCGTGGAAGGTCACGCCTTGGCGGAGCTTAAAGGTATACTTCGTGCCGCCTTCGGTAGGCTCCGGAACGGCACCTTCGCAAAGATCGCACTCAAAGTCCGTCGGATCAGACGGGTTGTCCGGGTTCACCCGGATCAGAAGGCTATAGAACGGCCGGATCGGGTGGATCATGCCGAACGTGGTCTCTTGATGGCCATCGAACGACGGGATCGACGAACCGACGACGAAGGTCAGCACGCCACCTCGTTTCGGTGTCTGCGCCTCCGTTACTCCCGCACCTGCGGTGAGGCCGAGACCTACCGCAGCGGCGAGAGCAAGTCTCCCAGTTTTCTTGAACATATGTAGTCTCCTTCCCTGAAGTGACAGTTAACGGGTCAATTTAGTCCCGTCTCATGCGATGCGCCGTGCCCCCGGCGCGATCACACCTCTGTGCAGGCCACCCAATGGCCCGGCTTTACTTCCCGCAATTGCGGTATTTGTTTAGAGCAGTTATCAACCGCATTCGGGCACCGCGGATGGAATACACATCCTGACGGCGGATTGATGGGGCTCGGGATTTCGCCCTTGATGATCTCGTGGGCGCGCGCCTTTTCGACATCCGGATCCGGAATCGGCACGGCGTTCAGCAAAAGGCGGGTATAGGGATGCAGCGGGTTGTCAAACAACTCGTCACCATCCGCCAACTCGACCAGATTGCCGAGATACATGACCGCGACGCGGTGGCAGATATGCCGGACGACGCTCAAGTCATGCGAGATGAACAAATAGGTCAGATCAAACTCATCGCGCAGATCTTCCAGAAGGTTGATGACCTGGGCTTGGATCGACACGTCGAGCGCCGAGACCGCTTCGTCGCATATGATGAATTCGGGGTCCATCGCCAAGGCACGGGCAATGCCGACGCGCTGACGCTGACCGCCGGACATTTCGTGCGGATAACGGTCGGCGAACGCAGACGCCAGACCACACACGTTGAGTAGATGCAGAACACGCTTCCGCCGCTCTGACGCATCCGGGATCAGGTTGTGCACCTTCATCGGCTCGCCGATGATTTCGCCGACCTTCATACGCGGATTCAGTGAACTGTAGGGGTCCTGGAAGATGACCTGGATGCGTTTGCGTACATCGATCATTTCCTTGGCGTTCAATTTAGTGATGTCTTTTCCGTCGAAAAGAATCTCACCCGAGGTCGCTTTTTCAAGCTGCAGGATGCAGCGACCTGTCGTGGTCTTACCACACCCGGATTCGCCCACCACGCCAAGAGTTTCACCCTTGAAAACTTTGAAGCTGACGTCGTCGACCGCCTTCACATGCGCGACGACGCGCGGGATAAAAGCGCCTTCGGTGATCGGAAAATACATTTTCAGATTTTTGACATCGACGAGAACTTCTTCGAAGCCGTCTGAACTCCCGGGGCGCGTGCCCTCGCGTGCAACAGTAATGTCGTTCATCCCACCACCTCTTTGACTTCTGCGGCTAGGTCATTTTTGTGGAAACAGGCAGAGGTATGCCCCGGGCTGACTTCCTCCAAGGACGGGAAACTTTTTGCGCACTCTTCCGTCGCGAAACGGCAGCGAGGACGAAAAGAACACCCGCCATCCAGCCGTGTCAGATCCGGCGGCTGTCCATCGACCGGATCCAGCTTGTCGGTCCGCTGCTTGTCCATTCGCGGCACGGACTTGAGCAGCGCCAGCGTATAGGGGTGCTTTGGATTGTGATAAATTTCCTGAGCCGTACCAGACTCGATGATGCGACCAGCATACATCACGTTAACCCGGTCAGCATACCGCGCCACGACGCCAAGGTTGTGGGTGATGATGATCATCGCCACGCCCAGTTCGCGGGTCAGGTTTTTCATGAGCTCCAGAATCTGCGCCTGAATCGTCACGTCCAGCGCCGTCGTCGGCTCATCGGCAATGATGAGCTTCGGATCGCACGCAAGCGCCATGGCGATAACGACACGCTGACGCATCCCGCCCGACAGATGGTGCGGGTATTGCGACAGACGGCGCTTCGGCTCGGCGATCCCGACCATGCTCAGCAGCTTGGACGCTTTGGCCATCGCTTCTTCTTCGGACATGCCGAGATGCGCGATCATTGGTTCGGTCAATTGCATGCCGATTGTCAACACTGGGTTCAGCGATGTCATCGGCTCTTGGAAGATCATGCCGATGTCTCGGCCGCGGATATTCCGCATCTCCTCGTCACTGAGAGAGAGTAGATCTTTCCCGTCAAATTGAATCGATCCGCCGACAATCTTGCCAGGCGGCCAGGGGATCAATCGCATGATACTCATCGCTGTGACGGATTTGCCCGAACCGGACTCTCCGACCACTGCTACGGTTTCACCGTTTTCGACTGAATATGAAACGCCGTCTACGGCTTTGACCGTACCAGCGGACGTAAAGAACTGCGTCTGCAGTTCCCGCAATTCTAAAAGGGCCACGTTGCCTCCCTACGTTAGCCTTTTTGTTTTTTTAGACGTCTTCTTATTCTTATTGTTTACAAACGTAGAGGCGCTTCACAAGGGTGTCAATTCCAATAAACGGTCCTTTAGCAGATAGCGTTGACACCCGGAATCTCCTTGCCGTTCATAGGTTTCATGGGCAACGAAAGTTGATACAGACTTGCTCCTCTAGGCCGTTCTCATCATATTCTGTCGACAATTCATAACACCAACTCGTGCGGAGGAGACAGAAACGAATGTCATCTGATCAATATGAGCGCGGCCTCGCATGCCGTAAGGAAGTCCTCGGGGCAGCCCATGTCGAGGCGTCGTTAAACAAGGCCGACGATTTCAACCGGGATTTCCAGAAAATGGTGACGGAGTATTGCTGGGGCGGCACTTGGGGCCGCGGCGTCCTCTCCAAGCGCGACCGCTCGATTCTAAATCTCGGCATGCTCGCCGGTCTCGGCAAGGCGCATGAATTCAAGCTGCACTTCAAAGGCGCGATTACCAATGGCCTCAGCATGGAAGACCTGCGAGAAATCCTGATCCAGATCGGCGTGTACTGCGGAATCCCGGCAGGCATCGAGGCGTTTCGTCTCGCACGCGAAGTCTTGGACGCCGAAGGACACGACGTCAGCAAGATGGACGAGGGTAAGTAATCATGGCTGCTCCTCAGAAAATCGGATTCGTCGGCCTCGGCCAAATGGGCGGCCCGATGGCCACCAACATCGTCAAGAGCGGCGCCGACGTCATCGTTTATGACAAAGCAGGCACCGCCGAACGCGCTCCCGAAGGCGCCAAGCTTGCCAACTCGCTCGGCGATGTTCTCAGCACCGCCGACACGGTCTTTCTCTCCGTGCCAGACGGCCCTATCTCTATCGCCCTGGCGAAAGAGATTGCCGCCGCCGAAGGCCGTGCATCGCAGATCATCATCGACCTTTCGACCATCGGTCCGGATGCGTCTCAGGAAGCAGACGAGATCCTAAAGGCCGCCGGCGTAACTTATATTGATGCGCCTGTTTCGGGTGGTCAGTCCGGCGCCGTTGCCGGGACCATCACCATCATGTGGGGCGGCCCGAAGACGGTTTTGGACGATCACGCATCGATCATGGATTCATTTTCCGGCAACGTCTTCCACTGCGGCGAACACCCAGGTCAGGGACAGGCCGTTAAAATTCTCAATAACTTTCTGTCGGCAACCGCTTTTGCAGCAAGCTGTGAAGCGGTGCTTTACGGCATGTCGCAGGGCGTCGAAATGAAGACCATCCTAGACGCGGTCAACGTATCAAGCGGTCGCAACACGGCGACAATGGACAAATTCCCAAATCGGATTTTGACGGAAACCTTCGATTGCGGGTTCGCCACGAAGCTTCAGTCGAAAGATGTGAATTTGTTCCTCGCCAACGCGAAGGCAGCGGGCACCCCCCTAACGGTGGCCGCCGTCGTTGCCGCCGTTTGGAACGGTTGCGATGCTGCCCTGCCGGACAGCGATATTTCGCGCATTTACGATTACGTCCGCGAAAAAGGTTGAATATAAGATAAAGGCCCCGCTGTCCGGCGAGGCCTTTTCTTATTCCTTCGGATTAAGGCTTAGTAACCTTCGTCCATCAGCGGGAAAGCTGACATGGTATGCGTGTCCCGCGCGGTCTCCGATTCCCGATACAAATAAGAACTGTTGAGTTGGTCATAGGACGTGACGCCCAACAGCGCCATGCAAGTCCGCACCTCATCGTCTAGGAGTTCCAGCATCCGGACGACGCCCTCTTCGCCCGCAGCGGCGTATGCGAGACCTTGCATACGCCCCATGCCGACGGCATCTGCACCGAGGATGATTGCCTTCACCACGTCCGTGCCACGCATGATGCTACCGTCGAGGACAACTTTGGCACGGCCTTTGACCGCAGCCACGACTTCCGGCAACACATCGGCGCCGCCCCGTCCGTGGTCGAGCTGGCGGCCGCCATGGTTGGAAACGTAGATCACGTCACAGCCTTCCTGTACTGCAATCTCGGCGTCTTCGGCGGTGGCGATTCCCTTCAGGATCAGCGGCAGGTTCGGGTACTTGTCGCGAACGCGGCGGAAATCCTTCCAGTTGAAAGAGCACTGGAATTCTTCACCAACAGCCTGGGTCTTCCGTGAAACCGAGAGGAAGCCCTTCGCCTTATCCCGTTCACGGCGGCCATAGTAATCGAGGTCGATGGTGAAACAGAACGCCATATAACCTTTGTCGATGGCCCGGTCGATATGTTCATCGACCCAATCGCCGTCGCCACGCACGTAAAGTTGGAAGATACGGGCAGCATCCGGCGCCGCCTCGGCGACGGCTTCCAGGCCCGGCTGACAAACCGACGACAGCATGTGCGCCACGCCGAACTTACCGGCCGCGCGGGAAATCCCGGCGCCGCCTTCGGGGCTGAACTGCTGCAACGAGCCGATCGGCGCGAAGATGACCGGCAACTCGAGACGACGGCCCAGAAAGTCGGTCCCCGGGTCCAGATCCGTGACGTCACGCATGACGCGCGGACGGAATGCAAGGCGGTCCAGGGATTTGCGGTTTCGGATCTGCGTCGTTTCGGTTTCCGCGCCTCCGACTAAGTAGTCCCAAGCACCTTCATCGACGTTTTCTTTCGCCGCGGCAAAGAACTGATGCATGCATTGGAACCGGACGGCCAATTCGTCGGCCGTTAAGGTCTTTTCGGACATTTTAGCGATTTCCTCCGGAAGGTATGTCGTAGAATTTATTTTCCGAGACTTTAAGGGGTCTTGGGCCTTTGGTCCATGCTACATACATAAGGAATGCCCTATCCAAGCAGGAGAATACTGGTGCCTAAATTCGCAATCTTCGTCACGGTTAAGATCAAACATGACAAGCTCGATGACTTCCTCGCACAAGCTTACGCCAACGCAACGGCCGCCGTCCGAGACGAGCCCAACTGCCATATGTTCCGGGTTATGCGGAATCAGGACGAACCGGATACGATCCATTTCTTCGAAGTCTATACGGACGCCGCAAGTCTGGATGCTCACCGCGAGACCGTACACTACAAAGCATATAACGCTGCAGCGACGGATATGATCTTGGAGAAAACAGTGCAAAAGGTCGACGTCCTGCAATAGAGCTTATTGTGGGCGTGCCGGATCTTGATGCATGAACCACATTACCGTGGCGCCCACGAGCATCACGATACCAACAGTTATCCAAGCCAGCCCGTAGTTATTCGCCGTCACGTCGAGCACGTAACCAAAGAGCGGCGGCCCCGTCATGCCGCCGATGGACCAAGCGACGGCGTTGTAGCCGATCGCCGACCCGATGAGGCGCGGCGGCACGGCCTCGGCCGACATAACCAGGATTAGCGCCGCATAGGACGCAATCGTACCGCCGAAGAAAGCGGATAGCGCAAGCAACATCCAGTGCGGCCAACTCGGGTTTACGAAATACGCGATCATGCAGCCGACGAACCCGGCCAGAATGATACTGACAACGACACCCTTGCGCCGCCCCCCGAAAACAGTGTCAGAGATGAACGAAAATCCAAGACGGCCGATGGCACTGGCTCCTTGGACAAAGGCGACCCCCATGGCGGCGACCGGCTGACTGGTCATCGCGGCATCGCGCAGGAAAAGCGATGTGTATGCGAACAGGCTTGATTGCGCCGTATTGTATGTCATGCACGAAAAGCAAATGACATTAAGGTTCTTGTTCGTCATCACGGACTTCATGTCGCGGACGATACCCATCAGACCGCCTTCTCCCGCCGTCGGCTTGCGGGTAAAAGTCAGCCACAACAGTGCCGTCACAAAAGATAGCCCCGAAGCGACCCACATCACGTAATGCCAGTCGACGTAAGCCGCAAGCACACCGCCGCCTGCCCCCAGTACGCCACCGAGCGGCACACCGAGTTGCTTCAATCCCATCGCCGTCCCGCGCCACGCGGCGGGGAACCATCTGACCACGGCTTTCGCCGTCGCCGGGTTCACGAAAGAATAGCCGAGCCCCATGACGAACGACGAAACTAGAGCGGGACCGAATGAATTAGACATCGCAAAACAAGCCGACCCGATGGTCGTCAAAGTCGTCGCGCCGAATAATGTCCAGCCGACGCCCATACGATCCGTGACCACACCACTCGGCAGCGCGGTCAGCAACTGCGCACCGAAAACGCACGACATAAAGAATCCGAACTCTGCTGCAGTGATGTTCAGGTCGGTTCTGATCACCGGCGCCATCGCCATGACGGACATGTAACAACCGGTTCCCACCATGTGCACCAAACACAGCATGAAGATGCGGCCACGCCAGGGGTTGAATCCCGGCGGCAGTGGCGTCTCGTCAGCAGGCGTCTCTGAACTCACACCTTCGTTCATTCGCTGCCACGCTCCTTGAACATGAAGACCAACATCAACGTTCCCGCAGCGACAATCGCGCCAATAACCCACCAAGCTGCGCCGAAATTGCCAAAATAATCCAAGCACCAGCCGAAGACCATCGGACCTGCCATGTTACCCAAATGGACGCCGACCATATTCACGCCCATAGCGGACCCGGCAAGTCTGGGCTCCACAGACTCAACGGTAATGGCCTGCGCAACGGGCGCGAACGACGCAACCGTTATCCCCAGCGCAACCGTCAGGCCCAATGCCGCAATAAGCCCGAAAGAGCCACCAAGCCAGGCACCGACGAAGCCCATCAGAACCAGAAACGCCGCCGACGCCGCGCACAGCCAAGCGAGGAGCACCGCTCGCCTACCGCCGAAGTAACGGTCCGCGACCACCCCCCAGCCAATGCGAGCGAACGAACTTGAAACTTGACCAATCCCCATGGCCGTACTTGCCACTTCCTGACTGGACCGAAGAACCGTGGTCAAGAACAGGGTCAGATAAGTGAAAAAGCTGGATTGCCCGCTGGTTATCAGTCCGTTGACGATCGCATAAACATTGAAGTTCCAATCGCGGAGGACTTTGCCGATATTCTTAACGATGCTGGTTCGTTCCGCCGCAGGGACGTGATAGCGGACAAGGCCGATACAGAATAGGCCGTTGGCAGCAATAAACAGCGCGACGCCCCACATGACCGACTGCCAATGCACGTAAGCCGCAAGCGCGCCGCTACCTGCCGCAATGACGCCGCCGATTGGTACGCCCACTTGCTTGAGCCCCATCGCCGTGCCGCGCCGCTCGCGCGGGAACCAATCGAGAACACCCCGCGCCGTCGATGGGTTAGTCAAGGAATACGAGAGCCCCATCAGGAACATCGCCGCGAGACACGGCACGTAACCATCGACCAACGACAAGGTGATGGCGGCTATAACCATAAGTATGTGGGAGAGAACCAACGTCCGGCCAACACCAAACCGGTCGGTAATCGCGCCGGCCGGCAGAGAGCCTGTCGCCTGCGCGGCATAATAGGAAGAAATAAAGGCACCGAACTCCGCTGCGCTCAGCCCCAGGTCCGCAGATATTACGGGCGCCATCGCCATCACGGAAACGACGTTCGTCGTACCGACGACATGTGACATGACCAGCGCAGGTAATCTTAAGGTCCACGGATTACCTAGCGGCAAGCCCGCGCTCAAGACTGTAACGCCCGTCCATCCATGTCGGCACTGCCCAGCCCTAGGTGACGCATCGCCGTCGGTGCAATATCGATCGGTGATGTCGGCTTATCGACTTCATGTCCGGCTGCAAAACCCTCGCCGACACAGATAAGGAACGGCATCTGCTCGTACTTGCCAAGGCCGCCATGCTGTCCGCATCCGACGGTATTGGCGATCTTGATGTCGCCCTGAAAGGCGACACCACTGCCCGGCAGACCGGCGGAGCTGGGGTTCTCAGTCGTCAAACCAATGACCGCAATATCGATCCCGCCTTCAGGGTCGAGACCGAACGCCTCCAACTCGTCGCCGACGATAACCTGTGAAATCCTCGGATCGGCAGCGATGAAGGCGGCGATCTCGTCCCGTGCCGCTTTTTTTTCATCGGAAAGATAGATCGTCGCGCTCAGGCCCTGCGGCGCAACGGCGACGTCGGATGACTTCGGACCAGCCTTAAAGCCGGCATCGACCAGCATCTCCTCCAGATCGACAATCTCGGAAACGGTTTCGTGGCCGTGATCCGAAGCGCAGATCAAGAGCACCTCGCCCCGCTCGATCTCGGGCCAAAGACAATCAAAAACTCGCCCTGCCTGCGCATCCGCTGCCCGCACCACGTCCAAATGCGCCGGCGAGCCCATGGGGACGTCGTGCTGTGTATGATCCGGTTCGCACTGCCACAACAACGCCACGGACGGTTTCCGGGTCAGCAGTACTTCTTCGATGAAGCGCGTCGTTAGCGCCGCATCGCCTTCGGCTTCATGGCTTGCTTCGTGGGTGGAGATAGGGTTTCGCCCCGGACCGAAGGCAACGTCCCGGTGCAACAACTCGCCGTGTCCGTCCGGGTCCAGAAACATCGCCGCACCCGGCGATGCGTTGCCGAAGATGATGGCGTCACCGCCGACCCGCTCCGACAACGTCGGGACTTTCAGTGTCCGCCCCAGGGAGTCGAACATCTTATCGCGAAAACCTGGTGGCCCCACGCTCAGGACTTCGTAGCCTTGGCCGAAGTCGAGAGCTACGGCATTGCCTTCCAATCCGTTTCGCGCCGGCAGACAGCCTGTCGCAATTGCCGCTGCCGTCGTCCGGGTCGTCGAAGGAAAGACCCCGCGATGCGACATATAGCGGCAGCCGTAGCGGGCGATTCGAATGAGGTTCGGCGTATTCACCGGCGTGACCATATCACCGCGCAGTCCGTCGCATATAACGATCACAACACGCTTTTTCACTTTCGAACTCCAATCACCAGGCCGTCGACCGCCGTAACACCCTCACCTTCTCCGCCGACAATCAGCGGATTGATCTCCGCTTCCCTAGGCGGTGTATCGGTGAGCGCCAACTCAGACAGTTTTACCAGCACATCGGCAAGCGCCGGCAGATCGCCTTTAGGTAGATTGCGATACCCGCGCAGCGGTGCAAGTCCTTTGACCTCTTCGATCATGCCTAGCGCGGTGCTTTGATCAATCGGCGCCAAGCGGATGGCACTGTCTCCATAGACTTCAGCGAGGATACCGCCAGGAGCGAGTACCACGACTGGACCGACCTGAGGATCAATGCGAAAACCGATCAGGACTTCGCCGACACCTGTGACCATTTCTTCAACCAGGAAGGACTGCAGGTCGAGCCCCGGCTTCACACGTGAAACATTCTCGCAAATTTCCGAGACTGCCTCGGCGAGTTGATCGGCGTCCACAATCTTGAGTTTCACGGCCCCCGCTTCCGTCTTATGTGGCAATTCCGAAGACAAGGCCTTCACGGCCACGGGATAGGAGATATCAGGGTCGGTTTGATCGCGTCCGATGACCGCATGGTGGGCAACCGGAATACCAGCCGCCTCAAAAAGCTTTAGAGACTCCGCTTCGTTCAAAGTCTCGCCACCATGGACGCCATCAGCCGAAGCCCTCGGCTGCCAATCTGCCGACGGTGTCTGCCATTTGAAATAGGCACTCATGGCATCGGCGCAGGCCTCCGGCGTGCGGAATGCGGCCAATCCAGCGTCAGCCAATAGCTTCAGGGACTCTCCAGCTTCCGGCACCATGAAGCCGGCAACGGGGTGTTTGGACTTTCCACCAATTTCCTTGATCGGTGCGACGGCGAGATCGGGGTGGAACTGTGCTGACGAGCCAACGACGCAAACCGCCGCGTCGCAAGCGTCGCTCTCCAACAACGTCTCAAGCGCCGCGCCGTAAACACCGGGACGTGTCCCGGCCATGGTGAGATCGATCAGCGGCCCGCGCCCAATCTTGAGGTCCAGTTCGGCGAGCCGCGAATGCACGGCTTCCGGCGCCGGGACAAGATCCAGCCCAGCAGCACCAAGACGGTCAACGACTGTCGAGGCACCGCCCCCCGTCGTCGTCATGACGGCAACGCGCTTTCCAGTAGGGGGCTTATGGCCGATCAGAAGTGGCGGCATTTCGAATAGGGCTTCTAGAGTTTCGACACGGACGATGCCATGTGCACGGAAGAAAGCATCAACCGCTTTATCTTCGCCCGCTAGCGCGCCGGAGTGGGATAAAGCAACCGCCTGACCCGCGGCGGACCGGCCGAGTTTGTATGCGATGACCGGTTTCCCCGCCTCATAAGCACGGCGCGCGGCCAGCGCCAATCGGTCGCTATCCCGAACGGCTTCCAAAAATAGAAGTATCGCATCGGTCTGGTCGTCATCGACAAGCACATCGACCAACTCGCCGACACCGATGTCGGCCTCGTTGCCGACCGAAAGCATGCGCGAGAAACCAATACCCCGCGCGGCCCCTCGCGAGAGGAGCGTCCCTAAGATCGTGCCGCTCTGCGATACCAGGCCGAACCGCCCTGGCTTCAGCGACGCCATTTCGAGAACTGCGTTCACCGACAACGTAAGGCCGCCGGCCGGGCAGATAACCCCCATGCTGTTCGGACCGAGCACTCGGACACCGCTTGCCTTCGCGGTTTCCAGAAGTTCCGCCTGTAACGCCCTGCCCGCATCACCGGTCTCGGCAAAGCCGTCCGAATAGATCGTCGCGACTGGGACGCCCTTATCTCCACAGGCGCGGACGGCGTCGATGACGTAAGGTGCGGGCACCATGATGAACGCCTGGTCGCAAGGACCGTCGATATCGCCGACGGATTTATAGGCCGTTAGGCCTTGCACCTCGTCCCGGCCTGGATTGACCGGATAGACGTTGCCTTTATAGCCGTGTGCCTTGAGATAACGTTGCGGGCGACCTGTGTTCTTTTTGGGGTCGGCGGAGGCACCTACCAGGGCGACACCGCGTGGCGCGACAAGGGCGCGGACCAATTCCTTCTTCTGAATATCGCTCATGCGCTGGGCTTCGTCGGTCTTTGCGGGAATCGACGCTCAAAGATGCTCTCTGCGATGCGGTTCATCATCATTTCCGACGAACCGCCGGCGATCATCCAGCCACGGGTGCGGCGGAAACAGTACTCGACGAGGCAATCTTGCGAATACCCGGCAGCTCCCAGGACCTGCATGGCTTCGCTCGACACCTCGTGCCCGGCGCGGTTGCAGGCCAACTTGGCCAGAGCCGTATCCTCGGCCGAGGGAAAACCGGCGTCCGCCGCTGTTGCCGCCTTGTAAAGCAGCAGTTGGGCCGCTTCCAATTTCAGCTTCATGTCCGCGAACTTCCATTGCAGACCTTGGAATTCACAGATCGGCCGGCCGAACTGCTTGCGCTCGAGCGCATGCTCGCGCGCCATCTCGAAGGCATAGCGGCCAAGGGCAACAGCCCGTGCGGAGTTTCCTAGACGCTCGACGTTGAAACCCGCAATTTGGCGCTTAAAACCACCTTCCCGCAGCAATATATTCTCCGCAGGCACGACAGCGTCCTCGAAATAAAGCTGACACCATTCTTCGCCGCCAAGATACATAACCGGCTTGCCCTTGGAGACACCCGGTGCATCCGGCTCGATCAGAACGGACCCGATTCCGTTTACGCCCGGTCCGTACCGGCAATAAACCAGGAAAACATCGGCTTCAGGGCTATGTGTCGAGAATACCTTAGTGCCGTTCAGGCGTACGCCATCACCATCCGTCGTCGCCGTCGTCGTCAAGTCGGTCAGTGCGGAACCGGCCTCCGGCTCGGACATAGCGACGGAGATGACTTTATCGCCCGCCAGGATCGGCGCTAAGTAACGTTCTTTCTGATCTTCCGTACCGTATTCGGCAAGAACGCGGATTGCGCCGAAGTTCCCTGCCTGAACGACGTCGGCGCTGCGTGGGCAATGTTTGGCGACGGTCTGAATGGCGATTACGGCATCCATCAAGGAACCGCCCATGCCACCGTCTTCTTCCTTCATCGTGATGCCGAGCAAACCCTGCTCAGACAAAAGTTTGGCGATATCGCGAGGGTATCCTTGCTGATGCGCACGCGTCAAAGCGCCCTCCGCCAAGTGCCGCGCGGCAAAGCCATCAACGGCATCGTGGAACATTTTCTGTTCCTCTGTCAGATTAAAATCCATGAATATCTCCTTTTGCGGCAAGAGACTACTCGTGGAGCCCGAAAATTCAATTGCACAAACGAGTTGCGCAAAATCTTGCAGCACCAAGCTTGGAGGATTAATTTGAGCTCTCTGGAGAGGGCGCCGACCGGTTTTATGGTGCCAAGGGAGAAGATCGGAGAACACAATGGATTACGAAGCACGCTTCCGTGAGGCGGTCGACGGCATCCGCAATGAGGGTCGCTATCGCGTGTTCGCGGATCTGGCACGCCAGGCAGGCAACTTCCCGCACGCCATGAACCATCGCGATGATGGTGTCCATCCGGTCGTTATCTGGTGCTCCAACGACTACCTCGGCATGGGACAAAATCCGGCCGCCATCGCCGCCGCGGAAGAAGCCGCCCGGACCTACGGCGTTGGTTCCGGCGGCACCCGAAATATATCCGGCACCACGCATTTGCATGTCATGCTCGAGAAAGAGCTCGCTGATCTGCATGGCAAGGAAGCCGCCTTGATGTTCACGTCAGGTTTCGTTTCCAACGATGCGACGATCTCGACGATCGCGCGTATTTTACCGGGCTGTATCATATTCTCGGACGCCATGAACCACGCCTCCATGATCGACGGCGTGCGACATAGCGGCGCGCCCAAGCACATCTTTCGTCACAACGATCTGGCACACCTCGAAGAACTTCTCGCGGCTGCGCCGCCGGAGGTGCCGAAGCTGATCGTTTTTGAGAGTGTCTACTCCATGGACGGCGACATCGCGCCGATCGGCGACATTTGCGACTTGGCCGACAAGTACGGTGCGATCACCTATCTCGACGAAGTTCACGCCGTGGGCCTTTACGGTACAAGCGGCGGCGGCATTTCGGAAAGGGACAACGTCAGAGACCGTGTCACGGTCATCGAAGGAACACTTGCCAAGGCATTCGGTACCATGGGCGGCTATATCACGGGGTCCGCGACGTTGGTCGATGCCATCCGGCTGACTGCCAGTGGATTTATTTTCACCACGACGATTGCGCCGCCGGCGGTGGCCGCAGCACTCGAAAACGTCCGACACGTCCGTGCTCACAATGAACTGCGCGTGCAGCATCAGGAACGCGCTGCAGAGTTGAAAAAACGTATCGCCGCAGCCGGCCTGCCGCTGATGCCGAGCGAAACCCACATCGTACCGATTTTGGTCGGCGATCCGGTCTTGTGTAAGACAGCAACGGATATGCTATTGGAGCAGCACGGCGTTTATATTCAACCGATCAATTATCCGACGGTACCGCGCGATACGGAGCGGCTTCGCATCACCCCGACACCGCTGCACACGGACGATCTGATGGATCATCTCGTCGAATCATTAGTGCAGGTCTGGCACGATTTACAGCTGAGAAGCGCCGCCTGATTCACGGTAATTCGGATAGCGCCTTCGTCAGTTCGAAAACACGCTACAGAGATGTTTATCCTTGATGGCGTTGTAAGCGCGGACAAAAGCAAGCCCCTCGCGTATTAAGAGTGGATTATGCGCGAGGGGTGCTCCCACCCCCACGGATGCGCTCGCAGACGTGCAGAACGATGATACCTAGCCGTGAAGCGTCCCGTGCCATACAAAAGCAACCCCATAAAGCACGATACTACTTTTAATTGTATATATATTTCACTTCACTACCCAAAAGAAGATTACGACGGCAACTTTGCTCTTCCGGTTCAGTTGGGCTAAATCTCACCCTGCAAACGAGGAGACAGACACATGAACCAACTGCAAGACTTGGCCCTTGAATTCGTTAGCGTGACGCGTCACGGCGAACACGTCGTTGTAGTCACACTCAATAGGCCTGAAGTCGCAAATGCGTTCAATACCGCCATGGGGGCGGAACTTCTGTCTGTCTGGTCGGCACTTTATCGTGACCCCTCACAATGCCGCGCCGTCGTCTTGACCGGCAGCGGTGACCGCGCTTTTTGCGCCGGCGCCGACCTCAAGGAACGGAACGGCATGTCGGATGATGCATGGCGTCAACAGCATGCCGTGTTCGAACAGATGATTCGCGCGATGATGGACTGTCCGGTGCCGATCCTGGGGGCGATCAACGGCGCCGCCTATGCGGGCGGACTGGAAGTCGCTTTGAATGCAGATTTTCTCTACGCCGTCCCGTCGGCGCGCTTTGCCTTTACCGAGGTGACGATCGGCATCATGCCGGGCGCGTCAGGCACCCAACATTTGCCCCGCGCCATCGGCGTGCGCCGTGCCAAGGAAGCCATCCTGACCGGCCGCCCATTCGGCGCGGACGAGGCTTATCAGTGGGGTTTGGTCAATCGCCTTTGCGAGCCGGGCGAACTAATGTCAGAGGCCCTCGAAGCCGCTGAGCGCATCGCCAGCAACGCACCTATCGCAATCCGTCAGGCGCGTCAGTCCGTGGAGGCGGCGGCCTCTCTCGACCTGAAGAACGGTTACGATGTCGAAATCGCGTGTTACCAAAGGGTCATCGACACCGAAGACCGCCGCGAGGGCATCAGTGCCTTCAACGAGAAACGGAAACCAGAATTCAAAGGACGTTAAGCGGGCGCGCCGACGACAATTTCGACGACCGAACCTTCGCCATTTGCATCTGCGAAACGCATGTCGCCACCGGCCTGGCGCATGGCCAGGCGGGCAATCGACAGCCCCATGCCGGCACCGGCGAAGTCATCCGCCGGGTTTAAGCAGACGAAAGGTTCAAACGCACGGTCCCAATCGGCCTCGGCGACGCCGATACCGTTGTCATTCACGGAAATGATTACGCGACCGTCCACAACACGAACCAACACTGAGACATCGGGCTGGGTACCAGGTGATACGAACTTTACCGCGTTTTCGATAACAGCATTCAATGCGTTCTGTAGCCTGATGCGGTCGGTCTCGACCATCAACCCTGGGGATGTGGCGTCTTTCATCAGCTTGACGGGTGTGTTGGCAACAACGTCCGCAACGACGGAACTGACGTCCACCCGCGTCACGTGGAGAGGCTGCTTATCGAGTTTGCAGTAAGCGGAAATCCCCTCGATCTTCGCTCTCAAATCGTCGGCACCGGACAGGATAAAACCGATGTATTCCCGCCCCTCGGAATCCAGCTTGTCCGCATAGTCCTCTCCCAGCGCTTCCGCGAATGCACGCATGGCCCGCACCGGTGCTTTCAAATCGTGTAGCATCCTACCAAGGTCCAGATCAGCAGCGGTTCGGTTTTCCGTCATCTGTCAGTCGTATCAATTTGGCGTCACGTCATAGGTCGGGATTGTAGCGCTCACCGAAGAGGAACTGCTGGGTCTTCGCCATGACCTCTTGGTTGGCCCGCATCAGCGTATCGTAGAGGTTCAAGATCGTCACCACGGCCAAGGCATGCCCCTTGGCATCGACAACGGGCAAGTGACGAAAGCCACGCAACTCCATCAGATCCAGCGCGGCACGCGGATGGTCGTCGGGCTGCAAGGTGTCCGGATCAGCCGTCATCAGATCGGATATCATGACGTCCTCCATCGACGAACCGCCAACGACGAGGACACGCGTGAAATCGCGGTCCGTGACGATGCCCTTCAGCAAACCGTTTTCATCGACGACGACTAGACACGATTTCTTTCGGTCCAACATTTTCCGGGCGGCATCTCGGGCGTTCTCGGTCGCCAACACACGGACAATGTTTCCGACACCAACAACATCCGGCAAAATCTTCATGATCCAACTTTCTTCTTCTCAATATCGTCACCAACTTCCTTTAAATCACTCAGGAAGTTCGCAATATCATCATGCAGCGTTTGTTCCGCCGGCGGTGTATCATCGCCGTCAGCGCCAAGACCTCTCTCACTATGCCCACCGACGAACTTTGTCACAGGCACATGAACCACTTCGCCAAGAACCTTATTAATCGTTTCAAGCAACACCGACCGGTCGATTGGCTTCGTGACGCAGTCATCCATACCCATCGACTTGTATTCGCGAATATGTTCCTCCATCGCATCCGCCGTCAGTGCGATGACGGGGATTTTGGCATTCTTGCCGCGGCTGCCCCGGATCGCTTTCGTCGCCTCGGGGCCGCTCATCTCGGGCATACGCACATCCATCAATACGAGATCGTAGTCATTCGCATGAACGGCTTCGACAGCGCGCTGGCCATTCTCCACAATCGTCGCCGTATGGCCAAATTTCGCCAATGTCGCTTCGATGATCCGTTGGTTTAGGTTATTGTCTTCGGCAACGAGGATATGCAGAGGCCGCTTGGTCTCGAAATCCGTGATCGTTCTGCGGTTGGCTTCGGGTGTTACGTCCGAGGTCGCCTCGACCAACGGCAATTCGAACCAGAAGGTACTCCCCTCTTTCTCGACGCTATCGACGCCGATTTTGCCCCCCATCAGATTTACCAGCCGCCTGGAAATCGCCAACCCAAGGCCGGTCCCTTCGTAACGTCGAGATATCGAGGCATCCGCCTGCATGAAATCGTCGAATAGACGCGAGACGTTCTCATTAGAAATCCCTATACCGGAGTCAGAGATCGAAAACCGCAGCCGCGCGCCGTCACCCCTTTCGATACGTGCCGCTTTGATGGTAATACCGCCTTCATGGGTGAACTTTACCGCGTTGCCGATTAGATTGATCAGCACCTGTCGGACGCGAGTAGGGTCGCTGTTGATACCCTCGGGCAGTGCGTCATCAATTTCGCAGCGCAGGTATAGGTCCTTGACCCGCGCCCGCTCGCGAACGAGATCGATACACTCTTCGACGGTCTGACGAAGGTTAAAGTCCAACTTCTCGATATCGAGTCGCCTAGCGTCCAATTTCGAGAGATCTAGAATATCGTTGATGATCGTCAGCAGCGACTGTGTCGCCCCTTTGATCTTGATTACCTTCTCTCGGTCAGACTCAGAAAGATTGCCGTCCAACAACATATCCGCAAAGCCCATGACACCCGTCATTGGCGTGCGGATTTCGTGACTCATGGACGCCAAGAACTCGGACTTCGACTTTTCCGACGCCTCTGCGCGTTCTTTCTCTATGGCATAGCGCTCGGCCAGTTCCGCCATCTCGTTGGTGTTTTCCTCCAAATACTGCCGAGAGATCTCCAACTCTTCGATATAACGGTGCAGGCGCTCTTCGCTCTCTTTTAACTGTTGAAGGGCCGTCACCTCGGCCGTTACGTCTCGGCCGCTACCGCGATACCCCTTGTAGACGCCTTCCTCATCGAACACCGGTTTACCGCTGATGGATAAATGCACCTTCTCGTCGCCTTCACGCGGCATGCTATAGCGGAAATCGGAGAAGGGTACGCAATCGGAAACGTTCTCCAGGTGCTTACGCCACTTTTCATTCATTTCCTGTGAGCCGACTTTTGCAGCCTCGGACCGTGTCCGCCCCAGATAGATGTTCCTATTCAGGCCGGTGACTTCTTCAAACCTATCCGAAATATAACTCAAACGGTTTTCTTCATCCGTTTCCCAGAACCAATCCGCCGCGACGTCCGCCATATCACGGATCTGCTGTTCACTTTCTTCAAGAGCCGCGGTCCGTTCGTCCACCAAGCCACTGACTTCGCGCTCACGGTTGATGATGGCCCTGGAAAAAGCCGCAAGGATAATCGTCAATACGATAATCACGATCGCGGCAATAGCCGCAGTCTGATAATAAGGTGCGCTATAGACCGAAAGATCGGAGACGATGCGTATCCGCATCGGCAACTGACCAATCAGCAAAGTCACCTCCTTGACGCGTACAGTGCTCAGAAAATCATTCTTAGAACTGTCAAAACGTGTGTCGCCCGGATGGGATATGAAGATCGGCTTGTTCGATGCCTCTTCGCTCGACGTTTCGATTGCAATAGAAACGCCGCCTTCCTTGATCAGGTCGTCAAAGGAACTGTTCCGGATCGCGTAAGCGACAATCTCTTCTATGCTGAAGACACCGAAAACGATGCCGAGTGTGTTCTCGCGGCGTTGCTGGAACATGAAATTCGGCGCACCCCGGGCGTAGACAGGATAAACCGCGATCAGCGGTTGCGCGATAATAGGCAGTCGCTCCCGGTCCAATGGTTCCGAGAGTTTCGCTTCGTTATGATCAATCGATTGACGGATAACGGACTGGACCGACGGAATGCTCGCCAAATCAAGGCCGAGGAACTTGGAACGCGTCACATCATCCAAAGGATAAACAAACGCGGCGGGGTATAGATTCCGCCCCTCGAGCATACTACCCAGGACGTCGACACCATCGACGTCTTGGACACGAAAAGAGTCCACGCCAAGAAAACTTTGCCGCCAGCTAAAGGTCTCTAGCTGCTCCGGGACAACGCGCGGCGCCCAACCGAACAGATGGACACCCACTTCATCGGCAAACAAGCTTTCGGCGAAACCGCTGAATTCATTAAAGGTCAACTCATACGTCGCGTTGACGAATGCCCGGAAGGACCGCACAGAGGCAATGCGCGCATTGATCTCCGTTTCGATCCTGGAAACGAGGTCCGCACCACGATTGGCAATTTCTGCGTGTTTGTTCTTCCACGCGTTCTCGATAATCAATGCGCTGACAGCGATAGCCACGAAGACGCCGATGACGGCAATCGTAGCGACTGCCAACCTCGAGGAGTTATGGACGTCCGATAACTGACTCGTCTGTTTGTCGTCCATCGTTACCACCGCTGACGCCGGGGCGCCAACGCCATATAATTAGAAGATAAATATCTCAGATTTGTCAGCGACTTCCCATAGCCAAGGTGGGTTTAAGTCAAGTGAGAGACCTATCTATCTAATGTATCTTAGAGCTATTAGGCCGTTGCCGGGTAGCGCGTCCTCAGATCGGAGACTTGGTCTTGAGATAAGAATTTCGTCTTCTGATCCTTGAGCATCAGGAACAGGCGCGCCGTTTCTTCCAACTCTTCTGTCGCATAGACGGCGTCCCGCAAAGATGATCCGGCTACGACGGGGCCATGGTTGGCGAGCAATACCGCGTGGTGTTTCGATGCCATTTCACCGACCGCGCGGGCCAAGTTGACATCGCCTGGCGCATAATACGGAATGAGCGGCAGTTGGCCTATTCTCATGACAAAGTAAGCCGTGATCGGTGGCAAGACGTTTGCCGGATCGATATCGTGAAGGCAACTTACGGCGACCGAGTGCGTTGAATGCAAGTGCACGACGGCGCAGGCTTTGGGGCGCTCCCGGTACATTGCAATGTGCAGAAACGTTTCCTTTGTCGGTTTATCCCCGGAAATATGGGTGCCGGCATCATCGAGCCGGCTGATCCGCGCCGGATCAATTTCGCCCATGGAAGAGCCTGTCGGTGTCATCAACCAGCCGTCTTCCAAGCGAACGCTAATGTTGCCGGAACTACCGAAGGTCAGGCCCCGGTTATACATAGATGCCGCGAGGTTTGCGATTTCGTCGCGTAGTTTGGTCTCGCTCATGGCAGCATTCCGAATGCTTTTTCGAAAAAGGATTTGCCGCCGAAGTTACCAGATTTCAGCGCTAGTGCCATTGTGACGTCGCCGACCGTTTCCGTCCAAGGCACACCGGGATCGATCTCGGGGCCGATCCTAAGTGCCGTAACATCGAGCGCGCCGACGACCGCGCCGGACGTTTCGCCACCGGCAACGATCAAGCGGTGGACACCCCTATCCCGTAGTCCGGATGCGATACGTCCCATTGTCTCTTCCACCAAAGTGCCTGCATGCTCTCTGCCGATCTTTTCTTGGATACTGGCGATCATTGCAGGGTCGGCCGATGAATAGATCAGTACCGGTGTATCGTCCGCTTGTGCTGCCGCCCAATCGAGTGCAGCCCTCGCCATATCCTCGCCATCGGCAATCCGAAGCGCATCGATTTCAAAGCTCGGCCAATGGTCTCGTGCATAAGCCACCTGGCCCCGCGTTGCGCGTGAGCAACTGCCTGCCAGAACAGCAGATTTCCCTGAAACACTCGGTACGGCCGGGCTTTGCACCATATCACTAGCGCCGCGAAAATTCCCCGGCAGCCCCATAGCAACCCCGGAGCCTCCAGTAACCAGCGCCATCCCCCGGCACGCTGCACCGATATTCATCAAATCGTCCTCGGTCAGGGCGTCAACGATGGCATGTCGAATGCCTTGGGCTTTTAATACATCAAAGGCTTGGCTGATGGCATCGCGCCCCTTACGCACCGTAACGCTATCGACCAAGCCGACCTGATGCGGTGTCTGGCGAGACAGTACACGCACGAGATTGGGATCGGTCATCGGGGTCAATGGATGTTCCTGCATCCCGGATTCCGACAACAGAACACCGCCGACGAACAAGTAGCCGTTGTAGATAGTCCGGCCGGCTCCCGGAAACGCCGGGCAAAAGATCGTGAGATCGCCACCCAAAGCTTCCAACAAGGCATCCGCGACAGGACCGATGTTGCCCTCGTCCGTGCTGTCAAACGTCGAACAGTATTTGAAAACGATCTGCTCAGCGCCGCCGGCACGCAGCCACGCCAACGCATCCAAGGATTGGTGGACAGCATCGGCGGAAGGTATAGTCCGGGACTTCAAGGCAACAACAACCGCTTCTGCATCGCCCAGATTTAATTTTCCGACCGGCACACCCACCGTCTGGACGGTTTTCAATCCTGCTTTGACGAGCGTGTTGGCGAGGTCGGTCGCGCCGGTAAAGTCGTCAGCAATACAGCCGATCAGCATCTTCTTTTCCTTGCGGCAGTTTCATATGGCAAAGCGAGGGTCTACTCACCGTAGCGAATATAGTCGTCCCAGGTGCGCTCTAGCTTGCGCAGCAGTTCAGCTGCGGACGAGATGGCCTCGCTTTCACCAATGACGTCACTGAACTTTGTGCCGTTCTGCTGTTCGAGTGCGCGTACGCCATCGACGACCTTTTTACCTTTGTCGGTCAGTCTGACCGTCACCGATCGCTTGTCGTGCAGTGCACGCTGTTGGTCCAGGTATCCGTAGTCCGTCAACTTCTTGATGTTGTAGGACACATTAGAGCCTTGATAGTACCCTCTCTCGATCAAGTCGCGGATCACGATCTCTTCGTCGCCAATGTTCGCCAGGATCAGCGCTTGAACACCATTGATGTCGCGAATGCCGAGACGGTTCAACTCCGTCCGCAGAACGTCCAGGAAACGGCGATGTAGACGTTCGATCAGCAACGTCAGTTCGATGTATTCACGTGCCACGTGCACCCTTTCACAGCGTGGTTCCTACCTGTAGCCTATTGTAATATACAAGAAAAACGAACGGGTTATTAATAAACGCCGTTTCAACCAGGAAAACCGAATGCTTTGTTCTCCGCAGTTTTTGCTCATGGCAACCATCCTCTCGGCCGCTCTGGCCGGATGCGGTGGACAGGTGCCGACCCAACAGGAGATCGACCGCGATATCCAGGAGAACCGAGCGGCCCAACTGGTGCGTGTTGGCGACACGACGCGTGCCGGTGGCGATCTAGGCAATGCTTTACAACTCTATCGTCGCGCCGCGTCAATGCGTCCGGATTGGTCGGTACCGCTGCAACGGATCGGCGAAACGTCTATGACAGCGGGCCTTTTTGAAGATGCCCGAGACGCGTTCTCGCAAGCCACCTCGATAGATGCGGGAAACATTGACCCCCGCCTTGGCCTAGGGCGTTCATTGATTGCATCCGGGGACTATCATGGCGCGTTGGAAGCCTTTAATGGCGTCATTGCGATGGCCCCTAAAGACAGCCGAGGCTACAACGGCGCCGGCGTGGCACTCGATCTGTCCGGTAAGCATGATGCTGCGCAGAACCGTTACGTCACGGGGATGGAACGCTCGCCGGACAGTCTCTCACTCAGAAATAATCTCGGCCTCTCGCTAGCGCTCGACGGTGAATATGATGCCGCAGTATCGACGCTCGTATCCGCCGCATCGGATCCGTCTGCCGGCACGGAAACGCGACAGAACCTAGCGCTGGTCTACGGGCTCCAAGGTGACACGGCTAATGCAAAACGAACCGCCGGCGCGGACTTGAGCGCCTCCGCCGTCGCCAACAATCTCGCCTTCTATGAACGCCTCCGAAACCTTTCGGCGGCGGAACGTGCGAAAGCGGTTTTCGGGATACTGAAATAATCCAGGCCAAATCCGTCACATGTTGACGAATTTATCGAGTGTCGAGAGCGCCGCCGGCCCCAGCAGCACGACAAACAAGGACGGCAGGATAAACATCACAAGCGGCACCGTTAGGGTTGCAGGTAACCTCGCCGCCTTTTCCTCCGCCTTCATCATCCGCTCGTTGCGAAACTCCGCCGCCAAAACGCGTAGCGATTGCGCCAGTGGCGTGCCGTACTTTTCGGTCTGGATCAATGTATTCACGACGCCACGGATCGACGCGAGATCGGTCCTGCCGTTCAGGTTGGCCAGCGCTTGGCGCCGGTCCGGCAGATAACTTAATTCGATTGCCGTCATGTGAAACTCTTCGGCAATTTCAGGCGCAGCGCGCCCCATCTCTCCGGCAACACGTTTCAAAGCAGCATCGAGAGACAATCCAGCCTCGGCACAAATCACCAGAAGATCCAGTGCGTCCGGCAACCCCTTGGTCAGAGCCTGTTGGCGTTTCGTTTGCTGGTTTCGGATCAGAATATCCGGCAGGTAGGAGCCGAAAATAGTGACGCCAAGGGCAATCAACGCCTTTATCTCAAGTCCGGTGTTAAGAGCCGGTGTCATGAATAGCACGAAGGCTGCCAGCAAGCCGAAACCGAACGGCAAAAAGGTTTTTGCAAAAAGATACAGAACGACGTGCTCCTTGCCGCGCCAGCCAGCTTTCGCCAGAGACTTCTGCACGCGGTCGGCATGCTTGCTCCGCAACAGGTTGAGCTTTTCGACGATGTTCCGGACAACGCCGCCCGAACTTAGCATCTCACGCGCGCGGTTACGTTTGTTGACCGACAGGCCCGCCTGCAAATCCCGGCGGCGCTTCATCAATAGACGTGCCCGGTGCGCCATCGGATCACGCTCCAGAAACGACCGCCAGACCACAATAACCACAAGTAGCGTGGCGCTCGCCGACAACAATCCGATAACCATCTCGGGAGCGACGCCGGGCATAAGGGAAGATAATATGCTCATACCTCGAACCTCACCATTTTATGCATAACGAACCCACCGACCGCCATCAGCGCCGCCACCATGCCCAGCATGATGCGCCCGCGCATATCCGTGATCAGGATCTCTTCGTATTCGGGGCTTAGCACATAGATGAGTACGAACATAAAGAACGGTAGCGCTCCCAAAATGATGGCACTTGCCCTGGCTTCCGACGACATTGCTCTGATCTTCAGGCGCATTTGTTTTCGGCTACGCAGAATCTCCGAGAGATTGGCAAGCGTTTCCGCCAAGTTGCCGCCGGTTTCCTTCTGGACCGACAAACTGATGACGAAGAATTTGAACTCCGGCGTGTTAAGGCGCTTCGCGGCCTCCCAAAGAGCATCCTCCAAGGTCTGCCCCAACCGGATCGAGTCTGCGATCCGTTGGAATTCGCTGCCGACTGGTTCGGCCATTTCACGACCCGCCGCGGCGACGGTTTCAGTGACCGGAAGACCCGAGCGAAGCCCCCTCACCATGAGATCAATGGCATCTGGAAACAAGGCGGCGAATCGTGCGCGTCGCTTTGCAATCATACGTCCGACGACCAAGTGTGGGATACCGGTCCCGGTGGAAATCGCAAGAGCCAGCGCCACAAACCAAGGCAATTGCATGGTGATGGACACCGCGACGGCGGTGACGGCGGCCACCCCAAATGACACCACGAGACACTTCCCAAGCGAGATACGCCGGCCCGTCCGCTCCAGGCGCACCGTGATCTCCCCGGGGCGCGGCAAAAGACGATTTGCAAGTCCTTCGAGGAACGGCGAGCCGCCTGCCGCCGTTCGTTTGATCTGGCGCCGCGAACGCTCTTCAACGGTCATGGGGCGGGTGCGTTCGCCGATCTTCTCAACCCGCGCCTTCAGGCGCCGCTGATATCCAAACGCGTTCGCCAGCAAGCCACCTATCAATAGCAGGCAGATCACGGCACCCGTGAACGCGACATAGATACCGTTCATGACATGGCCTCCAGCAGCGCTTTATCGAGACCGAAATACTTGGCACGGTCGATAAACGCGGGACGTAACCCGGACGATTTAAAGGAGCCGATCAGGTTGCCGTCCCGGTCTTCACCCTCAAACTGGAAGGTGAACAAGTCTTGGGTCGTAACGACCTCCCCTTCCATGCCGACGACTTCCGTTACGTGCGTAATGCGGCGTTTGCCGTCGCGCATGCGCGATATCTGCACAATCATATCCAAAGCCCCAGCGATCTGTGCGCGGACCGCCTCGTTCGGCAGCTTGACGCCGGCCATGGCGACCATATTCTCCAACCGGGTCAGGGCTTCGCGTGGACGATTCGCGTGAATGGTTCCGAGTGAACCGTCATGTCCGGTATTCATCGCTTGCAACATATCCAGCGCCTCACCGGCGCGGATCTCGCCCAGGATGATGCGGTCGGGCCGCATGCGGAGCGCGTTTTTCACCAATTCCCGCTGTGTGATCTCGCCTTCGCCTTCCAGGTTTGGCGGACGGGTCTCAAGCCGAACGACATGCGGCTGCTGTAGTTGAAGTTCCGCCGCATCCTCAATGGTAACGACCCGCTCACCCGCATCGATCATTCGTGACAATGCATTCAAAAGAGTCGTTTTACCCGAGCCGGTGCCCCCCGAGATCAGGATGTTGAGCCTGGAACGTGACGCGATTTTCAGCACCGTCGCCATCGCCGGCGAAACGTTCTCCTGGCGCTGCATGACATTGAGCGTGATTTTCTTCTTCGAAAATTTTCGGATTGAAATTGATGGTCCGTCGATGGCCAAGGGCGGGATGATTATATTGACCCGCGATCCGTCCGGGAGGCGCGCATCACAAAGCGGAGTCGACTCGTCGACGCGCCGACCGACGCCTGACACGATGCGGCTAGCGATCTGCATGACATGGCGGTCGTCGCGGAATTTCACCTCGGAGAGCACGAGCTTACCGCCGCGTTCCACGTAGACCTGATCCGCGCCGTTGACCATGATATCGGTGACGGCTTCGTCGGCGAGCAGCACCTCAAGCGGTCCAAAACCCAGCATATCGTTCAACAGCTTGGTTACAAGATCACGCTGCTCCAGCAGATTCAGCTGAATCTTCTGCTCAACGAGTATCTCAGCGACGATCTCACCGACCTGCTGAGCCAATTCGCTTCGCGCCATTTCACCGGCTTCGGCGGCATCTATCCGGTCCATGAGGATCGGCTGTACGATCGACTTTGCCCGGTCGATGAGGCTCTCCGCCGGAGCTGCGTCGCGCCTTTCCTTGTTGTCTTCGAGAAGGATATTCATGACCGCCGTCACGATATCCCGGCGCTCGCGTGGGTTCAGGCCACCCGGCACGAGGTCTTCTTTGATCAAATCGGAAACACGCTCGGCGAGTTCCTTTCGCGGCATCAGGCGAACCACACCTCCTTCAATCTCCGTGCTCGCGGCGTCGAGAGTCTCCATTGCGCACGTATCGACGATGTCGGCGCGATAGATCTCCGACTTATCGCCACTCGACGCCTGTACTTCATCCGGCGTTGCTTTTTTTTCGTCAGTCACAGCCGGTGACACCGCACGGCTGAGCGGAATGACTTCAGACGTCTGACGTTTTCCGAACATCTTCCGCCTCCGTCCCTTTCTTTCTTGAGAAACGGCCCAACAGGCGGCTTATCCCGCCAACAGACCGCTCCGTCTCGTAACCAAGGAGTTCTGTCGCCGCCGTCGAAATCGCTCGTGCTAGTTTGGTCTTCTTTGCCGATTGCACGACACACTTTCCGACCGCCTCCGCCGCCAATGCCGCACGCAGATCATAGGGGATCGAGGCATTGACTTTGACGCCGGCCCCTTCTTCAAAAGTTTTCTTCGATAGCTCTTCCTTCGCGGCGGCACCGCAACGGCTGAGCACGACGAGCACCTCGGCATCCGGCACTAACAGTCCGACGTGCGTCGCCAGCCGCGCCGTGTCCCGCATTGCCGCCAGTGTCGGTTCCGCCACGAGAACAACCCGCTGAAACACCTTTAAGAATTCCGGCTGCGAGATTGCTAATGAACGAGGAACATCGGCGACGACGCAGGCATTGTCTCCCGCCAGGAAATCGTAAAGAGCCTTAAAGGCTTGTGCCGAGGCGATATCGCCACGTGCCATATCCGTTTCGGCGGCGATAATGCTGAGGTTCGGGTCGATGGTCGTGGAGGCGCGCTTCACGAACAACTCATCCATGCGCCCCGGCTCGCGCATCGCATCGGCTAGACCGTTGCCGGGATCGATGTCCATCAGAAGCGCGAGCGTACCGAATGTCAGGTCAAGGTCGACCACCGCCGTCTTGCAGGAGAAGTCGTGACTGGCGCTCCAAGCCAAATTGGCGGCCAGGGTGCTGGCCCCTACCCCGCCCCGCACGCCGATCAATGCGACAGCTTTACAGTCCGCCTTATTGACGGTAACCGGCGCGTCTTTCATCTGCACTGGCAGTGCTGTCAGTCTATCAACGACGCGGGCAAGATCTTCCGCCGAGAAAGGTTTGACGACATAGTCTGCAACGCCGGCGGCAACCAATTCGCGCTGCAACATCATGTCGTTGACGGCGCCCAAAAGGACGACGTCCGCATCCGGATCGCAGACTTGCGCCAACCTTTCCGCTTCGACCATCACGTCTCGCGCATCGCCTAAATCAACGATTAAAAGTGACGGCGTGCGAATGTTCACCAGCCCCTCTATGGCATCATCCAGCGCACCGACGACGATATCTTCCGGCGAGATGGCATCGCGTCCGGCAATCGCTTCACGAACGATCGCTGCGGTCGCATCATCTTTGACGAAGGCCAGAAACGGCCGCACCTCCTCCATTGCGGGCGGTAGGTCCGGCTTGCGGAGTGCAATCATTTCCCACCTCCACCGCCACTGCCGGACTCGCCTGTCACGCCGTGGCTTTCCGCCGTGTTCGTATCGTCCAATTTTAATTGGCGCGTTTGCCCCGCTCTATAGCGCTGCACACCGAGCACGAGCGCCTCGCCATCCCCGGGCGTGCCGCCCCGTCCTTCCGCGATATCTTTCGGCTCGGCAACCATGAGGCCGAAGTTGGTGGCCGTAGCGCATCCCCAGTTGCTGTTCGGCCGATTATCGAAAGATCGCCCGGCACGAGACGTGAAATCGGGACATCCGGGTACCGTCACCAAGTAGCGACGCACCGTGAGGTTAACCTCATCCTGCGTGATTCCAGCGACATTCTCTCGCACCATGACCCGCGCCGGGTCCAGGCCGGCGGCGGATATGATTTCAGCGACAGTTACCCGCCGATCATGGCTCAGCTTACCCGCCGGCACGAGGCCAAAGTCCGCATAAATTTCATCTGATCCGGCAGACGCACGGTAGCGCATAAACCGTGCCGCCGATATGCGTTCAGCTTCCGAGACCGCGCTGCTACCCGGTTCGAACTGCAAGGCAAACGCCGTTTCCGTCGGCGCCAACTGAACGCGCTTATTGACCCGCGGCTTCATATCGACCTGCAAGTTCGACGGATCGTAGAAAGGCCGGTCGGCATGGCCTTGGCACCCCGCCAGGACAAGCAAGACAGGTACGAGATATCGAATGTGTATTTTAGACATTCTGTTCTCCGTCATCGGTCGAGCAGGAAGCCCACTGGACCGATTAGGCTTTCCCCTTCGCGGGTAATCGTGCGCGGCTGGCCGACGGTAGACTGCTGACGGTGCGTACCGCCGATGATCAGCCGCTCCGCGTCGTGCGGGCTTTCAAATCCGTCCAGCGGCGTGGCCAGCTTGGCGCGCGAAACCGGCCGCACCACATACGGCGTGACAATGATGACCAACTCGCTTTCTTCGCGCTGAAAGCGGTCCGACTTGAAAAGGTTTCCGATGACATCGATGTCCGCCAAGCCAGGAAATTTCGAGATATCGTGCGTCACGTTATTCTGAATAAGACCGGCGATCGCGAACGACTGTCCCGAGCCCAGTTCGACGGTTGTATCGGCGCGCCGCGTCGTTAGCGAAGGAATCTGGAAGTTGTTGAGGGTTACCGCATTGGTCGATGATAGCTGACTGACCTCGGGTCGGACATGCAGGTTGACCCGGTCACTGCCGAGCAACGTCGGCGTGAAGCTCAGTGACACACCAAACTTCTTGAACTCAATCGTCACCCGGCCATCCGAGTCCGGCACCAGTATCGGAAACTCGCCGCCGGCAAGAAAGCTCGCCGTCTCGCCGGAAAGCGCCGTCAGGTTCGGTTCCGCCAGGACCGATATCAGTCCTTCGTCCTCCAGAGCGTCTATGACGACATTCAAATCAAAAGGGTTCAGGTCGATCCCCGACGCCGTCAGCGTATTCGTGGCAACAGTCGAGCTATAAGGGTTCGCGGTGGCGATTCCGAAGGCGATGCCCGCGACACTGCCGGCAATCGACCAATTGAAGCCTAGTTGCTTGTCGATATCACGAGAAACTTCGGCGACACGAACACGCAGATTGACCTGTGTCGGCGCATCGACACCGAGACGCAGGATCACTTTCTCCGGATCACCGACCGCCGCAACGGCGACCCGGCGAATATTCTCGGCAATGCTGGCATTATCGACGATTCCATCGATGACAACGGAGTCCCCGGCGCTGGCTAATTGCAGATCAACGTCGGGATGCATGCGCATGACAGCGGCATGGATACGCTCAAGGTTATGACTGATCTGTAGATCGATGCTCGCCAAGACCTGCTCGGATCCATCGACGGCAAACAGCGTCGTATCGCCGGGCGCTTTGCCGAACACATAAACGAGTGTCGGGCTTTTCACCTGCACGTCGGCGATCTCCGGGTTGGCGACAAAGACGGTCCGTGCGGCGCGCTGTAATTTGAGCAACCGCCCCTTATTGACTTCCAGCGCCATCGACTGATGGCCGCGCGAGACGATCTCGAGCGGCGCGCTACTGGCGTAAGGTGCGGCAAGGATCGAGATCGCAACGATCCCGACAACCGCCCCCAGCATTGCAACAACACGAACCATATTGCCCCCCCCTTGATTTCGGCTCAGTACGTCTGAACTTTGGCATCACTGCCGCGCAAGACATTGACGCTTGGCCCGCCGCCCTTGCGCGGGAACAACCGCGCATCGTCCAGCATGTGATAGACATCGCGGTCGAGCGTGTAGCTCCGCGCTTCATTGCGCACGGTCTCTGGCCCGATTGCCTTGCTGGCACCGATCAGGCGCTCCTGATGTGCAAAATCGGTTTCCGTTTGACTAAGACTGTTCAGACTCATCGACAGGCGGCCCATTTCCAAGGCGATGGCGATGCGCTCTGCTTCCTTCGGTGTAACCTCGATGGTCGTGGTCTTCGCGATGGCGGCTTCGCCTTCTTCCTTGTCCACCGCCTGGTCGATGGCGAGAACGCGAATACGCTCCAAAACCGTCTGCGCGATATAACGTTGTTGATCGATACCTTCGCCGTTGCCGCGGATCTTCATCGTCAAAACGATATCGACCCAGTCGCCGGGAAACACGAAACCGGCGATGCCCGACGTCGCATCGACGGGCACCGAAACCGCCCGGAACCCTGGCTCCAGAACGGCTGCGAGAAAACCCCGGTCACCCGGATGCACGACACGGGCATGCGTCACGGGTTCACCTGCCTGCATGTTTTGCCGCACGACGGCACCGGCCAGTTCTTGCATCGGGTCAAGTGTGTCGGTATCGGCAGCCTCGTCCGGCTCGCGGCGGATATGCGTCTCGATAACGCCGTCTTCTGGCCATGCCCGCCATTCAAGATTTTCCGGCGTGATGAAGCTGCCGGCAGCTAAATCCGATTTAACGACCAACACCTCTACAGCGGCGGTTTCGACGACCTGGACGGATTGCGGCTTGCTTGCGGCAATCGCCGAACGCTCCGCCTCCAACCAGGACTTTACGTAGAGCGCCGTTCCAGATGCGACAACGAGCGCCACGACCAACATCAGGACATTGCGAAGCGACAGCATGGCGGCCTCACATCACTAATTTCAGGAATACGGCGATGCCGCCGCAGGCTATGGCGACCCCATAAGGAAGCGCTGCCGACAATACGTTGTCTCGGGCATCCGCCTCGCCGCTGTCATCCAGGGCTAACGCCACCGCGAACTTTGCTTTGGTAAGGTAGACAAAAGACAGCAACGCACCGGCCACTGTCGTGATGACGATGAATTCGGCGATATAGGCGGGGCCCGCCCATAGGGCAAGTGTCGTCATGAGTTTCACGTCACCACCGCCGAAGCGGCCGAACAGGTAGATGCCGAATGTCAGTGCAAAAACGGCGGAGGCCGTCACGATTGCACCGACCACATCCACCGGTGCCGGTGACACCGCCAAGTAGAGCGGGTAAAGAGCAATCAGCATGATCGAGCATTCGTTTGGGATCTCAAACCGTCTGAGGTCCGTCAATGCGGCCCAAAGAACCGGCAGTGCCGCCACCACCAACGTCAGGACATAAATCGGGTGTAAATCGCCCATGTCGTACCACCTCCTGGACCCCTTACAGGCATGCCCACCGGATCGTTCTGGAAATCTTTATGGGCATTTCGCTTTTCGGGACCCCCGGGGTAAGGAACCGGGTTGATCGACCGAGGTGGTGTCGTCCAGAACGGAGGCTGACCGTTCCCGGCCCCGACACCGCCGGAGGCCCCGAAAAGCGGCCGGTCGAGAACCGGCCGCCCGCAGCAGGGTCAACCACCACCGCCAGCGCCGCCGCCACCGACGGCATTCGTCAGAATGGTTGCGACGCTCGTGAACATGTTGTTGAGAGCTGTTCCCATGTTACCCAGGGCGAAGATTGCCGCGACCGAAACAAGCGCAGCGATGAGGCCATACTCGATGGCCGTGGCACCGTTTTCATCACGGGCGAATTTGTGAAGAGTGGCTTTCATATTTGCCTCCTATTCTGTCCGTCCCCCCTGACCCACACCATGCGAGTCGCGAACGGGAAGCACCTAAGTGCTGAGGCCATTACTATGTATTGTTACTTATTCCGTCAAAATTATTATTCATCTATATTTTAATTCTGTTTTCTTTATTTTTTCATATTTATTTGAATAAAATTTTATTTATTATTTTGTCAATTTATCACGACAATATACGCACATGTTTATTTAGCCCCGGGGGCAGCCCGACACTACGCTACAGTCTCTAGGTAGTACATTCGGGGGCCTTTGTAGATGTACCGCATTCATATTTCACATGCTCGAAGATTGTCCGCAGACCGACGCGGCACGACTATGTTGGAGTTCGCATTCGCGGCACCGGTCCTCGTCACGGCGATCATCGCGGCAATGGAATTCGGCACCATCATGCTGACCAGTACATTGATGGAGAGCAGCCTCCGTGAAGCATCACGTTATGGCATCACCGGACAACAAACGCCCGGACAAACACGGCTAGAGAGGCTGGTCGAGATCATCGACGAACGCACGCTGGGACTTGTCGATATCGCTCAGGCTCAAGTCGATATACTTGTCTATCCGAGTTTTTCGGATATCGGTCGAGGCGAGGATTTCGTCGATGGCAACACCAGCGGCACCTATGACGTCGGCGAGACATTTATTGACGAGAACGGCAACGGCGTTTGGGACGACGATATCGGTGCAGCCGGAAGCGGCAATTCGGGTGACATCGTTGTCTACCGACTTCGTTATAACTGGCCGTTAATGACCCCATTCGCGGGACACTTCATCGGCTCAGACGGCATTCTGCCTCTTGCCGCCAGCATTACCGTGCGGAACGAACCGTGGGATGGACGCAACGGATGAAGACGGGCCTGACATGGAAAGCGGCAAGAGGCGGGATCAGTAGGACCGTTTCGCGTTGGATGACAAATACGCGCGGCCTGTCGGCTGTTGAGACGGCCATTGTCCTACCGATTGCCGTGGCGCTGACCCTCAACGGCATCGAGATCACACGCTATCTTCTTTTACACCAAAAGGCGGAACGCGCCTCGATGACCGTTGCGGACTTGGTATCGCAAGGCGAAGCGCTCACGCCTAACGACCTCACCAACATCTTTCGCGCCGGGGCCTTTGTCACTGAGCCATTCGACTTCAACACGGACGGCGCCATGATCGTCTCATCCGTGGTCGGCACGGCGGGCGGGCCGCAAGTCGAATGGCAGCGCGCCTATGGGGTACCGCCGCAAGGTAGCGGCTTCGGCAGTCAGGGCGAACAGGCGTCGCTTCCCACAGGGTTTGTCGTGAACGAAAGTGAAAGCGTCATCATGGCCGAGATTTTCTTTCAGTATCAGCCGATGGTGAATGACAACACCATCCTCGGCGGCATCATCGGCCAGCGCACCGTCTACAACTACGCGATCTTTCGCCCGCGCTATACGGTCAAGGTTAGGCTCGGCAGCTGATCAGCCGGCCGGTCATTCGCCACTGCTTGCACGTGAAGGCGTGGTCACTTGGAAAGTCTCAATTCGGATAGGTCGTTGGCGATCTCGCGAAAGACAGCGCGCAGCGCCGCCTCATCCGGGGCGTAGTGATAGAATGGCGACCCAGGACCGCTGGCAACGTTTTGCAGCAATGCTTGCAAATCGGTGCCGTTGTTAGCGAACTGAATGACATAGAGCACGACACCGGAAGATTTGATGTTCGTGGCGAGTTCTCGTAGACGGTCATCCATACCGTCTTCGCCGGCATCACTGCCGAGTCCGAATACAGATTTATAGCCGTCGCCGGCGCCACCATAGTTTTCACCGTCAGTCAGCAGCACGATGGCGCGCTGCAGATCGTAATCCGGGTCCGCTACAGCTTCGGTGAAGGGCGCATCCGGCATGAGCGCGCGCCACGCCCAACCCAGTCCTTGCGGAATGTTGGTATTTCCGTTCGGGTTCAGTAGGTCATGGATGGCATCCGTGATAACGGTCTTCGAACTCTGCAAGGGCGTTATTCCATGCGACAAGCACGGCGTACACTCTGAGTACCCATTTGGCGACATGGTACATGTGCCGCCGCTGACCGGCTCGCCTTCCGGCCCAATGGGCTCCCATGCTGGCCACTCGGCGCCGGGTAGCGATGCGGCACCCCGCAATGTATCCGCATCGTCGTCGGTAAAGGCATTGTCGATATAGCGTGTGAACACACACCCCTGCCAATCGGCGGGTGGTGCCGACAGAAGCGGTACCGGAGAACTATTCACCGTATAGATGTCGGACTGCGCCGTGCCGGTGACCGGATTGGTGAAGTTGCCGACCGGCACGGTCAACGTCAGCGCCGGATCGTACGTGCTGCCGTCCAGGTTCACGTTCACTTTGGCGTTCCAAGGCACTAAGCCGACTTTGAGCAGATCTTTGCTACCGCTTTCGCCAAACAGAATATCCACGAGATCCATCGCCGCCTGGCGCGCCGCCGCGATCCGCGTCGTTGAACCGCTCCACGATCCCATGGAGCCGGACATGTCCATCGCGATCACGACATCCAGCGCCTGCATCTGGCGTGTAATTTCCGTCGACGCCGTAACACGAAGGTCATCGAACCCCAGCAGTTTCATGAACGTGGTCGGAATGCGCGCCTCGGCACTGACGGTCAGCCGCTCCGCCAACTCATCGACCACGATGTAAGGCCCGGAAATCGTGGCATCCATGTATCCCGGCGGGAAATTCGCCTGAAAGAACATATTGATTTCCTGATCACGACCCGCCGAGAAGAACCGGCGCCCGCCAGCAAGCCCCGCCGAATCCAGGGCCGACGACATCCGGGACTTCACCAAGTATGCCCTTGCCGTGTCCGTCGCCATGCCGATAAAGCCGACCATAGGCACCGATGCCAGTGCGAACATGACAATGGCAGCACCTGTCTTTTCCCGGTGGAAGGCACGGACTCTGGACTCGATCTGGCGCACACCCCTTCTAAGTTTATTGCGCATGATTCCCCCACTACGTCTGAATACGCAAACTCAGTTTCAGCGATTATTCATGCCAATTTCAAATATTTCGTTTCAATATAAACAATACTGAAAATAAAATTAACTTTGATAAAATTTTATATATTTTAATTCAGGATTTTTTACTTCCTCATCAAACAAAATATTTGGGAATAGTCCTCATCAGACGCGGTCATTTACCAGTCTTCGGAATAAAATTTCGAAGCTGGAGATGGAGCGCGCATTATCGATTGAAAAGTCGCAGCAAGAAATCGCCGAGGTGTATCAGGAGGCACAAGAAAAGATCGCCGAAACCCAAGAGAAACTAGGCGCGGCACTAGAAATCTTTGGGCGGACAAACATCATCGTGCCAGTGGACGCACAATCCTTGATTTCGTTCTGGGTCCCCTGACCCGTACACTTCTTCGGTCGGGACGATATCCATAACTTATTGACCACGAATATCCTCTTTAGGGTGTTGGACAAATTCGTTTTCACGGGGCATTCTCGCCGCCAACGAGTGGGACAAAAGCACACCTTAAGGAGGATTATCCATGGCCGAATCTCGCAGAACAGCGCTCATCACCGGATCGGGAAAGAACATTGGTCGCGCATCAGCGCTGGCCCTAGCGCGCATGGGCTTCAATATCGTCGTCAACGGATCCAGCAATCGCGCGAACTGCGATAATGTGGCCGACGAAGTTCGTGCCATCGGCACCGACGCTCACGTCGTCATGTGCGATGTCGGCGACAAGGCCCAGGTCGAAGCGTTGGCCGCCGAGGCGATCAAGACGTTCGGCAACGTTGATGTGTTGATCAACAATGCGGCGGTCCGCCCGAATACGTCCTTCCTGGACGGCGACGATGCCGATTGGGAACGTGTCCTCAACATCGATTTTCATTCGGCGCGCCGCCTATCAAAGGCCTGTATTCCGGGTATGCTCGAGAAAGGTTGGGGCCGCATCATCAATTTCGGCGGCATGAATGCTTTCAAGGGTTATGAGGGCAAGGCACCGGTGAGCGTCGCAAAGCACGCCTCCTGGGGGCTGACGAAATGCCTTGCCAAGGAATTCGCCGACCGTGGCATCACCGCCAACATCATCTCGCCGGGTCCAATCGCCGATGACGAAGGCGTCGGCGATGAGGGCAAAGCCGGCTATGTCAAAACGGTTCCTGTGGGACGCAAGGGCACGCCGGCGGAAGTCGCCGCGATGGTCGCTTTGCTCGCGTCCGACGAAGGCGCCTACATTAACGGTCAGCTTCTGCAAGTGAACGGTGGCGCCGTCGGCTAAGGATCCGTGAAATTTCCGGCGTGGCAAGCGGGAGAGTACATGGAGGCTGACAAGGTTTTCCTATCGGAAGAGCTGAGCAGTCCCATTGCCTCAATCGAGCGGCAACATCAATCGCTCGTCGAGCACATCCATCAACCTTATCCTGCGCCGCGCCGACCACGGCCCCATTGAAGACTTCGACAATAAAAAATGGATTTATTGCGGCCACCCGAAACCGTCACGCTCGACGTGGCATGAGCCGACATAAAACTTTCGATTACCTTCTAGATACAAATCAGATTTGCCGTTTCAACCGCCAGGGATAGTGTCAGCCTCAGCACTCGGTGATATTGACCGCGAGCCCGCCCTGTGATGTCTCCTTGTACTTTGACAGCATATCGATACCAGTCTGGCGCATCGTCTCGATAGCGTTGTCGAGCGGCACGAAGTGATTGCCGTCTCCGCGTAACGCCAGCGAAGCAGCGTTGACGGCCTTCACCGCCCCCATGGCATTTCTCTCGATACAGGGAACCTGCACCAAACCACCCACCGGGTCGCAGGTCATGCCGAGATGGTGCTCGATGGCGATTTCGGCCGCGTTCTCGATCTGCGCGTTTGTTCCACCGAGGACCGCACACAATCCGGCGGCTGCCATCGCTGCTGCTGAGCCGACTTCACCCTGGCAGCCCACTTCAGCTCCGGAAATGGAGGCATTGGCTTTGATCAAACCACCGATGGCCGCCGCCGTCAGAAGGAATGTCTCGACGGAAGCTTCGTCGGCGCCGGGACAGAAATCCAAGAAGTATCTGATCGTCGCCGGAATAACGCCGGCGGCACCGTTGGTCGGCGCAGTGACAATCTTGCCGCCGGCGGCGTTCTCTTCGTTGACGGCCATGGCATAGAGGCTGATCCAGTCCATCACCGTGTGCTGGTACTTCATGTTGCGCGCCTCGTCGTCCTTCATCTGGCGTGCAATCTCTGCAGCTCGCCGCTTAACGTCGAGACCGCCCGGCAACCGGCCTTCCGTGGTCATTCCCCGGTCCATGCAGTCCCGCATGGTATTCCAGATTGTTGCAAGGCCGTCTTTCAACATCGCCTCATCGTGTTGGGACAGTTCATTCGCCCGCTTCATATCGGCAATCGAAAGTCCATATTCGTCGCCAAGCGCCAGCATCTGCTCGGCATTGGAGAATGGGTAGGGAACATTCGGGTAGCCAACGCCCTGCTCTGCAAACGCGGCAAACTCGCTCTGTTCGATGACGAAGCCACCACCGACGGAAAAGAAAGTCCGTGAACAGATGTCGGAGCCATCCTGCGCAAACGCCTCGGCAATCAAACCATTGGTGTGTTCGTCAAGCGGCGGCCCATAGTCAAAAACGATATGCTCATCCATAATGAAGGCAATGGTTTGTGCGCCTGCAAGGCGCAACTCGCCCGTATCAACAACTTCCGATATCTGACTTTCGACCGCGCCCGGGTCGACGGCATCTGGCTTCTCGCCCAACAGACCCAGAATAACGGCTCTATCCGTACCGTGACCTTTTCCGGTAAAAGCCAGTGATCCCTTGAGCGTCACGCGCACAGAACCGACATCGTCCAACCGTCCGTCCTCCGCCAAAACGGCGACAAACTTATTCATCGCCACCATGGGGCCGACCGTATGCGAACTGGACGGGCCGACGCCGACCTTGAACATATCAAAGACACTCAGAAACACGCGAACTCTCCTAATTGCGTGACGGTAGTCCGTGTCATTGAACCTCTCAAGCAAACAAGCAAATATATGAAATAGCGTATGAAATGTCCGTTTTTGAGAATTTGTGCCGAATGGTGCCTTGGAAGCGATTGGCGCCCCTGATAGAGTCAGTTCAAAGCGCTGAAGTTCCCTGCGCGCACAAATAATTTGAAGGAGACGGTCATGATACCGATTTCCGTCGTCAAAGAGACGGCGCTTCAACTTATGGACAAAGCGGCCATTGATATTCCCGACGACTACCTGTCAGGGCTCAAGAAGGCCGCCGATGCGGAAGACGGCGATCTCTCTTCGTTCGTTCTTCATGCCATGCTGGAAAATTACGAGGCCGCGAAACAGGATCGCCGCGCCATGTGCGCCGATACCGGTGTGCCACGCTGGTACGTGAAGTTCGGCAACGAGGCCCAGGTCGAAGGCGGCGCCATCGCGCTTAATGAAGCGCTGCGCGCCGCGACGGCCGAAGCCACCGACGGCGTACCGCTTCGTCCCAACCGTGTGCATCCGCTGTGGCGCACTGATCACAACAACAACGTCGGCCTAAATGCACCCGAGATCGAATATTCGTTCGAGCCGGACGGCGACTGGATCGACCTGACGACGGTTCACAAAGGCGGCCTGTTCGGCAGCGATTTCCGCATGCTCTTTCCCGGTGACGGGATCGAAGGCATCAAGCGCTTCTATCTGGACTGCTTAATCGCATTCGGTAAACGAGGCCTCGCCTGCCAGCCGGCCATTATCGGCGTCGGTCTCGGCGGCTCCAAAGACACGACGATGGTGCTCGGCAAGCAGGCAGCCTGCCTGCGGACCGTCGGCGACAGAAACGCCGACCCTAAGGTGGCCGAGCTTGAGTTGGAACTGATGGAACTCGGCAACTCGATCGGCATGGGCGCCATGGGCTTTGTCGGCAAATCCATGGTCATCGACTGCCATATAGAATGCGGCTACTGCCACACAGGTGGCATGCCGATGAGCGTACACGCTTTCTGCCTATCCTCGCGCCGCGCGGTTGCGCGTGTGTATGCGGACGGCCGGGTCGAATATCGTACGGACCCGAATTGGTTCACCCCTTACATGAGACGGGAGACGGTCGGATGGGAACCGGAACAGGAAAAATTAAGAAAATCAGTCTGAACGTCCCAGTCACGGTCGAAGACCTGAAGGATGTTGAGATTGGTGATGTCGTCTATCTAAACGGCGTCGTCTACACTGCCCGCGAAGGGATCTACAAAAAGGTACTGCAGGACGGTGAACAGCTTCCTGCGCACCTGGCCGAGATCTCCAATGCCAACTTTCACTGCTCGCCGGCGGCAGCCCGGAGGTCCGACGGCAGCTTCGAGATTGGCGCCATGACCGGCACCGCCTCGTTCCGCTTTTCGCAGTGGCTGGAGAGATGGTTCGAGAAATCCGGCGCCCGCATCATCATCGGCAAAGGCGGCATGTCGTCGGAAGACTACAAAAAGTATTTCGTACCGCACGGCGCGATCTATCTGACGACCGTCGGCTACGGCACCGGCGCGCTGCTCGGCCGTGGCATCAAGGGCATTAAGGACGTGCACTGGTTTGACGAATTGGGTGTCGCGCAGGCGATGTGGATGGTCGAGGTCAAAGACTTCGGCCCGTTTATTGCCGACAGCGATCTACAGGGGAATTCTCTTTTCGAGCGCGAAAACGCGATCATCTCCAAGGGTATCGACAAGCTATATGATGGGACGCGCGCCCCTGCGCTGCATCGCTACGGCGAGACTGACGACCGTAACGAAGAAGTTATTTAATGGGAAAGACTAATAGTCCCTACCCGGCCGCGCCTTGTAGCCGGGTAGCGTGACGCCCCGGATGATGCCTGCGGCTCTGAGGCCGAACGTCACGAAAATCCCCGTCGTCGCCGCGAGGCCGATCGGCACGTCCCCTGCCACCAGTAGAATATGCGTTGCTGCCCCAGCAGCGACGCAAGTCGCATAAATCTCGGGGCGCAAAATCAGGGGCGTTTCGTTGCAAATGACGTCCCGCAGGAGGCCACCGAACGTCGCCGTCATCACCCCCATCATTACCGAGACCACCGGCCAGGAACCGAACTGGCGTGCCAATTCAGCGCCCATTACGGCATAAATGGCGATGCCCATACCGTCCGCCCACAGAAGGATGGTGTAGCGGCGGTGAAAGACGTGTGCGGCGAAGAAAACGAAAATGGCAACGATGAGACAGACCCAGATCGGCAATGGATCGACGACCCAGAAAACCTGCCGCCCAAGCAACAAATCCCTAAGCGTTCCGCCGCCGACGCCTGTCAAAGATGCCATCAACACGAAGCCGATGATATCCATTTGCTTTCGGCTGGCGACAAGCGCTCCGGAAAGGGCAAACACGATGACGCCGAGTATATCGACGAACTGTAAGACGTTCTCGAAACTCGGCGCCATCATGGCATTTGTGCCTATGCTTTTTTAGAAGCCTGATCGTTTTCCTGTGCATAGCGGATGAGCGCGCCGAAGCGATACACGGCGTGCGCCATCTTGCCATACGGAAATGTAACGAACAGCCCAAGCACGATGCCCAGGTGGACGGTCAATAAAATACCCATTGCCGGTGTCTCACGCAGGATCATCAGCGCCAGCCCGGTGGCCCCCGTCAGGATCAGCATCCAAAGGAAGGCGATATCCATGCCCTTGCGGGGCACGTCAAGCGGACGCTCATCCGCTTGCTTTTTCAGGCGAAGCAGCATCCACGGACCGATCACGATCCCGATCCCACCAATTGTTCCCAGAATCACCGGGAGCGACAGATAAGGGTACGGTGCTTCCCATCCGAAGACGTAGTGGTAAAGCGTCGCCACGGACGTCGATGCCAGACACAGTAGGAAGCCCCACATGGTCAACTGGTGCGCATAGCGGCGTCCCATCGTGAAATCGTCGGTTGGATAGTTACAGCCGTGGCCACCGCCGGCCATGTACTTCATCTGACCGGCATCCTTGATGGCCTGGATAGCGTAGCCAAGCTTGAATCCGCCGTTACTGCTGCCGCCGATGTCCTTCCAGAACTTCACCCCGCCGAGAATGAACGCGACGATCGCCAATAGGAATGGTGCGCCAGCCAATGCGACGATGACGTTGTGCGGAATGATCTGATAGAACGCTCCCGGTCCCGAATGAACACCGGTCAGCGTATCACCACCTTGGATCATGAAGGTCGCAACGGTCAGCACAACCGCCAACACTGCGGTGATCAGCATGACCCATTTGGCATTTCCCTGGAACAGGCCCTTGAAGACCCCCGGCCATGCATAGTCGCGATAGGTTTCCGTGCGCAGTTCAGCGAACACCTTCGGCACGTTCACATCGAATTCGTGCGGCGGCGCATACTGACAGGCGTGGTAGCAACCCTGGCAGCTGTGGCAGAGGTTAGCGAGATACGTAACGTCGCCATCCGAAAACAGCAGCCGCTTCGACATTGACGGGAAAACGGCACAATAGCCTTCGCAATACCGGCAGGCATTGCAGATCTGCATAAGCCGCTTGGCTTCAGTGAGCGTCTCAGTTGCGGGCATGGCGCGCGGCTCCCTCTCCGGCGGTACGGCCGAACACGTTGCCGATGGCGATACCTGTGCCCCCCGCATAACCTTGGCCAAGAATGTTCCCGGACATGATCTCACCGGCTGCCCAGACATTCTCTGCCGGCTTGTCGTCATTCATGATGACTTGCGCCTGCTTATTCACTTCGACTCCCATATATGTAAACGTGATGCCCATTTTGAACGGATAGCCGTAGTACGGCGGCGTATCGATGGGACGCGCCCAGTTCGTTTTCGGCGGGCTGACCCCTTCCGTCGAGAGACCGTCCAAGTCCGTCGGGTTAAAGTCTCCCGGACGGCAGGCAGCGTTGTATTCAGCGACGGTTTTTTCCATCTGTTCGGCGTCAACGCCCAGTTTCTCGGCAAGTTCCGATAGCGTATCGGCCTGGATCGGCTCGTAGATCGCCGGCATGAACAGCCCCATCGCCTTGCTATCGATGATGGCGAAAGAGACTTGATCCGGCTGCTTAGCGGTCAAACGGCCCCAGATGGCATAACGGCGGGGCCATATATCCTCGCCTTCGTCATAGAAACGCTCGCCGTTCTTGTTGACGACAACCGAGAAAATGACGCAGTCAACGCGCGTCGACAGGCCGCCGTCGAATTTCGGCGCGCGACCGTCGATGGCCACCGCATGGCATTGGTCGGCATCGCCGATCCGCTTCGCACCGTTATCCAGCATGCTGCGTAGGACTTTTCCAGTATTCATGGGTGAGCCGCGCACGAGAAAGTTCTCCGCAGCCTCGCCCCAACCTTCCTTGAGCCATTCGATATTCGCTTCGAAACCGCCGCAGGCCAAAATGATAGTCCGCGCCGTCACATCGTGAAGCTCGCCACCATGACGGATCTTCGCCGTTTCGAAGCGGTTGCCGTTCATGATGATTTCTTCGACTTCGGCTTCGTAGACGATATCGATGCCAAGCTTTTCAGCGGTCTTGAAATAGCTGTTGAGCAACGCCTTTCCGCCGCCCAGGAAGAACGCGTTGGTACGCGCCAGCCCCAATGTACCGCTCAGCGGCTTCTGGAACCGCACACCCTGCTCAATCATCCAGTCGACACTGCTTTGCGATGCTTCGACGAGGAACTGCGTGAGTTCGGGATTCGTGTTCCCCTCGGTCACGCGCATGATGTCGTTGATGTATTCCGCGACTTCGAAAGGCCCGGTGACGTAGTCCGTCGCCGCGCTGTGTGCATAGCGGATGTTGCGCACATGGCGGGTATTGCCGCCGCGCATATCCTTGTGTGCACTTTCGATGATTAGAACACTGGCGCCCAATCTGCGCGCCGTGATGGCCGCCGACATAGCGGCGTTGCCCGCGCCCAAAACGAGGACGTCATGAGGCTTCGTAAATTCTGGAGGTATCACTTCCAATCCCACATTAATTTTGTTGCGTTTTTAACGGCAGAAAAGATGACACCTAACATAGCGCCCGATACCATGTGCCGCAAACAATTGACGGAGGAAAACATGAGCAACGTCACACATCTTAAATCGAAAATCAGCGACGCGGAATGGCAAGCGCGGGTGGATCTTGCTGCTTGCTATAGGCTGGTTGACCTGTATGGCTGGTCAGATTTGCTTGCCACACATTTGACGGCCCGTGTCCCAGACGAAGAGGACCGGTTTCTCATCAATGCCTACGGTATGCTTTTCGACGAAATCACTGCTTCGAGCCTCGTCAAAGTGGATGCCGACGGCAATGAGCACTCGGAATCGGAATTCGGCATTAACCCGGCTGGCTATGTGATCCACTCAGCCGTACACGAAGCACGCCCCGAAGCGGCCTGCGTCATGCACACGCACACGGCAGCCGGCGTCGCCGTATCTTCGCTCAAAGAAGGACTAATCCCTCACACACAGCAAAATCTCGCCATTTATGCGCATATCGCCTACCACGACTATGAAGGCCTGGCTTTTGACTTGAGCGAACGCGAACGGCTGGCCAAGGATCTCGGCAACGCCAACGTCCTATTCCTACGCAATCACGGGGTTCTTACGGTCGGCAAGACCATCGCCGAAGCCTGGGTGTGGATGTACCGGGCAGAACGCGCATGCCGTTTTCAACTCGCTCTGCAGCAGACCGGGATGGAATATATCGAGTTGTCTCAGGACATTATCGATACGACCATTGCCCGCAACAGCCATGCACTTTCGAAGGATGGATTCCGCCCAATTGGCGTCAAGGAATGGCCGGCATTGATTCGCAAGCTCAATCGCGAGAACCCCGGCTACGACGTTTAATCGGGAAAAGGTTCCGTCTCACCTGCCGGGACCTGCACCTCAAAAGCGTTCAGCGTGTGCGAGATCAACGCGTAGTAACCGGTTAGGAAAACCAATTCGACGACGCCGCGTTCACCAAGCAAATCGAAAGCCGCTTGGTACGTGGCGTCGTCAACGCGCGTCTTCTTTTGCAAGGCTTCGACGAAGTTATAGACCACCAGTTGATCCGGCTTGGTCGGCGCCCGGCCCTGCAACAGGCCGTCCAGCACCTCCTGGGAAACCCCTTCACGCAAAGCCAGCTTGGAATGCGCCGACCATTCATAGTTGGCACGCCAATGCACGCCGCAGGTCAGAATGGCCAGTTCTCTCAAATCACCTGGTATCACGGAGGCGTAGCGGATCGCCGCCCCCGTCTGCTGGATCAGGTCACCCATCTCCGGCGAGCGCAGCATGGCGTTAAAGGGACCGCGTAGTGCGCCTTCCTCGTTCATAAACACACCGGGATCATCAACGCTACGCGCGCCACCCGTGATGCCGTCAAAAACCTTGCGCTCGGCATCGTTCATTCCCTCCACGGGGACCGGACCGAGGCGGCTCATGACTTACCTGCCGCAGCGGCAACTTTTTCGGGTGCCGGCGGGTTTCCCGGGACCGGCTCACCGGACATTGCCGGATGACTGCGCTGATATTGCGGCGGGAAAGCTGCATAACTCCGTAATTTCTCTGCGGCGTGCCATGCCCAACGCGGGTCGTAGAGCATGCCACGGGCCAATGCCACCATGTCCGCCTGGCCGGTGCGGATGATATTCTCCGCCTGGATCGGATCGGTGATCATACCAACGGCCATGGTTGCTAGGCCACTCTCCGCTTTGATGCGGGCGGCAAACCCCGTCTGATAACCGGGGCCAACTTCAATCTTCTGCGCGCCCGAGTTCCCCCCTGACGACACATCGATGAAATCGGCGCCGGTGGCTTTGGCGGCCTTGGCGAATTCAACGCTCTGATCGGCATCCCAGCCACCGTCGACCCAATCGGTCGCCGAGATTCGCACACCGAGCGGTAGATTATCCGGCAGGACCTTGCGGACTGCTTCGACGATTTCGAGTGGATAGCGCATACGGCCTTCTAGGGAACCGCCGTATGAGTCATTTCGCTTGTTGGAGAGCGGTGACAAGAATTGATGCAGCAGATAGCCGTGCGCGCAATGCAGTTCGATGGCCTTAAATCCGATCCGCACAGAGCGTTCGGCCGCTTGGATAAAGCCATTTTTGACCCGTTCGCAAATTTCGTCAGTCATAGCATCTGGTGTGTGCCAGCCGGGACCGAAAGGCTCGGCGGACGGGGCGACCGTTTGCCAAGCGCCATTCGCCTCACCCAACGGCTTGCCGCCGTTCCACGGTAAGTCCGTGGAGGCTTTGCGGCCCGCGTGCGCAAGTTGGATACCGATCGGCGCGTTGCCGTAGGCATTGCAGAAATCAACCACTCGCTGCAAAGCCGCTTCGTTCTCATCGTTATAGAGACCGACGCAGCCTGGCGTGATACGCCCCTCGGGCTCGACACCCGTTGCTTCGACAAAGACCAGCCCTGGACCGGAAACGGCAAATTGACCCAGATGCATGATATGCCAGTCGCCAACGGTGCCGTTGCTGGCGGTGTACTGACACATCGGTGCAACGACGATGCGGTTAGAAATGCTCAGACCCCGGAGGTCGAGCGGAGAGAATAGCGTGCTGGCCACTTTGAAGCCCCCAATCTTATTTTTTCGATACTGAATTTGTGGCGTGTCGGCGCGGATAGGTCAACAATGCGGCGCCGGTATCGCGCTAGCTATCAAAGTTAAAGACTGACTGTGCTTATGTCGGAGACTACAAACGTCGAGAGTACGCCTTAGCCGCTCGGCAGCCGGCCTTTGTAACCGTTGTCGCGCAGATGCTGGGTAAAGGACGGCGATAAGATACCGCAACCATGCGCCAGCTGGTGCAAGTTCATATCACCACCCCAGTTGACCTCCATCGCAACCGGCCCTTTGCGGGTCAACGCGATATCCCAAGATTGGGTTTTCAGGCCCGGCAGGGTCGCCGCTGCGCGTTTGCACATTTCCGTCGCCACGCGCCAATCCGGCAGTTGGAAGCCTGGTATTTGCGTCCCTGTGACGGGATGCGACCCAACTTCGCGAAGTTCCATTGCCGTCCCGGTAACCGCTCGCGAAATTTTGCCGGTCTCAGAGTCGACAGCACCGAGCATATTGCCCGTCCGCCAATAATTATCGGCGACATTGTCCGGCATCGGAATCTTCACCACGGTGCTTTCGATCCGGGGCCCGTCTTCGCTCAGCAAAACCAGCATCCGTACGCTGGCCAGCGTCGGCCCGAAAGCGTCGTGAATCTGCTCATGCGGCAGCATCATGCTCTGCAACAAGTATCCGGCATCGGTTACGTCACGCATATACGCGGCGACATCGGGCACCGCGACCTTGCCGGCGCCACGGATATGCACGTAATCGCCATCGCCATCGGTGATCGCCAGCACGCCAACGCTGTACATGCCGTCGACCGGCTTGGCGAATAGCGGATAACTGCCGGCTCTGTCCAGCAAGGCGCGCAGGCCATCGTCGCAGGTGATTAGTCGCAGATGCATCCGCTTCGCCGACGGGTCAAACACGGCTTCCGTGTCCGGCACGGGAATACTCGCGCCCTGCATCAAGTTCAGAAATGTCAGCTTGTCCAGCGCCGGCGCGAACCACATCGGATCGCAGCAGGCACGATGCATCTTTTCCTGCATCATTTTGCCGACATATCGCTGCGCAGCGTCGATGTCCGCATGGCCGTCATAAAGCCTATAATAGAAGAATTCAGACGGGGTCAGCTTGCCGGGGCCGTGATTGCATTTCCAGAATGATGGCACCCACCCCATCGATGATCCGGTTTCGGCGCCCGCGAAACGAACCGCATCCGTCAATGCGACCTCAGGCGGACTATCCAGACGCGTTTTCATCGCCCGCGCTTCGCCAGCATCCAATAAGATTGTTTTTGATATATCTGCCATTGGCTGATCGAGCATATGCCCACTCCCGAAAATGCAACGACGTCACCACCGATGACGAGGCTACGATTTCGGGAGAGGCAAAACAGTGCTCTGGATCACACCCGCAGAAAAATTGAGCCTTCTACTTAACCTAGTGCTTCTTTCAGTGCGTCAACGACATGCACAGGCGTCGATAAGACGTTTACACCGGCCGCTTCCAAGGCTTTTTTCTTGGACGCGTAGGTGCCTTTGTTCCCCATGACGATGGCGCCGGCATGGCCCATTTTCTTACCCGCAGGCGCCGCGCCCCCGGCGATAAAAGCGACGACCGGTTTCGACATGGTCTTGGCGTACTCGGACGCATCCTCTTCCATTGTGCCGCCGATCTCACCGACCATGACAACAGCTTCAGTACCCGGGAACTTATCGAGCGCTTCCAGCGCGTCGCGAGTCGTCGTGCCGATGATGGGGTCGCCGCCGATGCCGACAAATGCGGTCTGGCCGTATCCAGCTGTCACCACGTTCTGACAGAACAGCACGCCGAGCGATCCGGAACGCGACAGCACGCCGACATTGCCCGGCTTGAAGATACGTTCGTTGAAGGCCGGCATGAAGCCCATGAAGGTCTCGTTGACGGTGACACTACCCGCGGTGTTCGGGCCGATGACACGGGTTCCGGCTTCCTTCGCCGCAGACATGACGTACATAATGTCCTGAACCGGCGCGTGCTCGGTCAGGCACAGCACCATCTTGGCGCCGGAATCGACGGCATCGACCGCCGCGTCCTTGACCCCCAGTGGCGGAATGAACATCAACGTCGCATCGAATGGCGTTTCCTTCTGCGCTTCAACGCACGACGCGTAAACCGGTACACCGCAGTGCTCCGTCCCAGCACGTTTCGGGTTCACCCCGGCAACGACGTTGGCGCCGTATTCCTGCATGCGTTCGCACCAAAAGGTGCCCTGCTTGCCGGTAATACCCTGGATCAGAATGCGGGTCTCTTTGCGTGGAATAATCATCTCAAGCCCCCTTCGCTTTGGCGGCATCGACCGCTGCTTTGCACGCCGCACTCATATCCGGGAGCGGATCCATATCCAGTTCTTCCTTGAGCATCCGAATAGCTTCGACATCACCAGTACCGGCGATGGAGAAATAGACCGGCATGTCCGGCTTCAATTCCTTCCAGGCCCCGAGGAACCCGTCCATCATCACGTCACAGCGCGCAAAGGCGCCACAGAAGTTGACGACAATACTTTTTATTCCCGGTTTGGAGAGCACCAGTTCCAGCGCGATTTTCGCTTTGGTGTAGGCCTCGCCGCCGATCTCACAGAAGTTTGCCGGACGACCGCCGTGGTGGCGAACGACGTCCATCGTCGTCATCGTCAGTCCGGCACCGTTCGCGAGGACGCAGACGTCGCCTTCGAGTTCGATGTATTTGATGTGCTCTTCCTGGCCCTTAGTCTCCAGCGCCGTCAGCTTGTCCGGCGTGCCATTAAGGGCAATGTCTTCACGGCGTCCGATGGCGCTATCGTCGAGTGTGAATTTACAATCCAATGCCACGACGTCTCCGCTGCCGGTAACGATCAATGGGTTGATCTCCAGCAGTTCGGCGTCCAGCCCACGATAAGCTTCGTAGAGTTTCACCAAAGTCTCGGCGACACCTTCTTCTGCGCCTGAAAGATCGAGACCCGCGATCAAAGCCTTCGCTTCTTCAAGAGTGAAGCCTTTACGAATATCGACGGCGTGATTCTTGAGCTTCTCAGGGGTCGCCTCGGCAACTTCTTCGATGTCCATGCCGCCTTCGGTCGAGAACATGACCATTGGGCCCTTGCTCATTTGGTCGTTTAGCACCGCCGCATAGAACTCACGTTTGATGTCGGATTTTTCCTCGACCAGCACTTTCTCGACGACATGGCCACCGATTGTCATGCCGAGAATATTGGTGGCGTGTTCAAAAGCTTCTTCCGGCGTGTCGGCCAATTTGATGCCGCCCGCCTTGCCACGTTTGCCGGTCGGCACCTGCGCTTTGACGACGCAACCGCCGAGTTTGGCCGCGATGACCGCTGCGCTGTCGGCGTCCTTCGCCAACTCGCTCTTCGGCACGGCGATTCCGTGCTCGGCGAGCAACGGTTTCGATGCGAATTCCTCGAAGTTCATTCGGATGTATCCTCTAAATTATTTTGTCTTCACCCCGGCAAAAGCCGGGGACCGGAAGCGCGAGCCCCCGCCATTGCAGGGGTGATATTCAGGCAAGCCCGAACGTCACTTCCCGAATTTCTCCCAATAGGCGCCGAACAGCGCTTCTTCGGACGGTTTGTCCTCGGGGATCGTTTTCACCAGATGAGTGATATTGATGAAGTGACGATAGTTGAGATTGTCGTCGATGGAGTTCCCAGCCCACGTGCCGCCGCCCATGGTCAGCGTAAAGTTAAGGCCGTTGTCGAACCCACCACCGTTACCGAAGGTATGCGCCTGATTAACGAGAACGCGTACCACGTCTATTTCCTCGGCCAAACGCGTCGCATGTTCTGGCGTCTTGGTGTGGATACCAACGGAGTGGCCCTTGCCGTTGACATCGAGGATGACGTTCATCTGACGGACCACATCATCCATGTCCTTGGCGCGGTAAACGGTCAGCACCAGCGACAGCTTTTCGTCGACAAAGGGGCTGTCCGGATCGGCGGCCCCCTCTTCGACCATAAAGAACTTATTTCCCTTGGCTTGGTCGCCGAACTCGAAGACATCAACAAGGACGTCAGCGTCCTTGGCGATGACATGACGGTTCAAGTGACCGTCGACCCACAGCGTATCCTTGACCTTCGCCTTTTCGTCCGCGCTGCAGCGGTAACCGCCGGCACGTTTCAACGCTTCCATCGCTTCTTCATAGACGTCATCCAAGATGATGACGGAGTTCTCGGAAGAGCACGACGTCGCGTTGTCGAAGATCTTGGACATGCAGATTTTCTTCGCAGCATCGTCGAAATCGGCGGTCGAGTCGATGACGACAGGCACGTTGCCGGCGCCGACACCGATGGCCGGGGTGCCCGACGAATAGGCGCGTTTGACGTTGTTCTGAGAACCGGTCACGACGACGAGGTCGCACTGATACATTAGTTGTTGCGTCAGTTCCTTATTCACGGGAGCCGGCAAGACCTGAACCAAATCCGCGGGCAGGCCGATTTTTTCGAGCTCGGCACGCATGTAATCGACGGTCTTGGTGGTCGTGCCGAGACCGGCCGGCGACGGCGCGATGATCACGGCGTTGCGGCCCTTGATCGCAAACATCGCCTTGTTGACCGGCGTTGCCGCAGGGTTGGTCGAGGGTGTCACTGCACCGACAACACCGACGGGCTTGGCGTATTTGACCAAACCCTTCTCGGGAATTTCCTCGATGATGCCGACGGATTTAACGCGGCTAAGATCGCGCAAGCATCCGAACGTCTTGCGCGTGTTCTTCATGATCTTGCTCTCGACGTTGCCGAGGCCCGTATCCTGAACGGCCAGTTCCGCCAATTCCTTGGCGCGGCCCGGCTCATAGATGGACCATGCCAGCGCGGTCACGGCTTCGTCGACGCGGGCTTGGTCCGCGTCGGCAAACTCAGCCATGGCGGTACGCGCCTTGGCGACAAGTTCTTTGATGACTTCCATTTCGCGGTTTTCGCTCGGCAATTGGGCGACGGCTTCGCTGCTCATCGTGTTTCCTCACATTATTGATCGGCTTGAACTATTCCTAAGCTAACTTGATTCAATTCAAAAATCAACAATTTATGATTTTTTTCATCCCGAAAAATGGGATAATGACATTTTTCATTTTAGAAAAGCGGGTGCGCGGGCCGCGTCGAGGCCATCAGCAACGATACGCCGATCCAAAGAATGGCGACACCGCCAGCCGCGACGACGGTGTCTCCCAAGATACCGCCTGCCCGTCCGCTCAAAACCGGCAGCCGCCATGCGGCTTTGCGAATCCCCACAACGGCGGCGGCTAATCCGGAAACTGTGACGGCCGTCCCCGCCGACATTGCCAGAACGGCTGCGATGCCAGCCCAGTTGAGATCGGTCGCGCTGGCGAAAACGAGAACAATAACAGCCCCGGTACAAGGACGGATGCCGATCGATAGCACAACGGCAGCGGCTGTCTTGAAATCGCTGGACTTCTCGACCTGCTCGGCTGTGGGGCCGTGGACGTGATCACAGCAAGCGCCGTCTTCATGTGTGTGATCGTTATGATGATTGTGAGCATGGGCGCGCAGAGCATTCGCATAGGACGACCGGCGACGATAAAGCCTGCGCGCCGCACGGAAGATCAGCATGGCGCCCAGGAACGCAACCAAAGTGAAACTGGCTCGCTCGCTCCAATTGACGGCCGTCTGTGTGTCGCGCGGCAATAGGCCGGCAAGACCGACAAGACCATAAACGATGAGTACGGCGACTAGCCCTTGGCAAAACGCTGCGGCGATGGAGAGGATGATCCCCCTTCGAACGGTCTCATTTTGTGACAACAGATATCCGGACATAACGGTCTTGCCATGCCCGGGGCCCGCCGCATGAAACACGCCGTAAAGGAAACTTGCACCAATCAGTGCCCAGCCGACCAATGCGCCACCGCCGCTGCGGATCTCTTGTAAATATCCTGTCAACTGGCGATGAAACTTACGCTGCTGCGTATAGACCCAGACTGTAAAACGGTCCATCGGGCCAAGAGTCTCCGATGCACCTGCCTGCCGCTCACCGGTCGCCAACGGGGATTGGGCTCGCGCATCGACACTGCCCAACAGCACGACGACCAAAATGGCAATGAGCGCAATCAGCCGCATCTGACGGTGGCCGTCTCCGCGAATAGCTTCCCGAGACCGTCATACCCCGTTTCCGATTGCGAGAGCGAGGACGCATATAACGTCTCGCTTGGATCGGGATTAGCTTCGATCAGCTTTGCGACGCAATTGGCAGCACCGTCCAAGGTGATCGAGTCTTTTCCTTTGAAATGCAGCATCTCGACATAATAGGTGGGATCGTAAACCTGGTAGGTAACTGCAAGCTCCCGCGCCTCAACCGGTTCGGCCAGCGGCACAAAGAACGACATTTCCAGGCGATCATCCGCCATCTTCGTTGCCGCGCTCTCAGCGACCTTGGTCTCTAAAGGCGTCTCGCCGCTATAGATATGCGTAAAGTACTTGTACTCGGCGAGATTCTTTAGGTTCTCCACCATTAGCGCGTTAAGAGCTTCTTGCCGATCCGCCCCCGTCAGCTTTTCCGCACCTTCGACCACGAACATCGTGTAATACGCGTCAAACAGCCATGTCTGGTGCAAGCCGGTGATGCGTCCCTGATTATCGAAGGTCACACGGATATCGAATTCGATCCAGGTGTGCGGATGGGCCCACGCCCGGTTATGCCAAAGCAGAACACAGAGAAGAGATAAGATCGCCAGCAACGGACGCTTCATTCCTTTGAATCTCCTTCGCTACAGGTGGCGCAATGACCGTGCAATTCTAGGATCGCCGACTCCGGCACGAAGTTCACGGGCTTCGCAAGCGCCGCGACGGAAGACCACAACTTCTCCGTCGGCAACTCACTAACATCGCCACAGTCCTGACAAATCGAGAAAGCAACGACGCCGCTATGCCCCCCATCAGCGTGACCGTGATCATGCGCGCAAGCAACGAAGGCATTCATACTTTCGATGCGGTGGACGAGCCCTGTCTCAAGGAGCTTTTCCAAGGCCCGGTAAATTTGAACCGGCGCACGGATACCCTCGGCCCGAACGGCATCTAGGATGTCATAGGCCGTCATGGCGCGCCCGGCGTCCATCAATGCGTCGCGCACCACCGATTGGTTCTTAGTCAGCTTTGCGATCTCGTTCATTACTCGCGCACCTCGACGCTTGCAGTCCGGAAACGCTTCGCCATCAATCCGATCACGAAAAACAATGCCGACGCGACGACAATTGACGGCCCGGAAGGCGTATCCCAATTCAGGGAGCCGAACAATCCGGCAACGACAGCAACGGCGCCAACCGCAGCCGCTATTATAGCCATTTGCTCGGGGGATTTGGCAACATGGCGAGCCGTTGCCGCCGGGACGATCAACAGTGCCGTAATCAAAAGAACGCCGACGATCTTCATCGAGATTGCAATGGTCAGGGACATTAGAAGCATGAAAATCAGTTCAGTCCGAACCGGGTTCAGCCCTTCTGCCTCGGCAAGCTCCCGGCTCACGGTCGCGGCGAATAGATCGCGCCAGATCGCTACGAGGACAGAAATCACGACGATGCCGCCACCGAAAATAACCGCAATGTCTATCCAAGACACAGCCAGAATATCCCCGAATAAAAAGCCCATCAGGTCCATGCGCACCCACGTCATGAAGGCGAGACAGACGAGCCCCAAAGCCAATGAGGTGTGCGCCAGTAGGCCGAGTAAGGCGTCCGACGACAACGGCGCCCGCTGGCGCAATGTCAAAAGAAGCATCGATACGACGGCCGACACAATAAAGACGGAAACGGTGATGTTGATCTGAAACAGCAGCGCCAGCGCCACTCCGAGCAAGGCGGAGTGGGACAGCGTATCACCGAAATAGGCAAGGCGCCGCCAAACGATAAAGCAGCCCAAGGGACCTGCAACGCAAGACAACCCTACACCGGCCACCAATGCACGCACGAAAAAGTCGTCAAGCATGGCCACCCCCCATTCGCTTTGAAGGCGCCGGCGGCTTCGGTTCGGGGGGGGCGTCATTTGTAGCGCCAGAATGATCGTGGTGGTGATGCCCATCGCCCGGGAAACAATGCGCCGTCAGCGAGCCGTCTGCGTGCCTCACGGTCCCGTCAGGAAGGTGTGTATGATCGTGCTGATGCTGATATATGGCTAGCGCCCCAGCGCGGTTGCCGAACAACTGCAGGTATTCCGGGGATTTCGCGACAGCCGTCGGCGCCCCCTGGCAGCACACATGTCCGTTCAGACAAAGCACGCGGTCGGTCGCTGCCATGACCACGTGCAGATCATGGGAAATCATCAAGACGCCGCAATTGAGTTCACGGCGAATGTCCGAAATGAGGTTGTAGATCGACTCTTCGGCCAAGAAATCAACACCTTGAACAGGCTCATCCAAAACCAGCAAATTAGGTTTTCGCGCAATTGCACGCGCCAGCATGACGCGTTGAAATTCACCGCCGGATAGGTTGCGCATTTCCGCATTCAACAGGTGCCCGATACCGGTCCGCGATAACGCTTCATTGCAATCGTCGTCCGAAAGCTTGTGCGTCAGTCGCATAAACCTCGAAACGCTCAAGGGCAGTGTCCAGTCGATGGTCAATTTCTGCGGCACATAGCCGACGCGAAGGTCTTCCCGACGTTCCGCTTCGCCTTCGCTTGGCGCCAAAATTCCAAGCGCCATTTTAGCTGTCGTCGATTTACCCGAACCGTTCGGACCGATCAATGTGACGATCTCACCCGCGTCGACGGCAAGATTAACGTCGCGCACAAGCCAGCGGCCGTCTCTTTGAAGGCCGGCGCCGGATAGGCATACCAAGGGGGAGTTCTGCGTGCTCATGAGGCCCTGAATCTATGTGTTGTTTGAACGTATGCCAAATGTTATAAACTTACAAATTATGTTATAAAGTAACATTACTAAGAAGAGGTTCATACCCATGAGAGCACTTCACGCGGTCTTCGCCGCCACACTTTCACTCGCCTGCGCGGCGACCGTCACGACGGTTCAAGCGAATGAAAAGGTCGTCGTATCGATCAAACCAATCCATTCGCTCGTTGCCGCGGTCATGGAAGGGGCTGGCGAACCGGACCTTCTGCTGGATGGTGCCGCATCCCCTCACAGCTTCAGCATGAAGCCCTCGCAAGCGAAACTTCTTTCCTCAGCGAAGATCGTATTCTGGATCGGAGACGAGTTGGAAGCTTTCCTAGTTGGACCGCTCGAGACTCTGGCGCCGTCGGCGAAATCGGTCGCGCTGGTCGACTCTCATGATCTGAAGCGTCTTCCGTTCCGTGAAGACGGCGCCTTCGAAAAGCACGAGCATGAGGGCGAGCATGAACATGAGCATGACGAGAAGCACGCCGATGAACATGAGCATGAGCACGATGAGAAACACGCCGACGAACATGAGCGTGAACACGAATACCATGATCACGACGAATTCGATCCACACGCATGGCTCGACCCCGTCAATGCAAAGGTGATGACCCACGAAATCGTCGAAACGCTATCCGAAGTTTTTCCGAAGAACGCCAAGGTATACGAGAAAAATGGCGAGCGCCTTGAAGCCAAGCTTGATGCACTCACGACAGAACTTGCCGCGACGTTGGAACCTGTTCACGAAAAGCCCTTCGCCGTATTCCATGATGCCTACCAGTACTTCGATAAGCGCTTTGATCTGCGCAACGTCGGCTCGATCACGATCAGCCCTGAGATCATGCCGGGTGCGGAACGGCTCTCTGAAATACACAAAAAAATCGCCGACACTGGTGCCCGCTGTGTTTTCGCTGAACCTCAGTTCGAGCCGAAGCTGGTTCAGGTCGTCATGGAGGGCACGCCTGCGCGCTCAGGCACGCTCGATCCGTTGGGCGCCGATATTCCGAAAGGGACCGAACACTACTTTTCCATGATGCGGCAGAACGCGAAGGCGCTTCGCACATGCCTTGATGCGGCGAGCTGACGTCAGAGGGACGTCAAGCCCAGCAATCCTGGTTGCGAATGGGTGATGCGGCGAACCGGCACATCGGCGAGATAGCCTGAAAAACGGCCCTTGTCGGTGAAGCGCTTTAAAAAGCGCGCCGGTTCGAATGCCGCCCCCAAGCCGGACAACACACCACCGGTCAGGTACAGACCGCCCCTGGCACCGGTCGTGAGCACCGCATCGGCGCAGACCCCGGCAAAGAAATCCGTAAACACATGAACGGTCGAGAGTGCATCGGGAATGCCGGCCCGCGCCGCCCCCGCAATCTCGGCCGCCGACATTTTCATCCCGCATCTGACATCGTGTAGAGTCTCCAGGCCCATGCCGGATATTACTCGCTCTGCCGACACATGTGGGAACCGTGTCCGCATGCGCAACAGAATAGCGTCCTCCTCGCCGGTGCGCGCCGCGAGCGTCACGTGTCCGCCCTCGCCCGCCAAGACAACACCCTCCCCCTCAATCGGCACAAAAGTGGCCATGCCTAAGCCCGTGCCAGGACCAACGACAAGCTTCGGCGCGTCGGCGTTTTCCACTCCCGACGATAGAACATCGGTCTCGGCTTCCGACAGATGCGGCAGAGAATATCCGACGGCTTCGAAATCGTTGATCAGTGACACCTCCACACTGCCAAGCAACTCGGACAGAGACGAACGATTGAACTGCCAATTATTGTTGGTGAGTGTCACATCGCCGTCTCCGACAGGCCCGGCAACGGCAATTGCAGCGCGTCCGCCGATGGCGTCCTCGCCGAAGAGTTCTTTGACCTCTGAAATCGTGTCCGGCAAAGACACAGCACCAGTGTCCCGCTCCAACAAGCGGTCGATGACGCCCGGCGCGCTCGACAGTCCAAAACGGGCCCTAGTTCCACCGATATCCGCAATCAACATACCCGGACGTTAGCAAACCCGAGCAAAAACCCAAGCGCATTCGCAATCGGATTGACGATACCGATCAGCCGCCGTACCAGGGAAGCGGAGGAAACAAACATGCCGGAGCAGCAAGCCCTTCCCGAGGTCGCCGTCCGGGACGCATCTCCCGAGATCAGGGCAATCTACGACCAGATCATGGTTGCCACCAGTGTCGGGACGCCGGCGTTAATCTACCGCCACGTCGCGGTGTTTCCAGGGTTCTTAGAGTGGGTCTGGCATTTGGCGGGACCGGAGATAGAAAACGGGCACGTCGTGCGCCATTCCCTTGCCGCCGTGGCACGCGTGCCGACGGTTTCCCTGCCACCCGTCACGCCGCCCGTGTTCACCAAGACAGGTGTCAGCGCCGAGGATCAGAAGGTCGTCCGCGCCATGCTGGACACATACAACCGGATGAACCCAGTAAACCTGGCCATCTTTACAACGATCCGAGCCATACTGGGCCCGAGCGAAGCAACAGCCATCGGCGTCACCCCCCTACCCGACGCCCCGCCCGCACCGGCGGTGACGCCGATCACGCTACCGGCGCCGGTCGACGTTGCAGAAATGCCGGAAGATCTGCGGAAAACAGTCCGTGCTCTCAGCAGCACCATCCCGATTCCAGAGGGTGCAGTTGTCACGCCGACGCTATATCGGCACTTCGCGATTTGGCCGGACTTCATGCGGCATTTAGCGTCCGGACTGCAAACGGCTCTGGAAGACGGTTCCATCGCCGCCGCCATGCAGCGGACCATTCAGGAAATGCAGCCCCTGATCGACGATATTCGCCGGCGCGCTGCAGCACGAAACCTGCCGCCAGCACCACTCGACGATCCGCAAGCGATGGCACGCACCATCGACTCGTTTCTGGTGATGATCCCGCAGTTGATTGTCGTCGGACGTGCGCTTCAGGAGTCGATCGACGCGAAAAGCTGAATTCCTAGGCCGCTTCCTCGACGCGATGGAAAGTCGCCGACGACGCCATCCGCCAAAACAAGCCGTATTCTTCCGGACAATCCGGCTTCAAAAGCTGGCCCGGCTCCAGCGCGACGGCGGAGGTCCCGCTCAGGTGCGGCTCGCGGAAATTGATCATGTTCAACGTAATCTGTTTCGGCGACGTCAGCCCCATGGCACCGACCATCTCGGCGAACCCGTGCAGCGTATTGCGATGGAAGTTGGCGACACGATACGCCTTGTCACCGACGTGCAGACCGGCCTGACGACGCTCGTCTTGGGTCGCCACCCCCGTCGGGCAGCGGTTCGTGTGACACGAGCGCGCCTGAATGCAGCCGATAGCGAACATGAAACCACGCGCCGAATTGCACCAGTCCGCCCCCAGGGCGAAGGCCCGCGCCATGTCGGCACCCGAGACAATCTTGCCGCCGGCACCAAGCTTGATCTTATCGCGAATACCGGCGCCAATCAGCGTCATGTTGGCGAAGTGAAGGCCGTCCCGCAGCGGCAGGCCAAGACTGTTTGCAAACTCCACCGGCGCCGCCCCGGTGCCGCCTTCTTTCCCATCAACGACGATGAAATCCGGGTAGCTGTCCATTTCCAGCATCGCCTTTACGACGCCCATGAACTCGCGGCGATGCCCGATGCAGAGCTTAATACCGACGGGCTTACCGTCCGAAAGTTTGCGTAATTCTTCGATAAAGCCTAGCAGCTCGCGCGGCGTCGAAAAGGCCGAATGCCCCGCCGGTGAGATGCAATCGATACCGACCGGCACGCCCCGGGCTTCCGATATTTCCTCGGTCACCTTTGGCCCCGGCAGCATGCCGCCGTGGCCCGGCTTCGCCCCTTGTGAGAGCTTAATTTCGATCATCTTGACCTGGGGATCGACGGCGCGTTCACGAAATTTCTCCGAATCGAAATTACCATCCTCGGCACGGCAGCCGAAGTAGCCGGAGCCAATTTCCCAGATCAGGTCGCCGCCTTCCTGTCGGTGATAACGCGAGATTCCCCCCTCACCCGTATCGTGAGCGAAATTGCCGAGTTTGGCACCACGGTTCAGGGCGGCAATAGCGTTGGCGCTGAGCGCACCAAAACTCATGGCGGACACGTTGAAGAGCGACAAGCTGTAAGGCTGTTTGCAGGCCGGCCCGCCGACTGTCACGCGCAAGGAGGCCGGGTCGACATGCTCGGGTCGGATCGAATGACTGAAAAAAGTGTAACCGGGCGCATAGCAGTCCATCTGCGTACCGAACGGGATAGTCTCCAATTCGTTCTTGGCACGCTGATAAACGAGAGAGCGTTGCTCGCGGTTAAAAGGAAAGGCGTCGGCGTCGCTTTCGATCAGATACTGCCGGATCTCGGGTCGGATTCCTTCGAATAGCCAGCGCATGTGAGAGATAAGCGGATAGTTCCGCCAAAGTGTGTGCCGAGTTTGGCGCAGATCGTAAATGCCCAGTGCCACTAGCGGTGCCGATATCACCACTACCCAGATCGCCACCATCGGATAGTACGGCAGCAGACTGATCCCAACGACAAATGCGATGACGACGCCGATAATGGCGAAATAACGACCCATGTGACTCTCCCGGTAGATACCCCCCCAAAGGCCGAAAGTGTACGCAAAGGTCGTTAACAAATTATCGCGAAGTCCGGCACTCAGAATGCCGCAACACGGCCGTCGCTGCGTGGATCTGCCGCGCCTTCGAGGCCCCCGTCCGGATACCGGACCACTGCGCCCGCATGCCCCATGGTCGATGTAAACGGCTCAAGCACATCGATCTGATGACCTGCTGCCCGTAGGCTGTCGACCAAGGCCGGATCGAAGCGGCTTTCGAGCTTCAAGGTCGTGGTTTCTTCTCCCCAAGTACGGCCCAGAAGCCAGCGCGGCGCGGTGACGGCTTTCTGCAACGACTGATCGAACATCGCATAGCGCGAGAACACAGCCGACTGTGACTGCGGCTGCCCTTCGCCGCCCATGTTGCCGTAAGTCATGACGCGGCCGTCTTTCAGCATCGCCATCGCCGGATTAAGCGTGTGGAATGTTCGCTTACCCGGCTCCAACACGTTCGGATGCGCGGGATCAAGAGTGAAGGCATTGCCCCGGTTCTGGAACATAATGCCCGTCTCCGGCACAACGACGCCCGAACCGTATTCCCAGAACACGCTCTGGATGAAGGATACCGTCCGTCCCTCGCCATCGACGGCGCCCATCCAAATTGTGTCGCCCGCCTTGGGCTGATGAGGCCATTCCAGTGCCGTCTTACGGTCAATGCGGGACGCCAGGTCAGCCAGCAATGGCGCTTTCAGCCAATCCGCAGCATCCGACTTCATGAACTTTGGATCGGTCAGTTCCGCATTGCGAAGGATAAAGGCCTGTTTGGTCGCTTCGACCAATCCATGGATATGATCGAAGCCTTCAGCCTCTGTTACGCCTAAGCGATCAAACAGTGCCAATATCATCAGCGAACTGACGCCCTGGGTCGGCGGCGTCATATTATAAAGTGTGGCGTTGGAAATCTCGACGGAAAGCGGGGGCACCGTTTGCGCGGTATAGGCTTCGAAGTCACCGACGCGCAATGGGCTGCCAACAGCTTCCAAACCCGCCGCATTGGCGCGCGCCACTTCACCCCGGTAAAAGTCATCCAGGCCTGCCGACGCGAGCCGCCTCAGCATGGACGCCAACGCCGGCTGCTTCAGCACATGGCGAGGCGGCAATGGCTTGCCGTCCAACAAGTGCAGATCGCCGAAACCCGGAACGTCCTTGAGTTCCGCAAGTTTGTCTCTCGTCAGGTCGAACTGACCTTGTGTCACCGGCACGCCGTTCTCGGCATAATAAATGGCGTCTTCCAGCAATCGTTCGAGCGCTAGCTGTCCGCCGGCCATCTTTAGCGCCACGTCCCAGCCGCCGATGGTACCGGCAACTGTCAGGGCGGCATTTGGCCCTCGCGCCGGGATCGCCGAGAGACTTTGGGAGGTATAAAACTCAGGTGTCGCGAGTGCCGCACTTTGACCGCCAGCATCAACGCCGACCGGCGCCTTGCCGGGTTCAGCGATCAGCCAAAAGCCATCGCCGCCCATTGAGTTCATATGCGGATAGACCACGGCCACCGTCGCAGCGGCGGCGACCATCGCTTCGACCGCGTTCCCTCCGTCCCGTAACACGCGCAAACCGGCTTCGGCGGCCAAGTGATGCGGCGCGGTGATCATGCCTCGTAGGGCGGATGGGGTATTCAGCATAAGCGGCCTCTTCTGATCATCGTGCTCAGAAAACGAATGTCTTATATGTGGCGTACAGCATACGACACGCGGTGATGCCGAGAAACACCGCAAACGCAAGGCGCAGTGCACGCGGGTTAATGGTATTGGCAATCTTGGCACCGACGGGTGCCAGCGCGACGGTCGCCGGTACGATCATCGCGAAGCCGATCAGATTGGCGTAGCCGATGCTGAATAGCGGCAGATCATCCCTTCCCAGGCCCGACGCAATAAACGCGATGGTTCCCGGCAAAGCAATAATCAGCCCCAAAAGCGAGGCCGTGCCGACAGCGCGGCGGATCGGAAAGTTGAAGGCGCTTAGCGTCGGCACGCCCAGCGTACCGCCACCAATTCCCATCATCACTGAAACCCCGCCCATCACAAACGCGATGAGATGTTTTAGGAAACCTCGCGGCAGACCGTCGCGGATATAACTGCCGTCCTTGCGGGTCGCCATGTTGATGCTAACCAGAACGGCGACCACACCGAATATCGCTGTCAGGATACCGGCGTGAGCGCCGCTGCCGACGACTGCACCAATCAAGGCACCCAGTCCCATTGCCGGCCACCACGCCTTGACCAAGTCCATGTCCAAAGACCCGCGCTTATAGTGGGAGCGGGCTGACATAATCGATGTTGGGATGATCGTCGCGAGTGACGTGCCGACGGCAACATGCATCAGCACGTGATCAGGAACGCCCAGAAACGGTAGCAAATTGTAGAGGATCGGCACGATGACGATTCCACCGCCGACACCGAGCAGCCCAGCCATAACGCCCGCCACCGCACCGGTTGCCAATAGTGCGCCGGCAAAGATCACCATCTCGATCGGCGTTGAGAGAGTCATTTCCATCGATATAAGCCCGTCGGTGTTTTCTTGGCTGGCTGTCTAAATATCAGATGCGGTTAAGGCAAAGAAAAAAGCCAAGTAAAGGCGCCTAACCCCGCCCCTTTACCAGCCGTGACGACAGGTCATTGAGGTCGGTGCACCCGAGCAGCGCCAGGTTCCGATAAATTTCCGAGCGCAGGATTTCTATTACATGCAGGATGCCCATCTCCTCGCCGAGCGCCGCACCGTACAGGAACGGCCTGCCGGCGAAGACGAAGTCAGCGCCTAGTCCCAACGCTTTGATGACGTCCGTGCCGCGCCGGATACCACCATCAAACATGACGGCCATGTTGCCTTTCTCGGCGATCACTTCCTGAAGCACCGACAACGGCGAGACCGAGGTATCGAGTTGGCGGCCACCGTGATTCGAGACGATGACGCCGTCCAAACCGATCTCAGCGGCGAGCTTGGCATCGGCGCCGGACAGAATGCCCTTCAGCGAGAACTGCCCCTGCCACTTGTCTCGGAGCCATTTGATATCTTCCCAGTTCAGGCCTTCGCGTGCATTGACACGGCGCGGTGCATTGTACGAGATCATCGGAATACCGCGCTCGGCGGTCAGGTTTTCCATGTGTGGAATGCCGATCGCCAGGAGCGTGCGCAAGAAGGTCCCTATGAGCCAACGCGGATGCATCAGCGCATCAACCGCCAACGGCACGGTCGGCGTAATCGGATAATTGAAGCCGGCACGCATGTTGCTGCCCCGGTTCCCGGCAACCGGCACATCGACGGTGACCGAGAGATGCTTGATACCCGCACGGGCGACACGCTCAGCGAGCGCTCCCATCGACTCGCGTGACGACTCGACATAGGCTTGAAACCAGATATCGGGATTGGCGGCGACGATTTTTTCCATCGGAATAAGCGCACTGCCGCTCATCAAGTAAGGGATGTTCGCTGTCTTGGCTGCGCGGGCGAAGTTAAGGTCTGCTTCGAAGCCGAACATGGCACTGGCACCCATGGGGGCAATGCCGACTGGGACGTCGTATTCCTTGCCGAGCAGGTTGCGCTTGGTCGAGCGATCCGTGACATCGTTCAAGACACGCGGCTTCAACCAATAGTCTTCGAAAACACGCCGGTTTTCTTCGCGAGACAGATTGCCCTCAACTCCTGTCGAGACGAATTCCCAAAGAATGCGCGGCAGATAAGATCGCCCCAACCGCTCTAGGTCGTCGACACACATCACATGCCGCATTTTGGACGGAACACTCATTCAATCCTCCCGATTATCGATATTTTTTTGCTGCAGCAAATCTACGGAGCCGCTCCTATTTTGGAAAGGCCATATTGCCACGTCCCCGGCATCTGAATGCGTTAAATCTCAGCGCCCACTTCAGAAGTCGCAGGAATACGAGGGTCGATTAAGATGAACGCACTCTCCACAACACAGGTTGCCGCCTAGCGCCATGGCGGGTTCTTATCACCGTTGAATTTTCTGACCGAACTGGAACACCAGCAATCTGGCCGGCCTCGAGCAATGGCCCGGTGCATCAGTCAATGCTTCGAAGGGCTTGAAATGGCGCACCATGCTGAATCTGATCCTGCCCTGGGTCACGCTACCGCGACACCTACTACGAACTGGGAGCATTGGTCGCGTGCCAAAGCGCCTAGCGCGGCTATTTAAAGAAGAGAGTAATGCCGCTAGTGATCAGCAGGACTGAGATGATGACGCGGAAGTTCAGATCGCTCATACGGTTCAACAGCCTGTTCGCGACCCAAGAGCCCAGGAACATCAGTGGCAAAGCGGCGGCCAGAAGCATTAGGGTTTCTTCATGAAAGAAGCCTAGCTGGTAGTATCCTACGGACCGAGAGACCGAGACCACCAACAGTATCGTGGTGACCGTAGCGCGGAACTGGTGACGCGGCAGCCGCCGTCCATCCAGATAGACGGCATAAAAGCCGCCGCCCGCCCCGCCGAAGATCATGGCAATGAAACCGGCGGTGATGCTGACCGGCAACAAGACCCACTTCGGCATCATCTTCTCGTCTTTGTCATTCTTGGTGCGTTTCGACTCATACAGACTATAGAGAGCATAAAGGATCAGGAACGCAGCGAAGAATTTCGTCAACAGATCAAGGTCGATGGCCTTGAAGACAAACCAGCCGAGCAGCACCCCGACAATGGTTGGCGGAATAAGCTTCGCCAACTCCATCCACTGTATATGCTCTCGCACCCGCATCGCCTGCAGGCTCGATAGCATGTTCAATACGGCGATCACGGGTAGAACCGTCGAGATCGGCAGCACCATGAGCAATAGCGGCATGGCGACGAGCCCGCCGCCAAATCCTGCCGTACCTCGCACCACGTAAGCAGCAAAAACGACAAAGCCGCAGTAGACGAACTGCACAATGGAAAGCGAATCCATTTAACGTTCCTTTGGCTGACAGCAGCGCCCTGACGCGGGTGCTCGTCAAAGAGAGAAAGTCAGAAATGATTATTGAAGAATACGTGGTGTCGGCGTTACTCGGCAACGGCGCTGTCTGGGTGCATGCTTTGCGTATCGAATGACACTTTCTCATGCGTATGCGCGTTCAAGGTATCCAAATCGACTTCCTGTTTCGTGTTCGGCGTCATAACGATTGAGCCGCCTTGCACGACAAGCGGAGTCGTGAACAGGCGCGTAGGTGCTTTCGAAAAACCGTTCATTTCACCGGCGCCCGTAACGCCGAAACGGGTCAGACATGCTTCGGCCCAGCACGAAATTTCGGTGCCGACACCGTCACCAATGCTGACGCCGAGCCCTAAACCCCGCGCCTTTTCGATCGCCGCCTGAAGCGCGCCGATGCCGCCGATACGCTTCATCTTCATTTTGATGGCGCCGACGTTCTTAATGGTCGCGGCGCGATCAATCGCCGCCAAATTGGTGATCGCCTCATCGAGCATCACCGGCACGGTCGAGACTTCGGCAACGGCTGCGTTGGCATCCCAAGCATCGGCCGGACACGGCTGTTCGAAATACTTTACTTCCGGGTCCAGACGGCTGGCGAAGTTGCAGGCTTGCTCCTGCGTAAAGCCCCGGTTGGCATCAAGGCTGATGTCGGCACGCCCTTGGATGGCCTTACGCGCCATCTCAACGCGGGCAAGATCGTCTTCCACATCCCAGCCGACTTTGATCTTGATCGTCTTATATCCGTCCGCGAGGTGCTTCTCGATCTCTTCATCGATATCCCGCTGGGTCTTCGCGCTGAGCGCGATCAGCAGAGGGACTTCAAACGGTTCGGAGACTTGGATCGCCGGATGGCCACTGGCGACTTCGATGGTGGCCGATAGGCCGGACACCGCATTCGGCGCTACGGAAAAGCGATCCTTCAGGTACTTGAGAGCTTCATCAGCCGTCAAACCGATCAAGTTCGGGATGTGCTCCTCGCAAAATGCCCAGCCACTATCTTGCGTCTCGAAGCTGGATCCCGTCGGGATATGCGCCTCACCCCAGCCATGCTCGCCGTCACGACCAAAGACTTCCATGATGATCGGCTCGAACGTCTCGTAGGTTTTGAAGGACACTTTATAAGGTTTGGCCAGCGGCAAGCTGACTTTCCGTAAAACGATACGCTCGATTTGCAATGAAACTCTCCCCGACGATTTATTTGTGGTCACAATGAAAGAAGGGGCACGATGGCCCCTTCTTTTATTCAGTTATCAAACACCCGCAACAGGACGTTCGCCCTTGAGCTGTACGCGGTGCATCATGCGCCGCGCGTTGGGGTCGAACTCGTCGCGGCGATGCAGCAGGCAACGGTTGTCCCAGATCAGGACATCACCCAACTGCCATTCGTGGCCCCAGGTGAATTTCTCCTGCGCGACATGCGCCCATAGGCGGTCGAGCGTTTCATCGCTCTCTTCCAGTTCCATACCCATAATGTACGAATTCGGACGACGTCCCAGGTACAGGCACTTGCGGCCGGTTTCAGGAATCAAACGAACCGCCGGATGCTTGGCACCCGGTGCATTACGTGGGTCGTCGACCTTCTCGAAGCCTTTGCGTAGTTGACCGGCGCTGTTCGTCGACTCGTCGTGCAGGATGATGCAGTTGTCATCGACGATCGCGCGCAGGTCGTCCGGCAACGTTTCGTAGGCTTCATACATGTTCGAGAAATAGGTGTTGCCTCCGCTCGGTGGGATTTCCCACGCATGAAGAATGGCATAGGATACCGGTCTCTCACGATAAGACATGTCCGTGTGCCACACGGCTTCGCCAGCCCCTAAGTTCCCTTTCGGTACACCGTCTTCTCCAACAATGTTCGAAATCACCAAGATATCCGGATACTCGTCAATGAACGGCTTGCCGATAACGCTCATGCCCGGCGGCTCAAGCTCGCCAAAGCGTTTGCCAAAAGCGATCAACGCCGGATCATCCAGCTTTTGATTGCGCACGCGGATGACTAGATGGTCCAGGCTGGCTTGGCGAATAACTTCAAACTCATGGTCGGTCATGTTCGTGAGATCGACGCCGCGTATTTCCGCGCCGAGGACTTTGCCCAGCGGCACCACCTCAATTTCATCGACCGTTTTAAGATTTGTCGCTTGCACTATTACCTCTCAAAGCTAAGGGCTGCACGGTTTCAAACCGCGCGCCCAACGAAATAGTTAATTCATTCGTATAAGTTGACTGTTTCGTCTGTTATTGTCAACCTGAATATGCTTCATTAGTCATAAGAAATGCCACAAGACGAAACGAAGGAACGATCCCACGATGGCGAGCAACGGCAATACCTCGTTGGAAGCAAGCTTCATGGCAAGCGATGAAAGCGGGCCGCTTTACAAGGTCGTGGAGCGCAAAATTCTTCAGTGTTTAGTAGATGGTGAATGGAAGCCGGGCGACAGCCTCCCTCCCGAGAATCAACTCGCGAAAAGATTCGGAGTTGCGGTGTCGACGGTGCGGGCCGGTGTCAGGAATCTTGTCGCGTCAAACGTCCTCACCCGCCGCCAAGGCAAGGGTACTTTTGTGACCGTGCACGGGCGCCAGCCGCGTTTCCGTTTTTTCAATATTTACAGGAATGACGGAAGGACGGCACAGCCCGCGCGCCGCATTATCGAGTTTAAATCCGTCGTCGCCGATCTCCAAGTTGCCCGCAACTTGGATCTGCGCGGCGGCAAGGGCGAGCGGGTTTTCAGCTTTACTCTAATTTTAGAAGATGGCGGCGTGCCCGTAGGGTTCTACGATATCTTTCTGCCGGAAGGCCGCTTCGCGGGTCTCAGCAAGAATGATATTCAAACAACGACCGGTAATATGTACGGCCTTTATCAGGAACGTTTCGGCGTCAACGTCGTGCGAACGGAAGAGCGCGTCAGCGCCATCAAGGCGACAGACCGGATCATTTCACTGCTGAATATACCCGTTGACGAACCAGTCCTACAGATCGATAGGATCGCCTATACGTTCAATGACGAGCCGGTCGAGTTCCGTCGCACGATTCATGAGTCTCGCTTGCACCATTACCTGCAGAAGCAGGGCCTGGACTGACGGTCTTAGGGCGCCTGAAACGGCCGAGATAATTTCAGAGTACGCTCAACCTTGTCGTACCAACCTTGGGGCTTGTGTTCCGAGGTATGCATGTAGCATTGCACCTTCACCTCATCGCTACCGTCGGTGAATGTAAACAGGCGGCTGATCGGCCGCGACCGCTTTTCACCGTGATACCTCGTCAGCGCCGAGACGTTGACGAAATGCGTGTTCCATTTCGTTTCGACATGCGTGCGGCCACCCTTGGTGTCGTCCGGGTCGGTGTGCGTATGACCACCGAGCCAGAGGTCCGTGGCGCCGTGGGTCGTTGAAAGCACTTCTTCGAAAAGGCCGGAATCGGGTTTGTGACCGACCCAGTGCAGGTAGGACGCTCCTTCAGGCGACGCATCGGGATAATAACGGTGGTACTCCTGCACCCAATTGCCGTCTTCGTCCTTGGAAAAGCCTTCCCATTGGCCTGAAGCGACGGTGGTCTCTTTCAAGACATAGTGGTGCGCGGTGACGATGATATAGTCGTCCTTGTAGCGATCGACCATTTCCTTCCACCAATCGAAGGTTTCCTGGCTGACAACGCCCGACGGGCAACCGCCGCGCTCGCCGCGACCATGCGGCAATGTCGACTCGTTAACGTCACTCATCATCAGAAACATTAAATTGCCAGCGCTGAAGCGGTAGCGTTCCCAAGACCCTTCGATCGGGTATGGCATTTTTGCGGGGTCGACACCCGAGAATTCCGTGTTCTCGCCGAGCGGATCGACCCATTTCCGGAACCACCAGGCCTCGGTATCGTCCGGCGCGTTACGGTCGTGGTTGCCGCAGAGTGTATAAACCTGCTCGCGATGATGCTTTTTCATGACGCCGAACTGGCGGACGACTTCTTCGCCTTCCTCATCCACCGGTGTGCTGTAACGAGCTCCGGTGAAGTCGCCAAGATTGAGCGCGATATCCCAATCGAATGCCGGCCCTCCCTCATCGCCACCAAATTCGGATTGACGGATCGGATCAGCCAAGCTCTCTCGTCCGAACTGAATGTCAGTCGTCACGTGAGCGCAGCAGGTGCCCCACATACGGAATTCACGCGCCATCGTTCATTCTCCTTTTATTGGGCGTCCCAGTCAGCCAGGGCTGCCGTTTCCCGCCCGGCAACCCTCCCTCCGACGAAACATTCCGTCAGGTTGGCACCGGCTAGATACAGGAAGCCCCATATACCACCGCACTCGCCGGCCTCGTATAGGCGCGGCACGGCTTCACCATAAGAATTCAGTACTCTGTACTTTCCATCGTGCACCGGCCCACCTTGGGTGTTGGAAACGCATGGCCATACTTCGCCGACGTAATACGGCGCCTTGGTGAGTTTCATCATGGTCTTGGGCGGGCGTTTGAAGTCCGTGTCATCGCCGGCTTCGACAATGGCGTTCCAACGTTCGATGGTTGCCGCTAGCACGCTCTCCTCACAGCCGATACGCTTCGCCAAATCGGCGATCGTATCGCACTTGGTCAAGATACCGTTTTCAATCTCTTTGGAGTTATCGTCGCTCCAATGATACGGCTCGATTTTTGTATCGTTAAAGATCGTCGCGCCGAGGCGGTAAGTGTCGCACCCCTCCTGATCGACGATCGCAAACGCCGGAATGCGTGGGAACGACATGGTCGCAGGGTCGAAGTGCGAAACGATCTGGTGGCCGGTATCCTGCACATAAGGAACGTACTCGTTACCGAAGCGCTGGCCTTCCTGGTCGACGAGAATCCACGCCATTTCGACTTCGGCTTCACGAACCTGCGGCGTCCAGTCCGGCAGACGCTTCATGCGCATCGTGAACGGATACTCCGGGTCCGGGTGCCGCCACCCATAGGACCCGTGGTAGTGCCACATGTGCCAAAGGTCGGCTCCCACATCCAACGCCATCTTGATGCCGTCGCCCGTGTTTCCACGGAACGCCGCCGTCATCACCGGCGCCATCTGCCAGTACTGCTTTTGCATGTCGTAGTTCGCTTCGAAACCACCGCAGGCGAGGATCACGCCCTTCTTTGTCTTAATCGCTTTCTGCTTGCCGTCCGGCCCCTCGATCCAGATACCGCGAATTTCATCGCCGGGCCCTTGGATCAGGCGTACCGCCTTGGTGGATAAGCGCACCTCGATGCCGCGGTCGTTGACGTTGTCATACAGCAGCTTGAACAGTTTCGGTCCATTGCGATGCGAGCGCGCATGCGGAAACTCAACATCGCTGTCGTAACCGGGGATGTCGTCTACTTCCAGGAACGACATGGAGTCATAGCCGGGATACGGATAGTTGCCCGGACGATCAACATAAATGAAGTGGGCGTCGTTGACCTTGCCCATGTCTCGGATCCAATCCTCTATCTGCACCATCTCCTCGACAAAGGCCTCCGTCACGTCACGCGGCGTGGTGCCATTATTTGTCGCCATGACATAATCGACGACGGGCCCAGCTTCCTTCGCCACGCGGACCCCGCCGCCCGCACAAATAGAGATCCCGCCCGGCGCGTCCATCTTCTCAATCAGCAAAACCTTAGCGCCGTTATCGTGTGCTGAGACGGCTGATGCACCGCCGGCGAAGCCATAGCCGACAACGACGACGTCATAAGTTTCGTCAAATTGATCCGTGAACTTATCGGGCATTATTTTCCTCCAAATCAGACTGTTATTTTTGGCGAAACTCAGTACGGCGTCTCACCAAGCAGTGCCTTGCGGAAGCGGATTTTCATATAATTGCCGTCACGGGTTTTCGGCACGGTCGGCACTGGCGTGCTGTCGATCTTGACCAATAGAAATGCCGGCCCTTTGGCATTGAGAGCGAGATCTGCCACGGCGGAAACTTCGTTGCCACTGCCGAATGTTTCGACGACAGGAAAACCGCAGGCCGACGCCACGCCCGCGAGGTCGGTGCCGAGCCCCGCCGCGGTCGGCTGATCGCCGGTTTCCTGATAGTGGCCATTGTCGAGGCAAAGAACAGTCAGGTTCTCCGTCTTCATGGCGGCGATGGTCGCCAGGCTCGAAAGGCCCATCAGCATGTCGCCGTCACCCAGCACCGCGACAACGCGACGTTCCGGTTGCGCCATGGCAACCCCCATGGCAACCAGCGGGGCGCCGCCCATAGCTCCATGCATGCAGAAATTCAGATCGTGATCCCCGCGCGCGGCAGTAATGTCGTAGCCCGCTCCGCCAAGACCGCTAATGGCCAGAACATCGTCCCGACCGCCCAGCACCGCCGCGACGACGGCCCGTCTTTCCAAACCACTCATCGCTTGAACTCCTTCGCACCCGTCACGCGTTGGCTCAGGATAATGGCGACCCGCGCATTGGCTTGATACGCCATACGCAGACCGGCATCGACGGTTGGCGCAACGTCTTCGGCGTCATCGATGTAGTAGGTATTGAAATCGGCAACTTGGAATAGGGTTTCGACGGTGCGCCCCTGATAGGTCATCCAAGAGTTTCCCTCGCCCCAGGAGCCGCGCAACGGCACCAGCGTGACGATGGGAAAGTTGCAGCCGACCTGCAGACCGAAGTTATTGATGCAGTTCCCGACACCCGAGCCCTGCATCAACAGAATGCCTTTTTGGCCGCCGAGCCAGGAGCCGGCCAATACACACGGCCCTTCGCTCTCATTCGCCAACGGCACATTCCGGATATCCGGATCTTCGTCGCAGATTGCGATCAACTTCTTGATGCCGCCTTCTGGAACGTACGCGGCCACAGCCACGTCGTTCTTCTTCAAGACGGCGTGGACCTCTTGGTTCCAATCGCCCATGATGCTTCTCCCGGCGGCGCGCGCCTGTTGTTTTTTCTTAGGATTCGAGAACGGCGATCACGGCACCTTCTTGGACGACTTCTCCTTCGGCGACCTTGATCTCTTTGATCTTGCCGTCTTCGGGAGCGCTCACCGGAATTTCCATTTTCATGGATTCCAAGATAACAATCGGCTCGTCTTCTTCGACGGAATCCCCCACCGACTTGACGATTTTCCAGACGTTACCGGTGATTTCAGAGAGAACTTCAATATCAGCCATTTGTTTATTCCTTTTCTGACTGGTTACGACGTGCCGCCAAGCGGCTCTCAATATGTTTTACGGCATTCAGCGCCAATGCCGCCGGTGCCATTTCGTCATAAACGGGGATCCCCGCCGACAAAGCGCGTTCGCGCACCTCGCGCTTACGGTCGTCCAACGCCTGCGAGCCATCGGATCTCAGGACCATTATGAAGTGCGCACCACCGGCATGGCGGCTGCGCACTTCGACCGCACCGTCAATCAGGGTGTCGATGGGATCCTGGCCCTCACGCCCGGCGAACGCCGCCAGGTTGATGTGCATGACCACCGCATCGGTATCGGCACCCTCGTATACGATGTCGAGGATTTTGGCAGCGACCTTGCCTTCTTCTTGTTGCAAAGTCCGAACCGGCGCATCAATCGGGTTGGCGACGCTGGTGCCCGGCGGCAGTCGCAGTGCCTCGAGGGTCTCGCGCACGGCCGGTGGGAACGGCTCGGTATCGAGTCCGTAATCGGCATAAAAATCCGTCGCCAGCACGCTAGTGCCGCCACCGTTTCCGAACAATGTCACTTTACGGGTCGGATGTTCAGGGCGAACCGTTAAGTTCTGGAACGCCAGCAGCGCGTCGATGAATTCATCGACCGTTTTAACTAGGGCGCATGTCGTTTGCGCGGCGAAGGCTTCCCAAGCACGGAAGTCGCCTGCGAGCGCGCCGGTGTGCGAGGCCGCTGCGGCCTGACCAAGCTTGGAGCGTCCGCCCTTAAGCACCACGACCGGCTTCGGGTTCGGCGTCGTGCGCAACAGATCGAAAAAGCGTCGGCCGTCCCTCAACTCTTCAAGATATAGGCCGATCACCTTGGTCTGCGGATCGGCCAAATAGTATTCGACCATATCGACCGGCGAGATATCCGCGCAGTTGCCGAGTGTCACCAGGCCGCTGAAGTATAGGCCGCGGGCGCTACCGCGTTTAATTATGTCGGTGCCGAGACCACCGCTCTGCGTTACCGCGCCGATGCCGCCGGTCTTGGCTGGCGGGTCAGCGGCGAAGGTGACCTTGCCTCGCGGCGAATAAAGACCAAGACAGTTCGGCCCAGCGATCCGGATACCGTTCTCGTGCGCGGTGCGGACGACATCGGCTTCGAGTTCTTTGCCTTCTTCCGTCTCGCCAAAACCGGACGAGATCACTTGTGCAACCTGGTAGTTACCGCCCGACTTGGAGAGAACATCGGGCACCGCATCGCCACCGATGGCGATGTACGTGTAATCAACTGGCTTAGGCGTTTCGGCAAGGCTTGGATAGCATTTTAGACCATCGACCTCATCGGCCTTCGGGTGGATCGGGTAAATTTCGCCCTCGTACCCGAACGCCTTGATACGACGGATAAAGGTGTTGGCGACATTGCCGCCTTTCGTCGAAGCGCCGACAACAGCAATAGTCTTCGGCTCGAACATCGGCTTCCAACGCTCAAGCACGGACAAATCCGAACCCGGCAGTTTCGCCATATCGCCCCCGTCGCCCTGCTCGCGGAGAATGACCCGCGCATCGACGGCAACGGCACCATCTTCGTTCGCAATGACCGGGTTCAGATCCAATTCGGCGATATCCTCGGCATTATCAACCAACAGGCCGCCTTCACCGCCAACGGCCATTAGCATGTCGATGACTGCTTCACGGGAAACCGGCTTCTCACCACGCGCACCATCCAACAGTTTGGCACCGCGCAGTTCGCTCAGCATCGCGGCGGCATCGTCGCGTGTGATCGGGCAAAGTCGGAACGACACATCGGCCAGCACTTCGACAAAGATTCCGCCGAGGCCGACCATGACCATCTGACCAAAACGGGAATCGTACATACCGCCGATAACCAACTCGCGGCCGGCGGGTGCCATCTCTTCAACCAAAAAGCCATCGACGCGTGCGGCCGCAATGGCGGGAATCTTCTGCATTTCAGCAACGGCTTCTGCGACGGCTTCGGGACTTTCCAGCCCAACCTTGACGCCGCCCACGTCCGATTTGTGCAGGATATCGGGCGATGAAACCTTCACCACGAACGGCCCGGACATTCCAGCAGCGGCGGCGGCTGCGAGGGCCTGATCGGTTGCCATGGCGCGCTGCGGAACGGCGATACCATAAGACGAAAGGAGCTCTTTACCGTCGGATTCGGGTAATGCGGAACGCCCTTCCGAGCGCGCGTTCTGAAGAATATCGGAGGCTCCCGGCTTCGAAACGACCGGTTTTTCCTGAGTGACGGTGGACATTCTCGGGCTGTCTCCTCAGACGAAACTAGTGGGCCAGTTGGACAAAAGGTGCTTGCCGACCCCTTTTGTCAACCTTGCCCGGTGAATGTCCAGCATATCGATCAGGTAGGAACGGGTTTCCCTAGGATCGATCACATCTTTGACGCCGCCGACGGCGGCAAGGTCGTATGCGGTGCCACCAGTATTGCGCATTTCTTCGACCAAAGCCTCGAATCGCTCCGGGTCATCCTCGGGTTCAATGCCGTGAACGATGGTCACGGCAGAACGCGGATCCATGAAACTGACGTCGGCCGACCACCATGCCGCGATCTCTTCCACCGTACCCCCAGCGCCCATATTGATGAAGCCGCGGCCGTAGCTCTTGCGCATAATGATGGTGATCTTCGGTACTGTGGTCTGCAGCATACAGTTCATCCAGTTGATGACCTTGCCGATGACGCCGGTCTTTTCGGCGTCCGGCCCGATCATGAAACCGGGCTGATCCTGCAGGAAGACGATGGGAATGTTGTAGCTGTCGCACAACACCAGGAAACTGGTCGCCTTAGAACATCCGTCCGCATCCATGGCGCCGCCCTTGAAGTAAGGGTTGTTGGCGATAAAGCCGACCGTTTTGCCGTCGAGCCGTGCCAGCGCCGTCGTGATCGACTTACCGTAGCGCGCCTTGATCTCGAAGAAGCTATCAGTATCGGCAACCGCTTTTATAACCTTGCGGACGTCGTAGACCTGATAGAGCGACTCCGGCATCAGATCGAGAATGGTGTCGGCCTCATCACCCGAGCCTTCCGGCACATCGACGACCGGCGGCGCTTCATTTTGGTTGTCCGGCAGATAGGACAAGAATTTTTTGACGAGATCAATCGCCTCTTCGTCGGTTTCTGCGACGGCGTCGGCAAAACCGGTGTGGTCAGCATGGACACGCCAGCCGCCCAATTCTTCACCGGTGACTTCACGCTTGAGCGCCTTCGTCACCATGCGCGGGCTGGCGACCGCCATGACTGAGCCCTTGCGCATCACGTTGAAGTCAGAACTGCAGGCATGCCAAGCGGCTGACCCGAAGGCGTATCCCATACAGGCGGAAACCCAAGGCGCTTCGCGCTTGCGCAGGAAACGCGGACCTTCATTGGTGAAACCCATCCCCTCACCCATCACGTCAGGCATCCGCACCCCCGTGCTTTCGCTCAGGAACACCGACGGGAAGCCGCGCTTGGCCGAGATATCCTTGATGTGCGCCATCTTCTTGTTGGAGGTTTGCGACGACGACGACCCCTTGACCGTGAAGTCATAGGCAACGGCACCGGCGCGGCGTCCGTTGACCTTGCCGAAACCGCAGATCTTGCCATCCGCTGGCGTCGCTGCACGGATTTCCGGGTCCTTTAGATAAGAGGTACCGAACAGACCGATCTCGCGGAACGAACCGGAATCGAACAATCGGTCTATGCGCTCGCGAGCGTTAAGGACACCGTCCTCTTTGCGTTTCTCGAGTTTCTTTGGGCCGCCCATGGCGAGCGCTTTTTCTCTGCGTGCTTCATGGTCTTTGATTTTATCGTCGAAACTCATCGATGTTTCCTTACGGTTTTTTTGTTTGTCGGCTGGCGGTCCGGCGGCGGTCAAAGCGACCGCGGTTCGACCCCGATGTACGCGGAAGACGGATGAATGATCCGGTTGTTGGCGCGCTGCTCGGCAACGTGTGCGACAAGACCGCAGGTGCGGGCGATGAAGAACATCGTCGGAAAGATGTTCGTCGGCAAACCCAGATGCCGGTAGATCACCGCCGTGTAATAATCGAGGTTCGCGAACATACCTTTCTCGCGATCCATGACGGCTTCGACGCGCTCGGAGACGTCGAAGAGATTCATGTCACCGGCGGTCTCGGCCAGTTTCTTGGCCCACATGCGGTTGATGGCGTTACGCGGATCGGCGGTTGAATAGGCGCGCTGACCGAAACCGAAAATCAGCTTCTTGTTAGCGATCATGTCGAGCACGGCGGTCTCGGCTTCGTCCGGCGTCGGGAACTTATCCAGCATCTTCATCACCGCCGCGTTGGCGCCGCCGTGCAACGGACCGCGCAGCGCTGCAATCGCGCAGACCAGGCAGGAATAGATATCTGACTTGGTCGAAGCCGCGATCCGCGCGGCATAGGTAGAAGAGTTGAAATCATGCTCGGCGTAGATGATCAGCGATACATCGAGCGCCCGGCGCTCCTGTTCTGTTGGCGCTTCGCCTTTCAGAAGATGCAGGAAATGACCGGCGGCGGTGTCTTCGCCCGTTTCAGTGTCGATCTTTTTGCCCGACTGCGTAAAATGCAGCCAGTAAAGCAGAATCGATGACGAGACCGCGGCGAGGCCCGCGCCTATGGAAGCGAGGTCGTTCTCTTCGCCTTCCGGGGAAAGACTGCCAAGCAGCGAGAGACCGGTGCGAATCACATCCATCGGATTAGCGTCGCCCGGAATTTGTTCCAACGCCGTGCGCAGCGGTTGCGGCAGCTCGCGCGCGGCAGCCATTTTTGCTTTGTATGCGGAGAGTTCTTCGTCGTTTGGCATTTCGCCATGCGCGAGGAGATAGGAGACCTGCTCGTAAGTGGCGTTCTTCGTCAGATCCTTAATTTCGTAGCCGAAGTAATAAAGAAGGTTTTCGTCCTTGTTGATTTTGCAGATGCGAGTCTCGTCAACGACAACGCCTGCGAGACCCTTGGCGACGGGGCCAGAACTACCGGACATTCATAATCTCCCTAAGTTTTGCGGCCTTTCCGGCCGCCGTAAATTTCGGCTGTCAGTTCGACACCGAAAGTTGCGCCCAACCTAAACGAGCGGCAGTATCTATTCTAACGATTTTAAATGATAGATATCTTTAATTATATTAAAGATATGCCGTCCGTCTTGTTCCGGAGCCAAGCATGTCCATTCGCTCGTTGCGCACACTGATCGCGATTGCCGAGACCGGGTCTTTTGCCGCAGCGGCCAACCGCGTCTTCATTACGCAAGGTGCCGTCAGCACGCAGATTAAAGCGCTGGAAGAAGAACTCGGCCTGACTCTGTTCGATCGCAATCGTCGCCCGCCCGAGTTAACCGAGGCGGGACAACTCGTCGTCGCCAACGCGCGGGAATTGGTGCGCGAATATGACAGTTTGCGCCATGTCTTGGATGCCACCGACGAAGTTGAAGGTACGGTCGCTCTGGGCTCGATCCCGAGCACACTCACTGGGATCACGCCTCGCATTATGAAAGCCATGCAGCGGCGCTATCCGAAGCTCAAACTGACGTTATCGACCGGCTACTCCGAGGAACTGGTCAGCGCCGTCGAACACGGTGACCTCGATGCTGCCGTCGTCAGCGAGTTCAAAGAAGAACCGACAAATGTCGTCTGGCGCCCGTTTATGCGTGAACCCATTATCCTCATCGCGCCGCTTGATGCTCCGGAGATGAGTGCCGAGGCCCTGCTGACTGAGTACCCATTTATTCGTTTCAATCCGAGGACCTGGGTTGGGCGGCTCATTGACGAAACACTCCGCAAACGCGGCATTCCGGTTCAAGAAGTAATGCAGATGGAGACCATCGAAGCCGTCGGCGCGATGGTTGCACAGGGATTCGGTGTCGCATTGATCCCCAGACGCCGCATCGGCACCCCTCTTTTAGAGCCGGTTCGCTCGATCTCGATGCCGCGCCCGACGATCTACACGACACTTGGATTGGTCTACCGCGAGAGTGATTCACGGCGGACCGTTCTAGGCGCGTTGCAGGCGGAAGTGAACAGAATTGCAGCCGGCGCTTAATGCCAAACGGTTATGTCTGCAATCTTATCATGTAGTTTCGTTATGTGATCATTCGTCAAAATCATACGACATCTGTGTCATTGTACGCCTTTGACTTGTTCATTCGAATGCGACTAGATTTCCCGCCATGGAGAAACATCTTAATGGCGAACACGCCGCTTTCGCATCCCGTCCCGTCATTGGGAACACGCTTTTAAGAGGACTTGGAATCGCCGTTTTTGCGGTGATTTTCATCTATTTTCTGTTCCTGTTTCCGATCGTTCCGGAGGCTTGGCGCTCTGCGGGCAGCCCTGAACTATACCTGACCGGCGTGGCCGGCGCGTGCCTGTTGTTGGTGTCGATGGTGTTTTCCGCCGTCAAGCGCGGCGGCGGCGGCGACCTGGCGCCCAGGCTCTACATCGCGCATGTAACGTGCGCTTACGCGGGGACAGTCCTCGTCGCCATTCACGGCGCGGGCAACCTTGGCCGCCCGCCGGCGCTGCTTTACCTCGCCATCCTGGGTTTGATCGCGCTCGGTCTTTATGCCCGCATATATTTGTCCCGGCGCGTTGCGCGGACGTTCGCCGAGAAACACAGAAGCTTTGCCGTCGGCATCCCGGAATCGAAACGCGACAGACTGCGCGACGTCATCGACCGTAAGCGTGCGCTGCTCGCCTCGCTCGATCCGAACGCCAACGAAGGCACGTTCTCTTTGCAGCCGGTGCATTGGTTCTCTAAACCAATGGCCGCTTGGAAGTATGCGAAACTCGTCAACGAGGAACGCGACATCATGGGCACCCGGCAGATGGTCCCAGTTGCCCAAGCCTATTGGTGGATGGCGCACCGTATACTCGCTTATCTTTTTGTCCTCGGCATCGTCATCCATGTGATCACCGTGACGTTCTTCGCCGGATATGTCGCCGACTACGACATGAGCAAGATCACGTGGTGGCACCTGAAGGAGTGGTAGTCCGATGAACGAAGCTTCCCCCAAACGCCTTGCGTTGATGATCGACCTGGAACGCTGCATCGGTTGCAGAAGCTGCGAGGCCGCCTGCAAATCCGAACACGGCCTCGGCCCTGGCGAATACCGCAACAAGGTGACTTGGCTTGGTGATCCCGAAGGCGGCGCTTTCGACTTCTTGACCGTCACCTGCCAGCATTGCGAACGCCCGGCTTGCCTGCGCGCCTGCCCAGTCAATCCGAAGGCGATCCAGAAAGATCCCGAGACCGGCGTTGTCCGCGTCATGGAAAACCGCTGCACCGGCTGTGGCGAATGCGTGGTTGCTTGCCCATATGGCGCCATGGGCTTCGACGCCATCGACCACCACTCGGTCAAGTGCGACCTGTGTCACGATCGCCGCCAGAAAGACCAAGGTCCGGCCTGCGCCAGCGTATGCCCAGGCTTTGCCATTTCCTTCGGCACCCGAGACGAGCACATCGCTTACGCTGAGCGCGAGAATCGCACGGTCCGCGACCACGATCACTTCCTGATGGAACCGGCGACGGTATATCTGGATGCATTGCCGCGCGAAAGCCGCATCAATGGTGCACGACCGATCGACAAGGAAAACGCGCGTCGCCCGCGCTTCCTCGACAATCCACAAACAAATGAAATTTACCGCGAGAAAGGTCCGTCCTTCCCGTATCGGACATCGCGCGACGAGCGCGAAGCGGACCGGGTCGAACCCGGCGGCTGCAACATCTGTTTCAACTGCTGCTCGACCAAGTTCCACTTCAAGGACGACAAACTGGTCCGCATCACCGGCAACGAAGAAGACCCTTTGCTCAAAGGCAAGATCTGCCCGAAATCGCAGATGACCCTGCAGATGTACAATAGTACCGAGCGGCTGACGCATCCGCTGAAACGAGTCGGCGAACGCGGTGAAGGCAAATTCGAGAAGATTTCCTGGGATCAGGCATTCGATGAAATAGCCGAGAAGCTGAAGAGCATTCGCGACGAATTCGGCGGCGAAGCGCTCGGTATGTTCGTCGGCACCCGCACGGGCATCATCACCAAGAGCGGCTACACGCGTTTGTTCGCGCAGATGTTCGGCACGCCCAACATCGAAGGCACTGATCCTTTCTGCGCAGCCGGCAAATCCGTCGCCTATCAGCTGACGCACGGCACTGTCGGCTGCGGCAACAGCTATACCGAGACCGACCTCGGCTCCGCCGAACTGTATGTGTACATGGGCGATAACCAGGCCGAAACGCGGCCCGTCTACTTCGGCATGCTCAATGATTGCCGCATCAAGAACGGCGCCAAGATGGTCGTCGTCGACCCGCGTTTGACCCCAACGGCATCGAAGGCCGACCGCTGGTTCGGTATTCGCACCGGTACCGACATGGCGTTCGCGCTGGCGCTGTCGCATCACATTCTCAAGAACGGCTTGCACGATCAGAAGTTCTGCGACGAATGGATCATCGGCTGGGATAACTGGCGCGACTATATCTTCGAACAGGGTTACACCCCGGAATGGGCGGCGCCGATTACCGGCATCGCCGCCGAGGACATCAAGTGGCTAGCCGAAGAAATCGCCAAGGCCGACGGCTGCGTTATCTTCGGGTCTCGCGGCATCAACCAGCACACCAATTCAACGCAAACCAACCGTGCCTTAATGTATGTTTGCGCCATCACAGGAAACTGGGGCCGCAAGGGTGGCGCCTTCGTCAATATGACGGCGGGCCCGCCGATCGCTCCCAATGCTCCCGATGACCGGCGCCCAGAGATCAAGAAACCGAAAATCCGCAAAAGCGCATCCGGCTGGGTCGAGGCCATGCGTATCGGCAAGCCTTATCCGATGAAGGCGATGCTAGCCTGCAACAATCCTTTCGGCCAATGGCCGGGACAGAACACGGTCCGAGAAGGCTTCGCCGCGCTCGACCTGATCGTCCATGTCGAGTTGTTCGCCAACGCGACGTCGGCGTTCGCCGACTACGTTCTGCCCGCTGCAGGTGGCATCGAGAAAGGTGAAATCGGCCGAACTAACGACGACCGGCGTATCGTCTGGATCGACAAGCTGATCGATCCCCCGGGCGAGGCCAAGCCGGACGGTTGGATATGGATCGAGTTGGGCAAGCGCTTAGGCTTCGACGACGTACTAAAGGAAGAGTACAAAGACTCTGCCGTTTTCTGGGACGAAGTCTGCATCAAGGACAACCCGCACCTCGCCGGCGTTACGCAAAAGCGCCTACACAGCACCCCGTATCGCTGGGTACGCTTTCCGGTCGCAACCGAAGACGCACCGGAGATCGAGACTCTATATATGGAAGGCACCACCGCCGTCGGCCAGCCTGAAGGCAAACGTTTCGCGACCCCGTCCGGCAAGTTGGAGTTTTTCACCGAAGCGATGGAGGCGAAGTTCAATTCCATGGGGCTGTCGGCGCTGCCGGAATTTTATTCCGAACGTGAACAACGCATCGACCTGCCGTACTGCGAATTGGTCCAGGACGACAGCGAAGACGGCGTCTACAACCCGTTCCACAAAGGCAACACGCACAGTTCGCCGGGACGTTTAATGCCAATCGGCAACGACACGCCGGGCCAGCGGCTACGCGAACAAGGTTTCGACATGGAACTGGTGACGGGCCGTGCGTCTGCCTCTCATTTCCACAGTTGGACGCACTACTTCTGGCAAGCACAGGAAATGTGCCCGGACATGTACTGTCAGATTCACCCGGACCGTGCCCAGGAACTTGGCATTTCGGATGGCGATAAAGTACGTGTTTCGACGTCGCACGGTTCGGTCGAAGCCGTCGCCTGGATCACCAATGGCATCCGCGATCACGCCGTCTTCCTGCCGATAGGCTGGGACGAACGGCAGCCTTATCATCCGTGGAAATCGGTGAACTTCTTGACCGACCGCACGCAACGCGACCCGGTTTCGGAGCAGACGAACTTGAAATCCCTGCTGTGTAAGGTCGAGCGAGTCGCCTAAGCCGTGAGTTCCACAATACCGGCAAGATTCTCGGCAGCAACTTCGCGCAGGATACGCGTGAACGACAGTGTCACCTCGTCGAGTTCACGGGCAGCCGGATAGAGGATTCCGAACGTCACGTTGTACGTCGGCGCAATCGGCACCACGGCTGTCTCCAGCGCGCCGAAGGTATTCATGCTCAGCGTATCGCAGATCATGACTCCGACGCCTGCCGCCGCCAGATCGCAGGCAAGCATACTGTTCGCGCATTCCGTTCGGATGTTAGGCTTCATGCCTGCCTGCTCGAACAGGTCATCCATATAGCGCCGAAGCATGTAACCAGGCTTCAAGGTTACCAGCGGCTCATCCGCAAGATCTTTGATAGTCAGGGCCTCACGCCCGGCAAACGGATGATCCGGTGACATGACGGCCGCTAGGGGCGCATTGCAAAGTTCCTCCGTCACCAAAGCGTCATGCACGGCCGGCAAGGCACCGATACCGACATCGAACTGCTGACGACTGATCCACAACTCCATATCAACGCGGGCCTGCACCTCAACGGTATGATGGATCAAAGGATACTCGGCCGAGAAACGTTGCAGCGCCGGCACGACAAGGCAACGACCGGCACGAGGCATGGTAATGATCCGAAGGCGCGCCCCGACATGAGAGCGGATGTCTTGAGCAAGACGAGGAAAGTCGTCGATCGCCGCGAGAATGCGCTGCGCCTCGCGATAGATAAGTTCCGCACCAGGGGTCGGCACCAGACGTTTGCGCTGGCGGTGAAACAGCTTCACATCCAGCTCTTCTTCCAAGCCTTTAATTAGCCGACTAATTGCCGGCTGCGTAATATGCATGTTCTTCGCGGCTTCCGTAACAGAGCCGCATTCCATGATGGCGCGGAAAGCTGCGAGACGTCTAACGTTCATCGTTCATGCCTTTTTGTAATGATATTGTGAATAAATGGCATTTTACAACATAAAGTACCATTGCTACCGTCAAAATATAAAAAGACCGTAAAAGCGTAAGTTCGCCGACGTTTTCGCATCATTCCACTGCAAGTACGCGGAATGGAGCGAGGATATAATTAACAAAGAACGTGCTTTAGCGGAATAATAACGCAAGGAGACAAACATCTGGGGCATACGCTTTGGCGCATAGCGACGTGACGTCCTGATTCGACGTACACCTGTCTATAGATGTGCAGCAATTCACCGATGTTTACCTATCCCCTGCGTTCACTTTGGCTGTCGCCGTTTGGCACAGCCGGAACAAGAATAGCGAGTTAGATTTAAATGAACGCAAAGCAGGGAAATATCGTATCGGGCATCGCCTCACTTGGGCTTGTCGCCTTTATTTTCTATTACAGCGATGACATGCCGACGACGGCCGCCGCGTTTCCTCGCTTTATTGCGATCCTTTTATTGGTCGCTTCTTTGATTCTTATCGTTCGATCCATTTTGGACAAACGTCCGCAAAAACAACTTTTCGACGACCTTCACTGGTCGACAGTCTCTATCCTGGGCGGTGCCTGGCTCGTCACTATTTTCGTCATCGAGCAGCTCGGCTTCGTCATTCCCGGCGTCCTATTCATTCTGTTGGGGACATGGATTCTTGGCGGCCGCCCGACTGGCTTCAAACCTTTGATCAAGCTGGCGGCATTCTCAGTCGGGATGCTTACTGCCTATTGGGCCATCTTCCACCTGCTTCTGAATATTTCGTCACCGACAGCGGGCGGACGTGGGCTGCTCTGGTGACTTTTAGGTTCGGGGAAAAATCAAAAATAAGCCCCAAATGAGTTCAACACTTACTGGTTTTTCCACATGGGAGGTATCAAACCATGACTAACTCTAAGCACGACAAAGTCGGACGCCGTTTCGTCCTCGGAATGGGCGTTGCCCTTTCTTCTCTGGCCATGCTGGGCGTCACCGCGCCGGCTCAGGCCGCTTATCCCGAAAAGCCGATCACGGTCGTCATCGGCTGGGGCGCAGGCGGCGGCATGGACTCCGCTGCGCGGGTTGCCGAAAAACACATCGAGAAGTACCTCGGTCAGCCGCTCAACATCGTCTACAAGCCGGGCGGTGCTGGTAAGGTTTCGCACAATTTGCTCGTCTCTCAGTACGAGCCGGACGGCTACACGATCGCCATCGCCAATATCCCGAACCAGGTTATTCAGACCAAGCTTTCGGATGAAGGTTTCCGCCTCAACGATCTGCAATGGGTTGCCAACCAAGCGTTCGTGCCGCTGACCGTCATGGTCAAGAAAGACGGCCCGTACAAAACCCTTGAAGACCTCGTAAAAGCCGCGAAAGCCGACCCGGGCAAGATCAGAGCCGGTGCTCCTGGCGCGACGAGCGGCGCGGCGGCATTCCATTACACCTGGACGAAAATTACCGGTGCCCCCGTTACGCTGCTGCCTTATCGCGGCGGCTCCAAGACCTACAAAGGCTTCTTGGGAGGCGAGGTCCAGGTCATCTCGTCGAACGCCAACTGGGCGGTACGCTACTCGGACACGATCCATACGCTGGCCATTGCCGCCGAAAAGCGCTCGCCGCTAATCCCGGACGTCCCGACGTTCAAGGAACTCGGCTATGATTACGTCGGCAACCTCTCGCGGACGTACTCGGCGTCTGCCAAAGTGCCGAAAGACCGTATTAAGGTCCTCTCTGAAGCATTCGCTGAAATGTCGAAGGACCCGGCGTATATCGAAGACATGAAGAAAGTCGGTCTCGATGTCGATTACTTGGATAGCGAAGCAACGGCTAAGTTCGTCGCCAAGTATGAAGCCGAGAACGTGGACGCTTTCAAAATCATGAAAGATAAGCAGAAGAAGTAAGGTTTAACGCGCGAACCGCCGCGGCAACTGCAACAGCACATATAAAAAGAGGACTACAATGCTAGAGAGTATTGCCACGGCCGTTCCGGCGCTATTGGACCCCTACCTTCTCCTGATGATCTTCGCGGGTGTCGCCGTCGGCATGACCGGCGGCGCGCTCCCGGGGATCAGTCCCTCCATTACAGTTGCCCTACTCCTGCCGATCGCCTTCACCCTCGATCCCCTGAGCAGCCTCGTCGCACTCGGCGCGATCTACATGGCGGCGGAATATGGCGGCTCAATATCCGCCATTCTGATCAATACACCAGGGACGGCAGCCGCCGTCTGTACAGGGATGGATGGTCATCCGATGGCGCGCGAGGGCAAGGCCCAGGATGCGCTGAACCTAGCCGTCATTTCGTCTTCTATCGGCGGGATGTTCGGCGTGATCGTTCTGATCCTGTTCACGCCCCCCATTGCGCAGTTTTCTCTGGAATTCAAATCGCCGGAGATGTTCTGGCTGGCACTGGCGGGCCTCGCCATCGTCTGCAACCTGACGGCATCCAACTTCGTCAAAGGTGTGATTTCCGCGTTGATCGGTATGTTCATCGCCACCATCGGATACGAGTTGGAAACCGGTTACGCGCGTTTTGCGTTCGGCGTCCCGGAAATCGAAGCCGGCGTCAGCCTCGTGCCTTGCATCATCGGCTTCTTCGCCATTCCACAGATGCTGCTGCTCGCCAGCAACAAAGACGATACCGTTACCGAGATCGTCCCGACGCCGGGGTCCTTCGTCCGCATGATCCGTTACGTCATCGCGAAACCGGTCCTAACGCTGCGATCCGCCGTAATCGGCACTTTCATCGGTATTCTGCCGGGTGCTGGCGCGTCGATTGCCAGCTTCGTGTCGTATAGCGAAGCCAAACGTTTCTCGAAGGAGCCGGACTCCTTCGGCACCGGCAACCCCGACGGTATCGTCGCTTCGGAGTGCGCTAACAACTCCATGGTTGGCGGCTCATTGATCCCGCTGCTGGCACTCGGCATTCCCGGTTCTGCCAGCGCCGCGGTATTGTTCGGCGCCATTACTCTGCACGGCCTGGTTCCGGGCGGCCGCATGTTCAGCGAGAGCGGCGACATCGTCTACGGCTTTATGGTCGGTTTCATTCCGGTCGTTATCGCCATGTTGATCGTCGGCGTCACCTTCGCACCGCTATTCGCCCGAGTGCTCCGCGTACCGACGTCGATGATCGTCCCGTCGGTCTTGCTGCTGGCGTTGATCGGCACCTATTCCTTCCAAGGCAGCATCGTCGATATTCTGATTACTGCGACGACCGGCATTCTCGGCTTCTTCCTACTGAAATTCGGTTTCTCACTGCCGTCGGTAGTGCTCGGTATCATCCTCGCACCCATGGCAGAGGAAGGATATCGCCGTTCGATCCGTCTGGGGGAAATCGAAGGCTCTACTTTCGGCGTATTTTTCGGTAGCCCAATCTGTATCATCCTCGCCATCGTGGTCGTGGTGATGGTGTTCAGCGCCTTCTACAATGAAAATCGCAGCCGCAAGCGCCAAGCTCTACAGAACCAGAGCCCCAGCGAAACCTGATCCGCAGACAAAAAATCACCCCCGACGCCATTACGGCATCGGGGGTGTGTTGAGTGTAGGGAGTTCGATTAAAGCTCTTTGCGCTTACCCAGCTTGTTACGGATCATATCCTCATCCACTTCCAGTCCTAGGCCCGGAGCACTCGGCATGACGACCTGACCGTCTTCGACGACGGCGCCACCTTCGACGACGGGTTCGTCCGCAATACGTAGATGATAGTCCATCCCCGGATCACACCCGACTTTGCGGATCGCCGCATGCAGGTGGCCCGTCGCAGTATCGACGAGACGGCTACCCTGGATCCAATCGATCCTAACCGGGATACCGCAGGCTTCGGCGATACGCACCATCTGCATGGCCTTATAGAAGCCACCGCACTTGCCTAGCTTGATACTGATCATGTCGGCGTAGCGGTTGGTGCAGATTTTCAAGACGTCGCTCAACCCGACAATCGCTTCGTCAGCCACCACAGTTGCCGTCGTCTCTTGGGTAATGAGTTTCAGCCCCTCCAGATCGGAATAGTTGATCGGCTGTTCAATGGCGACGTTAGGCACACCTGAAAAGCGGCGATTCAAGACTTCGACAGTTGCCTTGGCATCAACCCACATCTGGTTCGGGTCGGCAATGACAAGCATCGAACTCGGCACCCTGCCGATGATCGCTTCGATGCGATCCGCATCGGCATCCAGACTTTCCAGTACACCGGTCATCTTCGGCTCGAAACAGGTATACCCCTGCTCGACGAGGGCCGCTGCGTATTCGCCGGAGGCATTAGGCTCGTCGCGCGGCATGGTCGCCAGGCGTCCGAAGCGTGTCTGAAACGCACCACCCAACAGGTTGTAGACCGGCTGGCCGCTGGCCTTCCCCATGATGTCATAAAGCGCCATGTCGATGGCGGCGCGGGAACCGTTATTCCCATGTAGGAACAAGTGATCGAGCTTGGCGTGAATATCGCCGATGCTGAACGGATCAAGGCCGATGATCGTTTTGCCGAACAACTCGACCGTCGCGACAATTCCGCGCTGCGTTTCGCTGGTCACTGGGTGCGCCGCGGCTTCGCCCCAGCCGACAATGCCTTCGTCCGTAATGATTTTAACGAAGACGTTTTCCTTCAAATCGACGCCGGCAAACCAGCCTTCGCGGGCATGGATAGACTGGCCTTTTTTCTTATTGCTGCCGAACAGTGCCCGGTACATGTCGGTCAGTTCATACCAGACTGGTATCGCCTCGACGGACTGGATCTTCATGGGTGACCTCCGCAATTTATCTTGACATTTTGTTGGTTAACCATTGGTATACCAGAATGGGAACAGAGTCTATTACTCTCTCGGCGCAGGCTTACTCAAAGATCAGGGGCCTGATCCTGGATGGCACCTTGTCGCCCGGCGACGCACTGTCCGAGCGTAACATCGCCAAGGAACTCGCGTTCGGACGCATGCCGGTACGCGAAGCCATCCGCGAGTTGGCTAAGGATGGCTTGCTTGATGTCTCACCTGGCCGCGGCGCCTTCGTGCGGCGGCTTTCGGTATCGGAAATGCGTGACACCTACGAAGCGCGCCAAGCGATTGAGGGTATGACGGCCTATCTCGCCGCCAAGCGAGGAATCACCTCGGAGCTCCTGGCAAGCCGCTCGGTCTTTCAGGAGTTCCTGGATACCCCTGACAACGCCGATCTAGCGGCGGTCCAGAAGGCTGGAGACGACCTTCACCGCGCCATTGCCGGCGCAGCCCGCAATCCGGAACTGGCTCGCATCTTGGACTCGCTGCAGGCGCAGATCGCTCTGACGCTGCGTATGGCCGTCGATCACAATCCTGGACGCATCCCCATCTCTATGAAAGAGCACATCGGCATTTTGGATGCCATCGAAGCGGGGGATGCAAATCTCGCCCGACAGCTCATGGAAAGCCATCTCGCGCATGGGTTTGAATCCAGGTTGCAGCTATACAACCAATCGATTTAACGGCCATGCCATTCAATCACTTCAAAAAACGAAAATAGGAAGGAAGACATGTCCAACAAACTGACCATTGCGGTATTGCCCGGTGACTATATCGGCCCGGAAATCGTCGAAGCCTCCGTGCGCGTGCTGTCCGCTGTGAACGACAAGTATGACCTCGGCCTGTCTTTCGAAGAGCACGCTGTCGGTCTCGCCAGTTTGAAATCAGACGGCACGACCCTGACGGACGATGTCTTCAAGGCCGCCTGCGATGCCAGCGGTGGAATTATCCTCGGCCCCTGCGACAACGGCGGGTACCCACACCCGGACGAAGGCGGGCTGAACGTGCCGGGAATCTTCCGCAAGGAACTGGATCTATATGCCAACCTGCGCCCGTCCAAGTCCCTACCGGGAATCCCGATGGCAATCCCTGGCCTGGATATCCTGGTAGTGCGCGAAAACACTGAAGGCTTTTACCCCGACCGCAACATGCACCAAGGTTACGGAGAGATCATGCCCGTCGAGGGTGTCGCGATCTCGATGCGCCGGATCACCGCCGAGGCATCTGAGCGCATTGCGCGCTCGGCCTTCGAATGGGCCATGCGCCGCCGCAAGAAAGTCACCGTCGTGACAAAGAAACACATCCTCCGTATGACGGACGGCCTGTTTGCAGATTCCTGCAAGAAAGTTTCGAAAGAGTTCCCCGAGGTCGAAGTCGACTCGGCGATCATCGACTCGTTCGCTGCCGACCTCTATCTGGCGCCGCAGAAATTCGACGTCGCGGTGATGACCAACATGTTCGGTGACATCATGTCAAACCTGACGTCGGCGCTATCCGGCGGTCTCGGCCTCGGCGGTGGCGTCAACGCCGGTCCGGATCAAGCCATGGCCAACGCCTCGCACGGCTGCGCCCCCGATATCGGGGGCATGAACAAGGCCAATCCGGTGAGCATGGTGATCTCCGGCGCAATGCTCATTGAGTGGCTTGGCTCAAAGTATGAACGCCCCGACCTGCTGCAGGCCAGCAAGGACATCCAGGCAGCAATCGATCATACGCTGACTGATACCAAGACCCGCACCGGCGATGTCGGCGGCAGTGCTTCGACCACCAGCGCCACTGACGCGATGATCGAGTTCCTAAAACAGGACTGAAAATTATATTGCTTCGGCGCACAATTGCGGGCTCGAACGCCGTGCATGATGGAAATCCCTTCGTGCACGGCGTTTTTTCGTTCTTTTTCACCAAAACCGGATGATTCAGATTGAGCTTACGGCCAATAAGAAGTAGTGATTGCAACGACAAATAGAAAGGAAACGCCATGGCCCACGAAAAAATTCTCGCTGAACTGGATGAGCGCCGCGCCAATGCCAAACGCATGGGTGGCCCGGAGAAGCTCGCCAAACGCAAAGAAAGTGGTGACCTGAACGCCGAAGAACGTCTTGCGGTATTGGTCGACGAAGGCAGCTTCTCGGAAGTCGGCCTCCTGGGCGCTTCTAGCATTTCCGAAAAGGACGCCGCAGTGACCCCCCGTGACGGCAAGATCACCGGTTTTGGCCGTATCGACGGCCGCGATGTCGGCGTTGTCGTCAATGACTTCACTACCAAGGGTGCTTCGACCAGCGCGACCAACTCCAAAAAAATGGGGTATATCCGCAAGACCTGCACAGAGCGCGGCATGCCATTCGTCCACATCGGCGAGTCTACCGGGGCACGCCTACCCGACGCCATGGGCTCCAAAGGCATGGGCGCGCTGCTCGGCAACGACACGACGCAGTTCCGCCGTATGCGCGAAACCCCATGGGCCGCCGCTGCACTTAACACGGCCTTTGGCTCGTCCGCGTGGCTCTGCTGCTGCGCCGACTTTTCGGTCATGAAAAAGGGCTCGATCATGTCCGTTTCGAGCCCACGGTTGGTTTCCATGGCCATCGGCGAAAAAGTCGACCTTGAGGAGTTGGGCGGCTGGCGTCTGCATGCCGAAAAGACCGGACTGATCGATGCCTTCGTCGATACCGATGAAGAAGCGATGCAGATCATCCGCAAATTCCTTTCGTACATGCCGAGCCACAACAAGGAACTGCCGCCGGAAGCATCGGTCACGGAAGGCTCCGGCGACGACCAAGATCGCATTCTCGATATACTGCCGGAAAAGCGCACCCAGGTTTACAACATGAAGAAGATCATCGAGGTGATCGTCGACAAAGACAGCTTCTTCGAACTGAAGCCGCGCTTCGGTAAACCGGCCACCGTCGGCCTAGCACGACTAGGCGGTAAGGTCGTTGGCATCCTCGCCAACAATCCGATGGTCGGCGGCGGCGCGCTGTCCGCCGATGCCTGCCGCAAGGCCATCGATTTCACCGTTCTTTGCGACAGCTTCAACATTCCGATCGTTCGCTTCATGGACACGCCAGGCTTCGTTGTCGGTCTGGAAGCAGAACGCAAAGGTGCGCCGGGCTGGATCATGAACTTCATGAACACCGCCTGTCTAACCACCGTACCATCGGTGACGATTCTGGTCCGTAAAGCCTATGGCCGTGCTTACGTCGCCATGGGCGGCGGTGCTCACAACGACACCATGATCGCCTGGCCGACCGCCGAGATCAGCTTCATGGATCCGGTGTTCGCGACGAAGATCGTGCACGGTAAGGACGCCGGCGACGAAGGATTCGACGAAGCCTTGGCGGAAATCCAGAAGGACCTGGAGGTCTGGGACATGGCGCGCATTTTCTCGGCGCACGATGTTATCAAGCCGCAGGAAACGCGCGACGTTGTCATTCGCATGCTCGATGTCCATCGCCGCCGCCGCAACGGCGGTCTGGGCGAACACCACATGAAGACGTGGCCGACCAGTTATTGATTAAAGACCGGTTTTATCGCGGAACGACGCGACCTGCTCTGGGGTGTAGCTGCGTGCGCGCAGCGCACTCAGGTGCGGGCCGAACTTCTTGTCCAACTGCTTTTTGAAGAGTTTGAAGATTTCCGCCATGTAGTAGTCGTGGCGGATCAGCGACAGCGCCATTTTCACAACCGGACCGCTTTCCGAATGCGCTGCCTCCAACTCGCCATCGTTGTTGGCGGTCAGCATTTCGCGGTGGTCAATAGCGATTGTGAAATAGTTGTCTGCCGTCCCCATGCGCACGCCGCTCGCCTCGTGTACATAGATCTCGCAGCAGTCGTTGAACTGATAGGCTGACGGATCATCCCCAAACAGAATGATCATCAGACGGACACCCTTTTTCTTGGTTGCCGTCTTCAATGCTTCAGCATGGATATCCAGCACCGATGGGTCAGCCTTGAACCAGATTTCCTCTTCGGCGGTGGCGATCATTTCAGTGACTTTGGCGTGAACGCTGGACTCGCCGCTCAGCATCCACACGTATTGCTGTTCCTGCGAGGCGCCTGCTAGCGCATTTAAATGTGTGGAGACATCGCTGCAGAGTTGCGACGTCTGCGCGGCGATGGTTCGGAACAACTGGTCCGGTGGACGGGCCGTGTAGCGGCTGGGACGCTCGCTGACCGGCATCACGGCGCCCCGGTCCTCCAGGCTCTTTAGCGCGGAATAGGTATTCGGACGCGGTACACCGGAGCGTTGCGAGACTTCGTAGGCCGTCGAAGACGGATGTTTCACCAACGCGATATATGCCCGGCTTTCGTAGTCCGTGAACCCGAGTAACTTCAACTCGTTCAAAACCGCCGTTTCGGCCGCAGAACTGGATTTCGCCATCACGCCCCTCCCCCGCGCGGCCCCAGCAATCCCGTCAACCGGGAAGTAGCTCCGCAAGGTTCGCGTCAATATAGCCCGTAAAGACGTCGCCCGCTGCAAACGCTTTGTGCTGCAGGCAGGCAATAAGGAAGTCCTTGTTGGTACGGATGCCGTCGACTTCGATCTTGCCCAGCACCTCAATCGCCAGCGCACGCGCAGCGTCGCGGTCCTCTCCCCAGACGATGACCTTGGCGACCATCGGATCGTAATATGGTGTTACCGCATCACCTTGCTGGTAACCGGTATCGATGCGCACGTTTTCCATCTCTTCCGGTAGCTTGAATACCGAAAGCGTACCGGGCGACGGAAAAAACTTCTTCTTTGGATCCTCTGCGTAAAGACGGCATTCGATCGCAGCGCCGTTCAGCTTGATCGCCGCCTGATCCATCGCCGTCAGTTCATCAGCGGCGTGCTTGATCTGCATGGCCACCAAATCGGTGCCGGTCACCATTTCGGTAACCGGATGTTCGACCTGAATGCGGGTGTTCATCTCCAGGAAGAAGAACTCGAACGTAGCCGCGTCGACGATGAATTCCACCGTGCCGGCGCCCGAGTATTTCGTCTGACGGCAGAGCGCCAACGCCGCGTCAGCCATTTTCTGACGGACATCTTCGGGCAGCAGCGGTGCTGGGCTTTCCTCAATGACCTTCTGGAAGCGGCGCTGCAACGAGCAATCACGCTCGAAGACATGAACGGCGTTGCCGTCTCCGAACCCGAACACCTGAATTTCGATGTGGCGGGCACGCGGAATGAAGCGCTCGAAAAAGACTGTGTCGTTGCCGAAGGACTTGCCCGCCATGGAGCGTGTCGCTTCAACGGTCTTCACCACGTCTTCCGGTTTATCGACCTGGCGCATGCCGATACCACCGCCGCCGCCCGCCGCTTTGACCAAGAGCGGGTAGCCGACTTTCTCGGCTTCGGCGATAATAGCATCGTCATCGATGTCGGTCAGGCTGCCGCTGCCGGGCACCACCGGCACACCGGCGGCAATCGCGATTTCGCGTGCTTTGTGCTTGTCACCCATGTCGCGGATGGATTGCGGCGACGGGCCGATCCAAGTCATGCCGGCGGCTTCAACCTGTTGTGCAAAGTCGGCGTTCTCGGACAGGAAGCCGTAACCTGGATGAATGGCGTCGGCACCTGTCTGTTTGGCGGCGTCGAGGATCGTCGGGACAGACAGATAGCTCTCCCGCGGCGATGCCGGACCAATCGCAACAGCTTCATCGGCGTCCTGTACGTGCGGCAAATCTGCATCCGCTTCGGAATAGACGGCAACGGTGGAGATCGAAATCGACTTGCAAGAACGCATCACACGACGGGCGATTTCGCCCCGGTTGGCGATCAAAATTTTCTTAAACATGGCTGGCCTGTCCCAATTGAAATGTCGCACGGCTGCCCGCGCTTTGATTAGTCTAGAGACTAAACCTCCGGTTCTGTAGTTGCAATCAATACGTCAGATTCATACTATTTCGCGATCCGAAATCGAGAGGCAGTGTCTAGTCGTGGGAGGGCCAACTGGTTACTATGTTTCCCACATCAACAAACACCTGCCGAGCTTCAAAAAATCAGAGGAAACAGCCGATGAAAATCGCAAATATCGAGTATTTAACCGTCCACCCGGGATGGCGAAAAAACCTAATTTTCGTTCGCATAGAAACGGATGACGGCATCGTCGGCTGGGGCGAATCGTACAGCCAGTACGATCGCGACGGCGCCGTCTGCGCACAACTGAAGGAAATGAGCCGCTATCTGATTGGCCGCGATCCCTTCCAGATCCGGCACATGGGTCAGATGCTGTTTGACGATTACGCACAGCGCCGTTCTTCGCTGGAATTCCTGTGCGCATGGTCGGGCCTGGAGCAAGCTCTCTGGGACATTGCCGGCAAGGCCACCAACCAGCCGGTTTACAACCTTCTGGGCGGTCCCGTGCGCAAGAAAATCCGCGTCTACGCCAACGGCTGGAGCTACAAAATGCGCGGCCCGGACGATTTCGCCCGTGCAGCCGAGAAAGTTGTCGAAATGGGCTACACGGCCATGAAGTTCGACCCCCTACCCCGTCCGTGGCGTACATATATTCCAAAAAACCATGTCCGCGAAGCACGTGCCACGGTTAAGGCAATTCGTGACGCCGTAGGTCCGGATATCGATCTCTTGATCGAACTGCACCGCCGTCTGGCGCCGGTACATGCCATCGAAGTCGCCAAGGCAATCGAAGAGTTCGATCCCTATTGGCTGGAAGAGCCCTGCCAAGTCGAGAACATCGAAGCGCTGGCCGAAGTGCGCGCCAAGACCGTCATTCCCGTCGTCACTGGTGAAGCCGCATATGGCCGCGCCGGTTTCCGTCCGGTGTTCCGTGCCCGGGCCGTTGACTACATCAACCCCGACGTCGCCAACACGGGCGGCATCCTGGAGCTGACCAATATCGCGTCTTGGGCCGAGTCAGAGATGATCGGTTGCTCGCCGCACAACTACAACTCGACCACACTGGGGCTGTCTTCGACGGTTCACGCGTCGGCGGTGATGGGCAACTTCCTGATCACAGAATACTTCCTGCCGTTTGAAGAGTTCGGCGCGACCTTGGCGAAGAACCCGCTCAAGCCGGTGAATGGCTACATTGAGCTACCGGAAGGACCAGGCCTCGGCATCGAGATGGACGAAGAGGCGGTCCGGGCCAACGCCGGCAAACAGTTCCCGCTGCGCAGCCTGCCGTTCCCTGAAGACGAAGGTCCGTGAGACGCTGCCGCACCCAACGAATAGACTAGATTACTTGGGCCGGTTCTCGGCGATGAGGTTGCGGAGCGCCTCTAGCGAGACCGGCCACAAGTAATTTACCCGGATTTTGATCCACGGCACATCATAGCGCGACAGAAAACCGGCCCCAGCACGACCTTCCTGCCCCGGCAAGACCAAGAACTTAGGATACCATTTCAGCTTCATCTCGCGGTCGAAGACAATTGTTGCCGTCCCCCGCGCGAACGTCATCTCAGCGATACAATCCCATGGCAGGACATCAGCGAACTGCCGGGGAAATGTTAGGCCGGCCGGGCTGATCTCCATGAATGGGCGCTTGTCCAGCAGCCGCGACAAACTGATCCAGATGGAGAGTGAGGCAATTGCCACGCCCGCCCACCAACCGACTTCGCCGATCTTGACCAGCATGGTGTCGCGCTCAAAAACAAAGAAGCCCAAAAACATGATGGTCGCGAACAGCATCGCCGCGAGTAAGCGCGTCCGTGGCATTAGCGTGATCTTGTCGCCGTTGCGAACGATCCCTGGACCGGACGCGCCGAAAATATTGCCGAACATTAACACCTCAAAATCAAAGTCTATAGGCGTGTCCGTTATTTCGCGTTGGCGTCCCTTGTGCAACCGTAATACACCGGCAAACCGCCGTTAGGGTTCATGCCTCGCCCGAAATGTGTGAATAAGACATTAGAAACCTAGAGTTTTGCGTCAGAGGTCATAATCTCGTCTCATATCATTCTTTTTTTACACTTATTATTTGTATTCAATGACATACATCATCCGAGCGTTTTGTTCTGCTTGATGAAAAGCCTAAACGCCGTCGAACCGCTGGGACGTCCCGCGTGACTCGCGGCCAAAACTCGAGTGTCATTAATGTGTGATATGGACCATGAATGATCGACATAAAACAAAAGGTCTCCCCCATGAGTTTTACATCTTCCGTTCCGCTCGAGCGAATGTTCAATCCGAAAGGCATAGCGGTTTTCGGGGCTAGTTCATCGGGGCAATCCGTTGGCTCCAAAGTTTTCGCCAATCTGATTGACGGCGGCTTCGCCGGCCAAATCTATCCCGTCAATCCGAAGCACGACGAGATTGCCGGCACCAAGTGTTTTCGCAGTCTCGCCGATGTGCCCGAACAGGTCGATCTAGCGGTCATCGCGACGCCCGCCAAAACAATCGCCCATATTCTCCGCCAATGCGCGGAGGCGGGTATTCATGACGCCGTAGTGCTGTCCGCCGGCTTCCGCGAAACGGGCAAAGACGGCCAGGCACTGGAAGAAGAATTACTAGCGACGGCGCGGCGCTTCGGCATCCGCTTTATTGGTCCCAACTGCGTTGGTCTGGTTCGCCCTTGGCTCGACATGAATGCGACGTTCCTCAAGTCCTCGACACCGAAAGGAAACCTGGCCCTGGTGTCTCAATCGGGCGCACTATGCTCGGCGATCTCCGACTATGCGGAACCGCATCATCTCGGCTTTTCTGCCCTGGTGTCGCTCGGCAACTCCACCGACATTGACTTCGGCGAGGTTCTGAACTTTCTCGCCACCGATCACAAGACCGAGGCAGTGCTTCTATACATCGAAGGTGTGCGGCACGCGCGCTCTTTCATCAGCGCCTTGCGCGCCATCACCCAGATTAAACCCGTCATCGTACTCAAATCTGGACGGCACCGTGGCAGTTCGAACGCTGCGCATACCCATACCGGGGCGCTAATCGGCTCCGACGATGCCTTCGAAGCGGCGATCGAGCGATCAGGCGCGGTGCGCGTCGATACCTTCGGACAGTTGTTCGCAGCAGCCGAGATTCTTGCCGCTAAGAACCGCACCCAAGGGTCGCGGCTCGCGATCATCACCAATGGCGGCGGAGCCGGTGTCCTGGCCGCGGACCGAGCCGAGGACCTGCATCTCGAATTGCCCGCTCCCTCTCAGGAGACGGTCGACAAGCTAAATGCCCTTTTACCGGGATATTGGTCACATGCCAACCCGATCGACATCCTGGGCGATGCGACCCCGGACACCTATGGCGAGGCCGTTAAAGCCTGCCTTGCCGATCCTATGTTCGACGGTGTGCTGGTGATGCTGACCCCACAGGCCATGACAGCCGCGACGGATGCGGCGGACGTCGTCATCAAAGCCGTACCGAAGAACAACAGAAGACCACTGCTCGCGTGTTGGATGGGGGAAACATCGGTCGCCAAGGGGCGCCGTATGCTGAGCGAGAACAGAATCCCCGACTTTGGCACACCAGAGAGGGCCGTCGAAGCCTTTTCCTATCTGGCGCGGCATCACACGAACCGCATGATGGCCATGGAGACACCCGGTCCAGACAGTGACCTGACGTCGCCCGACATTGCCGGCGCGCGCATGATCATCGAAACGGTGCTGTCCGAACACCGCGCGATGCTGAACGATCTGGAATCCAAGGCAGTGATGCGCGCCTTTTCGATCCCGGTCAATACGACCATCGAAGCCTCTAGCGCGGGCAAAGCCGTGATCGCCGCCGAGACGCTCGGGTTCCCGGTCGCGCTGAAGATTGCTTCGCCGGATATCACTCATAAATCCGATGTTGGCGGTGTGAAGATCAACATCATGTCGGCAGCGGACGTTCAGATTGCCTTCCGCGAGATCACCGAAGCGGCCAAGGAGTCGCTGCCGGACGCCAAGATCGACGGCGTCACTGTCGAGAAGATGGTCTCCGTTACCGATGGCCGCGAATTGCTGGTCGGCGTCACGCGCGATCCCGTCTTTGGCCCGACGATCCTATTCGGTGCCGGCGGCAAGATGGTGGAAGTTTTGCGCGACAGCGCCGTATCGCTGCCGCCTTTAAACGCGGTTCTAGCGGCACGCCTCATTCAACGGACTCGCGTTTCCCGACTACTTGAGGGTTACCGCGACACACCTTCGGTCGATCAGGACGCAATCATCGATGTGTTGATCCGCGTATCGGACCTTATCTGTGAATTCCCGGAAATCCAGGAACTCGACATCAACCCCTTGATCGCCGGCCCCGACGGTGCCATCGCCGTGGATGCGCGGATACGCGTCACGCGCGTACCGGCACGGCAGGGTCGACATGATCATCTGGCCATCGCACCTTACCCGCGCGAGCTAGTGCAGGAAGAAACCCTCTCGGATGGCACGCGCCTGACGATCCGGCCGATACGCCCTGAGGATGCCGAGAGCGAACAAGCTTTTGTTCGCGGTCTCTCGGCGCAAACCAAGAAATATCGTTTCATGCATGCCGTCGAAGAACTGTCGCCAACGATGTTGGCGCAGTTCACGCAAATCGATTACGGCCGCGAAATGGCGTTGATCGCTGTAACCGATGAAGACGGCAGCCCCGTACAGCAAGGCGTTGCGCGCTACTCTATGAACCCGGACGGCAAAACCTGCGAATTCGCTATCGTCGTCGCGGATGGAGCACGGCACTTAGGCATCGGCACGCGACTCATGAAGGCGCTCATGGACGCCGGACGCGGACACGGCCTCTCAACGATCCAGGGCACCGTGCTAAGCGAGAACAAACCGATGCTGAATTTAATGACTGACCTAGGCTTCTCCAAATCCCGGGTGCCTGATGATCCGAGTGTGGTCTTTATCGAACGCCCGCTTTAGCAGACAGCAAAAAGCCCTTAACTTTTTGAGTTAAGGGCTTTTTTTTTGGTTGCGGGAGTAGGATTTGAACCTACGACCTTCAGGTTATGAGTTAGCTTCTGAGGACTACGTCTATCTACGCCAAGTTACGCCTTACTCCCTTACCCGCCTGATTCTGAATGTTTTTTCTGGACATGGCGTGCGCTATGCTTACATGGTCTTCGCCATGATTCGCCGCCCCGTGCTTCCAAAATGCTTCCAGCGGGCCGCCGAGACGAAAGGGAGACACCATGCCGAAGCTCACGAAACGGACCGTCGATGCCCTCAAACCCGATGCCAAGGAGTATATCGTTTTCGATAGCGAGATATCTGGCTTCGGCCTTCGCGTTTTGCCGAGTGGTCGCAAGACCTATCTCGTTCAATACCGCTCCGGCGGACGGACCCGGCGCGTGAAGATCGGCAAGCATGGCAATGTGACGGCGGACGAGGCTCGGACAAAGGCGCGGGAACTTTTGGGCGCCGTCGCCAAGGGGGATAATCCGGCGGAACAGCGGAGTCTGCATCGCGGCTCCCCGACCATCGGCACGGTCTGCGATCGTTTCTATCGAGAGCATGTGCTGGAGCGGTGCAAGCCGTCGACGCAATCCGAGTACAAGCGCGCGATCGACCTGTTCATCAAACCAGCTATCGGCGCCTTTAAAGTGGTCGACATCGAACGGTCCGATATCGCGGCATTGCATCACAAGCATCGGGATAAGCCCTATCAGGCAAACAGGACCCTCGGTGTGCTTTCCAAGATGTTTAACCTCTGCGAAGTATGGGGCCTGCGCCCGGACGGCTCTAATCCATGTCGCCACGTCCCGAAGTACCGCGAGGAAAAGCGGGAGCGTTTCCTATCGGCGGCGGAACTGGCGAACCTCGGCGAGGTCTTGAGCGCATGCGAGGCGGACGAGGCGGAAACGAAGCACGTTGTCGCCGCTTTCCGGCTATTAGTTCTGACCGGGTGCCGCCTTGGCGAAATTCAATCCCTCAAATGGGAATACGTCCAAGATGGCTATCTGATGCTCCCGGACTCGAAGACCGGCGCCCGGCGCATTCCCCTCTCACCGTCCGCACAAGCCATTCTGGACTCGCTGGAGCGCAAAGTCGGCAATCCCTACGTCATCGCCGGGGCAAAACCGAAAATGCACGTCACGGACCTCCAGAAGCCCTGGAGGCGCATTCGCAAGAAAGCGGGACTGGATGGCGTCCGAATTCACGACCTGCGGCACACGTTTGCGAGCAATGCCGTCATGCAAGGCCAGCCGCTTCCGATTGTCGCGAAGTTGCTTGGGCATACGCAAATTCAAACCACCATGCGGTATGCGCACCTTGCCGACGATCCAGTAAAGGAAGCGGCAGCATCGGTCGCAGGCCACCTTGGAAATTCCTTAAGTAGTCGGACTGTCGTTCGAGACGATGGAAAAGTAGTATCGTTTAAACAAACGACAGCCCTCGCCCATAAAGCTGGCTGAGGCCGCGCCGACCTACTTGAGGCAACGAGACTTATGGCTCGCAAATACGAACGCCCCGAATTTCTCGCCGGGACCATTGGTCAGGATCAATACGAGCGATGGCTTCATCGAAAAGCTAAAGCCCATGTTAATCGAGACCGTCGACGCGGCAACGAAACTGCATCAAACGAAAGCTATAAAGTCGCGATCCATGCTGCTGTCATGGAATCGGATGGACGCGATTTTTATACCGGCGAACCGCTCGATTGGTCGCTAATCAGCACCTACGACAACGAACATTCGAAGGCCGATGGAAGGCGGTACAAAGCCACTCTCGCTCTACTTCCGACTGTCGACCATGTCGACGACGGGCTCGGCCCCGCTGATTTTAAGATTTGTGGATGGCGAACTAACGATGCAAAAAACGATATGACCCTCGACGAGTTCGTATCGCTTTGTGAAAAAGTGCTCCGGCATAGTCGTGATGGCGGATAAAAGCTCACCTCAATGACAAACGACCATGCATCCGACGTAAAGCGCACTAGCTCGCAGGACCTTTGGGAGTCCGGCCTAACGCTGTGGCAGGCCCTTTTTGAACTCGGCGACCCGGCGACGGCAAAGCAGTACACCGACCATTTACGGAGCACTCCCGGCAATCGGGCCATGAATGCCATTATCGACGCCATCGAGGCGGGCAAGATCGAAGATGGCTTTGCGAGCGCTTCGAAGTCTTTAAAGATCGGTACGCGATTGCAGGAAAAACTTGAGCGCGACCTTTTCAATAAGCTGATAAAGGGCGACCTGGTCGCGCTTGGCTATGCGCTTCCCCGCGCCCCAGACGATCCACTACGCCGCATCCCGGCGGAAGCCTGGAAAGGCAAAGTGGATATCCACGCGGGCACCGCATCGGCTAACGGCCTCGAATTCACCGCGATCCGCATTCTTCGTCCCGAAGCGCGCGAGGCCGCGACCGAGGACATCCGCGCGCCTGGACGCCCCTCTCGGCAAAGCCAGATCGTTGCAGCCTTTAAAGCCCTCGACGACGCAGGCCAGATCGACCGCAACCAATCGACACGTAGCCATTTCACGGCGATCCGCGCCCAGGTAAAGCGAATGTTCCCCGAGGAAGCCGACAACGAAAAGGGCCTCGGCGACAAGGCACTTTATAAAATCGTCGGACCGCTTTTCGAGAGCGATTGAGGATTTCCAAAATCTATAAATTGGCTGGGTGTTTATAGACATTTTTATGGAAACGCCTTGGTCGCATTCTTTCCTCATCGAAAGAGCGATGAGGTTTCAAATGTTAGACGACACCTACAGTGACGCCCTTGACCGGGACCCGGACTACCTCGACAAATGGATTAAAGAACATGAGGCTGCCGAATTCGTCGGCTTCTCAGTCCGCGCGCTCCAAAACTGGCGCGTTCGCGGTGGCGGACCGCGCTTCGCCAAGACCTCGTCCAGGTCCGTCCGTTATCGTCGCCGCGATCTCATCGAGTGGATGGAAGCGAGCATGCGCTCGAATACGTCGGAATGAGCCCCGCGACCTCTCATTGTCTTTCGGTTTTGCCCTGGCGGGGCTGGCCGCGCCGCCAGGGATTTTGGAGGCGGATCGTGGGAACGGTCACGGCTGGTAGGGGCCTCGGGCTACATCCCGCCCCCTACCCCCACAATGCGCTCCAGGGGGCGGCCAGGTCGGCCGCCCCCTTCTCCGTCGCCAGCGATTTAAGCCCTATCCAATCCCCCGCCTCTAAAACCCAAAGCGGCCCCCGCGCGGAGCGTACAACGGGCCTCTTTAAAGAGGCCCGTTCTTTAAAGAAAAACCTTTGCTTTAAAGAGTGTGCTGCACCGGCGGCGCTCTCTTTAAAGGAACGCGACTCTTTAAAGGATAGAGCGTCAAACCCTTTAAAGACTGAACTGTCTTTAAAGGGTCGGGGCGGTGCTCCGTGCATCCCAGGACAATCGACCCCGTTCAAACGGACGGCGCCCCTCGCGGGCGCGAGCCGTTCTCATTCGATCACGCCCGTAAACCAAGAGGGGGGTCTTTGTAACACCCCCCTCTACAATTACTGGAACGTAGGAGAGCGTAATGACTTATGACTTGCTTTATGCGGGCTTTGACACGCTCGACGTTGCCTTTGCCGGCGCCCTCCCAGCCGATGCACTCGCCGCCCTCGAAAAGGCCCGTGAGGAGGCCCAGGAACGCCAGGAGGCCGTCTTGACTGCCATCGGCCCTGGCAATGTCGACATGCATGTCCTCGGCCACGGCATGCGCGGCGGATACGCCTTCATTGTCGACACCGGCCCGCTTGGCGCCAAGTGGATGTTCAAGAACAATCTCGACTCGAAGCAATGGAACATCTTCGCATCACCGCGCGCAACGGCCTTGCTTGCTTACGGGTACAAGGGTACGCGCGACATTCTTTGGCAAACCCTCGCCGACATGGGCGCGATTGTAACCGATCACAGCATCAACCGCGCCGACTTCGCGATGGACTTCCAGACGCGAGGCCTGGAACTTCATCAGTCGCAATTTGTCGCCCATTCTCATACAAAGATCCGGACCCATTGGAGCGAATGCGAGGCTATCCCAGACGGGCATCAACCTAGGGCCGTATGGCGAGGCAGACGCGCCGAGAGTGTCACTATCGGCGGTCGCAATGGGCATCAGATCATCGTTTACGACAAACGACGAGAGGCGACCGAGAAGCAGAAATATTTTTGGTTCAAGGCATGGGCGAAGGATCGAAATGAACCTGGCCTTGAGGTTTGGCGAATCGAGGTTCGCGCGGGGAAAAAAGAGCTAAAAGGAAAATATCAAATTCGAACCTTCGCTAATTTTGAAGCTGGCATCGGAGATGTCATTATAAACTCACTAAAAGCCGTCCGGTACGTTGCGGATGGGCAGGCCGATAGCAATGTAACCCGGCAAGCGCTACATCCCCTTTGGATCGAGGCGCAAAAAGTAGCCTCGAAGAAACTGGTCGATTTTCAGTCTGGCCTGACGCCCAACCAAATTCGCGAGGTAATCCGCGAACAGGCGATCAATCAGTATCGAAATCTCTGCATCGGCAATGGTATCGGCCTGGGAATCGCTTTGGGAATGTCGGACGACGAGCTGCGAGAACGCCTGCCTTCCGTAATTGCAGAGCAGGCACAAGCAATGTTTGAAAATGACGCAAGGCGACTAGATAAATCGGCTCAAAGAACGCGGGAGCGGCTTTGTTTTGTTCAATCGACCAGTTCTTAGAGGTCGTTAAGTCTGCTATTCTGGAAATACCTGACGAGCTAGTCGAAAATGAATTTCGACCGCTAATGACCCAAGCCGGATAAACTGTCTGCTAGGTGCGCGGATATTCGATGCACGCCTTCAAGCCGCCAAGCGGCGATTCCGTGAGCGACAAGTTGCCGCCGGTGACCTCCACTAGATCGGCGACAATGGAAAGACCGAGTCCCCATCCGGGTGCGATCTCGTCGAAGCGTTTTCCACGCCTGGACGCCTCTGCCGCCTGTTCCGCGGACATGCCGGGGCCATCGTCCTCGACGACGAGCTTCAGGTCGTTAGCGGTCTGCTCGGCCGAAACCCGAACGCGCGAAGACGACCATTTGCAGGCGTTCTCCATCAGGTTGCCAAGGATCTCCTCCAGGTCCTCGCGGTGTCCCGGAAAGACGACGGCCTCGTCGACGGCGATATCGATATCGAGGTTCTTGTCCGCGAATACCTTGCCGAGAGCGCCGGCGATGTTGCGCACCGTCGCGGCGACAGGGGTGGCGGCGCCGATACGTCCGCCCGCCCCGGCAACCGCCGATGCGCGCCCAAGATGATGCTCGATCAGACGCCGCATCACCTGAACCTGCTCGCGCAGAACCCGCCGGTCCGGTTCGCCTTCGATCTCCGCCGAAATAACGGAGAGTGGCGTTTTCAGACCGTGCGCCAGGTTCCCCACATGGCGCCGCGCCCGCTCGATCAACTCGGCATCCTTGTCGAGAACCTCGTTCATCACCGTTGCCAGCGGCGCCACCTCCTTCGGATAGCGGTCGGCCAGCCGTGGGTGCGTGCCGCGTCGGACGGCATCGAGATCCGCGGCCAGGAGGCGTAACGGCCGCAGCCCGAAGCGCACCTGAATCAGCACCGCGACGACGAGGCCGAGCCCCAGCAACCCAAGCGCGGAGATCAACAGCAGATTGAAGCGGTGTACGCCGTCGCCGACTTCGCGCAGATCGCCGGCCACCATGACATGGACGAACCCCTCGATATCCGGAAACTCGATGTCGCGTTCCGCCACAAGCAGCGGCTCGCCGTTCGGTCCCTGGGTCCTGCTTAAGTGGAGTTTCGTGTCGCTGCCGGTGGGCTGGAGCGTACTGTCCCACAACGAGCGAGAGCGCAACAGCGTCCCGGACGGCTCCGTGACCTGCCAATACCAACCGGAATAGACCTGTTCGAAGCGTGGGTCGCCGACCGGATGCGTCAGCGTCACGCCGCCGTCGGCGGTCGTTGCCATCGACGCGATCATGCCGTTCAGGACCGCATCCAGACGGCGGCTGAACTCGTTCTCTACGGTGTCGCGGAAGGCCCAGGTCAGCACACCGCCGCCGAGCGCCAAGATCAGGATCAGCCAAACGGCTGCGCCCAGGATTAATCGCGTCGAAAGAGCTGCCGCCGGACGGCTGCGGGCCTCGCGCATCGTCATCCCTCCGGTTCGGTGAGCTTGTATCCCTGGCCACGCACCGTCTGAATGTATTGGGCGCCGATCTTCTTGCGAATGCGGCCGACCAGCACCTCTAGGGAATTCGAATCGAGATCGAAGTGGCGGTCGTAAACGTGCTCCGCCAATTCCGTCCGGCTGACGATCCGGTCCGCGTGGTGCATCAGGTAGGAAAGAATTCGAAACTCCTGCGCCGTCAACTGGATCGGTACACCATCGACACTGACACGGCCGCCGTTGGTATCGAGCCTGAGCGAACCGCAGGCCAGTTCCGGTTGTGCGTGGCCGGATGCCCGTCGAATTAGAGCGCGCAGGCGATAGACGACCTCCTCCATCTCGAACGGTTTGACCAGGTAGTCGTCGGCGCCGGCGTTGAAGCCCGCCATCTTTTCCGACCAGCGTCCGCGTGCCGTCAGGATCAGCACGGGCACAGCGCGCCCGGATTCACGCCACCGGTTGAGAACCGAAATGCCGTCGATCCGCGGCAGACCGAGGTCGAGGACAACCGCGTCATACGGCTCCGTGTCGCCGAGATGCCAGCCTTCCTCACCGTCATAGGCAACGTCCACGGAAAACCCCGCGTCTTCCAATACCTGCTGCAGGCGAAACGCGAGTGCGGCTTCGTCCTCAACTACCAGAACCCTCATTCGTGTTTGTTCCGACCCTTGACCTTCAGCAACGCACCGTTGCGCGCGTCAAAGTACAATTTATAAACACGCCCGCCTTCCGAAATGATGACGAGTTCGTAGATCATCTTATCGTCTTCATCCTCAAGCTCCGCCTCGATCAATTGTCCCGGGTATTGCTCGTTCGCGCGTTCAAGGATGTCGGTCAAAGGCAGGATCTCGCCGCGCTCAAGCGCACGGCGGGCGCGGTCGTGGTCGCTGTCCGCCCGGGCCGGGGCGGCCGGCGCGCCCAGCAAGCAGACGAGGATGGGAATCAGGAAGCGTCGCATGCGCCTAAAATATCCCTTTTTACATGAACCGTACATGAACGAGCCGCTCAGGCCTCGTTCAGGTTGCTTCTGCTAGCGTCCACCCAACGCAACAAAGGAGCAATAACCATGCTGAAGAAAATGCTGATCCACGGATTGATCGCCGCCACCGTCATAGGGGGTGCCGCCGCCGTTTACGCTGCCGGACGCGATAACGGTTATACGATGGACGATGTCGTCCCGAAGATGGCCGTCGACGCCACCAAAACCAGCGGCAGAAACAATGGTTACATAGCTGACAGCGCCGAACACGCGGAACGAAACCGCTACTTCTGGGAAGAGCGCGAAGACGATCATGAGCGTGAATATGAACGCTACGGCGAGCGCTCGGAACACCACCGCAAGCACGGCAAACGCGACGACGATTGATCGAGGTGCGGACGATGACCCCTAAACGACAGCAGGCGCTTCTCCTCTTTTGGCACGCTTGGCTCGGTGGCGGCTACCTGGTCGCTTACCTGACGGCGGATGAGGATACCTACGGCATGCATGTTTTTACAGGATACGTCGTTCTCGCCGCCATCGTCGTCCGCGTACTGGTCGGGCTGATTGCACCGAACAGTAAACTTCTCAAACTTCCTCGCCCCAAGCTCGGCGGCCTCGGCGACTGGTTCGGACGCGGCAAGGGTCGACACCCCCTGTTCACTTGGTTCGCGGCGGTCCTGCTGACTGTGATCGGCGCCGCCGCCGCGACGGGCGCGCTTTCGGACTCGCTGATGACCTGGCTTGAAGATCCGCACGAGGCGATCTCCGAGGTCTCACTCTGGGTCATCTTCGGGCACATCGCTTTCGTCACATTCATGTACGGCGGCAGGAAGTTCATCAGACAAGCCGCCGCGAAAATCGCCGAACGGCTGCCCTTCACTCACGCCCAGGAGCCAAATACATGATCCGTGCCTTCGTTATCGCCGCAATAATCACCGCCCCCACTCTGGTCATGGCCGGCGACCCGGCCCGTGACGACATCATCTCCGAATATGCCCGCCAGGCGCGTGCCGCCAATCCCGAGTTCGACACCTTTTCCGCCGCACGCGGCGAGAAACTCTTCCGCACCAAATGGTCCGGAGGCGATTCTCGGACGCCGTCCTGCACCGCATGCCATACGGACAATCCCAAAAATCCGGGCCGCAACGCCAAGACGGGACGTCCGATCGAACCGGTGGCCGTGTCCGTCAATCCGGACCGGTTTACCGATCCCGGCGATGTCGAGAAACAGTTCAAACGCGACTGTGAAAGCGTACTCGGCCGTCAATGCACAGCGCTCGAAAAGGGCGACTACATCACCTTCCTGATGGGACAATAGACCATGCGATATTCACTCTTTCTTGCTGCCTTTCTCGCATCAACCACGCCGGCCTTGGCCGAGGACTGGGTGCCGCCGATCACCGACAAGCTGGTACAAAAGGAATGCGGCAGTTGTCACATGGCGTTCCAGCCGGCGTTTCTGCCAGCGCGTTCATGGGACCGCATCATGAACACCCTCGACGATCATTTTGGCGACGACGCCACGTTACCCGCCGACCAGACCGCAGCGATCCGCGCCTACCTGATGGAAAACGCCGGCGACGTGAAACGGCGAGGCATCGCACGCAAGTACATGCGATGGGTCGCCGCCGACGGCGTGCCCTTGAAAATTACCGAGAACCCCGCGTTTCTGCACGAGCACGACTTCCCGGACCGCGTCTGGAAAGACCCGAAGGTCGTCACGAAGTCGAATTGTCTCGCATGCCACACGCAAGCGAGCATGGGCTATTATGATGACGACTGAGCCCGGTCAGGAATAACCGATCTGATCAGGTACATCAGGTTCATGCGAATAACGGGGAGAGTCCGGTAATGGCTAGAATCTGCCTTCGACGGGATTGAGCGCTATATGCCTATTGATGAAAAATAAGACGCAGTCCCACCCCGCACTGATTTGTCCTGCCTATTGCTTCCAATATGCTTCCAGGCTTGTATTCAGCCGGCGCGCTCCAGCCAGCAAAAAAGCCCCTAGATCATTGATCTAAGGGCTTTTTTTATGGTTGCGGGAGTAGGATTTGAACCTACGACCTTCAGGTTATGAGCCTGACGAGCTACCGGGCTGCTCCATCCCGCGTCAGTAATTTCATTTCCGGGTGTTAGCCCGGTAGCGGTTATTTGTTTTGCCTCGACTTTGTCTCGGCGGGCGGGCTGCTCCATCCCGCGTCAGTAATTTCATTTCCGGGTGTTAGCCCGGTAGCGGTTATTTGTTTTGCCTCGACTTTGTCTCGGCGGGCGGGCTTTTTTTGTTTATTCGCCGAAGTGTCCGCGCCACTTTGGCTGGGCCCGCGTCAGTATATTTGTTCTTCCGGTTTCCCGGCTGACGGCACATTGATCCGGGAATGGATGATTTGAAGAGGAACGATTTTGTTTGTTTGGCATGTGCGTTTCGAAGACCTGGCGGCGACCTACTCTCCCACACCTTAAGATGCAGTACCATCGGCGCTAAGCGGTTTCACGTCCGAGTTCGGGATGGGATCGGGTGGGGCACGCTCGCCAGAACCACCAGGTCGTCGAAGCGCACATACTGTGAAGTCCCTCACCTTAAGAGGCGAAGGGGGTCTGTCTGGTACCTGCCCCGGACTTGATCCGGGGTTTTGCGTTGAGCCTTGATGAGCATCGTACATTGAGTACGAGCCAATTTATAAGGTCCGTTCGTCCGTGCGCACGAGGCGCTCTGAAGCCTATCGAGCTATTAGTACTGGTCAGCTACACGCATTGCTGCGCTTCCACATCCAGCCTATCGACGTGGTGGTCTTCCACGGCTCTCAAGGGATACCTGGTTTCGAGGGGGGCTTCCCGCTTAGATGCCTTCAGCGGTTATCCCGTCCGTATTTAGCTACCCTGCTATGCTACTGGCGTAACAACAGGTCCACCAGAGATACGTCCACCCCGGTCCTCTCGTACTAGGGGCAGCTCCTCTCAAGTATCCAACACCCACGGCAGATAGGGACCGAACTGTCTCACGACGTTCTAAACCCAGCTCACGTACCACTTTAATCGGCGAACAGCCGAACCCTTGGGACCTGCTCCAGCCCCAGGATGTGATGAGCCGACATCGAGGTGCCAAACGATCCCGTCGATGTGGACTCTTGGGGATCATCAGCCTGTTATCCCCGGCGTACCTTTTATCCGTTGAGCGATGGCCCTTCCATGCGGGACCACCGGATCACTATGACCGACTTTCGTCTCTGCTCGAACTGTCGCTCTCGCAGTCAGGCAGGCTTATGCCATTGCACTCAACAACCGATTTCCGACCGGTCTGAGCCCACCTTCGCGCGCCTCCGTTACTCTTTAGGAGGCGACCGCCCCAGTCAAACTACCCACCACAGAGGGTCCCGGATCCCGGTTCAGGGATCGCGGTTAGATACCAGAGAACAAAAGGGCGGTATTTCAAGGGTGCCTCCACGTCAACTAGCGCCAACGCTTCAAAGGCTCCCGCCTATCCTACACAGTCATTCCCTAGTACCACTCTGAAGTTGTAGTAAAGGTGCACGGGGTCTTTCCGTCTAACCGCGGGTACTCCGCATCTTCACGGAGAATTCAATTTCGCTGAGTCGATGTTGGAGACAGTGGGGAAGTCGTTACGCCATTCGTGCAGGTCGGAACTTACCCGACAAGGAATTTCGCTACCTTAGGACCGTTATAGTTACGGCCGCCGTTTACCGGGGCTTCGATTCAAAGCTCTCACCTCTCCTCTTAACCTTCCGGCACCGGGCAGGCGTCAGACCCTATACGTCGTGTTACCCACTTCGCAGAGCCCTGTGTTTTTAGTAAACAGTCGCTACCCCCTGGTCTGTGCCCCCCGCCCTTGGTTGCCCAAGAACGGGGCCCGCTTCTTCCGAAGTTACGCGGGCATTTTGCCGAGTTCCTTCAACATCGTTCTCTCAAGCGCCTTGGTATACTCTACCAGTCCACCTGTGTTGGTTTCGGGTACGGTCTATACGGTGGAGTTATTTCCTGGAACAGTTTCACAGCAAGGACAATCCAATAAGCCCTCACTGCTGCCACCATTCGTCACTACCACCAGGCTGAGGAATATTAACCTCATTCCCATCGACTACGCCTTTCGGCCTCGCCTTAGGGGCCGGCTCACCCTCGGCGGATTAGCCTTGCCGAGGAACCCTTGGACTTACGGCGAGAGTGTTTCTCACACTCTTTATCGCTACTCATGTCAGCATTCTCACTTCCGATACCTCCAGCAAACCTCACGGTTCACCTTCGCAGGCCTACGGAACGCTCCGCTACCAGACAGTCATAAGACTGAATCCACAGCTTCGGTGCACGACTTTAGCCCCGATACATCTTCGGCGCAGGACGGCTTGTTTAGACCAGTGAGCTGTTACGCTTTCTTTAAAGGATGGCTGCTTCTAAGCCAACCTCCTGGTTGTCTTGGCCTTCCCACATCCTTTCCCACTTAGTCGTGACTTGGGGACCTTAGCTGGTGGTCTGGGCTGTTTCCCTTTCGACGACGGACCTTAGCACCCGCCGTCTGTCTGCCATGCTCTACTCACCGGTATTCGGAGTTTGGTTAGGTTTGGTAAGTCTGTGGGACCCCCTAGCCCATCCAGTGCTCTACCCCCGGTGGCAATACATGACGCTCTACCTAAATAGATTTCGCGGAGAACCAGCTATTACCCGGTTTGATTGGCCTTTCACCCCTAGCCACAAGTCATCCCCTCATTTTTCAACATAAGTGGGTTCGGTCCTCCAGTACGTGTTACCGCACCTTCAACCTGCTCATGGCTAGATCACCGGGCTTCGGGTCTAATCCTACGGACTCAATCGCGCTATTAACACTCGCTTTCGCTGCGCCTACACCTAACGGCTTAAGCTTGCCCGCAAAATTAACTCGCTGACCCATTATACAAAAGGTACGCCGTCAGGAGACAAGCTCCCTCCGACTGCTTGTAGGCATTCGGTTTCAGGTCTCTTTCACTCCCCTCGTCGGGGTGCTTTTCACCTTTCCCTCACGGTACTGGTTCACTATCGGTCATAGAGGAGTACTTAGGCTTGGAGGATGGTCCCCCCATGTTCAGACAAGGTTTCACGTGCCCCGCCCTACTCGAGGACAAAATGTCTTTCTACCGCTACGGGGCTATCACCCGCTATGGCCCGACTTTCCAGACGGTTCGCGTTCTTAACAAATTGCCACTGGCCTAGTCCGCGTTCGCTCGCCACTACTAACGGAGTCTCGGTTGATGTCCTTTCCTCCGGCTACTGAGATGTTTCACTTCGCCGGGTTCGCTTCCGCAACCTATGTATTCAGTTACGGATGACGCTAAAGCGCCGGGTTTCCCCATTCAGAAATCCACGGATCAAAGGGTGCTCTCCCCTCCCCGCAGCTTATCGCAGAGTGCCACGTCTTTCATCGCCTCTCTATGCCAAGGCATTCACCAAATGCCCTTCGTTCGCTTGAGAACGTCCCATGCAACACGGACCAACGGACCTTTGTTCCACTGAAGATAAAGTGGAAGGCCAATTTGCCCGCACCGATCGTTTCCCGGCCTTTTGTATAACCCGGGACCTAAATCGATGAACGCACGGAACCTTATTTTCGTTCCAGGTGCGACCCTGGAACTGACTCAACGCGAAGCCATGACCGCCAATCCCGCACTGACATACGGGGCTGGTTCCTATCCACAGGCTCCGAAGAACCCGCTTCAATTCTAGCAATCATGGCTTCAATGCCGAACATATCCACCCCTGTCGGAAGACAAAGGTCAGCGCCCCGTTACCGCATACGGCTATGCAGCGGCAACAAACAAAAGGCACCCATGGGTGTGCAACCCAAGGGATCATGTCCGGCGTGCCAGACAGAACCTCGCGGCAACTGCGTTTCTCCGTTCGTCAAAACGGCGCAAATCGTCCGAGGATCGTTCCTCTTCACAATGTATAATCGCGCGTAAAAAAACGCACATAACCAAACCGACAGAAGCCGGCTTAAATGGTTTAACGAATAAAAACTTTCAATTGCCTTTTGAACGGACATTCAACGCTTAAAGCGAGGAATGGTGGAGCCGGACGGGATCGAACCGACGACCTGAAGCTTGCAAAGCTACCGCTCTCCCAACTGAGCTACGGCCCCTTGATAAGAGTGGTGGGCCTGGGAAGACTTGAACTTCCGACCTCACGCTTATCAAGCGCGCGCTCTAACCAACTGAGCTACAGGCCCGTAAGCTCAAAAGACAATAATATCCGGGCAGCCTGAACAAACCCGGACATCTTATAGGAAGAGATACGCAGACGGCGGAAAGCCATTCCACATGCCGGCAAGCCGGCAAAGGACGCCGATAAATCGGCGATGCTTCAGCATCTTTTTTCTGAAGGGCTAGCCATATCTTCGTGAGAAGAAACGACTAACATCCTTGAAAGGAGGTGATCCAGCCGCAGGTTCCCCTACGGCTACCTTGTTACGACTTCACCCCAGTCGCTGACCTTACCGTGGTCGGCTGCCTCCTTACGGTTAGCGCGCCGCCTTCGGGTAAAACCAACTCCCATGGTGTGACGGGCGGTGTGTACAAGGCCCGGGAACGTATTCACCGCGTCATGCTGATACGCGATTACTAGCGATTCCGACTTCATGCTCTCGAGTTGCAGAGAACAATCCGAACTGAGACGACTTTTGGAGATTAGCTTGCCGTCGCCGACTTGCATCCCACTGTCATCGCCATTGTAGCACGTGTGTAGCCCAACCCGTAAGGGCCATGAGGACTTGACGTCATCCCCACCTTCCTCCGGCTTGTCACCGGCAGTTTCCTTAGAGTGCCCAGCTTAACCTGATGGCAACTAAGGATAGGGGTTGCGCTCGTTGCGGGACTTAACCCAACATCTCACGACACGAGCTGACGACAGCCATGCAGCACCTGTATCCTATCCAGCCGAACTGAAGAAAAGCGTCTCCGCTAATCGCGATAGGTATGTCAAGGGTTGGTAAGGTTCTTCGCGTTGCTTCGAATTAAACCACATGCTCCACCGCTTGTGCGGGCCCCCGTCAATTCCTTTGAGTTTTAACCTTGCGGCCGTACTCCCCAGGCGGAGTGCTTAACGCGTTAACTACGTCACCGAAATGCATGCATCCCGACAACTAGCACTCATCGTTTACGGCGTGGACTACCAGGGTATCTAATCCTGTTCGCTCCCCACGCTTTCGCACCTCAGCGTCAGTATCGGACCAGGTAGCCGCCTTCGCCACCGGTGTTCTTCCAAATATCTACGAATTTCACCTCTACACTTGGAATTCCACTACCCTCTTCCGAACTCAAGCATACCAGTATCAAAGGCAGTTCCCAGGTTGAGCCCGGGCCTTTCACCTCTGACTTGATATGCCGCCTACGTGCGCTTTACGCCCAGTAAATCCGAACAACGCTAGCCCCCTCCGTATTACCGCGGCTGCTGGCACGGAGTTAGCCGGGGCTTCTTCTCTGATTACCGTCATCATCTTCATCAGTGAAAGAGTTTTACAACCCTAAGGCCTTCTTCACTCACGCGGCATTGCTGGATCAGGGTTTCCCCCATTGTCCAATATTCCCCACTGCTGCCTCCCGTAGGAGTCTGGGCCGTGTCTCAGTCCCAGTGTGGCTGATCATCCTCTCAGACCAGCTATAGATCGTCGCCTTGGTAGGCCGTTACCCCACCAACAAGCTAATCTAACGCGGGACCATCCAAGAGCGGCCGAAGCCTTTCCTCCAAAGAGCGTATGCGGTATTAGCCTTCGTTTCCAAAGGTTGTTCCCCACTCCAGGGCAGGTTCCCACGCGTTACTCACCCGTCCGCCACTAAGGACATCTAGCAAGCTAGAGCCTTCGTTCGACTTGCATGTGTTAGGCATGCCGCCAGCGTTCGTTCTGAGCCAGGATCAAACTCTCAAGTTGATCCTAGAACATCTGTCCGCGGTGCATAAATGCACCGACAAACTGGCATTCTAAAATGACAAGAGCTGAACCTCGCACAATCGTGGCTATCAAACACTGACCAAGATAAATCTCAGCCACCGATCGATAGTTCGATATACGCGAGCGTTAAGCTCTATAAACAAAGCTTCGGCAAATAACCAACCGCCGCCCGCGTATCTCTTCCTAGATCAACAATGTAAATCAGCAGTGCACGAAAGCGTGCGCTTTCTCGCGAAACCGCGGAGCGTCGGAAAGTTGCCGTCGCCCCGCGAGAGAGCCGGGGTTATAGGCCTGCCCCGCTTCGCTGTCAAATCTTTTTCACACTCCGAATTTTATCCCCTAAGGCGTTGTAATTATTTAATATTATTTCTCATTTTCAGGCGGAAATCTGTGCGTCTGCGAAATATTTTTACCGAACTCTTAAAAAAGTTGCCGGCCCTTCATGAAAACGGCCCCGAGGTCATCCGAGTGCCGTCCCGAAACACATCCTTAACGAACGTAAGATACCCTTGATTCTATTGACTGAATCGCCACAAAACCGCTTGACACCTCAACACTACGCTGGTCATTTGTTGGAACACGCAACCCTCTGGGTATAAACATAAATTCGTGACGATGCCGCTCAAATGAGCGCCGACAGGGGTCACGGGGGTGCTTTGAGAATTCTTGGGTAGGGTATGAAGAATAAAAGCATTATTGCGATAGCGGCGGCATCCAGTCTGGGCTTGGTGGCGACGTTCAGCTTCTTACAGATCGATATCGATCAAGATCTGCAGGGCGGCAACACCGTCGCGCTAGCACCGATTTCTCTTGGGAATCCGGCGGCAGCGGCGACCCTGCAAACGCGCCATGCCGTGCCCCTATCTGAAGAGCGGACTCCGGCAGCGCTTCCCACAAACTATAAGCAGCGCATCGAGGTCGGTAAGGGAGATACCCTCGCCGAGTTGCTTGTTTCCGCCGGCGTCGACCGCGTTGACGCCCATTATGCCATTCAAGCGATGTCCGAATATTTTAGTCCACGTCGGATTCGCCGCGGCCAGGATATCACGCTTTCTTTCCGTAGCGCGCCGCTAATGGTCGATGTCAAAGGCGGCCCTACACCACGCGATACCTTTATGGGCTTCTCCATCGAGCCCGACTACAAAACGGAAGTGCGCATCAGCCGCACCGAAGACGGCGGCTTTACTGCACAAGAACTCGCCAAGGTACTGAACCGCGTGCCGGTCCGTGCCACCGGCGAGATTACCAATAGCTTGTACGTTGCCGGCCGTAACAAAGGTGTGCCGGCTGTCGTGATCGCACGACTGATCCGGCTGCTTTCCTGGGATGTCGATTTCCAGCGCGATATTCGCGAAGGCGACACGTTCGAAGTCATGTACGAACGTGTTTTGAATGAAGACGGAAAACCGGTCTACAACGGTTCCGTGCTGTTCGCCGCGCTAACCCTCAGCGGCAAGCGCATTTCGCTCTACCGTCACGAATTAGCAGACGGCGACATCGACTACTTCGACGAAGAAGGCAAGGCATCCCGCAAGGCTCTGATGCGGACGCCGATCGACGGCGCCCGGTTGTCATCGACTTTCGGTGCCCGCAAGCATCCGATTCTCGGTTACACCCGCATGCACAAGGGCGTGGACTTCGCCGCCCCCTCGGGCACGCCGATTTACGCCGCCGGTAACGGCACTGTCGTCTATGCGGGCGGTAAAGGCGGCTACGGCAATTACATCCGCATTCGCCACAACGGCACGTTCGAAACCGCCTATGCGCACATGAAAGGTTTCGCCCGCAACGTCCGCAAAGGCTCCCGCGTCGAGCAGGGACAGATCATCGGCTATGTCGGCACGACCGGCCGCTCCACGGGCCCACACTTGCACTACGAAGTCCTGCAGAAGGGTGGCCAAGTGAACCCGCTGAAAATCAAGATGCCGTCAGGTCGCGCACTCAAAGGTGCCGAGCTCGCGCGCTTCGAGAAATTCCGCGCTGAACAAGACCGCCTGTTCGCGTCCCTCGACACCGCTGTCGAAGTCGCCGCAACGAAGGCCGACTGAGCGGTCGCGTGACCGCCCTCCCCCTTGCAACCACAGATCTCGGTAGCGGCGACGGCCCGCCGCTCGTGATTTTGCATGGCCTATTCGGCCGGCGACGCAACTGGCAGGCCATTCAGAAACAGCTCGCCCGCAAGCACCGCGTCGTTGCCGCCGATCTTCGCAATCACGGCGACAGCCCGTGGGACGATGACATGACCTATCCGGCGATGGCGTCCGATATCGGCAGATTGATTCAAGACCTGGGTGCAGGACCAGCCATCGTGGTAGGACATTCCATGGGCGGCAAAGCGTCCATGTACCTTTCCCTGACGCATCCCGAACTCATCGCATCACTGGTCGTCATCGATATCGCGCCCGTCTCTTACGACCACGATTACAGCGGCTATATCGACGCTATGAAGTCGGTCCCATTGGACGAGATCGCGCGCCGCACGGATGCGGCTTCCTATCTGACCGACGAGGTGGAAAACCCCGGTATCCGGAACTTCCTATTACAGAATCTGGAGACGACGGACAGTGGGTTAGCTTGGCGCGTCAATCTGGATGTTATCGAAAAGGCAATGCCGACCGTCCTCGACTTTCCACCGACCGGCGGCAAATCGTTCGACGGCAAGACACTCTTCGTCGCCGGCGGCACATCCGACTACATCAAGCGCGAAGACAGAGAGACGATCGGCGCCCTTTTCCCACAAGCCCGGCACATCAAGATCAAGGATGCCGGTCACTGGGTACACGCCGAAAAGCCGCAGGAAGTTTTAGCAACTTTGGAAAGTGTCGCGGCTTACGCTGCGGATTAATCAGCCACCGGTTACGGTTGTGTCGCAGAACTGGCGGCGCTGTTTGAGCCTTGAGCACAGCGCCCGCGCTTCCGCCGTCGAGGGCAATGGTCCGGCCTTTAGCCGATAGTACGTCCCTTTGCTGCCCAGTTGGACGCGGCTCACTTCATGGCCGATGTCGCCGAGAACATTGCCGTGCGCCCGTTTGATTTGGAGCCAACCGCTTTCCGCCTGCTTGGCGGAACGATACGAAGCCAGGTGCACGGCCGGTTGTGGACCGGTCGGTTGCGGCATCGCTTTTGCCGTCGTCTCGGAAGGTGCCGAGGAAGATTGTGCTGCCGAAGCGGCTTGGCCGGGGGCCGGCGTGCCGGGCTGTGTCTGCGCCGCCAATTCGATGGCTTGGCGCTCGCGCGCATACTCATCCGATGAAATGAAACCGTTGTCTTGAAGTTGTTCGAGACGGCGAACCGAGTCCGCAGCAGCAAGAAGACCGCGCGGTGGCAGCGCCGGGTCCGCCACTCGGACCGGCGCCGTCGGCAAAAGTGCATCTAGGATAATGCCGCGCTCAGCCGCATGTTGAGAGACGGAAATCGCCCGCATCTCAAGCGCACGGCTGATCGCTCTGAGACGAGCCGAAATTTGATCGGTCGTGGGCACTGGGCGATCAAGGCCCGCGGCCGGCGGCGGCGAGGTCAACGGCAACAATGCGCCAATGTTTGAACGACGGCGCTGCTGATATTCATCCTGCGTGATCAGACCTTGGTCGCGAAGTGCACGAAGAGTCTCGAAGCGCGAAACGACGTTCGAATCTGGACCGACGATCTTACCTATCATAGAAGGATCTTGCGCCATTGGCTCCCCACCGAGCGGCGACGCCGTTGCCGGCGCCGACATCTGCGGCGTTTGCAGGTTGGCCATCTGTTGACGCGCGGCGGGACGCGACAGTATTGCGTCACCCGTCGGCGATCCCATGACAGAGCCGCCCGGCATGTTGCCAAGACCGGCTTCCGTCGCACCGCCAGTTTCAAGTAATGACAAATTCACGCTGGCGATCTGCGAGACCGGCCGCGTGGAAATCTGGTTCCAAACGACGAACTGTTCACTTTCATCAGGGCGGATTGCGAGAACGGCCTCGTACATTTCGCGCGCTTTAATAAGTTGCCCGGTGTTCTGATACAGGATGCCAGAGCCAATCAACGCGTGAATATCGCGCGAATTCGCACGTAAAGCCTTTTTGAAATGCCCTTCCGCCGTGACGTAATTACCTTTGGCGAGTTCGGCGAGGCCGAGTTCGGCTTCATCATTCTGCTTGAAGGGGCTCGACGCCCAGAAACTGTCTTGGAAGAAGTCGGCGTTGATGGCACCACAGCCGCTCAGTCCTGTCGCGACCATTGCCAGCAGCAGCGTCCGCTTTGCAAATCGCATCAAACCAAGTTTCATGGTGCCCTCCGCAGCAACGGCGCAACCATTGCGCCTATGTCGTTAGAATGGGCAATCTACTACCCATTGGGCGCATCACTACAATTTGTGGCGTTCCCCAAGGCAAATACTAATGATTGGTTAAGAAATCACAACAAAAATGTCTGATTCCGTCAGTCCCACAGGCCTTTAGTGGGACTTTTTCTCTTCCGGTTCCGGATCCGCGGATTCCAGTTCGGCGCAACCCAGCACGCTCGCAAACGGCAGCTTGGAGATGGCGCCACCGCCGACCTTACGGATACCTTTGACCACTAGAATCTCGGTGACAAGTTCGTCTTGCAGGGCGCCATTGATGGCCGTCAACAGGCGGATATCCTCGGCTTTCTGCGAGTCGCTTTTGGAAATCCGGTAGGTCTTTTCCTGGACCTTATCCGGATCGAACATCTGATCGAGTGTCATCGGCTTGGCGTGCCAACTACGCAACAGGGCATCGGTAATGCGCGGTCCGAGCTTGCAGACGTGACCGACTTTGTCTTTCTGCACGACCGTCAGCACCGGCGTCACCGGGATATTCACGGTCGAAAAAGACCCGGGCCGGCGCTGAACCGGAACCAACATCGACCGCATCTGCACGTGGGATTCGCCATCACCGCGATATCCAAACGACCGCTTGAGCTTCAGATCATCCGTTTGAGCCATGACCGGAAGGGAAACGAAAACCGCAGTTGCAGCAACAAGCCCCACACACATTGCTCGGACGATAAACTTCGGCATGCTCATGTTCCCACTCTCGCAGCAAATTACGGCTTTTTGATGGTGCAGCCTTAATCCTTTATGCCGCATTGGCCTGAGGATTGCCATGACCGAGCGCAAGGCCGACCGAAGAAATCTCGTCCGCGATTAAGACCCGCTCAATTCTTCCTCTATTGCTCTGCTCATTTCTTCGGTAGTGGCATTGCCCCCCATGTCCGGTGTCTTTGGCCCGTCGCCCCTAAGAAGATCTTCGATTGCACGGATCATATCGGCGGCCGCTTCGGGGTAGCCCAAATGATCCAGCATCATCGATGCGCACCAAATCGTACCGATGGGGTTAGCGATGCCCTTTCCGGCAATATCCGGCGCCGACCCGTGAACCGGTTCAAACATCGACGGAAAGTCTTTTTCAGGATTGATATTGGCGCTGGGCGCAATGGCGATAGTGCCGGTAATGCCGGGGCCGAGATCGGACAAAATATCGCCGAACAGATTCGAACCGACAACAACATCGAACCAATCCGGATCGGTGACGAACCGCGCCGTCAGGATATCGATGTGATACTTATCGGTCGAAACGTCCGGGTATTCCTTGGAGAGAGCCTCGAAACGCTCGTCCCAGAACGGCATCGAATGGATAATGCCGTTCGACTTGGTCGCCGACGTTAGTTTCTTGCGCGCCCGCTTCTGCGCCAATTCGAACGCGAAGCGCATGATTCGGTCGGTACCCTTGCGCGTGAAGATCGCCTGCTGCGAGACGACCTCGTCCGGCGTGCCCCGGAAAATTCGGCCACCCATTTCAGAGTATTCGCCTTCGTTGTTTTCGCGCACGACGACCATGTCGATATCGCCTGGCTTGCGGTTGGCAAGCGGCGGCGTCACGCCTTCGAACAAGCGCACGGGCCGCATCGAGACATACTGCTGATATTCCCGCCGGATCGGGATCAGCAATCCCCAGAGCGACACGTGGTCCGGCACACCGGGATAACCTACGGCGCCCAGCAGCACGCTATCGTGCTTGCCGATCTCTTCCAGGCCATCTTCCGGCATCATGCTGCCGACTTTGTTAAAGCGCTCGCAGCTCCAATCCTTCTCATCGAATGTGAATGCAAGATCGTGCTTGCGGGCGACAGCTTCAAGGATACGGCAGGTCGGCGGCACCACTTCGTTGCCGATTCCGTCACCTGGAATAACCGCGATCTTGTATGTGTTCGTCGCCATAGGGATGTTCTCCTTCAGTTTCTTGTTAGGGCATCATCAGGTGGATGTTGATCCGCCTGTTGTGTTTGCCTTTGTTTTCGATTTTGCCAACACGGAGTTGGCCGATTTCGGCAATGTTGGCCACATGGGTGCCACCACAGGGCTGCAGATCGATACCGCCGGAAACTTCCATCAGGCGCACGCGTCCCTGCCCAGAAGGCGGCTGCACCGACATGGTGCGAACGAGATCCTGATTCGATGCCATTTCCTCGTCCGTGATCCAGCGATGGCCCATCGTATGTGCCCCCGCGACCAGCGCGTTCAGGCGCGCTTCGATAGCTTCCTTGTCGAGATTGGTGTCCGGTAGGTCAAAGTCCAAGCGGCTCTTCTGCTCACCGATCTGACCACCAGTCACACCACCGCTGACGCTGGCACACAGTAGATGAAGGGCCGAGTGCATGCGCATCAGCTTATAGCGGCGGTCCCAATCGATTTCGGCCGTGACCTTATCACCCGGCGATAATGTGGGTGCGTCCTCGGCGGCGATGTGAAGATGCCGTCCGGTTTCCCGGTCTTTTCGGGTATCTACAATAGGAATAGAACGTCCATCTTGCATCGTTATAGAACCGGTGTCGCCAGGCTGCCCACCGCCCATCGGATAGAACACTGTGCGATCAAGCTCGATACCGTCTTCGCCGACGGCAATGACCGTCGCCTCGCAGGATTTCAAGTATGAGTCTTCTCGGAAAAGCTCTTCCGTCATGCGCTCCCTCCCAGGTGCTTGGCAACCTTCTTAGCCTGAACGGCCACGACTGAAAAGCCGCCCTCCGCGTCACACTTCAAACGACGGTGAAAGCATCCTGAAGCTGCGCCCAGTCGGCATTGCCACCTGACAGCACGACGCCCACTTTCTTGCCTGCCATACGCTCTTTCTCCTGCATAAGACCGGCAAGCGGTGCGGCCCCTGCACCTTCGGCGATATTGTGCGTGTCATAGAAATAAGCACGCATGGCATCTCGGAAACCGTCTTCGGACACCCTCACTATACGGTCCGCGCCTTTCGAAATGATCGCCAACGCATCCGCGTCGGGTGCGCGGCATGCTAAGCCGTCCGCAAAGGTATCGGCGCTATTCGTCTCGATCACCTTACCGGCCTCGAACGAAAGTGCATAAGCGGCCGCGCCTTCGGCCACGACGCCAACGATCTTGGTCAAATGACCCAGACCGTCGCGGGCCGAAATCATGCCGCAAATTCCCGACCCCATGCCGATCGGTACATAGACCGTATCCATATCCGGGTGCGCGGTCAGGAACTCCCGCGCGTAGGTGCCGACACCTGCCACCAGATGGGGATGAAACGGTGGAATCATATGCAGGCCGTCCGCTGCACCGACGCGTCCGGCCTCTTCGCGACTCTCTTGAAAGTCATCCCCGTACTCGACCAACTCCGCGCCGAACGCGCGCATGGCGTCGTTCTTTTCCGGGTTGTTTCCGTATGGCACATAGATCACCGCTCGCAGCCTGAGTGACGTCGCCGCCCGGGCGACGGATTGACCGTGGTTACCCCGCGTCGCAGTGATTACACCAGGGCAATCCGGCTCTCGAGCGATCAGTTTCTGCATGTAATTCAGACCGCCTCGGATCTTGAATGCACCGATCGGGGTATGATTCTCGTGTTTCACGACAACGTCGCAGCCAAGCCGCGCCGATAAAAGCGGCCAGCGGATTTCCGGTGTCGGCTTCATATGCTTGTAGATAATCTCGGCAGCGGCCTCGATCTCGGCAAGTGTAATCGTGCTCATTGTGGCTTCTCCGCAAGCACAGGCACGCGGCGACCACGGCTGGCAAGAACGATGCCGCTGATAATCATCAGCGTGGCGACCGCGACCGTGGGCGTTAGTACTTCTCCCAGGATCAGCACCGCAACGAAGACACTGACCACCGGTTGGCCGAATTGGATGGGGGCGATGCGGACAACGGAGCCATGGTTGAGCGCCCAGTACCAGGCGGCATACGCCAGCACCGTCGAGAACATCACTAGAAATACCGTCGAGGCCCAGCCGCCCCAGGTAATCGTCGGCAGATCAACCTCGCGACCGAGCCAAAACATCAACGGCAGCTGCAACGAGCCGATGATCGCGATGGCCCAGAACGTCGTCGCCCAGGTGCCGATCTTGGCCGTCACGCGACTACCCGCGACATAGCCGGCGCCGGCAATGATCGCCGCTGCCGCCGTGAGCAGGTCGCCATAAAGAGTCGCTTCACCACTGGCGTCGCGCCCGCCGATCAAAAACACTTCACCAATCATCGCTAAACCCGCGCCGACGAACCAGATAACGCGAGGTGCGCGCTTGTCCATTGCGGCACCCAGGCCGCCCGACACTACAGGCATGCAGGCGAGAATCAGCGCTGCATGTGTCGTTGATGTTTCGGCGACACCCATGGTGAACAAGATCGGGAAGCCGAAGAAAGCCGCAAGGCCAGAAAAAGTCAGCCAGGCCCATGTCGCCTTGTCGGCAGGGGCGCGCAAACGCATGACAAGAATACATACTATCGCCGCCGGCACCGCCAGCGCAGACCGCATAATCCCACTCAATACAGCCGGGAACTCGCTGACTTGAAACGAGGTAATCGCCGGGGTCACGCCCCAGCAAAATACGGCAAAGGCGCCGAGCGCGAACGCCGCCGCCAATGAAAACTCCGTTTTCCCCTCTCCGGTCATGGGGCGATCAAACGGCATCAACGGCGGCGTGGCAACACCCGCGGCCACGGATCAGCCTTGCCAGAACGGCTTGCGCGCTTCGGCGGCGATGTCGGCTTTGGTCAAGCCGATGTCCTCACGCATCCGGGCATCCATAGAAACCATCTTCTGCCGCTCTTCGTGGCGCTGCTGCCAAATGACCAGTCGCCCAAAAGCCACCGTTAAATATCCCGCTACTTTGTTGATGATGTCCTGCATCGTCGGCAGCGTCGGAGATTGTTGCAAGGATATTGTATCGGTACAATTTTTCTGCTTCATCACTTTATTCCTCTTGTAAGAAATCATTGTATCCATAAAATGCGAACAGATATGAATACAATTGGAATATTGTTCTAATGACAAATTGGCTCCCTGATATCGCCGAGCGAAGCGGCCCGAAATATCTGCGTATTGCCGATGCCGTCGGTGATGCGATCCGGTGTGGTGATCTCCCATCGGGCAGCAAGCTGCCACCAATGCGCAACCTCGCCTATGACCTAGGCGTCACACTGGGAACGATCTCTCGTGCGTATCAGGAAGCCGAGCGGCGCGGCTATGTCGGTGGCGAAGTTGGCCGCGGCACCTATGTCCGTGGCGACGGCAAGTATCCGCAGCCACGTGCACCACGCGCTTTCGCGCAAGGCGGTGTCCGCGACAACGGTATCAACATGTCGATGGCAGTGCCACCGCTCGGCGACGGCGGCACTTACCTCGCCCAGACAATCCGCGAGATTTCCGAGGACGAAGCCCTGTGTGGCGAGTTGATGGACTATCAAGGACATTCCGGCATTCCACGCCACCGGGAAGCCGGCGTCGCGTGGGTCAGCCGCACGGGTGTTGAGAGTGACCCTCATCGCATCACGCTGTCGAATGGGACTCAGCACGCGATTATCGTCTCGCTGATGGCTTTGGCTCGACCCGGCGACACGGTTCTCACCGAATGCATCACCTATCCAGGCGTCGTCCACGCGGCGACGCAACTGGGTATCAAGCTTCAGCCCGTCGCCATCGACAAGGAAGGCCTAATTCCAGACGCCCTGCAGGATGCCATCGACGAGCACCGTCCGAGCGCGGTTTACGTCGTACCGACGGTACAGAACCCGACCACGGCAATCATGTCCCTGTCGCGGCGCGAAGCGATCGCCGAAATCCTACAACGGAACGAATTGCTTGCGATAGAGGACGATATCTGGGGGTTCCTCCTGAAAGAGCAGCTACCTTCGCTCGCTGCGCTGGCGCCGGATAACGTCGTGCATGTCACCGGGCTTTCAAAAGCCATGTCACCGGGTCTTCGGATCGGGTACATCGCCTCGCCACAGGGGGCTACCGACGCCATCCGTGCCGTTGCCCGTATGTCCAGTTGGATGACGCCGCCACTGATGGCCGAAATCGCCGCGCGCTGGATCGAGAACGGCACCGGCGAGAAGATGATGGAATGGCAGTGTGCCGAGGCCTCAGAACGCATGGCCATCGCGGCGGAAGTTCTAGACGGGTTCGATATCTTCGGACATGAGCACAGCTTCCAAATCTGGATGCAATTGCCGGAGCCGTGGCGTGCCGACATCTTCCGCCGTCAAGCGGAGGCGCGCGGTGCTTATGTCCTGACCGGCGAGGATTTCGTTATCGGCCGTCATCCCGCGCCGCACGCTATCCGGATATGTGTCGGTAGTTGCCGGACACGGGATGAAGTCCGTCAGGGGGCTGAAATCATTCGCGATATTCTCGGCGCGCCGCCGGGAGTGCCGGTGATTGCCTAAACCTCGAACGGCTCGACCGTGGTGGCGTGATTAAGCGGACCGTGGCCGGTGCCAAAACCGGGATTCGTCTCGATGGCGCGGCGCACGTATTTTCTGGCGCGCGCCACGGCCTTCGCCATACCAAGCCCTTGCGCAATACCACAAGCCACGGCGGAAGCGAGGGTACAACCGGTTCCGTGCGTATTTTGCGTGTCGATGCGCTTGTCCTTGTATGAGAGCATCTTGCCGTCGGGTGTCCGCAACAAATCGACGATGTCGTCGCTCTCCAGGTGGCCGCCCTTTAGAAGAATTCCCTTCGCGCCCATGTCAGCCAAACCTTTGACCGCCGTCTTCATATCGTCGTGCGTACTGATCCGGTAGCCGGTCAACACCTCGGCTTCGGGAATGTTCGGCGTGATCAAGGTCGCGGCCGGTATCAACTTGTCCTTCAGCGCCGCTTCCGCCGCCTCGGCTAAAAGCGCATGCCCGCCTTTGGCAACCATCACAGGGTCAGCGACGATGGGAATATCCTTGGCTTTCTCAGCCAGTATTTCGACAACCGTTTCGATGATATCGGCCCGGTGCAGCATGCCAATCTTGATGCAGTCAGCGCCAAGGTCGTCGAGGACAAGCGATATCTGCCTTGCAACAAAATCCGCCGGCACATCGTGGATGCCAAAAACGCCTTGAGTGTTCTGAGCCGTCAGCGCGGTGATTGCCGTCATGGCAAAGCCGCCAAGAGCCGTGACCGCCTTAATATCCGCTTGGATCCCGGCACCACCGCCACTATCAGATCCGGCGATAATCAGAACCTTGCCCTTCATCGCAACCATATTCTTAAGCCTCTGCGCGGATTGCGTCGCAGATATCGTCCACGACCGCTTGTACGAGGGTTTGGTCCTCGCCTTCGGCCATCACCCGTATCAGGGGTTCCGTACCCGATTTGCGGATCAGCACGCGACCGGCATCGCCCAGACGAGCTTCGCCATTGCGGATCGCCGTTTGTACACTTGAGGATTCCAGCGGCGCACCACCGTTGAACGTCACGTTCTTGAGGAGTTGCGGCAGCGGTTCGAATATCCGGCAAACATCGCTTGCCGGCTTTTCGGCGGTTACCAAAACCGCGAGCACCTGCAACGCCGCGATTAGACCGTCGCCGGTTGTCGCGTAGTCGTCGAAGACTAAGTGGCCCGACTGTTCGCCACCGAAATTGAAAGCCTCGGCCCGCATCGCTTCGACAACATATCGGTCGCCGACGCGTGTCCGTTTGAGTTCCAGCCCCAGATCGTTCAAATGCCGCTCCAGGCCGAGGTTCGACATAACTGTAGCGACGACGCCGCCGCCTTTCAGGCGTCCGGTCATCAGCCAGTCAGTAGCGATCAGACCCATGATCTGGTCGCCATCGATGATGTTGCCTTTCTCATCGCAGACGATCAGGCGGTCCGCATCACCGTCGAGGGCAATGCCGATATCGGCACCAGAGGCAACGGTCGTTTCCTTGATCGTATCCAGGTGGGTCGAGCCACAGTTGGCATTGATGTTTTTGCCGTCGGGCGAAACGCCGACAGGAAAGATGTCCGCGCCCAGTTCCCACAGCACTTCTGGTGCCGTCCGATAAGCGGCGCCATTGGCACAATCGATGGCGACCTTTAGACCATCCAGACGTAGGCCGCGTGGGAACGTCTGTTTAACGTATTCGGTGTAGCGGCCCCGCGCATCATCCAACCGCCGGGCGCGCCCCAACTGGGCGGCGGGTTCCAGAGACGCCGTCATATCGCCGGCCATCTTTTCTTCGATTTCAGCTTCGACGAGATCGGAGAGCTTGTAGCCATCGGGGCCAAACAACTTGATGCCGTTGTCCTCGAACGGGTTGTGGGAAGCCGAGATCATGACGCCGAGATCGGCACGCAGCGAACGCGTCAGCATGGCCACCGCCGGAGTAGGCATCGGCCCAACCAGGACGACGTCCATGCCCATGGAAACAAAACCCGCCGTCAGCGCCGGTTCGAGCATATAGCCGCTAAGGCGCGTATCCTTGCCGATGACGACGCGATGCCGATAGTCACCGCGGCGGAACTGCAGCGCCGCCGCCATCCCAAGCTTGAGCGCGATATCCGCCGTCATGGGGTGCGTGTTGGCACGTCCGCGAATACCGTCCGTGCCGAAGAAGTTGCGAACCGTCATGGCGTTTCCCGTTTTGTCATGGTTCAGACATATAACCGGGGATTGTTGCTGGAAAAAGGTTTTAGAAGCGTTACCGCCCTTTATCCCGCATCATCAGCCGCTTCGATGGCCTGCCAGACGGCCAAGGCCTGACGCGTCTCGGCGACATCGTGGACACGGATGATCTGCGCGCCCCGATCCCAACCTGCAATGGCCGCGGCGACGGAACCCGCAACCCGTTCCGGTGGCGGCACGTCGCGGTCGATCTTGGCAATGAAGCTCTTACGAGACACACCAAGCACCACGGGCGTGCCCAGCGTATGAAACACGTCAATGTGCGAGATCAGCGAAAGATTGTGATCCAACGATTTCCCGAAGCCGATACCGGGATCGACGGCGATCTTTTCGACGCCAATACCGGCTTTGTCCAGATCAGTGAGACGCTGGCGAAAATAGTCGTGAATATCGGTGATCACATCGTCATAGGCAGGATTGACCTGCATCGTCTGCGGCTCGCCCTGCATGTGCATAAGCACCACATCGACTCCGGCTTCGGCACAAACGGAGACGCTATCCGCATCGCCGGTCAGCGCCGTTACGTCATTTACAATAGCGGCACCTGCCGAGATAGCGGCGCGCATGACCTCAGCGCGGCGGGTGTCGATGGAAATCAATACCCCGGAAGCGGCGAGCCTCTCGATAACCGGTATGACCCGACGAAGTTCTTCTTCGACCGTCACCGGCTCGGCACCTGGACGAGTCGATTCACCGCCGATATCGAGGATATCGGCGCCTTCTTCGATTAATTTTAGGCCCTGGTCCACGGCATGAACCGGATCCATATACAGCCCGCCATCGGAAAAGCTGTCCGGTGTCACGTTGACGACACCCATCAGACGCGGCCGGTCGAGTTTTAGCCCGGCAAAAATAAGCGGTTCGGGTTGTTTCATGAGGTTCATTCCTCAAAGAATCACCCCCGCATGGCGCGGGGGTGAAAAACTTCGTTCTGTGCGTCGGTGTTACTGCCCCGGTTGTGGTTCCGGATCAATGCCCCCGGTGCTGTCAGGCCCCTTGCGGGGGCGGGTCTTTCCGCCCGTCGGGATCGATGTGCGACGCGGCGTATCCGAATTGGAGCCGCCGTCGTCGTCGCGGTGAATCTCTTCACCGGCGAGCAAGGCCCGTACATCTTCTCCACTTAGGGTTTCGTATTCCAAAAGCGCCTTGGCGATGACTTCAAGATCTTCGCTATGCTCGGACAAAATACGGCGTGCATTGGCTTCTGCGTCTTCAATCAAGCGCCGAACTTCTTCGTCAATCAAAGTCGCCGTCGCGTCCGAAATGTTTTTCTGACGTGCGACCGAGTGACCGAGGAAGACTTCCTCTTCGTTGTCCGAGTACCGCAAACGGCCGAGCTTGTCCGAGAAGCCGTACTCCGTGACCATCCGCCGCGCGAGATTTGTCGCCTGCTGAATGTCGTTACCGGCACCGGTGGTGATGTTCTCCTTGCCGAAGATGAGCTCTTCTGCCAGACGCCCGCCGTACATAACAGCGAGACGCGACAGGAGCTGCGTTTCCGACATACTGAGTTGGTCCCGTTCCGGCAGACTCATGGTCACGCCTAGCGCACGGCCGCGCGGAATGATCGTCACCTTGTGCAACGGATCGGTCTTAGGCATATGGATCCCGACCAGCGCATGGCCCGCTTCGTGATAAGCGGTCAATTTTTTCTCATCCTCGGTCATAACCATGGAGCGGCGCTCGGCGCCCATCATGACCTTGTCCTTGGCTTCTTCGAACTCGGCCATTGTCACGACGCGCTTGGATTTGCGCGCGGCCAAGAGCGCCGCTTCGTTGACGATGTTGGCGAGATCGGCCCCCGAGAAACCGGGCGTGCCACGAGCGATGACGCGCGGATCGACATCGGGAGCCAGCGGCACCTTTTGCATGTGCACGCGAAGGATCTTTTCGCGACCCAAGATGTCCGGGTTCGGCACCACGATCTGACGGTCGAAGCGGCCTGGACGCAGCAGCGCCGGGTCAAGAACGTCGGGTCGGTTGGTCGCAGCGATCAGGATCACACCTTCCGTCGCCTCGAAGCCGTCCATTTCAACCAGCAACTGGTTGAGGGTCTGCTCGCGTTCGTCGTTTCCACCGCCGAGACCGGCGCCACGATGGCGACCGACAGCGTCGATTTCGTCGATGAAGATGATGCACGGTGCGTTCTTCTTGCCCTGCTCAAACATATCGCGGACACGTGATGCACCGACGCCGACAAACATTTCGACGAAGTCTGAACCGGAGATAGTAAAGAACGGTACGTTCGCTTCGCCGGCGACGGCCCGCGCGACGAGCGTTTTACCGGTACCCGGGGGGCCGACGAGCAGACAGCCCTTCGGAATGCGGCCGCCGAGACGCTGGAACTTCTGCGGGTCCTTCAGGAACTCGACGATTTCCTCAAGCTCCTGCTTTGCCTCATCGATGCCGGCGACGTCTTCGAATGTGACGCGGCCTTGCTTTTCCGTCAGCAACTTCGCTTTGGACTTGCCAAAGCCCATGGCCTTGCCGCCACCGGATTGCATCTGACGCATGAAGAAAATCCAAACGCCAATCAGCAACAGCATCGGGAACCACGAAATCAGGATACTCCAAAGCCCCGGTCCGTCATCCAGCGGTTCTGCCCGGATCTGCACGTTCTGGTTCTTGAGACGCTCCACCAGTTGCGGATCGTCCGGTGCATATGTGCGGAAGGCACCGCCGCTCTGATACTGGCCATAAATCTGGTTGCCCTTGATCGTGACGCCTTTGACGTCACCGCTCTCGACCCGGTTCAGGAACTCCGAAAAGGCGAGTTCATTGAGGTCGGTGCGCTGCGCGGATCCCTGGAACAGATTGAACAGGGCCAGGATCAACAGGCCGATAATGATCCAGAGGGCGAGGTTTTTGCTGAAATTCACTACGTTTTTCCTTTACGGCTGCCCGGTGACCGTTCCCATTGGACCGGTGCTGTTCAAGCACCAGCGAGCGCGCGGCTTTTGCACGCGGAAATTACTGTAGAAATAGTGTATTCCGCCGCTCACGCAATGGCAAAGCCCGATCCTGAGAGCGGTTTTTTGGGCTGAAACCGGACCATTACGCTGTTTTCGTCAAATTTTCCTGGTTGCGGCACAGTCATCACCGCATCCACACCCGTCAACACCGGTAGCGACGCCAAGGCTTCGGGGCGGATGTCCGCCATCCATTTAGGGCGTTCACGCACCGGCCAGCGCTTGAGACGTGCCGCCCCCAAGGGCGCGATGGATAAGAGATTCCGCGACGCTGTATTTGCGGCAATCTGAAATCGGCCGTCCCACAGAAACGGCACCACCGGCAACGGCATCGGTGCGGGTAAATTCCGGGGCTCGCGAAAGACGTACAGCGTTCCCTTGTTCTGTTTAAAGAAGGCACCACCGAGCGTCGCGTGCCGACCGTCCGAGATCGCCTCAGCAAGCCGTTCGATGGCCTGCACCGCCGGCGGGAACACCTTGCCACCGATGGAATTGGCAGCCCGCGATAGAACACGAGTATAAATTTCCGGCTCGGCGCGCATCAGCGCGTCTATTTCCATCGTCATCATGCCGTAGGGAGAGGCCGCCGCGTGGCGCCCGAGCCACAACGCCGTCTCTGCATCGAGCGCCGTTCGCGCTCTCCGCATCCGGGCGGCACCTGCCGCCAGCCCCATGTTATCGATTGACGCTTCTTTGATAGCGCGACGCATACGGACCCGGGCGAAAGCGTCGTTGCGGTTACTCGGGTCTTCGATCCAAGTCTCGCCGGCCGCTTCGACCGTTGCAGTAAGACGTGCTTTCGGAAACGTCAGGAGCGGGCGCAACAAACGGCAATTTGGGAGTTCCCGGATTGACGCCATCGCAGCGAGGCCGTCCGGGCCGCTTCCCTTCTCCATTCGCAGCAAGATCGTCTCGGCCTGATCGTCGGCATGATGCGCGACCAGCAGATGCAGAACACCGGCGTCACGGCACCAGCCATCCAGCAACCGATACCGTGCTTCCCGGGCCGCAGCCTGCAGACCGGTATCCGGCTTTTGGCCCGTCCAAACCAACGTCTCGTGAGAAACGCCCAGACGCTGGCTCTGAGCCTGGACCGCGCGTGCTTCGTCTGCCGCGGCCTGCCGCAAACCGTGATCGACGGTCAACGCGGTCACTTTGCCGCTGTTGGCCCGCGCCCACTTGGATGCCAGCAATAAGAGCGCGACACTATCCGCGCCACCAGAGACGGCCACCGCAATATGCGGCGCGCGTTCGAACGGTGCGAACGCCGAAAGGCTTCGTGCAAATTCGTCGGTGTCAATCGGTCGGTCGGACATGCGGTCCGGCGCGTCCTCAGACGCAGCCGTTTTTCTGCCACTCGCGCTGCAGCGTTGCCTTCAGGCCCGCCGGTGCGCTCGGATAATCCGTTCGCAGTTTCTGAAACGCCGCGCAAGCCTCGCTTTTCTTTTCCAGGCTGGACAACGACATGCCGAGCTTCAGCAAAGCGTCTGGCGCTTTCGCACCTTTGGGATCGGCCTGATATCCTTCAAGGAAGGTCTCAGCCGCTTCAACATATGCGCCCCGCACGTAGTACGTTTCACCCAGCCAGTAACGGGCATTGGCCGCGAGCGGGTCTTCACCATTTTCCTCAAGGAACTTACGAAGAGCCGCCGCCGCCTGGTCGTACTGACCCTGGCGTAGCAAACCGAAAGCCTGCGTATATTGATCGCGCGGTGAGCCACCGGACAACGCAGCCGTCTGAGCCGGCGCGGACGGTGCCGACGCTGCGGGGGCCGACGCCGGTTCCGAAGCTGACGCCGATTGTGACGCGACCGGCTCACCGGTCAGTTGTGCCAAAAGTGCATCCGCTTCGCTGGACGTGCCTCCACCTGAACTTTCGGAAGACGTTTCAGGTGCGGCCGGTCCCTGCGGCACAGGATCGTCGGCGTTGAGTTGACCTAACACACCACCACTACTAGGCGGCGTAGACGGCGGCGGCGGCGGCGTCGGTGTCGCCGTACCCATGGCGTCGGACGGTGCCATCGACGCACTCTGATCGTTCATCGGTGCCGAACCGCCGACTTTGCCTTGCTCAAGCTGACTGAGCCGATAGTCGACATCCGTGGACATCTTGTCCATTCGCTGTGTCGCTTGGGAAATCTGGAACCCGATTTCCTCGATCCGCCCGTTCAAATTGCGGAGTTGCTCTTCCAGTTCGGTTAGACGGACGCTCAGTCTCGCATAGGCTGGATCACCACCACTACCGGCACTACCGGCCGTCCCGGAGGATTTGCCAACCTGGATCGGTTGGCCGCCGCTTCGGGCAATCTGCACATTGAGAGTGCGGATGTCCCGCTCAAGCCGTTCGATACGGTTGAGCAACTGTACCGTTTCCGAGCTCTGCGCAAAGCCGAGCGTCGGCGTAAATGCAAAAACAATGAACGCGCCCAAAAGTGCGGCGCGAGGGGCAGGAAAAAGTCGGATCATAATTCGTGCGGCCTTTCCAATACATGACAGTGGACCAGCGTAATCTCGCCAGCCGACCAGTTCGGAATATCCGCCATTTTAGGCACAATTAAGGCGCTTGCCTACACGGAAGCCCGAGTCGGCAAGCGCCTAACTGTTAGCGTGCAGCGATTAGCTGCCGGCGCCGGTCACGACGGAAACCGCGCGGCGGTTTTGCGCCCATGCGGTTTCGTTGTGGCCGATAGCGGCCGGGCGCTCTTTGCCGTAAGAGATCGTCTTGACGCGAGCCGGGTTGATACCCAGAGCGACCAGATAATCCTTGGCGGCGTTGGCACGGCGCTCACCCAGGGCGAGGTTGTACTCACGGGTACCGCGTTCATCGCAGTGACCTTCAAGGGTGATACTGACACCACCGAACTTTTTCATCCAGGCGGCTTGTTTCTCAAGCGTGCCGCGAGCTTCAGCGGTCAGCGCAGAGCTATCGTATTCGTAGAAAACACGATCACCAACGTTGACAACCAGATCCTCCTGGGAACCCGGTGCAATTTGCACGGTCGCGGTGGAAGATTGAGACGGCGCCGTAGAAGCACCCCCGGACGACTGGCTGTTACCAGTCGTTTCCGGAGCCGTTTCGCAGGCAGCGAGCAGCGCAACGGCAGCTACAACGGTTAAAAATTTCGAACGCATAGGAATTACTCCTCATCGGGTGTTAACTGGTACCCCTACCGCCGGTCAGACGGTCGAACCTCCGTCGGCCTCCGGTTCGGACGCCATATGCGGGTATCTTTATAGGCAGACAGGCTTGATTCCAAGAACAATTTTAGAATTTCACATGTCGGAAAACCGTAATCAGACCACGCCTTTACCACAATGCCCGCTTGAATACTGCACTGCAACATGCTCCGGATTGTAGTGTCAAGGTATCATCACGGGATCAACGGCGACCAAGCCGGATCGGACGCGTCGACTGGCGTGACGACTTCCCGTTCATTATAACCCGTCAAATCAATGGAATAGAGCCTCGGGGCTGAAATTTTCTCCTTTCCAGTCCGAGACTGACGGAAGAACATCAGCACGCGCCCATTCGGCGCCCAAGTCGGCCCCTCCACAAGGTAATCCTCGGCTAAAAGGCGCTCACCCGTGCCATCAGGCTTGACGACGCCGATGTAGAATCGACCACCGCTGATCTTAGTGAATGCGATCAAATCGCCGCGCGGTGACCATACCGGCGTTGCATATCGCCCCTTGCCGAAAGTAATCCGCTTCACGTTCTGTCCGTCGGCATTCATGACATACAACTGCTGCGTGCCGCCCCGGTCCGAGTTGAAGACGACTTGTCCGGCATCCGGCGAGAAGCTCGGCGAGGTATCGATTGCCGTCGACCGGGTCAACTGCGACACCTGGCGCGTGCGCAGGTCCATCACGAAAATATTCGTGCTGCCGTTCTGCGCCATGCTCATGATCACCTTCTGGCCATCCGGCGAGAACCGGGGCGCAAAGGTCATTCCCGGGAAGTCGCCCAGCATTTCCTGGCGGCCCGTATCGATGTTGAAAATATAGACCCTCGGCGTGTTGCGATAGTAGCTGAGATAGGTGATTTCCTGCTGATCCGGCGAGAAGCGCGGCGTCAGCACCAGTGCCGATCCATCCGTCAGAAAGCGGTGATTGGCGCCGTCTTGATCCATGATCGCCAGACGTTTGACGCGCCTCTGCTCGGGGCCGCTTTCGGCGATATAGACAATTCGGGTATCGAAATAGCCGTCTTCGCCGGTGATTCGTTTATAGATCTGATCGGCGATGATGTGCGCAACACGACGCCAGTTTCCCGGCTCCGTATAGTACGCCAAGCCGACCATTTGCTGTTCGGCAAACACGTCCCATAGACGAAACTGAACCTTGAGCCGCCCGTCCGGCACCAATTCCGCCTGTCCTTGCACCAGCGCCTGCGCGTTGATGATCCGCCAATCCCCAAAGCGCGGCAGCGTGTTCAAGGCTTCGTCCGATTGGATAAAAGCCCGCTTGTCTATCGGCTTGAAAAGCCCCGAACGTTGCAGGTCATTGGAAATGACTCCGGCCATATCCTCGCCGATGCGCTTTTCGCCACCGTTCGCACCATAGAAATCGGTCACTGCGATTGGCAGCGGCTCCACCTTGCCCTGCGTGATATCAACGCGAAGTTCCGCCTTCGCCCCGCTGCTCAGCGTGAACACGAAAAGGACAGACGCTATAGTCAGAAATGCGGCTCGTAGGATTGCAACGGTCGGCATGTGAACTCCTCAGAGAATTTCTTTGGGGTCGAAGTTGATGACGATCTCGCGCCAGAAATCATATCGATTGGGCGGTAGTTTGATCGGATTGCACTTCGGGTTCAATACGGCACGCCGCGCAGCTTCGGCGGCGGTCCGATAGAATTGATCGGAACCGTAGCGGCTCTGATCCTCAATGGTCGCAGAACTGACTGTGCCGTCCGGGCGCATGCTAAGACGCACAAGCACGGCAAGGCTGCCGCCGTCCTTGGCGCCGGCAGGTACGTTCCAGCAGGGTTTGACCGTATCGACGACAGTCTTCTTAAGCGCCGCTTCCTCGGTCATGGTCAGCCGTTTGGTCGGGTCGAATTCGCGCGGCTTCTCGGATTTGATCGCGCTTTTCATCGCCGACAAAAAGTCGCCCTCCTTCGGCGCCTTCTTTTCCTCGGGCGGCGGCGTCTCGGCTTTTTGCGTCTTCTTGACCTCGGCCAGCGTTTTCAAAAGCGACGCCGTGTCAAAGGTCGGCGGCGGCTTTGGTTTCTTCTTCAGTTTAGCCCCCGATGCCGTCGGCGCAGGTGCGGGTTCCGGTTTCGGTTCAGGCTCCGGTTCAGGCTCGGCCACGGGTTCCGGTTCCGGCTCCGGCTCCGGCAACGGCTCGGGTGCAGGTTCGGCAACGGGTTCCGGATCCGGCACGGGCTCCGGCTCGGGGACGGGTTCGGGTTCAGGTGGCAGCGCCGCCACTTCGGGCTCAGGCGGAGCCGGCGGTGGATCTGGCTCGGCTATCGGCTCCGGTTCAGGCGGCGGTGTTTCCGGGGCCTTTTCCGGCGCCTTTTCTTCCTGCGTCGGGGCCGGTGGCGGCACATTAATTTCGTCGCCGATCTCTACAACCTCGACGAACAACGGTGTTTCGTCGAGCGGCTCGTAAGGCGCAAGCGTAGGCAGGCCGTACACCGCAACAGCGACAACGGCAGCGTGGAACGCTACGGAGAGGAAAACGCCCTGGCGCATCTTGGAACGGTTTGCTCCTAAGGTTTCTATTTCGGGTCCTTCTTGGCGTCGCCCGATTCCGCCGCTTCCTTGCTTCGCGTAATGAGCGCCACACGCCGGTAACCGGCACGATTGATAGTCGCCATCACCTCCATCACGCGACCATAATTGATCGACTGATCACCGCGCACGAAGATGCGAAGGTCGTTATTCTCACCGGTAATGGCACGCAATCTTGGCACTAATGTGTCAAGCGGCACCGCTGTATCCTGCACGTAAATCTCCCCACCGGCGTCGATCGAGATCGCCAACGGCTCGTCCGAGCCGGAAATTGCACCAGCCTTGGTCTCCGGCAGATTCACTTCGACCCCGACGGTCAACAAAGGTGCCGTGACCATGAAGATGATCAGCAGCACCAGCATGACATCGACCATCGGCGTGACGTTGATTTCGCTCATGGGGCGCGCTTTACGGCGCCCAAAGCGCGATCCGCTGCGTTCTAGGACGTTTGCCACCCTTGACTCCTACTCATCCATCTCGCGGGAAAGGATGGCCGAGAATTCACCGGCGAAGGCTTCCAGGCGGCCGGCGTAACGATCCAGATCGCGGCTGAGCTTGTTATAGGCGACAACGGCCGGGATTGCGGCCAGCAGCCCCAGAGCCGTCGCGAACAACGCTTCGGCAATACCCGGTGCGACGACGGCGAGGCTAGTGTTCGACGAAATAGCGATGGACTGGAAGCTATTCATGATCCCCCAGACTGTGCCGAACAGGCCGACGAACGGTGCCGTGGCACCCGTCGTCGCGAGAAAGGTCATATAACGCTCGGCACGGTCCATCTCACGGTTGACCGTGATCTGCATAACCCGATCGATCCGCTGCGACAGACCGACGCGCAAATTGGCGCCGGAACCGCCGGACACTCTTCGCCATTCCCGCATTGCCGCGACAAAAACCGCGGACATGGGGTCTCGCGGGTTGGTGACGATCTTGTCGAACAGATCGTCTAACGACTTGCCTGACCAAAAAGCCTGCTCGAATTCGTTGGAGCGCTTATTCAGGCGGCGTACGGTCAGAAGCTTTTCGAAAATGATCGCCCAGCACCAGACCGAGGCGAAAACAAGCAGCAGCATGACCGTTTTGACGACCAAGTCTGCGCGCAAAACCAGCGCCATGATCGAAAACTGATCGGCGCTGACGGACCCCGCCATGATCGCTGCATCGACAGCTTGATTTTCCATTAGGTAACTCCGCTTATCCGCTTGTTGACAGGTAGCCGGCGAAAGCATCGCGCACCGGCGCGGGCAGCCGCTTGGCGCGTCCACTGGCAACGTCGATACAGGCCAATCGCACCTCGAGCGAGACCAGGACGTCACCGGCCCGATAAACGTCCTGCTGCATGGTGAGACTAGCGCCGGCAAGTTCCACCACGAATGTGGCGACATAAAGGGCGTCGTCGAGTCGCGCGGGCTTAATGTAATCGATAGAACAGTGACGGACCGCGAACGCTAGACCGTTGTTCTCCATCAAGGACGCGTTCTCGAGCCCGAGTGTCCGCAGCAGTTCCGTGCGCGCGCGCTCGGCATACTTCAGATAGTTGGCGTAATAGACAATACCGGCGGCGTCGGTATCCTCGTAATACACGCGAATTGGTTGTGAATGGTATTGCGAGGTCTTTTCCTCAGCCATCGTCTTCTTCCGTAATCAAATCCAACTGATTGAGAGTCGTCGGCGCTTTCAACCCCAGATGCTTGAAGCCGTCCGCCGTCAGCGCGCGGCCGCGCGGCGTGCGCATCAAAAGACCCTGCTGTATGAGATATGGCTCGATGACCTCTTCGATGGTGTCGCGCTGTTCCGAGAGCGCCGCCGCCAGCGTCTCGACGCCTACGGGCCCACCGCCGTAATTATCGGCGATGCAGCTCAGGTAGCGCCGGTCCATGGCGTCCAGGCCGCGCTTATCCACATCCAATCGATTGAGCGCGGCGTCGGCGGCGGTAGCGTCAACGGGACTGTGCCCTTCGACAGCGGCGAAATCGCGAACCCGACGTAGCAGACGTCCGGCAACGCGCGGTGTCCCCCGCGCCCGTGCCGCAATTTCACGCGCACCGTCATCCGTCATGTCAACACCAAGCAGACCGGCGCCGCGCGAGATGATGCTGCGAAGGTCTTCAATGCCGTAAAACTCCAGGCGCATCGGAATGCCAAAGCGTTCGCGGAGCGGTGTCGTGATCAGGCCGGAACGCGTCGTTGCACCGACCAACGTAAAGCGCGGCAGATCGATGCGCACGGAACGCGCAGCCGGCCCCTCACCGATGATCAGGTCGAGTTGATAGTCCTCCATCGCCGGATAGAGGATTTCCTCGACCGCCGGATTGAGGCGGTGGATCTCGTCAATGAACAGCACATCGCCCGCGTCCAGGTTGGTGAGGATCGCGGCCAGATCACCGGCCTTTGCAATGACCGGTCCCGACGTGGCCCGGAAGCCGACGCCCATTTCCTTGGCGACGATGCTGGCCAAAGTCGTCTTGCCAAGACCGGGCGGCCCGTAAAAAAGAACGTGGTCCAAGGCTTCGTTTCTGGAAATCGAGGCTTGGATAAAAACTTTGAGGTTGGCGCGCACCTGAGGCTGGCCGACGAAGTCGTCCAAGCGCTGCGGGCGAAGCGCCGCCTCTTGCGCGTCGCCGGCGATTTCGTCGGCGGCGATGATGCGATCACCTTCCGCCATTTACGCGCGGGCTCCGGCCCGTGGATTGTCTGCGGGTGCCAGTTTCGAAAGACCGGCCTTGATGAGTACGCCAACATCAGCGTCATCGCCGATATCGGCCGCGGCTTCCGCCACCGCGCCCAAGGCTTGCGACGGTGTATAGCCGAGATTGACCAGCGCCGAGACAGCATCCGCGACGGCGCCCGCACCATCGTCGACATCAGCAGCAACCACCTTACCGCCGGTCGAGACGGGGATATTCCGGGCCGCTTGGCCGAGCGCGATGGCACCGACCTTGTCTTTCAATTCCGATACCAGCCGCTGCGCCAGCTTCGGCCCAACACCCGGCGCGCGGGTGATGGCGGCTTTGTCGCCGCTGGCAATAGCGCGGCTTAGTTCGTCGGCATTGAGCACTCCTTGGATCGCCAGTGCAGCCTTGGCACCAACGCCCTGCACCGTCGTCAGCAGCTTGAACCAATCGCGGCTGGCGGCATCCAGGAAACCGAACAGGTGAATGTGATCCTCGCGGACATGTGTCTCGACGAAGAACGCCACGGCATCACCGGTGCCGACGCGGCTCAGCGTCTTTTGCGAGGCGAATACGAGGTAGCCGACACCGGAAACGTCGACAACGATGTAGTCGTCGCCGACCTCTTCGACGATGCCTTTGAGCCTGGCAATCATCCGGCGGCCCTCGCCAGCTTGCGGACCTTATCGGCAGTACCGCGGTGGTGCGCGTGGCAGATCGCCACGGCCAATGCATCCGCAGCATCGGCACCGGCGACCATAGCGCCCGGCAACAGCATCTTCACCATCGCCTCTACCTGTTGTTTCTGCGCATGCCCAGTACCGACGACCGTTTTCTTAACGAGGTTCGGCAGGTATTCGGCGACCGCCAGACCGGCGAGTGCCGGGACCACAAGGACGATACCCCGTGCTTGGCCTAGCTTCAGCGTCGAGACCGCGTTTTTATTGACGAAGGTTTCTTCAACCGCCGCTTCATCGGGACTGAATTCGTCGATAACGTCCTTCAGGCCGGCATGAAGTTCGACAAGTCGTTCGGACAGAGAGGCTTTGGCCGATGTCTGCACGAGACCGTCGGCGACGTAGCTCAGCCGGTTGCCGTCGATGTCAATGACGCCCCAGCCGGTGGTCTGCAGACCCGGGTCAAAACCGATCAGCCGCACGGCCCGCCTCCGATCATGCGCTCAGACGCTCCATGATCTCATCGGAAACTTCGAAGTTTGAAGCCACCGACTGAACGTCGTCATTGTCTTCCAGCACTTCGATCAGTTTGAACAGCGTCGAGGCCGTGTCTTCGTCGACTTCGATGGTGTTCTGTGGCTTCCAAACCAGGCCCGCGTCTTCCGGATCGCTAAACTTCTCGGCTAATGCGTCCCGCACATCCGCGAAGTCGTCCGGGTCGCAGGTAATAGTGTGACCGTCATCGTCACTTTCGCAATCGGACGCACCCGCTTCAAGCGCCGCTTCGAACATGGTGTCGGCATCCGCGGCATCCGCCGGGAAGACAATTTGCCCGACACGGTCGAACATGAAATTGACGCTACCCGTCTCGCCGAGGTTACCGCCATGTTTCGAGAACGTAGACCGCACTTCAGACGCCGTCCGGTTGCGGTTGTCCGAGAGCGCTTCGACGATAAACGCGATGCCGCCGGGGCCATATCCCTCGTAGCGGATTTCTTCGTAGTTGTCGCCGTCGCCGCCGACACCGCGCTGGACCGCGCGCTTGATATTATCGTTCGGCATGTTCTTCGCCTTGGCGTTGGCGATCGCCAAGCGCAGGCGTGGGTTGAAATCGGGGTCCTCGCCACCGCGAGCGGCAATCGAAATTTCCTTGCCTAACTTCGCGAAGACCTTAGCGCGCTTCGCATCCTGCGCGCCCTTGCGGTACATGATGTTTTTGAATTTTGAATGGCCGGCCATTTCCGTCTTCCGTCGTTAAAAATCCGGGGCACGGCCGCAGGAGTGCTGGCCGCGAATCGCCCTATTCTACAATTGAGGCGCACTTAAGGATACAGCGCCGACCGCTGTGTCGAACATCGACCGGCAATATGTCAAGATTTGGGCGCATTTTACCTGAAAATAGGCGGCTCACGCCTTTGGCACCGCCCTTTCCAAGTGGGCACCGACGCGGACCGGCTTAATCAACTTCGCCAGCCCCGTCGCATCGTCGACCTTGATGAAGGCACCGCAGAGAGTCCCTTCCTCCGTCGCAGGTTCTAGGCGGATCCGTTCTCCCTTGGTCAGGAACCGCGCCAGGGCTGCATCCTTCTTCATGCCGATGACGCTGTCGTAGTCGCCCGTCATGCCGAGGTCGGACTGATAAGCAGTCCCGCCGGGCATAACCCGGCAGTCAGCGGTCGGCACGTGCGTGTGCGTACCGACGACGGCGCTCACTTTGCCATCCGCCATGTAGGCTATCGCTTGTTTCTCACTTGTCGCTTCGCCGTGCACGTCGAGGACAATGGCATCGACATCGCGACCCAGCCGGAAGCGGGTCAACAGTTGCTCCAGCGCCTGGAACGGATCGTCCAGCAGCTCCATGAACAGACGGCACATGATATTGGCGACCAGGACCCGCTTGCCGCCGCCGGTCGTGTAGATCGCATACCCCTTGCCCGGTGTGTTCGGCGGATAGTTGACCGGCCGCAAAATTCGCTCGTCCCGCGCCATCTGGTCGATGACTTCGCGTTGGTCGAAAGCGTGGTTGCCGGTCGTGATACAGTCCGCTCCAGCCTGATAGAAGCTCTCGCAGATACCACCGGTGATGCCGAAGCCGTGCGCGGCGTTCTCGCCGTTGACGATCACGAAGTCGGTCTTGAGCTTGCGCCGCAATTCCGCCAACTCCGCATTCAGAACCGCCCGGCCCGCGCTGCCGACGACATCGCCGATAATCAGAATATTCATGTCGTCCTTTCGTCCGCCGCGACATCAAGCAATCCCTGCTCCGTCGCAATCCAATCCATTTTCCGATCATGAGGACCGGTCGGGACGCTGTCCACCCGCTGCGCCGCGTAGGCAACGCCAATGGCCGGTTTGTCCAGCGCGTCCAAAGTCCTGTCGTAAAAACCACCGCCGTAACCGAGCCGCCCGCCCGCGTCGTCATAAGCCAAGAGCGGCACGAACAAAATATCGGGAACCACTTCCGGCGCGGAGTCCAGTGGCACAGACGTGCCGAAGCCGCCCGGCTGCAGCGGATCCGCCGAAGCCCAGACCCGGAACGACAGCGGCGCATCTTTTGCGGTGACGACCGGCAGCACGACCCGATGCCCCGTCCGCTCCAGGGCGCGGAGCAAAGGCCCTGCATCCATTTCCGAATTCATGGCGTGATAGAGCGCGACCGTCTTCGGGCCGTCGGCGAGACCAATGTCGGCGGCCCGGGCCATCACGGCGACCGCAAGCCAGACACCTGCATCATTGAGGGCATCCGCGATATCCGCGCGGCGCTTCTCGCAAAGTGCGCGCATCTCTCGTTTCGCAGTGTCGAGATCGGTCATGAGCCTCGGTACGTCAGGATGGAAAGTTCGGCGAGCCGCCTGAGCCGGTGGCCATGAGATCCTCCGTGGCCTGCTGCTGCAGGTGGGCGCCGTAAATACCGATCCCGGAAGACCGGCAGGGACAGCTCCCGTACTTTGGATTTAGGCCCCAGGGATAGCGTGGGCCTGTCGTACTCCGCAGCCCGCCTAGACTGAAACTAGGCTTGTTCGAGACGCTCGGCAATGCCCTCGATGCGCGCTGCGCATATTTCCAAGGATTTCACCAACTTTTCTTCGGCATCAGCTGTGGCGGCGGCGCCTTTGCCGCCCTTCAGCTTTTCCATTTCGGTATAGGTGTCCGACAGCTCATCGGCCAACAACAACGACACCATGACCAACAGTTTTGCATCGCCGATCTGTCCGACCGCAGCGACTAGTTCTGTCACGCGCCGGTCGATATATCCGCCGAGACGCGCTAGATGTGCTTCCTGGCCATCGTCACAAGCTACATTGTATTTACGGTCGTTGATGGTGACGGTGACCTGCGCCATCGATCAGTCCTCCGCCCCATTGCCGGCGATGGTTTCGAGCTTCGCGATGGCATCCGAAAGCCGATCCGCCGCTTCGCGGTTGAGATCGCGGAGCGTTGCGTTCTCCTGCTCGAGCTTAGAAACCTCTGCCGCGGCCTCCGGTGACGGCCCGGACGGAACACCCGACGCGAGTGCGGCGTCCAGCCGGGACACCGCCTGTTCGAGACGGGCCACCGAATTTTCAATCCGCGATTCCTTTGCGAGGGACGTCGATGACATCGCCATTCTTTCACGTTCGCAGGTTTCCGGGCGTTTAAGCGACGAAGACCCTAAAAGGATTACCGGGCGAAGGTCAATCTCGGTATGAGATTTTTCCCATAAAATTCTGAGATTCAAAGATATTCACAGAAACACCCTTGGATCTCCGCGACCGCAAACCCCATATCGGTCACGATTCAGTCGTTGACCTGACGCGGCAAAGTCGTTTTTGTGCCGCGGAACATGTAATTATTTGGTTTCAACATCGCCGCGCCGGAAAATACGGCAGCGGCAAGCTCAGGAGGAAAATATGGCGGTACGTGTTGCCATTAACGGTTTCGGACGGATTGGACGCTTGGTTCTGCGCGGTATCATGGAAAGCCGCCGCAACGATGTCGAAGTGGTCGCCATCAACGATCTCGGCTCGCCGGATATGAACGGCCATCTGTTCCGCTACGACTCGACCCACGGCCCGTTCCCGGGCGAAGTCAAAGTCGATGGCGACACGATGGATGTCGGCGGCGGCCCGATCAAGATCACTGCCGAGCGTGACCCTGCCGCCCTGCCGTGGAAAGACCTCGGCGTCGATATCGCGTTTGAATGCACGGGGCTGTTCACCAGCCGTGACACCGCCGGCAAGCACATCGACGCAGGCGCCAAGAAGGTCCTAATCTCGGCGCCGGGCTCCGATGTCGACAAAACCATCGTCTATGGCGTCAACCACGACACCCTGACCGCCGCTGACACAGTTGTTTCCAACGCGTCGTGCACCACCAACTGTTTGGCGCCGGTTGCCTATGTGCTGAACGAGATGGTCGGCATCGAGCACGGCTTCATGACCACCATTCATGCCTTCACGGGCGATCAGGTGACGCTCGACACCCTGCACAAAGACCCGCGCCGTGCGCGCACCGCTTCCACGTCGATGATCCCGACGTCGACCGGCGCCGCCAAGGCCGTCGGCCTCGTGTTGCCGGAACTCAAAGGCAAGTTGGACGGCACCTCGGTCCGCGTTCCGACGCAGAACGTGTCGTTGATCGACCTTACCTTTGTCGCCAAGAAGTCCGTGACCGCCGACGAGATCAACGCCGCCATGAAGGAAGCCGCTGAAGGCAAACTGAAGGGCGTGCTCGGCTACAACACCGAGCCGCTGGTATCCATTGATTTCAACCACAACCCAGCAAGCTCGACCTTCGATGCCACGCAGACGCAGGTCATCGACGGCACCTTTGTTCGTGTGTTGAGCTGGTACGATAACGAATGGGGCTTCTCCAACCGCATGCCCGACACCGGCCGGGTCATGGCTGGCCTCTAATTTGAATATGGCGGCGGTCGTCGTGCATAGCGCCGAAGACGTTAGGCGCACTCTCGACGCCGCCGCCGGTTCACCCGTTATGCTTATCAGTGCTATCGACGGCGCCGCTGTGATCGGCGCCGAATTTTTTGCCGCCATGGTGACCGTAGGCGCTGCCCGCGCCGGAAGGCCGGTGCCGGACGCATGGCTGGACTGCGGCGACCTGCCCGGTCACGTAATGGGCGCACTCCGGCACGGGGTCCGCCATATTCTGTTCGACGGATCAGCCGACGCCACCGCAAAGTTGAACGACATCGCAAGACAGCAAAATGCCGTCATCGCGGCGCGTCCGGCAGAAGCGCTCGATCTCGGCCAACCGGGCACTGATGACGCTGCATTGGCCGCCCACATTCGAAAAGTCTGAGATAATGTCCGATATTCTCGTCGACCCGGTTTGCACGCTCTATCTCGTCACACCGCCGAAAATCGATCCCACGGCCTTCGCCGAAACCCTGACCGCTGCTATCGAAGTCAATCCCGAAGCGGTCGGCGCTCTGCAACTCAGGCTCAAGGATTGCGAAGACGACGACGTGTTACGCGCGGCGGAGGCCCTGCTCCCCGTCTGCGAACGCTTCGACGTGCCGCTGATCGTCAACGATAGTCCCGAACTCGCCAAACAGGCCGGTGCAGCCGGAGTCCACATCGGCCAGCAAGACGCATCCTACCAAGAGGCGCGCAATATGTTGGGCACCAACGCCTTTATCGGCGTGACTTGCCACGGCAGCCGCGAGCTGGCGATTGAGGCCAGCGAAGCCGGGGCCGACTATGTCGCTTTCGGAGCCTTCTTCTCAAGCGACACCAAGAACACCAAACATCAGGCCAGCGTGGATATTCTGGAATGGTGGTCGAGCATGACGATCGTGCCGTGTGTCGCCATTGGCGGCATTACTGCCGACAATTGTCGGCCGCTGGTGGAAGCAGGCGCCGATTACCTCGCTGTCGTGGGCGGGGTCTGGAACCATGCCGACGGTCCTGGCGCAGCTGTCCGCGCTTTTGCCAAGCAAATGGAGCGCTGATTAGCCGTCACTTTAGGGGTGGCGATCACGGGAACGACCTGATAGAACCCGCGCCGAGCAACAACTTCGCCGGGCAATAGCCTGGTCACGGCAAATTTCAGGATTCAGCGCAATGAAGATCGACGGCAACTCAATCCGCCCCGGCATGGTGATCGAACACCAGGGCCGCCTTTGGCGCGCAGTCAAAACAGCCCACACGCAGCCCGGCAAGGGTGGCGCCTATCTGCAGGTGGAACTTAAGGACATCCGCGACGGCACCAAGATGAACGAACGCTTCCGTTCGTCGGAAAAGGTCGAGCGCGCGCGCCTAGAACAGGTCGAATATCAGTTCCTGTTCTCTGACGGCGACATGCACACCTTTATGAACAACGAAAACTACGAGCAGATCGCACTGTCGACGGAAGCCATCGGCGAGGACTATGTCCCGTTTCTGCAGGACGGTATGAACGTGATGATTGAGTTCTTCGAGAGTGAAGCACTCGGTGTCGAACTGCCACAGCACGTAACGCTCGAGATCGTCGAAGCCGACGCAGTGGTCAAGGGCCAGACGGCATCTTCGTCCTATAAGCCGGCGGTTTTGGAGAACGGCGTCAAAATTCTCGTGCCGCCGCACATCGGCACTGGCACCCGGGTCGTCGTCAATACGCATGACGTCACCTACGTCGAACGTGCCAAGGACTGATAACGCAAGCAATGCAACGCGTTTCCCCCCTCCTCACCGTAATGATCGCAGCCGCGCAAAAAGCGGGCCGCGCCCTTCGCCGCGACTTCAACGAAGTCGAAAACCTCCAAGTCTCGCGCAAGGGACCGGCGGATTTCGTCAGCAAGGCCGACACCAAGGCGGAAAAGGTTCTCATCGAAGAAATGCAAAAAGCACGTCCGGCCTATGGCTTCCTAGTGGAAGAAAGCGGCGAGATCGAGGGAACCGACATCTCCAACCGTTGGATCATCGATCCGTTGGACGGAACGACCAACTTTCTGCACGGCATCCCGCATTTCGCGATTTCGGTGGCGCTCGAACGCGACCGCCGGATCGAGGCAGCGGTCGTCTACAACCCGATCACGGACGATCTCTATTACGCCGAACGCGGTAAGGGTGCTTTCCATAACGACAAGCGTCTTCGAGTCTCGGGCCGGTCGGATTTGTCCGAATCGATCTTCGCAACGGGCGTGCCGTTCCTGGGCCGTCCCGATCACGAACCATTCCTGGCGGAACTCAAGGGCGTGATGGCCAGTACCGCCGGCGTCCGCCGTTTCGGTGCGGCGGCACTTGATCTCGCGTTCGTCGCTGCGGGCCGTTACGACGGCTATTGGGAGCGAAACTTGGAAAGCTGGGACATCGCGGCAGGCTTACTCTTGGTGCGGGAAGCCGGCGGTTTCGTGACCGACATGGATGGCCGCGACAAGATGCTCGAAACCGGCGGGATTATCGCCACCAACGCTAGCTTGGACCGCACCTTCCCAGCCCTTTTGCGTGAAGCCCGCAAAAGCAATTAACGCGTAAAGCGGTTGAGACCTAAGCGCCTGTTGACTATTTTCATGGTCAAAGGTCCAATTGCGGCTGAAAGCTATTTCCAGAAGGACGGGTGCACATGATTGGTCTTCGCAGCAACCGGCTCTCGAAACGCGCCAAGCTTCTTCGCGCGGCGGGTACCGTGACAGTTTTGAGCGCCGCTCTTATGGCTTACGCGGGCGCGCTTGAAGCGCAGACCTCGTCTTATCATTCGGCGACGGACAACGTGACCATCAACTGGGGTGCCATAGACGGCGCCCCGGCGGCATCGTCGGCACCGGCGCATGGACAGCGCCCCGTGGCCCAGGGCGGACTTCTGGTGCCAGGGGTATCGACACCACGCTCGACCTTGCATGTCCCTGCGCCCAGCGGCGGCAAGGTTACCTTGCGTCAACCGTCCGCCGCCCCGTCGGCACCGAAAACAGCGTCGGCCCCCGCCCCCAAACCGGCGATGCCAAAGGCACCGCCGCCGGCCCCGGCACCTGAAGTCGCCGAAGCGCCGGCTCCGCCCGCAAAGATAGCGCCGCCGCCCGCAGCGCAGGCACCGGCCCCGGAAGCACCGACTGCACCGCCGCCGCCCACCGAGCAGGCGAGTTCGGCACCGCCGCCCCCGCCACCTGTGAACGAACCACCCGCGGCGGCCGCCTCGGCACCCCCACCTCCGGCAATGCCGGCCGCGGATAAGCCCGACGCCTCGACTGAACCGGCTCCGACCGAACAAGCTTCGGTGCCGCCCGCGACGGCACCGGCAGGCGATGGCCCGGCACAAGTTCTATTTAACAACGACGACACCAAGCTGTCGGCAGACGGGCAGTCGGTCCTCGCCGCCGTGATCGAAAAACTCAACGCGGACGAAAATCAGCGCTTGCAATTAATGGCGTATGCCGCCGGTGAAGACCTAACATCTAGCAAGGCGCGCCGGATCTCATTGTCGCGCGCATTGTCGGTTCGGTCCTTCCTGATCGAGAAAGGTATCCGCTCCACGCGCATTGATGTGCGTGCACTCGGTGACAAGGCGGACAACGATCCGAAGAATCGCGTCGACGTCAACATGGTCACCCGGTAACGCCGGCGCCCGACGCCACTCTGACAACACGGCCGCTGCCGCGGCCTCTGGACAGGCCAACGGATAAGCAAACATGACACGGCCGACCCTTTTCCTTTTCAGGATGACGATCTTTCTCAGCTGCGTTGCAGCTGCGTGCTTTTTCGTCTTCGAACCGCTTGGCCAGGCATTTCTCGCCAACGCCGCGTTGAATGGCCTGATCCTCGGCGTGCTGGTGCTCGGGATTGCCTACAATTTCCGCCAAACCATCCTGCTCTATCCCGAAGTTTCCTGGCTGACGCAGTTCCGCGAGAACATCGAAGATAGCCAGAACGGCATGCACATGGCCCTGCCGGAGACCGGACCGACACCGACATTGCTGAGCCCCATGGCGACGATGCTGGCCGACCGCCGTGGCCGTGTCAGCCTATCGGCGCTCAGCATGCGGACGATCCTGGACGGCATCGCAGCACGGCTGGACGAAAGCCGTGACCTGTCTCGCTACAACATCGGCCTGCTAATTTTCCTAGGGCTGCTCGGCACCTTCTGGGGGTTGCTGGAAACCGTCGGCTCCATCGGCGACGTCATCAACAGCCTCAACGTTGACGGCGGTGAGACTGCGATAATTTTCGAGCGGCTTAAGACCGGGCTTGAAGCGCCTATCGATGGCATGGGTACGGCGTTCTCTTCCTCCCTTTTCGGACTTGCCGGTTCACTTGTCTTGGGTTTTCTCGATCTGCAAGCCAGTCAGGCGCAGAACCGCTTCTATAACGAACTCGAAGAAACACTTTCCGGTGTTACGCGATTGTCGTCCGGCGCCTTCGGCGGCGGTGGCGACGGCGAACAGGGCGTGCCCGCTTACGTGCAGGCCCTGCTCGAGCAGACTGCCGAGAGCTTGGAGAACCTGCAGGTCATCATAGCCCGTAGCGAAGAAGGCAAGCACTTGGTCAATGAAGGCCTCAGTGCGCTGACGCAGAAAGTCGAAACCCTGACCGATCACATGCGCACCGAGCAGGCGGTCATGCGCCGTCTAGCGGAATCTCAGGTCGAAATGAAACCCGTGCTGGAGCGCTTGGCGCACGGCACCTCCAGTGATGCCAACGACGAGTTGAACGAAGCTCTGCGCGGATATCTGCGCAGTATGGACCGCAACATGCAGCGTCTGGTTGACGAGGGTGCTGCGACCCGCGTCGAGCTTGCCGACGCCTTTAAACGGGAAATCCGCCTTCTAGCCCGGACCATCGCCGCCCTCGGCGACGGCAGTTAAGGCAGGTTCCGATGGCCGCGATCAGCCGCCGCGACAACCGTTCATCCGTGATCTGGCCGGGCTTCGTCGATGCTCTGGCGACGCTGCTGATGGTTATCATCTTCCTGCTGCTGATCTTCGTGATGGCGCAGTTTTTCCTCGGCGAAGCACTATCCGGACGTGACAAAGCTCTCCGCCAATTGGAAAGCGATCTCAGTGAGTTAACCCAAGTCCTTGCCCTCACACGCTCCGAAAACGAGCAACTGCGGTTCGGCCTGGATAGTCTCCAAGATCAATTGTCGGCCTCCATCTCGGCACAGGCAGGGCTGGAAGCCCAACTCAGCCAACTACGGGCTGACTACGCGGCGGCACAGTCGGAAATCGCAGGATTGCGCGCCCAGGCCGCTGTCGATCAACAAACGCTCGACAAACAGGCCGGTGAACTCGCCGACCTCAGTGGCGATATCGCGGCCCTGCAGGCACTCAAGGAAGAGTTGGAAAAAGAAGTCACGGAACTCTCCTTCCGAGCGGAGAACGCGGAGACCGCGAAAGAGGTTCTCGACACGCAGCTCAAGGCGACGACCGATGCGCTGAGCGCCATCGAAAAAGAACGTAACGACCTCAGAACCGGCCTCGCAGAAAAACAAGAGATCGCCGACAGCGCCCGTGCACAGCTAGCCCTCATGAACAAGCAGATGGCGGCCCTGCGCCAGCAGCTGGATGCATTGAATCAAGCTCTCGATGCCGCCGAAGCGGAAGCGAAAAGGAAGGACGTACAGATCGAGTCGCTGGGCACGCGCCTGAACGCGGCGCTCGCCAGCAAGGTGCAGGAATTGACCCGCTATCGGTCCGAGTTCTTCGGTCGTCTGCGCGAAGTTATCGGCAACCGCAAAGACGTCCGGATCGTCGGCGACCGCTTCGTCCTGCAATCCGAATTGCTGTTCGCCAAGGGCGATGCCGAGATCGGGCAACGCGGCCAAGAGGAATTGTTCAAGCTGGCCGATACGCTATTGGAAATCACTGACAAGATGCCGAAGGATATCGACTGGATCCTGCGTATCGACGGTCATACGGACAGTGATCCGATCTCGACACAGCGCTTCCCTTCCAACTGGGAGCTTTCCACGGCCCGCGCCCTCTCCGTTGTTCACCAATTGGTTAAATCCGGCATTCCGCCAAGCCGTCTTGCGGCGACGGGCTTCGGAGAGTTCTATCCTATCGACGACGGCAAAAGCGAGGCCGCCAAGTCACGCAATCGCCGGATTGAGTTCAAGTTCACGCAGCGCTGATCGAGTACAGCCCCTTATGTTCGTCCTTTTTTTGATCGTTGCCATCGACCTGATCGGCTTCGGGATCGTGATCCCGTTACTTCCCTTCTATGCCGAACATTTCGACGCATCGCCGGCTCAGGTCGGGCTGCTCATGGCGATCTATTCTGCTGCACAGTTTCTGGCGGCGCCCTTTTGGGGACAACTTAGCGATCGGATCGGCCGACGGCCGGTCCTGCTGTGGACGATGGCGGGGGCGTTCTGCGCATACATCTGGCTCGGCCACGCCGAGAGCCTGATGAGCCTATTCCTGGCACGCGCCTTCGGCGGCTTCATGGCGGGTAACATCTCAACTGCCTTCGCCTATGTTGCAGATGTGACCACTGAGAAAACACGGGCCAAAGGCATGGGCCTCATGGGCGCAGCCTTCTCGCTTGGATTTATTCTAGGTCCGGCGCTCGGCGGTATCCTTGCGGGGTCGGACCCACTCACCGCCGATTACCGGAACCCCAGTTACGCCGCAGCCGCATTGTCGCTGCTGGCGTTGACGCTCGGCTTTTCGTTGTTGAAAGAAAGTGTCCCCGCCGAAGCACGCGCAGAAACCCGCGCAGCATCGCGTCCGAGCCGTTTGAAGACACTTTTCGAGGCCCTTTCCATGCCGGGAATCGGCGTCCTGATCTTGATGTCGTTCCTCGCCACACTGGCCTTCGCCGGCCTGGAAGCAACGTTCGCCATGTGGTCGCGTCGCCAATTCGGCTGGGGGCCGGAACAGAACGGCTATCTCTTCACGCTCATCGGCCTCACCGCGGCTCTGGTCCAGGGGGGACTGATGGGACGACTGGCGGCGTGGGCGGGTGTCGAACGGCTGATCGTCGGCGGCGCCATCGTTCTGGCGCTTGGGTTAGTCGCCGTGCCGTTCTGCGACACCGTGCCAATGCTGGTCGTAGTAATGACCGTTTGCGGCCTGGGCTTTAGTGTTCTGACACCGGCATTGAACACTGCGATCTCGCTGCGCGGCAGCGCCGGGGTCCAGGGCGGCCTGATGGGCGTCACCCGCTCAGCGACCACTTTGTCGCGCATGATCGGCCCGGCCGTCGCCGGCAGCGCCTTCGGCTTGATCGGCCTGAACGCGCCTTATATCGCCGGTGCGGCCATCATGGTGCTGGTCGCCTTCATCGGCCTGACACGGCTTTCCAAGCGCGACGAAGCGGAAGTCTAAAACGCCGCTTGATCGCCGGACGCCAAGCCGCTATAAGGCCCGCTCGTTTGAAGCGGAGCGGTGCTATGAAACAAGATATTCATCCGGACTACCATGAGATCACGGTGCAGATGACCGACGGCACCACGTTCACGACGCGCTCGACCTGGGGCAGCCCTGGCGATACGCTGAAGCTTGATGTCGATCCGACGTCACACCCGGCCTGGACCGGTGTGCACCGCCTGCTCGACAGCGGTGGCCAGCTTGCGAAATTCAATAAGCGTTTTGCCGGCATCGGTCTCAAGAGCTAACTTTACCGATAGATTTTCGTCAAAAAGCTCCCTGGTTCGCCACGGGAGCTTTTTTCGTAATAGCGGACGATTTTGCGGGCAGATTCCGCTTCGGAATCAATTTGTTATGAGAATCCGTTTTTGTTACTGTTAGACACGTATGCGGATTCCGTCTCGTGAGCATGTGACGGGATGGCTTTTGTTGGCCGGTTCTAGCGTTTGAGGATGGGGAACTCGACGTGGCGGGGATAACCCAATTTGAAGTTCAGGTTCAGCAGGGGCAGCGCTGGAGTATCCACGCGCAGTTCGGCTCGTTCCAGAAGGAAGCCGCCATCACCGAGGCGCGCAGCCTCGAAAGTATGCCTAGCATCAATGCCGTTAAAGTCGTCCGCGAGGTGTATGACCCGGACCGCGGCACGTCCCAAGAATTCGTCATCTACAAGAGTGCCGGCGTTACGCAACTCGACAAGCACGAGACGGACGCCACGCATGTCGGCGGCGGCAGTGCCGAGCCGGAAAAGAAAAACTGGATGGACGAAGCCGAAGAGGAGGCTCCTGACGCACGGGAGGCGGCGCCTGCGGCAGTTGCCCGTAAAGCCGGAAAGCGGAAAGAAACCACGCTGACGGGGGTCATCGTCAAACTATTGCTGGTTGCCTTAATCAGCCTGACCATCGCTGGCTTCTTTACGTTCATGACTTCAAGCCTCATCGGCGGCAAGACGTTGTTCGGTGTCCGTATCGTCGGCAACATGGAATCGAACATTCTGTTCATCGTCTTTATCGGCACGTTCCTGATGTCGTCGCTGCTGATGGCGACGAGTTTACTGAAGAAAGAAAACTTGAAGGAGCGAACAGCGCGAGCACCGCGTCCCGCGCCCCGCCCGGCTAAGCAGGTCAAGAAGGTGAAAAAGGTCCGCAAGAAAAAGCGCAAGTTGCGACCGGACCTCGACGACGAGGATGCACCGCGCCGGCGCACCAAAGGGGGCGAAGACGACGACGCCAATGCCCGCCTACAGGCTGAAATGGGCGGTAAGAAGAAGGACGCGGACACCGACAAGGGGCAAAAATCCTCTGGCTTGTCGCCGAAGGAGGAAAAACAAAAGGCTTACATGATGAAGGCCCTGGGCGCAGCGCTCGAAGGATCGCAGCTCAATAAGGAAAAGCTCGATAACTTCATGAAGTTCGGTGTCAACCTTTGGGCAGCAGGTGCGTGCGAGGCATTGATGCAAAAGCGCGGGATCGATCAGGCCGCCGCAAACAAGATTCTAGCCGACAGCGTTCAGGTACTCGGCTACAAGAAATCCCACGCCGAGAATTTTGCCGGCAAGTACGAAGAATACCTGCTGCAGGACAGCCGCTACATGCAGATGTTCCAGGCAGGCCGCAACGCGATGAACACTTACATTTCCGACGAAGGCCATATCGCCCGTCACCTGGACGGCGCGCTCGAGGAATGGAAAAAGCCGAAACAGCGCGAAGAGCAGCCGCGCGTCATCACGGTTCTATTCACTGACATCGCCGGCTCGACGGCGATGACCCAGGCGCTCGGCGATGCCGGCGCTCAGGAAGTCGTCCGCGCCCACAATCGTGTCGTTCGCGAGGCCCTGACGCAGTTCCGCGGCCGCGAGGTCAAACATACTGGCGACGGCATCATGGCGTCGTTCGAACAGGCCTCGGACAGCGTCGAAGCCGCCATCATGATGCAGCGCGGCGCGCACCAGCACACCCAGGGCAACCCGAACATTCCGCTGCTCTTGAAGATCGGCATCAACGCCGGCGAGCCTATCCAGGAAGACAATGACCTGTTCGGCTCCACCGTGCAGATGTCGGCCCGTATCGTCGACAAGGCCCAGAAGAACGAGATCTTCGTCTCTGATGTCGTCAAAGGCATCTGTGCCGGGAAATCGTTTCGCTTCGTCAATCGCGGCGGCTACGACATGAAGGGATTTGACGGCCCCGTGACCCTATGGGAAGTCGATTGGCGGCGCGCCCAAGCGGCGGAATAATTTTTCAGCCTTCCCCCTTGCAGCCTAAATCAGCCTAACTATTTCTTTTGTGTAAGGCGGATGCCGATATCGGGTCCGTCACATGTAACGGAGCCCACGCGGGGCCGTAGATACGCCTGTAGTGGGTTCGTAGGTCAAATCGCTTTAGGAGGATTTGCTATGCGTACCATCGATTTTTCCCCCCTTTTCCGTCATTCCGTCGGCTTTGATCGCGTACAGCGGTTAATGGACGCCGCATCACAGGCCGAGCAGTCGAGCGCTTATCCACCCTACAACATCGAACAGTTGGGTGATGACGGTTATCGCGTGACACTCGCCGTCGCCGGCTTTGCCGAAGGCGACCTCGACATCACGCTGACCGACCGCACGCTGGTCGTCTCGGGCAAGATGTCCGACCCGGAAGGCGAACAGACGTACCTGCATCGCGGCATCGCCGGGCGTGCTTTCGAGCGCCGTTTCGAGCTTGCCGACCACATTCAGGTCAAGGGTGCCAGCCTTGAGAACGGCTTGCTCCATGTGGAACTGGAACGGGTCATCCCGGAAAGCCAGAAACCGCGCAAGATCGATATCGCCGCCAACAGCGGTGCTAAACAGATCGAGCAGAAAGCGGCTTAATTTCCGCAGACGTCAGACAGAGGGGGCGCGTCCAATCGGGCGCGCCCTTCTCAATGCTTAATCCACCGTCGCGTGTTCGACAATTTTTGCCCGGATATTGTCGGGGATCGGCGCCGACTTCTGCGTCTCCTTATCGATGAAGACGTGAATGAAATGCCCGGTGGCGCCGGGCACGTCCCCGTCTTCACCGAACATGCCGATCTCGTAAGTGACGCTGCTGCTGCCCATACGGCCTGCCCGTAGACCGACGCGGATGACCTCTGGAAACGATAGCTGACGGTGAAATCGGCAAAGGGACTCAACCACCACCGGATAAATGGAATCCGTCCGCCAATCGATACCAAGTGGGCCCAGCGTGAAATGCACGACGACCGTTTCGATCATGCGGTTGTAAGCGACATTGTTCAGATGCTGGAGCATGTCGTTGTCGCCCCAGCGCGTCGGCACCTCGATCGAGAACGGAAAATCTTCGGGCCGCCAATCGATCGGCTCGGTCATTGCGTATTCTCGGTCGCGATGGCTTCAAGTGCCGCACGGATATCATCCGGGATCGGCACCGGCTTGTTTGTCGCGCGGTCGACGAACACGTGGACGAAATGGCCGGACGCGGACGCCTGGTCTTCGTCGTTCTTGAAGATGCCGACCTCGTAGCGCACCGACGACGAGCCGAGTTTGCCGACACGGAGCCCGCAGACGATCATATCCGGATACGCAACCGAGCTTGTGTAATTACAATGGCTTTCGACCACGACACCGATCACCGGTGCATCATGGATATCCAGGCCGCCCTTTTCGATCAGGAAATAATTCACCACCGTATCGAAGTACGAATAGTACGTGACGTTGTTCACGTGCCCATAAAGGTCGTTGTCCATCCATCTGCTCTGCAGATCGAGAAAGTAGCCGTATCCGGCTCTTTTTTCCGGTTCCGGTCGTGCCATCTTTTCCCCTACCGACTTATAACCTGCGCACAAAAGAGTTCGGGGGCCACCTGTGGCAGCCCCCGTTCTGATTTTTTTATCGCCTGAACCCTGTCAAACTCGCCGTGTGCGTTATTATGACAATAGGATTAAAGCCGGGTGTGAGGCTGGCGTCAAGCGGCAGTTTTCAACGCATAATAGTGCCGGGCTATGAAAAATCCGCCCCCCAAGGGGGGCGGCGAGTTTTACAGGGAGGCTAGAAGTCGGGCCCGGCGTACCGGGACCGTAGGTCGAATCGTGACAGACAGATATTAATATTGGTTTAATGAATTCAGGGTACGCGACAGCGATTCTTGGCCGCCGGGAGGAAATATGTCTGAAGTCTGGCTTGCCTGGACGATTTTGATCGTCGGCTATGTCCTGCCTTTGATGCACGTCGTGCTGAGTTCCTCGGCAGGCCCCTGGCGCATGCCGCCGGATGCCCGCTGTCCCTTCAGCCCCCGCATCGGTTGGCTCGTGATCGTTCTGTTCCTGGGACCGATCGGTTGGGTCATGTTCATGACCCGGCGCTCGAAGCGTGGCTGACAGCATTTACTTCTTGAAGAACGCCTCCGCCCCCTGACGGGCAGCTTCCTTCTTTTTGATCTCGTCCCGGGCCCGCGCGATCTCTTCTTCGAGTTCCGCGATGTAATCGTTCAGCGCCTCTATGGAGAGTTCCTCCAAATTTTTCTTCGGCGGCTGCTTTTTTGTCGGCAATAGGTCATCCATATCCATAGGGTACCCTCCCTTTTCCGTTCCAGGGATGTTAAAAGACACCCCAACCCAGAAACAAGAAGTGACGTGAACAATGACTCTTCCCGAAAACATGACCTGCATCGAAATCACCGAGCCCGGCGGTCCCGAAAAACTGGCCGCTACAACACGCCCCATCCCCGAAGCGGGCAAAGGTGAAGCCCTCATTAAGATCGCCGTAGCCGGGATCAACCGTCCCGACTGCGTGCAGCGCGAAGGTCATTACGCACCACCACCGGGCATCACCGACATTCCTGGTCTGGAAGTCTCTGGCGAGATTGTTGCGTTGGGCGAAGGCGCTTCGGGATACAGCGTCGGCGACAAGGTAACAGCACTGGTCGGTGGCGGCGCCTATGCGGAATACGTCAACGCGCCGGTCGAAACCGTGTTCCCGGTCCCGGAAGGCCTTTCCATGACCGAGGCAGCAGCGCTTCCCGAGACCTTCATGACCGTCTGGGCCAATGTCTTTCAACGCGGCCATCTGGCACCGGGCGAGAGCTTGTTGGTGCACGGCGGCACCAGCGGTATCGGTACGACCGCCATCCAGATCGCCAGTCGCCTGGGTGCGCGAGTGATCGCCACAGCCGGCAGTGACGAGAAGTGCCAGGCGTGCCTGGACCTCGGTGCTGAAAAAGCTATCAACTACAAGGAAGAGGACTTCACCGATATAGCCCGTGAGTTCGGCGGCGGCAAAGGCGTGGACGTCATTCTAGACATGGTCGGCGGTGACTATATCGCCAAAAATATCAAAGCCGCCGCGCCGGATGGGAGAATTGTCAACATCGCCTATCTGCGCGGATCCAAGGTCGAGATCAACTTCATGCACGTGATGTTGAAGCGCCTGACACTGACCGGATCCACCATGCGTTCCCTGCCCCTCGACCGAAAGGCCGAGATAGTCCGCCAGTTGAAGACGACGGTCTGGCCGCTGATCGAAGCCGGACAGATTAAACCGGTCATCGACAGCGTGTACCCGCTTTCGGAGGCGGCACAGTCGCACGAGCGGATGGAAAGCAATGCGCACATCGGCAAAATCATGTTGCAAGTGGGCGACGACGCATAGAAATATCCCCGAATTCCCTCACGATTTTGTGCATATGAAGCTTTGACCAAAGGGCGGACGTGACGGTATAAAGGCGCCGTTTCCGGATGCCATCCGGTCAATCCCAAGAGATTGAAGAGGAATTTGTTATGGCACACCCGCTGATGCCAAAGGCTACTGCCGTTTGGCTGGTCGACAATACGATGCTCACGTTCACGCAGATCGCGCAATTCTGCGGCTTGCACGAGCTCGAAGTCCAAGCGATCGCCGACGGCGACGTCGCAGTCGGCATGCAAGGCCTGGATCCGGTCAAAGCCGGCGCCGTGACCGCTGAAGAAGTGGCGCGCTGCGAAGCCGATCAGAATGCCGTCCTACAGATGGTCAAACCGAACATTCCGCAGCCGAAGGCCCGTCAAAAAGGCGCGCGTTATACGCCGGTCTCCAAACGCGGCGACCGCCCGAACGCCATTGCGTGGCTGGTCAAGAACTACCCGGAACTGTCGGATGCGCAGATCTCCAAGCTGATCGGCACGACTAAGCCGACCATCGTTTCGATCCGCGACCGGACTCACTGGAACTCGACCAACATTAAGGCGGAAAATCCGGTCGGTCTGGGTCTATGCAGCGCCGTCGATCTTGAGAAGGTCGTTGCCCTGGCCCGCGCCCGTGCCGGTACCGTGCACGCCCCGCGCCAGGAAGAAGAGACCCCGGCAGCATCCGAGACGCCTGTCGCCACGCCGCCGATGCCGGTCATGAGCGATACGACTGGTGAACCCGAGTAAACTTTCCGGAAACCGGATACGAAAACGGCCGGCTTTCGCCGGCCGTTTTTCTTTTCTATCCGTTGCCGCTAAGCGTTTAGCCCTCCAGCAGCTTCTCGGTGCAAACGGTCTCGATGGCCGCGGTCAGCACGTCCATTGCCGTCTGAATCTCATCGATTGACGGTAGCGTCGGTGCGATCCTGATATTCCGGTCGTGTGGATCCTTCCCATAGGGATAGGTCGCACCTGCCGGCGTGATCTTCACGCCCGCATCGCCACAACGCTTGATGATTTCCTTAGCGCAGCCGTCAACAACGTCGACACTGACAAAGTAACCACCCTTCGGTTTCGTCCAGGTCGCAAGACCGGTTCCGCCTAAGCGCGCTTCAAGAGCATCATCGACCGCCTTAAACTTCGGCGCGATAATATCCGCGTGTTTTTTCATGTGTTCAAGAACACCATCCATGTTCTTGAAGAACCGCACGTGGCGAAGCTGGTTGATCTTGTCTGGACCGATGGTCGCGAAAGAAATCTTCTTAAGATGATCCTCGACGTTGACCGGGCTTGCCGCCATCAGCGCAACACCGGCACCGGCGTGGGTAATCTTAGAGGTCGACCCGAACACCAACGGCCGGTTTGGATTCCCGGCATTTTCGCACGCGGTGATGATGTCCTTCAGCGGCGCAGGCCCCTCGCCCAGGTGATGGACGTTGTAGGCGTTATCCCACAACAGGCGGAAGTCCTTGGCTGCCGTCGGCATGGACGCCAGCGCATCGACAGTCGCGTCGCTGTAGACTTCGCCCGACGGGTTCGAATACTTCGGCACGCACCAGATCGCCTTAACCGATGCATCATCGGCGACCAGGGCTTTCACCGCTTCGAGGTCCGGACCGTCATCGGTCATCGGCACGTTGATCATCTCAATGCCGAGGCGCTCGCAGATCGCAAAGTGGCGGTCATAGCCGGGCACCGGGCAGATGATCTTCGGCGATTGATCTTTCCACGGGCCGTCGCCGTCCGGCATGCCATACATCATCGCGTTGGCCAGTGTGTCCCACATAACGGCGAGGCTCGCGTTACCGGCGACGATCACACGTTCCGGCGTGGTGTCGAGGTAGTCCGCGAACAGTCGGCGCGCCTCGGGGATACCGGCCAGGCCGCCGTAGTTGCGCAGATCAGTGCCATCCTCTCCCTTCGTGTCACCTGCCTGAACCAGCGTCAGAAGTTCGTCGGCCAGATCAAGCTGTTCCGGTGACGGTTTGCCCCGCGTCATATCCAGGCTGAGGTTGCGGCCGCGGTAGCGCTCGAAACGGGCGCTCGCGTCCATGTTGCGGGACTCTAGGGTGGCTTTGTCGAGGGCGGTCATGGGTGTGTCCTGTCTCGGGTTGGAAACGGCAACGGTGTAGCAATATCGGTGCGATGATTAAAGAGCCAAGGTTGGCAAAATCAAAACAACGTCGTCCTGAACTTGATTCAGGACCCATTTCTCAATTGTATCCCACCCTTGTCGAATGAAAATGGACCCTGAATCAAGTTCAGGGTGACGCAACGTCTAGTCTTCCACCGACACCGTGTAATTCAGCGGCAGACGCCCACCATCCACGTAGATCGTCTCGCCGGTCACGTAGCTGGCGTCGTCGGAGGCCAGAAAGACGCAGACGGAAGCGACCTCGTCCGGCTCGCCTGGGCGGCCCATAGGCGTGCGCGATAAGACCCGCCGGCGCGCCGCGTCGTCGGCCATCATCGACTTGCCCATCTCAGTGGCGATTGTACCGGGACCGACCGCATTGACGCGGATACCGTGCGGCGCCAGCGACAGGGCCATGGATTTGGTCAGTTGCAGGACACCGCCTTTGCAGACCGTATACGGTGTGATCGCCGGGATCGACAGCACGGCGTTGACCGAAGACATGTTGATGATCGTCCCGCCGCCGCCCTGCGCAACCAGTTGCGCCGCCGCGGCCTGTCCGGCGTGGAAAAAGCCGCTCAGGTTGACGTCGAGCGTGCGCTGCCAGTCATCCTCGGTGAGCTCGAGGAAATCCTTTGCGATTAGGATCGCGGCGTTCGAGAGATGAATGTCGATACGGCCGAACGCATCGACAGCGCCCTTGATCAGGGCCTTGCACGCGGCGGGCTTGGAGACATCGCACGGCAGATAAATGGCGTCGCCACCAGCATCGCGGATCGCGGCCGCCGCCGCCTCCCCTTTGTCGTCCTGCACGTCGGAAAGGACGACCTTTGCCCCTTCCTTCGCAAAACGTTCGGCGCAGGCAAGACCGATGCCCTGGGCAGCACCCGTAACAACCGCCACTTTACCCCCTAGGCGCACGTCAGACCTTACGCGACGAGGCGTATCCCACGTCGTTCAAGGCGTCGGTGATCTCGTCCAGGATAGCCGGGTCGTCGATGGTCGCCGGCATATTCCAGGACTCGTTGTCGGCGATTTTCTGCATGGTGCCGCGCAGGATCTTGCCGGAGCGTGTCTTCGGTAGACGCGGCACGACGGTCGCCTGCTTAAAGGCTGCCACCGGGCCGATCTGTTCGCGCACCAGCTTAACCACGTCGGCGACGATGTCTTCCTCGGTGCGGGTCACGCCCGATTTCAACACAAGGAAGCCTAACGGCAACTGTCCCTTCATCGGGTCGGCGACACCGATCACGGCACATTCGGCAACGTCAGGATGCGACGCCAGCACCTCTTCCATGCCGCCGGTCGAAAGTCGGTGTCCGGCAACGTTGATGATGTCGTCGGTCCTGGCCATGATCGATATATAGCCGTCTTCGTCGTACACCCCGGCGTCCGAGGTTTTATAGTAGCCAGGATACTCGTTCATGTAGGCGTCGAGGAAGCGGTCGTCCGCGTTCCAAAGCGTCATCAGGCTCGACGGCGGCATCGGCAATTTAACGCAAATCGCGCCGATGGTGCCGGCTTCGACGGGTTTGTGTGTTTCCTCGTCCAGCACCTCAACATACCAGCCCGGCGCCGGTTTGGTCGGCGAACCCGGCTTGACCGGATAGGGATGCAGGCCTAGGCAGTTGGACGCGATAGCCCAGCCAGTCTCGGTCTGCCACCAGTGATCGATCACCGGCACGCCGAGAATATCCTGGGCCCATTTCAGGGTGTCGGGATCGGTGCGCTCCCCGGCTAGGAACAGCGCCGTCATGGAACTCATATCGTACTGCTTCAATAAATCCGCGTTCGGATCTTCTTTCTTGATGGCGCGGAACGCCGTCGGCGCCGTGAACAGCACCTTGATCTTGTATTCCGCAATCATGCGCCAGAAAGCGCCCGCGTCCGGAGTGCCGACGGGCTTGCCTTCGAACATCACTGTCGTGCAGCCATGCAGCAGCGGCGCATAGACGATATAGGAATGTCCGACGACCCAACCGACGTCGGACGCCGCCCAATACACATCGCCAGGTTCGACGTTGTAGATGTATTTCATCGACCATTTAAGCGCGACGGCATGGCCGCCGTTGTCGCGCACCACGCCCTTAGGCTGACCGGTCGTTCCGGAGGTATAAAGGATATAGAGCGGGTGATCGGCCTCGACCGGAACCGGGGCCGCCGGTGCGGCGGCAGCCGCGGCGTTCGCCCAATCGACGTGTTTGGTCGCAGTGATTTCGGCTTCCGCCTCGGGCCGCTGCAGGACGACACAGACATCCGGTTTATGCTCAGCGAGTTCAATCGCCTTGTCCAAGAGCGGGATATACGGGATCACGCGGTTTATCTCGACCCCGCAGGTCGCAGCCAGGATCGCTTTCGGTTTGGCGTCGTTGATGCGGACTGCCAACTCGTTCGATGCAAAACCACCGAACACGACGGAGTGAATGGCCCCCAAGCGTGCACACGCAAGCATCGCCATCGCCGCTTCCGGGATCATCGGCATGTAGATGACGACACGGTCGCCTTTGCCGACGCCCTCGGCCTTGAGCGCGCCCGCCAATTTGGCGACGGCTTCGGTCAATTCCGCATAGGTATAGGTTTTCTTGGCACCGCCGGTAACCGGGCTGTCGTAGATCAGCGCCGCGCGGTCCCCGTGTCCGACCGCTACGTGACGGTCGAGACAGTTGTAGCAGGTGTTGAGCTTGCCGCCCTTGAACCACCGATAAAACGGCGGGTTGCTGTCATCCAGTACCTTGTCCCAAGGCGTGTCCCAATCGATAGCCTTAGCGGCATCGCCCCAAAAGCCTTCAGGATCTTCGATGGATTGGCTGTACGCCGCTTCGTATGCATCGGTCATAGTCAATTCGCCTCCCAAAACCCCGCGTTGACCGCAGGTGCATCGCGTTCTTTTATCCGCGCGAAGCCTGCGTCATTATGCAAAAAATAAAGACTAAAAGCACGCCGCAAAGGTGTATCACCGCGCTCGGAGGATGGATATGAACGACGTCAGCATCTATGACATTGATCTTGATCAATCGCCCGCGAACTTCGCTCAGCTGTCACCATTGTCGTTTATCAGGCGAACTGCGGCAGTCTATCCCGACCATGCCTCGGTCATCCATGGTCCCAAGCGCTTCACCTGGTCGGAAACCTATAAACGTTGTTTGCGGCTCGGCTCGGCACTCAAGAAACGCGGTATCGGCAAGAACGACACAGTCGCGGTCATGGCATCCAACACGCCGGAGATGTACGAATGCGCTTTCGGCCCGGCGATGGTCGGTGCCGTAGTCAACACGCTCAACGTCCGCCTCGACGCCGATATCATCGCATTTTCACTGGATCACGCCGAAGCCAAGGTCCTGATCACGGATACTGAGTTCTCGCCGACCATCAAGGACGTGCTGGCTAAGATCGGCCGCGACATCATCGTCATCGACATCGACGACCCTGTCTATGACGGACCCGGCGAAACGCTGGGAGAGATGGACTATGAGGCGTTCTTGGCGACCGGCGACGAGGATCTGGATTGGTCCTTGCCAGAGAGCGAGTGGGACGCCATCAGCCTCAATTACACATCCGGCACCACGGGTAATCCCAAGGGCGTCGTCTATCACCACCGGGGTGCCTATCTGAATGCCATGAGCAACGTCGTCGGCTGGAATATGACGCACCATCCGGTGTATCTGTGGACGCTGCCGATGTTCCACTGCAACGGCTGGTGTTTCCCGTGGACCATCGCCGCCATGGCCGGCACCAACGTGTGCCTGCGCCGCGTCAATGCCGCCAACATCTATGCCGCCATCGACGAGCATAAAGTCAGCCATTTCTGCGGCGCACCGATCGTCCTCAACTTCGTCATCAACGCGACCGAAGAAGAGCGCCGCCCCTTCGACCATCAGGTCGATATCATGACGGCCGCCGCCCCGCCACCTTCGACGACACTCTCGCGTATTCAGGAACAGGGCTTTCGGGTCACGCACGCCTACGGCCTAACGGAAACTTACGGTCCCGCCGTGATGTGCGCCTGGAAGGAAGAGTGGGATGCCGAGCCCATCGAAAAGCAGGCCTACCTAAAGGCGCGACAAGGCGTCAAATATCACGTCCTCGAAGACCTTTGCATCATGGATCCTGAGACCATGACCCCTGTGCCTGCCGACGGCGAAACCATGGGCGAGGTCATGTTCAAGGGCAACATCGTCATGAAAGGCTACCTAAAGAACGCGAAGACGACGTCAGAGTCTCTTTCCGGTGGGTGGTTCCACTCCGGTGATCTGGGTGTTTTGCAGCCCGACGGCTATATCCAACTCAAGGACCGCTCCAAGGACATCATCATCTCGGGCGGTGAGAACATCTCCTCCATCGAGGTCGAGGGCGTGCTTTATAAGCACCCGGCTGTCATGGCTGCCGCCGTTGTCGCCAAACCGGACGACAAATGGGGCGAAACGCCCTGTGCGTTCGTCGAGATCAAGGCAGACAGCGATGTCATCGCCGAGGAACTCATCGCGTTCTGCAAAGAGCACATGGCAAGCTACAAATGTCCCCGCTACGTGGTCTTTGCGGAGTTACCAAAAACCTCGACGGGCAAAATCCAGAAATTCCTTCTGCGCGATCAAGCGCGGGAAGTGTGAGGCCCGACCGTTAATTCACTAACTGTTGTCTTGCTGAACTTGATTCAGCATCCATTTCTGAATTGGCACGGTTCCAGCCGAATGACCATGGGCCCTAAATCAAGATGACAATCATACCAACGGGCCATGCCCTACGTTTTGCATCGTCCCGGTCGCGAGGCTACCAGCCGAGCGCACCGGGATAACGCAAGGGAAAAATGGCCAATCAAGTTCAGGGCGACGCGCCTGCGGAATACAACCGCATAAGAAGCTATAAACAACAAGGCCGCGCCCTCGCGGGGGTCGCGGCCTTTGTTGTCTGACTTTAAGTGAGCGCCCTCATCTGACGGCACCCATACTTAACAGTTCATCTTTAATGCGGAGTTTCTGTTTCTTGAGGGCATGTATGACGACATCATCCGGAACGGCGTGGCGCTCCTCGCCTTCGATCATCTCTTCGATGTCCTGATGTTTCGAACGTAGTGCTTCGATACGTTCTGGCTTACCCATCGTACTCCTCCTGTATTGGTTTACGGTGAAATGCGTTCCCTTCTTCCTCTCTCTCCCAGAACCGTAATTGTAACTCAGGTCGAATTCAGATTCTACAGCGTTCACGTCCGGGTTTGTACCTAATCGACGGAAAAAACGGTCAATCGCCGACACATATTCCGAGGCCGCGCGCCGCGCGCATGCGCGACCCATTGAGATTGACGGGCTTCTCCATGCCGACCACGTCGGCGAGCGAAACATCACGGACTCGGCCGTCCCACCAGGACACCATCCGCCCGGAGATTCGGTCCGCCAGCAAGTCGACGGCGCGCACCCCGAAGCTAGACGCCAACACCCTATCGAAGCTCGACGGCGGACCGCCACGCTGCACGTGACCAAGTACGGTCACGCGCGTATCAGCGCCCGTCGTCTCGTGTACCTGTCGCCCGAGCATGTGACCTATGCCACCATAGACCACGCTGCCCGACTGTTCCTGAAACGTAGCCCCGCCGTCGATGGGATGGGCTGCTTCCGCGCAAACAATCAGTGCGTGGTTGCGGTTTTCTTCGCGCCGGATACCGGCGATTTTCGAGGCGATATATTCAATGTGATAGGGAATTTCCGGAATCAGGATGACGTCGGCGCCCCCCGCGATGCCGGCGCTGAGCGCCAAGTGCCCCGCTTGGCGCCCCATGGTTTCCAGAATCATCACCCGCTGGTGACTGGCAGCCGTGGGCTGCAGCCGGTCCAGGGCCTCGGTCACCGTACCCACCGCGGTGTGAAAGCCGATGGCGAATTCTGTCAGTGGCACGTCGTTGTCGATGGTTTTGGGAATGCCGACGAACGGCAGTCCCGCCCGTTCCATGATCCCATTGAGAATCCGCATGGAACCGTCGCCGCCGATGGCGATCAGCCCGTCGATGTCGAGGTCCTTGATGGCCTGCACGACTTCTTCCGAACGGTCCTTATGACTACCGTCCGGCATCGGATAGTGAAAGGGATCGCCTTTGTTGATGGTGCCCAGCAAGGTGCCGCCGCTTCGCAGCACCTGACCGGAGAATACCGTTAGCGTCAGTGGCATGACATCCGCCGGTTTCGCGAGCAGGCCTTCAGTGCTGTTCAGAATACCGATCACCTCGGCGCCGTAGCCGTGCACCGCACGCTTCACTACGGCCCTGATCGCCGCATTCAACCCCGAACAGTCGCCGCCGCTCGTTAAAATACCAATGCGTCGAAGTCTTTGCCCGTTCACGCGAACCTCCTCTTGCAGCCGACCGAGATATGTTATCCTCTACCCTATATTGGGGAAGAGATCTTCGGAAACCATGGACGAGACGGAAACCATCGAAAAAGAGCTGAACGACCTTCGGCTGGAACATCGGGATTTGGACGATGTCATCGACCATCTGATCGAGACCCGCCCGTTCGATCAGCTGCAGATTCAGCGATTGAAGAAGCGTAAACTATCCCTGAAAGACCAGATCATCCGGCTCGAAAGCCAGCTTTTACCGGATATTATCGCGTAAGGTCCTTATCTGCCGCCTGTATGGCGGCTTCCGCAGACATCCCTACCTGAATGCCTGCGACACCCACCATCACGTCGACCAACGTTGCGCCGCCAGGACTGCTGCGCGCCAGTTCGGCGACAAGACTCTCCATTTTCGTCCGAGCATCAACCGGATCGACACCAAGCAGAATCAACGCGAAATCGTTGCCGCCCAGGTTGCCGAGTACATCATTCGCACCTAATTTCTCGCCGATTCGCACTGCAACGTCTGCCAGAACCCGGTCCAAGGCATCACGGCCGTAGCGGCGGCGAATCTCATCTGCCGAGCGGACATGCAGAAGCGCCAGAGACGGCGGCACCGTCAAATCCTTGATGTGGTTCAGGACATGGTTCAGATCGCGCAGAAACTCCCTCCGCCCCGGCACGGGAAGGAAGGCATGGCGCGCCAGCTCTTTGCGCAGTTGCTGTTCGTATTCGCGGGCGAGACGCAGTTCGGCGCGCAGCGGCTCAATCTCACCAGCCAGTTTTTCCAGTAAGGCTTGGACGGCGGGCGTGATTTCACCCGCCAAGCCATCCAGGGAGATCGCTTCGCCATGGCCGACGTGTTCCTCTCGGTCCCCGTCGTGACCGCCGTGTTCGTTTTGGTGTTGTGCGTTGCCGCCGCCGCCATTGTTGGCGAGTGCGGCTATTCCCTGGGCTCGGTTGACATCCATCACCGGCCTCCATCTCTGCCGCCATTACCGTACCCGGAAATCGTTAACCATAAGTTGATTCCGAGACGTCTCGGCGCTTGCGCCAGGGGTAGGCAAACGTATAATGCCGCGCTTTCCCGCTTGCGCTGTTGGGGGAGTATAACATGTCAGGCAACGGAACACCGCTAGTCGGTATCATCATGGGCAGCCAATCGGATTGGCCGACCATGACCCATGCTGCGGACACGCTTTCCGCCCTCGGTGTCGCATTCGAAAGCCGCATCGTTTCCGCCCATCGCACGCCGAAACGTTTGTATGAATATGCCGAAACCGCCAAATCGCGGGGTCTCAAGGTCATTATTGCCGGGGCCGGTGGTGCCGCGCATCTGCCGGGTATGGCCGCCGCAATGACGACTCTGCCGGTCTTCGGCGTGCCGATTGAGAGCAAGGCACTCAAAGGCATGGACAGCCTGCTGTCCATCGTTCAGATGCCGGGCGGCATTCCCGTTGGCACGCTGGCCATCGGCAAGGCGGGCGCCATCAACGCAGCGCTTCTCGCCGGCGCCGTCGTCGCCTTGAACGATCCCGCCGTCGACGCGGCACTGGCCGATTGGCGCGCCAAGCAGACCGACGCCGTCGCCATCGAGCCCGTGGACGAGGCCTGAGCCCGAAGATGGCGAAATCCCAACCGCTCACACCGGGCAGCACCATCGGTATCATGGGCGGCGGTCAGCTTGGCCGCATGACGGCGCTCGCAGCCGGAAAGCTCGGCTACAAATGCCATATCTTCTGCCCGGAAACGGACAGCCCGGCGGCCCAGGTTTCCGCCGCCGCGACCGTCGCTGCCTATGACGATATGGATTCCCTGAAGAAATTCGGCAGCGCCGTCGATGTCGTCACCTTCGAATTCGAGAACATCCCCGCCGACAGCGTGCACATTTTGTCCGAGCATGCCGTGGTGCGTCCCGGCTGGAAAAGCCTCGCCGTTGCGCAGGATCGGTTGGTGGAAAAGGACTTCATCAACCAAATCGCGCCGACGACACCTTACCGCCGTGTCGAGAACGCCGCCGAGCTCGCCGAGGCCGCGACCGATATCGGCCTTCCGGCCGTTCTCAAGACCGCGCGCATGGGCTATGACGGCAAGGGACAAGTCATGATCACGCCCGATAGCAACTTATCGGCAGCATGGGCCGAAATGGGCGCCGACGTCGGCATCCTGGAAGGCTTTGTCGATCTGCAGCGCGAAATATCGGTTATCGTCGCCCGTTCTCCCGGCGGCGACCGGGTTACCTACTCCCCGGTCGAGAACAAGCACGTGAACCACATCCTGGATACCACCATCGCGCCCGCCGTGATGAGCCCGGAAATGGCCAAGGAAGCCATCGACATCGCCGATGCCATTGCCGATGGCCTGGATCTGGTCGGTCTGCTGGCGGTTGAGATGTTCATCACCCGCCAAGGCAAAATCTTGGTGAACGAAATCGCGCCACGCCCGCACAACTCGGGACACTGGACCATGGACGCCTGCCCGACGAGCCAGTTCGAACAATTCGTCCGCGCCGTCTGCGATCTGCCCTTGGGCGACGTCACCCCGCACCACGACGCCGAGATGAAGAACCTGATCGGCACCGATGTGAACGACTGGCCGGACCTATTAGCCGACAAGACGGCTTATCTGCACTTGTACGGTAAGAAGGATATCCGCGAAGGCCGCAAGATGGGCCACGTCAACCGGATCTATCCGCGCGGCCATTGGAAGTGATGCAAGGCTTGCCGTGCGTCAGTTTCTGAGCGCCAGCCCCGCCTCTATGTCCTGCATGGACAAGCGGTTGCGCTTGAAGGTCTCCAGCAGTTCGATCTCGACGACGACGCTAGGCTCTAACTCCGCCATCACCAAGCCACGCAGGAAGCTGATCAGCTCGGCGGACTGACCGGGATAGACCAAGACGTTGGTCACCAGTTCACGGCGGATCAACGGCGGGAACTTCATCAGTTCGACACCCAGCAGTTTCTTCACCTTCATGGTAATGCGCGGATTGCCGAAAATACGGTCCAGGCAAAAGCTGAAGATGCCAAAATCGAGCTTGCCGGCAACAGCCCGGGTGAACTCGCGGAATTCGTCCAGGAACGACGCGGCGGATACCCGGTTTTCCAAAAGCTGGCGGATAACGCCCAGGAAGGCGCGATAGCGCAAGCGGGCTGGGCTCAGCTTGTCGCCGAGGTCGGCCTCGATAGCGCGGATTTCGGCTTCGCGGAAATCGTGCTGCAGGACGTGGCCGGCGGCTTTCTTGACCACCGGGTCCAGAGCCTGGGATTCGATCAGTTGGAACAGACGCTCATACTTGGTGCGCGTGTCCGGCTTCATGCTGCCGGCACGGCCGAGCGGTAGGATCGCCGCCTGGGCCACCAACGGATCGCGGGAATAGATCGACGCCATTGCCGCAGCGGCGGCGTTGCCCATGTCGTTCTCGCGGAAATCGTCGGTAATGACGAAGCGGCTGCCGTCATAAACCGTCAGATAACGGCCGAGCTTCGAGCAGCCGAGAAAATGATCGGCTAGATCAAGCGGCGGCGGCGCGGCGTGCGTCTGAGGTTGAAGCATATAGTTCCCCTTTTCGCCGAAAATCATAGCCTTAGCTCGCTTGGGATGCGAGTCCACGCGTGTAACCGTTGAGAAATATGGAAAAACGCTGTTTTCCGCCGTCGCAACTAACGCTATTCCAACGTACCGTCGATTCGCCTCAGCATGTGCGGCGCAAGCCCCTGAACGGATTCGGTAGCCGCTCGAAGGCCTTTTTTTGCTTTGGCCTGATAGCCCGGAATCTTCAGAACGTCGGCGATGCGGCGCTCCAGATACCCCCAGGTATTTGCACGCCCCTCAGAGTCGTCAGACAGCCAATAAAGCGTCGTCGTCGTATAAACCGGGAACAGCAAGCCGCGTTTGGTGTAGTGATTGAAATCCGTCGCATCGTCGCCGGCGGCGTACCAAATATCGCTACAGGTGCGCCACGCGAGACGCCATGACAACGTTTTGTTAGTCGGCAGCGCCATAAAACCGAGCAGACGGCGAACCGCTTCGCGGTGCGGTTCCATCACGTCGATCCGCGCACGCACCCCGGCGGCAATCCGTTCGCGGATTTTCATGGATGCGAGGTCAAGGTTATCCAGCCGCGCCAGCGCCAAGCGGTCGAAATAATCTGAGGCATGCGCCGCAGCGTCACTGAGCCCATTGGGAAAAGCGCGGTACGCCGCACCTCTGCCCAGACAACCGTTCTCTTCGGCAGCAGTCAGCGCTTGCGACGACCAACCGTCGAACGGCACATGGCGCAGCATTTCGACAAGAACTTTGTCCTTCAGTTCGTCGATTTCGCGGGCAGCGCGTTCGTGAACACTCTCTGTCATGACGTCATCCTACGTTATGGAATTGGTTTCGTCATTTCTTCTACGTAACCGAAGAGAGACAGATCTGTCATCCGCATCGGATACAGGATGCCATCCAAATGGTCGCATTCGTGTTGAACGACACGGGCGTGATATCCTCTGGCCTCGTAATCCTGTTGCGATCCATCCGGTGACATCGCCCGCACACGGACCCGTGACGGCCGAGCAACGGGGCCGGCCATGCCCGGTAGCGACAAACAGCCCTCTGTGCCCGTTTCCAGTGTCGAATCCAGCACCTCGATCTCCGGGTTGATCAGAGCCGTCAGCGGCCATCCGCCACCATTTTCATCGCGCCCTTCCGGCACAAAATAAACGACAACTCGCAAAGGCACATGCACTTGAGGTGCCGCAAGGCCGATCCCTGGCGCGTCCCGCATGGTGTCTATCATGTCATCAATCAGCCCCGAAATCGCCGGGTCTTGTGGTTTTTCAACGGGTTGTGCTTTACCCATCAAGACCGGATGGCCCATGCGTGCGATCTTCAAAACAGCCATTGTTACCCCGGCTCACCCTTTCTTCAGAAACTTACAGTAGGAACGATTTTCTTGCATTTCGCCCTTCACTTACCCGGAAACCTTTGATATAAACCGCGTCTCTTGCGGAGGAAAGCTCCGCGAGAGGGTCATTGCGACCTTATTCTGTGATTTGGAAAGAGAAGGACGACCGTGCAAGTCACCGTTCGCGATAACAATGTCGACCAAGCCCTCAAGGCGCTGAAAAAGAAAATGCAGCGCGAAGGGATCTTCCGCGAGATGAAACTCCGCCGTTCGTACGAAAAGCCGTCCGAGCGCCGTGCCCGCGAAAAGGCCGAGGCCGTTCGCCGTGCACGTAAGCTGGAGCGTAAGCGGATCGAGCGCGAAGGCTTCTAAGCCTCCGTCGACTGCCGGGCGCATCTGCGCCCCTTCCCAAGATCATGAACCGCCCACCGCATGGCCCGGGCGGTTTTTGTCGTCTTTGAGACGGACTAAGTGTTGTTCCGTTCAACGTGATTGATTAATCCCCGTCCCGGCTATATTTGAAGGCCATCATGCGCCGCCCCACCGAGCCGTTACCGCAATCAGAATTCGTTGCCCTGGTCGCCCTGATGTTCTCCATCGTGGCGATGGCGACGGACATCATGCTGCCGGCACTCGGCATCATCGGCAGAGACCTCTCCGTCGCCGATCCGAACGACACGCAGTTGGTTGTCTCGTCGCTGTTTGCCGGCTTCGCAATCGGCCAGATATTCGCAGGGCCGATCTCTGACGCCATCGGCCGTAAACCGGCGATCTACATCGGCTACACCATCTTTATTTGCGGCTGCATCCTGTCGCTGACGGCGCAGGACCTGCAAACGATGCTGATCGGCAGGGTCCTACAGGGCCTGGGCGCTGCGCCCTGCCGGATCATCACCGTTGCAATGGTCCGCGACAGCTACGCCGGCCGCGCCATGGCGAAGATCATGTCCATCGCGCTCTCTATCTTCATTCTCGTGCCCGCCATCGCACCCGCCGTTGGCCAGGGCATCCTGCTTGCCTTCTCGTGGCATGATATTTTTGTCTTTCTGATCATCATGGCCATTATCTCGACGGCCTGGCTGGCATTCCGCCAGCCGGAAACGCTTCCGCCCGAGAAGCGGCGGGCGTTCTCTCTGGTGAACATCTTCACAGGCCTCCGTGAGATCATGGGCGAGCGGGTGACCGTCGGCTACACATTGGCGACGGGCTGTGTCTTCGGCTGCTTCCTGGGCTACCTCAGTTCGACCCAGCAGATCTTTCAGACGTCCTACGGCGTCGGCGAGATGTTCCCTCTTTACTTTGCCATCGCCGCGTTGGCCATCGGCGTATCGTCTGTAACCAATTCCAGGCTCGTGATGCGGCTTGGCATGCGCGTCCTGAGTATCCGCGCCCTGATCAGCCTGACGGCCTTCTCAGCGGTCTTCTTCCTAATGTCGCTACTGATGTGGGACGGTCTTCCGCCGATGTGGACGTTCCTGGTCTGGCAGGTCTGTACATTCCTCAGCGTCGGTATGCTGTTCGGCAATCTGAATGCGCTGGCGATGGAGCCGCTGGGCCACATGGCGGGCCTCGGCTCGGCTTTCGTCGGCTCGATCTCGTCGTTCTTGTCGTTGCCGCTGGGCTGGGCAATCGGGCGCCTTTACGACGGCAGTGTACTGCCACTTGTCGGTGGTTTTGCGATCCTGGGAGCAGCCGCGCTAGTTACCTCGATCGTAACTGAACGCCACGCGGATACTTCCGAGTAATCATCGCAAAAGAAAAAGGCCCGGATAGCTCCGGGCCTTTTTTGCGCTTGGGTTAATCTAGATTACCGACGATTTCTTCCGTCATCTGTTTGGCGTCGCCAAACAGCATGATGGTGTTGTCAGCGTAGAACAGCGGGTTGTCGACCCCGGCATAGCCCGGGCTAAGCGAGCGCTTCACGAACAGCACCGTGCCCGCCTTCTCGACATCCAGGATCGGCATACCGGCGATGGGCGACGACGGATCGGTCTTGGCAACCGGGTTCGTCACGTCGTTGGCACCGATGACGTAAGCGACGTCGGCGGTCGAGAACTCGTGGTTGATCTCTTCCAACTCGAACACCTCGTCATAAGGGACGTTGGCTTCGGCCAGCAGCACGTTCATGTGCCCCGGCATCCGACCCGCCACCGGGTGGATAGCATATTTGACCTCGATGCCTTCCGCTTTCAGCTTGTCGGCCATTTCGCGGACCGCGTGCTGCGCTTGGCCGACCGCCATGCCGTACCCCGGCACGATGATGACTTTGGACGCGTTGCCCATGATGAATGCCGCATCGGGCGCTGCACCGGACTTCGCTTGACGGTTCGGATCTGCGGACGCCCCCGCGCCACCACCACCGCTATCGCCGCCGAAGCCGCCCAACAGCACGTTAAAGATGGAGCGGTTCATGCCCTTACACATGATGTAGCTGAGGATCGCCCCCGAAGAGCCGACCAGCGCGCCGGTGATGATCAGCGCCGGGTTGGCGAGGGTGAAGCCGATACCGGCCGCCGCCCAACCTGAGTACGAGTTCAGCATCGACACGACGACAGGCATATCCGCGCCGCCAATCGGGATGATAATCAGGAAGCCGATGGCGAACGATAGGATCAGGAGCCCCCAGAACGCGGCATAGCTTTCCGTGCGGCAGAAGTAGACCAGCAACGCCAGCATCACCAAGGCGACGACGAGGTTCAGCAGATGCTGCCCCGGGAACGTGATCGGGTTCCCGGACATAATGCCCTTGAGCTTGGCGAACGCGATCACCGAGCCCGAGAACGTGATGGCACCGATGGCCATCCCCAAGCCCATTTCGATCAGGCTGCCGGCCGGCAGCGAGCCCGCTGAGCCGATGTTATAGGCTTCCGGGTGATAGAGTGCCGCCAAGGCCACGAACACCGCCGCGAGACCGACCAGCGAGTGGAAGGCCGCGACCAATTCCGGCAGTGACGTCATCTCGATTTTCTTGGCGACGACCGTACCGATGGTACCACCGATCAGAATCGCAACCGCGACCCAGGTGTACGATTCCACGTCCGGGTCGGCGATCGTAGTGACGATCGCGATGACCATGCCGATGATACCGAACAGGTTACCACGACGTGCGGTTTCAGGATTGGACAGCCCCTTCAGTGCGAGAATGAAGAGAACTGCCGAGATGAGATAAAAGTAACCGACAAGGGCTCCGCTCATTATTCGTCTCCCTTACCGTTGTTTCTTTTTGAACATGGCGAGCATGCGCTGCGTCACGATGAAGCCACCGAAGATGTTCACCGAGGCGAGCAGCACTGCGAAGAAGCCCATGACCTTCGAGAAGTCAAAAAGCGCCGGGCCGGCCGCCAACAGACCGCCGACGATGATCACCGACGAGATGGCGTTGGTGACGCCCATCAGCGGCGAGTGCAGCGCCGGCGTCACGTTCCAGACCACGTGGTAACCGACGAAACATGCCATCACGAAGATCGTGAACAGCGACAGAAAATCGGCGCCACCCCCGGCTGCTGCCGGTGCTTGTGAGGCGACGGTCTGCGTCGCTGCGTGCGCCAGATCGCCGGCCTGCTGGGCCAGTTTTTCAAGGCCGGTCGCGAGTTCGGCCGCCTTATCCGCGAGTGTCCCGTTTTCCATGCTCAGGCCCCCTCTTCGCTATCGATTTCAGCCTTCTGGGCTTTCTTCTTGGCCGCCGGCTTCTTGGTGCCGACCGCGGCGAGCGCATCCTTGACGCGGTCGCTGACGATTTCGCCACCTTCGCAGACCATCGTCCCGGAAACGGTTTCGTCTTCCTTGTTGAAAACGAACTTACCAGCTTCCTTGTCAAAGTGCGGCGAGACGAAATTGAACAGGTTCTTTGCGAACAGCGACGACGCCGTTTCGGCCAGGCGCGCCGGCAGATTGAGGCGGCCGTCGATGATGACGCCGTTATCGGTCGTAATGACCTCGCCCGGCTTGGTCGCTTCGCAGTTGCCGCCGGCTTCCGCCGCCATATCAACGATGACAGCGCCGGATTTCATGTCGGCGACCATGTCTGCCGTTATGAGCTTCGGCGCCGGACGGCCCGGGATCAAAGCCGTGGTAACGACAATGTCCTGCTTCGGCAGATGCTCGCGCACCTTCTGTTTCTGTTTCTCGAAATACTCCGGCGGCATTTCCTTGGCGTAACCGCCTTCGGTTTCCGCCTCTTTTTCCATTTCCGGATCGACTTCCAGGAACTTACCGCCCAGGGAAGCAACCTGTTCTTTGGTTGCCGGGCGGACGTCGGTCGCGCTGACCGCCGCACCAAGCCGCTTCGCCGTAGCGATGGCCTGCAGACCGGCAACGCCGACGCCCATGATGAAGGCCTTGGCGGGCGGCACGGTGCCGGCTGCCGTCATCATCATGGGAAAGGCGCGGCCATAAAGTTCGGCGGCGTTGAGAACGGCTTTGTAGCCGGCCAGATTGGCCTGCGACGACAGAATGTCCATGGACTGCGCCCGCGAAATCCGCGGCATCAATTCCATGGCGAACCCGGTCGCGCCCGATTTGGCGAGATCCTCGACCCCAGCGGGATCGATCAGCGCAGAGAGGTGCGCGCAGACGACTTGCCCTTTCGCGAGTTTCCCGGCTTCGGTCTTGGTCGGCGGCGTGATCTTCCAGACCATGTCCGCGCCCTTGACCGTGGCGGCGAAGTCCTTGGCGATGCTGGCGCCGGCTTTTTCAAACGTCGCGTCGGCGATCGACGCACCTTCGCCGGCGCCTGACTCAACGACCACCTCGCAATCGAGCGCAATTAGTTTCCCAATCACCTCAATTGAGGTTGCGACACGCGTTTCCCCCGGCGAGCGCTCCTTGGGTATGGCTATTTTCATAACGTCCTCTCAACGGTTTCTTATCTGGTGGCATGGCATGCCAAAACGCAAGCAGGCAGCATTTTGCCGCCAACAGCCGTCAAACACCTACCGGAAGTTATGCCGGTCCTCGCCCCTAACGGCAAATAGAATTGGCTCGCTACTTTTTCAAGAGCGAAACGTCCTCCCACACGCAAGATATGCCATGGCGAGAGGTAAAATGAAATATAATTTTATTAAATGAACCGATGATCAAGGCCGCTTGGCGACCATATCGATCTCGACAAGCGCCCCTTTGGCGAGCCCCGTAACCCCGACACACGTACGGGCCGGCAGGCGATCTGGCGGGAAGTAGCTGCGATAGACCGCGTTCATGGCGTCGTAGTCACGTTCGAATTCTGTGATGAACACCCGCACAGACAGCACATGTTCCAATCCCAGACCCAGTTCGCCCAGGACGATGATGAGGTTATCCATGACACGGCGGGTCTGCGCCTCAACGCCATCCGGCAGCGGCACGCTGTCATCGTTCGGATCGGTCGGCATTTGGCCGGTGAGCTGTATCCAGCCATCGCATTCGACGGCATGCGAGAACGGTGCAACGTGGGTCGGCGCGGCTGAAAAGTTGTGAAAGATCGGTCCAGCCATGTCGAGGTCTCCTGTTCTATTTTTCGTCCGGCGGACGGCGCGTCAAATCAACGGCGCTAAGTGCATTTTCGCGCTTGTCGGGGTGCTCTTTGAACTCTTTACGCAAGCCTTCCAGCATTTCGTCGATCTTGTCCAATTTCGCGAGGCCCGACTTGGTCATTTCGTCATCGTTCATGCGCATCAGGTAGATGCGGAACCCCTGAGCGTGGAACTGCATGGCATTGATGTAGTCGGTAATGGAGCGCGCCCGCTTCATGTACGCCTGGTGCACGCTGCGCAGGTTGTTAACGAGGATCTTCATCAATGCGCGTAAGAACGGATCAATCTTTTTAAGGCGCGCATCGACGGTCGCCGCCGGCACTTCGACGACCACGCTCTCTTCACGCGCAACGGCGTAGGCCATGCGCTTGGAACCGTCGACAATCGCCATCTCTCCGAACAGCTCACCCGGGCTTAGGACGGCGAGTTCGACCTCTTCGCCTTCCAGCACCTTGTATATGCCCACGCTCCCACTATTGACGATGAACGCCGCGTCACCAGGATCCCCCTCGCGAAACAGCACTTCGCCTTTTTGCAGAAATCTCTTCTTGGAACCACCGCCTTCTGCGTACATGCCCGTCCTCGTGACAATGGATTGTTTCTGCCCCGATCATAAACGGGGGCCGGGAACGCAACAATACTCCGGTCGCGCTACGCCAACGGTGGCAAATCCACGGATTTAAGTGCCTCGGACTGGCGATTAGCCACGGCGTCTACCGAGAAATCCTCGATCAACTCATGAAACCGCTGGTGCCAGTTGATCTCGGCCGACAGATGCGTGAACACACTACCGAGGCCGATGGCGGCACGGTCCATTAGCACGAACTCCCTCGGCGGCGTCACGCCGCCCGATTTCTTGAGGTCTGCGTGCACCTTGGCGGCGATGCCAGCACCGTACTGCACGCCGCTTTTCTCCTGAATTTTCTGCACCTTGTCTTCTAGCAACGGCGCGTACAGGAATTGCGCCCATTGGTTCAGGATGGCGATCATCTCGCGGTCGAGGTTCTGGAAACCCCAAGTCTCGTAGGCGTGGACGGCAAGATCTTCATCGTCGTTCAGCAGTGCGTGGTAAAGATCGATCACCGCGCCGACGAACGACGCCGGAAAAATACGGATGCAGCCATAGTCCAAGAGGTTAATGGAGCGGTCATCGCAGGCACTGTAATTGCCGAGGTGCGGATCGCCGTGAATGACGCCGTACCTGTAGAACGGCACGTACCAAGCGCGAAACATGCTGAGCGCCAACTCATTGCGCTCTTCCAGCGGCGACTCTTTGCTGTCCAGGAGCGGCTTTCCGTCCAGCCACGTCATCGAAAGCAGCCGCTTGGTCGAAATGTCGAGGAGTGGCTCAGGCACATGCACACAGTCTTCGCCCGCCAGCATATGCCTGTAGAGCAACATGTTTTTGGCTTCGCGCTCATAATCCAGTTCCTCGCGAAGACGATCCGACAATTCCAGATGAATCTGGCTTGGGTCGATGGACTTGTCGTATCGGCGATAGAGGGAGAAGACGAGCTTGAGCTGTTTGAGGTCAGCCTCGACCGCGGACGCCATGTCCGGGTATTGGATCTTGCAGGCGAGATCGCGGCCATCCAGGCTGCGCGCCCGGTGCACTTGACCCAAAGACGCCGCCTTGCAGGCATCACGGTCGAACGCCTCGAAACGTTCCAGCCAGCCGGCTCCCAATTCCGCCGTCATGCGCCGTTTAACGAACGCCCAGCCCATGGGCGGCGCATTGGTCTGCAGTTTGATAAGTTCCTGAGTATATTCCTCCGGCAATACGTCCGGCACAGTCGAGAGAATTTGCGCCACTTTCATCAACGGCCCCTTAAGGCCGCCGAGAGCGGCATGGATATCCCGCGCCTGACTTGCCTTGTCGAATTGCAAGCCAAAGACCCGCCCGCCGACGGCTTTGGCGGCCACACCGCTCACCGCCGTGCCGACCTTCGCGTATCTGCGAACCCGCCCCGTCAGACGATTGTCTTCACTCATAAACCGGAACTCCCATCGAAATCGAACGACGGGCAATCAGTCTCCGCACGTATCGGAGATCCAATCCGCGATATCGGAAGCGACGGTTTCCCAACCGGCTTCCAGCATCAGCCCGTGACCCATACCTTCGTATATATGGGCACTCCGGCCGGCCATGGAAGCCGCCCAGTGCACGTGCGCCGTCGGAATCAGCTGATCTTCTGTCGCGCCGACGATTTTCATCGGCGTGCCCCAAATCGCCAGAATGTTTGGCACATGCCCGGCATAAAGCCCCGTCACGGCCAGTCGGCTTTCTGGCTGGAACCGTTTCATGTGCTTTTCAACGATGGCTTTCGGCGTCGCTTTCGCGAACACGGCGCCGTGCATCGACGCCGCGTCGACCAGATCACCGACGTGCACACGAGCTACGTCCATGAACAGCGACAGGTTTGACATCATCAGCTGCATGGCTGGCGCTGCCAGCCCCGTCGGCGGCACCGGCGCCATCAGAACGAGACCCGCGACATCGCGCACCTCGGCCGCCTGCCAGGCGAGGAACCCACCCATGGAATGCCCGACGAGGACCGGCAACTCTGGCATGGCGTCGATGGCTTCCAGCACAGCATCCAGATAATCGCCGATTGAATAGGTTTGCAGCTTCTCTTCGTCAGGCTGGCCGCGACGTCCCGGCAGATCCAAAGCGTAGGCATCAAAGCCCTTGGACGCGAACCAAGGCAGAAAATGTTCTTCCCAGCACCATGCTCCGGCGAAAGCGCCATGCACGAACAAGAGAGGCGGCAGGCCGTTCGGTTTCTCGGCCTTATGACCGACGATATTCGGAGTCATCCGCTAGTCTACCATGCCGGCTTCAAGTTCGTCGATAAAACCGGAAATCACATCAAGTCCCATGGTCCAGAAACCCGGATCGGAAGCATCCAAGCCGAACGGCGCCAACAATTCCTTATGACGCAACGTGCCGCCCGCTTTAAGCAATTCGAAGTACTTTTCCTGAAAACGCGGATGGCCTTCGGAATAAAGACCATACAGCGCGTTCACCAAACAGTCGCCGAACGCATAGGCATAGACATAGAACGGCGTGTGCACGAAGTGCGGAATGTAGGCCCAGAGCGGACGGTAGGCATCATCCAGTTCCAAGGCCGGGCCGAGGCTCTGCGCCTGGGTTTCCATCCAGATTTCAGCAATGTCGTCGGAGGTCAGTTCTCCCTCGCGCCTAGCGTCGTGTAGTCGAGTTTCGAACAGGTGGAACGCCGTCTGACGAACCACGGTATTCAGCATATCCTCGACCTTCGACGCCAGCATGACGCGTTTACGCAACGGATCGGTCTCGGCATCCAAAAGCGAGCGAAAAGTCAGCATCTCACCAAATACGGACGCCGTCTCCGCCAGAGTCAGCGGGGTGTTGGAAAGTAACGTCCCCTGCGGCCCCGCCAAAACCTGATGTACGCCATGGCCCAGTTCATGCGCCAGCGTCATCACGTCACGCGGTTTGCCATAGAAATTCATTAGCACATAAGGGTGCGCCGACGGCACAACCGGGTGCGCAAAAGCGCCCGAGTTCTTGCCGGGACGCGCCTCGGCATCGATCCACCCGCCGTCGAAAAAGCGCTTCGCGGTCGACGCCATTTCCGGCGCAAAGCCGCTGTAGGCCAAGAGCACGGTGTCGCGCGCCTGGTCCCAGGAAAATGTGCGCTCGTCGGTTTTCGGGAACGGCGCATTGCGATCCCACCAGGGCAGCTTATCGACGCCGAACCAGCGCGCCTTGAAGGCATAATAGCGGTGTGACAACCGCTCGAAGTTCGTCTCCACTGCCGTCGTCAGGGCGTCCACCACCTCATCTTCAACCTGATTGGCGAGGTTGCGGCCGCTCATCGGACGCGGCAAGCCGCGCTTCGCGTCCTCGATTTCCTTGTCCTTGGCGAGGGTATTGGTAACCAGCGAGAACAAACGGATACGGCTGTTGAGGCCCGCAGACAGCGCCGCGCCCGCCTTGGCGCGGACATCCGGGTCACGGTCGGTCAGCTTGTTCAGCGTGTCGCCGAGGCTGAGCTTCTCGTCTTCATATGGAAAACGAAGCTCGGCCATGGTCTCGTCGAACAGGCGCGACCAAGCGCTTGAGCCGCAGACCGACTTGTCGTGAATAAATTGCTCCAACTCGTCCGACAGCTGATAGGGCTGCATCTGCCGCTCGGCTTCCAACCAGGGACGATAGCGCGCGACGGTCTCGTCCGCATAGCGGCCTTCGAAGGCAGCGTCGTCGATCTTGTTGATCTCCAGAACAAAAAATAGAAGCGCACCGGTGATGCCGTTGACCCGCTCCTGCACCGACTGGTGGAAGCGCGCGACGGATGCATCATCGACTTTAGCGGCGTGCAACAACTGCGCGTAACTGGCAACCTTGAAAGCACGCTCAAGGATATCCTCGTAGCGCAGGATGGCGGCGCCGAAATCGCTGGCGGAAAGGCCTTCGACCTTACCCACGAGATCGATGCTAAAGGCCTTTGCGTCGGAAACGGCTGCACTGAGATCGCTCTCAAGAACCGAATCCTCCGGCCCCGCGTACAGGTCGTTCAGATTCCAATTTGGCGCTTTTGGCTGTGTGTTTTCTGTCATGGCGTTTTGAACCCTCGTCTGGAACACCTATATTGTCGCTATTGAGGCCGCGTCAATGCAAGCTCGGCCCGCAGGGTAGGTGAATTGGGAATATCCGGCATGCAATCCACGCAATGGCCGAACTTGGTCTCTATGTTTTTCGAACAAGCCGCAGAACACCGCGAGCGGCCGTTTCTATGGCGCAAACGCGACGGCGAATATGAAAGCCTTTCCTGGTCCGATGCCAACGCGCGCACCGCGGCCTTGGCGCGGGGGTTGATTTCGCTGGGTGTTGAGCAAGGCGACCGAATCGTTCTGGTGTCGGAGAACCGGCCCGCATGGCCGATCGCCGACATCGCCATCATGGCCGCCGGCGGCGTCACAACGCCCGCCTACACCACCAACACCGCGTCCGATCACCGCCATGTCCTGACCGACAGCGGCGCAAAAGGCGCCATCGTCTCGACGGCGAAATTGGCAGAAAAAGTACTGAAAGGCGCCACCGGCCTGGACACCCTCGAATTCGTCATCGTCATGGAGGAAATGACGCAACCTGTCGATGGCCCAAGGGTACTGCGCATGGCCGACGTCATCAAAACAGGGCAAGCGCGTCACGAGAACCTCTCCAAAATCGCCGAGGGATACGACCGCTCGGATACGGCTTGCATCATTTACACATCCGGCACCGGCGGCACGCCGAAGGGCGTCATGCTGTCGCACGGCGCGATCCTTCACAACTGCGAAGCCGCGGCGGATGCTCTCGAAGAACTAGGTGATGGCCCCGAAGTGTTCCTGTCGTTCCTGCCGCTCAGCCATTCCTACGAACACACGGCGGGCCAGTTCTTTCCCATCTTCATCGGTGCCGAGATTTATTATGCCGAGGGCGTGGAGACATTGCAGGCCAACATGGTGGAAGTTCGACCCACCATCATGACCGCCGTACCGCGCCTTTACGAGGTGCTGCACCAGCGGATTACCCTAGGTGTCACAAAGGCCGGCGGACTGAAACAGAAAATGTTCGACCGTACGTTGGCGCTTGGCAGCAAAAAATACGAACAAGGCCAGCTCGGTCCGCTCGAGATGCTACAGGATTGCGTGCTGGAGAAGCTTGTCCGGCAAAAAGTCCGCGAGCGCTTCGGCGGCCGTCTGAAAGCCCTGGTTTCCGGCGGCGCGCCCCTCAACCCGGAAATCGGCATTTTCTTTACCTCGCTGGGCCTTTTGATCCTGCAAGGCTACGGACAGACCGAGTCGGCGCCGTTGATCTCCGTCAACCGGCCGCGCAGCAGGCGCCTGCATTCCGTCGGACCGCCGGTTCTCAACACCGAGGTAAAGATCGCCCAGGATGGTGAAATCCTGGTGCGCGGCGAGTTGGTCATGCAGGGATATTGGAACAACAAGGAAGCGACCGACGACACTATTAAAGACAGTTGGCTACACACCGGTGACGTCGGCCATATTGATGAAAGCGGTCACTTGGTCATCACCGACCGCAAGAAGGATATTATCGTCAACTCCGGCGGCGACAACATCGCACCGCAGCGAGTCGAAGGCATTCTCATCGCCGAACCGGAAATCGCCCAGGCCATGGTCTATGGCGACAAGCGTCCGCATCTTGTGGCGGTCGTCGTACCCAGCGACGAGTGGCTGACCATGTGGAAGCGCGACAACGGCAAGAAAGGCGACTTGGCCGAACTCGCCACCGACAAAGACTTGCATGTGGCGCTGGCGCCAGCACTCGGCCGGGTCAACAAAAAGCTCAGCAACATCGAGAAAGTCCGCCGCTTCATCATCGCCCCCGAGCCGTTCTCAATTGACAACAATCAGCTGACCCCGACCATGAAGACCCGGCGGCATGTCTTGAAAGATGTCTACGGCAACGCACTAGAATCACTTTACGGCTGATATGGACGGCGAAATGTCAGTCCTCATGGCCGGCTTTCTCGGCAGCCTCGTAGCGGGAATGTGTACATCTCTCGGTGCGGTCCCAGCGCTCATTTTTGGGCGCCCGAGTGAACGGATCGAGTCCCTGATGCTTGGTTTTGCCGCCGGCGTCATGCTCGCCGCCAGTGTGTTTTCGCTGATCCTTCCCGGCCTAGACGCCGCCAGCGTTATCTCGGACTCTGAAGCTACGCGCGCCTTGGTCGCAGTCGGCGGCATTCTGTTGGGCGCATTGGCTGTCTGGACGATCCATAATTTCGCACCGCACGAACACTTCATCGCAGGACCGGAAGGCGCCGACCCAAAAGACCTCGCCCGCATCTGGCTGTTCGTCATCGCCATCACCTTGCACAACTTCCCGGAAGGTATGGCGGTCGGCGTCGCTTTCGGTACCGGCGACCTGGACAATGGACAGGCGCTGGCGCTCGGCATCGGCATCCAGAACATCCCCGAAGGGTTGGCCGTCGCTGCAGCGCTTCTAACGCAAGGCTATTCTCGGCTGCACGCATTTTTCGTCGCCTCGCTGACGGGGCTGGTGGAACCGATCGGCGGTCTGGTTGGTGCCGGCGTCGTCAGCATCTCTGAAGCCATGCTGCCGTGGGGCCTGACCTTTGCGGCAGGCGCTATGCTCTGGGTCATATCGGATGAGATCATTCCCGAGACGCACCGGCGCGGCGTCGCCACGTTCGGCACCGTCGGCATCATGATCGGCTTCGTGGTAATGATGTACCTGGATGTAACGCTCGGCTAACGGCGTTCAGATATCACCGGCCAGCAGTTTCTTCACCCAACGGATCACCACTTTCGGTGCCTCTTCGGCAATGAAGTGACCGCTTTCCGGCACCGCTTCGCCGGCAACCGGCCCCTCGGCCCAGTCCCGCCACACATCTAGCGGGCTCGACGTCTTCGGCCCGCCCAGCGAGCGCGAGCCGCCCCAAAGACACACCATCGGGCATTGCAGCTTGCGGCCCGCGACCTTGTCCGCGGTGTCATGCGCATCGTCGACCGTCGCACCGGCACGGTAGTCCTCGCAGGTACCGCGGATCACGTCGGGCTTGCGGAAGGCGGCCCTGTAGGCGTCCATCGCTTCGGCGTCGAATGTGAAGTTGGCACCGGCCCAGGACGACATCAGCCATTCCATCCAATAGTCCGGGTTTCCGGTGATCATAGTTTCCGGTTTGGGTGCCGGCTGCGCCAGGAACTGCCAATGAAAGCCGCCGAGCGCACTACTCTTGCCGAGTCTTGACCACATCTCATGTGTCGGCACGACATCGAGCGACATGAAATGCGTCGTCCGCTCAGGGTGATCGAGACACAAGCGATAACCCACGCGCGCACCCCGGTCGTGCGTAATCACCGCAAAGGTCTCATGGCCAAGCATCGTCATTAATTTGGCGATGTCGGACGCCATGGCGCGTTTTGAGAAATTCACGTGCTCCGCATCCGAAGGCGGGCAGTCACTATCGCCGTAGCCGCGCAGATCGGGACAAACGATCGTGTGCGTCTTCGCCAATTCCGGCGCAACCAAACGCCACATGATGTGCGTTTGCGGATAGCCGTGCAGCATGACAAGCGCCGGGCCGCTACCGCCGACACGGACGTTCAGTGTCACGCCATCGACGTCGATGCGTTTGATCTCGAAACCTTCGAACATGTTCCACCCATTTTCTGTGCCGCTAGTTCTATGCGTAATCGCGGCGAAGTTATGGCAACAGAACAGACACTCGCTGCGTCTCGTTATCCTCGCTTTCGCCGGTTCGCGAAAAAAATACCGCAGAGGATGAGGCTCAGCGCCGCCAGCACCTGCGGCGTGACGACTTCGTTCAGCAAAAGCGCGCCCCAAAACACACCGAAAATCGGCACCAGATAATTTTGAAAGGCGATGAACGACGGCTCGCGCTCGCTGCTGAGCTTGAACAGCACCAGCGTCGCCATCGCCGTCGGGAACAGACCCAAGTAGACCGGCGTCCATAGGGCTTCGAAGGTCATCGGCGGCAGCGCGCCACCGTCGATCCACAGTGCGACAGGGACGATTTGTGCCGCCGCCAACACGTGCGTCAGCGCCGCCCGGCCGACGATGGGCGTCGACGGCATATGACGGATGATAATCACGGTGACGGCATAACAGATCGCACCGCCGGCTACCGCCAGCTGATGCACTACATGACCGCCCTTGTCGGCCAAAGCTGCGGGTCCGACCAGGACGACGATCCCCACGAACCCAAGGATGACACCGAATAACTTGCTGAGCGTCAGCCGGTCCCCTTTGACCAGGAAATGCGACAACACCAGTGTGGTCAGCGGCATGACGGCGATCAGGATCGCGGCGCGGCCACTGTCTATCCCCTCTTCGCCCCAACTAATCAGGAAGAACGGCAGACTGTTCCCGAACAGGCCCAAGGCGAAACAAAAGGCCCAAATTTTGGCGCCCGTCGGCCACGCCGTGCGCATGACCACGGCGACGATGAGGATCGCCGCTGCAGCCACGACAAGGCGGATGGCGGTCAGCGTCAGACCGGACATATACTCGACGCCGATCTTGATCGTCAGGAACGAAGTGCCCCAAACCGTCGCCAGCGTCAGCAGCATAATAACGTGCCGCGGGCGTACGGGACCGAACCGAGCGTCCGGTGTTTGCGTGTCCATGGGGCTCAGCCGGTGCTGTTGCCGTGGTACCGCCGGTACCAGTCAATAAACTTTGGAATGCCTTCTTGAATGGTGGTCGTCGGCTCAAAGCCCAAGTCACGGCGGCTCGCCTCGATATCGGCGTAGGTTTCTTTCACGTCGCCCGGCTGCATGGGCTCCATGATCTTTTCTGCTTTTTTGCCGAGGGCATCTTCCAACACGCCGATAAAGTCCATCAGGTTTTCAGCCTTGTTGTTACCCAGATTGAAAACCCGGGCCGGATTGCCGTCCTGCAACGGACGATCCAGAGCCGCCACCACACCTTTCACGATATCGTCGATATAGGTGAAATCCCGACGCATATCGCCGCCGTTAAAAACACGGATTGGTTCACCGGCAAGAATTTTTTGAGTGAACGACCAATAGGCCATATCCGGACGTCCCCAAGGACCGTAGACGGTAAAAAACCTGAGACCCGTTGCCGGAATCTCGAACAGGTGCGCGTAAGCATGCGCCATCAACTCACCGGCACGCTTGGTGGCGGCATAGAGTGACACCGGCAGATCGACCCGGTCTTCAACGGACAGCGGCTGCTTTTCATTGGCGCCGTATACCGATGACGACGACGCATAGACGAAATGTTTGAGGTTTTTCAGATTCCGCGCCATTTCGAGCAGAACCAAATGCCCTTCGACGTTGCAACGAGTATAAGAATAGGGATCGACAAGTGAGTGGCGCACACCGGCCTGCGCGGCAAGCCCGACGATACGGTCGATATCCGGGTTCTGAGCAGCAATCCCTTCCACAGTCTCGCGGTCGGCGATGTCACCTTTGACGAAGGTGAAACCGGAAGCGCCCTCGAGCTCCGCCAAGCGCGCCTTCTTGACCGCCGGATCGTAGTAATCATTCAGATTATCGATGCCGATCACCTTCTCGCCGCGCGCCAGCAACGCGCGTGTCGTGTTGAAGCCGATGAAGCCCGCGGCACCTGTAACGAAGACGGTCATGGAACTGTCTCTTCTCAAATTTCCTTTGGCGCCGGTATAGACCGAAGCCCCTTTAAAATCACCCCCCTATTGTCGATACCATGCCGCCATCCTAGGCTAAGGACGGGAGAGGGAAGCATCACATGGGCCTGATCGACGTCGGTCTCGACGATAAATACACCATCGAGCACGGCAGACTGTTTATGAACGGCACGCAGGCGCTCGTACGGCTGATGCTGATGCAACACGCTAAGGACAAGGCGCGCGGATTGAACACCGCAGGCTACGTCAGTGGCTATCGCGGCTCTCCCCTCGGCAAACTCGATCAAGAATTCGGCCGCGCCGCCAAGTATCTATCTGCGGCGGACGTTCTGTTCCGCCCCGCCGTCAACGAAGACATGGCCGCCACCGCCGTTTGGGGCACACAACAAACGGGCCTCTATGACGACGCCACTCACGACGGCGTTTTCGGTGTCTGGTACGGCAAAGGACCCGGTGTCGACCGCTCCGGAGATGTGTTCCGGCATGCCAACCTCGCCGGCACCTCGCCGACGGGTGGTGTGCTGGCTCTGGCCGGTGACGACCCCGGCTGTAACTCCTCGACCGTGCCGAGCCATAGCGAGTACGCGATGATCGACGGCTCGTTACCATTCCTGCATCCGGCCAACTTATCTGAGCTTTTGCGCTACGGGCTGATCGGCATCGAAATGTCCCGCTTCTCGGGTCTTTGGGTTGGTATGAAGTGCATCACCGACACCATGGATACTGCCGGTTCGCTAGAGATCGATCCGTCTTTCGGCGCCTTTGCCCTACCCGACACCGGCACCTATCCGCAAGGCGAGCGCAACATCCGCTGGCCGGATCGCGCCATGGATCAGGAAGAGCGGCTCCACGCCCTAAAAATACCTGCTGCCATTGCCTTCGCCCGCGCCAACAAGCTGGACCAAGTAATCTACGACAGCCCGCAGGCGACATTCGGCATTTGCGCAACCGGCAAGACGTTCATGGATGTACAGCAAGCCCTAGACGACCTCGGCATCGATGCGGCGCGCGCCGCTAAACTCGGCCTCCGCGTCTACAAGATCGCGATGCCGTGGCCACTGGAACCCGAAGGCGCGCAAGCTTTCGCCGACGGCCTCTCGGACATACTGGTGGTCGAAGAAAAGCGTCCCGTCATCGAAACGCAGTTGAAGGACCTGATGTACAACAGGCCGGCGGAATCACGGCCGGGCATCGTCGGCAAACGAGACGAGACCGGTACGCCGTTACTGCAGCCAAGCGGCGAACTGACGCCGGGACAGATTGCCCGCATCATCGCGGCGCGCATTGCGCGGTATGCGGACGACGCCGAACTCGCTGCGCGGGCCGAAGCCGTCGCCGTTTCAGAGAAAAATTCGGAACGCGACAGACCAGACGTCAAACGTATCCCTTATTTCTGTTCCGGCTGCCCGCACAACACTTCGACACAGGTGCCGGAAGGCTCGCGTGCCGCTGCGGGGATCGGCTGCCACTATCTGGCACTGGTGATGGACCGCAACACCATGACCTTCACGCAAATGGGCGGCGAAGGCGGCAGTTGGATCGGCCAAGCACCGTTCTGCAAGACCGGGCATATCTTCGTGAATATCGGCGACGGCACCTACTATCACTCCGGCGTCATGGCAATCCGCGCCGCCATCGCATCCGGCGTCAACGTCACCTACAAGGTCCTCTATAATGACGCCGTCGCCATGACCGGCGGACAGTCCGTGGACGGCCCCCTCAGCCCGGCGATGATCGCGCAGCAGATGCTGGCGGAAGGCGCCAACCGCGTCACCGTCGTCGCCGAAGACCCCTCCCAGTATCCGCCGCATGCAGGCTTTCCGTTAGGGGTTTCCATCCACCCTCGGGACGAATTGGATGCCGTGCAGCGCGAATTGCGCGATGTGCCCGGCGTCTCAATCCTGATCTATGATCAAACCTGTGCCGCCGAAAAACGCCGCCGCCGCAAGCGCGGCCAGTATCCGGACCCGGATCGGCGCGTCTTCATCAATGAAGACGTTTGCGAAGGCTGCGGCGATTGCGGGCAACAATCGAACTGCGTATCGATCACACCCGTGGAGACCGAGCTAGGACGCAAACGCCGCATCGATCAATCATCGTGCAATAAAGACTTCCGCTGCCTGGATGGTTTCTGCCCAAGCTTCGTGACCATCGACGGCGCCGCGCCCCGAAAACCGAAACCGTCGCAAGACGTGCCTTTCCCTGCTTTACCCGACCCCGACCTTCCGTCCGTCGAGACGCCGTATAGCATCGTCGTCACCGGCATCGGCGGCACCGGCGTCGTGACCGTCTCGACGATCTTAGCGATGGCCGGCCACATCGAGGGCAAGGGCGCCACCGCGCTGGACGTTGCCGGGCTATCGCAGAAAAACGGCATGGTCTATTCACATCTGCGGTTTGCAAAGACACCTGACGACATCAAGGCCGTTCGGATCGCCACCGGGTGTGCCGACGCGCTGGTGGGCTGCGACATGGTCACCGCGTGCGACGCGGATAATCTCTCGAAGCTCGCCCCCGGCAAAAGCCGTGCCGCCGTCAACGCGTACCGTACCATGACCACGGACTTCACGCGCGATCCGGACACCGCCTTTCCGGAAGACGGCTTCAAAGCCGCGCTGACCGAAGCCACGGACGGAGATATCGATTTCCCGGACGTCACGGCAATGGCACTCGGCCTGCTGGGGGACGCTATCGGCGCCAACATGATGCTGGTCGGCTTCGCTTACCAAAAAGGCATGCTGCCGGTGTCGGCCGAGGCCATCGAAAAGGCGTTGCGGTTAAACGGTGTCGCCGTCGACTTCAATATCGCCGCCTTTACTTGGGGCCGCCGCGCCGTTATCGAGCCAGCGCTCGTTGCCAAGCAAGCAGGCCTTACCCAGGCGGCTGAGCCGTTTGACCTGGATAGCTTCATCACGCGTCGTATCGAAGACCTCACCGCCTATCAGAACCCCGCCTACGCCACCCGCTACAAGGATGCTGTCGAGTGCATCCGCACTGCAGAAACCGCCGTCGCCCCTGGCAGCGCGGCCCTGACCGAAACAGTGGCCCGCGCGCTGTTCAAGCTTATGGCCTACAAGGACGAGTACGAGGTCGCACGATTGTATACGGACGGGCGCTTCGAGAAGCGGCTGCGCCAGGCGTTCGAAAACGGTGGCAGAATTTCGTTCCATTTGGCGCCGCCGCTCTTGGCTGAGCGCGATCCGATCAGCGGCCACCTCAAAAAACACACCTACGGGCCTTGGGTGCTGTCGGCGTTTAAACTCATGGCGCGTCTAAAAGGGTTGCGCGGCACGGCGCTCGATCCGTTCGGCCGCACCGAAGAACGCAGGATGGAGCGCCAGCTCATTACCGAATACGAAGCGCAGCTCAGCGACATCTGCGGCGAACTGACCACTTCCAATCTAGTCGCGGCAACCGCGCTTGCCGCCTACCCGCTCTCCATTCGTGGCTTTGGCCACGTCAAAGAAGCCAACGTGGCTAAGGTAAGAAACCAATTGCCCGATCTGATCCGCGCTTTCAAATACCCTGACCGGGTTGGCCAAGCGGCAGAATAATCAGCCGCGTCTGCGCATCGTATCCAGCGTATAGATACCGATACCGATCCAGATCAACACAAACGTCAGGACGTGCGCATCGGTGAACGCTTCTCCGTAGACATAGACGGCAAGCAGGAACTGTAGCGTCGGTGTGATGTACTGAAAGAAGCCGACCGTCGCGTATTTGAGCCGCCGCGCCGCCCCCGCAAACAGAATCAACGGGATCGCAGTAGCGACGCCGGCCGCGATCAACAGCAGATCGAGTGTCAGAGGGCCTGAGAGGAAAGCTCCCTCGCCTGCCGCGCCGAGCCAAATCAAGTAACCCGCCGCCGGCACGAACAGGATCAATGTCTCGATGGCCAAACCCGGTGCGGCACCGACAGGCATGGTTTTCCGCGCCAAGCCGTACAGCGCAAAGGCCATGCCGAGCACGACGGAGATCCAGGGAAAGACTCCGAGACCCGACGTGAACGCGAGCAACGCCGCCGCGACAAGCCCCACGGCAAGCCATTGCAACACGCTTAGGCGTTCCTTCAGGACGATCACGCCCAGCAATACGTTGAGGATCGGATTGATGTAGTAGCCCAAGCTCGCCTGCAGCATATGGTTATTGTTGACCGCCCATATGAACAGCAGCCAATTGACGGTGATGAAGATGGTGGAAACGGCAAGCCGTAACATCAATGTGCGGCTGGTCACGATGGCTATCAGAACGCGACCCTGCCCCGCAAAGAACAGCACCGTTCCAACACCGATCATTGTCCAGACAACTCGGTGCGCCAGAATTTCCTGCGGCGGCACATGCTGCATCGCCTTGAAAAGCACCGGCATAAAGCCCCACGCACCGAATGCGGTAAGCGCCATCAATACGCCGGCCGACGTGTTACCGGACGTGTGCAGGTTCTTAATTTGTGCGGTGTCCGCCGTTGTAGGGGACGACGTCTCGGACATTCTGGTCTACTCGACCCACGCAATTCTGAGAATATTCGTGGCACCGGGCGTGCCGAAAGGCACACCGGCGGTGATGACCAAAGGATCGCCTGGGTTGGCAAAACCTTCCGTCTTGGCGGCATGGATCGCCTTGGCGACCATCTCGCCGAAGTTATGGCAGTCTTCCGTTTCGACCGAATGCACGCCCCAGATCAGGGACGAGCGACGCGCCGTATCGAGGCGTGGCGTCAGCGCCAGGATCGGCACGATTGGCCGCTCGCGGGCGGCACGCACCGTCGTCGATCCGGTGGTGCTGAAGGTCACGATGGCGGCGGCGGAGATCGTATCGGCGACCTGACGCGCAGCGGCGGTGATCGCATCGGCAGCGGTGGCCTCTGGTGCGCGGCGCTCCGCTTCGCGAAATTCCCGGTATATTTGGTCCTTCTCGACGCGCTTGATGATCCGGTCCATCATTTGCACGCTTTCGAGCGGATACTGGCCAGCGGCCGTTTCCGCCGACAGCATCACGGCATCGGCGCCGTCGTAGATAGCGGTCGCAACATCGGAAGCCTCCGCCCGGGTCGGCGTCGGTGCATTGATCATGCTCTCCAGCATCTGCGTCGCAACGATGACGGGCTTCCCGGCACGTCGGCAGCCGCGCACGATGCGGCGCTGTATCCCCGGCACATCCTCGGGCGGCACTTCGACACCCAGGTCGCCGCGCGCCACCATGACCCCGTCCGAAAGATCGATGATCTCGTCGAGACGTTGCAGCGCCTGAGGCTTCTCCAGCTTGCAAACGACATGCGCCCGCCCGGCAATCAGCTTCTTGGCTTCGGCGATATCCTCCGGCCGCTGCACGAAGCTTAGCGCGACGAAATCAACACCAAGATCCAGGCCGAAGCGGAGATCGTCCATGTCCTTCTTTGTCAGCGGTGAGACATCCAGAATGACGCTCGGTACGTTCAGACCCTTGTGATTGGAAAGCCGGCCGCCCGTGACGACTTCGGTTTCCGCCCAGTCGTGGCCATGATCCAAAACCTTCAGGCGCAGCTTGCCGTCGTCCAAGAGCAAATCGGTATTGGGCTCGAGGGCATCGAAGACTTCCGGGTGCGGTAAACTGGCGACTTCGGCGTTGCCTAGCACCACGTCCGCCACGAGCCGCAACTTCTCGCCGGATTTCAACTCGACGGCGCCGTCTTCAAAATTCCCGACGCGCAGCTTCGGCCCCTGCAGATCCATCAGGATACCGACGGGACGGCCATGTTTCTTTTCAAGGCTACGGGCTATTTCGTAGCGCTCGCGGTGGCCGGCGTGATCGCCGTGCGAGAAGTTCATGCGGAATACGTCGACCCCGGCCTCGAACAACGCGTGGATTTGCTCTTCGGTGCTACTGGCAGGACCGAGGGTCGCGACTATCTTGGCGTCTCTATTCCGTCTCATCCGGAGAAGTTTAGGTCCTTTGTCCCGGGCTTGGCCAGCCGAGAACGACGTTTACAAGGAAATTTCACAGTCCTACCGTTACGTAGCGATTCTTTCGCCAGCAACGAACCGGGATTCGTCATCCATGGCCGGCAAATTATTCTCTCGTGCCCTGATGTCTCTCTTCATGGATAAGAGTGCGCGTGAAAAGTACGAGGCCATACAAGAAGTAAAACGTCGCGACGAGGCGGCTAAAAGCGGCAAGCCGATGCCGCCCCCGGCAGCGGCGCCGGAACCGGACGACGGCATCCTGCCTGAGACTTTGGTGCGCAAAGCGATCGACGAAGCCGCAGCCGAGTTAGACCGTAAAAAGAACTTACCCGCCGACCGCCGTGCCCTGATCGAACAGGCACTCGCAATCCAAGACAGTAAGCGCCAGTTGTTGGACGACCTGCCGCAAGAACAGCGCGAGAAACTCATCGTCATGGCGATGCACGCCTTCGGCAACGAAGCCGATGCCCGTGCCGCCAAAAAGTCCCAGAAAACACCCAAGAAGAAATCATGAGTAATGGCGAGAAGCTGTCCGCCGCCGTCCAAGACGGCGACCGGCGTGCACTTGCGCGCCTGATTACGCGCATTGAGTCGACCCGCGACGATCACCGTGCCGAAGCCGAAGCGGCATTGGCAGGCCTTTTGCCGGAAACCGGTCACTCGGTCCGCGTCGGCATTTCCGGTGTGCCGGGTGTCGGCAAATCCTCGTTCATTGAAACATTTGGTTTGCATTTGATCGAGAACGGCCACCGCGTTGCGGTTCTCGCCGTCGACCCTTCGAGTCCCAAAACTGGGGGATCGATTCTTGGTGACAAGACCCGCATGGAGAAACTGGCTCGCCATCCCGATGCCTTCATTCGCCCTTCTCCCTCCGGCGGCACGATGGGCGGGATCGCCAGGCGCACGCGCGAAACGGTTCTCGCCGTTGAGGCGGCGGGCTTCGACATCGTGCTGATTGAGACTGTCGGCGTCGGCCAATCGGAATATGCAGTCGCCGACATGGCGGACATGTTCGTCTTGTTGGTGGCCCCTGGAGGTGGAGACGATCTGCAAGGCATCAAGAAAGGCATTGTCGAGATGGCCGATCTGTTGGTGGTGACCAAAAGCGATGGAGACCTGATGCCGGCTGCCGCCCGTGCCTTCCAGGACTACAAATCGGCGATCCACATGCTGGGAGCAAACGGCCCCTGGGCGCCGCGTGTTCTGAAAACGTCGGCGCACACGGGAGACGGGATATCGGATGTTCGCGAAGCCATCGAAGATTTTACGGAAACCATGAAATCTGCCGGACTTTTCGACGCCAGACGTGCCGATCAAGCTGCCGAATGGATGTGGGAAGAGGTGACGGCAACCCTGTTGGCGCGAATCCGCCGCCAAGACCAGGATGCATCGTCCCTGGAGAACGACGTCCGCGCCGGGCGGCAGACCCCGTTACAGGCCGCTCGGGCGATCCTAAATCGGATCGGAACCCAACCTGATCAGGCGTGACACGGCTTGTATCAATGAGTTAAACAAACTCAGGTGATATAATTACAAGAACAGGCGGCGGAGTTTCAAAGTATGAAGGAACAATTGAAGCCCGAATTCCTGAAGGCCGAATTTCTGGGGCTTTTCCAGTATATTCAACGCGTTAAGGAAGAAATCGCCGCGATTAGCCACCCAGCCGACGAAGAACATCATTTTGACAGCATGGCTGAGCAACTTTCGGCTATTACTAAGGCAACAGAAAAAGCGACCGACAACATCATGGAACGTGTCGAAGGAAACAATGAAGTCGTTGAATCGCTCCGCATTCTTTTGAAAGACGATGAAAAGGGGCTCAAGCTGCTGGATCAGATCAACACCAACGGCCAAGAAATTTTCGAAGCGTGTTCGTTTCAAGACATTACCGGCCAACGCATCGGCAAAATTACCAAGTCGTTGTCGTATGTAGAAAAACGCGTGAACGCGATTGTCACCATCTGGGGAGAAGAAGCAATGGATGGAGTCGTCGTCAAAGCGATCGAGAAATCCGAGGACGAGAAGCTGCTAAATGGCCCTCAACTAGAGGGCAAGGGCATGAGCCAGTCGGAAATCGACGCCCTGTTCGATTGACCCAGCCTATCATCTCAATATTATTTCAAACAGGAGAACACCATGCGCCGCTGGATCGCAACCATTCTCGCGACCTTGCTGATCGGAACCTTTATGTCGACTGATGCTGCCGCCCTTGACCCGGAAAACACGCTTTATATGGAGCTCAAGACCGGTCGCGTCACGATCGAGATGCGCCCGGATATCGCGCCGAACCACGTTACGCGGATCAAGGAACTGGTTCGCGAAGGTTTCTACGACGGCCTCACCTTCCACCGTGTGATCGAGGGCTTCATGGCGCAAACGGGCGACCCGGACGGCAATGGCACCGGTGGATCCGGTCAGAATATCGCTGCCGAGTTCAACAAGATGGAAGGCTTTTACAGAGGGACTGTCGGTATGGCGCGCAGCAGCCACCCGAACAGCGCCGACAGCCAGTTCTTCATCATGTTCGAACGGGCCGAATGGCTTGATGGCCAGTACACCATCTGGGGCGAAGTGGTCGATGGGATTGAGCACATCATGTCTATCAAACGCGGTGCACCGGGATCCGGCGTCGTCAACGATCCGGACAAGATCGTCAGCATGAAAGTCGCCGCAGACGTGAAGTGACGCGTTAGCGGGCCAACTCCCGCATGGCGTTCTCCAGGCCTTCGAGCGTCATCGGGAACATGCGGCCTTCCATCAACTCATAGACCATGCCGACGGATTGCGTGTGGCCCCACCAATCGCGCCGCACCGGATTGAGCCAGACGGTCTTGGGATAGACGTGCAAGAGCCGTTGCAGCCAGGATTGCCCGGTTTCCTCGTTCCAATGCTCGACGCTGCCGCCTTGGGCGACGATCTCATAGGGGCTCATCGAGGCGTCGCCAACGACAATCACTTTGTAGTCGTGCGGGAAGGTCCGCAAAACATCCCATGTCGGAATCTGATTGCTGTGGCGGCGGCGATTGTCGCGCCAGACCCGCTCGTACAAACAATTATGGAAATAGAAGTATTCCATATGTTTGAACTCGGTGCGTGCCGCCGAGAATAGTTCTTCCATTACCCGGACGTGCGGGTTCATCGATCCGCCGACATCGAAGAATATCAGCACCTTCACCGCATTGTGCCGTTCGGGCCGCATGTGCAGATCGAGAAAGCCTTTGCGTGCCGTACCTTTAATGGTGCCGTCCAAATCCAGTTCCGTCGGCGCGCCCTCGCGTGCAAATTTACGCAAGCGGCGTAGCGCCACTTTGATATTGCGGGTGCCGAGCTCCAGCGTGTCGTCGAGATTCTTGAACTCCCGCTTATCCCAAACCTTCACGGCACTGAAGTTGCGGTTGCCGTCCTGGCCAATGCGAACACCTTCCGGATTATAGCCGTAGGCGCCGAAAGGCGACGTACCGGCGGTGCCGATCCACTTGCTGCCGCCTTGGTGTCGCTTCTTTTGTTCCTCTAGGCGCTTCTTAAGGGTCTCCATCAGCTTTTCGAAGCCACCCATGGCTTCGATCTGCTTTTTCTCCTCTTCGGTCAGCAGCTTCTCGGCGAGCTTACGGAGCCATTCCTCGGGAATGTCGTGGGTCGCCCCCTCTTCGCCTTCCGGCAGAGCCAGGCCGCTAAAAACATGTCCGAATATGCGGTCGAACTTATCGAGGTTGCGCTCGTCCTTCACCAAGGTGGCGCGGCTCAGGTAATAGAAATTATCGAGATCGAAATCCGCGTAGCCGCCGTCCACCGCCTCGACCAGTGTCAGGTATTCTCTGAGCGAACATGGCACGCCGCCGTCACGGAGTTTGAGAAAAAAGTCGATAAACATCAGATCTAGCTTTTGTCCTTATCGTTCTCTTGCCGGGCGCCCTCGCCACTGAGCCGGACGTTCAACGGCACCGCCGAACGCAAATGAAGATCGTGCTGCGAGAACGGGAAGACGATATCGTGTTCGTGATAGAGGTTCCAGACCAGCAACAAGACATCCGACTGCACGTTGGCAACACCGCGCTGCGGGTCTTCGATCCAGATACGCAACTCAAGCTCCACCGCGTCCGAGCCGAAGTTCATCAGCCGGCAGACAGGCTGCGGGTTCTCCAACACGCGTTCGACTTGCTTGGCCGCTTCGACAGCCAACTCCATCGCACGCGGCACGTCGGAATCGTAAGCGACGCCGATCGGCAGTTTGAGCCGGATCAGACTATCGGAGTACGACCAGTTCTCGACGCGATGGCTGATCAGATCTTCGTTCGGAATCAAGTGCTCGGTACCGTCACGCGTGATCACCGACACATAGCGGGCGCTGAGCCGGTTGATCCAACCGAATGTCTCGTCGATGGCGATAACGTCGCCGGGCTTCACGGACTTGTCGAGAAGCAGGATCACGCCGCTCATCAGGTTCGAGAAGACCTTTTGCAGGCCGAAGCCGATGCCGAGGCCGATGGCGCCGCCAAACACCGCAAGCGCCGTCAGATCGATACCGATGCTCTCAAGCGCCGCGATAATGGCCATCGCAATCAGCAGAACTTTGATCAGCTTGCCGAGTAAAACCTTTGCCGACGGCGAGACCGTCGTGACGGACTCTAGCCGGTGCTCAGCGATACGCGATATGAACCCCGCCAGCCACAGCATGACCAGCAGCACCGCAATCGACTTCAGAATACCGAGCGCGGAAAGCCGGATATCGCCCAACGAGAACGCCATGCTGTCGAGTGTTTCGACGGTCGGGTCCAAGAGCCCCAGAAGGTTAAGCGCCGCAATGGCCCAGGCGACAACAGCGAGAGACCGTGCCCAGCCAGGGTCCCGGATCAGCCCCGAGGCAAAGCGAATTACGACCCACGCCGTCAGCAGCGAGACCACGCTTTCGATCAGGCGGTTCGGCCACCCTGCCCCTTCAGCGGCGAAGACCGAGAACCATTGCAGCAAAAGCCAGATGAACGGCAGACTGAGCGGCGCCAGCGTCCGCAGGAACGGCTTGATGATGACCGGATACCGGGGATGCGCGGCGAGCTTCTCGAACCATCCGGCGAGATAGGGCGAGATGATTCTGGCCAGAACGAAGCCTGCGACGACAGTCAGGGCCTGCAGCCCCGTGGACCAGATCAGAACATGGTCCAGAATCCACTGCCACCACTCTAAAGCGATGCGCTGTAACTCGGCCGGGTCGAGGAGCATATCCATCTGGCGCTATGAAAGCACGATTGGTTAGCCGGGTCACGGAGCTAACCACTTGTGACATGCTGAACTTGGTTGGCAATTATCCCCTAGCGTCATCCCGGACGCACAGCACGCCGGGATCTTTGAGCGACGAGCGGTCTTAAGGTCCCGGTGCGCCCGGCTAGACGCCGCGCGACCGGGACGGCGCTGACGATTATTCGGTGCTAGCGCCCTTCTCGGCGGTTGAGAAACGCTAGGCGCTCCAGCATGTGGACGTCCTGCTCGTTCTTCAAAAGCGCGCCGTAAAGTGGCGGGATCAGGTCTTTCTTGTCGCCGGACGCTAACGCCTCTGCCGGGATATCCTCAATCATCAGAAGTTTGATCCAGTCCAGCAACTCCGACGTCGACGGGCGCTTCTTGAGCCCCGGCACGTCACGGAGTTCGTAGAACACCGACAAAGCTTCGTTGACCAAACGCTTCTGCACATCCGGGAAGTGCACATCGACGATGGCACGCATAGTGCCCTCGTCCGGGAACTTGATGTAGTGGAAAAAGCAGCGGCGCAGAAACGCATCCGGTAGATCTTTTTCGTTGTTGGACGTGATGATCACGACCGGGCGCTGACGTGCCTTAACGGTTTGCTGCGTCTCGTAGACGTGGAACTCCATGCGGTCGAGTTCCAGCAACAGATCGTTCGGAAATTCGATGTCGGCCTTGTCGATTTCGTCGATCAGCAGCACCGGGCGTTGTTCGCGCTCGAACGCCTCCCACAACTTGCCCCGCACGATGTAGTTACTGATGTCGTGGACACGCTCATCACCCAACTGACTGTCGCGCAGACGTGCCACAGCATCGTACTCGTACAGGCCCTGCTGTGCCTTCGTCGTCGACTTGATGTGCCAAGTCAGTAGCTCGGCATCCAATGATTTTGCGATTTCTTCCGCCAGCACGGTCTTGCCGGTACCCGGCTCGCCTTTGACAAGCAAAGGCCGCTCCAAGCCCACCGCCGCGTTGACCGCAATCTTAAGGTCGTCGGTCGCGACGTAGCTCTCTGTTCCTTCAAAACGTTTCGTCATATCACTCCGCCGGTTGCGGTTTCGTCTCCGCACTCCGGAACACGAGCGTCTCGCAGCCCGGTTCAGGATTGCGCGGCACCATGAACGCCAGTATCAGCGAGATACCGGCCATGGCCGCTGCCGACAGGAAAACATATGCGGGCTCGGTGAGCCAGAGAATCCCGTACACCGCCGGAATGAATACCGCGACGATGTGCGAGATGGTGAAACTGACGCCACTGGAAGACGCAATATCCGCCGGATCGGCAATCTTCTGGAAGTACGTCTTGATGGCGATCGCCATGGCGAAGAACACATGGTCAGCGATGTAGAGCACCACACCCATCCAGGCTTCGGATGCGAACGCATATCCGGTGAAGATGGCGATAAGGCCGACGTATTCGATGATCAGCACGCGCCGCTCGCCGATGCGGCTGATCAATTTGCCGATCTTCGGCGCCAGGTACATGGTCATGACCATGTTGGCGAGGAACAGCAGCGTGATCTCGCTGGCCGAAAAGCCGAACTTCTGCACCATCAGAAAGCCCGCGAAGACGACAAAAATCTGCCGCCGCGCACCGGACATGAAGACCAGTGCATACCAGAGCCAATAACGTTTGCGGATGACGATCTTCTTGGATTGCTCGACCTCGGCTTCGAAGCGCGGGAAGGCGATCCATGCGTAAATCGCGACTGCGGCCGTGACGCCGCCGCCGATCAGGTAAACCCATTTCAGGTCCAATTCACCGACATCCAACATCACATAGATGATGCCGAACGAGATGATCGCAGCGACCGAGCGTGCACTGACGATCTTGCCAAGCACTTCGGGGGCCGTCTTCTTGTCGGTCCATTGCAGTGCCAGCGACTGGTGCAGGCTCTCGAAGTAATGGAAACCGACGGACATGACGAAGGTCGTCATCATCAAACCCCAGAACGTCGGATAGAAACCGGTCATCATGGTGCCGACGCCCAAAAGCGCCAACGATATCAGTATGAACGACTGTTCGCGGAACCACAGCAGCAGCAAGATGACGGTAAAGCTCAGGAATCCCGGGACTTCGCGAAACGACTGAATGAAGCCAACGCCGTCACCTCCGAGACCAGATTGATCATGCGCGAAGTTGTTGAATAGCGCTGTCCATGTCGAAAAGGAAATCGGCATGGCAACTGCGATCAGGATCAAAAACACTTCACGGCTCTTCCAGCCGTTCTTGAAGATGCTGTTAGGCTGCATTTGGAAAGTCTCCTCGAGGCGGAACCATGCTGATCGCCGGTCCAGCTCGCGTATTGTCACGAAACGCGCCGACTTTACCAGCGCGTTTCAGCGGCTAATATGGGGCACAATGACAACATATATCGCAAATCGGACAAGCTTTATCCCTCCAGAGCGTCTCGTGCCTGTGGTCAGCGGAGTCGACGACGGCCCCGGTTTGCTGGTGGCGCACCCAAGGGAATGCCCGCCCGACCATGTGATCGACTGGCACACCCACAGTCGGGCGCAGCTGCTGTATGCGGTTTCCGGCGTCATGCGGGTCGCCACCGACGCCGGTGTGTGGATCGTCCCGCCGCAGCGCGCAGTCTGGATTCCCCCCGGTATCGAGCATCAGGTCCAGGCGCAGGGAACGCCGCTTTCGATGCGGTCGCTATATTTTCACACACGCGTCCTCGAAAGACTGCCGACAAAGTGTTGCGTCATCAGCGTCTCTCCACTACTGCGGGAGTTGATTTCCGCCGTGACTCAAATGGGCAAATACCCGCTGGACGACGGCCCGACAGGGCGACTCATTCAGGTCCTTTTGGATCAGATTGAAGCCGTGCGCGTGCAACCGCTGCACCTGCCGATGCCGAGCGACAAACGCCTGATGGCGATTGCATCCGCCCTGACAGATGACCCGTCGGATAACCGGACTCTCGCCGATTGGACCGACCAGGCCGGCGCATCGGAGAGAACGCTGGCGCGTCTCTTCAAAAGCGATACGGGGATGAGTTTCGGACATTGGCGCCAACAAGTGCGTCTGCTGGCGGCTTTGGGACGTTTGGCGCGGGGCGAGAGCGTAACGACGGTCGCGATGGACCTCGGCTATGCGTCACAGAGCGCGTTCATCGCCATGTTCCGGCGCGCACTCGGGCGCACGCCGGGCCGGTATTTTTCAGATCTCGTTTAAAACGAGAACGACGCCATCAGTCGTCGCGGTGCGTCCGCTCCATACGTTCATGACGCTCTTGCGCCTCGATCGACATGGTTGCGATCGGCCGCGCTTCCAGGCGGGCAATTGAGATCGGCTCATCGGTCTCTTCGCAATAACCGTAGGACCCATCCTCGATGCGCTCGAGTGCTTGGTCGATCTTGCTGATCAGTTTGCGTGCCCGGTCCCGCGTCCGAAGTTCCAAAGAACGGTCGGTCTCGATGGCCGCGCGATCCGCGATATCAGGTTCAACGATTCCACCTTCCTGCAAAGTTTGCAGGGTGTCGTTGGATTCCTTAACGAGTTCCGTTCTCCAAGAAAGAAGCTTTTGCCGAAAATATTCCCGCATACGCGGATTCATAAACGGCTCTTTCTGGGACGGTTTATAGTCCGGCGATAGCGTCACGCTCATTTTTTAGGCGGGCTCCTCGGTCACAGCTTCGACAAGCGCGCGGAATATAATTGCGTGGCAGCGCACCTGCAAGCACGGAAATCACATGCCGAGGCGGCATATAACTTACTGAATATCAGAGATAAATTTTAGCGGCGATGCGCTATCGAGTCAGTTTCGCGATTTCGACCTCGACGCGAAGCTCAATTTCGGCAACCAGATCGTTGAGTTGCGGATCGTCACTGTTCATTTTTCGCTCGCGAAGTTTGCGCGCCAACTCATGCAAACGCTCTTTAGATATCGTGCCCCGCAGAATCGCCACGCGAATCTGTTCCAGCCGATCCAAAAGATCGGTTCCATAATCCATCATAAGTCCGCGGGACCGATGATCAGTCGCATCCGCCGTCTGCTGGACCGCTAAAATCGAGTCGACGGCATTTACACCGCCCGTGGCTTGAGTCTGATGCGTCTCTTCAGCGTCCGACACGCCGCGCAGCGCATCGGCGAAACCGTTGCCGGTATCGCTCGACTTTCGGGGCTTGCGCGATGCGTCGACCCCTTTGCCGCCCTCTGTCTTGGAAACGCGCATGTCGGCCTTTCTGAATGCCGGTTAAACTGTCGCCGAACCGTGAAGTCGTCCGCCGAGCATCGCGATTCGATGGTAAGACCATATCAGTCCGTGCGGTCCCGCGCAATTTTCTCCAATGGGTTTCACCCAACAGAAGCAAATCAGCCTAATAAAAAAAATTGAAGACTTTTTTGATAATGACTTGCAATTGCAGACTTGGCTCGTTACGTTCCGCTCATCGTCGTTGATAATCATTCGCAATAACGCGGAATGAATAAACGCACCGCAATTTGCAAATGTCCGCCGCAGCATGGCGGGCAATGTCAGGAAGGAAGCAATGAATAAAATCGTACTTGGACTAGTTGCAGCCGGCATTTCAACAGCCGCTCTGACGACGGTGCCGCAGATGACGGCCGCCGACACCAAAACGGTCAATCTTTATTCCTATCGCCAGCCGTTCTTGATCAAGCCGCTTATCGACCGCTTCTCGGAAGAGACCGGCATCAAGGTCAACATCGTCTTTGCCAATAAAGGCATGCTTGAGAAGATCAAAGCCGCCGGCACCAACAATCCCGCCGATGCGGTTCTGACGGTCGATATCGGGCGCCTTTACGCTCTCAAAACCGGTGGCGTCTTCGACCCGGTTCAGTCCAAGGTTCTGGAAGCCAACATTCCGGCCAATCTGCGTGACCCGGAAGGTCTCTGGTTTGGCGTCACGACCCGTGCACGTATCGCCATGGTTTCCAAAGAACGGGTCAAAGAAGGCGAGTTGAAAACGTTGGAAGACCTCGCAGACCCGCGTTTCAAGGACCGCATCTGCATCCGCTCCGGCAAACATGCCTATAACGTTGCGCTGATCGCGTCGATGATTGCGCACCACGGCGAAGCCAAAGCCGAGGAATGGCTTAAAGGCGTCAAAGCCAATTTGGCTCGCAAGCCCCAGGGCAACGATCGCGCGCAGGCGAAAGCCGTTTACGAAGGCGTCTGCGACGTCGCCATCGCCAACACCTATTATATGGGTGCGATGATGACGAACGAGAAAGATCCGGAACAGAAAAAGTGGGCCGATGCCGTTCGCATCACCTTCTTGAACCAGGATGACGGTGGCCGCGGTCAGCACGTCAACGTCTCAGGCGTCGGTGTTCTGAAAGGAGCCAAAAATCGTGCAGAAGCTGTGAAACTGGTCGAATGGCTGTCCAGCGATGAAGCTCAGCACATCTATGCCGAGGTGAACCACGAGTATCCCGCCAATCCGGACGTCGCAGCGTCGGACCTGGTGAAGTCGTGGGGCGACTTCAAAGTCGATCCGCTACCGATGGAAGAAATCGCCAAGCTGCGCGACGAAGCATCCAAGCTGGTCGACAAAGTGAATTTTAACGAGGGACCAACAAGCTGACTCCCACTCTCCTGTTGATCCCACGCTCGGGCGGGCGCTTCCCTTGTGGAAGCGTCCGTTCCGCGTTATGGACCTAGGCTACGATGTCCATAGCAACCGTCTCCGCCGATCGACGCACAGCATTAAGTCTTCGCATCAGCGGATGGACCGTCGGCGCACTCGTCGTTGCCTTTCTGGTCGCGGCACCGATCTTCACCGTCGTCATCATCGCTTTTACCGATAACAGCGACATATGGACGCATCTTTGGAACACGGTTCTAGGGCTGTACGTTGAGCGCACGCTGACGCTAATGTTTGGCGTCGGTATCGGCACATTGATCATCGGCACCGGCACCGCTTGGCTCGTCACCATGTGCCGGTTCCCAGGGTCCCGCATTTTCGAATGGGCACTTTTGCTACCCCTCGCCGTCCCAGCCTATGTGCTGGCATTCGTTGTCACGGACCAGCTCGAGTATGCAGGCACGTTGCAAAGTACGCTCCGCGATATTTTCGGCTGGAAGACCCCACGTGACTACTGGTTCCCCGAAGTCCGCTCCATGGGCGGGGCGATCACAGTGATGACGCTAGTACTTTATCCCTATGTCTATCTTTTGGCGCGCGCCACGTTCCTCGAACAATCCGTGTGTGTCCTAGAAGTCTCCCGCACGCTTGGGAAAAACGCCTGGACGAGTTTCTTCAAGGTCGCGCTGCCGCTGGCGCGTCCTGCCATCGTCGTCGGACTCATGTTGGTTCTGATGGAAGTCATCAACGACTACGGTACGGTAGAATTCTTTGCCGTCCGAACCTTCACTGCGGGGATCTTCGACGTCTGGCTGAACATGAACAGTATCGGCGGCGCCGCGCAATTATCCTCCGTCCTCTTGGTGTTCGTGTTGGTGCTGATCCTCGGCGAACGTACCGCACGCCGCGGCAGACGCTTCCATCACACGTCGAGCAAGTATTCCGAGCTGCCGCAGGTGCGCCTGCACGGTTGGCGCGCCGCTCTCGCGCTGGCAGCCTGTAGCCTACCGGTCCTGCTCGGCTTCGTACTGCCGGCATCGGTGCTCGGAAAGTACGCCCTTATTTATTACGAGCGCACGCTGGAGGCCGACTTCATCACCATCGTCGGCAACAGCCTCGCTCTATCGGCCTCGGCTGCCGCCGTCGCCGTGCTGATCGGCCTGTTTCTCGCCTACGCGGTTCGACTGTCCAGCGGTCCATGGGTCAAGATCGCGGCACGCACTGCCAGCGTCGGTTATGCCGTCCCCGGCGCGATCCTCGCCGTCGGCGTTCTATGGCCGACGGGGGCCGTGGATGGCGCCATTACTTGGTTCGGCAATAACTTCGGCGTTGCTGTCGGCAGTGTTCTCGTCGGCACGATCGCGCCGGTCATCTACGGCTACCTGGTGCGGTTCCTCGCCCTTTCCTACGGTACCGCCGAAGCAAGTCTCGGCAAGATCACGCCCAATATGGACGGCGCTGCCCGCACCCTCGGCGCCGGGCCGTTCACGGCGCTGAAGCGCGTCCATTTCCCGATCATGCGCGGCAGCCTTATGACCGCAGGTATCCTCGTCTTTGTCGATTGCATGAAGGAACTGCCACTGACAATCATCCTGCGCCCGTTCAACTTCGAGACTCTCGCGACGTTCGTTTTCCAGTATGCCTCTCAGGAGTTGCTCGAAGACGCCGCACTCGGCGCATTGACCATTGTCGCCGCCGGGATTATCCCCGTCATCTTGTTGAGCGTGACCATCACCCGGTCGCGCCCCGGTGGCCGGCAGAGCAGTTGAGCGGAGGCGTCACAGAAGTATGAGCGGCCTGCATCTACAAACCATCACGCACGCTTTCGGCGATCATCAGGTGCTTAAGGGTGTCTCCGTCCATGTCGCACCAGGCGAACTCGTTTGCCTGCTGGGGCCGAGCGGCTGCGGCAAGACAACGCTGCTGCGCATCGCCGCAGGTTTGGAGCCACTGCAACAGGGACGCGTCGAAATCGACGGCAAAGCCGTTGCCGTCGGCGGCGAGAGTGGGCATCTACCGCCGGAAAAACGTGGCGTAGGGCTCATGTTCCAGGATTTCGCCCTGTTCCCTCATTTGACAGTCGCTGCCAATATCGCTTTCGGCCTATCCGCGCGAAAGGCTGATCGCAGTCCCGCCTGGGTCAGAGACGCGCTCTCACGCATGGGCCTCTCGGAATACGCGGATGTCTATCCACATACACTTTCCGGCGGTCAGCAGCAGCGTGTCGCCCTACTGCGCGCACTCGCGCCTGATCCCGGCGTCCTATTGCTGGACGAACCGTTTTCCGGCCTTGATGTCACCATGCGGGCACACATCCGCGCCGATACCCTGCGTGTCGTTAAGGATGCCGGCGTCGCGACCTTAATGGTCACACACGACCCGGAAGAAGCCATGTTCATGGCCGATCGAATTCTCGTCATGGACCGGGGAAACGTCGTGCAGGACGGCTCTCCCGTCGACCTTTATTTCAATCCGGTCAACGCCTTCGTCGCCGAGTTGTTCGGGCCGGTCAATAAGTTCGAAGCAATCGTCACCGGTGGTAAAGCCGAAACGCCGCTCGGCACTGTCACCACGGACCTCGCCGACGGCACAGCGGCGGACGTCTTGATCCGGCCGGAAGGCGTGACGGTCTCCGAGACCTCGGCCAACGACGGCGTTTCGGCTGAAGTCGTGACGGCCCGGCTACTGGGCCGTTCATCCTTTGTCGAAATAGCCCTCCCCTGCGGCACACGGATAGAATCTCGCGTCCATGGTGTGTTCCTGCCGAAACCGGGGGCGGCCGTGTCCCTCGGAGTCAGGGAGACCGAGGCCTTCGTCTTCACCCGGTAATTTTTACCGCACCCGCTGCTTCACCTAGCCCTTTTGGCCGTGCTGCGCGCGACCCAGTCCATACGGTAAAAAAAATATACACATCTTTTCAATAGCTTACCGGGCTTTCATTGTTGGCATCAAGTTTGCTTTGCTCAAGGCAACGCAAGACGTGCGTCCACTGTGGGCGCCGTCCCAGAAATTGCAGAGAACGGGAATCAGCCATGAGCGGATTAGGTCTCTTTCAGCCGTCGACCTTGGGCATGCAATCGCAGGCGCACAAGATGAACACGATCGGCTACAACATCGCCAACGTGAACACCGGCGGCTTCAAGCGCACGGACACGGCGTTCCATACCGTGCTGAGCGACAACTTCTTCCAGCAGCATGACAACGGCGGCGTCAAACCGTACTCCATCGCCACCAACGATATGCAGGGCCTCGTACAATCAACGAACCGTGTCTTAGATCTGGCGATTGTCGGCCAGGGCTTTTTCGCAGTTCAGCCCGAACTAACCAGCACCGGGCAAGTTTTCTATACCAGAGACGGGTCCTTCGAGATCAACACCGTCGACGGCCAAACGAGTTCCGTCACGGCGGACGACGGCAATACCATCACCGTCAGTAACGGCTATCTGGTCGATAAAAATGGCTACTTCGTTCTCGGCTCACCGATCAATGCCGACGGCACGTTTACCTCGTCCGCGGCAGCACCGATGCGTGTCGATCAGTACGCCTTTACTGATTTGGGGCAAGCCACCACCGCAGCGACCATGCAATTTAACTTACCGTCCGGCACCGAGTTCGGAGACGACGCGGAAACCTATACGCTCAAGGTCTACGACAACAACGGTACGGAGCGGAACGTTACGTTCAACTTCTCAAAGACACTGACCGATAACCAATGGCGCATCGATTCAACGGCGGACAACCTGACCACAAGCGACCTGACACCCTCGGCCGCTTTCGCGTATTCAGTAGGCGGCGCCACAAACCGAGAAATTTCCTTCGATGCCGCCAACAACACTCTCCAGGTTATTGATGCAACAACCGGCATCCCCGTGGCCGGTGCGTTCTCTGGCTTAGCCGCCGGAGACGAAATCACGCTAACCGGATCCGCCAACAACGACGGCACTACGTTTACGATCTCCTCTATCGACAACGAAGGTTCGCAGTTGACCCTGAATGGTGGCGTGGCTGCGGAAGCCAATTCGGGTGCGACGGCGATCAGTTTCGCTTCGACGTCAACACTGACAAACGCCCTGGTGTTTTCGCCAACGGGCGAGTTGCAGTCACCGACGGAGCTGACCTATACCGCGACATGGGATGACGGCGGCACGTCGTCCTTCACCATTAACATCGAATCCATGACCCAGTTCGACGGCAACTTTACACCGTACCGGACCGATCAGAACGGTTACGGCCAGGCGGATATCACGGGTATCAGTTTCAATACCGCCGGCGAGGTGATCGGTGCTTTCTCGGACGGCACAGAGCGCACCATTTACAAGATTCCACTTTACGATTTCACGAACCCGAATGGATTAGCGTCCGAGAACGGTATGCTCTTTACCGAGACGGCAAGCAGCGGCTCGCCCGATGTCTTCTTCGCGGATGAAAGCTCGAAAGCGTCTTTCCTGGCCTCCGCACAAGAGGTTTCAAACGTCGATATTGCGCTTGAGTTCACGCAAATGATCCAAACACAAACGGCCTACAACATGAACTCGACCACGTTCCGCACGATCGACGAGATGCTAGTCGTCGCGCGCGACCTCAAGACCTAACCCTTCTCCTGAAACCATTAGCTTCCAAGGCCGCCGAGACGACTCGGCGGCCTGTTTACGTGCGGTGGGCAAAAGCTGCCGAGCGACCACATACACGGCAGGAAACACCTGCTGGGGCCCCATTCATGAAACACTTAATCTATTGATTTCAAACACTTTAGGCGCCGACAAAGTTGGCATGCTCTTCGCATATACCGTGACAACCAATCAGGCCATCAAAAGGCCGAAACGGGAAAAACGGATAGCTGAGATGAAAAAGACGATGCAAAAACTGAAGAAAGGCCCCGCAGCGCTGATGCTGAACGCCCTGCTGGCGGCCGCTATCGTCCTGCAGAGCGTCGTACCCGCCGCTGCCGCTTCGCGCATCAAGGACATCATTCAGTTCGAAGGCGTACGCGACAACTTGCTGATCGGTTACGGTCTGGTTGTCGGCCTCAATAACACCGGTGACAGCCTCGCCGACGGCCACTTCACCAAACAGAGCCTGCAAGCCATGCTGAATCGCCTCGGCGTCAAGCCGACGGACGCCGGCCTGGACTCCGAGAACGTCGCCGCTGTGATGGTCACCGCCAACCTGCCGCCATTTGCCCGTCTAGGTTCGCGCATCGACGTTACCGTCAGCGCGCTCGGCGATGCCGACAGCCTCCTTGGCGGCACACTGCTGGTGACACCGCTCCTCGGCGCCGACGGTGAAGTCTACGCCGTCTCGCAGGGGCAACTCGCAGTTGGCGGCTTCCAGTCCGAAGGCGCTGCGGAAACTATCGTCAAAGGGGTGCCGACATCGGCGCGTATCGCCAACGGCGCCATCGTCGAGCGCGAGGTCGCTTTCGATCTCGCCAGCCTGACGAGCGTCAAACTGACGCTCCGCAACCCGGACTTCACCACGGCACGTCGCATCGCCCAGGCCATCAACGCGTTTCTCGGCACCGCCGCCGCCGCCCCCTCCGATCCGACAACTGTCAATCTTGCGGTACCGGCCAGCTACACGGACAACGTCGTCAATCTACTGACCGACATCGAACAGCTTCGCATCGAGCCGGACCAGCTGGCCCGCGTCATCATCGACGAACACACCGGCACGATCGTCATGGGCGAAAACGTCCGCATCTCGACGGTTGCCATTGCGCAGGGTTCTCTAACCATCCGCATCACGGAAACGCAGCAGGTCTCGCAACCGGGCCCGTTCGCCGAAGTCGGCGCGACAACCACCGTCGATCGCACCAACATCGAGGTCGATCAGGGCGAAGACAAGCAACTCACGGTTCTACAGCCGGGGGTCACACTTCAGGAACTGGTCAACGGTCTGAACGCGCTGGGCATCGGCCCCCGCGACATGATCTCGATCCTGCAGGCGATCAAGGCTTCTGGTGCGCTGCAAGCCGAAATCGAGGTGATGTAATGAACAGCATAGACACCAGCGCAGCCATCGCCCACGCCGAGTCGGCCCGGCTTTCCCAATCGGCTCGCCTACCGAAAGCCGGCGAAATGGACATGCGCCGCATGCGCGAAACCGCAGAGGAATTCGAAGCGGTCTATATCTCGGAAATGCTGCGGCCGATGTTCGAAAATATCGAAGCGGCAGCCCCTTTCGGCGGCGGCCCTGGCGAGAAGATCTACCGAGACATGCAAATCAACGAATATGGCAAAGCGATCTCCAAATCCGGCGGTATCGGCCTCGCCGACGCCGTAATGCTGGAAATGATCAAGATGCAGGAGGCTAAGTGATGGACGCGCGAAAACGTATGGACGACTTAATGGCGATAACCACGCGCCTGATTGACGTCCTCGAACGTGAGCAGGAAATCCTGATGGAACGCCGGCACATAGACCTCAACGGTCTGCTGGACGAAAAAGAAACCATTGCCCGGGTCTATCAAGCACGGGTTATGGGCCTTCAGGAACACCCGGATCAGTTCGATGGCGTGGCACCGGAAGAGCGAGACGAACTTCGCGCATTGGCACAAAAAGCCGACAACCTGATCCGCGAGAATGCCCGCATGCTGGAAGCCGCCATGTACGCAAGCAAACGCGTCGTCGACCTTGTCGCCGAAGCGGTGACAGATGCGTCGAACCCAACCGGCGCTTATTCGCAGCGGGGTTCCGCCGCGGTTGCCAGTCCGCGCAGCGCCCGAAACAGCGCTATTTCGCTAGATCAGACGCTGTAACGAAAACCGCGGCGCATCTGCGCCCATGATTCCGGGCGCAAAATGCGCCAACTTTGGAGAGACCTGTAATGGGAACGATCACTCAAGCACTTCGGACAGCGCAGAGCGGCCTTCTCGTCAACCAGCGCGTCATGGATACGATCGCGCAGAACGTCTCGAACGTGAATACCGAGAACTATTCGCGCAAGATCGTCTCGCTTGAAAACCAGTCCCTGAACGGCACCGGCGCCGGCGTCGTCCTGTCGGATATTACGCGCCGTATCGACGAAGGACTAATGAAGAGCCTGCGACTCGAAACCAGCGAGTTGCACAAGTTTCTCGCTCAGGAAGACTACTATGCCCGCCTCCAGGATCTTTTCGGAGCACCAGGTGAGAACACCTCCGTCGCGCACGTCGTAGATGAACTTACGCAGGCCATTGAAGCGCTTTCCTTGACGCCTGAACGCGCCCTCGAGCAGAACGAAGTCGTGCAACGCGCCATGAACATGACGCTGGCGTTTCAGGACCTGAGCGACTCCATCCAGGAACTGCGCCTCCAAGCTGACTCAGAACTTTCGGAGATCGCGACGCGCCTGAACACACTTGTCGGCGATATCGATCAACTCAACGACGACATCATCGCAAACAGTTCTGTCGGACGTGACACCACGGACCTCCGCGACCAGCGCGACGCCAAAGTCACTGAGCTGTCCGAACTGACCGACATCCGCTACTTCTACCGCGATGACGGTGACATCGTCATTTTCACGTCGGACGGCAATACGCTCGTCGATACCGTGCCGCCGACGATTACCCACACCGCCGCCGCCGCAGTGTCGTCGACGACAACACACGCCGAAGGGGACTTCTCGGGCTTCTATTTCGGATCCACCGACGTCGAAGCCAACGACAACACCACCGGTTTTCGGGATGGCCGGATCGCGGGCCTGGTCGATATGCGCGACAAGGTACTACCGAACCTACAAAGCCAACTCGATGAGTTGGCTGCGTCGTTGCGCGACGTAATGAATGAAGTCCATAACCAAGGCGTCGCGTTTCCCGGCCAGCAGGAATACAACGGGTCGCGCATCTTTATCGAACCGACGACACAGGCCATTCAATTGGATGCGGCAAGCAGTTCCGACGATGTCGCCATCATCCTATTCGACAATAGCGGCGATCTGAGCATCGATACGACGCTCAACACGATCATGACCGACGCCGGCTTTTCGTCACGTGGCTCTGGCGGCGATTGGCACATCAGCGATATCGCGACGACAATGCAAAGCTGGCTTCGCAATAACGGCGCGGCAAACGCAGCCGTCTCGGTCAACAGCGCCGGCAAATTCGACATTGCCGTCAACAATACCAGCCTAAACCTCGCGTTCCGCGATCAAGAATCCAGCACGCGCGGTTCGACGGCCGACAGTGCCTCGATTTCCTATGACGCCAACGGCGATGGCTTCGCCGACGAGACGGTGAGCGGCTTCTCGTCGTTCTTCGGCCTCAACGACTTCTTCGTTGATAATTTGGCTGACAACGTCTGGGAGTCCGGCGTGCAATCGTCCAGCTTTGCATCCTCCTCCGGGACGTTGTCATTCCGCGACTCCGCCAACGGATTGATCGGCACCCTCGCGGTGACCGCCAACGCCAGCCTCAGCGACATTGCCGACGCCATCAACCTCGACGGTACAATTTCCGAGTTTATCACCGCATCGGTGGTTCCGGACGGTAGTGGAGAACGTCTCAGAATCTCACACAAGAACGGCTCCAGCTTCCAGCTTACTGACGGCAACAACGAAACGGTGCTTTCCGGGATCGGTATGAAGGTCGCCGACGTGCGTGTCTCCAGCACACTCACCGTTCGCGAGGACATACAGACTACGCCCGGCCTGATGACGACAGGAGCCGCACAATGGGATTCGTCGCTTGGTTCGTCCGGCGAATACTACATGAGTGCTGCCGACGACACGGTGATCCAAGCGCTGGCCCAGGCCATGAACTCGACCCGGACCTACACGACCGCAGGCGGGCTTTCCGCAAGCACCCAGACCTTCGCGCAGCGCGCCGGCGCCATCGTTTCTACCAGCGCCAGTTTGGCGTCGACGAACGCCCGCGACATCTCGTCTCAAGAATCTCTGCAGCAAGCGCTTGAGTTCAAAAAGAACGCGGACTCAGGCGTCAACCTAGATGAAGAACTCGCCAACCTGATTATTTTCGAACAGGCCTTCTCCGCCTCCGCGCGCGTCATCACGACCATCAACGAGATGTTCGACGCGCTGGAGCGGATACTGTAAGCGCCGGGAGATAACGTAGATGTCCAGAATCTCGTCACTCGCAATCAACACGCAGTTGATCAATCGTCTGTTGAAGACTCAGACCGGCCTCCTAGATCTCCAGGAACAGGTCACGACGCAGAAGAAGTCGCAGTCATATGGTGGAATTGCGGTCGATTCACAGCGACTGGTCAACATTGAGACGCTGCGCGACCGACTGCTAAAACACACCTCGATCAACGAGCAGCAACAGACCCGCCTGAATATCGCCGCCACCGCGGTCGAAGCGATGAAGACATCGGTCAACAACTTCAAGAAGGAACTCGCGGCTTACTCCACCGGCGAGCCCCTGACCGAAGAGAACATCGAGTCTGTCCAGGCAGCGGCATTCCGAGCCCTGCGCGACATGGAAGATCTACTCAACACCGAAGTCGATGGACGTTATCTATTCGGCGGAAGCCGTGCGACAAGTCAGCCAGTTGACCTTAACGTCAACTCCATCTCGTCGTTTCAGGCGGCATACGACGGTGCACGGGTCAAAGTCCCCGAAACCCGCGATGCACACCTGGAAGATTTCAGTTTCACGACCGATACCAACAACACCAATAGCCTTTACGTCAACAACAGCAACTTTCTGCAGTTCCGTCGTGATGGTGACGGCGATAGCACGACCGACGGCAGCAGCACAATCCGCGCTGTCTCGCCGATGTTTTCGAACCTGACGGCAGGGTCGACAATTACCATCGCCGATACAACGTCGAACAACGGCACTTATACCGTTGAGAGCGTATCGTCCGACGGCCACACAGTGACGGTGCGGACCGAAATGCTGACGGACGAGACGTCGGCCATCGCCCTGGTCACGGAAACACCGGCGGGCGTCGTCGAATTCCTGCGAGAGAGCGATACGGGCGGTAGCCCTTCAGTTTCGTCTGCCGGTGGTACGATCGATTTCGATGCGGCGGCAGGCACGATCACTGCAACGGGTGGCGACGCCGGCCTGTTTGCGGGCATGGCAGCAGGCGAATTTATTACCGTTTCCGGCTCCGGCAGCAACGACAAGACCTTTAAGATAGCCAGCGTTGATGCCACCAATTCGGTCATCACTGTCGACACCAGTCCATCGACGGTCACGCTCGCGGACGGCACCGAGTTGGCACCCAGTGATTACGGCGAGTTGACCTTCGACCGCAGTGCCAACACCATTACGGCAGCGACGGCAAACGCATTCTCGGGCGCTTCTGCCGGCGAGGTTATCACCGTCGAAGGAACCGACGAGAATGCCGGCACTTTCACCATCTCGAGCGTTTCCGCCGACGGCAAGACTGTAACGGTCGAGTCGACGAAGTTGACCGACGAAGGGTTGAGCGGCAACACGTTCATGGATCAGTACACGAACACGGACGTCGAATTCATCAGCGCGACAAGGACCATCGAAGTGCGGCGCGACGGCACTGCGACCGCCGTTGCGGACATCTTCAACGGTCTTTCCGTCGGGGACCAATTCACCGTCACGAACTCGACGAGCAATAACGCCACATTCACCATCGAGTCGATTTCATCCGACGGATCATCCGTCACTGTCGAAGAGGCGCTCACCGATGAGACAGATACGGATGGCGTCTCGTTCGATGGTTCAGGCAACGACTTCGCATATGAGTCCGGAACACAACTGGCATTCACCGACGCGACGAACACCATTGAGTTGCAGACCCCCGGCGGCGCAGCCGTTCCCGGTGCCTTCTCGTCCTTGAAGGCCGGCGAAACGATCACATTGACTGGTTCCACTTATGACGGCTCTTACGTTATTAGTTCAGTCGCGGCTGACGGTTCTTCGATTGTCGTCAGCGACCCGGATGACGTCATCAATGCGGATGCAACGGATGCAGCACAAGTGCAGATGCAGGTGTTCGGCACCGGCGGCACCATTTCTTCCGATTCCTACTACATGGGGGACAGCCGCTCGCTCACGCACCGCCTGGACGCGGACCGGTCGATCGAATTCGACATTCAGGCGAACGATCCGGCCTTCGAAAAAGCTATCCGCGCCATGAAATTGATTTTGCAGGGGGTCTACGGCACCGAAGGCGGCCTCGACCAGAACCAAGACCGCGTCAATGACGCTAAATACCTGCTGGAGGCAGCACTCTTCGACAATCCGGAGGGAACCCCACCATTCGGGACGGAAGAGACCGGTAGCATGGAGTCCGTCGAGCAAGATATCGGCTTTGACCAGTATCTCATAAAGACGATCAATGAAGGCCAGGCAACGTTCGTCGGATTTCTCGAAAAATCGATTGGCGACATCGAGAATGCCGACCCGCTGGAAACGATCACCAAGCTTCTGGACGAAGAAAGAGCACTGAATGCCTCATATCAGACGTTCGCCCGGATCCGCCAGCTGAGCCTGACGAACTTCCTCTAAACACCGAAAACCCAACCGAATAATACCACCATGGTGAGATGTTAAATTTCTATTGACGAATCGGGCCAAGCCGGGTACTGTGATGTTTGTCAGGTGTAACTAACACCCGATACAGTCGATAGAAACCTCGGCTGGGCGCCATGGTGGCGCTAACGAAGCGGGAACACTAATACGGGACCGCTTCTGATGCTCGAACCGGAGAAAGAGGATGAGCAGCATCAATAATCTCCCGCCGCCGTTTCCTAACGCGGCACAATCCCTGTCAAAAGTTGCCAGCGATGCGCAATTGAAAGCACGTATCGAGCGTGCTTCCGAAACCGCGCCGATTAAGACAGAGTTTCAGTCCGCTCAGTCAGAGTTAACTGACAACTCGAGTGCTGATTCCGGCGCGTCGTCGAATGATCAAGGTAACGCGGGGAAGAGTTCGCTTGACGTCACTGTCTGATCATCAGACGTGGGCTTAACTGGGGTTTTTTCTCTTTTTCCGGGTTAGCTGGCACTAACCCGGAGGTTTCTTATGCCTGCAATCTGGCGAAACAAGCAGGCTTTCATAACGTCCCTGCTAAGAATATAATTCGTTAATTACGCACTCAGGGAGCAACGGCGAGCATGCCTCTCAAACTCGACATCAAGGCCGAAGAAAAGATGATCGTCAACGGGGCGGTACTTGAGAATGTCGGTCCGGGTGCGAAGATCCTCGTCCATAACATGGCGTCCATCTTGCGTGAGAAGGAGATTCTCTCCCAGGAAGAGGCCGTCACTCCGGCATCACGAGTCTATTTCTCGCTGCAATGCGCCTATGTGTTCCCGCAAGGCCGCGATGATCACCTCATAAGGTTTAAACAGTTTCTAGACGATTATCTTGTCGCCTGCCCGTCCGCCGCCGATATCGGCGAGGAAATCAACAAACATGTCGCTGACCAACAGTACTATAAGGCGCTGAGGGCCTCGCGGAAACTGATCGCCCACGAAGCGAAAACCTTGAGCGCCTTCAACGCCGGAATGGAAAAGTTGTCCGCTATCGCCGCCGACGCCGATAGCGATGATCTCGATCCCGAGATCGAGGAATAATGGCCGACGAAAAAACTACCGGGCCCGGCATGGGCGACGTCGCGGCGATAGTTAGAGAAGCTGAAAGGCTCGGCAACAAAGCGATCGGCAAAGGCGATTTCGACGGCGCTGAGCGTGTATTTACCGAGCTTCTCGTGATCGACCCTGGAAATGCTGTCGGACTGAATGGGACGGGCATTATCGCCAATCAGAATGGCGATATCGATAAGGCCGAACACGCCTTCCGCGATGCTACACGCGCAGCTCCTGATTGGGCCGAACCGCACAGTCACCTGGGGGCGATCTACCTGCGTCAGGGCCGCATACCTCGCGCCATCCGTGCGCTGCAAAGGGCTTCAGCGGCCGCGCCCGACGATTTGGATGTGCTCTACTTACTCGCAATCGCGCAGCAAACCGCCGGTGATTCACAGGGCTACACCAACAGTCTGAGAGCCTTACTGACCAAAAATCCGGCGCACGCCGATGCGAATAATGACTTGGGCTGCGTTTTGGCCGTGCGCGGCGATCTCGACGGCGCTGAGCCATTATTGCGTAAGGCCGCCGAACGCGACGGCGCGACAACCGAGAATCGCCTCAATTTGGCCAACGTACTTTTGCTCAAGAACCAACTCGACGGCGCCGAAGATATCCTTCAGAAAATCCTCAGCGAAGATCCGTCAAACACCAAAGCCTTGAAGTCATTGGCGTCGGTACAACGCCGTGCACTCAAGTTGAACGACGCGCTGGTCAACGCCGAGAAGGCCGCCGCGCTTACGCCTGATGACAATAACGCGCATAATACGGTGGGCCTGATCCTCCGCGAACTTGGCCGATTAGAATACGCAGAAGAAGCCTTTGCGCAAAGCCTGGAGATCGATCCGTCAAATCCGGAAGCCCGCGTCAACCGGGCAATGATCAAGCTGCTGCGGGGAGATTGGAGGGACGGCTGGTCGGACTACCGTGCCCGGATCGAGTCACCGAACTACAAATCTTTCTGGGGTAACATACCCCTACCACGATGGTCGGGGGAAAACGTTACCGGGAAAGGCGTTCTCGTCCTTTCCGAACAAGGTTTCGGCGACACCATCAATTTCTGTCGCTTCGTGCCCTTGCTGAAGCAACGGTGCGCGAATGTGATCCTTAACGTTCAGCCGGAACTCCACAGGCTGATCGATGGCGCTTTTGAGGACGTGACCGTTTTTGGCGGCAACGCGAAGATCGAAAATATGGACATGCAAGTGCTGCTTCTGGACCTGCCGGCGGCGCTCGGCATCGACGCGCCCGACGATGTCAATGGCATGCCTTATCTGAGCGTGGCTGAGCCGACGGGCGCTCAACGTGCGCGTGTCGAAACCTTGGACGGCCTAAAAGTAGGCGTCAATTTCGTCGGCAATCCGGCCCATAGCGACGACCGGAAGCGCACATTTCCGGCTGAGCATGCGGCCGCTCTTCGTGCAACGCCAGGCATTAGCTGCATCGACCTACACGTCGGCGCCACGCCAGAGGAAGGTACCAAGGACGGCATCGGTATCGCTGATGTGGTCGACGATTTTGCCGGCACCGCTGCTATCATGTCGCAACTCGATCTGGTCATCACCGTCGATACCGCGACGATTCACCTTGCCGGTGCGTTGGGCGTGCCATGCTGGGGGCTTTTGCCGTTCGTTCCCGATTGGCGCTGGGGCTTGGAAGGCGACGACACGCCCTGGTACGACAGTGTACGCCTGTTCCGCCAACCCGCCGTCAATGATTGGGGCGATGTCCTGGCACGCGTGCGAGAAGCGCTTCGGGGAAAAGTCAGCGCCTGACACTCGCGGCAACCCGCCGAATTTAAATGAGTTTCCTCAGACAGTCGCCAAGATATCGGCGAGCGTAGCCACTACCGCGTCCTGGTCTGCGTCCGATAGTGACGCGAACAACGGCAAACTGATGGCGCCCGCATAATACGCTTCGGCGCCTGGAAAATCGCCGGCCTTGAAACCGCGCGCAGTATAGAACGGCTGCAAGTGCACGGGGATGTAGTGGATCTGCACGCCGATCCCGCGCGCACGGAGTTCCTCAAACACGACTGCCCGCTTCGCCCTGTCTTCAAGGTGGATGACGTATAGGTGCCAAGCGGCATTACCAACCATGTCGAGCGGCGGGCGGGTCACCGGCAGGCCCCGAAGCTTATCATCGTAGCGCCGGACCAACTCGCGGCGGCGCGCCAGGAATGCCGGCAGCTTTTTCAACTGTGCCGATCCGAGCGCAGCCTGAATATCCGTCATACGATAATTGCAGCCAAGCTCGATCTGCTGGTAATACCAACTGCCTTCGCTGGGCTTGGTCATAAGTGCCTGATCGCGCGTTATCCCGTGGCTGATGAAGCGCCGCAGACTGGCCTCCAATTCAGGGTCGTTGGTTGCCGCCGCCCCTCCTTCCCCGGTAGTGACGATCTTGACCGGATGAAAGCTAAACACCGCGATGTCGCTATAACGGCACGCGCCGACCCTGGCCGACCGCGCCGCATCCTCTTGCGCACCAACGGCGTGCGCCGCATCCTCTAGTACCCGGAATCCGTATTCCTTGGCCAGCGTGCCGATCGCAGGCATGTCGCAGGGGCGGCCGGTCATGTGCACCGGCGTGACAATGTCCGGTAGCTTCCCCTTGGCCTTGGCTTGCACCAGGCGACACTCAAGATCAGTGACATCCAGGCACCCGGTCACCGGATCGACATCGACGAAACCCACCTCCGCGCCACACATCAGGGCGGCGTTAGCGGTGGCGACGAAGGTGATCGGCACAGTCCAGACCCGTTTGCCGGGGCCGCATCCGAGCGCGGCATAAGCACTGTGCAGCGCAGATGTCGCGCTGTTAGCGGCGACCACGTGACGGGCATTGAATAACTTGGCCAGGTCGGCCTCGAAACACGGCACGGCCGGGCCTTGGGTTAGGAAATCGCCACGCAGGACTTCGACGACTGCGTCGATATCGTCCTCATCGATACTTTGGCGACCATACGGGATCATTGCCGCGTTCCTCTCCGTTGCCGATCCAATTTATCTTTTTTCAAGGTTTTAAGCCTATGCCAAGAGTAAGGTAACGAATCGTTTCACGTATTTTTTGCGGCGCGTTTGCAGAACCGGCTGATGCGCCCGTCGGACCGGTGGACCATGAACATCTGTGTGATTCCTGCACGTGGTGGAAGCAAGAGAATTCCCCACAAGAACATCCGCCACTTCCGCGGCAAGCCGATTATAGCGTATTCCATCGCGGCGGCGCGCGACAGCGGGTGTTTCGACCGGATCATCGTTTCTACTGAAGATCCCGAAATCCGCGAAACGGCCAACACCTTCGGTGCAGAGACACCATTCGAACGACCGGCCGAGTTGTCGGACGATTTCGCCGGCACCGGTGACGTCATGGCCCACGCTGTCGCCTGGGCCCGCGATGCTGGGCTGGATATCGCTTACGCCTGCTGCGTTTACGCAACTGCACCGCTTTTGATGCCCGAATTCCTGCGGGAGTCCTACGACCTGATCCGCGCTGACCCAGCACTCGAATACTGTTTTTCGGCAACGGAATACAGCGCGCCGATCCAGCGCGCGCTCAAATGCCGAACGGACGGCCGCGCCGAAATGTTCGATCCGGAACAATTCGTTGCGCGCTCTCAGGACCTGGAGCCCGCTTACCATGACGCGGCGCAGTTCTACTGGGGCACGGCCGACGCCTGGCTGACGGACTCACGAATTTTCCTACGGGCCCCTCTGATCTATCCGCTGCCGCGTTCGCACGTCGAGGACATCGACACTCCGGAAGACTGGCGGCGCGCCGAATTGATGCACCAAGCACTGAACGCGGAGATCCCATGACCGACCGAGCGCCTATGCCCGATGACGGCGAAACTATGCATGGGTGGGCACGGGAGATGTTCCCGTGGCCCCGAAGCCTGAGCGGCCCCGGCGTGATGCAAACACTCGACTATCTATCGACTTTGATGGATGGTCTAGAAGTGCAAAGTGTAGCTAGTGGAACTCAAGCGTTCGACTGGACCGTTCCAGACGCCTGGGTAATTCGCGACGCGTATATCGAGAACGAGCGCGGCGAACGCATCGTCAGCTTCACGGATTGCAATTTACATGTCGTCGGGTATTCGGAGCCGGTTGATACCTGGCTCGATCTCGATGAACTCCAGGCATATCTGTACTCCCTCCCCGATCAGCCTGACGCAATCCCCTACGTGACCTCGTATTACAAACGGCGCTGGGGCTTTTGCATGACCGAGACACAGCGTCGCGCCTTGGAACCAGGCAAGTATCACGCCGTCGTAGACGCCGACCTCGGCCCCGGCTACCTGAATTACGGCGAGATCGTCATCCCTGGTGCCGAGGACCGGGAGATCATGCTGACGACCTACGTTTGTCATCCTTCCATGGCCAACAACGAGTTGTCGGGCCCGGTAGTTACGGCGGCGTTGGTCCGCTGGCTACAATCGGCACCCCGGCGCTTTACGTACCGGATCACTTTCGTACCGGAAACCATCGGCGCGATCGTCTATCTGTCGCGCCACCTCGAGCATCTGAAGCAAAAGCTGATCGCGGGTTTCGTAATGACCTGCGTCGGAGACGAAAGGGCTTATTCGTTCATGCCCTCGCGCCTGGGCGGCTCGCTGGCCGATCGGGTGGCGTTACACGCCCTCAACAATGCCGGCATCGAATTCGACCACTATTCCTTCCTGATCCGGGGCAGCGACGAACGGCAATACTGCAGTCCGCTGATTGACTTGCCGTTCGTATCGATAATGCGTTCGAGATACGCGACGTATCCGGAATATCACACCTCGCTCGACGACCTCGACCTGATCACACCGGCAGGCCTGCAGGGCAGTTTCGATATCATGAAAAATTGCCTCGAGATTCTCGAGGCGAACTACAAATACCGCGCCACGGTCCTGTGCGAGCCGCAACTCGGAAAACGTGGCCTGTATCCGGACTTGAGTGTCAAAGGCTCGGCCGATCATCTGCGGACCATGCGCAATGTCATGGCCTATGCGGACGGCAAGACGGACTTGATCGCTCTCGCGGAAGCGATCGGTGCCGATGCCCGTGAGGTCGCGGTCATCGCAGAACAGCTTTTCAGTCACGAATTGCTCGAACGCGTATGAGGGCATCTCCCTCGTGTGCTCACAGAACACCTGCTTTCGACCCCAAAAGGCGAGAGGAGCTTTATCGGAACCTCGCACTTGAACACCGCGCGTTTCATAGCAATTGCCGAATGCAATCTCAGCAAGATTGAATGGTCAGCAGTGCTGCAGAATGGTAAAGATTGCGCAGCTTTAAAACTTGTTTAACCAAGTCCGGTTTTTACTGGTGTTGGCGGCTAGAGAGAGTGGCACTCCCGTTCTCAATGGCCCGATAAGCGGATGTGTGATGTGCCGCACTTTCATGCAGCCCGTTTTCGGATAGGACATGCCGTACGTTTGGCCCGGGGCCTTACGCAAAGCGGATAAATGTTGATCGCCAGAAGTTTACCTGGAGGATTTCATGGCGGAAAATGCGACCAAAGAATACGCCCGCGGCAATGTTCCGTCGGCTGGCAACCCGAGCTACAACGAAGCATGGGCGTTGATCGAAGTGGCGCGCCGCATTGGCGCTATCATCCGCTTCGGCGACCTGGCTAAGCCGGAGGACAAGAAACGCCTGCGTGAGGCGCTGCGCCTCAACCTGCGTATCTGGACCATCATCCAGGCCGAACAGACCGCCGGCGAAGCGATGCTGCCGGAAGACGTGCGGCTCAATATCCTGACGCTGTGCAAATTCATTGATAATCAAACCGTCGACACTATGATCAATCCGACAGCGGAAAAGGCGGTGACGCTGATAAATATCAACCGCAACATCGCGGCTGGTCTGCTGGGCAGCGTTTCAGACGAAGACTTGTCCGATCCCGAGGGTGCCAGCGCCGACGCGCCGGAAGAAGCACCACAACCGATAGGCGACGACATCAAAGTCTAGGTCGAGCGTTTTTTATGTAAATAGCCGCAAAGTACCGGCAGCGGAGGAACTAACATTGAATGAGAAGGCGATCCTACACCCCTTCGACAATCCGACGCTGGACCTCAGCGGCAAATCGATCCTCATTACCGGCGGCACCGGATCTTTTGGCCGCGCTTTTTTTGATAAAATCATTAAAACTTCGAAACCGCGGCGTGTGATTATTTTTTCGCGGGATGAATTTAAACAGCACGAAATGGCCCTCCAATTCCCAACGCGGGAATACCCAAACGTGCGATATTTTATCGGTGACGTGCGCGACGCGCCACGATTGGAGATGGCGATGCGCCGCGTCGACTATGTCGTGCATGCGGCGGCGCTAAAACAGGTCGAGGCGGCGGAATATAATCCGTTCGAATGCATTCGCACAAATGTCATAGGTGCTGAGAATGTGATCAGAGCGGCAATCGCCAACCGCGTTGAAAAAGTAATCGCTCTGTCGACGGACAAGGCCGCGAACCCCGTCAATCTGTATGGCGCCAGCAAATTAGCGTCGGACAAGATTTTCATCGCCGGAAATTACCTCAGTGGCGACTATCGACCTCGTTTTTCAGTGGTCCGCTATGGAAATGTCATCGGCTCACGCGGCAGCGTGGTAGAGGTGTTCCGACGCATGATCGAGGACGGGCGTAACACGTTGCCGATAACCGATCCGAATATGACACGCTTTTGGATAACCTTGGCACAAGCGAGCTCATTCGTGCTGTCGTCGCTGAAGATGATGGCTGGTGGCGAAATTTTCGTCCCGAAAATACCAAGCATCAAAATCACAGAACTGGCCGAAGCCATGGCCCCCGGATTACCAACAAAAGTCATCGGAATCCGCCCTGGTGAGAAATTAAGCGAGATAATGATTACGGCCGAAGATAGCCGCAACACATTTGAAATGGAAGATCGTTATATTATTGGCTCTACGCTTGATTTATCTCTTCCTTCCATCCTAGAGCGCTTTAAGGACAAGGTTTCGCAGCTTGAGACAAACTTTGAGTATAGCTCTGACACAAACACGGAATGGATGGATGCGGACGCCATACGCAGTTCTCTCATTAAGTTATCGATGATGCCCGCAACAGCCACTAACTAGCCAAGAGATAAAGAACCATTCTTATGAGGCCAAGTTTTCAAACTGATTTTTGCAAGGGACGCTATGATGGGGAAATTCAAAAGCGTAGTTCCCTTTCCTTCGAGGTGAGACATATCTCAAAAGATGCGTATCTTATTCGTAAATTTGCCGACTTCTCCCCTCCCTCAGCTGGAGCAATTCATTGAGGAGGGGAAGCGGCAATTGGAATTGCAGGTTTTACCATTCGGCATTCTTTACCTCTCATCGTATCTTAAGAAACATCTAGGTGACTCTATTCAGGTCCAAATTCTTGACCTGGATACCGCAATGGGCAAAGACCCAGGAAAATATTCAAATTTTGAGAATTTGATCGACTCTGCGGCTCGCCAAAAGGCCGCGACCTTCAAACCCGATATCGTGGCCTACTCAGTGCTATTCTCTATCCAACAGAACCTGATGGATCTGGCGAGTGACGTTCTGCACACATACTGGCCGGACGCGCTCTCAATTGTCGGAGGGAATCATGCATCCAATTCAGCAGACACGATTTTCGAGAATCCAAATATAGATTACCTTGGCCGTGGCGAATGCGAACACTCGTTCATGCAGTTTGTCACTAACCTAGTCAACGGTACGGATAAGACAGTTAACGGCATATATTCACGTCTGCATTATCAACAATCTCTTCCCATGCCGCTGTCTACACCGGTAAACGACCTTGATGAACTTCCCTACCCTGACTGGGAACTCCTCGATATGGAGCATTACGTCACGTCTAAGGATGGCGCACCCCCCCCCAATGAGCGAACTTGTTCAATTCTAACAACTCGAGGCTGCCCTTTCTCATGCACTTTCTGTGCCTCGCATACGACGATGGGACGTAAAGTTAAGTTCCGGTCGATCAAGAATGTGATGAATGAGATCCAAGAGATTCATGACCGTTATGGGGTAAATAAATATATCCCAGAAGACGATCTGTTCACCGCTAACCGCAGAAAAGTCGTTCCTCTACTCGAGGAAATCCAAAAATTCAGCAAAACAGTAAATGGGTTCGAACTGCGTTTTCCCAATGCGCTCTCGGTCAACACTTTATTCGACGAGGTAATGGACGCACTGATCAATGCCGGCATGTCGGTAACGGACATCGCCGTTGAGTCCGGTTCGCCTCACGTTCAACGTCACATCATCAAGAAAAACGTCAAGTTGGACCGTGCTATCGAAGTTACGCGCTATCTTCGGGACCGCGGCGTCACTGCACGGGCAAACATAATCTTAGGTTTTCCGGGCGAAACTCGCGAGATGATGCGCGAAACTGTCAGCTATGTCTATGAACTCGGTGCCGATTGGGTCGATTGCTATGTCGCAGCCCCCCTATGCGGATCGGAAATGTTCGGCCAATTCGTAGACATGGGCGTTATTGCAGAGACTCGGGAAACATGGGCGAACGCTTTTTATTCAGAGCGTATCTTCGACACAGAAGAGATTTCGGCCGTCGAACTCAAAGAAACCGTTTACGCGTTGAACCTGGTCGCCAATTTCCGGGACAACATTAACTTCCGAGAAGGGAAACTTAAGCGGGCAAGGAATGATTTTGAGCGGGTCGCGAAGCGATACCCATTTCACATCTTCGCCCACTTCATGGTCGCAAAATGTGATCTATCGGAATGCAACTATGACGCGGCGGAACAGCGTTTTGCATACATCCGCAATCAAATCGAAACTGACAAAACCGCCGAGGCAATATATATCGACCATTCGGGCCTTTTCCCCGACTTCGCAGAACTGGTCTATGCCAATCGCCCCCAACTGCTACAGGCAAAGGCAGTGAACGACATTTTTTCGGACATTCCCGATCGCTCCGAGACCCAGCTTACCTCAAAATTAGACAAAAGAGCGTCTACAGATCTGGGAGCATCTCACTGACATTTGTTTACGCCGCAAAGTGAGCCGATATCTGTCACTAACTAGCGTGGCACTATCTTCATTTCGACGAGAGCATCCGCAGGCACTTCGAAGTGTGCCACGCCCCAGCATAGCCCAGATCCAAAGCCACAGGCCAAAACTCTCGAGGGCTTATCACGCGCATCGACTGCGCTGAGCGCTGAACAAAGGGTGATTGGAATACTGGTACCGCTCGTATTGCCCATAGTTTCAAGAGTCGTCGGCACCTTCGCTTTGTCTATCTTCAAACGCCGCACGATCGTATCATTAATGATTTTGTTCGCCTGATGGAAAACGAAGTAATCGATGTTCTCTTCGACAAGCTTGGTCTCCTCGCAAAACTCGCGAATCAACTCAATGGGTTTAGTGATAGAAAATGTAAACACGGCCGTGCCATCCAAATGTGCATCGACGCCGCGATAGCTAAGGCCCTTGCGAACCTCATGGAGGTCAAAAGACTTCTCGGTGAGAAATTGCCGATACCCCCCTTCGGGAACATAGACATCCTTATAATTTTCGCCAGCGGAACGCAGATCAAAAACCATCGGAGAGCTATTCTCAGATGCCTCCAGCGCAATCGCGCAGGCACCGTCACCCGACAAAGGACGAAGTGACCGGTCGGTGGGCGAGACGAATTTCGAGGACGTTTCCCCGGTTAATACCAGGGCTTTCGAAAGCCCCCCCTGTTGCAAAATCGATGAGGCCGTCGCCAGAGCATTGACAGACCCTGCACAGCCCATCGGGAGATCAAGCGGTATGCAATCGCCTCTAAGACCGAGGAGATCATGCAGAATACAAGATGTCGATGGCCGGATGTAATCACCGGTTTGGCTAACGAATAAGATCAGGTCCACATCTGAACGATCCCATCCCATTCGGTCGAATAAGATTTCTGCCGAGTCGAACGCCAGATCGGATGCGCAGGTCTCAGCGGCAGCGATATGGCGGGACTGAATCCCGATATTCTTGATTAAACGTGCGGACTCTTCCTCGGATATTCCGCCAATCCCAAGGTTACTCTCTATATTCTCGGGTAAAACACCAATAATTGCGGAGATCTTCACGCCGTCGATATGAATAGCGCTCATTGCAATAACTACTTCCAAACCTTTTTTAGAACGGTCAGGTCGGATACATCGCAAGTGACTGCAGCACAGGTAAAGCCGCTGCCATACCCAACCAGAAGCATCCTTTTTGGGCTATTTGTGTGGTCCTTCGAAAAACTCTCGACAATCGCAACAGGGAGGGACGCGGATTCCAGATTCCCATATCGCTCAAATACATCACCGTCGAAAACATTGAGGCCCAAACCTTCGCTGATTTCACGGTGCAGGTCGCAGTCGATTTCAGTGAAAAATATCTCGTCAACGCTCTCAGGCTGACTTTCAGCGACAATCGAGGGCGCAAAGGCCTTGGCAAGCGCGCGCATGCGTTTGAGATCGATGTTGGGATCGACATCGCGGAGCTTCCCCCCGTTCGCGCTCTCTTTGATTTCCAGCGCATTCAGATTGAACCCCTTGCGGAACCCCAAGCCGGGCGTGATGTTGACGTCAAATTCCTTGCCAATTGTCACGGTGTTGAAGCTAAAGGACGTCTCAGCCCCCGTTTTCTCAAGCGCCGTAACGGTACCACTGTCCCCGAGCGCTGCGGCGGCAGGATCGCAGTCTTTAGGCAGCGTCTGCGATAAGGCATCACCAGCACAAAGCAGGGCCCTGTTGAAGGCGCCAACACCGAGCAGCGAACAAGCAACCTGAAGTCCCAGAACAAACCCGGCGCCGCCACCGGGCACATCTAGCGCCATGATCTCGCCGAGGCCTAACGTGCTCGCAAGATAGGGCGCGGTGATCGGATGGTTGGGAGAGTCAGGTGTCTGCGTGACATTAATCAGGAGCCCGATTGTGTCGGGTTCCCAACCCAGCGCTTCAAGCAGATTCCGTCCAGCAGCGCAGCAAAGATCGGACGCACACACGCCATCAGGCAACCCACTGGAATCCGGCAAACATGCGGAAATTCCCTTGATTTCGATTCCTGACATCTCGTTAGGCATTATTTACAAGGTTACTCCACCATCGACGATCAGACGCGTTCCCGTCACCCACTTGCTCGCATCCGAAAGAAAATAGATGCAAGCGCAGGCCACGTCTTCCGGTTTGCCGAAGCCCCAGGGGTATTTTTGCCGCTCGATCTCAAGCGCTTCGGCGGAAAGTTCCGGATGTTCCAGCAGCATCGGGGTCTCAATTGAAGCGGGAAGAACTGAGTTTACCCGGATTTTACTTTTCAGAAGTTCCCGCGCCATCACCCTTGCCGCTACTTCAAGCCCGGCCTTAGCGTTTGAATACACGCCCAAGCCCGGCGTGCTGAGGATGCTGGCGATCGAAGATAGGAAGACGATCGCCCCCCCTTTTCTCAACTTGTTGGCTTTTAGGATGTCTCGCGTCAGAAAAAGCGGTACGCGGTTGTTAATCGCCATGATCTCGTCATAAAAATCGTCGGTCATCCACTTCGTGAGCGCAAGACGGGAAACGCCAGCAGCGTGCACAATGCCATCGATCTTGCCCAGATCGGCAATCATTGCCGCATTCTGCTCCGCTTCCATCAAATCCGCTACAAACGTTCGATGCCCGCCCCCGTCCAAAGCGGACACCACACTTTCCAGCCGCGCCCGATCTCGCCCGTTGGCGAAGATCGTCGCACCGGCTTTGGCGCACTCCACCGCGGTTGCCGCACCTAGGCCTGATGAGGCTCCGGTGACAAAAATCGTTTTTCCAGAGAGGCTGAAGTGAGTGCTCATAGCTCTACCAAGTCCGGACAAACGATCTTGTCGGTCTGGATAAAGGCTGCGCCCCAAGACAGACCTACTCCGAATCCGCACAGTACGAGCTTCTGCTTTTGGCTTTCCAATTGCGTAGCCAGTTGCACCGTCATTGTTAGCGCAATGCTGGCCGAACTTGTATTGCCATACTGTTCGATAGAAAAGGGCACCTTCTCAGAGCGGATATTCAAGCGTTTACGGACAGTTTCGTTGAGCAACCGGTTGGCCTGGTGAAAGATGAAGTAGTCGATGTCATCTTCGTCGGCCCGAATATTCTCAAGAAGGGCGTTAATGCTTTCCGGCACCGTAGAGATCGCGAACTCGAAAACTTTCGCGCCGTCCAAGGTGTTGTCGACCCGGCGCCGCTTCACGCCGTCTCCCTCGTCGACGTAATCGAAATCGCTTGCTTTGAGTGGTTCCCTAAAACCGCTGGCGGGGATATAAATCACCTTGTGGTCTTTTCCCAAGGTGCCAAATTCGAAATGCATCTGTGAAGCGTTGGGGTTGAATTCTAGTGCACATGCGGTTCCCGCATCGCCCCAAAGCAACCGCGAGCTATCATATAATGATGACTCGTCGATATCATTCACTTCGCCCGCCAGCAAAAGTGCTCGACTACAATTACTTCCGTTCAACATACTTGCCGCAGAGACCAATCCATGAATGAACCCGGTGCAACCGGACGGGATATCGATCGCAAGGCAAGACTGTTTGAGACCGAGGCGGTCGTGCAAGATACACGCCGTCATGGGAAACACATAGTCGCGGCTTTGGCTGACAAAAATTAAAACGTCTATGCTGTCAGCAGCCCAATCTAGTTCTTCGAGTAGTTTTCCCGCCGCACTAAAACAGAGATCAGAGGTACATATCCCGCGCTTGCGGCCATTTCGGCGGTCTACGACCCCAGTGATGGTCGAGAAGCGAGCGATTTCCTTTGCATCGAACCCTGTCTCATCCTTTATAGGTCGGTGATCCGCTGGCACGCTGCTGGAAATGCCCCGGATGCTTACATTTTCAACGGTTATGGGCATTTGGGGAGGGAACCTATTTCGCCTTAACGGCCTCAAACAGGCTTTGAACGGTGTCGCACTTTTCAATGTCCTCCATCTCAATGACTTTGTTGTAATTAGTGCTGACCATCGCCATCGTCGTCAAAACCGAGAGAGAGTCCCATTCGTTCAAGTCTTTCAAAACAGTGTCCGGCCCGAACTGAACGTCGTCATCAAGTTCGATCGCCTCACGCAGTTCACTCACAAAGTTTTCTATATCCATTATTCCGCCCTCTTAATTTTCGAAGTGCTCTTGGCGCATTGGGTGCCCATATTTTCGGTATTGCTTTTCGACCTCGACCCGCGACTTTTCCGACAACCAAAACAATTCATTTTCCCGCAACAAAGAAACATTTTCCGAGACATAACGTTGAGCATCGATCAACCAAATCGGAATATCGTTAAGACCGAAATCTTGACAGTAGGCGAACCTTTCTTGGGGCGACTGGTATTCGACGATACCTCCAGCTGGGCGAAAGTGCATGGTAAACTGATGTTTACGGCTCGTTCCCGCGCTGTCGATGATATCACAGTCTATGGTCTTATTGTAACGATATCCTATTCCGGCCAATGTTTCGGCATAGTGAAGAATCGTCAACGGCTTATAGGGGTCCTGCATCCCAAAGACGATGATATATCCTTCCAAGTCTACGAAACGTTCGAATGTTGATCCGACTCCAAAGGGTCGATCATTCGGCCCGAATGAGAATACATCGTTCCCATTCGCAATATAAAAGTTGAAAACCGGTGTCTCAGTGCGCTTGCCTGGATATTTTTTCGAGAAATACGTACTAAGGGCACCGACTTTGCCAAAGTCACGCCTCAGATCATACACTCCCGAACCCATGCAATCGTAATTGAACGTCGGATACAAAAGCGCTCTCTCGCCCGCCAGTTTTCCGAAGATCGCCTCATATTTCTCACACAATTCACGGCCGCTCGAGGGCGCATCGACAAACCCGGTCATCGCGATATCACTGTGGATCATTACCGGCGATTTTGCTGGTACGGCATCAAAAACCTTACCAAACGTTTGATTTAGAAGCGCCCCATCTACGACCGGTGGCCAATCTATCACTCTCATGCAGGTATAGGCCCTACGAGATACAACAGGAAAAAATCTGTTTAAATTAATCGATTAGATCAAACCGTATCGTTACTGATAACAGTTGATAAATGATGAAAGTTCCGGAAACGCGGGAATGGACGAGCGCATTCCAAAACCATCACGACCTAACATCGATGATACGCGATAACGACGCTATGACATCGTAGCCGTCCCACAACAAGGTCATGTCCAAGGCGCTCCCGACAGGGACCAAACGGTCAATGCCGCGGAGCCTATTTGTCTCGACGAATCTCCAGAGCGTCTCCTTATCGAAACCCTGACATGTCATTGTCTGGTATTTCTCTGTCACGAATTTCCCTAGATCGGATAGGGAAGGCAAAGAAATTTCATGAAGGGTGCCATTATAACCCCGGTATTCATCGAAGCCGGCTTGCGGCGTTGCGAGTTCGATTCGATACAACAGATTGTCGTGCCGGTGCACCTGTTTGACCTCGTCGCAGCGAACTAGGTGATCGCAGATATCTACAAATTTATTCACCATATTAATGGGCCGGACCTCGAATTTCTTTCGCACCGTCTCGGTTAGCCTGGGCCACAGTCTATTTTTCGCGGCCGAGATCGTATCTTCCTCACCAATCCACGCGATCAGCTGCGGTGACGAACAGGCGGCTTGGTTCATGATGTAGATGTCGTTGTAGAGGCGGTCGCAAAATTCTTCGAGATCGCCTTGGTCCATATTCAAAATCGATCCGGGCTCTATTGCACAGAATGAGTAACGATCGGCGAAGGAGATATCACGCGCGCGCGGCGGCGTCGGCAGACTACGCATGTATTGCACGGTTTCGTCGCCGCCCCACAAAACCCGCCCATCGGCTTGGGCAGACCAAAACCGGTTAACGTCATCGTTTCGTTCGTAACGGACGAGCATCAAGGCATCGGCAATGTCGGCATAAGCTGGCGCCGTCAAAACCGTCGAAAGGGATTTTTTGATAGCATCGACGGTCGGTGTATTCTCGAAAGGCAGCCGTATGACGTTGATGTTTCCGGACAACAAACCGAATGCCATCGAGAATGCAAAGTTTACCGGTACGTTGGCCGGACAAATGTGAAAAACTAGGCCCAAGCCAATCTGCACCGGGTAATGACCGGCGAAGCGCCGCCGCAACGCGTCTAGATTGGCGCGCCGCGCCCAAAAGGCGAAGCTTATGACGTCCGGCAACGCCCTATTCGACGAGTCGGCAAAAAGCGCGCGTGACAAATCTGCCAGAAACGCCATCCGCGTGTCGCACCAAGCCGGCACCGGTCGATTGTGCAGACGGTCGGGATCTCCGATCTCAATACTCAACCGTGACAGAATGTTGTCAGGAAGCGGTATCACTGCACCCCCGCACTTCTGCGGCCTCGAGGCGGCCATCAACGGCGAAATATGTGCCTTTCCGACCACACGCACAGTCATCCTCGCCAAGAACGCGCCCGATATCTTCGCTGAGTAGGGAGTGTCCCGGATAACTTTTTGGAATGATCGAGCACAACTGCAGCAAGCCCGAATGCCCGATGGGTAACGGGCTAAAATCGATCGGATCGCGAATGATGATTTCGGACCATGACGATGAATGCAGGTGGCCGTACTCACATTCCATGAAGATCGAACCTGTCTGCTCGACCATGCCATAGTAGTTATGAATCCGCGTAAGCCCTGTCGCGGCAGCAACACGGTCGCCAAACTCGTCGCGGCCAACGGCCTGATCGACCAACTTCTTCCAGCCGCCGCCATGGATGAGCACACTTCCCTCTAGGGGTAGCTTACGGCCGGTAGCCTCAAGCGCTTCGAGAAAATATTTCCAAACGATAAAGGTGAAGCCGAACAGCAGAATGTTAGTACCGGCGTGCGCGTCCAGAAATGCATCGACACGGTCGAAGTCAATAGACATGTCATCGTTGAGCGCGAACTCGGTGCCGCGACTGAAGATCGAGAAGCCTTGGATGCCGGCTGTCCGCGCTGAGAAACGCTCGCGATCTCGAACGGTCGACTTGCAGTCGATGATCAACATCGGCATCCGTTTTGAGCCAAGAAAATCCGACACGACATGCGACAAAATCTTCACTTGGAGCGTAGCGGTCTCTCGATCAAGGTGGATCCTAGACGGCGCCTGGCCGCTGGTGCCCGACGACGTCATCACCTTAATTACATCTTCCTTCGAAACGCTAATTAGATCCTGTAGCTTAAAAAGACGGACAGGCAGGTAGGGAACGTTCACGAGCGACTCGAATTCACCATCCTCCACCGCCAATTTTCGTAAGATGGTGTCGTAGGCCACACAAGCGCTCCGATGCCAACGCGTTAGGCGCGATAATTCCCCGAGCAGCAGCTCGCGTTTTACCGACGCGTCCAGGCCGAACGCCGGCCAGGCCGTGATCTCACGGCCCTCTAATTGACGCTGTTCGTCAAGCATAAATAATCCACCTTACCGGACGATAAACGCGGCATGGCATCGATCTTTTTAAGCCGAATCGCGATCGCATTGACCCCGGCGAATGCAGCGACATCTTCCCGAAGCGCATTCATATTTATCTCATCACCGCCAACGACAAATATCATCATTTGGTCGTCCTCTCCAATCAAAGCGCATTCGCCTACCTGCCCTTGAATAAAAGCTTCAACACAATCGAGAGAAATACGGTTGCCGTAAATTTTAAGGAAACGCTTCTTGCGCCCTTCGATATAGAAATAGCCTTCGGCGTCACACCGCGCGAGGTCCCCGGTAAAGAGGACGCCATGGTTTTGATCTTCCAAGCTGAGGTCGTCTGCATCCTCCGCGTAGCCCAGACACACGTTCGGTCCTTCGTAGACTAACTCGCCTACTTGATCTGTTCCTGAGATATCTTGTCCCGTACTTTCGTCACGGACCCACAAGCGGCCATCCGGAATCGCCACACCGATACTGCCGAGTTTGCGCATGGCATCTTCTGAGGGAAGATACGATATCCGGGGCGACGCTTCAGTTTGTCCGTACATGGCCCAAAAACGAATACCCCTGTTCGCGCATTCTTCGGCGATACGACGCATTTTATCCGGCGCCAAGCGTCCCCCAGCCTGGGTCATCTTTTTCAATGCCGGCAAGTCCATGCGTTCCCAGCGAAGACGCAAGAGCATTTCATAGTGATACGGCACCCCAGCGAAGCTCGTAATGTCGAACTCTTTCATCGTCTGCCAAAACTGCTTTTCCATCAGCGATGCGTTGCTCAATACCAAAGATGCGCCAGCCAAAAGATGACTGTTGATGACGGATAGTCCGTACGAGTAGCTGATGGGCAGCGCAACAATGCCTCTATCCGCCTCGCCGATATCCATGTATTTGACTATCGCCTTTGCGTTCGAGTGAAGGTTTTGGAACGATAATCGAACGAGCTTTGCCGAACCGGTCGAGCCCGAGGTCGTCGCCAGCATCGCTAAATCGGGATGCACCACCGTCTCGGTGTCACGATGCATCCGCGACAGCCAATAATCTCCCAGCCGATAAATTTTGGAAGCGGGGACATCCGCTTCGAAGTTATTGCCAGCAAAGATAAATTGGGGCTGGAAGGCCTTGATGAGACCAAGAACGTGATCGCTCAGAATGCTCGCATTCAATATCAACGGTACGGCGCGAGCCTCCAAAGCCGCCAAATAACAGACAAGAGGCGGGTAGTCGTTATTACAGATAATGAAAACAACCTTGCCCGTCTGGAGATAGCGCGCACACGCGTCGATGTCTTCAAGCAGATCACCGTATAGGCGGTTCTCACCTGTTTCGGTGATAACTGCGGTCCGTGTCGGGTTTTCCGTATTGATTAGGTTTCGGGTCACAATCCAACACCCAAGAAACGCTGCATTTTACTGGGACCAGGGCGCAAATGGATAATGCTGCCCCGTGTACTGACCAATGTTAACTTTCAAGGTGCTCGTGCAAAATCATCTCCTCGAGGCCTATATCCGTCTTCAAGGTCTTGCCAACCAATCTTTGTAATTCGCTTGCGGGAATCCCACCCCCTGGACGCTTGGCGATAACATCGTCGGCGCTCAGGGTATGTCCGGCCGGGAGTTCCCGGGCCGCAACCAAACTCCGGCGCATTTTTTTGGCTTGTTCGATCTCACGCTCCGAAACAATGCGTTCCCGCCCACCCAACGATAAATTGACCTCGCGGCACGCCTTGACCACAGTCTCCATAACGTCGGGTGTCGTCGCCATCTGGTTGTCCATGCCAACGACCGAATTGTCCAAAGTAAAGTGTTTCTCCAGCAGACATGCCCCCAGAGCAACGGCGGCTGTCGGAATCTCGGGGCCGATACTGTGATCAGAATACCCGATCGGAAAATCAGGAAAAGCGGCTCGTAGGCCTTCTATATTGAGAAGGCGAATATCCTGCGGGTCCGTCGGATAAAGCGACGTGCAATGCAGGATGATAAGCTGCCGGTTGCCAGTGGCGGTAATCGTCTCAACCGCCCGATGGATTTCGTCTTCGGTCCCCATCCCGGTCGACAAGACAAGCGGCACCTGCAACTCGCCAAGAAATGCGAGAAAAGGCAGATTATTAAGTTCCATCGAAGCGATTTTGATATACGGCACGTTGCATTTTTCCACCAGGAAGGCCGCCTCGTCCTTACTGTAGGGCGTCGAAGCGAAATCAATCTCCAGTTCTGATGCATAAGATGCTAGCGCGCTTAGAGTTGCCTCATCGAGCGAGAACTTGTCGACCATCCTTTTAGCGATCTTGTTGGTCCGGTAATAAGCGGCAGAATAGAGCGTTTCCGAGGTCCACGATTGAAATTTCACGCAATCGCAGCCGACGCTTTTAGCGACATCGAGCATGTCGCGCGCTTTATCAAGGTCTCCGAAATGGCTGGTATTCAATTCCGCGACAACATACGGATTCTCGTAATCGCCCACAACGCGTCCATTTCGGAGTTTTAAGCTCGCCATTAAAATTCACCTTACTGATCAATCGGCTCAACGATCATCTCGGAAAGAAAAAGATCGCGATCCAAAAACGGCGCCTGATCCTCTATTGGTCGACGCACAAACCCTCGCCCAGAAACACTCCGCGTGTGACCGACTTCAATGTACCCTTGATCATCGCGACCATTGATTTCGCATAGAACCGACGTCTCGATGAGCATCAGATCTTGCATAGCTGCCGCCAAATCCTCGGGTTTATCGACGCGCATATATTTCAGCCCGAAACAATGGGCCACCTCTGAGAAGTCAGGACAACTCACACCGTTTTCAGGATCGGTTCCCACCGTGCGACGTCGAAAAAGTTCTTTCTGCCGACGGCGGATAATTGAATAGACGTTGTTGTTGATGACGATGATCTTTATCGGCAATTTCTGAAAGCGGATCGTCTCCAGTTCTTGCAGGTTCATCATGATGGACCCGTCGCCGGTGACGGCGACAACCGTCGTCTTTCCGCCAAGGTAAGCCCCAACAGCGGCCGGCAAGGCGAACCCCATCACGCCCTGTGACGCAGGGTGAATGGAATTCATCCCCGGTGCGAAACGGACGTTGGTTGGCAAAATCACCTCGGCTAGGCCTGAATCGGTCACAAGCGTCGACGGGCGGGGCAGCTTCTCGGACAAGCAGTCGGCTAACTCGTAGAGGTCGATGGCCTCATCGTCGTGGAACACCGGTTCGACCGCTGAAAACCGCCTCTTCCATTGGTGGCACTTTTCGATCCAATCCGTTTTGGCAGGCGCGGATTCGGTATCGTTCACCTTTTCCAAAACGAATTTCACATCGGAATGAATAAAACGATCGATACGGATCCCCTTTTTCTTATGTTCTTCAGGATCGATATCAATCACGATCACTTTTGCCGCGCGCGCAAATTTTTCGAACTCCGATCCGGTGGTCAATCCGGTCAGCCGACAGCCGAGCACCACTAACAAGTCAGCATTTTGAACGGCAAAGCTTCCTGAGCGAGAACATCCCATTGCCCCTACCGAACCGACAGAAAGGTCGTTCGCACTGCCGTAGATGTCGGGCGCCGATGCGGCAAACGCCACCGGCACGTTCCATTTATCAATGAAAGTAAAAAGGTCCTCTTCCGCATTTGCCGATCTGACGCCGCTGCCGATCAGGACAATCGGCCGCTGTGCTTCTCTGAGGCCGCTTACGAGGTCATCCATCTCCGCTTCGCTGGCTTTTGGCATGCCCTCGGGCACGACGGCGAAATCCTGGAGCGGCTCGTCATCGATATGTGCGCTCTGAATATCCAGGGGAACGTCGATCCACACCGGCCCCTTGCGGCCGGACGTAGCTTCACGGATTGCTTTTTCGATGACTTCTGGGACTTCGTCCTTGCATGAGACCATGTGCGCGAACTTAGTGATCGGCTCGACCATGGCGACGATATCCGCCTCCTGCTGGCCGTAAGTTCGAAGTCCGATCCCTGTATACCTAGTCGTTTCCTCTAGCACATGCTGCCCAGAAACGAAGATCACCGGAAGTTGGTCCTGCCATGCGGAGAGGACGCCGGTTATCGCGTTTGTCGATGCGCATCCGGTGGATACCAGACACGCCCCCAAACCACCCGTTTGCTGCGCATAGGCAATCGCCGCAAAGGCAGCGGCTTGTTCATGGTGAACGCAGGACGTTTCAAGATGCTCGTTCTTAGCGAGCGCGTCGGTCAGAAACAGCGCCCCCCTACCGGTGACGGTAAAAACATGACCGACGCCGACGCGCTGCAAAACACTCATGATGTAATCGGCTACACGCATCTCAAATCAGCTATCAAAAAAAGTCGAAAACCTAAGCTTGGTCTAATCTTGGGTTCGGATGCGAGCCCTGGCTTGGTCATGCCTGCGGTTTAAATTTATCCATTACGTCGGGAACCGAAACCACGAAGCTCGCGGAGCATGCTCGCTCGCCTTCTACAGAACTGACCACCGATCCTTTAGCTAGTCCGCGTTTAAAGGAATCGAGCTTCGCATCAACGACTAAAACATCACCTGGAATCACTCGCCGCCAGAACCGAGTCTTGTCGATAGAAATGAAATTAGTCTTTTTGCCTTTGCATTCGGGCAGGCTCAGAAAGGTCATAATGAAAACTTGAACAAGGCTCTCTATGTGGACAAAGCCCGGCACATTGGGTTCGTCCTCGTAATGCCCCGGAAAGAACCATTCATTATACGAGAATAACTTGATGCCCTTGGCGCTGACGCCGGGTTCCAGTTCGACGATTCTATCGATCAACAAGACCGGGTAACGGTTATTCTGGTATTCTTTAATGTCGGATATCGAGAGCATTTCGGTCACTTGGACTAGAGGGGACTCAGCTCAGCTTTATGCCGTATTTACCAAGAATTTCTTTGCCTTTTTGGTAACTTGAAAAGTCGATGATGTCATCAACATCAAGCTCGATATCGAAAGCCTCCTCCAACGCTGCCATCAACGCCATGTGACCGACACTATCCCAAGCCGGAATGCTCTGGTACTCCAGCTTGGCGATCATTTTTTCTTCGACCATAAAATTTTCGACAAATGCAGCGTCATACTGTTCGATTTTTTTCATAGTCTGATCCTCTTACTTAGCAGCACGCATGCAGCTTCGACTGATATCATTAAAAACCAATAAAGATTTCATTTTAGCGCTATCCACATAAAACCTGACCTAGAGGTTGGTTTAAATGTCGGATATTCGCTTCGATGCGGTTTCGCGAAGATCCATGGCCATTCGCGCTATGACCGTAGACCAATCGCCTAAGCGTTCTTGGCGGTACAGACGCATTGTCGGGTACCATGGCGACTTTTCCGCGCCAAGCCCCCACCTGAAATCCGGTCCGCGCGCCAGCATTGTCCAGACAGGACACCCGAGTGCACCGGCAAGGTGGCAGACCGCAGTGTCGACTGTTATCACTAAATCGAGGGACTCAATCACGGCAGCGAGGTCCGAAAACGTCTCGAACTCGACGCCAATATTGGATATTTGCTCGGGTAAAGCTTCTTCCGCCTCCGGCAATGACTTCGATAGGCAGTAAAACGCCGTATCCGGAATCTCTAACAGAGGTCTCATATCACTGAGCGAAGAAGACCGAAATGTGTCGTTGCTATGGTGTGGATTGCCTCGCCAACAAAGACCGACTTTCAGTTTATCGACGCTGGGTAGGCGCTCGGACCACTTTTCTCTCTCAGGCTCCGGCGCACGCATGTAGGGCACATTTCCAGGCACACTATTTTCATCGGTGCCAAGCACGTAAGGCAAACTCATAAGCGAACAATACCTGTAGAAATATCTCGGCTCCGGTATTGCTTTCATAACATGTGAGATGCCATCGACAGTCTTGAAAAGCTCGACTAAGGGATCGTGAGTCGCAACGATGACTTTTGCACCACGGTCCAATAACTCTGGTACGTAGCGGATAAACTGTATGTTGTCGCCCATTCCCTGCTCGCTTATCAGCAACAGAGTTTTCCCGGATATATCCTCACCGTTCCAACGGGGGCGCTCATAACTCGCGTCTTTGAGCACCTCCAAATCCAAACGTTTTTCGTATTGCACCCAACCATCCCGCATACGTCCTTGATGAAAAAGCGCGAACGCTTTGTAGACTTGGGCAGCGTTATTTTTTGGGTCAATTTCGACCGCTCGATCAAACCATTCGTAGGCTGCGTCCATTTTCTCCATATACAGATAACAAGACGCTAGAGAGAAGGCGAAATCGCTCGAGTTTGGGTACAGCTCGCATGCCCGCTTAAGATAGGTTTCCGCTTCGTCGAGCTCGCCTTGAAACCGCTTCAACAGACCATAATTGTGAAGCGCACTCGGTGATTCCGGCGCCACCTCCAGCACGTGTTTGAAGATCGGCTCTGCTTCAAGGAAGCGCTTACCGTCGTTGGATAGGACTGCACCCAGCAACAACCCTCCCTCTATATCGTCTGGGCTCAAAGTCATAAGATGGCGCAGGTAACCCTCCGCCGAAGCGTAGTCGTCCAGTTCGTGAGCGACTTTTCCGAGAATACGAAGCGCACGTATATTATTCGGGTCTTGTTTTAGAGCACTTTCACAGGCCTCGCGTGCAAGATCGTACCGCTTCTGGGCCACGTAGATTTCAGCCAATTGCAGTTGCGCAGCGAGAAAATCCGGTCTTCGCCTAAGAACGCCCCGCAACATGGTAGCCGCACGCGCCGCATTGCCGGCCCGAAGCACAACAATGGCATGCTGGTGAACCAATTCGACGGAATCGTTATATGTTCGTGCTTTCGCGTAAATGTGGTCAGCTACACGCCAATTGCCAGAATTCTCGGCCATTTTAGCTTGCGCGATGAGCTCTTTCAGCGTGATTTGCGTGCTCATCGTACCGCCAATCGGCACCCTACCAAGTAGAATGCCAATTTACTCAACAAACGTTTCTTCCCATGGCTCCCCTGCCTCAAGCCCCATGAATATTTCGGTCGCTCGCGCACAAAGATGCTCCGTCAGCGAGACAAATTCCTCTCTGACAATGTCTTCGAAAACATCCCGTTCAGCCGCGTCGACAATTCGATTGCTATAGTAATTGTAGGCAATCAAGAACGTGTAGAGTGTGCCACGCAAGATCATCGCGACAGGATCGCGGGAACTGTTAGGTTCCAAGATTTGGGAAAGTTCCTTCTCGAACTCAAAATCTTTCATGTTTTCCGAGGTCGAAATGATTTTTTCTTTAATTTCGTGCAGGTTATCGATGACCGCTGAGTTCTCCCAACGCATATCAAACGTCGGTTTATCATATTGGGGGCAGCCCTCGACCACCTCCTTCATAACCATTGACTTTGTCTTCTTGCTTTTGCCGATTTTCGCTGCCTTGGGATGAAGCGGGGTTGCACCCTCAATCAGCGCGCCGTCTGAAACGTTATAAAATTTACGCCCGCGCGAGACTTTGATCAGTCTCTCTATGTTTTCCTTAGACCATTGCAACTGTGGCATAGTCCAAATCTCACCACCGAAATTGCCGCGTAGAGGCAGCTGGAGCGTCTTGATGTGGTCCTCGATCCTGTCATACCACCCCCCTTTCGTATGCCCGGAGTCTTGGACTCGCGACCCCACATCGACACCAAGAAGATATGTCTCCCGGAAACCAAGATGCATAGCCACCGCTAAGCCTGCGTTGGCAGCCATCGGGTCACATAGAAGCGGCATTTGATCCTTATCGGTACAGAACAGCGGGGTCGGAGATAGACCGGAGCGGTAAAAGAACAATGTCTCGTCAAACAAGTCCGGTAGGCCCGGAAATACCGTCGTCGAACCAATGAAAACGATTTTCGAGATATCGAACTTTTCCGACGTTTCGCGCGTCAGCCGAAAAACGCTGTCGTGACGTTCCATCATAACCCAGATGTCCGGGCTGATCCCATTTTTCAACAAAATCTCTAGCGAGGATCCGCAGCTAATTAGAATTACGTTATCAATATGTTTCTTGATGAATGGCAATAGCCCTTGGAGCGAGGGGCCATTTCCAATGACGAAAACAGGCATCCCCGGTGAGGCCCTGAGCAATTTAGTGATTCGTGCGTTGCCACCCTCTAAATTTTTGTAAGTTTGGGCGAGCATATTGACTTCGTCTTGAAAGAAGCCAAGCCCCATCACGGCCGTGCGAATACTCTCAGACGTTTTGCGTTCTATACCTTGCGTAATTGAGGTTCGATAGTGCCGAAAAACGACTGCGCCATCGAAATTTGCTGGATTGTCACGACGAAAAATCGTGTGCAAGCGCATCGCCGTGAATTCGGCGTCCGCACCTAAGAAGAAATCGATCCGCCCACGTTCCTCCATTCGCTGAACCAGCTGACACCAATCGAGCGTGAAACACGAGTGATATAGGAAATCGACATTGGGCTCGATGAGCGTCAATGTCCGACAGCTAGTCCGCTCAACCAGGTCCTCAAGGTGGAAACCCAAACCGATACCCAAAACAATCAAGTAATACGCCTCGGTTCGGGTCGGGGCATCGGCGAATGTTATGCCGCTCTTTGCCGCACGGTCCAATACCCTTGAAAACGCAGGACCTGCCTGATTATCCAATCCGTCAGCCGAGACCGACATCTGAAGGCGCGAAGTGTGAGCGGTAATGTTTTCCAATTGCTTTGCGGCTTCGGCCTTAGCACCAGCAGCAAACATCGGTTCATTGCGAAAAAAAACGTTGTAGTCCCCGTCTTCCGTTTCCTGCAGTTTTGAAATCGGATTGTGTGCGACTAACATTCGATAGACGTCTGGGAACTTCTCTTTGAACATCGCCATATTGGACGAGTAGAGGCTATCTTCGGATAGGTCCGTCGTCGCAATCTCTGGAGCGCTCCCGGCCTCTCCTTTGGCATCTTCGCCCGCAACCTCCGGCGCAAGGTTCTCGATAGAATCAGATCCGCTCATTTTGTTGCTCGATTCTTTGTCCCAAGGTCATAGAGAGCCTTGCGAATGTGCCGTCCGGTCTCTCGCCCTGCAAACAATGCGCTGCCTGCTATATTTTGGATAAGCGAAGCACGCGCGTCCGTGAGGGCATCGATGTCCCCTGCGAGGTCTACTATGATCGATGAAAGATTATCGCGATCAGACGCCACCCAGTCGGAGCGTCCCGCAGCATTGAGAATACTCGCACCTACAGCTGATGCACGCCGTCGGCCACGTAGGCTTACCGACGGAACACCATGCCAAAGGGCCTCACAAAGCTCAGGTCCGGCGCAAATCGGGCTCGTATCGACGTAAATATCGATCTCATTCCAATATCTACTGCTGACGATCAAGTCCTCATAGTTGCCGTCCTCATTGCTGTCAGCCGTTACATCAAATTCACGATCGACGAACTCGACCCGGTCGGCCACGCCAGCGTTAAGGAAATACTCGCGCACCGCGAGCCGCGCTGCATCAGACGACTTGTCGGCCCCATAGATGGCGAGCCGTGCTCCCGGAATCTCATTGAGAATTTCCGCCAAATGCAGCGCGAACTCGGGCGAATGATTGGGCAATCGAGCGATCGTGCCCAACGTAATGTGACCGCGCTCCTTAGCTGGTGTCGTTGAAAGCTCCGGCGTTGCGGCATAAGAGTCTCGAGCAAACAAAGTTCCAGGGACGACAATGAGTTCCTGCCCATCCAGAAGCATCTCACGATCGACATCCGCTAAAATTTCATCGCTTAGTATGTGCGTGATGCCCGGCATCAGTCCCGGCTCCGCTAGCGCCGTGGTCCCTACTCTGACTGGGCAAGACGCTAGCCCCATGAGGGAAATCTTACTATCACTGTCCGGATTGGAGATATCCACCAAGATATCAAGCTCATCACCTTCGACCGAGATCGCCATTGTCCAGGGATCCGTATCGAATACCTTTCGCCAGTTATCGCAACCTAGCATGAACCGCGATGTCGCACTGTCCACGACCGTTGACTGTTGAAACCCGGAGATTACGAACGCGCCGGGAGGCGCACTATCGAACCAATGCATCGTGATCTCAGACAGCGCCGTGCGATAAAAACCGTTGGAAATGAAGCCGATGTGAACAGGTTTGTCGGCGTCCACTTTGTACTCAGACACGTCCTCGATTTCGTTTTCAGCTTTGAAAACCTCATTGAAGCGCTCTGCGATCCTCTGGAGTGCCGCAGGCTCAATCTCGGGCAACGTCTGCAACGCTGTCATCGCCTGCAGATAGACCTCTGCATCGCCATCGCATAGCTCAATTGCTTGCATCGCCAAAGCGCGCGCCTCGCCGTAGCGACCCACTTGAGTGAGGGCGCGTGCGATGAAGGCCATTGCCATCGAGTTCGAAGGCTCGGCACTCATCAATTTTTGAAGCGCCCCAATCGCCATTGCCTGCTGCCCATCGATGAGCGCTGCACGTCCCAATCCCATCAACGCAAGAGCATTATCCGGATTGATGCGAAGCTCGGCTGAAAATTCGAGAATGGCTTTTGATATGTCATTCACATTGAAAGCAGACATGCCCTGCAATACATGCTGCGACGGCGCGGCCTTCTGCAGTGCATCTCCGAAATCGGCGAGCATAGCGGGCATAACGGAACTTAGAAGCGGATGAGGTTCTGCGATTTGCGCCAATTTGGCGTAATACACCCCGTCCGCCAGCTTACCTACCCGTACCGACGCTGCAGCCAAGACCTGGACATATTCCCGCGTGTCGGGGCTGATGTCGTGGGCGTGTTTTGCCATCTGAATCGCACGGCCAATATCGCCCAGTTTGAAGGCAATTATGGAAAGAATGAAGAATGCTTCTGTCTGCTCCGGCGATTTTTCGATGAGCTGCTTACAGACTTCCGTCGCATTTTCCAAATCGTCATCATTGAAGAATCGCATCGCAGCGACGAGTGCCGCCTGAACGTCATCCGTATCAACAGCGACTTCATGATCATCTAATTCATTACTTTGCATGCTTCGCTTTCTAGATGCCCTGATTGATCAATTACTATTATGTTGCTACCATTTCGATGGTCGACAACAAAGATCGGATTTGACTTGGCCAAGACCATTCTTGCATAAAATTCGCGCCGTTTTGTCCAATTTCTTTTGCTTCTTGCCGATTACCATACGCGCGTTCAAGCGTAGAAACCAATTCATCGACTGAACTCTCGCCCCAATCGCGCGTCGCATGCCCCTCAAGGCTCACCGGACCTTGATTCTCGAGAATGTAGCATCCGTTCTCGTTGTCATTGATTAAATCCATATGCCCGGTATTCGCAGAAATGACAGACGGCACGCCACATGCCATCGTTTCCATCGCTACTAAGTTGGTGCCGCCTTCGCAGCGATTGGGAAATACCGCTATATCCATTTCGGCTAAAATAGCCGGCATTTGCTCGTTCGGAACCATTCCGAGATCGACAATCTTCTCAGGATCAACGCCGTTATCCGCAGCCCATTTGACGACGTCGATGGAATTGTTAGCGCGAATCCAAGGGACGTTATCAATGTGCGGAGAGAAACGAACTTGCGAGGCCGTCAACGGCCAGAGGTTCTGCCATGCGGTTACCAAGACGGCATCTTCGTGACGACGGGAAAATTCTCGGAACCCCGCTAGAACAATGTCCTGGCCTTTGCGGAAATCCAACTTGCCGCCAGAAAAGATGGCGAACTTGCCATCGTAGGTGCCTGTCCGCGGTTGCGGGCGGAAAATATCGGTATTAACGCCTTGCAGAACCGTTTCCACATTTTGCACGCCGTAGTCCTTGAGCACTTTGGCATTCCAACTCGAACCGGCAATGACTTGGTTGAGCTTTGAGAGCCTCGCTAGGCCAGCACTGGAGATTTCACTATATTCGAAGAAGATCACGCCGATATTAATATCGCCCTCAACACACTGGCTAACCAGAGACCAATTGGCGTCATTGCCTAGCGCGTGCAGCACGATGGCGTCTTTCAATCGCGCGACTTGCGTCTCGCTCATAAAGTGTTTCAGGTTCTGCTCTTTGAAGCGAATGGCTGGGGCCAACACGGCCATATCTTCTTCGGTTAAAGATTCAACGGCAATATTCTCGAGACAGACTGGAAAAGAGGTCTTTGTCTCTAAAAGCAGTTTTGCCAAGTTGAGCCCGTAGACGCCCCAACCGAACTTATTTGATATGCCCCATGTAATTCCAATCCAAGGCGTCATCCGAGTTCCACTCCCCCAACCGCAAGGTCGTTTTTAGGTTGTCTCCGTTAATCTAAATTATCGTAGCCAGAAAAGGTTAACGAACTTTGGAAATCGTCCGATTTGGCCGATTCTCACATTCCCTTGTCGCGAGGAACTCGGAACGAAAGACACCTAAAGTTTTTAGTTGCGGCCTAGGAGCTATTTTGCTAGTTTCCGCAGGTGTCAAAGAATTGACGCTTTACATGTTGAGCATAATGCTCTGCATAAATCTCTAGAATGGAGTGTTAAATTATGAGTGACGTTACCCTTTCGGCTTCGGTTCGTCAGAGCCTTCTTTCCCTTCAAAATACGACTTCTTTGGTGGAACGGACGCAAAACCGTCTGTCGACCGGTCTGCGCGTTTCCAGCGCCATCGACGATCCGGTCGCGTTCTTCCAATCGAAATCGCTGTCCGATCGCGCCAGCGACTTCCTTGAAAAGAAAGACGGCATCGATCAGGGCATTAGCACGGTTACCAGTGCGCTGGACGGCGTCGAATCGATCGAAGCTCTCGTCAAGCAGATGAAAGGTATCTCGAACGCGATGAAGTCGGCGACTGACTCTCAGATCTCCGACCTCGTTTCGCAGTTCAACGACCTTCGTACGCAGATCAACAACCTTGCCGCCGACGCCACGTATCAGGGCGCGAACCTGATCAACGGTACGGGCCAAACCCTCTCGGTCGAATTTTCCGAGAGAACCGCGAGTTTGCTGAATGTCGCCTCGGTGGATCTGCGCTCAAGCACTGCTGGCCTGAACCTGGCCGCCAACGCTTACACGACCGCCGACAATTTTGTCGACTTTTCCACCCTTAGAGGGGCGACCGCCGCTGGGAACGAGTTTCAGAACCGCTTCCTCAGCACCAGCGATGACTTTGTCCTGACCTACAATGGCTCGGACAAGACCTTCTCTGCTGGTGAGACGGTGGCCTTCACCTTCGGGACGGGTTCGACATTTAACTTCGTGAACTCGACAGCACAGGCCCTTACGCTGTCCAATGCTGGAACTGTTACAGTCAACATCGTGACAGCTGCCGATCAGATCACAGGCGGCCAGATTGGTATTGTTGCAGATCAGAACATCAATGCGACGTTCGAGTATGGAACGCAAACCTACGGTCAGACGACGGCTGCCCTTGGTACGGCGACAGTTACTTACCAGGGTTCTTCGACAATCACCCTCGCCGCAGGTGAGGAATTTGTCTTCGATCTGGGCGGTGTCAACGTTACTGCGGTTGCGACCTCCGGTTTCGTGCTTAGCCAAGGCAAAGTAATTGATATAAATGTGCTTATCTCGGGTAGTGATTCCTACACCGATAGCGCATCGGGCCTCTACTTTATTGCTACGACCTCTACGGCCGGCCTCGTGGCAACGGGCGCCGACACGACCGCTTCGAATGCTATTAGCTACGGTATTGCCCTCAACGGCAATGCGACGGGAACAATCACCTCCGGCACCGGCGACCTGAGTGTCACCGGCTTCGTCAAAGCGGGTGATACCAATCTGATCAACGGTGTTATCGATCAGTTGGATGATGCGTTGACCACGCTGCGGACCCAAGCGCAAACCCTGGGTTCCAACGTCGCGCTTCTGAACACCCGTCTCGACTTCACCGAGCAGTACACCAACACGCTGCAAGGTGGTGCCGACAAGCTGACGCTTGCCGACATCAACGAGGAAGGCGCCAACCTGCTGGCCCTGCAGACCCGCCAGCAGCTCGGTATCCAGTCGCTGTCCCTGGCCGCTCAGGCCGAGGCTTCGATCCTCTCGCTGTTCGGCTAAGTTCGAAAACTTTTCGAAGCAATTCGAAAGTGGAAGGCCGCCCTCCGGGGCGGCCTTCTTTTTCGCATAAAGAAAAATTCAAGTCGCGAAACAGTAATAAGCGGCACCTTCGGCGTGGTTATTTAATGCGTTATTCCAACATTTTCCCTCGTATTCTTGCCGTTATTCGTGTACGATTACGAGTGGAGTAGAGCATGGACATCAAGAACACGTTTGCGAAACAGTTCGGCGAGATCGCTCAAAGGTCCAACAAGGCCGGGTTCGAGGTGCGATTCAATGCTGTCCAGCGCGGTCTGCTCGGGCAAATGAACGAGAAGATTTCCGAGGTCAATCAAAACAGCGTCGAGCGTGAAGTCGCACGTCTGCAGAAAAAGCGCGACGACCTGGTGGCCAAAAGCGACGACATGCGCAATCTGCAATTCGACATGAAAACCAATGCCTTACGGTTCCTTGAAATCCGGGACGCTGCCAACGCCGCCGTCACAGCGGCGGATGCCGATGAGGATGGTTCACTCAGCGACGAAGAGGTCGTGGCGCTGAACTCATCCATTGCCGAGATAAAGGAAGAGGTTTTCAAGCTAAAGTTCACGTACCAGTATCCGGAGTTCTCGGACAGCAATCTGGCCAATCGGATGCGCCAACAGATCGTTGAGTTGGAGGAATTGACCGCAGTTAACGGCGTCGTCGACGACGACGTCGAAACCGGCACCAACGACAACCGTGCGATCCTCGGGAAACTCGAAGACATCGGCAATCAGTCGAATATATTCGCTGACACGGCGACGGTGCTGGTCGGCAGTCTTAATCAGCTGATTATCGATTCCAACAAAAAGGCCTTTGACGTCGAGGCCGATGTCGCCAACCTGACGACGGGCGAACTCGCACGGCGTGAGGACGAGATCTCTGAAATCCAAACGCGCTACGGCAACCTTATTCGTTCCATCTCGCTGGCCTTCGAAGTACAAAGCGGGTACGCAGACGCGCTTGCGGCCGGCACGCAGTACGAGCCGGAAAAAGGCTCAATCCTCAACATTTTCACATAGAACACGGCGTTCTTGGGGGCATCCGTGCCAACCTCTGCCAAGGCGATACTCCCGGGGTTGAACCGTAATCGACGTGCGGTTTTTTGGGCCAACGGTGGTCCGCGGCTCGGGCATGGCCACTTCAGCCGTTGCCTCACCCTAGCGCGAGCGCTGGACAACACCGGCTGGTCTTGCGTTTTCACGCGTCCCGATACACCCGAGGCCGCTGCCGCGGCGCAAGCAGTCGGCATCACCGATGACCGCCCTATCCCGGTGGCTAAGGGCTCGGCGGTCCAGAGCAACGACATCAACGCTGTTGTCGATGGGGCCGATCTGTTCGTAATCGATGACTATGTCAGCGGCGCATCGCTCGGCACGGCAGCACGGGACTGGGTCGGGTCCGTCCTCGTGATCGATGATCTCGCCGACCGGGCGTTCGATGCCGACCTGCTTCTCAACCAAAATCCGGGTTTCTCCGACAAAGATTACGACGGCCTCGTTCCATCTGGCTGCCGTGTTCTATTAGGCGCTAGGTACGCTTTGCTGCGACCAGCATTTGCCGCAGCGCGCACCGCCGCACTCTTGGCACGTGATAAATGGGACGGGACCGTAAGGCGGGTGCTAATCTCGCTGGGCGCCACCGATCCCGACGACATAACGACAGTGGCATTTGAACGCCTGCAGAGGAGCTTTCCGGACATCCGGATCGATGTGGTCCTCAGCGGGACCGCACCTCATCTCGAGCGGGTCCGTGACCGGGTTGAACGTTCTAGCAGAGCGGTGTTGCATGTCGATACGCCGGACATGGCGGCGCTGATGGCGGCGGCTGACATCGGCATCGGCGCGGGCGGCACAACGAGCTTCGAACGTTGTTGCCTGGGACTACCAATGGTGATCGTCAAAACTGCCGAAAACCAAGCCCGGACGATCTTCGAACTGGTTGCCCAGGGTGCTGTGATCGAAGCGGCCGACGGCACGTCCGCTGCGGACACTCTCACTGACCTGTGCCACCATCCAACTCGTCTACGGGCCATTGCGGCCGCAGCAGCCGCAGTTTGCGACGGGAAAGGCACCGGCCGATTGATCGAGGTGATTGCCGACGCCGCGCGGGAATGATTCTATGATGGACGTAGTTCGGAGACGCCCATGCAGACCATAACCATTGACGGTCGCGAAATCGGCGCTAATGCGCCCCCCTATGTGATCGCCGAAATTTCTGCCAACCATAATGGTGACATCGGCCGCGCCCTAGCGTTGATCGAGGCTGCACATGCCACCGGCGCCGACGCAGTCAAGCTGCAGACTTTCCGCGCTGACACTATCACCCTGGATTCTGAACGGCCCGAATTTCTGATCCAAGGCGGAGAATGGGACGGTCGGCGCCTCTATGATCTTTACGAAGAGGCGCACACGCCCTGGGATTGGCACGACGCGCTGTTCGCCAAAGGCCGGGAACTCGGGATCACGGTTTTCTCGTCGCCGTTCGATCCAACCGCCGTGGATTTCTTGGAAACATTGGATTGCCCTGCTTACAAGATCGCCTCGCCCGAACTTGTCGATCTCCCGCTGATCGCCAAGGTAGCCGAAACGGGCAAACCGATGATCATGTCGACGGGGATGGGCAGCGACGCGGAGATCGAAGCCGCCATCGCAATAGCCCGCGGCGCCGGTTGCTCGCAGCTTTTGGTCCTGCACTGTATCAGCGGCTACCCAACACCGATGGAGGCCAGTAATCTGGCGCGGATTGCCTATCTACGCGAGATGTTTGATGTCACCGTCGGTCTTTCCGATCACACAAAGGGCGTCGCCGTGCCAGTTGCAGCGGTTGCTCTGGGCGCGGTAGCCATTGAGAAGCATTTCACACTGAGCCACGCCGACGGCGGGCTGGATGCTGCGTTTTCGCTGGATGTCGCTGAATTCACCGAGATGACAAACGCCGCCAAACAAATACACACATCCGTCCACGACGGCGGCGCCGTCGGCGATCAGGCACAGAAATCGTCGCGCGCCTTCCGCCGCTCGCTTTATGTCACCGGCAATGTCGCCAAGGGTGAAGCCCTCAGCAATGCGACTGTGCGTTCGGTCCGACCGGCGAACGGTCTGGCGCCCAAGCACTATTGGAACGTGCTCGGCAAACCGGCGGCACGCGACCTAAAAGCCGGCGAGCCGTTGACCTGGGACATGATCGACGGCGCCGACAGTAAATGACTGGCGCTTTCATCCTCCGTCCCGCCACCATGGCCGATGCCGAAACGTTGCTCACGTGGCGTAACGAGCCGACAACGCGGCAAATGTCGCTGACCCAGCATGAAATCACCCCCGAAGAACATGCCGCTTGGTTCGAGGCTTCTCTCGAAACCCCCGCACGGCTCATCCTGATCGCCGAAATTGACGGCCAGAGTGCGGGCATGGTTCGCTATGACAAAGTTGGCGCTTCGGCTGAGGTCAGCATCAACATCGCGCCGGCGGCGCGAGGGTGCGGCATGGGTGCCCGACTGCTGAGCAGCAGCATCTCTGCACTTTCATCGCATTGGCCGGACGTGGAGAGCATCACCGCCAGGATTCGGCCGGACAATGTGGCAAGCCTCCGCGCTTTCGCGAACGCTGGTTATGCACACGAAGGAAAGAAAGACAGCTTCCTTATTTATAAGCGTCGGATCCACGCCAGATAATCTTTCCGCACGGCAGAAATTGCCCATCGACCAAGGTAATATCCCACCCTTAGGCAGCCTTTCGCCCAGGTTCCGCCCTGCCACGATCCACCTAAGTAATTGATTTAAAATAACTCTCGTTGTCTCGCAAAACTGGCCCGCTGTTTGCTTGATAGGCGGCAGACACAGTTTTCACTGCGAGGCAGAACCATGGATAAGATCGCCATCGAACAGAACACCCAGGGGTCCACCTACCGGCAGACTCCCAGCACCGCCGAAAAGGCCATGGCCACGTTGGGCGGATTTGCGGTTTCGTTCGAAGAACTTCTGCAGCGTGTTGGCGCCAAGATCGACAACGCCTTCAGCGCCGCCGACAGGTCGCACAGCCTGGTCTCTTCGTCGGATAAAGCCTCCGAACCTGCGCCACGCGATAATGACACACGCAGCAGCAACGACGATCTTCGCTCTGATCGTGGCGACAATCGCTCCTCTGGCGACGATGACCGTCAGGCCGGCGCCACAGAGCGCAGCCGCAGCGACAACGACGGCAGTAATACCGATATGCGCGATGACGGCGCCGCCAACCGGACCGACCGCGCCGACAGCGGCAATCAGGACGATGCCGCCGCCCGCGACGGCAAGGCCGATGCGGCCTCTTCCGACAACAACGGCGCCGACGATCAGGCTGCCGACGGCAATACCGCTGCCGAAAACGGCTCCGATAAAGGCCAGGATAACCAAGCCGGCAACGGCAACGGCGGACAGTCCGCCGACGCCGGCAACGCGGCACAGCAAGGCGGCAACGCCGCCGCGGCCGCGGCCATGCAGGTCGCCGGCGTCATCGGTGGCGCGGCCTCCAAGAACGCCCAGAACGGCGATGCCCAACAGGGTCAGCAGGCCGCCGCCGTCACCGAGGCTCAGCAAGCCGTCAATCCGGGAGCCGTCGCTAAAGCGCAGCAGCAGTACGGCAACACCGCGAAGAACCAGAAAAACAACAACCACCAGGCCAACGGCAAAGTCGACGTGACCGCCGGTAAAACCGATCAGGCCGCCACCAAGGGCGCCGAAGGTCCAGCCACCAATGCCGTCAAGGATCAGGCACAGAAGCTGGCACAGGTCATCGGCAAGGACAACAAGGCCCAGGTGACCGTCACCGTCGAAGACGAAGGTGCCAAGCTCACTTCCAAACCATCTCTCACGTTGACGGCCACGACCGGCACCGGCAAGGATGACGGCACGCAGGCCGCGACCGCCCGACAGCAGGCCGCCGGCGCTCAAGCACAGAATAACGGTGCTCAGAATGCACAGCAGGTGCAGGCCGCGGCACTGCAACAGGCGCAAGCACAACAACAGGCTGCCGGCCAGCAGGGCGCGGGTACGGCCACCGGCATCGGCACCGACGCCGCGAGCGGCATGCGCGCCGCAGGCGGTGCGGCTCATGGCGCCGGCACGGATGCCACCAACAACACACAACTCAGCAGCGGTGCGCAACAGTCACAGCAGGCCGCGCAGAGCAAGGAATCCTCGGCCGCGCAACAGGCACAGCAGGCGCAACGCACCAATCTACCCGGCGGCAGTGTCGTCGATCAGATTTCGGTGAAAATCACCAAAGCGATGCAGAACGGCACCGACCGCATCTCCATTCAGCTCAAACCGGCCGAGTTGGGCCGCGTCGACGTGAAGATGGAGATGACTCACGACGGTCGCGTCATGACCGTGGTGACCGCCGAGAAGCAGGAAACCCTCGATCTCATGCGCCGCGACCAATCCGAACTACAACGCGCCCTGGCAGAGGCCGGCCTGGATAGTGGCGACATGGAATTCAACCTGCAGGGCCAGGAACAGCAAACCGCCGAGAATGAAGGCAATTCCTCAGGCGATCAGCTCGGCGCTGAGGATTCCGCAGAGACCGAAGAACAATCCGCTCCCGAAGATGCCGTTCTGTCGGCCTGGGAAAGCGGCATTTACCTAAACGGTCGCCTAGACGTACGGGCATAGGCCGGAAGAACGGAGATAAGTCATGATCCTCGGTGGAGTATCCGGAAACAGCGCCGCAGAAGGCACTAAGTCCGCGGACGCCCAAGCACAACTGGAAGAGGACCTTAACCGGTTCCTCAACCTGCTCGTAACGCAGTTGAAAAACCAGGATCCCCTCGATCCGATGGACAGCAACGAGTTCACATCGCAACTCGTCCAGTTTGCCGCCGTCGAACAACAGATTTTCGCCAACTCGAATCTGGAGGAATTGGTTAGCCTACAGCAGATGGGTCAGATCTCGTCGCTGGTGGACTTCATCGACCGCACGGTCGAAGTCGTCGGCACCAAGTTTCCGCTCGAGAACGGCAAAGCGAAATTTACTTACACCATGCCGGAAGACGTCAAGTCGGCCAGCGTCATCATCCGCGACCAGAACGGCATCACGATATACGAGGAGAGCGCCAACCTCGAACAAGGTCAGCATACCTTCGAGTGGGACGGCCTCGACAAGCACGGTCAACCTGCGGACGACGGCATCTATAACGCGGTTGTTACCGGTCTGGATCGCAATAGCGATATCATCGAAGTCAGCCAGACTGCCTTTGGACGGATTACCGGTGTCGGCAGCGAAGCCGGCACGCCGACGATCTTCCTGGGCGATTTGGAAGTCCCACAAGGTTACATCATCAGCGTCATGGAGACGCCTGAGACACCAACGGATACCGGCACCGAATAAGGGCGCCGAACCTGTAACGACGAAAGCTTCCGGCGCTTACGGCCGGCAGACGAAGGAGAAAAGAAATGTCACTTTTTGGCGCATTGACTTCGGGGGTTTCCGGCCTGACGGCTCAATCGAGTGCGATGGGCGCGATTTCTGACAACATTACCAACGTTAACACCATCGGCTACAAAGGCACGGACGTTAACTTCCAGACACTGGTCACGGTCCAAACCTCGGCGACCTTCTACTCCGCCGGTGGCGTGCAGTCGGTGCCGCGTCAGGATACGGGCGTTCAGGGTCTGTTGCAGTCCTCGACCTCGCAGACCGATATCGCCATCTCCGGGAACGGCTTCTTCGTCGTCAACGAGGCGTCGAACCCGACCCTTTCCAACGAATTCCTGTTCACCCGCGCCGGTTCGTTCTTCCAGGATGACGAAGGGTTCCTTCGCAACACGTCCGGGTATTACTTGCAGGCTTGGCCGACGACCGCCGATGGCACGGTGACGACCAACAACACGTCCCTGACGATCCCGAACCAGAACGTCATCTCGACCGACTTCCTGGCCACGGTGAACCTCAACCGTGTCGGCGGCACGGCGACGGCAACCACCGAATTCGGTATCGGCGCCAACCTGCCGTCAACGGCAACGACGGGGACCACGCACAAAACCGACGTCCAGTTTTTCGACACGCTCGGCAACGCCAACACCACCAGCTTCACCTACACCCGCGGCAACCGCGACAACGAATGGGACGTCGCCATCACGCCGCCTTCGGGCGTCAATGTGGTGACACTGTATTCCGATACGGCCGGCGCAACGGTGTACGAGAGCCGCGGCCAGTTGGAATTCATCGGCATGCCCGCAGACAACGCGACCATGACGATCACCCAAGGCGGCACGACCATCACCTATCAGTTCGACACTTCGGGCGCCGACGCCGATACAGCAACCGTCAAACAAGTGGATATTTCTTCGTCATCCACCGTGGCACAAGCGGTTTCCGCCCTCGTCACGAAAATCAAAGAAGCGGATACCAACTTCGCGGATTACGGCACTTTCACCAACAACCGCGTGCAGGTGAATCCGGGCTCATCCACGGGCATCTACTTTACCGAAGACGGCACCGATGAAATGACCATCGATCCGACGGGGCTCCTGACCTCGACCGGTAGCCGCGCGACAACGCAGGAGGCAAGCTACACCGTCGAAAAGACGGCAACGGCAAACCGTGATTCCCATCAGTTCACCTTCCCAGGCTTGCCGGCTGACGGCGATACCATCACCATCAATGGCACTACCTACACCTTCCAGAGCGGTGAGGCCGCGGGCGATGATGACACCGTCATCAGTACGGCAACGACCGTCTCGGCGATGGTGCAGGATTTGGAGTCCGCAATCGAAGCCAATGACGCGAGCTTCGCGTCGGGGGCGCAAACGGTTCGCTCTAGGGTCAACGCCAGCACGGCTGAACCGCCGAGCACGCTGACCGACACGTTGGTCCTGGATACGCTCACGTCCGGCTCCTATGACGTGACTTTTAGCGCCGGCTTCACGAACATTGCGACCGAACCCGACGGCACGGCAACTTATGTCGCCGGCACCGCGCATGCGGTCAACAAGAACCAAGCCATCACTTTCGACAGTGACGGTTTGCCGGCTTCCTTCGGGATCGCCGAAATGGAGATCGTCGGCTTCGCCAACGGCGCGGCGAACATGGACGACGATGCTTCCAACTCGTCCCGCATCACGCTTGATTTCGGCACCGTGGGCGAGGCCAACGGCTTCACCCAGTTCGGCGCTGAGTTCACGCCTGGCTTCATCACCCAGAACGGTTCTCAGTTCGGCACGCTCGCCGGGGTCACCATCGACGCCAACGGTCTGCTGACGGCGCTCTTCGATAACGGCGAAACGCGGCCGGTTTACAAAATTCCGATCGCCACCTTCGTTAACGTCAACGGCCTGAACGCCCGCACGGGTAATGTCTGGAACCAGACGCAGGCATCGGGCGACAACACACTTCGTGAGGCGAACAACGGCATCGCAGGTGCCGTCACCCAGGCAGCGCTGGAAAGCTCCACGGTCGATATCGGGGAAGAATTCACCAAGATGATCGTCGTGCAACGCGCCTACTCGGCATCGACGAAGATCATCTCGACCGCCGATGAAATGCTCGAAGAACTGGTGCGGATCAAACGCTAACGGTTAGCACCAACTAGAAACGCCAAGGGGCGACACCTTTTCCTACCCACCGTCCCAACCCAGCCCCGGCATCGGACCGAATATCCGTTGCCGGGGTTTCCATTTGCGAAGGTGTCAGACGGCGGCGGCTTTCTCACCGGTGGGACGTCCGCCCAGTACCGTCGTGCGGTGCATATGTCGGATATAGGTCGGATCGTCTAAGCGGCTATGGTCGGCGATGTGCAGCACGCACCTGTTATCCCAAAAGACCAGATCGCCCTTCCGCCAACGATGCGAATAGATGAACTCGGGCTTGGCGCAATGGGCGAAAAGCTGCTGCAAGATGTCCTGGGATTCATCGTCCGGCAGACCGTCGATGCACATGGTGTGCTGTTCGTTGGCGAAGATCGACTTCCGCCCCGTATCCGGGTGCACGCGGATGATCGGGTGGTGCACCGCCGGGGTCGCCGCTGTCTGACGCTCGTTCAACGCACGGCGGAAATTCTGCATGTTCTGATTTCGCCCGGCCAGAAAGACGCCCGTCCGGCCGCGCAGCAGCGTTTTCAGGTCATCGGGCAAAGCGTCATAGGCGGCGTACATATTGGCAAACCCCGTGTTGCCACCGTTTTCGGGAATTTCGATCCCGTACAAGAGCGACCCTAACGACGTCTCGCTCTTGTAGGCTAAGTCCGAATGCCACTTCGGGCCGCCGTCCGGCAGTCCGACATACTTGCCGTTTTTCTTCTTTGTCGAAACGACCAGTATGTCCGGATAGCCTGCCAGCACCGCGTCATCGGCGGGATGCTGGCCGAGTGGACCGAAGCGCCTGGAAAAGGCGATCTGCTCAGCGGGCGTCAGTTCCTGGTCCCTGAAAACAAGGACCAGGTGTTCGAGATGCGCGGATTTGACCGCGGCGAACGTTGCGTCGTCGATGTCTTGGGCGAGGTCGAGACCGGTGACCTCGGCGCCGAGCACCTCTGAAAGCGGTGTGATTTTCACGATCAGGATCTCCCAATTGATTCTTTTTTGAATCTTTTGCTTAGACGTTTTCCTGACGCAATTGTGGGCGTTCAAACCGATTTCGTCTAGATCAGCCTATTCGCTCTTGGATTCCGGCGCCGCCAAACCGATAGTTGAGGGCGCCATTCATCAATGTAAAACAGCGGAGAAACATGCCAAAAAGACCGACGACATCCGACGACATCCTCGGCGCCGCTGTCGCCGCGTTCACTGACGGACGGTATGCCGAGGCTGCAGCGGGGTTCCGTCACCTGATCGCGTCTCACCCGGATGTCGGTGAACTGCACCTCAACCTAGGCGCAGCGCTGCGTGCCCTGGGCGATGCCAGGGGCGCCGAAGAGGCCTGCCGCCGCGCCACCGAGATGCTGCCCGAAAACGGCATGGCATGGTTCAATCTTGCCAACGCAAGCCGCGATCTAAATGCGTTCGACACATCGCTGGATGCCTACACCCGCGCTGATACGCTGATGCCCGGCACGCCTGAGGTGCAGAACAATCTCGGTTTACTGCTGGCGGAGAACGGACGCACGGCGGACGCCATCGGGTGGTTCGACAAAGCACTCGCAACGCGCCCTGAGTTTACCGACGCGCTTACCAACCGCGGCAATGCGTATCAGCGTGCCGGAAACTATGCCGCCGCCCGCGCCGACCTGGACGCAGCGCTGGCGCTACAGCCGGACAATCCGGTGTTCCGTCTCAACATATCGGCGCACTTGGCCGCCGCAGGCGAGCATGCGGAAGCCCTCGCCTGGGCGGAGCGTGCCCTGCAGTCCGATCCGGATTATGTCGAGGCGGAATTGAAGCGCGCCAGCCTGCTGATCCAACGCGGCGACTTCGAAGCGGGCTTTCACGCCTATGAAGCGCGTTGGCGAAAACCGGGCTGGCATACATTGCCGGACAAACTCGGGGTGCCGCAGTGGCAAGGCGAAGACCTGAACGGAAAGCATCTTCTGGTCTGGAATGAACAGGGGTTTGGCGACGCCCTGATGTACGCGCGCTTTTTGCCGAACCTTGCCAAGCGGGCAGGTAAGGTAACGTTTCTTTGCGAAAAACCGCTGCTGTCCCTTATGGCCCGAAGCCTTGACGGCTGCCAAGTGCAAGACCTTGCGAGCATGCCCCCTGCAGCGGACCTGCATGTCTCGCTGATGAGTTTGCCGCACTTGCTCGGTCTCAGCGTCGATACGATTCCACGCGATGTGCCGTATCTGCTGACCGAAACGGAGAAGGTCATTGCTTGGAAAACGCGTATTGGCGGCGGCCGCAATGTCGGCCTGGTTTGGGCCGGCAATCCGAAGCAGGCCCACGACTATGCGCGCTCAATTCCGCCGGAGATATTTCGACCGCTCCTAGATACGCAGGACGTCCGGTTCATTAGTCTGCAGGTCGGACCGCGCGGCGAAGAATTTGAGCACCCTGCCCTCATGGATGTGCGCACGGAACTCAAGGACTTCGACGATACGGCAGCGCTGATGAGGGCGTTGGATCTCGTGGTCTCGGTCGACAGCGCGCCGGCGCATCTGGCGGGTGCCCTCGGGTGCCCGGCGTTGATCCTACTGGCGTTCGATCCGGACAGCCGCTATCTGCTGGCGCGCGAGGATTGCCCTTGGTATCCAACAGCGCGGCTTGTTCGTCAGCGCACGCCGGGAGACTGGCCGGACGTCATTACTCGCACCCGCAAGCTTATCGAAGAGATTGCCTGACCGCGTCAGTGCGTCTTTTGGAAGATGTGATAGATGAAGCCGGCGATCTCGCTTTCCAGCGGGAATGACAGCATCCCCATGACCGAATACCCCAAAAGCCACGGCATCAGGTAGAAGCGGATCATATAGAAGAACCACGCGACGTAGAGTGGGATCAGCGGCTCGGCCAAAAAGCCCGGTGTAATGGGCTTGAAAAGGCGCAGCAGTGGGTTTGTCAGCTTGACGAACGCCTTCATGAAGAAAAAGTCGGAATCGATGGGTAGAAACAGGTTCATCCCAACGCGGCCGATCAGCGTCCACATGATGACGCCCAACGCATAGTCGATAACGATAACCCATAGCGGGAACATGGAAACAGTATCCGTCACAACTCTATCCGTCTGTCTTGTTCAGGTGGACTATAGGCCGGGGCAAAAAGAATGGGGAGCGGATTTCTCCGCCCCCCAAATCTTATTCTAAGCAACCGATTAGTGTTGGTTGCCCAGGATCGATTCACCCGACGGTATGCGGGTTTCATCGACCATGGCTTGCGTTTCCGCATCCGGCGGCGGCGTCATCAACGAGACGACAACCATCGCCACGAGGCTGGCAGCAGCCCCAACGATACCAAAGCGCAGGTGATCGAGACCGAGGATCGGCGTACCTCCGTTAAACACGTGATAGAGGTAAGCACTCCCGGCAACGAAGCCGACCACCATACCGGCGATGGCCCCTTGCTTGTTGGCCCGTTTCCACCAGACGCCCAGCACCAGCGGGAAGAACAGCCCCGACATGGCGAAGCAGAACGCCCAAGCAACGGCGCCCAGGATCCCCGTCAGACGCAAGCTGGCAACCGCAGCACCTGCCGCACCGATACAGATAAGCAGGACACGTGCAACGATCAGGCGATGCCTGGTGTCCGCTTTCGGATCGATGATCTTATAGTACAGATCATGGCTGAGTGCGTTGGCAATGGCGAGCAGCAGACCGTCCGCCGTCGACATGGCCGCAGCCATACCGCCCGCGGCGACCAAGCCCGAGATCACATACGGCAGACCCGCGATTTCCGGCGTCGCCAGAACCACGATGTCGGCCCGCATGAAGAACTCGTTCAACTGCAGAATGCCGTCCTTGTTGCTGTCCACGAGGTACAGCATGTTCACGCTGGACCAGTTCTTCACCCAATCCAGCGCTTGGACGTCGGCAAAGGCTTTGCCGATGACCGCCGTGGCGAGGTTCGGGTCAATGAGCTGCAACTTCGTTAGCGTGGCGAGAGCCGGCGCCGTGAAGTAAAGCAGGAAGATGAAGAACAGCGAATAGCCGACGGACTTCCGCGCCGACCGGACGGACGGCGTCGTGAAGTAGCGCATGAGGATGTGCGGCAGCGATGCCGTCCCCATCATCATACACGCGGCCAGGGTCACGAACTTCCAGCTATCCATACCGCCCTGCGGATCGAAGTGCGGCGTCGACAGGATACGGACCCCGCCGAACGGCGCCTTATCGATAGCTGCTGTGCCCAATCCGATAAGCGGTTCCAGTTCTTGGATTCGCGCCACGGCATCTCCGTACGAGAAGTGTGGGATAATACCGAAGCCCTGCTTGTTGGACATCCAGATAACCGGCACCAGATAGGCGATGATCAGCACGATGTACTGTGCCACCTGAGTCCAGGTGACCGCCCGCATACCGCCGAGCATGGAGCACAGCAGAATACCGAGCAGGCCGATCCAGACACCGGCTTCGAACGGAATGTGCAGAGCCCGTGCGGCGATGGTGCCGGTGGCGTTGATCTGCGCCGTCACGTAGGTGAAGGACGCAACCACCAGAACGATAACCGCACACAGACGCGCCAAGTTGCCGCCGTAACGTGTGCCGACGAAGTCCGGCACCGTGTAACAACCGAACTTACGCAGGTACGGCGCCATCAGCGAGTTCACGAGCACGTAACCGCCGGTCCAGCCGACGATAAACCCGAGATACCCGTAGCCACCGAAATAGATGCCGCCCGCCAACGCCACGAACGATGCGCCGGACATCCAGTCCGCCGCCGTCGCCATGCCGTTGTAAAGCGCCGGAACCTCGCGGCCCGCAACGTAATAGGCATCGACCTGCATGGTCCGGGACAGCCAGCCGATCGCGGCATAAATCACGATCGTAAAGGCGACGAACAAGATCCCGATGGTATCGGCAGCAACGCCCATCTGCTCGAGGACGGCCATAAGCGCAACGAAGACGAGGAAGCCGCCAGTGTAGAGGCCGTATACCCGGCCCAGGTTTTCAACAAAGCTACCCTTTATCACGGTCAGCCCTCCCTTACTCGCCGACGCCAGCTTCGTCGTCGATTTGATCCTGGCGCCAGTTTTGGAACCAAATCAAAAGCACGAAGACGATCAGCGAGCCTTGAACACAGAAGTAGTAACCGAGCGGGAAGCCCAAGAACGAAAACTCGTTCAGGCTTTTCGCGTTCCACGGCACCACGAAAGCGAAAATCGCCCAGATCACCAACACAAGGATGGTGAGGCTGCGCGTTTTCGCCCAATGCTGCTCTTTGGCAGATTGAGATATTTCAGCCATATTTAAAAATTCCCCTCAGACGTTTCATTCCCCATGGAAGGCAGCGACCAAGTAACGACAAGGACTCTTCTCCCAAAAACAATTATAGGGCATTAATTGAACTCATGTACAAAATTTCGTTGAATACTAAGCAACAAGTTATTTCGCATGTGCGAAAAACCCAGAGTCTCTCTAGTTTAAATGCGAGTCACCGTGACTTCCTTCTTATATAAAGTATGCGACTTATGGTCCGAGTTTTCTTCCCGTTTCGGCATTCATTCCGATTCGGGACAAATCAATAGTGTCGACAATTTGAAAAAATTCGTCACAACACGCGCGGCGTTCATCGCGCAGAAGACGCTCTATGGATATGTCAAAACACGGATGGGCACCCGCTATCCGGATATGTTCAAGGACGATCTGATCATCCATTCCGTCAATATCGCCAAGATGCATTATTTCGCAGCTTGCCTATCGGATTTGACGATCTACGCCGTCGCACAGTCGACCATTTCAGCCGGCGCCGATGACGAGGTGCGACGCGCCCTCGCCGAAGATATCTACCGGTCGGCGCTCGCCGAGAACCTGGCTGAAAGTGTCGACGAATTCTCTCCCGACGAAGCGATTCGCGCGTTTCAGGTTCGGCTGAGCGGCACCGACTGGTCAGGTCTGGCGCTGACCCGGGACAATTTCACGCAGAGCCCGGCGAAGCTGATAGAATGGGCGCCGATCGCCGAGCATCTGAAAAAGATGGACCAGGAAATCGCCGAAAATTCGGTCAAGTTCGCTTGGGCGGATATCCGGCGGTCTTTTGAAAAACGGCTGGACGCCGAAGCGGTCATGCACAACCTCTTGGCTTAAAGGCCGAAACGGAAGCCGACTGAGGAAACATCGAGGGGGCAACGTCATGAGTTTCCACGGTAGCGAACCTGGATATTCCGGCCTGCCGCTGCATGCTCTGCCGGCCCTGGCCCTGGATTGCGAAACCACCGGCCTCGATACGGAGAACGACAGAGTCATCGAACTCGCCGCCTGCCGGTTGTTCGGTTACGACGACGAAATTTTCGAGCACCTGATCGATCCCGGCGTCCCGGTCCCCCCTAAGTCGACCGAGATTCACCACATCACCGACGCCGACATCGCCGGCAAGCCGCCCTTCGGCGAAGTCATGGCGCAGTTCTCCGACTGGGCCGGCCAGGCTGTGGTCATCGGTTATTCCATCGGTTTCGATATCGCCGTGCTGCGCGCCGAACATGCGCGGGCGGGTCTAAAGTGGCAGGCGCCGCGCTCGCTCGATGTCCGCCACTTGGTACAGGTACTAGCCCCGAACCTGCCTGAGCAATCGTTGGAGATCACGGCAGAATGGCTGGGCGTCGAAATCATAGACAGGCACCGGGCGCTGGGAGACGCCCGTGTCGCGGCCAGGATGTTCGAGGCCCTGATCCCGAAACTGCGCGACAAAGGTATCGTCACCCTGGCGCAGGCGGAACGCGCCTGCCAGCAACTTGGCCAACGATTGCAACAAGAAGCGGCGGGGGGCTGGCACGATCCCGCTGCCGTCCGCGCCACGATCGTCGACACCACCATGCGCATCGACAGCTATCCATACCGGCATCAGGTACGTGATATCATGTCGGCGCCGCCGCTAACGACGCATGCTGACACCCCCGTCGCTGACGTCCTCAAGGCAATGATGGCGAAGCGTTTCAGTTCAATTTTCGTAGGTGCAGGCAGCAAGGCCAAAGACTTCGGCATTCTGACCGAACGCGATATTCTGCGCGCCGTCGACACGGGCGGCGCAGCGGCCCTCGCCTCGCCCGCTTCGGCGCACGCACAGAAACCGTTGATCACGGTCCCGGATAGTACTTTCGTCTACCGTGCCATCGCCAAGATGACCTCCCGCGGGCTCCGCCATCTTGCGGTTGAAGACGCGGACGGCAACTTGGTCGGCGCGTTGAGTGCACGGGACCTTTTGCGCCAACGCGCAGACAGCGCGATTGCGCTTGGCCACACCATCGAAGAGGCGGAAACCCCGGCCAAGCTCGGCCGCATCTGGCGAGAGCTGATCGTCGTCACCCGTGGATTGGTTGCAGCGCAAGTCGATGCCCGAGACATCGCCGCCATTATTTCCCAGGAACTTCAGGGCCTAACGCAACGCGCCGCGCAACTGGCCGAAGCTCAGATAATAGCCGAAGGCGCCGGCCCGCCGCCCTGTTCCTACGCGTTGCTGGTTTTGGGGTCAGGTGGACGTGGCGAAAGCCTGCTCGCCATGGACCAAGACAACGCCATCGTCTACGCCGACGGCGAGCCGGGTAGCGACACCGACAAATGGTTCGAGCGGCTGGGCAGCATCGTTGCCGACACGCTGAACGACGCCGGCGTCGTTTACTGCAAGGGCGGGATCATGGCCAAAAACGCCGAATGGCGCATGAGCCGGGCGCATTGGTCGGAACGGGTGCAATCGTGGATCGGGCGCGCCAAACCGGAAGATATTCTGAACAGCGATATCTTCTTTGATGCCGTCGTCGTGCATGGCGACCAGAAACTGGGCCGCGACGTGATGGACGACGCGTTCCGCAGCGCCGGCGAGAACCGTAATTTCCTGCACGTCATGGAAGCCAAAGCTAGCGACTTCGAGAGCGCCGTCGGATGGCTCGGCAAGATTAAGACCGAGAACGGCCGCATCGACCTCAAGAAGAACGGTATCTTACCGATCTTCTCTGCCGCCCGCGTTCTTGCCCTCACGCACGGCTTCAGGGAGCGTTCAACGCCTGGGCGCCTGCAAGCCGCCAAGGCGGCGGACGTACATGGCACACACCTCATAAACGATCTTATCGAAGCGCATCGGATCCTGTTGGCCGCGATCCTCCATCAACAACTCCGCGATATCCGAGATGGCATCCCCCTCAGCAACCACGTCGCCAGCGCGGAATTGAATGGCCACAAGCGACATGAACTGAAATGGGCGTTGGCGCGCTCATCAACTATTTGCGACTTAATGGGTACACCGGCGCGGTTTTGACCTCTGCCGCCAGTCAGCCCCTACATCCCAGTCACTTCCTTAGCGATCGTTTCCAAGAGAGCCTCCGCTTCACTCATGGAGCCGTCCGGCAGATCGCGGTGGCCGACGTAAACCTTGCCGTCCGCGCCGGGCATCTGCATCACGAACAGGCTGTACGGGCAATGCGCAATATTCGTCGGGTCCTTCTCCATCGCACGGCGAGAAATGGCCGCCGAGCAGAAGACGTAAATCTCTGCATGCGCGAATATATCCTTGGTGCCGCCGACATCGTCCTTGGTGCGCGAGAGCATATCGCCGACGTGACTGACGTAGTCGACATTTAGCCCCTGTCCGACGATGGCTTCCCTTGCAAGGAATGCCGCATCTTCGAACGAGCCTTCGAATTCATAGAGAACGACTTCGTCCGCCGCTGCACCGTTGGGCGCGGACATCAACGGCAAAGCAAGGGCAGCAACAAAGGTGAGGACAGCAAGATAAATCGGTCTCATTCGGGCCTCTCTGATCGCTCCGGTTGGGGCTGTAAACACGTCACCCAATACCTGGAATTCTTGCACATGCCAGTGACATTGCAACACAGCGCCCCGCGAAAGCCCGGCATCCGGGTTTTCGGCCCGCTGCAAAGCGTTAACGCGCGTTTACCCTAGGGTTTAGCTCTTTGTTAAAACCCTTCTGCGTATCTTTTAGTCCCAAGTTTCTCAGGGATTCGAAACTCGGAAAGACGAAGCAAAATCGGAAAGCAGAATGCAATGACCGAAATGAAATCGCATCGCGAGGGAAACGAGCCGTACCGCTCTGACGCACTCAGCGCCGGCCATAGGACGGTTTCCGTCAACGACTTGCCACCGCCGGATACCACCCGATGGGTGCCTAGACGTAAGGCAGAGGTCGTGTTCGGCGTCAGAAACGGCGTCATCAGCCTCGAGCAAGCCTGCAAGCGCTATCACCTGTCCGTTGATGAGTTCCGTTCTTGGGAACGATTATTGGAACGGCACGGCGTTAAGGGTTTGCGCACCACCCGCATTAAGAATTACCGCCCTGGCTGAGCACCCAAGACACTCAACGAGCGATTGCCTGGAAATTTCCATCTAGGCAATATTTGCCGGGCGTTAACTTCTTGTTCACTAAAACGGCCCTAACTTCCTCCTGACGGTTAATTCGTGGGGGCCATAGGGATACGCCTCCACCGCACCAGGGGATGGGGGCTTACGTGGATACATTCGTACAAGCGCTGCGAAATCTAGGACCAATGCGTCTGGCGATCATGGGCGGTGTGGTCTTGGGCCTGATGGGCTTCCTGATCTTCTTCGCAACCAAGCTGACGACCCCGAGTCTCGCAACCCTTTACGGCGATCTTTCGCAGTCCGATGCCGCCAACATCGCCCAGGAACTGGAAGGCCGCGCGGTCCCGTACGAGTTAAAACAGAACGGTTCGACCATCCTTGTCCCGGAAGACCGCGTCCTGCAGTTGCGTCTGGAACTAGCGCAGCAGGGCCTGCCGTCCGGTGGTTCCGTCGGCTACGAACTGTTCGACAATGCCGACACCCTGGGTTCCACCAACTTCATGCAGAACGTGAACCTTGTGCGGGCGCTGGAGGGCGAACTGAGCCGCACCATCGGTTCCATCTCCACGGTCAAGGGTGCGCGCGTTCACCTGGTGATGCCGCGCCGCGAGCTCTTTAGCCGCGAAAAACAAGAACCCAGCGCATCGGTCGTGCTGCAAATGCGCGGTCCCGTCCGCCTGACCAACGAGCAAGTCGCCGCCGTGCAGCACTTGGTCGCGTCGGCCGTGCCGCAACTGACGCCGAACCGGATCTCCATCGTCGACAGCAAGGGCTCACTTCTTTCATCCGGCTTCGATAGCGCCGATCCCATCGCCGGCATCGCCGCCAAGGCCGACGATCGGCGCCGCCGCATGGAAGGCGACCTCGCACGTACCATCGAAGAACTTCTTGAAAAAACAGTTGGTTACGGCCGTGTCCGCGCCGAAGTCTCGATGGACATGAATTTCGACCGCGTATCGACGCAGACCGAGGAGTACAATCCGGACGGCCAAGTCGTACGCTCAACCAACGCCGTCGAGGAAACCGCGTCGTCGCGCGATTCCGAAGGCGAGCCACCGATCAGCGTCGGCACCAACCTCCCTGATCCGTCGCTCGGTACCGGCGACACCGCAAGCCGCCAGGAAAACCAGAGCCGTACGGAAGAGACCACGAACTTCGAAATCTCCAAGACCGTCACCAACCACATCCGCGAAGGCGGCACCGTCGAACGTATGTCCGTCGCGGTCTTGGTCGATGAACTGCAAAGCATCAATGACGACGGCGAGAACGTCTCGGAGAAACGCACCGAAGAGGAAATGCGCCTGCTATCGACCCTGGTGCGTGGCGCCATCGGTTTTGACGAAGATCGTGGCGATACGATCGAGGTGATCCAGATGAAGTTCGCCGCTTTCGAGGAGCCGGAAGAGGAACTGGAACTGTTCTTCGGCCTCGGCAAAAACGACATCTGGCGCATTGCCGAGGTGCTGGTACTCGGGATCGTCGCTATCCTAGTGATCCTCTTGGTGGTCCGCCCGCTCCTGTCCCGCGCCTTCGAAGCCCTGCCGTCGGCACAAGAAGCCGCCGAGCGCCTGCTTGCCGATCAGGCCCGTGCCCCGGCGCTTACCGGCCCGTCCGGCGCCGCCATGGCGATGGACGACGAAGACGAGGAACAGTTCGAAGAACTGATCGATATCGACCGCGTCGAAGGCCGCGTCAAAGCGTCCTCGGTTAAGAAAGTCGGCGAGATTGTTGAGAAACACCCGGAAGAGGCTCTGGCCATCCTGCGCTCTTGGATGTATCAGGAAGGTTGAGCTTTTATGGTTAACGGTATCTGAGAGAACGATCCATGGCTAAAGCCCGCGACGATTACCGCGCCCTCTCCGGCCCACAAAAGGCAGCCGTCTTCATGCTCGCCGTCGGCCGCGATCACTCGGCGAAACTGTTCGAACGGATGGACGACGAGGAAATCCGCGAACTGTCGCACGCCATGTCTACGCTCGGTTCTGTTGGCGCAAACGTTGTCGAACGATTGTTCGTCGAATTCGCCGACCAGTTGTCGACCGCCGGTGGTCTCGTCGGCTCCTATGACTCCACGGAACGCCTGCTGCTCAGCTCTCTTCCGGAAGATCGCGTTAAGCAGATCATGGAAGAAATGCGCGGCCCGGCCGGCCGCACCATGTGGGACAAGCTCGGCAACGTGAACGAAGCCGTGCTCGCCAACTACCTCAAGAACGAATACCCGCAGACCGTCGCCGTCGTGCTGTCGAAGATCAAACCAGATCACGCGGCGCGTGTGCTGGCGCTGTTGCCGGAAAACTTCTCAATGGAAGTGATCATGCGGATGCTGCGCATGGAAGCCGTGCAGAAGGAAATTCTCGACCACGTCGAACGTACGCTGCGCACCGAGTTCATGACCAACCTGGCGCGTACCGCACGCCGCGACAGCCACGAGTTGATGGCCGACATCTTCAACAACTTGGACCGCAACACCGAGAACCGCTTCATGACGGCCCTCGAAGAGCGCAACCGGGAATCGGCGGAGCGCATCAAGCAGCTGATGTTCACCTTCGACGATTTGGTCCGCGTCGACTCCAGCGGTATCCAACTGCTGCTGCGTCAGGTCGAAAAAGACGCGCTGTCCGTGGCTCTCAAGGGTGCCTCCGAAGACGTCAAGGAACTGTTCTTCGCCAACATGTCGGAACGCGCCGGCAAGATGATGAAGGAAGATATGGACGCCATGGGCGCGGTCCGCCTGAAGGACGTGGACGAGGCGCAATCGTCCATCGTCCAGACCGCCAAAGCGCTGGCCGACGCCGGCGAAATCGTGATCGCTGGCCAGGACGAAGACAGCGAACTGGTGTACTGACCCGTAAACCCCGGCCACAGAGCCGACCGGAGAAGAAATGGCGACCGCCCAAAAGTTTATGTTCGATCTCGACTTCGACGACCCGGAAGCGGTCGCGCGGGCCGAACGCGGACCCGAGCCGGAACCCGAAGAGGTCGAAGAAGCCGAGCCGGAGATCATCGTTCCGACTTTCAGCGAGGAGGAACTGGCTGCCGCCCGCGAAGATGCCCATAAGGAAGGCTTTGAAGCCGGCCGCAGGGAAGCCGCCGAGGCGACTGAAGAGAAACTGCTGGCGACCGTCGAGAAGGCCTGTGAGCAGATGAACGCAATCTACAACGATCAGTTTGAGGCCAATCGCGAAATCGCCAAAGAGATGATCTCCGTCGCCACCGCGATTGCCCGCAAGATGTTCCCGGATCTCAATGCCCGTAATGCACTCGGTGAGATCGAACGCGTGGTGCAGGAAACGCTCAGCGCCATCACCGAAGAACCTCGGGTACAAATCATGGTGCCGCCGGACTTACGCGAGTCCTTCCTGGAACGGCTCACGGTCATGACCAATCGGGCCGGTTTCGACGGCAAGGTGTTCGTCAATCCAGATGCCAGCCTGAATCCAGGCGACTGCCGGATCGAATGGTCGAACGGTGCCGCAGTGCGGGATTCCGAAGCACTTTGGGAGATGATCGACGAGATCGTCGAGCGCAATATTTACGGCGAGGACGACGACGACGAGACCGCCGAAGACGAATCGCCCGCGCCGGAAACGGTGACGGATGCTCCGGTCGAGGACGAAACGGCTCTGGAACCGGAAGCCGAGGCCATTGAAGAAGACATGGAACCGGAACCAGCTGCGAACGAAGAAGCGCCTCCTGCCCCTGACTTGGCTGAAGAAAAAACTGTTTTAGATCAGCCAGTTAAGGACGAAATGGTCGCGCCGGAGCCGGACATGGAGGATACGGGCAGTGAGGCGGACGCATCTGCAAAGGACGCGCCTGTCGGCAGCGGCATGGTCGATGCGTTATCTCCCGAGATGCAGGCCGCTATACTGGATACAGATGAAGCGTTGGACGGTGACGATAAAATCTCGTCGGTGGACGGCGATGAAACCGCGTCAGTGGACGGCGCAGACCAATTAAAGCCTGAACAGGAGACCTGACATGGCTGAAGATGAAGGTGGGCTCGATCTCGCGGAACTCGACGAGGACGCCGCAGCGGCATCGGAGCCTAATAAAGACGAAGACGACGAGGAAACCGTCGGCTCGGCGATGGGTGACTTGGACCTGCCCCGCAGTGCCAAGGACCTTGAAGCTGTTTATGACATCCCCGTTCAGGTTTCCGCTGTGCTGGGGAAGACGTCGATGCCGGTCAGCAACCTGCTTAAGCTGGGACGAGGCGCGGTTGTCGAACTGGACCGTAAGGTCGGGGAAGCCATCGACATCTACGTCAATAACCGCCTGGTCGCACGCGGCGAAGTGGTGGTCGTGGAAGACCGCCTCGGCGTGACCATGACGGAAATCATTAAGACCGACCGACTGGGCTGAGACGGGAAACACCGGAATTATGGCCGAAGACGATCTCCACGAAGCCGGCGGACGGACCCTGGACATCGCGACCGTCGTCGGCCTGATTGCCGCCTTCACGCTCATCTCGTTGGCGATCGTCCTAGGCGGCACGCCAGAGAGCTTCATCAATCCGCCGTCGATCCTGATCGTCATCGGCGGGACCTTGGCCGTCACGACCATGTGCTTCACGCCGCGCGAAATGATCGGCACGCTTAGGGTCATCGGCCACGCCGTCTTTCGCAACACACAAGAGCCGTTCGACGCCGCCTACAAAGCGTTGCAGGTCGCCGAGATGGCTCGCAAACAAGGCGTGCTGTCGCTGCAAAACGTGGTCGGCTCGGTCAGAAACGAACCCGTACTGCACCAAGGCCTGACCATGGTCATCGACGGCACCCCCGGCGAAGAAGTCGAATACATCCTACGGCGCGATCTGCAGGCGACCCTGCAACGGCACCGCCAGAGTGCCAGCGTGCTGCGCAAAATGGCCGAGTTCGCGCCGGCCATGGGTCTGATCGGCACACTGATCGGTCTCGTGCAAATGCTCGGCAACCTACAGGACCCGACCTCGATCGGCCCAGCCATGGCGGTCGCCCTGCTGACGACATTTTACGGTGCGGTGCTCGCCAACATGGTGTTCTTGCCGCTCGCTTCGAAGCTTGAGCGAAATTCCAATGAAGAGGCACTGATCAATCAGATCTTCATGCTGGCCGCCGCTTCCATCGGTCGGCAGGAAAACCCGCGGCGTCTTGAGATGCTGTTCAACAGCATTTTGCCGCCGTCGCAACGCGTCGATTATTTCGACTAAGAAAAAAACAAGAGGACACTTAGGGCATGCAACTCCTGATCATCGGAACGCTGGACGGACAGATTGGCGCCGCAAGCCAGATCGCCGTAAAGCGGGGCGCCAAGGTCCAGCAAGCCGACACCGTTGAGGCCGGCCTCGACCTTTTGCGCCGCATCGGCGCCGATCTTGTGATGATCGACGTCAAACTCGACGTGGGTGAATTCATGGAAGCGGTCGAGCGCGAGCGTATCAACGCGCCGGTCGTCGCCTGTGGTGTGTCTAACGACACTCAGGCCGCTGTCCGCGCCGTCCGCGCCGGGGCCAAGGAATACATCCCCTTACCGCCCGATCCGGAAATGATCGCCGCCGTCCTGGAGGCCGTCACCGAAGACTCGCACGCCCTGATCTACAGGGACCCGAAGATGGGCGAAGCGGTCAAGATGGCCGAACAGATCGCCCCCTCCGATGCCAGCGTGCTGATCACCGGCCCTTCCGGCACCGGCAAGGAAGTCATGGCCCGCTTCCTGCACAACAAGTCCAAGCGCAAGGACCGCCGGTTCGTCGCCGTCAACTGCGCGGCGATACCGGAAACGCTTTTGGAATCCGAGTTGTTCGGCCACGAGAAGGGAGCCTTCACAGGCGCCGTCGCGCGCCGCATCGGTAAGTTCGAGGAAGCCGACGGCGGCACCATCCTTTTGGACGAAATCTCCGAAATGGACGTCCGCCTGCAGGCCAAGCTGCTGCGCGTGATCCAAGAGCGAGAAATCGACCGCATCGGCTCCAACAAGCCGGTTCAAGTCAACGTCCGCATCCTCGCTACGTCAAACCGCAACATGGAACAGACCGTGCGCGAGGGGGGCTTCCGCGAAGACCTTTACTTCCGTCTCAACGTCGTCAATCTGCGCCTGCCGGCCTTGGCCGAACGTCCCGCCGACATTCTGCCGCTGGCTAAGCACTTCGCGGCTAAGTACGCCGACGCCAACGGCCTGCCCCAGAAGCCCATTGCCGCCGACGCCCAAGCCAAGCTTGAACGCTATGCCTGGCCCGGCAACGTGCGCGAGATGGAGAACGCCATGCACCGTGCGGTTCTGCTGTCCGGCGGCGACGAGATCGATACAGGCGCCATTATTCTGGGTCCGGGCGATGAAGATGCAGGGAGCGCCGAAGCGCATCACGAAGAAGGCTCGCCGCATCTGGTCGGACGCACGGTCGCCGAAGTGGAACGCGAACTGATTATCGACACGCTCGATCACTGCCTCGGCAACCGGACACACGCAGCGAATATTCTCGGTATCTCGATCCGTACGCTGCGCAATAAGCTGAAGCAGTACGGCGACGAAGGTTTTAACATTCCAACCCCCGGCGAGGGGTCACGCGCCGGGGCCTAAGGGGCCGGCGAAGGCAAGCAAGGATATAGCGCATGGCCGAGGCCGGCGGCGACGTTCCATTTGATGGCGGCCAATTCATAAAGGACCGCTTCGCCAGCGCTATGAAGCGCGGCGACATCATGCTCGCACTCGGCGTCGTGGCGATCCTGGTCGTTCTGATATTGCCGCTACCGCGCTGGATGCTCGATCTGGCTCTGGCGTTCTCGATCACCTTCTCCGTCCTGATCCTGATGACCGCGCTCTTCGTCGAACGGCCACTCGACTTCAACGCATTCCCGACGGTGTTGCTGTTGGCGACGATGATCCGACTATCGCTGAACCTCGCCTCGACTCGCCTGATTCTTTCCGATGGGCACGAGGGAACGCATGCTGCCGGTCAGGTGATCGAAGCCTTCGGCGGCTTCGTCATGGGAGGAAATTTCGTCATCGGCATTATCGTTTTCGCGATCCTGGTGATCGTCAACTTCGTTGTCATCACCAAGGGTTCCGGCCGTATCGCAGAAGTGTCGGCGCGGTTCTCGTTGGATGCCATGCCCGGCAAGCAGATGGCCATCGACGCCGATTTGTCGTCGGGACTGATCGACGAGGAAACGGCCAAGCAGCGCCGCAAGGATCTGGAGGAAGAAAGCTCCTTCTTCGGCGCCATGGACGGTGCCGCCAAGTTCGTCCGTGGTGACGCCGTCGCCGGCTTGCTGATCACTTTCATCAACGTCATCGCCGGTATGATCATCGGCGTCGCACAGCAGGACCTGACCTTCACCGAAGCCGCCGACACTTATACTCGGCTGACCGTCGGCGACGGTCTGGTGTCGCAAATCCCGGCGCTGATCGTCTCGACCGCCGCCGGCATGGTCGTTACTAAGGCCGGTGTCGCGGGCACCACCGAGGTTGCGCTGTTCAAGCAGATGGGCAGCCAGCCCAAAGCCATGGGCCTCGTCAGTTTCCTGATGCTTGGCTTGGCCATCACGCCGGGCGTCCCGGCGCTGCCGTTCCTGACATTGGCCATACTTACCGGCGGCGTGGCGATCATGACCAATTTGCGCATCAAGACCGCCGCCGAAGAGCAGCTCCGCGAGCTTGAGGAAGAAAAGGTCGACCCCAAGGCTGCCGCTGAAGAGCCGATCTCGTCCGCCCTCAAGATCGACCACATCCGCCTGGAGCTGGGCTACGGCCTGCTGACCATGATCAATGCCCCCAAGGATGGCCACAAGCTGACCGACCAGATCAAGGCGCTGCGCCGCCAGCTGGCAACCGAAGTCGGCTTCGTCATGCCGTCGGTGCGTATCCAAGACAACATGCAGCTACCCGCCAACGCCTACGTCATCCGCGTCAAGGAGATCGAAGCCGGGCGCGGCGAACTACGCCCCAACATGCTTATGGTCATGGATCCGCGCGGCGAGGAAATCTCGATCCCCGGTGAAAAGACCGTAGAGCCGACGTTCGGCCTGCCGGCCATGTGGATCGAGGAAGCCAACCGCGAAGAAGCTCTGTTCCGTGGTTACACGGTCGTCGATCCGGCTACTGTGGTGACGACGCACATCACTGAATTGATCAAGGACAACATGTCGGAACTGCTGTCCTATGCGGAAACGCAGAAGCTGCTCGACGACTTGGACAAGGAACACCAGAAGCTGATCGCCGACATGATCCCGGCGCAGATCACCATGGGTGGCGTGCAGCGCGTCCTGCAGAACCTGCTGACCGAGCGGATATCGATCCGCGATCTGCCGTCGATCCTGGAAGGCATCTACGAGGCTTGCGGCAATACTCGCAGCGTTATGATGATTACCGAACACGTGCGCGCCCGCTTGTCGCGCCAGATCAGCAACATGAACACCAACGAACAAGGCTTCGTGCCACTCGTCACGTTGTCACCGAGTTGGGAACAGACCTTTGCCGAAAGCCTTGTCGGTCAGGGCGAAGAGCGCCAACTCTCCATGCCGCCGACCAAGTTGCAGGAGTTCATTACGCAACTTCGCAATACCTTCGAACGGCAAGCCATGATGGGCGAGCAACCTGTGCTGCTGACGTCGCCGACGATCCGCCCGTTCGTCCGCTCCATCGTCGAGCGCTTCCGCCCGATGACGGTGGTCATGTCGCAGAACGAGATCTACCCGAAGGCGAAGATCAAGACCGTCGGGCAAATTTAACGGTGACGCTTCATGCGGCTTAAGACTTTCTCTGCGCAGTCGATGTCGGAAGCCATGGCGATGGTACGCGACGACATGGGTACGGACGCAATCATCATCGCGACGCAGGATGCTCGCGACGGCGCCGGCTGTCACGTCACCGCGGCGATCGAGGACCGTACATCGGAACCGGAAGTTCTTGAGGCCGAAACCGAGGAACCCGCGAAACCGGATGCCGAAGCCCGCAACGTCTTTTTACGCCACGTGCTTACGGCGCACGGTCTTCCCGCCAACATGATGCCGGTCATTACCGAAGCACTGGCTGCCTACTCTGACGCCGAACCACATGTCGCACTGGCTGCCGCCATCGACCAACTGGGCGGCTTTCTGCCCTTGGATATCCGCGCCCCCTTGCGCCCGCTGATGCTGGCAGGGCCGCCTGGTGTCGGCAAAACCATCGCCACCGCCAAACTCGCGGCACAGGCCAAGCTCGCGGGCCGCACACCATATGTCGCAACGACGGATTCCAAACGCGCGGGCGGGGTCCAGCAACTCGAGGCCTACACCAAGATTCTCGATATCGACCTAGTGACCCTGGACACCCCGGAGAAGCTCGCCCAGGAGGCCAAAGCCATTGCCGCCGCCGATGTCGCCATCATCGACACGGCGGGGGTCAACGCCTTCAACGAAGACGACTTGGCGTCCCTAGCCGCCGCCGCCAAGCTGATCGATGCGGAACCTCTTCTGGTCATGGCCGCCGGTGGCGATGCGTTGGATTGTGCCGATATCGCCGCTGCTTTTCACGACATCGGCGCCAAACGCATGATCGTCACACGGATCGACATGACGCGCCGGCTCGGCGGTGTACTATCGGCGATGATCGGCGGGCGCGTGGCGATCGCTGCAGCCGGGGTTAATCCTGGCGCCGCCGAGGGATTGCAGCGGCTGAACCCGGTGACATTGGCGGGCCTGATCCTACCCAACGACGACGAAAACATTAAGAAAGCGACGAGGACCGTCCGATGAACGACGCCGCAACACAAAAGCCCGGCTCCGCCGCCCGTACCAAGGGGCGCAACATTATCGCCGTCGCCTCGGGCAAGGGCGGGGTCGGCAAAACATGGTTCTCCATCACCCTAGCCCACGCCATGGCCAATGCCGGCCGCCGCGTGTTGCTGTTCGACGGCGACCTTGGTCTCGCCAACCTCGACGTTCAGCTCGGTCTGATGGCTAAGACGGATTTGGGTGCCGTGCTCGCCGGGCGCGCCAGCCTGGCGCAGGCCGTCACCCTCTACGAAGAAGGTGGCTTCGACGTGATCGCAGGGCGTTCCGGTTCCGGCGCGCTGGCTAACCTCGCGGCCAACAGACTGCAGATGCTGCTGGACGAACTGACACAACTGGCGGCGTCCTATGACTTCGTGATTATTGATCTCGGCGCCGGGATCGACAGCACCGTCCGTCGCCTCGCCTATGCCGCCGGACGCATCGTCGTTCTGGTCACCGACGAGCCGACGTCGCTCACCGATGGCTACGCGTTCATCAAGGTCACGCATAACGAACGACCGGAAGCCGTGATCGACGTGGTGACCAATCAAATGAGTTCCACGAACGAGGGCGAGCGCACATACAACACCCTCAACAAGGCCTGCCAGGGGTTTTTGAAATTCTCACCACCGCATCTCGGCTCCGTCCGCCGCGACGACAATGTGAAGAAGGCAATCCGCGCTCAAACGTCTATCGTCACGCGGCACCCGTCGAGTGATGCCACCGAGGACGTCAAACAGATCGCGCGCCTGCTGCGGCGCGAAAATAACGAGGATACATGAGCACGGTCGTTCCGCCGTCACCGATCCCGCCCGCCCAGGCCTTGACGCTGCCGCGGGCGTCCGTCCTCGCCGCACCACCCGCCCTCGCCGACCTCGCCGTCGGCATCAAGCTCGACGTTGTCGTCGCTACCCTGCCCGAAGCCAACCGTATCACGCTGGATACACCGCAAGGACCAGTGACGCTTTCGCTACCGTTCAAGCCCGTCGTTTCCGTCGGTCAGCCGTTGATTCTGCACTTGGTCGGCCTTGCCGGTAAGGATGGCCATCCAAAGGTCGCGCTCTCGCTACCGGATGGCAGGCCGCCGACCGGCGCCCCTGTGCAGATGCAAGCGGCCGGAACAGGTGCGGGTGCGGCCGTCCAAACATCGGGCGGCGGCACCACTATCCCATCTGCGCCGCATCTGGGTGTCGGTGTCAGCGTCACGGCAACACTGCTGCGTCCTGTGACCCTATCGCCGCAAGGGATTATTCAGGCTGCGGTGAATACGGCCATTCAAAACGCCACGGCATCGACACCACACAGCACGCCGACAACCACGGGGCAGGCCGCGACACCGCAACAGGCGGCACAAACACTCCAGACCGGCGGCGCGGCGACGGCAACGGCTCAACAGTCCACCGGGGCGCCGCAGCCGCAGTCCGCATCACAAAACGTGCTTTCCGCCGGCAGTGGACTTTTGCTCAAGATCGTCTCCGTCAAACCATCCGAGGGGCCATCCCCGACACTGACCCCGCCCACGCAGAGCGGCACCCTGTCGCTATCACCCGGCGTCACTCTCACCGGCACGGTCTCGGGCCAGCAAGGCCCCAACCAAGCCGTCGTACAGACCCACGCGGGGCCGGTGACATTGCCGACCGACAAGCCGATTGCACCCGGCACGCAGATCACGTTCGAGCTTCTGTCCCTGAAACCGGCACCGCCGACAGCTCCTGGTGTTCATGCCGCCGCATCGCCCATGACCACCGGCACGTGGCCGGTGCTCGCCGACACCGTCAATGCGCTGGCCGACGTTTCACCCGGGGCACACGCGCATCTGTTGCAGGCGGCGCTGCCACGCTCGGACGCGCAGTTGGCAACGAACGTCATATTCTTTCTCAGCGCCATCCGTGGCGGCGATGTCAAGAGCTGGCTCGGTGACGGACCACTCAGGATCCTCGAACGTCAACGCCCGGATCTCGCCGGCCGGCTTAAAGACGATGTCGGCGGAGCCAGTCGGCGCGTCAGAGACCCCGAGACCGGCGATTGGCGCCAGTTCGCAATCCCCTTTCTGCACGACGGTGAAATCGACAGCATTTCCCTGCTGACCCGGGACGACGATGCGGAGGAAAGCGATGAAGACGGCAACGACGGCTCACGCTTCGTTATTGATTTGAACCTGAGCCGCCTTGGACACATGCAGATCGATGGTCTCGTCGGCGACAATAAGAAACGCCTCGACGTCGTGGTGCGCACGGATCAGCCGCTGGCGTCCGAGATGCGCCAGGATATCCGCGCGCTCTATGCCAATGCGCTTGAAGTGACGGGACTGGAAGGCTCGGTCGGCTTTCAGGCCGCACCGGGGAATTTCGTCAAGATCTCCGCGCCACCCGCCCCTTCCAACGAAGACGTGGTAGTCTGAAACATGGATAACCATTCACCCGACAACGGCGTCGCCCAGCGGCGCGAATTGATCAAACTGACGCCGCTGCCGCATCCACGCCACGACGCGGTCGCAACCCTGGCGACACTGCATAACGGCATCTCTATCCGTCTCCGCTACGTTCCGGATAGGGACGTCATCGTACCCGCGTCTTTCGAGATTTATCTTGAATCCGTTTTAAGCAGCTTGGACGGCCCACTCGTCGCGGCGGCGCAGACCGTGCTGGAAGACATCAACGATCAAGCCATTCCGTGCTGGTTGGAGGTTCTAGTGATCCGTACCGACGGTGGCATCGAAGAAAAAGCCTGTGTCGAGGAAAAGCAGCCGCGTTGGCAGGATCCAGGTATCCTCGCCCGCTTGGAGCCGTAGGGCTTACTTATCTTTGCGGCTATAGATCGTCAGACCGATTTCATTTAAATCCGCCTGTTCGGCTTTCGCCAGAGCACGTTCCATATTCAGGATGCGGCGGTCTTCAGATATCTCGTACTTCTTGAATTCCAAGAACGCCTCTCGCAAGTTTTCGCGCGCCGTGACGACCTCGCCTTCCTGTTCGGCGATGGCATCCTTCAATTTGTCGCGGCGGTCCATGGCATGCGATGCATAGGCGGCATAGGTGATGCCGCCCTCGGTCGGCATAGCCGCCGCGGCGTTACGTTCGTGTTCCATCTCTTGGATCAGGTTTTCAAGGCGCTGTTCGAGGGTGTCGAGCTTCGCTAACTCGTCGGCCAGCGCACGGCGCTTTTGATCGACTTCCCAGTCGTTGATCCGCACCAGCGCCGATAAATCCTTGGCCATGGATTACCTCAAGCCGTCTCGGCGTCGGCAGCGGCGTCTTCTTCGCCGGCCGGCGGCACCGCTTCCGGTTCGGGCATACCGAGAATTTCGTAAAGCCGCGCGTAACCGTCTTCGAAACGGGATACGTCGGTTATTTTCTGTGACAGATATTCTTCGAGCTGCGGATAGTAATGAATGGCCTCGTCGACGGACGGATCCGTGCCCTTGCGGTAGGCACCGAGGCGGATCAGTTCCGCCATGTCTTCATAAGTCGACAACAACCGGCGTGCGCGGGTAATCGCCGCCGTCTGATGATCGGTGTTACACCCCGGCATGGTCCGCGAAATACTACGCAGTACGTTGACGGCGGGATAGCGGTTGCGCTCGGCGATCTCGCGGTCGAGCACGACATGCCCGTCGAGGATACCACGCACCGCGTCCGCCACCGGCTCGTTGTGGTCGTCGCCTTCGACCAACACCGTGAACAGGCCGGTGATGTCGCCTTGATCGCCCTTGCCGGGACCAGCGCGCTCCAAAAGCTTCGGCAACTCCGCGAAGACCGAGGGCGTATAGCCTTTGGATGCCGGCGGTTCGCCCGCCGATAGGCTGATTTCACGCTGCGCCATGGCGAAGCGGGTCACGCTATCCATCATGCAAAGTACGTTCTTGCCCTTGTCACGGAAGTACTCGGCGACGGCGAGCGTCGTGTAGGCAGCCTGTCGGCGCAGAAGCGGCGGCTCATCCGACGTGGCGACGATCACCACGGTGCGCTTCATACCTTCTTCACCCAGATAATCTTCGATAAATTCCTTAGCCTCTCGGCCGCGTTCGCCGATCAAGCCGACGACGCTGACTTCGGCATCGGTGCTGCGCGCCATCATCGACAGCAACGTCGACTTGCCGACGCCGGAGCCGGCGAAGATCCCCATTCGCTGCCCCTTGCAGCAGGTCAGGAACGTGTTCATCACCCGCACGCCGAGATCGGTCTTGCCTCCGACGCGGCGGCGCTCGTGCGCTGGTGGCGGCGACTGATGCAACAGGTACGGTATCTCGCCGCTTTCCAACGGTCCCTTATCATCGACGGGATCGCCGAAAGCGTTGACGACTCGGCCCAGCCAGGCGTCGTCGGGATAGATCGACGGCTCAGTCGAGGCCAATTCCGCCTGACACCCCAATCCGATGCCACCCAGGTTGTCGAACGGCATAACAAGGGCGCGTCCGCCCTTAAAGCCGATAACCTCGCATATGACAGTGTGGCCCTTGCGGCCGTCAACGCGGACGTGATCGCCGATGGACAGCGACCCTTGCAGGCCACCGATTTCAACCATCAAGCCGACGATGTCGGCGACGCGGCCATAGACCTGGTGGTCCGGCAAACGCGAGACTTCCTTGGCGATGTTGTTTGGAAACAGCCGCATTCGTACCAACCCGCTCCCGGCGCGCACGCGGCGCACCTTTACCCAGACCGCAGCATGGCAATTTATGCCTAACGATTGGTTAAATCCCTTTGCCGGGCTGGTCAACGTCGACCCGAAAATGCCGTTCGTCTGGACCTTGCATCGTTGATACACTAACAATCGAAGACGGTCCGGTTTCAAAATCAAGAAGGTGATATGGACAAGAAGGTCGAAAATCCGCTAGCAGCAGTGGAATCCCCGGAACTGGACAGTGACGTCAAGGCGCCGGGCCTATGGGGCACCTCGGAAGAACGCTCCGTCGTTTTGGACTTCGAGATATCGGAATTCGAAGAACGCGTGCGCAAGACGCACCAACGCATGGAAGAGCGTGGCATCGGCCTTTTGATCGTTACCGACCCATCCAACATCGCTTGGCTGACGGGTTACGACGGCTGGTCCTTCTATGTGCACCAGTGCGTGCTGCTGCCCATCGACGACATGCCGATCTGGTTTGGCCGAGGCGCCGATGCCAACGGCGCCAAGTTGACCACCTTCCTGCCGTTCAGCCGGATCATCAGTTATCCGGACCATTACGTGCAGAACTTCACCATCCATCCGATGGATTTCCTAGCCGACATGATCAAGGGTTACGGATGGCATACACGCACTACCGCCGTGGAGATGGATAACTACTACTTCTCGGCCAAATGCCTGATGTCGTTGCAGAAGAACCTGCCCGACGCCAAGTTCGTTGACGCGGAAAGCATGGTGAATTGGCTACGCGCCATTAAATCCGATCAAGAGATCGCCTACATGCGCAAGGCTGCACGTCTTGTTGAAGCCATGCACGCGCGCGCCTTCGAGATTATCGAACCCGGTCTGCGCAAGAAGGACTTGGTGGCGGAACTCTATTACACCGGCATCAAGGGCCTCGACGACGAAGGTGGCGACTATCCTGCCATCGTGCCGTTGGTGTCCACGGGCCGCGAGGCATCGGCGCCGCACATCACATGGGACGACACACCGATCTGCAACGGCGACGTCACCTTCTTCGAGGTCGCGGGCTGCTATAAGCGCTATCACAGTCCGTTGGCGCGCAGCGTCTTTCTGGGTACACCGCCGGACCATATCCGCCGCGCCGAGGTCGCGCTGCTGGAATCCATGGAACAAGCCATGGACGTGGCGCGCGCCGGCAACCTTTGCGAGGACATCGCCAATACGTTCCTGGCGGGCCTGCGCGAACACGGCTTCGACAAGATGCAGCGGTGCGGCTATTCAGTTGGACTCAGCTATCCGCCCGACTGGGGTGAGCGCACCATGAGTATCCGTCCGGGCGAAACCATCGAACTGCAGGAAAACATGACCTTCCACTTCATGCCGGGGCTTTGGTACGACGATTGGGGGATCGAGATCACCGAAACCATCCGCATCACGGATGGGGCGCCGGAGTGCCTCGCCAATGTCCCACGCCCGCTGCTGGTCAAAGACTGACGCAGTCACCGTGACCGATATCGCCAACCCCATATCCGCCACTATCGACTTCGAACGTGACGGCACACAGCACGGTTTTCTGTCCCTGCCCCATTCCCATAACGAGTCGGCCTGGGGCGCTATCATGATCCCGGTGACGCAGATCAAAAACGGCGACGGGCCGACGGCACTACTGACCGGCGGCAACCACGGTGACGAATACGAAGGCCCCATCGCGCTGACGAAACTGCGGACCAGGCTGACATCCGCCGACGTGCGTGGGCGGATCATCATCATCCCGGCAATGAACTACCCGGCGTTCCGCGCCGCGGCCCGTGTATCGCCGATCGACGGCGGCAACCTGAACCGATCCTTCCCAGGTAATCCGCGCGGCTCCGTGACGCAAAAAATCGCCGATTATTTCAGCAGCACTCTCCTGCCGATGACGGATTATGTGCTGGATATCCATTCCGGCGGCAAGACATTGGACTTCGTGCCCTTCGCCGCGATGCACCGAACCGGGAACGATGCCCGTGACGAGGCGAGCGAAGCCGCCATGCTGGCCTTCGGCGCGCCATATGCCATGTACATGACGGAGTTGGACCCGGCTGGGCTTTATGACACGGAAGCCGAGGCTCAAAGCAAGGTCTTCGTCACCACGGAATTAGGGGGCGGCGGCACGACATCACCTTTGAGCGTTGCCATCGCCGAGCGTGGGGCCACCAATTTTCTGTGTCACACCGGTGTGCTGCCGGGCAAGGCCGAGAGAACCGATCCGCCCCGGCTCATGAACATGGACGACCCCGCGTGCTTCGTCCAAGCGACGGCGCCCGGTATTGTCGAGCCCTGCGTGACACTCGGCACAACCGTCTGGAAAGGCGATGTCTTGGCACGTGTGTGGTCCGTTGAAGATCCTACCCGGGCACCCAACACCTACGTCGCCGGTTTGGACGGCATCCTGGCATCCCGGCACTTCCCAAGCCGCATCGAAGCTGGAGACTGCTTGGCCGTTGTCGCCGCACTGGTTTAGGCCAAGCTAACCGCGAAGTCATCGTCCGCCACCATACGCAAAGGCACATTGTCCCTGGTGATGATGTTCGGACGGTCGGCGCCAGTTCGACGCACTGCGACAAATAGTCCATGAACAAGCCGTCGAGAGAATTACGGTTATGCTCACGGGTCAGCTACGCCGTTTTGTCGACTGTATCTTAATTGCTGGAATAATCGGGAACATCGCCTGGACCGCGGCCGCCAACGGATCCCCTTCGCGGCGAGGAGACCCGAAAATGACAAGATATGGCATGGATTTGTTACTCTCTCCCCACTCTATGGCGTTTTAATTGGCGTTAATCTTCGTAAATGGTTTGGCGTCTTTACCTGTTCTGGTATTATGGTTAACAGAAAACGATTCGCAGCCATTTCACAGGCGCGGAGGGGAAAATGCGGGTACTACTGATTGAAGACGATCCGACGACACAAGCCAGCGTCAAGTTGATGCTCGAAACTGCCGGGATGGTCGTCGATGCCACCGACCTGGGCGAGGATGGGCTTGAGATCGGGAAACTCTACGAATACGACATTATGATCCTGGATCTGATGTTGCCGGACATGGACGGCCTCGAAGTTCTGCGCAGGCTGCGTGACTCTCGGGTCAAAACACCGGTGTTGATCCTTTCCGGCCTTACGGAATCGGAAATGAAGGTTAAAGGCCTAGGGATCGGCGCCGACGATTACCTGACCAAGCCGTTCGACAAATCCGAACTTTTGGCGCGGGTCCAGGCGATCGTTCGCCGCTCGGCCGGCCATTCGCAGTCGATCATCCACACCGGTACCATGTCGGTAAACTTGGATACGCACATGGTCGAAGTCGACGGTCAGGCAGTTCATCTGACCGGCAAGGAATACGGCATTCTCGAATTGCTGAGCCTGCGCAAGGGCACCACGCTGACCAAAGAAATGTTCTTAAACCATCTCTATGGCGGCATGGACGAGCCGGAACTGAAAATCATCGACGTTTTCATCTGTAAGCTGCGCAAAAAGCTGGCGGACGCCACAGGTGGCGAGCATTACATCGAGACGGTTTGGGGACGCGGCTACGTTCTGCGCGACCCGGAACCCATGCCCGCGGCGCAGACTGCTTAATAGACGATCCGCTTAACGGGGTGTCAGGCCGTAAACCCCGCGCTGGCCGGGGATCGGCTTGAACACGTCCGACACACCAAGAACCGTTTCCGCTCCGCCTAAGAATAGCATGCCATCATCCGGCATGAGTTTGGCGACACGAGATAAGACTTCGCCCTTGGTCTTTTGGTCGAAGTAGATCAGCACGTTCCGGCAGAAAACCACGTCGAATTTGCCGAGCGACATCGGATCGTCCAATAAGTTGAAGTACTTGAACGTCACCGGTTGACGGACGTCGCTTTTGATCCGCCATTTATCGCCGTCCTGGTCGAAATATTTGACGAGAAGCGTGATCGGCATTCCGCGCTGAACCTCAAACTGCGAGTAGACGCCCTCTTCCGCCTTCTTGAGGATACTTCGGGAAATATCGGTGCCGATAATCTCATACTTCCAGCCGGCGAGCTTCGCCGACTGCTCCAGCAACGTCATGACCAACGAATATGGCTCCTGGCCACTCGACGCCGCCGCACACCAAATTCGGAAAGACTTCTTCGCGGCCCGGGTTTCGAGCAAATACGGCAGGACATGATCTCTGAAAAGGTCGAACGGCTTAATATCGCGGAAAAAGAAAGACTCGTTCGTCGTCATCGCTTCGACGACCTGCCTCGTCAGCGCCGGTTCTTTCTTCAACTTCAATTCGCGCAAAAGCGCATCGACGTCAGCAACCCCGTGCTTCCGCGCAATCGGCGTCAGTCGGCTTTCCAGCAGGTATGACTTCTCCGGATGAAGGACCAACCCCGACTTATCGCGCAGCATGGTGCTGATGAAATTGAACTCGTCGGGACTCATGGCATCGCCTTAGTCATGATTTCGGTCACATGTTGCGGAATGACATCCAGCGACAACACGGCCGAGCAAAGACCACCCGTGGCGACGGCATCCGGCATTTCCCAGACGATGCTGGGTACTTCGTCCTGTGCAACAACCTCGCCGTCGGCTGTGATGATATCTTCAAATCCGTGCATGCCGTCATGGCCTAGGCTGGCCAGGGTCACCGGCAGGACGCGTTCGCCATAAACCGGCACCAAAGACCGCAGCATGGGGTCAATGGCTGGGAGAAAAACGTTCTCCGGCGGCTCCTTGTTGAGCATCACCCGGATATCCTTCGGCCCAGGTGTTTCGTCCGACGAAGTACTATCAACTGTTTCTGTTGACACGGTACTGCCTCGACTGAATTTACGTCAGAGTAGTCCGACCTGCGCAAACTTGCTTTGGATGATCTCGCTGTCGAACGGCTTCATAATATATTCGTTCGCACCGGCTTGGATCGCTTCTTGAATATGCTTGATGTCGTTCTCCGTCGTGCAGAAGACCACCACCGGCGCATCGCCGCCCGGCATGGCGCGCAATGTGTGCAGAAATTCGATACCGTTCATCACCGGCATGTTCCAGTCCAGAAGAACGGCTTCCGGCATGGTTTTTTCGCATGCTTCGACAGCTTCCTTCCCATCGGCGGCCTCATCGGTCTCAAAGCCCAATTCCTGAAGGATTTTGCGAGCGACCATACGGATCACTTTTGAGTCGTCTACAATCAAACAGCGTTTCATTCTTCTCTTCCCATTGTCTCGGTCGGCATCGCCTTCCGTCAGAATTCCCAAATTCCCCAAGAGAATTCATCTTGGTATGCCCGCCTGAGTATGCCGCCGCCCCCGGACATCGGCAACAGACCTGGACCCCTTATCACTCACGCCCCTTGGCGGCCATGGCAACGGTCTGCGCCAAGCTCGAAATCAGCACTTCGCGGTCGCTCTTGGTCACGTAGTCATCGAAACCGGCTTCGCGCCCTTCGGCCATCGCGAGCTCGGTCACGTGGCCCGACAAGGCGACCATCGGTGTCGTGCCCCAGCGTTTGTCCCCCCGAACAGCCTTGGCGAAGCTATAACCATCCATCTCCGGCATTTCGATATCACTGATGATGACGTCGTACATCTCCCCCTTGTCGCGGCGCGCCAGCGCATCCGCACCGGAGGCCACCGCCGTGACGTTCCACCCTGCCACCGATAGCAAAGGCGAGAGCAAATTACGGAAGAACGGACTGTCATCGACCAAAAGCACCTGCTTACCGGGGCCGTCGATCTGCAACTCCGGTTTCTCTTCGGCATCGAACCAGTCATCGAACGCCTGCACGAGAAAATAGCCGGCGTCGATAATGTCCGTCGCCTTACCGGCGACGATGGCGCTGCCGATCAGGCCGGGAACATCTGTTGCGATTTCGATCTTCAATTTATCCTCGACGATATCGACGATCTCATCGACGACCAGACCCATCGACCGGTGCCGGTCGGTGAACACCAGCACGGGCTGGCGCCCCTCGGCCCGCAATTGCTGCGACGTATCGAAACTGATGAGCGGCATCAACTGACCGCGGTACTGGACCATACTCTGGCCGTGCACGCGTTCGATGTTCGCCAGTTCGATCTCTTCGAGGCGGGCGATCAGCGCCAAGGGTACCGCGCGCGGCTCGTTGCCGCCTGCACGAAAGATCAGCAGCGACGTGGTATCTTCCTCGGCGCTGGTTTGCGCCTTATCGGCGGCGGCATTCATCTCCTCGCCTGCAAGCTGGCCCGCCGCCGTGGCGATACCGTTCGGGTCCAAAATCATGATCACGCTGCCATCCCCCAGGATCGTATTCCCGGAATAGAAAGAGATATTGCGCAGCACCGGCGACACCGGCTTGACGACGATTTCCTCGGTATCGAAGACTTGATCGACGATGATCCCGAATGTGTTGGTGCCAACCTGCGTGACGACGATAAAGCTGTTGCCGTCAGTGTCGATAACGTCGTCCTCGATGAGACCCAGCAGGCTGCGCAACGACACCAGCGGCAATAGACGGTCGCGCAACCGCAGCACGGGCGAGTCGGCGATCATCTCGATCTGAAGTTCCGAGTGCGCCGAAGCGCGCACCAGTTCCAGAACGCTGATCTGCGGTATCGCGAAGCGCTGCTCCATGGACTCAACGATCAGTGCCGAGACGATCGCCAAGGTCAGCGGAATCTTGATGGTGAATATCGTGCCTTTGCCTTCGGTGGACTTCAGCTCAATGGTACCGCCGATCTTTTCGATGTTGGTGCGCACCACGTCCATGCCGACGCCGCGCCCGGAGATGCTTGTCACCTTTTCAGCGGTCGAGAATCCGGCCTTGAAAATGAACTGCTGAATCTGCTGGTCGGTCAGGCCTTCGAGTTCCATCTCGGACGCGAGGCCGTTATCGATGCACTTCTGCTTGATCCGGTCCATGTTGAGCCCACGGCCATCATCGGAAATCTGGATGATGATGTGACCGCCTTCGTGATAGGCATTCAATAGGATCGTGCCGACATCCGGCTTGCCCGCCGCCACGCGATCCGCAGTTCTTTCGAGGCCATGGTCGGCGGAATTACGCACCATATGGGTCAGTGGATCCTTGATCAGGTCAAGAACCTGTCGGTCTAGTTCCGTTTCCGCGCCGCGCATGACCAGTTCGATCTTCTTGCCGGATTCCGTCGATAGGTCGCGGACGATCCGGGGCAGCTTCGCCCAGGCATTGCCGATCGGCTGCATTCGCGTCTTCATGACGCCTTCCTGCAAATCCGACGTAATGTGGCTGAGCCGTTGCAGAGGCACCGTAAATTCATGATCTTCAAGACCGCGAACCATCTGCATCAGCTGGTTGCGGGTCAGCACCAGCTCACTGATGAGCGTCATAAGGTTATCCAGAACGTCAACGTTGACGCGGATCGACGGTGCAGCAATTGACGTTTCCTTGGCACCGTCCACTCTCGCGGGCACCGTCCTTTTATCGAATTTTGCCGGTTTTTTCACGGCAGCTGCGGGAAGCGGCGTATCATCGTGGTCGCCGGATTCGGTGGCGCGTTCGGCTTGCATTTCGGCAGCCATTTGGGCATCGGAAGCGGCCTTCTTGCCGCCGGCGACCGCAGCTTCAACTTCGGCCAGCAGTTCCGCCGCGACTGGCGCGCCGAATTCGTTCGCAACTGGCGCGTCACTATCTCCGGCATTCGCTTCGGTCGCCATTTCGGCATCCATCTGCGCGGCCATTTCTTCGTCCGACGCGGCTTGCTTGCCTTCGGCCACGGCGGCTTCGACCTCAGCCAACAGCTCAGCGGCCACGGGTGCGCCGAACTCATTGGCTGAAGGAATTCCAATTTCCGCCGCCGGAGCAGCAGCTGCCGGTTTTGCAGCAGCGGACGACTTGCCTTCCGCCATGGCATTCAACTCGGCAATAATTTCAGTGTCGTCGCCTTCCGGTTCCTGGCCAGCAGATTCCAATTCGTCCAACAGTTCTCGGATACGGTCGATACACCGGAGGATGAGCGTCACCGCATCCGGGTTTACTTCCAGCTTGCCGTCGCGGATTTGACCGAGCACGTTCTCGCCAGCGTGCGCCACCGATTCCAGCCGCGGCAGCCCAAGGAAGCCGCAGGTCCCCTTAATCGTGTGCACGAGCCGGAAAATGTTGGACAAAATGTCTTTGTCGTTGGGGTTCTTTTCGAATTCGACGAGTTGAACGTCGATAACCGCGAGGCTTTCCGAGGTTTCGGTCAGAAATTCACTTAAAAGATCATCCATTTAAAGAACCCTCCCACCGGCACCCGATTTTCTGGCTGGACACACCACCGGCAGATACACCTGCGCCCATCATTCCCCACCTCACCGGATAGTAACGGCCCACCAAGTATGAGTGAAGGCGATACAAGCCATTAGGTACAGTACCGAACGAGATTTTCGTTAGACAACTACTGCCGCAAAACGCACCACTTCGCCGTCGGCAGCGACTTCGAGTTCGCACCCTGCGTCGAGCACAAGCAATTGCGTCAGAAGACCGTGAATACAGCGGCTATCAAGACTTTCGACCGCTTGGCCGGGCGTCATCGCCGTCGCCAGATCCTCACGCAGTCCAGCATTCTCGCCACTCGCTTCGACGGCGATCCCGATCCCGCCCTCGAACTCGGCGGCGTTAACGCCGACATGGCCGCCACGCGGCAAGCATTCCGAAGCGATCAAGACAAGGTTCAACAGCAATTTGCCGAGAGCCGGCTCCAACTCCGCCGGGGTGCTCTCATTCTCGGCCCAATTGAGCGTCACGTTGCCACCTGACAAAAAATCAGTCGCGAGTTTCTTAAGGCCCGCGACATCCGAGCCGCCGCTACCGGTACCCCCGGCGCCGAAAGCGACCCGATAAAATGCAAGGCGGCGCGTCAGTTCCAGACCGCTTTTCGTCGCAAGATCCATGGCACTGTCGTCCAGGCCGCCCATCTCGGCGAGAATTTCAAGACCTGCGTTCACCGCGCCGGCCGCCCCGACGAGATCGTGGCATAGCCTGGAACAGGTCAATTGAGTCACCCGCAATGGATCGCTCATATCGTTACCTCCAAAAACCGCCGCCGACAGCCCCGCGCCGCACTGACGTGACGTTATCGAACCAGCGACGCCGTTGCATGTCACGTAAAAATATACCCACTTTGACGAACCCCGTTTGCGTCCCGACGATCCCGGAAATATCATCGTCATTGCCGCATTCCAGCATCAGGAGGACGTCGTGGCTCAGCAGGGCACGCTCGAGAGAAAGAAAGCCCGGGCCCGTTTCAAACCGAAAGGCCGGAGCATTGACGAGAGCGCCCTCGACGCGGTCCGGGAACTGCTTGGCAATGCGCCACGCCGGCGCGATCTGCTGATTGAATACCTGCATTTGATCCAGGACAGCCTTGGCCATATCCCGGCCCAGCACTTAGCCGCCCTGGCATCTGAGATGAAGCTTTCACAGGCAGAAGTCTACGAGGTCGCGACCTTCTATCATCATTTCGACGTAATAAAGGAAGGTGAAACCCCACCACCGCCACTGACAGTGCGGGTTTGCGACGGCATCGCCTGCGAGATGGCCGGCGCAAAAGGCCTTATTGATACACTATCGGATGCTCTTGGCTCGAACGTCCGTGTCAAAGCCGCACCTTGCGTCGGTGCCTGCGACAAGGCGCCCGTGACAGTCGTCGGCCAGCGCCAGGTAACGGCGGCAACAACCGAGAGCGTTAACGCCGCCGTCACCAAACGGTCCACCACACATCCCCTCCCTAACTACGAACCTTTGACCGCTTACCGCGCTGGAGGCGGCTACGCGATTTTCGCCGAATGCCTGGCCGGCAAACGAACCCGTGACGATGTTCTAGGCAACATCGAAACTGCGGACCTTCGCGGCCTCGGCGGCGCGGGGTTTCCGACGGCACGAAAATGGCGGTTTCTCGAGGGCACCGGGGCACCGCGCTACGTTGCCGTCAACGCCGACGAGGGCGAGCCCGGCACCTTCAAGGACCGGCATTGCTTCGAAACGCAGCCGCACCGTGTCTTGGAGGGCGCACTGATCGCCGCCTGGACCGTCGGGGCAGAGGCTATTTTTATCTATCTCAGGGACGAGTACCCGGCGATCCGCGCCTTGCTGATGACCGAGATTGCCGCGCTCCAAGACGCGGGGCTTACCGGCGGCATTGACATTCAACTTCGGCGCGGTGCCGGCGCCTATATCTGCGGCGAAGAAAGCGCCATGCTGGAGAGCATCGAAGGCAAGCGCGGCCTGCCCCGCAACCGCCCGCCGTTTCCGGCACAAGCCGGCCTGTGGGGTCGACCGACCCTGATCAATAACGTGGAAACACTCTACTGGGTGCCGGAAATCCTGGCCCGTGGCGGCCAATGGTATAAAGACGCCGGACGGCCGCATTTCTATTCCGTCTCGGGCCGCGTCAACGAGCCAGGCGTGGTGCTGGCGCCTTCAGGCGTAACGGCGCGCGAGCTTATCGACAAACACTGCGGTGGCATGCAGGACGGCCACACCTTCTCCGCTTATCTGCCCGGCGGCGCATCGGGTGGATTATTACCCGGCACCATGGCCGACCTGCCGCTCGATTTCGGCACGTTGGCGGAATACGGGTGCTTCATCGGCTCCAGTGCCGTCGTGATTTTTTCGGACCAAGACAACATTGCCGACATCTGCGGCAACTTACTGAAATTCTTCGAGGACGAAAGCTGCGGCCAATGCACGCCGTGCCGTGTCGGCTGCGAGAAGATGCGAACCCTGTTAACGGCACCCGAATGGGACGAAGCCTTGATCGGCGAGTTATCGCAGGCGATGGCCGACGCATCGATCTGCGGACTTGGCCAAGCGGCCCCGAACCCGGTGCTGAGCGCCCTGCGTTTCTTCAAAAGGGGCGCGGCATGAGCGACGGCATCCGCTTTACATTGAACGGCAAGGAGGTCGAAGCCCAGCCCGGCGAGACCATCTGGCAAGCCGCGAAACGGTTCGGCACCGTCATCCCGCATCTATGTCACAAGGATGCGGCCGGCTACCGGCCGGACGCCAACTGCCGCGCCTGCATGGTCGAGATCGAGGGTGAGCGCGTTCTGGCGCCGTCCTGCCGTCGCGAACCGACGCCGGGCATAGTGGTATCCAGCGCCAACGAGCGCGCTGCCAAAGCGCAGAAGATGGTGATCGAGCTTCTGCTCGCCGATCAGCCGATGCGCGAAAACTCACCCGATCCGAATTCCGATCTATGGCATTGGGCAGACGAGCTTGGCGTTACGGCGTCTCGCTTTCCTGCATCAGAAGTCCACACCCCTGCGGACGTTAGCCATCCGGCGATGGCGGTGCACCTGGACGCTTGCATCCAGTGCAACCTCTGCGTCCGTGCCTGCCGCGAGGTACAGGTCAACGACGTCATCGGCATGGCCTTCCGTGGCCCGCACGCCGAGATCGTTTTCGATCAGCACGACCCCATGGGCGAGAGCACATGCGTTGCTTGCGGTGAATGCGTTCAGGCATGCCCGACCGGCGCGCTGATGCCGGCGGCCCGGGTCGAGGACGACGGAGTGTATGCCGGGGACGCCGACTACAGCGTCGACAGTCTGTGCCCGTTTTGCGGCGTCGGTTGCCAGACCACGTTCCATGTCAAAGACGGGCGCATTCAGTATGTCGACGGGCGCGACGGTCCGGCCAACGAAAACCGGCTCTGCGTCAAAGGTCGCTTTGGCTTCGATTACGTGCACCACCCGCACCGTCTGACCGTGCCGCTCATCCGGCGCGACGATGCGCCGAAGAACGGTCACGACAGGGTCGATCCGGGAAATCCCTTCACCCATTTCCGTGAAGCCACTTGGGAGGAAGCACTGGACCGTGCCGCTGACGGCTTCCGTGCAATCCTGGCGCGCGAAGGCGCTAGCGCGCTCGCGGGTTTCGGCTCGGCCAAGGGCTCCAACGAAGAGGCTTATCTGGTACAGAAGTTGATCCGCCAAGGCTTCGGCACCAACAACGTCGATCACTGTACGCGACTCTGTCATGCGTCCAGTGTCGCAGCGTTGATGGAGGGGCTGAATTCCGGCGCCGTGACCGCGCCCTTCGGCGCCGCCAAGGACAGTGACTGCATCGTCGTCATCGGCGCCCGGCCAACGCAAAACCACCCGGTCGCCGCAACCTATCTGAAACAAGCCGCCAAGGCTGGTGCGACGCTGGTGGTTATGGACCCGCGCGGCCAGGACCTGGGCCGCCATGCGGACTATGAACTTCGATTCACGCCGGGCCGTGACGTAGCGCTCTTGAACGCCATGATCCACACTGTCATCGCCGAAGATTTAGTCGACACCCAGTACATACAAGCCATGGCCGACGGCTACGACGATATTGTGCTGGGTGTGAAGGATTTCACCCCCGAAGCCATGGAGCCCATCTGTGGCATCCCCGCCGACACAATCCGCACCGTCGCCCGGCGCTATGCGACGGCGGAGCGCTCGTTGATTTTCTGGGGCATGGGTGTGTCGCAGCACGTGCACGGCACCGACAACGTCCGCGCCCTGATCGCGCTCGCCACCATCACCGGGCAGATCGGGCGGCCCGGCACCGGGCTGCATCCGCTCCGGGGCCAGAATAACGTGCAGGGTGCGTCCGACGTTGGGCTGATCCCGATGGTCTACGCCGACTATAAGTCCGTCGAGGACGCCGACATTCAGGCGATCTATCGCGACCTGTGGGGGCGCGACCTGGATACGGGCAAGGGTCTGACGGTCGTCGAGATCATGCGCGCCATTCTCGCCGATGACATCAAGGGCATGTACATCATGGGCGAAAATCCGGCGATGTCGGATCCCGACGTACAACATGCCCGAGACGCCTTAGCGCGCCTGGAGCACTTGGTAGTACAGGATATCTTCCTAACCGAGACCGCGTTCCACGCCGACGTGGTGCTGCCGGCGTCAGCCTTCACCGAGAAAGCCGGCACCTTCACCAACACCAACCGTCAGGTACAGATGGCACGCGCCGTCATGGACCCGCCCGGTGACGCACGTCAGGACTGGTGGATCATCCAGGAGATCGCCAACCGCCTCGGTCTCGGCTGGACATACGGCAGTCCCGCCGATGTGTTCGCCGAAATGAAGCAAGTCATGAACTCTCTCGACAACATCACGTGGCAACGCCTGGAGTCAGAAGGTGCCGTTACCTACCCCTGCCCGGCGCCGGATGCACCCGGACAGGCGATCCTATTCGGTGAGCGGTTTCCAACCGCCAACGGCCGCGTCAAGCTGGTGGCGACGGAACTGGTCCCACCGGCGGAAATGCCGGACGACGATTTTCCGATGATCCTGTCAACGGGACGCATGCTCGAACACTGGCACACCGGCGCTATGACCCGGCGCGCCGAAACCCTGGCGGCATTGGAGCCGGAACCGGTCGCCAGCCTCAACCCGGGACGCATGGGCAAGCTAGGCCTCGCCCCAGGCGATACGGTCCGCGTGACGACGCGCCGGGGCGACATCGCCCTCAAAGTCCGCGCCGACCGGGATGTGCCGGACGACATGGTGTTCATTCCGTTCTGCTTCGTGGAAGCGGCAGCCAACATCCTGACCAACCCGCAGTTGGACCCGATGGGTAAAATCCCGGAGTTCAAATACTGCGCCGCCAAGGTCGAAAAAATCACCGACGCTCAAGCGGCGGAGTAACGAGTCTCAATCCTCGGCGCGTTTGAGGATATCTTCCGCGAGTTGCACGACGACCGGCGTTCCCGCTTCGGGATCCTGACCAAGGCCCTGCGTGCGACGGAGTGCCTCGTCGCGAACTTCCGCCGGGTCAATCGGTATCTGACGCAGCATAACGGTCAGGACAGACTCGATCGCCAACACATGCGCCGCCAGATTCTCTGTATCGCGGACCTGTTTGACGGCGCTATCGCCGAGCGCCTGCATCCCTTCGGCGACGCGGCCGAGGCTTTCCTGCAAGCTCGACACCTGCACCATGAAATCCGACAGGCCGATGTCGTCGAACATTTTCTGCAGGGTTTCGGGGCTGACGGAACCTTCGTCGCTCATGTACATCTCCTATGTTTCAACCAGGGTAACAACCCCGCGACCCAGGCGCTAGCCCGCCGTCTTGCCACCTGCAAATACTTGAAAAAATTGCAAAATCCTATAGATTTAACATGGGTGAGCTTTTGGAGATTGGGAACGTCATGAAATCGGTACTGGTCGGCGGCATCGCCGCTATCGTCATCGCCATCGCTGCGGGTGCCGTGCTGAACAGCATGGACGAAACGGTCGGGCAGGAATTCTCAACCGAGAACGTGCGCCTCAACTAAGCGCCCGGCAAAGCGGACACGAAAAAGGGCGGTGCCGAGGCGCCGCCCTTTCGCGTGTTTATGCCGCAAAGATCACTCAGCCGGATGGCCGTGCGCCTTGCCGGTTTCTTCTTCGACCCAGAGACTGTGGTGCTCACGGGCCCAGTTGATGTCCACCTGACCGGTGCCGACGGCGTCAAACGCGCCTTCCATGCCGATCGAGCCGATGTAGATATGGGCGATGATGATGACGATCATCACCAGCGCCACGGCCGAGTGCCAGAGCACGGAAAGCTGCGTTTCCTGCAACGGCGTAAAGTCGGTCGGCAGCCCGGCCCCAAAGTTATTGAGGAAGGCAAAGGTTCCCGCCCACGGTGTCACTTCGAACGGCCACATCAGAGCAACCCCCGATAGAGACAACGAGAAGCCGCCGATGACAACCGACCAGAAGATGAGCTTCTGGCCGGCGTTGAAGCGCTCCGCTTCCGGGTGCACGTTCTTCGAGAACATGCCGCCACCGACAGCCAGCCACTTCAGGTCGCGCGGTTTCGGAATATTATCTTTTACCCACAACAGGAACATCAAAACGATGCCGAGCATGAACGCGAAGGCGATGTAGTTGTGCGCCAGCTTGCCGTAGTAGGTGATAAGACCAAATGCGTCTGCGCCGAAGATCGGCTTTATCACGTAACGGCCGTAGAGGACGTTCAAGCCCGTCAGCGCCAGCACGATGAAACTGACCGCCGTCAGCCAGTGAGTGGCGCGCTCAAGAGAGTTGAAGCGCTCAATAGTGCGGCCCTGCGGATCCTTTCCATGATCGATCTTGATACGGCCGCGCAGCAGGAAGAAGATCGCCAGCAGCACCAGGATACCGGCTAGCGCCCACGCGCCATATGTGCTGAGCGGACCGTTCTTGAAAGCGCGCCAGGCATCACCGTCACGCTGAACGAACTGTCCCGCTTTCTTGTCCGGAATGGAAACCGTGCCACGGTCGCCGCCGCCTACCATACGCCAGAAATCAGCATCCGACAGCGTACCGGACGTATTCCCCGGGACTTCGCCCTGAGTCTGCGCCTGAGCTGGCGCTGCCGTCAGCAATACCGTCCCCGTCGTCAGCGACGCCGCACCGAAGGCAAGAATGGCCGCCAAAGCCATACAGACGACACCACGGCGCAAGGAACTCGTAAATTTCGACATGTTCAATCTCCACATATCTTCGTGCGCGTTTCTAATGCGACGGCGGGCGCACGTCGGAGCCCGTCGTTTCCGCGCCCTGTCCGGCATTGCCGCCAACGGCGATCCCACCCTGCATTAAGGCGCGCTGGCGCAACTGCGCCAAATCCGCGTCGCTAAGCGGAGTCGATTCTTGTTTTCCTTGGAAAACGCCCTGCTCGTAATGGAGCGGACGCCCCTGTTCTTCCGGCCGGCAGGATGCGAGCGCAATCAATGCCAAACAAACAGCGCCGGATTTGAGAAAGAATGTGCGATGGATCATCGGCGTCACCCCAATCATTTCATTAAATAGGAACCAGCGGCCGCGCATAGGCCGTTGAAGTTCCGAGTCTTCTTCGGGGAAAGGAGAGGCGGCATTCCCGAGAATGCCGCCGCCACCTTTATTCGTCCCGATGATCAGGAACCGGCCTTCAGCTCGTAGGCCGTTCCCCAACCCCAGGCACCCGAGCCGAAGCCACGGGACACGATCCGCTCACGGTAGATGTTGGAGATCATGTCGCCGTCACCACCGAGCAGTGCTTTGGTCGAGCACATTTCGGCGCAGATCGGCAACTTGCCCTCCGCCAAGCGGTTGCGTCCGTACTTCTGGAACTCAGCCGAGGAGGTATCCTCCTCCGGACCACCGGCGCAGAAGGTACATTTGTCCATCTTGCCCCGGGAACCGAAGTTGCCCGCTTGCGGATACTGCGGCGCGCCGAACGGACACGCATAGAAGCAATAACCACAACCGATACAGAGGTCTTTGGAGTGCAGCACCACGCCCTCTTCGGTCTCGTAGATGCAGTCGACCGGGCACACCGCGATACACGGCGCATCCGAACAATGCATACACGCAACAGAAATAGAGCGTTCACCGGGCTTGCCGTCATTGATAGTAACGACACGGCGGCGGTTGATGCCCCATGGAACCTCGTGCTCGTTTTTGCACGCTGTAACGCAGGCGTTGCATTCGATGCAGCGTTCCGCGTCACAAAGGAACTTCATTCTTGCCATTGTTGTGTCTCCCTATCTCAGGCCGACTTCACGCGGCAAAGCGTGACTTTGGTCTCTTGCATGTTGGTGACCGAGTCATAGCCGTAGGTCCCGACCATGTTGGACGCTTCGCCCAACACATAAGGATCCGCGCCTTCCGGATACTTTTTCCGGAGTGACTCACCCATCCAGTGACCGCCGAAGTGGAACGGCATGAAGACGACACCAGGTGCAACACGCTCTGTGACAAGCGCCTTGACCTTCGCTTTACCGCCTTCCGGGCCTTCCACCCACATCATGGTACCGTCCTTGATGCCGGCGTTGTTGGCGTCGACCGGGTTGATTTCGCAGAACATGTCCTGCTGCAACTCAGCCAGCCACGGGTTAGACCGTGACTCGTCGCCACCGCCCTCGTACTCCACTAAGCGGCCCGACGTCAGGATTGTCGGGAAGTCCTTGGAGAAATCGTTCTTCTGAATCGACGCGTACTTAGTCGGCAGTCGATACATCTGACGGTCGGAGTACGTTTCGTACTGCGGCAACAGATCGCGGCGCGGCGTATACAACGGCTCGCGGTGCAACGGCACCGGATCCGGGAACGTCCACACCACCGTCCGCGCCTTGGCGTTACCGAACGGCGCACAACCGTGCTTGATGGCAACGCGCTGGATACCGCCCGAAAGGTCGGTTTTCCAGTTGGTCTTGTCACCGGCGACCTTATCGATCGCAGCACGCTCGTCGGCGGTCAGGTCCCCATCCCAGCCAAGCTTCTTAAGCATGGCCATGGTGAACTCGGGATGACCGTCCTTGAGTTCGTTGCCGACCGGATACGAACCTTCGGCAAGAAGCGTCTGCCCGTTGCGTTCGACACCGAAGCGCGCCCGGAAGTTCAGACCGCCTTCGGCAACCGGTTTCGACGGATCGTAAAGCACCGGTGTCCCCGGGTGCTTCATTTCCGCCGTCCCCCAACACGGCCACGGCAGACCATAGTAGTCGCCGCTGACGGGACCGCCCTTCGCGAGAAGCGTGGTTTTGTCGAAGGTCGCCTGGTTCGCCATGTGCGCTTTCAAACGCTCCGGTGACTGACCGGTGTAACCGATCGTCCACATGCCCCCGTTGAATTCGCGGGTCACGTCTTCGATTTTCGGCTCTTCGCGGCCGTTGCCCAAATCGACCATGGAAATATTCTTGAAGAACTTATCGGCCCAGCCGAACTTCTTCGCGAACATCGCCATGATTTCCTGGTCCGTACGGGCCTCGAAGATCGGATCGATGACTTTGTCACGCCACTGCAGCGAACGGTTGGACGCAGTGACCGAGCCATAGGTCTCGAACTGCGTTGCCGCCGGCAGCACGTAGATACCGTCCTGACGGTCCGGAATAACGGAAGCCATGGTCGGCACCGGATCGATGATGACCATCAAATCCAGCTTCTCCATCGCCTTCTTCATTTCCGGCAGACGGGTCTGCGAGTTGACCGCGTGCCCCCAATAGACCATCGCACGCAGATTGTCCGGCTGATCGATCTTGTCTTTGTCTTCCAGGACGCCGTCGATCCAGCGCGACACCGGGATGCCACTGGAGTTCATGAACTTTTCTTCCTGGAACTGTCCTTTCAGGAAGTCATAGTCCACGTCCCAAACACGGGCCCAGTGCATCCACGACCCCTTGGCGAGGCCATAGTAGCCCGGCAGCGAGTGCGACAGCACGCACATGTCGGTTGCACCCTGCACGTTGTCGTGACCGCGGAAGATGTTCGCGCCGCCACCCTGCGTGCCGATGTTGCCGAGCGCCAGCATCAAGATACAGTACGCACGCGTGTTGTTGTTGCCGTTCGTGTGCTGCGTACCGCCCATGCACCAGACGATGGTGCCCGGACGGTTGTTGGCAAGCGTGCGGGCAACGCGGCGAAGCTGTTCACCCGGCACCCCGGTTACACGTTCGGTCTCTTCCGGCGTCCACTTCTTCACTTCGGCGCGGATCTGATCCATGCCCCAAACGCGCTGTTTGATATATTCTTTATCTTCCCAGCTGTTTTCGAAGATGTGGTACAGGATGCCCCAGATCAGGGCGACGTCGGTACCCGGACGGAACCGCACGAACTCATCAGCGTGTGCCGCCGTGCGCGAGAAGCGCGGATCGCACACGATGAGGGCAGCGTTGTTCTGCTCTTTCGCCTTCAGAATGTGCTGTACGGCAACCGGGTGTGCCTCGGCCGGGTTAGACCCGATGAGGAACATGGCCTTGGAGTTGTGCATGTCGTTGTAGCTGTTCGTCATCGCACCGTAGCCCCAGGTGTTGGCAACACCGGCGACCGTGGTCGAGTGACAGATACGCGCCTGGTGGTCACCGTTGTTGGTGCCCCAGAAGGCGTAGAACTTACGGAACAGATAAGACTGCTCGTTGTTGAACTTGGCGGAACCCAGCCAATAAACGGAATCAGGCCCGGAGGTCTTACGGATCTCCAGCATCTTATCGCCGATTTCGTTGACGGCCTCGTCCCAGCTGATGCGCTTCCACTTACCGCCCTCAAGTTTCATCGGATACTTGAGGCGACGGTCACCGTGAGCGTGGTGACGGACCGACGCACCCTTGGCGCAGTGCGCACCGAGGTTGAACGGGCTGTCGAAGCCCGGCTCCTGGCCGACCCACGTGCCGCTCGCGACTTCCGCAATAACCGTACAGCCGACAGAGCAGTGCGTGCAGACCGATTTAACCTGCTGAATGGCGCCCGCGGCACCCGATGCCGCTTCCGCCTTTTTGACCATGCCACCCGACATGGTCGATGCCAGCGCTAGACCACCGGCTGCCACCCCCGACTTTTTCAGGAATGACCGGCGATCCATCGAACCGCCGACGACGCCGGCTAGCGCCTTCGTCAAACGGGGGCGTCCCGCCACCCCGTTGCTTTTCTTGGTGAGCATTTTTCTCTCCCAATTACACCTGTTGCAGAGAAATACCTGTGTCGAGCCTTAGAAGCGGCTCAACTCGTAGTATTTCATGACATGCTCGGTTTCCCGGTAAGACCCGCTCTTGCCGGTCTCCGGAACTGCCGCCGACGCTTTCTTGCCCGAAAGGGCTGCGGTTGCGACACCGGCAGCGCCGGCGACACTCGCCCCTTTCAAGAAGTCACGACGGGCCAGCCCTTCAGACTTTTCAGCCTTCTTCATTGCTGTCTCCCTATTCAATCGCCAGAACCGGCCCCAATGACCGATCCTTTCGACGGGACCCGCAACGGCATTCCCTGTGTATTTGGCAAATGCAGTTTCGCTCCCACTCTCCCGCCCATCGCTGGACGGCCGTTCTGCCCGGTAATTCGGGCGGCGGAGGACTCCCCTCCGGTTCTTGGATGACGCCAGCTTATGCCGCCATCGCAAAGGCTTCGCGCTCGATCTCCATGAACAATCGGCCAACTGTGCCGAGTGGCATGTAGAGAGCTGCGGACGGCGCACGTTCCAGGTCGGCAAAGAACTTGCCGGACCAAGGCGCCAGGTGCTTGTCGAAAAAAGTCTTCGCCTCGGCGGCGCCAGAGGCCCCACCAGGACCGAGGGTGCCGATCAGCAGACCGTGCATAATGTCGCAAAGACTCGCGATATGATCTTCCGGCTCGCCCGTATTGCCCGTTGGCACAACCCCAAGGCGCGCCATGTCGTTTCGCAATTCCGCCAGCGGCTTATCGTAGACGAGTCCCGTCAAATAATAAGAGGCATACGGCGTAAGCTCACCGCCGGCGCCGAAGCCGTAGAAAAGATCAGTAAATTCTTCTTCCGCTTTGGCGCGCGGAGTACGCTGACACAATTTGCCGAAAGCCGTAATCGCCTCGCCTAGCGGCGTCGGATCGTCATGCGCAGCGAGGCCCCGCATCACCTCGAACGCTTCGTCGTCCAAGGGACGCGACAACCCACGCGCTAGCAGGCCATAGAAGTTGCCCCGAAGCGCACTGTCTTCATTCTGAGATCTTAACTGTTCGTTGCCGGTGTTACCGGCGTCCGATGCAGATGTTTCCACGGTCTCTCCCTTGGCGCTCCCAGGCGCCGACCGAACAGCGCCACTACCAAAACGATTTCCGTTCTATGGAGAGAATACCGGGCTCACCCAAAAACAGCCCGACTCCCACTCTCTCTTTTATAATTATTCTAGGTTGGCACTTTCACTGTCAAATTAATTCCAGGAAAATCGATACCGCAGCGCACAAAAAATTACGTGGTTTCATGCGCTTATGGTCAGTGATGCTGACATGTTATATATTAATGAAAAATGATTATGAATGGGGTTCGTCGTCTCCGTTCCCGACATCATCATCATCATCGTTGTCCGGTTCGTCCGCAGCCAGCGCTGTCACCTCAGCCTCTTCCGTGTCCAAGTCCTCTTCATCTTCGGCCTCTTCGCTGAAGGCACGGCGCGTATTTTCCGGTGTCATATCGCGTAATTCCGCATCGCTCAGGTATCCCCGACCGACTTTATAGTTCCCCGTCAAACCATCGATGATTTTGTGGATGACGTTGAAATCCTGATCGTAGTCGTTCAAGCCATCGCGAAAATTGAAAAGTGGGTCCGCCATCCAGAGCGCGCGGAGCGCCTTTCTTTTCAAGAACTCCGGCACCCCATCGCGAAGGAACGGCGTGAAATCAGAGTCTTTGGTTAGGCTCTCGATCGGGGGCAGTTCGGCAACGACCGCCTTTTCTTCGTCGGTCAGCTCACGTTCTTCGATTTTTTCCTCGGCGATTACCGCGAGGGCATCTTCATCCGCGGCTGGCTCGTCGCCTTGTACGTGACCGACACCTCGGGAAAACCGGTCGTCGTCATCTTCGGGAACTGGCGCCAGCGGCGGCATGGCCGGCACGAAATTCCGCACCTTGGCGCCACCCGGCAGGCGTATCGCTTCGGGCGCGGCTGAATTGGCTTCGGCCTCACGGGCGCGGTCTTCGGCAGCGCGCTTTTCTTCGCGTTCGTCGGCGCCGCCCTTTTGCTTCAAGCGCGACCAGCGCGACAGCCGACCCTCAGCCATCGAAGCCTCCTTGTCGGCGGGGCTGCTGGAAATCACCCTTACGCGGGTCGTAGGGCTTGCGCTTGCGTTTCTTAAACGGCACGTCCTTGTGATGCGTGTCGCAGAAGGCCTTGATCCAGCCGGCCACTTCGATGGGCATCGGCACACCCTCGACCAACAATTCCGAATCCTCGGTGTAGCCCTCGGCCTCGTAGGGACACGCGGTGACGGACTGCACGATCATCTCAGGATCATCCGCTTCCGAGCCCGGCGTCAGCACGATATAGATATGTGGTTGCACGTTTGAGAGATTGACCTTGTAGCCGGTGGTCTCACTGCGAAAAAGTTCAAGCGGCAGAGTGCCGGCATGAAAGTGCGCCCACCCCTCGCCTTCCTTCAACATCGTCCAGGCGCTGTGCGGGTCTTTCTCGGGCGCACCCGGAAAGACGGCAACGGGACTGAAGACATGATCGACCCAGCGCGAGTCACTGTCGCGACGCTCGATCACGACACCGACCGGCAAGACTTCGTGCTTGCTCGGCCCCTCGGCGCGGAGCTTTTCATAAACGGCTTCCGCTTCCTCAAGGTTTTCGGGCTTATTGACGTTGAAGAACGGGTCGACGGGATCGGTTTCGAAGGGCACATGCTTAATACCGATGCTTTCGGTCCAGACATCGATCTTGCGGATGCCGTCCTCGACCATCGCCTTGCGTAGTTCGTCGCGCAACGCCACTGGCCAGACACCGAACACCGGGTGCGTGCGGTCGCCCGTGATCGCGCAACTGAGCGGCGCCTCGCCGGTCAGTACCGGTTCCAAAAGGCGCATCACCAGATCGTGCGGCACGAACGGCGCATCGGTGGCGAAGCTGATAACGTGTTCGCAGTCCGGCAGATTCTTTGCGGCCCAATCGAGCCCGGTGAGAATGCCCGCCAACGGCCCCTGATTGTCGTCCAGAACATCCGGCACCACCGGCAGGTTGAATTGTTTGAAGCGGTCTGGATCGCCGTTGGCGTTCAGGATCAGCTGATGCACCTGCGGCCGCACGCGGTCGATGACGTGCTCCAGAATCGGCTTGCCGCCTAACTTGCGCATCGGCTTGTCGCCGCCGCCCATACGCCGTGCCAAGCCGCCGGCCAAAAGGACACCGACGATGGGAGACTTCGGAGATACAGGCATCTCGGTCATTCCGCGGCGGCCCCTTTGCGGCGCATGTGCCTTGGCTCGTCGTCGATGGCGCTGGCGTCGGCATCGAAAACGATGCGCTGCTCTCCGGCCAAGGCGACGAAACGTTTGCCGCGCGCACGTCCGACCAGGGTCAGGCCGACCTGGCGCGCCAGTTCGACGCCCCATGCCGTAAAGCCAGAGCGCGAACAGAGGATCGGAATTCCCATCTGCACCGTCTTGATGACCATCTCGGAGGTCAGCCGTCCGGTGGTGTAGAACATTTTATCGTCACCCTTGATGCCGTGCAGGAACATGTACCCGGCGATTTTGTCGACGGCGTTGTGGCGGCCGACGTCTTCCATGTAGATCAGCGGCCGGTCTTTCTCGCAGAGTACGCAACCGTGGATCGCGCCCGCTTCCAGATAGAGGCTCGGCGTCGTGTTGATTTCTTTGGTCAGCGCGTAAAGCCACGACGTGCGCAGTTCTGCGCCGGGATTGAGTTCCGCCGTCTCGAACTTTTCCATGACGTCGCCGAACACCGTGCCCTGCGCACAGCCCGACGTCAGCGTCTTCTTCTTCAGCTTTTCCTCGTAGTCGGTTTCGCGCGAGGTGCGGACGACAACGGTCTCGATCTCCTCGTCGTACTCTATGCCGACGATCTCGTCGTCAGGCTGCAGCATATTCTGATTCAATAGGTAGCCGACCGCCAGATAGTCCGGATGATCGCAGATGGTCATCATGGTGACGATCTCGCGGCCGTTCAAAAACAACGTCAGCGGACGCTCGACCGTGACCGAAGTCTCAACCGTGTTGCCGTCCTGATCGATGCCGGACACGCGTTCCGTCAACCGCGGATTGCTTGGATCCGGGCTGATCAGATAGCCGGTTGTTGCCGTGTCATCGTTCATTACGCGCCGTCTCCCTTCCGTCGCGCAGAAACCGTCAGGGGCTGCTTTTCACTCCCTGATATCGTCGCCGCGATCATCCGGGGCAAGGGGCGGCGAATCAAGCAGAGACTGCATCCCCGTACGCATCGCTTCCAATCCTGCAAAATTATGCTTTTTTCTGCATATTTTCCGAATATAGTGCGTAAAGGGAGATCGGGGACCGCGCGTTCGGTTCTCGTTGGGAGAGAATGACCGATATCGCCGCCGCGTTCATGACAGCACTTCACTTGCTGGTGACGCTCGACCCGATTTTGATCGAGATCGTCGGCCTGTCGCTGACCGTGTCGCTGTCCGCCGTCGCCGTGGCGACGCTGATCGGCTTACCGCTGGGCGCGATGCTGGCGCTGTTCAAGTTTCCCGGCCGCAATGCCGTCGTCGTTTCCCTGAACGCCCTCATGGGTCTGCCGCCGGTGGTCGTCGGGCTGGTGGTCTATCTGCTGCTGTCCCGCGCCGGGCCGCTCGGCGTGCTCGGCCTGCTGTTCACGCCGACGGCGATGATCGTCGCGCAAGCGATTCTGGTGACGCCGATCGTCGCCGCGTTGACCCGACAGGTGGTCGCCGATCTTTGGGTCGAGTACCGCGAGCAGATGACGTCGCTGGGCGCGGGACCATTCAGGGCGATTCCCGCATTATTATACGACGCCCGCTTCACGCTGGTGACGGCAGTGCTCGCAGGCTTCGGCCGCGCTTCGGCGGAAGTCGGTGCGGTGATGATCGTCGGCGGCAACATCGACCATGTGACGCGAGTCATGACGACGGCCATCGCGCTTGAGGTCTCGAAGGGCGACCTCGCCCTGGCACTCGGCCTCGGCATCGTATTGATCGGCCTGTCGCTCAGCATCAATGCCGCGACCTATGCGGCCAAGATCCGGGCGGAAGCGGCATGGGTCTGACATCGATGACCGCCGCCAACCAGAACACCGCCTCGGCGCACGCCGAGACACCGTCGCGGATTCTGCCGCTCGATGTCCGGGATGTCTGTTTCGACGCCGGCGGCACACGGCTCATCGACAACCTGAGTTTCACCCTCTCTGCCGGCAGGCGCACAGCGATCCTGGGGCCGAACGGCGCCGGCAAGTCGCTGACGCTCCGGCTCTGCCACGGTTTGATCCAACCGACCTCGGGCCATGTCCGCTGGGCCGGCCCGGCCAATGAGCCGGCGCGGCATCAGGCGATGGTCTTTCAGCGCCCGGTATTGTTACGCCGCTCGGCACTTGCCAACGTCGAGTACGGCCTGAAGATCCGGGGCGTGTCGGGCGCCGAGCGCCGCCACCGTGCCGAACAGGCCCTGCACCGCACCGGCCTGGCGAACTTCGAAGACCGCCCGGCGCGCCTGTTATCGGGCGGCGAGCAGCAGAAGCTGGCCCTGGCCCGTGCCTGGGCGTTGAAACCAGACGTTCTGTTCCTGGACGAGCCGACGGCGAGCCTCGACCCCGCCGCGACGCATGCGGTCGAAGAGATCGTCGAGGCCATGCACATGGAGGGCACGCGGATCGTGCTGACCACGCACGACCTGGGCCAAGCACGGCGCCTCGCCGACGAGGTGATGTTCCTGCACAAGGGCCGTCTCTTGGAAGTCTCGCCAACCACGCACTTTTTCGACAAGCCGGAAAGTGGCGAAGCCGCCGCGTTCCTCAAGGGAGAACTCAGATGGTAACGAAAGGGAGACGTACCATGCGGAAGAAACTGACCTCGTTCCTGGCGGCCGCCGCCATCGTCACCGTTTCGGCGATCATGGCGCTGCCGTCGTTCGCCGCCGACAAATTCATCATCGTCGCCTCGACGACATCGACCAAGAACTCGGGCCTGTTCGACGAACTGCTGCCGACGTTCACCAAGGCAACCGGCATCGAAGTCCGTGTCGTCGCAGTCGGCACCGGCAAGGCGATCAAGCTGGCGCAGAACGGCGACGCCGACGTGCTGTTCGTCCACCACAAGCCGTCCGAAGAAAAATTCGTCGCCGAGGGTTACGGCGTGGAGCGTCAGGACGTGATGTATAATGACTTCGTCATGGTCGGCCCGAAAACCGATCCGGCCAACGTCAAGTCGACCAAGAAGACCACCGAAGCGTTGAAGATGATCGCCGGCGCCCAGCAGCCGTTCGCGTCCCGCGGCGACGACAGCGGCACGAATAAGAAAGAACTGGGCCTTTGGAAGATGGGCGGCATGGACCCGAAAAAAGATTCGGGGTCGTGGTACCGCGAGACTGGTTCCGGCATGGGCGCGACCCTCAACGTCGCGTCGGGCATGAACGCCTATGCGCTGACCGACCGCGCCACGTGGCTCAACTTCAAGAACAAGGGCGACCTGGAGATCGTGCTGGAAGGCGACCCGGAACTGTTCAACCAGTACGGCATCATTCTGGTGAACCCCAAGAAACATCCGCACGTGAAAACGGAACTGGGCCAGACGTTCATCGACTGGGTCGTCGGCCCGACGGGGCAAAAGGAAATCAACGCCTATCAGATCAAGGGCATGCAGGCGTTCTTCGCCAACGCACAGCCCGGCGCCTGATCGCCTTCGCACTTTAGGCAGAGGCCCCGGTCAAAGCCGGGGTCTTTTGTCGCCTGATATCACCCCGGCCTCGGACCTGCACCCGGGACAGACTCCGGTCGGGCGCGGTTTTATTTTGGGGCTACAGCGGACACCGGGCGATCGGCAAAATAGCGGCAGCAATTGAGCCATTGAGGACACCTCCCCCCCCTGGCCCCAGGTCGTTGCGCACCTGTGATGACAAGGCGGGGACGAGCGGGCACACTCTGCCCTCAAACAAAAGGAACACTCCATGCCCGTTCTCTACACCTCCAACTCCTCGCCTTTCGGCCGCAAGGTCCGGATGGTGGCCGACATCCTCGGCGTCGCCGACAAGATCACGCAGCTGCACGCCGATACCCGGGACCCGAACGATCCGATCCGCACCATCAACCCGCTGGGCAAGATTCCGGCGCTGGTCCCGGACGGCGAGCCCGCTATCTTCGACAGCCGCGAAATCATCGAATACCTGGACATCACCTACGGCGCCGGCGAGATCGTGCCGACCGATCCGAAAATCAGGTTCCGGGTGCTGACGCTGGCCGCGCTCGCCGACGGGGTGATGGAAGCGTTGCTGCTGATCGTTTACGAGGGCCGCTACCGGCCGCCGGAGCTGAAGGGCGAGCAGTGGCTGGAAAAGCAATACGATAAGGTTCGGCGCGGGCTCACAGCCGCCACTGAGCGTCTGGACGCGTACAAGGCGCCGAGCATCGCGGCGGTGACCTTAGCCTGTGTCCTGGGCTACATCGATTTCCGCAAGCAGCTTGATTGGCGCTCCGAGTTTCCGGCTCTGGTCACGTGGCTCGATGCGTTCGCGGCGGAGGTCCCGGCGTTCGCCAAAACCGAGCCCGAAGACGCCTAGAGATGCTGAAAACTCTCTCGCCGATTGAGAGCGCCTGACGCGTTCGGTCCATGTCAGTGCGGATGTCCGACATCGCCCAAGCGCTCCAAAGGCGCTCAACAATTCAAGCGCCGTCATGGCGCTGGCACCCAAGGCTGCACACGCCCACTTTGATAGCCGCGCGGTTTTATTTAGGCGCTATAGCGGACGCCGGGCGATCAGCAAAATGGAGGTAGCAATTGATCCGAAGCAGAAATACCCTTTTGGGCTGGGATCATTGATAAAGACAATTCTGTAGACTAGGACATGCTTGCATATAAAACCCTTAGTGAACAGACCTCTGTTTAGAGTGTTTAAAGGATCAAGACGTTGGAAAAAGTTTATCTCGAGAAATTATCAGAATTGGAAGCACTAAGCGCCTCCATAAAGAACACGAGAATGAGCGCAATCGCCAAGATGCATGCGTTTATCGCTCTTAATATGCGTTACGAGAAATTACAGATTAACAGAAACCTTAGTGAGCATCCGTATATACTTGTCGACCGATTGGTTGATGATGCAATCAAAGACCTCAAGGCCTGGCAGGAAATCTCTTTTATCGAGGAAGACGACACTGACATTAGCGTTTCAAGCCGGTCAATGGAGGATATGCACAATTCCCTATTTCAGAATTTGTGGACTCAATTCGACCTCGATGGCTACAAGTCTCGCATTAAACGCTTCGAACACCGTTTGAATGTTAATAACATTAATGGCGAAGTTTTAAGAGGCAAACGGGTAATTGATTTTGGTTGCGGGCATGGCAATTTCGATCACTCTTTCCTAAATTGCGGCGCCGATTTCGTCCTGGGCGTGGATTATGGATCTGACAGCATCTCTTACGCTAAAGCGGCCCAAAAAGAACTGGGCGTCAGTGAAGAGCGACTACGTTTCAAGGAGGCCTCGGTTTATGATACTGGGGAGGCAGACGAGAGTTTTGATGTCGCTGTGCAGAACGGGGTTTTCCACCATCTTGATGATGAGGATCGTGCCTATAGAGAGGTGTTCCGGGTCTTGAAGCCGGGTGGTCTTTTTTGGGTCTACACCGATGGCGAGGGCGGGATAAGTTATGATCTATGGGATACGTGCCGTAGGGCCCTAACTAACGTGCCTCACTCACTCCTGATGGAATACACAGAGTTTCTGAATATCGGTGAAGGAAAACGTTACCACATTGGTGATGGCCTGAACGCAGTTTACAGACATACGAGTTGGGATGAAATTACCACGCGACTTTCAGAACTAGGTTTCGAAAGCTTCCAACGATTGATTGGGGGGTTTGATACAGACCTTGATCTGGACATCATTGAGAGTGACCGCTGGGGGAAAGAAAAGTTCGGCGGTGGCGATCTCCGGATACTGTGTCAAAAGAAAAAGTAGTGAAACCAAATAGTCTTCCTTGAGTTATCCAGAATGTTTTTGATTGTTTGTGGCCTAGACGGCTCAGCCTCACTGCCCAGAATATAATTATATACCGTTCTAAAGGTTATAAGAGCACCTATTGTCGCGCGAAAATATCCGATAATGGCTAGAAAACGACTTTCGCAGGGGCTGCTTCACATAGTCGGCAATTGACCCGCAACGGAAGTTTTCCAACGATAAAGTCGCGATATCTTGGTGCTGCGACACGCCCATTATCCGATTTGATTGCGCTTGCAGCTTTTTCAGCAGCTCAGCTGCGTCCTGTGCGGCGGCCTCATCCCCTTGCCATCGCCCGGGTCCGCCACCAAGTACGTTCGCATGCTGAACCGTCGATCTTTCCTTCTCGGCGCCTGTACGGCGCTCGCTGCACCGCGCCCGGTCCGCGCGAACAGGCCGGATGCGATGGCAAACCTGCAGGCTTCCGTCGCCTCTCTACCTCAACTGCATTCACTACAGGTGCAGCGCGGCGACGACATTCTCTTTGCCGAAGCGCCGCGCGGGCCTGGGCTCGATCAGATCGCCAACATCAAATCCTGCTCAAAGAGTATCGTCGCCCTGCTACTCGGGACCGCCATCGACAGGGGAGAGATCTCGTCAATTTCATCAACGCTGCGGCAGGTAGCCCCCGGCATCTTGCCAAACAACGCAACCGCAGGTGCCGGTGAAATAACGATGGAAGATCTTGTCACCCTTCGGGCAGGGCTGGAGCGGACATCCGGACCTAATTACGGCGCCTGGGTGACCTCGGGGAATTGGCTGGATTATGCCCTGACCCGTCCGATGGTGAATGAGCCAGGGACACGGATGCTTTATTCGACCGGGTCCACCCATATCCTTGGTGCGGCTCTGGCGGAAGCGACAGGCCAAAGCCTGCTCAACCTTACGCGTGACAGGATCGGCAAACCGCTCGGTATAGAGATTCCACCCTGGACCCGCGATCCTCAGGGTTACTATTTCGGTGGCAACGAGATGGCAATGCGTCCCACGGCGATGTTAAAGATCGCCAAGCTGCTGTGCGATCGCGGTGTGTTCGAGGGCAAACAAGTCATCTCGCGGCGCTGGATGGAGGCGTCTTTGACTCCGCGCACCCGCTCGCCCTGGTCTGGTATCGACTATGGATATGGCTGGTTTTTGACACAGTCGGGCTACGTCTTTGCAAGGGGATATGGCGGTCAGATCATCGCCGCAAACCCGGCACTCGGCTTAGCGGTCGCCATTACCTCCAACCCTATGCAGCCAGCCCGCTCCGCCGGCTATTTTGGAGACCTGATGCGTTTACTTGAAGGACCGGTGCTGGCCCTCGCATCGGCCTAAAACCCTGACAATGACCCAGCTTGATTAAAACCTGCCGCCGCTAGCTGACAGTCTTATTCCGGCCTGAGTTTTTTGCCTCGTAAAGCGCCTTGTCCGCCAGAGCAAGCGCTTCGCCTATTGTATCTTCCGGCGCCAACGCAGCGATACCTATGCTGGCGGTGAACATGAATTCTGCTTTATCCGTGTTGATTCGAATATCGGCGATTGCCTCTCTGACACGCTCCATGACGATGACGGCATCGTCGATGGCCGTATGAGGGAGAAGAATCCCAAACTCCTCGCCACCAAGGCGGCCGAGCACGTCTTCAGTCCTGAGATACCCTTCAATCGTTTTAACCGTCTCAATTAGGGCTATGTCCCCAACATCATGCCCATAAGTGTCATTGATGTTCTTGAAGTGGTCGATATCGAGCATAGCAACGCTGCACGGGTATCCATAGCGCTCACTACGTGCAAACTCCGCATCGCCAATCTCGAGAAAACGCCGCCTATTAAGGGTGCCGGTGAGAACGTCCGTAGACGCCATTTTCTCAAGGCGTTGTATGGCAGATTGGAGACGGAGATTGTTGATTACCCGGGCTCGAACAATCTTCGCAGAGATTGGTTTTCGAATAAAATCAACGGCGCCAGCATCTAGCGCTTCTTCTTCCACATGCTGCGCATCCTCAGCCGTAATAAAGAGCACCGGCACTTCCCGGTCGTCCCGCATATTCCGCAGTGTGCCGCAAAGGGACAGACCATCGATATCAGGCAAATTGATATCCAAGAGGATGAGATCGGGTTGATGCTCGCGCGTTTTATTGAGCGCGTCTTCGCCGTTCACCGCATAAATGACGTCACAGAAACCTTCGAGTATAGCACCGAGAATCTGTCTCGTGATTTCCTCATCGTCGACAATGAGGGTTAATTGTGGCGTGCCGTCGGCTTTTGCCAAGCCGACCTTATCTGAATTTTGCATTCGATCTTATTTTAAATTCCCAATTACGGCTTCTCTTACAACCCATCCGCAAATCACTAAGTCGCGGAGTCATATACATGCTCATGCGCGCGTCAATTCCAAGTGTGCGTTTTAACGGCCTCTACTGCATCTATAATTGCAATTTTCAGGTTATTAACATGGTCATCCATCGAGGCCCTGTTTCCGGCTCGCGCTTCCGTCTCTATGGTGGCCGCAAGTTTGGATATTTTAGTCATTCCCAGCGAGCCCGAGGTTCCTTTCAAGGCGTGCGCGATCTCTCGTATGGCGCCCATGTCATCGTCGGCAAGACATTCCCGCAATTGCTCAGCGACGTCTTCATAAGTCTCGACAAACTTGTTCAGCAAAGAGGCGATGACATCCTCCGGGAGTGAAAGCCGCGCCACGACCTCCTCGAGGTCGAACGATGCGGGCGCACTCGAATCCCCGTTATCGTCGTCCATCAAATTCACCGTCTCGCCCAATGCCTTGTTGATCGCGATGGCGAGTTCAGCCTGATTGATGGGTTTTCCCACACAATCGTTCATACCGGCCTCGAAGTATGATTGACGGTTTTCCGCCAACACATCCGCGGTGAGAGCAATAATTGGAATTTGCCCTTTGAAACCCGGCAAGGTTCGTATTTCCTTCGTCGCCTCCGGCCCCGAAAGCTCCGGCATCCGGACGTCCATCAGGATAAGATCAAAGTCCTCCGCCTTGACCGCATCCAAGGCCTCGGCCCCGTTGTTGGCAAACGCGACATCGTGACCCATCCGATCAAGTATCGCCTGAATAATGATCTGATTGATTTCGTTGTCTTCCGCAACAAGGATGGAGAGATTACGCGATCCTTTGAAAGTTTTCGAAGTCGTAGAGTCCAGATCGATGATCTGGGTGCCTTCGGGCAAGCGCTCATAGGGAAACGTAAACCAAAACGTACTTCCCTCTCCGACTTTGCTTTCGATGCCGATGGCGCCCCCCATCAACTCGACCAAGCGCTTGCAGATTGATAGTCCAAGCCCTGTCCCCTGGTACTTACGGCTTATCGACGCATCGGCCTGAACGAAATCGCCGAACAAGTGGGGCTGTATCTTTTCACTGATTCCAATACCGGTATCGACAACCCGAAACCGCAGAACGTCCTGGGACGGTTCCTTTTCACAATGGAGCACGACCGAACCAACTTCCGTAAACTTAACAGCGTTACCCACCAGGTTCAGCAGAACCTGGCGCAATCGCGTCGGATCGGCGTTTACCGCTTTTGGAAAGTCCGGCGCTATTTTTGCGGTGATTGTCAGCTTATCTTTCTTGGAAATTGGGCATGTACTATAAAAAAGATGGATCACATCATTTGCGACTCTGGACGGATCGAAATGGACCTTTTCGATCGCCAATTTGCCTGAGTCCAGTTTCGATAGATCAAGAATATCGTTAATGATCGTGAGTAATGACGCGCCCGCAGCCTTGATCTTCTGAGCTTTATCCTTTGCACTTTTGGGCAAATCTTCTTCTAAGAGCAAATCGGCAAAGCCAATGATACCGGTCATCGGGGTCCGGATTTCGTGACTCATGGACGCGAGGAATTCTGATTTTGTTTTCTCGGCCGATTCCGCTTTGGATCTAAGCATGGCTTCGGACTCTACCAACTCAACAAGCACAGCCGATTGCTGTTCGACTTTGCGCTGCGCTTTAACGGTTTGTTCTAATTGTTTTGAAAGTTGGTTGGCCGTCTCTTGAAGCGTAATTTCGGCATTTTTCTTATCTGTTATGTCCCAATGCGTGCCGGACATACGTAAAGGTTTTCCGTCATCCGTCCACTCGACGACCGTTCCCCTGTCCAACACCCAAATCCAGTTGCCGTCCTTATGGCGCATGCGTGCTTCGCACTCGAAGTAATCCAGCTCTCTCGAAAAATTCTTCTCAAGCAATTCCTCTGAGAGTTTAAGATCGTCCGGATGTGCGAAGTTCATCCAGGTTTCAATCGTGGTGGGCGATATTTCCTCAAGGCTATACCCGATGATTTCGGCCCATCTCTCATTGAACACCGTTTCCCCGGATTGGACATTCCACTCCCAGGTACCCACATTGGTGCCCCAGATTATCTCGTCTAATTTTTGCTTTCGCCCCAACCCGACAATCCAAAGCCGCCGAATAAAAAACAACGGCAGAGAGCAGATAAGCGCCGTTAGAGCGCAAAAAAGGATGATCAAAATATCCGGATAATTTGAGCTCCCCCAACCAGACGTTGGCTTGAGTGCCATGACCCATTGACCGTATGGAAGTGAAACTGTGACTTTCTCGCTATTCTCTGTAAATAGACCGGGGCGCCCCAGGAAAACCTCTCCATCGGCCCCTTTCGCGTCCTTGCCTCTGATTGCGAAGTCATAACCAACCAGAACTTCGGCAAGTTTCGCATCCGAGAACAGTTTATTTGAATCGATAACTGCGGATACGAGGCCCCAAAAAATCTCTTCTCCACTGTCTGGCGATGAGATGAATACAGGAGTTCTGGCAATGAGACCTATTCCCCCTTGGACGAGCTCGATCGGCCCCGCTATGACAATCTCTCGCTCGTCACGCGCCTTAAGAACTGCGGCGATCTGTGCCTCGTTTTTCTTGAAGTCGAGGCCGATCGCAGCCTCATTGCCTTTCAAGGGATACATCAGAGAGATAACCAGGTTAGGCGCGGCGCCGATATTCCTTATGTCGTTCGGGAAACTCAGTAGTTCTTCGGCGAGGGCTGCATATTCTCGCTGAGTAATGTCCGGATTGACGGCAATGGCGGATGCCATGCCCCTAATTAATTGAGCCTGGGCAAGTATACGGAATTCAATAGAACTTTTCGCCGCGCTTAACTTATCAACAGCGATACGACGCTCTGTTTGTAATTCCCTATCTTCATAAACACTGGCGCCGACCATAAGTCCGGCGAATAGAAGCACCGGAAAAATAAAGCATAATAATAATGATAAGCGCTTAATGGCTCATGCCTCTTATGTGCGATTTTCCAAATAACTTTAAGTGGCTAGAAACGGCCAATCTAACTCGCCGTTATTTTGGGGGCAATGATTACCCTAAACGCAGACAAAACATAGCTGGTCTGAAAATGGCGTCAAATGACACCTAGATGGAACCCAGGCATGGATAAGTTTGCTGCTCACAATTGGCTTGGGAGGTATCGGCCGCACCGGCGCCATGAACGGCCACAATGCTCTCTTTCGGTATATGCGCCGAGGCGGAATGTCTGCGAGGCATTCACATTGCCGAAAAATTCTGCCGGGAACTGCGGACAAGCTCGATTCCGCCCTAAATTCGCTTACGGCGTGGACATCCAATTTCCTAATTGACTATTCTCTCCGTCCACACTTGCCGAGAGCATCATTCACCTGCACTCGCACCAAACCACCGTCATCACATGAGGCAACGCAGGAATGTTGGAGAAATGGTTCAAGTTCAAGGCGCGCAAGGGTTCAGAGAAAAGACCTGACGCGCCAAGTTATCAAGAATGCAAAGAAATCCTATTGAAAGGGACGGACGCGCAGAAAGTCGAACTCGCCAGATCCAAAGGCGTTCAACCCGAGATTCTTTATTTTCTTTCTTCCGATAAAAGTTGGCGCGTACGTTGCGCCGTCGCCCAGAACCCCGACACCCCGATTCAGGCGGATGTCATTCTTTCGGAAGACAAAGAGGTACGCGTTCGCCTAGCCCTATCGGAGAAAGTCGCTCAGCTTCTGCCGGAGTTGCGCCCCGAGCAAAATGAAAAGGTCACCGAGATGGCCTTTGAGATCATGAAGAAGCTCGCGGTCGATCAAGACAAGGAGGTGCGCTTCACGCTCGCAAAGGCGGCTTCCGCCCTGGGGACAATTCCGAAATCCATCGCCATGACGTTGGCCGAGGACACGGACGACAATGTCGCGATGCCGATCCTCGAATTTTCGGAATTATTGGATGACGAAGACCTGGAGAGGCTAATCCTCGGCGGCCTGGCGAATGCACGTCTGTCAGCCGTTGCCCGGCGTAACGCGCTCAGTGAGAATTTATCGGAGACGATTGTTCGCACCGAAGACTCGACGGCGATCTCTTCGCTCCTGTCGAATCCGTCCGCGAATATTACCGACGGCACATTCGACATTCTCTTGGACGATGCAAACGTCAATCCAAATTTGCTGGATATGATTGCCGTTCGCGACGTCGTTTCGGAAAGCACCTTGCTCAAGCTTGCCCGCATGGCGAGCGGCGCATTGCTTGAGAGAATCAAACAGCGTGAAAACCTGGGAGCGGACCTGACACGGGAAATAAGCATCCGCATAAAAAGCAAACAAGCAGAAGCCGTCGAACACGCCCCGCAGACGGACGAAGAACGCATCGAAGAGGAAATCGAGCGCTTGTATCAGGAAGGGTCGTTGACGACCGAGCGCGTCATGAGTGCCGTACGCGAAGGACAGCATGATTTTGTCACGACCGCGTTGGCAAAAATAGCGGGCGTTCCAGCTGTCGAAGTCAGGAAAGTCTTTTCCATGGCTAGCGCCAAGTCCGTCTTGGCGTTGGCTTGGAAATGTCAATTCGACATCAAAGATGCGGTCATTCTACAACGTGACGTAGCTGAAATCCCTAAACCGAAACGGTTGGGCGAGAACAGCACGAAAGAGTATCCCCTCTCTGATGACGATCTGGCTTGGCAATACGATCTTCTGTTCTCTTCGTAGATTTCCTGTAACGCACATTGGCCATCATCCTCTTGCGTCATCCCGGCCGGATGCCTCGCGTTCGGGACGACGCGAATTGCAGTAGAAGGCCCGTCGGCATGATCGTCTAGCGCTCACCAACCGGACAAAATTCGGGCGCGGGCCGGCATAACCAGCCCCCGCCCGAATAAAAGCGTTCGGCGATACCGGGATTACGCCGACAAGTTGGTAATGACGCCCTTTATGTCCGGCAGGGATTCGAAGTCCTTTGCCAAGCCTAGGAAGGCATCCGTCTTATCGCCGCTGAGAACCCGTTGCGAACAATCTTTGAACTTGTCCGCGACCTCATCCCACGTCAGCGGGTTCTTCGGCCCGCCCCGATAGGCCGGCGCCGTGGTCTGGGTATATTCCTTGCCGTCCTTCGTCGTCAGCACGATACGGCTGACGATGACGCCCTTACCGAGCGCGACGATCTCCGGATCCAGTTCCGCCGTCACCCGGCGCTGCATGTCCTGGCATTCCTGGGTCTGCACGAATTCGTCGGTGAACTCGTTCAGGCCGGCCTTACGGCGCAGGATCATGCTGGCCATCTGGAACGGCACGCAGAACTTCGCTTCCAGTTCCGTGTTCGCGTGCAGGATGCGCAGCGGCCCCGGCGTAATCACGTTGTCGCCGGTGTAGACCCGCACGCTCTCGACGTCTTCTGGCTGAATGTCGTGCTCTTCGACCAGGACTTTCATCGCATCCATGGCCGGATGGCCGACGACGCCGCTCGGATACGGCTTGATCGAGGTGCCGGGATAAATGATCGCAAAGGGATTGCCGACGCGCCCGGAAATCTTGGCCGGGTCATACCCGCCGCCGAAGGCTTCGAAGAAACCGCGCCCACGCTCCAGGGCGTTCTTCGGTCCATCGAAGCCGGCCGCCGCAAGTTCGGCCGCGGTGACGCCGTTCTCGCACGCCCGCGCCATGTTATAGGGCTTGGACATGGTACCGTGGTTGGCGCCGACGCCGGCCGCCATGGTCTGGGCGATACCGAACGCATTCGACAACTGCTCGGCGTTCAGGCCCATCAGTTTCGCCGACGCCGTCATGGCGCCGAAGATCCCGATGGTGCCGCTGGTGTGATAGCCGCGCCCGCCGGCGAAGTGCTCCGGTGCGATGGCCTCGGCGATCTTGACGCTGACCTCGAAACCGAGAACGAACGCCAGTAGAAAATCCTTGCCCGAGATATCCAGCTTCTCACCCACCGTCAGACAGGCGGTCAGCGGCTGGATCGTCGGGTGCAGCAGCACCGAACGGTCCGCTTCCTCGGACAGCGCGGTATCGTCCCAATCAAGCGCGTGACCGGAAATACCGTTGACCTGCGCCGCCAGATGCACGGGCGCCCGCATTGAGCCCTTGCCGAGGATGTGGCTCTCTTCGACGCCGCCGATGTGGGCGACCCGGGCACGCAGGATATCGGCAGCGGGCTCGGTCGAGCCGGCCATCATGCAGGCCGTGCCGTCGACGATGCACTTCTTGGCGATCTCGATCGCTTCCGCCGGCAGGTCGTCGTAAGTGGTTTCAAGGATGAACGAAATCAGTTCGTTGGTGACACCGCTTTCTGCTTCATTGGCAGACACTATGTTTCCTCCTATTTGGATATTCTTATGAAATTTTCCTGGATGTCCGACATCATGCCAACGTCCGCAAAACGCCTGCAACGCCGACAAATCGGGCAGAAAAACCGTTACTGGTTTTTACCCTCTCGAGCCACGCTTGGCAAAGGACATGCCGCCGATGCGTGGCGAGAATAAACCGGTCTCCACAGTGTTTTTGTTGCAATGCAACATAAATGCTGTATCTAGGGGGTAATTACCCGACCCATCTGAATTGGACACCAACATTGACGCGCCACAATCTTGCGGCCCTTGCAGGCCGTTTTTCTTTTTTTGGTCAACCCGAAGCCCAGCCGAAGCTAACGCTGTTACAGGGAAAGACGGAAATCCTCTCGGGTTTGACTGTCGCTCTCGCCATGGTCCCAGAGGCCGTGGCCTTTTCGTTCGTGGCCGGAGTCCATCCGCTGGTCGGCATGTACGCGGCGTTTTTCGTCGGGCTGATCACGGCCCTTTTCGGCGGCCGGCCCGGCATGATTTCGGGCGCGACGGGGGCGCTCGCGGTGGTCATGGTCTCGTTGGTTTCCGCGCATGGCGTCGAATATCTTTTCGCGACCGTCGTTCTGATGGGCGCCATGCAACTGTTCGCGGGTATTTTCCACCTCGGTAAGTTCATCCGCCTGGTGCCGCATCCGGTGATGATGGGGTTCGTCAACGGGCTCGCGATCATCATCTTCCTGGCGCAATTATCGCAGTTTCAGGTGACCGGACCGGACGGTGGCAAAACGTGGATGAGCGGTATGCCGCTGACGACAATGCTCGGCCTCGTCGCGCTGACGATGGCGATTATTTGGCTGATGCCCAAGCTCACTAAGGCCGTGCCGGCGCCGCTGGCGGCCATTGCAATTGTCGCCGGGCTGGTTATCGCCTTCGGCCTCGACGTGCCCCGCGTCGGCGATCTGGCCTCGATCGAGGGCGGCTTACCGTCGCTGCACCTGCCGATGGTGCCGCTGACGTTCGAAACACTGCGCATCATTTTCCCCTATGCCCTGATCTTGGCGATGATCGGCCTGATCGAAAGCCTGCTGACCCTCAACCTTGTCGGCGAGATCACCAACCAGCGCGGCGGCGCGTCGCGGGAATGCGTTGCCCAGGGTTTAGCGAATACGGTCACCGGGTTCTTCGGCGGCATGGGCGGCTGCGCCATGATCGGGCAATCGATGATCAACGTAAAATCGGGCGGACGGCACCGCGGCGGCGTTATTCCTGCTGGCCTTCATCCTTTTTGCCTCCGGCCTGATCGAGCAAATCCCGCTGGCGGCGTTGGTCGGCGTCATGTTCATGGTCGTCATCGGCACGTTCGCGTGGCAGAGCATCACGATCCTCCGCAAGATCCCGATGACCGATGCCTTCGTCATGTTGCTGGTGACCGGTGTCACGGTCGCGAGCGATCTCGCCGTCGCCGTCGTCGTCGGCGTGATCGTCTCGGCACTGGCCTATGCGTGGAACAATGCCAAGCGTATCCACGCGACGACGACGCTGTGCGCTGACGGCGCCAAAGTCTATGGCATCGAAGGGCCGCTATTCTTCGGGTCCGTTGACGGTTTTGCCGAGATTTTCGATCCGGCGCACGACCCCAGCCGCGTCATCGTTGATTTCCTCAACAGCCGCGTCGTCGATCAATCCGCCCTGCAGGCGATTGAAACCTTAGCGACCAAGTACCAGGCCGAGGGTAAAACCTTGCAACTTCGTCACCTCTCGCAGGATTGCCATCGCCTTTTGAATCGCGCCGGGCAACTGATCGTCGATTCCGACGATGATCCGATCTACGGCCTCGCCGTCGACTACGACGTCAAAATCGGGAACTTCGGCGGCGGCCACTAATCACGGGCCTTGCACGCGCGCACGATTTGCCGACGCCGATCGAGAGGCATATAGTTCGATGACATTCTTATCGACTGTTCCCTCGCGTGGCGGCGCCACACTCTTCTGAGTCGGAAGCGGACTATGCGGGCCAAGAGGTCCGCGTCAGGCCGGATGTGTGTACGTGCGCCCCGTTGATGACAGCGGTCCTGGCGGAGACGAATTCGACATGAAGTGGCTGCTGCTGGCTCTCGGCTCCATGTTCCTGCAACAGAGTTTCGTGACACTGGGCAAGGTGCTGCCGTCGATCCTGGCGCCGGCAATCGTCGAGGACCTGCATATTGATCCATCTTGGCTCGGCGTTTACGTCGGCGCGATCGCTGCCGCCTGCCTGGTCGTTCAGGCGGGCTGCGGCAGCTTCATCGTGCGCTATGGCGCCCTTCGCATAAGCCAGGTGTCTCTGGTCCTGACGGGGATCGGCATGGCACTGGGCGCCCCCGGCCTGATTGCGGTTTTTGCCCTATCGGCGGTGGCCATCGGCGGTGCCGCCGCATCGACGCCGGCAAGCTCGCACCTGCTCGGGCGCTATTCGCCCCGCAAACAGGCGCCGCTGGTGTTCTCGATCAAGCAGACGGCGGTGCCCGCCGGATTGCTCACCGCAGGGCTGCTCGGCCCGTACCTGACGGACCTATACGGCTGGCGCACGACCCTGTTGATCGTCGGTGCGGCCTGTGTCGTCTATGCTGTTTTGCTGCAGCCGCTACGGAGCGAGTTCGACAATGACCGCGACCTGTCCCGGCGCTTCCGTCTGTCCGATTTCAAAGGCACCATCGTCTTGGTTCTCGGCACACCGGCCCTGAGGGCGCTGGCCTTCGGTTGCTTCGCCTTTGTCGGGTTGCAGACGGTCATCACGGCATATTTCGTGATCTACCTGACGCATGTCGGTTACAGCCTGGCCGGCGCCGGGCAAATCTTTGCCATGGCCACCGCCGTTGCCGTCGGCGGCCGTATTTTCTGGGGTTGGCTGAGCAGCAGTTACGTCTCGCCGCGCGCCATGCTGGGGTCGTTGGCATTGGCCATGGGTCTTGCCGTCGGCCTCGCCAGCCTGATCAGTTCGGATTGGCCGCTCTGGCAGGCCACACTGGTCGCCACCGGTGTCAGCTCCACGGTGTTTTCCTGGCACGGCGTCATGCTGGCGGAAGCGTCGCGCCTGGCGCCGGATTCCATGCGCGGCGCCGTTACCGGGGGCATCCTGTCGTTCGGACAGTTCGGCGGCCTGACCCTGCCGCTGCTGTATTCGACGCTACTCAGCACTACCGGCAGTTACCGCATCGGCTTCATCGTCTGCGCAGTACCGGCGCTGCTGGTCGGCCTGGGGCTTCTCTATACGGCGCGCGGCGCCAAGAAGGCCGACGCCGAGCCTCAATAAGGCCCGGCACCAAGCACCCTTCCGGGCCGCTTACTTTTCTTCGAAGGATATTTCGACCTTACCGAGCGGGCCGAAGTCGCCGACCATGGTGTCGCCGGGCGCGACCGGCGTCAGGCCGGTCATGGTGCCGGTCGAGACGATGTCTCCAGCGCGGAGCGGCTTGCCGATGCGGATCAGTTCGTTCGCCGTCCACACCAGTGACTGCACCGGGTCGCCCATCACGGCGGTACCGTCACCCTCTGCCTTGATCTCACCATTGATGGCGAGGGACGCCTTGGCGGCGGCAAAATCGACACTGCGCCAATCTTCGACCACGGGGCCGGTCACAAGACCGGCGTTGAAAGAGAAATCGCTGCCGGCCATGCGCTCGCCCGCGCCGGCGACGCCGCCTTCGAGACGGCAACCGACGATTTCGACCGCCAACTGTGCATGACGAGTCGCGGCCAGCACTTCTTCACGGCCGACGCCCGCTTCCGTGACGCCCTCGGCCATGACGAAGGCGATCTCGCACTCCACCGCGGGCAGATGCTCAGGACGAACCGCGACGACGCACGGCGCTTCCCAGACGAAATCAGCGAGGATCGCGCCCAGCACCGGTCCGGTGACTCCCAGGCGTTCCTGCGACGCCGACGAGGTCGCCGCGACCTTCCAACCGGCGACGGCCATGCCCGACGCTTCGATGGCTTGGGTCTGCACGGCATAGGCGTCATCCAGTCCGCCAACGGCCTCAAACGCCGAGCGCGGCACATGTCCGCCGTCGCGCCGTATCTGCCAAATCTGTGTTCCTAAATCAGCCATCATAGCCCTCCACCATTATCAAAGATCCATCCGCTGCGGCTTGGCGCAGCGCCTTGGGCCCTTCGTACATGGCCGATGAATGCCAGGCACGCGCTTTTTCCGCCGATGGAAATTCCAGTACGACGACGCGCGTATACGGATACGAGCCCTCGAACGTCTCAATCGGGCCGCCGCGCACCACATATTTGCCGCCGTAAGCGGCGATGGTTTCCGGCACCTGGGCACGGTATTCCTCGAACGTCTTTTCGTCGTGCACGTTAAGCTGCGCGATCATGTAAACCGTCATGCAAACCCCCTAGCTGTCAGGCGAGCAACGAGACAAGTTCGTCGCGGTTGTGCGCCCAGGTCGCCCATTGGCGGGGACCGAGGCCATAGCGATTCTTGTGTCCGGCGTCGGCACCCGCCGTCAGCAGTGTCCGCGCCACTTCGCGCTGCCCCCGCGCGCAGGCCATCATCAGCGCCGAGTTCCCATGACTGTCGGCGGTATCCGCCGCCATTCCATCGGCCAACGCTTGCTGCACGGTGGCGAGATCGCCCTTGGCGGCCGCCTTCAGAAAATCCGAACCGGTGATTTTTGTGTCTCCCATGCTCCCCCCCGAAGCGCTTTGTCGGTAGCCGTGAATGTCGTGGGCCGGAACCCAAATATCAAGGCGCGTTGAAATGCACCTGGCCAAGATCGCCTGTGTCGTAGCCGCTTAACTCTTCTGCGCGGCCCCGGAACGCATCGGTCTGCGTGAAGGCCATCAACGTCTGCATCTGCTTGCCGAAAAAGTCCCGCCGGCGCATCAGCAGATCATAACGCTCGCTGTGCAGGTGCACGAAATAAAGTCCCAACTGCTTCGCCGCAGCGCGGATGCCGAGACCGGTGTCCGCCAGCCCTTCGATGATTGCCATGCCGAGGTCCGTTTCGGACCGTGCTTCCGTATCGGCCACGTCGAGGTCCATCAGACTGACCCCCGCTTCACTGATCAGATGCTGAAACAGGACCCGGCTGCCGGCTTGGGGTTGGCGCAGCACAAAACGCGCGCGCGACCGGACCGCGTCGGCAATAGAGGCAATGTTCATCGGGTTGCCCGGCTGCACCATCAGGCCTTGATCGCGCACCGCCCATTCGATCAGCACGGTATCCATTCCAACGGTCGCCTGGGTCACCTGCGAGACGTTGTAGCCGCCGTCCGTGGGATCGAGAACGTGCATGCCGCAGGCCATAGCCTCGCCGCGCGAGAAACGCTCCAGCCCGTTGAGGCTGCCGCCCGGCATCAAGGCCAGACCGCAATCCGACTCGCGCACCGCCCACTCCAAGAGCGGATCGTGCGAGCCAACGACGATAGGTGCCGCAGGAGTCGCGTGTGCTGCCTCGATCTCGGGAAAAGTCGACGAGCGGGCCAGCCACAGATCAATCAGATGGCGTGGAAAAAGCCACTTCCCGGTGACCTTGGTGCACGGGATATCACCCGCCGCGACCATCTCGTAAATCTTGCGCTCTTTGATGCGCAGATAATCGGCGACCTCTTTCGTGGTCATCAAATCGTTCATTGGCGCCAGGCCTCCCCTAGAAGCCATATAATTGCTGGGTCTTTATTTCCAGCTAAATTGCGCTCAGAATGCTTGTCAGGTCGACGCCAGCAAGAACAAGAATGAAGTCGGCTTATGCGGCTTGTGGGAGGGCCACTATGAAATTGCGCGCCAAAGACGTCTTCGTCTGCTCGTGCGAAAATACCATGACCATCGATGCGGATGCGCTGGCCAAGGCCTGCGGCGGCGACGGTGCGTTGCGCCCGGCGCGCCAATTGTGCCGGGTCGAGTTGGACCGCTTCATGGACGAAGCGGCCAAGAGCGACAGCATCCTCGTCGCCTGCACCCAGGAAGCACCGCTGTTTCTGGACGCGCTGGACGAGATCGCGGGCGACGCCCCCGATGCCGCGTTCGTCAACATCCGCGAAACCGCCGGCTGGTCCGACGCCGCTGCCGACGACAAAGACAATGTCACTGCCAAGATGGCGGCGTTGATCAACGAAGCGGCGCTGAACCTGACCGAAGCAAGCTCGGTCAGCATGATCTCGGGCGGCGCCGTTGCCGTTCTGGGGAAGGACGATGCCGCGATTGAGGCCGCCCGGAAGCTGGCCGAACGCATGGACGTCACCGTCATCATCGACGGCGGCGCCGACATCGAGCCGCCGCACGTCATGGACATGCCGGTTTTTTCCGGCCGCATCCTGTCGGCGAGCGGCCACCTGGGCGCGTTCGAAATCAAGGTTGAGAACTTCCGCCCGACGCAACCCTCTTCGAAGGACAGGCTCGAATTCACCGGCATCGGCGAGGCCGGCGCGTCGGTCTGCGACCTGATCTTGGACCTGCGTGGTGACACGCCGCTGTTCCCAGCGCCCGAAAAACGCGACGGCTATTTCAATCCGGACCCGAAGAACCCGGCGCTGGTGATGGAAGCGCTGTTCACCATGACCGACATGGTCGGCGAGTTCGAAAAGCCCCGCTATGTAGACTACGACCCCGGCATCTGCGCCCATGCGCGCTCCAAGATTGTCGGCTGCTCGAACTGCCTGGATGTGTGCCCGACCAGCGCGATTGAGCCCGACGGCGAGCGGGTCAAATACGACCCGTATGTCTGTGCCGGGTGCGGATTGTGCGCCGTGGTCTGCCCGACGGGGGCGGCAAAGTACAACCTGCCCGCCGCCGACGGCATCAACGAACGGCTACGCACCCTGCTCGGCACGTATCTCAAGGCAGGCGGCGAAGCGCCGGTGCTGCTGGTCCATGATGACATGTTCGGCCGCGACGTCATTCATATGTCCGCGCGCCATGGCCGTGGTCTGCCCGGCCACGTGCTGCCGTTCGCCGTCAATCAGGCGACGCAGATCGGCCTCGACGCCATATTGCTGGCGCTGGCGCTCGGTGCCGCCGAGGTTGCCGTGATCCTGCCGCCGAATAAGCGCGGGGACCGCGATATCCTGCTGGAACAGTTCGGCCTGGTCGACGCCATTACCGACGGATTGGGCTACGGCAAAGGGCGCGTGCGGCTGATCGAAGCGGATGACCCGGATCAGCTGGAAGCCGCCCTTTGGAACGCCGAAACCATGACGGCAATGCCCGGCGGCGACGTCCACGCCATGGGCCGCAAGCGCTCGGTATTGCGGCTCGCTCTCGACGCCCTGCACCGAAAGGCGCCGGCAAAGATCGACGCCATTGCTCTGCCGGCGGGTGCGCCGTTCGGCGCCGTGGACGTCGATGTCGACGGCTGCACGCTTTGTCTTGCGTGTGTCGGCGCGTGTCCGACCGGCGCGCTCAAGGACAACGAGAACCTGCCGCAACTCAGCTTCGCTGAAGATTCCTGCGTACAATGCGGGCTGTGCAAGAACACCTGCCCCGAAAAGGTGATTTCCCTGACGCCGCGCCTCAGCTTCGCCGACGAAGCGCGCAGCCATCAGGTGATCAAGGAAGAAGAGCCGTTCCTGTGTATCCGCTGCGGCAAGCCGTTCGCGACGCAGTCATCGCTCGACCACCTGACCGAGAAACTTTCAGGGCATTCGATGTTCCAAGCTCCGGGCCGCATGGATCGCTTGAAGATGTGCGAGGATTGCCGCGTCGTCGAGATGACCACGCACGACGACAATCCGCTGGCGCACGGCACCGTGCCGATCCCGCGCACCACCGACGATTACCTGCGCGAACGCGAGGATATGCGCCGCCAGGCCAAGGAAGACATGCTGAAGAAAGGCCTTACCGAGGGAGAGGCATAAAGAAGTTTGCGTCGCCCTGAATCAAGTTCAGCATGACGGCTTGGAGGAAGGCTGAGGCCTACTATATTATAGGTAACGGAGAACCGGAGCAGTAACCTTGGACGGCAGTAACGATACACAAAAGAAGGCAGATGCGCCGATGATCGACCCGTTCGGTCGTCACGTCAGCTATCTGCGCGTGTCTGTCACCGACCGCTGCGACTTCCGCTGCGTCTACTGCATGGCCGAGGACATGACCTTTCTGCCCAAGAAGGATGTGCTGTCGCTCGAAGAGTTGGAGCGCCTGTGCGGCGCGTTCATCCGCCGCGGTGTGCGCAAACTGCGCCTGACCGGTGGCGAGCCGCTGGTGCGGCGCGGCATCATGACGCTGATCAACAACCTTGGTAAGCACTTGGAAACGGGTGCGCTGGACGAGCTGACGCTGACCACCAACGGCAGCCAGCTAAAGCGCTATGCCGACGAACTGGTCGCCGCCGGGGTGAAGCGGATCAACGTCTCCGTCGATACGCTGGATCCGGACAAGTTCCGCGAAGCGACCCGCTGGGGCCGGTTGGAACAGGTCATGGAAGGCCTCGCCGCCGCCAAAAAGGCTGGTCTTGCGGTGAAAATCAACGCCGTCGCGCTGAAACACCTGAACGCGGCCGAGTTCGACGACATGATTCGCTGGTGCGGTGAAAACGGCTTCGACCTGACGCTGATCGAAACCATGCCCTTGGGCGAAATTAATGAAGACCGCGTCGACCAGTACCTGCCCCTTTCCAAGGTCCGCCAGGACCTGGAGAAGCGTTGGACGCTGACCGATATTCCTTACCGCACGGGCGGCCCGGCGCGTTACACCGAAATCGGCGAGACCGGTCGCAAGCTCGGCTTCATCACGCCGCTGACGCACAATTTCTGCGAAAGCTGCAACCGTGTGCGGCTGACGTGCACGGGCACGCTGTATATGTGCCTGGGCCAGGAAGATGCCGCCGACCTGCGCGCCCCTCTGCGCGCCTCCGACGACGACGCCGTCTTGGATCAGGCGATCACCGAGGCTATCGCCCGCAAGCCGAAAGGCCACGACTTCATTATCGACCGCCGCAACCAAGGCCCTGCCGTCGGCCGGCATATGTCGATGACCGGCGGATGACGCCGGCAAATCAATAAGTCTGCTGTAATCGGCTTTATGAGATTCCGGCGCCCCGCTGCGCAGCGGCCGGATGACGCCGGGTAAGATCCGACAAAATTACATATCGTTTATGCTCGTCAGGCGCGCTAACCTTAGCATGTTTGATCGGCACTGTCCCCCGTTGTGGCGGGCCCCGCCGAGAACGGGAGAGTGTGGTAGCTTGCTCAGGGTGTCTCGATATCTAAACCAGTTGGCCGTGGTGACCGGCTAACGTCTCGCCGCCTGGGTACGCGAGCGGGATTGGGCGATCAATTCCTGCGTCAGCGCCATCTGCTTTTGTTCCAACTCACGCGCTGCCTGGACCTGGGCCTGCACGACCTGGCGCTGTTCGCTTGCCAATTCCTGCGAGCGCTGGCGTTGCGCCTGGGCCAGTTCCTGTGCTTTTTGCCGAACGTCGCGGCTGCGCTGTTCGACTTGGTTGAGGAGTTCGCGCACGCGCTGTTCGACCTCTTGCATCTGCTGCTTGGTACGTTGCTTTGCCGGTTTACCATCCAATTGCTTTTGCAATTGATCGCGCGTCCGGATTGCCGCCTCGGCACCGTCCAACACCTTCTGCAGAACACGCACGGCACGTTGGAAATCCTGCGCCAAAGAGCCGATGTTGGCGCTGGCACTGCCGACGTTCCGCTTCCCGTTGACGCACTTCATGGTCTTCGTGTTCGGATCGTACTTTAGGTAAAACCGCCCGCAATCCGCCGTCGTATCGGCGCGCGCGGCGGTCGTTCCGCAAAGCGGCACCGTCAGGGCCAGCAAGGTCAAAAACCATTTCATGCCGTCAGCTTACATGGAATCCACGGCAAAATGAATTGACGCCGGTCACAGCGTCGGTTTTCGTACACCTATGCGCACACTTTTGATCCTGATGACTATTTTCGCGCCCATCGCCGCCCGTGCCGACAGTGTCACCGTCGAACAATGCGATGCCGATTACACCGCAATGCTCGGCGCCGCCGAGGTGAACCGGGAGAATTCCCTCAAGTATCTGGACTATCAACTCCGGCGCGCCGCCGACGATGAACAGTCGGCGCGTCTAATCGCCGAAATAGAAGGTGCGTGGGACTTGGAAGAACAGTTCCGCAACCATGCTGCGATTGCGCACAGGGATTGCCTGAAGGCCGCGAACCCGCCAAAACCCTAAGCCCCTGGAACTTCGCACTCGCAACAATGCCTTTCCCTCGCCGTCGCCGTATGCGACAACGTGCGCGTGACCGGCGGAGCCGCCGGCAAACGATTTGCGAAAGCCGAGGAGAGACAATCATGGCCTATGAAACCATTATCGCCGAAACCAAAGACGGCGGTGTCGCGCTGATCACCCTCAACCGTCCGGATGCGCTGAACGCGTTGAACAATCAGCTGATCGCCGAACTGGGCGAGGCCATCGACGGTTTCGAGGCCGACGATGCCATCGGTTGTATCGTCATCACCGGTTCGGAAAAGGCCTTCGCCGCCGGTGCCGACATCAAAGAAATGCAGCCGAAGTCCTACATGGACGTCTACAAGGAAAACTTTATCTCGTCTTGGGAACGTGTCGCCAAATGCCGCAAGCCCGTGATCGCGGCGGTCAACGGTTTCGCGCTGGGCGGCGGTTGCGAACTGGCCATGATGTGCGACTTCATCATCGCCGGCGAGAAAGCCAAGTTCGGCCAGCCGGAAGTGACCCTGGGCATTCTGCCGGGTGCCGGCGGTTCGCAGCGCCTGACCCGCTTCGTCGGCAAATCGAAGGCCATGGAAATGTGCCTGACGGGCCGCATGATGGACGCCGCCGAGGCCGAACGCTCGGGCCTGGCTTCCCGCGTCGTGCCCGCCGAAGAACTGCTGGAAGACGCGCTGAAGACCGCCGCCAAGATCGCCGGCATGTCCATGACGACGACGATGATGGTCAAGGAATCGGTCAACCGCGCCTACGAGACCACCCTGGCCGAAGGCATCCTGTTCGAGCGCCGCGTGTTTCACGCCACCTTCGCCACCGAAGATCAGAAAGAAGGCATGGCCGCCTTCGCCGAGAAGCGCAAACCGACCTGGCAGAATAAGTGACGGGGCTTTAACCCGTCATCCCCGCGCAGGCGGGGATCCATACACAAGAGAATGCGGCTCCCCAGGCGGGAGCCGTTTCCTTTTCACCTGCCCCTCAAGCGCGTCTGAGCGGCTTTGAGAATATCTTTATAAGCGTCTTTGCGGTCGGCCACTTTTACGACGACTACAACCAGTGTCTTGTCGCGGACCTGATAGATAACACGGAAGTTACCAGCCCGGACCCTATATAAGGCGTCTGAGTCGGATAGCTTCTCAGCGTTCGATGGGCGCGGTTCTTTTCCGATCAAGTCGATCGCATTTGAAATCGCCCGCCAGTCTTTACTCGAAACTTTCTTCTTCAGCTTCTTCAGTTCCCGCACCGCTGCCGGCGCGATTTCAATTTCATACGGCATTCACCCGGAAAGCTCCTGTTTGAGCGACTTCCAGCTGACTGTGCCCTCTTCCTCGGCTTCGGCCAGTGCTTTCCTCGCATCTGCTAGGTCCACTTCGGCTTCCAGTTTCAGCAAAAGCTCCATGTCATCCATGGACACCAATGCCGCAACGGCTTTTCCTCTGCGCTCGATTACAAGCCGTTCGTTTCCGTAAGCCGTCCGGTTCAAGAACTCCGCTAGGTTGTCGCGTATCTCCGATACTTGAATTTTAACCATGTCATTTCGCCGTCCTTCTTCCATGCTCTTTGGGAGTTGTTTCTTACTTTTATTCTTCTTTATTTCGGCTAGCCGGTCTTGAGGAGCCAATCGACGCCTTACCGGCTCACTAATGTACGATATGTACGTTTCGTACGCAATGTACGTTTCTGGATATGGGTTGGACGCTGGCCGTGCCCCTTAGGGCACCAGCACCAGCCGGATCAGATACGCCACGGCGCCGACCGCCGCGACGCCTGCCAGCCACAGACCGGCGAACCAGAGCAGGCGTCGCAAGCGCGGGCTCAGTGGTAGCCGTCCGACGGCACCTTGCCGCGGAACACCCAGTACGCGTAAGCGGTATAAAGCAGGATGATCGGCACCAGGACGGCGGCGCCGACGAGCAGGAACGCCAGACTTTCATCGGGCGCGGCGGCCTGCCAGATGGTAATGCTGGGCGGCACGATATACGGATAAAAGCTGATGCCTATCCCGGCATAACACAGCCCGAAAAGACCGAGCGCCGACAGAAACGGCTGCGCATCGCGGCCATTCTTGAGGCCCGCGTACAGCGACCAAAGACATCCCAGCACCAGCAGCGGCACGAGCACGCTGAAGATCGCCGTCGGCCAATCGAACCAGCGGTGCGCATACACCGGGTTCAAGGTCGGCGTGGCGATGCTCACGATACCGATCAGCACCATCGTGCCGATAGCGGCGCGCCCGGCAAGTTCCTTGGCGCGCCGATAGGTGCTTCCCTCGGTCTTCATGACCAGCCAGGTCGCGCCCAACAGGGTATAGCCGACGGTCAGCGCGATCCCTGTCAGGATGCTGAACGGTGTCAGCCAGTCCCACCAGCCCCCGGCATAGGTACGGTCAACGATATCAATGCCCTGCACCAAGGCACCGAGAGTGATCCCCTGCGCCATTGTCGCCAACAGCGAGCCGCCGAAAAAGCCCCAGTCCCACAGGAATTTGCCGCGCTCGGTGCGCCAGCGGAATTCGAACGACACACCCCGGAAGATCAGCCCGATCAGCATGGCGATAATCGGCGCATAGAGGGCCGGCAGAACGGTCGCATAGGCCAGCGGGAATACCGCGAACAGGCCGCCGCCGCCGAGCACCAGCCACGTCTCGTTGCCGTCCCAGACCGGCGACACGGAATTCATCGCGAGGTCGCGGTCGTCGTCATCTTTGAGCAACGGAAACATCACGCCGACGCCGAGATCGAAACCGTCGAGTACGACATAAGCGAGGATCGCGAAGGCAATCAGCCCGGCCCAGATAAACGGAAGATCGAATTCCATCTCTATGCCCCCGCTTTCTTGTTGCCGTCGTGCAGGCGTTCACCACTTACCGATTGGGCGATGCCGACCATATGCGGCGATTCCGCGTCGGCGACGTCCCCTGCATCCGGGGCGCGCGCCATCAGCCGCAACGTATAGAACGTGCCGGCGCCGAACACTGCGAAGTAAACGATTACGAACGCCGCCAGCGAGAACGCCACTGCCTCGCCGCCGACGGGCGACAGCGAGTCCGCCGTGCGCAGCAGACCCTGCACCGTCCAGGGCTGGCGGCCGACCTCGGTCGTGACCCACCCCGCGAGCACGGCGGCGAAGCCCGACGGCGCCATGATCAGCGCCGCGATGTGCAGCGGCCGGCTTTGGAACAGGCGCTTGCGCAGCCTGACCCAGCCGCTCCATAGCCCCAGCGCCGCCATCAGGAATCCGAGCGCAACCATGATCCGGAACGACCAGAATACGATCTCGACGGGCGGGCGGTCCTCCTTGGCCCATGCATCGAGGCCCCGTACCTCACCGTCCCAATCGTGCGTCAGAATCAACGAGCCGAGGTTCGGGATTGCAACCGCGTAACGGATTACTTCCGCCTCGTCGTCCGGGATGCCGAACAGGATCAGCGGCGCCCCCTTATAGGTCTTGTAGTGCCCTTCGATGGCGGCAATCTTGGCGGGCTGATGTTCCATTGTATTGAGGCCGTGGAAATCACCGGCGGCGATCTGCAACGGAGCGACGATCAGCGCCATCCACATCGCCATCGAGAACATGATGCGCGCGCCCTTGTCGGCACGGTTACGCAACAGGTGAAACGCGCCGACGCCACCAACGACGAGCGCCGTCGTCAGGTACGCCGCCAGCACCATGTGCACGAGCCGGTACGGGAACGACGGATTGAACACCACCGCCCACCAATCCTCGACGACGAACTGGCCGACATCGTTGATGCCGAAGCCCGCCGGCGTGTGCATCCAGGAATTCACCGATAGTATCCAGAACGCCGAAAACAGCGTACCGACGGCAACCATGAGCGTCGCCATGAAATGCAGCCGAGGTCCCACCTTGTCGAAACCGAACAACATGACGCCCAGGAAGCCGGCTTCGAGAAAGAATGCCGACAGAATCTCGTAGCCCATGAGCGGGCCTAGCACCGGGCCGGTCTTATCCGAGAACACGCTCCAATTGGTGCCGAACTGATAGCTCATGACGATACCGGACACGACACCCATGCCGAAGACCACGGCAAAGATTATCTTCCAGTAATCGAAGACCTTTTTATAGGCGTCGTTCTTGGACCAAAGCCACAGGCCTTCCAGCACCGCGAGATAACTCGCGAGGCCAATGGTGAAGGCCGGAAAGATGATATGAGCGGAAACGGTAAAAGCGAACTGGAACCGTGCCAGAAGTAGGGGGTCGAACGAATCGTGCATGAACGTGCATCCTTTCGTCTGCCGCCCCCCTCAGCGGCAAATATATTCTACCCACAGAATATGTAATGACAAGAGCAGCCCCCTCCCGCTCTTGCCGGTGGCGGCTAGAGTACGCGCGCCAACATCAAACCGTCGCCGATCGGGATCAACGAAAGCTCGACACGTTTATCATTTTTCAGCATTTCGTTAAATGTACGCATGGCGGCGGGACTCCCCGCACGCTTACGGCCATCGACGACATCGCCGTTCATGAAAATATTGTCGCAGGCAATGATCCCGCCCTTTTTCACCAGCTTCAGGCAGCGCTCGAAATAGTCGGGATAGCCGCCCTTGTCGGCGTCGATAAAGGCGAAGTCGTACTTACCGGCCTCGCCCTTTTTGATCATTTTGTTGAGGGATTTCTTGGCCGGACCGATGCGCAGGTCGATCTTCTTGTCGACGCCTGCCTGCGCCCAATACGGCTTGCCGATGCTGGTGTATTCGTCCGAGATATCGAGGCAAATCACTTTGCCCTTTTTCGGCAGCGCCAATGCCACCGCCAAGGCCGAATAGCCGGTGAAGGTGCCGACCTCGATGCACTTCTTGGCGCCGAGAATCTTGACCAGCATCTGCATGAACTGCGCGTGTTCTGGCGAAATCTGCATCCGTCCCATGGGATGCTTGGCCGTCTCAGTGCGCAACGCCGTCATCACTTCCGGTTCGCGAAGCGATACGTCGAGCATATAATTATAAAGCTTATCGGTCATTGCGATGGTGCGCGCGCTCATGGCATTTTCCTCTAGTTGGCATCCGGGCTTATTGAAGCACGCGGGAGGAAAATGAAAAAGATCGGTATGCTCGGCGGGCTGAGTTGGGTTTCCACCGCCGCCTACTACAAGCTCCTCAACGAAATGGCGCAAGCCGCCCTGGGCGGTGTCAGTTCGGCACATCTGGTGCTGGAAAGCGTCAACCGCGAGGAATACGCCGAGTATGTCTATCGCCAGGGTGATGAAGCCGCCGCCTGCCGGATGATCCTCGGCGCCGCCAAATCGGTCGAAGCCGCCGGCGCTGAATTCATCGTCATATCCTGTAACGACGTGCACCGCTTCGTGCCCGAAATCGCACCGCAGATCGGCATTCCGTTCCTGCACATCGCCCAGGCCACCGCCGACGCAATCAACAAGACCGGCATGAAACGGGTGGCGCTGTTGGGCGTACGGAAGACCATGGAGATGGATTTCTATCCGGGTGTGCTTGCCGAAAACGGCATCGAAACAATCATCCCCGACGCCGATGAACGCACGTATGTCGACGACACCATCATGCAGGAAATGGTCGCCGGTACGTTCACCGACGCAACCCGCGCCGGATACGTGGACCTGATCGGCAAGCTGGCCGCGCGCGGCGCCGAGGGGATTGTTCTCGGTTGCACCGAGATTCCGCTGCTGCTGTCCGCCGGCGACACCGACGTGCCGCTGTTCCCGACCACCGACATCCACTGCCGCGCCGCCATCGATATGGCTGTTGGGTAATTAAAGGCCGTCATCCCGGTTGCGTCCGGTGTTTCGCAAGGGTGCGCGGCGGGACCTTTGAGCATCATCGGCGCGGCTTCAGTATTCCGGCGCAACGCTGCGCATCGGCCGGGGTGGCACAAGAAACTACGACTTTTACGCGGGTGGTTTCGTGCGCTACTTTGCAAATCATGAGCGACGATGTGATCTATCACATGTGCCGCGCCGATGAATGGGCGGCGGCACTTGAAACCGGCAGCTATCCCGGCTCCAGCCAGGATCAGGCCGACGGCTTCATACATTTCTCGACCAAGGAACAGGTCTGGACCTCGGCCGCCAAGCACCGGCGCGGGCAAGACGGTATTTTGCTGCTCGCGGTTCGCACGGCGGATTTAGGTGACGCCCTGAAGTGGGAACCGTCGCGCGGCGGCGCGTTGTTCCCGCACCTATACGGTCCCCTGCCCGTCTCCGCCGCCATCGAGGCGACACCGCTTGCCCTCGGCGACGACGGTGTGCATGTCTTTCCGGCAGGCTTTCCGCCGCCCGAGACGACTTGAGACGGATTGAACATGGATCTCTACAAGACGCTCAAACCGCTGGTCTGGAAGCTCGACGCCGAGACCGCCCACAACCTGGCGCTCTGGGCGCTCGGCAACCGTCTCGTCAACGGCGCGCCTTACGCCGATCCGGTGCTGGAAAGCACGGTCTTCGGTAGGCGCTTCGCCAATCCCATCGGCCTTGCCGCCGGTTTCGACAAGGACGCGCGGGTACCGATGCAGGCGCTCGCCCTCGGCTTCGGCTTCGTCGAGATCGGTTCGGTCACACCGCGACCGCAGTCCGGCAATCCGAAGCCGCGCCTGTTCCGCCTTGCCGAAGACGAGGCCGTCATCAACCGCATGGGGTTTAATTCCGGCGGCGCCGACAATGCCGCTCGCAATCTGGAGCGTCTGCCGCCGGCGCCACGTCCGGGCGTACTCGGCGTCAATCTGGGTAAGAACAAAGAGACCGAGGACGCCGCAGCCGACTACGAGACCGGCATCGCCAAGCTGGCGCGCTTCGCCGACTATCTGGTGGTCAATGTGTCTTCTCCGAACACGCCGGGACTGAGGGCGTTGCAAGACAAGGGCGAACTCACAGCGCTGATCGTGCGCGTCAAAACGGCATTGGCCGCCGCGTGTCCCGACATGACGCCGCCGCTGCTGGTCAAGGTCGCACCCGATCTTACGGATGAAGACATCGCCGACATCGCCGCCGTCGCGGTTGAGCAGAAACTGGACGGCCTGATCTGTTCCAACACCACCATCGCCCGGCCCATGAGCCTGAAAAGCACGCACAAAGGTGAGACCGGCGGTCTTAGCGGCAAGCCGTTGTTCAAACCGTCGACGGACGTTCTCCGCGCCTTTTCGAAGGCGACCAACGGCGCGGTGCCGCTGATCGGTGTCGGCGGCATATTGTCGGGCGCCGATGCGTATAAGAAGATCCGCGCCGGGGCTTCGCTGGTGCAGGTTTACTCAGGGCTCGTCTACGAGGGGCCATCGCTCCCCGGACGCGCCTGCCGGGCGTTGGCGGGATTGCTCAAGCGGGACGGCTTCAAGAACGTGACGGAAGCTGTCGGCGCGGATAACCGCTGACGCGGAACCCGCTATTCCTCGTTGACGGGTTTGCCCAGCAGGATCCGGCTCGCGAGCGAAATCACGATGACGATGAACAGAATGCGCGCCAGATGGTGTGTCGCGACGAACGCCGTGTCGATTTGCATCGCCAGGCTGATCAGCGTCATCTCCGGCAATCCGCCCGGCGCGAAAGCAATCCACAGCACCATATGTTCCAGTTGCGTCAGGTATTCCAGGATCGACGCCGCACCGAGCGCGCACGCCAGCGTAACCGCAGCGCAAATAATGCCGATACCGACCGGGTTGATGAGTTCCTTGCGTTCGATGCCGACGAAGCGGCAACCGACACCGGTGCCAAGCACGATCTGGGCAAGGTTGACCAACTCGACCGGCGGCGTGGCCTGTGTCCAGCCCGTCAGATGGATGGCGATGCTGAGGAACATCGGCCCCATCAGGGCTGCCGCAGGCAGTTTCAGCTGCTTGCCGGCCCAATAGCCGATAACCGCCGTCGCCAGCAGGACGATGGCGTCTTCCAGATTCAGGCCTGCGACATTGCCCATCGGTGAGACGTCGGGCGGGACATACCCTTCGAATAATCTGAAATAGATCGGGATCAGCAGCACCGTGAACATCACGCGCGTGGCATGGATCATCGAGACGGTTTTAACGTCGGCGTTATAGGACTCGGCAATCAGCACCATCTCGCCGAAGCCACCCGGCGAGGCCGAGAGCAAAGCCTCTGGCCGCTTCAGGCCGAAAATCTTATGCAGCCCAAAGGCCAGCATACCGGTCATGGCGACAACGAAGATAACGACGGCGGCCAGGCTGATCCCCCAACGCATGGCGTGATCAAGGACATCCGGGGTGAAGGCACTGCCGAGCATGACACCCAGCACCGTAATCATGTAAGCGCGGCCCTTGCCGGGCCCCTGCAGACGCACGCCGAAGATCGCCAGCACCATGGTGAAGACCATGGCCCCGATCATCCACGCGAGCGGCATTTGAAAGTACGAGAAAACCGCGCCGCCGCAAGCCGCCCAGGCCAGGGTTGCGGCCATATAGAACATGCGCTGGCGGGGTGTCCGCTTGGTTTCTTTTAGCGGTCGCTCTTCGGCGTCTTCGTATGTCGTCTTCTTCTTTTCGTTCATGAACTGAATTGTTCCTTGAGGACACGTTCTTCCAGGTTGTGTTCGGGATCGAACAGCAGCTTCGGCTTCGGCCCTTCACTGACCGAAATATTGACCGAAACGACGTTGCGGACTTCGTGGAAATCCGCCGTCGCGCTGACCAGTCGGTCGCCGGGTTCGATCACTTCGATGACGATCCGCGCTTTCGACGGCAACAGCGCACCGCGCCAATGACGCGGACGGAACACGCTGATCGGCGTCATCGCGAGCAGTTCGTTGCCGAGCGGAATAATCGGCCCGGAGGCCGACAGGTTATAGGCCGTGCTGCCCGCCGGTGTCGCAACCAGGACGCCGTCACAGATCATCTCAGAAATGCGTATCACGCCGTCGACGATGATCCTGAGCTTCGCCGCCTGGCGGGTTTCCCGCAGCAACGACACTTCATTAAAGGCGATGTGCGTCTTATGGCGGCCGTCGATGTCTGTGGTCTCCATCGCGAGGCGCGGCAGTTCGATACATTCGGCACGGCTCAGCCGTTCGACTAGGCCATCCTCGTTGTATTCGTTCATCAGAAAGCCGACAGAGCCCCGGTTCATGCCGTAAATCGGCACGCCGCGCTCGAAGTAGTCGTGGATCGAATGCAGCATGACCCCGTCGCCGCCAAGCGCGACGATAGCGTCAGCCTCGGTCGGCTCAAACTCGCCGTAGCGCCGTTGCAGCCGGTTCCGGGCCTCTCTGGCCTCCGGCGTCGGAGACGCCAGAAATGCAATACGTTCAAAACTCATGGTTCACGATCCTGAATCGTGTTTACCCCGTAAAGAATCGCAGTAAAAGCAAAGACTTGGATCACGGCTGGCCGGGGCTGTCGGTGGGCACCATAACCCGCCGCTCGACAAAGCGAAATACGGTCGTCTCGGTACCGATCAGGATCACCAATTCGATGCTCGCGATCACCGTTTCCGGCACACCTGTTTCGATATCGATCAGCGCATACCCGTCAATGTTGGCGCGCATCGGGCGTGCCAATTCTGCGCGGTCCAGTTTCAAGACCAGAAAACGCCGTCCGTCGTAATCGGCCAGTCCCTGCACCTCTCCCTCGACGCGCAGCGGGATCGGCTGTGCCGAGCGGAAAAGATCGCCGAGGTCGCGCCGGATCAGCACCAGCCTGTCGCCGGTGGAGACCCCTGCCGGCGGCAGTTCGAGCACCATGCCGAGCAAGGGCTGCAACGCCTCCAACAAATCGGCACGGGCCTTTTTCTCGCGCGCCGTATCGGCTTTGCCCGCCGTGTCGTCCGGCCCTGTCCGCAGAGAAAGCCTTTTAAACGGCGGCACGCGGCCGGTGTCGATCAAGGTACCGCCCAGCGCCGAGAACTGACGGCGGTGATGGGCGCCATCCAGATCCGGCAGATGCAACTCGAAGAACTTGAAGCCGCCGATGGAATCGATAGTCGCCTTGACCAAGCCGCCGTCGGGACGTTCAACCAGTCTGGGACCGAAGGCCACTTGCGTTGGCGAACGCTGCATTTCGACGACGATGCCGTCCGCGCCGAGGCTCGCCGAGACGGTGCCGGCGGCGCGCATGGCATAGAGGCCCGGCGCATTGTCAGGTCCCCAGACGATTTCCGTACGGAACGGCTTTTTCGGAAAGGCGCCATAACGAAGCGCGACATTCAAAGGGGCGCGGATCGGCGTAATACGGTCCGGATAAGGCAGCGGGATAATTTCATCCGGCACGCCGGCTGTTTGCGCATGGACCGCCAAAGGCAATAACAGCAGTGCGCCGGTCAGCGCCAGCGCGGTCAACCGGGCCCGGAACTTCATGGCGTCGATGCCGGCGGCGTCGGCCCCCGACCGTCGGCGGGCGGGCCGGTCATCGCCTGCATAAGCGCACTGCCGGGCGGGCGGGCAGCACCTTGCCCTTGGCCGGACAATCCCTGCAACCGCCGCCACAGCGCTTTAAGACCGCGCCAAAGCTTCGGCAGGAACCAGATCAGGAACAGCGTGAACGCCGCCATCCACAGCAGGAACAGCACCGGCTGAAACAGCGCCAACATGAGGCCGACGAAGACCAGAATATCCTCGGCGAAGGAAGCCGCCCAATTCGAGAACGGCTCCGGCGAGGTATTGATCAATGCCCGGGTCCCGGTCTTGGCGGCGTGCGTGCCCGCCGTGACGACACCGCCCAGCACCAGCGCGGCGGCCATCTGCCACGGCTCGGCGACACCGGACATGCTGCCCATGGCCAAAAGCGCGCCGGCGGGAATCCTGATGAAGGTGTGCACGGCGTCGTTCAGGCTGTCGATGCCGGGCACCTTGTCGGCCATAAACTGGAGCGCACACAGAATGCCCGCGGTGATCAGCACCGGCGGCGTGGTCAGGACTTGCAGGTCCGGCGGCAGATCGACCAGACCGATGCTGCCCAGCGCACCGACCAGCAAAACCGTCGCATAGAGGTTGAGGCCGCTCGCCCAAGCAGTGCCGAGCGCCATGGAAAGAGCGCTTAGGGCATCCATCGGTCTGCTTTCGTCAGGTATCCCGTCATGCCGCCATGATAGCCGGTGACAGCGCTCGCATCATCCCTCTTCGTGCCGCCATCATCTGGAGAGTCATCTATTCGTTACATGGCCTGCACGAAATCGACAAAAAAACGTCATTCAGCCTCGGTAGAGTTTGGTTTCGCAAGCGTCACCAAGGCCGCTAGAGCCCGACGCATGTCTCGTATATGTCATGAGGAGGTCGAAATGATCCGTACTATCACCCGCTTTGCCATCGTCGCCATCGCTCTTTCCACGGTTGCCGCCTGCACCTCGGTCGAGACCGAAACCCGCTTGTCGGAACTGGAAGAGAAAGTGAACCGCGCGCTTCAGGCATCTTCGGCCGCCAAGGTCGACGCCGCCACGGCGCTGATGATCGCCGAAGAAAAATAACAGCACCTGCCGGCCGTCCCTGCTCTCTCACCCCCTTTTGGGGCAGGGACGGTCTTTTTTCTCAGACGTCGATCCGGCGCCCTTGTTCGGCGGATTGGTAGACGGTCTCCACCAACTCCAGATTTCTGAGATACGCGGCTGCCGTGTTCGGCGGTGTCTCGCCGGCGTCCAGGTGACGCAGGATGTCCGCCTGCAGACGATAAACGCAGTCCCCGGCGTAGCCGTTGTCAGACCAGTCGTAAGGTATTTTGACGGCGGTGTTTTCGCCGTGCGCGCGCCGGCGGAGGCCGCCGTCGCCGTCGAGGCTGAGGACCGCGCCGCTGCCTTCGACGCACATTTCGCCCATGACAAGGCGGCGGTTCTTGGCGGCATGATCGACCAGCCGGTTGCCGTCGATGGTGACCTGCTGACCGTTCTCGAAATCCAAAACGATCAACCCGGCGTCCTCACCCGCGATGACGGGATTGAGCCGCCGTAGCGTCGCATAGACGCCCGTCACTTCGCCGAACAGATAGCGCATGACGTCGATCAGATGCACCAAAGTCTCGTGCACCAACAAACGCGGCATCTTCTGAAAATAGGGTTGTCGCGCAAGATATGCGTCCGCCCCCTGCCCGTCGCCGGGACGCAGGCGGAAATCGGCCCCATAGACGTCGCCCAGGTCGGCGGCGTCCAGGCGGTCCTTGATCTCGGCGAACCAGGGCTGATAGCGGAAGTTCTCGTGCACGATCAGCGGCACACCCGACTCCTCGGCCAGGCGCACCGCATCCCGCGCCCCGGCAAGGCCGCCGCAGAACGGCTTTTGGCAAATCGTGGCGATGCCTGCCCCCAGCGTTTGGCGGACAATACCCAGGTGCGTCCCGGGCGGCGTAATGACATCGGCTAAGTCCGGAGACGTTTGCGCCAGCATCTCGCCCACATCCGAAAACACCGGCACGCCGCCGAGCGTTGCCGCATGCGCCTCGGCGCTTTTGCTGTCCAATGAACAAATGCCGACTGGCGTGACGTCAAGGCGTGCCCAGGCCGCCACATGAAACTGACTGAAAAAGCCGCTGCCGACGATGGCGAGGCGGCGCGTCACGTTTTGCCGCCGCGCTTGAGCTGCCGGTCCTGAACTCTCGACAGTGTGAGCAGAGCCGCAATCGCACCGATCAGCGCCATGAACATGTCCGATTGCGTATCCCATTCATCGCCCTGGGTGCCGAGGAAAGCATCGGCGCCCTGGCCGATCGACACGGCAGCCATCCATTCGATGATTTCATAGAACGCGCTGAAGGCCAGCGGTACGGAGATGGACAGGATGATGAGAAGTCTGCCGTCGACCGGTGTCTTGGCGCGGCGAAGAATTTCGCGGGTCAGCAGCGCCGGCACGAAGCCCTGCGCCAGGTGACCGATGCGGTCATAGTGGTTGCGCGAAAAATCGAACAGGTCCTGCAACCAGAACCCGAGCGGCACCTCGGCATAGGTGTAGTGTCCGCCCAGAATAAGAATGAGCCCGTGCACGAAGGCGGCCCACAGTAATACCCGCGTCAGCGGAAAGGGTCGGTAGGTTAGAACAAGCAAGGGGCCTGCAATCATCACCGGCATGGTTTCCAGCAGCCACGTCAAACGGTCTGCGGGCGCTACCGCCGACCACGCCAGCGCCAGCGCCCACATCACCAGAACAATCGTCAGTTCCCGAGCCGTCGACATGCCCCCAGTATAGAGGGTTGGGTGTGCTCAACGATAGAGGCCGGTTTTACGACCGGCCGGAATATCCTCAATCGCCCGTTCGGCTTCCGCGTTCGCTTGGGCGCGCGTGATGCCGATGTCTTCAAGCTGCCAGTCTTCCAACTCGGCCAACTGACGGCGTTCTTCGTTGACCCGAAAGGCCAGAAGCGCCAAGCGGCCGAGCCTGGCGAACAGATCGCCGGCGGTGACGGACCGGTCGATCCGGTCCAGGCTGAAAGTCACGATACCGTTCATTTTTCTTCTCCTTTTTGCCGCGGCTTTCGCAGCAGTTTCCTAAGTCGCTTGCCGCTCCGAAGCCCCGATTGAACGGGTTTCCTCTCGGCGACGGCGGCACAATGCGAAATATTCTTGCATTAGGAAATCGAATTTGTTTAATCTTCATCATTATGAACACTAATCATATGATTCAGCCCTTACGGAACATCGACGTGGCGTTGGCGCGGGCATTTGTGGCGACCGCCGAAACCGGCGGCATGACGCAGGCCGCAAGGCTTTTGAACGTGACGCAAGGCGCCATCAGCCAGCAAATCAAACGCCTTGAAGATCTATTACAAAAACCGCTCTTTAACCGCGACCACCGGCAGCTGACGTTGACGGTGGAGGGCGAGCGTCTGCTGCTGCACGCGCGCCGCCTGATCGCACTCAATGATGAAATCTGGGGCCTGATGAGTGCGCCCGACTTCGAAGGCACCGTGCGCCTGGGCGTGCCCCGCGACATCATCCGTCCGTTCATGCCGCCGCTGCTCCGCAGCTTCAACGAGGCATGGCCACGGGTGCGGATCGAACTGGTCTGCAACTCGTCGCCGTTGCTTCGCAAATTTCTTTCCGCCGGCGAGATCGACCTTTGCGTGACAACCGAAGTCGACACCCCCGTCGGCGCCGAACGGCTCATGACGGACGATCTGGTCTGGCTCGGCTGCCGGGGCGGCCGCGCCAAGGACGACACGCCTTTGCCGGTTGCCATCACCGACAGCAAATGCACTTTCCGCGCGGCGATGATCCAAGCGCTTGAGCACGACGGCCGGGACTGGCGCATCGTCGGCCCGCTCGGCAACAACGATGCCCTGCTGGCAACGTTGGAGGCCGACTTGGCGGTGACGTCGCTGCTGCGGTCTTCGGTGCCGCAGGGGATCGAGATTCTTGGCCCCGATAGCGGCCTGCCTGCGCTGACGCCGTTCCACATCAACCTCTATGTCCGCACCAGCCACACCAACGATATCGCCGAAGAACTCGCGAGCCATATCCGCGATCAATTCGTGCGCCGCTACGACAGCGGCGAAGTGCCGGTCCGCAAGGCCGGTTGATACTGTTGCGGAGCCGGGCGCTGACACCCGAAACCGGTCTCGGCGACGTCATCGAAGACATCGCCCGACTGCGGATCGACGTATTCCGCGAGTGGCCGTATCTCTATGACGGCAGCCTCGATTACGAACGCACCTACATGCGGAAATTCGCAACCGCCCAAGGCGCGGTCGCCGTCGTCGCCTTTGACGGAGACAAGGTCGTGGGTGCCTCCACCGGCATGCCGCTGATCGAGGCCGATCCGGATTTTCAAGCCCCCTTCGCCGACGCCGGTATGCCGCTGGAACGCATCTTCTACTGTGCGGAGTCGGTGCTGCGCGCACCTTACCGAGGCCAAGGCCTCTACCGGGCTTTCTTCGACGGGCGCGAAAGCCATGCCCGCAAACTGGGCGGCTTCGCGACATCCACCTTCTGCGCCGTCGTGCGCCCGGACGATCATCCCCTGAGACCTCCGGAGGCGACATCTCTCGCGCCGGTGTGGCGGCACTTCGGCTATACGCCCCGGCCGGACCTCGCCTGCCGTTTTGCATGGAAAGATGTGGGGCAGGAAAGTTCGACCGAAAAAACACTTATTTTCTGGAAAAAAGACATCTCCGAGCCGTCGGCAATTGAAACTTCCACGACACGGGTATAAGACCCACGCACGTAATTTGGAGGTCGATATGCCCGTAGCCCAGAACCCGTCCCTGCCCAAAGACAAGATCAAGATCCTGCTGCTCGAAGGCATCAGTGACAGTGCCGTCGAGACCTTGGCGCAGGCCGGCTACGAGAATGTGGAGCGGCTGATGACCGCGCTCGACGGTCAGGAACTGATCGAAAAGGTGCAGGACGCCCGGATCCTCGGCATCCGGTCGCGCACGCAAGTCACCGGCGAGGTTCTGAACGCCACGAACAAGCTGATCGCCGTCGGCTGCTTTTCCGTCGGCACCAACCAGATCGACCTGGAAACCGCTGCGACGCGCGGCGTGCCGGTGTTCAACGCACCGTTTTCCAACACCCGGTCGGTCGCCGAACTGACCATCGCCGAAATTGTCATGCTGTACCGCCGCACCTTCCCGCGCTCGGTCTCGGCGCATCAGGGCGGTTGGGACAAATCGGCCAAGAAGAGCAAGGAAATCCGCGGCAAGACGTTGGGTATCGTCGGCTACGGCAACATCGGCACGCAGTTGGCCGTGCTCGCCGAAGCCATGGGCATGCGCGTGATCTATCACGACCACACGGACAAGCTGCGCCACGGCAACGTCGAATCGTCGGCGTCCTTGGATGATCTTCTGGCGCAGTCCGACGTCGTGTCCCTGCATCTGCCGGACACCCCGCAGACGCGCGGCATCATGGGCAAGGACGAGATCGGCAAGATGAAGCCGGGCAGCTTCCTCATCAACAACGCGCGCGGCAGCCTGGTCGATATCGATGCGCTGGCCGCGGCACTGACGTCCGGCCATCTGGGCGGCGCCGCCATCGACGTGTTCCCCAAAGAGCCGTCGAACAATAAGGAATCCTTCTCGTCGCCGCTGCAGAATCTCGACAATGTGATCCTGACGCCGCACGTCGGCGGCTCCACCGAAGAAGCGCAGGAGCGCATCGGTGAAGAAGTCGCGCGCAAACTCGCCGACTATTCCGACATCGGCACCACCGTCGGCGCCGTCAATTTCCCGGAAGTCCTGCTGCCGCCGCGCCCCATGGGCACGCGCTTCCTGCAGGTGCAAAGGAACCTACCGGGCGAACTGGGCCGTCTCAACGAGGTCTTTGCCAAACACGGCATTAACATCTTGGGTCAGTACTATCAGACCCAGGGCGATGTCGGTTACGTGGTGCTGGACGCAGACGGCAACATTGCCGACGCCGACGACATCTTGAAGGACATCCGCGCCCTCGAAGGCACGATCCGCGCCCGCCTGGTGCACCGGATCGAGGAATAGGTCCTCGGCTCGTAAGCGCACACTGGCAATTTCAGCCGGGCTAGGTTTCCAAAGGAGTCACCTCCAATGGCCTATCTGTTTCTCATTATCGCGATATTGTCCGAAGTTGTCGGGACAACCGCACTAAAGCTGTCTGAAGGCTTTAGTCGCCCCATACCTACGGTTGTCACTGCTGTCGGATATCTCGCGGCCTTTTATTTTCTGGGCCTGTGCCTGAAGAACCTCAATGTCGGCTTTGCCTATGCGGTTTGGGCCGGTGTCGGGATCGTCCTGGTCGCCGGGATCGGTGCATTGTTCCTGGATCAGAAGGTGGACCTCCCAGGCATCGTCGGTATCTCTTTGATCGTGGCGGGCGTCGTGGTGCTGAACGTGTTTTCGAAAATGTCTGCGTCCTAAGGGGCCGCCGCCCGAAACATTCGGCAATTGTACTCTTGCGTCATCCCGGCCGTACCAGGCGCCGGGATCTTTGAGTGACGACCAGTCTTAAGGTCCCGGCGCACCCGGCTGGACGCCGTGTGACCGGGACGACGCCAATTTTGGTACATGCCCCGTCAGGATAATCGCCAAAGCATTCCCGTGTTGAACGTGCGTCGGTGTTTCCGGCTTCGCCCCGGCCTTTCATCTCCCAAATTTCAGACATCCAATTCCCGGCTTTGCATCCTTGCCTAGCGTTCGCTTAGGATGCGCGTCACATCTTCAACGGGGAGCAACCTTTCATGGCAATAAAAACGGTCGCCGTCATGGCGCAGGGCGAAATGGGCTCGGGCACGGGCGGACAGTTGGTCCGCAACGGCTTGCGCGTGATCACCAATCTGGAGGGCCGCAGCGCGCGCTCTCAGGGTCTCGCCAAGGACGCCGGCATTGAAGACGTGGGCAGCGACCGGGCGTTGATCGAACAAGCGGACGCATTTCTGTCGATCCTGCCGCCGCGCGATGCCATGGCGCTCGCCGAACGGATGACGCCGCACATCAAGGACATCGGCAAACCGATCCTGTACGCCGATTGCAACGCGCTGTCGCCGGCAACGAAGAAGGAAGTCCAGGCGGTGGTCGAGCCGGCGGGTGCGCGCTTTGTCGACGTCGGCATCTTCGGCGATCCGCCGAGCCCGCTGAAAAACCCGACGCGCTATTACGCATCCGGTCCCGATGCGGCCGAACTGACCGCCGAGCTTGCGGCGCACGGCCTGACGATCTTCGATTTCGGCACAGAGATCGGCCGCGCCGCAGCCCTGAAGATGTGCTTCGCCTCGATGACCAAAACCATGGTCGCCGTCGCCGCCGAAACCTTCATCGCCGCCAAGGCGCTGGGTGTCTACGATGATGTGGTGAAGGAATTCAACACAGGTCATAAAGTCGGTTTCGACTGGGCGGCGGAACGGGTCTGCAAGACGCCGCCGAAAGCTTACCGCTGGGTCGAAGAAGTCGAAGAGATTGGCAAAACCATGGAAACCATCGGCTTGCCCGGCGCCTCGCACCGGGGTGGAGCGGAAATGTTCCGCATCATCGCCGCCTCGCCGCTCGGCAACGAGACGGTCGAAAACCGGACCATGGGCACCGAACTCGACGAGTGCGCGGCGATCGCGGCAGAGTATGTGAAACAGAAATTCGGCGGGGGCTGAGCACAGCGCATTTCCCCTATTCCTCCGCCTATCTTGACGCGTAGCAACCCCGTTCTGCCAAAGGATCATCATGACGACCAAACAGGAACAACTCATCGCGCGCGCGCACGAAGTGATGCCGGCCGGCGGTTTCGGGAATTTCGACCCGGGCATCGTGATCCGGGAAGGGCACGGCTCGCGCATCTGGGACATCGACAGTAACGAGTACATCGACTACCTGATCGGCTCGGGGCCGATGCTTCTTGGGCACGGCCATCCGGAAGTCCTTGAGGCGGTGCAGGAACAACTCGGCAAGGGCATGACGTTCTTTGCCAACAATGCGCACGGCATTGAACTCGCCGAGACCATCTGCGACGCCATCGCCTGCGCCGAGCAGGTCCGCTTCGTCAGCACCGGCAGCGAGGCCGACATGTACGCCATGCGCTTGGCGCGGGCGTACACCGGCCGCGACAAGATCATGAAGTTCGAGGGCGGCTATCATGGCATGTCCTCGGAAGCGCAGATGAGCCTGGCGCCTGAGACACTCGTCAACTTCCCGATGGCGGTCCCTGATTCCGCCGGCGTGCCGGACAGTGTCCGCGACGAAACACTCATCGCGCCCTATAACGATATCGCGTTCACCCGCTCCCTGCTGGCTGAGCACGGCGCCGACATCGCCGCGATAATTGTCGAGCCTTTGCAGCGAATTATTCCACCGGCACCCGGTTTCCTCGAGGCGCTGCGTGAGGAATGCACCCGGCATGGGATCGTGCTGATCTTCGACGAGGTGGTCACCGGCTTCCGCCTCGCCTATGGCGGCGCGCAGGAATTCTTCGGCGTCGTGCCAGACGTCTGCACACTCGGCAAAGTCATCGGCGGCGGTTTCCCGCTCGCGGCGGTCACCGGCAAGCGAGAGATCATGGCGCATTTCGACAAAAGCAAAGTCGGCAGCGACGGGTTCCTGATGCAGGTGGGCACGCTTAGCGGCAATCCGGTTGCCGCGATTGCCGGACTGAAAACCATGGAAATCCTGCGCCGCCCGGGGCAGTACGACACGCTATGGGAAAGCGGCGAAAAACTCATGGCCGGCATCGGCGATGCACTAAGCAAAGCCGGTCAGGTGCACCGCATCTCCGGCTATCCGTGCATGTTCGATGTCGTGTTCACGGACACCGACATCCGCGACTATCGCGATGTCGTCAAAGGAGACGCGAAGAAAACTGCTGCCTTGAACACGGAATTGCGAAACAACCGTATTCTAAAGTCGCCGTCGAAAATCTATATGTCCTTGGCCATCACCGATGACGATATCGACGCGACTGTTCACGCCTATGCCAAGGCAGCGGATGCGCTAACGTAGCCTCAGGCTTTTTCTTCGTCGGGTTTATCGGCCGCGGCGTCCTCGGCGAACATTTCCTCCAGCTGGCGTGACCATTCCAGGGTTTCCGCCTGCATCAACGCTTCGTCATGGTGCTTGCCGAACTGATTACGCAAGCGGCGTTCGTCGTGATCGCGGAACATCTCGGCGATGTGGCGGGCTTCCTTGGAGGCAAAGCCGATCTCCTCCAACGTCAGGCGCCCGGCTTCAATCCCTGAATGGAACGTCTCGCGGATAACGTGGCGAACGCCCACGTCCATCAGCCGGAAAGCGTGATTTCGGTCTTTGGCGCGGGCGATAACGGTCAGGTTCGGGAACCGTTTGATGGCCAGTTCGGCGGTCTTCACCGAATGATCCGGGTTGTCGACGGCCAGTAGCATCACTTTGGCTTCGCTGGCCCCGGCGGCGTGCAGTACTTCGTAGCGCGTGGTGTCGCCGTAGTAGACCTTGTTGCCGTACTTGGCGACGAAGTTGACCTGGTTGGCATCCATTTCGAGCGCCGTGAAGCCGATCCGCTTGGCACGCAGGATACGGCCGATGATCTGACCGAAGCGACCAAAACCGGCGATGATTACCGGATGCTCAAGCGCTTCCGGCTCGTGCTCGTCCATATCGGGCGTCTCGGCGGGCGGTGTCTTAATCTTGGAGACGACAAGATACAGAAGCGGCGTCGTCACCATCGACAACGTGACGACCAGAATCGCCATCTCCGCGGTTTCCCGGCCGACGATACCGGCCACGGTGGCGATACCTAAGATCACAAAGGCGAATTCGCCGCCCTGCGACAGCGCCACCGCCAGATGAACCCGGCCCACTCCCTTAAGGCCGACCCCGGCACCCAGCGCATAGAGCACCGTCCCCTTGAGCGCCACCAACCCGACCACCAGCGCCACGACCAAGGCAATCTCGGTGATCAACAGGCCGAAGTTCACGCTCATGCCGACGGCGATGAAGAAAAGGCCGAGCAGCAGCCCCTTGAACGGTTCGATGTCCGCTTCAAGAGCGTGGCGGAATTCACTGTCCGCCAGCAGCACGCCGGCAATGAAGGCACCGAGCGCCATCGACAGGCCGACCGACTGCATGATCAGCGCCGTGCCGATGACCGTCAGCAACCCGCAGGCGGTGAATATCTCGCGCAATTCCGCCTCGGCGACTTTGCGCAACACGATCCGGAGTAAGAACCGGCCGACGACGATGACCGCAGCGATGACACCGGCGACCTTGAGCGCCGACAACGCCGCTTCCGTCGCTGTCATATCGCCGTCAGATCCCATCAACGGGATCAGCGCGATCATCGGGATCGCCGCGATGTCCTGAAACAAAAGGATCGAGAACGCCGTCCGGCCGTAACGGCTGGTCAGGTGCCCCTTCTCGGCCATGATCTGCAGGGCAAACGCCGTCGACGACAGAGACAGCGCCAACCCCACGGCGATCGACGCGGTCAGCGGAAGGCCGAACGCATAAGACGCGCCCGCCAAAAGCGCCGCCGTGACGAGAACCTGCGTCCCACCGGTGCCGAAGACGGGCCGGCGCATGGTCCAAAGGCGGCCCGGCTGCAATTCGAGGCCGATCAAAAACAGCAGCAGCACGACGCCGAATTCGCCGAAGTGCAAGATACTGTCGACATCGCGAACGAGGCCCAGCCCCCAAGGTCCGATGGCCGCCCCCGCCGCGAGATAGCCAAGGACGGAGCCGAGGCCGAGCTTTTTCGCCAGTGGCACGGCAATCACCGCCGCCGCGAGAAAGATGGCCGATAGTGCGAAAAGCGACACGCCTTGCGTCCTTGTGTTTTCGGGGTCCGATCTGAAACGTAAAGCGCGTGTGCCGTCGGCGCTAGTCCGATTTTGCAGCTGCGAAAGAGAACGCCCCGTGCACTCTCACAAAATAGTCATTAACCCAGGGTTTATATGGGATGCGCATCACGCTAAAATGCGCGCCTAAGAGAGGAGAGGCTATGGCCGACCACTCACAAAAACAGGCCGCCCGTGAGTCTCACCTCGACGGCGCCGCCGAAAAATACCGAAACGTTCGTGCGAGAAGCCTTGATTTGGCAGCGCCGCTCAGCGCCGAGGATCAGTGCATCCAATCGATGCCGGATACCAGCCCGACGAAATGGCATTTGGCGCACACGACCTGGTTCTTCGAAACCTTCATCCTGAACGAGCACGCATCGGGCTACGAAGTCTTCGATCCCGCCTTCAACTACCTTTTCAATTCCTATTACGAGCAAGTCGGCCCGCGTCATGCACGGCCACAGCGCGGTATGCTGAGCCGCCCGCCGCTGGAGCGTATATACGCCTATCGTACGCACGTTGACGGGGCGATGACGGATTTTCTCGACAGCGATGCGGCGGCGGATGTCGAAGCGCTCGTCACGCTCGGCCTCAACCATGAACAGCAGCACCAGGAGCTGCTGATTACCGACATCAAGCATGCGCTGTCGCTCAATCCGCTAAAACCCGCATACCAACCGCCGCGCCCGCGCGACGCCCGGCGCAGCCGCGTGACCGAGTGGATCGACAATCCGGGCGGCCTGATCGAAATCGGCTGGGACGGCAACGGCTTCGCTTTCGACTGCGAAGGACCGCGCCACAAGGTCTGGCAGGAACCATTTCGCCTCGCCTCGCATTCCGTCACCAACGGCGAGTACATGGCTTTCATCGACGCAGGCGGCTATGCCAAGGCTGACTACTGGCTATCGGACGGCTGGGCTGCGGTACAGGCGAACGGCTGGGAGGCTCCCGCCTATTGGCAACGCGACGGCCACGACTGGAAGCTGTTCACCTTATCGGGCCTGCGCCCGATCGACCCGGACTCGCCGGTTTGCCACGTCAGCTTCTTCGAAGCCGATGCCTTCGCCCGTTGGGCCGGCAAGCGTCTCGCCACCGAAGCGGAATGGGAAGCCATCGCCGCGACGGAACCCCGGGACGGCCACTTTGCCGATGCCGGTGTGTTCCATCCGCTGCCGGCCGAAAGCTCCGACCAACATCAGTTCTTCGGCGACGTCTGGGAATGGACGGCGTCCGCCTATTCCCCCTACCCCGGGTTCAAGGCAGCAGAAGGTGCAGTCGGCGAATACAACGGCAAGTTCATGTCCGGCCAGATGGTCTTGCGCGGCGGCTCGTGTGCGACGCCGGAAGGCCACACCCGCCCGACCTACCGCAACTTCTTCTATCCCGATGCCCGCTGGCAGTTCTCAGGTATCCGTCTCGCCGAAGACGCGCCCAAGCGCACCGCCGTCGCCGTCGATCTGGATGCCGAACCCGGGTCGTTCCTCGCAGATGTCGTCGAGGGGATGTCGGCAACGCCGAAGGCTCTTTCACCGAAGTATTTCTACGATGCCGAGGGGGCCAAACTGTTCACCGAAATCTGTGAACTGTATGAATACTATCCGACGCGGACCGAGATCGGGATTTTGACTAACAACGCCGGCGACATCGCCGACGAGATCGGCCCCAACGCCATGCTGATCGAATACGGCTCCGGCGCGCTCGACAAAGTACGGATTCTGCTCGACGCCATGAAAGAACCGGCAGCGCTGGTCGCCATCGATATCTCGGCTGAACAGCTCGGCCAGGCGGCAGCGGAAATCAACGATGCCTATCCCGGTCTGGAAGTGCTGCCGGTCGAGGCCGACTTCAGCCGCAAGGTCGATCTGCCGACGCCGACGGGAAAAACGGCGAACCGGGTCGCGTTCTTCCCCGGATCCACGATCGGCAATTTCGAACCCAAGGATGCGGAACGCTTTCTCGTCGGCATTGCCGAGACTCTGGGAACGAAAGGTCAGTTGCTGATCGGCGTCGATTTGCGCAAGGACGCGGGAACACTCATTGCCGCTTACGACGATGCCCAAGGCGTCACGGCGGCGTTCAACAAGAACCTCCTCGTGCGCATCAATCGCGAATTGGACGGCGATTTCGACCCGGACCTGTTCCGACATGTCGCCAGGTACAACGCCCATCTCGGCCGCGTCGAAATGCATCTTGAAAGCATGACCGATCAGACCGTGCGGATCGGCAAGTATTCCGTCGACTTTGCCGCCGGTGAGACGGTGCACACCGAAAACTCCTATAAATACAGTCTAGATGATTTTCACGCGCTGACCGCCCGCGCCGGATTTTCGCCGCTGCGTGTCTGGACCGATCCCAAAGAACGGTTCGCCGTGCTGCTGTTACAAGCCTGAAGCGGCTTTGCGAATTTCCATTGCTTTATTCCAACCCGGAATTTGGCTAAAGAGAAAGCATGTTGCATCGAGTTGTACAGCGTTTCGGCAACGGTCGGATCGGGGTGGTGGTCTTCCTAGCCATCATCCTGGCCGTTGTCCCGACGGCGTTCACCCTGGCCTCCCAACCACTTCCCGCACCGACGGGGAAGGTTTTGCTGACCGTCATCGGCGCGATTGAGGCCACCAACGTCGATGACACGGCCCAGTTTGACCGGGACATGCTGGCCTCGGTCGGCATGAAGAAGTTGGACACCAAGACCCCATGGGAAGATGGCGTCGTAAGCTTCGAAGGGCCGTTGTTCTCTGACTTGCTCAGCAAACTGAACGCCAAGGGCAAAACCCTCGTCCTGCAAGCGATCGACGGCTATCAGATCGACATCCCATTTTCGGACATACAGAGATACGACGTCCTGCTCGCCATGAAGCGGGATGGAAAATGGATGGGCATCCGCGACAAAGGGCCGATATGGCTTATATATCCGCTAAACACTCACCCCGAACTGAACAACCAGATATATAGCGCGCGTTCCATTTGGCAGCTCAACCGTGTGACTGTCCAATAATCATGGCGACGAGACGGTCTCATAATGACGGATTAACGATCTTCGCCGGCGGCATTGTGGCTTCGTTGGTGCTGATCACACTGTTCATCGGCACGCTTGCCTGGAAAACCCAGCAGCGCCTCAACGAACAAAGTTACGACTACAGCGGCATCGCTGTCGTGCAGATCCGCCTACACTACGAAACCCTGATCGGCCAAGTACGCGGTTTGAGCGCCAAGGCCGAAGGCTTCGACGTAGGCTCCACGATAATTCAGTACGACATCTTGTACGAACGGCTGGAAAGTCTTCCGGAACGCCCGCCCTACGACGAAATATTCGACGATGAAATACTGGGCCTCGTTCACAGCACTTTCGACAAGTACAAGGCCTTGTCGCCAACGTTCGACGCACTCGCCGACGGTGAAAGCCCGCCCCTCGACGATGCGCTGGCGACCCTGACGTCGCTTCGGCCCGATATTGAAAGGATCGCCGGCAAGACCGTCCAGCTTGCGCCGGTCTTCCGCGAGAAGCGCCGGCAGCAAAACAAGGACGGCCTTCTTTTGCTGATGATCGCCGTCTCCGCGCTTGTGGTGTCGTCCGGCATATTCGGCCTGATGCTGTGGCGAAGCCTGAAACGCGAGTCGGAGCGCAACGCCGAACTTGCCCAGGCCCGTGACGAAGCCGTCCGTGCCAACGAAACGAAGTCCAGCTTCCTGGCCCAGATGTCCCATGAGTTACGGACACCGCTGAACGCCATCATCGGCTTCTCGGAGATGATCGTCTCTAAGGTGCACGGACCGTTGGACGAACACTATGTCGGCTATGCCGTGGACGTCCGTGACGCCGGGCGGCGGTTGCTGCATCTGATCAACGAGTTACTCGACCTTGCTAAGATCGAAGCCGGCCGGCTTGAACTGCACTGCACGGAAGTGCCGTTCTCGACACTCACCAAGACCTGTTTGTCGGTCACAAGCACCCGCGCCAATGCAAGCGGTGTGAAGGTGGAAGTCGACGATCAGGCGATGAGCCCGGTTTACTGCGATGACATGAAGATGTCCCAGGTCCTGATCAATCTCGTGGACAATGCCATCAAGTTCAGCTCCAAAGGCAGCACCGTGACGATACGAGCGTCGCACACATCGGACGGCTGGTTTGAAGTGCGCGTCATCGATAATGGCTGCGGCATCTCCGCCGACGAGTTGGTCAACGTCATGGAACCGTTCGGACAGATCGAGCAGCGCCGCACGGGCGTCTCCAATCCGGGTGTCGGGCTGGGTCTGCCGATCGTCAAGGCCCTCGTCGAACTTCATGGTGGAACGATCAAGCTGGATAGCGTCGTCGGCGAAGGCACGACGGTTTCCATGCGTTTCCCGCCCAAACCGGCCGATTAAGAGGCCCTATTCGGCGACCGCCGCCGCACCGTTGTAAGGCAGGCTGATTCTGAACGACGCACCCTTGCCTTCCGTCTGCGGCATCAACTCCAACGCACCGCCGAGCCGCTGCATGATTTGCCAGCTGATCGCCAGCCCAAGCCCGGCGCCGCTCCGGCCATATTCCGATTGCCGCCAGCCGCGCGAGAACTTCTTGAAAATCTGATCGCGGTCTTCGGCGCGGATACCGACGCCGTTGTCTTCGATATAGACCCGGTACTGGCCGTCCTCTATCACGCTGCGGATCGTCACCGCCGGCACTTCGGCGGCCGTGTATTTGATGGCGTTCGTAATCAGGTTCAAGAACACCTGACGCAGCCTGTCGTCCTGCGCCTTGAGGGGGGCGGAACCGACCTTGGTATCGAAATGAATCTCAACCCCGGCCTCGGCAGCCAATCCCTGACAAGTGGCGACGGCACGGGCCAGGCTTTCTTCGGCGTCGATGGTGTCCAGCGTCCAGGGTGCCTGGTCTCCTTCGAGGCGCGCCAGATCGAGGATCTCGTCCAGCAGCCGCGTCAGGCGCTTGCTCTCTTCCAGAATGATTTTCTTAAAGCGTTCCGATTCAGCAGGTGCCAAGCCGGGCGATTCCAACAGGATCTGCGAGAACGAGCGGATCGACGTCATCGGCGTGCGCAATTCATGGCTGACCTGGCTGAGGAAGTCGTCTTTTTGCACGTCTAGCATGCGCAGACGCGCGTTTGCGTCGCGCAACTGGCGGGCCGTTTCCTGCAGTTCTTGTGACTTCATTTCGAGCTGACGGCTGTAATTGAGAACCTGCTGCGTTTCATCGACGATCTTCATCAATTCGTCGAGGCTGATGGTCTCGCCTTTGACCACCTGCGAGATCATCGCCCGCGCGGTCGCTGCACCGACGCTGCCGGCGAGCCGCCGTTCCAACTGGCCGATGAACTCGTCGTCGGCGCGCGGCAAATGCCCCTCCAGCCCCTGCCGGTCGGCAAAATCGCGGAAAAGTTTATAGGCGTCGTCGGCGCCCAAGATACGTTGTGCCAGAACAAGCAGATCGTTGCTTGCGGCTTGGCGGCGGATGATGCGCGCCTCGTTGTCGGCGGGCGTGCGGAACACATCGACGAACAGCGTCGCCTGCAATCGTTCCAATGGCTTGGGATCGAATATCAATGACACCAGAACGAACAGCCCGGTGTTGACGCTGAGGCTCCAGAACACGGCGTGCACCAGTGGGTCCATGCCTTCGATACCGAGGAGTGCCTGCGGCCGCAGCAGCGCGATGCCCCACGGGCCGAAATCGATGGTGCTTCTCGTCAGTAGGAAGTCGCCCTCGAAGCTCGGCAGGAACAGGGTGTAAAGCCACAGCGAGAACCCGGCGGCAAGCCCGGTAAAGGCGCCCTTGGCCGAGGCTTGACGCCAATACAGGCCGCCGATCAAGCTCGGCAGGAACTGCGCCACGCCGACGAAGGCGATCAGACCGATAGCCGCCAGTGCGTCCGACTTGCCGCTGAGCCGGAAGTAGATGTAGCCCAGGAACAGCACCAGACAAATACTGACGCGGCGGCTCAGCAGCAGCAGACGGCGCACGCCGCCGGACGCCTGCAATTCGAACCACGGCAGGCGCAAGGCCAGCGGCATGATCACGTGGTTGGACAGCATCGTCGACAGTGCGATGGACGCGACGATCACCATCGACGTCGCCGACGAGAACCCGCCCAGGAACGCGATCAGCGTTAAAAGATGCTGATCCATGGCCATCGGCAGCGTGAGCACGAACATGTCCGGGTTGGCGCCGCCCGGCAGGAACTGAAGGCCGCCGATGGCGATCGGCAGGACGAACAGGCTCATCAGAAACAGATAAAGCGGAAACAGCCAGGACGCGGTCAGCAGGTGCCGCTCGTCGGTGTTTTCGACCACCGTCACCTGGAACTGTCGCGGCAAGCAGATGATGGCGGCAGCGGCGAGCACGATCAGCGTCACCCAGCGCGGTCCGAAGACATCGTCCACGTGCAGGATATCCGGGGACCACATGAGCTGTTCCGGTGCGCGGTCGGCGAGCAGGTATACAACGAAGATGCCGACCGCCAGCAGTGCCACCAACTTGACCACGGCTTCCAACGCAATCGCCGCGACGACGCCGTGGTGCCGTTCGTTGGCGTCGATGTTGCGGGTCCCGAAGGCGATGGTGAAAACCGCCATGCCGACGGCGACCCAGAACCCGGTCTTGTAGTCCGGGTCAAACAAGGCATCGCTGGCGCCTTCAAAGCCACCCCCGCTGATGACCCAGAAACTGGTGGTCACGGCCTTCAACTGCAGAGCGATATATGGCGTGGTGCCGATTACCGCAATCAGGGTGACAAGCACGGCAAGACTTTCCCCCTTGCCGTAACGCGACGAGATCAAGTCGGCGATCGACGTGATGTGCTGCATGCGGCCGATGCGCACCAATTTCCGCAGCAAGAACCAAAAGCCGATGAAGACGATCGTCGGCCCCAAATAAATAGTGACGAATTCAAGGCCGTTGCGCGCCGCCGAACCGACGGCGCCGTAAAACGTCCACGACGTGCAATAGACCGAGATCGACAGCGTATAGATCAGCGGTGACTGGAACAGGCCGAGCCGTCCCGACCGGGCACGTTTATCTCCGAGGTACGCGACGAAGAACAACAGAGCCACGTAACCGATGGAAACGACGAGGACCAGATTCCCCGACAGCATCAGGGGGGGAAATCCTCTGGCGCGATGGCCTCGGTCTCGATGACCTCGGTGGCACCCAGGAAGCGGTTGTTCCAGGCGGTCAGGGCGATGACGCCAAGCCAGACGCCGAACGTATAAATGACGGTGGCGGGAATGCCGAAGATCTGTCCGGCGCCGACGCTGGCCAGGATCGCCGGCGGCATGACCAGAAAGATCATTGCCACCGTGATGGCGGCGGCACTGTCGCCGGCCTTCCGCAAGCGTTGCGCGGTGACCGGACGGGGGCTCATGACGTCGTCAGTTCCCGGACCTTATCGATGATCTCCGAATTCGAGAACGGTTTGGTGACGAAGGCATCGGCACCGATCTCCATCGCCGTCTGACGGTCACGGCTTTGCCCCTTGGCCGTCAGGATGATGATCGGCGTGGTGCTGACGGCATCGTCGGCACGCACACTCTTCATGACTTCGAACCCGTTCATCGACGGCAGCATGACGTCGAGTATGACCACGTCCGGTCGGCTGGACTGGATACTTTCAAGCGCCGCCGCGCCGTCGCCGACCGATTCAACCTCGAACCCGGAACGGTTGAGGATGAACGTAAGCGACTCGACGATATTCGGCTCATCCTCTGCGATCAGGACTCGAACCGGCAAAGCCAAAACCTCCCTCGATGAATTTCATTGCCGTTGTTTTCCGGCATTGGCAGGAACCGTAGCCTCTCCGGCCCGGTTCGCGCAATAACTTGCGCTATCGCGCATTGTCGACCAATAGCGTCCGCAATACTCAGCGTTGCATAAGCCGTCATGTGAGTCGCTGCTGCGTCGACGAAGGCGTAAAACATGCCAGCGACCAGCCAATTGGCAGAAAATAGATATAAATTGGCAATACATCGCAATATTACCAATCGTAAGGTGTTGCCGATAACAGAAGCGTCACAAAAACGAATGGGCGCAAAGTGGAGGAAGTAAAAACTATGGACCGGGATAAAACGTATTTTCTGCTGCTGAACATTGGGCACTTCCTAGACCATTTGTTCACCCTGGTCTTCGCGACAGTCGCGGCATTGGTGCTCTATCGCGAATGGAACATCGGCTATGCAGAATTGCTGGCCTACGCGACGCCGGGCTTTTTCGCCTTTGGCCTCTTCTCGGTGCCCGCGGGATGGCTTGCCGACAAATGGAGCAAAGACGGCATGATGTGCGTCTTCTTCATCGGCATCGGCCTCGCCTCCATCGCAACGGGGTTCGCCCAGTCACCTCTGCAAATCGGGTTCGGCCTGTTCGTCATTGGCATGTTCGCCGCGATCTATCATCCGGTTGGCCTCGCCATCGTCACGATGAAATGGAAAAACACCGGTATGCGTATCGCCGTGAACGGCGTGTGGGGGAATCTTGGCGTCGCGGCGGCAGCATTAATAACCGGCTATATGATCGATTTCGCCGGCTGGCGGATGGCCTTCATCTTGCCCGGCGTATTCTCAATCGCGGTCGGCTTCGCCTATATGGCGCTGCGGCACGATGGGATCCGAGCGGACCGGGAAGCCAAAAAAACAACAGGCGCCGCCACGCCCGCCCCCGTATCGGAGTCGTACCGCGCTGCGATCATTCGTGTCGCCGTCATCGTCTTTATTACCGCAGCGGTCGGATCGATCGTCTTCCAGTCGACGACCTTTGCGTTGCCGAAAATTTTTGATGAGCGGCTTCAGGGCCTGGCGGTTGAACTCTCCGGCCTTCTCGACAGCCTCGCCGATGGCAATGAGGACGGTGTGGCGACCGTGATCGGGTCATTGGCCTTCGTGGTGTTCGCCGTCGCCTCGCTCGCACAGGTTCTCGTCGGCAGCATGCTGGATAAGCACGGCCCGCGAAAAGTCTATATGGTCGTGGCCGCAATCCAGATCGTCTTCTTCGCCATGATGCCGGGGCTGACGGACGGTTTGGCGCTGGCCGTCGCCTTCGGATTCATGCTGGGCGCATTCGGCCAAATCCCGATCAACGACTACATGATCGGCAAAACCGCAAGTGGCGCTTACCGGGCGCGGATCTACGGGGTGCGCTACGTCGTGAGCTTTACCGTGCTGGCTGCATCGCTGCCGATGATTGCTTTCGTTTACGACAACTGGGGATTCGACACGTTGTTCATGATCCTGGCAGGCGCGGCGGTCGTAATCATGTTTGCTGTGCTCAGTTTGCCCAAGTCGCTGCCCCAACCAGACCCCGTGCCCGCTGCGGCGGAGTAGCAGTGTCCGTCCCTGGCAATTCGCCATCATCGACAGCGCCCGGACACATCTTCCAAAACGTTGAAGGAAACCGGGCGTGTCGCGTTTACCTTGAGTGAATAGCCCTCAGCGTTCAGCGCCCATACCCTCGATTATAGTTCCTCGGCATTCGGCCCTAAAACCGACGTGTTTTTTTGCTGTATTATACCCCTACTGCATGCAGTGCATCATGGGTTTTGTATCTGCGTAATGAAGCCGATATGGTTTTCGAAACAATAAATACGTCGAGTTTCCTCCATAGAGGGCATTAATTTGTCTGCCGTTTTTCCAAACCATACGATTACCACAACGATGATTTTCACTGCCGACGAGGTCAGGCGTCTCTATGACTATTGGCTATCGAAGACAGATCAGGATGACGGACCGAAATGGGAAGACCTTGATCTCATGGAGATCTATCCGCTTGCGCCGAATATCATGGTGAAAGAATACATTCCCGAACTTCAAGATTGGCGAAATCGGTTTTTCGGATCGGGGCTGACGAGTTTATTGGGCGTGGAAGGAACAAATAAAATTCTTGGCGACTATCATTCCGAAGAGAACGCAACGAAGGCGCGCCAGTTTTTCTGTACGATCAAGGAAAACAGGATGCCTACCCGCGTAGAAGGCCAATGCATCGTCAAAGACAGAGAGTTCAAGTCACTTGAAGGCGTTTACCTCCCTTTGTTCGACACAGAGGGCGAGGTGAACATGATCCTATGCTACGAACACTACTTTTAGAGCCCTGCTTCTAGAGTGTCGGCAATTTCTCTCCGATTGTGAAAAAAGACACTCACGCCGCCGCAATCGCCAACTGTTGGATCTGCGGCTCTTCGCGGTACGCACAGTCGCGCCGGACACAGATGCGACAGCCCGGCCCAACCGGTTCTGACAAGCGTTTCGAGCCTAAGTCCCAGCCATCCGCGTAGACGGTGCGGTCGGCATAGAGTGCATCGCAGGCGATCATCACACTGACCAAATGGCGGCGCTGGTTATAGAACGACGGCGCCTTGTCCTGCGCCTGGGCGATGAACATGAAGCGTTCGCCGTTTGGGAACTCGGCGATCTGACGGATCAATTGGCCCGGCATCTGAAAGGCGCTATAGACGCCCCAGATCGGACATGCGTTGCCATAGCGCGGCATAGCCAGATGCGGCAACGGCATGCGCTTGGTGATAAACCCGGCCTGATCGGCGCGCATAAACGCGAACGGAATACCGGCGGCGCCCGGTTTCTTGAGGGTCACCAACCGATGGCAGACCTGTTCGAAGCTGGCCACGAACCGGCGCGTCAGATACTCGATGTCGTAGCGGTTCCGTTCCGCCGAGGCGAAGAACGCGTCATATGGCATCAGCAGCGCCGCGGCGGCATACGAGATCAGGGCCGATTTACCACGCTCGATCCCATCGGCGCTGCGCAAATGCGGCGACGACGCGGCCAGTTGATCGATCTGCTCGCTAAGGGCGAATGCGCAGGCAAGCCGCGCCATGCGAAAGCGGATACGCGGTAGTGCGGCGCTGTCTTCTATATATAAAGTGTTGGCGTCGGCATCGAAGCGTACCTGGTTGATGAGGCCTATCACCTCGCCGGCGGCAACAAACCGCACCACCGTGCCGTAGGTGTTGCGCAGGAATTCGCGCAGCCGGCTTTCGTCGGGGACGCCGTTGGCGTCGATCTCAGGGCGCAGACGGTCGACGGCATCTTCCAGGTCCGGAAAGTAATTACCGTTATCGACGATGAAGTCATCGGCCTCTTCCATTGGCGTCATCGCCGCCGGGTCCGTATCCGCCGTGTCGAAGAACTGGGCGATACCCTCGGCGATGGCGGACAAGCCGGCACTCTGCTCGGCGACAATGCGTTGGAAGCGCCGGCGTTGAGCGGCATCGATATCCGGCTCCGTATCAAGGATCTCCGACGTGGAGCGGATCGCCGTGATCTTGGTCAACATCTCGTGCACGGCGGCGCCCAGATAGGGATCCTGATTCAGCCGGTCGGACAACGCGGTGACGGTCTGGTTACGGTTGAGATAGGCACGATACAGCGCCACCAGAGCCTGCCCCCATGCCGGTGCGCGCGTTACGATATCGCCGGCGCTGGACTCGTTCAGGTCGAGTGAGGCCAGAAGCGGGTCGGCCGACAGGGCCATCATCTCTTCGACCAAGCGCCGCTCGGCGCGCCCGTCCAACCACTCACGGTCGACGCCCAACTCCTCGGACAGCGATGCGAACATGCGCGGCGACACATTACGTTTGTTGCGCTCGATCAGATTCAGATAGGACGCCGAAATACCCAATCGACCGGCCAAGTCGGCCTGCGTCACCCCCAACTGCTTGCGCTTTTCCCGGATTTTCGCACCGATCTGGACTCGCGCCATTGCATCCCCCTTCCCGTCTTTTTTGCAGCGCAGCGTCAATTATTGAATCAATGCTGCCATGCACTCGTAAAAAATTTACAAAAAAATTCATTATTGTCAATGAGTTATTGCGAGTTTTACAATATTACTTTACAATCCTTGATACGGCGGGGAGGGTGGCCGCGAATTCATTCATCATAACGCGGTCGAGTTCGTCGGAGGGGGGACGACCCACGTTATGAGCGCCGGACGCCCCCCGCCCCTTAAGAGACTAATGAAAGCACTTAAAACAGGAGGATTCATCAATGGGTGGCTTCAAATCAAAAATTACCCGGCGGACGATGCTTCGTGGCACCGCCGCGGTCGGTGCGGCAGCCTTTGCGACGCCGTACTTCTATTCCAAGAACGCAAACGCCTTCGTCAACGACCCGACCAACAAGAGCACCGTGACGCTCGGCTTCAACGTGCCGCAGACGGGTGCTTATGCCGATGAAGGTGCGGACGAACTGCGCGCCTACGAACTGGCCATCGAACACCTCAATGGTGGCGGTGACGGCGGCATGATGAACACCATGAAACCGCTGTCCCTCAAAGGGAACGGTATCTTGGGCAAAAAAGTCGCGTTCACCACCGGTGACACCCAGACCAAGTCGGACGCCGCCCGTGCGTCGGCCAAGCGCATGATCGAAAAAGACGGCGCCATCATGATCACCGGCGGGTCTTCGTCGGGCGTCGCAATCGCCGTGCAGTCGCTTTGCCAGGAAGCCGGCGTCATCTTCATGGCCGGTCTGACCCACTCCAACGACACCACCGGCAAGGACCGCCGCCGCAATGGTTTCCGTCACTTCTTCAACACCGAAATGTCGGGCGCCGCGCTCGGCCCGGTGCTGGAATCCAACTACGGCAAGGACCGTGTCGCCTACCACCTGACCGCCGACTACACCTGGGGCTGGTCGCAGGAAGGCTCCATCAAGAAGTACACCGAAGCTCTCGGCTGGAAGACCGCCAACGCAGTCCGCACACCGCTTGGCGCCGGCGACTTCTCGCAGTACATCACGCCGGTTCTGAACTCCGGTGCCGACGTGCTGGTCCTCAACCACTACGGTAAGGACATGGTCAACTCGCTGACGCAGGCCGTTCAGTTCGGTCTTCGCGACAAGCAGGTCAACGGCAAGGACTTTGCCATCGTCGTTCCGCTGTACTCGCGCCTGATGGCCCAGGGTGCCGGCGAAAACGTCAAAGGCATCTTCGGTTCCACCAACTGGCACTGGTCGCTGCAGGACGAAGGCTCCAAGGCGTTCGTCAAATCCTTCGGTGCCAAGTACGGCTTCCCGCCGTCCCAGGCCGCGCACACCTGCTACGTGCAGACGCTGCTGTATGCCGATGCCGCCGAACGTGCCGGCAGCTTCGATCCGTGCGCCATCGTCAGCGCCCTGGAAGGTCACAAGTTCGACGGCATGGGCAACGGCCCGACGCTGTATCGCGCCGATGACCACCAGTGCTTCAAGAAGGTGCTGGTCGTGAAGGGTAACGAAAATCCGTCGTCGCAGTTCGACCTTCTGAGCGTTGTTCAGGAAGTCGAAGCCGACAAGGTCACCTATGACCCGAGCGGCGACGAGTTCAAAGGCGATCTCGGCACCTGCAACGCAGGCTGATATACCGCTAAACTCGGGACCGGTGCGTACCTCTCCGAGGGCCGCGCCGGTCCCACTCTTGTATTATCCCTTCACGTAACTAGTCTTCACGGTGGGAGAGGACGCAGTTGTGGACGCCATACTGCTTCAAGTTCTAAACGGCCTGGACAAGGGCGCCGCTTATGCGCTGATCGCGCTTGGGCTGACGCTCATTTTCGGCACTCTGGGTGTCGTCAACTTCGCGCACGGCGCGCTTTTCATGCTGGGCGCGTTTTGCGCCGTCACGATCAACAAGATCATGACGCTGGAAAAGATCGTTCTTTCGGAAACGCAAAAGACCGCCTGGGGCACGCCGCTGGAAATCCGCACGCCCTATGCCGAGGAATGGTTCGGCAGCATCGGCAATACCATTATCGATTTTTCGGTCCCGCTTTCGATTCTGGTCGCCATCCCCGTCATGCTGGCGATCGGCATCATTATGGAGCGCGGCCTGATCCGTTTCTTCTATAAGCGTCCGCACGCGGAGCAGATCCTCGTTACTTTCGGTCTCGCCATCGTCGTGCAGGAAATCATCAAGGCGTTCTTCGGCGCCAACCCCATTCAACAGAACGCACCGGAACTTCTGCGTGGCGCCGCCGATATCGGCGCACTGTTCGGCGATCCGGGTGCTCTGGTCTATCCCTGGTGGCGCATCGTCTATCTGTGCTTCGCCGGTTTCGTCATCACATCGGTCTTCGCGTTCCTTCGACTGACGACCTTCGGCATGGTGGTCCGCGCCGGTATGGCCGACCGCGAAACCGTCGGCCTGCTTGGCATCGATATCGACCGCCGTTTCACCATCGTCTTCGGCATCGCCGCCGTCGTCGCCGGGGTCGCCGGCGTCATGTACACGCCGATCCTGCCGCCCGATTACCACATGGGCATGGATTTCCTGGTGCTGTCGTTCGTCGTCGTCGTGGTCGGCGGCATGGGCAGCCTGGAAGGCGCGGTCGCTGCCGGGTTCCTGCTGGGTATCCTGCAGTCGTTCGCCTCGATGACCGCCGTCCGCGACGTGCTTGCAAAAGTGGGCATCGTCGGCCTCGACCAAATCATCATCTATCTGGTCGCCATCGTGATCCTGCTGGTCCGCCCGCGCGGCCTTATGGGACGAAAAGGGGTGATGGAGTAAGGCCATGATCGATTTCTTCAAAAATCCGTCGGAAAAATCCGACTACGTCATGATCGCCATCTTCGCCGTGGTTATCTTTGCCATGCCGATCTGGCTGGCGCCGTTCGGTGCCGATTATCCGGACCTGATGCAACGTTTCGCGATCTTCGGAATCTTCGCGACCGGCTTCAACATCCTGTTCGGGCTGACCGGGTACTTGTCCTTCGGACATGCGGCATTCTTGGGTGTCGGTTCCTACACCGCCGTCTGGACCTTTAAGCTTCTGGGCATGAATCCGGTGCCGGCGATCTTTTTCGCCATCCTGACAACCGGCATATTCTCTTGGGTCATCGGCTACATCAGCCTCCGCCGCTCTGGAATCTACTTCTCGATCCTCACGCTGGCGTTCGCGCAGATGAGCTACAACCTCGCCTATTCGGTGATGACACCGATTACCAACGGCGAGACCGGGCTACGCGTGCTAAAAGACGACCCGCGTATTTTCGACAGCGCAGCCACCAGTGCCGACGGGCCACTGATTTCGACACTGTTCGGCATCGAGATGCAGGGCATGCCGGGCTTTTACTTCTGCGCCGTCCTGCTGATCATCACCGTCTATATCGCCATGCGGATTTTCCGCTCGCCGTTCGGCCTGATGCTGAAGGCGGTAAAGACCAATCAGGTCCGCCTCAACTACACCGGCATTAACACGCGGCCCTACACCCTCGCCGCGTTCGTCATCTCCGGCATGTACGCCGGCCTGGCGGGGGCTTTGATGTGCGTCATCGACCCGCTTGCGGGCGCCGAGCGCATGCAGTGGACAGCGTCGGGCGAAGTCGTGCTGATGACGATCCTTGGCGGCGTCGGCACCATCATCGGTCCGATCCTTGGGGCCGGGCTTATCAAGTACTTCGAAAACATCTTCTCGTCGTTCAACGACTCGACCCTGAAGGCCGCCTTCGACTTTCTGCCGGACGCGGCGGTCGAACCGGTCGTGGCAGTCACGTCGCTGTTCGTCGGCGAAGGCTGGCACCTTAGCCTCGGCATTCTGTTCATGATCATCGTTATCTTCCTGCCGGGCGGTTTGACCGAAGGGCTCAGCCGCCTCGGCAAGCTCGCCTTGCGCCGGTCCACGGACAGCAAGACTGCCGGCCAAACATCGCCGCACCCGGGGGAATAATCATGGCTATTCTCGAAGTCAGAGACGTCAACAAGAACTTCGGCGGCCTGAAGGCCTTGAACAACGTCAACCTGGATATCGAAGAAGGCACCGTCCACGCCATCATCGGCCCAAACGGCGCCGGCAAGTCGACGCTGCTGAACTGTTTTATCGGCAAGCTGATCCCGGACACCGGGTCGGTGATATTCAACGGCACGTCGCTGTTGGGGCTAAAGCCGCACAAGATCAACCAGGCGGGCGTCATCCGCGTCTTCCAAACGCCGGAGATCTTCACCGAACTAACGCTTTTGCAGAACGTCATGATCCCGGCGCTGGCGAAACGCGACGGGGCCTTCAAGTTGAACGGCTGGCGCGACATCGACAGCGAAGGCGAAATCCGCGACAAGGCGATTCACGTGCTCGAAGACGTCGGCCTCGCCGGTGATAAGGACAAACTGTCGGCCAGTATGTCGCGCGGCGACAAACGACGTCTCGAACTGGCCATGTGCCTGGCGCAGGATCCCGTCCTGCTTCTTCTAGACGAACCGACCGCCGGCATGAGCCGAGCCGACACCAATGCAACCATCGATCTTCTGCAGAAAATCGGCGGGCGCGGGATCACCAAGATCGTCATCGAACACGACATGCATGTTGTCTTCTCGTTGGCGGACCGGATTTCCGTGCTGGCGCAGGGAACGGTCATCGCCGAGGACGAACCGGCCAAGATCAAAGGCAATCCGAAGGTTCAGGAAGCCTATCTGGGAGGAACGCACGTATGAGCGATACCAGCGTCATGGATAAACCGGCGGCATCCGACATGGGCGGCGGCGCCTATTTCTCCTGCTCGAACCTGCACGCCTATTACGGCGAGAGCTATATCGTTCAGGGGGTCGGCTTCCAGATGAACGAGGGCGAGATTCTTGCCCTTCTAGGCCGCAATGGTGCCGGTAAGACTTCGACCATGCGATCCATTGCGCGGGTCGACACGCCGGAATTGCGCCAGGGTGAGGTATGGCTGAATAACCAGCCCCTGCACACCATGCGCGCCTTTCAGGCCGCGCAGTTGGGCATAGGCCTCGTGCCGGAAGACCGCCGCGTCATTCAAGGGCTGAGCGTGCACGAAAATCTGCAACTGGCGCAGATCGTCGAGCCCAAGGGCTGGTCCATTAATGAACTGTATGACCTGTTCCCGCGCCTCGGTGAACGCCGCAACCAGGAAGGCGTCACGCTTTCCGGCGGCGAGCAGCAGATGCTGGCGGTCGCGCGTGCCCTGGCCCGGGATGTGAAGCTCCTTTTGCTGGATGAGCCGTACGAAGGGTTGGCCCCCGTCATCGTTCAGGAAATCGAAAAAACGCTCGAGAAGATCAAAGGTCTCGGCATGACCACGATTATCGTCGAGCAAAACGCCATCGCGGCACTGCAACTGGCCGACCGAGCCGTCATTCTCGACACCGGACAGGTGGTTTTCGACGGCGCCGCCCAGGAAGTCCTGGACAACGCGGACCTACGACAGGAGTATCTGGCAATCTAATCACCAAGAATTTGGGAGGATTGCCATGACAGTCTCTGTCGGAGATAAGATGCCGGACGTTCAAATCGGCATCATGACCGATGATGGACCGGGTGTAACAGACACCGGTCCGATGTTCGCAGGCCGCAAGATCGCCGTTTTCGGCGTGCCGGGTGCGTTCACCAATACCTGCTCGAAAAAGCACCTGCCGGGCTTCGTCAACAATGCCGACGCATTGAAAGCGAAAGGCATCGACGAGATCGCCTGTGTGTCCGTTAACGACCCATGGGTCATGAACGCCTGGTCCATGAGCGCCGGCGCCGACGGCAAGGTGACCATGCTGGGCGACGGCGCCCTGAACTTGACCCGGGCGCTGGGTCTGGAAGTGGATTTGAGCAAGAAGTGCTACGGCCCGCGCTGTAAGCGTTTCTCGATGATCGTCGACGACGGTGTCGTCACACACCTGCATTTCGAAGACGGCGGTTTCGGTGAAACCAGTGCCGAACGTCTTCTGGAAGACCTCTGAGGAATACCAATGTCTGTTGAAGAAGCTAAGAAGGATCTGATCGATCCGACCGAACTGCGCGTCGGCGTCAATATGGGAAACATCCTGCTGGTCACTGATAAGACGGCCGAAGGGCTGCCGATCGGGATTTCCGCAGACATCGGCGCGGCGATCGCGGAACGTCTAGGCGTTAAATTGAAACTCATTCCTTACAAGAGCCCCGGCGCTGTCGCCGATGCTGTCGATAAGGGCGAATGGGATATCGGCAACATCGCCGACGAGCCGAAACGGGCCGAGACCATCGACTTCTGCCAATCATACGTCGAAATTCCGTGCACTTATCTGGTGACCGAAGATTCGCCGCTGAAAGCGATCGAAGATGTCGACAAACCCGGCATCCGGGTCGCGATCTCGGAACGGTCAGCCTATGACCTGTACCTGACCCGGACCCTGAAGCACGCCGAACTGGTACGCGAAGAAGGATTGGCCAACGCTGCCAAGCTCTACTTCGACCAGAAACTGGATGCGCTTGCAGGCTTGATCCCGGCGCTCAAGGAAAATGTTGAGCAGAACCCAGGCCATCGCCTATTGCCGGGCCAGTATATGGCGGTCCGTCAGGCCGTCGGTACCAGCCCGTCAGCTAAATCGCTGAACGCATTCGTTCAGGAATTCCTGACCGAAGCCAAATCCAGCGGCTATGTCCAAGAACGGATCGACAAGCACGGTGTCACCGGCAAGCTTTTCGTCGCCTCCGACTGATCGCAGGGCGCCCGGTCATTCAGGGCCGGGCGCCTGATCTTCGCGTCGCCGCATAAGGTTCAGAACCTGCGGCAATACGATGCTCACGGTGGTGCCGACGCCCTCTTCGCTGTCGATGTCGAGCGTCCCGCCGTGCTGCTCCACCAAATGTTTCACAATGGCAAGGCCAAGGCCTGTGCCTTCCTGTGCCAGATGCGGATTCGCCAGAGACCGGAAGAACGGTTCGGTTATGCCTTGCAGGCTGTCGGCCGGAATGCCGACACCGGTATCCTGAACGATTAACGAGAAGGTATCGTCGGCGAAGCGAACCTCGATCGCGATAGAGCCCCCTTCCTTGTTGTATTTCACGGCGTTCGAAAGGACATTGAGAACGATCTGCTTAATCCCGGTTCGGTCGGCATCGATCTCGCACGGTGTGCCGATGACCTTCGAATCAACTTTGATTTTTTTAATTTTTGCATCGTGATCCATGTAGGTCAGGCAATCTTTCAGTATGCCGACGACGTCCACCTTCTCTAGGTCGAGTCTGCGCTTGCCCGCTTCGATGGTCGAGATATCCAAGACATCGTTGATGAGTGTCAGAAGATGTTGGCCACTGCTTGAGATGTGCTTGGCATAGTCCAAATAGTAGTCGTTGCCGATCTTGCCGTAGATCTCTTGCACCATCATCTCGCTAAAGCCGAGGATTGCGTTCAACGGCGTGCGAAGCTCGTGGCTCATGGTGGCAAGGAATTCCGATTTCGCCTGATTGGCCTGTTCCGCCAGGGCCAGTGCGCGCTCCAGCTGCGCGGCGTGGTGCTGCTCCTTGGTCATATCGCGACCGACACCCCGATATCCGACGAATTCACCTTCATGGAAAACCGGTACACCGCTGATCGAGATGCGCACACGCCCCCGATCCGGATGCTCTCGGTAATGCTCGAACCCGAAGAACGGGCGGCGGCTATCCATACACGCCAGCATCGCCGCATAGGCTTCGGGGTCGGCACCCGGCGCACCGACCTCGCGACGCGTGCGCCCGAGCATCTCGGACTTTTTTCTACCCGTCACTTCTTCGAAACGTTCCGAAAAGTAAGTAAACCGCAGGTCAGCGTCGGTCTCCCAGAACCAGTCAGAGTTCAACGACGCAAAATCGCGGAACCGCCGCTCGTCCGTCTCGATCTTGTCCTGACGGGCAACCTGCACAAACACCAGAACGGCCAGCGACAGCGATGCTAACACACCCAGGACCAGCACGATGTAGTGCGATTTTGCACCGAGATCGGCGCCGATCAGCGATTGCCTCGCGACCTGCATCGTCCAATCGCGGCCCGGCAACGGGATATTCTTCTCCAATATAACTCGGTTGGCATCGAATTTCTCCGACTCGTAGAGAACCTCGTCGCCGTCAAATAATTTCAGGTAATGCAGATCATCATCCACATCATTGATGGCGCCTTCGAGCAACGGCGCGATGCGAAAAACGAGGTTCAGGGCCCCGATGAACTTGCCGGTATCGTCGACAAGCCCTAGGTAACCGACCACACCACGTCCGCCCTGGGACAGTTGAATTGGCGACGTAATGATCAATCTCTTTTCTTCGAGTGATTTCTTAAGCGCCTCGACCGACGCCGGTATCTTAGTGATGTCCAGACCGCGCGCAGGCTCGTTTCCCGCGACAGGCGTGATCCACCGAATGATATTGTTCTCATCGATCCAATTGATGGCTTGGAAGTCGCTGAAAATATCATGCACCGGTTCCGTAAGCTCTTCGAATGCACTCTGCTTGTCAGGCCGGGATTCCAAAAACTTCCGCACCAGATAATTAGTGACATCGAAGCGTGCATTGAGGTGCGCGCCAACGCTCGCGGCATAGGCTTCTTCGACCTGCTGATACTCAGCCTTGCGTTGCAGTTCCTCTTCTGCCGCAAGGGTCAGGGCAACTGAAATCGTGCCGGCAAGAAGCAATCCGCCGACCAAAAGAGCCAGAGCCAATGCTCTCGTTTGAAATTTTGCGAACGTCATCGGCACGCGCCCCTCCCCTCACCACGAATAGATGACTTGTGGCGTTTGGAAAGCATACTCCAAGCGCCACAAACCCCAAAAGGCGAAAGGTTATTCGGCGGTCAGCAACCCGGTTGCTTCTCCGGCATTCGCCGCCCAGGCGTTCTCGATCATCTTATTGAAAGCGCTCTCATAGCGGTGCAACTGTGCCGTGCGGTCGACCAGTTCGTTCTGCAAATGCCGAACGCGTTTGCGAAGCGCCAGAATTTCCAGCTCGGCGGTCGGATACATACCGCTCTCGTCTTGCGCTGCAGCGGATACCGGTGTCAGATCGAGAACCTGCGAGAAGGTCAAACCCAGGCGCAGCATGAGGCGGCGTGCCATCAAAAAGGCAGCAGCCATTTCACCGGTTTTGTCGGAGGATGTCAGGCTGAGAATCTTAGCCAGCCGAGGCGCCAAAGAGCGGCATACCGAGGGCGGCCACTGTGACGCCGGACGAATCAGCGTTTCAAGGGCGACACCTTGGCGCGCCAAGCGCTGGCGAGCGAGCATAAACGCGGCAATGGCCCTATCGTCGACACCGGTCTCAGCAATCGACAACAGCTTCTCGACTTTCAACTGATCGAGGCCGCGCATATGGGACATGGTTCGCTCCCCTCTGACTTGTCATCGCTAAGGATGCCTCGCAGTCGGTGAACTATTGGTTAACCATCCTAATGGCCCGGTCATTTTCTGGCGTGTTCAGTTTTCTTCAGATCGCCGCGGCACTGTCTCGGTTTCCCGGCGTTTGCGTCTTTACCGCCCCGACCATGGATTGACCGCGTTCAGGTCGAGTGGACGCGAGTGTTGACCACATCGTCATGCAGTCGATGCCGCCCATGGAAGGCTCCCGCTTCTTATGCGAAAAGATCATCCACCGCTATGTGTGAACGTCATCCCCACTCACATAAGCGTCGGTGACGTCGAGCGACATCACCTTTTCACCGGTCGCGGCATTGCTGCATGTCACGGTGACCGTCACATAGGTCGCGTCGCCGTGCCGGCGCACACGATTTACGACCCCTTCGAAGCGGCAAGGATGCCCCGCCGATAACGAGGCGGGAAACCGCGCGTTGCCGATCTTTACCAGAACGGCGTGACTGGCGTTTCGGACACGCAGTGCGTTTTGCAAATAGGACGCAACGGCGGAAAGCAGCATCGCACCCGGTACGATCTGTTCCGCACCCGGTTGGTGGATAGCGGCAGCGTCCCCCGTCAGTGCACAGAAAGCCGTGACGTCTTCGGACGAAAAGGATCGCTCGGACGGCGTCAGCGCCGCACCCTCGGCGATCTTGGCTGCGTGTTCGACCTCAAGCATGTCGGGACAGCCTTTCCAGCGCCATGGCGCTGCCGAGACCGCCGGCCCCGGCAATCGCCGCCAGGCCAGTGGCGGCGTTCCCACGCACGAGGTCGTGATAGAGCCGCACCAGCAAGATCGCGCCGGAGGCCCCGATAGGGTGGCCGCGCGCCAATGCACCCCCGCGCGTGTTGACCTTGGCGGGATCGAAACCGAGCGCTTCGATATTTGTCATCGCCTGGACCGCGAAGGCCTCCATCAATTCGACAACGTCGAAGTCCGTCGCACTGCGCCCTGTCCGCGCCCGTAACGCTTTGACCGCCGCCACGGGTGCTGTGGCCGGCATAGCTGGATCGTCACCGACCGAAACGCTTGCCGTGATGCGAACGCACTTATCGCCTAGTCCGGCGCGTTCCGCCGCGTCTTCCGACATCACGAGCAGCGCCGCCGCGGCATCGGCCTCGACCGCTGTGGTCGCCGCCGTCAGCCCGGTCTCAGACGTGCCGGCAATGAACGGCAAGCGGGCGCAGGCCTTCGCCGACAGCGGCCGGCAGAACGCGTCGGTATCTATTCCCGCAATCTCAACGATCTCTGCACGCGCGACACCGTCCGCCAGTGCACGGCGATGGCTCTCGACCGCATAGGTTTCCTGGTCCGTACGCGGCAGCCCGCGTGCCGCCGCCAGCGCCGCCGCCGCGTCGAGCATATCCGGATCGCGGTCCGCCCATGGTGTGAAAGGCGGTCTTGAATATTCTTCGGGTGCGCCCGCCGGATCGAGAGGACGATGCATGCGGATCGGCGCGCGGCTGAAGCTTTCGACCCCACCGGCAATGATGATATCCGCTTCGCCGCCGGCGATCTTCGCCGCCGCCAGCGACACCGCGTCGATCCCCGCGCAGCATTGTGTATCGATGGTCATGGCGGGCACGCGCTCAGCCAGCCCGGCGGCCAGCGCTACCACACGCGCCGGATTGCCGCCGCCGTAAAGCGCGTTACCAAAGATCACGTTATCCACGTCATCCCTGGAAATACCTATGTCGCTCAGGAGCGCCTGCAAAACCGGCGCCGCCAACGCATCGACGCCAAGCTTGGCAAAAGCCCCACCACGCGGTGCGACCGGGGTTCGCAGCGCGGCAACGATGACGGCCGGGCGGCTCATGTCAGGTCCTCCCCTTCGCCGTCTACAAGTTGAGCCGCAACAGCCTGAAAGTCGATCTTACCCGCCGGGGTCAGAGGCATCTCAGGCACTTTCACGAACCGGTTGGGAATGTCCGTCGCGATCAGCCGGTCGCGGCACCAAGCCACCAAGTCCGGCCGTGTCAGCGTCGCACCGGTTTCGGCAACGACCGCCGCGACGATGCGCTTGCCGACCGCATCATCATCCAGTCCGACGACCGCCGACACCGCGACGGACGGACAGGCGTTCAGCGCGCCTTCAATGTGCTCCGGGTGCACGTTGCGCGCGGCGCTGACGATCATGCGGTCGGCACGCCCGGTCAGATAGAAGTTTCCGGCATCGTCCAAGTATCCCATATCACCGATGGAAACCGCTTCGCCGCGTCGCCGCAAGGTGTCTTCAGCATTTACGTACCCAGAGAAAGCGAACGGCGAGGTGACGAAGATATGCCCGGCCTCTCCAATCGGGCACGTTTTGCCGCTTTCATCCAAGATCTGGATTTCGACACCCGGGAACGGTCGTCCGACGGAGCCAGGCGGAGTGTCACCGATCTCCGCATAGGTCATGAAACTCAATTCCGAGGCGCCGTAGAAATCAAAGATACGGGCGTTCGGGAACAAGCACCGGAGCGCGTCTTCTGATAGCCCCGCCAACGGCGCGCCCGCCGACAACACGCACTTTACGCCGGGCAGTGACGTGGCGTTCTTGCCGGCTTCGGCGATGAGGCTATGCAGGTGCGTCGGCGTCGCGTAAACGACGGCGCTTTCCGCGCCCTGCAAATCCTGCAACACCCGGTTCGGGCGGAAACCGCCGAACATTTGTGTTCGCGCGCCAAGGTGCAGGCCGTGCAGCACGGCAAACAAAAACAGGGAATGGATCAGGCTGCCGAGAGCTATGACCGTATCCCCGGAACCGACGCCGAACGCTTGGTCAGCGGCCCTGAAACTATCGATCCAGGTGCGCGCCGGACGCCTGAAGCCCTTGGGCCGGCCGGTCGAACCCGAGGTAAAGCCGATATAAAAGTCATCCGAAGGGTCTTCGGTGTCGTTGCCGTTCGGCAGCGGCACTAAGCTTGCAAGGGTGGCGGCCAGATCTTGCTTTATCTCTACCGGCCAGGACGGATCAAACACCGCCGAGGCACGCCCCGTCCGGACACCGCCCAGAAACGACGTCAGTGATGGGAGGTCGTTATTCATCTCGACCACATGAACGGCAGTGCCGGCGATCTTATCAGCGGCAGCATCGATTTCGCCCGCCAGCACCGCACCGCTGATGCTTTCCGCATCAATGACGAGAGCCGGTCTATCGCCCTTCTCGGCGGCGCGCAGCGCAATCGTCGCCGCCAGTCCCCGCCCTGCAGCCATCACCGCTTCGCACCGCCATAGCCGCGCGCATCCAGCGCATCGGCAACATCGTCGGCCATCCGCAGCATGCGCACCGTGACCGGCGTGATCAGCGTCAACCAGCCGGTTTTGACGCCGCGCGCCTGTTGCGCTTCACGGACTTCCCGCGCGGCCTGGGCCAACACGGGGATAAAGCGGATCGTGAGCGTCAGCGCGAGACCGATCCGCGCGACATCGACGCCGACATAACGCAGCGGGGCCATCACCGTCTCGAAGGCGGCGATCATGTCCATGGTGCGCGTCGTCATCGACACCAAGGACGCCGCCAGGATCAGCGACGAGAAGCGCAACAGCACCACCGCCGCCGACGGCCAACTGACGAGAAAGCCCTGCGCCAACGCAATCACCACCAGAAGCAATGCCGCATACTTGAGTTGACGGACGGCAACCCCAGGCGGAACGCGCGCCGAAACGTAGAGTATGATCAGCACGCCGAGCACGGCCGCCAAGGGGGCGATCGCATTGATCAAGAATAGCACCGTGCCAAGGATAAACAGCGCCCCCAGCTTGGCGAGAGCCGGCAAACGATGCAGCACCGATGGTCGGTCCAGGTAGAACGCATCGATCATGCCGAAATCGCCTCGTAGGCCGCGATCACTTCCGCCGGCGCGCCGTCGGCATGGATGCCGCCGCCGTCCAGGCAAAGAACCCGGTCAAAACCCCGCAGCATATCCAAATCGTGCGTGATAACGATCAGCATCTGGTCCAGCGCCTCCAGCGTGCGAAGCAGTGCCCGACTGTTGCGGCGGTCCAAGAGAGTCGTTGGCTCGTCGAGAACGATGACCTCCGGCTCCATGATCAACACGCCCAGCAAGGCAATCATCTGTTTCTCGCCGCCACTCAGATGATAGGTAGGGCGGTCCGCCAAGTCGCCGAGATCGAACCGGGCGAGAATATCGCCGACGCGCTTGTCGATGACGTGCTTGTCCAACCCTTGATTCTTAAGGCCAAACGCCAAATCTTCGGCAACACTCGGGAAGACGATCTGATTGTCCGGGTTCTGGAAAACGAAGCCGACCTTCTGGCGCACGGCGTCGACATTCGCTGCCGTCGTCAGGCCGTCGACGCGGACCGTCCCCTGTGTCGGCAGGATCAAACCGTTGATAAGCCGCACCAGCGTGCTTTTGCCGGAACCGTTGGCACCGATGATGCCGATCCGACACTCCGTCAGGTCCAGAGAAACGCCGCCGAGGATCGTGCGCCCCTGACGCGCGACCGAGACGCTCTCGAACGAGATCATGCGCGCCCGTCGCTGGTGTCGGCCGACGCGATCAGCGGATAAGCGCGCCGGACGGTCATGATGACGGCAGCGGCACAAACGGCCTTAATTAGGTCACCGGGGATGAAGGCCGCCGAACCCGTCAACGCCTGCACCGGCGTCAGATCGGTCACCGCAACGATCCAGGGAATTCCGAGAGCATAAACAACGCCGATCCCGCCGGCGACGGAGATCAAGAAACTCTTCACGTGATTCAAGGAGCCCCACATCCGTTCGGTCAGCAATCCGCAAATCCACGCGCCGGCAACCCAGCCGATAAGGAAACCACCGCTCGGGCCGGCAAAAACGCCAAGACCGCCGCGGCCGCCGGACAGCAGCGGCAATCCGGCAGCAACCAAAATCAGGAACAAGACCGCTGACGAGGCACCGCGCCGCGCGCCGAGGATACCGCCCGCCAACATCACGCCCATCGTCTGCGCCGTCACCGGCACACCGAGCAACGGCACCACCAACGGTGGGAAAATACCGAGCGCGGCAAAGAGTGCCGCGAAAAGTGCGATATGGACGAGATTCTTGGTCGACGAAGTGGGCATAACGGATCCGGCCTCGGTTCAATTTCAGTGAGCGCACAAACTACACCGCCGCCCGGAACGGGTCGAGACCGCAGCGTGTGTTACATAGATACCGACGGGCAAGGAACGCGGGCCTTCCCGTCGGTTACGCAGGACCGAAGCGTTCACGACGACGGTCATAAATCATAAGAATTTAGCGCCCGATTATGGACGCGCCCGGTGCCTTCGGTCATTGTGTCGCTACACAACAAAAGACGAATGACGGGAGGGGCCAAAATGGACCTGCAATTAAACGGTAAAACAGCACTCGTGACGGGCGGCAGCCAAGGTATCGGGCGGGCATGCGCACGCCTTTTGGCACGCGAAGGCGTCCAGGTGGCGGTCGCGGCGCGGCGCACGGACAGCATGGAAGCCGACGCCGACACCATCGCCGCCGAGGGTCATCCCCGTCCGGTCGTCATAGCCGCCGACCTGATGACAGAGGGCGCGCCCGAAAAGCTCGCCAAGGAAGCGCTGGCGGCGCTTGGGCACATCGATATCCTCGTCAACGCCGCGGGCGGCACATGGAAACGCGACGTGAACGCCCCCGCGGCCGAATGGGAAGAAGGCATGACCTTCAACTTTGAAATCCACCGCCGTCTGACGCACGCCGTCATCCCGCAGATGATCGAGCGCGAATACGGCAGGGTCATTAACATCAGCGGCCGCAACGAACCGGAAAAACACGCCGGTAAGATCAACGTCGCCATGTCCGCCAAGGCCGCCCTGCATGCCTGGGCCAAGGGTCTTTCCAACGCTGTCGCGCAGCACGGCATCACGGTCAATTCACTCGGCCCCGGCAAGATCGCGACGGAACAAATTCTCGCCAGCTACACGCCGGAGCGTCTCGAAGCGTATGCCCGTGAAGAGATACCGGCCGGCTACATCGGCGACCCCGAAGACATGGCCGTTGTCGCGGTCTTCCTGGCGTCGCCCGTGGCCCGATATGTCTCGGGCGTGTTGATCCCCGTCGACGGCAGTTTCCGCCGTTACGCTTTCTAATTGCGTGTAAAATAGTTCTTTATCCAGCGCGGCACCCAGACGACAGCCATCCTCGTCGAGGACCGAGGCAACGGCTTTCCGCCGGCGATTTCGGAAAATATCGGTCCGACAACGCAGACGAGCCCAGCCGGCAAACGCTCCACTAAACATTGTCGGCTTCATAGTTTCGCATCGTGAAACTCATTACGCGCCATTTGTCGCGCTCAATAAATACTGGCTAAATATGCCCAACAAATAAGACTGAAAATTTTTTGGAGGAATCACCATGGCCACGCAAACTGCCGAGGCTATCCAAGAGCTTGAGCCGGAAACCATCGAAATCACCCCGCTCGCGATCACCATCGGCGCGGAAATTTCCGGCGCCGATCTGACAAAGCCGCTATCCGAAAAACAGTTCCAGGAAATTCACGCCGCCCTTTTGAAATGGAAAGTGCTGTTCTTCCGGTCACAACACCTGAACCACGACCAGCATATCGCCTTCAGCCGCATGTTCGGCGAATGCACGCCGGCGCACCCTGTTTACGGCCACCAGGACGACAACTATCCGGAGATGTACTCCATCGACCGCGACCGCCGGAACAAGCGTTACAAGGGCGGCGATGTTCTGTATCCGTGGACCGGCTGGCATGCCGACGTGACTCCGGCGATCAATCCGCCGAAAATATCCATTCTGCGCGGTGAGAAAATGCCCCCCTACGGTGGCGACACGCAATTCGCCGACATGGTGCTCGCCTATAACAATCTGTCGCCGAAAATTCGTGACTTCGTCGATACGTTGCGCGGCATTCACCGATATCAGGGCAACGCCGGTGTCGGTATCTCCAAGGAATATCTGGAGACCCTGAACCGCAACCGCCTGGTGACGGAGCACCCGCTGGTCCGCGTTCACCCGGAAACCGGCGAAAAGACCCTCTATGTGGTACCGGGCTTTCTGGAGAGCATCGTCGACGTCTCGCCGACCGAGAGCGAAGCGCTGCTGGTCATGCTGAAGACCCATGTCGCGCGGCCCGAGTTCAATGTGCGCTTTAAGTGGGGCGATGGCGACCTGGCCATGTGGGACAACCGCCAGACGCTGCACCGTGGCCCCAAGGACGTCATCAACACTGACTTTACGCGTGTCATCCACCGCACGACGGTAATGGGCGACATCCCTGTCGGCCCTGACGGTCGACAGTCCACGCCGATCGACGGCGATCCAATCAAAGCCGTCGTCCGCAACTAAGCGGCACGCCCCTTCCGGAGGAAAATAAATTGGACACAAACCGTTCTTTCCGCATCGACGAGATCGAATTTCTGACCGTCGATGGAGAGGCTCTGCTGGGCCGCCTTTACCGGCCGCACGGCAGCAACTTCCCGGGCGTCGTCGACGTTCATGGTGGACGCTGGGTCACACGCGACCGCTTCCACAACTCGGTCATTGCCGAATATCTGGCGGCCCGCGGCGTTGCCGTGTTTTCCATCGATTTCCGTATGCCGCCGACCGTCACCTATCCGGGGTCGCTGCACGACATCAACTTCGGCATTCGATGGTTCAAGGCCAATGCCGAAAAGTTCGGCGTACGTCCGAACGAAATCGGCGGCTTGGCCATGTCCAGCGGCGGCCATCAGTTGCTGCTGGCGGCCTTGCGTCCCGGCGCAGAGCCTTACGGCGTGCATCCTTTGGACGCCGGCGTCGATGCTAGCGTGAAGTTCATGGTCATGGGCTCGCCGGTGGTCGATCCGGAATCACGCTTCAAGTTCGCGAAAGAGACCAATCGCGACGACATTGTCGAAGCGCATGACGCGTACTGGGTCCCGCTCTCGACGATGGCGGACGGTAGCCCGCAGGCGATCCTCGATAGCGGCACGTTCACGAACCTGCCGCCGCTGGCCATCGTACAGGGTACCGAGGACAGCAATTTCGATTACAGAGACGTCGAGAAATTCGCTGCCGACTACGCAGCGAAAGGCGGCGAGGTCGATCTAAGGCTCTATGACGGCGCGGGCCATTCATTCATCAACCGCGATCCGACATCCGAGGCATCACTCGACGCCCTGAAGCGTATGGGCGACTTTATCGAGGCTCATACGTCCTAGGCGTCGAGTCCGATGGATCAGGCAGGAATCTGCCAGTTCGGATCGCACTGTTCGTCATAACCGGCAATGCCCGCTTTCGGGTATGCCGGGCGGGCTTGGATGCGTGCCCACCATTCGGTCAGGCCCGGCCGCGTGGCGGTGCTGACATCTTCCGGTGAGACTTCCTCCAAACGCTTCACGTACGGCACGGCGGCGATATCGGCCAGCGAGTAAGCCGAACCGATGGTCCAACCGGTCTTCTGAATACCTTCTTCCATCTGATCGGCCATCTTCCTCAGGATGTTTAGGGCTTCTTCCAACTCCTCGGCGGTGTACGGGTCGCGCGCCATGCGGTACCAGACCTTGCGGCGTTCCTCGGTCGGGCACGCGGCGAGCCGTTCTTCCAATTCCTCGTCCGACCAATTCTTGGCGAACGGATGGAATCGGCGCATCCAGTTGTGTTTCTGAATCGCCGGCAGGCAAGCCGAGTCGATGAACAGCGAGAACAGACGGATTTCATATCGTTCGCGCGGATCGGACGGCATCAGCGACGGCTCGGGGTACATATCATCCAGATACTCGTTGATCTGGTTGCTTTCCACGAACGGCACACCGTCGATCAGCAGCGCCGGCACCTTGCCCGACGGGTTCATCTTCTTGAAGGCTTCCGCGTGATGTTCGAACTTCGCCAGATCAAGATGGCGGCCTTCCCACTCGATCCCTTTTTCCGCCAGACAAAGCCGGACCTTCCTGGACGCGCTCGACGTCCAGCCATGATATAGAATGAATTCAGGCATTTTGTTTCCTCTCAGGTTTTTTTGGACTTTAGCCGCGCCGATACTGCACATCAACGCATTGGCAGGTGCGTCTCGGCGCATTAGGCTTCCCGCCAACAAAAATCTGAAGGGGTAACATCATGTCCAAATCCGTCGCTCACATCATGGCCGAGAGCCTTGTCGCCCACAACGTAGACCGCGTCTTCTGCGTACCCGGCGAAAGCTATATTGGGTTCTCGAACGCGCTCTTGGATGTGGACGGCTGCGAACTGGTGGTCTGCCGCCACGAATCGGGCGCCGGCCTCATGGCGATCGCCGACAGTCAGCTGACGGGCCGCCCCGGCTGCGCCATCGTGTCGCGTGGCCCCGGCATGGCGAACGGTATGCTTGCGCTGCACACGGCGCTGCACGACTGCAAACCGCTGGTGATGTTCGTCGGCGACGTCGAGCGTAAGGACATGGGCCGCCAGGCGCTGCAGGAACAGAATTATTCCGTGTGGCTCGCCGACGTAACCAAAAAGGTCATGCCGGTGGTGATGCCGGAACAGATATCCGAGATCATCGCCCGCGCCTTTCACTATGCCGAAAGCGGCACGCCGGGTCCGGTTGCGGTGATTCTGCCGGAAGACATTTTCGACGAGTTGACCGACGTGCCGGTCGACCGGCCGCGCCCGAAACCGGTCATGTCGCCGGGCCCCGACATGGTGCAGGAATTCGCCGACCTGTTGCGGAAATCGGAAAAACCCATGCTGTGGGTCGGCGGCACCATGCCGGAAGGCCCCGAGATGGCGGCCAAGCTGGAAAAGCTCGCCGAGACCTGGACCCTGCCGGTACACCCGACCATGCGCCGCCCGCACCTGTTCGATTTCAACCACCCGAACTTTGGCGGCTACGTGGGCATCCGCCCACCCAAGGAATACGCCGAAGAAACGCAAAAAACCGATCTTCTGGTCGCGTTCGGCGAACGGCTGATGGACACCACGACACAGGGTTACACCTTCCCAGCCGCGCCGCAGCCGCAGATACCGTTCGTGCATATCTGGCCCGACGCCGACGAGATCGGCCGCGTGTGGCGGCCAGACTACGGCTATGCCTGCGATCCCGGCGCCATGGTCGACGCACTCTTGGCCATGGACCCGCCGCCGGCCAACAATGCGCGCAGCGAATGGGTCGCGAGCCTGAATTCCAAGGCCTCGGCCCTGCTGGCGCCGGAATGGGAGACCCAGGAAGATGGCGTGAACTTCGCAGCCATCTGCTGCGAGGTCGATAAGCTATTGGCCCCCGACGCCGCGATCACGTCGGACGCCGGCAATTTCGGCAGCTTCATTCACCGCTATCTCCACTTCAAGCCGACGCAGACGTTCCTGTCATCCATCATCGGCGCCATGGGGGCCGGGATGCCGATGGGTGTCGCAGCGGCGTTACGCGACCCGGACCGCCAAGTGGTGGTATTCGTCGGTGACGGCGGCCTCTTGATGACCGGCAACGAACTGGCGACGGCGCGGCTCAAGGGCGTAAACCCGATTATCGTGCTCGCCGACAACGGCGTCTACAGCACCATCAACATGCACCACCACGTGCGATATCCGGGCCACGTCGACGAGCAGGCGACGGAGCTTTACAGCCCGGATTTTTGCATGTGGGCCGAGAGCTTCGGCGCCAAGGCGTTCCGCATCGAGACCGAGGCCGAAGTCGGTCCGGTGATGGCGGAAGCCTTTGCCGTCAAAGGCCAGCCGGTGCTGATACACGTCAAGTCGTCGGCGGCGCAGATGAGCGCCTACCGCAACAAGAGCATGTATCCGCCGGTGGCGCGCGAAGCGAAGCGCGGCGTTGATTAAGCCATCATCAGCGGGCGCAGGTCGCGGACGTTCTCGACCTTTTCCAACTCCCAGACCGTATCGATGAGGGTGCGGGCGTTCTGTGTGCCGATGATCGGCGCCATCAGATCGTATGCCTTTTCGTCCACTTCCTGGCGGGTCATCGGGTTGGCGGGTGTACCGCGCACGGCATCCTGCTTGTGCGAGACGGTTTCGCCGCTGTTCAGCGTGACCTCGACCTGGGCGACACGGCGCGGCAGGTCCGGCGTCGGCGCCAGTTCGATCTTTTTCCGCAGCTCCAGGACGTCCGGTGCGTGCATGCGCTCTTCGTCGTGTGCCGACTCGAACGTCGCGCCACCATCCAGGATCGATACCGCCACCATGTGTTGAAGGCAGATATCGGCCATATGCCGGTCGTCGACCACGTGCGCTTCCTCGTCGGAGAGAATGAGCTTCACGTGCTTGATGTTGCCGGCCGACAGGTCGTGCTTCTTCTGCAGTTCTTCGATGCAGTCCAGCGGCGCCTGAATCGGCGAACCGACGGTCCATTTCTTGATGTTGGTGAGGATCACTTCGAATCGCTCGCCAAGGGCATCGATCATCACTTCCGGGCGGGGTTCCGTCGAGAAGGTATGATAGAAGTTGCGCGGTCCGACGAACACGTCATCGACGCCCGTAAAGCCGCACTGAACCATCGTTGCCGACGTCACGCCGTTACGCCCGGCCATACCGCCGAAGTCGAAACCCTTTTCTACGTGATCCAGATCGCGCTGCCAGCAGTTGACGCCGCTGACCTGTTGCGCGGTGTAGGAAATGCCCCAGCGGACCTGATCCGGGGTCAGCTTGGCCAGCGTCATCGCCGAGGCTGCCGCGCCGAACGTGGGCGCGAAGGTGTGCGTGCTATGGCCCGCAGCATACATGGAATTGACGCCGATCGACATGGTGGTACGTGCACCGATGTCGTAGCCCAGCACGACGGCGTTGAGGAATTCCTTACCGGTGCTGCCTTCACGCTCGGCCATCGCCAGTGCCGCCGGCACGCAGCCGCACCCGATGTGGCTGCGCGATTCCTTATGCGAGTCGTCGGTTTCGTCGGCGTGCGCCATCATGGCGTTGCCGAGTGCCGCATTGACGGCGGTCGTCACGTAGTCCGTGCCGAGCAGCAGGGCTTCCTCGGTCCCGCCGAGCGTACGGATGTACTTGATGAACATTTCGCCGGGCGCCAATCGCGAGCCGGAAATGACCGACGCGATGGTGTCGATCAGGTGGTGTTTTCCATGCTCGGCGGCGTCTTCCGGCAACGTCATCGCGTGCGCGCCCGAGATGTAGTCGGCAAGCTTCCGCATGACGTCACTGATTTCGATGTCTCTCTCGCTCATGGCGATCCTCCATTTTCTTTCTTATGACTTAGGTGCGATGAGATTACTCAAGATTCGCGGGTTGCCAACGCCTGTGTTTTGCGCCCGTTGGGATCATGCCGCAATGGTGATATACGAGAGCCACATCAACGCCATAGCAGGACAAATCACCGCGTGTTCGGGTTCATCCGTAGAAGAAAGAATGAAGGCAGCAGACCTTTCTCGGAACCGCTAGACCTCACGGCGGCGTCCTTCTTTCACGACCCTTATCCGGTGTATGACCAGCTTCGGACTCAAACATCCGCCGTGGCCGTCGCATCTGGCGGCTACATCCTGACACGCCATGCCGATATCATGCGTGCCTTGGCCGAGCCGGCCCTCGGCAACATGCCGTCGCGCTTTTCCAGGCTCCACCAAAGGAATCGCGGGACCTCCGCCGCGGCCGACGTTGCCGCCCACATCCTGCCATTCCTAGACGGCGATGCGCACACGACCCGCCGCAAACTGACCTCCTCCGCTTTCGGCCCGGTTTTCAAGAATGCCCCATCCATCACGAACGAGGCGGCGCGGGAATGCGTCGAAGCCGTGTTGGGGCAAACGACGTTGGACGCGGTGCACGATCTCGCCGCGCCGTTCGTGCAAAAGGTCATGTGCCGCCTGTTCGGGTTCCTGGAAGCAGACGGCCCGCAGTTGAAGACTTGGGCCGAGAGTTTTTTCTTTCTATTTGCCCCGGTCACGGATCCTGAGCGTTTCGCCCGGGTCGAGAAGGACCTCGGAGACTTTAGAAGCTATCTGGCGGCTGTGCTCGACCATCGCCGCGTCACGCCCGGCGACGACATGATCTCGGCGCTGGCAAAGATGACTATAGACGGCGTGTCTCTCACGGATGCCGAAATCATCGACAATGCCATCCTGTTTTTTGCCGACGGCATCGAGAACGTCCAATACGGGATCGGCAGCGTGCTTCTATGTCTGGGCACCGAGCCGGCAATCCTGGGCCGCCTGCATACCTCGCCGGACGTCCTGAAAGCCGCCGTCGCAGAAGCCTTGCGGCTGGAAACACCGGGCCAGATCATCCCGCGCGTGGCGCAGGTGGATTGTAACGTTGCCGGACGGTCCTTGAAGGCCGGGACGCCCGTGTTCCTCGCCTTCGGCAGTGCCAACCGCGATCCGGCGGCATTCGACGACCCGGACGTTTTCAAGCTCGACCGCCAACAGGGGAAAAGCCTAAGCTTCGGCACCGGCCAGCATTCCTGTATCGGCGGTCAACTGGCGCAAATGCAGATCGCGGCCATTGTCCGGGAATTAGCTTCCCATGGCGTGAAGGTTCGCACGAAACCGAAACAGGCCCGCTATCTGCACCGCGTTGCGCATCGCTGGCCGCAGACAGTCACGATCTCGCTTCAGCGCATCCAGTAACGCGGCATCATCAGATGCTTTGCAGGGGACTCCGCTCCCGCTTCGGAGAACCAACAAATACCGTCGTCCACCAGATCGACGTAAAGGAACAACGGCGATCTATGGCGCGGATAGGTGATGCGTAAAGAAACCCGACAGGTTTCGCCGGGCGCGACCGGTGCCTCGATTTCGCCGACCCCAACGATACGGTCGATGACCTTGCCGCCCAATCGCTGCCATTTCGCGAGGACGCGTAGGCCGCTTGCATCCGTCGGATGCCACGTTTCGCCACTCGTATTGGTGAGTGTCACGGACGCTTCGAAGACTTCGCCTTCCGTGCCGAAGCGCGGAGCGAACAGTTTTTTCCGAGCCGCATAGCGCGCAGCGCGCGCCGGATAAGGAACCGTATCGCCTTTCGGCGCGACCAGTTTGCCGGGAAGGTCCTCACCTCGACTAGCCGCCTCCAGCAGCGGCTCCATAAACGCGCCAACACGCGCTGCGGCCTCTCCCATCAGTAGATCCTCGTGGCAAACCCCGACCCGAAGGGCGCGGCTTCCTTTCGGGAACATGTGCGGTAGACCGCGCTCTGGCTCGAAAAAATGATTGAGCGCCGAGTAATGCGTGGTTTCCGACCAAATGAAGGCTGCCGGAAAAAGGTACGCTCCTCTAATGATGCGGTCGATAACGACGAAAAGCCCGATGTCGCGCCCCCGTGCGCGAAGATTTTCAGCGATCAACTCGGCGACGAGGACCCCCTGACACAAACCGCCAAGTAAGATCGGGCCGTCCGGTTGCAGAGTATCGATCTCGTCCGCATAAACATTCGCGAGAATTTTGTTGTTTTCATCCGACTTAACCTTAAGCCCCGAAAGCGTCCGCATCGTGTAGCATGGCCGGTCGTCGTCCAATGCACCGGCTAAATCCGTCAACACGCCGCCACAGAAAAAGAAAGGGGGTTTCGTGCCCACGTTCTTGACGGCTACGGCAAGCGACGTCTCATCGCGGCGTACGCCGGGCCAGGACGCCGTCGTCGCGCGGATAGCTTCATAGACATCGTCGAACCGGTCGGCCGGGTGCGCCCGATCCTGCAGATCCAGTAACGCGGCTTCCAATGCGCCGAACGTTGGAGCTTCGTAGAGAAGGTTCGCCGGTATTCGCAACGACAGGGCCTCTTCTAGTTCCAATGTAAACGTTTGCGCCGCAAGCGAATCACCATTGGTTTCGAAAAAATCCTCGTGATCTTCAGGGATTGTGGATTTCAGCGTGCGTGCCCAGATTTCCGCAACTTGGTCACCAAGACGCGAACGCGGTCTGGCGGATGGCTCCGCCGTGTTGGATGCCGGCGCATGATCCCGCGCCAGTCGGACCTTGTCGATCTTGCCACTTCCTAACTTCGGCAGAGAGTCTAAGGAGACGATCCGACGGGGTTGTTTGAAGTCGGACAAATTTTCAGCGAGATGGTGGCGAACGTCTTCCTCACCTTCCGTGGCGTTACGGCGAAACGCCACAGCTACACCAACATCTTCGCCCAAGGTCTCGTGCGGCACCGCGAACACCGCCGCTTCGGCGACGGACGGTAGCTCGTATAACCGCTTCTCGATCTCCAGCGGTGCGATCTTCTCGCCGCCACGGTTAATGATCTCTTTTACCCGCCCGACCAAGAATAAGTAGCCGTCCTCGTCGAAACGACCAACGTCGCCGGTCCGCAACCAATCTCCGTGAAAATGCGACTCTCTCGGCGTTCCTTCATATCCCGCCATCAACGTCGGTCCCCTGAGGCAGATTTCCCCTTCGCCCCCCTCGGGCACTCGGTTGGCGAAACGATCCAGCAGGACGATCTCGATGCCGACCGGGACGCCGACGGATCCCGGCTTTCGCATCCTCGGCGGCAACGGATTGCTGGCAATCTGTCCACTGGTTTCGGTCATGCCGTAGATCTGAATGACGGGTACGCCGTTGAGCTTTTGCTCCAGTTCCGACTGTACGCCGGGCGCCAAATCGGCAGAAACCGAGCGAACAAAGCGGAGATGCTCTGATATTGCACCCAGAACCGCATCGTCAGCCGTCGCCAACAACGCCTTCAACATTGTCGGCACGGCCTGGAACCAGGTGACTCGGGGATCGGACACCGACGCAATCAAAGATTCCGTCGAAATCGGATGTGCAAACTTGACCGCGCCACCGGCCCAAAGCGGCGCCATGAAAAGATCGACGATGGCCCCGATATGAAACATCGGCAGCATGTGCACGACGGTATCGCTCGACCCCAATTCCAGCGTCGAGACGATGTTCTCGGCCGAACGAACCAAATTGTTCCAAGACAGCGGCACCCGTTTTGGCAAACCGGTCGAACCGGAGGTCGTCAGAACCAATGCGGCGTCCGCGTTACCGCCATTTGAAGCCCTGGGACGCTCTCGCACCAGCCGAATGTCGCAGTCGGCGAAGTGGGAGTTGGCATGAGCATCCAACTTAAATTCACTCAGACTAAACGTCTCGGCGAGCTTCCCAATCGCCGGGGCCGACTCGTGGCACAGAATCGCGTCTGCGCCGCAACCGGCGGCGAAATCACTCAATTCGGCATCCGTCAGGGTTGGATTGACCGGAATGACTGTCGCGACCTCACAGAGGCCCGCATTCACCAGCGCCGTCGACGGCTGATCAGGCAAAAGGCTGATAACGCGCGCCCCTTTGCCAAGGGTATCGACCAAATCATGGCGGCATCGTTCGATGGTGTCCGCCAACTGCCCGAAACTGCAGACTTCGTCGGCGGCACCATGCAGTGCCGTTCTATCAGCGAATTTTCGCAGTAATACCAATAAACTACGAGATTCCGCGATGGCTATGGGGTCGTCTAACGAGGAGCTTGAGTTCAAATTTTCCCCTTCCCCCTGACTCCGGACAGGCATAATTCTTCGGTGTTAACGAGATGAATATGGCCGATCGTTTGTCGATAGCCGCAATCGCATTAGGCATTGCCGAGTGTATAAATTCAGTCGGCCTTTTTCCAGACGCCATTCCCGAAAAACGAGCGAACTGACGAAAAACATCTCAATTGCGGGTCATCCCCTCTGTCGCACCGTATTGAATCGTAATAGGTTCGCTTAATGCGCATGTAATAAGGGGATATCGTGACGGACGTGAAGACAAAACTTCCACCAGCAAGACAGACGCCTTTTTTCTTCCGTCTCTACGACGAGATCGAAAGGCAAGGCGGGCTCTTCAATGCGCACCTGCATTTAGATAGAGCCGGCACACTCGACACGCCTTATCAGGTCAGCGACGACTTCAACTCTTTCAACGCGTCGTACATCTCGCTGCATGAAAAGCACCATCACATATACGATATTCATGCGGGTCCGGCGTACGAGCCCGATGACTTGGCGCGTCGGGTCAATCATTTTATCGACGTGATGATCGACGCCGGTACGGCGCGCGGCGACACCCTTGTCGACGTGACCCCCGACCGAGTCGGCCTGAGCGCGCTCGAGACGATGATGGCGGTTAAGGCACAGCGGTCCGATGAGTTCGACCTGCGCGTCGGCGCTTATACGCCGCTCGGCTTTCGTGATGACGAGCCTCATCGCTGGCAATTGATCGAAGACGCGGCTTATCAGGCCGATTTCTTAGGATTTCTGCCCGAAGCCGACGATACTTCGGAATATCCCGCGCATATTGGGTTTGGCGAGCATTGTCGCCGCGCCCTTGAGTTGGCGGCCAAACACCAAAAGCCCATACACGTGCATACCGACCAACGGAATGAACCTTCCGAACATGGCACCGAGAAGCTGCTCGGCGCCATTCAGGCATTCGGCGCGCCGCAGCAAGACAGCGGCGAGCCCATGATCTGGGCGGTGCATATGATTTCGCCCACGACCTACACCGACGACCGTTTCCAAAAGCTGGTCGATTCACTGGTGGCGTTTAACGTCGGCGTTATCTGCTGTCCGTCCGCCGCGCTCGGCATGCGCCAACTCCGACAGATTAAAACGCCGACCGACAACAGCATGCCCCGCGTTCTGGAACTGTTGGCCGCCGGCGTGAACGTCCGCATTGCCTCGGACAATATCGCCGACATGTGCTCGCCGAGCACGACCGCCGACTTGGTCGACGAAGTTCTCATCCTTTCAGCCGCACTGAGGTTCTATCAGCCGGAAATTCTCGGGAAGCTTGCCGCCGGTGCGTCCTTGAACGATGCAGACCGTCAATTCATCAAGGACCATCTGGCATACAACGCCGAGGAGGCGAAAAAGACCGTCTGCTCGCTCAACGGCGACGCCATCGAAACAGTGAACTTCAACAGCAAAGCCAAAGCCTGACAGTCGATGCAGAGCACATTCTCCAAAGATACAGCCGAGACGGCATACGAATTCCTCCTGCGGCAAGGCATCGGCGACAACAACGCACACAACGACTGGTTCAAACGGGGCGAGGTTCAGATCGACGGCGCCGTCGTCGGGCGCGACACCCCGATGCGCCCCGATGTTACACTGACCGTCCGGGGTAAGGTTTACGACATCACCGCCAGCCGCGAGCCCGGCAGATTGACGCTGATCCCGATGACTTCCGCCGAACCCCGCACGATCGACGCAAAGATTCGTGTCCATTGCGGCTATCACAAATGCCTAACCATGTATTTTCGGCGTGTCTCGAAAAAGACGGCGCTTTGGCACAATCCATTGAAACACCGTTTCCGGCATTTTTTTCATCGCGTCGACGAGTTTTACAACGATTGCGACCGTTACAGCGTCACGTCCGTCAGCGGGAATTGCCTCGACCTGGAACGGTTCCGCGACATCCGTGCCGTGCATATGATCCGCGATCCCAGGGACATGATCGTCTCTGGTTATTTTTATCACAAACGCGGCGCCGAGCAGTGGTGCAATTATCTCAATCCCGATGATGCCGACTGGGCCATCGTCAATGCACCGGTGCCATCCTACCTGCCGGCGGACACTTCGTTCGCCGAATACCTGAACCAGGTGTCGTTGGAGGAAGGGCTGGCCGCCGAGATCGACTTCCGAAAACACCACTTCGAGAACATGTTGGCTTGGCCGACCGAAGACCCACGCGTACTGACCGTCAAATACGAAGAGGTGCTTGGAAACGAAGCGGCGGCGCTTCGGCGCATCTATGATTTCTACGGCGGTTCCTTCGCTACCAAGATGGTCGCCGCCAAGTATGCGGTGCGTTACAGCGCAACGAGCCGGCACAAGCTGGCTCATCACATCCGCAACCCGAACACCGGCCAATGGAAAGAGCATTTCACGCCGGAACTGGAGCGGATCTTCAACGACAAGTACGGCGATCTGCTGGAGAAATTCGGCTACTAGTCCCAACGTAAACCACAGCCTAGGTTAAGGCGTGTGCGTCCGAAATGCCGTCAGCGAGCGTGCGCATGACATCAATGATTTCGATTTCTTACTCGCTCATGCGGGATGTTTTTTGGGCGCTTGTTTGATTAAGTGATTGTTGCAGGTGAGATTTGCTGCGCGCTATCGGCCGAACAGCGCGTGTGTAAGCCGCCGCAGCCCACGCGGGCGCTTTTTCTTGGGCGCGCGAGGTAGTTGGATCGCATCCTCAGTGGTTCCGTCACGCAGAACCAGTTGCGGCTCCGAAAACTGCTGGAAGCGGAACTTAGAACCTTTTGCACGCAAGGCCTCTTCGCCCAGTTCGTCGAGTTTCTTGCCGACGTTGTAGCTGAAATAGACGTGCTGGCCGGCTTCCATACACGCGCCGCACATAGGATTCGCGTAGCGGGCGTGCTGCAGGTCTTCGTGCGAAACGTCAAGGAAGTTCTCGGCGACGATATGTTCCCGGTCGAAAGTCGCGCAACACAGCGGCACTGAACCGTCCATGTTCATCGTTATTTGCGAGTGCCGAAGGCCGCAATCCGTTTCGCGGAAGGGCACGGCAAACTCCGCGACCTTCTTGGGATCCATCGCCAACATATCGATGGTCTTCCGGTCAGCGTCGGAAATTTTCCCGTCGAGATAATCGAGCGTTTTTTCCAGCGGCATGAAGAATGCCCACACCGGGTCTAATCCGAAGCGCAGTTCCTCGCAAAGCTTGATCATCATCGCCAAATCGTCACCGGCATTGTGACGGTAAACATGGTAGAGCACCTGGACCGACGTTTTGCTGTCGTATTGATCAAGCATCGTCCGCAGACGGTACATATTGCTTTTGACGACCCGGATATCGCCCCGCTGGTGCGTCCGCTTATAGGAGTCCTGGTAAAACCCGGACAAGGAAACACGCAGAAAATCGGGGCCCGCCTTGACGACCTCCTTCAACTGCTTATCCAGATTCAAATTGCTGGAGACGCCGCAGTAAAACCCCTTTTCCTTGGTTATGGCGACGATCTCGGCCGCCTTCGGGTGCATGAGCGGCTCCCCCCAATTGTAGAGATGCACTTCGATGCGATCGGCGACGTTATCGGCTCGAATCTTATCCAAGATTCGTTCGTAGAGACCTATGTCGATGAAACCGGTCGGATTCCGTCCGACATTGAATTCATCGTCCAGGAAATTTCCAGTGGGGCAAGTCGGACAACGAAGATTGCAGGTACCTACGATATCGATCCAGTAGGTGAATACCTTATTTCTCGGATGTCCAACCGGATCGTAGTCATGCATAAAAGGTGGTCCGTCCTGTCCAATATGGCGAGCCGGGCAAAACCGTAGCAGCCACAAAATTAGCGGTCAAAGCAATCTCCAAACCATCTGCGGATCGCGTAGAAAACCCCTCAGGTACCGAAAATCCTGGGAAAAAAGGATAATGTTTGGACACTAGCTGAGGATAGCCTGTATAAAAGCCCGTCCACGCCACAACCACTTGCGATGTGCGGTGGCGGCTAGAGCCCATTGAGTGCTGCATGGCCTATAAAGCTTCCATTGGAACCCTTCTCAAGCGAATGTTCGAGTACAATCGGCTCCGCCTGAAGTTCGCTGGCGAAAAGCTGGTCGGCCATGAATTCGTGCCGCAACGAAACCGTATGACGATCGAACCGTCGGGCCATTGCAACTTGGCTTGCAAGTTCTGCGCATACCGGAAGAAAGAGATCGGGCATGTGGTCATGCCGAACGAGGATTTCGCCAACTACATCGATCAAGCGACGGAACTTGGGTTCCGCACGTTCTCGTTGACATCCAGTTCCGGCGAAATTTTCTTCGACAAGAACATCACCTGGAAGTTCGACTACCTGGACAACCACCCCCTGGTCGAAACTTACGAGTTCTACACCAATTTCATTCTGCCCGACGAAGCCATGATCCGCCGGGTACTGAACCTAAAGAAATTGAACTGGCTCGGCTTCAGCATTTATGGCCATGACGAAGAGAGCTTCATCCGGATTTCCGGCAAGACCAAGAAGCAGTACGACCGGCTGGTGCAGAATCTGAACTTCCTTGCCGATATCGGCAGCGAAGGCAGAGACTTCCTCGAATTCCATCTTCGGACGGATAAAACGTTTACTTGGTCCCCCGCAGACGGCATCGACGAGAATTCCAGCGACCTGACCAAAGCCATGTACCGGGCCGTCACCGAAGGCGGTGTGAAGTGGCTCGAGAACTTCCTGGTCTATGACAACTGGGGCGGCATGGTGACTGAAGAGGATGTCGCCGATTTGGATATCGAGTTGGCGGACGGGACGCTGCAGCCGAAGTACGGCGCTTGCATGTTGCTATTCGACGAGCCGATGATTTTCGCCGACGGCGCCGTCAACGCATGCGCTTGCCGTGGTATCGACAGAACGCTTCAAATCGGCGACCTGACGTCGACACCTCTCAAGCATGTTCTATCAGCTCGGAACGACAGATACCGCGAGATCATCGATCAACATCAAAGAAACGAGTATCCCGAGACTTGCAAGGATTGCATGGTCTATCGGAGTATTTACCGCAAACCCCGGGGATGGGCCTTTACGTCGTTATCCGCGTTCTTCGAACGGCACAAGGAACGCGCGGCGTCGGACTAGTCTGACACCATTGTCCAACATACTTCGGCAACCGTAATTTTCCCGATCACTTCAACGAATTCGGCATATGCATTGATGAACGCACAAAAGCTTTACCTAGACCTCCTAAAGAGGACGCTCACCGATTACCTCAATATAGAGAACCCCTACGCAAACGGTATTCCACCGCAATACTGGTGGAAGAAGTCTCCGTTGAAGAATTGGCGAAACAAGCTAATCGTCCACTGGCTGCGGCGCTCGAAAATGCTGGTTCTGCGTGAGGACGGCTACAGCATCGAAGAACGGCGCGAGCGACGGATCAATGGTGTCGATTGGCCGATCATGCAAGCCCAGACGATGGTCGGCTTGCAGCGCCTTGATAGCCTACAGTCGCTTTTGGAAGATCTGATCGAACGAAAGGTCGAAGGCGACCTGATCGAAACAGGCGTTTGGCGCGGCGGCGCCAGCATCTTCATGCGCGCCGTTCTAAAAGTGCACGGCGTCACCGACAAGGCCGTGTGGCTCTGTGATTCCTTCGAGGGGCTACCGGAACCGGAGCCGGACAAATACCCCGCCGACGCCGGAGACGCACACCACACTTATACGTTTCTGGAGGTCAGCCAGGAAACGGTTGCCGCCAATTTTGAAAAGTACGGGTTATTGGATGATCAGGTCCGCTTCGTGAAGGGCTACTTCGAAGACACTCTCGCCGATGTCCCTGCCGAGAAATTCTGTCTGCTTCGGCTGGACGGCGACATGTACAGTTCCACCGCCGTCGCGCTCGAGGAGCTTTATCCGAAGTTGGTCCCCGGCGGCTATATCGTCATCGACGACTTCGGTCTGGGTCCGTGTGCCCAAGCGGTCAACGACTACCGGGAAGCAAAAAGCATCAACGTGCCGATCGTGCATATCGACGGCTCCGGCGCTTACTGGCAAAAGCCGTGACGTAACCCGAACGGGGCACCGCTCGGCCCGTGCGCCGGGACCGCCTTCAATTGTTTAGCGACGGCGAAATCAGACCCTCTTCGCAGGCTTTGATCTGCAATGCCAGGAAACGCGAATAGATGCGGCATTGCGCCAGTGATCCCGCCGTGAACCACAGCCCCGGCTGCGCAGTGCGTTTCCACATGTTGCGCAGTTCGCCGTCCTCGCCGAAGCCCCAGACGGGGCCGATCTTATCGGCGACGTCGTCACCCAGAAATGCCCGCGCGGTTTCCTGTTGGTTCTTATAGCCGGTCGCCAAGACGATCAGGTCGGCCGCGATCAAGCTGCCGTCCTTGAGGCGAGCGCCTCCCGCTTCGAATGTCTCAAAATCTGCATAATCCAATAGACCGATTTCGCCCGCCGCGATCAGTTCCGAACAGCCGACATTAAAATAATAACCGCCGCCGCGCTGTAGGTAGCTCATCTGGAAGCCGCAGTCATCGACACCGTCATTGGTGCGAAACCCCGCTTTCTCGAGTCCATCGAGTAGATCTTTGTCCGCTTCCTTACTGATCTTGGTGGCGTGGCGGTAGGCCTTTACCAGTTCCGGATACGGTGTCGCCGTCGCCAACAGATCGCAGTCCCGGGTCGGCGGCCCTTCGTTATAGATCATATAGACGCGCTGCGCCTCGGCGAGGCTGACGATGTGCGTCGAAGCGCGCTGTACCATGGTAACTTTGGCGCCGGAAGCATGCAGGTCCTGGGCGACGTCATGGGCGCTGTTGCCGGTGCCGACGATCAGGGCTCGCTTGTCCTTCCAATCCTTGCCGTCCGAATAGCCGCCGGAATGCATCACTGTACCGGCGAAATCGGACAGCCCCGGTAAATCCGGTATGATCGGGATTGCGCTAACACCGGTCGCCATCACGATGTGGCGCGGGCGCAGCGTGCGGGTGCCGCCGTCGCGCTCCAATGTCACTTCCCAGCATCCTGTGCTGTCGTCATAGCGCCCCTGGGTCAGGGTGGTGCCGGTCCAATAATTGAGCTCTAACGCTTCGACATACGCCTCGAACCAATTGGCCAGCATGTCTTTGGGAATATATGTCGGCCAGGTCGGCGGAAACGGCATATAGGGCAGATGGTTGACCTGCGTCTCGTTGTGGAGCGTCAGCGAGTGATAACGGGACCGCCAGTTGTCACCGATGCGGGCGTGTTTATCGACGATCAGCGTATCGACGCCCAAGTGCGTGAGCCGCGCCGCGGCGCCAAGACCCGCCTGCCCGCCACCGACCACCAGCACAGCCGGATCCCGGTATTCGTAAGCACGGGCCTCGTCACGCAGGTCTTGCCAATTGCGTCCGCCCCATTCCCGCGAGAAAGCATCACCACCGGCTTTTCTGAGCCCCAGGTGCTCTGCATGGCCGGCCAATTCGAACAAGGCCGTCACCAGTATCCATGCCCGCCAGCGGTCGCCATCGGGTACAAGCCGCAGCACGCCGTTGCCCATGCCCGCCGACGTCTCGAACGCATAGAATACTTCGATGCAGTCCCTCCCGGCACGTGTCACCGCGCGCGGCGGCCAGCGGTCCGGGGCTAGACGGAAATTCTCCGGTTGTACGCGGCCCTGCGTTTCCGACAGTCCGGCGGCAATCGCCTCATGGCCGGAAAAGGTCTGGATATGCCAGGTAAAGCTTAGGATATCGCGCCAATGGCCGTTGTCCGCGAATAAGTCGGCAGCCCCCCGGCCACCGTCCGCCAGCGCGCTTTCGAACGCTGCCAGCCAATCGCCGGCGACGGCGTTCAGATCGGCAGGAATATCGAAATCCTTGGGCATGCGAAGAAGTGCAGCCTATCGGGCCTGCAAAATCAAGCTGAGCACTCTGGGCGGCTCACCCTCCGGTCGGCGCGATGTGTTTCTTCCAGGCTACGCCCCAACTCACGAATCCCGCCGCCAGCACGGCCGCGAACACAGCGTGTTGAATATCCGGTGCAACGTAGGCCAACAAAAAGCCGGTGAACAGAGGACCGCAGGCCGCGCCTAAGTCGCGCCATGCCTGCATCCGCGCCAACTCACCCAGCGGCCGTTTGCCCTCCGGCATGGTCTGCACGATCAATGCTGGCCCCAGAGAGGCCATCGCCCCCCTGAAGATCAGCATGATCACGGCGCCGATCACGATGATCCCAAGTGCGATGCAGGCAAACCCCAAGACGATGGCGACGGCGGAAAAGATGAACACCTTCACCGCCCCGAACTTGTCGGCGAACCAACCGAATAAAGGTGCGGCCACGGCTTCGCTCACGTGCCGGAGCGCCAACAGCGCACCGCCACCGATCAGCGCCGCCGCCGTCGAGGTTTCGGTCGCCAGAATCAAGGTGATGCTGATGGCGAACAGGCCATCGACCCCATAGCCCAAGAGGAAGAAGATGATGTCGATGGTCGTCGGCTTATCGAGCGAGCGCATTTTATCGCCGGACTCGGGAACGGCCTTGGGCGACGGCAGCATTAGCGCTATGACGATGGAAATCGCGGACGGGATGGCCAGCAACACGAACGCTTGCGTCGGGCCGACCCAGCCGACCAGCCACGTGCCGCCGATCAGCACCGCGATCGGTCCGATGCGTTGAACGGCGCGGCCGATCCCGACCCGTGCACCGACACGGGACGGCACTTCGACCGCATAGGCCAGAGTGACGAGCAAAAGGGCTGCGTAGGACAGGCCATAGACGATGCGCGCGATCAGAATGACGACGGGGCCGTCGCTAAGGCCGTAGAACGCGGTAGAGACAGTCGCCACAATCGCCGAAATAATGCAGATGCGTTTGATACCGATGGCATACGTCAGCCGTGCCACGGCACCATAGGCGAACACACGGACGAACCTGTTGGCCGAGAGCATGACGCCGACCCACGGCAGGGTCAGGCCGAAAGCCTCGGCATGGATCGGTAGTACGGCATAGATCAATGCGTCGCCGAGCAAGGCCAGCGACAGGATGGCGGACGATCCGATGACGGACTGCCAGCCGCTTTCACGCCCCTCCGTCACGCCGCAAGACCGGCTGCGAGGCGCCGCTCTACGGCCTCAAGGGCCTGTTTCCACTGATACTGCATCGGGTGCCCCGCGAGGAGAAGAAGCGAGACACCATAATAACGGGCAAAAACGGGCACTCAAGACATGGACACGCTGAGACGGCTCAGCAGTATTTCTCGGGTCCGACCCATTGTGCGACGTTGTAACGGTCGCCGTGCGCCCAGCCGATGGGCAAGAGGTCTTCGATGGCCGCAAGGTCGGCTTCCGACAGCTTAAGATCGGCGCCGGCGGCTAGCTCCTTCAAGTGATCGACCGAGCGTGTGCCGGGGATCGGCAGCACGTGATCGCCTTGGTGCAAGAGCCACGCAATCGCTAGCGCGGAGGTGCTGGTCCCCATGTCGGCGGCCATTTTCTGGAAGCCCGAGACTGCCGCAAGGTTGCGGCTCAGGTTCGGCTCCAGGAAACGCGGATTGTTCTTCAGGAAACCGACCGTCTGCGCCTTTTCGAAATCGGGCGGGGTGTCGGTCAGCAAGCCGCGCCCGACCGGACAGAACGCGACGAGCGAGGTGCCCAGTTCGGCGGTTCGCTGCACCAATCCCATTTCAGGCGAGCGGGTCGAGAGCGAGTATTCCGACTGCACGGCGCCGACCGGATGCACGGTGGACGCCACGGCGAGCGACGTCGGCGCGATCTCGGAAAACCCGAATTGGCGGATTTTACCCGCCTTCACGAAGCCTGCGAGCGTTTCCGTCACCTCTTCAATCGGCCGTTCCGCCTCGCGACGGTGAATATAGAATAGCTCGACCTGCTCAACGCCGAGCCTTTTCAGAGAGCCATCCAGCTCCGCCGCCAGATACTCGGGCGCATTATTGAACTTGCGGTTGCCGTCGGCGTCCCGGCCCATGCCGGCCTTGGTAGCGATCTTAAAGAAATCACCGGCCTGTTTGCCCTGCTTGGCGAGAAAGCTGCCGATGCGTTCCTCCGACAATCCGGCTCCATAGACGTTAGACGTGTCCAGATGGTCGATGCCGAGATCCATACAGGCCGCAAGGACGGCGTGCGCGCCATTGGCGTCGGTCGGGCCATAGAAGTTTGTCAACGACATCGCGCCATAGCCAATGGCCGAGATCGGCGTGCCGAGTTGTCCGAGTTTTCGATATTGCATGGTCTCTCGCTTTTATGGGATTGGCCGCGACCAGATGCGGGCGCGGCAAAGCAACGGTTATGCGTTTATAGCAGCAAAACCGCTCACGGCCATATCGCGGCCCAAGGCCGCGGTTGGCGGGGGTCAAATCGCGAGGATGGGATCTCCTTCGATCGAAACCGACGGTCGGCCGTCGACCCCCACCGGGATATCGCCGACCAGCGTCGTGCGCCAGGACTGACGTTCGAAATCGGATTCGAGGATATCGCGCGGTGCCAGATGACAAACCGAACGGTTATCCCAGAACGCCACGCTGCCCGGCTCCCATTTGAAGCGCACCGTAAACTTCGGCTGAATAATGTGCTCCCACAGGATTTCCAACAGGCCGCGGCTTTCCGCCGGGGTCAGCCCAACGATGGATTTCAGATGCGACGGCCCGACGTAGAGGGCGCGCTCGCCGGTTTCCGGATGCACACGCACCAACGGATGCTCGGACACCAGCGTGTTTTTGGAGATCTTCTCGGCGTACTCCTTGGGCTGCACGACATGTTCCTGCGGCCGGTTCCGATGAATGCCGCGCAGTTCATCGACGAATTTCTTCATCGGCGCCGACAATGCGTTATAGGCCTCGATCAGGCTGGTGAACTGCGTATCGCCGCCATAAGGCGGCACGATGTCACCGCGCAGGATCGACGCCATCGGCGGATTGATCGCCGCCGTGATGTCCGTATGCCAACCGGTCCACGGACGTTGCAGAACCTGATCCTGGTGCGAGTTGGCGGTGCGGTGCTTAGCGATGGAATAGATTTCCGGGTAATCGGGATCGCTGCCGTAGACCGCGTGCCCCGGCGTCAACTCGCCGAAGTTCCGCGCGAAAGCAACGTGCTGTGCATGGTTCATGTGTTGACCCCGGAAGAACACGACCCGCCACTTCAAGAGCGCGGCGCGGATGTCGCGCACTTGTTCTTCAGGCAACGGCTGCGTCAGGTCGACGCCGCCAATTTCGGCACCGATGTAAATCGAGAGCGGCGAGACATCGATAGAATCAAACGAAGGTGACGGATCGCTCCGCAAAGCTGTCGTGGACATTGGTGTTTCCCTTCAACATGTTTTTTACAGCGCTGGGCTTGTGGCCGCCCGCGCCCGTTCCCCGGTGACGAGGATTGCATAAATGCTAATACAACATTGTCCACTTCGCTATGGGGTCGAGCGGGGCCATGCACGAAAATACGCAACAGCGGTGGAAATCTGGTCCGTTGGCAATCATACTGGCGCCAACCATCTAGAATAAAATCAATGAGGAATATCCAATGGAAGACTACAAGGGACCGCTTTCCCGATTCACCGTGCTGGACTTAACTCGTGTTCGATCCGGCCCCACCGCCGTCAGACAGTTCGCCGATTGGGGCGCCAACGTCATCAAGATCGAAGCGCCGGAGAAGTTGGACAAGACCAAGGCCGTCGGCGGCACGCGCAACGGCCCCGACTTTCAAAGCATTCAACGCAACAAGCGCGGTGTTACCTTGAATCTGAAGGACCCAGCGTCCCGAGACATCCTGTTGAAGATGGTCGAAAAGGCGGACGTGGTCGTCGAGAACTTCCGTCCCGACATCAAAAAGCGCTTCGGCATCACTTACGAGGACCTCAGCGCCGTCAACAAAGGCATCGTGCTGCTGTCCATCTCCGGCTTCGGCCAGGACGGTCCGTATAAGAACCGGCCCGGCTTCGACCAGATCGCCCAAGGTATGGGCGGCCTGATGTCAGTGACCGGCCTGCCCGGCCAGGGACCGCTCCGCGTCGGCCTGCCGATCGCCGATCTGACAAGCGGCCTGTATGGTGCGCTGGGCGTGATGACCGCGCTCTTGGACCGCGAAGTGACCGGCGAAGGCCAATGGGTGGATACGTCACTGCTGCAAGCCACGGTCGCGATGATGGATTTCCAGGTCGCGCGCTATCTGATGAAGGGCGAAGTGCCGAAACAGGCCGGCAACTTCCATCCGACCTCGATCCCGACCGGCGTGTTCAAGACGGCGGACGGCCACGTGAACATCGCGGCCTCGACCGGCATCATGTACGAAAGACTTTGCGAGCTTTTCGACGCACCGGAACTGTTGGAAGACCCGCGCTATGCGACGCCGGAACTTCGCTCTGACAACCGCGACACCCTTTGCGCCACCATCGAAGAGCACACACAGAAATGGAAGTCGCAAGAACTGATCGACGCCATGAACGAAGCCGGTGTTCCCTGTGGCCCGATCTACAGCGTCGATCAGATGTACGAAGACCCACAGGTCAAACACCTCGGCCTGCGCCATCCGATCAAACACCCGATCTTGGGCGATTTCGACGTCCTGCCGCAGGGTGTCAACATGTCGAAGTATAAGGCACGGACCGGCATGCCGACGCCGGAACGTGGCCAGCACAACGACGAAGTGCTGCGCGAATTCGGTTTCAGCGACGACGACATCGCGTCGTTCCGCGACAAGGAACTGATCTAACCTTTCCGGCCTTCCCGGTCTGGGCGGCTCGTCGTATCCTCGATGATCCATCGGGGGCGAACCGCCCTGCCCGACCGGCCGGCAACGCCACAACGACAAGCAACGGTGACCACGCCATGATTCCTTCGACGACCATCCAACTTCCGCTCCGAGGCCTTACGTTTAACGTCCGCCGATGGGGCGACCCGGAAAAGCCACCCTTGATGATGATCCACGGCTCCCGGGACTCGTCACAGACGTTTCAGTTCTTGGTCGACAACCTTAGCGACAGGCATTGCTTCTATGCGCCGGACATGCGGGGGCACGGGTTGACGGACCGGGTCGATGTCCTCTGGTACCACGAGATGGCCGCCGACCTGAATCTGATCTGGCTGGAGTTATTCGGCGATAAGCCGATGCCGGTGATCGGTCACAGCATGGGCGCCAGCATCGGCGCGATGTTCGCTTCGCTGCGCCCGGAAAGGGTCACCAAGTTCGTCACGCTCGACGGCTTGGGACCGCGACCATCCATCGTCGGGCTCAACGCCCACGAAGCGTATCTCAGACATTTCGACATTACGGAAGGCACCAACAGAGGCCCGGAAAAGTTCTATCCGTCACCGCAGAAAATGGCGGACCGCCTGCGTCAGACGACGCCGAGGCTGACCCCGGAACGCGCCCTTTGGTTGGCCGAGAACACGGCGATCAAAGTCGCAGAAGGAAAATACGATTGGCCGTTCGACAGGTACCTGTTCGGCGCCATGTCGTTGCAGCGCTCGGTCGAGGAATGGGGCGAGATCTGGTCCGCTGTCGCATGCCCGACGCTGATCCTTGCATCTACCGATCCGGAACACCTCGCCACTTTGGGCGATGAGTTGAAACGCCGCGCCGGGTACTTCCGGGACGCCGAAATTCACCAAATTCCCGACACGCATCACAACCTGCATCAGGAAGAACCTGAAAAAGTCGCCGCCTTGATCGACGACTTCCTGGCGCGCTGACCTGGACGGTCAGGCCGGGACGTCGCCCGCCAGACACATGCGCTGCATGATGCGGCCCTCGGACAGGTCATAGTCGGTATATGCTAGATGCATCAGGGCACGATTGTCCCAGATGACCAGATCTCCGTCTTTCCATTTGTGACGGTAGATGACGTCCGGCGTAATCACCCTGTCCAGAAGGTCGTAGAGGTATTCCTTGCTGGCTTCCGGCGTCCACCCCTCGAAGTGGGAGAGCTTAGCCGGATGTACGTAGATCGCCTTCTTGCCGGTTTCCGGATGGGTGCGGATGAAAGGATGCGTCTGCGCGTCCTTTTGCGATTCCTGTAGCGTCTCGTCGTCGGTGTAGTCGTTCTTGCGCAAGAGCGCATTGACCGTCTTCATGGCGTCGAGTTTGTCGCGCTCCGCCGCGTCCAGCCCCGTATAGGCGCTTTGCATGTTGGCAAAACCGGTATCGCCACCGCTGGACGGCAGTTTGATTGCCAACAGTGCCGTCATCTTCGGCGGCCGTGCCTTATTGGTATGGTCGGTGTGCCAGTCGCGCGATCCGATAGGCATTTTGCGGCCGTCTTCCTGGGTCGAGACGGCCGTACGGCTGTCGAGTTGCGTGATCTCGGGGTGGCCCGGTACGGCCAGATTTTTTTCGTTTTGCTCGATCGGTTCGCCGAATATTTTCATCCCTTTGACGTACTCGCCGGGTTCAAGCTTCTGGCCGCGAATGATCAGCACCAAGTGATCCCTAAGCGCGGTACGCAACGCTTCCGCGTCGGCTTCCGACACTGTGCCGGCAAGGTCGACGCCCGTCGCTTCAGCACCCAGCGGACTGCCAAGAGGGGTAATGGTCACGGTCATTTCAATTTCCTCCGGTAGACTTTTTTCAAAGTCTAGATGACTTTCCTGCGGAACAAAAATACCAAGCGGCCGGAGCCGTTACTTCCCGCCGCACCAGAGTATTGCACGACGCCCCCCGCGTCGTATATTAATCGGATCACACTATGCAATTATGTTTCAAAATATCTAAATGGGTGTGCAATGACTGGATTGACGAGGGAACAGCTTGATCGGTTTCGCGCCGACGGATTCTACTATCCGCTGGACGCACTGAGCGCCGACGAAGTCGCGCGATATCGCGAGGGCCTGGACGGCACGGAGAAACACCTCGGCGTGCCGCTGGCGGCAGCCGAAGGCAAGTACCGCCACAACCTGCACATGCTCTGCCGCTGGACCGACGAGTTGGCGCGCCACCCGGCGATCCTCGATGTCATGGAAAGCCTGATCGGGCCGAATATCGTCCTTTATACCTGCCGCGCCTTCATCAAACCGGCCAAGTCGGATGTCATTACCGCCTGGCACCAGGACTCGACCTATTTCGGCCTTCGCCCCCACGATCACGTGACGGCATGGGTCGCGTTGTCGGATGTCAACCTGGAGAGCGGCCCGACAGAGTTCGCACGCGGCAGTCATATCCGCGGCCAGCTTTTGCAGCAAAGCAACCGCATCAAAAACAGCGTCAACACGGCTGGTCAGATCACCGTTGAGTGGTTTGATCAGTCGGACACCGACATCGCCGTCTTGAAACCGGGGCAGTTCTCGCTGCACCACACCTGCACGCTACACCAGTCCGGGCCGAATAATACCGACAACCCGCGCATCGGCTTCGCGCTGAGCTATATCTCGACCCGGACCCGCAACATCGGTTCATACCGCATGCCGGCGACCCTGGTGCGCGGCAAGGACGAGCACGGCAACTTCGACTTCCAGCCCCGCCCGCAGCAGGACTTCGGACCTGAAGAGATCGAGCGCCACGCCGCCGCGCATGCCGTCTATCTCGAAAACTTCCACGAGCAACTCAAGCTGCACGAGGCGCAACTACCGGCGTTAGCGTCTTAACGAACACCCCCGTCACACGGACTACCGCGAGCGTATGACTTATGGGAATGAGTCGAGCGCGAAAAACTCACTTGTTCGAGCATGTCCTGCTTACCGATAATCGCGGCTGCTGAATTCGCAAAGCCGCCGGTCAAGCGCGGCAGATAGTCCGAGTGATTGGGAGATCCTCCGAATGATGTTGCTGGAGCATGACGCCAAGAGCCTTCTGGCTCCCTTCGGCGTCGCATGTCCAACCGGTTGGCGCGCCGCCGCCGCGACGTTCGAGCCGCCGGCCGAGAGTGCCGGCCCCTGGGTCGTCAAAGCACAAGTCCCCGTCGGTGGCCGTGGCAAGGCGGGCGGCATCGCCGTTGTACAGAATGCCGTCGAGGCCCAAGAAACCCTGGACCGCATCCTCGGCATGACGATCAAAGGGCACAAGGTCGGCTTTTGTCGCATCGAGGAAGCGACGATCGGCAATGAGGTCTACCTTGCCATGCGTCTCGACAGCTACGCCGGGCGCATTCTTTGCCTGTTCTCGGAGAATGGCGGCGTCGAGATCGAGAGCAACGCGGACTCCCTGTTTCACGCCCAAGCCGATTTTGATCCATCATCGGTCGCGCGTGCCTTCGCCGACATCGTTCACCGATCCGGGGCCACACAGCCGGCGGCTATCCTTGCCGCGGCCAAAGCGGTCAGCGATGCCTTCTTCGCCCTCGAGGCGCCGCTGATCGAAATCAACCCGCTGCTGATCGGAGCGGACGGCAGTTGGACCGCGGCCGATGCGAAAGTCGTTGTCGATTTGAACGCCCTGCCCCGCCAATCGGCGCTGCGCACTCTCATCGAAACGCACCCCGGCAACTACCCGGAAGCGACCGTAAAGCTGGTGCAGGGTTTCGACATGGTCGTCCTCGACCCGGACGGCGAAATCGGCATGCTGACCACAGGCGCCGGGCTCAGCATGCAGATCGCCGACGAACTGTTCCGAAACGGCCACTCGGTCTTCAATTTCACGGATGTACGTTCGGGCGGTCTGCGCGGCGATCCGCAGCGGCTGATCTATATTTTCCAGGCCTTAAAGGATAGCTCGTCGGTGAAGGCGGCCTTGGTCAACATTTTCGCCGGCATCACGCACCTGGAGGAGTTCTCGAAACTATTGTTGCAGGCGCTCGAAGCCGTTCCCGGCTTTGACATCCCCCTGGTCGCCCGGCTCGTCGGCAACGGCGAGGACGAAGGCGCGGCGGTCCTCGCCGACACGCCTTTTGAAATTCACTTCGAAAGAGACCTGGACCGTGCCCTCGCCAAGGTCGTCAAACTGGCGGAGGGACGCGCATAATGGCTCGCCCCGCTTTCACCATCCCCGAGACGGACGGCGTCATGCTGCTGGGTGCCACCGGCCGGACCGGCCAGAAACACATGGCTATGATGCGCGCCTACGGCACACCCATCGTCGCCGGGGTGTCACCCAACCCGAAGACTGACAACGTTGACGGGGTGCCGATCCTGCCAAGTTGCGTTGACGCGGCACGCGCGACCGGTGCCACCTCGGCGATCGCCATGGTCCCGCCCCTGCATGTGTTGGGCGCCATCGAAGACGCCGCCGAGGCAGGCGTGCGTTTTCTCGTCACCGTGACGGAAGGCATGCCGATCGCCGATGCGGTCCGTGCGAAAGCCGTCGCCGCCGATGCCGGCATGATCTGGGTCGGCGCTTCGACCCCGGGCGTGGCGGTTCCCGGCAAACTTAAACTCGGCTTCCTGCCAGACATTTCGCTGGCACCGGGCCGCATCGGCTTTGCATCGAAAAGCGGTACGCTGTCCTACGAAGTCGGCTACCGGTTGGTGCAAAATGGCTTTGGCCAGTCGGCCTGGGTGGGCGTCGGCGGCGACCCCGTCAAAGGAACGCACTTTGCAGATACTCTGCCGTACTTCGATGCCCGCGAAGACACCGACGCCCTGGTCATCGTCGGCGAAGTCGGCGGCGAAGAGGAAGAACAACTGGCCAAAGCCATCCGCGAGACCGGCACCAAGCTGCCGGTCTACGCCATCATCGCCGGGCAATCGGCGCGTGAAGGCGTGTCGATGGGTCATGCCGGTGCCCTCGTTCAAGGAGAGCTTGGCACTTTTGCCTCAAAGCAGAAGGCGCTGACCGCTGCGGGCGCACAGGTGTTTACCGACATCGCGTCTCTGATCGACGCCATATGCCAGGATTTACAGAAGAACTGAACGTTCGGAGGAAGAATATGTTTTTTGAACTCAGCGAAGAACAACGCGCATTCGTCGGCACCGTCCGCGAAGTTTCGCAGAAAGAATTCAAACCGAAGATGCGCGAATATCTCGACGGTTCCTTTCCATGGGACAACATCCGCCTGCTCGGCGAGTTGGGTGTTCTCGGCATGGCCGTACCGGAACAGTACGGCGGCTCGGAATTGGGCGTGTTCGATACAGCATTGGTGCTCGAGGAAATCTCCAAGGCTTGCTACGTCACGGCCATGGCGGCCTTGGGCGAGGTTGGCGTGCAGACGCGGATCATCTCGACCTACGCGCCCGAAGAGATCAAACAGCGGATCCTGCCGGGTGTGTGCACCGGCGAGAACATCCTCGCCATCTGCATGACGGAGCCGGACGCCGGCACCGATGTCGCCAACTACAAGACCAACACCGAGGTCAAGGGTGACCGAGTCATCCTCAACGGCACTAAGACGCTGATCAGCCGCGCGCCCGAAGCCAAAATGTTCGTGGTCTTCACGCGCGTCAACAAAGTACCCGGCGCCCCGGGCATCGGCTGCGTGCTCGTCGACGGCGGCACGCCCGGCCTGGAAGTCACGGCGTCCTATCACACCATGGGCGGCGAGTTCCTGCACGAGGTGCAGTTCCGCGACGTCGAATTGCCCAAGGAAAACCTGGTCATCGAGACCGACGGCATGAAGAAGCTGCTGAACGCCTTCAACACGCAGCGCTGCCTGAACCCCAGCATCTCGCTTGGTCTTGCGGAAGGCGCGTTCGACGAAGCGCGGCGCTATATGCTCGACCGCCAGGCTTTCGGCCGCGCCATCGGTGAGTTCCAGGGCATGCGATGGAAGATCGCCGATATGTACAAGGACATCGAAGCCGGGCGCTGTCTGCTCTACAAGGCCGCCGCCACGGCCGATCCGTTCCCGGACCCGATGCAGGCGGCGGTCGCCAAGATCTTCTGCAACGAGATGTCGCTCCGCGTCACCAGCGAGGCGATCCAGGTGCACGGCGGCTACGGCTTTACCGACGAATATCCGGTTTCGCTGTATTATCGCGGCGCCCGCTACGGCACGCTCGGCGGCGGCACGTCGGAAACACTGCGCGAACTGATCGGCAAGCGGATCATGCGCACCGACATGTTCGACAACGGTATCGAGCCTATCTAAGGCCGGATGGGGCCAATCGGGCCGGAAACGCAAAACGCGGTTCCTGCCCGCCCGCCCCCTTCCATTGCCGCGAAGTTGTACGAGCGATAGTCTGCGGCGGTTATCGGATGAACTTTCGGACCGTCTGCACATGCGGCACCGCTTTCCGCCATTGAATCCGCTCCGGGCCTTCGAAGTCACGGCGCGCCATATGAGCTTCACCGAAGCCGCCGACGAGCTTTGCGTCACACAAAGCGCGGTCAGCCGGCAGGTCAAGGCGCTGGAAGGCTACCTGGGCTTCGAGCTTTTCGTCAGAAATGCGCGCGGGCTGGAACTGACGCCACAGGCCAAAGCCTATGCCGCGGCGTTAACCGACGCCTTCCAACAGATCGAGGCGACGACGGACGAATTGTTTTTGCATCAGGGCACGACGACCCTGACGCTCATGGGATACGCGATGCTGATCAACCGGTGGCTTCTACCGAAGCTGTCAGAGTTCCAGATCAAGCATCCCCGGATCATGGTCCGCACGATTGCGTCGAGCGAAAACGTCGACTTCACCCGCGACGTCGTCGACCTCGGCATCCGTTACGGCTCGGGCTCGTGGAGCCATCTGCACGCCGATCTTCTGTTTAATGACGAGTTGCTGCCAGTCTGCAGTCCCGGCTTCCTGGAATCCGCAGGCAAGATCGACACACCGGAAAAGCTTGCCCGGACAAAGCGTCTGCATCTCCGCAAACGCAAACGGGATTGGGACGATTGGTCGGCAAACGCCGGCATGACGTTGCCGGACGAAGACGACCCCGTCTATTTCGATGACCTCGCGATTCTGTACGAAGCGGCGGTCGCGGGTCACGGCATCGCCATCGGGCAGTACCGGTATGTGGAGGATGATCTCAGGAAAGGACGGCTCGTAGCACCATTCGAGCACGTGCTGCGCCGCCAATCGGGATATTACCTCGTCTATCCGGCCGAGCAGGCGCGGTCAGAGAAAATCCAGGCGTTAAGGGACTGGCTTCTATCGAAGATCGGACCGGAGGCTTGCGCCGCCGATTAATCGGCACCACCGCGCCAGATGTTCGGCTTCTTGGCAAAGAACGCCGCGATCCCTTTTTGCGCTTCTTCCGTTTCCCAGCGGTCAGCCAGCTTGCCCGCGGTATAGGCAATGGTGTCGTCGTGCTGGTTCCTGGCAAGGTCCAGGCACAGTGCCTTGGCGTCGGCGACCGCCCCCGGCGCGCAGTTCAGGAAATTCTCGGCATAGTCCCGGACCGTCGCCGCCAAATCGCCGGGCGACGTCACCTCGTCGACCAGGCCGAGCTTGGCGGCGGCTTCGGCATCAAAGACCCGCCCGCCCATAAAGACCGTGCGCGCCTTCCCCTCACCCAGGCGGCGCACCACATAAGGGCCGATGGTGGCCGGAATCAGCCCGAGCTTGGTTTCCGTCAGCGCGAACTTCGCCCCTTCCACCGCAACGACGATATCGCAGACGGCCATCATGCCGATGCCGCCGCCGAAGGCATTGCCGCAGACCGCGCCGATCACCGGTTTCGGCAGCGTATCCAGTTCCCGGAGCATCAGTGCCAGCTCGCTGGATTCACTTATCTTGCCGGCCCTATCCTTCTCGGCCTGGGCTTGCATCCATGTCAGATCGCCGCCGGCGCAGAAAGACTTTCCCTCACCGCCCAACACGACGACGCGGATCCGCGCATCTTCGACGATGGCTGCCGCGGCTTGTCGCAACTCCTGGATCATCAAGGCATTCAAGGCATTGTGCTTTTCCGGGCGATTAAGCTGTAGCAATGCCACACCCTCGGAATCGCACGAGAGGCGAATAGTCTCGAAGTCGGGCATGGGCTAGGTCCTCAATGTCGATGCAAAGCGCGCCGCGTCGGCCAATTTCTCGGTATCGAGTCCGGTCTCAAACCCGGCCTCGGCAAGAAAAGATGCGACCGATGATGTTGCGACATTGCCGCTCGCCCCTGGCGCGTAAGGACAGCCGCCAAGCCCGGCGATAGAGGAATCGAACGTCCGCACACCGTAGGCCAGCGAGGCTTCGATGCACTCCAACGCCTTGCCGCCGGTGTCATGGTAATGCCCGGCCAGGCGCGCCGCGGGCACGCTTTCGGTAACGGCATCCAGCAACGCCGATATCGTCTCTTTCGTGCCGATGCCGATGGTGTCGCCCAAGGAGACTTCGTAGCAGCCTTTGTCGATCATCCAGGTCGCGATATCGCGAACGGCATCCGGGGCCACCGCGCCATCATAGGGGCAGCCGACGACGCACGAGATATAACCGCGCACGGGCGTGCCGTCTTCTGCGGCGGCGGTCAACACCGGCTCGAACCGCTCTAAGCTCTCGGCAATGGTGCAGTTGATGTTCTTCTTGCTGAAGGCTTCGGACGCGGCGGCGAAGATCGCAACCTCTCCGGCGTCACTCGTGCGCGCGCCCTCATACCCCCGCAGGTTGGGGGTGAGAACCGCATAGGTCGTGCCTGCACGCCGGACGATCCCGGCCATTACGTCGGCGGCGTCGGCCATCTGCGGCACCCACTTGGGCGACACGAAACTGGTTGCTTCGATCTTGGCGAAGCCCGCCGCCGACAGCATGTCAATCAGGCGGACTTTATCGGCGGTAGGGACAATTTTCTTTTCGTTTTGCAGGCCGTCGCGCGGCCCTACCTCGAAAATCGTAACGTCAGTCGGAGATGTGTTCGTCATCCCTATATTCTATATCAATCAACGCCGCCCTAACAGTCTGACGCGTCGATTAGATCGATGTAATTCCTTCCCCAGACGGCGCCACGGATCATTTCAACGGCCAGGGAAGACTGACGAAATGCTGCAGCAATCCTGGCGGGAAATCCCGGTTCAAGACCCACGCCAGAAACAGCATAAACGCGATGCCCGATGCGCTGAAGACAGCGGCTTTCATCCAGCTCAGGCCGGCGCGGAGCCGGAAAAACGCAATCAAGAACAAACTAAGCGCGATCACGAGACCGAAGATGCCCGATAGAATCAGCAACCCCATGAACCAGGCCATGGTCGCCCATAGTCCGTGCGGGGCCTTGGCGTCCTCTCCACCTGCTTCCATGTCGACAAACACGGGATCGGTTTCCGGTGCACGTATCATCCGGATCAACAAGAGCGTGCAGCCGACAAAGGTGACAATCCCGACGGTCATCGGGAAGATCTTGTCGCCCATGCGGGCGATTAGCGACGCATCAACCAGCGACACGAAGATATAAGCCGTAACGCACAGCAAGAAGATCAGCGGCGCACGTTTGGTGCCGGTGTAGGTTTCCTGATTCTCGCGGATGTTCTTCGCCTGGCGCAGCCCGACGATAATCGAGACCACCGTCAGCACCAGCAAAATGACGCTGAGCGGCGACGCGATATAATCCAAGCCGATATCGAAGCCGCGGCGGAAGCGTGCACCCGCGATCTGATTAGCCATGTTGGCGAACGCTTCGGCCTGATTGGACAACACGAAGCCGATCAGGAATGCAGGCCGGGAATACTCGAAGCGGCGTAACAGAATACCGAGGAAACCGATCGCCACCAGCGCCGCCAGATCGCCGAGCGACTGACGCGACTGGAATGCCGCAAAGGCGATGATCATGAACAGATATGGCGCCAGTAGGGTAAAGCGGATTGTGGTCAGCCTGGAAATCTGCTTCGAAAGCACGATACACAGTCCCGCGCCGACCACGTTTGCAAGCGCCAGCGACCAGACGATGGTGTAGGTGATATCCAACTCCTGGCGGACCATATGTGGCCCCGGCGACAATCCCAAAAGCGCCAAACCGCCAAGGAACACGGCCATCGAGCCGGAACCCGGAATGCCGAAGATCAGCGTCGGCACCAGGCCACCGCCCTCCTTGGCGTTGTTGGATGATTCCGGTGCAATGACGCCACGGATATCACCCTTGCCGAACATATCGCGGTCCTTGGTACTCTGGACCGCATAGCCGTAAGCAATCCAATCCACGACGGAGCCACCCAGACCGGGAATGACACCGACGATCACGCCGATTCCGGCGCAGCGCAGCGACAGCCATTTGTTGCGCCACCAATCGCTGATGCCTTTGGCCCAACCAAGGCCGAGCGCACCGGTATTCGAGATCGGTTTGTCCTGGCGCAGCAGCGACACGATCTCGGGAATGGCATAGATGCCGAGACCGACGATCACGAGCTGCAGTCCGTCGACCAGATAGGGCATGTCATAGGTCGACATGCGCAAGCTACCGCCGGCGCCGGAGGCGCCGATGGTACCGGCCATCAGGCCCATGCCAGCAGCCACCAGTCCCTTCAGCGGAATACGGCCAGCCAGGATCGCGACCATCGACAGGCCGAGCACCGTGATCATCAGCATCTCCGGCAAGCCGAACGCGAGAATGAGCGGCCGCGCGATGAAGATAAAACCGGTCAGCACGACGGCACCGAACAAACCGCCAAACAAAGACGAGATGAAGGCCGCGGACAGAGCCCGTGCTGCCTCGCCTTTCTTGGCCAGCGGGAACCCGTCCAGAACCGTCGCCTGAGAAGCGGACGATCCGGGGATGCCCAACATGACCGATGAAAAGGTATCCGATGTCGGGATCACGGCAATCAGACCGACCATGAGCGCCAGGCCCGACACCGGCTCCATCCCGAACATGAACGGCAGTACCAGCGACAAGCCGGCAATACCGCCAAGACCGGGGAGAACGCCAATTGATAGGCCGAGGAGAACTCCCGCGACTAAATACATCAATTGCTGAGGATGAAAGACAAGCGCCAAGGCTTCGCCGAGCGCCGGAACGGCTGTCGAAAGAATTTCCATTTTTCGTTACTCCGCGAGCCCCCATGCGGAACTCTCTCCGCCCGGAGTTACCCGGACGGAGAGAGAGCCAGCTTAGCCTTTGACGGTGATGTTGTAGGCCGTCTTGAGCCAGTCGAGGACGAACGCTTTCGCTTCCGGCGAAACCGTAATCGCCTGTTCGTGCGCACTCTGCGCGCCTTGTTCCGTCAACTGCGGGTATTTGCCCAGTTCCGCGTCCGACATCGCCGCAAAGTCGGGACGTGCGATGATGTCCTTAAAGGCCTGCGAATAGGTGGCGACGACTTCCTTCGGCGCCGCTTTCGGCAGGTAGACCATCTTCTGCGCTGCGAAACCGGAAATGAAGAAGGCTTTCCACGCGTCCCAAGCGATGCCCGATGTTTCGCAGCCAGCCGTCTTTTCACACACTTCCTTGAAACTCGGCAGATCCGGGAACGTCGGGTCGCGAACGATCATGCCGTTTTCGTCCAACGCACCAAAAGCGAACATCGGCACCGCCAGTTTCTGCTCGATGAGCGGGACCACACTTTTGATGTAGGCCGACGACGTCTGATAGTCGATGTTGGCTTCGCCACGCTCGAACATCAGACGGCCGTCACCCCGGCCCTTGATACCGAACACAGGATCGACGTTAAGCCCGAGCATTTTAAACGCCAGCATCGGCACGAGATCGAGGGTGGTTGCCCCCTGCGAGCCGTAGATGAAGCTCTCGTCCTTCAAGGCGTCGGCGCTACCGTCAAATTTCGCGCCGAGATCCGGCGGAAGGTACGCGACGCCGCCGGTACCGGAAGCGAGCACGACCTGCCAGTCCTTGTATTCATAACGCACGCGCGGATCGCCAAGCAGATACGGGAACTGAGTCGAACCGGAAGTCCCGAAGATCAGGGTGCCGTCGGCGGTCTTCTGCTGATGGAACCAGTTGGCGCCTTCGGTCGAACCGGCGCCCGGCCGATACCTGACGACGACGGTCGGTTTGCCGGGAAGTGCTTCGTTCAGCAACGGCGCGAAGAAGTTGGCCCAACGCGCCGAGCCGCCGGATTCCGAGAACGGGATGACGAAATCGACGGTCTTGCCGGCCATGTCGGCCGCCGCGACCGGCGTGGAGTATGCAAGCCCAATTGCCGCCGCGGCGCAGAGCGCCGGGGCGAATCTCTGAGAGATGGTCTTCACTAAATTTTCCTCCAGTGAATGGGCAGGACGTATGATCCGACGTCCGTACCCTGTTGGATGCCCGAAACATTTTTATTCGTCGTATTTGTCGAAACGTCCTTGGCGCAGTGACCTGCGCCTGAGCGAACAGTTGCACGATTTCGCGCTCGCCGAAAAGCGGATTTTCACCCTATGACGATTATGTGATTACGCGGGAGGCGGAAAAGGCTTTTCCCGCAATGGTCGACAATATGGACGCGCCCGGCATTCAACAACATGGACGCAGAGGTCCTTCAATTAGACGGCAAAATCACTATCTCTAAAGAACCCTCAACCCAAGATGGGAGAGAAGAGTATGCGCACGTTCGGCATTTCGGTTTTCGTTATATTTGCAGTTCTTATCGGCGCCACGACCGCAGCCTATGCCCACCACGGTTGGGCCTGGACCACGGGCGGCAACATTGACCTCACGGGAACGATTAAATCGGCGAAACTAGGTAACCCTCATGGGGTTCTGAAAATCGACGTCAACGGCGAAGAGTGGACCGCCGAGATCGGACAACCTTGGCGGAATGAGCGTGCCGGGCTGAAGCCGGCAGATTTCGCGGTCGGCACCACGATACGGGTTCTCGGTGAGCCCTCGGCCAATATCGAAGATAAACGCATTAAGGCGGAACGGGTCTACTTCGGGGAAAGAGAGTTCATCCTCTACCCCGAACGGGACTGATGGCGGCCCGGCGTTGCCTTTCGATTTCAGCGCGCTAGAAAGCTTGGCCCTCGTCGAGACGCTGCGGTTCTCGCGTTGGGGATACGCGGCCGTCAATGCCACGCACATTCTGGGGATTTGCCTTCTGGTCGGCGGATCGCTACCCATGGCGTTGCGCCTGTTCGGCCTGTGGCCGGAAACCGTCCGCGCCGATATCATGCGCGTGCTGTCGGCGACGGCAGGCAGCGGGCTTTTGATCGCCATGCTCTCGGGCGCTTTGCTTTTTGCAACCCGGGCCGGGGAGTACGTGGACCATCCCGCCTTTCAAGTGAAGCTCGTGTTTGTTTTGCTTGGCACGGCCTCGGCGATCATCGCGCACGCCCGCTACGGTCGGACCCTCGATGCCGCGACACGTCCGGCGGCAATCCGCATCGGCGCACTATCGGCGCTCTGCTGGCTGGCGGCTCTGACGGCGGGACGTCTGATCGCTTTCATAGAATAAGTGGCATTCAGGGCCGAGCATGTGCCGCACGCTGACCACGGCCTAAGGCCAATCCGTAATGTAACCCTTGTCTGCCCTGGGAACTCCATTGAGAATGCGGGCAACTTCCGCTGAACATTCTCGGAAAACCGGCCGAACGACGTCCGAAGGCCCGGCAAGTTATTGGAGACATTTATGAAACACCTCGTGATCTTCCTTTTGAGCTTTTTGGTGACCACGCCCGCGCTGGCGGCCGATAAGATGACCCTCTTGCTCGATTGGTTCGTCAATCCCGATCACGCGCCGATCATCGTCGCCCAGGAAAAAGGCTTCTTTGCCGACCAGGGCCTGGAGGTCGAGGTGATTGCCCCGGCGGATCCGTCCGATCCGCCGAAGCTCGTCGCCGCCGGCAAGGGTGATCTGGCGATTTCCTATCAGCCGCAAATCCATCTGCAGGTTGCCGAAGGTCTGCCGCTGATCCGCGTCGGCACCTTGGTGTCGACGCCGCTGAACTGCCTGTTGGTGCTGAAAGACGGCCCGATCCAAAAGATTTCCGACCTCAAGGGCAAGAAAGTCGGCTTTTCCGTCGCCGGTGTCGAAGAGGCGCTGTTGACGGCTATTCTCGGCAAGCATGGGCTGAGTATGAACGACATCGAACTGGTCAACGTGAACTGGTCCCTGTCGCCGTCGTTGATGTCGAAGCAGGTCGACGCCGTGCTCGGCGCCTATCGCAATTTCGAGTTGAACCAGATGGAAATCGAGAAGGTGCCCGGCCGCTGCTTCTATGTGGAAGAGGAAGGCGTGCCGCCCTATGACGAATTGATCTACATCGCCACCCCCGAGCGCATGGATAAGGACATGATCCGCCGCTTCTTGCATGCCACCGAGTTGGCCACCCAGTACATCGTCAATCATCCCCAAGAGAGCTGGAAAGTCTTCTCCTCCACCTCCAAAGAGCTTCAGGACCAACTGAACGAGATGGCTTGGTTCGACACCATCCCGCGCCTGGCGCTGCGCCCGGAAGCCTTGGACGAAGGCCGCTATGCCCGGTTCGAAAAGTTCCTATCCGAGGCGAAACTGGTAGACGGCATACGCCCGGTCTCGAAATTGGCGGTGGATTTGGGGGCCGAATGAGTTACGGAAAAACCTTCGCGCTCTGGCGGGCGGCGGCCGGCGACAACTGGCACGGCTACACCCGGCATGAATTCGTCAAAGGCTTGGCGGACGGCAGCCTGCCCAACGCCGCCTTCGTCCACTATCTGACGCAGGATTACGTCTTTTTATTCCACTTCTCGCGGGCCTGGGCGCTCGCCATCGCCAAGGCCGGATCGGTGGAGGAAATGCGGCTTTGCGCCGCGACCGTGAATGCCTTGATCAACGAGGAGATCGCGCTTCACATCAAGGTCTGCAAGGATGCCGGCATTTTCGAGGCGGAACTGTTCGCGACGAAAGAACGACCGGAAAACCTCGCCTACACGCGCTATGTACTCGACGCCGGTTACTCGGGTGATTTCCTCGACCTGATGGCAGCCCTTGCGCCCTGCGTGTTCGGCTATGGCGAGATCGGCAAGACCTTGAAGGCAAGCCACGGCGAAACGCCCTATAATGAGTGGATCGACACCTACGCCAGCGATGAGTACCAATCGCTCTGTGTCGATGTGGGATCGCTCTTGGACAAGGCGGTCGCGGATCGCCTAGGGCCGACCCCGGCCGAAAGCCCACGCTGGGCAAAGCTTTGCGAACACTTCGACACTGCAACGCGTCTTGAAATCGGGTTTTGGGACATGGGGCTGCGCCCGTGACTCCCGCTCCGTCGCTCTACTGCCGCGGCAGCGCCGCGTTCGGCACGGACCCCTTGTTCGACGCCATCGACTTTGAGGTCGCCGCCGGGCAATGGACCTGCCTTCTCGGGTCCAGCGGCGTCGGAAAGTCGACCATCCTGAAGATGTTTGCAGGCCTCGATACCGGTGTTTCGTTCAGCGGCAGTCTGGGGGCAGACGACGGCCTGACGGACGGACGCATCGCGATGATGGCGCAAAACGATCTCCTGCTCCCATGGCTGAGCGTGTCACAGAACGTCTGCCTGGGCGCGACGCTGCGCGGCGACACCCCCGACGATGCACGGGCCGCGGACGTGCTTGCCCGCGTCGGTCTTTCGGAAAAATCGGACAGCAAACCCGGACAGCTTTCCGGTGGCCAGCGCCAGCGGGTCGCCCTGGCGCGCACGCTCATGGAAGACCGGCCGATCGTTCTTTTGGACGAGCCGTTTTCGGCATTGGACGCACGCACCCGTGCGCAGATGCAGGAACTGGCCTCCGAATTGCTTGTCGGGCGCACGGTGTTGCTGGTCACGCACGACCCCGCCGAGGCCGCGCGCCTCGGCCACGTTATCAAGATCATGACACCATCCGGGATCGAAGACGTTGTCCCACCCGGCGGCGCCGTGCCGCGCCGATTCGACGCAGCCGATGTATTGCGGGTGCAGGCGGAATTACTGACCCGGTTGAGAGAGGAAGACACATGCGTGCAAGCCAACACCTGAAATCCCTGGCGGGCGAAGACTGGACCGCCACGACCCGGCACGCGTTCACCGACGCCCTGGCGGACGGCACCCTGGATGCCGACAAGATGCGCGGCTATCTGCAGCAGGACTATCTGTTCATCGACGGGTTCGTGCGGTTGCTCGCCTCCGCCATAGCCCACGCCCCGGCGCTCAAAGACAGCGTGCCGGCGGCACAGTTCCTGGCGCTGATCACGGGTCCCGAGAACACCTATTTCCTGCGCAGTTTCGAAGCACTCGAATGTTCTTCGGAGGCAACACCGCAACCGGAAACCGTCGCCTTTCAAAATCTGATGCGGGACGCGCGCCAATCCGGGCGCTACGAAAGGATGCTGGCCGTTCTCAGCGTCGCCGAATGGACCTATCTGGATTGGGCGACACCGTTCGCCCAGCGCGCCGACGACCTGCCGTTCTGGTTCGGCGAATGGATCAGCCTGCACTGCGGAGACGGGTTCGAAGGCGTCGTCGCCTATCTGCGGGATCAACTCGACCAGGCCTGGTTGGGACTGGACGAGGCCGCGCGCGCCGAGGTCGAAGCGTTGTTCGTCGAAGCCGTCCGCCTGGAGCGGGCCTTCTTCGATGCCGCCTGGGCCGGGTTCCCCGTCGCGGGGCGGCACTCCGCATGAAGCACTGGCTGGCCGGGCTGGCGTCGGCGGTTTTGCTGATCGCGCTGTGGCAGTTGCTGGTGACGGCAACCGGCCTGCCGAAGTTCATCCTGCCGGGACCGATGGCGGTCGCAAACACGATCTGGGAAAGCCGCGCCCTATTGGGTGAGCACGCTCTTTACACCATGTCGGAAGTACTGATCGGGCTTTTTCTCGGTGCCGTGCTGGGCGGGCTGTCGGCCATCGGGCTGGCCGCTTCACCAGTCGCCCGGGCGCTGGTGCGGCCGATGCTGGTGTTCTCTCAGGCGATCCCCGTCTTTGCGCTGGCGCCGATCCTGACGCTCTGGCTCGGCTATGGGATGAGTTCCAAAATCGGCATGGCGCTGATCATTATCTATTTCCCGGTCACGTCGTCGTTTTTCGACGCGTTGATGCGCACCAATCCGGAATGGCTGGGCCTGGCGCGCGTCATGGGCGCCAAAGGGTGGCGGATCATGTGGCATATCCGCATTCCGGCGGCGCTGCCCGGCTTTGCGTCGGGCTTGCGGCTCGCCGCCGTCTACGCGCCCATCGGCGCCATCATCGGCGAATGGGTCGGCGCCTCGAAAGGGCTTGGTTACCTGATGCTGCTGGCCAACGGCCGCGCCAAGACGGACCTGATGTTCGCCGCACTCATCGTCCTCGCCGTCCTGACGCTTTTACTGCACGCCTCGGTCAGCAAGCTGGCCGGACGCCTGTTCGAGCGGACGTGACTACACGGCTGCCTAGCGCGGAAAGATCATCTGCAGGGGTGCCGGCGCCGTTTCTATCGTAATCGGCAGGCGCCCGACGATATCCCCGTCGGCCTGAACCGGTTCGTTGTCCCGCCCCTCGATCACGACGGAAGTCCCGCGGATAATCTCGACATCGGGTAGCCGGGGAAGTCTGCCCGCCAACAGCGCCAAGCCATACCGCGCCACGTTCAGGCGGCCCGGTTTGCGGAACAGACAAACGTGAAACCCCGGCGCTTCTAGGGATGCCTCCGGCGCAAGGACGTAGGGGCCACCGTAATAACGCATATTGGAGACGAAAACGGCCGCCGCCGTGGACACCTTACCGTCGATATTCACTTGGTACGTGCCCTGGGGATGCTGGACAAAGCATTTGAAGCCTTGCCAGGTGTAGGCCCGCTTGCCGATCCATTTCTTGAGTTCAGGCGTTGTCCGCTCGATGACATGGGCGTCGAGACCGGCCCCGGCCACCATCAGGAAGCGCCGGCCATTGGTAACGCCAGGATGGATCGGGCGGCTTGGCCCCTCGGCAAAGATCCGCGCGATCTCGGATGGATTGTCGGGGATACCGATTTCAAGTGCCAGCACATTGGTCGTCCCGAGCGGGATGATCCCGAGCGGCGGCGCGTCCGCCGCCAGCCCGTTGGCAACCTGGTTGACGGTGCCATCCCCGCCTGCCGCCGCCACAAGATCGAATGCGTCAGCCGAAATCCCCGCCGCCAGTTCCCGTATCTCGTTCGGATGGGTCGTCTCGCGAACTTGAACCTCGCAGCCTCGCGCTTCCAGTGCCGCCAGGACAGCCTGGAACCTGGAAGCCGCCCGGTCCCCGGCAATAGGATTGCGGATAACGGCAATCCGGCGGCGCGGCAGCCTGTCAGCTGTCTTGGTGGGCATGGTGAAACGTTGATCCCTGTTCTTCTCTCGTCTCTTGACACCGGAGGCATTCGGAACCTGTATCGTCACCCTATGGCAATGTCGGCAATCGAGAAAGAACGCAAGCGGTGAAGAACGTAAAGAGCGCAGCCGTGGCTCTGCTGCTGGCGGGGCTGACTGCCGTCATCGCTATGATCGCATGGCAGGGCGCACAAGCCGTCCTGGATAGCCTGGCCGCGGGCGGCTGGGGATTGCTCGGCATGATCCCGCTTTTCGTCCCGCCCCTGCTGGCCGCTGTTTTGGCCTGGTGGGTGCTGTTCCCACCGGACACACGGCCCGGGTTCGGCGCCGTCCTCCTGGCAGGATGGATCGCCCAGGCCATCAACGCCCTTTTGCCGGTCGCCCAAGTCGGCGGCGAAGTCGTCAAAGCCCGCCTGATCACCCGCGACGGCATAACGGGGCCTATGGCCGGGGCGGCCTCCGTGGTCGACAAAACGGCCCAGGCCATCGCGCAGATGATCGCCGCCCTGATCGGCATGGCCCTGCTGGCGATGGTCGCCGGCGGCCAAGACCAAGTGCTGCTGGCCATGGCGGCGGCCACGGCAATCATGGCGGTCCTCATCTATGCCTTTTACCGGGTCCAGAAAGCAGGCCTGTTCCCGCTCTTGGCCCGCATAACCCGCAGGTTGGCGGGCCTGGGCAGTGGCGACCGGGCGGAAGACCGCCTCACGTCGCTGACCGGCAACGCCGCCACCATGGAAGACGCGATACGCACCATATATGGCCACCGCCGGGCCTTTGTCCTGGCGTGCACCGGGCGGCTCGCCAACCGCCTTTTGCTGTCGGCCGAGATCTGGCTGGCGCTTTGGGTGATGGGCTATCCGGTCACCCTGACCGAAGCGCTGTTGCTGGAAACCCTGAACCAAACGGCACGTTCGGCCGCCTTTTTCGTGCCGAGCGCCTTCGGTGTCCAGGAAGGCGGATACGTTCTGATCGGGCTGCTGATCGGCTTGCCGCCCTCTGCCGCCCTGGCGTTGTCGCTGGCAAGGCGGGGCCGCGAGATGATCACCGGCATCCCGGCGCTGATCGCGTGGCAGTTGGTCGAGGTCCGCACACTCATGAAACGAAAAACGCCCTAGCTCGAAGGGGCTAAGGCGTTCATTAAATTGTTAGTAGCGGCGGGAGTTGAAGCCCCGAAGGCGGATTTCTCTTACAAAAGAGACCATGCGGATTGCTCACTAATCCGAAGATTCTCTCAAGCTTGACCTCTGAAAGGCAATAACCTACCGTTTTAGTGAGGGATAGGGGGCATTTTCTCTGAAAGAGGGGATTGCTCATGGCATCTAACTACAATCGTGCCGGAAAAAACTGGCATAAAGTTGATTTGGCGAGTCCGGCGGAGCCATTATCAAGTGGCGAGAATATTTCGGCGAACGAACTTTCTCCGGCTAAATCATTAAAGAACGAACCGCTTCGTATTGTCTTGATATACGTGGCCTGTGCGGTGCTTTGGGTTACGTTGACTGACCCGCTAGTCGAATTTCTCCCCTCTAAAAATCAAGGTTATGTGCATTCTCTAAAGGGTTACCTGTATATCATAGTCACAGGGTCGCTTCTTTTTATACTGATCAAACGATTACAAGTTCAAGAGCAAGGGCTGGGGACACGGGTACAGCATGCCGTTGCCGCTAGTAAAGAAGGGCTTTGGAGTTGGGATATCGCTGCAGACCGGATGGAAGCAACATCGGGCGGGAATATAGAGCTCGGCTGGTCAGCGGCGGAGACGATTAACGGCGCCGACAGTTGGCGCAAAGTTGTGCACCCGGACGACTGGGTGCCACTCAATATCCTGTTAGAACAATTATCAGCCAAAGACGAATATCAGCTTGAGCAACGCTTTCAGACCGGGTGGGGTGGGTGGCACTGGTTCCTGATCAAGGGCCAAGTTATTTCTCGCAACACCGACGGCACCGCCCGCTACGTCGAAGGTACATATCACAGTATCCACGATTTCAAGACAACGCAGATAAAACTCGAACATGCCAATCAAGCACTAACAGTGTTGGTATATACTTACCAAGCCCTTTCGTTGGGGAATAGCCGTGAGGACGTGTTTACCAAGCTTGTCGACAGGTTAGCCCGTACAGGCCAGTATTCCTTGATCTGGATTGGACAGGCGACAGTTGCCGAGCAGCGGATTGTGCCGGTTGTCGCCGACGGGCCATCGAAACATTACCTCGATGAATTCGAGATCACTTGGAATGCCGACGACGAAAATATTGGCTCGGTAGGCGCCGCGATTATTTCGGGAAAACCCTGCCTTCTCGAAGACATACGCGACACACCTAAATGGTCACGCATTCACAAAAAGCTCGCTCCCTACAATATTAGATCCATTATCGTAATACCCTTCACTCTCAACGACGGCGCACGCTACGTGCTCAACCTCTATAACCCGGCGCCGCAACCGTTCGCCGAAAACGAGTACGACACCTATGCGATGATCGGAAATATTCTGTCGTTGGCGGTCAGTTCACACGATCTGACTTTCCGTCTCACGCAATCAGAAACAGAACGGCTTCAGATAGCAACTCGCCTTGAGAAAGCTCTCCATGGAACCATTGCAGCGCTTACAGAGGTCGTCGAAAAGCGCGACCCCTATACCGCCGGCCATCAGCAGCGCGTTGCCGAACTCGCAACCGCAATTGGTTCAGAATTGGGCATGTCGGCTGAGCACCTTGAAGGAATCTATATCGGAGCCAGTATTCACGACATCGGAAAGATAGGAGTGCCGACAGAGATTCTGAGCAAACCCGGGCGCTTGGACGACACGGAAATTGCCCTCATCCGGCGGCATGCGACGATCGGCGACGGCATCGTCCGGAACATCGATTTCGGCTGGCCCGTCGAAAGCATTGTCCATCAACATCACGAACGCTGGGACGGCACCGGATATCCTCAAGGGTTGAAAGGTGAAGAGATTTCACTTGAGGCTCGTATCGTCGCAGTTGCTGATGTCATCGAGTCAATGGGAACAAATCGTCCCTACCGGCCATCAATACCCTGGCCCCGTGTGCTCGAGGAAATCAAGAGCGGTCGAGGCACGCGTTACGACCCAGAAGTCGTAAACGCGGCATTGGCTGTCCTCAAGGAAAACGCTGGTAGATTTGGTCTTGGTTAAGGCTCCCACTGCACGCAACCGCAAGCAACGGGCTACCTACCAATCCCCGGCATGCCCTCTATAGGGGGGGCGCAAATGGGTGTGTCTGGAAAAAGGTAGCGACGGGAGGGCTTACCCCCCCCGACACGCGGGTTATAGGCTTACATCCCAGAGTAATGTTTGGCCTTCTCAACAAGCCGCCAACCTGAGAATTACACTGCGGGCTTCACCCGGATTTTGTTCTTCTTCACCTTGGTGCCATGTAATTTTTCAATAGCGTTTGTCGCGTCGTCCTCGCTTGCCATCTCGACAAATCCAAAACCTTTTGACGCACCGCTGCTGTCATCGAGCACAAGCGTACAAGCTGTCACCGCGCCATGAACTTTGAATAATTCTTCCAACTCTCGTTCGCTAAGGTCGCGGGGCAGGTTAAGGGCCATGAGTTTCATGTTGGCTCCGATAGACATAAGAATGTGTGGGCGTAGAGGGTCATATCTAAAACTTCAATGTTCTGAGCGTGCCGGTAATGCCCAGCGCTTCTTTGGTGGATTGAATCGTATCGCTTAGGTCCGTCAATTTCTGCTGCGCGGCCGCTTGCTCGTGCTCATTCTGCACACCGTTTTCCAGATGATCCCGTTGAAGATGCTCCAGCTTCGACTTTGCCCGGCCGCGTTCGACCATATTCTGTACAAGAGTAAGATGTGCGGACTCGAAAGGAATTTCTTCAATATTCAGCCCCAGAGATTGCAGCTCTGAGAGATCGGGCAATTTATCGCAAAAGCCATACACAACCTTATTGTGGCGATAGCCGTGCTTCGCAAGCGTGCATCTTTTTTGAATCTCGCTGATTTCCAGGCGGAAATCACTGTGCGGCTTGGGCGTGAGCTTGAAGGTGTGCATCTGGGATCGCCTTTTTTTCGACTGTGCATTGATTTGCGAAGGCAATAAAGAAAAACCCCGCGATGCTTCACAATCACGGGGTTTCTTATTGGTAGCGGAGGAGGGACTTGAACCCCCGACACGCGGATTATGATTCCGCTGCTCTAACCAGCTGAGCTACTCCGCCACAAGATGTGGAGCCCGCGATTTAAGGGGTTCCGGCGGGACTGTCAAGGCGCTGGGGTCGCAATTCGCGCCGTGTTTGCAGAGACTTTGCATGCGCTTGGGTTTCCCCTGCGCCCCCGGCCATTCGTGCGCCGATACAAAAACGCTTCCCCCTGCCCCCGGCTGCGCTACCATGGCCGTGAGCGAGCCCTTTTGATGTGTTCCGGCCCGCCGTTTTGCAGGAGATTGCGCATGCCGAACGTCTTCCGCACGATACCGATTGCCTTCCTATTTATCCTCGCCCTCACCCTTGCTCTTACTCTGATCCTGGGGCCGCTCGGCGCCACGCCCGCCGCCGCTGAGAAGGTCGACCTGGAACTGGTGCTGGCCGCCGACGGGTCCGGCTCCATCGACGATGAAGAATTGCGCCTGCAGCGCGAGGGCTACGCCGCCGCCATCCAGCACCCCAAGATCTTAGGCGCCATCGCCGGCGGCTATCACCAAAAGGTCGTCGTCGCCTATGTGGAATGGGGCGCGCCGTGGTCGCAGCACACCATCGTCGACTGGACCGTCATCGACGGGCCGGCAAGCGCCGCCGCGTTCGGCGCCAAGCTGATCGCCGCCCCGCGCATGGCCGAGGGATATAATTCGATCTCGGAGGCCATCGCCTATTCGCTGAACATGATGCAGAGCAACGTCTATGAGGGACGGCGCAAGATCATCGACATCTCGGGCGATGGGCCGCAGATCAACGGCCGCCCGCTGCCGGAAGCCAAGGCCATGGCGATGCTGCAAGGGGTCACCATCAACGCGCTTGTGGTCGCCAGACCCGGCAGTGTCCGGCCCGGCCCCATGGGTGAGCCGCTGATCGAGCACTACCGCAAAGACGTCATCGGCGGGCGCGGCGCCTTCGCCATCGAAGCCCAGGGCCGCGAGGCGTTCGCGCCGGCGATCCTCAAAAAAATGATCCTGGAGATCGCCGAGCGGCCTTAGAAGTTGCCGATCCCGCTCTGCTCGACCGGCTGAGCCTCGGAAACCGGCGTAACGGGCGCGGCCTCCGGCGTAGTTTCGCCGTCATCCGCCGTTAGAATTTGCGGCGCACCCTCCGGGCGCTCCAGCGGCTGCGAAGCACCATCGGCGATGCGGCGCAGAAAGGCCCGGGTGCCGGTCTGGGAGTCTTCAAGTGCGATCCAATCGGCGCGGGTTGCCTGATCGGCCTTCCCTTCGGCGGTTAGCCACGGCAGAGACGCGACATCGGCCTTGGGTGCCGCGCGCGGCACCGGTTCCGGGTCCTTGACCCAATAGTTCACCATCTCCGGCGATTTTGGTGCGGGCACGGCAGCCGCTTCTGGCGCGGCGTACCGGCTCGGATGCGGGCCGTAATAGTTCACCAACTTGGCACGGGCCGCGAAACTCGGCTCCGGATGGCATTCGGCACCGCCGATGGTCCGGTAGCAGTAGACCGGATCTTGGTCGTAGACAGCTCTTTCATAGTCGTCGACATAGCCGCAGGCCGAAAGCGTAGCTGCGGCAGCGGCGAGCGCGAGACATTTCCTGATCATTTCCGCATCTCCTCCAAAAGTTTCGAAAGAGTTACTGCAGAAAAAGTGCCAGCCCCGCAGCCAACACGGCAACGGAGCTGGAACCTATTAAATTCAGTATGTTAGGGCGTCAGCTGTTGACGTCGACCACGGTCCGGCCACGAATGCCGCCCTTGAGAATCTGCCCGCCGAGGTCCGGTAAGTCGGCAAATTTTGCCTTATTGGTCAGTTCGTCCAGCTTATCCATCGGCAGTTCCTTGGAGAGGCGCTCCCACGCGACCAGACGGCGATCCGTCGGGCAGGTGGCACTATCGATGCCGCAAAGCTTGATACCCCGCAGCAGGAACGGAAGCACCGTGGTGTCGAGCTTGAACGAACCCGCATTGCCGACCGAGGCACAAGTACCCCAATAACTGAGCGTCGCCAGCACGTGGTGCAAGGTCGGCCCGCCGACGTTATCGATGGCACCGGCCCAGCGTTCACGGCCCAGCGGGCCTTTCGGCGGCTCGGACAGTTCTTCGCGCCCGACGATGCTCTTCGCGCCTAAGGATTTCAGATAGTCGTGCTGGTCGGCACGGCCCGTCGACGCTGCGACCTTGTAGCCCAGATTGGCGAGGATCGACACCGCGACCGAGCCAACACCGCCGGCACCGCCGGTGACCAGAACTTCACTCTCGGTGTCATTGCTAAGGCCCTGCTCTTCCAGGGTCATGACGGAGAGCATGGCGGTGAAACCGGCGGTGCCGATGGCCATCGCCTGCTCCAGCGAGATGCCTTTCGGCAGCGGCACCAGCCAGTCGCCCTTGACCCGCGCCCGGGTCGCAAAACCGCCCCAGTGCACTTCGCCGACGCGCCAGCCGGTCAAGATCACTTCGTCACCGGCTTTGTAGTCGGGATGCGAAGATTCCTCGACGACACCGGAAAAATCGATGCCGGGAACATGGGGATAATTACGGACCAACTTGCCGAGACCGTTTAGGATCATCCCGTCCTTGTAGTTCAGCGTCGTGTACTTGACGGCGACGGTAACGTCGCCTTCCGGCAGCCTGTCGTTCCCAAGCTCTTGAAAACTATGCGAAACCTTCCCTTCCTCGTCCTGTTCCAGGACCAATGCGGAAAATGCGGACTCGCTCATCGAAAATCTCCTGTATAAGAATACCTTTCGGAGACCATAAGGGGCCTCAGCCAGAGGTCAATTGCCGGATTTGCCATAGAGTATGTCCGCCCAGACAAGAAACGGAATGTGCGCCGATGGAAGAATCGGAACTGGAACGACGCCAATATAAACCTGGCCAGACGATTTTCGCGCAGGGCGAGGCCGGCGACGATGCCTACATTATCGAATCCGGAAAAGTGGAGATCGCCAAGGGCAACGGCACCGCCGAAATGATCGTCGCAACCGTCGATCCCGGCAACCTGATCGGCGAAATGGCGCTGATCGACAACTCGCCGCGAATGGCAACCGCCCGCGCGATGCAGGCCACATCTTGTGTCGTTATTCCGAAAAGAGTCTTCGACCGCACGTTGCGGGACAGTTCGCCGGTGCTGCGGATCGTACTATCCACAGTCATGACCCGTCTGCGCAGCGAAACCGAAGCCAATATGCAATCGACGCTTTAACGGCTAAGGATTGCTGACCTGCCAGGCCGCCGTTTCACCGGCCCAGAACGGCGACAAGGTACCGCCCCCCTCCACCACGTAACTTTCCGGCACCTGCCACGCCTCGCGGGCCAAGGTAATGCTCTGCTCGTTCACGGGCAGGCCATAAAACGTGGGACCGTTAAGCGATGCGAACGCTTCAAGCTTGTCCAGCGCCCCTTCTTCGTCGAACACCCGGGCATAGACCGCCATCGCCACCGGCGCGCTGTAGACCCCGGCGCAGCCGCAAGCGGCTTCCTTCAGGTGAACGGCGTGCGGTGCGGTGTCTGTGCCAAGGAAAAAGCGTGCATCACCCGACGTCGCGGCGGCGCGGAGCGCTTGGCGGTGTAATTCGCGCTTGGCGATCGGCAGACAATAAAGGTGAGGCCGAATGCCGCCTTTGAAGATATCGCTGCGGTTAATTATCAGATGGTGCGCCGTAATCGTCGCCCCCAAGTTGCCGCTGTCATCGCTTTGCACGAAATCGACGGCGTCCTTGGTCGTCACATGCTCGAACACAACCTTGAGACCCCGCAGACGATCCAAAAGCGGCTTCATGACACGGTCAATGAAGACGGCTTCGCGGTCGAAGATATCGATCTCCGGGTCGGTCACTTCACCGTGCACCAAAAGCGGCAGACCGGCCTGCTGCATGGCCTCCAATACCGGCATGATGCGGGCGATATCGGTCACACCTGCATCCGAGTTCGTGGTCGCGCCGGCGGGGTAAAGTTTGCAGGCTCTAAAAACGCCCTCTTCGGCACCGCGCGTGATTTCATCCGGCGAGATATTGTCTGTCAGGTATGCCGTCATCAGCGGCTCGAACGCGACGCCTTCCGGCACCGCCGCAAGAATGCGGTCGCGGTACGCCTTGGCAGCCTCCACGGTAGTAACCGGCGGCACAAGGTTCGGCATGACGATGGCGCGGCCGAATACATTGGCCGTCGCCGGCACCACGGCCTGCATCATCGCGCCGTCGCGGAAATGCACATGCCAGTCGTCGGGACGGCGGATGGTAATGGTGTCTTGAGTTGTCATACGCACTTGCTGCCATGATTGCGGGGAACTGTCCAGACGCGGCACTTTCCCGGCGGACGGCTTATGCTAGCATATAAGACATTCCGACTTGGGAGGATCAAGAATGCGCAAGATTCTGTTGGCCGGGGTCGCCGCCATCATCCTTTTGCCGGTGACGGCGGAAACGCAGTCCAGCCGCTATAACACCTGGAGCGATCCAAACAATCCGACAGCCGGCCAGTCGACCGAGTTACAGGACTTTAAGGCGCGCCTGAACAAGCTGATCGACGAGGCAGAAAAAGCGCGCGCCGCAGACCCGGTGTTTCTTCGCGATCTCCGTGCCCTCGCGGGCGAAGGCACCAGCACCTTCTCGACGACGTTGCTGGAAGACGCCTTCGCCGATGGTAATTTCACGGCCAATCCCACCTGGCAGGTTATCTCAGGCGATTATTTCATCGAGAACGGCTGGGGTCTTCGGAACCGCATCATCACGAAGCAGGCACAAACCAATACACAGAGCGGCGACGATCTCGCCAAGGTTCTGCTCGGGACCATCATCAAGCGCGCCGCTGGCGTCGAGGATCAGCAAGGTCCGGTCGAGAACGCCATCATCACCAAGGCCGCCATTCCCAACGCCTTCGCCGTGACCACCGAGCTTTGGTCAGCGGAAGCGAACGGCCACTTCGAGATTGGTGTCTTCCAGGGCCAGGACGCGAAGCTCGGCTACCGGCTGCTTTATGCCAGCGGCAAAGGCATGCAACTGCACCGTGTTGGCAGCAGCGGCTCCAACATGATCATGAGTTCCGCCAATGCCATCACCATCGAGGATAAAAAGTTCCACACCGTCCATTGGACGCGCGCCAAGGACGGCACCATGTCCGTGACCCTCGACGGCACCAAGATCCTCAACATCGTCGACCGGGGCTTTTCCGATCCGTTCGACGGTCTTCGGATCTCCAACCGTGCGGGTGACTTCATCGTCAAAAAGGTGACGGTTAAGGGATGACGCCTCTATTTCTGAGAAAGCACACTCATCACATCACCCGACGCATCCACGCCAATTATATGCCGCTGATGCCATAGAGCGTAGAACAGCAGCGTCCACTGCGCCTTGCCCTGGTCGGCGCCGGCTGCAAACAACGCCTTCACGTCGTCCGGCGTGCACGCCTCGGCAATGCCCGGTTGGTTGGCGACCAAAGTGCCAAGCCCGCTGCCGATCTCGGCGATCCATTCACCCACCGGCACCGTGAAGCCGCGCTTCTTGGAGAAGGGTTTGCTTTCCGGCAACGCTGTTTCCAGCCAGCGGCGCAAAATCCATTTCCCGGCACCGTGCCGGACCTTCAGGCTGTCCGGCAGCGCGAAAGCAAAGTCGGCGACCACCGGGTCCAGAAACGGCACGCGACCCTCGACGCCATGCGCCATCAGGCAGCGGTCGAGCTTGGTCAAAAGGTCATTCGGGAGCCATGCTGCACAGTCGGCGGCCTGTAGTTCCTGCAAACGCGTACGACCGAAGCTTGCAGCTTCCGCTTCGGCCTCCGCAATCCCTTGCCGCCAGTCACCGAGACCGGCGCGGAGTACGCCCGCTTCCGCCAGGATCGCCTTATGCCGCATGGGCCGCCCGCCCAGTAGCTTGGGCCGCTTGGCGCGTCGGTAGCGGCCATAGCCCGCGAACAGTTCGTCCCCACCCTCGCCCGACAGCACGACCTTGAGGCCGACCTCGCGCGCCTTCCCGGCCAGCAGATACGTCGGCACGATGGCGTAGTCGGCGGCAGGGTCGTCCATGGCCGCGGCGATGGCCGGCAGATGGTTTTTGAAGTCCTTCGCCGTCACCGTAATCTCATTGTGCTCGGCACCTGCGGCCTTGGCGACGGCGCGGGCATGTTCGCGCTCATCCGTCGCATCGGTCCCAGGAAAGCCCGCCGTCAGCGCGTGTACCGGCGTCGGGTTCAGCCTGCGCATAACTGCCAGAATCACCGACGAGTCGACGCCACCCGAGAGAAACATACCGTAGGGCACGTCGGAGCGCTGATGCACGGTAACAGCGTCCGTGATGACCCGGTCAAACTCGTGGAGCGCATCTTCACGCGACATCGACGTGCGTCCACCCGGCGGCAAGCAGCCAAGAACCTTGCGCTGCGTGATACGTCCGGACTCGATAATCAGTGTCTCGCCCGGCAACACCCGGTAGACCCCGGGAAAGACCGTCTCCGCCCCGGTCGTGAACTGTAGCGCCAGTAGCTCATCGCGCTTGTGCGGCTCGACCGCGCGCAGACTCAGCCCCGCCGCCAGGAGCGCCTGCGGCTCGGAGGCGAACACGAAGCCGTCCGCCGTCTGGCCGTAATAGAGAGGTTTGATCCCGAAAGGATCTCGCGCCAGGACCAAGCGCTTCTGCACCGGGTCGTGAATGGCGATGGTGTACATACCACGCAGGTGCTCGGCGAAGTCGATACCGTGCTCGCGATAAAGATAAAGCGGCGGTTCGCAGTCCGACTGGGTCTTGAAGTCGGTCGCACGCATGGCCTGGCGCAATTCGACATAGTTATAAATTTCGCCGTTGGCGATCAGCGCCAGCGGCGCGTCCGGATCAATGCTCGGCGCAAACAGGGGCTGGTCGCCGGTTGCCAGATCGATAATAGCTAGCCGCACCTGCATCAGGGCGACGCCGTCCTTTACGTAGTCACCGCGCCCGTCCGGCCCCCGGTGCTGGATCGCATTCGCCATGGCATCGATGATCGCCGGCGACGGCGCCGAGCCATCCGTAGACATGAGCCCGGCAATCCCGCACATGTCAGGATTCCCGCACGCTCTCGAAAAAATCGAGGTACTGCTTCACGACGATCTCTTCGGTGAAGTTGTCTAGGTAGGTCTGATGGCCCTGCCGTGCGATGCGTTCGGCAAGGTTCTCGTCAGCCAGCACGGTGCGGATGGCGTTCGCCATGGACTTGGCGTCATCGACAGGCACCAGGATACCCGTCTCCATCTGTTCGATCAGCGTCCCCGGCCCCATGCTGTCGGCGGCAATGACCGGCACGCCTTGTGCCCAGGCCTCGATCACCACATTACCGAGCGGCTCGTGCCGAGACGGACAGACAAACAGATCGGCAGTCCTTAGCAGCGCCGAGGTGTCGTCCCGCCACCCCAAGAAGCGGACACGCGGCTTGATGGCGAGTTTCTCCGCTAGTTTTTGCAGGTCTTCTCTTAGCGGCCCGTCGCCCGCCAACCACAGGTAAGCGTCGGGGATCCGCGCCATGGCTTCCAACAGTACATCGAACGCCTTGTTCTCGTGCAAACGGCCGAGTGCCACGATCAGCGGCACGTCTCTCGGCGTAAAGAACTCGTTCTTCCGGATCGGCACGGCGTCTTCGGCAAAGACGAAGTTCGGCAGATAGTGCGCCTGTTGCGTCGGCCAATTGTTCTCGATCAAATAATCTACGATGTCCTTGGTGTTGCCGATCAGATGATCACAGCGCTGGTAATATTTAAGATCGTAGTAGCCACCAAGCCGCGCCACGTGCACGAAGTCGCCAACCGGGCACATCGACGTCGCGCGGTTCATCCACGTCATGACGATGTCCGGCTGGAACGCCTTGATCTCGCGTTTGAGCGCGCGGGTCGTCGTAAAGTCGAAACGACTGCCAAACGGCAGTTGCACTGGCTCGACGCCCCCCTCCTTTAGAAGGCGAGCCCTCGCCGGGTTCTTGCGGATTACGACTTTCTGTTCGATACCGGCTCGCTGAAACGCGAGAGCGAGGCGCACGAAAAACGCCTCGGCGCCGCCGAATTCGGCCCCCGCCATTGCCTGCAAAATCTTCATGCCGTTTTTATCAATTCCTCGAAGGCGGCCGCCGCGTCCGGCCAGCGCCAATTCCTTTGCATCTCAATGGCACGCGCATTTTGGCTGCGCCATAACGCATCATCGGTGAGCAAGTTGCAGGCCGCAAGCGAGAACCCCGTATCGTCGGCTGCGACGAATCCGGTCTCACCGTTTCGCACCCGTTCCGGCATAGACCCGATAGGCTGCACCACCGCCGGCACGCCCATAGCCTGAGCTTCGGCGACGGCTAGACAATAAGTCTCGTTAATATCGCCGCGATAGAGCATTACCCGCGCTAAACGCAATTCGTTCGCCAACGCTTCCTTGCCGACCGGCTCGCGCAGCCGCACACCCTGGTTCGCCAACGCCGCGGCCTGCGCCAACACTTCACTCATACGGTCGCCCTTGCGCGCCCCCGCCGCGCCATAAGTCTTTGCACCCGAGAAAATGTGCAGTTCCGCGCCCGGCACCTTGGGTTCGATTTCTTTCGACCAGCGTTCCAACAACCAATCCAGGCCACGCAACGGATTAGAGGTAAAGATTGCTCTGGGGCCCGGCACCTGGGTTGTCGGATCGGCGGCGCAGAACGTCTCCGGCAATCCATAGGGAATAGTCTTGCGGCCACCGTCCGGCACCCAGTTCGGCAGCGTCGTCGCGTGATAATCGCCGATGAACACGATCACCGGACGGCGGCGCCAGAATTGCCAGAGATAGCGGGCCTTCAGCATGTAGCGGCAGGGGTTGTGCGTCCAAAACACCGTGCGTGTTGCATTCGGGCAGAGCTTCAGCACCTTGTCGCCACGATTGGCGATGAACAGGTCCGCCGTCTCCGGCACACCGTCTGAAATGCGCCGCCATTTGACGCCCTTGTGCTCTATGGGCGCTTCGCATTTGTTATAAACAGTGACGTCGTGGCCGCCTGACGCCAGGGTTTCCATTAACTGAATAACGGACGATTCGGCGCCACCCAGCGGCCCACGCTCGGGCGTCAGGCCGTCAAAAACAATCCCGTCGTCGGCAAGGATGATCGTCGCCATCGTCAGGCGGTCTCCTGCGCATGGCGCGCTTTCAGATACGACAGCAGCGGAAACAAACCGGCACAGATGGCGATCATCAGGCCATAGCCGCCTTCCCGGTAGCCTTTGCGAAACCAGTAACACTTGATGAAACGCGAGAAGAGGCGACGCACGTTGCTCGCCATGCCGCCGATCTCGCCCTTATCCAACAGGTCCAATGCGCGCGCCGTCGAATAATTGTCCAAGCGCTTGATCATGTCCGAAAGATCGCGGTCGACGTGATGGATCAGCCGTCTTTCCAGCATCGGCCCCTTCTCGCCCGACCACTTGAGGGACGGATGCACCCGCTGCGCCCCCCACTGCTTGACGCCTTTCTTGAACAGACCGGGATAAGCGGCCTTACCGAACGACGCGCCCCATCCGTGCCGCACCAAACGCCCACCGACGTAATTATCGACAAGGATCTCGTGCCAATCGAAAGAGGTGGTTTCGACCGTGCGGCGGATTTCGGCAGCCAGGTCTTCCGGCACCCTTTCGTCGGCATCAATTTCGAATATCCAGTCACCCGAACACGCCGCGATACCGGCGTTGCGGCGCTCACCTTCGATGCGCCACGCACCCGGCACAATCCGGTCGGTGAAACGCCGGGCGACCTCTTCGGAATTGTCCGTGCATTTATCAAGCAGCACCACGATCTCGTCGGCAAAACCGAGAGTCTCCAGGCAGTCGGCCAGTTGATGCGCCTCGTTATGGACACTGATCACGGCGGAAAGTTTCGGTGCAGCCATCATGCTGCGGCATCCCGGGCGTACGCCCACAAATCGACTGCCGCTTTTTCCGCCTGATCGATCGTCAAGCTATCCATCAGGGTATCCGTTGAGCGGTGATCAAAGTCCTCGGGGAAAATCTCTTCGTAACTGAGAGACGCCTGCACGTGCGCGCAGAGCGGTCCCCACGGTGCATAAAGGTTCGACTGCGACGGTCCGAACAGACCCAACGTCGGCACGCCGCTGGCCGCCGCCAGGTGCATCAGCCCGCTGTCATTACCGACATAAAGAGCCGCGCGCTCCAGACAGGCATAGACAGTCAGAAGATCGATGCGCCCGACCAGGTCGAGCAGCCGATCCTGAGGCACCGATTCAATCACCGGTAACGCCATCGGGCGTTCGTCGTCGCGTCCGAAAATGGCGACGCGCGCACCGGGCAAGATGCCATCCGGTGCGGTCAGGCGTTTGATCAATTCGGCAAAGGACTCGGCTCGCCATTGTTTCCCGCGCCAGTTCGCCGTCGGGCCGATGGCCAGCACCGGTCCGCCGTCCGGGATCAGGCGTTCAGCTTCGGCGCGGCGCACCTCGTCGACCCACATCTTCGGAGCCGGCGGATTGTCTTCGGCGGCGATCACGCGGGCGATATGGCGAACACGGTGTATCTGAGAACCTTTCGCCCGGGTCAAGCGGAAGCGCTTCTTGGCCGCCAGCAGGTATGTGATCGGCGTATTGCGGAGATCGACCAGCATGTCCCACACATGGCCGACCGTCTGTGACCACATATAGACCCAGTGCATAGACGCAATCATCTTGTCGAGAACGATAACCCGTTCCAGGCCAGGCACGGCCTCGAACAACGAGGCCGCCGCCGGACCACAGGCAATCGTCACCCTGGCGTTCGGATATTCTTCCAAAAGCCTAGCCAACACGCCGGTCGACAGGATGGCGTCGCCGATCCGCGTCGATGTCACGAACAACAACCGCATTCGTTACCCCCAAATCGAAGCCCGTTATACGGCCCCCGAGCGTCAACACAAGTCCTTGAGAACCCTACCCCTTGCGGGAACCGGCCTTGGAACCCCATCTTACGGTGAGTTACGGCAACGACAAAGACGAGGAACTCATGAAGCGCGCCACCCTGCCCGATCGCGGTATCATCAAAATCGACGGCCCTGACGCGCGGACCTTCTTGCAGGGGCTCGTTTCCAATGATGTCGAGCGCGCCGACGGCTCAGGCGCCATCTACGCCGCGTTTCTAACGCCGCAAGGCAAATATCTGCATGACTTCTTTATCGTCGGCGACGGTGAGACGCTCTATCTCGAAACAGCGAAATCTGACGTCCCGGACCTCGCCAAGCGCCTGAGCATGTATAAGCTACGCTCCAAGGCAACCGTGGAAGACGTCAGCGCGGAGATGGATGTAGCGGTCATCTTCGGTGACGGCAGCGATGGCGTGCTGACCTCTGGCGTCGCCCAAGAGAAGCGTTCCGACGGCGCAATTGTCTATATAGATCCCCGGCTTTCGGCCGCCGGACTACGCGTGATCCTGCCTACATCCGCCGACCCCACCGCCTTGGACGGCGACATCGCCGACGCCGAGGACTATGAACGTCACCGTATCGCGCTGGGACTACCCGAAGCCCCCCATGACCTGATCAAAGAGAAGTCTATTCTGCTGGAAAGCGGCTTTGACGAATTGCACGGCGTCGACTGGAAGAAAGGCTGCTACATGGGGCAGGAACTGACCGCGCGCACCAAATACCGTGGCTTGGTGAAGAAGCGGCTGGTCCCGGTGCGTATCGATGACGCCGTCGAAACGGGGACCGATATCATGGCCGACGGCAAAATCGTCGGCGATATGCGCTCCGTTAGCGGCGATACCGGCATCGCCATGCTGCGCTTGGCAGCAATCCAGGGCGGCGCGCCGCTCACCGCCGGAGATGCCTCAGTGACCGTTGCCGTCCCTGATTGGATGAATTTGCCGGAAGAGGTTGAGTAGATCCGGGATACCCCTTCCCCCATCAATCCGCTAGCCTCTCTACACCATGCTGAAAATCTTGATGAAAGCGCCCCGTCTATTGGCGCCGGTGGCCCGGATTTACGGCCGGCGGCTGGACGAGTGCGGCGCCACCGCCAAAGGTGTGTTCTGGAAAGACGAACGATGGCAGATCAAACGCTTTGAGCGCATGGCGGAGATATTCGACACCGAAGATCTGCAGGGCGGCGGCGTCACCATCAATGACTTCGGTTGCGGCTACGGCGCCTTTTTTGATTTTCTAGCGCCGCGGACGGTGATGAACGGTAGTCGCTATTTCGGTTACGACATCTCGCAGGAAATGATCGCTACCTGCCGTGACCGAATCACCGACCCTCGGGCGAAATTCCTGCGCAAAATGTGGGCGACGGAAAGCGCCGATTACAGTTTTGCCTGTGGTACCTACAACATGCACGGACGCGCCGATGCGCGCGATTGGCTGGAATACGTCGAGGCAAGCCTGGAACAACTCTGGTCAAAGACCGGGCGCGCCCTTGCCTTCAATATGCTGCGCGATGACGAACCGGAACAGTATCAGGGCCTCTATTACGTGGACCCTGACCGGCTGCGCCGCTTCTGCGCAACCAAACTGACATCCAATCTGGAGATCTTCGACGAACGTCCGTTGCCGGATATCACGTTCTTTCTACGGCGCTGAATTTATTCGGCGGGAAAGACCGATGGTTCCTGGGCGATGAAGCTTTCGTCCTGGCGGGCCACCATTTCGTCGATCAGACTGAAAACCAAAGGCCGCAGGCGCTGAATATCGCGCCAGACCCCCTGATGCAGGGCATTGTTCTCGGGCAGTTTATTGTTCGGCCAGACGATGTATCGGGGTCGCCCGGGGAACACGCGCGGCAACCGCATCGCGGCACCTTCACCCAAAATAACGATGGTGTCGACAAGCCGTTTGTTGGGCAGGCAAAAGCCGTCCCAATGCTTCGGCCAGAGACCTTCCGCGCCAAGCCCAGCAAGGGCAAGCGCCGACAAGGTAAAGGGATCGGCACCATCAGCCGGATTTACCCCAGCCGAAAAAGCCCGCATCCCGCCAATTGCACCGTCGCGAAATAGCGCTTCCGCAATCAACGAATAACGCGCGTTGTCTTCGCACACGAATAGCACCGTATGCATAGGCCCTTGATTGGACGACTGGTACGTCATACCGGTTCCCCGATCCGTTCGACCGGGAGAATGACTTACTTACCTGAACGCAATATTACGGACGGATTACGTAATGACCCTTACCTTGCGGCGAGAGCGGCCTGCGCCGCCGCCAGACGCGCGATCGGCACGCGGAACGGCGAACAGGATACGTAGTCGAGGCCGACTTCCTGACAGAAGTGGACCGACGCCGGGTCTCCCCCATGCTCGCCACAGATGCCGAGCTTAATTTCCGGCCGCGTTTTGCGGCCACGTTCGACGGCCAGCTTGACCAGTTCTCCGACACCGTCACGATCGATGGTCATGAACGGATCGTTCTCCATGATGCCTTTGCGGTGATAGACGTCGAGGAACGGCGCCGCGTCATCGCGCGAGAAGCCGAACGTCGTCTGCGTCAGGTCGTTGGTACCGAACGAGAAGAACTCGGCGGCCTCGGCGATATTGCCAGCCTGGATGCAGGCGCGCGGCAGTTCGATCATGGTACCGACCAGATACGGGAACTCCTTGCCGACTTCCTTCATCACCTCGGCGGCGACGGAACGCACGACATCCATCATAGCGTCCAGTTCGGTCTTCATGCCGACCAGCGGAATCATCACTTCCGGCACCACATCGTGACCGTCGGCAATCACCTTGGCGGCGGCTTCGAAGATGGCGCGGGCCTGCATTTCGTAGACTTCCGGATAGGTGATGCCCAAACGGCAGCCCCGGTGGCCGAGCATCGGGTTAGCCTCGTCCAACTGGCTCTTGCGGGCCTTGATCGCCTTCAGGGTCACACCCGCCGATTTCGCGACTTCCGCCAGTTCCTCGTCGTCGTGCGGCAGAAACTCGTTGAGCGGCGGATCGAGCAAGCGGATCGTGATCGGCGAGCCTTCCATGATGCGGAACAGTTGCTCGAAGTCGTCGCGCTGATACGGCAACAGCTTGTCCAACGCCTTGCGCCGCGAGTCCTCGCTGCCGGCCATGATCATTTCGCGCATGTGCACGATCCGCTCCGGTTCGAAGAACATGTGCTCGGTGCGGCACAGCCCAATCCCCTCGGCGCCGAACTTGCGCGCCGTGGCGGCATCGCCCGGCGTTTCCGCATTGGCGCGGACACCCAGCGTGCGGATATCGTCGACCCATTCCATCAGTTTGGCGAAGTCGCCGGTCAGTTCCGGCAAGATCATTTCGACCTTTCCGTCCATGATCTGGCCGGTGGAGCCGTCAAGCGTGATGATGTCGCCTTCCTCGTAGACCTTGTCGACGCAGGTCAGCGTCTTGTTGGATGCGTCGACACGCAGTTCGCCGGCCCCGGACACGCAGGGCGTCCCCATACCGCGGGCGACGACCGCCGCGTGGCTGGTCATGCCGCCACGGGTCGTCAGGATACCTTCCGACGAGTGCATGCCGCCAATGTCTTCCGGCGAGGTTTCGGTACGAACCAAGATCACCTTCTTACCGTCGGCGGCCCAGGCTTCGGCGTCTTCTGCCGTAAACACGATGGCGCCCGTCGCCGCACCCGGCGATGCCGGCAAGCCACGGCCAACGACTTCGCGGTCGGCGTCCGGGTCCAGCATCGGGTGCAAAAGCTGATCTAGCTGTTGCGGCTCGACGCGCATCACGGCCTCTTCCTGGCTCAGCACACCCTCGTCGACCAGATCGCAGGCGATTTTGAGCGCCGCTTTCGCGGTACGCTTGCCGTTACGGGTCTGCAGCATCCACAGGCGGCCCTGCTGGATGGTGAACTCCATATCCTGCATGTCTTTGTAATGCTCTTCCAGGCGCGCGCGGAATTCGCACAACTCCTTGAAGGTCTCGGGCATGGCTTCTTCCATGGACGGCAGATCCTGGCCCGCTTCTTCGCGTTCCTTCTTGGTCAGGTTCTGCGGCGTGCGGATCCCGGCGACCACGTCTTCACCCTGGGCGTTGACCAGGTATTCGCCGTAGAACGCGTTTTCGCCGGTCGACGGATTGCGCGAGAAACATACACCCGTGGCGCAGTCGTCGCCCATGTTGCCGAACACCATCGCCTGCACGTTGACCGCCGTACCCCAACTCGCGGGGATGTCGTGCAGTTTACGGTACGTGATGGCGCGGTTGTTCATCCACGAGCCGAACACGGCGCCGATAGCGCCCCACAGCTGATCCTTGGGGTCCTGCGGGAACGGCTTGCCGAGCACTTCCTGGACGCGCTCCTTGTACATCGGCACCAGAGTCTTCCAGTTTTCCGCCGTCAGTTCGGTGTCCAGACGCAGATTCCGGTCGGCTTTGAAATTGTCGAGGATTTCTTCGAACTCGCCATGATCGACGCCAAGTACGACGTCCGAGAACATAGTGATGAAACGGCGATAGCTGTCATAGGCGAAGCGCGCATCACCGGCCTCGGTTGCCAGCGCTTCGACGGTCTCGTCATTGAGGCCCAGATTGAGGACCGTGTCCATCATACCCGGCATCGATGCCCGCGCACCGGAGCGCACGGAAACCAGAAGCGGCTTGTCGGTGGAACCGAAATTACGGCCCAGACCGTTTTCGATGTGCTTCAGCGCCGTGATGACCTGATCTTGAAGTTCATCCGGATACTTATGGTCGTTGTCGTAATAATGGGTGCAGACGTCGGTCGAGATCGTAAAGCCCGGTGGAACCGGCAGGCCCAGGCTGGCCATTTCGGCCAGGTTAGCGCCCTTGCCGCCCAGCAGATTCTTCATGTCGGCACTGCCTTCCGCCTTGCCGTCACCGAACGCGTAGACCCATTTCGACATACCAAGTTCCTCGCTTTCGCTACACTAATCTTTGATGTCATTCCCGCGAATGACTTCGCAAAACCAAATTCTTGTCATCCCCGCGAAAGCGGGAACCCAGCAACACCACTATTGAACCCTGGGTCCCCGCTTTCGCGGGGATGACAGTTTATTTCCTACCCCTCGACTTTCGAGAAGTCGGCAACGCCGTCCAGCGCCGAACGAATACCATTTAAAAGTTTCAGCCGATTGACGCGGAGGTCCGCATCGTCGGCATTCACCGTCACCTTATCGAAGAAGGCATCGACCGGGGCGCGCAACGCCGCCAGATGTTTCATCGCACCGACAAAGTCCTCATCACCGATGGCTTTCTCGATCTCCGGTCTGGCCGCGTCGAGCGCCTTACCCAGCGCTTTTTCTTCGTCTTCGTGGAATATAGCCGCTTCAAACGGATCGCGGTATTCCTTGCCATCCTTTTTCTCTTCGATGCGAAGGATGTTGGCGGCGCGCTTGTAGGCAGCGATCAAGTTGGCCCCGTCGTCGGTGCCCAGGAAGTCCTGCAACGCGCGGACGCGGGCGACCAGGCGAACCAAGTCATCTTCACCGCCCTCATTATTCCCTTGGGCAAACACCGCATCGATCAGATCGTGCCGTACGCCGTCTTCGCGCAGATGCACCTTCAGGCGGTCGGCGAAGAAGGCCATCAGTTCAGCTGACGGCTCTGCACCTAGACCGATACCGCTATGAGCATTCTTGAAGACACTCCCGAGTTCCAGGCGGAGACCGTTCTCCAAGACGATACGGATCACACCGAGTGCAGCGCGGCGCAGCGCGTAGGGGTCTTTGGACCCGGTCGGCTTTTCGTCGATGGCGAAAAAGCCGACGAGCGTATCGATCTTATCGGCCAGGGCGACGCAAACGCTCACCGGCTTGGTCGGGCAAGCGTCGGACGGTCCGGCGGGCGAATAATGTTCGGCGATGGCATCGGCCACTTCGGCGCTTTCGCCGTCGTGCTGCGCGTAGTATCGGCCCATGACGCCCTGCAATTCCGGGAACTCACCGACCATGCCTGTCGATAGATCGGCCTTGGCCAAACGTGCTGCCGAGCGGACCTTATCCTTGTCCGCACCCGGCACTAACCCGGCCAGTTCGGCTGCCAGCGCCTGCATGCGATCGACTTTTTCGTCCAGCGTACCAAGCTTGGCGTGAAAGACACGGTCTTTCAGCGCCGGGGCGCGCGACGCCAACGTCTGCGCCCGGTCCTGATCCCAGAAGAATTTGGCGTCCGAGAGGCGCGCGCGCAGCACGCGCTCGTTGCCCGCCGTCACCTGCTTGCCGTTGTCATTGGTTTCCGTGTTCGCGACGACGATGAAACGGTTGGCCAGCTTGCCGTCCGGTCCCAGCGTCGAGAAGTATTTCTGGTGCGAGCGCATGGAGGTCGAGAGCACCTCGTCCGGCAGGTCCATGAACGCATCGTCGATCTCGCCCATGAGGACCACCGGCCATTCGACGAGGCCGGTGACTTCGTCCAGAAGCCCCTGGTCGTCTTTGAGGGTCAACCCGGCGCTTTCGCAGAGCGCCTTGGCGTCCGTCTCGATCTTGGCACGGCGCTCGGCCGCATCCAGTACGACCTTGGCGTCCAGAAGCTGTTCTTTGTAATTGGCGAAATCGGAGATTTCCAACGGCGCCGGCGACAGGAAGCGGTGGCCGACCGTGGTGTCCGACGCCGTCACCGGGCCCAGCTTGACCGGCACCACGCCGCCTCGGAAAAGGCAGATCAGCGAATGTACCGGGCGCACCCAACGCGTCGGGTGCGTCGCCCAGCGCATGGACTTCTGCCACGGCAGGTCGGCGATGGCCTTGCCGATCATTTCGGGCAGCACGTCGGCGGTCGCCTGGCCCTTCAGATCGACCGTGGCGAACAGGAACGTACCCTTGGGCGTTTCCCGTTCTTCGATCACAGCACCCTCGGGCAGCGAGCCCTTGAAGCCGTTGATGGCCTTTTCCGGCGCGTCGGCCTTGGGGCCACGGCGCTCTTCGGTGACGTCGGCCTGCTTTTCGGGCAGACCGTCGACAACCAGCGCCAGACGGCGCGGCGTCACGTAGCTTTCAGCACTGATGAAATCGAGACCGGCGGTCTTCAGCGCATCAGTCACCAAGCGCTTGAGATCGGCGGCCGCCCGCGCCTGCATACGGGCCGGGATTTCTTCGGACAAAATTTCTAAAAGGAGCTCAGGCATCTGCGACACCCTTCTGCGCCATCCAGGCGTCAGCGCACCCTTTGGCCAGGGCACGCACGCGCCCGATGTAGGCTTGGCGTTCCGTCACCGAGATCACGCCGCGCGCATCCAGCAAATTGAACAGGTGCGACGCCTTGAGGCATTGATCATAGGCGGGCAGCACCAGATCCTTGTTGCCGCCTGCGTTCAGCACGGCGACGCATTCTTTCTCGGCATCCTCGAAGTGGCGGCGCACCATTTCGGTGTCGGCGTGTTCGAAGTTGTAGCCGGAGTGTTCGACCTCGGCGCGGTGGAACACGTCGCCATATGATTTTCCACCGGCGTCTTTGGGCAAACCATTCCAATCCAACTCGTAGACGTTCTCGACGCCCTGCACATACATGGCCAGACGCTCCAGCCCGTAGGTCAACTCAACCGGCACCGGCGTGCAGTCGTAACCGCCGACCTGCTGAAAATAGGTGAACTGCGTCACTTCCATGCCGTCGCACCAGACTTCCCAGCCGAGACCCCAGGCGCCCAGGGTCGGACTTTCCCAGTCGTCCTCGACGAAACGGATGTCGTGCATATCGGGGTCGATGCCGAGCACCTTGAGGCTATCCAGATAAAGCTGCTGCACATTTTCGGGACTGGGCTTCATCAGAACCTGAAACTGATAGTAGTGCTGCAAGCGGTTCGGGTTCTCGCCATAACGGCCGTCTGTCGGGCGGCGCGACGGCTGCACATAAGCGCAGTTCCAGACGTCGTCGGGCGTACCCAGCGCGCGCAGCGTGGTCGCCGGATGGAAAGTGCCTGCGCCCACTTCCATATCGAAGGGTTGCATAATCACGCAGCCTTTATCAGCCCAGTAGGTCTGGAGCTTGAGGATCAGGCTTTGGAAGCAAGTTTCCTTGTTAGGTGCGGGCGCCATGTGCGGGCTTGGTCCGGTCCGTTTACGTTGCGGCGCAACTTACGGGGCGAACGCCGCCCAATCAAGGATTTGGCTAGTGTTTACACTATATCCGTCGCCCTGGGCTTGATTCAGGGCGCATTTCCGCCCTGGCAACGATATCGACGGGGTAAAATGGATGCCGAATCAGGCCTGCCCTGGAATGTATCCAGGGTTCAGCATGACGCTTAGGCGCATAAAAAACCGAATCAACCGGCGCTGTTACAGGCTTTGCCGCCGCACTTGGGACCGGTACCGGAAAAAAAGATGCCGCAGTCGGGACAACGCTGCATATCTTCGACAGGATCGGCACTGCCCTGGGTTTCCCGGCGGGCGTTGCGGATCTTTTCATTGTGGTTTCGCGCCCGCACTTCCTGACGGCGTTGCAGGTACTTAAAGCCTTGCCACACCGCAAATATGATCAGCGCGAGAACCAGCAGCTTGGGGAGCGAAAATCCTAACATCGGTCAGTTTTACGGGTTGGACGGGGGCCGTTCAAGGTAAAGCGCGCTGGCTTCGCGGAGCACCCCGGCGGCGGCCGGCGTATAGGTGCCATCCATTTCGTGCACGACCAGGGAAGAAACCTCAAGATCGGCGACGGCCGCCCCCTTTCGCCCTTGAATAATGCAGCGTTTGACCGGACGGCCGTCAGCAACCGGCACCAGATCGAGCTTCTTCAACGTCCCGATTCCCGCCGCAGCCAGATGCGTCAGGATTTCGCCGGCACGGTCGGCGCGGTGCACCACAGAAAGCGTACCGCCGTCTTTGAGCCTTGCGATCATGAAATCCAACCAAACCGGCAGTGTTGCGGTACTCTCGACCTTGGCCAACGCCACCGCCTTCCCGGCGGGGATACGTCCCCGCCCCATTTCCAGAAACGGCGGATTGGACATCACGTGGTCGAAGGCGCGGTCCGCAAGCACTTGTTCAGCAGCGATATCGGCAACCGTGAAGCCGATCCGCTCATTGGAGCCGGATCGCTCTGCCGACCTTTCCGCCAGCGCGATCAGGTCGGGCTGCACATCGACCCCCTCGGCCCAGGCCCACGGACAGCGCGCCAGCAGACACAGCGCTGCCGCCCCGGTGCCGCAGCCGACATCCAACACCCGGTCGCCATTGACGGCAGGCACACACGCCGCCAAGAACACCGGATCAATGGCGGCGCGGAAGCCCTCCACCGGTTGAAGAAAATGTACCTTGCCGCCCAGCAGGAAATCTTCGCGGACCCGGTCTTCGGCCTCAGCCAAGATCGCCCACGCGTCCCAATAGTCCTCTTCCACCACCATGATGCGTTGCTGCGCGGTGACGTTCATGGGCGCCAGAACCGATGCCGCGAAACCGTCCAGCGCCACGGCCTCGATCCCGGCGGCCGACAACTCGGACGTAAGGAAAGATAGAAACACCGGATCGTTGCTGCGCGTCAGTTCCCGCATATTTTGCCCTTGAAATCACCTTGTTCGTGCTCAAATGCTCGGTTCTTGCTCCAAGTCATAGCGGCCCCTATGCTTCGAGCCAAGAACGGCGCTTCAGCGCCACATTACGCCGAGGAGAATCTATCGTGGGAGTAGTCGTCAGTTTGGACGGAGAACGGGACAAGCGCCCGTCGCTGGACGAATTGCATGCGTTGATCGAGGCCGACCTCAAGGCCGTCAACGAAGAGATCGTCAAGCGGATGCAGTCGCCTGTCGCGCTGATCCCGCAATTGGCGGCACATCTTGTCGCTGCCGGCGGCAAGCGTCTGCGCCCGATGCTGACATTGGCATCGGCGAAACTCTGCGGCTATTCCGGCGGCGCCCGCCACGTAACGCTGGCGGCCTGTGTCGAATTCATCCATACCGCCACGCTATTGCACGACGACGTCGTCGACGAGAGCGAACTGCGCCGCGGCATGCAGTCCGCCAACGCCATCTTCGGCAACAAGGCGAGCGTGCTGGTCGGCGATTTTCTGTTCTCGCGTTCGTTCGAACTGATGGTCGAAGACGGCTCGCTCGACGTGCTGGCGATCCTCAGCAAGGCATCCTCGGTTATCGCCGAAGGCGAAGTGCTGCAACTGATGACCACCAACGATACCGAGACCGACGAAACCCAGTATCTGGAAGTCATCAAGTCCAAGACGGCGCAGTTGTTCGCCGCCGCGTGCCGCATCGGTGCCGTCGTCGCCGACCGCCCCAAGGTCGAAGAGAATGCGTTGGAATCCTACGGCACCAACCTCGGCGTCGTGTTCCAGCTGATCGACGATGTACTGGATTACAGTGCTGACCAGGTTAAACTCGGCAAGACCGTCGGTGACGATTTCCGCGAGGGCAAAATCACTCTGCCGGTCATCCTGGCGTTCCGCCGAGGCAACGAGGAAGAGCGCACCTTCTGGCGGCGCACCCTCGAAGACCTGGACCAGACCGATGACGATCTCGCGCACGCCATCGAGCTGATGGAAAAGCATAACGCGCTGTCGGACAGCATTGAACGGGCGCGCCACTATGGCGCCATCGCGCGGGACTCACTGGGTATTTTCAAGGATTGTCCGGAAAAGCAGGCGATGACCGACCTGGTCGATTTCTGCATTCAGCGCGTTCACTAACGCACAAGCGTTTAGGCGGAGATTGTTTTCCGCCGGCGCACGCTTTCCCCATCGAAATCGACGACGCCATCGTCCAGCGCATAGCAGGCCAGCCGCACGGATTTCGGTATGGCGACACTTTTGCCGTCGCGTTCGCCTTTTTCGTAGTACTGGATCATGCGCGGCTTAAGACCGAGCAGTTCCGCCGCCTTTTTCTGCGACAGTTTACGAGCCTTGCGCCACTTCTTGAACTGTTTGCCGTTCATGGACGTTCCTCTCACCCATTAGGGTCGCGCAAAGTCTCAGCAAAGGTCAACAGCGGCGTCCATTCCGTCTGCAGATCGCGGAATGACTTATCGCCACGGTCGAATACACCGGCGCCCAATTCCGCCGCTTCGGCGTAGACGGCGCGCGTGCGGAGCGTGGTGACGGGCGGATAGCCGATCTCGTCCATGAACGTCATCAGCCGGTTTGCGGCGCGCGTGCCGGGCCGCACCATATTGGCGACCAAACCCAGGGGCTTTCTGTTCTTGCGGATCGGTTTGACCTCTTCGATCCGCTTGATGAAACCTTCCGTCGCGTTGCGGTCGAAGCTCGACGGCAGAACAGGAGAGATCACCGCATCGGCCATCTTCAATAGCGCCTTGAAGCGGTCAACGCTGAGCGCCGCCGGCGCGTCGATGATCAGGCGCTCGGTGCCGGACGGCAGCTTGCCGATCTTTCTGGTCCAATCGAGCCCTTTGACGGGCGGCAGCTTTTCCGCACGCCGCTTACACCAGCCGTAGGCGCTCTTCTGCGGATCGGCATCGGCAAGAACCACATTGAATCCGCCCTGCGCATAAGCCGACGCCAGATTCGTGGCGATGGTCGTCTTACCGCAACCGCCCTTAGAGTTTGAAACCAGGATCGCCAGCATTATTTCTTCCCTCCGCTCTTTTTCCAGAACGGCGGCGTCGCCATCAGGGTTTTCCAATCGGCGATGAACGCGGCTTCCTCGTCATGGACACCACGCGCATACCAGCCGATCACTTGTCCCGCCGTGCCCGCACGCAGCCGTCGCTCGGCCAGCGCGAGACCCTTCTCATTGACCAGTTCGCCCAGCAGGTGCTCGGCGACGGCGACATCGTTCAGGTGGCCGAACTTGTCCTGCATGCTGGACAGCGCGCTCGTGAACGGCGACACAGCGGCTGCAGGGAAGATGCCTTGCAGGAAATCGACCGTGTAGCGGAACTTCTTCAACTCGATCCGCACCTCGTGGCGGGCTGGAATATCCAGCTTGGCGAGGTCCTTCCCTTTCCTGCTCACTTTCTTGTACGCACTGGAAAGAATGCCGTCGGCGATCTCGGATAGCGGCCGATTCAGCGGATGATCGGCAGCGGCGTTCACCGGCATCCAGCCATGGGTTTCAACCAAGTGAGACATGCCGAGCAGGAATTTCGCGTAGCGGGGCGACGCCAACGCCTCACGGACACGCTTGTAGCCGGCGATACGTTGCTTATCGGCTTCTTTTATCAGCGCCTTAAGGCCCTCGGTATCGATGCCGGGACCGGCAACCGGCGCCAGGATTTCGCCTGCAAACACGTCCCAGTCACGAGCCGGACCCAATTCACCGGCCAGCCAACGAAGTTCCTCCCGAGCCCAGGCGACTTTGGCCGCCGGCACGATGGACCTAAAGACCGTGAGCACGGAGCGCATGCGGCGCAAGGACACCCGCAACTGATGTACGCCTTCCGGGTCGGTACCGTCCCGCGCGGCGTCTTCGTTCTGCAGAACGTTGGCGATACCACTCTCGAAAATACGCGCCAGGGCTTCGGATGTGGTGTCGCCAGCGCCCAAGGCCAACTTCGGCGCCCGCTGCGGCACGGCTGGCGGCGTGCCGTCCAAAAGCGCGAACCCTCGCCCGGCCTTGGTGACGCGGCTGACGCTCAGCCCTACGTCGGCGAGCGTACCGGCAAGGTCATAGATAACCGAGGCACTGCCACTGACCAGTTCGATCTCAAGCTCGTTCAACGGGTCGCGTTTACGACCGGCGATAACGTCGCCGCGGTCGATGGCGACTTCCAGGGTTGCCGAGGCGCCCCCGGCGCTGGTGATCGTGACGACGGTTTTCTTGCGCTCGACATCGACCGAGAAAAGTTTGCGCAACTCGCCCGGCAGCACCAAGCCCATGCGCGCCCGCGCTTCGTCCGGCAACTGATCGAGTGCCGGCCGGGCGCCGCGTATCGGCATTTCCCATTCGGGACGGGCGGCGACGGCGCCTTTGCCCACCGAGGCGGCCTTTACGGTCTGCTGATACGAGCTGTTCTTTTTGCGAACGCGGTAACTGACGCCACGCTGCGAGAGGCGGCGATCCACCGTATCGTAATACGAGGATACGAGTGCATCCGTCTTCCATTCGACTTTGCCGGCGCGGCGTTTCAAAGCCGCTTCGGCCTTCCGAAGGGCAACCTTTCCCCCGGTAAGCTTGATTTCCACCTCAAGCGGCGGTGACGTTTTTTCCGTCATAATCTTACCGCTCTCGAAACCGCGAGAAACCCGCGCGACCCCAGCGGCACCCCTTCCCTAGTTAGGCGGCCCAGAACCGCCGAGCGTAATTTTGCGCACAGAGTGCGGTTATTCAAGCGATGAAATATGACAATTTCTCCAGCCCCTGCGGCGGACCAATTTTTTACCGGGACAAACGCGGCGGGTTCTTGCTCTGCCCCCGCATGAGCGCTATAAAGCGCGCCTTCCCGTACCGGAGTGTAGCTCAGCCTGGTAGAGCACTGTCTTCGGGAGGCAGGGGCCGGAGGTTCGAATCCTCTCACTCCGACCAAAAGAAACCCTCGGCGCAAGCCGGGGGTTTTCTTATGCGGACTCAGACGTCGCGGTGGCCGAACAGCATCGTCACGTTGATGCGGCGGTTCTCGTAGCCTTCCTTGAACTCGATCGTATCCGTGGCGTGGAACAGATCCGAGTTGAACATAACCATCCGGTTCTGGCGGTGCGGGGCGACGATCTTGCCGCTGTTCTGCTCGGCGAGATATGCCTGAATGCGCTCCTGATCCGTGTTGTAGGTCTTGAAGTCCCAGTCCAACGGCGCTTCGGCATCGTAGACGACCAGTCCGCCGGACTCCGGGTTCAGGTTCGCCTCGTCCGGGGTGATCCAGAAATTCACGTTCACGGCGGCGAAGTCGGCGTGTGTCGCGATGCCGATCAGACGGCTATCGTATTTATAGGCCCATAGCTGCTTGAGCTTATGGTCCTTGAAGATATCCGGGAACGTCGCCGCGAGGTCGTCGGCGATCTGCAGCAACAACGGACACGCCAGGCCGTCGCCCAGCATCGCGCCCAGGTATCCGCCGGCATATTTGCATTCGAACCAGATCGTGCTTTCCATAAGATAACGGCGCAGCGACGTCAGCGCTTCATCGCTGAGGAAGCCGTCGAAATAGGTCGCGCCCGCACCGTGCGAAAAATAATCGGCGGTGATCTTTTCGGGATTTAGCGCCGCGTTCAGGCTGGAGCCGGGTAGCGCCGGGGCCGAGGCCCGATGAACCGGACGGTTGTAGGTGCCCTCCAGTTTCTGCAGTTGCGCGTCGTTCAGGAGCACCGATTGGCTGTCGCTTTCGGGCCAGTCCACCTCGTCCAGTACGGCGCGGTAAGCGGCTGCCAAGCCCCGGTATGTCTCCGCCTCTTCGCCGAGTGTCGCCAGATACTCGAACTGCTCGATATCGTGGCGCATCTTGGCCTTGTTGGTCGCCCGAAAATGCCGCGCGTTGGTCGCCGCGACACCGGCGCCGCGTTTATGGTCGAGTGCCGCTTCGAACGCCGCCAGCGCTTCTTCGCGCCGCCCGCACATGTTCAGCACCACGCCAAGATTGGCCTGCACGTCCGGCGCGGCCGGATTGAGGGCGAGTGCTTTCTGGTAGTGCGTGATGGCCTCTTGCAATTGTTCTTGCTCTTGCAGGGCGTAGGCTAGGTTGGCGTGCGCCTCGGCAAAGTCCGGCTTTATCTCGATGGCACGACGATAGCTCTCCGCCGCGTCCGCCATCCGGCGTTCGTCTTTGAAGACGTTGCCGAGATTGTAGTGCGCTTCAAGATAGCCGGGGTGCAGTTCAATGGCCCGGCGGTAGCTTTCGGCCGCCTCGTCCGACTTGCGCATTGCGTACAAGGCATTGCCCAGGTTGTTATGCACATCCACCGAGCCCGGATTGATATCGAGCGAGCGCCGGAAACTGCTGACGGCGTCAGCCAGCTTACCCAACGCCTGAAGAACCAAACCCAAATTACAGTGCGCTTCGGCATAGTCCGGTTTGACGGCGAGCGCCTCGGATATCAGATCGGCGGCAATATCGTTCTTGCCGACCTGATGCGCGATCAAGCCCAACAGGTGCAGTGCCACCGGCTGCTTGGGGTCCGTGCGCAACACCTGCTGATAGATGCCTTCCGCCGCGCGCAGGTCACCCGACGCATGGTGGCGCATCGCCTGTTCGAGGGCCTGATGCACGTTCGCAGCACCTGGCGTCATATTTCCAAACGTGCTCATCGGATAGGTCTTCTCCGCGCTTCGGATCGGTCCCGGCACAATAACGGCCCCCGGAGAATTATGAAACTCTAGCCAACGAAGATGTGGGCGCTATGATCGGGCCCCTCATGGCAAGCGAAGAACCTATTCATGCGTAACGCCGTCGTCGGTCTGATCATCGGGATCGTCGCGGGGATTGTCCTCGGGACCACCGTTATTGCGCCCCGCATCAAGCATATGGACGAAGCGGCACCGGTGCATGCCGAAAATGCTGAGCCCGCCAAGCCTGACCCCGCACCGGGGGAGGATACCGCCGACAACGCAGCCCCCATGCCGCCGCCGACCGCAACCGAAGTCGAAAGCGCGCGCCCTAAAGAAGCACTGCGTCTCCGCATGGCGAGCGCCTTCCCCGAGAATCTACCGCTCTACGGCACCGCCGCCAAAAGGCTGGAGCGCACCATCTGGCGGATTTCCGACGGCACCTTCGAGCTTCGGTTCCACCCGCCGGGTGCACTGGTCGGCCGCGACGAAGCATTGAAGGCCGTCGAGTCCGGCGCCATCGACGCCGTGTTCGCACCGGCGGACGATCTGGCGGCGCGCGAACCCGCAATGGCCTTGTTTGGCGGCCCGCCCTTGGGCGCATCGGTCGAGGCATACCTGGGCTGGATGTCGGGCGGCGGCGGCCGCCAGCTGATGGAAGACATCCTGGCCGAAATGAAATTACAGGGCCTTCTGTGCGGTATCGTGCCGACCGGCGCCGGCGGGCGCTTTGCAGCCCCCCTGACCACTGCCGAGGACCTAAAGGGTAAGCGCATTCGGACCGATGGACTGACCGCCCCTCTCTACAAACGCCTCGGCGCCGATACCGTAAGCCTCGGCTTCGCCGACACGGTCGCAGAGATCGAATCCGGCGGACTTTTCGGGGCACAGATATCGACACCGCATGTGGATGCCACCCTCGGCATGCCTTTAGATGGCGCGGTCTATTATGTGCCCGGCTGGCGTACGCCTGCGTCTGCCTTGTTGTTGGTCATGGCGATTGAGAAATGGGATGACCTTGGTGCCGTTCAGCAGACGCGCCTGCGTTCGGCATGCGCGGAGAACGTTCTAATCGGCGTTTCCGGCACCGAAGCACTGCAGTTCGAGGCTTTGAAAAAGATCGTCCGCGCCGGTGCCGACGTGCGGCCCTGGCCCGCCGAAATCGAGGCCGCCATGCAGGATGCCTGGAAAGCGGAGGCCACCGAGCAGCGCAAACAAAACCGACTGTTCGACCGGGTACTCTCGTCCTACGCCCGCTTCATTAAGGGCCAGTCGATCTGGGAAGAACTCGCCCGCTAAGACGGGCGGAAATCAACAAGCCCGCTAAGACGGGCGGGGATCGACAAGCCCGCTAAGACGGGCGGGTACCAACAAACGGGTGGCCACAATCAGCAAACCCGCAAAGGCGATTCCAATTTAACCGCCAGCCCTGTAGCGGCAGAATTATCCGCCAGCCGCTTTACGGCGGCGCTGCATGACGATGATCAGACCCATCAGCACCAAAGCCGGGATCCAGAAGACTTCCTTCGGCATCCGGTCCTTCGGCAGTTCGACCACCATGACCTCCCAGTCGAAGTCGATCCTCGCCTTCTCGGCCGGGCTATCGAAGCCGACGTTGTCCACGATGTACTTGCCGTCTTCCTCGCGCAGCGTAAGGCCGGTCGCCTGTTCGAAGCGCGCCGCCCCATCGTCCATCTTCTCACCGAGCGGCAGCACGACATAGGTTTCGACCATATCGCCGGTGGCAAGGTTTTCCCCACCTACCTTAAGCCGGATTTTCGCATCCGTCGGCAGAGCGGCCGACAGTTCGGCGATCTCTGACGGGCTGTGTTGCTCATACGGTGACTGCACCATGTCGAGCCAGAATCCCGGACGGAACAGCGTGAACGCGATCAGCACCAAAAGCACCGATTCGTAAATCTTGGAGCGGGCAAAGAAGTATCCCTGCGTCCCCGCGGCGAAGATCAGCATCGCTGCGGTGGCAATGATAAAGACGAGAATCCCCTCCAGCCAACCGACGTTGATTAACAGCAGATCCGTATTGAAGATAAACAGGAACGGCAGCAACACGGTCCGCAAACTATAGAAAAACGCCGTGAAGCCGGTCTTGAGCGGATCGCCGCCCGAAACGGCGGCAGCAGCGAACGATGCAAGACCCACGGGTGGCGTAACGTCCGCCATGATGCCGAAGTAGAACACGAACAGGTGCACGGCGATCAGCGGCACGATCAGACCTTCCTGCGCGCCCAACTGCACGACAACACCGGCCATCAGCGACGACACGACGATGTAGTTGGCCGTCGTCGGCAGGCCCATGCCCAGGATCAAGCTGATGATCGCGACCAGGATCAGCATCACCATCAGGTGGCCGCCGGACAGGAATTCCACGAGTTCCGCCATGACCTGGCCGATACCGGTCAACGACACGGCACCGACGATGATCCCCGCCGTCGCCGTGGCGACACCGATACCGATCATGTTGCGGGCACCGGCAACGAACCCTTCGAACAGATCGACTACGCCGAGCTTGAAAGCGCCGCCGATATCGCTCTCGCCCCGGAACATGGCTTTCAGCGGTCTCTGCGTCAGCACCTGGAACATCAGTAACGTCGTCGCCCAGAACGCCGACAGGCCCGGGGATTTGCGCTCAATCATCAGAAACCAAACCAACACGATGATCGGCAGCAGGTAATGGATACCGGTCTTAGAAATCGACGACATTTCGGGCAACTCGACGACTTCCGCGTTGGGATCGTCCAATTCCAAGTCGGGATACTTGGCCGCGAACTTGATCAGCAGCAGATAAACCGCGACCAGAACGGCGGTCAGAGTCCAACCGGCATAGTCCCCGAACAGGTCCTTCATCCAACCGATGCCGAAATAGACGATCGCCGCCAACGCTGCCGTCGCCGCGATACCGATAAGGAAGCCGTTGACCTTCTGCATCACCGTTTTGATCGGACCGGTGCGCGGCAGGCCCTTCATGTCGTTCTTAGCCGCTTCCAAGTCGACCAGATAGAACAACGCGATATACGAGATCACGGCCGGCAGGAAGGCGTGCTTGACCACGTCCTGATAGGAAATGCCGACGTATTCGACCATCAGGAACGCAGCTGCGCCCATAACCGGCGGCATGATCTGACCGTTGACCGACGACGCCACTTCGACCGACCCGGCTTTTTCAGCCGAAAACCCGACCCGCTTCATCAGCGGGATGGTGAAAACACCCGTTGTCACCACGTTGGCGATAGACGAGCCGGAAATCAGACCGGTCATCGCCGACGCCAGAACGGCCGCCTTGGCCGGACCGCCGCGAAGGTGGCCGAGCGCCGCGAACGCAACCTTGATGAAGTAGTTGCCGGCGCCCGCTTTATCCAAAAGCGCTCCGAACAACACGAACAGGAACACAAAACTGGTGGAAACGCCGAGCGCGATACCGAACACACCCTCCTGCGTGATCCATAGGTGTGACATCGCCTTTTGGAACGATGCTCCCTGCCAGGCGATGATGTCGGGTGCGTGCTCGCCAAAGAAGATGTAAGCGGCAAACACCATGGCGACGATCATCAACGGTGGACCGAGAGCACGGCGCGTCGCTTCCAACAGGAAGATCAGGCCAACCGCCGAAACCACAAGGTCGGTCGTGGTCGGCAGCCCCGGGCGGTTGGCTAAATCGTCCGCAAAAACGGCAAGGTACAGCGCGCACGACGTACCGACGATGGCGAATACCCAATCCAAGATCGGAATGCGGTCGCGCGGCGAGCTTTTGAGCGCCGGGTAGGCCATAAACGCCAGAAAGAGAGCGAAGCCCAAGTGTGTCGGCCGGGTATGCGAGTTATTCGGGATCGGAATGAAATCCGCGAACATGAACGGCAGCGGCGACGCGATCCAGACTTGATAGACCGACCACGCGACAGCCACCAAGGCGACAAATACCCCGACGGGGCCGACGGGGTTCCGCCCTCCCGTGTCGCTGGAAGCAACCAGGTCGTCTAGATCCACATCCGTCGTCTTGGACTGCGTCTGCTCGCTCATCGGTCGTCCCCGTTCGCCCTAGTTTTCGTTTGATTGCCTGTTTGGCCGATAAAATGTCTTAACGAATAAAATCAGAAAGGCGCCGGGGGCGGGAAACCCCGCCCCCGGACCGGAGCCGATTACATCAGGCCCGCTTCCTTGTAGTACTTCGCGGCACCGTCATGCAGCGGCGCGGAAAGTGCGTCCTTGATCATTTCCTCTTTCTTGAGGGTACCGAACGCAGGATGCAGCTTCTTGAAGGTGTCGAAGTTCTCGAACACCGCTTTCACGACGTAGTAGACCGTATCCGGCGCCGTTTTGGTGGAGCTCACGAACGTCGCACCGACACCGTAAGTGGCGGTGTCGTCCGGCGTACCGGTGTACATACCGCCCGGGATCGTCGCCGTGCGGTAGAAGGAGTTGTCGGCGACCAGCTTGTCGATGGCCGGACCGGCGACTTCCACCATGTTGGCTTCGCAGGACGTGGTCGCTTCCTTGATCGAACCCGACGGGTGACCGACCAGGAAGAAGAACGCGTCGATCTTGTTGTCGCAAAGTGCCTGCGACTGTTCCGACGACTTGAACTCAGTCGCCAACGCCAGAGCGTCGCTGCCGAAGCCCAGCGCATCCGCCATGACTTCGTAGGAAGCACGGGTGCCGGAACCCGGGTTGCCGATGTTCACGCGCTTACCTTTGAGGTCCATGACCGTTTTGATGTTGGCGTCCTTGCGGGCGACGATGGTCACCGGCTCGGCATGGACGGAGAACACCGCGCGCAGTTCTTTGAACGCGCCCTGGTCTTCGAACTTCGAGGTGCCGTTGTAAGCGTGATACTGCCAGTCGGACTGAGCGACGCCCATGTCCAACTCACCGGCGCGGATCGTGTTGATGTTGTAGACCGAACCGCCGGTCGACTCGACCGAGCAGCGGATACCATGTTCCTTGCGGCTCTTGTTCACGAGACGGCAGATCGCGCCGCCCGTCGGGTAGTAGACGCCGGTGACGCCGCCCGTGCCGATGGAAATGAATTTCTGAGCCGCCTCGGCCCCGCCGGCAGCGGCGAAGCTCAAGCCGACCGCGACAGACGCCGCGACGAGAGATGATTTCACGTACATCTTAATCCTCCTTGAGAGTTAGTTTTGTATTGTGATGTTTGGTCTGAACCAATTGCCCCGGCCACTGCATAGCAGCCAAGACCGGGCCGTCGGCCCGTACTTTGGGCGAAGATACGCCCACCGTTCCGAAAGCCCGCCGCACACGCGGCAAACCTCGAAGCGAATTCCAGAAAGACCCGTCTAGTTTTTGCAAAACCGCGAAAATTACTTTCAACGGCTATGCCGACACGGGTAGCCAATCCCTGTCTCCCTGTTGGTTTCACGCCACTTTCACGGGCGCTTTCGAAAAAAGTGTAGCACACGGGCATATCGGTTCAACCCGCACCAATTTCGGATAGTGAAATGTCGACGGCGGCGCCGAATTTCTCCACCAGTTCATCAAGCTCGGCGTCAGAAATAATAAACGGCGGTGCCAGCAGCACATGATCGCCGACGACACCATCGACGGTGCCGCCGCCCGGATAGCAGATCAGCCCGCCGTCGAAGGCGTTCTTCTTGATCCGCGCATGCAGCTTGTGCGCAGGGTCGAACGGTTTCTTGGTGGCTCGGTCCTCGACGAACTCAACACCCAGGAACAGCCCTCGCCCACGGACATCCCCCAAATAAGGCGAGTTACCGAAACGCGCATGCAGACGGTCGACCAGCGCTGCGCCTTGCTTGCGTACCGCCGCCAGCAGATCGAGACTCTCGATCTTGTGCTGGACGGCAAGCGCCGCCGCGCACGCCGCCGGATGTCCCATGTACGTGTGGCCGTGCTGGAACGTGCCGGAGCCGTTCACGAACGTATCGTAGATGTGCTCTTGCACCATGGTCGCGCCGATCGGCTGATAGCCGGCGCCAAGACCCTTGGCGATGCAAACGATGTCCGGTGAGACCCCGTCCTGTTCGCACGCGAACAACGTTCCGGTCCGGCCCATGCCGCTCATAACTTCGTCCAGGATCATCAAGACACCGTATTGGTCGCAAATCTCGCGAATGCGCTTGAAATATCCGGCGACCGGCGGCAGTACGCCCGCCGTCGCGCCGCCGACCGTCTCTGCGATGAACGCAGCAACGTTCTCCGGCCCAAGCCGCTGGATCTCCGCTTCCAGCGCATTGGCAGCGCGAAGGCCGTAGTCCGCTTCGCTTTCGTCGTCCCGGCGCTGGCGGTAGGGGTAGCACGGCTCAATCAGCGCGGTTTCCATCAAGAGTGGCGCGTAAGGTTCGCGCCGCCAGACGTTGCCGCCAACACCGAGCGCGCCCAGTGTATTGCCGTGATAGCTCTGCTGGCGGGCGATAAACTTTGCGCGTGACGGCTCGCCACGCTCCAAATGATATTGCCGCGCCATCTTGAGCGCCGCCTCCACGGCTTCCGACCCACCGGACAGAAAATAGACGGCGCGCATGCCGGCGGGGCCTTTTTCGACGAGATAGTCGGCAAGCTCTTCCGCCGGTTCCGACGAAAAAAAACCTGAATGAGCAAAGGAAAGCTTATCGACCTGATCTTTGATCGCTTGAATGACATCCGGATCGGAATGCCCGAGACACGACACCGCAGCGCCGCCGGAGCCGTCCAGGTAGCGTTTGCCGTCACTGTCGATGATGTAAACGCCGTCGCCTGCAACGGCTTTGGGGATCGCAATTTTCGGTGCGCGATGGAAAACATGCGTCTTGTGTGCTGACGTCATGTAAAGCCTCCCTGACTACTCCCTCGATGAATCGAACCATGATCCGCCGGAAGGCGCAATAGTCGCCACCCGGGTCGTTGCAGCCAGCCCCGGTCATGCTAGGATGCGGCGTCATTCAAGGAGACGACCCACATGGACCTCAAAGAGCACATCCGCTCCGTTCCGGATTTCCCAAAGCCCGGCATTCTTTTCTACGATATTTCGACGATGCTGGCGCATCCGGACGCTTGGCAGGTGGCGCTTGGCCGTTTGGCGCGGATCGTCTCCAAGCATCAGCCCGACTTGCTGGCCGGCATCGAATCGCGCGGCTTCTTGGTCGCGGCACCGCTGGCGGCGAAGCTAGGTCTCGGCTTCTGCATGGTTCGCAAACCCGGTAAGCTGCCCGGGGCCGTTATCCGCCACGAATACGACCTGGAATATGGCTCGGATGCCATCGAGATTCAGCAGGACGCCGTGGCCCCTGGGCAGCGTGTCGTTGTCCTCGACGATTTGTTGGCGACCGGTGGCACGTTGGGCGCCTCGCTGGCGCTGTTCGACAAGGTCGGCGCCAAGGTTGTCGGTACCGCCTGCATCATCGAACTAACCTTCCTGGGCGGCCGCGAAAAGATCAACGCGCCTTTCGATGCGCTGATCAGTTACGACGAATAGGCACCGCCATGTCCACCCCCGCCCCGATCCATGACGTCTGGCAGATCATCGACGAACGTGTCGTGGACGAACTCGTGACGCGCAAGGGAGCGAGCGAGGTGGTCAGCAGCCTGATCGGCGAAAAACCGACAGCATCCGAGCGTGCCCGCGAATTGGCCAACCTCGCGGTTCAGGGCAAGCTCAACGCCATGCGTGACAAGGCTGAAGATTTCCGGAAATGGTCGGATCAATTCGGGCTGCGGCGGATCGGCAACACGCTTGTCGAGCTTAACCGGGTCATTTCCCTGCCGGCACGCGGCAAGGCCATCCTGCACGCGCAAGCCCTGACCCGGTTCTTGGAAAACGCCGCGACCGAGGACGTGGATATGTTGAAATCCATCGTCATCGGCGGACGCTGAACCTAATCCGCCAGCTTCATCACCTTCTTAATCACCGTCGGCAACGCGTGATCGGCGAAGTCGCGCGGATGCACCCAGAAGCCATCGACGGTTTTCGCCTTGGACGCACTTACGTCCGCACGATGTAATCGCATCTTGAGACGAAAGTGCGTGAAGACGTGCTCCGCTTCATTCTCAATTGCTGACCACTTCGCCTTGATCGGCACTGCAACCGCGATCTCGTCCGCTGTCGGCCAGTCGGCCCCTTCCCAAGGCGTCGAGGGTAGTTCCGTCATACCGCCGAGCAGGCCGCGCTCGGGCCGTTTGCGCAACAGCACCGCACCGTCATCACGCTGCAGCCAGAAAAAGACGGCAGCACGGTCGGGGCGTGCTTTCTTGGCGGCACGGACCGGCAGCTTCGCCGGATCGCCCGCTTTTTCGGCCTCGCAGGCAAAAGATATGGGACAGCGCCCACAGGCCGGTGCGCCCGGCGTGCACACGGTGGCCCCGAGATCCATCATCGCTTGGGCGAAGTCACCGGGCCGGTGGGCATCTGCATAGCGTGCGGCCTTTTCCCGGATCAGCGGCTTAGCGCCAGGCATCGGCGTGCGAATGGCGTGAAGGCGCGCGGTGACCCGCTCGATATTGCCGTCCACCGGCACGCAGGGCCGGTCGAAGGCAATGGCGGCAATGGCCGCCGCTGTATAGGGGCCGATGCCCGGCAGCTTCAACAGCCCCTCTTCGGTGTCCGGGAACCGCCCGCCGTATTCTGTCGCCACCACCTCCGCGCATTTGTACAAATTGCGCGCCCGCGCGTAGTAGCCAAGTCCCTGCCACGCGACCAAAACGTCATCCAGCGATGCCGCCGCCAATCCCTCGACGGTCGGCCACCGCGCCATGAAATTGCCGAAATAGGGGCCGACGGTCACAACCGTGGTTTGTTGCAGCATGATTTCCGAGAGCCAGACCGCATACGGGTCGGGCAGTTTGCCGGGCGGCGAGCGCCAGGGCAGCGTCCGCGCGTGGCCGTCGTACCAGGCGAGCAGATCTTCTCGGATGCGTTGAACGCGCGGTCGCGACATGGAGACCTCAGGTTATGCAAGCTGACTCTGTTTGAGCGCTGTGCTTGCCGGAAAATCGTGCGGAGCCTACCATCCGGTCACCGCGTATCAAGAAGCAGATGGGGAGCCGCCGCCGATGGCCGGCAAAGAGGAAATCCAGACGCGCAGAGCCCGCATGCAGCCGCTTTCCCGGTCCGTTGCCGGTTTGACGCGACATGCGCTGGACCGCCGCGGCTTCGTCGATGCTTCTATCATCAACGAATGGCCGAAGCTGGCGGGCGAACTGATCGGCCGTCACAGCTTACCCGACCGCATCCGCTTTCCCCGCGACCGCAGCCAGCCGGGGACCCTGGTTCTGATCCTGGATAACAGCGCCCTGGCTACGGAGGTTCAGCACTTCGAGCCGGTGCTACTGGAGCGCATCAACCGCTATTTCGGCTTCGCCGCAGTCGGCAAGATCAGAATCGAACACGCACCGCTGCCGGCCAAGGCACGCGCCAAACGCCAACCGCTACCACCGCTTAGCGCCGACCGCCGAAAAAGTATCGAGACAGATCTTTCGAACGTCGCCGACGATGAACTTCGGGACGCCTTGATCCGTCTTGGCGATCACGTTTCCCGGAGGCGGTCTGTCGACACCTGACATTCGCAAAACGGATGCCTATATTTCCGCAACGGATAACGCACCTCGGATCGGAGCAAGAAAGATGAAGATTTCCAGACGCCAATTCGCCGCCGCTTTCGGTGCGGTCGCTCTCGCCTTCGCAATTCCCGCGTCGGCGGCCATCGTATCGACGGAAGAGGCTTTGACGGAACTCGTCATCGGCAAGCAAGACGCTTCGGTCGAAGTCATCGAATACGCCTCGTTGTCTTGCCCGGCGTGCAAACGCTTCCATGACGAGGTCTATCCGAAGCTCAAGGAAGAGTACATCGAGACCGGCAAGATCAAGTTCATCTTCCGTGACTTCCCGACCAACACGCCGGGCCTCGCTGCTGCGATGATTGCGCGTTGTGCCGGTCCAACTAGACACGAAGGCATGGTCGATATGTTTTTCGATACCCAGGGCACCTGGGGACGCGCCGAAAATCCGCTGCAGTCCCTGACGATGACCGCGCGCATGGCGGGTCTCGGCCCGAACGACGTGGATAGCTGCGTGAAAAATACCGAGCTTTATGAAGCCATCAATGCCCGTGCTGAAAAGGCCTACAAGGAAGAAGGCGTCAATGCGACGCCGACAATTTTCGTCGCCGGCGAGAAGCTCGAGCACAGCAGCTACGACGCGGTGAAGGAAGCAATCGAAAAGGCGTTGGGCAACTAGATCAGGCAAGGTTTGGTTTCGAGATTCATGTCACCAGTGTTTGGGATGTTCCATGCCGATAGACGCCTCTAAAGAGACCGACCGCCTCGCCGCCTACATTGAAGACGCCCTAAACCGAGATGTCCCGGACGACGTCGCGGAAAAGACTAAACAACATATTCTGGACACCCTCGCCGCCGCGATTTCAGGCTCGAGCTTGCCGGCGGGGCAAGCGGCGCTGAGGTTCGTTGCGGCCGAAGGTGGCACCCCGACCGCCAGTGTCATCGCCAGCAACCATCGCACGACCATGAGCAACGCAGCGTTCGCCAACGCGATGATGGCGCACGCCGACGAAACCGACGACACCCACCAGAAAGGCCGCATGCATCCGGGGGCAACCATCGTACCCGCGGCGCTTGCTGCTGCCGAGGCGCACGGGCGAAGCGGTGAAGCACTCTTGCGAGCAGTCACACTTGGTTACGATGTCGCGGTGCGCGTGAACCTGTCTCTGGGTCCTAAATTTTTGTTGGATAGCGGGCATAGCACCCACTCGGTCGGCACCCATTTTGGCGGCACGGCCGCCGCGGCCGCCCTTGCGGGCTTCGACGAAGAGCGGACGCTGGCAGCCCTTTCCTATTGCATGCAGCAGACGGCAGGTTGCGCGACGTATATCCGCGACAAGGGGCATATTGAAAAAGCGTTCGACTTTAATGCGATGGCGGCGCGAAACGCGCTCTCCAGCGTGACCATGGCGGCGCTCGGCTTTTCAGCGGCAAGCGACCCGCTCAGCAGCCCTTATGGTTTCTACGATGTCTTTACGTCCGAGCCCGATCCCGGCGAACTGGTCGACGGCTTGGGCGAACGGTTTGAAGTGATGGGCGCTCAGATAAAAAAATGGCCGGTCGGCAACCCCAACATGACACCGATCGAGTCACTGCGTCATCTGATGGCCGCGCACGGCCTGAATGCCGAGAACATTGCCGGCGTGCGCGTACAGCTGCCGAGACGGCGGTTTGATATCGCCAGCACCACCCAATTGCCCGACGTTTCGACGCCCCATCTGTTGGCGGTGCTGATCTTGGACGGGACGTTGACGTTCGCCTCCACCCACGACGAAGCAAGAATGCACGACCCCGCCGTTCTGGCGATGCGTGAAAAAATCACGCTCATCATCAACGAAGAGCTAGACGCAAAGTTTCCGATGCGCCCCGCGATTGTCGAAGTGACAACGGCAGGTGGAGAGGCATATTCGCATCGCACCGACGCGGCGCCGGGGACTCCATACAATCCGATGACCCGCGACGAGGTTGCGGCCAAGGTCACTGACCTGACCACCGGCATTATTGGCCAAGACAAAACGCAGCGCTTGGTCGCGAACGTCTTCGACTTGGAAAACGTGAAGAATGTTGCCGATCTCTGTCCTTTGATGCGGCCGGAGACCTAGCCCTGGATCACGCCAGGGTCGCATTAATCACCCGCTGTTCCTTAACCCCGCCGATATTCCGTTGATGGAGAGCAGAAGCCCCCGGTGAATCTTGGGGTCTTCACTACCGGCGCGGTGCGCCTTCAATAGTTCGATCTGCAAGTGGTTGAGCGGATCTATATACGGGAAGCGGTTCGCGATGGACCGCGCCAAAAGCGGGTTGTTCGCCAAGAGTGTCTCGCCGCCGATAATCGACAGCAGCGCCTTCACGGTCTTTTCGTGCTCTTCCTTGATCCGCCCGAAAATGGATTGTGCCAAGTCCTGGTCCGGCACCAACGCCGCGTAACGGGACGCAATGGCCATGTTCGACTTTGCCATGACCATATCCATGTTCAGCAACAACGTCTGGAAGAACGGCCACTCGGCGAACATCTTCTTGAGTAGTTCAAGGGACTCCGGCCCATTCTCGGCCTGCCAAGCTTCAACCGCCGATCCGAAACCGTACCAGCCCGGCAGCATGACGCGCGCCTGCGCCCAACTGAAGACCCATGGAATGGCGCGGAGGTCCGAAATGCCGCCGCCGGTTTTCCGAGACGCCGGCCGCGAGCCGATGTTGAGCGTCGGGATCTCGTCGACCACCGTCGAGCCGCGAAAGAAATCGGCGAAACCCTCGGTCTCATGTACCAGCGCACAGTACGCCTTGTAGGCTTGTTCGGATACGACCTCCATAGCCTCGACGAAACTGGGATCAGGGGTCGCGGCACTTTCTGTCAGCATTGTGCGTTCCAGCGCCGCCGCCGCCATGATCTCAAGGTTGCGCCGCCCGATTTCGGGGTTGGTGAACTTGCTGGAGATCGTCTCGCCCTGCACGGTGACGCGGATCTGCCCGCGCACGGCGCCGTAAGGCTGCGCCAGGATGGCGTCGTAGCTGGGGCCGCCGCCCCGACCGACGGTACCGCCGCGCCCATGAAACAGGCGCGTCTTCACGCCCATGCGCTCACAGAGACGGACGAGCGTTGCTTCGGCTTTGTACAGTTCCCAGCCCGACGTCACATAGCCGCCGTCCTTATTGCTATCCGAATAGCCGAGCATGATTTCCTGCATGTCGCTGCGGCTGGCGACGAGTTTTCGGTATTCGGGGATTTCCAGGAGTTGCTCCATGATCCCTTCGGAGGCGCGCAGATCCGGGATGGTCTCGAACAGCGGCACGATATGGAGACGGCTGTCACCTGCCGCCGTCGCCAGTCCTGTTTCCTTCATCAGCACGGCCACGCTGAGAATATCCGATACCGCTTCGGTGTTGGAGATGATCGAAGTGGTAATGGCCTCATGGCCATAGCAATCCTGACCGACACGCACCGCCTCGAAAATCGCCAACTCGCCCGCCGTCTCCTTGCTGTAGTCCGCCAACGGCAAAACCAATGGACGCGGGTTCACCAGTTCCGAACGCAACAGTTCGATTTTGGCGTCCTCATCCATCTCGGCGAAGTTGGTGCCGGGCGCAACCGTCTCGAAAAGTTCGTGCAGGGTGCGCGTGTGAATGGCCGAGTTCTGCCGGAGATCCAGGTGCGCCAGATGAAAGCCGAAACACCGCACGCTGGTACGGAGCTTTCTGAGCCGACCCTTGGTAATGGTTCTGGAGCCGTTTGCCGCCAGTGAGTCATGCAGAATGTTCAGATCGTCTAGGAAAGCGTCGGCGTTCGGATACGGATCGACCTTAGCGATGGGTTTGGGGACCGCCGATTTGCCATTGCGCTTTTTCTGGGTCGCCGCGAGGCGCGCGTAGATCAAGGAAAGCGCGCGGCGGTACGGCTCCAGGCTCCGTTGCGGTGCATTGTCAGGCGTGGAGTCGGCAAATGCCTTCAACGCTTCCGACACTTCGACGAGGCGGCTCGACATCGATAGTTCGCCGCCCAGCTTATTGACCTCCATCAGATAGCGCTCAATGACCTTTCCGCTGTGCATGGCCAAAGTTTTGCGCAACATTTCGGCGCCGACGAACGGATTGCCGTCGCGGTCACCGCCCATCCAACTACCCATACTGAGGAACGGGCGGATCGGTCGCGACCCGGCAACCGGTCCTTCCGGCTCCAGTTCGTCCTCGACCGCCATGTGAATACGCGGAATCTCGTCGAAAAACGTGTAGTCGTAATAGGTCAGCCCGTTACCGACCTCGTCGGTGACGGCGAGCTTGGTGTGGCGCATCAGATTGGTCTGCCACAACCCAAGTACGGCGCGGTTGATCTTGTCGTCGATGTCCTGGCGCTCGTCAGGAGTCCAGACACATCTCTCTCGCCGGTCCATCAGATCGGCGATGGCCATTTCCCGGCGCATCATGATTTTGCGGCGAACCTCGGTCGGATGCGCCGTCAGGACTGGGCTGATAAAGGCGGTATCGAAGAATTTCTTGATGTCTTGCGGCGTGCCGCCGCCGTCTCGGACAGCGTTCAACGCCCACGCCAGACTGCCGCGACGGGGGCCTGATCCCGACAATGCATGCTCGCGGTTGCGACGGATGTGGTGCTGATCTTCGGCGATGTTCGCAAGGTGCGAAAAGTAGCTATAGGCCCGGATGACAATAACCGCATTCGCAGGTGCGAGATCGCGGAGCATCGCTTCCAACTTCAGACGTGCTTCGTCGTCTTCGGCACGGTGGAAGCGGGTGGATAATTGCCGGATGTCCTCGACCATATCAAACAGCGCTTGGCCGGCCTGATCGCGCACGGTATCACCTAGGATTCTGCCGAGAGCGCGGATATCGTCGTTGAGCGGGCTGTCCTTGTCGATTGCGCCGTCGGTCTCGCGAATGGCGTCCTGAATCTGTGGCATGAGCACTTATCCCCAGGTTTTTTCGACAAGCGGGCTTATTTTGCAAATGCAAAAAACCGACCTGAATCATGCGATTTTGCTGCACTTGCGAACAGGGATCAAGTGAAGCCTGGCGAGTTATCCCCAGAATGGGCTGAAAAACGGATAGACTCACGGCAAATCAGGTTCTTATAGTCGCTAGATATTGTGCAGTTTGGAAACAAAAACGCCATATCTGCGCCATAAACGGGTATAGTATGGGATCAGCGTCCTTGCGGGCGCTTTCGCATCGGGAGACCACGACACCGTGCTGCATTTTAAAAAGCTGCGCTTAAGCGGGTTCAAATCCTTCGTTGAACCGACGACGCTCGACATCGATCCGGGTCTGACCGGAGTCGTGGGTCCGAACGGCTGCGGCAAATCCAACCTCGTCGAAGCCCTGAAATGGGTTATGGGCGAGACGTCGGCCAAGCAGATGCGCGGCGGCGACATGGACGACGTGATCTTTTCCGGCACCGACAAGCGGCCGGCCCGCAACGTCGCTGAGGTTGTGCTGACCCTCGACAACAAGGGACGCAATGCGCCGGCACAGTTCGACGAAACCGACGATCTGGAAGTCGCACGCCGCATCGAACGTGAAAAAGGCTCTCTTTATCGTATCAACGGCCAGGACATGCGCGCCCGCGACGTGCAGTTGCTGTTTGCCGACCAGGCCACCGGCTCGCGCTCCACGGCGCTGGTCAGCCAAGGCAAGATCGGCGCCGTCATCGCCGCTAAGCCGAAAGAGCGCCGTATGCTGCTCGAAGAAGCCGCCGGCATCCGGGGTCTGCATTCCCGCCGCCACGAAGCAGAGCTTCGCTTGAAGGCCGCCGAGACCAACCTGGAACGCCTCGACGATATCCTGGTGACACTCGACGCACAGATGAACGGCCTCAAGAAACAGGCGCGCCAGGCGACTCGATACCGCAACCTGTCGGACCTGATCCGCACCGCCGAAGCGACCCTGTTCCACTTGCGCTGGATCGCCGCCGAAGCGGACTTGGAAAAGCAACGCGCTGGCCTGACGGAAATTGAAGCCGAGGTCACCCGGCTGTCCGTCTTGGTTTCCGAAGCCGGCACCGAACAGGCCGCTGCCGCAGCCGACATTCCGGAACTCCGCGACACCGAAGCGCGTGCTGCCGCCGCCCTGCAACGTCTTGTCATCGCCCGCGAGGGCCTGGACGAGGAAGAGCGTCGCATCGAGGCTCAGGTTGCCGATACACAGCAGCGCATCGAAGAGACCGTCGCCGACGTCACCCGCGAACAATCTCTGATCAGCGATGCCGCCGCCGCCAACGAACGTCTGACCGAAGAGCGCAACGGCATCATCGCCATGCGCGACGGCGAAGAGGAAAACCGCGCCAAGGCGAAGCAGGATCTATCCGTCGCCGGTGACGAGGTCAGCAACCTTGAAGGCACACTCAATACATTGACGCAGCGCGTCGCTGAGAACGAAGCCCGCCGCGGCGCGCTGGAGCGCCGTATCGCCGACTTCGAAAGCCGTGCCGAACGTCTGGCTAATCGCGCGCAGGAACTTCGTAACGAACACGCACGCCTGGAAGCGGACGCGCCGGAAGCGGAAGCCCTGGCAGATGCCGAGAATGACGCCGCGCGCCAGGAAACGGCACTGAACGACGCGCAACAGATTTTGAACGACGCCGAGACGGCCCGAGCCGCCGCAGAACAATCCCGCGAAGCCGCGCGCCAACGCCTTAATGAAGCGCGTGACGCGGCGACTAAACTGGAAGCCGAGCGCAGCGCTCTTAATAAAGTGCTGGATACCGGCGACCCGGATATGTTCCCGCCACTTATCGACGCCTTGTCGGTGCAGCCCGGTATGGAAACGGCGCTCGGCACCGCAGTCGGTGAAGATATCGAAGCCCCCATTGACGAAGCTGCGCCGATCCACTGGCGCAACCTGCCGCCGATGGCCGACGCCCCGGCTCTGCCCGGTGGTGCTGTGCCGCTCAGCCAATTCGTGCAGGCGCCGCCGGCAATGGCGCGTCGCCTGTCGCAGATCGGCGTCGTCGACGACAGTGAGACCGCGAAGCGTCTTTCCGCCGATCTGAAGGTCGGACAGCGTTTGGTGACGCGGGACGGCGGGCTGTGGCGTTGGGACGGGTTTACGGCATCCGCCGGCGCCCCAACGGCGGCGGCGCGCCGCCTGGAACAACGTAACCGGCTCCGCGAGCTGGACGCCCAGGCCGCCGGACTGAATGCAGCACTGCAGGAAGCCGACCAAGCGTCGGAAGCCGCCCGCGCGGCGTTCGAGCAAGCGAACAATGCCGAGCAGGATGCGCGCACGGGCCTCCGCAATGCTGAAGCCACGCTCCGCGAAATCCGCGAACGGATGTCCGCGTTGAAAGAAAAGATGGCTGCCCACAACACACGGCTGGGCGCCCTGGCCGAGCAGCTCACCGGCCTCGACGGCGATCTTGCTGAGGCTAACGGCCAACTGACCGAAAGCCGCGACGAACGCGCGCAGTTGCCGGATATCGAAGGTGACAAAGCTGACGTCGAAGCCAAGCGCGGCGAGTTGGCCGAAAAACGCCAACATCTGATGGAATGCCGTGCCCGGCACGACGAAATCGAACGCATGGCGCGCGAACGCCAGCAGCGTTTGGAAGCCATCGAACGCGAAGTGCGATCCTGGGCCGACCGGGGCGCGCAGTCCTCGTCCCGCCTCGAAGAATTGACTGCACGCCGTGCAGAGTTGGATCTGACCCGCGCTCAGCTTGCCGACATGCCGGCGGAACTGAACCGCCGCCGCAATGCGTTGCTGTCAGAAATCGAAACGGCGGAACAATCCCGCAAGGAAGCCGCCGACAAACTTCAGGTTGCGGAAACGCGCCTCGCCGAAGCCGACCGCACGTTGCGCACGACGGAAGCCAATCTCGCTCAGGCCCGCGAAGCCCGCGTCCGGGCCGAAGGTGCTGTCGAACATGCCATGCAGGTCTGCCAGTCGATTGCCGAGCGGGTCGATGACCGCCTTGAGGCGCGGCCGGACCAGTTGTTCGAGATCGCCGGCCTCAATCCCGAAAAACCGCTGCCGCCATTGGAAGACACCGAGCGCAAGGTCGAACGCCTGCAGCGCGAGCGTGAGACTATGGGACCGGTTAACCTGCGTGCCGAGCAGGAAATGAACGAGCTGACGGAACAGATCGAAACCTTGAATACCGAGCGTGAAGACCTGACCCAGGCCATCGACAAGCTGCGCCGCGGCATCAACGAGTTGAACCGCGAAGGCCGGCAGCGCCTGCTGGCCAGCTTTGCCGAAGTCAACGAGCACTTCCAGACGCTCTTCACGAAGCTGTTCGGCGGCGGTCAAGCGCATCTGGAATTGACCGAAGCCGACGATCCGCTCGATGCCGGCCTGGAAATCATGGCCAGTCCGCCGGGCAAGAAGATGCAGAACCTGACCCTGCTGTCGGGTGGTGAGCAGGCGCTGACCGCACTTTCTCTATTGTTCGCGGTGTTCCTTGTGAACCCGGCGCCGATCTGCGTGCTCGATGAGGTCGACGCGCCGCTCGATGACGCCAATGTCGACCGCTTCTGCTCGATGCTCGAAGAGATGTCGAAGACCGAGAGTACCCGCTTCCTGGTCATCACCCACCACCGCATGACAATGGCGCGGATGCACCGGCTATACGGGGTCACCATGTCGGAACGGGGTGTGTCGCAGTTGGTCTCGGTCGATCTGCAGAAAGCCGAGGAAATCCGCCAGACGGCTTGATTAACGCTGGCAGGAATTAAGTCGTTTCCGCGATTGCGTTGCTATTTCTGCTTTATCTTGATTCGTCATCCTCGCGAAGCTGGGATGACAGTATATTATATCCCAGAAAATAACTTCAAATGAGTCCTTGCGGTGCAGCATAACTTTGCTACAAAAGCGGCGGAAAAATGGACGGGCGACCCAAGGACGCCTTTGGTTTGCGGTATGCCGCCCCGGAGGATATCCATATGACGCCCGAACAAGACGGCCCCTCGGGGCCACCGGAAGACCTCTCGGCGTTCGGCAAAAAGCTCGATACCGCCAGAAAACAAGAGGAATCCCGGCGTTTATGGCGGAAGGATACAAACCGACCGCCGCAGTCGGCCCTTGGACTTGCTTTCCGGGTCGCTGTCGAGTTAGTTTCCGCCGTGGCCGTGGGTTTGGCTATTGGTTGGGGCATCGACACGTGGCTCGACACTAAGCCCTGGGCCATGGTGGTGTTCATCATTTTGGGTGGCGCCGCGGGGGTTATGAACGTGTATCGGATGGCAGCCGGCATGACCGGCGGGATCGGATACACGCCTGAGAATAAAGCGTCCGGGGCCGCTACGCCCGATGTGACGCGCGAGGAAGGGAAAGACGGTGGCTGAGGGACAATCTCCGCTCGCACAGTTCGAGATCAAAAAACTCGTCGATATCAATATCGCCGGTGTCGACGCGTCGTTCACCAATTCATCGCTGTTCATGGTGTTGACGGTCGCGACGGTGACGCTGTTCCTGGTCGGTGGCATGCGCCGTAGCGCGATGGTACCGGGTCGCTGGCAGTCGATGGTTGAGCTATCGTATGGCTTTATCGCGAACATGGTCCGCGACACCGTCGGCAGCGAAGGCCGTCCCTACTTCCCGTTCATCTTTACGATCTTCATGTTCGTGCTGGTCGGCAACATGTGGGGCATGATGCCTTACAGTTTCACATTCACGAGCCACATCGCCGTCACTTTCGCGATGGCGTTCTTTATTTTCATCGGTGTGACGCTGATTGCGATTGCCAAGCACAAGCTGCACTTCCTGTCGTTCTTCATGCCGCCGGGTGTGCCGATCATCATGGCGCCGCTACTGGTGCCGATTGAAATCATCTCTTATCTGTCGCGCCCGATCAGCCTGAGCGTGCGTCTGTTCGCCAATATGCTGGCCGGCCACACGCTGCTGAAGGTTTTCGCCGGCTTCATCATCTCGCTCGGCATCGCCGCGGGATGGCTGCCGTTCGTGTTCGTCGTCGCGCTGACGGGCCTGGAATTCGTGATCGCCTTCTTGCAGGCGTTCGTGTTCACCATTCTGACCTGCCTCTATCTCAACGATGCACTGCATCTGCACTGAGGCGGACGGAAAAATTTTCGGTTCAATCAAGTAAACGTTGGAAAGGAATTAACCCATGGAACTCGAAGCTGCCAAGCTCCTTGGTGCCGGTCTGGCCGTTATCGGTGTTATCGGCTCCGGTATCGGTATCGGCAACATCTTCGCGTCGTTCATTCAGGCTGTCGGCCGCAATCCGTCGGCTCAGGGCGCCGTGTTCCCGATGACCATGCTGGGCTTCGCCCTGGTGGAAGCCATCGCGCTGTTCGCGCTGGTTATCGCGCTGGTCATTCTGTTCGGTTGATCACTCGTTGATTTCCGGGGGCGCTCCGGCGCCCCTGGCTATCACCACCGCCTGAAGCGGGGATGTCATGCCTCAACTAGACGTCACAACCTTTGCGCCTCAGCTCGTATGGCTGGTCATCACTTTCGCCGCGATGTTCCTCATCATGTGGAAGGTGGCTGTGCCGAAGATTTCCGATGCTCTTGAGCAACGGCAACTTCGTCTTGAGGACAACCTCAAGAAAGCCGAAGACCTGAAGCGTGAAGCCGAAGCGACGCTCGCGGCTTACGAAAAGGCACTGGCCGATGCCCGTGCCGAGGCGCACAACGAAATCCAGAAGATTCAAGAGAACCTTCAGGAAGCCGCCGCCAAGGAAGAAGCCGAGATTACTGCGAAGCTGGACGCCAAACTGGCCGAAAGCGAGAAGCAGATCTCCGCCGACGTGGAAGCCGCTATGGAAAACGTCCGCGACGTTGCCGCCGAACTTGCGGCCGAAGTCGTCGGCAAGCTGACGGGCACCGCGCCGGCCGCAGGCAAGACCGCCTCGGCCGTCGACGATACCCTCGGCGGCAAGGCCTGAGGAGCGCCGAGATGCTGCAAGATCCGACATTTTGGGTAGCAATTGCTCTCGTTGTATTCATTGCGCTGGTCTTCAAGCCGGTCAGCAAGATGGCAACCAAAGGCCTCGATGAACGCGCCGAGAAAATCAAAGCGGAACTGGACGAAGCCGAACGGCTGCGTGACGAAGCGCAGGACCTTCTGTCTCAGTACCAGCGCAAACAGCGCGACGCGCAGCGTGAAGCGGAAGCGATCATCGAGCATGCCAAGGCCGAAGCCGAGCGTCTCGACCGCGACGGCCGTGCTAAACTCAAGGAAACGCTTGAGCGCCGTGAAAAGCTGGCCATGGAGCGCATTGCGCTGGCCGAGCAGCAAGCCCGTGAAACTTTCCGCACACGCGCCATCGACGTCGCCGTTCTGGCCGCTCAGAAGGTCCTCGCCGATGAGCTGGACAAGGGTCAGGCGGACAAGTTGATCGACAACGCCATCGGCGGGCTGTCCGAGCGTCTGCACTGATTTCCGCACAAATCGGCAATAGTTCAAAAAGAGAGGCTCCGGCCTCTCTTTTTTTGCCTCCATTCCGCTGTTTCCCTTCTCAGGGCCAATACCCGGCTCTATAAAGGAAACATGTTGCGAACCTTCAAATTACCGCTCTATCTCTCGGTCGCCGCCTTAGCGTTCGGCATTTCTTCGCCCGTATCGGCCGATTTCAATGGAGAAGTGCTGATCGCACCGCCACCGCCGCACTGGATTGGTGGCAGCGCGGAGAAACACGCCAGTGGAGATATCCGCGTATGGCAGCGCCCGGGCGGCGGCGCCGAAGAGACCATCACCCTGACACGCTTGGAGAATGTCACCGGCGCAGATCCCGGTTCAACGGCCGTATTAGTTGCGCTCAAGGCTGTAGGCGGCTGCGACAGGCCGGATATGACCGACCCCGTCGAAATTCCCGCCGACATCGGTACCACTGCTTCCACGACGGCGACCTGCACCGTTAGCGAGGGGATCAGCGTCTTTGCGGTCAGTGCGGTCTACATCGGGGAGTTCAACACCTATACGATCCTACGCGCGTGGCATGGAGATCCAAACGATCCCACGAGCCCCGCAACCTCCCCCCGCGCAGCCCAGGACTGGCAGTCTTATTTCGAACGCACCGCCGTCTGCAATACGTTGACCAGCCCCTGTGACGTCGACGCGGCTCTTCTGACACATGCGCATCCGCGCTTCACAACAATGCGTGATTATCAGGTAGCCTCAGCGCCGGTGCTTGATCAGAGCGATCTTTTGCGTGGCGCCACGGCGTTGGGCGACTTGACCGGACGGGCGGCCAACTGTGGCGAGGATACGAGTTCTCTAACATCGAAGATCGACCGTATGTTTGAGTATGTAACTGCCAGCGACCGCAACGCGTTTGACGCGGCTGCGGCATTCGGTGCCGCGCGTGACAATGCGGAAAAAGAGCAAGCGGCAGCGCCGCGTGAAACATGTGGCGACATCCTGCGCGCATTCCGCCGCCATCCGAGCCGTGTTGCCGCTTTCCCCCGCTATATCAAAGAATTTTTCTGAGCGCCACCGGCCTTATGAGCGACGAACCCGTGCCAGCCGATCCCGCCGCTCACGGCCAGATCACGCCCGAAACGCCATAAAGCCAAATTGAAGTCAATGATGTCCGTATCTATATCGGCCGTCAGCATCGGATAGGCCCGTTCGATCCTGGCAACGAGGTTGGCGAAATGCCGGCCCATATGGCGGCTCCAATCGTGCACCTCGATGTCGGTGAAACCGGCGGCTTCCACAACAGCCCTGAAGTCTGCGGCGCTCGGCAAGTCCGGTGAGCCATGCCGCTGCCGAAGCCTTTCCAGGTCGGCGGCAGCGCATTTTTCCGGATTGGTTGTTTGATCCGTAAAGACGATCCGCCCTGACGGGCAGCACCGCCGCCCTCCTACACGAAAGTCTCCGCGCATTCTATGCAGAACCGGCGACACAGGCGGAAAAAGGCGAAAGCTGCCGCGCCGACGCGCCAGGCATGCATACCATCAGCGGCCGTGTCTGTTATCACGGAGAGCTTTGGCTGGCACCGCCGTTCCGTGGCCGTGGCTTGTCGGCAAAAGCTTCTAAACTTCTGATGGCGACGGTTCTGATGCGCTGGCAACCGGACTATCTTTTTGCCGTGGTTCAGCCGGGTGTCTGTCTGCGTGGCGTTGCTGCCGGTTACGGCTACCGCAACATGCAGCCGCACGGCATGATCTGGACGGTCCCTTCAAGAGGTACGCTAGACGAATGGGTTGTTTGGAACAGTGCGGTTGAGCTTGAAGGCGCGGTCAAGCGGCCATGAACGGCACCGACAGTTCGTTGGAGAGATCACAAACCGAAACCACCGTCGGCACCCCTAAGTTATCGCGGGCGCGGACGACCAACCGGCGGTATGAGAGCCAAGACGGTTCGGTGTTCTCGCGGTGGATCAACGCGCGGATGTGCTCCAATTGCGGCTTACCCGTTTCCATGACCTCGTAATAAGTCTCGCATACGCGGTCATCGAATTCGAAATCCGGCTGGCTCCGGTGGCAGGCCCGGCCTGGCGCGTCCTTGGCCCATTCCTTTCCCCAGACACTGATCGCTGCCGAGGCATTTCCGACATGACCAAAGTCGAGGCCGGTCTCGTGTTGGTTCGGCCGAAACGTCAGATAGTAAGGCAGCAAGCCGCCAAAATCCCTAGCGGCCAAGTCGCCGTCGGCCAAGTCCCAGGCCTTGAAAACCTTACTGATCAGATCGCCTTCTTCGTTCATCGCCGCGGAGATCGGTCGCGAGACAAGTGCCGAGCCGGTAAATGGATTCACATCACGGAAAGGTTCCAGGTCACTCATGCGCCGAAAGGCACCGGCGACATTGTAGCCGGGCTCGCGCCGCCAGCCGCCCCAATAAAACTCAAGAGTGACGTCAATCGTCGGATCGAGTTGCACAAGAGCGCGCGCCGCACCGACGATCGATCCCTCGGCAACGGAAGCGACATTCCACCGCACGATGGCGGTGCGCCGACCGATCAGCAGAAAAACCATGCCGTAATGAGAGAAGGCGACACGAGACTCGGTCCGCATGAGCGGTGTATTGTCGTGTAGGTGAAGGCGTCCACTGTCATCGACCCACCATCGACCGATACCGGGGGCGCTAAACCGCGCCCCCGCCATCGGTACGAATGCATGGAAACGTGCCATCCCCTCGTGGCCCTCCCATCGAATGAAGTGTCTTCAGCCGGTATTATAGGCCTTCAAGAGGTGAAGGAAGTTAGTTTTTACTTCGTCATCCTCAATACGATCCAACTCTTTTGCGAGTTGCAGCGCCCGGCGGGAGATTTTCTCATCCTCGGAATCCGTGTCTCCCAGCCCTTCGAAGAAAAAGCTGACCGGCACATCGAGAATGCCGCACATGTCCCAAAGTCGGCTGGAACCGATGCGGTTGGTACCTTTTTCGTATTTTTGCACTTGTTGGAAGCTGATACCGAGCTTATCGCCAAGTTGGGTCTGCGTTAGCCCACGCATAATTCGAACTTCGCGTAGGCGATGTCCGACGTGAACGTCAGTCGGATGTGGCATGATCCGATCCTTTCTACTTTCTAGAAGTTTTACCTTCCGTCTCCCCCCCACAAATAGAAGTGTAACAAACAACCTCAGGGTTGCACGTTCTATTATGCCTAAATGCTGGGAATTACGTGACTTTTACGTCTTATGCTTGACCTTATTACGCCGAAGCGCGCTCATCTCCAATTAGAATTAGCCAAGCATTTTCGTCTATTACGGAAACGCCAAATTCTTCGGCTTTTTTGAGCTTCGAGCCAGCGCCAGGCCCGGCAATGACGATATCCGTCTTCTTCGAGACGGACCCGGCGACCTTTGCACCGAGCGATTCTGCGGTCGCCTTTGCTTCCGCCCGCCCCATTTTTTCTAAGGTGCCGGTAAAAACAACCGTTTTTCCCGCTACCGGAGAGCTTGATACTGCCCGCTGCTCGAAAGGTTGAACGTTCAACCTATCGGTGAATTTATCTAAAAGTTGTAGGTTGTGCGGTTCCTTGAAAAAGCCGATCAAATCGGCCGCCATAGAGTGCCCGATACCGTCGATATCGATCAGTTCCGCATAGGCTTCACCCTCTTCATCCTGAGCCTCTAACATGGATTCCCGCAGCGATTCGAGGTCGCCGTAGCGTCCAGCGAGCAAACGTGCGGTCGCTTGACCGATCTGTGGGATGCCCAGCGCGAAAATAAAACGCGGCAATTCGATCGTCCGCCGGGCGTCGATGGCATCCAAAAGATTGTCAGCCGACTTCTCGCCCCAGCCATCGCGAGCCGCGATGTCGGCGCGCTTTTCCTTCAGATCGAAGATATCGACGGGCGTGGCGATCAACCCGTCTTCCAGGAAAGCTTCGACGTGACGGCCACCTAGGCCTTCGATATCGAAGGCATCCCGGGACACGAAGTGCTTCAACCGCTCCTTGACCTGCGCCCGGCAAATCAAGCCGCCAGTACAACGCCAAGCCGCCTGCCCCGGCTCGCGGACCACGGCGCTGGCGCAGACCGGACACTCGTGCGGCATCTTGAAAGGCGCCGGGTCGCCGTCTCGTTGGTCGGTATCGACTTCCAAAACCTGCGGAATGACGTCGCCCGCACGCTGAATGATGACCGTGTCACCGACACGAATATCCTTCTCGGCGATGTAATCCTCGTTGTGTAAGGTTGCTCGTTGCACAACGACACCGCCGACCGTTACCGGCTCTAAATGCGCTACCGGCGTTAGTACTCCGGTGCGACCGACCTGAATGCCGATGTCCAGAACCTTGGCTCGGGCTTTTTCGGCGGCAAACTTATGTGCCGTCGCCCAGCGCGGTGCGCGGCTGACGAACCCCAGGCGTTGCTGCCAGTCCAGGCGGTCGACCTTATAGACAACACCGTCGATGTCGTAATCAAGATCGGGACGTTCAACTTCCACATGGCGATAAAACGCCAGGGTTTCTTCGGCGCCAACACAGCGCCTGCTGAGCGGGTTCACCGTCAGCCCCCACGTCTTAAGCCTGTCGTAGAACTCCCACTGGCTCATCCAGTCGATATCGCCGCCGTAGCCTTGCGCATCGGCACCGCTTATATCGCCCCACGCATAGGCAAATAATTTGAGCGGCCTTGCCGCCGTGACGGCCGGATCCTTTTGGCGCAGCGAGCCCGCCGCCGCATTGCGGGGATTGGCGAATAGCTTGCCACCCGCCTCCTCTTGGCGCTGGTTGAGCGACAGAAAATCGGCGCGGCCCATGTAGACTTCACCCCGCACTTCCAGCACCGGCGGCACATCGCCGCTGAGTTCCTTCGGCACATCGTCGAGGGTCAGCAGATTGCGGGTCACGTCCTCGCCTTCGGCTCCGTCGCCCCGCGTCGCTCCCTGAACGAAGATACCTTCCTCATAGCGCAACGATATCGACAGGCCGTCGATCTTGGGCTCGGCGACGATGGCGATCTCTTCGTCCGTGCCAAGGGACAAAAACCGGCGGATACGCTCGTAAAACTCGACCACGTCCTCGTCCGAAAACGCATTGTCCAGCGACAGCATGGGGCGCCGGTGTCGGACCTTTGAGAACCCTTGCGCCGGTGCCGCGCCGACTTTCTTCGACGGACTGTCGGCACGCACCAGATCTGGATAGCGCGCCTCGATCGCGGCGTTGCGCTGGCGAAGTGCGTCGTAGTCCGCGTCCGATATCTCGGGCGCGTCTTCCTGGTGATAGGCTTTGTCGTGGGCGGCAATTTCGGCGGCCAGCAACTCCAGTTCGACAGCCGCATCCGGCTTCATCAACGTCTCGACATCCATCTCGCGCAGAGGATTTTTGTCACTCATACGGAAGCCTCTTCCAACAGGCGTGCCGCGGCCGCGCGCGCTTCGCCGGTGACGTTCTCGCCAGCGAGCATGCGCGCGATTTCCTCTAAGCGTTCATCATCAGACAGGGGCACGACCTCGGTTTGCGCATTACCCTTGTTCTCGCCCTTTCGAACCGAGAAATGGCCTTTTCCCTTCGCAGCTACCTGCGGTGAATGCGTAACGACGAAAACCTGCACGCCACGCCCCAGGTGTGCCAGACGCTCGCCCACCGCCGACGCAACGGCACCGCCGATCCCCGCGTCCACTTCGTCGAAAACAAGCACCGGTACGGGATCCGCCTCGGCCAGCACAACCTTAAGCGCCAGCATGAAGCGCGCCATCTCGCCACCGGATGCGATCTTCGCCAACGGTCCGGGATCGGCACCCGGATTCGTCGCCACCGCAAACTCGACCCGGTCCGCACCGGTCGCGGACCATTTATCCTCATCCTCGGCGGCAACGTTCGTCGCAAACCGCGCCTTTTCCATTTTTAGCGGCCCCAACTCGCCTGTCATAGCCTTGTCCAGCTTGGCGCCGGCGGCGGTACGCCGTTCGTGCAACACCTTGGCTGCCGCTTCGTAATCCATTGCCGCCTTCGCGGCTTCCGCCTTCAATCGTTTCAAAGTCCCGTCGCCGCCTTCGATCCCATCCAGGTCACGCTCAAGCTTTGCCTGGATATCGGCCAATTGGTCGACCTCGACGCCATGCTTGCGCGCCAAGGCGCGGAGCGCGAAAAGCCGTTCTTCCGCATCTTCCAGAGCCGACGGATCCAGTTCCAAATCCGCCGCGGCACGATCAAGAAAGCCCGACGCATCCGCCATCTCCGATACAGTGCGGCCCAACGCAGCAACGGTCTCATCCAGTTTACCGCCGGCCTTGTCCTGGACCCGCTCCAGCGCATCCAAGGCGCGGCCCAAAATCGCGTCGACACCTTCGTCCGCATTCAGGACTTCCTGGGCTTCGGTTATAGCCGCGGAGATTTGCTCTTGATACTGCAGAACCTTGCGCTGTTCAGCGAGCGCGCTTTCCTCGCCGGGCTGCGGTGCCAGAGCACGCAATTCCTCGACCGCATGGCGCACATAATCTTCGTTCTCTCGTGCAAGTCGCTGCGCCTCTTCCGCCGCCGACAGAGCGGCATTGATATCGCGCCAGGATTTATAGGCGGCAGCGACATCCGCCAGGACTGCGTCATTTCCGGCGAACGCATCCAAAAGCCCGCGATGGGATGCCGGCTCAATCAGGCGCTGCGTTTCGAACTGGCCATGCACTTCGACAAGATGCTCGCCGACACGGCGCAAAAGACCGACACTCACCGGCTGATCGTTGACGAAGGCGCGGGTGCGGCCGTCATCGCCTAGCACACGGCGCAGGATTAGGCCGTCGCCCTCGCATTCAATTCCATTCTCTTCGGCCTCGCGCACGGCAGGATGTTCGTCATCGACGTCAAAAACCGCCGTAGCGGTCGCTTGGTTCGCCCCCTTGCGTAGCAAGCGTGCCTCGGCCTTGTGGCCGAGCGCTAGCCCCAAGGCATCCAGCAGGATGGATTTACCGGCACCGGTCTCGCCGGTAAGCACACTCAGTCCCTGCTCGAACGAGAGGTCGAGTTTGTCGATCAGCACGATGTTGCGTATGGAAAGTGACGTCAGCATGACCGGTGGATTCGAAAAACGCGGCGGCCGGGCAGCGTCACCAGACCTGATACCACGGTTTGTCCTGAACCGGCACGGGCCCACCTTCGAGGAGACGGTAAGAATCCTCGTACCAGTCGCTGCCGGGGAAGTTATAACCGAGGACCGACGCCGTCTTGCGCGCCTCGCTCTGGATTCCGAGTGCCAGATACGCTTCGGTCATGCGATGCAAGGCTTCCGGGACGTGGGTCGTGGTGTCGAACTTTTCAACAACCGTCCTGAAGCGGTTGATCGCCGACAGATAATGCTTACGCGTCAGGTAGTAGCGACCGATCTCCATCTCCTTGCCGGCAAGATGATCGTAGGTCAGATCGATCTTGATCTTGGCATCGCGCGCAAAAGTCGATTCGGGAAAACGCTTCACCACCTCGCCCAGCGCGCCCAGCGCCAGTTCCGTCATCTTCTGGTCCCGGGCCACGTCCGAGATCTGTTCGTAATAGCAAAGCGCTTTGAGGTAATAGGCATAGGCTGCGTCCCGGTTGGCCGGGTGCAACTGCACGAAGCGGTCGAGCGCGATAATCGCGTCGTCATAGCGATTAGAGTTGTAGTAGGCATAAGCCGCCATCAGCTGCGCCTTGGTTGCCCAGACCGAATAGGGATGCTGACGTTCAACCTCGTCGAATTCCTGTGCGGCCAGCTTATTGTCGCCGTTCTCAAGCAAATCCAGAGCGTTGTTGTAGATGTCGGACACCGGCCGTTCGACGTATTTCTCTTCCTTGTCTGCACAACCGCTCAACGCCACGGCCAATGCCGCGCCGAGCGTCAGTACGGAGAAGCGAAAACGTCGCATGGACTGCAATCCTCTGTCAGCCGAGTGCTAGAGAAATATTGCCCGGGAGTATATCACGCAAGCCCCGGATGACGACAATAGAGTGTCATCGGCAGCTGGTCATTTGTCGAAATTGGGAAGGAAAGCGGCTTATTCGGCCGCGAGGGCGACCGGATGAATGCCACCATCAACCGCAAAAGCCGCGTCGTCACCGGAGACCGTGTCCCAGGTCCAGGCGGTTTCGTCGGCAAACAGTGCCCGCAACAACTTGTTGTTGGCGGCGTGTCCGGAGCAGACGCCGCTGAAGCGGCCGACAACCGTCCCACCGGCGAGATACAGGTCGCCGACAGCGTCCAGCATTTTGTGGCGGACAAACTCGTCATCGTAGCGCAGTCCGCCGTCGTTCAGAATGCCGTCATCACCGACGACAATGGCGTTGTCCAGCGAACCGCCCTTGGCCAGACCCGCGGCGCGCATGGCCTCCACTTCGCTCAGCAGGGCGAAGGTGCGGGCACCGGCAAGTTCCTTGCAGAACGCACCATTGACGACACTCAGGCTCGTCGACTGACGGTCGATGACTTTATTAGCGAAATCGATCTCAAGATCGAATTCCTGCTTTTCGGCCGGATCGAGGCGCGCCTTGGCGTTGCCCAGGTCGACTTCGACGGACTTCAAAACGCGGATGACACGGCGCGGCGAATTCTGTTCGACGACACCGGCTTCGCGGATCAGCTTCACGAAGGGTTCGGAACTACCGTCCATGATCGGCGCTTCGGCGCCGTCGATGAAGATTTCTGCGTTATCTATGCCGCAACCGGCAAGCGCTGCCATCACATGCTCGACGGTGCCGACGGCAACGCCGTCTTCATTCGCGAGCACCGAGCAAAGACGCGTATCGACGACTCGATCCCAACGTGCGGGAATACGTGCATCGTCTGAGTCGGTGCGGATAAAGACAATGCCGCTGTCGGCGGGTGCCGACTTCAAATTCAGCGTAATTTCGGTCCCGGAATGCAATCCAACACCGCTGCAAGAGACGGCGGTGGCAAGCGTGCGCTGACGAACAACTGCACCGGCTTCGGCTTTTTGGATATGATCGGCGCGGACGCCTTGATCGAGCATTCGTAGTTCCTTTGTGGTCCACGTCCCGTATTTATTCACGGGGTGCGCATTTGGTGTAACAATCCGACCGACAATCCTCAAATCAAAATTTATGTCAAATTGTTACGGTTAAATCGTTTAAATTCAGTTAGTTAAAGACTCCGTGCTGCAATGCGCAAACGGAAGGGGACACCCCTAAGAGTGTCCCCCATAACAAGAGCGAAGATTTTAGCTTTTTTGAGCGGCTGCCTTAGTTAGCTTGGCGTCGCAGGAAGGCCGGAATATCGAGGAGATCCTCGTCTTCATCCTGGCTTTCTTGGATCCGGTCTTGTGGATCAAGGCCGCCGAGCGTCGGCTGTGGCGCCATCTGCGTCGCGGCCTGGGCCGTTGTCCGCATACCGCCAACCGGTCCCGGCGAAACGACGGGTGCCGCCGGCATCGAGCTTTCGGCTTTCGTCTCACCTTTGTCGGCTGCCGGTGCGCCGACCGTCTGCGGACGATCAGACGAACCACGGACGCGGTCGATCGCGGCTTTACCGGTGCCGGTCACCAGTTCGAAAAGGCTGCTTTTACCCTTCGAAATCGGTTTCCGGTCGGCCGGTTCCTTACCGCCGTTGACCAGATCGGCTTCGGCCAACGGATCGGCGTGTTCGGCCACTTCCTTGGCTTCCCCCTTGATACCGACGGCCGGCTTCGGAATGAAGGCATCTATGGCGCCGACTTTCGGCGTCGCCTTGGGGGCGACGTCTTCGGCATCAGCTTTATCTTCAGCGACTTCCGGTTCGGTGTCTTCCGTGGTTTCTTCGACAGACGTTTCGGCTTCGGGCGCCGTGGCTTCTTCCTCAACCGGCGCTTCGGCTCTCGCCGCTACCTCGGTCTTGGTTTCAGCAACCGCTTTGTCGGCGATCTCGAATGCCGGCGAAGCAGAGTCTTCTTCCCCTTCTGGTTCTGCCATCGGCAGTTCCTGCTCGGCCGGTGCGGCAACGGCTGCGGCCGGCTTCGGCACGGCAGGTGCCACGGGCCGCGGCGCGGCGGCGGCGGGTTCTTCCGATTTAGTTCCCGGGGCGGCAGGAGTTGCGGCAGCCGGTGCGGCGGCAGCGGCAGGGACACGGCGAACCGGTTCCGGTGCCTTCGGCGTGGCCGGTGCTTCCGGCTTGCGGGCAGTCGCGTTGCTGACCGTCAGGACCTGCGGACGCGGCTGTTCGGCAGCTGCGGAGTCGATGCCCGTGGCAACCACGGAAACCCGCATCAGACCGTCCAATTCGTTGTCGAAGGCAGAGCCGATGATGATGTGCGCGTCCTGATCGACTTCGTCGCGGATACGGTTGGCCGCTTCGTCGACTTCGAACAGCGTGATGTCCATGCCACCGGTAATATTGATGAGCACGCCCTTGGCGCCTTTCATCGAGCTATCGTCCAGCAGCGGGTTGTTGATCGCCGCTTCCGCAGCTTCCAGCGCCCGGCGTTCGCCCTGCGCTTCACCGGTACCCATCATGGCTTTGCCCATCTCGCCCATGACCGAGCGGATATCCGCGAAGTCGAGGTTGATCAGGCCCGGCATGGTCATCAGATCGGTGACGCCACGCACGCCCGAGTACAGCACTTCATCGGCCATCGCAAAGGCGTCGGCAAAGGTGGTGTTCTCGTTGGCGATCCGGAACAGGTTCTGGTTCGGAATGATGATCAGTGTGTCGACATAATTTTCCAGATCCTGGATGCCCGCTTCGGCGATGCGCATGCGGTGCGACCCTTCGAACTGGAAAGGCTTCGTGACAACGGCGACGGTCAGGATGCCGCGCTCCTTGGCGGCTTTGGCGAGAACCGGCGCGGCGCCCGTGCCGGTGCCTCCACCCATACCGGCGGCGATAAAGCACATATGCGCGCCGTCGAGTTCTTCCATCGCGCGCTCAAGGCTTTCTTCGGCGGCGATGCGGCCGACGTCCGGGCGCGACCCGGCACCGAGACCCTCGGTCACGTCCTGGCCGAGCTGCACGCGGCGGTCGGTTTTGGCGCGAACCAGCGCCTGTGCGTCAGTGTTTGCAACGACGAAGTCAACGCCCTGCAACTCTTTGGAAATCATATTGTTGACGGCGTTGCCTCCGGCACCGCCGACACCGAGGACGGTGATCCTCGGCTTTAGATCCGGGTTTTCTGTTCCCCCGGGTACGCTAATGTTGATGCTCATGATGATACTCCGCTCTTTCCGTTTGAACGCGTAGGGTTAATAAACACGTGCGCCGAAGCGCTCTGCGTCGAGATGCGCGTTCTCATCTCAGAAATTCTCCTTGAACCAATGCCCGAGACGGCCCATCCAGCCGTTCGGCGGCGGCGGCATGTCCAGCGCCGTGTCCATTGGGTGCTCGGCACGCTGCACGGCGTATCGCAGCAGACCGGCGGCACCGGCAAAGGCCGGTCCGTTGACCGCCTCCGCCAAACCATCGATGGCTTTTGGGCCGGCGATCCGCACGTGATGGCCGAAGACTTGTGAAGCCATTTCGCAGATGCCCGTCAGTTGCGAGGTACCGCCCGTCAGAACGACACGGCCCGCCATTTGCGTGAAGCCGGCACGATCAAGACGTTCGCGGACAAGATCGATGATCTCCTCGACGCGGGGCCGGATGATCCCAACAAGCATTGAGCGTGGCACCTGTACGGTCCCGGTTTCCTGATCTTCGCCGACCAGCGGCACCTGAATGACCTCGGTGTCGTCCGATACCGACGGCAAGCATGTGCCATAGAGGTTCTTCATGCGCTCGGCATGGCCGATGGGTGTCTTGAGACCGGTCGATATATCGCGCGTGATGTGATCGCCGCCGACCGGAATGATATCGGTGTGCACCAGCTCTCCGTCAAAGAACACGGCAACACCGGTGGTGCCGCCGCCGATATCGATACAGACCGAGCCGATACGCTTTTCGTCTTCGACCAAACAGGCCAGCGCCGATGCGAAGGGCGCGACGACCATGCCGTCGACATGGAGGTGGCAGCGCTCAATCACCGTCCGCAGATTGCGGAGCGGCGCCGTCAGCGCACTGACCACGTGCACGTTAACGCCTAAGGTTTCGCCGTACATGCCGATGGGATCGCGCACGCCGCGCGTGCCGTCGACCGTGTAGCCAACCGGGACCGTGTGCACGGTCTCGCGCGCGTCGTCCTCGCTCGGTTGCAATTTCTGTGGATCGAGGAGCTTACGCATATCGTGTTCAGTGATGCCGTGACCACCGACGGCCAGTTCGAACGCCACCAAGCGCGAGCGTGGCTTGCCTGCGGAAACGTTCACGACAACACTGTCGATATTGTCGCCGGCCATCTGCTCGGCGCGCTCGACGGCGGCACGGATTGCGTGTTCGGCGGCTTCCATATCGACAACAGCGCCGCTGCGGAGACCCTGCGACTGGTGCGAGCCGAAGCCGACGATGCGTGGACCCGGCTCATCGTAGGGACCACGCTCGACATGCGGTTTGGCGATCAGGCAGCAGGTCTTGGTCGAGCCGACGTCCAACGCCGCCACGAATCCCGATCTCTGCTTCAGCGATGACCCGTTCTTCTTCATTCCCTTCTCTCGCCCCCGAAAGCCATTACGTCTCTTGCCCGCTACCCTTGGGACCGGTCTTGACGATCAGACGGTCGGGGATTCGCAGGTCGAGCACGGTGACGTTCTTGTCCAAAACCTTGTGCACTCGGTGATACTCGGCGAGGCGCGTCCACGCCTGAGTGGGATCGGCCTCGGGCAAGCGCACGTCGATGCCGCCCTTGAGATGTAGATTCCAGCGACGCCCGCCGACCCAGGTCGCAGCGCGCACTTGCTGCATCAAGTTCGGCTCTGTCCCGATCAAAGCGATCAGATCGGCAGCGCGGGTCTCGGCCCCTTCACCGACGACGACCAGCAGATCGGAATAGCCATCGAGGCCGCTGCTCAAGATGACCGCGCCCTCGGCGTCGATCAGGTGCAGACGGCCGTCTTTCTGCCACAGCGCCAGCGGCTCGCGTTCGACGATGCTGACCAGAACGGTATCGGGCAACATGCGCTCAACGGTCGCCGCACGGACCCAGGGAATACTCTCCAAGCGTTCTTTGGCGTTATAGATATCCAGCGCCAGGATCGGTGCACCACGGGCAACGTTCAGGGCTTCGATAAGGACCTGCCTGTCCGTCTGATTTCGCCCGCTGACCATCACGTCCTTGACCCGAAACCCCATGTCAGCGGTCAGCGAAATCGCTGCCCAGCGGACGCTGTCGGCCACTTTCGCGGCTTTCCCGGAACTGACGAGCCACCAGCCGCCACCACCCAAAAGCCCCATGACGACGGCAAAAGCCAACGGCGCCATCCAGGTTCGGCGCCACAGTGGACGCACGCGCGGACGCGGTGCCCCCGTGTCGCTCTTGATCCTTGCGCTCGCCCCCGCCTTCATTCATCCAACTCCGCGTTATCGACCATCCAGGTCACCAGTTCGGGGAAAGATATCCCCACATAAGCAGCTTGCTCGGGCACCAACGACGTCGCCGTCATCCCGGGCTGGGTATTCAACTCAAGCGCCACCAACCTCTGGCCGTCGTAACGGAAGTCCGTGCGCGATACGCCACGGCAGCCCAGGATGCGGTGTGCCCGCAGGGCGAGATCCATACACGCGTCATAGATCGACGGATCGATCTTGGCCGGGATCACGTGCTCGGAACCGCCCATCTCATACTTAGCCTCGTAATCGTAAAAATTTCGTTCCGTTGTGATATCTGTGACTGCAAGCGGCCGATCGCCCATAACGGCGACGGTGAATTCCTGTCCATCAATGAACTCCTCGACCATCACCGTATCGCCGTGTGGCCAACCGGTGCCGTCGAAGGAATGGGCGTTGTCGCCATCGCGCACGATGTGGACCCCGACGCTGGACCCTTCGTTGGTCGGCTTGATGACATAAGGTCTCGGCAGCGGGTCCCCTTTGCGGATTTCAGCTTCGGATGCCACGACGTGCTTGGCGACGGGGATGCCGGCGTCTTCGAACAATCGCTTCGCCATGGGCTTATCCATAGCCATTGCCGACGCCATCACGCCTGAGTGGGTATAGGGAATACCGAGGATATTCAGCAGCCCCTGCACGCAGCCGTCCTCGCCATATCGTCCGTGTAGCGCGTTGAAGACCGCGTCCGGCTTCGGATAGAGCCGCGTGATCAATGTGGCCATATCACGCTGCACGTCGATGGGTGTGACGTCGAACCCCGCATCCTTGAGCGCTTTCACACAGCCGGCGCCGCTGGAGAGCGAAACCTCGCGCTCGGCGGACCAGCCGCCCATCAATACCGCGACATGGCGTGTCATGGCGTTACCTCCGAAAGTCCGTTCCGGGCCGGCACACCCAGGCGCCGGATTTCCCAACGCAGTACGATCCCGGTCATGTCCTTGACGCGCCGACGGACTTCCTCACCCAGCGCCTCGAGATCCGCAGCAGTGGCGTCCCCGGTGTTGATCAGGAAATTGGTGTGTGCTTCGGAGACCTGCGCCCCGCCCACACGCAAACCACGGCATCCCGCTTCGTCGATCAGTTTCCACGCACTTCTGCCGTCAGGATTAGCAAAGGTCGAACCGCCGGTCCGTTCGCGCACGGGCTGGGTCGCTTCGCGCTTTTCCTGGATTTCCGTCATTCGCGCGTGAATAGCGTGCTTGTCGCCGGGTTCTCCCTTGAAGATCGCCGAAATGAAAATCCAGTCTGCAGGAATGTCGGAATGCCGATAGTCGAAACCCATGTCGGACCACGAAAGGTCTTTCAGGTGCCCCCCTAGATCGACGGCCTTGGCGGTTTCGAAGACAGCCGAGATTTCCGAGCCGTAGGCGCCCGCGTTCATGCGCAGTGCGCCGCCGACGGTGCCCGGTATGCCGACCATAAATTCAAGCCCGGCGAGACCCGCGTCTTCGGCCTTCTTGGCGACGTGGATATCGGCCGCGGCGGCACCCGCTTCGACGTGCACGCCATCGACGGATATCTCCGAAAACCCCTTGCCCAAACGAACAGTGACCCCGGGTATACCGCCGTCACGAATCATGATGTTCGACGTGCCACCGATCACGGTAACCGGTACGTCTTCGGGCTTGTCTGCCAGGAACGCGATGAGATCGTCCGCGTCTTCCGGCTCGAACAGGACTTCCGCGGGGCCGCCGACCCGAAACCAGGTATAGCGTGCAAGTTGCTCGTCGGCGCGCAACCTGCCGCGCACGGCTGGTAAACGCTCAATCAGATGCGTGGACTTCTGAGCCGACATCATTGCGCACCTCCGACGACCGTGCCGCGCCGCGCGGCCAGTTGCGCCGGGAGCGCGTTGGCCCAAGCCGAGATGGAGCCCGCACCTAAGCACACGACCAGATCGCCCTCGGCTGCCATGTCGTCTACGGTTTCGGCCAGCGCCTCCGCGCCTTCCAAACCAACAACCGTGCGATGACCCCGCTGCCGCAAACCTTCGACCAGTGCGTCACGGTCAATGCCTTCGATGGGGTCTTCGCCCGCCGGATAGACGTCGGCGACGATCACCGCGTCGGCAGCGTTGAAGCATGTACAAAAATCCTCGAACAGATCGCGGAGCCGCGTATAACGATGCGGCTGGACAACAGCGATGACCTTGCCCGGAGCCACGTCCCGCGCCGCCGTCAACACGGCGGAGATTTCCACCGGATGGTGGCCGTAGTCGTCGATCACCGTGACACCGTCAACGCTGCCGGTCTTGGTGAAGCGGCGCTTGACGCCACCGAAGCCCGAGAGCGCCTTGTGAAGCACCTCGTCTGCCAAACCCATTTCGTTGGCAATCGAGATCGCGGCGAGAGAGTTCTGAACGTTATGCTTGCCGTGCATGGCGACACGCAGGCCGTCAATGCGCCGGCTCTCGCCGCTTTTACGATCCGAGATCACGACGTCGAAGGACGTCCCTTCTATGCCCGGCATGACGTTCTCGGCGCGCACGTCGGCCTGAGGGCTGAAACCATAGGTGATGATGCGGCGGTCGGCGACACGCGGGATCATCGCCTGCACTTCCGCGTGGTCGATGCAGAGCGCCGCGAAGCCATAAAACGGAATGTTCTCAACGAAGGTATCAAAGGCTTTGCGCAGGGTATCGAAGTCGCCGTAGTGATCCAGATGCTCCGGATCGACATTGGTGACGACGGCGATGGCCGCCGGCAGTTTCAGAAACGTGCCGTCGGATTCGTCGGCCTCGCACACCATCCAGTCGCCGTCGCCAAGGCGCGCGTTGGTGCCCCAGGCATTAATGATGCCGCCATTAATGACGGTTGGGTCCATTTCGGCGGCTTCCAGCACGGCGGCGACCAGAGATGTCGTGGTCGTCTTACCGTGTGTGCCACCCACGGCGATGGACCATTTAAGCCGCATCAACTCGCCCAGCATCTCGGCGCGCCGTACCACAGGCAAGAGCTTTTCCCGCGCCGCCTTCACTTCGGGATTGTCCTTCTTGACCGCCGTCGAGACGACGATCACCGACGCGTCACCGATATTTTCGGCTGCGTGGCCGATAGCGACCGGTATCCCCAGATCACGCAGGCGTTTGACGTTGGCGCTGTCGGCGATGTCGGAGCCCTGCACGCTATAACCCAGATTAAGAAGAATCTCGGCGATGCCGCTCATGCCGATGCCACCGATGCCGACGAAGTGCAACGTGCCGATATCGAGAGGGATCGTGCGATTTGCGGGGAGTGATTTCATGCCGCGGCCTTTCCAGCGTTGCCGTTTCCGACGATTGTTTCTTCAACCAGTGTCGCCAGACGTGCCGCCGCGTCGGGTCGTCCGGCATTCAATGCCGCCACCGCCGCCTTTTCCAAGATCATCGGCATCCCGAACATGGATTGCAGGCGCTCGGCCAGCGCGTCCGGCGTGAAGTCCGCCTCCGGGATCAGCCAGCCGGCGCCGACTTCGTCCGCCGCGTGAGCATTCAGCGATTGATGGTCGTCAATGGCATGGCGATACGGCACCAAGATCGACGGACGGCCAACGGCCAGCACTTCCGCTACCGTCGACGCACCCGAACGCGAGATGACCAGATGCGTGCCCGCAAGCCGTTCCGGCACGTCGTCGAAGAAACTCGCCAACTCCGCGTCGATCCCCAGTGCCTTGTAGCGCGCCGTGACACGCACCAAATCTTCCGGGCGGCACTGCTGCGTGATCTTGACGCGCGACTTCAGCGGATCGCTGATCTTGCCGATGCCGTCCGGGATGACGTCGGAGAGAATACGCGCCCCTTGCGAGCCACCCAGCACAAGAACGTTCAACGGCAGATTGTCGGTGAAGCTGGGATACGGCGCGCCTCGCACCTTGAGGACACCGTCGCGAACCGGCATGCCGGTGTGCGTCACTTTTTTCTGATTGCCGCGCGGGATGCCCTTGCTGTCCGGAAATGATAGGGCGATGGCGTCGGCCCGCGACGCTAAAAGACGGTTAGCGCGGCCCAGGATCGCGTTTTGTTCGTGGAGAACCAGTGGAACGCCGGCGAGCGAAGCCGCCATAGCTGTCGGCAACGCTGCGTAGCCCCCGAAACCGACGACGGCGGCGGGTTTTAGGTCGCCCAACAGGCTGCGCGCCTGCAAGGTGCCCATGCCAAGCTCGGCAACGCTCTTAATCTTGGCGAGCGGCCCTTTTCCCGCGATGCCGCCAGCGCGGATGTGATGGGTCTTGACCGCACCTAACGCACCGCCGTAAACACCGCCGCGCTTGTCAGTGATCAGCGCCAACCTGTAGTCGCGGTTCCCCAACTCACGCGCTAAGGCCTCCGCCGGGAACACGTGCCCGCCGGTACCGCCGGCAGCGAGTACGATCAACGGTTTATCTGCCATAACGCCCTCCGATCCCGTCCGGGCGCTCTCGCGTCAGGGCCAGCACCATGCCCATCGACACGGCGAGCGCCAGCGTCGACGAGCCGCCGTATGAGATAAATGGCAACGTCATACCCTTGGGTGGGATGAGACTGACCGATGACGCCATGTTGATCAGCGCCTGCACGGCAAATTGAGACAGCAGACCCGTCACCGCCAGCAGCACGAAAAGGTCGTCCCGCTTCATCACACGGCCGAAACCGCGCAACACAATGAAGGCGAACATCGCAACCAAGAATATGCAGGCGATCAGGCCGAACTCCTCGCCGGTCACGGCGAAGATAAAGTCGGCGTGGGCGTCCGGCAGCACTTCCTTGACCCGGCCTTCGCCCGGCCCGCGTCCAACGAAACCGCCGCGTTGGAATGCTTCAATGGCGCGCGATGCCTGATAACCCAATTCCGCATCCGGACCGAAGAATCTGTCGACGCGGAATTTCACGTGATCGAACATGAAATATGCCCCGACGCCGGCACCGACGAACCCGGCGCCGATCATCGCCACGAACATCAGCGGCAAACCGGCGACGAAAAACTGCGTGCCCCAGACCACCGAGACCACGAACGCCATGCCGACGTCCGGTTGCAGCAATAAGATCGCGACCGTCACCAGATAGAGTGCAATGGACATCTGAAAACCGGGGAAAGTTTCGTCCATACGGCGCTTGGCGAAAAGCCACGCAGCGGCGACGGCAAGTCCCGGCTTTACGAACTCGGACGGCTGCAACGCAAAGACGCCGAAATTGAGCCAGCGCGTGGCACCCTTGATCTCGTTTCCGAACAACAAGGTCAGCACCATCATGAACAGCGCACCCAGCGTCACCAGAATGGCGAGCCGGCGCACGCCCTTCGGCGACAGCATCGAAACACCCAAGATGGTTAACGCGCCGAGCAATAAAAAAAGGAACTGGCGTTTGACGAAATGGAAGGACCCGACGTCGATCCGCTCCGCTACGGCCGGCGACGCGGCCAACGACATGACGCCGCCGAACGCCAGAAGCAGCGCCACGGCAGCCAGCGTCCAACGATCCACGGTCCACCACCATTTGCCGAGCAGACTGGTATCGGTACGGTTCAGCGTACTCATGTCAACGCCTCCGTACCTGGGAAGGTGCCGGGTTCTTCAGTCGGCTCCAGGTGCTCGCCTGGCAGGTCATCGACAAGTTCGCGGAACGCGTCACCGCGGTCTTCGAAACTCTTGAATTGATCCCAAGATGCGCAGGCGGGTGACAGCAGAACGACACTGCTGGGCAATCCCGCTTTTTTGGCGTCTTCAAAAGCCTGTGCCACCGCCGTCGCCAAATCGCCGGACATTGTAAACGGCACCTTGCCGTCCAATGCTTTCGAAAACCGCAGCGCCGCTTCGCCGATGATGTAGGCGTGCCGCACGCGTTCAAAATAAGGCATGCAGGCGTCCAGGCCGCCTTCCTTGGGTCGGCCGCCGATGATCCAATAGATATCATTGTAGCAGGCCAGTGCTCGCGCCGCGGCTTCGTCGTTGGTCGCTTTGGAATCGTTGACGAAACCAATGCCGTCAACGAGACCCACCGGCTCTTGACGGTGTACAAGACCCGGGAAGCTATTGATGCAAGCCATCACGGCGTGCGGCTGGATGCCGGTCATCTTGCACGTCGCATAGGCTGCCGCCGCGTTCTGCCAATTATGTGTGCCTTGCAGCGCCGGCACCGTGCGCAAGTTCATGACTTGCGTTTCCTTGCCTTCGGTATCATCGACCAGGATACCGTCTAGGACATAGACGCCACCGTGAACGCGCTCCTTGACCGAAATACCGACGACATATTGTTCGTCCTTTTCGTATAATTCTTCATAAATTTTGCGGCAGTGATTATCGTCAATGCCGATGACCGCCGTGCGCGGCTTGGTCTGGCGTCGGAAAATCTCGCGCTTGGCAGCGATATACCCATCCATGCCGCCATGGCGATCCAGATGATCGGCACTGACGTTCAGCAATACACCAACGTCGTAGGTGATCGAGAACGTCAGTTCCAACTGATAGGACGACATTTCGAGGATGTAGGTGCCTTCCGGTCCGAGCGGCTCCAGCGAACATGCCGGCATACCTAAGTTGCCGCCGACTTCGGCGTCGCGCCCCGAGGTTTGAAAGATGTGGCCGATCAGTGCCGTCGTCGTCGACTTGCCGTTGGTGCCGGTGATGCCGACGTAGGCGGCATCACGCTGCGTACGCGCCAGAAGTTCGACATCGCCGATGATCTCGCAACCAGCGTCGCGCGCCAGGGTAACTATGGGATGCGGCTTCGGATGCGTGTGCGGAATGCCGGGGCTGAGGATCAACGACGTGGCTTCGCGCCAGTCGATACCATTCAGATCGACAATAGGTACACCTTGTTCTTCGGCACGCACCCGCGAGTCCGGGTTGTCGTCCCAGGCCCAGACATCGGCGCCGCCGCGCTCCAGCGCCAGGGCGGCCGAAATGCCGCTGCGCCCGAGACCGAGGACGGGAACCGGCAGTCCTTCGAAGGGAAAAACGTCGATCATCCGCTACCTCAGCTTCAGGGTGGCGAGCCCCGCCAGCGCCAAGATCGACGCGATGATCCAAAAGCGGATAACGATGGTGGCTTCGGCCCAACCCTTCTTTTCGAAGTGATGGTGCAGCGGCGCCATGGCGAAGACGCGCTTGCCGGTCAGCTTGAATGACGCGACCTGGACGATCACCGAAACCGTCTCCAGGACGAACAGACCGCCGACGATGGCCAAGACTAATTCATGCTTAGTCACGACGCTGATAGCGCCGAGTGCACCGCCCAAGGCTAAAGAGCCGGTATCACCCATGAACACCTTAGCCGGCGGCGCATTGAACCAAAGGAAGCCGAGGCCGCTACCGCAGAGCGCACCGCAAAACACTGCAAGTTCCCCTGCGCCTGGCACATAATTGATTTGCAGATAGTTGGAAAAGATGGTGTTCCCGGTAAGGTACGCGATCAGTCCGAATACGGCTGCGGCGATCATCACAGGCACCGTTGCCAGGCCATCCAATCCGTCGGTTAGGTTGACGGCGTTTGACGCGCCGACCATCACGAAAACGGCGAAGGCGACAAACAGCCACCCCAGGTTCAACAGCAGATCCTTGAAGAACGGAACGGCGAGCGTGGTCTTCATTTCCGGCGGCAGATGGCTCAAAATCCAGAACGTCGCAACGCTGGAGATCGCCAACTGCATAGCGAGTTTCAGTTTCCCGGACAGCCCCTTTGTGTTGCGCTTCGAGACCTTCAGGAAGTCATCTATAAAGCCGATCAGACCAAAGCCCAGCGTCACGCCCAGCACCGCCCAGATAAACGGATTGGTGAGATCAACCCACAGCAGCGTCGCGACCGTCACCCCCAACAGGATCAGCACCCCCCCCATGGTCGGAGTGCCTTTCTTGGTCAAAAGGTGCCCTTCTGGACCGTCGTCGCGGATCGGCTGGCCTTGGCCTTGGCGGGACCGCAATAGTTCGATCATCACCGGCCCGAACAGGAAGCTGACGATCAACGCCGTGATCATCGCGCCACCGGTTCGGAACGTCAGGTACTTGAAGACGTTCAGAGCGCTGAACTGTTCGGCGAGCGGATATAAGATATGGAAAAGCATGTCAGGCCCCTCCCCCGTTTTCGGATAGGACATCGACGACCGCACCCATCCGGGCACCGGCGGAACCTTTGATCATGACGAGATCGCCACCGTGCACGGCTTCGGCCACCTTTGGCGCGAGCATCGCCGACGAGCACGCATTGCCGCCGCGCATCTCGTCCGGCAACGCGTTCATGACGTCCGACATGTATTGGCCGCAAACGAAAACCTGATCGATACCGGCCTCGATCAGAACAGAAGCGAGATCCAGGTGTTCGTCAGCGCTACGCTCGCCCAACTCCAACATGTCGCCAAGCACCGCGATCCTTCGGCCGCCGTCACCGGGCGCCGTCTGCGCCAACAGGTCGATGGCAGCCCGCATCGCAACGGGACTGGCATTGTAAGTTTCGTCGATAACCGTCGCGGGACCGCTGCCGGTCGCAATCTTGAGAGCGCGGCCACGGCCTTTCGGCGGTTCGGCCCCGATCATGGATTCCGCTGCTTGCACCAGATCAACGCCGCACGCATCCGCTGCCAGCAGAACCGCTAGCGAATTCATCGCCCAATGGCGGCCACGCATCTGAAGTTTATAGGCAATACGCTGACCGAGAACGTCGGCCTCGATGTGCGTGCCGTCGGCATCAATCCGGCACGACCGTAGCCGCGCATCGGCGCCTGCCGACTCGCCAAAGCTCAACACCCGTCCGGCGCCTTTGGCGCGTGCCCGCGCAGCTAAGAACTCAAAGTGTTCCTGATCCGCGTTGATGACCGCATCACCGCCTTCGATCAGCCCATCGAAAATCTCAGCCTTGGCGGCAGCGATCCCTTCAATGCCGTCGAAAAACTCGATATGCACCGATGCGATGGTGGTGATGATCGCGACGTGCGGCCGCGCGATCTTGGAAAGCGGCGTGATCTCATTCGCGTGGTTCATGCCCATCTCGAACACGCCGAAGTCGGTATTGGCGGGCATCCGCGCAAGGCTGAGCGGTAGGCCATAGTGATTATTCAGGTTGCCGGCGGTTGCCGTGACGGATCCGGCCGAACCGAGGGCAGCAGCCAGCAGTTCCTTGGTACCGGTCTTGCCGACACTGCCCGTCACGGCGCAAATGCGTGCGTTTGAACGGCTACGCGCGAACCGAGCCAGGGCGCGCAGCCCTTCTTCCGTATCCAGCACGCGCAGCAAGTTTGACGATTCCGGTAAATTTTTGGCGCCTGCCTTGACCATAGCCGCCGCGGCACCGGCGTTGAGTGCGCTTGGCACATAATCGTGGGCATCGTGGTTGGGACCGGCGAGAGCAACAAATAGATCGCCCGGCAGCAAGCTCCGCGTATCAATGGAAACACCACTTGCGTTCCACGCGCCGGCGGACAGACCATCGGTTGCCTTCACGGCTTCCGAAGACGTCCAAAGGGATTTTGCCGTGCCGCTTCGGTCGCTCATATGCGCGCCTCCGACAGGGCCTGAATGACGACATCGGCATCGACGAAAGGAATAACTTCCTTGCCGACGATCTGACCGGCTTCGTGCCCCTTACCGGCGATGATCAACACGTCGCCTGCGTCCAGTCCATTGATCGCGGTGCGGATCGCTTCGCTCCTGTCGCCAATCTCGGCGGCATCCGGGCAACCGACCATCACCTGTCGTCGGATTTGCAAAGCGTCCTCCGTGCGCGGATTGTCGTCGGTCACATAAATGACGTCGGCCAATTCGGCAGCGGCTCTACCCATCTCGGGACGTTTGCCTGTATCACGGTCGCCGCCACACCCGAAGACCACATGCACGCGCGCCGTGGCGTGCGGACGCGCAGCGCGCAGAACCGTCTCCAAGGCATCCGGCGTGTGCGCGTAATCGACAAATACACCGGCCCCCAGCGGATGGCTGCCACAGAACTGCATGCGGCCCGGCGCGGCCTTCAAACCCGCCAACCCGGCGGTGGCGGGGCCGGCATCGGCGCCCAGCGCCACGGCGAGACCCAGCGCCACAAGAGCATTGGAAGCTTGGAATCCGCCAACCAGTGGCAAATGTGTTTCGTGCTTCGCGCCGAAGACGGACAGCGTGACGTCGAGACCGGTCGGTGCTGCGATAAGCCGCTCAAGGACGATATCATTGTCAGGATGCTCGCCGACCCGCATCAGTCTCAGCCCCCGCATTTGTGCGGCGCTGGCGAATACTTCGGCGAACCGGCCATCCATATTGACCACGGCAGCGCCGCCGTCGATGACCAACGTGTCGAAAAGCCGCAGCTTAGCGGCGACATACGCATCTTCGGTGAGATGATAATCGAGGTGATCACGGCTCAGGTTCGTAAAAGCGGCGGCGCGTGTTCTGACACCATCGAGGCGCCGCTGTTCGATACCGTGGCTCGACGCTTCGAGCACCAGATGATCGATACCATGCGTTTTTAAATCTACCAGGTTTCGGTGCAGATCCATCGGGTCCGGCGTGGTCAAGGCGCCGGAAAGTTCGAACACGGTCGAACCATCCGGCGCCGAGCCCAGGCTTCCCAGGGTACCAACGCTTGCGGCGGGCATACCCGCTGCATTTAAGAGTTGCCGCGCAAACCAGGCGACGGACGTCTTTCCGTTCGTGCCGGTGACAGCGGCGATATTCCGTGGTTGCTGACCGGCGACGGCGGCCGCGAGCATGGCGTATCGGCGGCGCGCATCGCGCTCTCGAATCACCGGCACATCGACATCCGGCGACGGCTGATCGTCGTCCGGCACGATGACCGCGACAGCGCCATTGGCGATCGCATCCGTGATGAAATCCCGCCCGTCTGCAGCGGCGCCGGGAAATGCCGCGAACACAAAGCTGCCCTCGACTCTTCGCGAGTCGCACGTGACACCGCTTATTTCCATGCGGCCGAGGGCATCGTCTATAGCGTTCAAATCGTCAGCATCCCAAACATCATTGAACCGCAAAGGCCTGCTCCAGCGCTTCACGGGTTTTTCGTGCGATCCTCTCATCCGGGGTTTCCGCCCCAGTTCCAGGCGGCGCCTCGGTCTTTCTTGTCGGCAATGGCGGCGGTGGTGGTGGCGCCTTCAGTTGTGGTTTCTTCATATCGGATGCCGGACGCACCGCGCCCGTCGTCACCGATGCTTCGTGTATGAGCTTCTTCTTCGGCGTCACGGCGATACGCTTGCGCTCGTCATCGACCGGCGGCAACGGCAACACCTCTTCTGTGCCGGCAACCGGCATAACGCCGAGCAATGGCCCGATCTGCGTCACGACCCGTCCGACCACGGGTGCCGCGACCCAGCCGCCCGTCGCGTAATTGAAAGTGCGTTTGTTGCCGATGGGCTCGTCGACCATGGCAAACACCACGTAACGCGGTGCCTGAATCGGGAAGACCCCGACGAACGACGAAATCTTGGCGCTCTTCTTGTAACGCCCGGCGAATTGCTTTTCCGCTGTGCCGGTCTTACCGCCGACGAAGTAACCCGGCGCTTGTGCTTTACGCCCCGTGCCTTTGGCGACGACGAGACGCATCAATTGGCGCACCTTGGCCGAAGTCTCTTCGGCAATTACCCGCGTCCCCGCACGGCGCGGTGAGTCGCCGGCTTTGGCAAGGATGCTCGGCGTTTCCAGCGTGCCGCCGTTAGCCAACGCCGAGATAGCGGACGCCAACTGCACCGGACTGACGGCAACACCGTGACCATAGGAAATCGTCATTGTGTTGATCGGCCGCCAGACCTCCGGCACCAATGGGCGCCCGATCTCCGGCAGTTCCAGAGCTGACGGCTGCAACAGCCCGAACTTGCGCAGATAAGCGCGCTGCCCTTCCGTACCGACATCAACCGCCATCTTGGCGGCACCGATATTCGACGAATGGACAATGATTTCGGGAACGCTCAACCAGCGTTTCTCCGGGTGGTAATCAGAGATCGTGAAGCGTGCGACCCGGATCGGCTTCGTCGCGTCGTAGCCGCCGTCCATGGAGACCGTCCCGCTATCCAGCGCCATCGCGGCCGTGAACAACTTGAAGGTCGAACCCATCTCGTAGACGCCCTTGGTCGCGCGATTGAAGCGTGCCTCCTGATCGAGCACGGTGCGATCATTGGGATCGAAGTCAGGCAGAGAGACCAGTGCGATGACTTCGCCTGAGTTCACGTCCATAACGACACCGGCGGCACCCAGAGCCTTGAACTCAGTCACGGCGGCGGTCAGTTCGGCGCGCAGGATCGATTGGACACGCACATCAATTGAGAGGTGCAACGGATCGGCGCCTTTGCGCAAACGCTCATCAAAGCGGCGTTCCACCCCGGAGATGCCATTGCCGTCGATATCGGTAGCACCCAGCACATGCGCGGTCAGCGGGCCCAGCGGATAGACGCGGCGCTCTTCGGGCAGAAAACCGAGACCGGGAATCCCGAGACGGTTCACGTTCATCTGCTGATCCGGTGACAGGTTTCGTTTGATCCAGACGAAACGCCCGTCGCGACGCAGATCGGTCAGCAATTTTTTGGGATCGAGATCGGGGAACACCGTGAGGATTTTCGCCGCAGCCTGTTCCGGGTCGATGACGTCTGACGGGTCGGCATACAACGACGCCGTCGGCAGGCTCGACGCCAACACGACTCCGTTACGATCAACGATGTCTGCACGGCCGACCAGGGCCGGCGGCGCCTCGGCGACACGCCCGGCAATTGCGGTGTCTTCGTGACTAATAACCGAGAGATCGACAAGACGCGCACCGATACCGAAGAAGGCAAGCATCAGCACGGCCGCCGTCACCAAAAGCCGATTACGTCCTGTCTCCAGCGCTTCTTTGCCGATTCCGTCGATGCGGCGCTTCTCGGTGGTTGCGGGGTACACGCGCGCATTCATTGGATGCCCTCCACGGACGCCTGCTCGACATGCTTCGGCACGACGGGTGCGGCGGCGTGCGGCGCGTCGATCTCTGGATCGATTTTACGCACCGGCAGCGAGTCCAAGATTGTATTAGCCGAGCCAACACGTTCAGCATCGGGTGGACCGACTTCCAAATAGCGTTCGGCAAGACCACGCAGACGATCCGGCTGATTGAGGTGCGCCCACTCGGATTTCAGGACGTGGATCGCTTGACGCGACTCGGAGTACTGCCGATTGAGTTGGATGAGCTGATCATCCAGGTGCTGGACGCGATACTTCACAACGAATAGCGCAATGCTGACCGCTGCGGCCATCAGGATGAGAAGAAGTGTGGAGCGTTTCAGGATCACCGCCGCCCTCCTTATGCCGCCGCCGGCAGGGGCGCCGCCGTGCGGATGCCCCAGCGCAGGCGTGCCGAACGGGCGCGCGGGTTGCGGTGGATCTCGGACTTGGAGGGTTTGCGGCCCTGGCGCTCGGGCACCTCGAAGGTCGGCTCGGGACCTGCCTCGAGACCGGCCGGCATGTGCCGTGACGGGCGCGGCCCTCCGCCGCTGCGTTCCTGAAAGAAAGTTTTGATTCGCCGGTCTTCCAACGAGTGGAACGAGACCGCGGCCAGACGTCCACCGGCACCCAAAAGGGATTCGGCAGCCGTCAGGCCGCGGTCCAGCTCGGCCAGCTCCTCGTTGACGTAGACCCGAAGCGCCTGAAACGTGCGCGTCGCCGGGTCTACCCCATCCTTGGACCGCCGCACCACACTGCGCACGATATCAGCCAACTGGCCGGTGCGGGTGATGGGCGTGTGTTCGCGAAGCTCGACGATAGCGCGCGCGATTTTTCGGGACGCACGCTCCTCACCGTACTGATAGATAATGTCGGCCAGTTCCTTCTCGGCGAGCCGATTGACGGCATCGGCGGCGGACAAGCCGTCTTTTTCCATACGCATGTCGAGCGGCCCGTCGAAGCGGAACGAGAAGCCCCGCGCCGGATCGTCGATCTGCATGGACGACACGCCGATATCGAGCGCAATGCCATCGACCTGCGTCACACCAACATCGGCCAGCAATTCCTTCATGTCACCGAAGCGGCCCTGCAACACCGTAAGGCGCTGACCAAAGGTCGCCGCGATGCTGCGGCCGGTCTCGATCGCTTCCGGGTCGCGGTCGATGGCCCAGACTGAACAATCCGCGGCTTCGAGCAATGCACGGGTGTAGCCACCGGCACCGAATGTCGCATCGACATAGACGGCGCCATCGCGGGGCGCCAGAACATCGACGACATCATCTAGCAGCACCGGGATATGGCGTTCCGTCTTATCTGTATTCACGGGATTGCCCATGGACTTAGCCCTCCCCGCCCGGTGCGTCGGAAGGCCGGCGCAACTTGAGTGTGAGGCCTCGCGTCTTGGCACGCTCGAAGGCCGGCTTACGGGCTTCGGCATAAGCCTTGGGCGCCCACATCTGAAACGTGCGGCCACGGCCGACGAAGGCTGCTTCGGCATCGATACCGGTGCAGTCGCGGAAATCGTCTGGCAGCACGATCCGGCCCTCCGGGTCGAAGGCCAGGCGTTGCGCACTCTCGACGATGATCGAAAGGTCGTCCTGTTCGTCGGAAAACATGGGGAGGTCTTCGAGGCTGTCGACGATGCGTTCCATGAAGCTCTCGGGGCAGGCTTCGAGAGTCGGTTGACGGAATGACGGAAAGACATAGACGCCCTGAAACCGCTCGCCCTCGAAAAGCGCGCGGAAGGTCTTGGGCACGGATACACGGCCCTTCTTATCGACCTTATTGGTCTGAGTCCCCGTAAAGACCCCCATTTAGGGCTCCTTAATTCAAACGCGTTACCAACGGCTTCTGCCGTCTTGCCGGTCACATGTCCCGGCTCCCTAGGGCACGTCGTTCCCAGCCGACGCGTTTTGGGATAATTTGGGATATCATGGGTTTTCATGGGCGTCAATGGGTTCAATAATCTCATGGTTAACGAAACCCCAAGGAATCCGGGGGTCATAGCCTGCCCATAGTGGGTAACTTTGGTGTCAGAATTCAGGTGCGTTGAAGGTGTTTTTGGGGCGGTCGCAACCGCAATTAGCCCGTCACCCCGGCCTTCGCCGGGGCCCAGAGCTGGAAGGGATGCAGTCGGTCCCTTGGCCGAAAGAAATATCCCTTGGCCATCCCCAAGCGGACTGCGAAGAAATTGCCAGACGGTCTGTAAGCCGGGTTCTGTCCACGCCGAAGCGCTGGATGACCATTCATCTGGGACGCCCGTTGCCGGACGCCTCGTGCAACCTACCCGGACGACGACGCGGGGATGCGCCTGTGCCAATAATTAAACGGGCACTGCCGTCCCTATTCGGTTTTGCTCCCGGTGGGGTTTACCATGCCTCCCGCGTTACCGAAGGAGCGGTGCGCTCTTACCGCACCCTTTCACCCTTACCCACATGAATGCAGGCGGTTTGCTTTCTGTGGCACTTTCCCTAGGGTCGCCCCCGCCGGGCGTTACCCGGCACCGTATCCCCGTGGAGCCCGGACTTTCCTCCACCGGCACCTTTCGGCCTGCCGGCAGCGGTCATCCAACCGTCTGGCCGGCGGACATTATATAAGTGTGCGTGCCGCCGCAAGAAGCTGGCGTGTTTCTTCGTCCGCCACGCCATCGATTTTTGTCGGTCGAAAGCGGCGCTGAAAAGCGGACAAAGCAGCACGCAAATCCGAGACATCGTAGCCAATCGCCTGCACGACAGACCGCACCTCTTTCTCGGGAATAGGTACCGTGAACGCCGCGTCGGCCGGCCACAAACCGATTTCGGCCGCTGCCAGACGTTGCCAATCGAAACGCTCACCCGGGTCCATTTTTCGCACCGGCGCCACATCGGAATGCCCAAGCACGTGCATAGCCGGAATACGATGACGCTCAATCATATCCTGGCACAGCGGGATCAAGGAGCGGTACTGATCCTCGGTGAAATCACGGTAGCCCCATTCATGCCCGGGGTTGACGATTTCGACCCCAATAGAACGGCAATTAATGTTGGTGTGACCGCGCCATGATGCCACGCCAGCGTGCCAGGCACGGTCGGCCTCGGCCACGAGCTGCACGATCGTACCGTCCTCGTCGACTAGGTAGTGGGCACTTACTTCGGCGGCCGGATCGCAGAGACGGTCCAGCGCTTCGGCCGCCGTCTTCATGCCGGTATAATGTAGAACCACCATGTCTATATTGGCGTCGCCGCGATCATTGCAATTCGGCGAAAGCTTGGTCACGAACCTCATATAGGCGCTCCCGGTGTCGATGGTGCAAATTTAGCGCGACGGGCGAGGACAATCTGACGCACCGTGATCAGCGCGACGCCACCCAAGATCATAGCGCCGCCAATAATCTTCGCGAATGTCAGTTGATCGCCCATGATCACGACCCCGCAAATGACCGCTACCAACGGCACCAGTAAGTTGAACGGCACCACCGCAGTCACGTCGAACCTGTTCAACAACCAATACCACAGCCCATAAGCGGCGATGGAACTACCACCTATCATATAGGCTAGGCTATACCAGAATCGCGGCGTCGCATTCTGGACGGCATCAATCTGCCCGGCCTCGAAGGACCAGGACATCACAGTGATGATCGGCGTCACGATGACCGACATCCAGGCGATGAGAGTGAAAGGATTGACGTTCGGGATCTGCTTGGCGCGGATCGAACTGTAGGCCCACATGAACGCAGAGACGACCAGCACCAATAGCCAATACGGATTGACGCCCACCGTCGGCACACCGATCAGCACGACGATACCGCAGAAGGCGATGCCCATACCCGTGGCGCGCCAGATACCGAAGTGCTCACCCAGCATCAGCCACGCCAGCATCACCACGAACGGCGTACCCAACTGCATGACGATGCCGGTGGTGGAGATATCCAGAGACTGCATGCCGATGAAGAGAACGGTGAAGTGGCCGATACCCATCGCCAGGCCGTAATGGACGATGCGCCAAAAGACGTCACGGCGCACATGCAGGAACGGTGAAAGTAGAATGCTGAGGATTGCGAAACGCATGGCCGACACGGCGAGCGGCGGCACCTCCGAAATCGCGAACTTCACGGCAGCGAAATTGACGCCCCAAAGCGTAACGGTAACGAGTGCGGCTATCGTGCCGGTCAGGGGCATGATCCGTCCTTCAGCTTGAACGTCTTGAATGATGCCCGTGCGGGATCAGGTCAAGCCGCGCTGTTTTTTGATGCGGTCGTAGGCGTCGTTAATGGCGGCCAGTTTCTCGTTCGCGACTTCGATGAATTCTTCCGGCATGCCCTTTGCCATCAGCGCATCGGGGTGGTTTTCCCGGACCAGCTTGCGATAGGCATTCTTGACCTCGTCGTCGGAGGCTTTCGGATCGACGCCGATAATCTCGTATGGGTCGGGACCGCTGGCGGGTCCGCCCGCGGTTCCGCCGTCGGCACGGCCGCCGCTTAGATAGATCGCCTTCAATCGTTCGAAGTCTCGCTCGGAGAACCCAAACAGCAGCGCCACGCGATGCATGAACTGCATTTCGTTCGGGTGCACGACGCCATCCGCCTTGGCGATATGGAACAGGGCGCCGATCAGTTCTTCCAGCACCTGTGGTTCGTGCCGGAACATCTCGCCGATCTGATTTGCGTAAGGTTCGTACCCTTCGGCGCTCTGTTTTGCCTCGTCGAAGATCCTGCCGACCGCATCCATGTCCTGTGGCGGGATATGGAAGACCGTCTTGAAGGCATCGACCTCGGCACGGGTCACGACGCCATCGGCCTTCGCCATCTTCGCCGACAGCACGATGATCGCCGTGGTGAACGCGGCTTGGCGGGTGGCGTTGTCGTAGCCGATCTGCTGCGATCTGTTCTTGTCAACGACGTGGTGCCCTGCGACAGCACCGATGATGGCGCCGATCGGCCCGCCAATGGCGAACCCCGCGGCACCGCCGATGATCTTGCCCCAAATACTCATAATCTAGCTATTCCTTGGATCTTAGTTTCGTTCAGCGGCATCGGCGTGCTCCGCACCAAAGCCGATGCGGCCAGCCAGCGGCAGTTTAATCGCCGGTTCGGTTACGTCGATCCCGAATGTCAGACCGAGGACGTTGATCTCGAATCCTTCTTCCACGCTGGCGAGTACACCCAATAAACCGAACAGCGAGAATTGGTATCCGGTGCCACTTGGCGTTCTGGCGACGATCCCGCCACCAGGAATGTAGTCCTTGCCGATAGCGGTCGGCGGCAGGTCGAGACGCAGTTGCGGCACCGCACGCGCCACGTGCGCGACGAAGGTATTGGAATTGGGACCCGGCCAGATGGTGTAGTGCTCACGGTAGGGATAGGCCTTCGCCGCCGCATCAATGCGCTCAATCATTTCGTCGACACCTTTGCCGCGGACGTCAGCCAGTAGCGTTGGGGCTGAACCGTACCAGCGGCCGTCAGCAGGACGATTCGAAATCACCAGTGCATCGCCGCCCCGGTACGCACGCCAGCCCATAATCTCATACACCGTGAATTTCGGTGCGTCTGTCGGTTTGACGGCGATCCAAGTATGTACGCCGAAATAACCACGCCAGCGGACGGCGCGTGCACCATAAACCTGCACCACCGCTTCCTTGACCTTGGCGGGATCCGGCGCAACACCGATGGACTCCCGGCTCGCGGTTCGCCAGTCGGCGGATGCCTGATGACGGGGCACGGAAAGTGCAGCGGACGCCGCAACCGCAATGGCCAACCCGGCTGCAAGGCTTCGCCACGTGAAAAACTTCATCTCGGACTATTCTCCATAAAATTCAAATTAATGTAGGAACGTCTAGCCATATTCGCAAAGCGGCAATCGTACGGGGCGAACACGCTTGCGTGAGGCACGGAAACCATTGTCACCGCGCGTCAATCGTGCATCCATTGCCGAAGTATGAGCGAACGCCCTTCCATCCCGCCCGAACCGTCCAAATCGAGCGATCCAGAGCTTGCCTTTACGGCAACCCGGATCGGTTTTGCAAAAATCCTGCTGGTCAACACCGTGCTGACGGTGCTGACCCTCGGCATCTATAGATTCTGGGGCCGAACCCGGCTGCGCCGGTATCTCTGGCGGCATACACGCCTTCTCGGTGATCCGTTGGAGTACACCGGCACCGGCGGCGAACTGTTTTTTGGTTTTTTAATCGTCATCGCTGTGCTGTTCCCGCTCGGTGTCATCTACGGGGCCATCGATACCCTGATTGGACCGCATCAGACGGGGCTCCGGATCGCAGCCGAAGTCATCTATTACGCAGTCTTGTTCGCACTGATCCAGATCGGTTTTTACCGGATGTGGCGCTACCGCATGAGCCGTACCGTCTGGCGTGGCATTCGCTTCGGCCTCGACGGTTCGACATGGACATATCTTAAGCTCGCAATCGGCTGGACGTTCCTGACGGTGATCACGCTCGGCATCGCCTATCCATGGATGTCGATGGATCTTTGGCGCTATCAGATGACGCACACGCGCATTGGCCGCGAGACCTTCGATTTTTCGGGCACCGGCCGGCAACTCATTAAACCGTGGTTGTTCGTCAATGTGCCATTGGCCGTCTATGTGGCGATACTGATCCTCGCCGGCTACGTTGCCAACGAAGCCAGCGGTAGCGGCAACGGAGGTCTCGCGCGTGAGATCGAATGGTTCGTGCGTCAAAACGTCACGCTCTCCATCGTCATGGGCGTGCTGCCCGCGATCAGCATTTTGGCGCTGCCGTTCACTTACTTTTACTACATGATCCGTCAGTCGCGGCTGATGATTTCCGGCCTCGACGTGGGTCAAGCATCGTTCGCCTCGGCATTGCCGTTCGGTCGGCTTTTAGGCTTCGCCGTGCTGGGCGGATTGCTGACGGTTGCTCTAGCACTTCCCATTGTGGCCTCTATCGGCTTCGGGATCAGCGAGTCTACCGCTCCTGCCGCCATGCCCATCATCGGATTCATTGTTTTCTTTATCTTCGCCGTCGTTTTGTTTCCGTTCCTCTGGGCCGTTATCTTTTCGTTCGAATTCCTGAAACAGGTCATCACGACGATGACGATCAGCAACGCCGGCATAATCGAAACCTTCGCCCAGGGTGCCGAGGCCGATATCAAAACTGGCGAGGGTCTTGCAGATGCCCTCGATATCGGTGGCTTCTGACGTGAGCACGAACGCTATTTTCAACGACGGCCGGACGGCTGCGCGCACCGAAGTCACCTTCGAGATCATCGGCGACGCGCTGGTCATCATCGATACAGACGGCGACGAGATCGACCGTTGGGCACTGGTGGACATCCGCTATGCCGACCGCGATGATCGTCGCCGCTTTCGCATTATAGGCTCGCACGCGCGACTGACTGCGGTTGATGCGGAAAGTGCCGGACAGATTGAGCGCGCCTGCCCAAAACTAAAATCGCCTGACCAACCACGCGCTTGGCCGAAATGGGCCTTTGCCGGCATTGCCGCCGTGGCTTCCGTTGTCGGCATCGTCATCTTTCTCATTCCATCGTTCGCCAGCGCTGTCGTCGGCCTGGTGCCGCTGACGTTCGAGCGGCAGATGGGCTTGGAGACACGCGATCAGATCGTCTCGTTGTTGTCGCGCCGTAGCGGCACGCACGTCTGCAACGCGGTCACAGCTAACGCCATCCTTCAAAAGCGCGCCGACGAGATCGCCACCGTCATGGAAAGCCCGTTCGACATCGAAATCACCGTCGTCGACTTTCCCGTCACTAACGCCGTCACCCTGCCGGGCGGGCAAGTCATCATCCTGTCGAAGCTATTGAAGAAGGCGAAAAGCGGCGACGAAGTGATCGGTATCCTTGCACATGAAATCGCGCATGCAGTGCGGCGAGACCCGCTTCAAGTCTCTATCAAACAGACGGGCACGACGTTGCTGGTCGGCCTTTTGATTGGCGACGTATTTGGAGGCACGGTCCTGACGGGCGCCGCATCGACATTGCTGGAGAGCGGCTATAGCCGCGACGCCGAAGCGGCGGCGGACGCCTTGGCCGTGACCGCACTGAACCGGCTCGGCTGGAATGCACGGCCGCTGGCCAGTTTCCTGTCACGGATCGACAAGGAAACCGGCAGCAATTTGATCCCATCTTTCCTTAGCACCCACCCTTCCGGCGAGGATCGGCAAAAGGCTATCGAGGATATGTCGCAAGGGATAGGCCGTGCGCTCAATTCCTATGAATGGCGCACCGTGCAAAGCATGTGCGACACCCCCGCCTGACACCGAAAAACATGGTTAATAAAAAAGAATGCCCTCTGTGCGAATGGTCACAGACGGCGGGGCTTCCGGTACGCATTATCGTTAACGTGATGTCGTTCAGATCGAAGAATTCGATCGCCAACCGAAGAAATGGAGGCTGACATGAAAATGAGATTCAACGAGGCCGTCGGAGAGATCGTGGGCGCCGCCATCGGCACCTCAGTCGGAGTGCTCGCTCTCGGCTACGGCGTTTTGGCCCTCGTGACGAACAGCCTAGAGACGATTTTCTAAAGATATCGTGCCGTGCCCCGGCGTGTTAGGCGCGCCGGGCGCGGGCACTTTGCGCACGAAACGCTGCGATCGCGGCTTCACGCTTTTTGATTTCTTCTTCGCTCAATGCATTGTCTTCGAACTCGAGCGCGAACCCGTCGGGGATTTTGCGCCGCACGTAGCCACAGGTTTCACCATAACCTTCCATATGCATGCGCACGAACTGATCGTTCTGATATCCGGTATCGGTTGAGATGATCGCCGCGCCGCCGACAGAGATATCGCTGACACGCCCATCAAAGTCGCGCCCGTCGATCTGTCCGGTTACAGCGGCATCGACTTTAAACCTCTCGTGCTGGCGTTTGCTGTCGCTGGCGTACATGCGCCCCCCTTACGCCACCAACCCCTTTTAGGCTAGGCGGCGTCGGGCACCTTACCAAAAATCCGCTCGTAGCGCGCGACATAATTCGGCCAGACCTCCGGATTGACCAGACGCGGCGGACGGCGGCCGGAAAGGACCTCAATCCACTGCTCCGCGCCCCACTTCGCCATGTTGTAGTTGCAGACGTCGGTGATACCGGCTGCGTGCGGCGTCATCAGCACGTTCTGGAACTGCATCAGCGGATGCCCCGGACCCGGCGGTTCCTGCTCGAAGACATCGATACCGGCGCCGTTGATCTTGCCGGCGGCCAACACGTCGGCCAACGCAACCTCATCGGTGACACCGCCACGGCACGTGGTGATGAAATATGCCGAAGGCTTCATCAACGCGAACGCACCGGCACCGATCATGCCCTTGGTTTCCGTGGTCAGCGGGCAATGGGCGCTGATGAAATCGGACTCGCGAAACACGGTGTCGAAATCCACCTTCTCGGCGTCCCGCTCGGCGAAGTCAGAGTCCTCAAGATACGGGTCATAGGCAATGACACGCATGCCTAGAGCATGCTTCGCGATCTTCGCTGTACGCCGTCCAGTCTGGCCGAGGCCGACGATGCCGAGGGTCTTACCCGTCGCTTCCTGCCCCGGATACTGCATACGATCGAGACCGGGCGCTTCACGCATCATGCGGTCGTGGCGGATCATGTTCTTACCGAGCGCCAGCAACATGCCGATGGCGTGCTGTGCAACACTGTCGGCGTTAGCGCCGGAATTATTGGTGACCATGATGCCCATCTCCGTCGCTGCAGCGTCGTCACAGGCGTCATAGCCGGCGCCGACCGCCGCTACGGCCAGAAGGTTCGGGCATTTTTCTAGGAACGCGCGCTGCGGCCACCATTTTTCCAACAATTCGGTCTTGGAGCGCATCTGCAAACCGTGAACATCCTTCATGATGCCGAAGACCTTGTCTTCGTCCCATGACTGATCGATCCGGACCAACTCGATCCACGGTTCCTTTTCCAGGACCGTGTAAGCGACCGGATCCATCCAGTGTTCGATATATGCAAGTTTGCGTGGCTCGTTGCTCATCGGCACGTCTCTCCAGGGTTTTGGTTTTGGGAAAAATGCTTGGTTCGTCCGAATCGGTCAAGCACGGCCTGCAATCTCGGCCGCCATTTCCGCGACCCGTCGGATTTCCGGTCGCGTCTTGTCCTCGATAAAGGATGCCGTGAACTGCAACGGCGACGGGGTCCAATCGCATTCAACATTGCAGAGCCGCCCATCAGCCAAGGCGTCGCCGACAACGGCTTCCGGCAGGGAACCCGTGCCGACCCCATGTTCGGCCATCTTTAGGCACGCCGACAAGGAGGTCGACGTAAAGATGCGCGGCGTCTGTCCCACGACACGACGGAAGTAATCGTCGATTTCGGAGTACGGGCGCGTATTGCGGGGGAAGGTCAGTATCGGCCTTTCCAGCAATTCCAACGCCGACATGCGGACGCGCCGCAGCCTGCGCTTCGGTGGTTTCATCACCCATACCAGCGGATACTCCACGAGCGGAATATTCGTCACCGTATAAACGGACACGGGACCCACCAGGAATGCCAGATCGATACCGTGATTGACCACCTGATCGCGCAAATTGACAGTGACGTCGACGGTAATTTCCACGTCCAGGTTCGGATACGCTTCTCGTAGATGCGACAACAACTCCGGCAACCACGTCTGCACCACGGTCTCAGAAACGCCGAGACGGATCAGCCCACTGGCCTCGTCCTGCTCGCCGACGTGATCGCGGATCGCCTTGATGGCGCCCAAAGCCTGTTCCGCCAACGGCAGCAAAGTCCGACCCGACGCATTCAGGCGCACACCGCCGCCCGCCCGCTCAAACAGCGAAACGCCAAGCTCGGCCTCCAGGTTCGAGACGCGGCTGGAAATCGCAGGCTGCGTCGTAAACAGGCGCTCGGCGGTTTTCGAGAAGCTGCCAAGTTTGGCAACCCAGAGAAACGCTTCCAGTTGTCGAAGATTCATGAAACCAGCCTTTCACGCACGTGGCGCGGTTGGGACGTTCCGCGCACCGATAGTTTATAAATTTTTTTTATAATCTGTGCTAAGAATTATAAATTCGACAAGAAAAGAAAAATCCTTTTTCCTTCTCCCAACAACCGGCGCAAGACCGGACGAAAACAGGGAGCCACGGGATGAGCGTAACCATAGCGGCGCGACTATCTGCACATATGGAGTATGCCGAGTTCGAAGGACTGGGAGCCGCCGCCGCGAGGTCTCATTTCCGGGCAGGCGCCTACCGTGGACATACCGCAGGGATCGCTCCCGGCATGCTGCAAGGGAACGTTGTCATCCTGGGCAAGGATGACGCCCTCGACTTCTTCGCCTTCGCCCAACGTAATCCGAAGCCGTGCCCGCTGATCGGCGTATCCGATGCGGGCAATCCGATGCTGCCGACCCTCGGCGACGACATCGACATCCGTACCGACGTACCGATGTACCGTGTCTTCGAAAACGGTGAATTGATCGATGAAACGACAGACATCGCTCATCTCTGGCGCGACGATTTCGTCGCTTTCGTGATCGGTTGCTCGTTCACGTTCGAGCAGGCTCTGATCAACGAAGGTATCCGCCTTCGTCATATCGAAGAGAACAAGACCGTCGGCATGTTCGTCACCGACATCGAGACGACGCCCGCCGGGCCGTTCTCGGGTGGCATGGTTGTTTCCATGCGGCCGATGAAAATGGATGACGCGATCCGTGCCACGGCGATTTGCAGTCGATTCCCGCATGCACACGGTGCTCCGGTGCACATGGGCGATCCGGCTGCCATCGGCATCAAGGACATCGGCACGCCGGATTGGGGCGACCCCACCGATTTCAGGGACGGAGAAATACCCGTCTTCTGGGCCTGCGGCGTCACGCCGCAGAACGCCGTCCGCGAGGCACGGCCCTCCATCTGCATCACCCACGCGCCCGGATGCATGCTCGTCACGGACGTACCGGGCTGGGCGACGGATTCAAAAATATCAACGACCAACCAAAAGGGAGATTACACGACATGAGAAACATCGTTAGAGCAGGGCTCTGCGCCGGCGTCGCCGCGCTCGCCATCGGCATCATCGGCCAGGCGTCCGCACAGGAAGCGACCATTAAAGCGGTCGGCACCTGGGGCAACCTGACCAACTATCAAAAGCATGAAGGCCCGTTCTGGAGCGACGTCATCGAGAAGGCTTCCGGCGGTCAGATCAAAGGCGAAATCAAACCGCAGACCGATCTCGGCCTGAAAGGTTTTGAAATCATGCGCCTCCTGAAGCAAGGCGTGTTCGATTACGCGCACGGCGTCATGGGATATGTGTCGGCAGAAAACGCAGTTTTTGACGGGGTCGACCTCTCAGCGCTGGCGCAGGACATCGAGACCGAGCGCAAGGTCGCCGATGCCTATTTCCCGGTGATGGCCAAGAAGTTCGAAGAAATTTACGACTCGAAGCTGATGCAACTGTATCCGTTCCCGAGTCAAAACCTCTACTGCAACGCCGAGATCAAAAGCATCGACGATCTTAAGGGTAAGAAAATCCGCACCTATACCGCATCGCTTGGTGACTTCGTCGAAGGCGTCGGCGGCACCAGCGTGACGGTGGCGTTCGCCGAGGTGATCCCGGCGCTGCAGAAAGGCGTTGTCGATTGCGGCATCACCGGCACCATGCCGGCCTATAACGCCAAATGGTATCAAGCCGCGACGCACGTCTACAAAATGCGTGTCGGCTGGGGTCTCGCCTTCGGCGCCATCAACCTGAAGAAGTGGAACAGCCTTACCACTGATCAGCAGAAAACCCTCGAAGCCGAGGTCAGCAAACTGACCGACAGGATGTGGGAAGAAACCGCCAAGGAAGACGATCTCGCCATCCAGTGTCTGACCGGCAAGGATTGCCCGCTTGGGCCGACCGGCGGCATGACGCTCGTCATCCCATCTGCGGAAGACATCAAAAAACAGCAGAAGATCGCGCAGGATGTCATCGTCGCCCGTTGGGCGGACCGTTGCGACGCCGAATGCGTGAAGACCTGGAACGACGTCGTCGGCCCGATCGTCGGCGTGACCGCGTCCAAGTAATGTGAGCGGCGGCCGGGGGCGCTCCGTCCCCGGCCACCCTTTCCCGGAGCAAGCACGTGAACTTTTTCGACAAAGCCCTCAAAGGCCTGGATGCGGTCTCTTTGCGCCTCGTCTGGTTCGGCGGCGCGCTCCTGATCGTGGCCGCGGGGATCGTCACCGTGGACGTGATCGTCCGTAAGATCTTCAACATCTCAATGGCCGGCTCCGACGAACTGTCGGGATACGCCTTCGGCATCGCTACCGCGATGTCGCTCAGTTACGCCCTGATCCATCGCGGCAACATGCGGGTCGATGCACTCTACCAATACCTGCCCATTTGGCTGCGCGCCGTTCTCGACATCGTCGGCACCACACTTCTCATTGCTTTTCTGGCTTACGTTTCCTGGCGCGGCTTCCTGCTCGTCGCCGACACATGGGACAACCAGTCACGTTCCATCACGCCGCTACGCACGCCGTTGATCATTCCGCAGGCGATGTGGATCACCGGCCTCATTCTCTGCGTCGTAACCGGCGTCGTCGTCATCGCCGCATCGTTCTGGGCGCTCGTGAAACGGGACTGGGCCGCCGTGCACAGACTTGTCGGCATGAAATCCCTCGACGAACAGATTGAAGAAGAGAGCTAGACCGAACAATGCTTGTCCAAGCCCTCGTCATCCTGCTCGTCCTCATCGCCCTCAGCGTGCCGATCGCAGCCGTGCTCGGCTGGCTCGGCATGTATATGTCGAATTTCCATTCGTTCATGCCGCTGCACTTAGCGCTCGGAGACATCTTCTGGCAGAACAGCATCGAGTTTTTACTGGTCGCCATCCCGATGTTTATCTTGATGGGCGAGATCATGCTCCGCTCGGGCATCACCGAGAAGATGTACGAAGGCATGGTGCAGTGGCTCGGCTGGCTGCCGGGCGGCCTGATGCACTCCAACATCGGCTCGTGCGCACTGTTCGCGGCGACGTCGGGATCCAGTGTCGCCACTGCCGCGACCATCGGCACGGTGGCACTGCCCGAGGTTGAGAAACGCGGCTATAACGAGCGCCTGTTCCTCGGCACCATCGCTGCCGGCGGCACGCTCGGAATTCTTATTCCACCATCCATCAACCTGATCATCTACGGCCTGCTCACCGATACCTCCGTGCCTGAGTTGTACCTCGCCGGATTCATTCCCGGCGTGATACTGGCCGGATTGTTCATGCTGACGGTCGCCGTCGCCTGCCTGCTGCGCAAGGAGTGGGACGGCGAACATGTGGCCCCGGATTGGGGCGCGCGCTTCCGTTCCCTAAAGGGCCTGCTACCGCCGCTATTGATTTTCTTCGTCGTTGTCGGCTCGATCTATGCCGGTGTCGCAACGCCGACAGAAGGAGCGGCGCTCGGCGTGATCGCCTCGCTTGGTTTAGCCGCACAGAACAAATCCTTGAACATCACCATGCTCAAGACCGCCATCGAAGGCACCATGCGCACCACGGCGATGATCATGCTGATCATCCTGGCGGCGATCTTCCTGAACTTCATACTCGCCGCCGTCGGTCTGACCCAAGCCTTGGCGGAGTTCATCACCGGTCTCGGCCTCAGCCCCATGCAGACGATGATTTCGATTATCGTGTTTTACATCATCCTCGGCTGCTTCATGGAGACGCTGTCGATGCTGTTGACCACGGCGCCGCTGATTGCACCGGTCGTCGTACAACTGGGATTTGATCCGGTATGGTTCGGCGTACTTTTGATGGTCTTGCTTGAGGCGGCGTTGATCACACCACCCATCGGCATCAATCTTTATGTCGTACAAAGTATTCGCAAAGGCGGGAGCCTGAACGACGTGATGGTCGGCACGCTGCCGTTCGTCCTTGCCATGTTCGCGATGCTGGCCATCCTATTGGCATTCCCGGACATCGCACTCTGGCTACCAAGACTATTTTACTGAAGTAGAACGATTTTCTAAGGCGCGGGAGCGCTAAGACAGGAGAACTATGCCATGTGGCAAGTATGGATCGACCGTGGCGGCACCTTTACCGACCTTGTTGCCAAGGCCCCGGACGGCACCCTCAAGACGCACAAGTTGCTGTCCGAGAACCCGGAGCAGTACGAGGATGCGGCGCTGCGGGGTATCCGCGACTTGATCGGCATCGATCCGGATCAGCCGGTGCCGGCCGGTATCGTACAGTCGGTCAAGATGGGCACCACGGTCGCCACCAACGCGCTTTTGGAACGCAAGGGCGACCGCACGCTGTTGGTCATCACCAAAGGCTTCGGCGACGCGCTCCGCATCGGCTACCAGAACCGCCCTGACCTGTTCGCGCGCCACATCGTTCTGCCCGAGATGCTGTATGAGACGGTGGTCGAAGCCGACGAACGCATCGCCGCCGAGGGTAACGTACTGCAGCCTCTTGATGAGGACAGCCTGCGAAGCGGTATGCAGGCAGCCTACGATTCCGGTATCCGCGCCGTCGCCATCGCTTTCATGCACGGCTTTCGCTTCACGCAGCACGAGACGCGCGCCGCCGAGATCGCCGCCGAGATCGGCTTCACGCAGATATCGGTTTCGAACCGTGTCAGCCCGCTCATCAAGCTGGTGTCGCGGGGCGACACAACCGTGGTCGATGCCTATCTGTCGCCGATCCTGAGCCGCTACGTGGCCAGGGTCGCGGGCGACCTGGAAACCAGCGGCGACGGTCCCCGTCTGATGTTCATGCAATCCAATGGTGGTCTGACCGATGCCAAGCTTTTCCAAGGCAAGGACAGCATTTTGTCCGGCCCGGCCGGCGGTGTCGTCGGCATGGTCCGTACCGCCGAGATGGCGGGTTTCAAGAAAGTCATCGGCTTCGACATGGGCGGCACGTCGACCGACGTCGCGCATTACGACGGCGCTTATGAGCGCACGCTGGATCAGGTCGTCGCCGGGGTCCGCATGCGTGCCCCGATGATGAACATCCACACCGTCGCTGCCGGCGGCGGTTCGATCCTGACCTTCGACGGCGCCCGGTTCCGTGTCGGTCCGGAAAGCGCCGGCGCCAATCCTGGCCCCGCGTGCTACCGGCGCGGCGGCCCGCTCTGCGTCACCGACTGCAATGTCATGCTGGGCAAGGTACAGCCGGACTTCTTTCCGAGCGTGTTCGGCCCGAACGCAGATCAGCCTTTAGATGCGGATACTGTGCGCGAGCAATTCGCAGCCCTGGCCAAAGAAATCGCCGACGCGACCGGTGAAGCCGAACGCACACCGGAAGACGTGGCGCAGGGCTTCCTGACCATCGCCGTCGAGAACATGGCCAACGCGATCAAGCAAATTTCCGTGCAGCGCGGCTACGACGTAACGAAATACGCGCTCAACTGCTTTGGTGGCGCCGGCGGCCAGCACGCCTGTCTTGTCGCCGACGCGCTCGGTATGAAGACGGTGTTCATCCATCCGTTCGCAGGCGTGCTCTCGGCCTACGGCATGGGCCTGGCCGACGTCCGGGCGATGAGGGAACGCACGGCGGGCGCACCGCTGAGCGATGTCGCTTTGGCCGATCTGCAAGCGACGCTGGACGACATGGCCGCGGACGCCTCCGGCGAGGTCACTGGACAGGGCATCGTTCCTGAAAACATCCAAACGAAACGGCATGCGCATCTCCGCTATGACGGCACCGACAGCACGCTTGAAGTCGGCGTTGCTGACGCCGCATCAATGCAAGCGGATTTCGAAGCGCAGCACCGCCAGCGTTTCGGCTTTGTACCCGAAGGCCGCAACCTGGTGATTGAAGCGCTGAGCGTCGAAGCGGTCGGCGTCACCGACGAGGCCGACGATCCGGTTATCGAGAGCGCGTCCCGCGACGGCGATCTGCCGGTGGCAGCGACGGTCAGCTTGTATGCCGAAGGTGCCCATCACGACACGCCGATCCTGCAGCGCGACGACCTGTTGCCGGGCGACGAAATCCCCGGCCCCGCCATCATCGCCGAAAGCACGGCGACGACCATCGTCGAGCCAGGCTGGACCGCCGAAATGACCAACCGGGGGCACCTGATCCTGACGCGCCGCATCGAGAAGCAACGCGATTTTGCTGTCGGCACCCAAGCCGACCCGGTGATGCTGGAAGTCTTCAACAACCTGTTCATGTCCATCGCCGAGCAGATGGGGGCGACCCTCGCCAACACCGCCTATTCGGTGAACATTAAGGAGCGACTGGACTTTAGCTGCGCGATCTTCGATCCGAGCGGCAATCTGGTCGCCAACGCGCCGCATCTACCGGTGCACTTGGGCTCCATGGGCGAGAGCATTAAGACCGTAATCCGCGAGAACACGGGCAATATGAAACCCGGCAACGTTTATGTGCTGAACGCCCCCTACAACGGCGGCACGCACCTGCCGGACGTTACCGTCATAACACCCGTCTTCGACGACGCCGGGAAAGACATCCTTTTCTATGTCGGCGCCCGCGGCCACCACGCCGATATCGGCGGCCGCACGCCCGGCTCGGCACCACCAGACTCGACCATGATCGAAGAGGAAGGCGTGCTGATCGACAACTTCCTTTTGGTCGAAGAAGGCAAGCTACGCGAGAAGGAAACCCTCGAACTCTTGGCGTCGGGTAAGTATCCCTGCCGCAACCCGGCTCAGAACATGGCCGACCTGACGGCACAGATCGCCGCCAATGAGACCGGCGTGCGCGAATTGCGCAAAATGATCGGCCAGTTCGGCCTCGACGTCGTTCAAGCCTACATGGTGCATGTGCAGGACAATGCCGAAGAGAGCGTGCGCCGCGTCTTGGACGTGCTTGCTAATGGCGCCTTCACATACAACATGGACAACGGCGACGTGATCAAAGTGAAGATCACCGTCGACCGCGCCGCCCGCGAGGCCGATATTGATTTCACCGGCACCTCGCCGCAGGGTCTGCATAACTACAATGCGCCGCTCGCGGTCTGTAAGGCGGCGGTCCTGTACGTATTCCGCACCCTCGTCGACGATCAGATTCCCTTGAACGAAGGATGCCTGAAGCCGCTTCGTATCAAGGTGCCGGAAAAATCCATCATCAGCCCCGAGTACCCGGCAGCCGTGATCGCCGGCAACACCGAAGTATCGCAGTGCGTGACGGACGCGCTTTACGGTGCCTTGAACGTGCTGGCTTCGGCGCAGGGCACGATGAACAACTTCGTCTACGGCAACGACCGCTATCAGAACTACGAGACGATTTGTGGCGGTACCGGTGCAGGCAAGACTTTCGATGGCTGTGACGCCGTGCATTCGCATATGACCAACACCCGCATGACCGATGCGGAGGTGTTGGAAAACCGCTTCCCGGTTCGAGTCGAGGAATTCTCGATCCGCAGGGGGTCCGGCGGTGCCGGCAGGCACAAGGGCGGCGCAGGCATCATTCGCCGCGTGAAGTTTCTCGAAGAAATGACGGCGACTATTCTCTCCGGTCACCGGAGCACCGACCCTTACGGACTGGACGGTGGCGGCCCCGGCAAGAAAGGTTTAAACAGTGTCCAGCGCTCGGACGGCTCGGTCGAGCCCCTGAACGGTAATGACGAAACGCAGATGAATCCCGGCGACGTGTTCGTAATCGAAACACCCGGCGGCGGTGGTTTCGGGCGCGCTTAGGCTACGATCAATAGGGAAACTGGGGGCTCTCAGCCTCAAAATCTTGTGCGATGCAGAACAAAAAGGTAATTTGATTGGCGTTCGGATTCGGGTTTTAACCTTTGAATCCCTCATAGAATCGCCGTTCGGTTGGGAGTTGGTTTGGTGACGTTGAAGCGATCCGCGATTTTAACCGCGATCTCGCTGGTATGGTTTGGGCTACCCACGCCGACGTCTGCCAACTCGCTCGAAGTCGAACTGACGGGCTTGATATCTAAGCATCCTCAGATCAGAGCGGCCGAGAAGAGCCTGCAGTCGTCGCGCCAAGGTATCGATGTCGCGCTGGCCGATCTCTACCCGACGATATCTCTCGGCGCCGATGCCGGTTATGAAGGTATCGACAGTCCGACGACGCGAAGTGACAACTTGCCCGAAGCCTCAGACTTCGGTCGAACCCGCAACACGGCAACGTTGACAGTGACGCAAAACCTGTTCGACGGCTTCGCGACGTCATCGGCGGTTCGAACGGCGCGACTCAATCGGGAGCTTGCCCAAATCTCGCTGGAAGGTACGCGTCAGAATACCCTGTTCGAGGGGATCTCCGCGTACATTGACGTCTTGCGTCAACGACGCCTAATCGAACTGGCGCGTGAGAACGAAGCGACCATCCAACGTCAGCTGAATTTGGAAGACGAACGGGTACAACGCGGTTCAGGTGTCGCCGTCGATGTGTTGCAAGCAAAGTCCCGTTTACAGATTGCCAAGGAACGCCGGGTCAATTTCGAGGGTGCGCTGGAAGACGCCATCAGCCGCTACACCCAGATATACGATCACCCGCCGGAGATCGAGTCGATGCTCGATCCCGAACCGCCGATCGATCAAATACCCAGCGAACTGGTCCGCGCCATAGATATCGCGACGACGGAAAACCCGGCGGTCGGCGATTCCGGCACCAACGTCGAAGTGGCCCGTGAGCGGCGCCGCTCGGTGCGCTCGGACCTGTATCCGACCGTCGATCTCGAAGGCGCCTACAACTACGAAAAGCACAACAACGGCACCATCGGCACGCGGCGCGACTACTCATTGGTCGTCACCAGCACGTGGGAGCTGTTCTCCGGCTTTTCGACACGCAGTTCGATGGCACAAGCCGCCTATGATTACCACGCCAGCAAAGACCAGCATGAGTTCACGGTTCGCCGCGTGATCGAGCAATCCAAACTCGCATGGCAGGCGTTGCTGACGGCCCGGGAACGTTTGGAGCTTCTGGAGAATGCGGTGAACATCGCCTCCGAGGTCTTTGAAAGCCGAAAGAAACTACGTGAAGCCGGTAAGGAAACGGTGATTAACGTTCTCGACGCCGAGAACGAAATCAATCAGGCGCAGATCAATTTCACGTCGGCGTTTTACGACGAACGACTAGCTGTCTATCAGCTCTTGCTGGCGATGGGCCGCCTCGACAGCACCAATCTGGCCCTCGGCCTCTAGGCCGGGGCACGGCTTTTGTCCCTCCTCGTCAGTTTTGAAGATATCTTGGACGCTCGCGCGCGGCTGCATCCGGCCGTTCGGCACACGCCACTCGTCCCGCTGGCCAGGGGCTCCATGGAAATCGGCAACGAGACACTTTTCCTGAAGTGTGAAAATCTCCAAGTCACCGGCGCCTATAAAGTCCGGGCTGCCTTCACCATGCTGGATCGCCTGACGCCCGAGCAAAAAGCCAAGGGCGTGGTCCTGACGTCGAGTGGAAACTTCGCTCAAGCCTTCGCCTATGCGGGCCGACTTATGAATGTCCCTATTGCCGTCGTTATGTTGCGCCAAACGAGCGCCTACAAGATCAAGATGACCGAAGATCACGGCGCTGAGGTCATCCTTTGCGACGACGCCATGGGGCGGCAACCCCTGGTCGAAGAGACCGCCAGCACCCGCGGCATGACCGCCATAGACACCTGGGAAGAATACTGGATCACAGCCGGACATGCGTCACTCGGCCTGGAAATCTGCGAAGACATGCCGGATGTGCAGCAGGTTCTGGTTCCTGTTTCGTCCGGTGGTGTCGCAGGCGGCACAGCGGCGGCCATCAAACATGTTCTACCGAACGTCCGGACCGTCGGCGTTCAGCCGGAACGCGCCAACGCCGCATATGTGTCGCGCCAAAAAGGCGAGCCGACGACCATCGATTATTGGGACAGCATCGCCGACGGCCTGTCTGCACGGTACCCCGGCGCTCGTCCTTTCGAACACTTGCAAGCCTATCTGGACGACATCGTCCTGGTTAGCGAGCCGGACATCGGCCGCGCCTTCAAGACCATCCGCGAGCGGACAAAACTGTTGGGCGAAGCCGCGGGCGTCGTCGCTGCATCGGCGTTCCTATCGGGAAAGGTGGATACGTCGCTGAAGACCGTCGCTACTTTGACCGGGGGCAACCTTACCGAAGAAAGTATGCGGGTACTGGAAGACCTGGCAACGGCCTGAATACGAGGAAAGAGAGCCCGGCCGAAGCCGAGCTCTCCCTCGGGCGGTACCGGAAAACGTTCCCGGCACCCTGGGGGTTACGTACGGACGGCTTATGAGCCGTCCTTCGGCACCGAGCCGGCAACGGCCTGGTCCTGTGGACTGTTGCTCGCCGGCAGGCCGGCGAGGCATTTCGTTATGTTCAATCTCGCTTCGATATCGGAGATATAGTCGGCAAGGGCGTCCCCCTGCAGGCGCAACCCCTGACCGTGGAAAATCATAATCGAGCGCCGGGACTGCAATTCTTTGGCTCGGTCCAATCTGGTCTGCCATTTCTCGACGTAGGTTTCCCAGTCACCACGCATCGCTTGGCGCACATAGGTTTTAATCGCGCCGTTATCGACGCGGCCCCAGATCGCGTTATCGGGAATACGGGCGCAACCGGCGGAAACCGGTTGCACGACGACAAAGACGACCAGGACAGTCAGAAGGGTAAGTAAAATACGCATGACTTGTTACTGCTCGCACTTGACCTCGGCATCGAACGAGAACGGGCGCTCGTACCACGAAGGCTGCACGAACAAACCGATACGGTCCCCTTTGACATCGCGGAAACGGAACGATGCCCCTTGGCCGGCGGCGAAACGCATCTTGCGTTGTGTCACTGGCTCCATACCGTCAGCGGTAACGCGGACGATATTCAGCGTTCCCATGCGAGGCCAAGCGTCGCCCTTATTGGTAATCTTGAAGGTTGCAGCCCCTTGAATGCACGCGGTGACGACTTCGAGGTTAACAGGCTGAGTACCAGCCTGAGCCAAATCGACGGAATGGATCTCTGCGCCCGGGCGGTTTTTCAACGGCACCGGCGCGTGTCCTTGTGCAGCCGCAGGACCCGCCGAACCAAAACCGACGGCAAGGGCAGCAAGAACAATGACTACGGCACGCATATAATCCTCCTATAAGAACGCCGACACTCGGGGAGTATCGATGACGTCTTTATACGGAGGCTCTGTAAGCCCGGTATGTCGCGAGTGTGAGGGATTGTTACAACGTGTAACTTTCGACAATCCGCCCTATTCCGTTTGTTGCCGGATCGCGCTACGGTAGAAGCTGTAGTTTGGGTGGGATGAACAAAATGAACAAATGGTTCTGGGCTTCGTGCTTGCTGGTAGCCGTCGCGCTATCGCCAGCAGCGGCGGCAGCTAAGTCGTTACAATTCTTTAAGATTGGTTCCGGCGCCGTTGGCGGCACTTACTATCCAATCGCCGGTATGATCGGACAGGTCATCTCAAATCCGCCGGGGTCGAAAAGCTGCGAGAGCGGCGGCAACTGCGGCGTTCCCGGCTTGACCGCAACGGCCCAGGCGTCGGGTGGCTCCGTGGCGAACGTGGAGCTTTTGCGCTCCAAACAGGTACCGTCGGCAATTGTGCAATCGGACGTCTCGTATTGGGCACAAACGGCTTCCGGCCCGTTCCGCACACGACCACCGATCTCGTCGCTCTGCACCATTAGCTCCCTCTATCCCGAAGAAGTACATCTAGTCGCCGCCGCCGAGAGTAATATCAACAAAGTAACGGATCTGACCGGCCACAAGGTCGCCCTCGGAAAGCAAGACTCCGGCGCGCTTCTTGGCGCGTAACTTCTGGTACGCGCTTTCGGCATTTCGGAAAGCAAGGATTTCACGCCCGTTTTCGCCGACTATCAAGGCATCGACAAGCTGATGCAGGCGGGTGAAGTCGACGCCTTCATCACCGTTTCCGGCTATCCCAACAGAACGGTCTCCACCGTCGTCAATAAGCTAGGCGCAACGCTGGTGCCGGTCGATGGCGCCGGCCGCGACCGCTTAATGAAGACGGCCACGTTCTATACGTCCGCAACCATTCCCGTCGGTTCATATTCGGGCCAAAGCAAACCGATCGAAACCGTCGCGGTTCCCGCGCTTTGGCTCAGCCGCACCGATGTAGACCAGGATTTGCTGCAGGCCATCACGAAGGCGTTCTGGAGTAATCCGAAAGCACGTGGCATTCTCGACAAGGGCCACCCGAAAGGCAAAGCGATCACTCTGCAGTCCGCTTTCAGCGGCGTCTCGGTGCCGCTCTGCCCCGGTTCGGAAAAATACTACAAGGAAGCCGGAATTCTTAAATGACCACTGCAAACGAACTAACGGCTGCCGAAGCCGCCGCTGAAATCCGCGCCGGCCGGTTGACGGCACGCGATCTGGCCGATGCCTGTCTTGACCGCGTTATTGAGCGGGACGACGCCGTTCAGGCGTGGAATTTCCTCGACCCGGCCATGGTGCGGGACGGTGCCGACGCGCTCGACGCTAAGTCGGGCGATAAAGGGCCGTTGCATGGCGTGCCGGTCGGCCTGAAGGACATCATCGACACCGCCGATATGCCGACCGAGAACGGCTCGGCGCTTTTCAAAGGGCGTCGTCCGGTCGCCGACAGCACCATTGCCACGCGTCTGCGCGACGCCGGTGCCCTGATCATGGGGAAGACCGTTTCGACCGAGTTCGCAATGTCCGGCGCCGGCAAGACGCGCAATCCTCATGACCCGGACCGCACACCCGGTGGTTCGTCATCCGGCTCGGCGGCAGCGGTCGCCGACTTTCAGGTCCCACTAGCGGTCGGCACACAAACCGGCGGCTCGATGATCCGCCCCGCGTCGTTTTGCGGCGTACACGGATACAAGCCGACATTCGGTTCATTTTCGCGCGCCGGCATGTTCATTCTGTGCCGCCCATTGGACCATCCCGGCGTCTATGGCCGCAGCCTTGATGATATCGCCATGATCGGCGACGTGCTGATGGCCAAGGATCCACTCGACCTCGATATGCGCGGACATCTAAAACCGTGCCTGGTGGACGCCATCAAAGCGGGACCGCCCGAAACACCGCCCCGGATCGCTTTCGTCAAAGGGCCGATGTGGGCGGCGGCCGAGCCCTATATGGAAAATCTATTCAAAGTAGTTCTCGCGAATCTTGGTGACCATGCGCGCGAAGTCGAAATGGCGGGCGTGTTCGACCGCGCACTCGATTGTCATCAGACGGTGATGATCTCCAACGTCGTCGCCAACGTCGGCGACATTATCGAAAATCACGCCGATGTGCTGAAACCCGAAACCGTGCGGCGGGTCAAAACAGGCTACGGCATCGCTGCAGAGGATTATATCAAGGCGATCGAGTTTTCGGATACGCTTCGGGCCGCAGTCGACCGCATGTTTGAGAACGTGGACGTCATCATCACTCCGGCCGCGCCGGGCGAAGCACCCGTCGGGCTGGAAAGCACCGGCAACCCGATCTTCCAAAAAATTTGGACGTTAACGGGCGTGCCGACCCTGACGTTACCGAAGATGACAGGACCAAACGGTATGCCCATCGGCCTTCAGGTTATCGGCCGCTCCGGATACGACGCGGATTTGTTCCGCAACGCGCTCTGGATCGAACAGAACCTATAGGCGGACCTGGTCGATCTTCTTCGGAACGCGGATAATCGGCGTTCCAAAGGACATCGGCTCCGAGGAAAAGTCTGGACCTCGATTTGAGGTTTAGCCCTGACCCGGCTTTTCCGCAGGCTCGGTAACTTTCTCGAACGGCTTTGAGATCTGTTGATACTGGTATTCGGGAATGATGTAGGTCCATCCCGCAGTTCGTCTGTTGATCGTCTCGACCTGCTTGGCAGCGTCCGACTCGGGATCGCCCCCCGTATAGGACGCTTTGATACGCAGATACTGGGTCATCTCTTTCTGCCAGAAGGACATCTCGGCAACAATGCCGTCTTTGCTCTCGTAGGTCACCTCGTAGGCTTCGGCCGGATCCAGTGCTACGCTCTCGTTCTTGCGGACATCGTTCAGCACGAAGCCGCTGGCGACCGCTGCGATGTTACGGGGTGCGTATTCGCTTTTCAGCTTGCGGCCTTCCGGCATATTCGCGAACGCAAAGTTCCCGGTAACGCCCTCTTTTGGCTCGACAATCTGCACTTCGCCGTCGGGACGGCGCACTTCGGCGCGCACGACGTCGTCAATATTGATATCGATGATATCGCGCACCAGCCAGTCGCGGCGTTCGACCCCTATATCGACAAGACCTCTAACCAGCCAGGTCTGATCCTCTCCCGGACGGCGCACGTACATCCCGCCCGTCGTCGTCTCCGGCAGGAAGTAGTTCGCCCGCCCAACGATGATCTCGGCCATTTTTTCGCCATCACCCGACGACAGCGTCACAAGCTGCGCCTTCGCTTCCTTGACCGACGGATCACCCAGGTTCAACTCGGCATGACGGGCCGGGTCGGCGGTTTTGGGTTCGAGGATATCCAGGTTCGCAACGCTGAAAATCAGCTTGGCGACGAGATTACCGTGCACCTCGTAGCCGCCGCTTTGCTCCAGCACCCAGCTATCGCCATTCTTCTCGAACGTGAAACGTTGGCCGTTCTGCAGAACATCGACCTTTTCGACCTTGGCCGCTTCTTCAAGCAGCCCCGGGAAAAGACGCTGGCCGTCAAAATTGGTCAGTTCATACTGAACGCGGTTGCTCATGCCGTAGATGGCAGCGGCGGACGTGACCAGAGCGATCACGAACATGATGGCGACGGTTCTTGGCGTCATGGCGTGTCTCCGTCTCTCAAGCTTCGCGGACGCGGAAGCGGCGGCTCCGCCGCACCCGGCCAACGATCAACCAAACCAATGCGACCACACCCAGCAAAAGCGGGATCGCGGCGATATTGAAGAATTTCAAAAGCGCATCCAGGTCTTCGATATCCTTGCGCAGTTCGAACTGCACGTCGCGCAGTTCCTTGCGCAACCGTACGATCTCGCGCCGGTACTCTTCAGCGCGCGCCTTATCCTCGGGCCCGACGATGATCTCGCCCCCCGCTTGATTGCGGTTCAAGACATCGGCGAGTTGCTGCTGTACCGATTCGATCTGCGCCGCCAGTTCCTGTTCTTTGTCACGGAACAGGCTCTCCGCGTCCCTACGGACGTTATCGACATAGGTGAAAGGCCTCAGCGCCGCCGTGCGTGCCCGCAGGCTCATCAGCGCCGTCCCGCCGGCCAAATTTTCCAACGTATTGACGACGAAATCGGCGTTGTTCGCGAACGGCACGCTGAAAGTCTGGCCGAACAGCTGACGGCTCTCGGACCAGAATTGTTCGTGCAGCATATCCGAATCGGCGACGACGACGATACGCGCATCCGCTGACGCCTCCGCCAGATGTTCGGCTTCCGGTAGCGGCGCGATATCGCCGACCGGGTCTGGCCGGCCATCCGGAAACGCGGACGACGGGCGGCCTTCGACACGGGCCGCGATAGTCTTGTTCTCGCCGGACGGCTCGAAATCCCGGAAGATGCCGATCACGTCCGGGCTGGTGCGCACCTTGGAGACATCGATCTCCATGGACTTTTCCGACGACGTCACCAACGGCGTCAGCGTGGTACCCTTGCCGTCGATCGGCTTCAGAATACCCGCAGAGGCGAATGTCAGGCGTTTCAGGTCCGCCGTGATCGCGTCGTCGGACTTCATATGCTTCGGCAACATCGATAACCATACGACGTAGTCGGCGACAGCGGTCTGTCCGCGTAGATTGACGTTCACACGTCGCGCGGCCTCGATATCGCCGAGCACTCTGCTGTCGACCAAATCGACACCCCAGCCGTTCAACAGGTTTTCGAGCGATGAACGCCCGGCCTCGGGATTGCCGCGCGACATGGCGACGTCGATCTCGGAATTCATATCGACGAACATAACCACCGGCTTGCCCGCCATGGCGAACTGATCGATGGCGTACTGCAGTTCTTCGGAAACAGTTTTCGGATGTACAATCAGCAATACATCGATGCTGTCATCGATCTGACGATCCGTCGGCTTCAGCGAGGTGACATCGAAGAATTCACGGATCTGTTCGATGACCCCCCATGGCTGCCCGCCCTGCGGGCCGCCCATCAACGGCAGGCCGGTCAACAAGCCGATCAGTGGCTTTTTGTTGTTGGCCATCTTGTAGATGAGCTTGGTGAGATCGTACTCCAGGAAGCTTTCTCGCTCCGGACTAAGATAGACGATCTTCTCCAGGTCATCGACGCTGTTGGTGGCAACGAGGCCGAAGTACCCTAATTCACCCGTGTTATCGAGCGGAATGCCCTGCAGACCGTAGGAAACCGCCAGGTCCTCTTCGTCGGTGAACGGTTCCGGGCTGTATAGCTCCAGCTGCACTTTGCCGTCGGAGAGATCGACATAGCGTTCCAGCAGTTCCCGGATCCGGTCGGCGTAAGTGGCGTGCGCCGGATTCAGTTCCAAGAGCCGGCGCGACACGAACATTTTAACGCGGATCGGCTCATTCAGGTCGGCGAGAATTTCGCGTGTTCCGTCGGAAAGCGTGAACAACCGCTCTTCCGTCAAATCGGCTTCAACGCCACGCAGCGTCGAGTTGGCGAAGATATTGATCGCCAGGAATGAGATGACGGCTAGAACGATGGAGATCGCAGCTAGAAAGGAACGGTCGAGATTTGAAAGCTTACCCATGGTCCCCTCCTCAGCGGCCTTTGTTGAGTTCGACGGCGATGACGTTCAGGAACAGCCAAAGCGCGATCAATGATCCGAAGAAGACAACGTCCTTGGCGTCGATAACGCCGCGTGTGACGGCCTGGAAGTGCGTCAGGAAGCTCATGGAGCGCAGCGCCTCGACCAAGAATTCCGGCGCCCAGCCCTGGAAGAAGTTGAGCACCAATTGCGCACCGGACATCGTAAACAGGAAACACACCGTCGCGGCGATAATGAACGCGATCACCTGGTTGCGGGTCAGGGCCGAAATGCAGGCACTGATTGCGAGGTATGAGCCAGCCATGACGAAACTGCCGATATAACCGGTCAGCACGACACCGTTATCCGGCTCGCCCAATACGTTGACCGTGATCCACATCGGGAACGTCAGCGCCAGCGCAACACCACAGAACGCCCAGGCGGCGAGGAACTTGCCTAGCACCGCATCGATGGTCGAGACCGGCAGAGTCATCAGCAATTCCATGGTGCCGCTTTTGCGTTCCTCGGCCCAAAGCCGCATGCCGATGGCCGGCACCAGCAACAGGAACAACCAAGGATGATACGTGAAAAACGACCCCAGGTCGGCGACGCCGCGCTCAAAGAAGTTGCCGACGTAGAACGCGAATGCACCTGTCAACGCCAGGAAGATGACGATGAAGACGAGTGCGACCGGTGTCGCGAAATAGGCTTTGAATTCGCGCTTGGCGATGATCCCGACGTTACGCACGGTTCGCCTCCCCTTCGCTCTTACCAAGCGTGATGTCACGGAACACAGCGTCCATGGCGCCCTTCTCGGTCTTCAGGTCGTGCACCGGGTGGCCGCGCTCTTTCAAAAGCGCCGCGATACCGGGCGCGATCGGCGTGCCCGTCGCGGCAATGACGCGGAACGACGTAACGCCGTCGTCGACCGAAAGGCGGATCACTTCGCCGACGCCATCGACCGAGGCCAGATCGGTTTCAACCGCCGCCGCCGCTCCATCCGGCACGTCAACGTAAACAGCGTTGTGCAAAGGCGAACGCGCCAGCAATTCGGCGGGTGTACCGTCCGCTAAAAGTTTGCCGCGTGCGATGATGACCGCCCGCGTACAAACCGCCTCGACTTCTTCAAGAATGTGCGTGGAAATGACCACCGCCTTGTCCTGGGCCATATCGGCGATGAGCTTGCGAACTTGGTGTTTCTGGTTCGGATCCAGGCCATCCGTGGGCTCGTCCAGAATAAGAACCGGCGGCGCATGCAGGATTGCCTGCGCCAAACCGACGCGACGCTTGAAACCTTTGGAAAGCGTTTCGATAGGCTGATCCAGCACGCCTTCTATCTCGACGCGCTGAATGGCTTCGTCGATGGCGCTGCGCCGCGTCGCGCCGTCGAGGCCGCGCACTTCAGAGATGAACCCCAGGAACCCGCGTGGTGTCATGTCGCCGTAGCAAGGCGCGCCTTCCGGCAGGTAGCCGATGCGCTTCTTGACCTCGACCGGGTCCTTGATGACGTCGATGCCGTCGACCTCGGCCGAGCCGCTGGTCGGCGTCAGAAAGCCGGTCACCATTTTCATGGTCGTCGATTTGCCGGCACCGTTGGGGCCGAGAAAACCGAGGACCTCTCCCTTGCGAACGGTCATATCTATCCCGTCCACCGCAGTCAGCGGTCCGAAGCGCTTGGTCAACTGCGAAAGTGCGATCATGGTCGTCACGATGCGAACTCCCCTGGCTCTTTTTCGATCCGAGATAGTCGAGAAAAACAGACTTTCAAGTCCCTGACGGCAACCCGGTCGTTTGGGCTGGACAGAGCCTTAACACATTGCGCCATAAAGAAAAGACCGTCTGGCTGGATCGACGTTATACGATCGACTGGCCGGTTTTCTTCCAGTCGTTTAGAAAGGCCTGCAGACCTTTGTCCGTCAGCGGATGTTTGAACATCTGCATCAGCACCTTGGCCGGTACCGTCGCCACGTGCGCGCCCAAGCGCGCGGCATCGACGACATGCATAGGGTGACGGATCGAGGCGACCAGCACTTCCGTGCGGAAGTCGTAGTTACCGTAGATCTCGCAAATCTCTTCGATTAGCCCCATGCCATCCTGGCCGATATCGTCCAGACGGCCGACGAAGGGAGAAATGAACGCGGCACCTGCTTTCGCGGCCAGGATCGCCTGTGCGGCGGAAAAGCAAAGCGTCACGTTGACGGAACCGGCATCGCTGGAGATCGCCTTGCACGCTTTGATACCGGCTTCGGTCAGCGGCACCTTAATGGTGACGTTATCGGCAATAGCGCGGAGTTTGTCGGCTTCGGCCATCATGCCGTCGAATTCAGTCGCCGTCACTTCGGCGGAAACCGGCCCCTCAACGGTGTCGCAGATTTCCTTGATGGTCTCGACCATGTCACGGCCGGATTTGGCGATCAGCGACGGGTTGGTGGTCACACCATCCACAAGGCCCAGGTCATTCAGTGCGCGGATCTCTTCGATCTCGGCTGTATCGACGAAAAATTTCATTTAACGGTTCCTCCCAGAGGCGCGCATCATCGTGAATGAGCGCCCGGAAATCAAGGCTTTCAGCCCCAGAGTTCCGGTTCGGGCGGATAGATGCGCCCGGCTGAGAACTGCAGACCCGGCACACGGTCTTCCTTTAGAAGGAGCGGTCCGTCCAAATCGACGATCTTTGCATCCTGCGCAACCAACACGGCCGGCGCCATCGCCAATGACGAGCCGACCATGCAGCCGACCATGATTTCGAAACCGAGGCCGAGCGCTTTATCCTTGAGGCACAATGCCTCGCTCAGGCCGCCGGTCTTGTCGAGCTTGATGTTCACCATGTCGTACTTAGGGCGCAGGCTCTCCAGGTCGGCGGCGGTATGCACGCTTTCGTCGGCGCAGATCGGCACCGGACTGGCCAACGCGGCCAGTCCACCGTCGCGGTCTGCGGCCACCGGCTGTTCTAACATTTCGACGCCGATATCCGCCAGGTAACGCAGTTTTTCGGCCAAGAGATCGACCGACCAGCCTTCGTTCGGATCGACGATCAGGCGTGCGTTCGGCGCTCCGGCCCTGATCGCATCCAAACGCTTTTCGATATCCTCGGCGTTCAGCTTGATCTTGAGCAGCGGCGACGCGGCAAGATCGGCAGCGCGCTCCCCCATCTCGTCCGGCGTGCCGATACCAATGGTCTCCGCGGTGACCTGTGGCACTGCGTCCGAAATTCCGCAAAGGACGGCGACCGTGGTGTCTTCCCGTTTCGCCCGCAGATCCCATAACGCGCAATCGACGGCGTTACGGGCGGCCCCCGCCTCCATCGCTTTGTTGACCGCCGCTAGATCGGCGCCACTTTCGATCAGATTGCGAAAGCATTCGATCTCGGCAATGACGCCGTCGACGGTCTCGTCATAGCGAGGATACGGCACGCATTCCGCCCAGCCGCGCGCATCTCCGTCTTCGATCTCGACGACGACGACATCGGCGGCGGTCTTGACGCCACGGGAGATGGCGAATGGTCGTTCGAGCGGAAAGCTCTCGGCGCGGACGGTCAGCTTGGTCACAATACGATCAGATCATGTTGTCGACGATTTTGGCGACGCCGGTGCGCACGGCGTCTACTGTCGGCAAACCAAGACGATCTTCGGTCTCGACCAGCAGTTTCATCGCCGCCGCTTCGTCCAGGCTCTTGGTGTTGATGGAAACACCGACAACCTTCACATCCGGGTTGACGTTCCGGGCCGCCCAGAGGCCAGCTTCGATGACTTCCTCAAAACTCGGCAGCGGCTTGTCGCCGAGGCCGCGCGCCGATTTGCGCGCCGCATCGTGACAGATGACCAACGCGTCCGGCTGCGAGCCGTGGATCAGGCCGAGCGTCACGCCGGCATAAGACGTGTGGAAGAGCGAGCCCTGCCCTTCGACCACGTGCCAATGGTCAGGATCAGCATCGGGCGACAGCCATTCCGCCGCCCCGGCGATAAAGTCGGCGATCACGGCATCGACGGAAACGCCATCACCGCCGATAAAGATGCCCGTCTGGCCGGTCGCCGCAAATGTCGTTTTCACGCCACGCGCCTCAAGCTCCTTCCAGATGGCGAGCGAGGTGTACATCTTACCCACGGACACATCGGTGCCGATGGTAAGCAACCGCTTACCGGTGCGGCGCTTGCCGGATGCAACGTCAAAATCGCGGGTCGGATGGCGGACGTCAGTCAGGGTGCGGCCGTGCTTTTCCGCCGCTTCTTTGATTGCCGGGACTGAGGACAACTTACGGTGCAGCCCGCTGGCGATGTCCATACCGCTTTCGATCGCTTCGACGATCGGACCGACCCAATTATCCGGGATAATGCCCCCCCGGTTGGCGATACCGACGATCAGTGTACCACAGCCGGCAGCAGCCCCTTCGGCAATGCTCATATCCGGCAGTTTCAGATCGGCTTGGCATTCCGGCAACCGGAACTGACCGACGCACCATTCCGGACGCCAATCCCGGACACCGATGGCGGTCTTGGCTGCCAACTCGTCAGGTGCATCGCCGAGAAACATCAAATAAGGCGTTCTGAAAGACATCGTATTCCCCTCAGCATTTATCTGGGCACAAGCCCAACATCTTGCGCGGGCAAATCGCCCGTCCTTTCGCAAAAGTGTGACGGATGCGCCCAGAGGCGTCTAGGTGCCAGTCGCCGGGAAGCCGTGGTATCAGCCGCCTATCAGAAAGTTGACCCGATGGCGGATTGCGGCGATAACCTTCCTCCATGAAAACAGTCATTCCTGCCTCCGCTCCTGTCCTACTGCCGGTTGCCGGCTCAGACGAGAGTTTCCCCGTCCGCCGCGTTTTCTGCATCGGCCGCAATTACGCCGAGCACGCGATAGAGATGGGTCATGATCCGGACCGCGATCCGCCGTTCTTCTTCGAAAAGCATCCGACGTGCCTGTTGCCGTCTGCGGCACCCGACGGCGGTAAGTTTCCGTATCCGCAGAAGTCCGAAGATGTACACCACGAGATCGAACTTGTGGTCGCTCTCGGCAAGGGCGGTAACGACATTAGTGTCGAGCACGCCTTCGACCATGTCTGGGGTTATGCCGTCGGCATCGACTTCACACGTCGTGACCTGCAGGGCATCGCCAAGAAAATGGGACGTCCGTGGGGCATAGGTAAGTCCTTCGATAACGCCGGCCCCATCGGCATGCTGCATCCGCTGGCCGAAGCCGGTCACATGGCGCAGGGCCATATCCGATTGGACGTCAACGGCGAAACCCGCCAGGACGGCAACCTGAACGAGATGATCTGGAAAATTCCAGAAACGATCGCGTATCTGTCCGAGTACTTCACGCTCGGCGCGGGCGACCTGATCATGACCGGCACGCCCGCCGGCGTCGGCCCGGTCAAGAAGGGCGATGTCCTCGAAGGTCACGTTCAGGGACTGTCCAGCATCCGCGTCGAGGTCGTCTGACCATGGGGGCGCGGGCTTCCGCGCCCTCCGACACCGGCGCGGCACCTGATAGCCGCACAGTATGGCTTGCGACGATCATGATCGCCCTCACGCCTATGTTTTGGGCGGGACACACGGTTGTCGGGCGGCTTGTCGCCAATGAGATCCCAACGTTTTCTTTGGTCAGTTTACGCTGGTGGGCAGGGTTTATCCTGTTTACCGCCTTCACGCACCGTAGCCTGTGGCGCGCACGCTTTCTGTTGGTGAAGCACTGGCGCTATGTGTTGTTGAACGCACTCATAGGACCGACGCTGTTTCCGGTGCTTCTCTATAGTGGTCTGAAGACTACCACCGTCACCAACACCAGCATCATCCAATCCCTGGTGCCGTGCATGGTTCTCATCTTGGCCTGGGTCATCCTGCGTGAGCGCTTCCGCCCGATTCAGGCGCTTGGCCTCGGGTTGTCTATGGCTGGAGTCGCGACGATCATCACCAAAGGTGCACCGTTGGCGATTTTCGACGTCACGTTCGCGGTCGGCGACCTGATCATCCTGGCGGGATTCATATGTTGGGCGCTTTATACGGTCGTCGTCCGGCTTCGACCGGCGGAGTTACGCCCGAACCCGCTGCTCGGCGCAACCATGCTGATTGCAGCCGTGCTCACTTCACCGCTTTGGGTCATTGAGGCTATGGGTGGCCACACCATCCCCATGACGGCAGACACTTGGATGGCCATCGGCTACATCGCGGTATTCCCGACATTGCTCGCTTACTACTTTTACAACACCGCCATCGCCATGGTCGGTCCGGCGCGGGCCGGACTGGCATCGCATCTAGCACCGCCGATGGGGGTCATGCTTGGTGTGATATTCTTAAACGAGGCATTCGGTTTTTACCACGCGATCAGCTTCGCGCTCGTCCTCGCAGGCGTCGCCATCGTCATTCGGGGCGGGCGCGTTTCCAAAAGTCCAGCGCTAGCCTGAGCGCCTCGTTTCTCGGCATATTCGGCTTGATGGCCGGCTGATAAAGGGCCTTGAGCAGCCAGCGGTCGAAGGCCGTCAGTTCGAAGTGCTTGCTGGAATCGTTGAAGATCGACTGCGGGATCGTGTCCGAGTCGTTCGGTAATCCCATGATCTGCGTGATCTCCTCGACGGCGCAGGCTCGGTGATAGCTCTCGGGGTGGCGGCTCGGGAAAATGATCAGTGCCCAAACGATTTCATTTTCGCGGGTTTTGTAATTAGCGAGGCACGTCGCCTCCGCGAGGATGGCTTCCTTCTCGATCTTGGAGCCGCCGAAGTACTTGTAGACCGCGTCCCGCACGCCCTTGTCGTCGGCATACAAGACAAAGACGTTCACTCGCTTCGGATCGAAACCCGCCGGTAGCTGCTTCGCCTTCTGCTTGCCGAAGGAATAATAGAGTTCTACCGGATGACCGGTCGTTTTTTTGAGATCCTGCGCGACGTCTTCGATGAAGGTCTCCAGGTATGCCGGATGATCCTTGCCTTGAATACCGATCCGCACCGGCCCAGCCCATTTCCGAACCACGTTATACCGTTTGCCGGAATACTCGCCGCCGAATGCAACGATATCAAAGGCACGCAACAGATCGGCGTTTGAGAAATCCTCTTGCGCCCGTACGGGCAGCGCCAAGAGGAGCAGAGCGATGATGATGACGAAGCGCATGGTCGAACTTTGTACAATCCCTCGTAGCTTTTCCAAGCCTATTCCGTCATCCCTGACAAACCTCGGCACTTCAGCCGGGGTGCGAACCGGGATCCATCCAAGCCAACGCACGATGGGTCCCGGATCAAGTCCGGGACGACGCATATAGTCTCGACTGACATTACATTTAGTTCAGGCAAATACCCCATAATCGCCATATTCGCGGCCTTAATTCGCCACACGAGGGGACGATATTCATTCTCGATGATGAGCGTTGCATAGCGCTTTGATTCTCCCCTCTCCCCCGAAGCCTGGGGGGTCGCGTTCCCCCCGCGGCCCCCCATTTTCTTTGCTGGCACGCTATTCGCTATGTTTATTGTAAAGAAAATTTATTTACTTAGAGGGAACATTTGATAGTGTTCGTCGAAGCTCGAACCGCGCGCTATGCTGTATCGGGCCGGAGGACGCATTGAGCAGGTATTCTATTTTCTCGCTGGCGCGAAACGCGCTCACCGGCCACCGCAATTGGGCCGAAGCGTGGCGTTATCCCGATCCCAAGCCGCATTACGACGTCATCATCATCGGTGGCGGCGGCCATGGGCTGGCGACAGCCTATTACCTCGCCAAGGAACACGGCATCCATAATGTGGCAGTGCTGGAAAAGGGCTGGCTCGGCGGCGGCAACACGGGCCGTAACACGACGATCGTCCGCTCAAACTATATGCTTGAGGGCAATGCCCATTTTTATGAGCTGTCGCTGAAGCTCTGGGAAACCATGAGCCAAGACCTCAACTACAACGTCATGTTTTCGACACGCGGTGTCTTGAATCTCGTCCACGACGACGGCGCTATCGACCGCGCGCAACGGCGCGGCAACGCCATGCGGCTCAACGGCATCGACGCTGAATGGATGACCCCCGCCGACATCAAAAAGCTCGTGCCGTTGCTGGACCTGACCGGTGGCAGCCGTTACCCCATCAAGGGCGGCCTGATGCAGCGGCGCGGCGGCACTGCGCGTCACGACGCCGTCGCCTGGGGCTATGCGCGGGGTGCGGACCGGCTCGGCGTCGATATCATCCAGAACTGCGAAGTCACTGCGATCCGCCGCGACGGCAACCGCGTCACCGGCGTCGAGACTACGCGCGGCTTCATCGGCGCCGATAAAATCGGTATCGCCGTTGCCGGGAACTCCTCTCGGGTCGCCGAAATGGCGGGACTGCGTCTGCCGATCGAAAGTCATGTTCTGCAAGCGATGGTCTCCGAGCCGATCAAGCCGTGCCTGGATACCGTCGTCACGTCCGGATCCGGGCACATGTACATCAGTCAGTCCGACAAGGGCGAGTTGGTGTTCGGCGGCGATTTGGACTTCTACAATTCCTATGCACAGCGCGGAAACTTCCCACGTCTTGAGCAGGTGACGCAGAACGTCCTCACTCTGTTTCCGGCGTTTTCGCGTCTGCGATTGATGCGGTCCTGGGGCGGCATCATGGATATGACCATGGACGGTAGCCCGATCATTTCGAAGACCCCGCTCGACAACTTCTACCTCAATGGCGGCTGGTGCTACGGCGGTTTTAAGGCAACGCCGGGCTCCGGCTTCGTGTTCGCGCACACCATCGCCCAGGACCGCCCGCACCCGGCCAACGAAGCGTTGGCGCTGGGTCGCTTCGAAACCGGCGCGGTGCTGGACGAAATCGGCGTCGGCCCGACGCCGAAGATGCACTAGGGGGCCGAAATGCTTTGGATCGACTGCCCCTGGTGCGGCAAACGGGCGCACACTGAATTCAGCTACGAAGGCGACGCTGCGCCCAAGCGCCCTGACGGTGGTGACCAAGAGGCGTTCTTCGATTACGTCTATCTCCGCGACAATCCGGCCGGCTGGCATGACGAGCTTTGGCAGCACCTTGCCGGTTGCCGGCGCTTTCTGGTCGTGCGCCGCCACATGACGACGCACGAGATCGCGGGCACGGCCAAACCGGGCGGTGCTTTACCGGAACCGGAGAGCAAACCGTGAGCCAGCCGAACCGCACCCCGGACAGCGGCCTGATCGACCGCGCCAAGCCGCTCAATTTCACCTTCGACGGCAGGGCCTATGTCGGCTATGCGGGTGACACCCTTGCTTCGGCACTTGTGGCCAACGGCGTCAAACTGATGGGCCGCAGTTTCAAGTATCACCGCCCGCGCGGCCTATACGGTGCCGGATTCGAGGAACCGAACGCCCTGGTGCAACTCAGATCAGGTGCAACGTCGGAGCCCAATATCCAGGCGTCACGTGTCGAGCTGTTTGACGGGTTGGCGGCAGAGAGCCAGAACCGTTGGGCCTGTCTGAACTTTGACATCGGCGCGCTGACCGGCCTGTTCGGCAAACTGTTCCCGGCCGGGTTCTACTACAAGACCTTCATGTGGCCAGCGTCCATGTGGATGACCTATGAGCGTGTGATCCGCAACATCGCCGGTATGGGGAAAACCGCGACCGAGAAAGACCCCGACATCTATGCGCATCAGTATGCGCATTGCGAGGTACTTGTTTGCGGTGGCGGCCCGGCAGGCATCGTCGCGGCCCGCAAAGCCGCTGCCACAGGCGCCCGGGTAATCCTGCTCGATGATGGCCCGAAATTGGGCGGCATGCTTTTGAACACGCGCACCGTCATCGATGGCTTGGACGGATCGGACTGGGCCACCGACATGGAAGCGAATCTCCGCGCGCAGGACAACGTCACCGTGCTGACCCGCACGCAGGCCTTCGCCTACTACGACCACAACACGGTCATCGCTAATGAGCGCGTCTCGGACCACCTTCCCGCCCCCGCCCAACATCAGCCGCGCCAGCGCATCTGGCATATCCGTGCCGACGAGGTGATCCTCGCCACCGGAGCCTTGGAAAGACCGCTGGTTTTCGCCGGCAACGATCGTCCTGGCGTTATGCTGACCAGCGCCACACAGGCATTGGCCAACCGCTTCGGCGTGAAAGCCGGGTCGCGCGCCGTCGTCTTCACCAATAACGGTTCGGCCTATGCCGCCGCCGCCGACCTGGCCCATGCGGGAATAGATATCGCCGCCATCGTCGATGCGCGGACGGATATTCCTGCGGACGAACAAGCCATCGCAAAGGCAGCAGGGATTTCGGTTATGCCTGGCCAAATCGTCCTCATGGCGGATGGCGGCAAGCATGGCGTGAAGCGCGTCCTGCTCGGCAGCACTCCGACCGACACATCCACCGAGACCGCGCCCATCACGGCCGAAATCGACTGCGACCTGCTCTGTATCTCCGGCGGCTGGACACCGAGCGTGCACCTGTTCTCGCAGTCCCGCGGCAAGCTTCGATTCGACGACGCACATGCCTGTTTCGTACCAAACGTGTCGTTCCAGAAAGAGCGCTCCGTTGGCGCATGCGCCGGCGATTTTCGGCTCACAGACTGCCTGACCCCCGATCACATCACGGATTCGGAACCCGACGTTCTACCCTTGCCACTTTGGGCGCTTCCATTCCCCGAAGGCCACAGCGACAAGCGGTTCGTCGATCTGCAGAACGACGTCACGGCGGACGACGTTGCGCTGGCGCACCGCGAAGGATTCAGATCGGTCGAACATCTGAAGCGCTACACGACGCTGGGCATGGGTACGGATCAAGGCCGGACGTCCAACGTCAACGGCCTCGCCATCATGGCCGGTCATCGGGGTGAGGATATCCCTGCCGTCGGCACGACAACCTTTCGCCCGCCGTTCTCGCCGGTCACGCTCGGCGCGGTTGCCGGACCAGACGTTGATACGCAGATGTCGCCGATCCGCAGGTCCGCCATGCACGACTGGCACAAAAAAGCAGGCGCGCCGTTCGTCCCGGCCGGAGCCTGGAAGCGCCCGCAAGCGTATATGAGGCCAGGCGAGAGCCTGCGCGATACGTATCTGCGCGAGGCCAAGCACGTGCGCCATCACGTCGGCATCGTCGATGTTTCGACGCTCGGCAAGATCGACGTGCAGGGCAAAGACGCAGCTGAGTTCCTGAACCGGCTTTACGTCAACAGCTTCGCCAAGCTCGACGTCGGCAAGTGCCGGTACGGCGTGATGCTGAGAGAAGACGGCATCGCTTATGACGACGGCACCGTGACCCGTATCGCCGAAAACCGCTACATGGTGACTACCACAACAGCGCATGCAGCGAGCGTCCTGGTCCATATGGAGCGGCACGCGCAACTCGTATGGCCCGAGTTGGACGTGAAGGTACTTTCGGTGACCGAGGATTGGGCTGCCATCGCCATCGCCGGCCCCGACAGCCGCAGCGTTCTAGAACGGGTTATCGACGGCATCGATCTATCGAATGACGCCTGTCCGTTCATGGCCTACCGCGAAGGTACCGTCGGCGGCCAGCCGGTGCGCCTGTTCCGTATCAGCTTCTCGGGCGAACTGGCGTATGAGCTCAATATCGCCGCCGACTACGGCACCGCTCTATGGGAAGCGCTGATGTCAGTAGGCGAAGAGTTTCAGATCACCCCCTACGGCATGGAGGCACTGGGAATCCTGCGCATTGAGAAGGGCCATGTCGTCAGCGGCGAAATCAACGGTCGTACAACCGCCGACGACCTCGGCTTCGAACGCATGATGTCCACCAAGAAGCGTTATATCGGCGATGTTCTCAAAGACCGGCCGGCACTGACGGGAGCCGAACGTAAGCGACTGGTGGGCCTAAAACCAGCGGACGGCGTCAGCCTGATTCCGCGCGGCGCGCAATTGGTGGCGGATGCCAACGCCCCCTATCCCATCAAGATGCTGGGCGAAGTCACCTCGCAATGCGAAAGCCCCAACGTCGGTTCGCCCATCGGCCTTGGCATTCTCTCGAACGGCCGGGCGCGCATCGGCGAGACACTAATCGCCGCTTCGCCATTGACCGACAAGCATGTGCCGGTTGTCGTCTGTGAGCCGGTCTTCGTCGACCCGAAAGGAGAGCGGCTCCGTGGTTGAAGCTTTGGAACCCCGCTCGGCCTTAGCCGATGTCCTGAAACCGGGCCGCCACGGTGCTGCTGCCGAGGTCCCCGGCGTGACGATCGCCGAGGTCCATGGCCGCGCTCTCGTGCACATCGATTTCGGCAGCACCGAGAGGACTGCCCCCGTGCCCGATACCATTTCCATGGGCCCAGGCCGCTGGATGATCGCGACGGATGACAAGGGCCTCGCCGAACGCTTGGCCGCCGAACATAACGATGCCGCCGTCAACGACATCTCGTCGAGCCGCACCTGTCTGCGGTTGTCGGGGCCCAAGGTCCGCACTGTCCTCGCGGCCGGTTGCGCTATGGACTTGCACGCATCCGCCTTCAAATCGGGTGACAGTGCAACGACCTTAATCGGCCAGTTCACGGTGACGTTAAAGGCAACTGACGACGATACGTTCGAGATTTTCGTCGCACGCGGTTTCGCGCAAGCATTCTTCGAATGGCTGACGAGCGTAGCAGCTGAGCATGGTTACGAGGTTAAGTAGGCTCGACTGCCAACAACCAAAACAAACCGTCATCCCGGACTTGATCCGGGATCCATTTCTGAGACCGCTCGAAAGTGCCCGGCGATAAATGGGTTCTGAATCAAGTTCAGGACGACGCAGATATTACAGCGCCCTGGGATTACTGAGTTTCAGGGTCTGCCGTGTGACCGCCGTCAGAAAAGCGTGATCTTCGGGCGTGCCACCACTTTTGCGAAGACGCTGTGCCAGTTCTGCATCCCCTTCGAGGGACGCAGCCACACCCACCGCGAGTGCGTCGATCTGACGCCCGACAATGGCCATCGCGTTCGCCGCCATTAGTGCCTTGTACTTACCGGCACCATCCAACAGCGGCACCAGATCACCTCGCACGATGTCCCGCGCGAGACCGAGCAACGCTGCTGCCGAAGGTGCCGGGAAACGCGGCGGCATCTCAAGCTCAGGTGCGGGGTTCGCAGGCACTGTCGCCGCTAACACATCCCATTCCAATTCCGGGACGATATGCGCCGTCAATGCCAACTCAAGGTTCTGCTCACCGCCGCTGACAAAGCGGTCGGCCTGCTGCAGGGCGATCACCGCCCAACGTACCGTCGCCAGGACCTGCCAATAGCCGATCAGCGCACGGTCGATGGTTCGACCGCTCTCCGTTTCGTAGCCGACCAGGAAGTCTTCCAGCTGGCCTACGCCCCCCGCCTCGCGGTCCACCGCACCAAAGCGCCAGCACTTGGCGGTGAACCAGCCGATATCCTCCATCGGATCGGACCATGCAGCAAACTCCCAATCCAGGATCGCCGTCAGCGCGCCGTCGGCGACCATGTAATTGCCGGTCCGGTAATCCCGATGACAAAGCACCGGCGTTACGGGAGGCGGTACGTTTTCCGCCAGCCAAGACAACCCCCACTCCAGCACGGGATGCGGATCGGGCAGCGCATCGAGATCGGCGCGCATGCCGGCGATCAGACTTTCCGCTGGCGGACCGACGGGCTTGTCCAAAAAGGCGATGGAAGGATCGTCCGGCACCGCGTGAATGCGTGCCAAATTGCGGCCTAGGTCCTTGACCAGACCCGGATTGTCGGCCGCCTTGGCGAGGCGGTGGCCGGCGGCGCTCCCCTCGGCGCGATGCATCAGAAAGAACGGCGTACCGAGGACATTCGCATCCTCACACAGCAGGCATGGCGTCGGCACGGCTACACCGGCCTTATGCGCCGCCTTCAGAAGTGCGAATTCCTCTGCCCGGCCATGACTGACGGAAACGCCCGACGGCGCGTCCTTTCGCAGGACCAAGTCGTGACTGCCCGGCCAGTCGCCGCCGTCGATGTCCAGCAGCAGATGCCAGTTTTCCTGAATGGCGCCCCCAGAGAGACGCGCGATATTGCGCACCTGCGCCCGGCCGCCCGATTGACGTGCGACCCAGACTTCAAGACGGTTGATGGCTTCCCGGTCCATCTGCGGCAGAGCGTCGTCGTTGCGGCTCATACGTCCGACGCGCTCCATTTCCAGAAATCCATACCTTCATTGGCCAGCGCACCGGCCAGTACCATCTTGTGCACCTCGGAAGCCCCGTCGACCAGCTTGGCCTGACGGGCGTAGCGGTAGATCCACTCCAGAACGGTGTCTTTGGAATAGCCTCTGGCGCCGTTCAGTTGGATCGCTGTGTCGACCGCCTTGAACAGCACGTCGGCGACGGCGACCTTAGCCATCGAAACCTCGGCCCTGGCGCGCGATCCCTGATCCAACGCCCAGGCGGCTTTCATGGTCAATAGGCGTCCGACTTCGATATCCATGGCCGCATCGCCAAGCAGAAGTTGCACGCTTTCGCGGTCGGCGAGCTTGGTGCCGAACGCTTCACGGTCAGCAATATACTCGGCGGCGATCTCCAGCGAGCGCTTGGCGAGACCGGTCCAGCGCATGCAGTGCGTTAATCGCGCCGTGGCGAGCCTGATCTGCACGCATTTCATACCTTCGCCGACGCCCATCAAGCGGTTTTCATCGGGGATTTCCAGGCCGTCGAACTTCAATTCGCAATGCCCGCCGTGTTCTTCCGGTCCCATGATCGGGATGCGGCGCACGATCTCCCAGCCGGGATCGTCCTTGTGATAGAGAAACGCTGTCAGGTTGCGGCGGCTGTCGTCGGACGTGCGCGCCAGCAGGATGAAGTGATCCGCCTCGGCAGCTCCAGTGATAAACCACTTGTGGCCGTGCACGACCCACTTGCCGCCCTTCTTCTCGGCGCGGGTCTTCATCATACCGGCAGGATCCGAGCCACCGCCCGGCGCCGGCTCCGTCATAACGATGGATGATCGCACCTTGCCGTCAATGATCGGCTGCAGCCATTTCCCTTTTTGTGTGTCGGTTGCGACCTTATTAAGCACAAACATGTTACCGTCGTCGGGCGCCGCCGCATTAAAGGTCACCGGCCCGAAGATCGAGCGGTTCATTTCCTCGTAACACGCAGCCATACCGACAGTATTGAAGCCGCGTCCGCCTCGTTCCGGCGGCATGGAAAGCGCCCAGAGGCCCTGCGCGCGGGCCTCGGCACGAATCGGCTCGAGAACCTCTAGGCGGATGTTTTCATGTTCATCGTAAGTCGCCGGGTCGGCTTCCAACGGCAAAAGCTTCTCGGCGACAAAGGCGCGGATAGCGAGCCGAGTTTCTTCGACCTCGGGGGTAAGCGTGAAGTCCATTTATTTCTCCTTATGGACGGCATTCTTGACCGAGAGGCCAGGTTTCTCAACACCCGGAAAGGTCACGCCGTCAGGTGCCGCACCATCTGCCCACGACCATGCGGCACGGCGCCTAGGCCGCCGACGACGCCTGCCGCGGCCGCAGCAACGAGACCGAGCAGCACTGGCAACGCATAGGCCAAGGCTCCCGGCGCCCAAGCCACGCGCAGCGCCGCATCAACGATCCAGAACCCGCCGAGCAGTCCGGCAGCACCACCAAGCACGGCGGCGATGGCGCCGATGCTCGATGCCTCAGCCAGACGGGCGATGGCGATCTCGAGCCGGGATGCCCCGACCAGCGAGAATGCAAGGGCTTCCCGTCTTCTGGCATCGACCTCGGCGGCGATCACGGCGGCCAGCGATAACCCGCCCGCAACGAGCAGAGTAAGGGCTACGACCAGCGAGCCGAACACCGCACCATCGACGACCTCGGTCAACTGCTTGACGATTTGGCGGATATCGATGGCCGTCACATTTGGATGTCGTGTCCCGAGGGTGTTGATGAACGTATCGACGGTAGTGTTGCTATCCCCCTGAAGGCTCATGATCCAGCTTTGCGGCGCGTTCCGAAAAGGTTCCGGCGACGCCATCAGCAAGAAGCGGGGTTTGAAGGTGCGATGGTATTCCTTGCGCACGTTGGCGACTTCGGACGTAAAAGAGCGCCCCGAAACCGTATACGTCAGCATGTCGCCGGGTTTGAGGTCGAGCGCCTCATAAAGATCTTCCTCCGGCGAAACCAGCGGCGGCCCCGAATAATCTTCCGGCCACCATTCTCCAGAGAGCAGCTCAGCGCCGGTCGGCTCGGCACTCCACGAGAAATTACGGTCGCCTTCGATAGTCCAGGACTTGTCCTCCCGCACCAGTGCCTGCTCGGCGGGCACGCCGTTGACCGCTGTCACCTGGGCACGCATGAAGGGATTGGCTGTCAGCCCGCCGAGACCGGCATTGTCAGCAATCATCTTGCGGACATCGTCGACCTGATTCGGTTGCACGTCGATCAGCACGAGGTCAGGGATTTTTTCCGGCAGTTCCGAGCGCAGCGCCTGCTCAAGCGAGTGCTGCGCCGCGACGATCGCCGTGATACCGGCAATCCCAACACCAATTGCGACGGCGCGGGTCGCCGCGGCACCGGTATTGGATAGCCCTTGGCGGGTCACCATGCCGATAAAGCCACGAGGCGCCCCAACGGCCGTAACCTTGGCGAGGCTCCATCCACCAAGGCCCAATACCAGCGCCGCCACGAACAAGCCGCCAACGGCGATGCCGGCCAAGCCCGGAACCGGTAGGCTGAGCGTCGCTCCGATCATCGACGCCGTCATCAGTCCGGCGCCCCAGAGCAGTTGCTTGTTGTCGGGGCGGAGGTCGGCCTCGCCACTCCGCATCGCCGCACCCGGGGATAATCGCGCTGCCCCAGCCAATGCCCAAACACCCGTCCCGGCAATCCCGAGCGCCATGATCCAAAAAACTTCAAACATCGGCGGCAGGAGATCGCGCGCCCCCCAAACCAGATGCAGACGTGACGTTACGATATCCATCACCGGGACCGTCGTCAGCCATGCCACACCGGTCCCGACGATCAAGCCACAGAGACTAGCCGCCGCAACAATGACGCCATGCAACGCCAGCACCATGCCGGGCGTCGCACCTGATAGTCGATAGAGCGCAATGGTCCTGGAACGTCGGCTGACCCAGGCCTTGGCCGCGGCCCAAGCACCGGCGAGGCCAATAGCGAGTGCCACGATCCCCGCCATGCCGAGGAACGTCGTGGTCCTCTCGACCGTGCGGCGTACCCGGTCGCCGGCGTCCTGGGGCGTTTCCAACTCCCAGCCATAGTCCGGTGCCAGCGCGCGGATCGCCTCAACCAGGTTTGCGGTCTCCGTCTCGGCAGGCGCGTCGATACGGTAGCGGAAATCAACGATGGAACCGCGCTGGATCAGACCCGCTTCCTGCAAGTCCGACAGCCGTAAAAGAACCCGCGGGCCGACCATGAAGCGTCCGGCGGAGAGCCGGTCCGGTTCCAACAACAATTCATCTGTAATTCTGAAATCGGTATTGCCGAGGCGGATGGTATCGCCGACCTCGGCGCCTGCGCGGCGCAACAGGGCGGATTCTACGATGGCCGAGGGCACGCCGTCTCTCGGCGCGAGTTTGGCCTGGATATCGTTGCCACCCTCGAGCCGCACACGCCCAAACATCGGATAAAGGCCGTCCACGCCCTTGAGTTCGACCGCCGAACGCATACCGTTCAAGAGTGCCGACGAACGCAACTCGGCAACGCGCGAAACAGTGCCAAGAGCGGCTAAGTCATCCGTGATATCGTCATTCAGGGGAACGTTGACGGTCGTGACCGCGACGTCGCCGCCCAACAAGGTCGTTCCACCATGGGAAAGTGCCCGCGTCAGGCCGTCGCCCATCATCCACACACCGCCCATCATGACCGTCGCCACGGCGACGCAGGCGATAAAAAGCTTAAGTCCGAAAATGCCGGCGGCCAATTCAGCACGCACCAAAGTCATCAAAACGCGAAGACGCGTCGATAGCGGCAATAAGGCTCCCTCGGTGGCGTTCATCGACAGAGCAGTCCTATCCAATCACACGTCCGCCGTCGATGGCGACGGCACGGTCGCAGCGCGACGCCATGTCGGGATCGTGTGTCACCATCAGCATCGCGGCACCCGTTTCGCGGACCAGCTTGAACATCGTCTCTGCGACCTCGATACCGGTTTCGCGGTCCAAGTTGCCGGTCGGCTCGTCGGCGAGGACCAGCTTCGGCTCGGCGACGAAGGCGCGGGCAATGGCGACACGCTGCTGCTCGCCGCCGGACAGCGCCGAGGGCCGGTGCGTCAGGCGGTGACTGAGTCCGACCCGGTCGAGCATCGCAGATGCCTTTGCCGTCGCGTTCGTCTCTCCGGCCAGCATTAAAGGTAGTGCCGCGTTCTGAAGCGCCGTCATTGCCGGAACGAGATGGTAGGACTGAAATACAATGCCGATATCACGGCGGCGCAAAGCTGTGCGTTCGGCCTCTGAGGCTGCAGTTAGATCGTGGCCCAAAACTTTGATGTCACCACCTGTCGCCTGCTCAAGACCGCCGATAATGGCAATGAGCGACGACTTACCCGAACCGGAAGGCCCGGTCACGGCGACGATCTCGCCGGGCAAAACGGTGATCCCCAGACCACGTAGCACCGGCACCTCGCCATCTGGTGTCGGATAGGAAAGCAGTGCATTCTCGAGAGCGACAATAGGTGCGCTCATGTTCGCATCAAGATGGGACAAACCCCACTCCTCTCTTCGCGCGCCAAAAAGCGCAGTCCGTCAGCATTTTAAAAGAAATAGGCACGCGCGGCATGAAAGTCATCAGTGAACACCAAATCTTACAAAGTGTTCATTACTGGAGACGTTGCAGCTTGAACCCACCAGGCGTTTTCATCATCATTTTTGGAAAGATGCTCGGCACAAACTCTCGGGGACAATGGATATGAGTAAATTAGCCAAACGCGCCTGGGTGCCGGAAGCGTGCGAACAGGTGGTGCAAACCTTCGCCGCCGAGACGGCAAAGCGCGACACCACCGCAAATGCCGCCCGTTTGAACGCACTGATCGAAGAAAACCGTCACATTCACGAACGGGAGTGCTTCAACCTTAACCCCGCCACCAACGTCATGAACCCGAAGGCCGAGGCTGCACTTGCCGCCGGCATCGGCTCGCGTCCGTCGCTCGGATATCCCGGCGACAAGTACGAGATGGGCCTGGAGGCCATAGAGGAGATCGAAGTCATCTGCGCCGAATTGGCGGCAGAAGTTTTCAATGCGGCGTATGCGGAGATCCGCGTCGGCTCCGGTGCGCTGGCCAACCTTTATGCCTTCATGGCGACATGCCAGCCGGGCGACAGCATCATCGTACCGCCGGCCGCCATCGGCGGCCATGTAACGCATCATAAAGACGGTCTGGCGGGGCTTTACGGTCTCGATATCCATCCCGCTCCCGTCAACGCCGACGGCTATACGGTGGACTTATCCGGACTGTCGGCCTTAGCCGAAAACGTCCGCCCGAAACTGATCACCATCGGCGGCAGCCTCAATCTTTTCCCGCATCCTATTACGGCTATCCGCCATATCGCCGATACCGTTGACGCCAAAGTGCTGTTCGACGCCGCGCACCAATGCGGCATTATCGCCGGTAACGCATGGCCGAACCCGCTGAAGGCCGGCGCACACCTGATGACGTGCAGCACATATAAAAGCCTGGGCGGGCCGCCCGGCGGCCTGATCGTCACCGACGACGCTAATCTGGCCGAGAAGCTGGATTGCATCGCCTTTCCCGGCATGACCGCCAACTTCGACGCGGCGAAATCGGCATCCCTCGCCATTACCCTGCTGGACTGGCTCGATTTCGGAGACGATTACGCCAGAACGATGATCGAGAGTTCTGTGGCCTTGGCGGAAGCCTTGGCCGATGCCGGCCTGCCGATGTTCGGGCAAGCACATGGCATCACCGCCTCGCATCAATTCGCCGTCGAGGCCGCCGAGATCGGCGGCGGTCAAACGGCGTCCAAGAAACTACGCAAGGCAGGCTTCCTCGCCTGTGGCATCGGCCTGCCCATCGCGCCGGTCGAGGGTGATCTGAACGGGCTGCGCTTCGGCACACCGGAACTGGTGCGCTGGGGCATGACAGCCGACGACATGCCGAAATTGGCCGACCTGATCGTGCGCGCGCTGCGCAGCAACGATCCTGAGTCTCTGGCGGCGGAGACCAAGGCCTATCGGGCTGAGTTCCGGCAGATGCGGTTTATTCGCTCCTGACTGAGCTGAGCCAACTATCAACGTCGTCCTGAACTTGATTCAGGACCCATTTCCGAACCTGCAACTGCGGTGCTGAGATAAATGTGCCCCCCCCAATCAAGTTCAGGGTGATGCGCACAGCTTGTAAGAACTAAAGCGTATTCACCAAATGCCCGCCGTCGACGGGGACGACGGCGCCGGTCATGTACTGTGACGCATCTGAAGCGAGCAGCAAAAGCGGCCCATCCAAATCGCTAAACCGGCCCGCGCGGCGCATCGGCACGCGCTTGATCATTGCCTGTCCGGCATCCGACTGCAAATAGGCAGCATTGAGGTCTGTTTCGATGTAACCGGGCGCCAGCGCGTTGACGCGGATACTGTAGCGCGCCAGTTCCAACGCCAGCACCTTGGTCATCTGAATGAGGGCGGCTTTAGAAATCGCGTAAGGCGCGACACCCGCGGCAATACGCAGCCCTAGGATCGACGCCGTGTTGACGATGTTCCCGCCATCGCCATCCCGCATCCGTTTCGCGGTTTCCTGTGCCGTGATCCAGGCTCCGTCGAGATTGGTATCGACGACTTTGCGCCAATCCTCGTCGGTGACGTCGAGTGCAGGGCCGCCGGCGGCGATGCCGGCATTGTTCACGAGCACGTTCGGCACACCTAGATCCGCGGCGATCTCGTCCAAAGCATCGATAACGCTGGTGCGATCCGTCACATCCATGCCGACGGCCAGCGCTTTGCCACCTGCTTCAATGATTTCGGCGGCGAGACTTTCCAGCTTATCGCGGCGGCGCGCCGTGACGGCGACCTTGGCGCCGGCAGCGGCCAGCACCTTGGCGAAATGATTGCCAAGTCCGGACGATGCGCCCGTCACCAAGACGGTCTTGCCCGTCATCAATTGTCCGGTCATGCGTCGTTCTCCTCGTCTTCGGCTAGGTCGCGCGCTTCATCGCGCAACTGGAATTTCTGGATTTTACCGGTCGATGTTTTCGGCAGATCACCGAACACCACCTTGGTCGGCGCCTTGAAGCGCGCCATGTTCTCTTTACAGAAATCGATCAGTTCGACCTCCGTCAGCACGCCCTCGGCCTCCGGCGTCGTGGTCACGAACGCACACGGCGTTTCACCCCACTTCTCTGACGGCATGGCGACGACCGCGCACTCCATCACCCCCGGGTGTTTATAAAGCACCTCCTCGACCTCCAGCGACGAGATGTTCTCGCCGCCCGAGATGATGATGTCCTTGGCGCGGTCCTTGATCTCGATGTAACCATCGTCGTGCTGCACAGCCAGATCGCCGGTGTGAAAATAACCACCGCGAAATGCTTCATCGCTCGCCGCCGGGTTCTTCAGGTAGCCCTTCATGACCGTGTTCGATCTAAACATGATCTCGCCGATGGTTTCGCCGTCTTCCGGGACAAGTTCCAGGGTTTCCGGATCGCGCACTTCCTGCGTCCCTTGCGTCGGCGTGCGCACGCCGGGGCGTGCCATCTTGGCGGCGCGTTCGGCCAGCGGCAAGTCGGCCCATTCCGGTTGAAAGGCGCAGAAGGTAGATGGGCCGTAAGTTTCCGTCAGGCCGTAAAGGTGCAGAACGTTGAAGCCCATGGCCTCCATTTTGGCGATGACCGACGAAGGTGGCGCGGCACCGCCTGTCGCGACCTCGATTTTGTGGCTGAATTTGCGCTTCACACTGTCAGGCGCGTGCACAAGCATGTTCAGAACAATGGGCGCGCCGCAAAGGTGCGAAATCTTGTGCTCGTCGATTAGCGGGAAGATCAATTCCGGATCGACATCCCGAAGGCAAACGTTCGTGCCGCCGACCGCCGTCACCGCCCAGGTGAAGCACCAGCCGTTGCAATGGAACATGGGTAACGTCCAGAGATAGACGCTCTCCGGCCCCAGCCGAAAGACGAGCGCGTTGCCGAGTGCATTCAAATAGGCGCCCCGGTGATGATAGACGACGCCTTTCGGGTTGCCGGTGGTGCCGGATGTGTAGTTGAGGCAGATCGCCTGCCACTCGTCGGCGGGCAGCTTCTCTTCGAAATCGGGATCGCCCTCGGCCAGCAGATCCTCGTACGTCATTTTCCCGATCAGGCGACCACCCTTGGCGAGCGGATCGTCGACGTCGATGACCAGCAGATCGTCGTTATCCAGGATCGTCACAGCGTCCCGAATCACCGACGAATAGTCCCGATCCGTGATCAGCACCTTGGATTCTGCGTGTTGGAGGATGAAAGCGATGGCCTCGGCATCCAGACGATAGTTGAGAGCATTCAGCACCGCGCCAGCCATCGGCACGCCGTAGTGCGCTTCCAGCATCGCCGGTGCATTGGGCGACATGACGGAAACCGTGTCGCCAGCGCCGATACCTCGCTTTTTAAGTGCGCTTGCCAGACGGCGGCAGCGTGCAGCGAATTCGGCATAAGTCGTTTTATGCGGACCATGGATCACCGCCGGCTTATTCGGATAGACCCTGGCCGCCCAGTCCAGGAACACCGTCGGTGTCAGCGCACGGTAGTTCGCCGCATTCTTGTTAAGATCGGTCTCGTAGATGTTTGCGGCCATTCGCGGGCCTCCCCGTTTTCGTTGCCAAATTGATAGCACCCGCCCGGCAAATCAAAAACCGTCATTCCCATTCCGCTTCCGCCACGTTACAAAAAGGCCAAAGGAGTACACAATGTCCAAGAACTTCAAAGCCGCCCTAATACAGAACTGCCCCGACAACGATATGGCCGCGACCGTCGCGCGTGCCGAGGAATTGACCCGCGACGCCGCGTCGCAGGGCGCCAACCTTGCCGTGCTGCCGGAGTTTTTCTCTTACTATCACATCGACGAGGAAGGCATTCATACGCATCCGGTGCCGCAGGACGAGCATCCGGCACTTGCCTCATTCAAGGCGCTGGCGAAGGAACTGAAGCTGTGGACGGTGCTGGGTTCGATCACGGTGCCCGCCCCCGATGGGCGCGCATTTAACCGTCAGGTCGTTCTCGATGATCAAGGCGAAATCCGCGACACCTACGACAAGATACACCTGTTCGACGTGGACCTCAGCAGCGACGACCGCTACCGGGAGTCGGCGAGTCTGCACCCCGGCTCAAAAGCCGTGGTTACGGAGACCCCGTGGGGCAACCTTGGCCTATCCATCTGCTATGATGTGCGCTTCCCACACCTTTACCGCGACCTCGCCAAGGCCGGTGCGGACTTCCTGACAGCGCCGGCAGCGTTCATGCACCGTACCGGCAAGGCGCACTGGCACATCCTGCAGCGCGCGCGAGCCATCGAGAGTGGGTGCTTCATGCTGGCGACCTGCCAGTCGGGGTGGCACGGCAAGGCGCAGACCTACGGCCATTCGCTGATCGTCAATCCGTGGGGTGAAATCATCGCCGAAGGACCGGAAGGAGACGAAGCGGTGGTGATCGCCGAGATCGATCCGTCGGAAGTGGCCAGCGCGCGTTCGAAAATTCCGGCCCTGAAACACGACCGGCTGTATCAGGCGATCTAACCGTCAGCACCGCCCGCCGGCGACCGGCAGGATGGCTCCGGTGACGTAGCCGGCGTCATCCGTGCAGAGCCAGTAAATCCCTGCGGCGACTTCCTCGACGGTGCCGATGCGCCCCATGGGCACCTCGTGCTTGAAGCTCTCGAAACGCTGCTCGATCTGGCCTTCGCGCGCCATATCGGTGAGCGTGTAGCCGGGTGCCACGGCATTGACGCGAATGCCTTCGCCGGAGACTTCCCGGGAAAGACCTTTCGTCAGAACATCGATCGCGCCCTTGGTCGCCGCATAGTCGACCCACTGATTGGGACTGCCCGCCAATGTCGCCGTCGACGACAGGTTGACGATGGCGCCGCCATGGCCGCCTGACTCCTTCGACATACGGCTCACGGCTTCGCGGCACATCAGCGCCACGCCGACAATGTTGACGCGGCACATCGCTTCCATCAATTCCGAGATCACTTCAGACATGCGGCGCTTCGGCCCGCCGGTCACAGCGGCGTTATTGACCAGCGCATCCACATAGACGCCTGCGTCGTCCAACTTTTGCCAGAGCGCTAGAATTTCCACCTCGGCGCCGACGTCGCACTTCACCGCCTGGGCGCCGGTCTCGGCAGCAACCTTATCGGCTGCAGCCGAGTCCTGAACATATGTGAAGTAGACACGCCAGCCCTCATCGGCGAACCGGCGCACGGTGGCTTCGCCGATGCCGCGCGAGCCGCCGGTGATCAGGACCGTGCGCGCGTCGCCCGTCATCAGAGCGCGCTTTCGCCCAGCAGATACCGGCGCATGCGGTTCTTCAGATGCACGCCATCCTTGGACGGCAGGATGAACGGCAGCGGCTCGGCCTGGACCTTAATGACGCGGAACAACGGCCCTTCGCCGGAAATGATCTCGTCCATCTGCGCGGCCAGATCGTCTTCGCTGCGGATCGTGCCGACGTTCTGAATGCCCATACCCTTGGCGGTCATTTCAAGATCGGTGACCGTCGCGGTATGCGTCTCCTGCATCCCGGTTTCGCCGTAGCGTTCGTTATCCATGATACAGATGGTCAAGTTCTTCGGTGCCTTGACGGCGATGGTTGCCAGCGTGCCGATGCCCATCAACATCTCGCCGTCACCCGTGGCTGCGATGACCCGGCGATGGGGCTGCGCCAGCGCCAAACCCAAACCCATCCCCGCACAAGCACCCATAGCGCCCCACAGCGGGAAGATACGCTCGCAATCGCCGGCGGCAGTGAAGTCCCAGTTGGTCGAACCGAGACCGGTGACGAACAACGTCTCATCGTTTGCGGCGAGGATTTTCTTGGCGACCTCGCGGCGGTGCAGCGGGAAGGATTCTGCTCTATTGCTCATACTCTCTCTCCTCACTTGCCGAAGGTCTTGATGGGCACCATACGCTGGCTCAGTAGCAACGCGCCCGACTGTTGTCCGACGAAGGCACGGTGCAGCATCGACGCTGCCTTGGCACCAACGTCCTCGGGATCTTCGACCTCTTCGACGTAAAGGCCGGCCGTTTGCATAACCTGCTTGGTGGTGTTTCCCATGGGCAACTGCCACGGATTAAACTCGTGCCATTGGCCTCGCATGGTCACGAAGGTCACGAACGGGAAACGGCAGGTCGCCGGAAGCGATAACATGTTGACGCAGTTGCCGACGCCCGACGACTGCATGAGCATCACGCACTTGGCGCCGCCCAACCAGGCCCCAGCTGCGACAGCGATGCCCTCTTCTTCCGTGGTCAACGAAATCGCCTCAATATCGTTGTCAGCGATACACGATTGGATCAGCCCCTTATGTCCGGCGTCCGGCACATATACGACCTGATCGATCTCGGCGTCCTTGAACGCCTTGTAGATATCCTGTCCCCAGTCTCGCATTGGTGTTTCCTCCGTTTTCTCGATCATCCCGAACCCGGCGGAGTTCCGCAAGGCGGATTGCCTCTGGTCAGCGAGCAACTTGTTTTTGTATGGTCAGCAAAACCAAGAATTTTAAAGAGAGGCATCCCATGCGCGATTTTGAAAAACCCGGACGGTCCCCCGCCGTCGGCAAGGAAGGCATGGTTGCGACATCGCATGCCATGGCGACAGCGGTCGGTTTGGACGTGCTGCGCCGGGGCGGCAATGCCATGGACGCGGCAGTTGCGGCCTGCGCCGTGCAGTGCGTGGTGGAACCGGAATCAACGGGCATCGGCGGCTGTAACTTCTGCCTTTATGCGCCGGAAGGTTCGATTGGCGACATGGTCGCCTTCAACGGATCGGGCAAGGCGCCGATGGCGGCGACCCCGGAATGGTATGCGGAACAAGGCATCACCAAGATCGAACGTCAGACGCCGCACGCCGTCGTCGTTCCTGGCGTCGTCGATGCCTGGGAAACACTGCTTGCCGATCATGGCACCATGTCACTGGCCGAGATCCTGGCCCCCGCAATCGCGTACGCGCGGGACGGCTATCCAATGTCGTCCAGGGTGTCGTTCGACTTCGCCGCCCAGGCGAGCCTGATCGAGAAAGACGAAGGTATGAAACGCGTCTTCATGCCGGGCGGCAAGACACCCTCTGCCGGCGAAATGCACGCCCAGCCGGAACTCGCAGCGACGCTGCAAAAGATCGCTGATCACGGCCGCGACGCGTTTTACACGGGAGATGTCGCCGAAGATATCGTCGAATACCTGCAGTCGCGGGGCGGTCTGCACACCCTCGACGACTTCAAGCGCGCCAAGGGCGACTACGTGACACCGATTTCGACCAGCTATCGCGGCTACGACATCTGGGAATGTCCGCCGAACGGCCAAGGCGTGATTGCGCTTTTGCTGATGAATATGTTCGAAGACTACGACTTCTCCGGCGTCGACCCGCTGTCGGTCGCGCATCTGCACCGCGAGATCGAATACGGTCGCCTCGCCTATCAGGACCGCAACGCCTATGTCTCCGATCCGCGTAAATCCGATCCTCCGACCGACTGGCTATTGTCCAAGGCGCATGCCAAGGAACTGGCCGCCCACTTCAACCCAGACCGGGCCATGGACCCGCTGCCGCCGGTCACGATGCCCAACAACGAGAGCACGGTTTATATCTCGGTGGTCGACAAAGACCGCAACGCGTGCTCGTTCATCAACACCTTGTTCGCCAACTTCGGCTCGGTACAGATGGGGCCGAAGTCGGGTGTCGTGCTGACCAACCGTGCGCAGGGTTTCACGCTGGAGGCCGGGCATCTCAATTGCATCGGCCCCGACAAGAGACCGCTGCACACGATTATTCCGGGGATGCTCGCTAAGGACGGCCGTGCGCAGATGCCGTTCGGCGTCATGGGCGGCCAATATCAGGCCTTTGGCCATATGCAGTTCCTAACCAAGCTTCTGGACTTCGGCATGGATATTCAGGAAGCGATGGACGCGCCGCGGGTTTTCCCGATCGCCAATACCATGAACGTCGAAATGGAAGGCACGATCCCGCCGGAAACCGTCGCCGCGCTGGAAACCTTGGGCCACAAGAAGATCAAGCCGCCGAAGGCCATCGGCGGCAGTCAGGCGATCTGGATCGATTGGGAGCGCGGCATCCTCACCGGCGGATCGGAACCGCGCAAGGACGGTTGCGCCATCGGCTACTAAGATTGGTCCGAGCCGCCGACGCGATACAGCGTCATCGGCACCGGCACGCCCTTCATCTCGTACTGCCCGGCGTCTTCAAAGGTCAGGCCATGCCCTTTCGATAGTTCGCGCACGTTGTCGGTGACAAATATCTCGCCAGTGCCCGCCTTGTCACAGACCCGCGCCGCCAGTTGCACAGTGGTGCCGAAGAAATCGTCCTCTTCCTGCACCGCTTCCCCGGCGTTAAGGCCGATGCGCACATTAACCGGCACCTGCCCTTCCATCCGGTTGTGCATGGCAAGTGCGTCACGGATATCGATGGTCCCCCGCACCGCGTTTGCCGCTAGTGTGAAACTCGCCATGATGCCATCACCGGTGTGTTTGACCTCGCGCCCGTGATGCGCGGCCAAGGCGGAACGCACGATGGCGTTGTGAACGCGGACCACTTCCTGCGCCGCGTAGTCGCCTTTCTCATGCGTCATCGCTGTGGAGCCGACGATATCCGTGAACATGATGCAGACGATGCCCTGCGATTGCGCGCGGGCAGCGGAGTCCGAGGTCCAGAGTTGTAGTACATCGCGGAAATCGGAAAACGGGTCGTCATCACCGGCCAGCTGTTTATCCATGACGCGCTTTCCGGACGAGATCATCATATTGTAGCGCTCTTCGCCGGCGTAGTCGCCGTATTGGCGGCAGAAGGCATCGACCCGGTCCGGGGAATTCCCCAACGCCGAAACGACCTCGCGTACTAGGACAAACGACTGCATACGGCTGAGCCCTGAATATTCGCCGTAACGCTCGGCAGCGCCTGAACTGAACAGATTCAGGCCGAACGACACGTGTTGGTTCATAACCGGGACTTCGTCCTTCACCGCAGCAATCGCCATGGCGAGAAATTCGAGAACCACGCGGCGGGCATTCTCACCGAACGCCATACCCTCGGAAACCGAAGCCGGTTTTTCTTGTGCAGGCTGTCGAGAGCGTGGCGTGCGCGCTTTAGAATTATCTTCATTCACGCGCGGCGGGCGCCCCGGTCTCCGCTCCGAGACTCGCCGAACCGGAGTTGCACCCCCAACCACAGGTAACGGTTCCAGCACCGGTTGCGACATATATGCCCGGTAGATCCGGCCCATCAGCAGTGCTGCCGCTGTAACGAAAACGATAACCGTCAATCCGAGCCCTACCGGCCCTTGGCTTGCCGGTTCGATCCCGATCTCGGGGCCAACCTTCTTCATCATTACCGTCAACGGTACGAACGCGACGGCGGCGATCACCAGCGCAATCAGCGCATTGCCGATCAGGCGTCCGGTGAGTTGCGCCGCGCCCCAACGCTCGACTTCGGCAGCGATGTCCGGTTCCGGTTTCCGAGCAGGTCTTGATCGCTTGGCAGGCGATTTCAGCGGCTCAGGGTCCATCGGCGGCGAGATGAGCATGGGCGGCGGTGGTGGCGGAGGTACGGGGGCTTCGCTACGCGTGGCTTTCGCCGCTGCGTTCTTCAACTGGCGTTGAACGGACGCAACCTTACTGAGGTGCGGACTGATCCAAGCCAAGGTTTCCAGCGGTGGACGATCGCCGCCGTAGTCGACAACCGACATGACGCGCACACCGTCGAACGTGCCCGCCGCGTCCATCGACACGGCCGCCGCAACGGCTGCGTCCTGGTCTGCGCCCTCAAAACTTTCCCGACGGCTCCAACGGCCATCCTTGCGGGTGTAAATATCGAAACGGCTCGGCGTCACCTCGTCCCCCAGGTCGAAACCCCCGAGCGAATGTGCCGCGATGGAGGCGCTTCTGTCGATACTAAATGGGTCCGGGGAAAGGCGAAACGCTTCTGATGTTACAAAACACCCTCGGCGCGCAACCACGTGACGAGCAGAAATACACCGGCCGCCGTGAAAGTCGCCACGAAGATATTGCGGCGTGTCAGGAAAAAGACCAAGAAACCGAGCGCCATCGCGCCGAGGCGATCGATCATCGCCGATTGCTCCAAAACGCCGACGGGGAAGACGATGATACGCGCGATCAGCCCCGCGAACAGACCGTATGCAACGCATGCGATCCACTGGAACATGTCGCTTTCGGGATCGATTTTGGCGGCAATGGTGGTGCCAATGGCGCGCCATAGATACGTCGCCGCCGCCGCCATAAACACCAACGTCAGCGGCGACCACGTTTGTGCATTGGCCCAATCCCCCATCATACCGCCCGCCGTTTCAGCCATTTATCGGCATGAAACCCGACAGTCCCTGCAACGATCCCGCAGATCGGCAAGCTCCACTCAGGCGTCAGCAAATAGAGAGGCGGACCGGTGACCGCCCCCGCGATCAACGCCAGACCGGCGGCACGGGAGCGTGTTGCGGCGAACACGAAGGCAAAATAAACGGGGTTCAGAAGCACCAGCGTGATGGTGACGGGAAACGGCAGCGTGTCGGCAAGAATGTAGCCAATCGCCGATGAGATGGCGCCGGCGCCCATGCAGACGGTCGAATAACCGAAATAATACGACCAACGCTGTTCATGCGTCAGTTCCGGGACCTTCCTGAGCAGGCCGACCCACGTATTGACGGACATCAAGAAGGTCCAGAGATAGCGTAATCGCCAGCCGATCTTCGAGCCCCTGAACAACGGCACCAAAGACAGGCTCATCGGCAGGAACCGCATGTTGGCGAGCGACGACGCCAGCAGCAGCGAAAAGACAGGCGTACCCAATAAGAAGAACTCGACGAAGGCCACCTGGCCCGGCAAGCCCCAGATGAAGATCGTCGCGACAACCGCCACGGCAATGCTCATGTCGGCGGAGTTCACCAGCGCGCCAAACCCGGTCATGCTGGCGACCACCATCCATCCCGGCAGCTTCGCCGCGTCGATGAAACCGCGCCCATAGGTCGCCCAATGTGAAGGCGTGTCTGCCGATTGTGGGGGTGTCGTGATGGTCGTTCTCCCGTCGGCGATATGCTGCCGCAATCTCAAGGTCGCATCAATACACTGCCAGAAATGCAATTCTTCGAATTACGAGACAAAAATATCTATTTTTATTTCATTTGATCGTCCGGGTTTTTAAGGTGCCAAAAAATAAAGATTGGGGACATCATGCCGGACGGAACTCAGATTTCGCACATCACGCCGCCTGACGGCTCGTCGGCGCTGGGAAAAGGCGTCACGGTCCTGGCCGCCATTCTCAATGCGAAGAAGCCACCAAGCCTTAACGACCTCGCGGAACTCACGGGGCTCGCGCGCCCGACGGTGTATCGCGTTGTTCGTCAGTTGGAAGACACAATGCTGGTCACCCGCCATCCGCGCGGGGATCGCTACGTGGTTGGACCGAACCTGATGGCGCTGGCGACCGACGCGTTGGCATCGTTCTCGCGCACGGCGCCAACACACGCGATCCTGCAGGGACTGGTTCAGGAGGTCGGCGAAACCTGCAACCTCGCCGTTCTCGACCGCGACGGCATCGTCTATATCGACCGCGTCGAATGCGACTGGCCGCTGCGTCTGCAGATTGGCGTCGGTACCAAGGCGCCGTTGCACGCCACAGCCATCGGCAAACTGATGCTCGCCTATCAGCCGTCTCGGACGCGCAAACGCATCCTCAGCGCGGCACCGTTACAGCGTTATACCGAGCACACTTTGACGGCCCCCGGCCCGTTGGAGCAGCATCTGAAACAGATCCGCCGTCATGGCTATGCCACCAACAACGAGGAAAATACGCCGGGCATGATCGGCATCGCGGTTCCGGTCTTTGACGGCAAGGGCCGCGTGGTTGCCGGGCTGTCTCTCCACGCGCCCGCCGCGCGCCTGCCACTGCGCGCTGCCGAGGAACATCTTCCAAGGTTCCGCGACGCGGCCCGCTATATTGAGCGCATTATCCGCGATCAAGACGCGGCGCCTGCCGCTACGGGAACCGCACCATGAGACTGACTCCGGAACAACGCAGCCGACTGACCCTGGTCACCGGCGTTATCGGCGCGGACACCCATATTGTCGGCAACCGCATTCTGTCGATGGCACTCGAAAAGGAAGGATTCAAGGTCGTCAGCCTCGGCGCGCTAACCCCGTCCGAGGATTTCGTCAAAGCCGCCATCGAGACAGATGCCGTGGCAATTCTGGTGTCATCGCTTTACGGGCAGGGCGAGTTGGATTGCCGGGGCTTTAAGGACCTTTGCATCGAAGCCGGACTCGAGAATGTCCTGATTTATGTCGGCGGCAATCTCGTCGTCGGCAAGCAGAGCTGGGAAGACGTTGAGAAACGGTTCCTTGAGATGGGCTTCGACCGCGCCTTTCCACCCGGCACCCGTACGCCCGACGTGGTGGAAATGCTGGACACCGACCTTGCCGAAAAAGCTGCCGGTGCTGTGGCCTGACGACCGGAGGACAAGATGGCAAACGCAAATCAACCCGATGTCGAAAACTGGCCGCTGACCGCAAAGCGCATTCCAGACGACGTGTTCGCAGTCATGCGCGAGAAGAACCTAGTGCGCTGGCCCACCGGCGCCGAGGTCGATATCGACGAAGCTGCCGAGTATCACCTGAACCTGCCGAAACATAAGCAACTCGGCTGGGTGATGCGACAAGCCGACGCCGAAGGCCGATGCCTGACGCAACCGCGCGGCGGCTTCGCGACATTGGAACTGCAAAAAGAACTGATGATCTGCCTGGACAAGGAAGGCCAGGCCGACATCGTCCCGACAACGACCGACAGCTATACCCGTAACGAGCAGTGGCAGAATGCTGCCAACGGCGTCGAGGAATCGAAAAAGGCCGGGCGCTCGATGCTGAACGGTTTCGCCATGGTCAACTACGGCCCGAAGGCGGCGCGTGTACTGATCGAGGCCATCGACAAGCCAGCCATCGTACTTTCCGGCACGTCGATGCCACGCCTGACTTCCGAAGTTGGCTTCGCCGCCGGCTATTCTGGATACCTTGGATCGGGCCTTGCCTATACGGCGTCCTACACCAAGGAAGTACCGATCGCCCATGGCATCCGCAATTATCAGTATCTGGACCGATTGGCCGCGATGTACGCCGAACGCGGCGTCGATCTGCATCGCCGCCAGCCGGGTTTCCTGACCGGAACCAACATCCCGCCATCCATCGCCATCCTGACCTGCATCATCGATGCCCTGCTGGCGGCCGAACAAGGTGTCCGCAACTACGGCCTCGAGTTGGGACAAACGCTGCACCTGGTGCAGGACGCCGCCGCCATACGTATGGCGCGCGAGCTGACGCAGGAGTACCTGAAGCGCCAGGGTTTCGACGACGTCTTCACACCGGTTACGTCACTGCACTGGATGGGGGCGTGGCCACAGGACGAAGCCCAGTGCGAAGCCCTGGTCGCCTACGGCGGCACGCTGGCCGCCATCGGCGGCGCTGTCAGCGTCACCACGAAATCCTCGCACGAAGCTTTCGGCATCCCGACGCCGCAAGCCAACGCGGCGGGGCTGCGCAACACACGCATGGCGATCTATCTGGCCCGTCACATCCGCGTCAACAGCATGCCCGAGTTCCAAATCGAATGCGACATGATCGCCCGCGAGGTGCGCCCGGTGATGGATAAGGTCCTTGAGATGGGTGACGGCGATGTCGCCCTCGGCACCGTCCGTGCCTGCGAGGCCGGCGTCATGGACATTCCCTGGACGCCCAACAATTACCTGAAAAGCCGCATCATGCCGGCGCGCGATGCAGATGGGTATCTCCGGATATTCGAAGCCGGCGACATGCCGATCCCCGCTGACGTGATGGAATACCACCACGAAAAGCTGCGGCGCCGCGCCGAGCAGGAGAACCTGCCCTTCGATCACGAACTGGCGGTTTCCAGCGTCTACGAGCTTTCAGAAGGACTGGACCGGCTGATACCGTTTCCGTGGGCCGCCGAATAAAAACACTTAGAAGACACCGGGAGAGACCGTATGACGATGAACGCGATTCGCGTACACGACTATGGCGAAGCAGACGCCCTGCAATTCGAAGGCGGCGTGCCTGTGCCGGAGATCGGCCCTGGCGAGGTTCTGGTCAAAGTCGAAACCGCCGGTATCAACTTCATCGATGTTTATGTCCGCAGCGGCGTTTACAAACATTCCCACACCTATAAGAACACACCGCCGTTCGTGCCCGGCATGGAAGCCGGCGGCACCGTCGAAGCCGTCGGCGATCGCGTCGACAACGTCAGGCCCGGCGACCGTGTCGCCTATTGCTTGGTCCTGGGCAGTTATGCCGAGTACGCCAAGGTACCCGCCTGGCGGCTCGTGAAAGTCCCGGACGCGGTCGACATGAAGATTGCCGTCACGCTCATGCTGCAGGGCATGACCGCGCACTACCTCAGCCATTCCTTGTATGAACTCGCCCCTGGTAAGACCGCGCTGATCCATGCCGGGGCAGGTGGCGTCGGACAACTGCTCACACAAATGGCGAAACTGAGGGGTGCCCGCGCCATCACCACGGTCTCGACGACGGAAAAGGCCGATATCTCGCGCGCACTGGGCGGCGAGCCCGTCATGTATAGGAACGTGAATTTCGCCGAAGTCGTGCTGGAAATGACGGATGGCGAAGGCGTCGACGTCGTCTACGACGGCGTCGGCCAGATGACCATCGACGGTTCCATGAAGGCCGCCAAACGGCGCGGCACGGTCGCTCTGTTCGGCGGCGCGTCAGGATCGGTCAAGAACATCAGTCCGTTGGATCTGGCCGAGAATGGTTCGATCTTCATCACCCGGCCGCATCTTTGGGACTATACCTTCGACACCGCGGAAATTGATTGGCGTGGCCGTGATCTGTTCGGCTGGGCGGCATCGGACGAGCTGCGCGTCACCATCGACAGGACGTTTCCGCTCGCAGATGCGGCGGCGGCGCACACATACCTTCAAGACGGCAAAACGAAGGGCAAGCTCTTGTTGAGCGTATGATTCGTCAGGTGTCGAGCATTTGTGCGAAGTTCATCCCGCGTTCCTGAAAGAATTCCAGAGCCTCTTCCGAATAGTCTGCGCAGATCAGCATCTGGGTGACATTCTTGCCGTCGTTCGACAACGGCGCGCGCAGCACCATATGAGAATGCTTGTAGCCTTGGACACCGAATATTTCGTACAACACGGCTTCGGGGGCGGCTTTTTCGATGAACTTCTTGTGGCCGATGAACAAATGCTCGCCGAACTCCTTCGGTTGCAGATCGTACGGGCACTTGCCGGTCATTTCGCGGCCATGAATACCCGTTAGCCCACTGCCCCAAAAACGGTAGCGGTTATCAGTCATCGGCTCGTGAACATCGACGACCATCGTCGTCGGGATGACGGATGACGGCAGCTTCGCAAGATTGAACGCGCGCCACGGGGGGCCGATACCGATATCGAACAGAGACTGCCAATAGCTGTAGGTCGCGTGCAAAGCGGGCGTCAATTCTTCCAGATTTACAGCGCGGGACTCAACATCTGCCATCAATCAGCACCTACAGACCATGGTAGAGCACCAAAAGCACGGCGACAGGCGCGACCACGCCGAGGACGATACGCCACAGGCTGGCGAGCGGAAACGTTGACTTTTCCCAACCGCTCGCTTCTTCGATCACCCGCGGCCAAGCGACCCAGGCGGCGAAAAGCGCGACGAGGATACCGCCGACCGGCAATAGGATGTTCGACGACAGGTAGTCCATGACATCGAAGAACGTCATCGTACCGAAGAACGTCGTATCGGCCAGAATACCGAACGATAACGATGACGGGATACCTAGCACGAAGATGATGACACCCGCCGCCATCGTCGCGCGTGTACGTAAGACCTGTTTCTCGTCAACGAAGTAGGCGACGACCACTTCCAGCAACGAAACAGCCGAGGTCAGCGCGGCCACCGCCAAAAGTATAAAGAACGCAAATGCGACCCAATCGCCGCCGGGCATCTGATTGAAGATACCGGGCAGCGTAATGAACGTCAGGCCGGGCCCGGCACCGGGATCGATGCCAAAAGCAAACACCGCCGGCAGAATAATCATCCCGGCCAGGATGGCGATAACCGTATCCAGAACCGTGACGGTCGCCGCCGCCGTCGGCAACCAGACCTTGCGCGAGAGATACGATCCATAGGTCAGCATGGTCCCCATGCCGAGCGACAACGAGAAGAACGCATGTCCGACGGCAGCAATGAAGGTATCCCCTTTGACCTTGGAGAAATCGGGCGAAAAGAAGAACGTAATTCCGGCCCCGGCACCCGGCAGCGACATGACTTGCACGATCAAGACGACTATCAGAAACAGCAACAACGGCATGAGAATTTTTGCCGCCCGCTCAATACCGCCGCCGACTCCGGCGCCAACGACGACGCAGGTCAGTGTCATGAAAATGGCGTGATAGACGATGGGTTCCGCCGCAGCGCCGATGAAGCCGCCGAAGATACCGCCCAGCGCAGCCGCATCGCCGCCCGCCAATTGACCGGATATGGCTTTCAGCGCGTAAGCAATCGTCCAGCCGCCGACGACACTATAGAAAGAAAGTATGATGACACCCGTGAGCACGCCCAAGTAGCCGACGCCGACCCAAGGGCCGCCCTTCAAGCGTGAGAACGCGCCGACCGGATTGCGTTCCGCGGCACGGCCAATGGCCAGCTCCGCCATCATGATGCTGAAACCAACAACAAAAACAGTCACTAGGTAGATGACAAGAAAGGCACCACCTCCGTTCTCGCCGGTGATGTACGGGAACTTCCAGATATTGCCGAGACCGATTGCCGATCCGGCTGCCGCCAGGATAAAGCCTAACCGAGAGGCAAATCCGCCTCGCAATTGTCGCGCCATGCGTGCTCCCCGAAAACCAACTCCCAACGGTCAGAATAACGCGCGTCGAAGCATATTTAAACCGATGCAGAACAGAATAAACAAAAGCGCCTTTCGGAACAGCGCCTCGTCAATATGCCGCCGGAACCGTTCACCGACCAGAATGCCGGCCATGGCCGGTATACAGCCGAGGGCGGACAGCCACAGACGCTCGCCGGTGAGAACGCCGTTGCTGACAAAAACCAGAGCCAGAGGGATACTGCCGAATAAATACAGTGCGGCAACGCCGCGAATCCACTCTTCCTTACTAAGGCGCAAGGAGAACAGAAACATAAAGATCGGCGGCCCCCAAACGGTGGTCAGTCCTCCCATCAATCCGCCGAACACGCCGGCGAGCGGACCGTAGATTTTTTCCTTCGCCGGCGTCAGGGCATGTTCGGTGGGCTTGCGGAACTGTTGTGCAATAAAGATCAGTGTCGCAACGCCGACGACCGCAAAGATGACTTCTTGTTCGACGACATTCACCAACTGTGCCGCGAAATAAAGCGTGCAGAGAAACGCCAGCATCGTCGGCCAGAAGCGTCGGTACGGCGCCAATACGTTTCCCGCGCCGAACGATTGCCAAACATTGGTGATCATGACCGGAATGATGCCGAGCGCCAGCGCGGTTTTCACGTCGACGAACATCAGCGAGATCGCCAGGGTCACGATCGGCAACGCGACGCCGCTGATCCCTTTCGTCAAGCCGCCCAGGAAGACGGCGAGCGTCATCCCTGCGATTTCAAAATCCGTATAGCCGAACATGCGTCGTTCGTTTCAGCCGACAGTCGTCTCGTCAAGCACATAGGGTGCGAGATCAATCAATTCGGGCATTCGGTCCGGCAGGCGCATGCATCCGTTCGCGACGGTCATAGGCACGGCGAAGATCGGCACCGTCGGCTTCAGAAACCCGTTCATTTCGCCGGCGTTGTCGATCAAGCGGTGAGCCGCGCAGGCCTCCATCCAACACCCTGGATCGGCGGCGACGCCATTGCCGAGAACCGGTTGCATACCTAACTCGCGGATCAGCCGAAGTCCGTGGTCCAGTTCGTTCAAGCTGCCCGCCTTCATCAACTTCAGCTTGATAAAGGAGATCGTGCCGAGATCGGCGGCACGGCGGATTTCCTTTTCGCCATAGATGCTTTCATCGAGCATGACCGGGACGTTGCTGACGTCGGCAACGGCGGCGGCAGCGTCCCAATCGTCCATGTGGCAGGGCTGCTCCAGTAGTTCCACGTGATCCGGCGCGACGGTGCTCGCATACTTGATGCCGTCTTCCTTGCTGTAGCCCTGATTGCCGTCGATGCGGATTGAAACGCCGTCGGGCAAAACCGACTGAATGAATGCCGTGCGCTTCAGATCGTCATCGACGTCCCAACCGATCTTGACCTTGATTGTCGTGTAGCCGGCAGCGGCGTGGCGTTGCACTTCTGCGGCGATGCCGGCCTCGTCGGTGGCGCTTAGGATCGCCAGCAGCGGCACATCCGCCCCCGCCGCTTCGGCAAGGATACTGTGCCCCTCGATCATCTCGAGCGCCGTCACCAGCGCCGTCACCGTAAACGGCGCATCGTGGTGTTGCTTTCGGCCGACGGCCTTCGCGGCCTCGAACGAGCCGCCCGCCACCTCGGAAGAAATCTTCTGCATGGCACTCCAGCAGCCTTCGATGGTCTCGGGCGTGTAACCGGTCAAGATCGTCGCTTCGCCGACGCCGGTCCGCCCGTCCGAATCGGTGACATGTGCAAGAACGGTATCGAAAGCGGTTACCGGCCCGAACGCGAGTTTGTAGGGGGTGGTCAACGGCAAAGACAACCGCTGCAGGCGGATTTCGGCAATGTTCGGCATGTTCACCTCCCGGGCGTTTCCCGTGTGCCGCAATTGCATTCCTGCCCGGCACTTTCTAGGTTTCGATCTTAGGTGTTGAGGAAGGTTCGGTCATGCACCGTAGCGTCGATCATCTCGTTTTATGTACCCAGGAACTAAAACCGGCGCGCGCCGTCTATGAACGCATCGGCCTGACCGCAACACCGGATGCGCACCATCCGTTCGGCACTGGTAATTTCATCGTGCAGTTGGACGATTGCTTTTTGGAAATTCTCGCTGTGACGCGGCCGGCACTGATCCCGGACGACGAAGAAGGCGCCTTCAACTTTGGCGGCTTCAATCAGGGCTTCCTGGAAGCGGGACCAGGCATTTCTATGCTGGTGCTGGACAGCGCGGACGAAGACGCCGACCGTGCCGACTTCATCGACAAGGAACTGCACGTCTTCGAGCCGTTCACCTTTCAGCGTCAGACGGCACTGCCGGACGGCAGCGAAGCCACAGTCGGTTTTTCACTTACCTTCGTAAGTGATCCGTCGCTGCCGGGCCTAGGATTCTTTACCTGCAAGCAATGGCGGCCCGATCTTTTTTGGAGACCGGACTATCAGCGCCACCCGATTGGCGCGACCGGCATCGTCGAAGTGCTGATTGTCGCAGCCGAACCGAAACCGGCGGCTACGTTTCTGAAGACATTCGCAGCAGCAGATTCGTCAATCCCTGTCGCAGACGGCTACGTGGTAGAGACTGCGCGCGGCCGCTTGAGCGTCCTCACACCAGAGACATTCACCGAGAGATTTCCAAATGCAGGTGTGGCTGCCCGTGCCGGCAAACCGTTCATTGCCGGATACATCCTAGAGGCCGACCCCACCGTGGCGCGGTCCCATTGGGAACGGAACGGGCTGATACCGAACGGGCCCAAAGATGCCCCGTGGCTCGGCGCCGACACCGGGCTTGGGTATATCGTCGGGGTCATTTAGGCAGAACCGTCATGCTGAACTTGATTCAGCATCCATTCACATACCGGCACCAGTAGTGCAGCAAGATAAATGGACCCTGAATCAAGTTCAGGGAGACGGCGATATATATATCAACTTTTACTCATGTTTCTCAAAAACAAATCAATTAAGTATCAAGCATTTAGCTGGTGAATTCGGCGAAAACGGCGTATAAACGCCGCATGAAAAACACAATTAAAGTGAAGGTTTGGCGAGGAAACGAGGAAGGACGCTTCGAGGAATTCGAAGTTCCCCGTCAACCGTCCCAGACCGTGCTCGATGTGGTCACCTACATCCAGCGAAACATCGATCCGACTCTCAGTTATCGCTTTGCCTGCCGCGTCGGCGTTTGCGGGTCGTGTGCCATGACCGTCAACGGTCGTCCGCGCTGGACCTGCCGCACGCACGTCGACAAAGTCGCACAGGACGGCACGCTTGAGGTGTCGCCACTCCGCAACATGAAGGTCGTCAAAGACCTCGCCTGCGACATGACGGACTTCTTCGACAAGTTGAACCGCGCCGAAGGCAAATTTCATCCGACCAAGACCCGCAACGACGATTTCGCGCACATCCTGCCGGACGACAAACAACGCAAACAAGCCGCACTCGGGATCGAGTGCATCGGTTGCGGTGTCTGCTATTCGGCCTGCGATATCGTCGAATGGAACAAGGACTATCTCGGCCCGGCCGCGCTCAACCGCGCCTGGACGCTAGTCAACGATGTCCGTGACGGCGGCAACAAGGAACGTCTCGCAGCGGTCTCCGGCGATGCCGGTTGTCACGCCTGCCATTCGCAGCAGGGCTGTGTCGAGCACTGCCCGAAACACATCAGCCCGACCCGCTCTATCGCTGGTCTGAAGCGGGCCACCGCCATGGCGGCGTTTAAAGGCGAGATCTGATGTCCAACGCCCGCGTCGAAACAAAGCTGTGGGTATGGCAGCGTTTGAGTGCTGCCGTACTGGGAATCTGCGTGATCGTACACTTGGCGGTCATCGTCATGGCCGTGCAAGGGGGCCTGAGCGCCGCCGAAATCATCGGCCGTGTGTCCGGCAATTACATCTGGCTGGCTTTCTATTCGGTGTTCGTGCTCGCGGTGTCGCTGCATGCGCCGATCGGCGTCCGCACGATCCTGAAAGAGTCCACCGGCCTGTCGCCGAAGTTCATTCACGCCATCATGGCACTGTTGTGCCTTGTCATTCTGGCCATGGGCTTCCGTGCAGTATTCGGCCTCTTTAACGCGGGAGGCATATGATGAAGTCGAATGCTCACCGTAATCACGCACACTATTGGGCGTTCCTCTTACACCGGGTTTCCGGCCTTTTGCTGGCACTGTTCCTGCCTGCACACTTCTATGTGCTGGGACTATCCATCGAAGGTGCCGCCGCGCTCGACGGCTTTTTGGACTGGACCAGCAATCCGCTGATGAAGGTCGCCGAAACCGTCTTAGTCATTTTGCTGGCAGCGCATCTGACAGGCGGACTCCGTCTGTTGGCGCTGGAATTCATCGGTACGCGCGAAAGCTCCAAGGCCGCCGTCGCCATCGGCACAGGTATCGCTGTGTGCGTCGGTCTCTTGTTCCTGCTCAATGTCGCCTGACATCGCCCCGATTGCGATTATCGTGCTCGGCGCGTTCACGGCAGCGTTCGTCGCCGGCGTATCCGGGTTTGGCGACGCAATCGTTGCGTCTGCCATCTGGCTGCAATTTCTGTCGCCGGTCGATACCGTGGCACTATGCGTATCTGCGTTCTTCGTGATGCATGTGTTCATGCTGATCGGCATGTGGCGGCAACTGAATTTCAGCCGCGTGCTGCCGTTCCTAATCGCCGGCGCCATCGGCGTACCGGTCGGCGCAAAGCTGCTGACGCAGGTGCCGCCCGAAGCCTTCAAGCTCGGCGCCGGTATTTTTCTGATCGTCTACGCGGGCGCCATGTTCAAGCTTTTGGACATGCCGCCGCTGCGCCGTGGCGGCCAGGGCCTTGATATCGCCGTCGGCTGGATCGGTGGCGTGTTCGGCGGCTTCGCCGGTCTGTCCGGCTTCGTGCCGGGCTTCTGGTGCCAGCAACGCGGCTGGCCGAAAGCCGTCGCGCGCGGCGTCACACAGCCCTACATCATGGCCATGCACGGCATGGCCCTCGGCTGGCTAATGTACGAAGGTCAGGTTTCCAGCGCCACTGCCGACCGCCTGTTGGTGGCCTTACCCGCCATCGCGGTGGGTGCGTGGTTCGGCATCCGCCTTTACCGCAGCTTCAATGAACGAAAATTCCGCCAAACCGTCCTCGCCGCGTTGGCCGGGGCCGGCGTTTTATTGGTTTTAAATCCGGGAGGACAATGACATGTCCATCAATCTTCAAATCGAAAATCATGAAACAGACATCCTGGTCCTCGGTTCCGGCGGTGCCGGCTTGTTCGGCGCGTTGCACGCGAAGGCCGCAAACCCCGACCTGGACGTCACGGTCGCCGTCAAAGGCCTGCTCGGCAAGAGCGGCTGCACGCGTATGGTACAGGGCGGCTACAACGTCGCCATCGCCAAAGGCGACAGCGCCGAACGCCATTTCATGGATACTGTCGATGGCGGCAAGTGGATCAACCGTCAGGATCTAGCATGGAAACTTGTCACCGAAGCGCAAGTCCGCATCCGCGAGTTGGAGAATGAACTCGGTTGCTTCTTCGATCGCAACCCGGACGGCTCAATCCATCAGAAAGCCTTCGCCGGTCAGACCTTCGACCGCACCGTGCACAAGGGCGACCTGACAGGGATCGAGATCATCAACCGTCTTGCCGAGCAGGTCTGGGCCCGCGACATCAAGCGCATGGAAGATCATCGGGCCGTGGCACTCGTGCCTAACAAAGAGCGCTCTCAGCTAGCCGGCGTCCTCATGATCGACATGCGCACCGGCGTCTTCCGCTTGGTGCGCGCCCGCGCCGTTCTGCTGGCGACCGGTGGCGGCCCGACCATGTACAAGTACCATACGCCGTCGGGCGACAAATCCTGCGACGGTATGGCGATGGCGCTGCGCCTCGGCCTGACGCTCCGTGATATGGAGATGGTTCAGTTTCATCCGACCGGCTTGATCGCCGGCGAAGATACCCGCATCACCGGCACCATCATCGAAGAGGGGTTGCGCGGCGCCGGCGGGTACCTTTTGGACGGCAACCTCGAACGCTTCATGCACAAGTACGACGACCGCGAAGAGCGTGCGACCCGCGACATCGTCAGCCGCGCCATGTTTTCGGAAATGCGCAACGGCGTCACCGCGCCCAACGGCGGCATCTACATCACCATGAAGCACCTGGATCACACAATGGTCCGCCGCAGCTTCAAGGGCATGGTCGACCGCTGCGCTGACTGCGGCTTCGATCTGGTCGGCGGCAACGTCGAGGTCGTACCGACGGCACATTACATGATGGGCGGCATCGAATTCGAAGCCGACTGCACCACCGAGGTGCCGGGTCTCTTCGCCGCGGGTGAAGACACCGGCGGCGTGCACGGTGCCAACCGCCTGGGCGGCAACGGTGTCGCCAACTCGACCGTGTTCGGCGGCATCGCCGGCGACGCCATTGCCGCACAGATCAAGCCGGGCGCGACGCTGGCCGACGTTGACCAAAGCGTCATCGATGAAACCATCGCGCTTTGCCGCCAGCCGCTCGACACCAAACCGGGTGCCATCGACGAGGTCCGGACCGAGCTTTGGGATCACATGTGGGAAGACGCCGGCATCATACGGGATGCCGAGAGCCTCGCCCGCTCCATGGTCAAACTGGACGAGTTGGACGCGCAGCTGGATACCGTCGGCATCGCCGAGACCAACCTCGCCTATAACCTGACATGGCACGACTGGCTCAACCTAAAGAACCTGATCCTGACGTCGAAGTCCGTCGTGGCCGCGGCAACGGCGCGCGAAGATAGCCGCGGCGCGCACTTCCGCGCCGACTTCCCGGAAGTTCGCGATCTCGAAAACTCGACCTATACGGTGGTCAGCCTGAAGAACGGCGAAATCCAGCTCGGCACCAAGCCGGTGGACTTCTCTATCGTGAAACCAGGTGAAACGATCATCAAAGACGACGCGGCTTAGAGAGTCTTATCTGGGTCCCCTCTTTCGAGGGGATGACAACTATTTTAAGATCGAATCGAGGGAGGGTGTCCCTACGCCCCGTCGCGCTGCGCCAGAAGACGGTCGACGTGGAAGCCCTGGAACATGGTTATGCCGAGATCGTGACCAACGTCGATGCCGAGATCGTCGTCGACGCGGGCCAAAACGATACGGGTTCCCGCTTTCTGCATCGCTTCGATGTCATCGCGGAAACTCGGCAGAATCTGCTCCGCGCCCTGACGCCAGAAAATCTTCGCCATGTTGGCGCGCAGCCGCGCCATATTCACGATGCCGACGGTTTCCGGGAAAACCGCATCAACGGCGACAGTGCCGGCGCGTGACGTGATCAGGTTGGTGGCGACTTCGTATTCGTCGAATTGCTGCAGAATGTTGGCCTGACGGAACTCGAACGCCAGGTTAGAAAACGCATTCTCGCGTGTATCTCCCAGAAATGCCTCGAAGGCGCGGGTAAATACGGACTCCACGTTCAGATTGATCGAGCATTTGGCGCGTGCCGGATTGGCATCTCCGAAGGCATCCAACAACAATCGGTCGAGGGTGATCGTCAATTGATTGAACAGGTTACCGCTGCCGCGCAGTTCCACGTCCAGGAATACGTGTTTCTTGAGCGCATCCATGCCGACGAAGTACTCGTGCATCAGATCGACCGGCGGGCCTCCCGGATGAATCTCGGCAATATTTTGATGGCGGATAAAGACCTTAGCGAAGGCGGCGTTGCCGATCTGCTGATTGACCTCGACGACCCGGTCGATGTCGGGTTCGGCCAAGCGCCGGACACGTATTGCTTTCTTCGCGGCTGCCTTTTCACCGGTCTTTATCTCTTCCTCTTCTTCCGTATATCGTTCAAGGAATTTGATGGCGTTGCTGAGCTTGAATCGCAGATCGATGGGCCGGATCAGCCGTGACTGATCGATCATGCCGAACTGTTCGGGGAAGTACTGCTGGATCAGCCGCAACAGTTCGACCTTTGCATCGGTCATCAATGACACTTGATTGTATTCCGTCATCTTAACCAGGAAGGCACGGTCGATCTGCGATAGCTGATACGGTTTGGCGTGCTGTCGGTTCTTGAAGCTGACTTGGAAGCGGCTGATATCGAGCCAGAAACTATCATCGACATCTTCCGTGGCGAGCGCACCCAAGGACAGAAGAAGCAGGGTGTTATACTCCTGCGCCTCTCCTTCCCAGCTCTGCAATAGCTTAAGAAGATCCCGCGCCGGCGGCGCGTGGTCTAATGGTATCGTCTCGTTCACAGATTCCCCTCGGTCACACTTGTAGCCATCATGGCATAGGACGACGCCAAACGGTAGCGTAGCGACAACGTGAATGGTATGCGCTTCGTCACACCCGGATATCAAGCCTTGATGCGCTCGCTTTTCGGATCGAGCATTGGGCGCAACGAGGCGCTGGCCTTATACCGCTTCCCGTTGACCAGAAGTTCGTATGCCCCCGCCTTGATATAGTCCGGTTCCACAGCATCCGGGCCGGACACATAGCCGAGACCTACCGCGCCGCCCAGCGTATGGCCATACATCCCCGATGTAATGTATCCGGCGATTTCGCCATCCCGGTAAATCGGCTCGTTGTGATAGAGAAGCGGTTCCGGGTCCTCGAGCAGGAACTGCACCAAGCGTTTCCGCACACCGTGGTCTTTCTGACGCAAGATCGCATCGCGGCCGATGAAATCAGGTTTTTCGGTCTTCACCGCGAAGCTGAGGCCAGCTTCAATCGGCGTTTCTTCTTCCGAGATATCGTGCCCCCAGTGGCGGTAGGCCTTCTCGATACGTAGGGAATTCATCGCATGCAATCCGGCGGGATTCAGGCTGAAATCTCCACCCGCGGAGATCAGCGTTTCGAAGACATGCGCCGCGAATTCCGTCGGCACGTATATCTCCCACCCCAACTCGCCGACATAGGTGATCCTGGACGCACGGACGAGCCCGTAGCCGAGTTCGATCTCGCGTGACGTCGCGAATGGAAATGCCTCGTTCGAGAGGTCGTTCGGCGTCAGCGATTGCAGCAGGTCACGGCTGTTCGGCCCCATCACGCCAAACACAGCATAGGCCGACGTTACATCCGTCGCCGTGCAGATCGCATCCTCCGGGATATGCCGTGTCAGCCAGTTGAAGTCCCGCACCTGTGACGCCGCCGCCGTAACGGCCAGATAATCGTCGGCGCCGAGGCGTGTCACCGTCAGGTCGGCCTCGATTCCGCCGCGCTCGTTGAGCCACTGCGTGTAGACAATACGCCCCGGCTCGACCGCAACGTCATTGGCGCAAATATTGCCGAGTACCGCCTCGGCGTCTGCCCCTTTGATCCGGAATTTAGCGAACGAGGATTGATCGAAAAGGCCGACGTTCCCGCGCACATTACGATGCTCGGCGGCGGAATGCTCAAACCAGTTTTGGCGGTCGAAGCTGTAATCATATTCTGGTTCGACGCCCTCCGGCGCGAACCAGTTGGCGCGCTCCCACCCCGCGAGTTCGCCGAAGCACGCCCCCATGTCCTTCAGGTGCTCGTGCACCGCTGAACGCCGCACGCCACGGCTGGTCCGATACTGATAGAACGGCCAGTGCGTCGCATACAGAAGGCCGAGCGTTTCCGTGACACGGTCGTGCAGATAGTTGCTGTTGCGCATGAACGGTTGGTTACGGCGGATATCGACGCCGTTAAAATCGGCGCCGGGATGACCGTTCTTGATCCAGTCGGCCATGACCTTGCCAACACCGCCCGCCGACTGCACGCCGATGGAGTTCATCCCGGCAGCGATATAAAGCCCTTCCATCTCAGGTGCCGCACCAAGGTGGTAGCGGTCGTCAGGGGTAAAGCTTTCCGGCCCACAGAAGAACGTTTGGATACCGGCGGTTTCCAGCGCCGGCATGCGTTCGATGGCATCTTCAAGGATCGGCGCGAAATGGTCGAAGTCGTCCGGCAGTTGATCGAAGCAGAAGTCTTCGGGAATGCCGTCCATGCCCCACGGCTTGGCAACCGGTTCGAATGCACCGATCAGCAGCTTCCCTGCGTCTTCCTTGTAGTACGCGTGATGGTCATAGTCGCGATAGACCGGCAGATTCGGGGTTACACCTTCGAACGGCTCGGTCAGGATGTAAAAGTGCTCGCACGCGTGCAGCGGCACGGTGACGCCGATGGATGCCGCCAACTCGCGCGTCCACATACCGGCGCAGAGGACCACGTGCTTCGCCGCGATCTCTCCGTCACTATGGCGGATACCGCTGGCGCAGCCGCCTTCGACAAGCACCTCGTCGACTTTGACGTTCTCGAAGATTCGCGCTCCGCCGGCCCTGGCACCCTTGGCGAGCGCCTGGGTTATACCGATTGGATCGGCCTGTCCGTCACTGGGAATAAAGATACCGCCGACCACATCGGATATTTGAATCAGCGGATGGTGTTCCTTGCAGGCTTCCGGTGTCAGCACATCCACCTGCAGGCCGAACACCTTGGCCATGTCGGCGCGGCGCTGCAGATCTTCCATGCGGCCGGCATTGGTCGCGGTGGAGAGCGAGCCGTTGACCTTATAGCCGGTTGCCTGACCGGTTTCCTTCTCCAGTTCCAGATAAAGCTCGGCGGAGTATTTTGCCAACTCTGTCATGTTGACGTTATCGCGCAACTGCCCGATCAGCCCGGCGGCGTGCCACGTGGTGCCCGAAGTCAGCTGTTTGCGCTCAAGCAAAACGATGTCGCCGATGCCGATCTTGGTCAAATGATAGGCAATAGAACAACCGATGACGCCGCCACCGACGATTACCACTTCTGCTTTCGAAGGAACTTCCTTGGCCATATTGCCCCCGGTTTCATCCATCAAGAGCGTGTCCAAAGGTCCGTTAATCATCAACCGCCAATTTCGCCGCATTGATGGGACCAGTACCATTGTTTGCGGGATGGTATCACGCGTCACCAATCCCTACATAAGGGGTCGGTTTCTGGAGGAAACACTATGTTCAAGTCGCTGCAGCTCATCTCAGCCTCTGTCTTTCTTTTCATCAGTGTCCCGCATCACTTACAGGCTGATAGCTTTACGGACGACATGGCCGAGGCGGCACGCGGCTGGCTGGACGCCATGGACGACAAGGCCGACGAAGGACATTTCGAATTCACCGACCAAGAACGCTTCAACTGGCATTACACACCTAGAAGCCGGGACGGTATCGTCCTGCGTGAAATGACGGAGACGCAGCGCGACGCCTTAAAGGAACTGATGCGCACGACGATGTCTTCGCCCGGAATCCTGAAGGCACAGGCGATCATGGCGTTGGAAGGCGTCCTCGCTGGAATCGAAGGCTCCCCACTCTCTTACCGTGACCCGGAAAAGTATTTCGTCAGCGTATTCGGCGAGCCGGGCCAGCATCCCTGGGGATGGCGGCTCGAGGGGCACCACCTCTCCATCAACGTCACCGTCCCGTCGGCGGAAACGGCGGACGTTTCGGTGACACCGACGTTCATGGGCAGCAATCCGGCCCGCGTTCCCGCCGGCCCTCGCGAGGGTGCGCGCGCACAGCACGACGAGTTCATCCTGGGATTGCGGATCTCCCGCAATCTATCTGCCGAACAGATGATGAAAGCGAAGCTGCAAGACCGTTCCCTCGGCAACATCGTTGCCGGGCCGGGGCGCGGAGACACTTTAAAAACTCGTCAAGGGCTCCCGGTTCCCGAGATGACCGAGACACAACGCGGGCTCTTAACGCAACTTATTGCCGCCTATGTCGGCATGGCGCAGGACGATATCGGATGGCCGTATATGAAGCTGGTGCACGAAGGCCTGAACGAGACAAGCTTTGCTTGGGCCGGCGGAACGTCGGAGACTGAACCGTTCTACTACCGCATCCATGGACCGCGCATTCTGATCGAGTTCGACAATACCCAGAACAACGCCAACCATATCCATGCGGTGTGGCGCGACCCAGCCAACGATTTTGGACAAGATACTCTGCTGCGTCATTACGGTGACGCGTCGGTGACGCACAAGCACAAACCCTAATATTAATCCAGTCCGCCACCCGGCACGTATATCTCCTTGAAATGAGAATACGACACTGCACAACTCGCGCCTTTTCCCTGATCAGCTGTCTCGCCGCAGCGCTGGCAGCGGGTGCCTGTTCGCCGCTCGGTATGGTCAATGCGATTACGCCGGACGACGGGGCAGAACTGATCGGCTCCTTCAACTACGGCGACAACGCAAGGCAACGTCTCGACATCTACAAACCGGCCTACGCCGAGAAAAAGGCCCTGCCGACTGTACTCTTTATCTACGGTGGCAGCTGGAAAGGGGGCAAACGAGGCGACTATGCATTCGCCGGGAAAGCACTGGCCCGGGCCGGGTTCCTGGTAGCCGTCGCCGACTACCGCGTCTATCCCGAGGTCACTTTTCCGGATTTCGTGGACGATGTGGCCAAGGCGACGGCGTGGTTGCACGTTAACGTTGACCGGTTCGGCGGTAAGACGGACAACATCCATCTCGTCGGTCATTCCGCTGGCGCACACATGGTCGCCATGGTGGCCCTGAACTCGGCGTACCTTGAGGCCGAAGGCTTCGACCGCTCCATTCTCGGCCGTTGGGTTGGCCTGGCGGGCCCCTACGCTTTTCATCCGTTGCAATATGACTCGGTCAAGGATGCCTTTGCCGGGCTTGAGGACCAAGATAAGGCACGCCCCATTGTCTTCGCTGGGTCGGGCGCGCCCCCCGCCCTGTTACTGCACGGCGCAGCCGACACAACCGTCGTACCGGAGCATAGCCTACGTCTGGCCGAAACCTTGACCAAAGCCGGTGTGCCTGCGACCGCGTTCCTCTATCCCGATGTCACCCACGGCCCGCTGGTCGCGGCGCTGTCCGAGCGCCTCGACTTCCTGGCGCCGACTCTTAAACACACGGTCAATTATCTGAAATCCGGTCAGGTCCCGGAAAACTAAGTCTCAGCCGACGACATCGACCGTGCCGCCCGCTTGTGGCTGTGCGCTTTGCACCAACGCGACGCTCGCGCCATAGGCAGCTTCAACTTGTGCGGCGTTCGTAAATGCAGAAGATACGTCGCCGTCCAGGCGCGACACGAGAATTTGCGCCTCAATACCGGCCGCCGCCGACAGGAACGCCTGCGCCAGCACACCGCGGCCTTCAACGGCCTGAACCGAAGCGCGCTCGACCGGTGTCGGCACATCGCGCGATGCCTCACGCAGATAAAAACTTCGGATCTGTGAGACGCCCATACGCCCAATCCTCGGCGAATAATCACCGACTATTGTTCCTGGCGTTCTGCACCCGGGTTGCGCTTCTGGCAGTTAATCTTACAACAAGACGGATAATTTCGCATCCTCATCGCCTATTGCCCAGCATTCGGACGCCTTGCCACATGCCCAACGACATCTCGATCCGCGATTACCGACCCGAAGATATGCCTTGGGCGTTCGCCCTGAATAACGAGGCCGTGCCGGCGGTCAACAGCCACTCACATGATACTTGGGCGGATCTGGTACAACTGTGTCACATAGTCCGCGTCGCCGAGACGCCGTCTGGCCCGGCAGGCTTCATGGTTCTTATTACGCCGGGCGCGGCATACGGCAGCCTCAACTACCAATGGTTTTCGGCCAAGTATCCGTCGTTTTTGTATGTCGACCGGATCGTCGTGGATGCCCGGTTTCGCGGCCACGGCGTCGGCCGCGCGCTTTACGAGGATGGGTTTGAACACAGTCGCGCGATCAGCGCGCCTGTGTTCACCTGCGAGGTCAACGAAGAACCGCCCAATCCGGAATCAATGGCGTTCCATCACCGCTTGGGCTTCGAGGCCGTCGGCCGGCAAGCAACCGATGGCGGCACGAAACGGGTTGTCCTAATGGCGCGCCTGATCGACGCGCCACCAGATACTTAGACGTCGGACCCGGCGGAGAAGTTGAAGACCGCGCCTTCCTTCATGCCCGACGGCCAACGCGTCGTCACGGTCTTGAGGCGCGTATAGAACCGCACCCCTTCCATACCGTGGATCGAATGATCACCAAACAAGGACGCCTTCCAGCCACCGAACGAATGATAGGCAACCGGCACCGGGATCGGCACGTTGACCCCGACCATGCCGATGTTGACGTCGCGGACGAAGTCGCGCGCCGTGTCACCGTCGCGGGTAAACACGGCGGCACCGTTGCCGTATTCGTGGTCAATAACCATCTGCTTGGCTTCTTCGTATGTCTTGGCACGCACGACCGACAGCACCGGGCCGAAGATTTCGTCTTTGTAGACAGACATATCGGTCGTCACCTTATCGATTAGTGTACCGCCGACGAAGTACCCGTTCTCGTAACCCTGCAGGCTGATACCGCGGCCGTCGACGACGACTTCTGCACCGTCGGACTCGCCTTCACCGATATAACGCTCGATACGGTCCTTGGAGTCTTTCGTGATGACCGGCCCCATTTCGGCGGCAGCGTCGTTCCACGGCCCGACTTTGAGCGCACGCACCCGGGGGGCCATCCGCTCGACGAAGGTATCCCCGGTCTCTTTACCGACCGTGACCGCGACCGAAACCGCCATACAGCGTTCGCCGGCCGAGCCATAGGCCGCGCCGATAGCCGCATCGACGACCTGATCCATATCGGCATCGGGCATGATAACCATGTGGTTCTTGGCACCACACAACGCCTGCACCCGCTTGCCGTTGGCGCACCCGGTCTCATAGATGTATTTGCCGATGGCCGTCGAGCCGACGAAGCTGATCGCCGCCACGTCCGGGTCCGTTAAAAGCGCATCGACCGCTTCCTTATCGCCGTTGACGACATTGAAGACACCGGCCGGCACACCGGCCTCAGCGAGCAGCTCCGCCAGCATCATCGGTGTCGACGGATCGCGCTCGGACGGTTTGAGGATGAACGTATTCCCGCATGCCAGCGCAACCGGGAACATCCACATCGGCACCATGGCCGGGAAGTTGAACGGCGTGATCCCGGCGCAGACGCCGACCGGCTGGCGAATACCGACACTATCGACGCCACCGGCGACGTTATCGGAATACTCACCTTTCAAGACATGCGGGATGCCGCACACGAACTCGACAACTTCCAAGCCGCGTGCAACTTCGCCCTTGGCGTCGTCGAAAGTCTTACCGTGTTCCTTGGAGACAGCCTCAGCCAAGGCGTCGTGATTCTTAATAATCAGATCCCGGAACTTGAACATGACTTGCGCGCGCTTTGCAGGCGGCGTCGCGGACCAACCTGGTAGCGCGGCCTTCGCCGCCTCGACCGCAGCACGGACTTCGGCTTTGCTTGCCAGCGCAACACGCTTCGTAGCCTCGCCGGTGGCGGGATCGAAAACGTCGGCAAACCGATCATTCTTGGCCGCCGTCGGACTCCCATTTACGAAATGCTCAATGTCCTTGGTCATGATCGCTTCCTCTCAGTTCGGCACGGAAATATATCAGAAAATGCAGGCGCCTAGTAAATGTGAGCGTTGCTTATGCTTCAAGGCGATTTTAATGAATAATCCTCACCACTGATAAGCTGAAACCAAGCTTTCCAAAGGCTGGCCCCAAGAAAACGAAACGGTTGGCCCTAGACCGCCACCATGATTCGGAACGACCCTTTTTGTGCAGTGAAGCATTTTCGTAATCAGGAGGGGCATTGACCGGAAAATCGCCCTCGTTCCATACTTGTTGGAATGATCGGGTTTGGGAACCTTCGCCCAACCACCGCAAGCGGCACTTCTAATGTAATGTTCGCCGCCCATAATCAATTATGAAATCGCCTAAACCAGGGAGCTGACGATGAAAACCAAAGCACAAAAATCCACACTTAAGACCGTCGAGGCGGCAAAGGCGTTTAATCGCCGTTCCGTCCTCAAAGGCACCGCCGCTGTCGCCGGCGCCGCGGCCATGGGCCCGTTTGTCATTCGTGACGCTTACGCGGCCGGCACGGTGAATGCGATCGTTTGGACCAACTATCTGACCGAAGACTTCCTCGCCAAGTTCAAGAAAGATACCGGCATCACGGTCAACGTGACCCCGCTCGGATCCAACGAAGAACTCCTGAATAAGCTCAAAGCCTCCAAAGGCCGTGGCTTCGACGTCGTGACGCCGACCCTGAACCGCAAAGGGCAGTGGATTGACCTCGGTCTCCTGCAGCCTTGGGACCTCAGCAAGGTGACGAACCTCAAAAACGTCGATCCGGCGTTCGTGAAAGCCTCCGAGGCTTGGTCGTGGGGCGGTGGTGTCCACCATCTGCCACACATCTGGGGTACGGAAGCCATGTCCTGGCGCACCGACATGTACTCAACGGAATACGGCAAGCTCTCGCTCGGCGATCTTTGGATCCCGGAAATGAAGGGCAAAGTCCAAGGCCGCCCGCATTCGATGATGTCTGGTATCGGCCGCTACCTCGAAGGTGCTGGCAAGTTGCCGCCGTTCGTCGAAGCCTACAAAGACGAAGAAAACATGCGGAAGATCTGGGAAGAGATCACGAAGTTCGCCGTTGAGCACAAGCCGTGGGTCAAACAGTTCTGGAACGACCATGACACTCAGAAAACCGGTTACATGCAGAATGGCTGCGTCATCGGCCAGACCTGGGATGGCCCGGCGATCGAGCTATTCAAGGAAGGCAAGCCGGTCCAGTACATGGCGCCGAAGGAAGGCGCGTTTGCATGGTTGGACGGTCTGTCGCAGCCGATCGGCGCCAAGGCCAAGGACGAAACCTACGAGCTGCTGAATGCCATCTATACGGTCGAAGCAGCCGCCGACTCGGCGATCAAGACCGGCTACAATGGTGTCGTCACCGGGTACGCCGACAAGCTGGACGCTAAGTCGAAAGAAGCGTTCAACCTGGCCTATCCGGGTGATGCGCTTTCGAAACTCTGGTGGTGGCCGGATGAGCCGACGTGGTATGCGTCGATCCGCGCCGAATATCGCGACAAGTTCGTCGCTGCCTAAATATCGAACGCCCGGCACCCAAGTGCCGGGCGTTCTTCTTCTGGCAGACATATCCGCCAAGAAAAAGTGGCAGGCCTTACTTGCCCAATAAATTCAAGACGACTTCATGAGGGAGGGACCGAACTTAGGTCCTTAGGGGGGCACGGATGAGCAGTGTAGAACTAGACCACGTGACGATACGTTTTGGCGATTTCGTCGCCGTGGACAATTGCAACCTGACGATCCAATCGGGCGAATTCTTCAGCTTCCTAGGCCCATCCGGCTGCGGCAAGACGACGATTCTCCGGGCTGTCTCCGGCTTCAACGAACCGACAGAGGGTCAAGTTCGTATCGGCGGTCAGGACATGCGGGGCATCGGGCCGAACAACCGTCCGACGGCGCTGATCTTCCAGAACTTGGCGCTATTCCCGTTGATGAGCGTCGCCGACAACATCGCCTTCGGTCTCGAAGTGCGGGGCATTCCCTATAACGAACGCCGCCGCCGCGCCGAAGAGCTTCTCAATCTCATCGCGCTACCGGGCCAGGGTGACAAAATGGTCTCCGAATTGTCCGGCGGTCAGCGCCAGCGCGTCGCTATTGCCCGCGCCCTCGCCGTGGAACCGCAGGTTCTATTGCTCGACGAACCGCTGTCAGCGCTTGATCTCAAGCTGCGCCAACATATGCGGACCGAGCTTCGCGCCATTCAGCAGCGCGTCGGCATTACCTTCATCTACATCACGCACGACCAAGGCGAAGCACTGACCATGTCGGACCGCATCGCCGTCATGAGCGCCGGGATCGTCCAACAGATCGGCAACGGCACCGAGATCTACAACAATCCGGCGACCGCCTTTGTCGCGTCCTTCGTCGGCGAGAATAACGGCTTCAAGGGCAAAGTGACCCACGCCGCCGATGGCTATGTCATGATCGACACGCCGACGGGCAAGCTGAAAGGCGTCAACAACCGCGGCCTTACCGTCGGCGACGAGGCTTTTGTTTTCATCCGCCCCGAGACGCTGCGTCCCGGCACGGAAGCGGATACCGACGAAGGAACAACCTTCGTCACCGACGCCATCAAGGAGGAGTTCGAAGGCAGCTTCCTGCACGTGTTCCTGGACTCCGGGGTCGAGCATAAACCGTTCAAAATGGCACTGATCAACGACGCCGAAGTCGGCCAGTACAAATCCGGACAGAAAGTCACCGTCGCCTTCGATCCGTCACGCGCCATCGCGCTGCCGGTCGGGGAACTCGCCGATGAGTGAGACAACCACAACCGTTCCGTTCACGTTGGCGCAGATGCAAGTCTCGCCGATGTTGCCGGAACCGGCGGCACCGGAAACGGCGCAAACGCCGGAACCCGCCCCTGCGCCGCCCAGCGGGGGCATGGGTATCTCTCCATCTCTGCCGGGCTCAAGCCCGACGGTTTCACCGTCCCTGCCGGGCAGCGGGTCCGTTTCCTCGCCGCCAAGCCCTTCCGCGCCGCCGTCATCGGGATCAAATCTCAATATCACGATCACCAATCCGGACAAGTTGCCGGATCTCCCGCCGGGCCAGCATGAGCTGAAACTGGTTATCGAAGACCCGGCGAAGACACCCCCGGCGGACAGTGGTCTTGGCTTTTTCGAGATTCTGACGGCGATCATCGTCGCCTTGATCGTGGTTCCCTATATTCAACGGGAAGCTGGAAAGTGGACAACGCATCTCAACGCGCTCAACTTCGTGCAGCGCAACGGTGTCGCGATTTCCGCGTATCTGCTGATCTTCAGCTTCGGCTGGATCATCTTCATGATCGTGCTGCCGCAACTCTATATGTTCGACTTCTCGTTCCGCTTCAATCTGCCGCCACCCGAAATCGGCGGACCGAACGACGTCTATACGCTTAAGAACTATCGCTACTTGCTGTTCGGCCGTGAGGGCTCGGACGAGATGCTGAATTGGCTTCACCTTGAGGTATTTTTCAAGACTATTGTCGCCAGCGTCATCGTCACGCTCTTCAACTTCCTTCTCTGCTATCCGTTGGCGTTCTTCATGGCGCAGATGGTGCGGGGCCGCAGCCAGCGCTTGCTGTTCCTATGTCTGCTCCTGCCGTTCTGGGTCAACGAAATCCTGCGCGCTTTCGCTTTCAAGCTGATCTTCGCCGAGAAGGGGCTGGTCAACGGTATCTTAATGGGCGCCGGCATCCTTGATCAGCCGTATGACTTCCTGGGCGCCAACGTCGCGCTCTATACGGGTCTGACATACGCCTATCTGCTTTTGATGATCTTCCCACTCTATAACGCCATCGAGAGTTTGGACCACAACCAGGTCGAGGCTGCCCGCGATATGGGCGCCTCATGGCTGCGTATTCACTACCGCGTCGTTATGCCGCACGCCAAGCCGGGCATCGCATCCGGCTGCACTATGGTGTTCATGTTAACCGCCGGCGCATTGGCGGCGCCCAACATCTTGGGCGGGCCATCGTCGCTGTGGTTCACGCAGATCATCTATCAGTGGTACAACACCGGCGGCAATTGGCCGCAGGGATCGGCTTATGCCTTCGTGCTATTGCTGTCCTGTATCGTCTTCGTCCGCATCATGATGCGAGTCTTCAAAGTCGGCCTAGGGGACATTGCAAAACGATGAGCACAAACAATCTCAGAAAATTGGTCGTCTTCGGCTATATCCTTTTGTTCTTCCTGTATCTATTCGGGCCGCTGCTCATCATGTCGGCTTCGGCCTTCAACCAGAGCAGCTATCCGACGGTCACGCCCTGGGAAGGCTTCACTGTCCAGTGGTTCGGAGAGTTGGCCGATAATGACCGTCTGATCGCCGGCCTGATCAACAGCCTCTGGATCGGTGCTGGTGTCTGCGCCCTTTCCGTACCGATCGCGCTGGCGGGTGCCATCATGCTGACGCAGATCAACGAGCGCATCCGACCGGTGTTCTACACCATTATCGTCTCGCCGGTACTTGTGCCGGGGGTCATCATCGGTATTTCGACGGTGATCTTTTGGGAACGCTTCGGCAGCGTCGTCGGCCTCGATTACGAGACCACCAACAACCCGTTCTTTCTGACAATCATGGGCCAATCGACGTTTATCTCGGCCTATTGCATGCTGGTGTTCCTGGCGCGTCTGCAGCGCTTCGACAAGACTCAGGAAGAAGCGGCGCTGGACTTGGGCGCAACCCATGTCCAGGTGTTCTGGAAGGTGCTAATCCCGTTCCTGCGTCCGGCCATTCTGTCCTCCATCGTGCTGGCGTTCCTGACCTCGTTCGAGAACTACAACACCACTGTCTTCACGATGGTGGCACGCGGGACGCTAACAACCGAACTCGCGGGCCTATCCCGGTTCGGAGTCAACCCATCGATCTCGGCGTTGGCCGTCGTGATCATGGCTGCGACGCTGATTGCCGCCGTCATCTATGAGATCAAGAAACGCCGCGAAGAAGCCGTTACCGCCGCCTCGGTCAAACGGGCCGCGATGAAACGGCAAGAAGACACCGCCGCAGCGGCTGCCGCTGTCCAGGCAAGTTGATTAGGCGGGACAAGGGGAGCACATCATGCCGTCGACGATCCAACGGGTCACCGGACATAACGTCCAGGTTCTGAACAAGCGCACCGGCGAGGCGCCGCGCCCATGCATCATCGTGCGCCTCTACGACGACTCAAACAAAATGGTCGGCACCGCTGTTTTCAAAAACTACGGCGAGATGGAAGCGGAACTACCGAAAGGCGACCATGAAGGCGGCATCGTCACCGCATACTTCGATATCAGCTTCTTTGAGCCTTTTGTCGGCATCCTGCGGCAGGAGGAGGAGCTCTACTGGAAGACGCAGTGGATTCAGCTTGGCGCCCGCAAGGAGGTGGCCGATGTGTCCCTCGACACCAAGGAAGAAATCCTCGGCGAGTATTTTTCCAAGACCTGAGGCGGCGCTTACCGTCCTGTTAGCGCTGGTACCGCTACCAGCCGGGGCTGATCCCTATTTCGATCTGATCTACGACTATGAAGTCGCCAGTTTCTGCGGGCTGATCGGCAAGGACGTGCATGACGCGTTCTGGCAGAAGCGCCGGCACATGGAAGCTGCCGCGGAACGGACGCCCGAGGCGCTGACGGAGGTACGGATCAGCGCCATGGCAGCCGCGGACCTGGAATTCCAGAACCGCGGCCTCGGCGGTTTCAAGCCCTGGTGCCGCAAGGAGGGCATGTTGGGCGTTGATAGAATACTCAAACAACGCCCCTGAAAAACGTCACCCCGGCGAGAGTCGGAATCCATAGCAGCATCAGCACGCAATGTGCCCGCATGTTATGAATCCCGGACAAGTCCGGGGCGACGCGTATCGCTTGTCTCTTACACCTTCGACAGAGTCGCCCGCAGCTTGTCGGCGATCTCGTCGAAGTGTTTCTCCTCGGCCACGAACTGCGGCGCGACGATACCGCAGTCGCCCGTGAATTTGACGTGCAGACCATTCCAGAACAGTTCTTTCTGCAGCTTGGTGCCAAGCGCGCCCGGGCCACCCTGCGGCTTCATTTCGATTGCCGCCATCAAGCCATAGCTGCGGATATCCTTGATCCCCTCGATATCCTTGAGGCTGTGCATGGCGTCCTGGAAGGCGCCCGACATCTCGCCAGCGCGCTGGAACAGGTTGCCCTGCTCATAGAGGTCGAGGGACGCATTGCCCGCCGCGCACGCAGCCGGATGTCCGGAATAGGTATAGCCGTGAAAGAACTCGATAGCGTTCTCGGGCGCGGCATTGACGATGGTGTCGTAGATGTCGTCCTTGACCGCAACGGCGCCCATCGGCTGCGCGCCGTTGGTCAACGCCTTGGCCATGGTCATGATGTCCGGCGTCACGCCAAACGCCTGCGACGCGAACGCGTGGCCGGTGCGGCCGATGCCGGTGATGACTTCGTCGAACACCAACAGAATACCGTGCTGGTCGCAGATCTCGCGCAGCCGCTCAAGATAGCCAACCGGCGGCACCAGACAACCGGTAGAGCCGGCAATCGGTTCCACGAACACGGCGGCGATCGTGGAACCGCCGTAGGTTTCGCAGATACGCGCCAGATCTTCGGCCAGTTCGACGCCCTGTTTCGGCTGCCCACGCACGAACAACTCGTCGCCGGTCCAGGTGTGACGCATGGTCACGATGTTCGGCATCACGCCAGTGAAGGTTTCGCGATTCTTGACCATCCCGGAGAGGCTGACGCCGCCGATATTGACGCCATGATAGGCACGCTCGCGCGAGACGAACCGTGTCCGGTGCCCTTCGCCCTTGGCGCGATGATACGCCATGGCGATTTTCAGGGCCGTATCGATGGATTCGGAGCCGGAGTTCACAAAGAATACGTGGTTGATGGGTTCGGGCGTAATGCGCGCGACTTTGCTCGCCAGTTCGAACGCACCGGGATGGCCCAGCTGGAACGGCGGCGTGTAGTCGTTGGTCAACAACTGTTCATGCACCGCGTCGGCGATTTCCTCTCTGCCGTGCCCCAGCGGCACGCAGAACAGACCCGATGAACCATCGAGGACGGTGCCGCCTTTATGGTCGACGAAGTACATGCCTTCCGCCTTCACGATGAGGCGCGGATCGGCCTTGAATTCACGGTTACTGGAAAACGGCATCCAATGCTGTTCGAGCGAATTGGTCGTGTATTCCATGGCGTCCTCCATCGAAGCTGGACAAGGTCTATTGTTGGGAAACCTGTCGGACGCCAGCTGCCTCCGACTGTACCAGACTAGCGATTTGACCTGGCTCCACAATAGGTCCAGATTTAGTGAATTCGAGGAACCAAGAGGCTACGAATGCGCGACGCGATCTTTCATTTGCCGAGATCGGGAAACATCAGTCTGCAAGCGCAGATCCGCGAAATGTTGGTCGATGCCATCCTGAGCGGGCAACTCTCGGGTGGCGAACCTCTGCCGTCCACTCGCCGCATGTCGCAAAACCTCGGCGTGTCGCGCAACACCGTCGTTCTCGCCTATCAAGGGTTGGTCGACGACGGCTATCTTTTGGCACATGAACGCAGCGGCTTTTACGTCAACGCCGACCTGACGGGGGTTAAGCGCGTAGTGCCGACGCCAAAGGGACTTGATTCCGAAGACGACAATAGCCCCGATTGGAGCAACCGTCTCGCCGTCGATCCGTTGGCGCAGGAGAACATGATTAAGGCCAAGGACTGGTCGAACTATCCCTATCCGTTCCTGTACGGCCAGGTAGACCAAAGCCTTTTTCCCCTCGCTGCCTGGCGTGAATGCGCGCGCCAATCCCTGGGGCGACGGGCCTTGGAAGCGTGGACGGGTGACTACCAATTCAATGACGATCCGATGCTGATCGAGCAGATCCGCACACACATTCTGCCGCGCCGCGGCATCTCTGCCGAACCCGAAGAAATTCTCGTGACCCAGGGCGCACAGAACGCGCTCTATCTGCTGGCCGAGCTACTATTCAAATCGGATGCGACGGTGGGTCTGGAAAATCCCGGCTACCGGGATATGTACAACATCACGCGGCTGAAGACCGGGCGCATCAAGCTGATCGATGTCGACGGCGAAGGCCTGCCGGTGGATGATCGCCTTTCGGGCTGCGACTACATCTTTGTAACGCCGAGCCACCAGTTCCCGACTACCGTTACCATGCCGCTGTCGCGCCGCCTGCAGCTACTGGAATATGCCCGAGAGCACGACAATATTCTCATCGAAGACGATTACGAGTTCGAGGCCAACTACGCCGGACGTCCAACGCCAGCGCTGAAGTCCATGGATCAGGACGGCCGTGTCGTCTACGTCGGCTCTCTTTCGAAGTCGCTTTTCCCGGGGTTGCGCCTAGGCTTTATGGTGGCACCAAAAGCCCTGATCGAAGAAGCCCGTGCGCTCCGCCGCTTGGTTCTGCGGCACCCGCCGACCGTCAACCAGCGCCAGACCGCGCTGTTCCTGGCGCTCGGCCATCACGACGCGCTGATCCACCGTATGCACCGGGCCTTCCGTGCCCGTTGGGAAGCCATGGACCGGGCGCTGGCGATGCACCTGCCGCAGTCGTCTAGCCGCCCCGTCTTCGGCGGCACCGCATTTTGGGTGCGCGGTCCGGAAGACCTGGATGCCGAACGCCTGGCGCAGGACGCCCGCGCCGAAGGTGTGCTGATCGAGCCGGGCCGGGTTATGTTCTTCAATGATGATCCACCCAAGAACTTCTTCCGCCTCGCCTTCTCGTCGCTTGATGCGGACCGAATAGAGCCCGGCGTGCGTATCATCGGTAAAATAATCCACCGCGCCAGGCCACATTAAGACCCCACTGAGGCTTGGCGCGACCGACCGGGCGGCTCCGCCCCAAAAACCGAAAGGGAAACACATGCTGAGCGACCATCCGTTCCAACTCCCGGCTCATGTCATCGAGAAAGCAAAAGCGCTGGATCCCGTGACCATGGCCGTCGCCGGGGCAGATCACCCGGTGGCGCTGGAAAGTGCAGTCCGCGCCGCCGAGGAAGGCCTAATCCAGCCGATCCTGGTAGGTGCCGGCAAGGAGATCGAGCGCATCGCCAAGGAGAATGCCTGGGATATCCGCGACATCCGCATTGTCGACGCGCGCCCCGAGGAGCCGACGGCCAAGGCAGCTGCCAAACTCGCCAGCCAGGGTGAGGCTAAGGCCCTCATGAAAGGCCAAATTCACACCGACAACCTGATGCGCGCCGTCCTCAACCGTGATGCCGACCTGCGGACCGGCCGCCGCGTCAGCCATGTCTTTCACATGACCGCCCCCGGCTCGGACCAGGAACTGATGATCACCGACGGCGCCGTCAACGTGGCCCCCGACGAAAAGACGATGATGGACATCGTCGTCAACGCCGTCGAACTGGCGCAAGCGCTCGACATCGCCCAGCCCAAGGTGGCACTGCTATCGGGATCCGAAAGCATCATCGAGAGCATGCCAACGACGCTACTGGCGGCGCGCATTCGCGACCGCGCCAAGGACGAGATCGCCGGCGCGCATGTCGACGGGCCGTTTGCACTCGACAATGCAGTGTCGCCGGACGCGGCCAAGCTCAAGGGGATCGCCAGCCCCGTCGCCGGCCAGGCCGATATACTCGCCGTGCCCAACATCGAGATGGGAAACGCGCTCTTTAAGTCGCTGGTTTATTTCCGCTCGGCGCTGGCGGCGGGGGTCGTTCTCGGCGCACGGGTGCCGATCGTGCTGACCAGCCGCGCCGACCCGCCGGAAGCCCGCCTTGCCGCTGCCGCCATCGCGCAGATCAGAGCCGGTTTCACGCCAAGCTAATTATTTGATTTCGCAGGAAAGACCAGCCCCATTGGGGGTCAGCTTCATCTGTGCGCTCTTGCCCTTGTTCCAAACAAAGCGTCCGAACGGCCCTTGGTATTTGACGCCACTCGCGGTGCGTGTCTGTACATAAATCTCGCTGCCGGCATCCGTCCTCACGTCGGCGGCCCCCCAGTACGTCGTCTTGTACCGGGCGACCGAGACGATGTGCCCCCCGTCACACGTATATGTGTCCGTGCCGGCCAGATCGACGAGATTCCACCGCGCTTCCAATTCCGCGAGACGTCTATAGTAGGAGTCGGTAACGCAGATATTGACGTCCGCCGCTTTCCAACAATCGTTCCGGCCTTTGATCCAGCCACGCTGCATCGCCTTGTTGGTCGCCATCGCCTGTTTCGCATTCGGGCCCGAAGTCGCGGCAACACCCATCCCAGTCCAGTAGACGTCAGCCATCTCCTGATCCAGCTTCGCGAGATCGCTATCGCGGCATAGCAGCATCTCAACCTCGCCTTCGGCTCGGCCGCAATCGAAAGCTGGCGCGACACCGGTCGGTTCTGTCAGTTCGATGGATTTCAGCCAACCGACTGCGCCTGCGAATTTCGTCCGGCACCAGATTTTTTCACGGGCCGACGCTCGCTCCGCATCGGAGAGTGCCAGCCATTGGTTCAAGTCCGGCATGCCTTCGCAGCCCATATTACGGAGACCGCGTGAACCGCCCGGCACTTCGCCCACGACGGCAGCATCGCTCCGCGCTTCGGCCTTAAGCTGCGCCGACGCTCCCGGCCGCACTTCCCAACTGTCGGGACCGTCCGCCGCCGCCAGCACCTCCGCCGGCAACGCGAACATCACCCCACATACAATCAGCAGTCCGGCAAACCGCATCAGAACAATCCCTGTATCAGGCCTTTGCCATCCAAATGAATGGCGTTGGCCGAGGGCACGCGCGGCAGACCCGGCATGGTCATGATATCGCCGGTGATAGCGACGATGAACTCGGCCCCGGCGGCGAGCCGAACCTCACGGACGGCGACAACATGATCTTTCGGCGCGCCCTTCAAGTTCGGGTCGGTCGAGAACGAATACTGCGTCTTGGCGATACAAACCGGCAGGTGGCCATAACCCGCGGTCTCCCATTCGCGAAGCTGGTTGCGGACCTTGACATCCGCTGCCGCTTCGCTGCCTCCGTATATCTGGCGCGCGATGGTGTCGATCTTCTTGAACAATGGCATATCGTCCGGATAAAGCGGCTTGAACTTGCCCTTGCCTGAATCAGCGAGCTTTGCGACATGGGCCGCCAAATCCCGCGTGCCGGCAGAGCCGTCGGCCCAGTGCGAACACCGGAACGCTTTAATTTTGAGACGCTTACAGACCACTTCGATGGCGGCGATTTCCGCCTCGCTGTCGGCCGAGAACAGGTTAATGGCGACCACGGGCGGAACGCCGAACTTCTTAATGTTGCGGATATGGCGGTCGAGGTTCTGCGCCCCCTTGCGGACCGCATCGACGTTCTCCTTGCCGAGATCGCCCTTAGCGACGCCGCCGTGCATCTTGAGTGCGCGCACGGTGGCCACAACAACGGCGCAAACGGGATCGAGACCAGCCTTGCGGCATTTAATATCAAAGAACTTCTCGGCACCCAGGTCGGCGCCAAACCCGGCTTCGGTCACGACGTAGTCGGCAAGCTTGAGCGCCGTCTTAGTCGCCATCACCGAGTTGCAGCCGTGCGCGATATTGGCGAACGGCCCACCGTGAATGAATGCCGGATTGTTTTCGAGTGTCTGCACAAGATTCGGCATCAGTGCGTCTTTTAGGAGCACCGTCATGGCGCCGGACGCTTTCAGTTGTTTAGCCCGCACCGGTTTTCGTTCGCGCGTATAGCCGACGACGATGTTATCGATCCGCCTGCCTAAATCCTTGAGGTCCGTCGCCAAGCAAAAGATCGCCATGATTTCGGACGCGACCGTGATATCGAAACCGCTTTCACGCGGAAAACCGTTGGCGACACCGCCCAGTGACGCCGTGATTTGGCGCAACGCCCGGTCGTTCATGTCCATGACGCGCCGCCAAGAAATACGTCGCACATCGAGCGCCGGCTTGTGCCCCCAATAAACGTGGTTGTCGACCATCGCCGACAGCAGGTTGTGCGCAGCGCCGATAGCATGAAAGTCGCCGGTGAAGTGCAGATTGATGTTCTCCATCGGCACCACCTGGGCATAGCCGCCGCCGGCGGCGCCACCTTTCATGCCGAAGCATGGCCCCAATGACGGTTCACGGATACAGATCGCCGCTTTCTTGCCGATCGCGTTGAGGCCGTCGCCGAGACCGACGGTCGTCGTCGTCTTTCCCTCGCCCGCCGGTGTCGGCGTGATCGCGGTGACCAGGATCAGCTTGCCGTCGGGTCGTTTGGACAGCCCCTTGATGAAATCATAGTCGATCTTGGCCATGTGATGGCCGTGCCGCAGCAGCGCTTCCTCGGGAATGCCTAAACCAGCGCCGATCTCGACAATCGGCTGCATGTCGGCGGCGCGGGCGATATCGATATCGGATTTAGGCAATGTCTTCTCCTTAGATCATCTTCGTCAGTTGAGACGCGTCGAACGGTTCTCATCCGGCGGCATGGACGGCGCATCGGGGCACGGCCCGGCCTGATGCAGGACTATTCGCCAGCGCCCGCCTTCTTCGACAAATGCATTACTGGCAACCAGCGCGCCCTGGCCAATAACTTCATAGCAGACAACGATAGAGACCTCGCCCCTGGCAACGATCCGTGCATCCCTAAAGGTCATGCCGTTGGAACCGGAAGCCAATATCTCCCGCCAACTCTTCATGATCTCAGTGCGTTCGAAGATCGGTGCCGCCCCAGGATGCAAACAGGCAACCGGTGCGTCTTCCGCCCAGAGGTCGTCCATGGCCGCGTAATCGCTGCTCCCGAAGGCCGTGTAGAACGCTTCATTCGCGAACAAGATCAACGCGTCAGACGACCGGCTCATCCGTTTCGAACCTCACTGAGCGTTTTGCCGGGCGCAATGATCTCGGGGTCGGTACGAATCTCGATCAACGAAACCGTGCCGTCGCCCAAGGCGGCCTCGAAAGCGGCTTCGAAATCCGCCGTCTTATCGACCCGGTAGCCCTTACCACCATACGCCTCGCACAATGCGGCGAAGTCCGGGTTGACCAGATCCGTCGCCGAAATACGCTCGGGGAAACGCTTTTCCTGGTGCATACGGATCGTGCCGTAGATGCCGTTGTTGACGACGATAAAGACGATATCGGCGCCGTATTGCATGGCGGTACCGATTTCCTGACAATTCATCTGAAAACAGCCGTCACCCGCGAACGAGACGACAACTTGGCCGGGTCGTGCCAGCTTGGCGGCGACAGCGGCCGGAACGCCATAGCCCATCGCCCCCGATGTCGGCGCCAATTGTGTGCCGAAATCCCGGTAGCGGTAGTAGCGGTGTAACCAGGCCGAATAATTTCCGGCACCGTTTGTGATGATAGCGTCCTCGGGCAGGCGGTCGCGCACGACGCGCATCACCTCGCCCATATCGACCGGCGTGTTGGTGGGTATCGGCTCCGAGAACGTCATGAACTCGGCATGCGCTTCCGCAGCAGCGCCTTTCCAGGCACTGCTGTCGACTGGTGCCATGGCGGCACAGGCTTCCATAAACCGCGACATATCGGCCTGAATCGCCAGATCGGCGGCATAGACACGGTTCAGTTCTTCGCCAGACGGATGTACGTGCACCAGCGTTTGCTCGGGGTACGGCGGCGTCAGGATTTCATAACCCGCCGTGGTCATTTCGCCGAGGCGCGGACCGACGACGATTAACGGGTCAGCCGCCTTCACGCGCGCAACCAAGTTAGGGTCGGCGGCGATGCCGAGATGCCCTGCATAGTTGGGATGCAGGTTGTCGAAGCAGTCCTGCCGGCGGAACACGCAGGCAACCGGCAGATCGTTCGCTTCGGCAAAGGTCTTGAGTGCATCAGTGGCACTCTGCGTCCATCCGCCACCGCCAACCAGCAAAAGCGGATTCTTGGCACTTTCCAGCAGCTTGCGAAACGCCGTTACATCGCTGTCGGCGACACCTGGCTTCGCCAGATGCACCGCTTTCGGCGCCGCCGCGTCGGCGGCGGCAGACAACATGTCTTCAGGCAGCGCGAGCACCACGGGTCCAGGCCGGCCAGCAACAGCCGTCTGGAAGGCACGGTTCATGTATTCCGGCACGCGATCGGTTTCGTCAATCTGCGCCACCCATTTCGCCATTTCGCCGTACATGCGGCGGTAGTCGATTTCCTGAAAAGCTTCGCGGTCGCGTTGGTCTCGCGCTACCTGGCCGATCAACACGATCATCGGCGTCGAATCCTGATATCCCGTATGCACGCCGATGGACGCGTTGGTGGCACCCGGGCCACGCGTCACCATGACCACGCCGGGCTTTCCGGTAAGTTTTCCGTAGGCTTCGGCCATATTGGAGGCCCCGCCTTCCTGACGGCATACGGTCACTTTGATCTTGTCGGCGACATCGACGAGCGCATCGAGAACGGCGAGATAACTCTCGCCCGGCACACAAAAAACTCGCTCCACACCATTCGCAACCAGAGCGTCTACAATCATTTGTCCGCCTGTACGCATGTCTATCTCCTTTTTAATTTGGAAACATATTCGTCGGCGAACTCCGGGAATGCAATGCGGCAATACGTTAGATGACCTAGCGAAGTTGTTGCCGTATGATGTCGATCAACGAGGGGCAACGACCGGAGGGGTCGAAACAATGAAAATGATCATGGCTGTTATCAAGCCGTTCAAATTAGATGCCGTCCGGCAGGGACTGACGGAAATCGGCGTCGAAGGAATGACCGCGACCGAAGCGAAAGGGTTCGGGCGCCAGAAAGGTCAGACGGAAGTTTACCGGGGGGCCGAATACAACGTGGAATTCGTACCGAAAATACGAATCGAAGTCGTCATCTCAGACGATCGCGTCGAAGAGGTCGTCGAGGCGATCAAGACGGCAGCGCATTCGGGTCAAATCGGTGACGGTAAAATCTTCGTCATGGACATCAGCCAGACGATGCGTATCCGCACCGGCGAAACGGGCGACGCTGCGGTTTAATCCAGGCGTTCGACCCGGACGGAATCTCCACGCCGCGCGGAGCGCATGACCGTCGGATCCCCGTCGGCCTGCGCCCAGATATTGCTGGCGCTAGCAAGGCGCATCTCGCCCGGCGCCGAGATCGGGGTGCGACCGAAGACGACGGCGATCGCATCACCGTCCGGCCAAAAGGCGATTTCACCCATTTCCAGTAGGTCGCGTGCATCGTCTTCGCGTTTCTGGCTGACCGGGACCGCAAAATACACTTCCTCGCCCCACGTGCTGGCGATGGATGATATCGGCAGAGCGTCCCAGATTGCATCCGCCGTCGGCGTGTCTTTCAAAATCACATCGAGAGAGGCATCGCCAGCTGTAATACGCGCTTTCCGCATAAGTCACTCCTAGTCTTCATAACAACCTGCGAGCCGGGCACGGTGCCGCACCAAAGCCAAGACACCGTCAAGTGTCGGCGTCGGCACATTGACGACGCGGCCCAGCTCAGCAACCGCGCTCACCAGCGCATCAATCTCCATGGGGCGGCCACGCTCCAAGTCCTGGAGCATCGACGTCTTATGTGCACCGACGGCTTCGGCGCCGGCAATTCTCTTGTCGACGTCGATGGCAAACTTGACGCCAAGCGCTTCGCCGACCGCTTGCGCTTCGACCATGACGGCGCGGATGACGGCGCGGGTCGCCGGGGTCTGCGCCATATCTTCGAGGGTCGCCCCCGTCAGCGCACTGATAGGATTAAAAGAGCAGTTGCCCCAAAGCTTGACCCAGATCTCATCGCGGATACGGGGCCGCACCGGTGCTCTGAGACCGGCGGTCTTGAGCAAAGCGGACAAGGATTCCGCGCGTTCGGATTTACTTCCGTTCGGCTCGCCCAAGGAAAACCGGTCACCGGAGATATGTTGAATAACGCCAGGCTCTGACACTTCCGCCGCTGGATAGACGACACAGCCCATGGCGCGCTCGGGACCAATGCCGTCCCAAATTTTGCCGCCAGGATCGACCGTCTCCAGCCTGCGGTCTTTCAACGGGCCGTCCACGCCGTAGAAATACCACCACGGCACGCCGTTTACGCCGAAGACAACCGTCGTGTCCCTGCCCAGCAGCGGCTGCATGGCTTCGACGACGCCCGGCACGGAATGCGCCTTGAGCGTGACGATGACGTAATCCTGTTCACCAAGGTCAGCGGGGTTTTCGCTGGCGGTGACGGGCACCGTCTTGCGATTGCCGTCCATGTCGAGCACCAGGCCGTTCGCCTGCATCGCCGCCAGATGCGGCCCACGCGCCACAAGTGAGACGTCGGCGCCGGCCTTGGCCAACATAGCGCCCATAAAACCGCCGATAGCACCGGCGCCGTAAATACAGACTTTTGCCGTCATGCCAGACCCAGTTTCTGCGCCAGCCCGATGCGTTGCAGCTTGCCGGTCGCCCCCTTGGGGATTTCTTCGACAAAGGTAATGGTACGCGGCACCTTGAAGTCGGCGAGTTTCTGGGCCGCGAAGTCACGCAGCTCGCGCTCCGTCGCTTCCTTGCCTTCCGCCAGCACAACAACGGCCGCGACATCTTCTCCCAGCTTGTCATGCGGCATGGCGAACGTAACGACCTGCGCCACCGCCGGATGCGCCTGCAGGACGTCATCGACCTCGCGCGGTGCGATCTTTTCACCGCCCCGGTTGATGATCTCTTTCAGACGTCCGGAAATGGTGACGTATCCGTCTTCGTCCAGAAACCCCTGGTCGCCGGTGCGGAACCAGTCGCCGTGGAACGCTTCGGCATTCGCATCGGGATTATTCTCGTAGCCCGAAAAGACGTTGCCGCCGCGGATGCAAATTTCGCCTTCGCCGCCCTGCGGCACAGCTTCGCCGGTGGCGCTGAGAATCGAAATCTCCGGTCCGGCCGCCGGTCCGACGGTACCGGGCTTGCGCGCACCCGGCGGCAACTGATTTGACGCCATCTGGTGCGCCGCTTCGGTCATGCCGTAAGCCTCGATCACCGGACAATCGAAAGTCTGCTCAACCTCGGCCATTACGGGCGGCGGCAGCGACGACGACGAGGAACGGGCGAAGCGCAAGCGCATACCTTTAATGACGTCTGCGTTGCGCGATGCGCGGGCGATGATCGCCTGGTGCATGGTCGGCACCGCCGTATACCACGTCGGATTCACGTCCTTGAACCACTGATAGATCTTCAACGCATTGAAGCCCGGCGAGCAGACGACATACGCCCCGGCCGACATGGACGAAAGCAGCGAGGCGATCAGACCATGGATATGGAACAGCGGCATAATGTTGAGGCCAACATCGTCGGACGTCAGCGACAGCGTTGCACGGATATTGCCCGCCGATGCCGCAAGGTTACGGTTCAAGAGCGGCACGACCTTTGGCCGGGACGTGGTGCCGGAGGTATGTAGAACCAAGCCTTCATCGTCGGGCGCCGCCAAGCCGCCGGACGCAGGCGCACCGGATGCGACACTGTCGATATCCAACGTGAAATCACCGGCTGGGCCGTCCGCCGGGCTTTTTAAAACCAGCACCGGAATGCCGTGCTTTTTTGCCACCGGGAGTGACGGTGTATCGTCTCCGTCCAGGACCACGAGTGCCTTGGCTTTCAGATCGCTCAGGTAGAAATCGAACTCGTCTTCTCGGTAGGCCGGGTTGAGGGGGGCTGTCGAAGCGCCGGCCCCCACGGCCAGGAAAGCCGCCGCCATCTCGGGGCCGTTCGGCAGCACGAGTGCCACCCGGTCACCGCGCCCAATGCCGATCCCATTCAGGGTTTCGACAGTGCGCTCGGCCAGAGCCTTTAGACCACCATAGGTCAACGGCGAACGGCCGGGCGCGCCGATAGCAGGCAAATCTGCGTTTTGATTGCTGAGAATCTCAAAGACGGTGTTCATATTGTTCCCTCGCACTGTTCCGCCTCCAATTGATGGGCGGAGACCCATTATTACCGAGTGGTCTATGCCACCTTGATTAAGGTTTTAAGGGTTCCGCCTCCAACCTGCAAATGTGGCTGACCACGACAGGATTTAGGCGGCTTTTGCGTCCGCCAATGCCAACGCAAGTCCGATCAGACGATCGTCCGCATTAGGGCCGCCGAGGATGGAAAGACCCACCGGCGCACCATCGACTACACCCGCCGGGATATTCAATTGCGGCAAGCCCGCAAGCCCCGCGACGCACAGGAGTTGCATCGCTGCCACTCGAAAGGCTTCGAGCGTAACTTGATCAGTGTCGATCAGCGGCGCCGGTGACGGGCTTGTCGGCAGAATGACGACACCGTCGTCTCCGATCATCTGAATGAGATGCTTCTTTATCTCGGCGCGCTCCGCGCGCCTACGGGCAATCTCGGCCGGATCCAGCTTGGAAGCTATTTCGACGCGCTCTTTGACGCCGGGGCCGAACGAGGGTTTGGCTGCCCTGACCCAATCGGCGTGATTCTCCCAAACCTCGGCAGCCTGACAGACACGGAACACTTCGAACCATTCATCGAAAACGCCATCGGCGAGGGATACCGTTCCGACGGACCCGGCAATGCTCACCAAATCAGCGACCGTGCCCTCCAGAGCATGCCAGGTTTCGGGGGCAGCCAGCCCGACCGCGTCTTCGCCAATCATAAGACGCGAGCCGGACGGCGGCTGAGCATCTATGCCGTAAGCCGCGCCGGCCTTGGCGAATGTTTGCGCATCGCGTGCGAACCAGCCGACGGCATCAAAGGTATGCGCCAAGGGCATTGCACCGGAGAGATCAATCCGGCCATGTGTGGTCCGCATGCCGTAAACACCACAGAACGACGCTGGCATCCGCACCGAGCCCCCGGTATCGCTGCCGAGACCGATGTCGATCAGCCCCGCCGCCGTCGCCGCGACGGAACCGGACGAGGAGCCACCGGGAACACGCGTTGGCGCCTTTATATTGGTGGGCGTTCCATAATGCGCGTTTATGCCTAGCAGACTGTACGCAATCTCATCGGTATGCGTTTTACCGACGAGCGTTGCACCTGCATCCAGCAGCATCTGTACCGCCACCGCATGTGACGCCGCGGGCTCGTGTGTCCGCGCCCAATCGGGACTGCCGCATCCGGTGATATGCCCGGCGACATCATAGAGGTCTTTGGCGCCGAACGTCAGACCGGCCAGCGGCCCATCCGCCGCGCCTTCAATGGTAAACGTATCGATGAACGCGTTGACGGTATCTTGCATGTAAATGTCCTCAGGTGGGTGTATGCAGCTCCGGCAGCGCCCGCGTCACCGTCGGAGTTCCACCTTTAAAGACGTACATCGGCTGCGACAACTCGGCAACCGCCATCGCCGGATCCGTATTGTCGACGACGACCATGTCTGCCGTCATGCCCTTCTCCAAGCCATAGTCGGATAGGTTCAAAAGCTTAGCGGAGCGGCTCGACACCATGTTTAGACACTCGGCGAAGGTATCCAATTTGCCGATTTGCGAGATGTTGGCATAGAGGTTCGCCATCCGGATCAGAGAGCAATCGCCGAAAGGCGTAAACGGGTTCAGCACGTTGTTGGTAGATAGCGAGCAGTTCACGCCGACCTCTAATAGTTTGTGCAGCGGCGTGACACCACGCGGCACCGTGTGATCGTGGTCCCGGTGCATCAAGAACAAGTCCGTCGACGGCAACACCGTGACGGCAACCCCGGCATCGGCCAGACGCTTACCCATGGCAGCCAGCTTCTCGGGTGTCATCACCGAGAATTTGGTGACATGGCCGATGGTGGTGCGCCCGCCCCACCCGTATTCGTCGGCCTTGTGGCAAACATATTCGGCGTCCAGTTCGGCAGCGCTGTCGCCGAAATCCAGGTGCATGTCTATATCGACGTCGAATTCGCGCGCCATCTCGAACACCCGGTCGATCTGTCCGTGCGGGTCGCTATCGGTATAGGGTGCGGCGCCGACGCTTTTGGCGCCATCCTTCAGCGCCGCAACCATCAACTCGTCGGTCCCGGGATTGTTCAAAAGCCCTTCCTGCGGGAACACGCACATATGCACGTCGATGGCCCAGGCGAAATCCTTAATCGCTGCTTTTACCCCCTCGACGCCGCGTAAGCCGACGACCGGATCGACCTCAACGTGGGTGCGCATCCGCGTCGTGCCATTGATTACGCATTTTCGAAGCGTGCGCATGGCGCGCTCGTAGACGTCTTGTTCGGTGAAGTCGCTTTTCAGGCGTGCGACCTCGCCGATGGCTTCCTCCAGGTCGCCGCGTTTCGAAGAACAGCGGTGTAGGATACAGGATTTATCCAAGTGGATATGCGTCTCGACGAACCCCGGAACGACGATCCGGCCTTGGGCGTCATAATCGCGTTCGCCGGGCGAGAGGCTTTTGCCGATCTCGACGATCTTGCCGCCGGACACCCCGATATCGAGCGGCTCGCCAGAGATACCTGCCGACACTGCGTTTCGAATCGTTATATCCATTTCGTCCTCCGTTTCTCGTGCGTGGGCGCGCCTAGTCGGCGTGCCCCAGGTAGGCCCGCTCGATGGCGGGATCGTTCTTGAGGGCCTGGGCAGGCCCGTCATGGATAACCTGACCGCTTTCCAGCACGTAACCACGATCCGCCACGGTCAGCGCCAGGTTTGCCATCTGATCGACGATCAGTACCGTCACGCCTTCGTCGCGCAAATCGGCGAGGGCTTCGAACAGTTCGGCGATCATCGACGGCGCCAGGCCCAGCGACGGCTCATCCAATAGCAGGATATCAGGCTTTGCGATCAGGCCGCGCGCGATAGCCAGCATCTGCTGTTCGCCGCCGGAGAGCACGCCCGCCTTGCTGGTGATACGATCGCGGAGCCTCGGGAAACGTTTGAGTAGGTCTTCAAGCTCGTCCTCACCGACCGGGTCTTTTCGGCTCCACGCCCCCAACAGAATATTGTCCTTAAGTGTCAGTTCCGGAAACACCTGGCGGCCCTCCGGCACCAACACCATACCGGCGGCGGCAATCTCATGCGCCGCCTTGCCGGATGTCTCTTCGTCGTTCAGCAGGACAGACCCCGAGATCGGCCGGTGCAGACCGCTCATGGCTCGCAACATGGTCGACTTACCGGCACCGTTGGCGCCCAGGACAGCCACCATCTCGCCGGGATAAACATCGACGTGGACTTTTTCCAATACCGGCGCAGCGCCGTAGCCTGCCTCCAGTTTGTGCGCCGTCAGCACAGCTACTTTTTCAGGCTCGAACGCCGTCGCACGTGGGCGTCCTTCGAAGTCGGTACCGCCCAGATAGGCGCACAGCACCCGTTCGTCTTCGCGCACTTCGGCGGGCAGACCTTGCATCAGCGGCTGACCGGCATCCAGCACGACGATGTAGTCCGAGATCCCCATCACCAGTGACATGTCGTGCTCGACCAGGATCAAGGCGATCCCGGCGTCGGCGATCTGGCGCAGCAAATCGGCGAGCTTGCTCTTGTCCTCGCGCATCAGCCCGGCGGCAGGCTCGTCCAACAAAAGGACATTGGGACGGATCGCCAGCGCGCGGGCAATCTCGACCAGTCGCTTGTCGACGTGGGGCAGGTTTCCGGCGAGCCGGTGCAGTGGACCGGTATAACCGACGAACGCCAGCAGGCCCTCTGCGAGCGCACAGTCTTCGGCGGCCTTGCCCCCCGCGAGCAGCATGCCGAGCCGACCACGCCCGAGTGCGATCAGAATGTTTTCGAGCACGGTCATTTGCTCGAACAACTGCGTCGTCTGATAGGTGCGGGACACCCCCGCCCGCGCAATTTTGAACGCGGCCTGACCTGACACAGGTCCGTCCAGCCGTACGCTGCCTGTATCCGGTTTGTAGAAGCCGCCGATCATGTTGAGGACCGTGGTCTTGCCCGCTCCGTTCGGGCCGATGACGCTGGTGACCCGCCCCGGCGCCGCTTCGAAACTGACATCCGCGGCGGCGCGCACGCCGCCAAACGAGATACCGATATTTTCGACAATCAAGGGGGCAGCTGCACGGCCAGCCCCAAGAAATGCTCCGAGATCGATAGGACCGGCCTTGGCCCGTGTCGGATCCTCGCGCTCGACCCAACCGGTAACTGTACCGACGATGCCGCGCGGCGCCGCCCAGAGGACACCGAGGAGCATGCCGCCGAACAACAACAGGCGGTACTCGGCGAAGTCCGACAGGAACTCAGGCAGCAGGACGACGACCAGTGCGCCTATTACAGGCCCCCAAAGTGTACCGGCACCGCCGACGACGACGGCAAGGATGAAAAGAATCGATTGGAAGAACGGAAACGAGGTCGGCGAGATAAACAGGCTGAGCGGCGCATACATGGCCCCTGCCAGCCCTGTCAGCAGCGCTGACAGCACGAATGATATGGTTTTCAGTACCAACGGATTGAGGCCCACAGACTGCGCTGCAACCTCACTATCGCGAACGGCGCGCATGGCCCGGCCCCAACTGCCGCGCGCCAGGCGGCGATAGAACGCCAACGCGGCTCCGCAGCAGACGATGGCCAGCAGGCCGATCTCGGCCTCGGTCATAATGATGCCGAAGAACTCGGGCGACGGAAATCCCATCAGGCCGTTGGCACCACCGGTGAGATCGCGCCACTCGATGGCCCCGTGCTCGACAATAAAGGCGAAAGCGATGGTCATCATCGCCAGGTACGGCCCGGTGACGCGGAGCGCCGGGAGCGCCAACAAGAAACCGACCGCAGCCGAGATCGCGCCTGCCGCCGCAAACGCCGGCCAGAAACCAACGCCATGCAGCATCAGTATGCCGGTTCCATAAGCGCCGATGGCAAAGAAACCGACGTGGCCGAACGAGACCTGCCCCGAAAGCCCGAGCAGGATATTGAGGCCGATACCGACCAGAATGTTGAGCGCCAGGGTCGCGAGGATAAAGTTGAAATAGCCTTCGAGCGTCAGCGCCAGAAAGACGCCGGCCAAAGTCACCAATGCAATCGCTATGTAAGCCGTGCGGCTGTCATTGATGACACGGCTGACGGCGATCAACGGGTCCGGGGTCTGTGACTTGTCACTCATGGCTAGACCTTCTTGATCGCGGCCCGGCCCAGGAGGCCATTGGGCATAAAGAACAGCGCCAAGATAATCATGCTGAAGGCGATGATCTGCGTGTAGGAAGAGCCGAGAAACGCCGTCGTCAGCGCCTCGACTAAACCGTACAGAAGCCCTGCCAGCACGACGCCCCAGGCGCTGGTGATGCCGCCCAGGATCGCGGTGGCGAACGCCTTGATCCCAAAGACGAGACCCATCCCTGCCGAAACATTGAACAGCGGCGCGATCAACAGCCCGGCGACGCCCGCCAGGATTGTCGAGATCGCAAAAGCTGCGGCGACGACGAAACGTGTGTCGATGCCCATGATGCGCGCCGCTTCGGGGCGCTGTACGACGGCGGACATGGCCTTGCCGTACTTGGTCTTGAGCAGGACAAAACTGAAGATCGCGGCGGCGACGATGCCGACGACAGGAATGATCAATTGCAGCGGATAGGCCCCAATGCCGAAGATCGACACCGCATCCGTGGCGAGGCCGGACGGAAAGCTGCGGGGTTCCTTGCCGAAGGTGAACATGACGACGTTGTCGAGGATAATCCCGCCGGCGATCGTCGCCATGAGCCATCCGTTGGACCCCCGGTCAACGAAGGGCCGGACCAGAAAGCGCTCGATCGCCAGACCGAAGACGCCACACAGCACCAGCGCGGCGATAACGGCCAGCGGCATGGGCCAGCCGAGCGTAATAGCAAAGGTATAACCCAGCACAGCGCCCAGCATCATGGAGCTGCCTTGCGAGAAATTGACTGTGTTTGAAACGACGTACGTGATGTGAAAGCCGAGCGCGAGAAGGCCGTACATGGCGCCGAGGCCAAGCCCCGTTATCAGTGCCGACAATATCAACATGGATTGCTGCCGCCGTTTAGGGGAAAGAAGGAACCGGCGGCCGCCCCGAATTCGGAGAAAAGCACGGCCGCCGGCTTAGCACAGTTATTTGATCGGAATGATCTTGCCTTCAATGAACTGCGTGAAGACGAGATCATCCGGACCAAGAGCGTCATGCTCTTCGGGCGTGAACGGGTTCTCGTACTTCTTGATCAGACCGTCGTATTCCTTGATGTCGTAGAAGCCCTGACGGACCTTCGGACCTTCGGTGGAGCCGGCGTTCTTGATGGCCAGCGCGCTGAGGTGCATACCGTCGTAGGCATTGGCGATACCAACGGCCGGTGTCACATCCTGTTCACCTTTGATTTCCGGGAAGCGCTTCTTGAGCTTCGCCATCATCTCGGTGGCCTTTGGCGACGGATTGCCGGAAAAGGTGAAGGTCTGTATCATCTCGACGTCCTTGGCCCGTGGCCCGCCGAGTTCCGAGAAACGACCACCGGCCGGTCCCCAGTGCGATACCACCGGCACGTCCCAACCCATGCGTTCCAGCGACTTCATGACCTGCGCCGACGGTCCAACGTTGGCGACCATGAAGATCGTGTCGGCGCCGTTCTCTTTGAGACGCGTCAGCTGCGGCACGACATCGATGTCCGACTGCTCAATCTTTTCGATACCGGCGCTTTCCAGACCTTTGTCTTTCATCGCCGCGGTCAGGCCCTTCTCATTGGACTCGCCCCAGGGGTTGTTGATCAGCATCATGCCCGGCTTTTTGGCACCGTGCACTTTGATGGCGCGGTCTACCAACGCGACGTCGACCATTGCGTCATAGGCGGAGACGCGGAACACGTAATTCTCCTTGGCGCCGTTCTTGGTGATCGGCGTGCCGGCAGCCCACGGCCCCATGAACGGCACTTTGATCTGGTTCATGAAAGGAACCACCGCCAACGAAACCGGTGTCTGCAAGCCACCGAACAGCACGGCAACTTTCTCGCGCTGGATCAACTCACGCGCAGCGACCAGGCCTTTGCCCGGGTTGTTTTCGTCGTCGCGGCGCAGCAGTTCGACCTGCTTGCCGAGCAGTCCGCCCGATGCGTTGATCTCGTCGATGGCGATGGTCAAACCACGGGTGATCGCTTCGCCGGATTTCGCTGACGGACCGGAAAGGCTGGCAATCAAGCCGATTTTGATGGTGTCGGCGGCAAACACGGTGCCGCTGGACGCCGTCATGACAAATGCCGCCGAGGCGGCCAGAATAACGCGGCGGCTGAACCGCATCTTCGTAAGAATGTTCATGGCAAAAGCCTCCTGCTTGGGATTAATTGGATTTGAGAGAGCAAACGGCGTGCCAAGAAAAAAATCGCAAGATTCTGCGATTAAAATATAAACACGATATAAAAATGCTCATATTGTAGGCTGCTTATGCAGGTGGTGCTCTTTTTTTCACCAGATTATGAACAATTTATCTAATAATCGTATACAGTTTAGGCGCGACAGCATGGCATGAATTATGCTGTGTTTGCGGCAATGATCTTTTGTGGAGGCTAGAAATATGACCGAGCGAGCCCAAGGCACGCCCATCAATGACGAGGCGGCGGCTGCCCGCGACATCGTCGAACAGTTTCTCATCGCATCAATGGTGCCGGACCCCGAAACCGCTGCGACGTTCCTGAGTGACGACGTCGTCATTCACTTCACGGGCAAGACACGGATGTCGCACCCGAGCGAGATGGCGGCTTATAACGCCAAACGCTACAAGTGGGTGAAGAAGAATATGGAGCGTACCGACGTGGCGCCGGGCCCCGATTCCATCGTCGTCTACGGCATCGGCACCCTGTATGGCGAATGGCTGAACGGCGTTGCCTTCGAAGGCAACCGCTACGTGGATCGCTTCGAAATCAAAGACGGCAAGATCGTCAAAATTGACGTATGGAACGACAGCGCGGAGCGGATACTCAAGGGCGAAGCCGGCTGACGACCGTCAGGTCGAGAGTTTTTCTTCCGCGTAAGAGCCAAGGATATCACCGATATCCCGGTCTTCTTTTTTCGGCGGCGAGATCAGCGCCCGATCGACGACGCCCCGCATATGCGTTCGCATGGCCGCAACGCATTTCTCTTCGTCACCCGCCGCCAGCAGATCGACAAGCGCGCGGTGCTCGGTGACGCCGCATTCCGACGAGTGTGGACGGCTGTAGAGGGCCAGGATCAGACAGCACCTTGAGGCCAGTACGCGCATGTAATCCGATAGGATGTCGCTATCCGCAAATTCAGCCAACAGGGCATGGAATTCACCAGCCAGGCGGATGGAATGCGGCTCATCGCCGCTTTTCCGAGCCTCGTCTTCGGCCTTCACGTGCTCACGGAGACGCGCGATCTGCGCCGGCGTCAGCTGCCCGGCGATACGACGCATGACGATCTCTTCGACGGCCAAGCGGATATCGAAGGTGTCCCTGGCTTCGTTCCAGCTCGGTTCGGCGACCACGGCGCTACGGTTGCGGCGCTGATTGACCAATCCCTCGGCAGCGAGTTGCGCCAAGGCGGCACGGACGATGGTGCGGCTGGCGCCGAACCTCTCACCGATGGTGTCTTCGGGCAAACGGGTGCCGGGCTTGATCGCCTGCTCGATAATGGCATTGCGGATAGCAGCGGAAATCGCACTCGCGCGGTCGGAGCCACCATGCCGAGACATCGTCGTCATCTATGTTCACCCAGTGCAATCGGTCCGGTAACACTGACCACTACAAACCGGAAGTTTTCGTTCTCAGAAAACAGTGTGCATCTCCTCGAAATCCTTTCCGATGGCCTCGAGCGAGTCCTAAAAGTTCAGAATAGCCTACAACTGGTGCCAGTTCTCGAACATGCTTTCAATCTCGTTCTAACGCACGACACCGCACGCGACCATGGACCAGCGCAAGCAATCCATGAACTGCCCCATCATATCGAGGCGCCATTTAGCTGCCGCATTATCGATTCCGGTGACGTAACGGACTTCACTCATCTTCAGGTCAGATCTTCTATCAATTTACCGAGTTCGGCTTTGGCACGTCTATAACTTCGCGCAAAAACTTCAATTAATCGTCCCAGCCCTCGGCGTCTCCGGCGCCGGCCGCATGTTCCTTGCCGCGACGCGCTGCGCAATCCCCACTAGAAGACAGACGATGAGAGATACCAGTGGATATATAGATCCGTGATGCGTTTCCCAGCGACCCTTTGATTCAACGGGCGCACATTCTTCAACCCGTTGCGTGCCTTGCAGGGAATGGCTTCCAGGTCATGATCACAAATTAGTCATATTTTATTATTTGCATAAAATTTGACCGCATCAAGTTTGTCGTATTCGATCATCACACGCTAAGCCGGCACGAAATTTTTTATAAAAAACAACGTGGTGCCAGAACTTATCCACAGATTTCGCAGACGCGGCAATATCTGGCCCAGGATTTGTATAAGAAGGGGGACACGTCTACTCATCAAGGGGAAATATTGCTATGCAACGTGGATTTAAAAGCATCGCTGCGGCTGGCGCTCTCGCGCTGACGATGGCCGTCGGTACGGCGGCGCAAGCTGCGGATACGATCAAAGTCGGCATCCTGCACTCGCTGTCCGGCACCATGGCGATCAGCGAAACGACACTTAAAGACGTCATGCTCATGCTGATCGAAGATCAGAATGCAAAGGGCGGCGTTCTCGGCAAAAAACTGGAGCCTGTCGTTGTCGACCCGGCCTCGAACTGGCCGCTGTTCGCCGAAAAGGCGCGTGAATTGATTTCGGTCAACAAGGTCGATGTCGTTTTCGGTTGCTGGACGTCGGTGTCGCGTAAATCGGTTCTGCCGGTCTTCGAAGAACTGAACAGCATCCTGTTCTATCCGGTTCAGTACGAAGGTGAAGAAAGCCAGCGCAACGTGTTTTACACGGGAGCCGCGCCGAACCAGCAGGCCATCCCGGCGGTCGATTATCTGATGGCCGAAGGCACGGAACGTTGGGTCCTGGCTGGTACCGACTATGTGTACCCGCGTACGACCAACAAAATCCTCGAGACCTATCTCAAGGATAAAGGCGTTCCCGCCGAAGACATCATGATCAACTACACGCCGTTCGGTCACTCCGATTGGCAGACGATCGTCTCCGACATCAAAAAGTTCGGCTCCGCCGGCAAGAAAACCGCTGTGGTTTCGACCATCAACGGTGACGCCAACGTTCCGTTCTACAAAGAACTGGGCAACCAAGGTATCAAAGCAACCGACATCCCGGTCGTGGCGTTCTCGGTCGGCGAAGAAGAACTCGCCGGTCTCGACACCGGTCCGCTGGTCGGCCACCTCGCTGCCTGGAACTACTTCATGTCCGTCGATGTTCCGGAAAACATGGACTTCATCGAGAAGTGGCAGAAGTTCACCAAAAACGACAAGCGGGTTTCCAACGATCCCATGGAAGCACACTACATCGGCTTCAACATGTGGGTGAAAGCGGTTGAAGCGGCTGGCACCACCGACCCGGATGCCGTTATCGACTCGCTGGTCGGCGTTGCTGTGCCGAACCTCACCGGCGGCCTGTCGGCAATGATGCCGAACCACCACATCACGAAACCGGTTCTGATCGGCGAAATCCAAGCTGACGGCCAGTTCGAAGTCGTTACCTCGACGCCGGGCCTGGTGCCGGGTGACGCATGGTCCGACTTCCTGCCGGACTCGAAAGACCTTATCAGCGACTGGCGTGCGCCTCTGTCCTGCGGCAACTTCAATGCCGAAACGGGCAAATGCGGCGGCAAAGGCAGCTGACGCGGCAAAGACTCTGGGGGCGGCCATTTGGCTGCCCCCATTTGTTTTCAGATTTTTTCTTTAGTTCATTTTGTTTTGTTTTTCGCTTAGCCGGACGGACCCCATGACGAAGCGGCTGCTGCCAGTTCTTTTCCTTTTTTCGACCCTCATTTTCGCCCTATCGCCTGACGTCAGCCTCGCGCAAGAGGATGATCTTCGCGCCAAGGTCAATGCTTTGGCACCTGGTGGCTTCGACGAACGCGAAGCCGCAATCGGGGCTCTTGCCGCGACCGGCGACTCTAGGGTTATTCCGGTACTCGAAGCCCTCACAGGCGGCGATCTTTACAAACAGAAACTGGGCGGAAAAGTCGTCATCGGCGAGCGGGCGGGCCGCAACTACAAACTGACCGATCCGCTGACTCTCGAAGACCTGGGCGAAATGCCGCGCCAGGCTGTCGAGAAGGTGCGCGTCAACAACCGACTGCGCTCGGCGATCCAGGATGCGCTCGGCAGCCTGCAACTGGGCTCAAAATCCGCCGCCGACCGCCTATCCGCCGCCGACGCCGTCTTCAACTCGAAAGACCCGAAGGCCATTCCGCTTTTGGACGGCGTGATCGAGCGTGAAACCGACGACAATGTCAAAACGGCGATGATCGAAGCCCGCGCTGCCGCCGTCCTGTCGAGCGATCTCGGCGACGAAGCAAAATCAGCCGCTATCGAAATTTTGAAGAAACGTGGCGACCGGGACGCACGTTCCATTCTGCTCGGCTTTGCCAACAACGCCGAAGGTACGTTGAAGACAACTGCAGAAAGCGCCGTCGCCAGCATTGATAAGAGCCTAGCCATGTGGGCGGGGGCACAGAACATCTGGTATGGGCTGTCGCTCGGCTCCGTGCTGCTGCTCGCCGCCATCGGGCTTGCCATCACCTTCGGCGTCATGGGCGTCATCAACATGGCGCACGGCGAGATGGTCATGCTCGGGGCCTACACGACCTTCGTCGTGCAGGATGCGATCCGCACTTCCTGGCCCGAACTCTTCAGTATCTCGCTGTTCATCTCGATCCCGCTGGCGTTTCTGGTCGCGGGGGCTGTCGGCGTCGCGATCGAGCGTGGGATCATACGCTGGCTTTACGGTCGGCCGCTAGAAACGCTACTCGCCACCTGGGGGATTTCCCTGGCGCTACAACAGACCGTGCGCTCGATTTTCGGCCCGACCAACCAGGAAGTCGGCACGCCCGACTTCATGTCCGGCTCTTTCGAATTGGGTCAGATGGCGATCACCTACAACCGGCTTTATATCCTGATCTTCTCGCTGATTGTGCTGTTCGCACTGATGCTGCTGATGAAAAAGACGCCTTACGGCCTGCAGATGCGCGCCGTCACGCAGAACCGCCGCATGGCCGGCGCCATGGGCATCCGAACCGACTGGGTCGATGCCCTGACCTTCGGCCTCGGCTCCGGCATCGCCGGTATCGCCGGCGTGGCGCTCAGCCAGATCGACAATGTCAGCCCGAATCTGGGTCAGTCCTATATCATCGACAGCTTCATGGTTGTCGTCTTCGGCGGCGTCGGCAACCTGTGGGGCACGCTGGTCGGCGCCATGACGCTCGGCATCGCCAACAAGTTTCTTGAGCCCTATGCGGGCGCGGTGCTCGGTAAGATCGCCGTCCTTGTCTTCATCATCCTGTTCATTCAGAAGCGGCCCAGAGGTATGTTCGCCCTCAAAGGCCGGGCGGTGGAAGCATGATTACGTCTCGCCTCCTGCAAACCTTCGGCCTTCAAGGCTGGGTCTTCCTCGCGATCCTTGCTGCCGGCGTTGTGTTGATCGGCTTTTGCAATCTCGCGCTGCCGCCGGAAAGCGCCTTCCATGTGCCGACTTACGCCGTCTCGCTGATCGGCAAGTATCTCTGCTATGCGCTGCTCGCACTGTCCATCGACCTTGTCTGGGGGTACTGCGGCGTGCTGTCACTGGGCCACGGTGCCTTCTTCGCGCTCGGCGGCTACGCCATGGGCATGTACCTGATGCGCCAGATCGGCACGCGCGGTGTTTACGGCAACCCGATCCTGCCGGACTTCATGGTGTTCCTGAACTGGCAGGAACTGCCCTGGTACTGGTACGGCTTCGACATGTTTTGGTTCGCCGCCCTGATGGCGGTGCTGGTGCCGGGCCTGCTGGCCTTTGCCTTCGGCTGGTTCGCCTTCCGCTCGCGGGTGACCGGAGTTTATCTCTCGATCATCACCCAGGCCATGACGTTCGCACTTCTTCTTGCGTTCTTTCGCAACGACATGGGCTTTGGCGGCAACAACGGCCTGACCGACTTCAAGGATATCCTGGGCTTCGACGTACAAAGCGACAGCACCCGTATCGGCCTCCTGAGCGCCAGCGCCATTGCTTTGGCCGCAAGCTTCGTTATTGCCAAGGCCATCGTTGAGAGCAAGCTCGGCAAGGTTCTGATTGCCGTCCGCGACGCCGAAAGTCGGACCCGGTTCCTCGGGTACCGGGTCGAACACTACAAACTGTTCGTCTGGACCGTATCGGCGATGATCGCGGGCGTCGCCGGGGCGCTCTATGTGCCGCAGGTTGGTATCATTAACCCATCCGAATTCCAGCCCGCGAATTCCATTGAAGCCGTGATCTGGGTTGCCGTCGGCGGCCGCGGTACGCTCGTGGGTGCCGCGCTCGGCGCTGTACTGGTAAACGGCGCCAAGACCGTCTTCACCGGGATACTACCGGAAATCTGGCTGTTCGCCTTGGGCGGCCTATTCATTGCCGTGACCCTCTTCCTGCCCAAGGGCATCCTCGGTCTTTGGAACCAGATGAAGGGCTATCGAACTAACGCCGCGGCCACCAGGTCAGCCACCTCCAAAGCCAAAGCGCAAGGAGCCGACTGATATGACAGTGCTAGGCGATACACTTCTTTACGTCGATAACGTCTCCGTCAGTTTCGACGGCTTCAAAGCGCTCAACGCGCTCTCACTCTACATCGCCGAGGGCGAAATGCGCGCCATCATCGGCCCTAATGGCGCCGGCAAGACGACCATGATGGACGTCATCACCGGCAAGACCCGGCCGGATACCGGCGTCGTCCAATTCGGCGACAGAACCGACCTGACCAAGCTCGACGAGGCTGAGATTGCAACTCTGGGCATCGGCCGGAAGTTTCAGAAGCCGACGGTATTCGAAAGCCATACCGTCTACGACAATATCCTTCTCGCACTGGACCGTCCGCGCGGTGTCTTTAGCACACTGTTCGGCAAGGCCGATCCGGATGACGAAAAACACATAGACGAAATCCTGACCACGATCCGGCTCACCGCACAGCGCAATGCCCTTGGCGGCAGCCTGTCCCACGGCCAGAAGCAATGGCTCGAGATCGGCATGTTGCTCGCACAGGATCCGAGGCTTCTGCTGGTCGACGAACCGGCAGCCGGCATGACCGACGCTGAGACCGCCGAAACCGCGATCTTGCTGAAGGAAATCGCCAAAACGCACTCCGTCGTTGTTGTCGAACACGACATGGACTTCGTACGCGCGCTGGATGTGAAGGTGACCGTGCTGCACGAAGGCTCGGTCCTGGCGGAAGGGTCGCTGGATCAGGTCAGCGCCAACCAGCAAGTTATCGATGTATATCTGGGACGGTAGGTAAGATGCTCGCAGTCGAAAACGTCGATCTATATTACGGCGCCGCGCAGGCGCTCAAAAGCGTCTCCATGTCGGCCCAGACCGGCAAGGTGACCTGTGTTATGGGCCGGAACGGCGTCGGCAAGACCAGCCTGATGCGCGCCATTGTCGGCCAGCAGGGCATCCAGTCCGGCTCAATCACCTGGGACGGCAAGAACATCACCAACCTGCCCGTGTTCGAGCGTGCCCGATCCGGCGTCGCCATCGTCCCACAGGGCCGAGAAATCTTTCCGCTGCTGAGCGTCGCCGAAAACCTGGAGACCGGATTTGCCTGTAATGCCAAGGCCGACCGCAACGTCCCGGACGAGGTGTTCGAACTGTTCCCGGTGCTCAAAGACATGATGCGCCGCCGCGGCGGCGACCTTTCCGGCGGCCAACAGCAGCAACTCGCCATCGGTCGCGCCATGGTGACACGGCCAAAGCTTTTGATCCTCGACGAACCGACGGAGGGTATTCAGCCGTCGATCATTCAAGACATCGGCCGCGCGATCTCGTATCTTCGCGATAAGGGAGAAATGGCCATTGTCCTCGTCGAGCAATACTTCGATTTCGCGCGCGACCTCGCCGACACGTTCATTGTCATGGACCGGGGCGAAGTGGTTCTTGCGGGCGACAAGGCAAGCATGAACGAAGCGGATGTTCGACGGCACCTCACGGTCTGACGAAATTCCCGCGCGCCGCCTGCAGCGCGCCGTTGGGCGAGCGCGCATTGTGGTTGGGCCGCGCGACGGGTGCACGGTTCTCCGCGATCTTTATCAGCAAGGATCGATGAAAGCGCGCTTCCCGCGCGTGTTCGGCACCGGCGGACCGGAAGCCGTGTTGATCAACACGGCGGGTGGCCTGACCGGCGGCGACAACATGACCGTCGACATCCGTGCGCAGGCGGACAGCCGTCTCACCGTCACGACCCAGGCGTGCGAACGCGTCTACAAAAGTTCCGGCGGGCACGCCCATGTATCATCCAACGTTAAGATCGGAACTGGTGCAGAAATCTGCTGGCTGCCGCAGGAGACCATCTTTTTTGAAGGTGGCGCGCTGAAACGTACGCTCTCGGTCGACATGGCCGAGGATTCCCGCTTCATTGCCATCGAAGCCGTGACACTGGGCCGCGCCGCCATGGGCGAGACGGTAACGAAAGCTTCGTTTCGCGACAGCTGGCGCGTGCGCCGCGCGGGGAAGTTGGTTTTTGCCGATGAAACACGGCTGGGCGGCAATGTGCCGGAAGCCATATCCGGCTCTGCGACACTCAACGGCATGGCGTGTTTCGCGACGCTTCTGATGGTCTCATCCGATGCCGAAGCCAGATTGGACGCAGCGCGAGAGGCCTTGGGCGGTGCACCGGAGAGCGTGATTGCCGGCGCCAGCGCCTTTGATGGTTTTCTGACGGCGCGGCTCGCGGCGCCGGACCAACAGCCGCTGCGGGCGGCGGCACTTCACCTGATACAAACCCTGCGCGACGGCGCGGATATCCCACGTGTCTGGAATTTGTGAGGAAAGACCATGAACCTGACCCCCAGAGAAAAAGACAAGCTGCTGGTTTCGATGGCTGCGATGGTCGCGAGACGCAGGCTGGAGCGCGGCGTTAAGCTGAACCACCCGGAAGCCATCGCGCTGATCACGGATTTCGTGGTCGAAGGAGCCCGGGACGGTAAGTCCGTGGCCGACCTGATGGCCGCCGGCGCGCAGGTCATCACCCGCGACCAAGTTATGGAAGGCGTCGCCGAGATAATCCATGACGTACAGGTCGAAGCAACCTTCCCCGACGGCACCAAGCTCGTCACCGTCCACGAACCGATCCGCTGAGGAGGCAAAGATGATCCCAGGAGAATACATCGTCGCCGCCGGCGACATCGAACTGAACGCAGGCCAGCCGACGAAGACGGTCTCCGTCGCCAACACCGGCGACCGCCCGGTGCAGGTCGGCAGCCACTATCACTTCTATGAGGTCAATTCGGGTCTCGATTTCGACCGCGAAAAAGCCAAGGGCATGCGCCTCGATATCGCGGCGGGTACCGCCGTGCGCTTCGAGCCGGGCCAGACCCGCGATGTCACCCTGGTACCGCTCCGGGGTGCCCGCGAGGTTTATGGTTTCAATCAAGCGGTCATGGGATCGCTGGACAAGGGAGGAAACTGATGCCCGCCAAAATTTCCCGCGAAGCCTATGCCGACATGTTCGGTCCCACCGTCGGCGACAAGGTACGTCTCGCCGACACGGAACTGTTCATCGAAGTTGAAAAGGACTTCACCACCTACGGCGAAGAAGTAAAATTCGGCGGTGGCAAGGTGATCCGCGACGGCATGGGCCAGGGGCAGATGACCCGCGCCGACGGCGCCGTCGATACCGTTATCACCAACGCACTGATCGTCGATCACTGGGGCATCGTCAAAGCCGACGTCGGCCTCAAGAACGGCCGCATTGCCGGCATCGGCAAGGCAGGTAACCCGGACACACAGCCGGACGTCGACATCATCGTCGGCCCGGGGACGGAGGCCATCGCCGGCGAGGGCAAGATTCTCACCGCCGGCGGCTTCGACGCGCATATTCACTTCATCTGTCCACAGCAGATCGACGATGCGCTGATGTCCGGCGTCACCACCATGCTGGGCGGCGGCACTGGCCCCGCGACCGGCACCAATGCTACGACTTGCACGCCCGGTCCTTGGCACATCGCCGCCATGATCCAGGCCGCCGACGGTTTCGCCATGAATCTCGCCTTCGCGGGCAAGGGCAATGCGTCGCTGCCCGCCGCGCTGGTTGAGCAAGTGGAGGGTGGGGCCTGTGCTCTCAAACTGCACGAGGATTGGGGCACCACACCCGGGGCCATTGACTGCTGCCTCAGTGTCGCCGACGACATGGACGTACAGGTGATGATCCACACCGACACCTTGAACGAATCCGGCTTTGTCGAGAACACCGTTGCGTCGTTCAAGGGGCGCACCATCCACGCTTTCCACACCGAAGGAGCTGGTGGCGGTCATGCCCCGGATATCATCAAGGTGTGCGGCGAAGCCAACGTACTGCCGTCGTCGACCAACCCGACGCGTCCTTACACGGTCAACACCATCGACGAGCACCTGGACATGCTGATGGTGTGTCACCATCTGGACGCCAACATCCCGGAAGACGTTGCCTTCGCGGAAAGCCGTATTCGCCGCGAGACCATCGCCGCCGAGGATATCCTGCACGACATGGGCGCGTTCTCAATCATCGCATCGGATAGCCAGGCCATGGGCCGTGTCGGCGAAGTGCTGATCCGCACGTGGCAGACCGCCGACAAGATGAAACGCCAGCGCGGACGTCTGCCGGAAGAAAGCGGCGAGAATGACAACGTCCGCGTCAAACGCTACATCGCGAAATACACCATCAACCCGGCCATCGCGCATGGCATGTCGAAGCATATCGGCTCCATCGAAACCGGGAAACGCGCCGATCTCGTTCTGTGGTCGCCGGCGTTCTTTGGCGTCAAGCCGGATATGATCCTGATCGGCGGCACCATCGCCGCCGCCGCTATGGGCGATCCGAATGCATCGATCCCGACGCCGCAGCCGGTGCATTATCGCCCGATGTTCGGCGCCTTCGGCAAGTCAGTGACGGCATCCGGCGTCACGTTCGTTTCCGAGGCTGCCGTCTCGAACGGCCTTGCGGGCAAAATAGGTGTCGGCAAGGAGCTGGTGGCCGTCGAGAATACGCGCGGCGGCATCTCCAAGGCCGCCATGGTGCACAACTCAGCAACGCCTGATATCGACGTGCATCCGGAAACCTATGAGGTCCGCGCCGACGGCGAGTTACTAACGTGTGAGCCTGCCGACGTGCTACCAATGGCGCAACGGTATTTCCTGTTCTGATCGGAGACGACGCATGCTGCGCGCGACGAGCATCAAGAAAGCAGGCGATTGGTCCGGCGCCGCGTTGGATACGGTCGTACTGGACTTCGACGACCGTTACCGTCGCCGCATGCGCCTGACCGGCATTAACGGCGGTATGTTCTTGCTCGACTTAGCAGAAGCAACGCGGCTTCGAGACGGTGACGGTCTGGTAACCGAAAGTGGTGGGGTCGTTTCCGTGCGCGCCGCCGACGAGGCCCTGCTCGAAATCGCCTGCATCAACTCGGAGCACCTAGTCCGGGTCGCGTGGCATCTCGGCAACCGACACCTGCCGACGCAGATCATGAACGGGCGGCTACGTATTCGCGCCGATCACGTGATCGCGGATATGGTGCGCGGACTGGGTGCAGAGGTACACGAGATCATGGCCCCCTTTGATCCCGAAGGCGGCGCCTACGGTGACGGCTCGCACCCCGTACACGGGCATGACCATTCACATGACGCAGGGCACGGTCATTCACACGGCACGAGCCATGACCATGGATAACGCTGCGCTCTATCGGCTGATGACTTGGTTGTCGCCCGGCTATCCGGTCGGTGCCTTTGCCTACAGTCAGGGGATGGAACAAGCCTTCGAGCAAGGCATCGTCACCGACACGGCATCCATGCAGAACTGGCTGAAGAGCACGTTGACCAACGGGCCCGGGCGTACGGACGCAGCGCTGTTCGTGTGTGCCCACCGCGCCGCTGCCGCCCGCGACGGGGATGAACTGAGCGAAACTGCCGAACTCGGCAGAGCCTTAGCGCCGAGCCGCGAACGCAAACTCGAAACCTGCGCGCAAGGGCAAGCTTTTATGACTGTGACACGCGCCGCCTGGGCCGGCGAGGACATTGAAGCGCTGGCCGAGACACTCGGCGCGGAGCCTCCTTATCCCGTCGCCGTCGGCGCCGTCTCGTCGTTGGCCGGGATCGACGAAGAACCGGCACTCACCGCGTTCCTGCAGGCCCTCGTCGCCAATCTGGTGTCGGCGGGCGTGCGTCTGATCCCGCTCGGACAAACGGACGGTCAGCGCGTACAATCCGCACTCGCCGACATCGTATTCACCGCCGCCGCCGAGGCCTTGGCGGCAGACTTGGATGATATCGGCAGCATCGGCATTATCGCCGACATCTATTCAATGCGGCACGAAACCCAATACACGAGGTTGTTCAGATCATGACTAAATCACCGCACGGCCCGCTCCGCGTCGGTATCGGCGGCCCCGTCGGCTCCGGAAAGACGGCTCTGATGGGAGCACTTTGCACCGCTTTCCGTGATACCCACGACATCTGCGCCATCACCAACGATATCTACACCCGCGAGGATGCCGAAATGCTTGCCCGCTGGGGCGCTTTGCCGACGGAACGGATCATGGGGGTTGAGACCGGCGGCTGCCCACACACGGCAATCCGCGAAGACGCTTCAATCAACTTAGCCGCCGTCGCGGAAATGAACGCCAAGTTTCCGAACCTGGATCTGGTGCTGATCGAGAGCGGTGGCGATAATCTCGCCGCCACCTTCAGCCCGGAACTGGCGGACCTGACGATTTACGTCATCGACGTATCATCCGGCGAGGAAATCCCCCGCAAGGGCGGCCCGGGGATCACACGTTCGGACATGCTGGTCATCAATAAGATCGACCTGGCACCGTACGTCGGCGTCGATCTTACGGTTATGGATCGGGATGCCAAAAAAATGCGAAACGACCGTCCCTTCGTGTTTTCGAACCTCAAAACCGAAGAAGGCGTGGAACAAATCCGCGCCTTCATCACCGACTTCGGTGGTCTTCGGGCAGCATCCTAACGCGGTGTCCTTCGTTGCCAAGAATTGCCGCGGATGATCTAAATAGGCATCATCCGGCTACCCCCTTGGACATCAATGACCGACTTTTTTCTCTCGATCGTGCCGATCTTCATCATCGTGGTTCTTGGCCACGGCGTGCGCAGAAAGATCATCACGACCGACGAGTTCTGGAATTACAATGACAAGCTGGTCTATTGGATTCTGATCCCGTCACTCTTGTTCTATAAGACATCGACCATCGAGATTTCCCTCGGCCTGCTCGGATCCTACGCGACTGTTATCTTGGGCGGCTTGGCCTGTGCCACCGCGTTCGGATTGTTGTCCGGATATCTGTTCAAGCTGACACCGCCGGTCGCAAGTTCCGTCCTGCAAGGGTGTGCGAGACACAATACATACATTGCGCTCGCGGTCGCCGAACGGGTCTACGGTGCCGAGGGTCTGTCTATTGCCGCGCTTGCGACGGCCATGCTGGTTCCGGTGACCAATATGTCGCTGGTACCGATCATGGTCTGGATGCAGCAAAAGCCGTCCGGCACCAGTGTACTCAAACCGGTGATGAAGGACCTCACCCGCAACCCTCTCATCATTTCGGTGTTGTTCGGCTTTTCCGTGAATTTTTCGGGCGTCGAAGAAATCCCATTCGTGCACGAGACGACGCGCATTCTCAGCGGCGCGACGCTACCGGTCGTGCTGCTCAGTATCGGCGCCAATCTGCGCCTGCAATCCATGCCGTCGACGGCATTGCCGATCGTGCTGTGCCTTGTCGGCAAGATGATCGTCTTCCCGCTCGCCATTGTGGTGCTGGCGGTGTCGCTTGGACTCTCCGGTATGGAGCTTTATATCGCCGTCCTATTTGGCGCGGCACCGTCGGCACCGTCGTCTTATGCCTTGGCACGCCAACTGGGCGGCGATGCGCCGCTGATGGCCGCGATCCTGACCATTCAGACGGCGATCTCCATCATCACCCTGCCGGTGACAGTGCAACTGGTGCAGTGGGCGCTGGGCTGATCAGCCCCAGGGCTCGAGCGCCGCGACGTTACGCCCGGCGATACGGCCAAAGCCGAGACACTCGCCGATGTTGCCTGTGCCTTGATAAAGGTAGCTATAGATCGAGCCCAACTCGCCAGCGCTATAAAGACGCGGGATCGGCGTACGGTCCGGGCGCAGCACTTCCGCTTTCTCGTTCCGGCGCGGCCCGCCCTGCGTATTGATCATCGACGGCACCAGTTCGACTAGGTAATAGGGACCTTCACCGAAAGGATCCATCATCAGTTTTCGGCCGAAGTCCTCGTCCACGCCCTTCTCGGCCATTTTGTTCCAGCGCGTTACCGTTTCAGTGAGTGCCGCCGGGTCCAGACCGGCGATCTCGGCGATACCCTCGATGCTGTCGGCCTTCTTGATCCAGCCTTTCTCAAGTTCAGCCGAGTTGTCATCGCTCCAGTCGTATCTATCCATGATTGCCGTCCAACCCCGGTTCGGATCTTTCTTGTAGAGCGGCGCAGAGGTCATCATCTCATGGTCGAAGATCATGAACATTGGGCATGGGACCTGTAGTGGTCCCCATTTGCCACCGCTGTAAACCTTGCCGTGACGGGTTTTGTACTTCTCGTCATTGAAGCGCTTGGCGTCCGGGCCGACGACGATCATGCCGCCCGGAAACTCCTTGGAGAAGTGCAGCGCCTGCATGGAGAATGTCGCCGGGTACTCCGGCGCCTTCAATTGCATCGACGGTCCTGCGTAATTGTTCATATGCCAAAGATCGGCACCAACACCGAGGCCCATCGTGATCCCGTCCCCTTCGTTATAAGGGGTGCCCGTCGGATAGCAGTACGGCACCGGCAGATAGGTGCGGATCATTTCCTGGTTGTTCTCGTAACCACCGCAGGTCAGCACAACGCCGCGGCGCGCTTTGACGAAGATGTCCTTGCCGTCTTTCTCGGCCCGAACACCAAGGATTTCCTTCGTCTCGGGGTGCTGGATCAATTCGCGTGCCGGCGCCTCGTAGACAACGGTGATGGGGCGTTCGGTCACGAAGCTCTCGAAACGGTCCCAGGTCTTCGAATAGCCGAGGACCGGACCGTCATGGAATTTATGCGAGCACTGCGCACCAGGCAGTTCCGGGAACTCGATCCCCGCCGGCGGGTGCTGGTGTTCCTGAGGGTCGCCGCCGAGGCTCGCCACCCACTCGTTGTTGACGCTCATCTCTTCGGCCCAGGTGCGGATCATCTCTTCGGGCACCGGGTAGGGGCCGCACAAAGCCGTCAGATATTCAATCGCCATATCGATGGAAGATACATTGAGATAGCCCTGCGCGGCGACGCGCGTGTTGCCGCCGTGCTCTCCTTGGGGGGCTTTCTCCAGGATGACGACATCCGAGCCCAGTTCAAATGCCGTGACAGCCGCAGCAACTCCCGCGCCGCCAAATCCGACGACAACGACGTCGGTCTCCATATCCCAATTTTCCGGTATCACTATCGTATCTCCCTTACGCAAAAACGTGGCGCCGACTGCTAAGCCGGCGCCACGCTGTAGTTGTGGCTCTTTAGATGAGAGCGCTATTCCTTCATAGGCCGTTCACCTTCGTCGGAGACCTCTTTCATCCGTTCAGCCATGCGTAGACGAGTCGAAAGATACGTCAACAACACCACTGAAATGGCCAATCCGATCGATAGCGGACTACCTAAGAACGTCGACAACCAGTCTCCTTCATTGATCAGCAGACCGCGGCGGATGTTTTCTTCCGCTTGCGGCGCCAAAAGGAAGGTGATGACCAACGGCGCTTCCGGCACCTTGAACAGGCGCATGCCATAGCCCAGCAACCCGCAGCAAACCATGATGATAACGTCATACGGATTGCTGTCGTAGGAATACGCACCGATGATCGCCATCATCATGACGATCGGCACCAACATCTGCGGCGGCAGTTCGCCGAGTTTCGCGTATACGAACGCGAAAATACGGCCGATACCCAGATTGAAGATGTTCCCCAAAAGCAGGATGAGGAAGAGCGAGTAAATGACGGTCGGGAAAAGCTCGAACATACGCGGACCCGGCGTCGCGCCCTGAAGCATCAGGGCGGCACCGAGCAGCGCAGCAACGGCACTCCCCGGAATACCGAACGCGAGCAACGGCACCAGCGTCGGGCCGACGGTCGCATTGTTCCCCGATTCCGCGGCTGCGATACCTTCGAGTTTCCCGGTACCGAGTTTCTTCTCCGGGAACATCTGTTTGCAAACGCCATAGGACATAAAGGCACCGACGGTAGAGCCGAGACCCGGCAACATGCCGACGAACGTACCGACCCCGAGACCGATACCCATTTCCCGCCAGCAGCTGAGATATTCCTTGAACGTCAGACCTTCGTTCCCTGCTTTCAGAATACTCTTCACCTTACTGCCAGCATCCATGGTCCGACGCTCTCGAAGAATATCAATGGCCTTTTCGATCATCGCCGCCATGGCGAAGATGCCGACAACCAACGGGATCAGGTGAACGCCGTCGTTAAGCCACCAAAGGTCGAACGTGTTGCGTGCCACAGAGCTGATCGGATCAAGGCCGATGGTCCCAATGAACAGGCCAATCGCGGCGCTGAGCATCCCCTTGGCAAAGTGATCCCCACTCAGTGCCCCCAACAGGCAAACAGCCAGGAGCATCAACCAGAATTTTTCTGAAGGGCCAAACTGCAAGGCGACGAGCGCAAGCAACGGCGCAACGAGAATAGTGATGATATCGCTGAGCAGGTCAGCCGTCACCGATGCATAGAGGGCCATCAACAGAGCTTTACGCCCCTTGCCCTGCTGCATGAGCTTATGCCCGTCGAAAACGGTTGCCGCAGCTTCTGATGTGCCCGGCGTTGCGAAGCTGATCGCTGATATCGACCCTCCATAAATCGCCCCTTTATAGAGGCCGATTAGAAGACCAAGGGCCGACGCTTGGGGCAGCGTGAACGTAATCGGCAGCATCAAGGCGACACCCGTCGTTGCCGTCAACCCCGGCATAGCACCGACGCCAACACCGACGAACACGCCAATGGCCAGCCACATCATTGTTTTAAATGTAAATACGAGGGAGATTGCCTCGTACAGTGCGTCCATATTTACCATTGTTCTCTCGCCTTATGCCGGTGTCAGGAAGCTCGGCAAATCGAGGCCGATAAGATAAAAGAGACCGAAAAGAACCACGGTCGTTACCACCGCCGTGATCGCAGCGACATAAACCGGTCGAACACCCAAAATGTACATACCACCAAAGAGAAACACCGGCGTCACCAGAAGGTAATCAACCTTCCAAGCGAGTTCGTAATAGATGTAGCAAATAGCCAGCATAATGACGGCATAAACGAACTCAATCGGCCGTGATTTCGCGAGGTCTTCCTCAACGGTTTTCTTGCGCTTGTCGAGGATCAGCGAGATCCCGCAAACGAGAATCGCGACAGCGGAAACAATAGTAAAGGTCCCAAGGTGGAAGCCGTCTCGTAATTGCTGGTAAACCCAGTCCTGAGTTCCCAAGTAAGCTAGAAGCACTACTGTCGCAGCAGTGATCAGAACACCGACGCCCTGATTGGTGCGTATCCAACTGGATTGCACAGAACCCTGGTCTGTATCCGAATCCATCTACATCCCCCTGCTTAAATATCGATTGTGAATTGATCAAGCCACAAGCCGCCGTGCACCCAACGGTACACGGCGGCTCTAGGTCGCTAATCTGGTTACTGCATCAGCTTGATATTTGTGCGCGCAACGTCGACGACTTCGCTGTAGGCTTTTTCGGCTTCTGCACGCGGCATGAAGATGATTTCCTCATCGAGCTTTTTGATGAGGTTCACGACCGGCTTCTGTGCCAGCAATTTTTCGAACACCTTGGTCATGGCATCGGCCTGTTCGTCCGGCGTATCCGGATGCATAGCGAGGAAGCGCGGCGGCATATACGGCTTGAGCCCGAGGGATTTCGCGTTCGGGACATCGCCGAGGATTCCTGCGGCCTTCTTCGGATAATCGAGGTTGCTCGCATTGAAGATCGCGTTGTGCTTGTCGGTCATCGTGATGGCCGTCGAGGTCGTCAAGGCAACGGCTTTGATGTGGCCACCGACATAGTCGTTCATGGCTTTACCCGTACCGGAATAGACAACCGGAATGATTTTGTCGCCGAGACCCAGTTGGTTGAGCGCCTGCATGATACCGATAACATGCGTCATCGTGCCACCGACGGTGAGCTTGTCTTTGTCCGATTTGAGATAGGCAATGAACTTTTCCCAAGTGTCGAAGTCGGTGCTTTTGGGCGCCATCAACGTCGTTTTCATGATGGAATAATAGGCGACCATCTTCAGGTCTTTGCCCGGGTCAAACGGCGGCTTCTTTTCGGCCAGGGCCGCGAGAACCGGTGTCGGGCTCGCCATGATGACGGTGTAACCGTCGGCACCCTTGTCGAGCATGTGCTTCCAACCGACGGTACCCGAAGCACCACCACGGTTTTGGACACGCATACCACGCTCGACAACGTCGAACGCAGAAGATGCGAAGACACGCGCCCAACGGTCGGTGCCACCACCGGCGCCGAACGGTACCAGCATGGTGATTGTTTTATCGTTCGGATACTCAGCCTGAGCAGGCGTCGAGAGTCCGACGGCGGAAATTGCAATGGCCCCAGCGGCCACAGTTGTAGCTATAGCTTTGAAATACATCTGAACGTCTCCCAATCGTATTTCTAACGACCCTATAACGTCTTTTGACGCGGGCATTCTTCCTTGATCGGCACAGTACAAGTGATTGCCCCCCCGACTGTCAACAGTTGCTGCAACTTTTTTGCAAATATCCCACTATGCTCCGCGGCATTGCAGCATCCCACACCTGTCACTATTGTGCGGCCTTCGACAGAACAACACCGGAGCCCGCCAAAAATGAACAGTGAATCGCCTGAGTTTATCGCAACGTCTTTAAAGAACGGTGTGTTGACAATCATGTTGAACAGACCGGAAAAACGAAATGCCGTGAACAACGAGATGCGGGCGGAAATGATCGCCGCGTTCGAACAGGCTGCGACGGATACGGCGGTGCGTGCGGTGATTTTGACCGGTGCCGGCAAAGGGTTTTGCTCCGGTGGCGATATTTCAGGCATGCGTGATCGTTTGGATTCGCCCGCCGGCGAAGTTGCGTTCAACGGTTGGCAACGCCAACTCAGCACGCATCGCAGCATCGCCGCAATTCATCAATTACCCAAGCCCGTTATCGCCGCCTTGAACGGCGCCGCGTTCGGGCTGGGTCTCGATCTGGCGTTGGCGTGCGACTTCATTGTTGCTGCCGAGGGGGCCAAGATGTCCATGAGCTTCATCAAACGAGGCCTCGTTTCAGACGGGGGCGGCATGTATTTTCTGCCTCGCCGGGTCGGCCTGCAGCGAGCCAAGGAACTCATCCTTTCGGCGCGCGTCGTAGAGACGGACGAAGCACTTTCCATCGGCATGATCGACCGCGTGTCCCAGCCGGACACATTACAGGACGACGCACAGGCCTGGGCCGAAGAACTCAGCATCGGTTCGCCGGTCTCCATCGCGCTGACCAAGTCCATTCTGGATAAGACTTTCGAAAGCTCTGACGATCAGATTCTAGCTTTGGGACGCGAGGCACAAGCGATCTGCTACACGACGACCGAACACCGCAGTTCCGTCGAGGAATTCCTCAATAAATCGAAGAAGTAGACGCCGCATTATGTCATCCAAAATTCTACTCAATCCCGGCAGTGTCGCCGTCGTCGGCGCATCGTCGGATCCAAAGAAACTGAACGGACGCCCTGTCGGCTATCTGCAGAAACATGGCTTCACCGGGCAAATCTTCCCAATCAATCCCCGTTACGAGGCCATCGGCGATCTCAAATGCTACGCGGCACCCGATAACTTGCCAGAGGCACCCGACGTCGGGCTGGTCCTGGTCGGCGCCGAGCGCGCCATCGAATCGGTCCGCCAACTGTCCGCTATCGGCACCAAGTCCGCCATTGTCCTGGCGAGCGGATTCGGCGAAGTCGGCGAAGAAGGCCGCACCCGTCAAGCGGCCCTGAAGGAAGCCGCCGGAGACATGCGCCTGCTTGGGCCTAACACCATCGGCCTGGTGAATCTATCGGACGGCATCATGCTAACCGCAACCGGCGCCATGGAGATGGAAGACTTCACCAGCGGCAACATCGCGTTACTCTCGCAAAGCGGTGGAATTCTTGGCTCGCTTCTGTCCCGCGCGGCGGCGCGCGGGATTGGCTTCTCGAAGCTTGTCGCAACCGGCAACGAAGTCGATTTAGACGTCGCCGACTTTCTCGACGCCATAGCCGACGACGGTGCGACCAAAGTCGCCGCACTCTATCTCGAGACGATCCGCAACGCCGAAAAATTCCGCGCCGCAGCCGAGCGGGCGACTGCAGCCGGCAAACGTATCGTCGCCTACAAGGTCGGGCGCTCGGAGTCCGGTGCCACCGCCGCCGTGTCGCACACCGGCGCCTTGGCAGGCGCCGATGAAGTCTATGATGCGTTCTTCGAACAACTCGGCATTATCCGCGCCGAGACGTTTTCCGACTTGCTGGATATTCCGTCGGCGCTGTCGGGCGGCCGCACCATGAAGGGGAAACGCGCCGCCATCGTTACATCCACGGGTGGTGCGGCGACCATCGTTGCCGACAACATCGGTCTGACCGATCTTGAAACGCCGCAGCCCGATCCCGATACGGCGCAGAAACTCGCCGCCTTGGATCTGCAGGATGCCGTCCTCGACCGCAATCCGATCGACGTAACGTTGGCAGGTTTGCGCCCGGACTTGTTCCGCGAGATTCTCCGCATTCTCGTCGAGAGCGATACTTACGACGCTGTCGTTACCATTGTCGGCTCGTCCTCTTTGGGGAATCCCGACGTGGTCGCCGGGCCGGTGTCGGAGACACTCGCGAAGACGGACAAGCCCCTCTTAGCCTATGTCAGCCCGGATGCGCCGCACATCGTTAAGCATCTAAACCAACGTGGTATACCCGCCTACGCCAATCCTGAAAGCTGCGCCCCGGCGCTGCTGGCGCTTCGCGAACCTAACGCCGCGCCACGGAGAGAGTCGCGAACGCTACCCGATGTCGATTGTAGCGGATTCGCCGCAGGCAACATGAACGAAGTCGCCTGCAAGGACTTGTTCGCACGCTTCGGCATCTCCGTACCGGCGACCAAACGCGCCGCCACGCCTGAAGCAGCCGCTGAACTGGCTGCAACTTTCAGCGGTCCGGTCGTCATCAAGATTCTCTCCGATGAGATCGCGCACAAGTCGGAAGTCGGTGGCGTCGCCGTCGGCATCGCACCCGATGACGTCGCGGCCTGCTGCACCGAGATGTTGCAACGGGTCAAATCAGCAACATCCGCCAAAATCGATGGGTTCCTGATCGAAGAATGCGTCACCGGCGGCGTCGAATTGATCCTCGGCTATAACCGCGACCCGCAACTCGGCCCTTACGTCCTGTTGGGCGCCGGTGGCGTTACGACGGAACTCTATAAAGATGTCGCCATGCGGCTATTGCCGCTCGACCGGACCGATGCCGTGAAGATGATCGACCAGTTGAAGTCGTCTGCATTACTGAAAGGCTTCCGCGGCCGTCCCGAAGCGGACATCGAGGCCTTGGTAGATGCGATCTTGGCCTTCGCCGATATGGCTGCGACTTTGGGCGACCGCTTGGTAGAAGCGGAGATCAATCCAATCTTCGTGCTACCGAAGGGTGACGGCGTTCGTGCCGGAGACGGTCTTGTCATTCTGAAATGACCGCTGCCCCATTACGGTTGGTTATGCCGCCAGTAACTTTTTTCGCCGCTTGAAGACTCCCATGCTCTACCGGCTTGGGTAGAATAACGGTCAACGTCATCGTGTGGTTTTCGCCGCACCCGAGCATCAAGACTAAGAAAGGTTATTCGATATGAGAGGTGCCGACCTCCTTGTTAAGACCCTGTCCAACGCGGGCGTCGAAGTGATTTTCTCGCTTTCGGGAAACCAGATCATGCCCGTCTACGATGCTTGCATTGACGCCGGCATACGCATCATCCATGTCCGTCACGAGGGCGCCGCCACTTATATGGCGGAAGCCTATGCACAATTGACCGGCAAACTGGGTGTCGCCCTGATCACCGCCGCACCGGGTTTCGCCAGCGGCATTGGGCCGCTGTTCATGGCGACCGCGTCAGAGAACCCGATCCTACTGCTAAGTGGCGATTCGTCGGTCAGCCAGGACGGCAAGGGTGCGTTCCAGGAGTTCGATCAAGTCGCGGTGTCGTCGCCGATGACCAAGTTCTCAAAGCGGCCGATGGCTCCTGCAGATCTTGGCAAGGATACTGCCGAAGCTATCCGCGCCGCGTTCTCGGACCGCATGGGACCGACGCACTTGGCCCTCGCCTTCGACGTCTTAATGGGCGACGTGGGCGAGACACCGGCGCCGTCTGGCGATGACTTCGCCCCCACCGTCACGGCACCCGATGACAGCGCCATTGCTGATATCGCCGCCGCCATCGCCAAGGCCGAACGCCCGGTGATATTGGTCGGCCCGAGCCAGAATGCGACCCGTTCCAAAGGTGCTATCGCGAAACTCGCCGACGCCGTCGACGCGCCGGTGGTCCCTATGGAAAGCCCGCGCGGCCTCAATGATCCGAGCCTGGGTGGTTTCGGCGCCGCGCTCGCCAAGGCCGACGTTATCGTCAGTCTGGGTAAGGACATCGATTTCACCACCGGTTTCGGGCAGGCGCCGAAATTCCCGGAGGATTGCGCTTTTTATATGATCGATCCCGACGAGAAGATCCTCGACCGCGCCGAACGTGCCATGGGAGACCGCATGAAACTGCGCCACAAGGCCAATGCCACCGCTGCGACCAAGGCGCTGATCGCCGGCGGAATCGGCGGCGACAAGCACAAAGCCTGGCGGGAAGAAATGGCCACCGCACTGGCTGAGCGCCCTGCAGCCCCAGCCAATCCGGCAGCAATGCCAATGCATCCCGCTGTCATGAGCGCCGCTATTCAAAGACTGCTGGACCGCGCAGACGATCCCATCGTCATCCTCGATGGCGGCGAAGTCGGTCAGTGGGCGCAGTCGGGCATCTCGGCGCCGACCCGCGTCATCAACGGCCCGTCCGGTTCCATCGGCGGCTGCCTGTGTTATGCGCTCGCCGCCAAAGTTGCTCGCCCGAAAGCCACCGTCGTCATCGTCATGGGTGACGGCACCGCGGGTTTCCACTTCGCGGAGTTCGAAACGGCACACCGCTACGGACTGGATTTCACGGCGATCATCGGCCATGACGCGCGGTGGAACGCCGAGTATCAAATCCAAAAGCGTGACTTCGGTGAAGACCGTATCTATGAGACGGAATTGGGTGTCGTCCGCTATGACCTTGCCGCCGCCGGTTTCGGCTGCCATGGCGAGTTCGTGGAGAACCCGGCGGAAATGGATGCCGCATTGGAACGTGCGGACAAAAGCGGCAAACCCGCCTGCGTCGTCGCCCGGATCGAAGGTCTGCCTGCGCCGTCAGGCTCGGGACACTAACGCCAGCATGGGATCAACGCTGGCCGCTCAGACCTTTTCGCTTGCGATGTATTCCACTTTCTCGCCCGGCGCCGGTGTCGCGCCATAACCGCCGCGTTCGATCACCGCTTCGCGGCCGCCGTTCGCCTCGACAACCGCTGCCTGGTCCGCCTTGGCGCGGCGCTCAACCTCGTCGGGATCGCAGATTCCGTATAGCACCGCCGTCAGATCGGCGATCACTTCTTTGTACTTCGGCTTTTCGCCCAAATCCTCAAGCTCCCCTGCATCTTCCTCCAGGTCAAATAGCGAGGGTCGGAAGCCGGCGTAATGAATAAGCTTCCAGCGGCCCTTGCGGATCATGAACGCACCACTGCAAGCCCCTGCGGCATGATATTCGGCGAAAGCCGTGCGCTCCGGCTCGTCCGGTGCATCGGCTATTTGCAACAATGAACGCCCAGGGAGATCGGCCAGGGGCGCCAGACCAGCGTTCTCAAGAACCGTCGGGTGCATATCGACGTGCGTTATCGGCGTCGTGCACTCACGTCCCTGCGGCACGCCCGGACCGGCGATGATCGCGGGAATGCCGGCCGATTCCTCGTACATCACCGACTTACCCCAAAGCCCGCGCTCACCGATGTTGTCGCCGTGGTCGCTAAGATAGACCACATGGGTCGTGTCGGTCAGACCCAGATCGTCAAGCGTATCCAGAATGCGCCCCATTTTGGCGTCCATAAAACTGACCAACCCGTAGTAAGAGGCGAGCGCGATCCGTGTCGACTCTTCCGTAAAATTGTCGTACCGCATGCATTCGCGCAATGCAGCCATCCAAGGATGTTCGGGCTGCTCGACCGGTTTCGTCGGCATCAGGCCGATGTCGGCATAGAGGTCATAAAATTCCTGTGGCGCAATGAGCGGGAAGTGCGGCGTCACCATGGAAACAAACAAGGTCCAAGGCTCTCCAGCCCCTTGCTTCTCGCGCGATTGAAGCCAATCCACTGCCGCGTCGGAAATCTGGCTGTCGTAGTTGGAATACGATGTTTCACCCGGGCCGATTTTCTCGGCCATGGTGCGGGTCTTCCAACGCACCGGCATAGGGTCCTTGACCGCGCCGAGCACATCGCCGATGCCATTGACCAGATGCATGGGCATCATCTGAAAATCGAAGCCGGTTGGGTCGTCTTCGCTGCGGTAATGCAATTTGCCGATAGAACCGACGGTTCGCCTCGAATCTTGCAACTCGCTCCCCCAGGACCGCGGCATACCGGTATACCCAAAAGCATTATCCCAATTGCCGGTCTGGTGCGGATAACGGCCACTGGCGAAAGCGGCGCGGGCGGGCACGCAAATCGGCGACGTCGAATAGGCGTTTCGGAAAAGCGTCCCCCGCGCAGCAAGGCGGTCCAGGTTCGGCGTTTTGACGATGCCGTTGCCGTAGCACGCCATCACATGGCGTGTGTGCTCGTCCGCCATTAATATCAGGAGGTTTGTGGGTTGCTGCGTCATAAGCGTCGTCCTTTCTCAGCGACAACGCCCGTCTCCGGCTCTGACCTCAATTGCGGTCGTCCGCCACCGACGGTGACGCGGTGCATGGCCCGCTTGAAGCCGTGGTAGTCGTTAATCGGATTGTGCTGTGTCGCATAGTTATCCCAAAACGCCAGTGCACCGGGCGTCCATTGGAAGCGGCAGGTAAACTCCGGCCGAATTTGATGCTTGAACAAAAAGTCCAAGAGCGGCGCACTTTCCTCTTCGGTCAATTCCTTGAAACGCTCCGTATGCCCGGAGTTCACGTAGAGCGATTTACGCCCGGTCCTGGGATGCGTGATCACCGCCGGATGCTCGGCCATCAGTTGCATACGCTCGCCGCCGTCACCCTTAACCCGGTCTTCGCGTGTCCGCGTGACCTCGGCCTTGGCGGAATTCTGGATCACCGTCAGTGTCTCCAAGTACGTCTGCAAGCTGGGTGAGAGCGTCTCGTAGGCGAGATGCATGTTTGCAAAAAGAGTGTCGCCGCCATAGGGCGGCAGCTCGACAGCGTAGAGCAGCGCCCCCATGGGCGGCTCTTCCAGATACGTCGTGTCGGCGTGCCAAATGCCGCCGAAGTTGACCCGTTCGTCCGCGTTCTTCACAACCGGGACGACCTCGTCGGTGCCGTCCAGGCCGGAAACCATCGGGTATGGAATCAACGGACCGAACCTCGCTGCGAACGCTGCTTGGCGTTTGGGCGAAAGATCCTGGTCGCGGAAAAAGATGACATGGTGTTCGTTCAAGGCGCCGGTAATCTCGGCGATGATCTCATCGGAAAGGTCGGTCGATATGTCGACGCCGGTAATCTCCGCACCGAGGCTGCCGGCAATCCGTTTGACCTGAATATGCTCAAAAGACGAAAACGATTTCGGTGGCTGCCAATCCGTCAACATCACCCGCATCCAATTTCCAGCTCTGGCTTCGGAAAGGCTTGGAGGCGAACCGGCAGGCCCGCCTCCAAGTGTTATCGTATCAAAGCCGACTTATTATTTCGGCGGATACTTAGCTGAAATTTCCCGCAGACGATCCATGATCTTCTTGCCGACCACGTCTTCGCCCATGGATTTCCAAACAGGTTCGACGGCGTCCTGCCAAGCTTTACGCTGTTCGGCGGTCAGGGTGTGCACCCCGGTGCCGTGCGCTTTGATCTTTGCAAGCGCCTCTTCGTTGGCTTTGGTCTCGTTCGCCCAGTTCCATTTCGTCGCCGCGTCGAGCGATTCCTGGAAGCCTTTGCGGACATCATCCGACAGGCCTTCCCACCACTGCTTATTCGCCCCGACAATGTAGAAGCTGTAGATGTAGTGGTTGAGAATGATGTGATCGACCAGCTGATAGTTGCCGGAGCTGACCCAAGCGTTGAGTGTCGGCTCCGCCGCGTCGATAACGCCGGTCTGCAGCGCGGTCGGGACTTCCGTCCAGGCCAAGCCGACGGCGTTGGCGTCGATGGCTTTCATCGTGTTCAGGAAGATCGGCGCCGACTGGACGCGGATTTTCATACCTTTCCACTTGTCCGGCGTCAGAGCGGCCTCTTTGCCTTTGTGACCGACGTTACGGGTCCCGTTCATCCACACGGCAATCGGCAAAATGTTTTTGGACTCGAGATCCGGCGCGAACGCTTCACGCACGACGTCGTCCTTCAGGGCCGTGTCGATGGCTTCCGGGCTGGAAAGCAAGAACGGCAGCAGCAGCGCACCGGCTTTCGGTGCAACCGGCGAATAGATACCAGCGGTTGGCGAAATAATGTGCGCGGAACCCAGCTGCAGACCTTGGATCTGCCTTTTCTGGTCAAACAGCGAACCGGAATGGTGCAGTTCAACGTCGACTTTATCGCCGAGGCGGGTTTCGAGTTCTTTCTTCAGAGTCTCGAAGGTGCGGCCTTTAAGACTGGCTGCGCCGGTATCGCTGGACATGATGATTTTGGTTGCCGCGTCGGCATAGGTCGCCTGACCGCCGGCAAGACCGGCGACCAGCAAACCTGCCAGCGCCATCTTGGTGAGTGTCTTAAGTTTCATTGTTTCCTCCAGTGTGATGTTAAATCGTGTGTTCTTTGGCCCCGCTTCTCCGGCGGGTTTATGTCTCGCCTAGAATTTCATGAGGCTCGGCAAGAAAAGCGAAATATCCGGAATATACGTGACAAGCCCCAGCGTGATGATCGTCGCGACCATCCAGGGCAATGTCGCGCGGAAAACCGACACGACGGACATTCCCGATATACTGGCGCCGACGAACAGGTTCAGCCCGACCGGTGGCGTGATCAGCCCCAACTCGATGTTGACGACGACGATGATTCCGAAGTGCACCGGATCGATTCCCATCGCCTGCGCGGCAGGGAACAGGATCGGCACAAAGATCAGAATCGTCGGCACGCCTTCGAGGAAGAAACCGATGATCACCAGCACAACATTGACGACCAGCAGGAACTGCCAGGGCGCCAGATCCAGCGAGATGATGTACTCTGTAATGATCGCTGGAATGCCGAGCTTGGTCACGAAATAGCCGAACATGATGGCATTGACGGCGATCCAGAAGATCGTCCCAACGCGCGCAGAAGACGTAATGACGGCGTTGCCGAAGTCGCGGAGCGTGAGTTCCTTATAGATCAGACGTCCGACGATGATCGCCAGTAGTGACGACATCACGGCGGCTTCGGTCGGCGTGAAGATCGCGCCACCGTCGAAATACATGTCTCCGATTTCAATCTCCGGGAAACCGTAGATGCCGATAACGATAAAGAACGGCAACGACAAAGCCGGCAGGCTTTCGCGCAAGGCCGACTTGAACTCTTTTCCGGTGGCCCTCTCTCGGACAGCATGGCCTTCTTTGTTCGCCAGAATACGGGCGACAACCATCATCAGGCCGCCATAGATAAGCCCCGGCACGATGCCCGCGATGAACATGGCAACGATCGACGTTTCGGTGATGAAGCCGTAGAGGATCATCGGGATCGATGGCGGAATCAAAATTCCGATGGAGCCCGCCGTCGCAAGGGCGCCTATGGCATAACGGTTCGTGTAGCCCTCTTTGAGCAGCGCCGGATACATCAGGTTTCCGACTGCGGCGACCGTCGCCGGACTGGAGCCGGAAATGGCAGCGAAGAAAATACAGGCCAGAACGGTGGTCATGCCGAGACCGCCGCGCAGATGCCCGACCATGGCGTTGGCAAGGCCGACCAGACGGCGCACGAGACCACCGCTTTCCATCAGCGCTGCTGCGAAGAAGAAGAACGGCACCGCCATCAGCGTGAAATGGTCCAAGTTTGAGAACAGCTTCTGGCCGACGATCGCCAATGGGATCGGGCTGAGCGTGTAGGCGGCGATCATCGTCGCGCCGCCGAGCGACACGGCGATCGGCAGGCCGAGCAGAACAAGCGCGAAGAACGAGCCGATAAGGACGGCGACTTCCATTATTCGCCCCCCCTACCATCGGTAGCTTCGGAATGTTCGATCTCGGTCATCCGGCTGTATGCACCCGGATCGGACCGCCACTCGATCATCTTGATGACGTAGCGGACAGAGAACAAAAACATCGTGAACGGAACGATACTAAACGCGATGGCTTCCGGAATGCCGGTCTCCATGCCAATCAACCCCATGGAGTGGACGAACTTCGTATAAAGGTAGCCACAGTAGGTATAGAGCCCACACAATAGCGCCGACGAGAGCAGCGCGAATAGGTTAAGGACGTGAACGCCCTTCTCCGGCAGAAGATCGGTAATGATCTCGACCCGGGCATGGATGCCGTCGCGCACGGCACGGCTACCGCCGACGAGCACGGCTGTCAGAGTGAATAGAACAAAGATCGCCTCGTTCCAGTGGAACCCCGCATTGAAGACGTAACGCAGCACCACCTGCATGACGCCCAACCCAAACGCGATGGTGAACATCCCGATCATGAGAAGGCTCTCAAACCGAGCGAGGCCGTTGTCCAACCGCGCAAGGAATGTCATGCGCCATCTCCGGCATAATCGTATAGGCGGGCCGGGTTATCGATCAGCACCTTCCTAAGCTTGGCCGGATCGCCGATCCGTCGCGCCAATCCCAGCACCACGTCCTTGTTGTCGATCTTGCGGAACGGCTCGATATCCAGGCGCGTCTCGGGTGAACGGCGGGAATTGCTGGTGTGCGGCCAATCGCTGGCCCACACGCAACGGTCTTCATTGGCGTCGACGAAGTCACGGACGACACCCGTCAGGACGTCTTCGTCCTTGGCGAACTCATGCCGGTAAAGAGCCGAAAGCTTCACATAGGCTTTGCCGGAAGCGATAAAATCAAGGAGCGGCCGGAACGCCGGCGCGACACCGTTGCCTTCGTGCGTCACTTTGGCGAAGTGGTCGAAGACCACCGGTACGCCGACATCCGTCAACTGGCTGACGGACTCCTGAACGATTTTGGCGCTACAGAACAACTGCACATGCCAACCCAGCCGAGACACCAACTTGGCGACCCTGTGCGTTTCCGCGACCACGGCGTCAGTGCCGGCGATGCCGGCGCTCTCAACGTTAACACGCACGCCGCGGATCCCGGCGGCGTGCAGGGAATCCAGTTCCGCATCGTCGATATCGTCGCCGATCACGGCGACGCCGCGGGCTTCGGGCCCGAATTCCTTCATACCGTCAAGCGTGCAGCGATTATCAAACCCATAGACACTCGGCTGTACCACGACCATGCGGGTAAAACCGATTGCGTCGAGATGCGCACGCAACGCAGTGACCGAGGCGGGGCCAGGCGTGTACGTTCGGTCTTCGGCAAACGGATAAACATCGGGTGTACCGATAATGTGAATGTGGCAATCGCAGGCACCGACCAGCGACTCCAGGCCGACGGCCTCGGCCATTTCCTTCGCGGCGCTCAAGACCGCCCCACCAAAACAGCGGCCCGTGCGTTCACGAACCGATCAAAAACCTTATTCGACATGTTTCTCCCGACCTTCTTTCTATTTTATTGATTAGTTCTTTTCCGCTTTTTTTTGCAGATTACCCCTAAAGCGCTGGCGTCATATCCGCACCAACTTTCAGTAAGAATGCACCTCTGTTTACCTCGAACAAGCGTTCGAGATTCCCTCATCGTAACGTCAGAACAGATTCAATCAATATCTGCTGTTCGCGCTCATGCCTTTCGACCGATCCTCCGGCCGCCACCGGCAGTCGCGGACGCGAGACAACCGGCAAATCCGCCGACATCTCTATATCATGTTTACGAAACTCTTCACGTAGCATCGGCCAAGCACCCTGGTTCTCCGGCTCGTCCTGCAGCCAGACGCACTCTGCAGCCGTGAACGGTGCCAGCGCGCTTTTCAACCGAGATGCCGGAAACGGGTAGAATTGCTCGATCCGAACCGGCAACACAGTTTCGGGCGCAGCGCTCTTGGCCCGCGCTTGCTCCAATTCATAGAAAACCTTGCCCGCACAGAGCACAACCCGCCTTACCTGATCGGGGTCTATACAGGCCGATACGATCACTTCTTCGAAATGCGTGCCGGCGGATATGTCCTTCAAGTCCGATACGGCGGCCTTATTCCGTAACAGCGACTTTGGCGAAATTAGGAACAGCGGTTTTCGCCACGGCGCTTTGATCTGACGTCTGAGTAAGTGGAACAGGTTGGCAGGTGTGCTCGGCTGCGCGAGGATGATATTCGCGTCAGCACACAACAGTGCGATGCGCTCGATGCGGGCCGAAGAATGATCCGGTCCCTGCCCTTCCAAACCGTGCGGCAGCATCACCACCAAGCCGGACTTCACGCCCCACTTCGATTCCGCCGAGACGATGTACTGATCCACAACGATCTGCGCGCCGTTGAGGAAGTCGCCGAACTGCGCCTCCCAGATCGTCAGCTGGTCCGGGTCGTACAGGCTGTGTCCGTACTCGAAACTCAGCACGGCATATTCCGTTAACGGGCTGTTGATGATGGTGCAGGATTCCGCATCTCCCGCAACATTGAGCAACGGCTCGAAAACCCGCCCAGTATCGGCTTCGTGGACCCGTAAATGGCGCTGCGTGAAAGTGCCGCGAACGGTGTCTTGGCCCGACATACGGACCTTCTTGCCTTCCGCCAGAAGAGATGCAAAGGCGAGTGCTTCCGCGGTGGCGAAGTTCAGCCCCTTGCCCGACTGGATCGACTCGGCTCGTGCCGCATAGAACTGGCGGACTTTCGGATGCGCATCGAAATCGTCTGGAATGGTACTGCTGCTCAAACCAACGTCGCGCAGTTGCGCCGCAGAAACCCCAGTTTCGATCGGCGTCAAGATCGCCGCCTCGTCCCCATAAGGTACGTTTTCCCAGGCACCCGATTGCAGCAATTCTTCGTTCGGCTTCACGGTCGCAGCGTTCTCGAAGCCAGCCTGAAGGGTCTCCTTGAACGCCAGGCCCGCCGCATCGGCTGCCGTCAGCGCGCCGGGATCGGCGGCGGCGACCGTGTCCGAGAATATCTTTCGGATACTGTCGCGTTGATCAACCTTCCCCCAAATTTCGGGCTGGGTGAAGCGCGGCTCATCCAGTTCGTTATGTCCATACCGGCGATAGCAGACCAAATCGATCAGCACATCCTTGCCGTAGGCCCGGTTCCACGCGAGCGCAAGACGCCCTGCCTGCGCAACCGCCACCGGGTCATCGCCGTTGACGTGCAGGATCGGCGCGCCAACCGACTTACCGATATCCGTGCAGTACTGCGCGCTGCGCCCTTCGGACGGCAGGGTCGTGAAACCGATCTGGTTATTGACGACGAGATGGATCGCACCGCCGGCGCTATATCCACCGAGGCCGCCGATCTGCATCAGTTCCGCCGCCAGCCCTTGGCCGGAAATGGCGGCATCTGTATGCATCAAGAGGCACAACGTGCCGGCGGCATCCTTAGCCGCACCATCGCGCACCGCACGGGCCAAGCCGAGCGTCACGGGTGCCACCACCAGCAGATGCGACGGGTGCGGCATCAACATGACCTTCAAGTTCCCGTTGCCGAGCGAAACGTCTCCCGCATAGCCGAGGTGATAGGGAACATCACCGGTCTTCAGCGTTCCGCCGGAAAGATCACGGCCCATGATCTCGGCGATCATGGTCGACGGGCTTTTCCCCAGCGCCGTCGCGAGCGTTGCCAAACGGCCCCGATGCATGCCGCCGATGACCGCCGTTCCGACACCGACATCCGGTGCCTGGCGAAATATTTCTCGCATGAAGACGATGGATGATTCAGCGCCTTCGCAGCCAAAGCGTTTCTTTGTCGGATATTTGGTCCGCATAAAAGACTCGAACTCGTCGGCAAGAACGATGGACTCCAGCGTATCGGCGATAAGGACGGGGTCGGCCGCATCACTAAACACCGCTTCGACGGACGCATACCACCAGTCGCGCGCCGCCTCGTCTTGCAGATGTTCTACATCGAGACCGATCGAGCCTGCGTAAACGGACTTGGCGACCTCGGCCGCTTCTCGTCCGGTCAGCGTCTGCGACTGACCGGCAAGTGTGACCTCACCGGCGACATCGTCGGCATCGGCGAGCGCTGCCCGCATCCGCTCCAACGCAGGCGCACGGACTTCATTCGGTTGCAGGGGATCAAGTTGCGCTTCCAAATGGCCGAAACGCCGATAGACGTCCATGACTTCCGCCGCCAGATTTCTTGACGGCAACGGCGCCGTAGGCTGGTCCGCCGGATCCTCGACATCGAAATACACAGCCCAATCGGGCGGCACGGAATGCCGGTCTTTCCGGTACCGATTGTACAGGTCGAGATAAAATGAACTGTCGCCGCCGAACGGGAGCGTCATTTCGAAGCCTTCTCGATTACGAACCTTGGACGCGTCTTTTCCATATTATTCAACTGATGAAATAGAAATTCAATCCCAACATGTCGTGGTCAGCGCTCTAAACCACTTAAAAAGCCGCCATTTTATTCACCAGATGAAAATTCTGCTATCCATTCCGATCTGGAACCGCTAGGCATGAGCAGGTTAACGACACGTGATTTTGGATTTGGAAACACCGGATGCCTTCATTCGAACCGGTCCGGGCGGTGCTTCGGGGACTGGATATTCTGCGCGTCATAAGCGAGGATGGTCCGATCAATACGACCGACATCGCCAAACGATTGAGTCTACCGCAACCGACCGTTGTCAGGATTCTCGAAACCTTGATCGGCGCCGGCTACGTTTACCGGCTGGAGGATTACGCCTTATACGGCGTTACCGCGCGGACGCTGGCGCTGAGCCGCGGTTTCGATGCCACGTCGCGTTTGGTCCAACTCGCGAAGCCTTTGGTCGAGCAACTGCGCCGCGAGATCGGCTGGCCCTCTAATCTCGCGACTTTCGATCAGGGAGCGATGACCGTCGCCTACACCAACCGCAGTTCACACGGTCTATCGATCCCGGGACTGCTCGGCGCCCGCATTCCGGCGCTGGCGACCGGCGTCGGCATCGTCTATCTGGCGCACCTGCCGGATGCCGAACGCGAGGCCGTACTGACACAGATAAAAACTTCCAACGACCGTTGGGACACACACCCCGAGATCTTAGACGGCTTGGACGAGCGCCTCGCAACGGCCAAGAAGAAAGGCTACGCATTCGCCCAGCAAGTCTATCTGGACGAAATCTATCATTCTCTGATCTGGGCTGTGGCCGTACCGATCATCGTCAACGGCAAGGCCGAGGGTGGGCTCAGTAGCCTCGTGCTTCACAGCGGCGGCAACAAGAACCGGATCTTAAAGGAGATCCTGCCGATCCTGCGCCGGACTGCCCAGGCCATTGCCGAGGCATTGGAGTCCGACGCAGGGAGCGCATCTTAGCAGCTTTTTTTAAACAGTCGCGACCGGCGTCACCGGCGAACCGGCTGCGCCCGTCAGACGCAACGGCGGCGCCGTCAGCAGAAAGCGGCTTCGATTGTTCTCATACAGCCAGTCGGCCAGTTCGGTCAGATACCAAAGCTCGCCCAGGTGAATCCCCAGCTTAAAGATGCAATGGGAATGCAGCGGCAGGTTCGGCCCGGAATGGCAACCGTCGCCCGGCGACGCCAGCGTGGACGAACGCTCGACCGCAAGGTTATCGGCGGCGATGGCGGAAATGCCGGAGTCCGTGATCCACTGCAAGAGGTCGTCATCACGGCCGTCGAGAACGGCACAGGCCGTGCGCAGCGATTCCGGCGGGTTACCGTCTGCTTCGCGGATCAGTTTACCGAGCCCGGTATGCAGGCAAAGGATGTCGCCCTCTTCGACGACAACGTTGTCCTTTTCCAGAATCTCCATGAATTGCTTGTGCGTGACCTCGACGCGCTCTTCACCGAAATAACGGTAGAGGTCGACGAGGACGCCGCGCCCCTGAACGCAGGTTTCAGCCATAGTCTCGATTCCGATGTGATGCGCGCCAAGCTCACCGTATAGTCCGTTCCCGTCGTCATCGACAATGGTGTAGCCGTTGTAGAACCGTTTCTCGGCAACGCCGTCGCCGTCGGCGTCGAACATGCAGCCCTTGTGCGAGAAGCCGTCCCAGTGCGTCGAGTATTGAGTGTACAACATCACGCATTCGTCGGAGCTGACATCCGTCGCCCCCTTCTTGGAGGTCTTGGAGACCTCCAGATTAAAATCGACATGGCCGTCGCGAAGCACTGGATGATGTACCGGCGCCTTGCGCCCGCCGTTAAGGACTTGCTTGCCAGGCAATTCCATCGGGTGGCTGAGGCAAAAGACTTTGCCGAGTTTCGCCTCGGCCAACGCAGCCGTGCGCCGCTCCGGCGTTAACAGATTCATCCGGCCATAAACATCGTCCGGTCCAAATTCGCCCCAGTTGGATCCTTCCGGGCGGTTTTTAACTTCAGGCATCGTCCCCTCCAAATTGTTTGTTTTGTCTATATGGCATTGCACGAAGAAGAACAAACGCCTGACAGCAAAAACACCTAACACATTGTGTTAAGCTCTTTTTATTTGGGAGGCGTTCCGCCCGATTTGCTCAGCGGGAGTAGGATTTGAACCTACGACCTTCAGGTTATGTAGATGTTCGCAAAGAAAGAGCACTACGCCGTGAGAGAAGACCTCAGACGACATTGGGTGTGGAGGGAATCCCGGGGGAAACGGTCCGTTCCGATGGAAACCGCATCAATATGCTGGTTCCTTCACCTAAAGAACTATGAATGACCAAAGTGCCACCAAACAATTTCATAATGGATTCCGTGATCGAAAGGCCCAGGCCAACGCCATCGTAGGATCGCGACATTCTGTCTTCAACCCGACTGAACGGTTCCCGAATGCGCGATTGATGTTCTTCCGCGATGCCAATTCCAGTGTCGCGAACATTGACTTCTAGGCAGCGCTCCCGATTCAACTGGCAAGTTACATCTACGGATCCACCTGTATTTGTGAATTTGATAGCGTTGGCCAGAAGATTGATGAGTGCTTGCTTAAAACGGCGCTCATCCCCAAAGAGCGTGATCGTCTCATCAATAGTGGTGGCAGACAATCTAATGCCGCGAGATGATGCTATGTCACGGAACAAGCTCAAACTAACATCTACGGCCTCATCGACATTGAATGCGTTCTCATCCAGGTCGATAGCGCCGAGTTCGATACGAGACAAGTCGAGAATATCGTCCAAGATGTCGAGAAGATGAGAGCCTGCGGCATGAATGTCGGTGGAGTACTCTTTGTATTTGCCGGAGCCCAAGGGTCCAAAAATCTCCGAGTTCATCATCTGAGAAAAGCCGATAATGCCGTTTAGCGGCGTGCGCAGTTCATGGGACATATGGGCCAAAAACTCGGTCTTAGCTTGATTAGCTAGTTCCGCCTGGTGCCGGGCCTCTTCAATGGCATGACGCGCGATTACCTGCTGAGTAATGTCTGAGCCGGTGCCACGATATCCCTGGAACTCGCCATGATCATCGAACACCGGGACGCCACTGATGCGAAGCCAACGAGGCCCTTCACCTTTCAACGGGATTGCTGGATATTCAAAATCTCGATACGCACGGCGGTTCTTGATGTCCTCCTGGTGCCTAACTATCCGAGCCTGAGTGAGATTATCGGGATTCTTGATTAGGTTTCTAAACCTTTCCGTGCCGATCCTGTCTTTGATCTTAAGGCCCGTGTTTTGTTCATACTTTTCGGACAGGTAGGTAAATCGTAAGTTCGCATCCATTTCCCAAAGCCAGTCAGACGAGGCCTCGGCAAAATCCCTGAAGCGTTGCTCACTGAAAAGAGCGCGTTTCTCTGCTTGGAATCGAAGCATGACATTGATCACCAAGATCACGATGATGACGAGTTGGATGCCTATGAAGCCGAAGACCCAAGGCAGCCATGCCTGATTTTTTTCAAGCCATGTTATAGGTTGGTTGATCACCTTGGACCCAGCAGGCAGGTTTTCAACCTTTATGCCGTGCTGCTGCATGACCTCGAAGTCGAAAATAAAAACATTGGGGCTTGATGTCATGATGGGCAGTTCCGAAGGCTTGTCTCCTTCCAAAATTTTCGCTGCCATACGACCTGCGGCTAGGCCTTGTTCATAATGGCTAACGACTTTACCGCCCAGCACACCAGTTCCCAGATAATGCTCCCAAAGTGTATAAATAGGGGCTTCGGTATTTATGCGAAGAAACTGGATACCCTCACTACCGGCCTTAGTATCGCCTGCCCTGTCACGAAAGGCGCTCAGCGCCAGAATGGCGTCTGAATTGGAAACGGAATTCAAACGTAAGGCTAGTTCCCCATAAGTATACTCATCCAAGGTTAAAACGTGGCTGTTCAAACGTTGCAATGCGGCTTTCTTAGCTGTGTAATTTGCTAAATTCGCTCTCCCCGTAACGCTGACGTCTGAGATCACATAAAGGTTCTGGCCCCTCGTAAGCCGTTCGATGGCGTGCAAAGTCTCCGTCATGGAAACCTTTTCCACAACGCCGGTGACCTTCGGGTTATTGGCTTGCTTTTCAGCGAATTTAAGATCGTTCACCCCTAGAAAGACGATGGGGCTGCTGGATAGAAGAGTCTCGTGATGCTCGAGGGCGAAATCCAGTGCTATGTCATCCGCAACGATTACAACGTCATATGGCACTTTGCCTTTCGTCTTATACTCCAATGTCTTGCGGAAATGTTCTATGTGCGTCGGTTCCGCGTATCGCTTGGAGTCCATGAATTCGATATCTAAAAGAAGATTTTCTGCATTGTAACCGGCCTCCGCCAATCCTTGTTGAACCCCATCATTCTGTTGGAAAAAAGTTCCGATCGTCGGATGATATGAGAGAATCATTAAAACTCTGGCGGATTGGCGCGCTTGCCCTTCAGCTTCTAGCCAGGGCAGCGTGCAAAGAAATATGCTGCCCAGCAGAACCATCAGACCGGCATTTCGTAAAACTCTGCCTCTTTTAATGACGGTTTCCTCCATCAGATATTCCAGTTTGATTGCAATAGAAAATTAGTCAATCTGCTAAGCTTTATCTGAACACCGGGAATGGCCGCCTAAATTATTGCCATCCACTAACCATCACTGGTCTGGATACAATTAAGCCAAAGACTACACTTAGCTATTAGCTGACTGAGCCCGGCATCTATAACGCAAAACCCCGGCACAAGGCCGGGGTTTAACGTTTTGGTTGCGGGAGTAGGATTTGAACCTACGACCTTCAGGTTATGAGTTTGTTACGTGCAGTTATCATGATCGACGCCCTGTTACGCTAATGGCGCATTAAATACTGTTTTTATTGAATAATATATTCTTCCAACACGAATAACTGACTCTGGTTTCTGTTGCATTTCGCTGCACTTTGCTTCCATTATGCTTCCAGATTTAGGAGGCGACATGGCACGGATCACAAAGCGCGTTATCGACAGCGCCAAACCTCGGGATACAGACTACTTCATCTGGGATAGCGACATGCCAGGTTTTGGGCTGCGCGTCATGACTTCGGGAAAGAAGTCTTTCATGGTGCAGTATAGGCATGGAGGCCGCACCAGGCGCGTAACCTTTGGGCGTGTCGGTATCATGACGCCGGATGAGGCCAGATCGGAAGCACGTACCCTGCTCACAGCAGCTGGCAAGGGTGACAACCCGGCAGATAATATCCAGAAGTATCGTGAGACACCGTCAGTGTCTGACATCTGCGACCGCTTCATGAAGGAGTACGTCCCGACACATTGCAAGAAGTCGACCGAGAAGGAATATCGCCGCGCTGTCGACTTGTTTATCGATCCCGCAATCGGGCCACGTAAGATCACTGAAATCAGTCGAACGGATATCTCCAAACTTCATCATGAGCATCGGGACAAGCCGTATCAGGCCAATCGAACGCTTGGGGTACTTTCCGTTATTTTCAATCAGTGTGAGGTTTGGGGCTTACGCCCTGATGGCTCTAATCCCTGCCGCCACGTAAAGAAGTATCGCGAAGAGAAGCGCGAGAGGTTTTTGAGTGAAGATGAACTCAAAAATCTATGGTCGGTCCTGGACGAATGCGAAGCTGATGGCAGCGAGAGCGTTGCTGCATGCAATGCGTTTCGGCTACTGATCCTGACCGGATGCCGTTTACGGGAGATACAGACCCTTAAGTGGGATTACTTGAAGGCGGACGGCATCTATCTGCCGGACTCCAAAACCGGCGCAAAGAAGGTCTATATCGGCAAAGATGCCCGAGACCTCTTGAACAGGATTAAGCGAGAGGACAAGAACCCCTTCGTCATTCCCGGCACCATCGAGAACCAGCACATAACCGACCTGCAGAAGCCATGGAGACGTATTCGCAAAAAGGCTGGTCTAGAAGATGTCCGTATACACGATCTGCGACACTCATTTGCATCCTTCGGACTAGCTTCAGGATTATCGCTCGCGGAGATCGGGAAGCTGCTCGGCCATTCGCAAGTACAGACCACTGCACGTTATGCGCACCTGGCGGAAACGATTGCCGCAGCGGCCGCTGACAAAACTTCGGCCGGCATCATGTCGCGGCTTAATGGATAGGGCTACGTTCTATATAGGGCCACCGCATCAGGTTCGTATACGTATACGTATACGTGTTCGTAAACGTTTACGGACTTAAAGGTCGCCGCGTATAGGTATACGTAAACATATACGAGGGTTGATATGAACTTTGATGCATACTGCATCTATATGGCGGGGTTCGACCGCCTCGGACGCCATCTCTATGGCTCATGGTGGACGGGAAATGAATATTTGGCCGATCCTGTTGAGCCGCCTGAGTCTGTAGAGGTCAAGCGCCGCGAGCTCTTAAAAGAAATCGACAAAGCGCTCTCAGAGATCAACGAAGTCCGAAAAGAACGTCGAACATCGATCTTGTCCTATGAACAGTCTTCACTACTTGACCAGCGATACGATCAAGCATCCCAGAGAAACAAGGAACTCAATCTAGAGCTAGCTGCACTTCCTCATGACATGGATGACCAGTCTGCAAAGTATGAAGAGTATCAACGGCGGCTAGTCGTGGAAGAACTGTTAACAGATAGCCTAGAGTCTGGACAGATTCTGCTATGGGTCGGTCTTTCACCGGCGGGCTATCGATGGAGCGAATGGGGAAACCGGGACGGGTATGTCCTGTTCCGGGAATTGTCTGTTCTGCGAACCCCCAACCTCGGACGGCAAAGGCGCGTGCCGGTCTTTTTTAAGATATCTGAATTGGACACTTGGTTTGAGAGCCTAGAACCTTTCAACTCCGAGAATCGCGAACCACTCTCGACAGAAGATCAGTACCGAGAACTGATTCGGGATTGCTACGCATCCCTTAACGGACGAGTACCAAAAACCTATTTCCGCAATTTTGTTAAGAAGAACTGCTCAGGCACATTTCAGGTGCGTACGTTTGATCGCGCCTGGGCGAATGAAGACACGATTCCCAACGAATGGAAGAAGGGCGGAAACATCCCAAAATCGAAACGCCATCGAGATTGAGTGTTTCGATTATCTATAAATCCCAGAAATCTGGGCAATTAATCGTTACACTTACGGCGATTTTAGTGTTCTGATTATTTTTTATCGGTACGTCTATTACCACCTTTTGAAATCTCCGATGAAAGACAGCGTAGGTCGGGTGTCCGACACGTAATAACTTTCAAGGAGTTTCAAATGACCGACTCAATTGATCACTTAGATCGGCTTATTCCCGAACAGGAAGCAGCGAAGTTTTTGGGCTATAGCGTGCGCGCACTCCAGAATTGGCGCGTACGTGGTGGTGGTCCGCAGTTTGTGCGCGTGTCCAAGCGCTCTATCCGCTATCGGCGGCGCGACCTGATCGTCTGGTGCGAGTCACGTCTCCATTCGAATACGTCTGAAGTGGCGGCCTGATGAAAACTTGCCATCGAGTTTTGCCCTGGTGGGGCTTGCCGCACCACCAGGGATTTTGGGGGCGGATATTGGGAACGGCTACGGCTGATGCGAGCCTCGGGCTTCATCCCGCCTTGCATCCCCAATCATTCGTTGGCGGGATAGCTACTAAGGCTATCCCGCCAGTCTCCACCGTCGAAGACTTAGAAGTCCGTCTCCCCGCCCCTAAAACCGAAAGCGGCATCGGCGCGCAGCGCCGAAACCTTCAGGCTTCCAAAGTTGCCGAAAATTTTCCACTCCCCCTTAAGAGCCACCTAAGGGCTTCTTTAAGAGGCGCTCTTAAGAGACTGCCTTTTAAAGAGCCCGTTAGCGGCACCTTAAGAGCAACCCTAAAGCCTCTTAAAAGAGAGATGAATGGGCATCGATTGCTGCAGCTCCCAATGTGTCCGCGTGGCGACATTTGCAGCGAAGCCATTCCCCTAGGCGTAAACCAAGAGGGGGGTCTTTGTAACACCCCCCTCTACAATTACTTGGGAGTAGGACAGCGTAATGACATATGAACTATTACACGCTGGCTTTGATACCCTCGATGTAGCTTTCGCGGGCACACTCCCCGCCGATGCCCTCACTGCACTCGAAAAGGCCCGCAAGGAAGCCCAGGAGCGCCAAGAGGCCGTCTTAACGGCGATCGGCCCCGGCAAGGTCGCGATGCACGTCCTAGGCCATGGCATGCGTGGCGGATACGCCTTTATCGTCGATACCGGCCCGCTTGGGGCCAAGTGGATGTTGAAGAATAATCTCGACTCGAAGCAATGGAATATCTTCGCCTCGCCCCGCGCGACGATGTTGCTTGCCTATGGCTACGAAGGAACGCGCGACAAGCTTTGGGAAGCCCTCGACGCCATGGGCGCTAAGACAAGCGACCACAGCATCAACCGTGCCGACTTCGCGATGGATTTTCAGACGTGCGGATTCGAGCTACATCAAGATCAGTTCGTCGCCCATTCCCACACCAAAGTTAGTCCGCATTGGGGCAAGCGCGACAGCGATCACGATCAAGACCAACCCGCCGCCGTAGTCCGCGGGCGACGTCTTGAGAGCGTCACCATTGGCAAACAGCCGGGCCGCCAGATCATCGTTTACGACAAGCGCCGAGAAGCGATGGAGAAGCAAAAATATTTTTGGTTCAACGCATGGGAAAAGAAACGCGACGACCCCAACTTGGAGGTTTGGCGCGTCGAGGTCCGGGCGGGAAAGAAAGAGCTAAAGGAAAAGTATCAGCTTCGTACGTTCGATGACTTCGAAGCCGCTATCGGCGACGTGGTCGCCAATGCGCTGGATGCGGTCAAGTATCTCGGCGATCAGCAAAGCGATAGTAACGTCACGCGACAAGCGCTGCATCCTATCTGGATCGAGGCGCAAGCCGTCGCTTCAAGTAACCTCTGCCAGTTCCGTTCCGGGCTAACGCCTGATCAAATACGCCAGACCACGCGGGAGCAAGCGATGAACCAGTATGTGAAGCTTTGCGTCGGCAACAGCCTTGGCCTAGGCATTGCAATGGGATTGACAGATGATGAGTTGCGAGAACGACTTCCTGCTGAAATCGCAGGGCATCTCAATTCGACGTTTGGAAATGACGCCAAGAGGATCGAAAAGTCTATCCGGCGAAAGCGCGAACTGCTTCATTTTCTTGAATGACCAGTACATAAACCCACTAAGGCATTTCGGCTTTCTATACTAAAGCGGCCCTATAAATCCAGTCGACCACACGACCGCTTATGACCCAAACCGGACCACATTACTTAAAAAAACAGCCCCATAAGTTGATCAAACTTTCATCTTTTGCTTATATAAAGCCGCAAACGAGGTGGGTGTAAGTTCTAGTGGGGGAAGAGGATGTCCAAAAGGACCTTCGGCATCGCTCTGGCGTGTTGTTTTTTGTTCGCGGTGCCATTGCGCTCGGACCCTTCGGTGGCACCAGAAATACCAGCTGGTGATCAGAAAACCTACCTCCTAAGTCAGGCCATCTTCCAGTTTGGAAATTCGATTGCCCAAGATGGCGACGAAGTCAGCGCGGCCCTCCAATTGGCCGAAGAGTCGATTGAATACTTTTTGCCGGGCTTCGGTGAGGATTTGCCGGAGTGGATGAAACGTATCGAGTTCGAATTCGAAAATCAGGAAGAGAACAAGCCTGAGTGGTCGATTTTGACGGTGCAGCCTCTTTGGGAATCAGAAGATCTAAAAGACACTGTTTTCACCCAATTAAGCTTCCGACAGTACGAACTCTTTAATCGCCACCGCGAGGTTCTAAACGGTGGCTTGGGCTACCGGCGGCTATTGTTCGACAATAGCGTGTTGGTCGGCTTCAACGGTTTCTACGACTACGAATTCGACTTCAACCATCAGCGCTCAAGCATCGGCTTTGAAGCGAAATGGGCAGGATTTGATCTCAGTGCAAATCGGTATTGGGGACTAAGTGACGAGCACACTGCGGGAAGTGCGGCTGTTACGGAAGAGCCACTTGATGGGCACGATATCGAGTTGACGGCGCAATTGCCTTATCTTCCTTGGGCGCGTGTTCGTGGAAAACGATATTGGTGGCAGACGCAAAACTTGTCAGAAGACATCAAAGGCTGGTCGGCCAGTGTCGAGATGGATTTGCTGCAGAACTTGCAGTTCGAAGCCGGCGTAACCGACGATAATTATATCGAAGAGAAAGAGTATTTCGCCCAGGCGCGTTTGACCTTCCTGTTTGGCCGTCCTGTGGCAATGAGCAACAGTCTGGTCTCTGATAATCCCTGGTTAATGAGGGATATGTCTGAATACCGTCTTGATAAGGTGCGCCGCGAAAACAAGATCATCGTTGAACGTCGCAGCAGTGGCGTTGTAATTACGCGTGGTGGTTAAGGAGGACGGCTTCATGAAACTAGCTTCATATATCTTCGGTTTCTTGAGCACGTCACTCATTGTCAATTTTGTTGTTGGGCCGCTTGAAGCTCAGACGCGATCCACACCCACGACGTATCAGGTGTCGATCCAACAAGTAGAACTATGCGAGGACTCAGCCTGCAACATCTCGGTAGTTCTCGGATCATCTACACGTTCTTTTGATATCGCCGCGCAGAATGCCGGAAGCCAAGTAGGTTCATATGCAGGCACGTCGGGATTGACGGCCGGGACAACCTACTCGGCTGTGAAAGTGACTCTCTCTCGTTCTATCGAATTGGCAGGAACGAACGCCGATCCAGGCGGGATCGGGGGAACATGCGATACTGATAGCGCTAATGATGGCGGAGCTGCAGCCGCATTCGCGAGCCTTGCAGATGGCGATGAGGCCGACGGTAATGGCGACGGGGCCGAACCGCAGACTTTGATTGCGCCGAACCCGACAGGGACAAATCTTGGCAATATCTCGACCCTTTACACCAACGAGAACATCACCATCACAAACAACGTAGCGGGCATGGAAATCATTTACCCTCTTACCGCTCCCTATACCGTTGGAGAAATCGAACCTCGCGTTGAAATATCATTTGATGTGACTAACGCACTCGGCGCCGTTAACGATGGCGCGAACGCTTGTGAGATGTTTCCGTATCCACCGAATGTAACCATCACGCTATCTGATCCATGAGCGATGAAGGCTAGCGCTACCCTGTAAGTTAAATTCTTCCGCATTTGGCTAAACGCGGACTTACCGCAGTCGGTCCTCGAGTGTCAGCTTTTTGAGCTAAAGCGGATGTAGTTGGTTACGATCTCTGATGGCAGCATGTGACCCAAAACGGTCACCTATCCACAGGCTAGGGATTGACTCTCATCTCCAATGTTCTCTGAATGTTCTCCATGGATATTCAGAGAACAGACCGCATGTGGAATTTCACGGATCGCCCCCGCGCGTTGTCGCTTGTCCTGTACAGCGCGAACGTTCCGGCAGGGTTTCCCTCTCCTGCGGATGACCATACGGACCGCCAACTTGATCTTAACGAACACCTGGTCCGCCAACCGGCAGCGACCTACTTTGTGCGCGCCGATGGCGACTCCATGCGGGATGCCGGGATATTCAGTGGAGACTTGCTGGTCGTTGATCGTAGCATCCAGCCCAAGGGGAACGATATCGTCATTGCGGTCGTACATGGTGATTTAACGGTAAAGCGGCTTATGGGTTCCAAGCGCGGCTGGCGTCTATCTGCCGCCAATCCATCGTTCCCGGATATCCCATTGACCGAGGCAGGGTTCGAGATTTGGGGCGTCGTAGCACATAGCATCCGAACGCATTGCGACCGATGAGCCGGACGTTCGCCCTTGTCGATTGCAACAACTTCTATGCGTCTTGTGAGCGGGTATTCGAGCCGCGCCTGGAGGGCTGTCCTATCGTCGTCTTATCGAACAATGACGGGTGTGTCGTGGCACGATCAACGGAGGCTAAGGCGCTCGGTATCGGTATGGGCGTTCCGTTCTTTCAGGTCCGCGACATCGCCCAAAAGCATGGCGTTATTATCCGGTCATCAAACTATGCGCTGTACGGTGATATGAGCGAGCGGGTTATGTCGGTTCTCGCCGCCGCAGTGCCATGCTGCGAGGTCTATAGCATCGACGAATGTTTCTTGGACCTTGATGCTGTGCCTGATCTAGCCGCATGGTGCGACGAGCTACGCCAACGGGTTCGGCGCTGGACGGGTATTCCTGTATCTATCGGTGTGGGGCCGACAAAGACACTTTCCAAGATAGCGAACAAGCAAGCCAAGGTCGGGAACGGCGTTTGTATTCTCACCCCCGAAACCATGGAAGGAGTACTCCGCTCAACGCCAGTAGGGGACGTTTGGGGCATTGGCAGGCGATGGGAGCAAATGCTCACCGGACGGGGCATAGAGAGCGCTCTGGACCTTCGTGACTCCGATGATCGATGGATACGGCAACGCATGGGCGTTGTCGGGCTCCGAACGGTCCATGAACTGCGCGGTATGTCCTGTCACGATCTGGAAAGTATCTCCCCCGACAAGCAAACGACCTGCTACGCCCGGACGTTCGCCAGTGCCGTTAGGGATAAACAGCAAGTCAGTGATGCGATCCGCGCATACGCTGAACGAGCGGCGGAGAAAATCCGCCATGCGGGGCAAGAGTGCCGCACCATCCAGGTGTTCATTCGGACGGATTACCACGACGACACGGTATCGCCATTTTCTATGTCCGCCCAGGAGACCCTATTGAGTCCAACGGCGGATAGCAGGGCCATCGCCGGGGGCTCCCGGCGGATTTTCGAGCGGATATGGAAAGACGGCATCCCCTACCGCAAGGCTGGCGTGTTGCTCCTGGACCTGTCCAGCAAGGGGAGCTCAATGCCGTCCCTATTTGATGACCAATTGGAAAATAGCGATCACCTTATGAAGGCTTTGGACCGGGTGAACGGGCGCTTCGGACGTGGAGCTATAGGTTTGGGGATATCTCGCGGCGGTAAATGGAAAATGCGCCAGAAGAGGCTTAGTCCGCGCTATACAACACGCTGGAACGAAATACCTATGGCGAACGCGCGAAATTGATCGACGTATCGTCGGTTGCTGGCTAGAAGCTGCCTTCGACAAGATCGAGTAGCCGGGTCCAGTATTTTTCTCTTAGCGGGCATTTTCACGCTGATTTGCGCAGTCTATGGCTTCCAATATGCTTCCAGACTTGTATTCATCTGGCGCACCCTAGACATCAAAAACCCGCCATCTCATTGAGATAGCGGGTTTTTTTATGGTTGCGGGAGTAGGATTTGAACCTACGACCTTCAGGTTATGAGCCTGACGAGCTACCGGGCTGCTCCATCCCGCGTCAGTAATTTCATTTCCGGGTGTTAGCCCGGTAGCGGTTATTTGTTTTGCCTCGACTTTGTCTCGGCGGGCGGGCTGCTCCATCCCGCGTCAGTAATTTCATTTCCGGGTGTTAGCCCGGTAGCGGTTATTTGTTTTGCCTCGACTTTGTCTCGGCGGGCGGGCTTTTTTTGTTTATTCGCCGAAGTGTCCGCGCCACTTTGGCTGGGCCCGCGTCAGTATATTTGTTCTTCCGGTTTCCCGGCTGACGGCACATTGATCCGGGAATGGATGATTTGAAGAGGAACGATTTTGTTTGTTTGGCATGTGCGTTTCGAAGACCTGGCGGCGACCTACTCTCCCACACCTTAAGATGCAGTACCATCGGCGCTAAGCGGTTTCACGTCCGAGTTCGGGATGGGATCGGGTGGGGCACGCTCGCCAGAACCACCAGGTCGTCGAAGCGCACATACTGTGAAGTCCCTCACCTTAAGAGGCGAAGGGGGTCTGTCTGGTACCTGCCCCGGACTTGATCCGGGGTTTTGCGTTGAGCCTTGATGAGCATCGTACATTGAGTACGAGCCAATTTATAAGGTCCGTTCGTCCGTGCGCACGAGGCGCTCTGAAGCCTATCGAGCTATTAGTACTGGTCAGCTACACGCATTGCTGCGCTTCCACATCCAGCCTATCGACGTGGTGGTCTTCCACGGCTCTCAAGGGATACCTGGTTTCGAGGGGGGCTTCCCGCTTAGATGCCTTCAGCGGTTATCCCGTCCGTATTTAGCTACCCTGCTATGCTACTGGCGTAACAACAGGTCCACCAGAGATACGTCCACCCCGGTCCTCTCGTACTAGGGGCAGCTCCTCTCAAGTATCCAACACCCACGGCAGATAGGGACCGAACTGTCTCACGACGTTCTAAACCCAGCTCACGTACCACTTTAATCGGCGAACAGCCGAACCCTTGGGACCTGCTCCAGCCCCAGGATGTGATGAGCCGACATCGAGGTGCCAAACGATCCCGTCGATGTGGACTCTTGGGGATCATCAGCCTGTTATCCCCGGCGTACCTTTTATCCGTTGAGCGATGGCCCTTCCATGCGGGACCACCGGATCACTATGACCGACTTTCGTCTCTGCTCGAACTGTCGCTCTCGCAGTCAGGCAGGCTTATGCCATTGCACTCAACAACCGATTTCCGACCGGTCTGAGCCCACCTTCGCGCGCCTCCGTTACTCTTTAGGAGGCGACCGCCCCAGTCAAACTACCCACCACAGAGGGTCCCGGATCCCGGTTCAGGGATCGCGGTTAGATACCAGAGAACAAAAGGGCGGTATTTCAAGGGTGCCTCCACGTCAACTAGCGCCAACGCTTCAAAGGCTCCCGCCTATCCTACACAGTCATTCCCTAGTACCACTCTGAAGTTGTAGTAAAGGTGCACGGGGTCTTTCCGTCTAACCGCGGGTACTCCGCATCTTCACGGAGAATTCAATTTCGCTGAGTCGATGTTGGAGACAGTGGGGAAGTCGTTACGCCATTCGTGCAGGTCGGAACTTACCCGACAAGGAATTTCGCTACCTTAGGACCGTTATAGTTACGGCCGCCGTTTACCGGGGCTTCGATTCAAAGCTCTCACCTCTCCTCTTAACCTTCCGGCACCGGGCAGGCGTCAGACCCTATACGTCGTGTTACCCACTTCGCAGAGCCCTGTGTTTTTAGTAAACAGTCGCTACCCCCTGGTCTGTGCCCCCCGCCCTTGGTTGCCCAAGAACGGGGCCCGCTTCTTCCGAAGTTACGCGGGCATTTTGCCGAGTTCCTTCAACATCGTTCTCTCAAGCGCCTTGGTATACTCTACCAGTCCACCTGTGTTGGTTTCGGGTACGGTCTATACGGTGGAGTTATTTCCTGGAACAGTTTCACAGCAAGGACAATCCAATAAGCCCTCACTGCTGCCACCATTCGTCACTACCACCAGGCTGAGGAATATTAACCTCATTCCCATCGACTACGCCTTTCGGCCTCGCCTTAGGGGCCGGCTCACCCTCGGCGGATTAGCCTTGCCGAGGAACCCTTGGACTTACGGCGAGAGTGTTTCTCACACTCTTTATCGCTACTCATGTCAGCATTCTCACTTCCGATACCTCCAGCAAACCTCACGGTTCACCTTCGCAGGCCTACGGAACGCTCCGCTACCAGACAGTCATAAGACTGAATCCACAGCTTCGGTGCACGACTTTAGCCCCGATACATCTTCGGCGCAGGACGGCTTGTTTAGACCAGTGAGCTGTTACGCTTTCTTTAAAGGATGGCTGCTTCTAAGCCAACCTCCTGGTTGTCTTGGCCTTCCCACATCCTTTCCCACTTAGTCGTGACTTGGGGACCTTAGCTGGTGGTCTGGGCTGTTTCCCTTTCGACGACGGACCTTAGCACCCGCCGTCTGTCTGCCATGCTCTACTCACCGGTATTCGGAGTTTGGTTAGGTTTGGTAAGTCTGTGGGACCCCCTAGCCCATCCAGTGCTCTACCCCCGGTGGCAATACATGACGCTCTACCTAAATAGATTTCGCGGAGAACCAGCTATTACCCGGTTTGATTGGCCTTTCACCCCTAGCCACAAGTCATCCCCTCATTTTTCAACATAAGTGGGTTCGGTCCTCCAGTACGTGTTACCGCACCTTCAACCTGCTCATGGCTAGATCACCGGGCTTCGGGTCTAATCCTACGGACTCAATCGCGCTATTAACACTCGCTTTCGCTGCGCCTACACCTAACGGCTTAAGCTTGCCCGCAAAATTAACTCGCTGACCCATTATACAAAAGGTACGCCGTCAGGAGACAAGCTCCCTCCGACTGCTTGTAGGCATTCGGTTTCAGGTCTCTTTCACTCCCCTCGTCGGGGTGCTTTTCACCTTTCCCTCACGGTACTGGTTCACTATCGGTCATAGAGGAGTACTTAGGCTTGGAGGATGGTCCCCCCATGTTCAGACAAGGTTTCACGTGCCCCGCCCTACTCGAGGACAAAATGTCTTTCTACCGCTACGGGGCTATCACCCGCTATGGCCCGACTTTCCAGACGGTTCGCGTTCTTAACAAATTGCCACTGGCCTAGTCCGCGTTCGCTCGCCACTACTAACGGAGTCTCGGTTGATGTCCTTTCCTCCGGCTACTGAGATGTTTCACTTCGCCGGGTTCGCTTCCGCAACCTATGTATTCAGTTACGGATGACGCTAAAGCGCCGGGTTTCCCCATTCAGAAATCCACGGATCAAAGGGTGCTCTCCCCTCCCCGCAGCTTATCGCAGAGTGCCACGTCTTTCATCGCCTCTCTATGCCAAGGCATTCACCAAATGCCCTTCGTTCGCTTGAGAACGTCCCATGCAACACGGACCAACGGACCTTTGTTCCACTGAAGATAAAGTGGAAGGCCAATTTGCCCGCACCGATCGTTTCCCGGCCTTTTGTATAACCCGGGACCTAAATCGATGAACGCACGGAACCTTATTTTCGTTCCAGGTGCGACCCTGGAACTGACTCAACGCGAAGCCATGACCGCCAATCCCGCACTGACATACGGGGCTGGTTCCTATCCACAGGCTCCGAAGAACCCGCTTCAATTCTAGCAATCATGGCTTCAATGCCGAACATATCCACCCCTGTCGGAAGACAAAGGTCAGCGCCCCGTTACCGCATACGGCTATGCAGCGGCAACAAACAAAAGGCACCCATGGGTGTGCAACCCAAGGGATCATGTCCGGCGTGCCAGACAGAACCTCGCGGCAACTGCGTTTCTCCGTTCGTCAAAACGGCGCAAATCGTCCGAGGATCGTTCCTCTTCACAATGTATAATCGCGCGTAAAAAAACGCACATAACCAAACCGACAGAAGCCGGCTTAAATGGTTTAACGAATAAAAACTTTCAATTGCCTTTTGAACGGACATTCAACGCTTAAAGCGAGGAATGGTGGAGCCGGACGGGATCGAACCGACGACCTGAAGCTTGCAAAGCTACCGCTCTCCCAACTGAGCTACGGCCCCTTGATAAGAGTGGTGGGCCTGGGAAGACTTGAACTTCCGACCTCACGCTTATCAAGCGCGCGCTCTAACCAACTGAGCTACAGGCCCGTAAGCTCAAAAGACAATAATATCCGGGCAGCCTGAACAAACCCGGACATCTTATAGGAAGAGATACGCAGACGGCGGAAAGCCATTCCACATGCCGGCAAGCCGGCAAAGGACGCCGATAAATCGGCGATGCTTCAGCATCTTTTTTCTGAAGGGCTAGCCATATCTTCGTGAGAAGAAACGACTAACATCCTTGAAAGGAGGTGATCCAGCCGCAGGTTCCCCTACGGCTACCTTGTTACGACTTCACCCCAGTCGCTGACCTTACCGTGGTCGGCTGCCTCCTTACGGTTAGCGCGCCGCCTTCGGGTAAAACCAACTCCCATGGTGTGACGGGCGGTGTGTACAAGGCCCGGGAACGTATTCACCGCGTCATGCTGATACGCGATTACTAGCGATTCCGACTTCATGCTCTCGAGTTGCAGAGAACAATCCGAACTGAGACGACTTTTGGAGATTAGCTTGCCGTCGCCGACTTGCATCCCACTGTCATCGCCATTGTAGCACGTGTGTAGCCCAACCCGTAAGGGCCATGAGGACTTGACGTCATCCCCACCTTCCTCCGGCTTGTCACCGGCAGTTTCCTTAGAGTGCCCAGCTTAACCTGATGGCAACTAAGGATAGGGGTTGCGCTCGTTGCGGGACTTAACCCAACATCTCACGACACGAGCTGACGACAGCCATGCAGCACCTGTATCCTATCCAGCCGAACTGAAGAAAAGCGTCTCCGCTAATCGCGATAGGTATGTCAAGGGTTGGTAAGGTTCTTCGCGTTGCTTCGAATTAAACCACATGCTCCACCGCTTGTGCGGGCCCCCGTCAATTCCTTTGAGTTTTAACCTTGCGGCCGTACTCCCCAGGCGGAGTGCTTAACGCGTTAACTACGTCACCGAAATGCATGCATCCCGACAACTAGCACTCATCGTTTACGGCGTGGACTACCAGGGTATCTAATCCTGTTCGCTCCCCACGCTTTCGCACCTCAGCGTCAGTATCGGACCAGGTAGCCGCCTTCGCCACCGGTGTTCTTCCAAATATCTACGAATTTCACCTCTACACTTGGAATTCCACTACCCTCTTCCGAACTCAAGCATACCAGTATCAAAGGCAGTTCCCAGGTTGAGCCCGGGCCTTTCACCTCTGACTTGATATGCCGCCTACGTGCGCTTTACGCCCAGTAAATCCGAACAACGCTAGCCCCCTCCGTATTACCGCGGCTGCTGGCACGGAGTTAGCCGGGGCTTCTTCTCTGATTACCGTCATCATCTTCATCAGTGAAAGAGTTTTACAACCCTAAGGCCTTCTTCACTCACGCGGCATTGCTGGATCAGGGTTTCCCCCATTGTCCAATATTCCCCACTGCTGCCTCCCGTAGGAGTCTGGGCCGTGTCTCAGTCCCAGTGTGGCTGATCATCCTCTCAGACCAGCTATAGATCGTCGCCTTGGTAGGCCGTTACCCCACCAACAAGCTAATCTAACGCGGGACCATCCAAGAGCGGCCGAAGCCTTTCCTCCAAAGAGCGTATGCGGTATTAGCCTTCGTTTCCAAAGGTTGTTCCCCACTCCAGGGCAGGTTCCCACGCGTTACTCACCCGTCCGCCACTAAGGACATCTAGCAAGCTAGAGCCTTCGTTCGACTTGCATGTGTTAGGCATGCCGCCAGCGTTCGTTCTGAGCCAGGATCAAACTCTCAAGTTGATCCTAGAACATCTGTCCGCGGTGCATAAATGCACCGACAAACTGGCATTCTAAAATGACAAGAGCTGAACCTCGCACAATCGTGGCTATCAAACACTGACCAAGATAAATCTCAGCCACCGATCGATAGTTCGATATACGCGAGCGTTAAGCTCTATAAACAAAGCTTCGGCAAATAACCAACCGCCGCCCGCGTATCTCTTCCTAGATCAACAATGTAAATCAGCAGTGCACCCCGAAAGATGCTTTGTCCCAACACCCCTTGAGGTGCCTTTTCGGCCGAAGGGACTCGACCGAACGAGCGCGCCTTTTAAGGCTGGTCACCCGGCTTGTCAAACCCCAATCGAACGAGGAGGAAGATTATACATCTCCCTGGCCTGATCGGCAATCCGCGTCGCTGTGGATAATCTTTTGATCACCCCGGCGCCGCGTTTAGCCTTGGCCGACGGACGGTGATATAGGATGATGACGGATATTTGGCAAGCATAGATTATGAAGTTTTTATTCGCCTACAGGAGACGCCGGAAACAATGACTCCCCAGCACCGGAAATCGATCACTTTCGTGGCCGCAATTTCGAGCGTTTTAGCGCTCGCGGCGTGCACCGAAACCGCCAGTCTACAGGGCGGGGGTTTATCGCAAAGCTCTGCACAAAGCAGTGCTTCCGGCCCGGCCACGGCGAGCATCTTTCCGGACATCCCGATCCCCGAAGGCGCAAAAATGATCGTCGACAAGACGCTTGTCGTCGGTACCAATAATTGGTTCGGCCAACTGGCCCTGGAAACGTCAAACAACCCCGTCGCCATGTTCGACTACTACCGCAACCGGCTGCCGCAATTCGGCTGGCAGGAAATTACATCTGTCCGTGCCCCGGTGAGTGTGCTGACCTTCGACCGTGACGACCGCATTTTGCAGATGCAGATCGCCTCATCGACACTCCGTGGATCCGAGATCACCATCACCGTCTCGCCGCGCGGCACACCGTCCGCGCCTGCGGGTTCGGGCATGCCGGCGCCGGTTCAACGGATCAACTGACGGCTATAATTCGGGCTGATTAAGCCCCAATTCGCGCTGCAGTTTTTTCGTCAGCCCCAGCGACACGATGCGATAAGACTCCGCTAACTGCTCTTTAAGGGCGGCGTCGTCCAACCCCGGCTTATCGTAGTGTTGAATCCACTTCATGCCACGAGACGCCAAGTATGGCGCCGGCCGCAGCCCGGGTTGGTCTCGCAAAACCTCGTACGCGATCTCCGAAACCTTGAAGGTCACCGAGATTTCACCGTCTTCGGCATCCGTCCAGCAGATCGCAAAAACCTTACCGCCGATCTTCCACACATCGGCGCCACCCCACTGAACGACATGCGTCGTGTGGAGTAGATCGCCGCAAAATGTGTTAAAAGCCTCCGGTGTCATCGGCGGCGGGTCATGCTGCCTGGGCCCGTTCACCGTTGATCAGAAGCCCGTCCTTGCCGGCCGACACTTTGATGGTATCGCCTTCGTCGAATCGGCCTTCCAAGATCGCCTGCGCCAACGGGTTTTCGAGCGCCCGCTGAATGGAGCGCTTGAGCGGACGCGCGCCATAGACCGGATCGTAGCCCTGATCCGCCAGCCAACCGCGCGCGGCGCCGTCGAGGGTGATCGATATGCCGCGATCTTCCAGGCGCTTGCGTAGTCTGCCCAACTGGATGTCGACGATACCGTCCATGTTCTCGCGGGACAGTCGGCCGAACAGCACGGTCTCGTCCAACCGGTTGAGGAACTCGGGCCGGAACGACGAGCGCACGACTTCCATCACCAGCGAGCGAATTTCCTCCAGGTCGTGACCCGCTTCCTGGTTGGCGATGATCTCACTGCCGAGGTTGGAAGTCATGATGATCAACGTATTGCGGAAGTCCACGGTGCGGCCTTGGCCGTCGGTCAGGCGACCTTCATCCAACACCTGCAGCAACACGTTAAACACATCCGGGTGCGCCTTTTCGACCTCGTCGAAGAGGATCACCTGATACGGCCGGCGGCGCACGGCTTCGGTCAGCGAACCGCCTTCGTCATAGCCGACGTAACCCGGAGGCGCGCCGATCAGGCGGGCCACGGCATGCTTCTCCATGAACTCCGACATGTCGATTCGCACCATCGCCTGTTCGTCGTCGAACAGGAAGGAGGCCAGCGCCTTCGTGAGCTCGGTCTTGCCGACACCGGTGGGACCTAAGAACAGGAACGAGCCGATCGGCCGATTCGGATCCTGCAGACCGGCACGGGCACGACGTACGGCATTGGAGACAGCGATCAGCGCGTCCTCTTGACCGATCACGCGGCCGCGCAAGGCATCCTCCATGCGCAGCAGTTTGTCGCGCTCGCCTTCCAGCATCTTGTCGACCGGAATGCCGGTCCAGCGCGACACCACTTGTGCGACGTGTTCGGCGGTTACCGATTCGTCCATCATCCCAGCATCATCGGCGCCTTCGGCGGCAGCGAGTTTTTCTTCGAGGCGCGGGATCAGCCCATATGTCAGTTCGCCCGCTTCCTCCAGCTTGCCTTCGCGGATCGCCCGGTCGGCGGCAATGCGCGCACCGTCCAGCTCTTCCTTGAGCTTGGTGGTGTCGGCCAACGAGGCCTTTTCGGATTCCCACTGCGACGTCAGACGTTCGGACTCCGCTTCCAAGCCTTCCAACTCTTCGTCGATCTTGCCGAGACGCTCGTGGGACGCTTTGTCCTTTTCCTTATTGAGCGCTTCGCGTTCGATCTTGAGCTGGATAATCCGGCGGTCGAGTTCGTCGATCTCTTCCGGCTTGCTGTCGATCTGCATACGCAGACGGCTCGCCGATTCGTCCACCAAGTCGATGGCCTTGTCCGGCAAAAAGCGGTCGGTGATGTATCGCGCACTCAGCGTCGCCGCCGCCACCAGCGACGAGTCGGTGATGCCGACGCCATGGTGCAGTTCGTACTTTTCCTTGATGCCGCGCAGAATCGAGATCGTGTCCTCGACCGAAGGCTCGGAGACGAACACGGGCTGGAAGCGCCGCGCCAGAGCAGCGTCTTTTTCCACATATTTGCGGTATTCATCGAGCGTGGTCGCCCCGACGCAGTGCATCTCGCCACGTGCCAGGGCGGGCTTCAACAGGTTCGACGCATCCATCGAGCCTTCGCCGGCACCGGCCCCCACCAGGGTGTGCATCTCGTCGATGAACATAATGATCTGACCGGCCGCACCCTGCACTTCGTTGAGGACCGCCTTCAGACGTTCTTCGAATTCACCGCGAAACTTTGCGCCGGCGACCAATGCGCCAAGGTCCAGGACCATCAGCGTCTTGTGCTTCAGGTTCTCCGGCACGTCGCCGTCGACGATGCGTTGCGCCAGACCTTCGACGATGGCGGTCTTACCGACGCCGGGTTCGCCGATCAGGACCGGATTATTCTTGGTGCGGCGCGAAAGTACCTGGATGGTGCGGCGGATTTCCTCGTCGCGGCCGATAACCGGATCGAGCTTGCCCTCCATCGCCGCCTGCGTCAGATCGCGGGCGTATTTGTTGAGGGCGTCATAGTTATCTTCGGCGCTGGCCGAATCAGCCGGGCGGCCTTTGCGAAACTCGTTGATCGCAGTGTTCAGGTTCTGCGGCGTCACACCGGAGTCGGCCAGCAGCTTGGCCGCCGTCGTTCCGGTCGCCATCACAATGGCAAGCAATAGACGCTCTACCGTGACGAAGCTGTCGCCCGCCTTCTCGGCAAGTTGCTGGGCCGAGTCGAATAGCTTGGCGGTTTCCGTCGCCAGATAAAGCTGGCTGGCGCCGTCTCCCTCGACTTTGGGAATCTTGTAGAATTCGCGGCTAACATTCTCGAAGGCGCGCCCCTTATCGCCGCCGGCGGCATCGATGAGGTTGCCGGCGAGGCCTTCCTTATCTTCCAGCAAAACCTTGAGAACATGCAGCGGCGTCAACTGCTGATGGTTGTTGCGTATTGCCAGTGTCTGCGCGGACTGTATGAAGCCCCGCGCACGGTCCGTATAGTTTTCGAAATCCATGCCGTCATTCCTCCTATTGCGCCGAAGTAACGGCCCCCGGAATGGGCAGCCATAACCCCTCGCGAATTGTGGTCATGTTACCAGAAATATGGCCTGTGGGAGAGCCCTCGCAAGGTTTAGCTACAAAATATTGAATCCCTTACAAATTAAGGCTCCCAGTCGATTGACAGCCTGCCGCAGCGGTCCCAGTGTGAAGACACTATGACAATCAAGATACGCGAAATCTACCGCTACCCGGTTAAAGGCCTCACGCCCGAGGCCCGCGAAGACATAGAGGTTCAGCCGGGCAAAGCCATCATCGGCGACCGGCAGTATGCCCTCGCGCTCGGCTCGACACCGATCGAGGGTCAGGTCGGCGAATGGATGCCGAAAACAAAATTCCTGATGCTGATGCGGAACGAGAAGCTGGCGCAACTCGAAACCACCTTCGATGATGCAACGGATACATTGACCGTGCTGCGCGGCGGCCGCCAGGTGGCCCGGGGCAAACTATCGGACAAGATCGGCCGCACATTGATCGAGGAATTCTTCGCCGCCTTCATGGGGGACGAGGCCCGTGGTCGGCCCAAGGTCGTCCAAGCGGCGGACGGACATGCCCTATCCGACCATGCAAAACCGGTGGTCTCGCTCATAAACGCCGCGTCGCTCGCCGACATGACGCGGGTCTTCGGCAAGGAACTCAATCCGCTTCGCTTTCGCGGCAATTTGTTGGTCGATGGCCTGGAGCCGTGGGCCGAGTTCGACCTCGTCGGCAAGACGTTGAAGTCAGGCGACGTCACGTTGAAGGTCTTCGACCGCATTAACAGATGTGCCGCCACGAACGTCAATCCGGTCACGGCAGAGCGCGACCAGAACATCCCCAAAGCGCTGATGAGCGCTTATGGCCATTTCGATTGCGGGGTGTTCGCGGAAGTCCTGACGGGCGGCAAGTTGTCGCGCGGCGACGAGTTGACAGAGACCTAGCAGGGATCAGCGGGGCATGACGCCCCGCCCAATCGAAAAATCAGTCGCCGGCAGCCGGTTGCTCGGCCTGAGGCGCCGCGTCAACGGCGGCAATTTTAGGCTGCTCCGTTTTGCGCGGACGGCGGCCACGAGGGCGACGCGGGCGCGGTTCTTCTTCACCGGAGTCGCCATCGGATTCTTTCGCGGCGGCGACATCGGATTGTTTCGCGGCGGCGACATCGGATTCTGAGTCGGAATCCGAAGCGGCATCATCCGATTTTTTATTGTCGCCTTTGTCATTATCACCTTTGTGACTATCGCCCTTGCCGTTTTTCTTGGCGGCCACATCTTCGTTCTCGTTGGTATCGTTGTCGTCATTGTCGTCGGAGTCGTCGTCGCGGTTACCACGGCCCGAACGGTTGCGGCCGTTGTCGCGGTTCTGATCTTTGCCCTGGCCTTCGTTGTCGGCATTCAGGATCCGGTAATAGTGCTCCGCATGTTGCAGATAACCTTCGGCCAAGATGCGGTCTCCGGACGAGAACGCGTCTCGCGCAAGCGACTGGTACTTCTCCAGCACCTGCTGCGCCGTGCCTCGGACCTTGACCTCGGGGCCGTTACTTTCAAAGGCACCACCACGCTGGTTGGGGTAGCGCCGACCGTTGCCGCGCGAACGCTGGCGTCTGTTGTTTTGATTGTGCTTCATCATCTTGCGATATCTGTCTGACGCAGAAACCCACGCGACCCGACTAGTTATTGTCGGGCGACAGCCCTCTCCCTCAGGAGTCGACAGTCGAAGTTGTTTCAGGGTTGGGCGCCCCCCTGGCGCACCGGGTTCCTATCAATAGGAACGCAAAAGAACCTAGCCCGCAGCCCCCGGAATTCCAACACCTTTTTTACAAAAAGCGAGAGCACGTTCGACACCCGCCAAATCTTTCCGCAAGGAAAGCAATAACATATCGGTGGCTGCGCCGAGTGCCGAGACCGCCGCCGCCTGCCCGGCCCCGACCTCGAAGACGAGTATCCCCTCCGGCGCGAGGCATGCAGGTGCTGCTTCAAAGATCGTGCGATAGGCGGCTAATCCATCCGCGCCGCCATCGAGTGCTGAGAGCGGGTCGTGGTCGCGCACCTCGACCTCTAATCCCGCGATATCGCCGAGCGGAATATAAGGTGGATTGGAGACGATGAGGTCGAACGGCCCATCGGACACTTCGGCGAAATCGGCCTGGACGAACGAGGCGCGGCCGTCGAGTTCAAGGCCGGCGGCATTTTCCATCGCGACCGCGAGCGCCGCCTCGGAGATATCCAAGCCAACACCTACCGCCGCCGGGTATTCACTCAGCAGCGCCAGCAGCAGGCACCCGGAACCGGTTCCAAGATCAAGTATGGCACCCGGCGTCGAACGCCCTTCGAACGTTTGCAGCGCAAGCTCGACGACCGCTTCCGTATCCGGTCGTGGTACTAGCGTATCCGGCGTCACCTTGAACGGCAGGCTCCAGAATTCACGCACGCCTGTGATATGCGCCGACGGCTCTCCCGAGACACGGCGCTGAACGAAATCCCGATACCGTAGCGTTGCTTCTTGCGCCACCTCGCGCTCCGGGTAGCCAAAGACGGTGGCCGCGTCCCATCCGGTGGCGACGGACAGCAGCATCCGCGCCTCGGCCCGGGGATTGTCGATGCGCCCGCCGGCCGAGAGAGCCGCAGTCCCCTCTTCGATCAGCTCGCCGAGGCGGCTCATTCCATCGCCGCCAGACGGCGTGCGTTGTCTTCGGTGATCAGAGCATCGATGACATCATCCATGTCACCATCGATGAAGGCATCCAGGATATGCAGCGTCAGTCCGATGCGGTGATCGGTGACCCGGCGCTCCGGAAAATTGTAGGTACGGATACGCTCCGACCGATCACCGGAGCCAACCTGATCCTTGCGCTGCTGTGCGCGTTCGGTCTGTTGGCGCTCGCGCTCCATATCGAACAGGCGGGCGCGTAGAATCTTCATCGCCTTGGCGCGGTTCTTATGTTGCGACTTCTCGTCCTGCTGACTGACGACGATACCGGTCGGAAGGTGCGTGATGCGGACCGCGCTGTCCGTTGTGTTTACATGCTGACCGCCGGCACCCTGGGCGCGGAAGGTATCGATCCGCAAATCCTTGTCAGCGATCTCGACATCCACTTCCTCGGCTTCGGGCATAACCGCGACCGTCGCCGCCGAAGTATGGATGCGGCCGCCCGACTCGGTCACCGGCACGCGCTGCACGCGGTGTACGCCACTCTCGAACTTAAGGCGGCGGAACACATCCGCACCCGATATCTCGGCGATGGCTTCCTTGGCGCCACCGATACCTGTTTCGGCCAGATGGATGATTTCGAACTTCCAGCGCATGCGGTCGGCATAGCGCTGATACATGCGGAACAGGTCACCTGCGAACAACGCCGCTTCGTCGCCACCGGTCCCGGCACGTACCTCCAGGATCGCATTTCGCGTATCGGCCTCGTCGCCCGGGATCATCAGGAGCTTCATCTCCTGCTCCAAGGCTTCGACCTTCTCTTTGATATCGTGAAACTCTTGCTCCGCCATTTCGCGCATCTCGCCATCAGTCTCCGGATCGGCGATGAGGCCGGCAAGATCCGCGGCCTCGGCTTGCGCATCGCGGTACGCATGTATCCCTTTCACCACCGGTTCCAGGTCCGCATATTCCTTAGAGAGTTTGGCAAATTCGTCCCCGGCCAGATCGCCGCCCGACATCAGATGCGTCAGTTCGTCGAAGCGGTCGGTCACGCGTTGCAAGTGGGCGTCGATGTTCATTCTTTTCCATTCCCGTCCGGCGCAATGCCGAACAACGTTCTGATTAGATTTTCCGACGATGCTACGTCACCACCATCGGCAGCCATCTCGCGCAGCCGGACCGAGGGCGCATGCAGCAGCCGCTGTATCAAGATGTGCGTGGCACGCTCGGCATCGCCACCGGCCTCCCGCAGCGCCTCTTCGCGCAACACTTCGACATGTCGGCGCAAGGCCGAAAGAGCCGGCGTCGCCGATCGAGCGCGCTGGTCCGCGAGATACGCGGCAACGCCTTCATCGACGATCGTGGCCGCGGCCTCAGCGGCGTTGCGGCGCCCTGCCTGGCCATCGAGCGCCAACCTTTCAAGGTCCGCCAGATCATACAAGAATGCATCGTCGATGCGGTCCACCGCGGGTTCGACATCGCGCGGCAGGCTGGCGTCGACGATAAACTGCGGCCGGTAGCGGCGTGCTTTCAAGGCCGCGCGCACCATATCGGCGGTCAACGGCTGACGGCGGCCACCAACGGCCGAGATAATGACGTCGGCTTCGGCAAGCGCTTCGGCGAGTCCGTCCGTCGGCACATATTCCGCCTCCAGTCCGGCAGCGAGCGCCATGGCGCTGAGCGGTCCTGCATCGCATACCGTCAGCCGCCCGAGACCGGCTTTGCGCAATTCGTCGCCGACCAGTTCACCCATATCTCCGGTGCCGAGCACCAGCCCCGTCGCTGTCGATAGATCGCCGTGCACGTCCCGCGCGACCGAGGCCGCGACAGCGGCGATGGACACCGGCCGCTCACCGATATCGGTCTCGGTCCTGACACGTTTGGCCGATGCGTAGGCCGACTGCATCAAACTCTCAAGCTCACCGGGGACCGCGCCCGCGTCCCGCGCCAGCCGGTGGCACGCCTTTACCTGACCCAACACCTGCGGCTCGCCGACGACGACGCTATCCAAGGATGCACAGACTCGGAACAAATGCCGGACGGCGTCCTCACGCGCATGCAGATAGATCGCACCGTCGACCTCTGCCCGCTCCAAACCACCGTGCACAGCGAGTGCATCGACGACAACGACCCGCGCTGCATCCGGATCGGCGGCGGCGGTGACGACATCGATCCTGTCGCAGGTCGAAATAACGATGGCTTGGTCGAGACCCCGGCCTTTGAGTCCGGCGAGAAAGCCAGGGACCTGTGCATCTTCGACGAAAAGTTTATCGCGCAGCCCTAGGCCGCCGGTCTGGTGATTGACACCAACGACAATAGGCAGACGGGGGATGTCGGAAGACGCCCCCATGATCGCTAAAGGTGCTTTGCCAGGTGCTCCCGAAGCGCGTTCAGAGGCACCTCTGCCTGTTCGCCGGACGCCATGTCGCGAACCGTCGCCGCGCCCTGGGCAAGTTCTTCGCTGCCGAGAATCACGGCCGCCACTGCACCCGCGGCATTGGCTCGCTTCATCCGTTTGCCCATGTTGCCGGCGTAGCCCATCTCGACGTTGAAACCGCCGCGCCGCAGATCTTCCGCGACTTTCATCGCCGCGCGTTGCGCGTCCGCTCCGACCGGGATCACGGTGACCGGCTTCACGGCGCCTGTCACGTCGCCGACCATCATCGCCAGACGTTCGACACCCGCTGCCCAACCGATCCCCGGCATCGGCCGGCCGCCCATCTGTTCCATCAGACCGTCGTAACGGCCACCGGCCAGCACCGCACCCTGAGAACCCAGCTTGTCGGTGACGAACTCGAAGGCAGTGTGGGAGTAGTAATCCAAGCCTCGCACCAGGCGCGGATTGACCTCGGCGGCAACACCGATATCGGCCAGGCCCTGCAAAACTTCGTCGAAAAAGGTACGTGAGTGCTCGTTCAGATGATCCTGCAACAAGGGCGCATCGGCCATCACGGCGCGATCGCCTTCGTCTTTGGAATCGAAAATACGCAGCGGGTTCTTTTCCAATCGGGTCAGGCTGTCTTCCGACAGTTTCGACTTGTGCGACGTCAGGTAATCCACCAGCGTCTGGCGGTAGGCCTGCCGGCTCTCGGTATCGCCCAGCGTATTGATCTGCAATGTCACGTCGGCGGTGACGCCCAGCACGTCCAAAAGATGCGCGCCGACGGCTATCACCTCGATATCGGCTTGCGGCCCCGGCACGCCGAGGATTTCCACGTCGACCTGATGGAACTGACGCAGGCGGCCTTTCTGCGGACGCTCGTAGCGGAACACCGGCCCGCGCGCGAAGAACTTCACCGGCACTTGCTGTTGCAGGCCGTTCGACATGAACGCCCGCGCAATCCCTGCGGTGAATTCTGGACGCAACGTGATGCTGTCGCCGCCCCGGTCCTCAAATGTGTACATCTCTTTGGTGACGATGTCCGAGGTGTCGCCGAGCGTGCGCGAGAACACATCCGTGAACTCGAACACCGGCGGCGTCATTTCCTCGAAGCCATAACGCAGCGAAACAGCTGCCGCCGTGTCCATCACATGGCGATGAGCGCGATAAGTTTCCGGCAAGAGATCGTGCGTACCGCGTACGGGCTGCAACGTCGACATGGGTCCGCTCCGTCAGCTATTCGGCGGCGTCGGACGAGGCCGCGCCGCTGTAGCGGTTGCGCACGTAGTCTTCGACGATACCTTGAAATTCTTCGGCGATGTCTTCGCCACGCAACGTCATCCGCTTTTCACCGTCGATAAAGACCGGCGCCGACGGTGCTTCACCGGTGCCGGGCAGCGAGATACCGATGTCGGCGTGCTTGCTTTCGCCCGGTCCGTTGACGATGCAGCCCATGACGGCGACGTTCATATCTTCGACACCGGGATAGGACTCGCGCCAAGTCGGCATGCGCTCGCGGATAAAGGTTTGGATCTTGCCCGCCAGGTCCTGGAACACGGTGCTGGTGGTGCGCCCACATCCGGGGCACGCCGTCACCAGCGGCATGAACGAGCGGATACCCATGGTCTGCAATATTTGTTGTGCGACGACGACCTCTTCAGTGCGGTCGCCGCCCGGTGCCGGAGTCAGCGATACGCGGATAGTATCGCCGATACCTTCCTGCAACAGCACGGCGAGTGCCGCCGTCGAGGCGACGATGCCCTTGGAACCCATGCCCGCTTCGGTCAGGCCTAGATGCAGCGCGTAGTCACATTTAGCTGCCAGATCGCGGTAGACGCGGATCAGACTTTGCACTTCCGAGACCTTGCACGACAGGATGATCTTGTCGGCACCCATGCCGAGTTCGCGCGCCAATTCGGCACTTTGCAACGCCGACAACACCAAGGCGTCCTCGGTGATTTCAGCGGCCGACTTGGGCGTCGCCGATTTTGAGTTCTCGTCCATCAGGGCGATAACCAGATCCTGATCCAGGCTGCCCCAGTTGACGCCGATACGAACCGGGCGGTCGTACTTCAACGCCACCTCGATCATGGTCGTGAACTGGCGGTCGCGTTTTTCGCGGAAGCCGACATTACCGGGATTGATACGGTACTTGGCCAGCGCTTCGGCACAGGCCGGGTTTTCGGTCAGGAGTTTGTGGCCGATGTAATGGAAATCGCCGACCAGCGGCACGTCGCAGCCCATCTTGTCGAGGGCGTCACGGATATGCGGCACGGCCTTGGCGGCTTCGTCCCGATCGACGGTAATGCGGACGACCTCGGACCCAGCACTGGCCAGGTCGAAAACCTGCTGCGCCGTGCCTTCGACATCCGCCGTATCCGTATTGGTCATGGATTGCACGACAACCGGGCCACCGCCGACGACGACGCCGCCGACACTAACCGGTACTGCGTTTCTTCTAATGATCGGAGATACCAACGTCACCGCATCATCCTCCGTCAGCGGCTCGTCGCCGTTCCGGCTTTCAGTCGGTCCGTGTTCAGGCTGACTGATTTTCGAACGGCGCCGACGTCGCCCAGTTTCGGCACGCTTTGACCGTCGACGATAACATCCAGACCGCCTGCATTGCCGGTATCAAGCACCAGACCTGTCAGATCGGGCACCACAAAAGTCTCGCCTGGGCTCATCAGGCCGGTGAATAGAATGCGGCTGTTCGCCGGATCACGAATTTCGACCCAACTCGTCTCGACGGCACGGATGACCGTCCCGGTCGACGGGATGGTTTGTTGCGGCACGGCGGGGGCCGTAACCGGTGCCGACTCCGTTTCAGCTTCGGGTTCCGGGGCCGGCGTGGGTGCGGCGGCTTCCGTGTCCCGGGCATCCACCAGTGAGCGTGCGTTCAATTCATCCGCCGTCGGCTCCGGCTCGGCTGGTGCTGCATCCACCACCGGCTCCGATGCCGGTTCGGCATCTACGGGAGGCGCCGTCTCATTCGCGGGATCTACAGGTGTTGTTTCTGTTGTCCCCGTGCTTTCGGCAGTTGCCGCCATCGGCTCGGGCGTTGCGGCCGTCTCGACCGGTGCCGGTTCCGGCGCGGTTTCAACCGTGGTCGCGGTCTCGACCGCCGGTGCCGGCGTCTCGGTCTCTGCCGGCGCCGCCGTCGCATTGGGTTCGCTGGGCGTCTCGCTGGAAGCAGGCTCGGTCGTCTCGCTCGGTGCCGTCTCCGGCGTTTCCGTTGCCTCTGTCGTCGTCTCCGGCGCTTCAGTCATCTCTGCCGGCGTTTCAGACTGCAACGCCGACGCCGCATCATCGGTCGCGCTGACAACCGCGGCGGACGCGGCCTCGGCGGCTTCCCGCGCGGCCTCAGCCGAACGATTCGCGACCTCTTCGGCGGTCTCGGTCAGGCTGGTCTGAACATTCTGTGTTTCTGCCGGCGTGTCAGTCGCAGGTGCGGCGGCGCCGTCCGACGGGGCTGGCGTCGATCCGCTATTCTCACCATCCACCAAATGTTTCAGATGATCCGGCACCGGCGAAATCAAATCGGAGAGAATACTCTCGTCCGTTGTGGTGACATACCAGCCGCCATAGACCAAAAGCGCCAACAGGACGCCGATGAAGACAATGGCAGCCTTCGGCATACCGCTTTCCGGCACCGGTGTCGGAAATGAAAGATCATTGGAGCGTTTCGCCCCGGCCCGCTCGGCCTTGAAGCGGCGGATGACTTCTTCGCCGTCCAGACCCAGGTGCTCCGAATATGTCCGGATGAAACCCACCGCGTAGGTATCGCCCGGCAAATCGCCGTAGCGGCCATCTTCGATGGCCTCCAGATAAATGTATCGGATGCACAGAATATCCGCGATATCGCGTAGGTCTTCGCCCACGCGCAATCGCGATGCGCGCAACAACGCCCCCACCTGCGGGGTCCCGTTGCCGTTGCCCTCTTTGCTGTCGGTCTCGCTCATTCGGCTTGTCTTGCTCAATCGCTTCGGCAGGCGGTCCCGGACGGCCGCCGCTCGGGACGTTTTTGTCACACTTTACCTTTGATTTACAAGGGCAAAGCCCGGATCAGACGACAATCCCATGGTCGAGCGCGAAGTTTCTGAGCTTCCCGCGTAGACTGTGCTCGTCGCTATCCAGGATTTTCTGGATGTAGTCAGACAAGGACCGCGTGTCCAGAGAACGGGTCATTTCCTTAACCGGGCCGATGTTGGGGCTCGACATCGAGAGACGGCGGTATCCGAGACCGATCAGTGCCATCGCCTCCAGCGGGTCCCCCGCCATTTCGCCGCACACGGTCACCGGCACCTCTGCGGCAATACACCGCTCGGCGACTTTCGCCAGCAAACTCAGCGCTGACGGCGACAACGTATCGTATCGTTTCGAGAGGCGCGGGTTGCCCCGATCGGTGGCGAATAGAAACTGCATCAGGTCGTTCGAGCCGACGGACAGAAAGTCGACGCGGGTCAGCAACCGGTCAAGTTGATACATCAGTCCTGGCACCTCGAGCATGGCGCCGGCACGAATGTCCTGGTCGAAGTCTTCGTTGTCGACCTCCTGTTGAAGCAGGGCACGCGCCGCATCGTATTCGGCAACCTCGGTCACCATCGGGAACATGATCGAAATCGGCACGCCAACCTGCTTTGCGGCGCGGATCATGGCGCGCATCTGGCGGCGCAGCAACATAGGCTCATCAAGGCTGATCCGGATCGCACGCCATCCCATGGACGGGTTTTCTTCGTCGTCGGTTTCCAGGTACGGCAGCGTCTTGTCACTGCCGACATCGAGGGTGCGGAATGTCACCGGCTTGCCTTCCGCCGCCTCCAGAATGTGCCGGTAGAGCGCCGTCTGATCGTCCAAGCTCGGCAACTGCTGCTGCATCATGAACTGGATTTCGGTGCGGAACAGGCCGATCCCTTCGGCGCCGAGATGACGCATCTGTTCGACGTCGATCAACAGCCCGGCATTGATCAGCAACGACACGGTCTCACCGTCCTTGGTCTCGGATGGCAGCGGGATGAGCTTGGCATAGCGCTGACGCCGCTCGTCCTGGGAACGGATGGTATCTATGAAGCTGCGCCGGACGTCTTCACCCGGCCGCAAGAAAACCTGTGCCCGGTCGCCGTCGAGGATCATAAGATCGCCTTCGGTGACCCGGTCCATGATGTTCTTCACGCGGCCGACGACCGGAATATCGAAAGCGCGCGCGACGATGGCGACGTGCGCCGTCGGCGAACCTTCCTCCATTACGAGGCCGCGGAGCCGTGACGTGTCGTAGTCCAGAAGCTGCGCCGGTCCCAGGGACTTAGCGATCAGGATAACACCGTCTTCGTATTTCTCGAGGTCCGGCCCCGCCGGCGTGCCTAACAGGTGTTGCAGAAGGCGGTCGGCGAGATCTTCGAAGTCGTGCACCCGTTCGCGCAGATAGGGGTCCGAGACCTGCGCCATACGGGCACGCAAATCTTCCAGAACCCGCTGAACCGCGGCTTCCGCCGTCAGCCCCGCTTCGATAGCTTCTTCCATGCGCTGCAACCAGCCGGGATCACGGGCGATCATCGAGTAAGTCTCGAGGATGTCGCGATGCTCGCCGCTGTTTTGCATCATCTCGGACGTCATCATGAGGTCGATGGCGCCGTGCATTTCGACGAAGGCGCGCCGGAGACGCTCACTTTCGTGGCCGGCGTCTTCTGCGACCAGACGTTCGATACGGAAATGCGGTCGGTGCACGACGGCCTGGCCGAGACCGATGCCGCCGTTCAGCTTCAACCCTTCGGCGCGGACCGGCCCTGTGACCGTGCCGTCGGCGGGCAGAAGTTCGCGCGGATCGATCAGCTCGCCGCCGGCGATCAGTTCGGCCAGCACCATGGCGACAGTCTGAAGGGTCTCGACTTCCTCGTCGTTATAGTTGCGCCGCGTCCGGTTCTGAATTGCCAGAACGCCGATGACCCGGCCGCCGCGCAAGACCGGCACACCCATCATGGAGTGGAAGACTTCTTCCCCCGTTTCCGGACGGTACGCGAAGTTCGGATGCTCCTGTGCGTCGGCAAGCGCAAACGGCCGCGCCAACTGCGCGATGTCACCGACGATACCTTCACCGATGTGGAGCCGGGTGTTGTGGATAGCTTCGGGTTTAAGGCCGCGTGTCGCGAACAGCTCCAGAAGGTCGCCGGCGCGCCTGACGTAGATCGAGCAAACCTCGGCGACGAGATCAACGGCGACGATGCTGGCGATTTCGTCCAGGCGCTGCTGCGCCGTGCCGCCACCGGCCATGGTATCGCGGACACGCGCCAATAGCCGGCGCGGGGCCGGCATCAGCTTCATGCGTGTCGTTCTTTCCGACATTCCTTCGGCCTTTCAGGAACGGGCAGCAAGGCCCGCAGGGCCGACCTTAGTCGGCGTCTAGTCCGTAGGCGGTGTGTAACGCGCGAACGGCAAGTTCCGTGTACTCTTCCGAGATCAGGACACTGACTTTGATCTCGGACGTAGATATCACTTGGATATTGATACCCTTGTCTGCCAGTGCCGTGAACATCCGTTGTGCGACGCCCGCGTTCGAGCGCATACCGACACCGATGACCGAGATCTTGGCAACGTTCTTATCGGTGGTCAGATCGCGGTACTTAAGCTCTTCCTTCAGCCCTTCGACCGTGGCCAGTGCGCGGTCCAAGTCCGCCATCGGCAGAGTGAACGTCAAATCCGTCGACTTGTCCGCCGACGAGACGTTCTGGACGATCATATCCACGTTGATGCCGGCGTCGGCTAACGGGCCGAAAATGGCCCCCGCAATGCCGGGGTGATCCGGCACGCCGAGCAGGGTGATTTTGGCTTCGTCGCGGCTGTAGGCTACGCCGCTTACCAGTTCATGTTCCACGATTTCATCCTCATCGACCACGAGTGTACCGGGTTCGTCCGAATAGCTGGAAAGCACCTGCACCCGGACACGCTGTTTCATCGCCAGTTCGACGGAGCGGGTCTGCAGGACCTTGGCGCCGACCGACGCCATTTCCAGCATTTCCTCATAGGTAATCTTATCAATTTTACGCGCCTTTGGCGTAATGCGGGGATCGGTGGTGTAGACCCCGTCGACATCCGTGTAGATGTCGCAGCGTTCCGCGCCGAGGGCCGCCGCCAGCGCCACGGCGCTGGTGTCAGAACCGCCACGACCGAGCGTCGTGATCCGATTGTCGGGACTTAAGCCTTGGAAACCGGCAACCACACAGACTTCGCCGCGGTTTAGGCGCTCGTTCAACCCTTCGGTTTCGACCGCTTCGATCCGCGCCTTGCCGTGCACGCCGCTGGTGTGGATCGGAATCTGCCAACCCAGCCACGAGCGTGCTGCAATACCTAGGTCTTGCAGCGCCAACGCCAAAAGACCGACCGTAACCTGCTCGCCCGTCGCGACGACGGCGTCGTATTCGCGTGCATCATAGAGCTTGCTCATGGTCGTCACGAAGTCGACCAGCTTGTTGGTCTCGCCGGACATGGCGGACAGAACGACGGCAACCTGATTGCCGGCATCCACTTCTTTTTTGACGCGCAGGGCGACAGCCTTGATTCGGTCGGTATTCGCGACCGACGTGCCGCCGAACTTTTGAACAATTCGTGCCATTTTCGCCGCACTTCCCCGGTGACGGAAACCTCCTCCGCCGCCACCCCACGGGTTGCAGCGAAGGCGGCGCATACATACTCTGTGGGGTATCGACAAGCAACCCTGAACGCAGGAAACCATGACCGCAAACACCGCCGACGCAGAAGAAATCGCCCGGTTTACCGCCATCGCTGAAGAATGGTGGGACCCGCGCGGAAAATTCCGGCCGCTGCATCAATTAGCCCCGGTTCGCATGGCTTTCATCCGCGACCGGGTGACGGCACACCTCGGCCTGGACCCGGCGGCCGCCGAGCCGTTCAAGGGGCTGAAAATTCTGGACGTGGGTTGTGGCGGCGGTCTTGTGTCCGAACCACTGGCGCGCCTGGGCGCATCCGTGACGGCCATCGACGCGGGCGAGCGCAATATCGACGTCGCCCAGCATCACGCTGAAACGGTCGGGCTTGCCATCGACTATCGCAATGCTCAACCCGAAGATCTGCTGGCCGAGGGCGAGACCTTCGACATCGTCGTCTCGCTTGAGGTGATCGAACACGTCGCCGATCTGCCGGCGTTTCTTTCTGCCTGCGGCGCGCTGGTCCGGCCCGGCGGCGGCATGGCGCTATCGACCATCAACCGGACGGCGAAATCCTTCGCACTCGCAAAGTTTTTGGCGGAATACGTGCTCAGATGGCTGCCGGTCGGTACGCACGATTGGAAAAAGTTCGTCAAACCGTCGGAATTGGCAGCGGGTCTCCGCGCTTCGGGCCTGGATGTCGCCGCCTTGGACGGCATGAGCTACAACCCAATTGACGACAGTTGGCGCTTGAGCCGCGACCTCGACGTCAATTATCTCGCTTTCGCCACTAAGGGTTAAAATACGAAGCGTCATGCTGAACTTGACTCAGCATCCATTCATATCCTGGCAAAGTTTGGAGCGATTGTTAAATAGGCCCTGCTTCAAATTCTGGGCTACGTAAGAAAATTGTTCCGTCAGTTCCGCTTCGTCTTGCGGCGAACATTCGGGAGCGGCAGGACCTCGATCCCCTCTTCTTCAAGCTCGCGGGTATCGTCATCGGACGCTTCGCCGTAGATGCCGCGCTCGTCCGCCTCGCCGTAGTGAATTTTCCGCGCTTCCTCGGCGAATTGATTGCCGACGTAGTCACAGGTGTCCTCTACATGTTCACGCACGGCGACAGCCTGCTCCAAGATCATCCGTGCAACCTCGTGGGCGCGTTTTTCGGCGGACTCCGAAGACCCACCGGATTTGTTGATGCGCGGCGCCATCGGCGCCTTTGCCACTCTCGTATCGCCACACACCGGGCAATCGACATCGCCACGGCGGACCTGTTTGTCGAAGGACGCACTGTCCTTAAACCAGCCCTCGAACTCATGGTCGTTTGCGCAACGGACGGAATACTTAATCATGGCATCCCAAATAGTTCGTCATGGAACGGTCGCAAGACCGTAACGTTCTTTAATCATATGGTTCATCTAAGTCGAAAAAAAATGATTAACGCAAGGACTTACGCTTGGGCATACTGCCGGCCATGACCGATACCGAAAGCAAACACTCCCCGCGCCACCTGCGCATGTCCGAACCCTCGGACTGGTTCGTCCGGCACCTCTCGCTAATCAAACCAGGCGGCAGTGTCCTGGACGTTGCCGCCGGCGGTGGACGCCACGTGCGCCTTTTCGCCGACGCCGGACACAGCGTCACTGCCGTCGATCGTGAGACATCGGCCCTTGATGCCTTCGCAGGCAGCCATAGCGTGAAAATCGTCGAGGCGGACCTGGAAGACGGCTCGCCCTGGCCGTTCACGGGCGAGACCTTCGATGCCATCTGCATCTGCAATTACTTGTTCCGGCCGCTGATGCCGGCGATGCTGGGTAGCCTCGCGCCGGGTGGCGTGCTGCTTTACGAGACCTTCGCGCTCGGTAATGAGATCTATTCCAGGCCACGCAATCCCGATCACCTATTGACGTCGGGCGAACTGCTGAAACTGGTCCAAGATAAGCTGCAGGTCATCACTTACGCACATGGTATCGTCGAAGGCGGCGAATGCCCGGGCGTCAAACAGATGATTTGCGCTGTGAACAACCTCGGCCTGTCGGACCGTGAGGACGGGGAGCCAACTCCGTTGCCAATACCCTAACTCCAGCGTCACCCTAAACTTGATTGGGGATTATCCCGATACAGGCACAATCCTGCGAGCTCTAAAGATGGGTCCTGAATCAAGTTCAGGACGATGGGGAATCAGTGCGTATACGCTCTATCGTGCCTGAGCGCCGGAATCATGCCGCGTTTTTTCGCCGCTTCCGACGTGTCGATATCGACATAAGTAATACCTGGTTCCAAACCAGCGTCCGCCAGCACCTCGCCCCAGGGGCCAATGGCGAGGGAATGGCCGTAGGTTTTGCGCCCACCCACGTGATCGCCGGTCTGCGCCGGTGCAAAGACGAAGGCACCGCATTCGATGGCCCTGGCTCGCAGCAGCACTTCCCAGTGCGCATCGCCTGTCGGGCGTGTAAACGCCGACGGCACCGTCAGCATCACCGCCCCGGCGCGTGCCAGATCGCGGTAGACATGCGGGAAGCGCAGGTCGTAGCAAACGGTCATACCGAGCATGCCCCACGGCGTTTCAACCAAGGTCAGGTGATCGCCGTGCCGATAGGTCGCACTTTCGTTGTAGACATCGTCGGCACCGACGTTGACGTCGAACAGATGCATTTTGTCGTAGGTGGCGCGGACCTCGCCGATGGCGTCGATCAGCACCGAGCGGTTGGCGAACTTGCCCGATCCGTCACCCGTATCGACGACAACGGAGCCGGCCAGCACCCAAACATGGGCCGCGTCGGCGGCTTCGCGCATGGCCAGGATCGCCGGTTCGTGATCCAGATCCGTGACCTTGGTCCGCTGCCGTGCCCGGTCGGCGTCAATCATGTTGCAGACTTCGGGAAACATAACGAAGTGAGCGCCGCCTTTTGCGGCCTCGGCAATCAACGCGGCGTTCTGCTTGCCGCTTTCGACGGGGTCGATACCGGTCGTGGTTTGAACAAGGGCGATCCGAACCTTGGAACTCAACCGCCGAGCCCAAGCAGCGGGTCGAGCTTGCCCTTGCCATCGAGAGTATGAATACCGTCGCAGTCACCAATGTGCGCGCCGTCGACGAAAATCTGCGGCACCGACGTGGCGCCACCGGCCATCTCGGACATCTTGCGGCGCAGGCCGGCACTCATCATGACGTCGTGTTCGACGAAATCGACGCCCTTGCTCTTGAGCAAATTCTTGGCGCGCGAACAGAACGGGCAGAACGGCGTGGTATAAATCTCGACTTGGGGCATTTTTTCATTCTCCGATTACGTACCGAAAGATATAGGCGCATTTTCCGTTGATCAAAGCCCCGTTTGGACGACGCGCGCTAAAGTAACAACGTCAACAACCGCCGCCCCGCCGCGCAACAACGCCCGCGCCGCCGCCGAAACCGTCGCCCCGGTAGTGTAAACGTCATCGACCAGCAGCACGCGCTTGTCGCGGAGCCGCCGTCTTTGCCGATCCGGCACGCGGAACGCACCCTGAACGTTCCTGAAGCGTCCCGCGCGCGACTTGCCGCCCTGGCTTGGCGTCGGTTTCGTACGGACCAGCAGGTCCGGCACAAAGGCGGCCTTCGTCCCCGCCGCGATGTGCCTAGCCAGGATGGCCGACTGATTATAGCGCCGCGAATAAAGTCTTCGCCAATGCAACGGCACCGGCATCACTAGGTCAGCATCGGCCAGCAGGGGTGCGGCGGGCCGTGCCAGCAACCCCGCGAGCATCGGTGCCAAGTCGGTGCGGTCGGCATGCTTGAAAGCCAGCAGCATCGGCCGGCTCTCTGCATCGTAGACGAAGGCCGCCCGCGCACGATCGAACGGCGGCCGGTCCCGAGCGCACGCCGCGCACAGAGAATCAGGTGACGGGCCGAACGGCACCGGCACACCGCACGCACCGCATTGCGGCGCCCCGATAAAGGAAATCCGCTCCCAGCAATCCGGACATAGACCCGGCGCTTCGACCCGCGTTTCGCAATTGGCGCACATGGGCGGCCAGATCGCATCCGTTGCCGCTTTGAGAATCAAGCTCAGCCGTGTCATACACGCTCCATGACCGATGAGGTAAACGTCTTTGACCGCGAACTCGTCCGCCACCGGCGCGACCGGGCGGCGGCGCGCCTTGGCGACTTCGACTTTCTGTTCATGGAAGGCGCAGAGCGACTTTGCGACAGGCTGCTCGATATCGACCGGGATTTTTCCTTGGGCGTCGATCTCGGCTGTCACGGCGGCGAGGTCGTGCGCTGCCTCACCCCGTCGCACCGCCTAGACACGCTGGTCCAAGCCGACTTGTCACCGAACATGGCAGCCCTAGCGCGCACGAATACGGGACGGCCCGCCGTTTGCGCCGACGAGGAATTTCTACCCTTCGCCGATGGCAGCCTCGACATGGTGATGTCGAACCTGAGCCTGCACTGGGTCAACGACTTACCCGGTGCGTTGGCGCAGATCCGCCGCACGCTCAAACCGGACGGCTTGTTCCTCGCCTCCATGTTCGGGCTAGGGACGCTGGCGGCGCTCCGCGATGCATTGTCCGAGGCCGAGATCGAAATCGACGGCGGCCTCAGCCCGCGCGTCTCGCCGTTCGCCGATGTGCGCGACCTTGGCGCGCTATTGCAGCGCGCGGGCTTCGCGCTCCCCGTCGTCGATGCCGACACCATCACGGTGAATTACGGCGAGCCGATGCGCCTGCTCGCCGACCTGCGCGGCATGGGCGAGAGCAACGCCACCGTCCTGCGCCGCCGCGAGCCTTTGAAGCGCTCCGTGCTGATGACGGCGATGACCAAGTATTTCGAGAAACACGCGGGCGACGACGGCCGCCTGCCAGCAACGTTCGAGATCATCACAATGACCGCCTGGTCACCCGCGCCGACGCAGCAGCAGCCCCTCAGACCGGGCAGCGCCAAGGGCCGCTTGGCCGACGCTTTGGATACGGAAGAAGTGAAGTTGCGGGATAATTAATTCCCATCGTCATGCTGAACTTGATTCAGCATCCATTCCAGCCCCGGTGACACGTTTGCAATGGAGAAATGGGTCCTGAATCAAGTTCAGGACGACGATGATTGCCTTAAGCCCCGCCCATGTAATCCGGGAACCAGCCTTCATGCGCTGAGGTGAGATCAGCCACCGGGACACTGACGCCGTCCGTAAGCGTTAGGGCATTGCCGCCGCTGACGCCAACGATGCGCGCCGGGACGTTGGCCTCAGCGGCTTTCGCCAGCACCGTTTCCGGTTTCGCCGTGGCAACGACATAACGGCCCTGATCCTCACCGAACAGCCATGCGTGATCGGGCATGCCTTCCGGGCCGGATATCTGAAGCGTCGCGCCGACACTGCCCGCCATCGCCATTTCGGCGAGCGCCACTAGCAATCCGCCGTCGGCAAGATCGTGACAGGCCGCAACCACTTCCATATCGATGAGTTCGCGGACCAGATCGCCGTTAGCACGCTCGGTCGCAAGATCGACCGGCGGAGGCGGTCCGTCGACACGGCCAACCACGTCGCGAAGATACATGCTCTGGCCCAGGTGCCCTTCGGTCGCGCCGATCAGCACCAGCGATAGACCTTCCGCCGTCAAGCCGATGCCAACCGCCTTAGCGTAGTCTTGGATCAGGCCAACGGCACCGATGGTCGGCGTCGGCAGGATCGCCTGGCCATTGGTCTCGTTGTAGAGCGAGACGTTACCGGACACGACCGGGAAGTCGAGTGCGAGGCAAGCTTCGCGCATGCCTTCGATGCAGCCGACGAACTGGCCCATGATGGCGGGTTTTTCCGGGTTGCCGAAGTTCATGTTGTCGGTAACGGCCAGCGGTTTCGCACCGGTTGCGGTGATATTGCGCCATGCTTCGGCGACAGCCTGACGGCCGCCTTGCACCGGATCGGCCTTGCAGTAGCGCGGCGTGCAATCGGATGTGGAGGCGAGCGCCTTCTTGGTGCCATGCACGCGGACCAGCGCCGCATCGGCCTTACCGGGACGGCCGGTGCCGAGCGTGTCGGCCATGACCATGTGGTCGTACTGTTCCCATATCCAGCGGCGCGACGACAAGTCGGGACCACCGACCAGTTTCTTGAGCGCATCGATGCTGGAGACCGGTGCCGGGACATCGCCGGCAGGCAACGGGGCCGGCGGCGGCGTCGGCTCCCACGGGCGGTCGTATTCCGGCGACGCCAGCGCCAGCGGATCGATAGGCAGATCGGCGACGATTTCGCCTTTGTGCTTTAGGACCATGTGCCCGCTGTCGGTCAAATGACCGACGACGGCGAAGTCCAGTTCCCATTTTTCGAAGATTTTGCGGGCGTCATCTTCGCGGCCCGGTTTCAGGACCATGAGCATGCGCTCCTGGCTTTCGGACAGCATCATCTCGTAAGCCGTCATGCCTTCTTCGCGCTGCGGCACGTAATCGAGATCCAATTCGACACCCATGCCGCCCTTGGACGCCATTTCGAACGATGACGAGGTCAGCCCTGCCGCTCCCATGTCCTGGATGGCGACGATCATGTCGGTAGCCATCAGTTCCAGACATGCTTCGATCAGCAGCTTCTCCGTGAACGGGTCGCCGACCTGAACGGTCGGGCGCTTTTCTTCGGAATCCTCGGAGAATTCAGCAGACGCCATGGTCGCGCCGTGGATACCGTCGCGGCCGGTCTTGGAGCCGACATAGACGATCGGGTTTCCGGCGCCGCTCGCCGCTGAATAGAAGATGCGGTCCACATCCGCGACACCGACGGTCATGGCGTTGACGAGAATGTTGCCGTTATAGCTGGCGTCGAATTCACACTCGCCGCCGACGGTCGGTACGCCGACGCAGTTGCCGTAGCCGCCGATTCCGGCGACGACCCCGGACACGAGATGCCGAGTCTTGGGATGGTCGGGACTGCCGAAGCGGAGGGCATTCAGGTTGCAGACCGGACGCGCGCCCATCGTGAAGACGTCGCGCAGGATGCCGCCGACACCGGTCGCAGCACCTTGATACGGCTCGATATAGGACGGGTGATTGTGGCTCTCCATCTTGAAGACCACGGCTTGGCCGTCGCCGATATCGACAATACCGGCGTTCTCACCCGGTCCGCAGATGACCTGCGGCCCTTCCGTCGGCAGGGTCTTCAGCCACTTCTTGGACGATTTATAGGAGCAATGCTCGGACCACATGACCGAAAAAATGCCGAGTTCCGTCAGGTTCGGTTCGCGTCCGCCCAGAATCTCGAGGATTTTCTCGTATTCCTGCTCAGAAATGCCGTGTTCGGCGATGACGTCGGGGGTAATGGCCGGGCTGCTGTCGCTCAACGCTTCGTCCTTCGGGCTTGGTGTCCTTACTGACCGCTTCATAGCAAATGACGGCGGCTGTGACACACCCAATCTCGCATTTCCGTAATGCCTTCTATCTTATGGTTAATTTTACCATTTTCATGCCACGTTTTAGCCACAAACCACTTGCGGCTAAAACACAAACGTGTGAATTTGACGAATCAGAAGGCAGGGGGACTGCGACGTTATGCGAAAAGTTATTGGGGGACTCCTTCTCGGATCCATGCTGACGAGCGCTGCTGCGGTGAATGCGGCGAGCTGCGGAAGCGATGCAGAGCGCGCGGCTTTTCACGTTCGCTCGCTGCAGACCGAGCTGATGGTCGCGGCGCTGACTTGCGGCAACCGTGACGACTACAACGAATTCGCTATCAAATTCAAAAGGCCGTTGATCGAATCCGGCCGCTATCTCAAAAAAGGTTTTAAAGCGGCTTACGGCCCGCAGGCGGAACGGCAGTTAAATGCCTACGTCACGGCGCTGGCCAACCGCTTGTCCGCGCGATCCGTTACCGGTCGCGACGTTTTCTGCGCCAATGCCGAACGAACCTTCCAGGCACTGGAATCGATGCCGAGCGTCAAGCTCGCCGCATTCTCGGTGGCCCGCCCGGCCGGTGACGTCGATGTCCCTTCGAGCTGCCGCCCAACGATCGAACTGGTCGGCACACCTCGCTAAACTTTCCGCGCTTCGCGCAAAGAAAAACCCCCGCCAACCAGCGGGGGTTTCTTTTTGGATATGTTGCCGATCGATCTTACGGGAAGACGATCTCGACGCGGCGGTTCTGCGGCTCGCGGACACCGTCGTCGGTCTGAACCAGCGGCTCCAACTCACCTTTCCAGTCAACCGCGACCTGATCCGAACCAATACCCATCTTGGCGAGTTCGGCCTGGACGGCGCGGGCGCGGCGCTCGGAAAGAGCGAGATTGTATTTTTGCGTCCCCGAACGGTCGGCGTGACCCGTCGCTTGAATGCGGCTGATACCGCCCTTCTTGGCGTTCTCGGCGGCGGAACGCAGGATCGCGGCCGCCTCGGCGGTGATATTGGCACGGTCCCAATCAAAGAAGACGATATAGTTGCGCGCAACCGAGGGCGGCGGCGGCGGCGGAGCGGGCGCGGGCGCCGGCTCAGGTTTCTTCTCAGCGACCGGCATCGGTGCCGGTTCCGGCATGGCTTTCTCTTCTTTCTTGGCGCCAAAGGTGTAGCGCAGACCAAGCATGATGGAATGCGACGACAGATCGGCATCAAGGCCACTGCCGTCACGCGCCCTCATGCTGACTTCCGGCACCGCGAAATAGCGATACTCGAGCGTCCCCATCCAGCTTTCGTTCAACATGTAGCCGACGCCTGCGATCCCCTGCAGCGCGAAGGCCGCTTCCGAGTCGGCGATGCCCGTCGTGCCGACCGGATTGGCAGACAGCGCAACGTGACCGGCGCCGATACCACCACCGATGTACGGGATGAAGGCAGTGCCGGTCGCAAAATCATAGAAGCCGTTGATCATGGCGCTCTTGATGCTGGCAGCGCCACCTGTCGACGTCGCACCGGATTGATCGACGGCGTTGCGGCGATTACCCAACTCGAATTCCGCGCGGAACCCGTTGGAGAAGGCGTGACCGAACGAAAGAACCTCGACGTGACCGTTGTCGTGCTCAATGTCGGTAGAACCGACACCGGAGCCGCTTGTCTCGGTATCGTTGGCGATATTCGCGCCGACGCCAGCGCCGACATAGTGGCCGGTCGGGCGATCTGCGGCGAGCGCGGGCGTGACGGCAATCGCCACGGCAAAGCCGATGGCGGCGAAAATAACGGATGAACGGTACATTTCGACTCTATCCCAAAAACAAGAGTTCGGTTGTCGTCGCGCGTCGCGAATCGACATTAAACCGAAGAATACACCCAATTAAGGGTGAAACAAAATCCGGTTTCGACGTAACTCAAATGTAACCACTATGTGTTGCGAATTTATCACTCGCAAAAAAACTAGGCGACCGCCGCAAGCGCCCCTTGGATCAACGCGCGGCCGTCGTCGCCGCCCTGTGCGACATCGACCAGCCGCTCCGGGTGCGGCATCATACCAAGAACATTACGCTTTGCGTTGATGACGCCGGCGATGTCGTCGGCCGACCCGTTCGGGTTCGCAGCTCCGCCTCGGGAACCATCGGCATTGACGTAGCGGAAGGCGACACGGTCCTCATCCGCCAGTAATTTGAGCGTTTCGTCGTCGGCAAAGTAATTGCCGTCGTGGTGCGCCACGGGGAACCGCACGACCTGGCCTTTTTCATAGGCCCCCGTGAACGGCGTCGTGATGGTTTCGACTGAAAGATAGACATCGCGGCAGACGAATTTCAGGTTGGCGTTGCGCATCAGCACGCCCGGCAGCAGTCCGACCTCGGTCAAAATCTGAAAGCCGTTGCAGATGCCGATCACCGGCACGCCGGCTTCGGCACGGCGTGCGACTTCGCGCATCGCCGCCGAGTGCGCCGCCATGGCGCCGCAACGCAAATAGTCGCCATAGGAGAATCCACCCGGCACAACGATCAAATCGACCGGTGGTAATTGCGCGTCCTGGTGCCAGTGCATGACGACGTCGCCGCCGGTGACGTCGCGGAGCGCCGTCTGGGCGTCACGGTCGCAGTTGGAACCGGGAAAGACGATGACGGCGGATTTCATAAGCGTATTCCTATTCGATCTCGACGCTGTAGTTCTCGATAACCGTGTTGGCGAGGAGCTTCTTGCACATATCGTCGACCTGGGATTTCGCCGCGGCCGGATCCGATCCGGCAAGATCGATCTCGATATACTTGCCCTGGCGAACGCCATCGACACCATCGAAGCCCAGAGCCGCCAGCGCGCTTTGCACTGCCTTGCCCTGTGGATCGAGGACGCCGTTTTTCAGAGTTACGTGGATTTTCGCTTTCACGCCAAGGTCTCCATCCCGTCTCGTGTCATTCCCGCGTAGGCGGAAATCCAGCCATCCTGGCAATTTGGACCCCCATCTGCACGGAGGTGACGAATTACAACGTTAATGCCTCAGGTCACGGCACAATTCAATTGGTTTAAGGGCACCGAGCAGCCAATCTAACCATCCCCGCCGCTCACGCCCCTGAATTGGACAATTCTTTACTGTATCGCCGTCGGTCCCGGCATATCGGCCGGCCCCGATTCGGGCAGAATGCCGAGTCGGCGCGCCACTTCCTGGTAGCCTTCTTCGGCGTTGCCAAGGTCACGCGCGAAACGGTCGTGATCGAGCTTCTCGCCGGTATGCAGATCCCACAGGCGGCAGTTATCGGGACTCAACTCGTCCGCCAATAGCAGACGCACGTGGTCTTCTTCCCAAAGGCGGCCGAACTCGACGCGAAAATCAACGAGTCTGAGTCCAATCCCGAAGAACAGTCCGGTAAGAAAATCGTTGATGCGCAGCGCCAGCGACATCATCTCGTCCAGATCCGGCGGCGACGCCCAACCGAAGGCGGTGATGTGCTCTTCGGCGATCATCGGATCCTTCAGCTCGTCGGATTTGTAATAGTATTCGACAATGGAGCGCGGCAGCGCCGTGCCTTCGGGGACGCCGAATCGCTCGGCGAAGGACCCAGCGGCGACGTTACGGACACTGAGAATAATCGGGATGATTTCGACCTCGCGCACCAACTGTTCGCGCATGTTGAGGCGGCGCACGAAATGCGTTGGCACGCCGATCTCGCCGAGCCGCACCATCAGGAATTCCGAGATTCGGTTGTTGATGACGCCCTTGCCGGTCACCGTGCCGCGGCGCGCGCCCGCGGCGGTGTCGTCCTTGAAGTACTGAACGAGCGTACCGGGTTCCGGCCCTTCGAAAAGAACCTTGTCCTTGCCTTCGTAAATCTGTCTGCGGCGTGCCATGGCGCAAAGTCCGAAGCCTGCGCGGGGCGCCTCAGCGCGCCTCGCCATCGACGCCCGTATAGCAGTCCGGTCAGGCGAAAACAACGCAACGCGCAAAGCCCCGCGGCCTTGACGCCCGATGGGGAAGCGGCCATATGATGGGCGCACACAAGATCACACGAGGTGACACCATGGCCATGCAGGCCGGCGAGATCGAAAAATTGATTAAGGACGCCATTCCGGACGCCCAAGTTACGATCAACGACTTGGCTGGGGATGGCGATCATTACGCCGCCCACATTGTGTCCGCATCGTTCGAAGGCAAGAGCCGCGTCCAACAGCATCAGATGGTCTATCAGGCCCTGCAGGGACGCATGGGCAACGAACTGCATGCCCTGGCCTTACAGACGTCCGCACCCGAATAACCGAACAGCGCAACCCGAGTTTCGAGGATCGAGATATGAGCGACATCAACACGCAAATCCAAGGCGAAATCGACGGCACGGATGTCGTGCTGTTCATGAAAGGCACCCCGATGTTCCCGCAGTGCGGTTTCTCCGCCGCCGTCGCGCAGGCGCTGACGCTGATGGGCGTCAAATACAAAGGCGTGGACGTGTTGTCCGACCCGGAAATCCGCCAGGGCATCAAGGAATTTTCGAACTGGCCGACGATCCCACAGCTCTATGTAAAGGGTGAGTTCGTCGGCGGCTGTGACATCGTCCGCGAAATGTACGAGTCCGGCGAGCTGAAAAAGCTGTTAGACGACAAAGGCGTGCAGTACGCCGCCTGATCAAAGTTTAGTTACCCTTATTGGGTTTCCCAGGGAGCCTCAACGAAGCGCTCCTAGCGTAGAGGGGCCGTGCTTGCACGGCCCTTTGTCGTTTGGGTTGATCCTTTGCGTCATCCCGGTCGCTAAGCGCACCGGGATCTTTAAAGGCGGTATCGCTATTTGGTCCCGGCGCTCAATCCGGCTGGGAAGCTAAGCCTCTACCGGGACGATGCGCTATAGCTGAACGGGCTCGTAAGGCGCTCTGTCCGGCGCCCCGGCAGCAAACAGCCAGATCGGCTTTTCACCGAAACGGTCCGGCCCTGGCAATGCCACCAGCGAAGACGATACGGTCGTAAAGCCGGTGCCGTCGCCGACGCTCATGCCCGTTCGCTCGCCGTCGATGCGCCCGTCGACCCGTGCCGACAGCAGTCCCTGCCAAGCGAACCAGTCGCCCGCGTCCGGATCGGGCACGGGAGCGGCGCGGAATTTCGGCAAGTGCATGGCGATGCGAGGTGCTGACATGTCGTTGAGGTCATGCGCCGTGACCATCGAAATCCCCTCCGGGATCGCTTCAGCGGAGACAGGCCCATCCCCTTCAGAGCATATCCAGAATGCTTCGCGGGCATCGGCGATAACGAGGTTGAAACTTTTGTAGGCGCGCCCATCCAAATGCGATAGTGCGTCCGCGGCTTCCTTGGCTTCGGCGTGGCTCAGCGCCTCCAGTGGCAATTCGCCCCGCGAGCGTTTGTCCGCAGACGGTCCCAACGAGCCGGGCCGGTTCAGTACGCAGGCGACGAGCCCATCGTCGTTGACGCCCATCCAGGTACCGCCCGCTTCAATGTCGATGCCGGCGATGACGTGCGGATGGTCCTTCCAGTGCCTAGCCGGTGGCCGCCACGGACGCCCCGCCATCTCGTCGCGGTTGGCGGCGAGGGTCAGGGGCCATGGCGCATCGGGCCGGCGACTAATGACGACAGTGCACATATAGATGTCATAATATGGCTGTAGAGCTAACACCAGCACCGGAACAGCTTGCGGCACCGGCGTTACCGGATTATCTAAAGCGCAACAGATTGCCGTCATAGGGGAGCGAAGTTATGGCCGATTCTTTCTCGAAGCGCGAACAAGGCGAAGAGCGCAAATACGAACTCGACCAGCAACTTATTTTCAAAGCGGAAAGCCGCCGCAATAAACTCCTGGGCCTTTGGCTCGCGGAGAGTTTCGGCATCACCGGGGACGAAGCCCAAGCTTACGCCAAGGAAGTCATCATGGCTGACATGGATGAGCCCGGCATCGAGGACGTCATGCGCAAGGTGATGAAGGACATCCAGGAAAAGGACGCTCCGGTGACCGAAGCGCAGGTCCGCGAAAAGATCAAAGAATTCGACGCGGTCGCCATCCAACAGGTGAAGTCCGAGGGCTAAACCCGCGCTTTTAGCGTCATCCTGAACTTGATTCAGGATTCACCTCACGTGTCGATGAATGGGTCCTGAATCAAGTTCAGGACGACGGAACTATATTACCCGAACACCCGCTTGAAGATCGCATCCACGCGCTGCGTGTGATAGGCGACGCTGTCCAAGGCGAACAGGGCCTTGAAGTCCTCGGCGGACAACAGCTTGTCCAATTCATCGTCGTTTTCCAGAAAGAACGCCAAACGGTTGTCATGCGCGGCAGCAGCGCGGTCGAGATCGTCCAACTCGGCTGTACCGTCGGGATTGTCCGGATCGATACCGAAACTTTTCCAGACGCGCATGGCGCCCCGCTGCACGAGCTTATAGGCATCCTCGCGGCTGACGCCCTTTTGCGTCAGGAACAGCAGCACGCGCTGCGCATCGTGAATGCCACCGAACTCATTCATGTGCTTCAGCATGTTGTCGGGATATACCACCAGCTTGTCGATCACGCCGGCCAAACGCCCCAAGGCGAAATCGAGCGTCACGGTCGCGTCCGGACCAATCATCCGTTCCACCGAAGAATGCGAAATATCGCGTTCGTGCCAAAGCGCCACGTTCTCCATCGCCGGCACCACCGCCGAGCGCACGATACGCGCCAGACCGGTCAAGTTCTCGGTGAGGATCGGGTTGCGCTTGTGCGGCATTGCCGACGAGCCTTTCTGCCCCGGCGCGAAGTATTCCTGGGCTTCGCGCACCTCGGTCCGCTGCATATGGCGGATTTCGATGGAAACGTTTTCCACCGACGCCGCGACAACACCGAGTACGGCAAAGAAGTTGGCGTGACGATCGCGCGGGATGACCTGCGTTGAGATCGGCTCCGGCGTCAGACCCATCTTTTCGGCGACGTATTCTTCGACCCTGGGATCGATGTTGGCGAAGGTGCCAACCGCACCGGAGATCGCGCAGGTCGCGATTTCGTCCCGCGCATTTGCCAGGCGTTCGCGATTGCGGGCGAACTCGGCATAAAAGCGCGCGAACTTCAGTCCCATGGTCGTTGGTTCGGCATGGATACCGTGCGAACGTCCCATGCACGGCATCAGCTTGGTTTCAAAGGCGCGGCGCTTCAACGCATCCAGCACCTTGTCGATATCTTCCAACAGGATATCGGCAGCCTGTTTCAGTTGCTGCGCCAAACAGGTGTCGAGAACGTCGGACGAGGTCATGCCCTGGTGAACGAAGCGCGCCGCGTCGCCCACGTGCTCGGCCAATTCCGTCGTAAAGGCGATGACGTCGTGCTTGGTTTCCAGCTCGATCTCATCGATTCGCGCAATCCGCTCCGGCGTATACGGCTTGTCGCCCTTCGCCCAGACGTCTTTCGCCGCCTCTTTCGGGATAACACCAAGCTCGGCCTGCGCATCGCAGGCGTGCGCTTCGATCTCAAACCAGATGCGGAATTTGTTGGCCGGCTCCCAAATGGCGGCCATGGCGGGACGGCTGTAACGCGGAATCATACGGGCTCTCCTATCAAGGCGGGTGAATATACCCGTGACGGCGGCTTTTTAAAGTCCCGAAGATACCCGCTGCAATGACTTTGCAACGGAATTCACCTATAACGGCAACATGGATACGACGCCTTTGGGCCCTGGGCCGTTGATAGAGATTCCCTACGTCGATGCGACGCTCGGTGGCCCCATGGCCGTGGCCGAGGCTGAGGCAGGGCGCTTTCAGGCAATTCTGAGCGCCGGTCGACAGCATTACGGCAAGCTGGCCATCGGCGTCGGCGACTTGATCTCGCGTGCCTGGCTGATGCGCCAACCGGGCCCGCTCGCCACCGAAATCGACGAAATCTCAACAGCCGCCGGCAAGTCAGGTGCGTGGCTCTTGAACCTCTCCTACGAATGGACCTGCACCACCGGCTCCGGCCCGGACCCGTCGGGGACCGGCAATCGTATGCTGCGAACCCTGGACTGGCCGCTGGATGGCCTCGGCGAGACCGTGGTCATCGCCAAGTTCAAGGGCAGAGCCGGCCCCTATTTCAATGTTACATGGCCCGGCTTCGTCGGCGTCGTCACGGCTATGGCGCCGGGACGGTTCTCGGTGGCCATCAACCAGCCGCCATTCCGCAAATGGACACGGTCCTGCTGGACCGATTGGGCCATCAACCGGGGGCGGCTCTTGGCGAACGCCGGTCAGCCGCCGACACATCTGTTGCGGGATGTCTTCGATACGTGCGCGACCTATGACGAAGCCAAGGAGCGAATCGCCACAGCGCCGCTTGCCATGCCAGCCTTCATAACGCTGAGCGGCACTGCGGAGAATCAGTCCTGCCTGCTCGAGCGCGAGGAAAACGCCGTCACCATTCACGAAGGGCCAACCGCCTGTGCCAACCATTGGCCGAGCCGCAATGTGCCTGGTCGCTACCGGGGCGTCGACAGCCCGGGCCGGCTGCAGCAGATGCAGGACCTCAGGGACGCATCCGGCGACAATTTCGACTGGGTCAAATATCCGATCCTTAACGACACGACGAGGCTCGCCGTTATCGCCAACGCCCGTACCGGAAAACTGATCGTCCGCGGTTACGAGCGGACCGGCATCGTCACGCAGGACTTCACGCGGCCCGTCGCCGCATGAACACGAAAAACCAGACCGTCGTCACCACCTGACAGCAGGCGGCCGCGCCGAACGCCCAAGCATACCCTTGCGGTGAGAACCCGCCCGGCTCGGTGCGCGGCCAAAAGTCGATGATCTCGCCGATCCCCCATTGCACGGCAAACGCCGCCATGAAGACCAACACGTTGATCCCCGTCACCACACGTCCGACCAAGTTCGTCGAAAATGCCTGCGTGATCCCCGCATAACTGGCGATCCCGAATCCACCGGCGAACACCCAGATCACCCACGGCCAGATAGCGTGCGGCAGAATGTCCGAAACGATTGCCAGTTGGATCAGGTTAAACAGGATCATCCCGGCCATGGCGATCGACACAGTGCCGATTCCACGCTTGTTCAAGAACGACGTCACCCACGCCAGCACGAAATAACTGGCAACCATGGACGACGCTACCAGCAGTAAGGCGTCCGCCGTTTGCCGCCCGTCGAAGCCCATGACGTCACGGAACCAGGGACCGAGCCAAAGGCTTTGAATGCCCAGGTAGTTGGCCTGGTTCAACACGCAGACCGGTGCCAGACGGATAAAACCCGGGTGCTTGAAGACCTGTCCGATCCCGGCCAATGCCGCCCCCCAGGATTCGGACGCCGCCTCCGGCTTTTCCCTTTTCGGCACGACGGTGAACACCAGTGCCGCCAGCAATAGGCACAAAACCGTCAGGACCCAGAAGACACCGCGCCAGCCGACCGCTTCCTGCAGAAACTCGACCGGCGTCGTGCCGATCAGCGCGCCCAGTCCGCCGGCGACCATCTGATAGGCATTGATCGTCGGCAGCCGGTCCTTGGGCAGCCAAAGCGCGTAGGCCGTGAATGCCGCCATCAGACACGCGGATGTCCCCAACCCCATCAATGCGCGCCCAACCAGCAGCATCGACAGTGTATCGGCAACGGCGAACAGTGCCGTGCCACCGGCGGCGATCAGTAGCAGAGTAGATTCCGTCTTGCGCGGCCCGTAACGGTCAAGAAGCACGCCAAGCGGCAGTTGGAACGCCGCCAGGGCGAAGAAATTGACGCTGGTCAACAGCCCGAGATCACCGGCACCGATCCCGATATCTCGGATCAGCGACGGCGCGATCACTGCGTTGACGACGCGAAGGATGTACGAAAACAAAAAACCCAGCGCGAAAGGCAAGAAGACGCGTGCGAAGATCATGCTCTCTCCCAAAAGACGCGGCATCATAGATAAGCCGGGCCATGAAGAAAACGCGATCATTGTGCCTGTGACGATGACCGGAAGCGTCACGAAAACTTGTCGGACACGAAGGCGTTACGGACTTGTGAACACGGATATCTATGCCATGATCCTGAACGTGTCTGGAGGGGAGGCCATGGCATCACCTAATAAACGCGTCCACAGCGCGATGGAGCAATTGAAAAGGGTCTCCAAGCATAAGCTTGTGATCCCCCTCAAACGCAGCCCACATTCGCCTCAGTATTCTGCGCGCAGCGTCGCTGTAGGCATGTTCTGGGCGTTGACGCCGCTCGTCGGCATTCAGATGCCGTTATGTTTTCTGACGTGGCTCATCTGCCGGCCATTCAAGAACCTGCGCCACAGCCTCATCATCTCGTGTGCATGGACGTGGGTCACCAATGTCGCAACCATGGTGCCGATCTATTATCTGTTCTACGCGACCGGACAGATCATGACCGGCAACGCCGACGATATCACCGGATACCACGCTTTTCGCCACGCCTGGCATGATTCCTTTTCCGCCGACATGCCGATTTGGCAAAGCGTGCTGGAGCTTGTGACGCTGCTAGCGCGCGAGCTTGGCATCGCCATGTTGATCGGCTGCCTGCCCTACGCCATCGTCGGCGCTTGGATTAGCTATGGGCTGTCACTGAAGTATGTGCGCCGCCGGCGCCGACTGCTGATGGAAAAGCGTGCCCGTATAGCCGCAGATCGCCGCGCCAGCGCCGCCGAAGCGCCCAGCATCTGACTAGAGCAGCCCCATCGCCTTGAAGGACCGATACCCGCCGGCGGCAATGATCAGGTGATCGTGGAGTTGGATATCGAGCCGTGCCGCCGTTTCTTTGATCTCGCGCGTCATTTCGATATCGCCTTTAGACGGTTCAGGATCGCCGGATGGGTGGTTGTGCACCATGATGATGGCGCTGGCACCCAGTTCCAGCGAACGCTTCACGACTTCCCGCGGATACACCGGTGTGTGACCGACGGTGCCACGCTGCTGCTCTTCGTCGGCGATCAACACGTTCTTGCGGTTCAGAAACAAAATGCGGAAATGTTCGCGCTCGGCACGGCCCATACACATCCGGCAATAATCAATCAGCCGCTCCCAGTTCGAAAAGATCGGCCGTTCGATAACGCTCTCCCGCCCAAGCCGCTGCGCTGCCGCTTCAACGGCCTTGAGGCTTGCCAGCGCCGCCTTGCCCATACCTTCGACTGAAAGCAGCTTTTCCGGTGGTGCCGACACGACCTCGGCAAAGCCGCCGAAGCGTTTGATCAAATGCTTGGCCAGTGGCTTGGCATCGCCGCGCGGAAATGCGGAAAACAAGACCAGTTCCAGAAGTTCGTAATCGGGCAGCGCGTCCGTGCTGCCGTTCAGGAAGCGCGCGCGCAGTCTACGGCGATGGCCGGCGGTGTCGGACGTTGAGAGCGCCGCGCCGCCGGGCATGCGTCAGACGTTGTAGGGCGGGCAGTCCAGTCCCGCGGGTGATTTGGTGAAAACCTCGTAGCCGTCCTTGGTCACGGCAAGCGAATGTTCGAACTGCGCCGACAAAGAGCGGTCCTTGGTCACCGCCGTCCAGCCGTCCGCCAGAATCTTCACGTCGAAACGGCCGGCGTTAATCATCGGTTCAATGGTGAAGAACATCCCTTCGCGCAGGATTTCGCCCTCACCCGGGCGACCGAAGTGCATGACGTTCGGCGCTTCGTGGAATACACGGCCAAGACCATGGCCGCAGAAATCCCGAACCACGGAATAGCGCTGCGCTTCGGCATAAGTCTGAATGGCGTGACCGATGTCGCCCAGCGTCGCGCCCGGACGGACCATTTCGATACCGCGCCACATGCATTCGAAGGTGGTTTCAACCAGCTTCTGCGCTTTGATGCTCGGCTTGCCGACATAGAACATACGGCTGGTGTCGCCGTACCAGCCGTCGAGGATCACGGTCACGTCGATGTTGATAATATCGCCGTCGGTCAACACTTTGTCGCCGGGGATCCCGTGGCAGACCACGTGGTTCACAGAAGTGCAGATGGATTTAGGGAAGCCGCGATAATTCAACGGCGCCGGCACGGCGTCGCGTTCCAGCGTCCAATCATGGCAAAGCGTGTTCAACTCGTCCGTCGTCACACCGGGCTTAACGTACGGAGTGATGAAATCCAGGCACTCCGCCGCGAGCCGTCCCGCTGCGCGCATGCCTACAAACCCCTCTACGCCATAGAGTTTGATGTAACGGCCGTCGCGGGCCGGAACTTTCGTCGCCAGTTCGTTCATGTTCTTATCCATCACTGTCAGCCATGAAAGGCTTTGGGCGGTTTTTCCATCGCCGCGCGGCGATTTATCTATAAATCGAGCGGAAGCGCGTTCCGGACCCGGATTTCCTTATTCGTCATCTTGCAGTCATAACACAGAACTTCGACACCCGCCTTACGGGCCTTCTTCAGTCCCTCGGCATAGGCCGGATCGATATCCCCGGCCACGGTGAACGATTTACAGTCCTGTCGTTGTACCAGATAGAACATAACGGCCCGGTGTCCATCCCTGACCATGTCCGCCAGTTCCTCCAGGTGCTTCGCCCCCCGGCTGGTGACCGCATCCGGAAACTCCGCCGGGCCCGCCTTGAGGTCACGCCGCATGGTCGTGTTCTTGACCTCGACGTAGCATTTCCGGCCGTCTTCGCTTTCCAGCAGGATGTCGATCCTGGAATTCTTGCCGTATTTAACCTCGCGGCGAAGCGCGCCGACGTCCGCGAGTTCCGGCACCTTGCCGCTCTCGATGGCTTCCGACACGATCAGGTTCGGCAACGACGTGTTGATCCCCACCAGGGTGCGCCCGATGCGGATCAATTCCCACGTGAATTTCAGCTTACGGTCGGGATTGCGGGCGGGCGATAGCCAGACCTCGGCGCCTGGCTCATTGACGCTCAACATCGAGCCGGAATTCGCGCAATGCGCAACGACGACGCTGCCGTCGGCAAGTTCCACGTCCGTCAGGAAGCGCTTATAGCGCTTGATCAGACGGCCTTCGATCAGCGGGTCGGGATATTTCATCCCCGGCTCATAACGGACGGGACGGGAATCTGCAACCTCGGCGCGCCCGTACCGTCAGGTTTCCGCGTCCATCCGGTCCAAGAACGACAGCTTGAAATCGCGGCTGTTGTGCGGATGTTCGGCTTTAAGAAACATAGACGTATCGTTCTTCATGAACAGGATTTCGCGCACCGTGTTGACGACACGCCGGTCTATGTTGAAAAAGCGGTAGAATTGCTCAATCAGTTCCTTTTCTTTGGCGATCATCAAGCCGTCGATAAGCATCGTCTCGTACATATTGCAGAAAATGCAGATGATCTGCCCGGGCGTCAGCGAGGCCTCGACAGACACCAGGAATTTTTCGAAATCGTTCGCCGCGACGTAAGCAAACGCGTCTGCCGTAAGACGTTGGATCTGCGACGGTGACATTTCATGTTTACTGACGTGTTTGCCGAGCAATGTGACCAATTCCGCCCGTTCCTCGGGCAGCGTCTTGTTATCGGCTAGGATCACGTAAGCCTGCGCCGTCGTAAACGCCTGCATCGGCGACAAAATTGTCGTTTCGCTCAAATTTACACACCCCCGCATGCCCTTTCCTGGATTATCACTCGTAGCCACTACCTTTTGCAATCCCGTGCTATTTTGCTTATATTCCGGGTGTCCAGAAGGATGCCCCTCGGGGTCTACGAAGAACACGTGACATCGACACATTATTCGGTGCGACGTGACATGGCTCTCGATATATCCGTAGCCGCAAGCGCGCAGCGCCTGCAGGCCCAAAATGATCAGTATAAAGACTATCTGCGCCAGCAACGTGCGCAGGAAGCGACCGCTGCCGCGCGCGAACAAGAACGGCTGCGCGAGGCCCGTGCACGCGTTGAAGCCATCGGCCGCGAGGTCCAGCAGGCACGGAACGCCCGTACCGACATTGAAACTGACACCCGGCGTGCGGCAACCTTCGATCGGCTTGCCAACGCCAGCCGAGACGACGCCATCGACTTGGCTCTCATTCGCCGCGAAGACGATATTGCCGCCGCAGTGGATGATGCGGCATTTGATCGCCGCGACGTGGAAGCTCTCATCCAGCGCGACATCGACCTTCAGGCGGCGCGCAGCGACTTACCGCTGATCTCCGAGCAGCCGCCGGCCGGCGTCGGCTTCGATGCCTATCTGTCGGCCCGCGACACCCGCCTCACCGAGCGGGCGACCCAAGATGCCCAGCTGGCGTTCACGTCCGAACGCGATTTCGACCGCTCGGCCCGTACCGTGTCGGAGATTCGCAACGACCCGTCGTTGATCCCGGATGAACAAGTCCGGGGCGGTATCGTCGATTTCAGCGCCTGACATCGAGCGCCTGATCGCCGACGGCTTGGCGCAGCTTCAGGCCGGAGATGCGCCGGCGGCTGGACGTCTATTCCAATCCATTCTCGACGACGCGCCCGAACATGCGGAAACGCTCTATCTGTCAGGCCTAGCCCTGCATCAACAAGGGGCATCGGCAAAGGCCATCGCGCGTATCACCCGCGCCTTGCCCGAGCTTGGAAATGCGCCAGAGGCTCGCTTCAATCTTGCGCTAATTCAGAGCGCCGCCGGCCTTTATACGGATGCCGCCGAAACGCTCTCGGCCCTGGTCGATGAGGGTCATCGCGACGCACAAATCCAGAATGCGCTCGGCGTGGCGCTCAAGAACACAGGGCGCTTTCAGGACGCAGAAGCCGTCTTGCTTGAAGTGATCCAGCGAGCGCCCGATTTTGCCGGCGCGCATTTTAATCTCGGCAACGTCCTGCTGGCGGCGGGCCGCCCCAGCGAGGCCATTACGGCGTTTGAATCTGCTGCAACCCACGCGCCGGGCGACACGGCCATCCGGCTTAACTTGGCAACGGCGCTGCAATCGCTGGGTGAGACGGCGCGGGCCGAGGATATGCTCACCGCACTCGCCCAGAGCGCACCCAATGCCGACATCCTGAATAACCTCGCCCTACTGCAGCGCCAGCGCGGCGACCGCCAAGCCGCCAGGAAAGCCTTGGAGAATGCCCTTCGTCTGGCACCCGATCATGCCGACGCGGCCTATAACCTGGGTACCGTCTTGGCCGATCTGAATGATATTCCGGCGGCCCGCGACCACTATCGTCGCGCGGCGACCGCACGGCCCGGCTTCCTCAAGGCGGCTTGGGCGGAAGCCCTGGCCCTGCCGCAAATATATCCGTCAGAGGATGCCCGTCAGGCAGCACGTAAAGATTGGCTCAAAGGGCTGGAACAGATCACCGCCCAACCGCTCAGCGACACCGACCTGCCCGCTGCATTCGCCGCCGTCTCTGAGATAACGCCATTCGCCCTCGCCTACCAGGGCGGTGACGACAAGGACGCCATGACCGTCTGGGGGAATATGGTGTCGGATATCGCCTCGCGCGCCTTGCCCGACTTGGCGGAACCACCGCGAAACGCCGGACGGGTGCGAAAACGTATTGGCTTCGTCTCGGCGCACTTTCGCGCCCACACCATCGAACGTCTGTTCGCAGGTTGGCTTGAGAGTCTCGACCCGGAGATGTTCGAGGTGTTCCTCATCTCGACGTCAGGTCCCGGCGATGCGCGGACCCAGGACCTCGCTGCAAAGGCTGACGGCCACATCACTACCGCCATGGGTCTGCATGAGCTGGCGCGCGCCATTCACGGCCTGGCTTGCGACGTGCTGATCTATCCCGATATCGGCATGGACCCGAGGACACAGGTTCTAGCCGCATTACCCCTGGCACCCAAACAAGCCACCAGTTGGGGGCATCCGGTGACATGCGGCTTCCCCACCGTGCAGGCTTTCCTCTCGTCCGAGGGTATGGAGCCGGAAGACGGTGACGCGCATTACCGCGAAGACCTCATCCGTTTGCCGGGGCTTTCAATCGCACCTTCCCACGTAACCGCCCCCGGCGGCGAGACGCCCACGCATGATTTCCTCTGCGCACAATCGTTATTCAAGATCGCGCCGGTACAGGACGCCGCGTTCGCCGCTATCGCCGCCGAGACGGGCGGTGCCGTCAGCTTCATCGCACATCCTATCCCGGAAGTGACCAATGCCTTCCGGACCCGCATCGCCGCCGTGTTCAGAGGCATGGGCATCAACCCCGATGAATCGTTACGTTTTGTGCCGCCCTGCCCTCGGGACGATTTCCTCAGACACCTGAAAGGGGGCCGCGTCATCCTCGACACCTTCGAATGGTCGGGCGGCAATACCTCGCTCGAAGCCTTTGCCATGGGCATCCCTACTCTCACGCTGCCAGGCCGCTTCATGCGCGGGCGGCACACCCTGGCGATGCTTGAGATGATGGACTTAGGCGATCTCGTCGCCCAGAACGGTGACGATTATATCCAGCGCGCTTGCCGCCTGTTTCATGATCAAGCATGGCATGGCGAGATGTCGGAGATGATTGCGCGGAAGTCGGATCGCCTGTTCGACGGCGCCGATGCCGTTCAGGCCCTCAACCGGTTCCTGCGCGACTTCTGATCTCTTCGGCTTTCAGATGCGAAACCAGTGGGTAGAGCGCGCATAAGATGGCGATAACGAACCCGGCAGCCCCCTCTTTCCGGCCGCCCCGCGCCACATAGCATTTCCAAAAGCGCGAAAAGGTTTTCCGCACCAAGGTGCCGGTTTTCATTCTTGCCGGATCTTGGGCTAGATCCTCGGCGTTCAACGACGTATTGCGGTTGAAGCGTTTGATAAGCCCCGAAAGGTCGTCGGCATAGTCATGCTCGATCCCCAGCACCATGTCGTGGCCGCGCCGTCCGGCGAAGTCCGTACCCGGGTGCACGCGCTGCAGCCCCCAGGTCTTATGGCCCTTGCGGAACAGGCTGCCCTTCAGGTCCGGCGCCAGCGCCGCCATCCAGCCACCCTTCACCCAATTGCCGCCGATCCGGTTATGCATGGGAATGAAGTGAAAGTCCGAGGCGTCGGCGCTGACCGCGTTTTCGATCTCTCGGGCCAAGGCGGGCGGAATGATCTCGTCGGCGTCGACTTCCAAAATCCAGGGCCCGTCAGCGGCTTCGACACCTGCTTCGCGGCGCGGTCCTTCCAAAGGCCACGCCCCTTCGACGATCTTGGCCCCGGCCTGCTCTGCAATAACCTTGGAGCCGTCCGTGCAACGGTCCAGCACGACGACGATTTCGTCAGCGAACGAAAGGCCCGCCAAGCATTTGCCGAGCCGGTCCTCTTCGTTGTGAGCGACGATGAGCGCGGAGAGTTTCGTCATGGCGAGAGATTAGGCCAAAGCCCAAAAAAACGAAAAGATCGGGATTTTGTTGTTCTGTCTATGAAAAGGCCGCCACACACAAAGCACATTTTTTATCATTCTTGATCAGGGGCATAACAACTCTATACCATGTCGTATAGTTTTTATTTTTCCAATCAATAGTGCCGCTCGCAAAGCTTGTTTTGTCTTCCCTTACGGCATTGAAAAAGTCCTCAAGAATCTCATCTTTCTGCGATCCGATTTCTTCCTCATCCAAATATTTGTCCGTCATTTCCGTTCCGTAACTTTTAAGTATCTCAGTCCCCCAATACGTAACTTTCCACTCCTGTACCTCTTCAACAAACTCGGCGATACAGAAATTCGGCCAGAATTTCATGAACGGACGATCTTGGAGAGTTCGAAAATCGACGATTTCATGGTCATTGCCCGGCTCGAGGACTTTCATGAATGCGGCCAAGGTTTCATTTTCCTTAGCTTCTTTAGAATCCTTGATCATCATTACCGTAAAAATGTCCACGCCATGGAATAATCATTGTGCAGCTTGTCTAAATAGACGGCTTCTACAAATCTAATTAATTGTAAAAAAATATGATATTATTTTCGTCAGATAATTCCTAATACGGCATTATCATACATTATTATTTTAACTTCTTGCCATCTCCCAAACAAGAGGAGGCGGGAAGGCAAACGAAAAGGCCGGCACCATCGGCACCGGCCTCTCCCAAACCCAAAAGGAATGAACGATCAGCGCGAATAAAATTCGATGACCAGGTTCGGTTCCATCTGCACCGGATACGGCACGTCTTCCAGCTTCGGCTGGCGGACGAAGGTGCCCGTCATGCGCTGGTGGTTGACCTCGACGTAGTCCGGCACTTCGCGTTCGTTGCTTTCGGAGGCCAGCAGCACCAGCGGAATGGCGCGCGACTTTTCCTTAACTTCGACGACATCGCCTTCCTTGACCATGTAGGACGGGATGTTGACGCGCACGCCGTTCACTTTGATGTGGCCGTGGTTGATGAACTGGCGCGCGGAGAAGACGGTCGGCACGAATTTCATGCGGTAGATGACTGCATCCAGACGGCGCTCGAGAATACCGACGAGGTTTTCCGAGGTGTCGCCGCGGCGGCGGACCGCTTCTGCGTAATATTTGCGGAACTGTTTTTCCGAGATGTTGCCGTAATAGCCTTTGAGCTTCTGCTTGGCCATCAGCTGCAGGCCGTAATCGGACGGCTTCTTGCGACGCTGGCCATGCTCGCCCGGACCGTAATCGCGGGTGTTGACCGGGCTCTTCGGGCGGCCCCAAAGGTTGACGCCCAAACGGCGGTTAATCTTGTATTTGGAAGTCTGACGCTTACTCATAACAATTGGCTCCACGTTTAACCGGATGATATTGACCCAGTAGTCCGACCCGCTAACGCGGCGGCGGGGTGATGCGAAACAAAGCCGCAGACCCACATTCCCAGGCATGAAGGCGCGGAATATAAGGAAATACCGCCGTTTGTAAAGGGTTGAAGGGCTAAAAGCCGTTCTACTGCAAAAGGTGTTCGTAGCGCTTGTCGGTCAGCGTTTTCATGAACGCCACCAACGCATCGATGCGTTTATCGTCGAGCGCGGGCCCGTGTTCCAATTCCTTGGTCGAGAGCGTGCCAGGCACCTCGGGCGGATTCCAGGGCTTGCCGGTCTCGGGATTGATCTGCGCCTTTGCACCACGGGCGTTGTACTTATTGTAGAACTTCACCGTCGTGCGCAGGTCCTTGAACACACCGTTGTGCATGTAAGGCCCGGTGACCGCCACATTTCGTAGCGTCGGCACCTTGAATTTCCCCGCCTGTGAAGGGTCATCGACCGCCGGATTATCCAAAAGGCCGTTGTCTACGCGGCCCGGTTCCGAGCCGTTCGCGGCGCGCGCCGCTTTGTTCTCGGGCACACCGATGTTGTGATACTGGTAGTTTGAGAAGGTTTCCTGCTTAGAGAACGGCGTTCGGCCCAGCCTGTGGCAGAGATCGCAGTTGGTGAACTGCTGCGAGAAAAACAGGATGCGTCCCAGTTCCTCCTGCTCCGTCAGTTTTACCTCGCCCCGCAAAAACCGGTCGTACTTGGAATCAAACGGCGCGAACTCGGGCGTATTCTCAAACGCGGCGATGCTCTCGGTCATCGCGGCATAGAGCCTGTCCACGTCATCGAAGACATCGGCGCCGAAGAACGCCTTGAAGCCCTGAACGTACTTCGGGTTTTCCTTGAGGCGCGCGACCACGGCGGCCTTATCCGGCATACCCATCTCAATGGGGTTCAGCGGCGGTCCGCCGGCTTGGCCCGCAAGGTCCGGCTCGCGCCCGTCCAGGAACTGGCCGCCGACATATTTGCCGTCTTTGTTCTTATGGAACTTGGGCGAGAACTTGGCATAGGCCGCCGTCGGCGTATTGCGGTCACCGAGCGAGATGCCGTCATCGCCAAGCGAGACTGCACGCCCCGCCTTCGTCTCCAAGGGGTCCGTAAATGCCAGTTCCGGGTTGTGACAGGACGCGCACGACTGCGTCCGGTTCTTCGACAGATTGGCGTCCGAGAACAGCGCCCGGCCGAGCGCTGCCATATCCGGGAAGGCCGGAGCGGCTTGGGCTGTCGTCACACACAACATCACCACACCGGCGACAAACGCGGCGCGCACCGAAACGGATCGGATAAATTGTCTTTGCATAAGGTGCGGCACGTTATTGCGAGCCGTTCGCAAAATCAAGAATTGGTAAGTGCTGCCTTATCTCTTTGAAGCGTCATAGCGCGCTTGGGCCTCGGCGAAGCATTTGCGGGTGGTTTCGATGTCCCACGGGCGCTCTGCCAGGGTTTCGTGATCCCATTCGCTGCGCGGATCCTCGGGCTCATAGAAGTCACCGGCATAGACATGGATCGCCGCCGACAGTTTGCCGATCGGGTTACTCACCGAATGGATGATGTTGCGGCCCAGTGTCGCGACCTGACCGGGCCCCATGGAATCGGCAGCGGCGGCTTCGATCCCGCCCTCGGTCCGCTTCCAGAAGATGTTGTCTTCTCGGCCGTTATAGATGCCGATGACGGCAGACATATTGTGGTTGTGTGGGATCAGCGTCATGTAAGGCGACCACACGAAGTGGATCACCGTCAGGTCTGAAGAGCGGTGCAACAGGTCGATACCGCCTTTTTCCGGCACGCCCAGTTCCTTGGTAATCGCCGCCGGGTCGGAAACAGCCTCCGTCACCAATTCACGCAGTGCCGCCTGACTTTCCTTGGACGCCGCACCACAGGCTTCGATGAAGGCTTCTTTCTCGAACACAATTAATACTCCACAAAATTCTTGTGGGACCGGTATGCATGAGCGTTGCGGGAGAGTCTATAGGTTATAGTTCCGCGTCGTCCTGAACTTGTTTCAGGCCCCATAGTTAACCTGGCTGGAACGGTGCGCGTGGAATAATCGATCCTGAATCAAGTTCAGGATAATGCGAAGGAGAATTTCAAGATGACGGAATGCGTAAGACTTACGCGTCTTCCAGTTCGGAATCCCAATAAAGAAAATCCCGCCAACTTTCGTGAAGAAAATTTGGCGGGAACGAACGGCCGTTCTCTTGCAGGGTGTGGCATGTTGGCCGGGCGGGCGCCCTCAGCGGCAACATGCCCGCGTGTTTGGGCATCTTGTTGCCCTTGACCAAGTTACAGGGCGAACAGGCCGTAACGACGTTTTCCCATGTGGTTCGTCCCCCCCGGGACCTTGGGATGACATGATCGAAGGTCAAATCCTCGGCGATGAAGCGGTCGCCGCAGTACTGGCACGAAAAGCCGTCACGCAGAAATACATTGAAGCGCGTGAACGCCGGACGGCGGTTCATCGGAATGTATTCCTTGAGCGCGATGACGCTCGGCAATTTGATTTCGTGGCTGGGCGAGCGCGCGACCATGTCGTATTCGGAAACGACGGCGACCCGGCCTAGGAAAACGGCTTTCAAGGTTTCCTGCCAGGACCACAGCGACAGCGGAAAGTAGCTGAGCGGACGAAAGTCCGCGTTCAACGCCAATGCGGGATAGCCATTGATTGACATGAGCTACTACATCTCCTGGCTGACGAGATGCAGAATACACAATCTAGGGAAAAAGCAAAACTTTCACGCATGAAAATTTCGTGACGAAAAGCCCCGCAAAAACCCTTGTCAGCCCGCATCCCCGAGGCTTTGCAGATTGATGCCGAAGCACCCCGCCAGGAAGAACATTCCGGCCTTGATGCAGTCGTCGTCGAGCCCATGGCCGAGGCCCGGACGTGCCAAACCTTCGGCGTTGACGCCGGAATGGCGCAGCGCCGTCAGCGCCGACGGCATAAAGTCGAACGGCACGATGTCGTCGGCCTGACCGTGGCAAAGCAACACCGGCGGCTTGGCGGAGATTTCTTCAGGCAGACTTTCGGGGTCTACCAGCATACCGGAATAACCGAGGATTCCCGCGCATGCGTTGCGGCGGCGCAGCCCCACATGCAGGGCCATCATGCAGCCCTGCGAGAAACCGATCAGCGCCAGATCCTTATCGGAAAGACCGAGCGCGCCCAGCTGGCGGTCGATGAAGGCGTCCAGGATCGGCGCTGCCGTCCGCACGCCGTCCTTGCGGGCATCCGGTCCCATGTCTTGAAGGCTGAACCATTGATAGCCGAGCGGCCCGCCATCGAAGGGGAACGGCGCGTTCGGCGAGACGAACAGTGCATCGGGCAGGATTTTCTGGAAGTACGGCGCGAAGGAAATCAGGTCGTCGCCATCCGAGCCGACACCGTGACACAAGATGATCAGCTTGCCGGCGGGCTTGTCGCCGACGGGGTCAAGCGTCGGGCCGCTGAGGTTCGGCAGGTCGGGCGTTTCTTCGCTCATGCTTGCAAGCTCCTTCGTCCCCGGTACACATAAAGAGAACATATAAAGTGAAAAACAAGTGGTAGCGCGTCCGCCCAAGGTTGTCACCCGGCAACCCCGCCCAGCCCAGGAGGTTTGATGTCCGTCGTCACCCGCTTTGCTCCCAGCCCGACCGGCGGCCTGCATTTGGGCCACGCCTATTCGGCACTGGATGCATTCGAAGCGGCGCGGACGGCAGGCGGACGGTTCCTGCTTCGGATCGAAGACATCGATCAGGGCCGCTGCCGCCCCGAATTCGAACAAGGCATTTATGATGATCTAAATTGGTTAGGCCTCACGTGGGAACAGCCCGTGCGCCGCCAGTCCGATCACTTCGACGATTACAAAGCTGCGCTCGATCATCTTTCGGAGAGGGGCCTCGTCTATCCCTGCTTTTGTACGCGAAAGGACATCGCCGCCGAGATTGAGGCCGCAGGCGGTGCACCGCAAGGACCGGATGGCCCGGTCTATCCCGGCACCTGCCGCCACCTCACCGAATCCGAAAGATCGGCGCGCATCGATGCGGGCGTGACCTATGCGATGCGCCTCGACATGACCGCAGCGGTGGCGCGCACCGGCAGGCTCATGTGGCGGGACCTGAACGAAGGCGAAATCGCCGCGCGCCCCGAGCGGTTCGGTGACGTGGTGCTGGCCCGCAAGGACTCCCCGACCAGCTATCATCTCGCCGTCACTTACGATGACGATCTCCAGGGCGTTTCGTTGGTGACGCGTGGCGTCGATCTTTTCGATGCAACCGATGTGCACCGATTGCTGCAGGCGTTGCTGGGCCTCGATACCCCTGACTACCGTCACCACAAGTTGCTGACGGGTGCCGACGGCAAACGGCTCGCCAAGCGCGACAAGGCCGCGACCCTTCGTGACCTTAGGGCATCGGGCAAATCGCCCGAAGACGTCCGCGCCCTGATAGGATGGCACGGCGATGCGTAAGCTGATCCTGACCTTTGCCCTGTTGTGGCCGCTCTCCGTCAACGCCGAGACGGTGCACATCGCGACGGTGACGGAGATCGTCGACGGCGACACCCTGTTCATTGCCCCACCGTTCGAAGGCGGCGATCAGATCCGCCTTGTCGGGCTTCAGGCGCCGAAACTACCCCTCGGTCGCAAGGGGTTCGAGGCATGGCCTTTGTCGACGGAGTCAAAACAGACGCTGTCTGACATGACGTTGGGCAAGAGACTCGCCCTCAGCTTCGGCGGCGTGCGGCGTGACCGCTACGGGCGCTGGCTCGCTCATCTGCATGTCATGGACGGCGACGTGCCCGGCCTATGGGTACAAGGCGAGATGCTGCATCTCGGCATGGCGAGGGCCTATAGCTTTCCCGACAACCGTGCCCTGGTCGCCGAGATGCTGGCACTGGAACGCGAAGCCCGCGCCGCCAAACGCGGTATATGGGCGCTCCCCTACTACGCCATCCGTGGCACCGACCCGGCGCTGCTGAAACCTCTCCGGGGGACTTTTCAGGTCATCGAAGGCCGTGTCGCAGATGCCGCCGACGTCAAAGGCACCGTCTATCTTAATTTCGGGGCCGACTGGAAAACCGATTTCACGGTCTCGATCAGCCGCCGCAACCGGAATACCTTCAACGGCGATTTCGACCCTGCGACCTTAAGCGGCGCCGCCGTGCGCGTGCGCGGCTGGTTGAAATCCAGAAACGGCCCGATGATCGAAGCCACGCATCCGGAACAAATCGAGGTGATTGCGCGTTAATGCCACAGAATTGCCGCCGTTGAGACCGACTGTGGCCTCGGTTTAAAGTACCAACGGATGTTCTGACCGGACCTATACGAGGAGAGCATATGTCCCCGTCACCGCTTTTCAGATTTCTGCTGATCGCTGCCTTGCTATTGGGTGGCCCTGTCGCCTGCACCACCAACGCCGCCACGGGGGAGCAGAGCTTCACCGCCTTCATGTCGGAGGAGCAGGAAAGAGAAGTCGGTGCCGAAGAGCACCCGAAGATATTGACGCAATTCGGTGGCGAATATTCCGACGCCGAACTTCAGGCCTATGTCGAACGCCTGGGTCAGAAACTCGCTAAACAGTCCGAATATGCGGACCGCAAGTTCCGCTTCTTCGTCCTCAACGACGACACGGTGAACGCCTTCGCCTTGCCCGGCGGTTATGTCTATGTGTCGCGCGGCCTGATCGCGCTTTGCGAGGACGAAGCCGAGTTGGCCGGCGTTATCGGCCACGAGATCGGTCACGTCACGGCCCGCCATTCGGCACAGCGATACTCGGCTTCGGTCGCGGCCAACATCGGTATGCTGGCGGTGGGTGTGTTGGGCAGCGTCGTGGGCGCGCCGGCGGGCACCGGCGATCTGCTCGGCTTTGGCGCCAGTGCCGCTTTACAGACCTATTCACGCAGCCAGGAAATGGAAGCCGACCGCCTCGGCGCCCGCTACATGACCGCCGCCGGATACGACCCCAAGGCCCTGACGGATTTCTTCAAGAAGCTCGACATGCAGAGCGGCATCGAAGCCGCCAAGGCGAACCGGCCCAAGGACAACTTCTCGGTCATGTCGACACACCCGCGCACCGCAGACCGGATCGAGCAGGCGCGTCAATTGGCCCAGCAGAAACAGGTCGCCAATCCCATCCGCAACCGGCAGGCACTCCTGGCGCAGGTCGATGGTCTTTTGTTCGGTAAGGATCCGGACGAAGGCTTCATGATCGACGATGCCTTCATTCACCGTCCGCTCGGCATCTACTTCGAGTTCCCGCCGGGCTTCATGGTGACTAACGGCAAGACTTCTGTGGTCGGCGACAACCAGGCCGGTACCGAGATTATCTTCGGCGGCGAAGGAGACAAAGACGCGCTGAGGATTTCCGATATGCGCGCCTATATCGCACAGCATTGGGCAAAGAAACTCGGCCTCAACGCCGACAAGGTCGATGCGCTCACCGTCAACGGACTGAACGCAGCGACCGCCGCGACCAGCGCCACCACCAAGGACGGCCGGCGCGACATCCGTCTTGTCGCCATCCGTACCGCACCGGACCATATCTACCGCTTTATTTTCATCACCGAACCCAGCGTCACCGAGAAGATGTCGGTGCCGCTGCGTCGCATGACCTATAGCTTCCGCAAGCTGAAACCGGGCGAATATCGGAACTACTCGCCGCCGCACGTCCGCGTCGTCACGGTGAAAGGTGGCGACACGCCGTCGGCGCTCGCCGCCAACATGCCTCTGAAACCCTACAACGACGATTGGTTCCGCGCGCTCAACATGAACGTGGTGGGTGACGGCCTTGCCGCCGGCGAAAAAGTGAAGATCGTCACGAACTGATCGCTCGCAACCGTCGTGCTGAACTTGAATCAGCACCCATCGTTGGATCGACACGACCGGACCTGAGCGAAAATGGATCCTGAATCAAGTTCAGGATGACGCGTGGGAGGGGGTGAAAAGAACGCCCTAACTTCCCTCGGCCAACTGCAGAAGGTGCGTCAGGAACGTCTTAGCCTCGATATAGATACCCGGCGCGGTGCTTTCGCGCGGGCCAGCGACGTTGAGGATGGACGGCCGCTTGGCCTCCAGCCATCGCAGCGCCGCCAACGGCGAATGCGTGCGCTTCAAATCGACGATGTGATAGGGCTTGCCCTCGCCCCCGGCGATCTCGAGCGTCAGCTTGGTGCCCCCGGAAGGCTCTCCCCGCGTCAGGATCAGCGTCGCGTCGCTATCTTTAACATTGGCCTCGGTGCGCGCCTCGTAAGCGGAGCTTTTCGTCTCGCGGACGGGATAGAGCGCGTCCAGCGGTCCATCCTCGGCTCGGCGTCCACGCGGCACCCAACCCCCGCACGGCAAACCCATCGCCAGCGCAACATCAAGCGCGGCGCGATCAACCCCGGTCTGCCCACCCGACACAAGCTTGGACGGACGAGCGGAGGCCGTCGTTGCCGACGGCTTTGCCATGGCCGTTAGGCCGCTTCCAGGATCGTTTCGAGTTTCTTGGTCGCTTTTTCGACGTCGGTTTTCTCGACGGCGGCAAGCTCAGAAGCGAGACGGTCGCGTGCCTGCTCATAGATCTGACGTTCGGAGAACGACTGATCCGGCTGACCGACATTGCGATGCAAATCTCGGACGACTTCGGCGATGGAAACCGGATCGCCTGAGTTGATCTTGATGTCGTATTCCGCAGCGCGGCGGCTCCACATGGTGCGTTTAACGCGTGGACGGCCCTTGAGAGTCTGGATCGCCTCATCCATACGCTTTTTCGAAGACAGCTTACGCAGGCCGGAGTTGGCGGCCTTGGTGACAGGCACACGCAGCGTCATGCGATCGCGGTCGAAGCTAATCACGAACAGTTCGAGGGTGTGGCCGGCGATTTCCGACTCTTCCACGCTCAGAACCTTGCCGACGCCATGCGTCGGGTAAACGACGAAGTCACCGGGATTAAACAGAAGTTGTTCGCCCATGGGTTTTTCTTCTTTTCTCTCATCAAAAATCATCCGACCACCGATGGGTTCGGATGATTGGTCCGTATACAAACGGCCCTTTGCCGGAAGCGCGCTTCCCGCAGCAGCCGCATTACCAAGTCACGAAGGCACGCCCGAATGGGCAAATTCTTCATGAACGATCAAAGGATTATATCACAAAATTACGATGCATAAAAGCCGCGCACCCCGTCTCGGATTACCGAATAGGATGCGCGGCTGAACGCATTTTGTACGGATTATGCGGGTCAGGCGTCGCCGGCGCCCGGTTTCTCGCTCAGCATGCCTTCTTTGTCCGGCTTGCCGTTCCATTCCTCGGCATCTTCCGGGCTGTCACCCTTGCGCGTGATGTTCGGCCACGAGGCGGCGAATTTCGTGTTGATTTCCAACCACTTCTCGACACCCGGCTCGGTGTCGGGAACGATCGCCTCGGCCGGGCATTCCGGCTCGCACACGCCGCAGTCGATGCATTCATCGGGATGGATGACCAGGAAGTTCTCCCCCTCGTAAAAGCAATCGACGGGGCAAACCTCGACGCAGTCCTGAAACTTACATTTGATGCAATTCTCGGTAACGATATAGGTCATCCGTGGGTCCCCTCACTCAGTCTCTGACATACCCATAGAGCGAAGTGCGCGCTTGCGTGCGTCTCCGCTATCCTTGTCGCGAACATAGAGCAGCCCGGCGACACGCCGGACCAGGTTCGCTTCGTAATCGTGAAGGGAGCCGTCTGCATAGGCCACCCGCCACAACATCTCCATGACATCGATTCGTTCCTCTTCCGAGAAACGGTCTCGGATCGTCCGCGTCGCCGCATAGACACCGTTGGCGCCGGCATCTTCAACGTCGACGGCCGCAGCCTCGATCAGAGCGTCGGCATCATCGCCGGAAAGCTCGAACCGATCAACAAGGATGGTATGGATCGTCCGCCGCTCTTCCTCGTCGAAGGTGCCGTCGAGCATCGCCGTCTCGACCAGGATCGCCGCCGCCGCCGCGGGCACGTCGTCCGCAGAATTTTCGGGGGCCGCGTCCACGTCGCCGCGCAAAAAGGATTTGATAACTGTAAGCATGCTTTTCAGGTAGCACGGTCCCCGGATGCTAACAACCATCCATAAACTGCGGATTTAGCTTGTTCCCATCCACTTCGCCGGGCACGCTCCCGGAATGCGCGAGCAAGAGTATCGAAAGGGCGTTTCGGAGGCTTCGGAACGAAACAAAGGCCCGATTTTAGACGTTCTAAAGGACGTCCTTCCCGAGACCGGTTTCGTCTTGGAAATCGCCAGCGGCACTGGCCAGCATGCCGTTCACATGGCGGAAGCCTATCCCGGCATCACCTGGCAGCCGTCCGATATCGACCCCGATTTCCGCGCCTCGGTCGAGGCTTGGCGCATCGACAGCGGCCTCGCTAATATCCTGCCGTCGATCCATCTCGACGTGACCGAACATCCTTGGCCGGTCGAGCACGCCGACGCCATTTTTAACTGTAACATGATCCACATCGCACCCTGGGAATGCTGCATCGGGCTCCTGGAAGGCGCATCCACAATTCTCCCCGACGGCGGCATCCTGTTCATGTACGGCCCCTATAAGGTCGGCGGCAAACACACCGCCCCCTCGAACGAAGCTTTCGATCAGAACCTCCAGAGCCGCGATCCGTCCTGGGGCATCCGCAACCTGGACGACGTGGCGCTGGAAGCACGCCGCCGCGGCCTGCACCTGATCAAGACGGTCAAAATGCCCGCCAACAATTTTTCGGTGATCTATCGCAAGACGGCGATGGAGGAACTCGGCGACGCCTAACCGTCATCCTGAACTTGGTTCAGGATCCATCTCTCACAGGCATCAATATTCAAGATCAAAAATGGATGCTGAATCAAGTTCAGCATGACGCGAACGGAAGCGTTCGCGTTATCGCCGTTTTTTCTTCTTACCCTCTGGTTCCCACTTGGCGCGGGCTTTGGGTGAGATGCCGGCCTTATCCAAGCCGAGTTCGTGCGCTTCCAGGCGGCGGATTTCGTCGCGCAGCCGGGCTGCTTCCTCGAATTCCAGATCGGCGGCGGCCTTCTGCATCCGGTCGTTCATATCGGCGATGACGCTCTGAATATTGTGACCGACCAGTTCGGTTTTACCGGCAACGCCGGTATCGACGGTCACGTAATCCTGCTCGTAAACGCTGTCGATGGCATTCGAGATATCCCGCTTGATGCTCATCGGCGTGATGCCATGTTCGGCGTTATAGGCCTCCTGCTTTTCGCGGCGGCGGTTGGTCTCGCCGATGGCGTATTCCAGGCTGTCCGTCATCTTGTCGGCATAAAGGATCACGCGGCCGTCGACGTTCCTGGCGGCGCGGCCGATGGTCTGCACCAGCGACGTCTTGGAACGCAGGAAACCCTCTTTGTCTGCGTCCAGGATGGCGACCAGGCCGCATTCAGGAATGTCCAGACCCTCCCGCAGCAGGTTGATGCCGACCAGCACGTCGAAGGCACCCAGACGCAGGTCGCGGATGATCTCGATCCGTTCCAACGTGTCGATGTCGGAATGCATGTAGCGCACGCGCACGCCGTGTTCGTGCAAGTATTCGGTCAGGTCCTCGGCCATGCGCTTGGTGAGCGTGGTGACCAGCGTGCGCATGCCCTTGGCGGCGACGGCGCGCACCTCGCCGAGCAGGTCGTCGACCTGGGTCTCGACCGGACGGATAATACATTCCGGATCGATCAGGCCGGTCGGGCGCACCACCTGTTCGGTAAACACGCCGCCCGTACGTTCCATCTCCCACGGGCCCGGCGTCGCCGAGACGAACACCGTCTGCGGGCGCATGGCGTCCCATTCCTCGAACTTCAGCGGCCGGTTGTCGATGCACGAAGGCAGCCGGAAACCGAACTCGGCCAGCGTCGATTTGCGGTTAAAGTCGCCTTTGTACATGCCGCCGATCTGCGGCACGGTGACATGGCTCTCGTCGACCACCAGGATGGCGTCTTCGGGCAGGTACTCGAACAACGTCGGCGGCGGGTCACCCGGATTGCGGCCGGTCAGATAGCGGGAATAGTTCTCGATCCCGGCGCAGTGGCCGGTGGTCTCCATCATCTCGATGTCGAAGGTCGTGCGCTCTTCCAAGCGCTGCGCCTCCAAAAGCTTATCTTGCGCACGCAATTCTTCGAGCCGCGCCTTCAATTCCGTTTTGATCTGCGGGATTGCCTGCATCAGCGTCGGGCGCGGCGTCACGTAGTGGCTGTTCGGATAGATCGTGATACCGGGCAACGTAGCGGTTTTCTCGCCGGTCAGGGGATCGATCTCCCAGATGCCCTCCAGTTCATCACCAAAGAACGACATGCGCCAGGCGCGGTCCTCCAGGTGGCTCGGGAACAGTTCGACGACATCGCCTCTAACCCGAAACGAGCCGCGGTAGAAGTTGGTGTCGTTGCGCTGATATTGAAGCTGCACCAAGCTTTTCATCAACTCGCGCTGATCGACGGTGTCGCCCGCCTTCAACCGCAGGATCATTTCGGAATAGGTCTCAACCGCGCCAATACCGTAAATGCACGACACCGAGGCGACGATGATCGTGTCCGGCCGCTCCAAAAGGGCCCGTGTCGCGGCGTGGCGCATACGGTCGATCTGCTCGTTGATCGACGCGTCTTTCTCGATATAGGTGTCGGTGCGCGGCACGTAAGCTTCGGGCTGGTAGTAGTCGTAGTAGCTGACGAAGTATTCGACCGCGTTGTCGGGGAAGAAGCTCTTCATCTCGCCATAGAGCTGTGCCGCCAGGGTTTTGTTCGGCGCCAGCACCAGCGCCGGTCGGTGCATATTCTGCAGCACGTGCGCCATGGTGAAGGTCTTGCCGGAGCCAGTGACACCCAACAGCACCTGATCCTTCTCGTGCGCCTGCAAGCCCTCGGTCAACTCGGCAATCGCCGTCGGCTGATCGCCCGACGGCTCGAACGGCGACGACAGGCTATAGCTGGCCGGCGTCTCGAACGCCGGGCGTTTTTCCGGGATAAAGATCGGGCGGGTTTCGTCCATGCCCCATTATATAGGGAAGCGAGCACACGCTGGCGAGTCGTCTCGTTCCGTTCAACGTCCATTGTCTTTGCGTCATCCCGGTCGACGCAAAGCGGCGCGCCGGGATCTTAGAACGCGGCAGCGCCACTCAAAGGTCCCGGCGCTCGCCCCGGCTGAATACGCCGGCGCTCGGTCGGGACGACGCGCTAATTTTGGCTGATCTTTAAAACACCTTCCCCACCGCCGCCGTGACGACGTAGCGCATCGGCCCGCCCGGCACCGGATCGTCAAAGGGATAGCAGGTTACCAGTGACAGCACGTCGCCGAGCGGCTCCAAGGCGATGGTTTCGACCCGGGCATCGATCACGCGGGTGTCGACGACGGTATAGAGCACCTTATTGCCACCGGGGGTTTCGACGGTGATCTCGGAACCCACGCCCATCTGCTGCAGGAACTTGAAATGCGTATCCCGGTGCGCGGCGACGACACTGTGCCCGGGAAAGCCCGGCAATGCCGTGCCGTCGATGTGACCCGGCCCGAAAGCCAGCGTGCGGTCGTCGGCGCCGGCGAGAACGATGGCTTCGGCGGCGCCGCCCAATGCGGAGATCCGCGCGACGGGACGGGTGTCCGCCCAGGGCCACGGCGGCGGCGCGCCGTCCTCGGCGGAGGCCACATTCCAAGATCTCTGCAATAGCACCTGGGCCAGTGCTGCCTTGGCAGGGATGTACGCGCCCCAGGCAACCATCGCGACCCCGGCACCGATTAAGACCGCGCCCATAAGAACCGCCGGGAACCGCAAATGCCGGACGGCAAACCGAAACGTCGATCTGCCGCTCCAGGCGAATGGATGCGCGGGGTTTCCGGTCCTCACGATGGCCTCAGCGCAGTCGCCGGCGTGTCGTCAGCGCCACACCGAGAACCATGATGACGATGCCAAAGACGACCAGCAGCGGTCCCGCCGTCGCGGTTTGCGGCAACGTCGCCAATTGCGCGCCCGCGGCAGCGACATGCGGCGCCATCGTCGCGTCTGTACGATCAAACGTCCGTATGACCGCGTCGGGCGGCGGCGTTCTTTCACCGGTGATGTGCTCTCTGCTCCAACCTTCGGGGAGGTTCGCCGGCACGTCTTTCGAGACCAGTTTCACGCCTTCCGGCCGTGCCGGTGTCTCGTCGACGGCAACAAGGCTGGTGAATGTGCTGACAAGACCGAATTTGAGCGCCGTCTTGACGATCTCGGCGCGGATTGCGTCTCGGCCCTCCCCGGCGCGGCGCAGTTCCGACATCAGGGAAGCGATCTTTTCCCGGCCCCACAGCGCCGCGATACCCGGATGGTTTTCAATCGCATTCAACGCAACCTGCGTTTGCCAGATCTTGCCGTCGATGCGCCCGGCAACCTGCGCCGAGGTCACACCGTCGGGCAACGCCGCCAGCACTTCGATGGGTTCGCCCAGATAGAGATCGGGAATCGGGTTGGGCCAGGCCTCGACTTGGCCCGCCGCGCCCTCCCAGGTCACGGTGACGTCGGTCAGCGCCGGCGTTTCCAGTTTCAAGAACAGCGCGCTCATCCTGGCCGCAACCTGATCGGGGGCTTGGATAAAGGTATAGGTCCCCCGGCCCGCACGCGCAGCCCGGGTCATCAGGTAGCCGTTGGGCGCCGAACCGATGCCGACCGTGAACAGGCGCGCTTCGCCGAGACGGCGGTCGATAAGATCGAACAACGCGTCCTCGTTACCGACGGCGCCGTCGGTGATCAGCACGACCTGGGTCAGACGTGACGGATCGCGGGTGCCCAGAAAGGTGCGCTCGGCGGCACCGACGATCTCGGTGCCGCCCTCGGCCGTCAGACCGCTGACGAAAGTCGCGGCGGCGGTGACGTTCTCCGGTGTCGCGGGAATGGCCACGTCCCTAAAAGCCGAAACGTCATCGGAAAAGCGGTAGATACGGAAGGTGTCCTCGGGCCGCAGCCGCGCCAGGGCCAGCCGCAGGGCGGCGCGCGCCTGATCAATGGAGGACCCGTGCATGGATCCGGACGTATCGACGACGAACACCACCTCGCGCGGTGGCTTCGGCAGATCGGCAACGCGGTTCGGCGGGCTCAGCATCATCAGGCCGTAGCGGACACCATCTTTCTGTTCGGCGAACAGACCGGCGACGGGGGCCGTGCCCGGCTTGGCCTGCCAATCGAGAGAGAAATCCTTTTCCGCCGGTGCGCTTTCCTTGAACATGATCCTGGCGCGATCCGCGCCCAGGCGCTCGATCTCGACATCGTGGCTGGCGCTCTCGATATCGCCGAGGGGAAAGCCGGCATGCAGATTCACGGTGATCGTGACCGGATTGCCTTTGCCGTCCTCGGCTGCGCGCAGCATCGTCGGCACATGCCCCTCCTCGGCAGGTGCCTTTTCGGTGCCGGACCAGCTGGCGACGACCTTATTGCGCTCGGCGGGATAGAAGTGCGGTCCGACCACCAGCGGCAGCCGCAGATGAAAACCGTCATCCAGCATGGACAACGTTTCCTGAAAACCGATCTCAACGGTTACGTGCGCGCCGGGCGCGATGTTGGCGACAGAGGTCGAGAAAACGTTCGGGCGCTTCTGCGAGACCAGTCCGGCATTGCGTCCCGATGCCTTCGCTTCGGCGTACCGGCGCGCGGCTTCCTTCTTCTCGGCAATCTCGCCTTCAATAACGCGATTACCGACATGCATCACCAAGCGGTCGACGGCGCTGTCGGACGGCAATGGGTAGGTGTAGATCGCCTCGGTCCAGTTTTTGCCGGTATTGATGAAGGTATGCCGCAAGGTGTAGCGCGCCACGGGGCCGGAGATATCGGCGTCGATCTCCGTCTTCAATAGCGGCGCCGGTTCCACGGTGCCGGGTTTGGTCCCCGGAAAATAAAGGCCGCCTTCCTCCATGACTTTGGGGGGCAGATTGACCTGGGCGAAGGCGGGGAACGAAACAAACAAATAGGCAATAATCAAAAGCGGTGAAAATCTCGACAGTGCGTGCATGGCCGCGTCTCCGGTCTGGGGGCATGCATGCATTGGAGGAAATGATTGGGGCTCAATTTTGCGGCGAATTTGACCGTTCCATGGCAGACGCTGCGCTTGCCGGGGCCGTCAACGCGACATAAAGTGCCGTCCGGAAACTTCTAAGGAGGCCACAATGTCCTTCATCGCAGACCGTCTGAAATCGGCCAAAACCTCGCCCACCATGGCGATCACCAAGAAGGCGCGCGACCTCGCCGCCGATGGTCTGGACATCGTTTCATTGAGTGCCGGCGAACCCGACTTCGATACCCCTGCGCATATCGTCGCGGCCGGTAAAAAGGCCCTGGACGACGGCATGACGCGCTATACCGACCCGAACGGGATTCCGGAACTGCGCGACGCCATCCGCGCCAAGTTCGAGCGCGAGAACGGCCTAACCTATGCCCGCGACGAAATCCACGTCAGCGGCGGCGGCAAGTCGATCATCTTCAACGCGCTGATGGCGACAGTGAACCCCGGCGACGAAGTGATCATTGTCGCGCCCTATTGGGTGAGCTACCCGGACATGGTGCGGATTTTCGGCGGCGTGCCGGTGATCGTCGATTGCCCGCTGGATAGCGACTTCAAGATCACACCCGCCCAACTGGAAGCCGCGATCACGCCCAAAACCAAATGGCTGATCATGAACTCGCCGTCGAACCCGACCGGCAGCGCTTACAGCGAGGCGGAACTGCGCGGCCTCTGCGACGTGCTGCTGCGCCATCCACAGGTTTGGACGCTCACAGACGACATCTACGAGCACATCGTTTTCGATGATTTCAAGTTCAAGACGGTGGCCCAGGTCGAACCGGAACTGAAGGCCCGCACACTGACCATGAACGGGATGTCCAAGGCCTATTGTATGACAGGCTGGCGTGTCGGCTTCGGCGGCGCCCCGGCGGAGTTGGTGAAGGCGATGACCAACGTACAGTCACAGAGCCTGACCTGCATCGCGCACATGGCGCAGGTGGCTTCCGTCGTCGCCTTGAACGGGCCCAAGGATTTCATCGAGGAACACCGCCAAGCGTTCCAGGACCGACGCGATCTCGTCGTCGGCATGCTCAATCAGGCGAGCGGCATCACCTGCTCCACCCCGGAAGGGGCGTTTTACGTCTATCCGTCTATCGAAGGGACGCTGGGCCGCACCACGCCGGACGGCAAGGTGATCGGGAATGACGAGGATTTCGTAACCGCACTGCTTGAGGCCGAAGGGGTCGCCGCCGTGCATGGCGCAGCATTCGGCATCAGCCCACACTTCCGGATTTCCTACGCGACGTCGAACGAAATCCTGACCAAGGCGTGCGAACGCATCCAGCGCTTCTGCGGGTCTTTACGTTAAGGGCCACCATCTTTATGCGTCATGCCGGCCGTGCAGCGCGCCGGGATCTTTTCGCGACGAGGTCCCGGTGCGCTCCGCTAGGTGCTTCGCGACCGGGACGACGCAATAAAATTTAAGCCGCCAGCCCCTTTTGCATCACCGCCGTCATGCGCCGTGTAAAGTCCTGCGGGTCGAGCACCGGCTCGCCTTCGACGATACGCGCCTGATCCAACAGCAGGAACGCGGCATCCGTCAGGACAGAGTCATTCGCATCCTTTTCGGCGACCGCCGCGAGGTTCTTGATCAAGCCGTGCTTAGGATTGACTTCGAGGATACGTGACGACGCCCGATCGATCTGGTTGTGCGCCTGAAGCAAGCGCTCCAGATGCATGTCCATATCGCCTTCGCCGGCAATCAGGCAGACGGGGCTGTCGGTCAGCCGATCCGAGGTTTTGACGTCCTTGACGCTGTCACCGAGTGCCAGCTTGAAGGCCGCCAGCAGCGCATCGATACCGCCGGCATCTTTCTCTTCTTCAGGCTTGTCGGCGTCATCTTTGTTGTCGTCGGATTTCACATTACCAAGGTCGACGTCGCCGCGCGTCGCCGACTTGAAGGACTTTTCCTCGAACTGACCGATGGCCGGCAGCCAGAATTCGTCGACCGGGTCGGTCATGAACAGCACTTCGATACCCTTGGCGCGAAAACCTTCAAGTTGCGGACTTTTCGAGACCCGCTCCGCATCCGGGCCGGAAATATAATAAATAGCGTCCTGGCCGCCCTTCATGCGCGACACGTAATCGGCGAGAGAGGTCCAGCCGTCCACTGCTGAAGACTTGAAGCGCGTCAGTTCCAACAGCTTGTCGCGGTTTTCGAAATCTTCGTGCAGGCCTTCCTTCAAAACCATGCCGAAGGTTTCCCAGAAGTTCGCGAACTCTTCCGGCGCCTTGCCGGCCTTTTTCTTCAACTCGCCCAGGATGCGCTTCACCAGCGCCTTGCGGATCTTCGCCACGGCCGGGTTATGCTGCAGCATCTCGCGGCTGACGTTGAGGTCGATGTCTTCGCTGTCGACGATGCCTTTGACGAAGCGCAGGTACGGCGGCAGCAGCGCGTCGCAATCATCGGTAATGAAGACGCGCTTCACATAGAGTTTCAGGTTTCCCTTGCGGTCCGGATTGAAGATATCGAACGGACGGGTCGACGGCACATACAGCAGGTTGGTGTAGCTGATGACACCTTCGACCTTGTTGTGCAGGGTCAACCACGGCTCGTCGAAGGCCATACCGACGTGGTGATAAAACTCATTGTACTGCTCGTCGGAGATGTCTTTCTTTTCGCGGGTCCAGAGCGCCGACGCACTATTGAGCGTGCGATCCTCGTCATCCGCTTTCGTGGCCTTCAGAACCACCGGCTGCGCGATGTGGTCGGAATAGGTACGGACCACATGCTCGATCCGCTGCGCGTCGAGGAATTCCTTGGCATCCTTCTTGATAGACAGAATGACGTCTGTACCGCGTCCATCGCGCGTGGCGTCATCGATTTCGAACGCGCCGGCACCTTCAGAGGTCCACTTCCAGGCAGCATCCTCTCCGGCCTTACGGCTGATGACCTCGACCTTATCGGCGACCATGAAGGAACTGTAAAAACCGACGCCGAACTGGCCGATCAGATCCAACTTGGCCTTGTCGCCCTCGGCGGACTGCAGATCATGCATGAACGCCTGCGTGCCCGACTTGGCGATGGTCCCCAGCGCATCGACAAGATCGTCGCGGTTCATGCCGATACCGTTGTCGGATATCGTCAGCGTCTTTTTCTTTTCATCGACGGAGATCGTGATCTTGAAGTCGCCTTCACCGTCCAGCAGCGCCGGCTCGGTCAAAGACCGGTAGCGTAGCTTGTCACAGGCATCGGATGCGTTCGAAATCAGCTCGCGAAGGAAAACCTCCTTCTGGCTGTAAAGAGAATGGGCGACGATATCGAGTATCTTCCCGACTTCGGCCTGAAATGTATACGTTTCCTTGCTCATGTTTGTCGTACCCCCACGTTTCGTCTCGTTCTAGCGGCGTCACACCGCATCGTGAAGGCGATATGTGGCTGAATTCCGGGATTCGCAACCCCTAAGGGGGGACGAGAATCAGGCCTTCTCCGCCGCCCAAGTGGCGACGTGCTCCAGAAGATCGTCCGTCGGGACGGGTTTGACGTAACCGATATCGGCGCCGATTTTCTTGGCGGCGACAAGCGTGTCTTCCGCCGGCATATCGCCGAAACCGCCAGTCATGGCGACAATCTTGCAGTCAGGGCTTTGGGAATGGATTCGTTGGATCGCCTCGATCCCGCCCATGCCGGGCATAAAGATATCGATGACAGCAATATCAAAGCTGCCTTTCTCGGCCTCCGCGACAATTTGTTCGGCCTTCAATGCCTCGACAACTTCGTACCCCGCCTTTCGCAACGGGCGCGCAATCGCCAGCAGCGAGAAGTGGTCGTCATCGACAACCAAAATACGCATTCAAATTTCCCCCAAAAACGTAAGGGCAGTCTAACGCAAGAAGAAACCTTGGCAATCGACTACCTTATGCCCTCTTGAAATCGAAAGCCGATCCGGCCACTGTCGGCATATGTCCCAGGCGCATCCAGAAAATCAATCCTATCCTGGGCGTATCCGCGCCGTGCTCGGCCCGACCAATACCGGCAAGACGCACTTCGCCATGGAGCGCATGCTCGCGCACGACAGCGGAATGATCGGCTTTCCGCTGCGCCTGCTGGCGCGCGAGAACTATGACCGTGCCGTCGCCGAAAAAGGTGCAGCTGCCGTCGGCCTGATTACCGGCGAAGAAAAAATCCTGCCACCCGGCGCTAAGTGGCTTCTGTGCACCGTCGAATCCATGCCGCTCGAGCGCGAAATGGCGTTCGTCGGCGTTGACGAAATTCAGATGTGTGCCGACCCGGACCGAGGACATATCTTCACTGACCGGCTTTTGAATGCGCGCGGCCGCGACGAGACCATGTTCATGGGGGCGGAAACCATCCGTCCGCTGTTGTCGCGCCTGATCCCCGACGCCGAGATCATGACGCGGCCCCGCTTTTCCGTGCTGACCCATACCGGGCCGAAGAAAGTCAGCCGTCTGCCTCCGCGTTCCGCCGTCGTCGCCTTTACGGCGTCGAACGTCTATGCGCTGGCGGAACTGATCCGCCGCCAGAGGGGGGGCGCGGCTGTGGTGCTGGGAGCCCTCAGCCCCCGCACCCGGAATGCACAGGTCGAGATGTATCAGGCAGGCGAAGTCGACTACCTGGTCGCCACCGACGCCATCGGCATGGGCCTCAACATGGACGTCGATCACGTGGCCTTTGCGTCTCTCAAGAAATTCGACGGGCGCCGTCAGCGCCGCCTGATGCCGTCTGAACTGGCACAAGTCGCGGGCCGTGCCGGTCGGCACATGAACGACGGCACGTTCGGCACCACGGCAGAGGCCGGGATTCTCGACGACGACACCGCCGCCAAGATCGAGAACCACGAGTTCGAGGCGCTGCGCTCCATCTTCTGGCGCAACTCGGACTTGGATTTCAGTTCCGTGGCTGCGCTGCGCAACAGCCTGACCAGGCCGCCGGGCAAGGATGGCCTTAAGCGCGCACGCAAAGCCGACGACGAACTGATCCTGGAGCGACTGACCCGCGACGAGGACATCCGCTTCGCCGCCAAGGGCCCGGAACTGGTACGTCAACTTTGGGACGTCTGCCAAATCCCGGATTTCCGCGGCGTCATGAGCGACGCGCACGCCGGCCTGGTCGAGTCGATCTTCAGCCATTTGGTATCGGATGCCGGGCGTTTGCCGACGGATTGGATCGCCGGCAACGTCAAACGCCACGACCGCACCGACGGCGACATGGATACCCTGATCGGCCGCATCGCCGGGATCCGCACGTGGACCTATGTTTCCTACCGTAGCGACTGGGTCGCCGATGCCGACCACTGGCAGGCGAAGACCCGAGCTATCGAAGATAAGCTCTCGGACGCCCTGCACGATCGACTGACACAGCGCTTCGTTGACCGCAAGACGTCGCTGCTGGTCGCCAAGTTGAAAGACACGCCGGACCTCATGGCCGGAATCCGCAGCGACGGCGAAGTGCTGATCGAAGGCGAGCACGTCGGCCGTGTCACCGGCCTTCGTTTCTATCTCGAGGCCCCCATGGAAGGCGATGCCGGGCGCGCCGTCGCCAATGCCGCCATGCGCGCGGTTCGGGGTGAGTTATCCCGGATCGCCGGCGATCTTTGTGCCGAAGACAACAGCGCCTTCGCACTGACGGACGAGGAAGACGGCGGCATCCCGAAGATCACCTGGCGGGGCGCACCTGTCGCCCGGATTCTCGCCGGGCCACAGCAATTGCGCCTCGACATCACAATCATCGCTGACGACGCGCTGTCGCCGGAAAGCCGGGCCCAGGTAGAGGCACGGTTATGCGACTGGGTCAGCGCCGCCGTGGACCAAGCCCTTGGCGATTTGATGCGGCTGCAAAAGGCGCCTTTAAGCGGTGCCGCGCGCGGTCTCGCCTATCAGCTATTAGAGAGCCTGGGCTCACTGGACCGCAACGGTGCAAAAGAGCAAATCGACGCACTCGCCAAGGACGACCGCAAGCTGCTCCGCGAATACGGCGTGCGCATCGGTCGCGACAGTGCTTACCTCCCGGCCCTTTTGAAGCCGGACGCCGTGCGGTGGCGGGCGATCCTCTGGTCGCTGGCGGCGGGCCGGACCTTTATCGGCGATCTGCCGACGCCGGGGCGGGTTTCCGTACCGGTCACACGGGACAGCGACCGCGACCTGCTGGCAGCATGCGGTTACCGCGTGCTCGGCCCGTTGGCGGTGCGCGTCGATATGGCGGAACGGCTGACGGCGCGCGCCTGGACCTTATCCAAAGGCAAGGAGTTCGTCCCGGCCGCCGATATGATGTCTATGATCGGCGCCGGCACTGACGCATTTCCCAAGGTTATGCAGGCGCTCGGCTTCAGACGCGTGCAGAAGACCGGTGCCGACGGCGTGGTCGAGGAACGTTACCGCCCACAACGCCGGGGAAAGAAGAAAACCACCGAGACTGAAGCCAACGTCCAAGTCGACGAACATTCGCCGTTCGCCAAACTGCGTGAACTGACGGCAGGCGGCTAATCTTGATCGTAGCGAACGGTATATAATGAGCGACAGCATCCGCATCGATAAGTGGCTCTGGCACGCGCGATTCTTCAAGACTCGCACACTGGCGCAAAACTTCGTGCAAAGCGGCAAGATTAGGATCAACACGGTCCGCTGCGAGAAGGCCAATCATGCCGTCAAACTGGGCGACGTGCTGACCTTCGTCAAAGGCCGCGACGTCAAGGTGATAGAAGTTGTCGGCATTGCCGCCCGGCGTGGCCCGGCACCTGAAGCGCAGACGCTTTACAACGATCTATCGCCGCCCCCGGCGCCGTCGGCCAAAGAGGATCCGTCCGTGCCTGCCCCGGCCGCCAAGCGCGCGCCTGGCGCCGGCCGCCCGACCAAGCGCGAACGCCGCGACACGGACCGGTTAAGAGGTATCTGACAGTATTTATCCGTCGTCCTGAACTTGATTCAGGACCCATTTACGAAACGATCAGATAAGCCAGGAAACAAATGGACCCTGAATCAAGTTCAGGGTGACGGAGTTATTTCTTTTAGGGTATGAGCGACGGCTCGACATACCACGCCAGACGCCAGCGGCGTCGGCCGGGTTCACGGTCTAGGCAGATCAGCGCCGCCGGAGACAATTTCAGGAATCCCGCGTCAGCGGCCCCTGTTGTCAGGTGATGGATAAAGCCTTCCAGATGCGGGAGGTGGCCGGCGAACAGCGCTGGCGCGGTCAGACCGTCCAAGAACCCGTCGAGTGCCATCGGGTCATCCTCGGGTGAAAGCCCGGTGGTCGCTTGCACGTCGATGTCGCCACCCAGCGTCTTGGCATAGATTTCAGCGGTCTGTTTGGCGCGCGCCTTGCCGGAATGAAAGGCGCTCCCGATCTCCATGCCCGCCGCCTTGGCGAATGCCGAAACCTGTTTGGCCTGATCACGGCCGATGTCGCTCAACGGACGTTCCGGATGCTCATTCTTCGAGACCGCAGCGGCGTGACGGGAAATATATATTCTCATGGGGTATCTCCGCCCGAGCGGTCCGAACCCGGGCCGCTCATGGTGTGCTGAGAGGCATACCACGCATCGCGTTGCAACTCAAAACACAGGAACCCGGCGGTATCGCGGAAATGATCGCCGATTTGCACGAATCCAGCCCGCTCAAGCACCCGTACAGAACGGAAGTTGTGGTGCATGGCGATGGCACGGATAAAGTTGAAGCGGTGATTATCGAAGGCATCCCCCAGCACCGCGCGCACCGCCTCAAGGCTGTAACCCTGGTTCCAGTGATCCTTGCGGACCGTGTACCGCAGCGTATAGGCGGCGGCATCGTCGCGGTACCAAAGCCCGCACTCGCCGACATCGGCATCGTCCTGCCAACGGCGCAGGTTCATCATCCCAAACCCGTCCCGCGCATAGGATTCGCGGTAACCATCGAACAGGTCGCGGGCCTGCAGCCGGTTCATCGGCTTGGCGTGGGTATTGGCTTTGAGCGCCGGGTCCCCGTGCAACTTGGTAAACGCCTCGAAATCGGTCTCCCGGTAGGGCCGGAGCTTCAGTCTTTCGGTCAGTAAGTCTTCCATCGTCACATTCTAACCACACAAAAAGAAAACGCGGCGCCAAGGCACCGCGTTCACCAGAACAAAAAATCGTTAAGAAATCAGGCCGACGCGGCAGCGGCCACCATGGCTTCCGCGATACGTCGTTCGGCTTCGGCTTTTTCCTTACCGGCCTCATCGGCATCGGTAACGGCTTTCTCAGCCTCGGCCAAGCGCTCTTGCGCTTCCGAGCTATCGATATCTTCGACCATCAGCGCTTCTTCGGTCAGTACCGTGCAGCGTTCCGGCGAAACCTCGCAGAAACCGCCGCCGACGAAGACCTGCTGCGTCACTTTATCGTTCTCAAACACCTTGATCACACCCGGACGCACCGTGCAGATCAGCGGCGAGTGGTTCGGCAGGACTCCGATATCACCTTCGGCACCCGGCACGACGACCATGTCGACAGGCTCCGACATTAACAGCCGGACCGGAGAGACCAATTCGAAATCGACCGTATCGGCCATGCGTCAACTCCCTAGTAAAGACGATTAAGCGGCTTCAGCAGCCAGCTTTTTCGCCTTCTCGATCGCTTCTTCGATGGTACCGACCATGTAGAACGCCGATTCCGGCAGGTGGTCGTATTCGCCTTCAACGATACCCTTGAAGCCCTTGATGGTGTCTTCCAGCGGCACCAGAACGCCCGGCGTGCCGGTGAACACTTCGGCGACGTGGAACGGCTGCGACATGAAGCGCTGGATTTTACGGGCGCGGGCAACGGTCAGTTTGTCTTCTTCCGACAGTTCGTCCATGCCCAGAATGGCGATGATGTCCTGCAGGTTCTTATAGGACTGCAGCGTCTGCTGAACGCGCGTCGCGACCGAATAATGCTCTTCACCGATAACGCGCGGATCGAGGATACGCGAGTTACTGTCGAGCGGGTCAACGGCCGGATAGATGCCGAGCTCGGCGATCTGACGGCTGAGAACGGTGGTCGCGTCCAAGTGCGCGAACGAGGTCGCAGGCGCCGGGTCGGTCAAGTCATCGGCCGGCACGTAAATGGCCTGCACGGACGTGATCGAACCCTTGTTGGTGGACGTAATGCGTTCTTGCATGTTCCCCATGTCGGTGGCCAGCGTCGGCTGGTAACCCACCGCCGACGGGATACGGCCGAGAAGCGCCGACACCTCGGAACCCGCCTGCGTGAAGCGGAAGATGTTATCGACGAAGAACAGCACGTCCTGGCCTTCCTGGTCACGGAAGTATTCGGCCTGGGTGAGACCGGTCAGCGCGACACGGGCACGGGCACCGGGCGGCTCGTTCATCTGACCGTAGACCAGCGCGGCCTTGGAGTTGTCACCTTCCAGGTCGATAACGCCGGATTCGATCATTTCGTGATAGAGATCGTTCCCTTCGCGGGTACGCTCGCCGACACCGGCAAACACGGAGTAACCACCGTGGCCTTTGGCGACGTTGTTGATGAGTTCCATGATCAGCACGGTCTTGCCGACGCCGGCGCCGCCGAACAGGCCGATCTTACCACCCTTGGCATACGGCGCGATCAGATCGACGACCTTAATACCCGTGGTGAGAATTTCCGTTTCCGTCGACTGGTCGACGAATTCAGGGGCCTTGGCATGGATCGGCGCTTTGGCTTTGGATTCGATTGGACCGCGTTCGTCGATGGGATCACCGATGACGTTCATAATGCGGCCAAGACATTCCGGACCCACCGGCACCGAGATCGCTTCGCCGGTGTTGGTCACGTCCATACCGCGCTGCAGACCCTCGGTGGAGTCCATGGCGATGGTGCGGACCATGTTTTCACCCAGGTGCTGTGCCACTTCCAAAACCAATAGCTTGTCATGGTTGGTCACGTGCAGCGCGCTGAGGATTTCCGGCAGATCACTCTCGAACTGCACGTCCACGACCGCGCCCATAACCTGGGCAATTTTACCAATGTCGTTCTTTGCCATCGTATCGCTCCGTTGCCTTAGCGGCGTCTAAATCCTAGGGCTTCCATGCCCGATGCAATTACTAAAGCGCTTCCGCGCCAGAGATAATTTCAATCAGTTCCTTGGTGATGACGGCCTGACGCGTCCGGTTGTAGGTCATGGTCAGGCTGTCGATCATGTCGCCCGCGTTGCGGGTCGCGTTGTCCATCGCCGTCATCCGTGCGCCGTGTTCGGACGCGGCGCTTTCCAAAAGCGCCTGGAAGATCTGCGTCGCGACGTTGCGCGGCAACAGATCGGCGAGAATTTCTTCTTCGTCCGGCTCGAAGATAAAGACTGCGCGCGCACCGTCCGCGGGTGCGGCTTCTTCGGCCTTGTCGTCGCCTTCCGGGGCGGCGAACGGGATCAGCTGGTGCGGCGTCACGATCTGCGAAATCGCCGACTGGAATTTGTTGTAGACCATCGTGCAGACGTCGAATTCACCGGCTTCGTACATGTCGGCAATTTTCTCGGCGATCTCGGCAGCTTCTTCGAAGGTCACCCCACGCTTACCGACGTCCATGAAGCTGGCGACGATCTCGTCCCCGAATTCGCGGCGCAGCAGGTCACGGCCCTTGCGGCCAATAGTGATGACCTTGAAGGGCGTGCCGGACGTGCGGAATTCCCGCAGACGGCGGCGCACTTCACGCACGATCGAGCCGTTGAAACCACCGCAAAGCCCCCGGTCCGAGGTGGCGACAACGATCAGTTGTACGTTACCGCCGGTACCGGTCAGCATCTTCGGCGCACCTTCGGTCGAGCCGACGCTGGCGGCAATCGAGTTCAGCATGCGGTTCATGCGCTCGGCATAGGGACGGGCTTTCTCCGCCCCCTCTTGCGCGCGGCGCAGTTTGGCGGCGGCGACCATTTTCATGGCGCTGGTGATTTTCTGCGTCTTCTTGACGCTCGAAATCCGCCCTTTGAGGTCCTTGAGGTTGGCCATTCGGCTTTTTCCCGGTCCCTATCTTTAGCCTTACGAGAAGTTCTTCGTGAACTCGTCGAGGAGCTTCGTCAGTTTCTCGGTGCTTTCGTCGGAAAGCGCGCCTTCGGTGCGGATCGTGTTCAGCAGATCCGCTCCCTTGTCACGCACTTCGTCCAGCCAGCGCTGTTCGAACTCGGTCACCTGGTTGAGGTTGATACCGTCCAGATACCCCTTCACGCCGGCGAAGATCACGACGACCTGCTGTTCGACCGGCAGCGGTTTATACTGCGGCTGCTTCAGAAGTTCGGTCAGGCGCGAACCGCGGGCCAAAAGCTTCTGGGTCGCGGCATCGAGATCGGACGCGAACTGCGCAAACGCTTCCATTTCGCGGTACTGGGCGAGTTCCAGCTTAATGGAACCGGCGACCTGCTTCATGGCTTTGATCTGCGCGGCGGAACCGACACGCGACACCGACAGACCGACGTTCACGGCCGGGCGGATGCCTTTGAAGAAAAGGTCCGTTTCCAAGAAGATCTGACCGTCGGTAATCGAAATCACGTTGGTCGGAATGTATGCCGACACGTCACCGGCCTGGGTTTCGATGACCGGCAGCGCCGTCAGCGAACCGTTGCCGGCATCATCGCCCATTTTGGCGGCGCGTTCGAGCAGACGCGAGTGAAGGTAGAAGACGTCACCCGGATAGGCTTCACGGCCCGGCGGACGGCGAAGCAGCAGCGACATCTGACGATAGGCAACGGCCTGCTTGGAAAGGTCATCGTAGAAGATGACCGCATGCTTGCCGTTGTCGCGGAAGTATTCACCCATGGCGCAACCGGCATAGGGTGCCAGGAACTGCAGCGGCGCCGGATCGGACGCGGTGGCGGCGACGATGATGGAATATTCCATGGCGCCGAAATCTTCGAGCGTCTTGACGAGCTGCGCGACGGTCGAACGTTTCTGACCGACGGCGACGTAGATGCAATACAGCTTCTTGGATTCGTCGTCCGTGGCGTCGTTGACCGACTTCTGGTTGAGGATGGTGTCGATGATGACAGCCGTTTTACCGGTCTGACGGTCACCGATGATAAGTTCGCGCTGACCGCGGCCGACCGGGATCAGCGAGTCGATCGCCTTGAGACCGGTCTGCATCGGCTCATGCACCGATTTACGCGGGATAATGCCCGGCGCTTTAACTTCGACCAGGGCACGCTGCTTGGCGTTGATGTCGCCCTTGCCGTCGATCGGGTTACCGAGCGCGTCGACGACGCGGCCCAACAGTTCCGGCCCCACCGGCACGTCGACGATATCGCCGGTACGCTTGACGGTGTCGCCTTCCTTAATGGTGCGGTCATCGCCGAAAATAACGATACCGACGTTGTCGGTTTCGAGGTTCAGCGCCATACCTTTGATGCCGCCCGGGAACTCGACCAGTTCGCCGGCCTGGACGTTATCGAGGCCGTACACACGGGCGATACCGTCACCGACGGTCAGAACCTGACCGACCTCGGCGACTTCGGCTTCGCTCCCGAAATCTTTGATCTGCTTTTTCAGGATGTCGGAAATTTCCGCAGGGTTGATTTGCATCAGCCAATCCCTTTCATGGCAAGGCGCATTTTCTGCAATTGTGTCTTCAGTGAACTATCAATCATACGCGATCCGACGCGGACCACGAGACCACCGAGCAGGCTTTCGTCAACGCGCTGCTCGACTTGAACCGTCGTGCCGATGGCTTCCTTAAGCGCATCCTCGACCGCCGCGACCTGGGCGTCCGAGAGTGGCTTGGCGGAGACGACTTCAGCCGTCGTCTCACCCCGGCTCGCCGCCAACTGTGCCTGATAGGCCTTGATCATGCCTTCCAGCGCAAACAAGCGGCGGTTTTCGGCGACAACGCCGATAAAATTCTTGGTGAGTTCCGAGAAGCCGGCAGCGTCGGAGATGGCCGTCATGGCCGCCACCTGATCGTCACGCGACATAATCGGAGATTTGATGACCTGTGCAAGATCGGCACTGTCGTCGATCATAGCACGCAAGCTCTGGAGGTCGCCGGCGACGTCATCCAGTTTCTTGTCGTTATCGGCCAACTCGAAGAGAGCGGTCGCATAGCGACCTGCAAGACCGGTCGTGCCGGAGCTATCCGCTGACACCTGGGAGCATCCCTCTCGTTAAGAGTACTTGTCTTTGTTCGCTTCTAGCACGCTCTGCGACCCCTAAGAACCGCACAGCACACCCCCGCTCACAAGGCGAAACACCCTGAAAGCGGGGAAGACCTATCATACTGGTCAGAACCGTGCAACCCGCCTAAATCTTGAAAATCTGTGAATTAAATCCGTTTATTTTTCAGCTTGTTAGCGACCATATTTCGGCGGCGCAGCAAAACTCTCAAAAGAAACTAACGGGGTCGACATCTATCTGCACGCGCACCTTCTTCGGGATCGGTGCCCTGGCGATCCATTCGGCGACCGGTCCTTGCACGGAAATGTCCCGTTTCGCCCGCAATAACAGCCGCCGTCTGTGCCGTCCCCGCAGGAGCGCCAGCGGTGCCGGAGCCGGTCCTAGGACAGACAATCCCTCGCCTCGCGGCGCCACCCGCGCCAGGCCGGCGGCGGCGCGCTCCACATCTTCCTCGTCACGGCCAGAGACGATCAGCGCCACCAGACGCCCATAGGGCGGCATTTCCGCGACTTCCCGGTCCTTGCTCTCGGCAGCGATGAAAGCATCCCGATCGCCGGAGCGCATGGCTTCCAGCACGGCACGGTCCGGCTGATAGGTCTGCAGGACTACCCGGCCCAGATCGGCGCCGCGTCCGGCTCGCCCCGCCACTTGATATAATAGCTGGAACGTCCGCTCGGCGGCGCGAAACTCGCCGCCCGACAACCCGAGATCCGCATCGACGACACCGACCAACGTCAACTGCGGGAAATGGTAGCCCTTGGCAACGATCTGCGTGCCGATCACCAGATCGACCTCGCCGGTCTCCATCAGGCGCACCAGTTCGGCGGCATCCTTGGGACCGCGTACCGTGTCACTGGCGGCGAGAATCGTCCGCGCCTCCGGGAACAAAAGATGTATTTCCTCCGCCAACCGCTCAACACCGGGACCGCATGGCACGAACGATTCGGTATCCTCGCAGTTCGGGCACTTTTCGGGCAGACCCTGCTGAAAACCGCAATGGTGGCATTGCAGACGTCCCAGCATTCGGTGCTCCACCAGCCACGCCGTGCAGCGTGGACACTGCAAGCGGTGGCCGCAAGTCCGGCACAGCGTCAACGGCGCATAGCCGCGCCGGTTCAAAAACAGCATTGCCTGACGCCCGGCATCGAAGGTCTCGGCCAGGGCGTCCGCCAAGACCGGTGACAGCCAGCGGCCGCGCGGCGGCCCGTCCTTGCGCATATCCACCAACTGGATCTCGGGCAGCGACGCGCCGCCGTGCCGGGCCGCCAGCGACACTTCGCCGTAGCGGCCGCGTTTGACGTTGGCCACGGTCTCCAGCGACGGCGTTGCCGAGACCAGCACCAGCGGTAAGGCCTCCAACCGCGCCCGCACCACCGCCATGTCGCGGGCATGATAGATCACGCCGTCTTCTTGTTTGAAGGAGCCGTCGTGCTCCTCGTCAATGACGATCAGCCCCAACTCCCGGTACGGCAGGAACAGCGCCGAGCGTGCACCGACGACAACCCGCACCCGGCCGTTGGCGACAGCGCGCCAGGTGTCACGGCGGCGCGCCTGTGTCACTTCCGAATGCCAGACCGCGGGACGTTCGCCGAATCGGGCTTCGAAACGGTCCAGCCACTGCGCACCCAGTGCAATCTCCGGCAGCATGACCAGGACCTGCTTGCCATCATCGAGCGCCTTGGCGACGGCTTCGAAATAGACTTCGGTCTTGCCCGACCCCGGCACGCCGTCCAACAGTGTCACCGAAAAACCCTTGCCGACGGCCTCTGTCAGTACCTTGGCCCCCGCCGCCTGATCCGGCGAAAGGTCGACACCGCCGTGCGCCGGGTCCGGCCTCGGCCAGTCGGCGACCGGCTCCAGGCTAACCTGCAGCAAGGCACCTGCGTCCGCCAATCCCTTGACGACACCAGGACTGCACCCGGCTTCGCGCGCAATATCGGCGGGCGTCAGCGGCGGGGTTTCGCCCAGCAGTTTTAGGATTCGCTCGCGCGGTGCGGTCATTTTGACGGCCGGCGGGTCGGTCGCGAGGGTATAGGCCGTGACCGGCTTCGGCGGCTCCAGGGCATCGGGCTGCGACAAGACCATGCGCAGCACCGCACCCGGCGGGCTGAGGGTGTACCTGGAGACCCAGTCGACGAGTTTCAGCAGCGCCGGCGCGAGCGGTGGCGTCGGCAGCACGGCGATGACGCCTTTTAGCTTCGCGTCTTCGACTTCGCCGGTGCCCCGCCCCCAGACGACACCCGTTGCGCGGCGCGCACCCAAAGGTACGGTAACGATGTCGCCCGGCGCCAGTTCCTGTTCGGCTCCGACACGATAGTCGTACGCACCCGCCAACGGCAGCGGCAACAGCACGGCGATGCGCTCGCCCGGGGCGAAAAACGCCCCCCGATTGTCGTCACTTTTTCCGGTCATTGCGGGCTTTTCTTATATGTCATCGTGAAACCCGGTATAATGAAGCGATTCGCCGGGCGGGCAAGGCTCCACTGGGTGAGTGTCCTGGGAGAATACCATGAGCGGAAACACGACTGAGTTCGTAGACTTGGATGACGACGATATCGACATCGATGCCGATACCGTAGCCGTGTTCTTGATGCGAAACCCTAATTTCTTCGTCGAGCACTCGGAAGTGTTGGACATCATAGACCTGCCGGACAGGTCGGCCGAGGGCGTGGTGGATTTCCAACGCTATCAGTTGCAGCGCCGCGACAGCGAGATTAACGAACTTCGCACCTGTGCGCAGGACGTCATCGAGACCAGCCGCACCAACATGTCGGTGCAGACGCGCACCCATGCCGCCGTGCTGGCGATGCTGCACGCAACGACGCTGCCGCAACTTTACCGAATCATTTCCGACGACCTGCCGATTCTCGTCGATATCGACGTTGCCGCTGTCGGCTTCGAACCGTCGGTCGATGGCAACGTGGCGATCCTTAGCGAACATCTGCGTGCCCTGCCGCCCGGCACCGTCGATCAGATCGTCGGCAAGGACCGCGACGTCGCGCTCTATGCCGAGTATTGGGACGACGGCACCGTGTTCGGCAACGCGTCCAGCCTGATCAAGTCGGCGGCCATCGCCCGCATCAAACCGGGCGTCGGCATGCCGAACGGAATCGTCGCCCTGGGCGCACGGGACGGCACGTTCCGTCCGGGTCAGGGGACCGAACTGTTCATCTTCCTGGCGCGTGTCGTCGAAGCCAGCGTCATGAGGCTTTCCGGCATCGAGCCGTGATCGGCCTTCCCGTCCAACCGGACCTCGCGAACGTCCTCGCCGACTGGCAGGCATGGCTGCGCCACGAGCGCAGACTCTCACCGCGCACCGCCGAGAGCTACGACCGAGACGTCGCCGTCTTTGTCCGCTTCATGTCGGCGCGCCTTACCTTCGATCCCGGCGTCTCCGACATCATCGGGCTGAAGCGAGACGACCTTTGGGCCTTCCAGGCGGAGCGTCAGGCCGACGGCATCCGCCCCGTTTCCATGGCCCGGAACCTGAGTGCACTGAAAAGCCTTTATGGCTTCATGGAGAAAAAAGGCTTCGGCAGCAATGCCGTGGTCACCGCGGCGGAAGCGCCGCGCCTACCCCGCACCGTGCCCAAACCCCTCACCGTCGAAGATGCCATCGACACGCTTGAGACCGCCGAGGACATGGCGGCCAAACCGTGGATGGGAAAGCGCGACCGTGCCCTGTTCGCACTGCTGTACGGATGTGGCCTTCGTATTGGCGAAGCATTGTTGCTTAACCGCCGTGACGTCGCCGGCAATCAGATCGTCGTCACCGGCAAGGGCAACAAACAGCGCGTGGTCCCCGTATTGCCGGAAGTCACCGCCTCCATCCAAGCCTATCTTTCGGCCTGCCCTTATGGCGGAGACGATGACGCGCCGCTGTTCGTCGGCGCGCGCGGCAAGCGGCTGAACCCCGGAATCGCACAAGCCAACATGCGCACCGTGCGCGCGGTGCTGGGCTTGCCGGAAACCGCGACACCGCATGCGCTTCGGCACAGCTTCGCGACGCACCTGCTGTCCGGCGGCGGTGATCTCAGGACGATTCAGGAACTATTAGGGCACGCGTCGCTGTCGACGACGCAACGCTATACCGCCGTTGACGGCGAACGTCTGCTGGCGATTCACGCCGACGCACATCCGCGCGCGAAACGCCGCTAGGATCAATCGTCCGAGGTCTGGCAGACCTTCTTGGCGTAGTGAAAATCACGCAGGATGTCGGACAGGGCTAGGATGTGTGTCACCTTTTCACCGTCGTCCGAGAACGGCAGCCGCAGCGAATACTCCCGCGCTATCGCCACGGACATCCGGCTCCGATAGGTCGAGGTAAACAACCGCGGCTCTGCCGAGTCACGTACGATCCGGTATTGATCGAGAATGATGTCGCGAATCGCCGACGGTCGCAGTTCATGGATCGATAGGTTCGTCATTTCCTGACGATGCATCGCGAGATGCTGCGTCCCCCAAAAGCGATAGACAAACTCCTCATCGCCGTTGACCACGTCGACCACACCGCAGCAACAAATCATCTGGAGGGGAATCTGCATCCAGTCGAAATCGCGCCAACGGGGCATAGCGGCACCTTCAGCGCGTAGGCTGAGCCAATAGCCATAGGTTGCTGCCGCTTCAGCAGAAGCTTCGGTCTCGACATCTTTTTCGACGAACAAAGAAAGTATCGCCGTGCCAGAATCCAGCAAGGCCTAAGCCCCCCATAACATCATAGGCGCGCCGATGCTCCTTCCCCCGGAGCAAGACACAGCCTGCCTTATTATAAGGATACACCTTTAACTTAGCCTGACAAAGCAGGACAGAGTATTTGGCTAATTAATTTTCAGCGGCGCGGTGGCGGTTCAACAGGCGCAAGGCGGTACCACCGATGGCCAGCGCCACCGCCGAGGTCGCGAAGGCCCAAACCCACGGAGTCGTACCGGCTCCCTCACTGACACCGCCGGCCGTGTCCAACACGGCGCCAAACACCAAAGGCCCCAAGAAAGCACCGGAAAAACCGATTGAGGAATGCACCGCCATGGTCGCCCCTTTGTACCCGGCAGGCGCAGCGCGGACGACACCGGCAGTAATCGCCGAACTGTCGGCTGTCACCGTGACGCCGTAGATCAGGAACGCAGCGATCACAACCCAGAACGGCAGCCAGGCCGAGAAGGCAACGACAAATCCCATGCCAGCCGACACCGTCATGATGATCAGAATAATCGGCACGCGGCCGAATTTGCGCGCCAATTCGTTGCCGAACACACTCGACGGCATCCCCAGAAGATTAACCACGGCGGCGATGGTCGTTGCCGCGATGAACGTCTCGGCGGCAGGTCTGAGGGCGGCCGCGAATACCAAATAGCTGACGATCCAGGAGCGCATGGCGAACAGTTCGAAGTTGTGCACGGTGTAGGCGAGCACGAAGCCCATGGCCTGTCGGCAGGCCAGCACGGGACGGAAATCCAACAGATGCGTATCCGGCGCCTCCGGCTTCGGGTCTTTGGCGGGCAGCGTGGCCAATGCCAGAAGGAGGCCCGCCACAGGACCAATCCCGGCGGCGACGAATGCCGCCTGCCAACCCCATGCGGACGCAATCTCACCGGCGAAGAAGTATGACAGCGCAGCACCGACGCCGAAGCTTGATGTGTAGAAGGCGACCGCCCGGCTATGGTCTTCACCCGGCACCATACGCTCTAGGTGATCCGACAGCAGTTTCAAACCGGGCATGTAGCTGCCCGCAAGACCGATCCCGGCCATGGCGCGAAACAGCATCGCCGTCCAGAATCCTTCGGCGAGCCAAGCGAAGCCGAAGCCGGACAGACCGGCGATGGCCATGCTGACGGCATAGATCGCACGCGGTGGTTGGCGGTCGGTAAGACTGACCAGTACCGGAACGGCGGCAAGGTACGCCAGATAATAGATGCCGTTGATCCAGCCGATCTCGGTGTTCGATAGCGACCACAACTCCAGAAGCTGCGGCTGCAACGAGGGGAACGTCGCGATTCCCATCATGGAGCCGATCTCGGCGAGACAGATTGCGATCAGCAGGGTGCGGGGTCGTTCCGTGCGCATTCAGTTCCCGTGGGTGATGTCGACCAGACGGCGGGGTCAGCCCGCAAAGAGCTGGTACCCTACCCCGGCGATCAGCCCGCCTGCCAGGGCGAAGGCGACGTAGAGTGCGAACAACGGTTTTTTAACCAACGCGAAAACCGCGATGGCGGCGGGAATACTGGTGACGCCGCCGGCGACCAGAAACGCCATACCCGCACCCGGCGACACACCCATGTCGATCAGGCCGCCAACCAGCGGCAGCGCCGCATAGCCGTTGAGATATGCCGGCACACCGACCATCACCGCCGCCGGGATGGCCCAGTTGCTGCCTGCGCCCAGAACCTCGGCAATGGCGTCGGCGGGCACATAGGTCAGCATCAAGCTCTCAATGAAAAACGCGATGGTCAGCCATTTGCCGAGAAACAGCGCCGTCGAGGCGATCTCTTTGCCGAAAGTCTGGCGGCGCTTATCTTCGTCCCAGAATTTCCAGACGACGGCGCTCGGGCTACGCACTTTCGAGCCGCCGCAACCGCCGTTGCCGATGCCTTCACGCAGCGGGTCGGTCAGGTAGCCGCCCACCTGCAACGCCCATGTGATGTAGCCACCCATCAAACCTATGCCGACGGCGGCAAGTGTCTTGCCGACGGCAAACGGTGTTCCCAGCGTGGCAGCAGTCAGCACGAACATCGACGGATCCATGACAGGAGACGCCAGCCAGAACGCCATCACGGCCGGGAGCGGCACACCCATCGCCAACAACGCCGCGATCAGCGGAATAACACCGCACGAACAGAACGGCGACAGGCCGCCAAACATGGCTGCAGCAAAGATCATCAGCGCCAGGTTGCCGGAGAACACGTGCGCGATCAGACCGTCAGCGCCGGATGCCTTGGCGTATGCCGCGAGTCCTATGGCGAGCCCCAGAAACGGTGCGATCTCGATCAGGTTCTCGCCAACGAAAATCAGCGACGGAACCGCTTGCGATGTGTCGAGCACCAGCAACGCCAAAACCGCGGCACCGACGACGCACCACGCCGTATAGGTCTTGATGAAAGCGAATGCGCGCCCGAGCGGGCCGTCGCCCTTTTGCTGGGCAGGGCCGCAACATCCGCCAGCGGGTTGGGCGTCGGTTTTATCTTTGACCAGTTCGTTCATGACGTGGCGCTCCGTTTCGCCGTCGACGCAGGCATGCCCTTGCAGCAATCGTCGGTCAGGAAATTGATGAGATTGTTCATGGCATCGTAGTCGGCGCGGGTCACCAGCACCCGGCCCTGGCGTTCCTGATGCGCCAGCCCGGCGCGGATCAGTGCCTGCAGATGATGCGTCAGGGTCGAGCCGGGAATTTCCAAGGCCTCCGACAGCGCGCCCACGGGCACACCGTCGCGCCCGGCCTGCACCAGAGCGCGGAACACGGAAAGCCGGGTCGGATGGCCCAGCGCGGCAAAACAATCGACGGCGTTCAAATCTCTCATGCCCGCAATCTATGCCTGTTCGTTATTCAATGCAACTATATTTCTAGAATTATCGAAATAAAGCCACCCTGAACTTGATCAGCGTCCATACCTGCCCTTGCTGGAGCGATGGCATACGAAAATGGATATAGAATCAGGCCTGCCCTGGACCTGATCCAGGGTACGGCATGAGGCTGCAGTAAACTGCAGCGTCAGATATGGATCGCCCGGCCGCCGACGCCGAGCGCCGCTTCCTTGACCGCTTCCGGCAGGCCCGGGTGGCCGTGGCAGATGCGCGCGATGTCCTCTGCAGAGCCGCCGAATTCCATCACGTTGACGACCTCTTGGATCAAGTCGCCACCCTGCGGACCAATAATGTGGCAGCCCAGCACGCGGTCGTCCTTGGCATCGGCAATGACCTTCACGAAACCGTCAGCGTCCGCATTGCAGCGCGCCCGCGAGTTGGCCGAGAACGGGAACTTCCCGGTCTTGAATTCGACCCCCGCTTCCTTGAGCTGTTCTTCGGTCTTGCCGACACTGGCCACTTCCGGGTGCGTGTAGACGATGCCCGGAATCGCGTTGTAGTCGATGTGCCCGGTCTGACCGGCCATGATCTCGGCGCAGACGACGCCTTCGTCCTCGGCCTTGTGCGCCAGCATGGCGCCGCCGATGACATCGCCGATGGCGTAAATGCCTTCGACGTTGGTTTGAAAGTCCTCGTCCACCTCGACAAAACCGCGGTCCGTCATTTTGACGCCGACCTTATCGAGGCCCAGGCCTTCCGTGTACGGACGGCGGCCGATGGCGACCAGCACCACGTCGGCTTTCATGGATTCCGACTTACCACCGTCGCGCGGTTCCATGGTCAGCGTGACGCCGCCCTTGGCCGCTTTCGCGCCGGTGACCTTGGTTTTCATTTTGAACTTCATGCCCTGCTTGCCGAGGATGCGCTGCATCTGCTTCGACACTTCGCCGTCCATGCCGGGCAAGATAACGTCGAGAAATTCGACGACGGTGACTTCCGAACCTAGGCGGCGCCACACCGAACCCAGTTCCAGGCCGATGACACCGGCGCCAATGACGACCATCGACTTCGGCACCTTCGGCAGGTCGAGCGCGCCGGTCGAGGACACGATCTGTTTTTCGTCGATCTCGATCCCCGGCAGCGGCGTCGTTTCAGAGCCGGTGGCGACGATGATGTTCTTGGTGGCGAGCTTCTGTTTCTTGCCGCCCTTTTCGTTCGGCGTGAACGTGACCTCGCCGACGGCGGTGATTTCGCCGGCACCGACGAAGTAGTCGATCTTGTTCTTCTTCATCAGGAACTCGATACCCTTGGTCAGGTCGTCAACGACCTTGTCCTTGCGGCCGAGCATGGTCTTGAGGTCGAGCGAGACCTTGGCATTGATGCCGTGATCGGCGAATTCGTGGCCCGCCATTTCATAGTGGTGCGACGACTGCAGCAACGCCTTCGACGGGATGCAGCCGACGTTGAGGCACGTGCCGCCAAGCTTGCCGCGTTTTTCGACGACGGCGGTCTTCAGCCCCAGCTGCGCCGCGCGGATCGCCGCCACGTAGCCACCCGGGCCGCCGCCGACCACGATCACGTCATATGTATCGCTCATAACCTACTCCTGTTCTTCGTGCCGGGCTTAAACGTCCAACATGATCCGCTGCGGGTCTTCGATCAGGTCCTTGAGGCGGACCAGGAACGAGACCGCCTCGCGGCCGTCGACGATGCGGTGATCGTAGCTCAGCGCCAGATACATCATCGGGCGCACGACGACTTCGTCACCGACCGCGACCGGGCGTTTCTGGATCTTATGCATGCCCAGGATCGCCGACTGCGGCACGTTGAGAATCGGCATCGAGTTCAGCGAGCCGTATACACCGCCGTTCGAGATGGTGAACGTCCCGCCCATCATCTCGTCCATGCCGAGCTTGCCGTCACGCGCACGGCGGCCGAAGTCGGCAATGGTGCTTTCGATCTCGGCGAAGCGCATCTGGTCGGCGTCCTTAAGAACCGGCACGACCAGACCCTGCGGCGTGCCGACGGCGACACCGATGTTGTAGTAGTTCTTGTAGACCAGATCCTCGCCGTAGATTTCGGCGTTAATCGCCGGCCATTCCTTGAGCGCGATGGTGGCGGCACGGACGAAGAACGACATGAAGCCGAGGCGCGAACCGTGCTTCTTCTCGAACTGTTCCTTGTACGTGGCACGCAGTTCCATGGCCGCACCCATATCGACCTCGTTCCAGGTCGTCAGCATGGCGGCGGTGTTTTGCGCCTGCTTGAGGCGGCCGGCGATCACCTTGCGGAGCTTGGTCATGCGCACGACTTCCTCGCGCGGGTCTCCGGCACGCGGCGGCAGTTCCGCCGACGGCGTGAAGCCCTGCGGCGGCGCGCTGGTCGGCACCACCGGCGCCGACGGGCCGCGTTTCTTGGCCGCGCCCGATTCCATAGCGCGTTGGACGTCGCCCTTGGTCACGCGGCCATCGGGGCCGGTGCCTTTGATCAGCGACGGCTCAAGCTCGTTATCCTCGACCATCTTGCGTACGGCCGGCGATAGCGGCGGACGCTTGGAAACATCGGCCTCTTTCGGCGCGGCGGCAGGCGTCGCAGCGGGGGGCGGTGGCGGAGGCGGCGGTGCAGCGGCGGCGGGCGGCGGCGGTGGCGGCGCGGCCGGCGCTTCCTCTTTCTTCTCTTCGGCCTTTTCTTCGGCTGGCGGCGGCGAAGCCGTCGCACCGGCGGCGCCTTCGTCGATGGTGCCGAGCACCGCATCGACGCCGACGTCAGAGCCCTCCGGCGCAGCGATGTTGGCCAGGGCGCCGGCAGCCGGCGCGTTGACTTCGATTGTCACCTTATCGGTTTCGAGCTCGCAAACGGGCTCGTCCATGGCAACGGCATCGCCCGGTTGCTTGAACCACTTCGAAACCGTCGCCTCGGAAACCGATTCACCCAGGGTCGGGACTTTGATTTCAACAGTCATCTTAGACTTCCTCGATCTTTTCGCTTACGCGGATTAGCGCTTCTTGGCGCGCGATGCGGCCTTCGTGGTGGTCTTCTTGCGGGCGGCCGATTTCTTGGCCGCGGGCTTCTTGGCCGCAGCCTTCTTCGCCGCAGCCTTCTTCGCCGCCGGCTTTTTCGCAGCCGTTTTCTTCGCCGCAGCTTTTTTGGCAGCAGCTTTCTTAACGGCAGGCTTTTTCGCTGCCGGTGTCGCTGCCGCTAACGGCGCAATCATCGTCACTTGCGTCGTTTTGCCGACGGTTAAGGCCTCATCGACGAGAGACGCCTGCTCGGCATGGTGCTTTTTCGCGAGACCCGTGGCCGGCGAAGCCGCTGCAATACGGCCGGCATATCCGAGACGGATCGTGCGGCCCATTTGCTCCAGGTGTTCCTCGAGATATTCGCGGATGTAAGTCCAGCTACCCATGTTGCGCGGCTCTTCCTGACACCACACGACTTCGGCGTTCGGGAAGCGGGACAGTTCCTTTTCGAGCGCTTTCCTAGGATACGGATAGAGTTGCTCGACCCGCGCGATGTAAACGTCCTTGATACCGCGTTTGTCGCGTTCTTCGGCAAGATCGTAGTAGACCTTACCCGAGCACAGCACGACGCGCTTGATGCGGTTGTCCGGGACGAATTCACCCTCGTCCCACAGAACACGGTGGAACGACGTACCTTCGCCCATTTCTTCCAGTTTCGAGACCGCGCGCTTGTGGCGCAGCAGCGATTTCGGCGTCATCAGGATCAAAGGTTTGCGGAATTCGCGGTGAATTTGACGGCGCAGGATGTGGAAATAGTTGGCCGGTGTCGTACAGTTCGCGACCTGCCAGTTATCCTGGGCACTGAGTTGCAGATAGCGCTCAAGACGTGCCGACGAGTGCTCCGGCCCCATGCCTTCGTAGCCGTGCGGCAACAGCATGACGAGTCCACTCATGCGCAGCCATTTCGATTCACCCGACGAAATGAACTGGTCGATGATGACCTGGGCACCGTTGGCGAAGTCGCCGAACTGCGCTTCCCAAAGCGTCAGCATGTTCGGTTCCGCCAGCGAGTAGCCGTATTCGAAACCGAGCACGCCGGCTTCCGACAACGGGCTGTTCAGCACCTCGTAGGGCGCCTGACCGAAACGCAGGTTGTTAAGCGGAATGTAGCGGTCCTCGTTTTCCTGATCGGTCAGAACCGAATGGCGCTGCGAGAACGTACCGCGTTCGGAATCCTGCCCAGACAAACGGACCGGGTGGCCTTCCATCAACAGCGTACCGAAGGCGAGCGCTTCACCGGTCGCCCAGTCAATCCCCTCGCCGGTATCCAGCATCTTCTGCTTGGCATCCAACTGGCGGCGGATCTTCGGGTTGAGGTTGAAGTTGTCCGGCACCCGCGTCAGACCGGCGCCGACTTCGCGCAGACGATCGACCGGCACGCCGGTCACGCCCCGGCGGTCGTCACCGCTGGCGATGGAAAGGCCGGACCACACACCGTCCAACCAGTCGGCCTTGTTGGCCTTGTAGTTGGTCGAGGCTTCGAAGGCCTTTTCCAGATGCTGCTCGAATTTCGAAACTTCGTCGTCGACTTCCTGCTGCGTCATGACCTCTTCGCGGATCAGACGCTGCGAGTAAATCTCGCGGGTCGTCGGGTGCGCGCCGATCTTCTTGTACATCAGCGGCTGCGTGAACATCGGCTCATCGCCTTCGTTATGGCCGTGGCGGCGATAACAGATCATGTCGATGACCACGTCCTTCTTGAAGCGCTGCCGGTACTCGGTAGCGATGCGCGCGACGTGGGTCACGGCTTCGACATCGTCGGCGTTGACGTGGAAGATCGGTGCCGCGACCACCTTGGCGACGTCCGAGCAATAAGGACTGGAACGCGAGTGCCGCGGATCGGTCGTAAAGCCGATCTGGTTGTTGATGACGATGTGAATGGTACCGCCGGTCTTGTAGCCGCGCAGATCCGAGAGATCGAACGCTTCCGGCACCAGACCCTGACCGGCAAACGCGGCATCGCCATGCAGCAGCAAGGCCATAATGCGTTCGCGCTCGGAATCGTTCTTCTGGCGCTGTTTGGCGCGGACCTTACCGAGGCAGACCGTATTGACGCACTCCAAGTGCGACGGGTTGGCAGTCAGCGACAGATGCACCGTCTTGCCGTCGAACGAACGGTCCGACGACGAACCCAGGTGATACTTCACATCGCCCGAGCCACCGACGTCGTCGGGGCTGGACGAGCCGCCCTGAAACTCGTGGAAGATCGCCGTGAACGGCTTGCCCATGACGTTGGCCAGCACGTTAAGGCGGCCACGGTGCGCCATGCCGAGGACGATTTCCTCGATACCCAGTTGCGAGCCGCGCTTGAAGATCTGTTCCATCGCCGGAACCACGCTCTCGCCGCCGTCGAGGCCGAAGCGCTTGGTACCGGTGAATTTCTTATCCAGGAACTTCTCGAAACCCTCGGTCTCGATCAGCCGGTTGAGGATGGCCTTCTTGCCCATCAGGGTGAAGTCCGGCTGGTTGCGGATACGCTCGATACGCTCCTGGATCCAGGCCTTCTCGTCCGGATCCTGAATGTGCATGAATTCGACGCCGATGGAGCCGCAATACGTCTGCTCCAAAATCTTCATAATGTCGCGCAGCGTCGCCTGCTCCAGGCCGAGCACGTAGTTGATGAAGATCGGCCGGTCGAAGTCCTTTTCCTTGAAGCCGTAAGATGTCGGGTCCAGTTCCGGGTTTTCGTTCCCCGGGGACAGGCCCAGCGGATCGAGTTGTGCGCGCAGGTGGCCGCGCACGCGGTAAGCGCGGATCAACATCAAGGCTCGCAAGCTGTCCAGCGTCGCTTCGCGGACATGGCGGGAACTCGGCACGGTCGGCGGCACGCCGGCGTGCTGTGCGACAAAACTGCCTTGCGGTGTCGCCGCCATTTGCTCGGAAAGCGTTTCCAACTCACCCTGATCGAGCACACCGGCATCGGACGGCGCCCATGAGGCACCGCGCCGCTCGCTCATCAGATCACGTGCGTCGTCCTGCAAACTGGAGAAGAAATCCTGCCAGCGGTGATCGACCGAATGCGGGTCGTCCAGGTACCGCTCGTAAAGCTCGGCGACATAAATCTGGTTGCCCGAGAAAAGAAACTGCGTCGGATCCGTACCGTCCATATTGTTTCGCCCCGAAGGGACGCCTCCCTAATATGGCTCATAAATGATTGGGGCGCAGCCTCAGCCGCGCCCCATCGAACTGTCAGCCCTTCAGCGCTGCAAGCATGGTTTCGCCGATGCCCGCTGGACTGTCCGTAATATGGATGCCGGCGGAACGCATCGCTTCCAGCTTGTCTTCGGCGCCCCCCTTGCCCCCGGAGATGATCGCACCGGCATGGCCCATCCGGCGGCCCGGAGGCGCCGTGCGGCCGGCGATGAAGCCGACGACCGGCTTCTTGATCTTGCTGTCTTTCAGAAGCTGCGCGCCGTCTTCCTCGGCGGAACCACCGATCTCACCGATCATGACGATGCTCTCGGTTTCATCATCGGCCAGGAACATTTCCAGGCAGTCGACGAAGTTGGTGCCGTTGACCGGGTCACCGCCGATACCGATGCAAGTGGTCTGGCCGAGGCCGACCGCCGTCGTTTGCCCGACCGCTTCGTAGGTCAGCGTGCCGGAGCGCGACACGATACCGACCGAACCCTTGCGGTGAATGTGGCCCGGCATGATGCCGATCTTGCATTCGTCCGGCGTGATGACGCCCGGGCAGTTCGGCCCGATCAGGCGCGTACCGGAATTCGTCAGGGCGCGTTTGACGGCGACCATGTCCATAACCGGAATACCCTCGGTGATGCAGATCACCAGCGGAATTTTAGCGTCGATGGCTTCTAGGATCGCGTCGGCCGCGAACGGCGGCGGCACGTAAATGACGGACGCGTTGGCGCCTGTCGTTTTGACCGCTTCGTCGACGGTGTCGAACACCGGCAGGTCGAGGTGCTTATTGCCGCCCTTACCGGGCGTCACGCCGCCGACCATCTTGGTACCATAGGCAATCGCCTGTTCGGAGTGGAAAGTCCCCTGCGCGCCGGTAAAGCCCTGGCAGATGACCTTGGTCTCTTTATTGACGAGGACGGACATCAGCTGGCCTCCTTCACGGCTTTGACGATTTTCTCGGCGGCGTCCGACAGATTGTCGGCGGAGATGATGGGCAGGCCGCTGTCGGCCATGATCTGCTTACCCTTCTCCACGTTCGTACCTTCGAGGCGCACCACCAGTGGCACCGAGATGTTCACTTCCTTGGCTGCCGTGACCACGCCCTCGGCGATGATGTCGCAGCGCATGATGCCACCGAAGATATTGACCAGGATGCCTTCGACGTTCGGATCGCCAAGAATGATCTTGAAGGCCGTCGTTACCCTCTCCGCCGTGGCGCTGCCGCCGACGTCGAGGAAGTTGGCCGGATCCGAACCATAAAGCTTGATGATATCCATGGTCGCCATGGCGAGACCGGCGCCGTTGACCATGCAGCCGATCTTGCCGTCGAGCTTGATGTAGTTGAGCTCGTGCTTCTGCGCCTCGACCTCGGACGGGTCTTCTTCGTCCTCGTCGCGCATCTCGGCAACGTCGGGATGACGGAACAGTGCGTTGTCGTCGAAGTTGACCTTGGCGTCGAGCGCGATAACGTCGCCGGCACCGGTGACGACCAGCGGGTTGATCTCGACCAACGAGCAATCCAGCTCCACGAACGCTTTATAGAGCGCCATGATCAGCTTGGAAGCGGATTTGATCTGCGCCCCTTCGAGCCCCAGACCGAACGCCAGCTTGCGAGTGTGATACGGTTTGATACCGGTCGCCGGATCGATGGAGACCTTGATGATCTTTTCAGGTGTCGCTTCGGCGACCTCCTCGATCTCCATACCGCCTTCGGTCGACGCCATAATCGTCAGGCGAGACGTTTCGCGGTCGAGCAGCATACCGAGGTAAAGCTCGGTGGCGATGTCGCAGCCCTCTTCGATATAGAGGCGTTTGACTTCCTTGCCTGCCGGACCGGTCTGCTTGGTGACCAGAACATGGCCCAGCATTTCCTCGGCGTTGGCTTTGACTTCATCGACGGATTTGGAGACACGCACGCCGCCCTTGCCGTCCGGCTTGTCGACGAAACGGCCGGCGCCTCGGCCACCCGCGTGAATTTGCGATTTGACGACGCACAGTCCGCCGCCGAGGTCCTCGGCCGCCTTGACCGCTTCATCGACGCTAAACGCCACATGCCCCTTGGGGACCGCAACGCCGTATTTGGAAAGCAGCTGCTTCCCTTGATACTCGTGAATATTCATTCTCTATCCCCGGTTGGGCTGCGCCGGTCGCCCGGCGCAGCATAGCCCCTTAGGTTCGGTTACTTCTTCGCGGTAGCTTTTTTCGCAGCAGCTTTCTTCGCGGCAGGTTTCTTCTTCTTGGCGTCGGCCTTGATCTTCTTGACGACGGCGTTCAGTTCTTCGACCGCCTGGACCGATTTCTTGAACATCGCCTTTTCGGAACGGTCGAGGCTGATCTCGACGATCCGCTCGACACCCTTGGCGCCGATCACGACCGGCACGCCGACGTACATACCTTTGACGCCGTATTCGCCCTTCAGGTACGCGGCGCAGGGCAGCACGCGTTTCTTGTCCTTAAGATAGCTCTCGGCCATCGAGATCGCGGAAGAGGCCGGGGCGTAAAACGCGGAACCGCTCTTCAGCAGCGAGACGATCTCGCCGCCGCCCATGCGGGTGCGCTGAACGATATCGTCGACCTGTTTCTGCGTAATCCATTTCATCTTCACCAGATCCGGCAGCGGAATACCGGCGACCGTCGAATAGCGGATCGACGGCACCATGCTGTCACCGTGACCACCGAGCACGAACGCCGTCACGTCTTCGACGGAGACGTTCATCGCTTCGGCCAGGAAGTACTGGAAGCGAGCACTGTCGAGAACGCCGGCCATGCCGACAACTTTGTTATGCGGCAGCCCCGAGGCATCGCGGAGCACGCCGACCATAACGTCGAGCGGGTTGGTGATGCAGATGACGAAAGCGTTCGGCGCGTACTTCTTGATACCGGCCCCGACCTGTTCCATCACGCTGGTGTTAATGCCCAGCAGATCGTCGCGGCTCATGCCCGGCTTACGGGCGACGCCGGCGGTGACGATGATGACGTCGGCGCCTTTGATCGCGGTGTAGCTCTTGGCGCCGGACATGGCGCTATCGAAACCTTCGACCGGCGAGCTTTCGGCGATATCCAGGGCCTTGCCCTGCGGGATTCCGTCAGCGATATCGAACAGGACGACGTCGCCCAATTCTTTCAGCCCAACCAGGTGAGCGAGGGTACCGCCGATGTTACCTGCGCCGATCAGCGCGATCTTGTTCCGTGCCATGAGTCTTTAATTCCTCCGAGTTGCGAGACGCCGGTGGGCACCTCAATGCTCCACTCCGGCGGGTAGTCGTACCGTCTTTGGTTATGCAGGGCAAGGATTCCGGCCCATACCGAACCAATCGGTCCAAAATGATTTCGCGCCTATTTTAAGACACCGCGTCGTTCGCCACGACACCTGCAATACGGTTTCTCAGCAAGAAGGTAAAAAGCGCCGCCGCCAGCAAAAACGCGAAAGCGACGCCGAGACATCCGGTCAGCCCCGCCCACTGATAAGCAACGCCGGACAGCAACGTTCCCAACAATCGTCCCATTGCATTGGCCATATAATAGAAACCGACGTTCACACTGACACCGTCGGCTTCCGAAAGTGCCAAGATCAGATAGGAGTGCACCGCCGAGTTGACGGCGAACACCAGCCCGAACAGCGCCAGCCCGCCGATCAGGACCGTCCCTGCCGGCAGCCCCGCTTCGAGCGCGATCAGGATCGCCAGCGGCACAATTGCCAGCGCGACCACCCACAGGGCCGCGCCCCGCACTTCGGCGCTCCGGCCATCATCTGAGCGAACGGTCAGCTTCGGCGCCAACGCCTGGACAAAGCCGTACCCGATGACCCACGCCGCCATGAAGACACCGACCTCGTTAAAGGTCCAACCAAGGCGGTCATAGAGAAACACCGGCACGCCCACGACAAACCAGACATCGCGCGCACCGAACAAGAATACCCGCGCCGCCGACAACAGATTGATCTCGGCCGACTTGGAGAAGATTTCTGTGAAACGGGTCTTCTTCTTGCTTTGCCCCATGCTGCCGTCGACCGCGATCATGGAAGCAATCAGGATCACCGCCAGCACCGCTGTCATAAGGTACAGTCCATCCGTGAAACCGAGCGTCGACAGCAGAAACGCGCCGACGAAAAAACCAAGCCCCTTGATGGCGTTCTTGGAGCCGGTCAACAGCGCCACCCATTTATAAAGCGTGCCGTGCGCGTCTTTTGGAACCACCAGCTTGATGGCGCTCTTGGAACTCATCTTGGTGAGGTCCTTGGCGACACCGGAAACACCCTGCACCAGAAGCACATAGGCCACCGATGTCGCTACGGACCAATCGGGATCGAGTGCGGACAACGCCATCAAGGCGGCGATCTGCGCCGCCAGACCGGTGGTCAGCGTCAGCTTGAGACCGAAGCGGCTCGCGATCCAGCCACCGGTGGCGTTAGTAACGATCCCCATAACCTCGTAGACAAGGAACAGAGACGCCAGTTGGAATGGCGTATAACCAAGAGTGTGAAAATGCAGCAACACCAGCATCCGAAGCGCACCGTCGGTGAGCATGAAACCCCAGTAGGCCGCCGTGACGATGGCGTAGTTACGGATGTCGAGCATATGGCTATTTCCGGGTTGCCGGTTCAGACCATCGAGTTCGCGACTTTTTCCGTCAGTTCGTACAGACGGTTCGCGTAGCCCATTTCGTTATCATACCAAGCGAGAATTTTCACCTGCGTTCCGTCCGTCACCATGGTCGACGGTGCATCGACGATGGACGAGCGCGGATCGCTCTTGAAATCGACGGAGACCAGCGGCCGGGTCTCGAATCCCAGAATGCCGGCGAGCGCCCCTTCCGCCGCGCCCTGCAAAAGGCCGTTGATCTCGTCCACGCTCGTCGGACGCGACACCTCGAACACGCAATCGGTCAGAGACGCGTTGAGCAGCGGCACCCGCACGGCAACCCCATCCAGCTTCCCCTTCAATTCGGGGAAAATCATGGTGATCGCCGTCGCCGAGCCGGTCGACGTCGGGATCAGGCTGGTCAGCGCCGAACGCGCCCGGCGCATATCCTTCATCGGCTTGTCGAGGACGGTCTGTGTATTCGTCACGTCGTGAATGGTGGTGATCATCCCATGCGTGATGCCGAGACCCTCATGCACGACTTTTACGACCGGTGCCAGACAGTTGGTGGTGCAGGACGCCGCCGTCACCAGATCATGCTGGCTCGGATCGTATAGATCGTCGTTCACGCCCATGACGATATTAAGCGCATCGCCTTTTACCGGTGCCGACACGACGATCTTCTTTACGCCCGCCTCGTAGTAAGGCGCCAAGGCTTCCCGCGTCTTGAACTTGCCGGAGCATTCAAGCACCAGGTCCACGCCCATGGCACCCCAGTCGACGGCACTTGGTTTCGCTTCGGATGAATAGCCGATGCGTTTGCCGGCGATCCGGATTGCGTCGTCACCATCGGCCTCGCACGGCACCGGCCAGCGGCCATGCACGCTATCGAAAGCCTGTAGGTGCGCCGAGATTTCGGCACTGCCGTTCGGTTCATTGATATGCACGATCTCGATCTCGCCTCGACCCCAGGCACCGCCCGGCGCCGACAGGGTTTCCGGTTTCGAAGGATCGAAGCCCCAAGCGGCGCGTAACGCCAAACGTCCCATACGACCGAAACCGTTGATAGCAATTCTCGTAGTCATGATTGTCCTCGATGCGAAAAAGACTTCCTAAGGGGTTAATTTAATCCGGCGAGAGCAACCGGGCACGGTGGTGTCGATGAATATTTCGTGACAACCATCAAGACTTATGCGGCAGTTCTAGATACTCCACAGACTGCATCTCCATCAGCCGCGATACCGTGCGCTCGAACTCGAACGCGCCGTCACCCTCGGTATAAAGTTCTGCCGGATTGACCTCGGCGGAACAGATCAGCTTCGACTTCGCTTCGTAGAGCGCATCGATAAGCGTTACGAAGCGTTTCGCCTCGTTCCTGTTATGCGGGCCGAGCTTCGGCACGTCCTTGATGATCACCGTATGAAAACGTTCGGCGACGGCGAGAAAATCCCCCGGCCCCAACGCACGGGCACACATCTCCATGAAGGTCACAAAGGCGATCCCTTCGGCGGCGCGCGATACCTCGATCTCGCGTCCGTTGACGTCCAGTTTCACCGGCCTGGGTGTCGCGCCCACGGTGAGCGCCGCGAAGTCAGCCTCCAGCTTCATGTCGGCGTCGGGACCCAGCGGCGTGACGTATGCCTCCATGCCCTGCAGGCGCTCTAACCTGTAGTCCCGGGTGGCGACCAGTTCCTCAACCTGCATCTTCTGCATGAACATGTCGATAAACGGCAGAAAGCGGTCGCGCTGCAGACCGTCCTTATAGAGATCCTTGGGATGCCGGTTCGACGTCGACACCACGACGGCACCCAGGTCGAACATGTTTTCAAACAGGCGCCCCAGGATCATCGCGTCGGCGATATCGGTGACGTGAAATTCGTCGAAGCAAAGCAGCCACGCCTTATCGACGATGATCCGCGCCAGGGCGTTCAGGGCATCCTTGTCTTCCGACACCTTGCCGGCTTTCTGGGCTTCGCGGAAAGCATGTACGCGCCGGTGCACCTCCTGCATGAAGGCATGGAAATGAACGCGCTGTTTGTGCTCGACGGAAACGCTCTCATAGAACAAGTCCATGATCATGGACTTGCCGCGCCCGACGCCGCCCCAGAAGTAGAGACCCTTCGGCGGCGGCTGGCGTTTGCCACCCAGACCCAAGCGCGCCGCCCAGCCCTTCTTGCCCATCTGGCCGGCGTAGGCCTCGACGGTCTCCGCCAGCGCGTCGAGTTTGGCGATCGCCTCCGCCTGTGCCGGATCCGCTGCAATCACCCCCTCGTCGATGAGGGTTTTGTATTTTTTTCCAGGTCCGGACATTACGTCTTTAGGCCGCACCGCGCTTTGATGAAGAGGTCAGATCTGCGAAGGCATTTTCCATATCGCGGCGCGTGCGGTAGGACACACTGTCCGCCGGCGCATCCACGTCGGACCAGCAGACCACTGCGTCTTTGGGCAACGGATGCTTGAGTTTCACGCCATGCGCCAAACCGATGGGGACCGCTTTGGCTTCGCGTGAATCCGACGCCGTCATCAGCCGCCCCCAAACCGTGAAGCCGCCCTCGCCGTCGAGCATCTCGCCGGCTTCCAAATCGCGTTTGGCGATGGCGACGACGTCGCCTTTCCATTGCCGCGACGATCCGGTCGGCAATCCCATCAAGGCCGCCCAGGCGACACTGATACCGAGCTCCAGCCCGATCAGGTGATAGGGCCGCCACAGCGCACCGAAGCGTCCGCTGGAATCGGTCAGCAGCCCGTAGTCGGAAAAGCACCGTTCGACATAATCGCTCGGCGCCTCGAACGTCACATAGACACCCCAGCGCAGATCGTCGGCAATGTCGGTACCGTCGCGGTTACGGCTCGAGACGACCTCGACCTGCCCCTTGCCCGGCAGCACGCCACCGGCGCTTTGCGGGATCAGCGTCGATGCCAATCGACCGGTGCCGCACGGCGGAAAGCCGAGGCCGCCCGGTGAGACTTCGAGATCGCAGGCATTGGCGACGGCGGCCATTTCGATCGCCGACTTGGTGCCGTCCAGGAAGGAATTGAACATCTTCGCGTTCATGCCGCTGTTGGCGGCGCGCTCGGCGGTCAGCCCGTAATAGTCCCAGACCGTATCCGGGGTCGAGGCATGAAACTCGGGCATATAAAGCGTGCCCTTGCCCGCCGCGACGACCTCCAGTCCGGCGGTGCGCGCCCAGTCGACCTGTTCGGCGATCAGCGAAGGTTGATCGCCATAGGCCATCGAATAGACGACGCCTGCTTGATCGGCCTGGCGCTTGAGCCAGGCCCCCGCGAGCACGTCGGCTTCGACATTTACCATGACCACGTGCCGGCCACGGTCGAACGCCGCCAGTGCATGGCGGATACCCGCTTCCGGCACGCCTGTTGCTTCGATCACGACTTCGATGCCGCCGGCGTTGATCAGCGCTTCGCCGTCATCGGTGATCCATGTGCCGCCGCCGGCCAATGCTTTGGCCGACGATGCTGCTTGATACTGCTCTTCCGGCCAACCGGTTTCCTTGAGCGCGGCTCGCGCCCGTTCCGGGTTCAAATCGGCCACGGCCATAAGGTGCATGCCCGGCGTGCGGCGAACCTGCGAAATAAACATGGTACCGAACTTGCCGGCACCGATCAGACCGACGCGAATGGGGCGCTGCTGTTCCGCGCGTTCGTTCAATAGATGACTGAGATTCATAGCGCCCTCCCGTGCGAGCGGGAGGAACTCTAGCACCCAATCAGAAAGCTTGAAACACTACGGTATCGATGCGGCTAACGCCGTCCCACCATCACTTGCCGCATGATTTCGACGGTGGCGAGCGCCTGTGGATCGCCGGTTGCCTCCAATCCGCGCATCGCCCCCTCGGCGTCTTCTGCGGACCTATTCTGGCTCATCTTCAATTTCGTCTCGATGCGCTCGATCGGCATTTCGAAGGCAACGATACCCTTCAATTGGCGGCGGCGGAAATCAGGCGTAAGACGGTCCATGGACCAGTTACCTGTGGCGCCCTGCTCGAATGCCGCGACTAGTTTTTGCAGCACCGCATCCGCCGCATCGTCGTCCGCAACGGCGACGGGCCGGCCGAATACATGCACGGCCGCGTAGTTCCACGTCGGCACCATGTTCTCGGACACGTACCAATTGGGCGACAGATAGGCGTGCGGGCCGGAAAAGATCGCCACGGCCTGATGCGTACCGTCAAAGGTTTTCCATATCGAGTTGGCCTTCGCGACATGGCCGATCAGTTTTTCGCCGCCGGCTTGTTCAAGCAGCAGCATCGGCAGGTGCGTAATCGCATCGGGCGCCGCCGGCACGGTCAACAGTCCGAACGCGTTCTCGGCAATGAGTTTCCGCGTCACAGCGTCATCGTCGGATTTGAAATGCGGCGGCACGTACATGGCGGTGTCCTCGTCGTTGTCGCTTCGGCATCGTTTATTTATCATGCCCCCCTCACCCGCGGCGCAGAAACTTGTGCCGGAACAATTGCACCGATCAGGAGGAAATCATGGACGAAGATGTTTTCAACATGCAGGTGCGGAAGTTCCTGAAGAACGTCGGCATCACGTCGCAGCGCGAGATCGAGGCCGCCGTCCGCGCCGCCATCGACAACGGCACGCTTTCCGGCGACGAAACTGTTCAAGCGAAGGTGACGCTCACCATCGACAGCCTCGGCCTTTCGACCGACATAGACGGCAAGATCGATTTGAAATAAACGAAAAAAGGCGCCGACCGCAGTCGACGCCTTTTTCCAATATCCCTGAGCGCGTCACTGGCGCTGTACGAGCGCTTTCTTGATCTCGGCGATCGCTTTGCCCGGGTTCAGATTCTTCGGACAGGTGTTGGTGCAGTTCATGATGGTGTGGCAACGGAACAGCCGATATGGGTCATCCAGGTTGTCCAAGCGCTTGCCGGTCGCTTCGTCGCGGCTGTCGGCGATCCAGCGATAAGCCTGCAGCAGAATGGCCGGGCCAAGATAACGGTCACCGTTCCACCAGTAGCTCGGGCACGACGTCTGGCAGCAGAAGCACAGGATGCACTCCCACAGACCGTCGAGCTTCTCGCGCTCTTCCGGGCTTTGCAGACGTTCAGCCGTCGGCGACGCGGTATCGGCCTGCAGCCACGGCTCAATGGAGCGGTACTGTGCATACGGGACGTTGAGGTCCGGCACCAAATCCTTGACCACCGGCATGTGCGGCAGCGGGTAGATTTTGACGTCGCCGGAGATCTCGTCGATCGACTTGGTGCAGGCCAACGTGTTGGTGCCGTCGATATTAAACGCGCACGACCCGCACACACCTTCACGGCACGAGCGGCGGAACGCCAGCGTCGGATCGATCTCGTTCTTGATCTTGATCAACCCGTCGAGAACCATCGGTCCGCACTTATCCAGGTCAACCTCGTAGGTATCGACACGCGGGTTGTCGCCGCTGTCCGGATCGTAGCGATAGACCTTGAAGTTCTTAATCTTGCCGCCGCCTTCGGCCTTGAAGGTCTTACCCTCGGTCACGCGGGAGTTCTTCGGAAGTGTGAATTCAACCATGTTCTTACCCTTCTCCGTCCGTCACCGCGTCAATACACCCGAGCCTTCGGCTCGATGTACTCAACCTCATCGGTCAGCGTGTAGGCATGCACCGGACGGTAGTCCAGGCGGCACTTGCCTTTCTCGTCGATCCACGCCAGCGAATGCTTCATCCAATCGTTGTCGTCGCGGTCCGGATAATCCTCGTGCGCATGTGCACCTCGGCTTTCGTGGCGGGCTTCCGCCGAATAAAGCGTCGACACCGCGTTCGGCACCAGGTTGGTCAGTTCCAACGTTTCCACCAAATCCGAGTTCCAGATCAACGAGTGATCGTGAACCTTCACGTCCGTCATCTTGCCGGTGACGGCGTCCAGTTTCTCGACGCCTTCCTTCAGAACCTCGGAGGTGCGGAACACGGCCGCATTGTTTTGCATGACGCGCTGCATCTCGCCACGAATGACCGCGGTCGGCGTCGCACCATTGGCGTGACGGACCTTATCGAAGCGGTCCAGCGCCTTTTCCGCCGACGCCATATTCAAGGCCGGCAGCGGCGCGCCCGGCGTCACCACTTCGGCAGCGCGGATCGCGGCGGCGCGGCCGAACACGACCAGATCCAACAGCGAGTTGGTACCGAGACGGTTGGCGCCGTGCACCGACGCCGATGCGCATTCGCCGATGGCCATCAGGCCCGGCTGCACATCGTCCGGACCGTTAGCGGGATTAATGACCTCGCCCCGATAGTTGGTCGGAATACCGCCCATGTTGTAGTGCACCGTCGGCAGCACCGGGATCGGCTCTTTCGTGGCATCGACGCCCGAGAAGATGCGCGCCGTTTCGGTGATGCCCGGCAAGCGCTTGTGCAGCACATCGCCGCCCAGGTGCTCCAGATGCAGGTGAATGTGGTCGGCATCGTCACCGACACCGCGGCCTTCACGGATTTCCATGGTCATGGCACGGCTCACGACGTCGCGGCTGGCCAGGTCCTTGGCGGTCGGCGCATAACGCTCCATGAAGCGCTCGCCATCCGAGTTGGTCAGGTATCCGCCCTCGCCGCGCGCGCCTTCGGTGATCAGGCAGCCGGCCGAGAAAATACCGGTCGGGTGGAACTGCACGAACTCCTGGTCCTGCAGCGGCAGTCCCGCGCGCGCCACCATGCCGTGGCCATCGCCGGTGCAGGTGTGCGCCGACGTGCACGAGAAGTAGGCGCGGCCGTAACCGCCGGTCGCCAGTACGGTGGTATGCCCTTGAAAACGGTGCAGCGTGCCGTCGTCCAGGTTCCAGGCCAGGACACCCTGGCAGGCGCCGTCTTCGGACATGATCAGGTCGATGGCGAAGTATTCGACGAAGAACTCGGCATCGTGCTTCAGCGACTGCTGATAAAGCGTGTGCAGGATCGCGTGGCCGGTCCGGTCGGCGGCAGCGCAGGCGCGCTGCACCGGCTTTTCGCCGAAGTTGGCCATGTGACCACCGAACGGACGTTGATAGATCTTGCCGTCTTCGGTGCGCGAGAACGGCACGCCGAAGTGCTCCAACTCATAGACCGCCGGCACGGCTTCGCGGCACATGTATTCGATGGCGTCTTGATCACCGAGCCAGTCGGCACCTTTGACGGTGTCGTACATGTGCCAGATCCAGTTGTCCTCGGCCATGTTGCCGAGCGAGGCGCCAATGCCGCCCTGGGCGGCCACGGTGTGCGAGCGCGTCGGGAAAACCTTGGTCACGCAAGCGGTCTTAAGACCCGCCGCCGCCATGCCGAAGGTGGCACGCAGTCCCGCGCCGCCGGCGCCGACGACAACGACGTCATATTTGTGATCGATAATTTCATAAGACTTGGACATATCGGCGTCAGCTCCCGAACGTCAGCCGCAGAACGGCAAAAATGGCGCATCCACCGATGAGTACGATGGCAAGCTTCATAAGGATCAGCGAGGTCAGCTTGGTGGCTTCACCGTGAACATAGTCCTCGATCACCACCTGCAGCCCGAGCATCCCGTGATAGAAGCCGGTTAGAATCAGCAAGATCAGCAGGAGCGGATTATAATGCGATGCGACCCACGCCTTGAACGTCAGCAGATCGGCACCCAGCAACGGTGTGGCGCAGAACACGAACCAAAGCACCAGCGGGATCAGGGCGATACCCGTGATTCGTTGTAGCCAGAAATGATGCGTCCCCTCGTGGGACGCGCCGAGACCGCGGACGCGGCCAAGATTCGAGCGAAGTTCCATGTCCCAGCCCCCTTACATGTATGCGGCAGCGAGCGTGAGCACGCTCAGCACCACGGCGGCGGCAATCGTGATCAGGCCGCTGGTTTGCAGGCTCGGTAGTTCCAAGCCGCGCCCGGTATCCCAAATCAGATGCCGGATGCCGTTGCAGAAGTGATACCAGAGCGAGAATACCACGCCGATCAGGACCAACTGGCCGATCAACGAACCCAAAATCGCTTGGGCGTCGGCGTAAACGAGTTCGCCGTAGGTGGCCGCCATGAGCCAATATGTCAGTAGGATCGCCCCGAAACACAGGACGACACCGGTGAAACGGTGCGTAATCGACATCCATGCGCTCACCGGCAACCTGTAGACCTGCAGGTGGGGTGACAATGGGCGATTGCTCTTTGCCATGCGAAGTGCCTTTCTCCCGGCCGCAGCGGTGAGCCCGCGCGGCGCCTCTCTCCTTCGCAAATTGGTACCCGCCGACCGCCGCCAAGTCAATGTACCTAGGTGCAGCGCAGCACGGGTGTCCTGGAGTCCGTCGAAAAGCGCCCAAATCCGGCTTTTGTTGAAAACCTGTGCATGAATTGGGGACAACAGGTGCTGTTTTACACAGAAAAGTGCTTTTACCCACATCATTCGCCATAGCGCACAACAGTGAAAAGCGTCACGCTAAGTATGCACGAGAGTGTGTCGTCGCGGTCTCTGCCGCTTTGCGGGAGGGATCGGCTGGCAGGTACGCCGGGGGACTCTGGTCCCCGATGTGCCGGTCGGCGCCGCCCTCTGCCTGTTGCCGGTCTTCGGACCGGTGCTCCGGTGGCCACCTGACCAGGATGGCCGTTGGCGTGTAAGGCGGTGACGGAAGTGTCGTCCGGCCCGGTAATGCTTCGGTGTTTAAGGGCAGCCAAGCCGCGTTTCGGCGCGGGGCGGTGGGGCGGCTGGGATATGCAGACCGATCTCTGCCCAGGGTGCGTCTGCCGACCTTGCCGCGAAGACATGGTCGCTTTCGGGCGAACGGAGCCTGGCCGGCTCCAAGAGGCGTCAGGTGTGCCGACCCAGCGGTGCTCGGTGAAGGTTTCCCAGGACCAACACCCCTGACGCCTCTTTTATTGCCTGAATTCTATCGTCGTTGCGCCACTTAATGATCCCGGCGCGGCACTGCGTGCCAACCGGGATGACGCAAACTTCTCAATCGCGTCGTCCCGGTTGGCGCATAGCGACACACCGGGACCTTAGAGCAAGGTATCAACATCGAGTCACAGCGCCGCAATCCCTGCAAAGAGATCGTGCCAATCCGGGTTAATTTCCTCAACCACTGCGAACTTCTGCGCACGGCTCCAGCGTTTGATCGACTTCTCCCGTTGGATAGCCAATGTGATCAGATCGTGCTGCTCGAACCAAACCAATCTGTAGATGTAGTATCGTCGAACGTACGAGGAGCCGAACCCAGTTTTGTGCTCCCAAACGCGGCGAACGAGATTGTTTGTCACGCCTACATAGAGGGCACCACGCGGACGACTGGCGAGGATGTAGACAAATGCGTTACTCATAGCCGGTGATATGGGAGGGGCCGAGAAATAATTACTTCGTCACTCTACGATCCCGGCGTGGCACTGCGTGCCAACCGGGATGACGCAAACTTCTCAATCGCGTCGTCCCGGTTGGAGCATGGCGGCACACCGGGACCTTTGAACGCTCACCCCCGCGGCATCAGCACCCAGTAGTCGAAGTCCAGCAGCACATCGGGCAAATACTTGCCGTCGGCGTCTTTATAAGGGAAGTCGCCACACGGGCGGTTCTTGGTCGCCACCGTGCGGATACGCATGGCGCCGACATCGGTGCGGCCGTCGATCTCGGGCCGCGCCAGCACTTCCGACCAGGCATAGACAGTATCGCCGGCGAACACCGGGTTGGCGTGGGTGCCGGCGTTGATCGCGGCGATGCGGAACGCGTTCGCCAGGCCGTTGAAACTGAGCGCACGGGCGATCGAGATCACGTGCCCACCATAGACGAGGCGCTTGCCGAAGCGGCCTTCGGCCTGGAGATGCTGGTTGAAGTGCACCTTCGCGGTGTTCTGATAAAGCCGCGTCGCCATCATGTGCTCGGCCTCTTCGATCGTCGTGCCGTCCACGTGGTCGATCTTCTCGCCGACCTCGTAGTCGACCCAGAAGTGCTTGGAGCCGGCCAGCACCGGATCATAGCCGCCGAGATCGATCCCCTTGGGAACGGCGATCGACGCCCCCGGCACGAACGGCGCCAGTTCCGGCGCACTGGCTTCCGGCGCCGGGCTTTCCGTGTCGCGCTTGTTGACCATCACCCAGCGTTTGTAGTCGACGACCATGCGATCATTTTGATTGGTCGCCGTCGAACGCACGTAGACGACACCGGTCTTGCCGTTAGAGTTTTCCTTGAGGCCGATCACTTCGGACTGGGTCTTTATGGTGTCGCCGGGATAAAGCGGCTCGCCGAACACGCCCTCGGCGTAGCCCAGGTTGGCCACCGCGTTGATGGAGATATCCGGCACGGTCTTGCCGAAGGCGACATGGAAAGCCAGCAGATCGTCCACCGGCAATCCCTTGTAACCCATGTTGCGTGCGAACTCGACCGACGAATGGGTGGCGAAGCGCCCGCCGTAAAGCGCCGTATAAAGTGCGATATCGCCCTCGCTCACGGTGCGCGGCGTCGCGTGCCGCGTCACCTGTCCGATCTTGAAGTCTTCGAAGAAGTTCCCGGCGTTGGTCTTTTTCGGCTTCATCGGCATGACGGCGTTCCTTCGCTGTTAGTGCATGCTACCTCGTCGCAATCGCATCGGCGAGCGCGACCAGCCGCTTCGCCTCCTCGACATGAAGATTTTCGACCAGCTTGCCGTCGACGACCGTCACACCCTTGCCGGCGGCCAGCGCCTCCGCATGCGCGTCCATGATCTTGCGGCCCCAGGCAATGTCTTCCGCAGCCGGCGAGAAAACCTCGTTGGCGGCGTCGATGGTCTTGGGATGGATCAGCGTCTTGCCGTCCATGCCAAGATCCCTGCCCTGCTCGCACGATGCGCGGAAACCCGCATCATCGTTCAGGTCCAAGTGAACCCCGTCCAGTATGGCGATACCCGCAGCGCGTGCCGCCAGGATACAAGACTCCAGTGCATACAAGAACGGAAGCCGGTCCGGCACATGGCGGGCGCGCAGATCCTTGGCCAGATCGGACGTGCCCATGACGAAACCTGCCATGCGCGGCGACGAAAAGGCGATCTCGCCTGCTTTAAAAATACCGAGCGGCGTTTCCATCATGCACCAGACCGCCATATCCGCAGGCGCGCCGGCTTCGTCGAGTGCCCGCACGGCACGTAGCACCGTCTCCGCACTTTCGACCTTCGGCAGCAGGACCGCGTGGCACTTCATCTTGGCAATGGCGGCCAGATCGTCGTCGAAATAGGGCGTGTCTTCGGCATTGGAACGGACGACGATCTCGCGGTGCCCGTAACCGCCTTCATCGAGCGCTGCCGTAATCTGTGCGCGGGCATCGGCCTTGGCTTCCGGCGCGACGGAGTCTTCCAGGTCCAGGATCAACATGTCCGCACCCAGGCTGCGCCCTTTTTCGAGCGCGCGGGCGTTCGCACCCGGCATATACAACGCCGAACGGCGCGGTTTGATATCGGTATCGGTGGTCATACGTATTCCTCTTGTTGCGTCGCAAGAAGCTACAATTGCCTGCGCCGCTATGGCAAGGTTCCGCCATGACACAACGACCTGAAATCATCAGCGTACAGAGCCGTGTTTCCTGGGGCTATGTCGGCAACGCCGTCGCGGTGCCGGTATGTCAGGCATTCGGCGTGCATGCCTGGCCGGTCGATACGGTGCGTCTCGCCCACCATCCGGGGCATGGGGCGGTCGATGCCGCCGTCACCGATGCCGGCGAACTATCGGCGACGCTGAGGGCGACGCTACGACTTACGCCCCCTGGCTCGCCGGTGCTCATGGGCTATCTCGGCGCCGCCGAACAAGGCGAGGCGGTCCTGGAAACTATACCCAGCGGCACAACTCTGATCATCGATCCGGCGTTCGGCGACGTCCCCAAAGGTGTCTACGTCGATCCGGCCATCGTCGATTTTCAGAAAGCGGCGGTGTCTCGTGCGGACTGGCTGCTGCCCAACGCCTTCGAACTCGGCACGCTGACGGCACGTCCTGTGACCTCCATCGACGAGGCGGCAACCGCCGCACGCGAACTCTTAGAGAGAGGTGCCGGCGGGGTCGTGGTGACGTCCGTTCCGAACGGCGCGGATATTGTGAATCTCCTCGTTGGCCAGGCGGAGATGAAAGTTATTCCCGTAACAGCGCGGTCGCTCCGCGCCAAAGGCACCGGCGATCTGTTGAGCGCGATTTTCTGCGCCGGCCTCGCCAACGGGCGGGAACCCGCCGCTGCATTGGCCGATGCCGTGGCGGTGACGGCACTCGCTGTCGACTTGGCTTTAGCCGACGATGCAACGGAACTGGACATCCCCGGAATACTGCCCAAAATATGCGCGTGGGCGAATAGACCCGTGTAAATAAACGGTTCGGATCGATAAACGGTTCGGTGTGCGACTTGAAGGGATGAGCGTTTCGGCGAAGAAGCGGCGGTGTTGCTCTGCGTCGGCGCAGGATTGTGTAGGCACCTTGATGAACGACTATCTCAGAGACGTATCAATAATGATCGTCGATGATCAGGATTTTTCCGTACAAATGGTCCGCGAAATGGTGCGCATTCTTGGCGCCGAGGATATCCGCGGTTTCACGAATGGCGAGAAGGCGTGGAAGGATTTCATCATCCGCCCGGCAGATATCGTCCTGATCGATTGGCAGATGGAACCGATGAATGGGATAAAGCTGACGAAGATGATCCGCAAACATCCGGACAGCCCCAACGCTTTTGTGCCGATCATCATGGTGACCGGATTTCGCGAACGCCATCAGGTGTTCGAGGCGAGAGACGCCGGCGTCACGGAATACGTGGTCAAGCCGCTTGCGCCGAAGTCTCTATTCAGCCGGATCGAAGCGGTGATCGAACGGCCACGACGTTTCGTCCGTGTCGGTGATTTCTTCGGACCCGACCGCCGCCGCCATGACACAGATTTCAACGGTGAGGATCGCCGCGGCAAGGGCGCGCCAAAGACTCCGGACCCGAACGCCGGGAAGCAGGAAATGGGTCAGAAGGAAATCGACGACACCTTCAACCCCAACGACGCGGCAAAGAAATAAAGAAGATGCAGATTAATCCATTAGCCTGGGAGGGCCGACCATGCCGATATTCGAGAACGGCGACGTAAAAATTCACTATGAGGAAAAAGGCACCGGTTTCCCGTTGTTGGTTATCCCCGGCGGTGGGCTCGAGGCAACCATCGCCGGTCTCGATCGACACGCGTTTAATCCGCTGAACGAGTTCAGCGACGAGTACCGAGTGATTGCGCTCGATTTGCGCACCGCCAACACGGGCCAGTCGGACGGACCGATCGACCCGAAGCGTTCATGGGATATCTTCACCGACGACCAGCTGGCGTTGATGGATCATCTTGGGATCGACCAATTTCTGGTAATGGGTTTCTGCATCGGCGGCCCGATGATCTGGAATCTGCTGAAACACGCCGGCGACCGAGTCGCCGCCGCCGTCCTCGTTCACCCGAGCGGCTATACGTCCAGCCATCACACCCGCTCCTACGACAACAACATGAGCGGATGGGGGCCGAAATTCGTCCAGCGACGCCCGGACTTCAACATGGAAACGGTCTCGGAATTTCTGACCGACATGTACACGAACAAGGCGGATTTCGTTTACACGGTCGACCGTGATTTTGTCCGCAATTGCGAAACGCCGATCCTGGTTATGCCCGACGACATTCCGGCGCACCCATTCGGCGCGGCGATGGAATCCGCCCTGTTGGCACCGAATTCCCAGGTCAGCATTTATCCCTGGAAAGAGAATGATCGAAAGATCGCCATCGCACTCCGGCACGTGCACGGGTTCCTCGCGAACAACGCGCCGACGTGAGCGTCTTTCCACGCATGCCCCCTTGCGTCATTCCGGCCGTAATGCGCGCCGGTGTCTTCAAGTGACGACGATTCAGACGTCAAGATCCCGGTGCCCTCGGCCTGTTGCCTCGTCACCGGGAAGACGCCGACCTGGGGCATGGCTTGTTGAGAAATTCGACAACCTACGAAAGTAAGCATGGGCGCCCTTTTGACACTCACACCATAGGTGTGTAGTTTTCGGTTAACAGGGGCTCGGGGCATCACAGGGGGCTCGGGGCATAACAGTCGGGGAAGACTGATCTCTTCAGACGCGAAAATCGTCGTTAGGAACCTCTACAAGATCTTTGGGGATAATCCACAAGAAGCCTTGGCCATGTCGCGAGACGGCCTGGACAAGGACGAGATTTTTGCGCGCACGGGCAGCACCATCGGGGTATGCGACGCCAGCTTCGAGATCAAAGAAGGCGAAATCTTCGTCATCATGGGCCTGTCCGGCTCCGGAAAATCCACCATCGTCCGTTTGCTCAACCGGCTGATCGAGCCGACGGCCGGCAATGTCTTCTACAACGGCGACGATATCGCGGCGATGTCCGAGAAGGAACTGCGTGACCTGCGCCGCAAGGACATGAGCATGGTGTTTCAGTCCTTTGCCCTGATGCCACACCTGAACGTCATCGATAACGCAGCCTTTGGTTTGGAGCTTTCCGGCGTCGAATTGGAAACGCGGCACAAGCAGGCCCAGGAAGCGTTGGAGCAGGTCGGCCTGGGCGCTCATACGGATAGCTATCCGGACGAACTGTCGGGCGGCATGCAGCAGCGGGTCGGCCTGGCCCGCGCACTCGCCAACAACCCGTCGGTGATGCTAATGGACGAGGCTTTCTCGGCGCTTGATCCGCTGATCCGCACCGAAATGCAGGACGAGCTTCTGCAACTCCAATCGGAAAAGAAGCGCACCATTATCTTCATCTCGCACGACCTGGACGAAGCCATGCGCATCGGCGACCGGATCGCCATCATGCAGGGTGGCATCGTCGTGCAGGTCGGCACGCCTGAAGAAATTCTCAACAACCCGTCCAACGACTATGTCGCCTCGTTCTTCCGCGGCGTCGATGTCGCGTCGGTCTACACCGCCGGCGATATCGCCCGGAAGACGCAAGTCACGGTGATCGAACGCGATGGCATCGGCATCAACACCGCACTGTCCCGATTGAAGAACGAAGACCGGGACTTTGGCTACGTCGTGTCGTCGGATCAGACTTTCCACGGCGTCGTCTCCGTCGACTCGCTGGTAAAGGCCAAAGACTCCGACAAGCCGATCACCGACGCGATCCTTCCCGGCGTCGATGCCGTTCAAGCGAACGCGTATCTCAGCGACGTCATCGCCCCGGTGGCCGACGCACCCTGCGCCGTCCCGGTCGCCGACGAAAACGGCAAGTATCAGGGCGTCATTACCAAGGCCGGCCTGCTGCAAAGCCTTGCCTCGGACGAGGAGAAGCCCGATGGCTGATACCGATCCCTGGGGCGCGAGTTCCAGCCAGGAAGCACAACCGGAAGGTAAGGACTGGCTCCAGGACGGCGTCGCCGAACAACTGGATTTCGATATCCTGGACCCCTTCGCCCAAACCTTTATTCCGCTGGATATCTGGGTCGAGTCGATTCTGCAGTGGCTGGTCGCCAACTTCAGGCCCGTCTTTCAACTCATCCGCTGGCCCATCGATCAGGTTCTCACCTCCATCGAAACCGGCCTTCTGGCGACGCCGGACCTTTTGATCATCGCCGTCATGGCGCTGATCGCCTGGCAGGTTTCGAGTCTGCGGCTCGGCATCGCCACCGTGATCTCGCTGGCCGGCATCGGCCTGATCGGTGCGTGGGACGAAGCGATGGTTACGCTGTCGCTGGTGCTGACGTCCGTTTTCTTCTGCATGGCGATTGGTCTGCCCACGGGCATCTGGCTGGCGCGTAGCGATAATGCCGCGACAACCGTCCGGCCCATTCTGGATGCGATGCAGACAACGCCGGCCTTCGTTTATTTAGTGCCGATCGTCATGCTGTTCGGCATCGGCAACGTGCCGGGCGTCGTCGTGACGATTATTTTCGCGCTGCCGCCGCTGATCCGGCTGACCAATCTTGGCATCCGCCGGGTACCGTCCGACCTGATCGAGGCGTCGCATTCGTTCGGCGCATCGAAAAGCCAACTGTTGTTCAAAGTTCAATTACCGCTCGCCATGCCGACCATCATGGCGGGGGTAAACCAGACCCTGATGCTTGCGCTTTCCATGGTCGTCATCGCCTCCATGATCGCCGTCGGCGGCCTGGGGCAGATGGTGCTGCGCGGCATCGGCCGGCTGGACATGGGCCTCGCCACCGTGGGTGGCCTGGGCATCGTGTTGCTGGCCATCGTGCTCGACCGCATTACGCAAGCGTTGGGCGAAGAGAAGCGAGACAAGGGAATTCGTCATTGGTACCAGACCGGCCCCGCCGGTTTGATCCTAAAGGCGCTGGGGCGCGCCTGACAAAAAAACTGTCTCAAGTTGATAAATCAAAAACCTAGGAGAGATTTCTATGAGAACTTTTACCTGGATGCGTAGCGCCGCGCTTGCCGCCGTGCTTGCAGCTAGTGGCGCTCTTGCAGGCAGCCACGCACTCGCCGACCATCACATGCCGGGCAAGGGCGTCACCGTCCAACCCGGTCAGGACAACGTCGATGGCGAGAACTTTCAGACCATCATCGTCATCAAGGCGCTCGAAGCCCTTGGCTACGATGTGAAGGACGTTCAAAACGCCAAGTATCCAGCGCTGCACATCGCCATCGCCAACGGTGACGTCACGTTCATGGCGGACCACTGGAACCCGCTGCACCAGGCGTTCTACGACAAGGCCGGCGGCGACGAGAAACTGTCCCGTCCGGGCGATTATCTGCCGGGTTGTGCGCAGGGCTACCTGATCGACAAAAAGACCGCCGAAGAACACAACATCACCAACATCGGCCAACTGACCGATCCGAAGATCGCCAAGCTGTTCGACGCCAACGACGACGGCAAGGCGGACCTCGCCGGTTGCGTACCGGGTTGGGGCTGCGAGCGCGTTATCGAACACCAGATGGACGCCTTCGATCTGCGCGACACCGTGAGCCACAACCAAGGTGAATATTCGGCCATCATCGCCGAGACCATTGCCCGTTATAAAGAAGGCAAGCCGGTCCTCTATTACACCTGGACGCCTTATTGGGTCTCCGGCGTGCTGGTCCCGGGCAAGGACGTGACCTGGATCGAAGTGCCGAAGTCGTCGCACCCGAATAACGTCGACACCACGCTGCCGAACGGTAAGAACTACGGCTTCCTGGTCAACACGCAGGAAATCGTCGCCAACAAACAGTTCCTCGCCGATAACCCGGCGGCTGCCAAACTGTTCGAGGTCATGCAGATTTCGGTCAACGACGTGTCCGCCCAGAACCTGAAAATGAAGGAGAAGGGCCAAGGCGGTTGGGAAAACGCCGAGCGTCACGTCGATGCCTGGATCAAGGCCAATCAGGCGAAATTCGACGGCTGGCTGGAAGCGGCACGCAAAGCCGCCATGTAAGCCACCTTCGCTTTCGGCAAAGAGAAACCCCGGGGCTTGCCTCGGGGTTTTTTCGTGCAGATCGTATTCGGCGCGAACTAGTTATTTAGCCAGGCCCGTGCATCTTCTTCGTCCCGAAACGCCCGCATCTCGCAAGCCAGGACCCCCTTAACGTTATCAGAAAAGGCTCGGAACAGAAGTATATCCGACTCTGCGGAGACGAGAATGGCGGTCTTGGCGTTGACGCCTCGCTTCTCCTCAAAAAGGGCCGTCGCTTCGGCAACTTTCTTGAAGTCATCAAACCCCAGTCCGGACACCGAAGAATTGCGGAAATCCCAAAGAGCATGCATGAAATCAAACTTAGCGTAGCAGGTGCCGATAAGATCTAGGAAATCAGACCCCTCAGGCACGCCCTGAACAATAGCCTCCATCACGTTGCCATGGCAGGCGCAACGCGTCGCTTCGACCACATCTGCGGTTATCGGCTTATAACTAACACTCATTAAACGAGTAAATCGTTAACTGGAGAGCCAAGGTCAAGGGCAATCGAGTCTAATCATTGTACGTTTTGGGTCTTTTAGTACCGCCCGCTCAACCAATGGCCGCCGGAAATCTCTCTCGAATGGCTGTCACGAGGGCCGATAAACGAATTTCAAGCTCTCGTAGGGCTTCGGCGCAAGCATTCTCGTCCGAGGATTTGGCAGCCGCCTCTAACGCGGCAGCGCTCTCGGATACCTCCGGCATGCCCAGCGAAGCCGCCACCCCTTTGATGGCATGTCCAAGCTCATAGGTTTCCTTGTAGTTGCCTTCCTTGAGGAGATCATTCAGCCGCGTGCCCACATCGCTGTAGGTCTCAACGAATTTCTGCAACAACGAGATGATGATCTCTTCCGGCAGCCCCAACTCCGCCTTGAGGCTTTCGAAGTCAAATGCCGGCGCGCTCGGCGCTTCCTCTTGGATCATGTTGACCGTTTCACCGATCACACGATTTATCGCGACTGCCAGTTCTTCATGATTGATCGGTTTACCGACGCAATCGTTCATACCTGCCGCGAAGTATGCTTCTTTGTTCTCTGCCATCACGTCCGCCGTGAGGGCGATGATCGGAACCGCCCCCTTCAACCCAGGCAGCTTGCGAATTTCTTTGGTGGCTTCCGGGCCGGCGAGTTCCGGCATGCGGACATCCATGAGAACCAAATCGAAGTCCGATTTCTCAACAGCCGCCACGGCGGCCGCACCATTGTTGACAATGGTAAACGTGTGACCGAAGCGCGAGAGTATCGCACTGATAAGCACCTGATTGATCTCGTTGTCTTCGGCAACAAGGATCGAGAGTTCCTTTGAGCCAACAAATTTGCGTGGCGTTATCGACAACTCGTCTACGAGTTCGACATCTTCGGAAACCGGTTCATAAGGCAGGGTAAACCAAAACGTGCTCCCTATACCGAGTTCGCTGTCGACACCGATTTCGCCCCCCATCAACTCGACGAGGCGTTTGCAGATCGAAAGGCCCAGCCCGGTCCCATGATACTTCCGGCTGATAGAGGCATCCGCCTGAACGAAGTCTCCGAAAAGCTTCTCCTGCGATTCCTTTTCTATGCCGATCCCGGTGTCCTCCACCCGGAACCGCAATATGTCGGCGTCGCTTACTTTCTCGCAATGCAGAATGACCGAACCTGCTTCCGTGAACTTTATGGCATTGCCAAGGAGATTAACCAGGACTTGCCTAAGTCTTGTTGGATCGGCGCAGACGGCTCGCGGGAAATCGTCGGATATTTTGGCCGAGACGATCAACTTTCCCCGGCTTTCCGGCGGGCATGCCATGTAGTAGTGGTGTGTCACGTCGTTAGCGACACGCGACGGACTGAAGTTGACTTTCTCAATCACCAGTTTCTGCGCTTCCAGCTTCGAGAGATCCAGAATGTCATTGATGATCGACAGCAATGACGATGCCGACGCCTTGATCTTCTTTACTTTCTCAAGCGCCACTTGAGGCAGATCGTCTTCCAGCAACAATTCCGAAAAGCCGATTACGGCTGTCATCGGTGTACGGATTTCGTGGCTCATGGATGCCAAAAACTCGGATTTAACTCTTGATGCTTCTTCCGCTTCCTGTTGCGCCAGCTTCAATTCGGTCACATCAACACGGACCCCGACCGTCGCCCCGGACTCGGTGACAACTTCGGAGATCTTAAGCCATCGGCCATCATCCAGTTGTTGTTCGAACTGTCTAATCGGTTCGCGGTGGGCTTTTATCCTCTCGGCAATCCACTCCTCTTCGCGGCCAATGGCGTCCGAATACTGCCCGTTCCGAACACCTTCCCGAATGATGTCTTCAAACGGTGTGCCGGGCACCATCATATGCGCGGACTTTTCGTAATACTGACGATAGACCTCATTGCAAAGCACGAGCCGGTCATCCGCATCGTAAATAACAAACCCATCCTTCAGCGCGTTAATGGAGGTAAGAAGCATCTGCTCGGCTTCTTCACGTTTGCGGATTGCTGCCAAAAGATACCCGACAAAGGCGAACACCACGAAGGTTACGATCAATGGAATGAACGCGAGGGCCATGCCCACCTTGCTGATGGTATCACCGGAAGCGAGTTCTTCTTCAACGATACGCCGTGACATTTCGAAGCTCATTCTGGCTTCTTCCCGCAACGTTTCCAGCCCGGCAAGGGCCTGACCGTCATCGACGCGAACGATCGCGTCAATCAAGGCTATTTCGGTCCCGTCCCTCCTAAGATGCTTGACCGTCTCCACACGTTCTTCATAAGCAAGCAGAACGGATTTCAGGCTGGCCAACGCACTGGTTTCCGCCTCGGACAAATCCAGTTTTTCGTATAAAGCGATGTCGTTTTTAATCAATCCGAAGATCTCGTTGATCGCATCGAAATCTTTCTGTTCACCTCGCAGCACCCAGTTCTTGAAACTGTGAATGAGGCCGCCATAACCAATCCGCGACTGGATACGGGATAACAGTTGAACCTTTTCTTCGCGTTGCTCCGACAAATGACGCCAAGAATCGCTCAACGTCGCATAGTGTCGATTGTTGACGGAACTTGTGAAAAGGTGCTCGGCTGCGGAAATCGATAAAATGGCGACGACGGCGATGGCGCTCCATCGAACTCTGTCAACTTTCCTATTCGGGAAAAGTCTCAATATACACCCCTGGTCGCGCGATTAACATTGAGGCGGCTCGACGTAGAAATCAGCAAAGCCACCTTTGGAATCCCGAAACAATGCGATGAATACACCTGCTTACATCGCTAACATATCGCTCACGACCTGAACGAGCTTTTCACCCAGTATTGGCTTGGCGAGGTAATGATCGCATCCTGCTTCATATGCCGCTTCGATACTTTCGGTCGTCTTGTCAGCGGTCAGTGCAAGAATCGGCGTTTTTTTAGTGCGCGGGTGCGTCTTCAATAGCGGCGCAACTTCAAACCCCGTCATCTTCGGCATATTCATGTCCAAGATGATCAGGTCCGGGGTAGACGCTCTTGCCATATCGATGCACGTGTCGCCGTCCGTAGCTTCCAGAACCTCATGACCGTTCGTTTCTAGCACGGCTTTCAGAATTTCCCGGATGATTTCTTCATCATCGACAATCAGAATCTGCGCCATCTACGACTCCCACCCGACCTTTCAATCGGCCCAACGCTTTGCAACACGCAAAGATAGCATGCGAAACGTCAAAATAAACGTCACTAGCTTGTAAGGGTTTACCACATGCCAAGCCGCCATGTCCGACGTCAGACAGGACAAGGGCGCGGACGATTCTTCCCGCCCGCGCCCTTGGAAAATATTTATGCCGCGTCTTTCATGTAGCGGCCGATCAGCGTTTCGGCGATCTGTACCGTGTTGAGCGCCGCGCCCTTGCGCAGGTTGTCAGAGACCACCCACATGCTGAGGCCGTTGTCGACGGTCGGATCGACACGGATACGGCTGACGTAGGTTTCGTCCTCGCCGGCGCATTCCTTCGGCGTGATGTAACCACCGTCGACGCGGTCGTCGAAGACGGTGATCCCGGGCGCGGCACGCAGCGCGGCGCGCGCGGATTCCTCGTCAATCGGCTTGGCGCATTCGATATACACGGCTTCGGCGTGGCCGACGAAGACCGGCACGCGCACGCATGTTGCGTGCAGCTTGATCTTCGGATCGAGGATTTTCTTGGTCTCGACCATCATCTTCCATTCTTCCTTGGTCGAGCCGTCATCCATGAATTTGTCGATATGCGGAATGCAGTTAAACGCGATCTGCTTGGTGAACTTGTGACGGTTCTCTTCCGGCAGCTGGTTGGCGTAGATGCCCTTGGTCTGGTTGAATAGTTCGTCCATGCCTTCCTTGCCGGCCCCCGATACGGACTGATAGGTCGAGACGACGACGCGTTCAATCTGCGCCAGATCATGCAACGGCTTCAGCGCCACGACCATCTGAATGGTCGAGCAGTTCGGGTTGGCGATAATGCCCTTCTTGGTATAGTCGGCGATGGCTTCGGGGTTCACTTCCGGCACCACCAGCGGCACGTCCGGGTCCATGCGCCAGTGCGACGTGTTGTCGACGACGACGGCGCCGGCGGCGGCGGCCTTCGGGCTGTACTCGGCCGAGACCGAAGCGCCCGGCGACGACAGCACGATATCGATGCCTTTGAAATCGAATTTGGCGAGATCTTGAACTTTCAGCACCTGATCATCACCGAAGCTGACTTCGCGCCCAACGGACCGCGCCGACGCCAGTGCGACGACATCATCGGCGGGGAACCGGCGCTCCGCCATGGTGCTCAGAAGCTCGCGCCCGACATTGCCGGTGGCACCCATGACTGCGACTTTGTAACCCATCTTCTCTCTCCTTCAGGCCTTTGAGGCCAATTTTCACCGTTCTGATAACGATGTTTACGTTTAATTCCAATTAAAACCGCGGATCGGCGGCATAGTCCGGCTGCGCTTTCGGACGTGCTTTCTGAAAAGTCTCCAGCTTGGCGCATTCGTCAGCAATGGCGAGCAGTGTCGGCGCGACGCTCATATCCGTCGCCCGCGAGCCGAAATTGAACAGCTGCGCAACGATGAACGCGTCCGCCGCCGTCGGCACATCGCCATGAAAGAAGCGGCCCGCCGGACGGCTCTGGGTGGCCAGCTTCTCCATAATCAAAAGGCCTTCCCGGGCCCAGAACGTGAACCAGTCTTCCAGGACGTCCCTGGACATATGCTCTTCTATATAGTCACGAACGCGCTTTTGTGTACGCCCTTGCACGTCACCCGTCAGTGACAGCAGAAACTCCATCACCCGCATACGGCCCGGCGCATCCGTCGGCACCAGCGGGTTCTCGGGGTACGTGCGGTCCAGATAGTCGACCATCATCACGGTCTGGCGGACCACAAGGTCTCCATCGACCAACACCGGCACGAAACCGTTCGGGCTGACCTTGCGATAGGCCTCGCCGTGCTGTTCGCCGTCACGGATATTGACCGGCACGTATTCCCAGTCGACCCCTTTCAGGTTCAGGAGAATCCGTGTGCGGTAGCTCGACGTCGACCGCCAGTAATTATAAAGCTTCAACACGTGTCTATTTCCTATCCGTTGACGTTCGGGCACAAATAAAGCCCGCTAGATGATCTGCGGGCTGTTTCATGCAAACACGAAAAACCGCCCGCTACCGCAGGGTCTTGTCCTTTTTCGTGGTCGTGATCGTCAGCAGCATAACGTCTATCCCAACTCGCCGGTTGATCCCGGCCGATTTCGCGCGGAACATACTATTCCACGCTTAACTCTGCAAGAGGCTGTCGATGGTCATCCGCTATCTGACCCTGATCCTTGTCTGCCAACTGATCGGCGAGACCATCACCGTGGCGACCGGCCTGCCGGTGCCGGGGCCGGTGATCGGCATGGCGCTGCTGTTCGCGGGACTGCTGATCAAGAAAGGTCTGCCCGACGGTCTCGACGAAGCGGCGGGCGGTCTGCTGCGTCACATGGCGCTGCTGTTCGTGCCGGCCGGCGTCGGCGTCATGCTGCACGTGCCGCGCCTGGCCGATGAATGGTGGCCGGTGCTCCTCGCGATCCTGCCGGGCACCCTGATCGCCGTCGCCGTCACCGGCCTGTTGGTGCAGTGGCTTGGCCGCACCACGATCCGGCCAGAGGATAAGCTGGAGGATCAGGCATGACCCCGCCCGATCTCGCAGACATCTGGGTTTATCTCGCTCAGAAACCGCTGACGGGCCTGACGCTGACGCTCGCGGCCTATGTCATCGGCGATCTTCTGTATCAGAAAAGCGGACGTCATCCGCTGCTCAACCCCGTCCCCATCGCCATCGCCGTGATCGCATTGCTGCTGTGGACCACGGGCATTCCTTACGAGGATTATTTCGAGGGCGCGCAGTTCGTACACTTCCTGTTGGGTCCGGCGACGGTGGCCCTCGCCATCCCGCTCTATCAGCAAGTCGGCGCGTTGAAGGCGTCCGGCCCGGCGCTTGTTGCCGGCGTGCTGGCAGGGGCGATGACGGCATCGGGCGCCGCCGTCGGTTTCGCGTGGCTCGGCGGGGCGTCGACCGAGACCATACTTTCCATCGCGCCCAAGTCGGTAACCGCGCCCATCGCCATGGGCATCGCCGAACAGTTGGGCGGGCTGCCCTCGCTCACCGCCGTGCTGGTGATTCTGACCGGCATCACCGGGGCGCTGTTCGGGCCGCTCGTTCTCAATCTGGTGCGGATCAAGGATTGGCGGGCGCGCGGCCTCGCCATGGGTGTGGCGTCGCACGGCATCGGCACGTCCCGCGCCTTGCAGGTCAACCCCGTGGCGGGGGCCTTTGCCGGTCTCGCCATGGGCCTCAACGGCTTGGCGACGGCGCTGCTGTTGCCGTTGATCTTTGCGCTGGTGAACTAGCGCAGCGCGTGCTCTTTCAGGATTTCCAGCCAGACATCATCCGGCTTGTAGTAGGTGCGGGGGCCGAGGCCACCCGGCAGCACCACGTTGCGGTACGTGACGCTGGCGTTGCGCATGGCGTCGTCGCAGTCTTCGGCCATCCAGTCGTCGCGCGCCCAGGCGACGACGAAGCGGCCTTTCATGTCTTCGGCGTTTCCGTTGGCGAAACGCACGAAGCGTTTGCGGTAGCGGGTGCCGCGTACCGCACAACCACCGAACACGGCATATGAGACCTTCGGGTTTCGGATCATCGACGATGCGATCAGGGCGATGAAGCCGCCCTTGGAGTGCCCGGCGATGGTGATGTGTCCCGGCGGCACCCCGGCGTCCAATAACGCACCGACTTGTTCGGCGACTTTCGCGGCGTAGCCTTCATTACCCAAGAGGCCGCGGATGTTGTCCATCACCACGAAGCCCATGCCTTCAAGCGCCGCGTAAATGCCGGGATAGTCCGTCTCGCCGCGCGGGCCGCGCTTATCCATGTAAAGGCCGTGAAGATAGAAGATATAACGTTTGGTGAGATCGATCGCCTGCACCGGTTCAGTTTCGGGCTTGGCGCGTTCGCGGGCGTCCGCGCCGGTCACACATAAGGGCGCGGCGGCAATCAAGACCGCCAATAGTAATATTCGGACGTTCATAAGAACCCCTCCCAAGGCTCTCCCAGGGAGAGGTTAGCACATTCGGGCCACGGACGCAGAAATCTAGGTTTGGCCGCCGACTGATCGAACATAGGCTGAAAGAATGAAGTCCGCGGTTGAATCCGCCTTCATTCCTGCACATGTTCCTTCTTAGTGCCGATTGGACGCTGTTTCATTGGCGTTGGCGGAACTGTGTGGGAGCCGAGAATGCCTCTTGGAGACGTACATATCGCGTCGCGGTTTTTGCCCGCGGAAGACGCTCCCGTCGCCTACCAGCAGGAGGTCCTCTCCTATTGGCGCGATAAGTGCGGTGTGCGCTGGGCACCCGCGTGGCGTGACATTTCGATGATGGAGTTACCGCTGGAGGCGGTGCCCTTCATGAGCGTCACCGACATCCAAGAAGACCCGCTACATTCCATATACCGTTTCTGGGGGACAAAGCTCACGCAAGTCTACGGTGGCGACTATACCGGCAAATCTCCCGCCGAGGTGCCGCCGAAGTCCAACGGCGTCAGTGCGGCCGGGGGCTGCGGCACGCTTGTCGTCAACCATGCGCCACATCTGGAAGTCAAAGAGTTCGAAAATCGGCTCGGCCTTTTCGGACGCGCTATCGTATTGCGCGTGCCGTTTTCAGACGACGGGCACACCGTGGCCAATGGCCTCAACTGCTTTTACTTCGAGCGTATGCGCGGCGACGGCCCGCTTTCTGAATTCTTCGACGAAATTCTCAGCAGAGTTTAGGCGCGGCTTAAGCGGCCTGCTTGTCCAACGCTTCGCAGACCTTCTTGCCCATCTCTTCGGTAGAGACCAGCTTCATGCCGTCCTGCATGATGTCGCCGGTGCGGTAGCCCGCTTCCAGCACGTCGGCGCAGGCTTTTTCCAGCATGTCCGCATCCTCGCCCATGTCGAACGAATAGCGCAGGCACATGGCGAACGACAGCACGGTCGCCAGCGGGTTGGCTTTCTGCTCGCCGGCGATGTCCGGTGCCGAGCCGTGCACCGGCTCGTACATGGCGCGGCGGCGGCCGCTTTCGTCGGCACCCCCCAGCGAGGCCGACGGCAGCATGCCGAGCGAACCCGTGCACATGGCGGCGCAATCACTCAGCACATCGCCGAACAGGTTGTCGGTGACGATGACGTCGAACTGCTTGGGCCAGCGCACCAACTGCATGGCGCAGTTGTCGGCGTACATGTGATGCAGCTCCACGTCCGGATAGTCTTTGCCGACTTCGGTCGCGATCTTGCGCCAGAAGACGCCGACTTCCATGACGTTGGCTTTCTCGACGGAGTGCAGCTTCTTGCCGCGTTTCTGCGCCAGCTCGAACGCGGCGCGGACGACGCGCTCGACCTCGTCATGGGTATAGGACGTTGTGTCGATGCAGCGTTCCTGGCCTTCGTAGGTCTGCATACCCTTCGGCTGGCCGAAGTAGGTGCCGGCCGTCAGTTCGCGGACGATCATGATGTCGAGGCCGGACACCACATCGTTCTTCAGCGACGAGGCGTCGGCCAACGCCGGCATACAGGTCGCCGGGCGCAGGTTGGCGAAAAGGTCCATTTCCTTGCGGAGTTTCAAAAGACCGGCCTCCGGGCGGATCGCCCAGTCGACGTTGTCCCACTTCGGGCCGCCGACGGCGCCGAGCATGACCGCGTCGACGCCCATGGCTTTCGACAGCGTATCGTCGGTCAGAGAGGTGCCGCTGGCATCGATGGCCGAACCGCCGACAAGGTCTTCCTCGACGTCGAACGAAACATGACGGCGCTGATCCATCCAATCGATGACGCGCTTCACTTCGCCCATCACTTCCGGTCCGATCCCGTCGCCGGGCAGCATCAGCAGTTTCTTGTTGGCGGCCATTTGTTTCCCCTATCCTCTTTGATTGCAAATCCCCTCACCCCGGCCCTCTCCCCAGTGGAGAGGGGCAATGCTTTCGCGAGAGTTCCTTCTCCCCAAGGGAGAAGGACAGGATGAGGGACTTGATTACTCAGCAGCGTTGATGGTGAGCCACGGCTGCGAGGCCGTGCGCTCGTTTTCGAACTTCTCGATCTTGTCGTCGTTCTTCATGGTCAGGCCGATGTCGTCGAGACCTTCCAGCAGGCATTTCTTTTTGAACGGATCGATGTCGAATTTAATCTCGCCGCCGTCCGGCCCGGTGATGGTCTGGTTTTCAAGATCGACCGTCAGAGTGGCGTTGGCACCGCGTTCGGCGTCTTCCATCAGCTTTTCCAGCTCTTCCGGCGTCACCTTGATCAGCAGCATGCCGTTCTTAAAGCTGTTGTTGTAGAAGATGTCGGCGAACGACGTCGAAATGACGCACTTGATGCCGAAGTCCTGCAGCGCCCACGGTGCGTGCTCGCGCGACGAACCACAGCCGAAGTTATCGCCCGCGACCAGGATTTCCGCGTTCCGGTACGCCGGCTTATTAAGGACGAAATCCTCGACTTCGTTGCCGTCGTCGTCATAGCGGTATTCGTGGAAGGCGTGCTTGCCGAGACCGGCACGCTTAATCGTCTTCAGGAACTGCTTGGGAATGATCATGTCGGTATCGACGTTGATCATGTCCATCGGCGCCGCGGCGCTGGTCAGTTTGGTGAACTTTTCCATCGGTTTCTCTCCCCCTCAGAGATCGCGCACGTCGGTCAGATGACCGGTGACGGCGGCGGCGGCAGCCATCGCTGGGCTGACGAGGTGCGTGCGGCCCTTGGGGCCTTGGCGTCCCTTAAAGTTACGGTTCGACGTCGAGGCCGAACGCTCGCCCGGCTCCAACTTGTCGGCATTCATCGCCAGGCACATGGAGCAGCCCGGTTCGCGCCATTCCCAACCGGCTTCGATCAGGATTTTATCCAGCCCTTCGGCTTCGGCCTGTTCCTTGACCAGACCGGAACCCGGCACGGCCAGCGCGCGCACGCCCTCGGCGACCTTGCGGCCCTTGGAAATCTCGGCGGCGGCACGGAAGTCTTCGATCCGGCCGTTGGTGCACGAACCGACGAAGACGGTGTTGATCTTGATGTCGGACATTTTCATGCCCGGCGTCAGGCCCATGTAGTCGAGCGCCATCTGCACAGCTTCGCGCTTGGCTTCGGACTCGAAGCTCTCCAGCGTCGGCACGGTACCGGTGATCGGCGCCACGTCTTCCGGGCTAGTGCCCCAGGTGACCTGCGGTACAATCTCGGACACGTCCAGTTCGACTTCCTTGTCGTAGCTCGACCCTTCGTCGGACGGCAGCGTCTTCCAGTAATTGACGGCGGCTTCCCAGGCGGCACCCTTCGGCGACATGGGCCGGCCTTTCAGATACTCGAAGGTCGTCTCGTCCGGCGCGATCAGGCCGGCGCGGGCACCGCCTTCGATGGTCATGTTACAGACCGTCATGCGGCCTTCCATCGACAGGCCACGGACCGCTTCGCCCGCGTATTCGATGACGTAGCCGGTACCGCCGGCCGTGCCGATCTTGCCGATGATGGCGAGCACAAGGTCTTTCGCCGTGCAGCCGTCGGGCAGCGCACCATTGACGTTGATGCGCATATTCTTGAGCGGGCTTTGCAATAGCGTCTGCGTCGCCATGACGTGCTCGACCTCGGAGGTGCCGATACCGAACGCCAGCGCGCCGAACGCACCGTGCGTTGCCGTGTGGCTGTCGCCGCAAACGATGGTCGTGCCCGGCAGGGTGAAGCCCTGCTCCGGGCCGATGACGTGAACGATGCCCTGGCGGATGTCCATCACATCGAACAACTGCACGCCGAAGTCCTTGCAGTTCTGCTGCAGGGTTTCGATCTGAATGCGGCTTTCGTCGTCAACGATCTTGCCGCCGCGCTCGGTCGTCGACACGTTGTGATCCGGCACCGCCAACGTCAGGTCCGGGCGGCGCAACTTGCGGCCGGCCAACTTCAGACCTTCGAACGCCTGCGGACTGGTCACTTCGTGCACGAGATGCCGATCGATGTAGAGCAGGCACGTCCCGTCATCCTGCACGTTCACCAGGTGATTGTTCCAAATCTTATCGAACAGCGTCTGCGGCTTTGCCATCGTTCCCTCTCCACAAAACAAAACGGCCGGCCCTTTGCGGGCCATATTGCAACTGGTTCGGCGCCCGGACCCGAGCCCGGACGCCGTCCGGTCTTATTCCTCGGTCGCGGCCTTGGCCGCTTCGTCCTTGGCCTGCTTGGCGGCGCGGGCCTGGGCGTCGCGGGCGCGCTTTTCTTCCTGCGCGATCCGTTTTTCCTCGGCCGTCACCTTCGCAGCGTAACCGTCGGTCTTCTCGGCGATACGCGCCGACTTACCCTGGCGGCCACGCAGGTAATATAGTTTCGCGCGACGGACGTCGCCACGGCGCACCACGTCGATGCTGGCGATGTTCGGCGAAAACACCGGGAACACACGCTCCACGCCTTCACCGTAAGAGATCTTACGGACGGTGAACGATTCCTGGATGCCGCTGCCGCCACGGGCGATGCACACACCCTCGAACGCCTGAACACGCTCGCGCGTGCCTTCGACGACCTTCACGTTGACGCGAACGGTGTCACCCGGGGCGAATTCCGGAACGGCACGCTCGGCAGCGAGACGGTCCATCTGCTCCTGATCGAGTTGGTCAATGATGTTCATATCTAAGGTTCCTTCTTGGCTTAAATATTGCCGCGCCCATAGCGTTCCCACAAGTCGGGACGCCGCTGACGCGTAATTTCCTCGGCCTGGGCAAGTCGCCAGGCGCGAACATTCTCGTGATGACCGGACAAAAGAACGTCCGGGACGGCCCGCCCGCGCCAGTCGCGCGGCCGGGTATATTGCGGGTATTCCAATAGACCGGTTTCGAAGCTTTCTTCGTCGAGGGACTGTTCCGCACCGATAACCCCCGGCAGTAGACGGACACAGGCGTCGATCAACGCCATGGCCGCCAGCTCGCCGCCGGACAGCACGAAATCGCCGAGCGAGATTTCCTCGCCGGGATAGGCATCCATGACGCGCTGATCGATGCCTTCGAAGCGGCCACAAACGGCGATCAGGCCCGGCCCACCGGCAAGGCGGTGTGCGGCTTCCTGATCCAGCGGCTTGCCGCGCGGCGTCAAATACACCAGCGGCAGGTCCGCAGCATCTTCGCGTGCCGCCTCAATCGCGCGGCCGACGACATCGGGACGCATGACCATGCCCGGGCCACCGCCGAAGGGCACGTCGTCGACACTCGCGTGCTTATCTTCGGCAAAGGCGCGGATATCGACGGCATCCAAGGACCACACGCCACGCGACAGCGCCTGCCCCAAAAGGGACACGCCGAGCGGCCCCGGCACCATGTCCGGGAAGATGGTCAGCACGCGGGCGTGCCACATCTTATTTTGCTCCGTCTCGTTCACGTCGTTTCGTCCTCTTCCTCACCGTCTTCCGGTTCGGCGTCTTCCAACAGTCCTTCAGGTGGATCGATCGTCACAATGCCTGCGGCCAGATCGACGTCGGGTACAGCTTCCTTGGTGAAAGGCACCATCAGTCCATCGTTCAGTTCCAGGACCGGTCCGGCGCCAAAGTCATAGACACCGCGAACCTTACCCAGTTCATCGCCGTTTACCGCCACCGCCAGGAGCCCTTCCAGGTCCGTGTGGTAGAACTCGTCGTCGTCGGGCTCGGGCAGTTGATCGCGGGAAACGAAAAGTTCCGTCCGCTTCAATGCCTCCGCCGCGTTGCGGTCCTCGACCCCTTTGATCCTCGCCAGCACCAGACCCTTTTGGGTGCCGACGACCCGAAGGTCGAATTGCCGCTCGCCGGTCTTGTCGAAGACGGGGCCGTAAGCGGCAACGTCTTCCGGGACCTCTGTAAAGCTCTTGATCCGAACTTCACCTTTGATGCCCCTGACGCCGGTGATCACACCGACGCGGACCGAACCTTGCGAACGCGCGTTCATGACGGTTCAAGCAAATGCCCGATCAGTCCTCCTTCTTCTCTTCCTCGGCAGCTTCCTCAGCGGGAGCTTCCTCGGCAGCAGCTTCTTCGGCCGGTGCTTCTTCAGCAGCAGCTTCTTCGGCCGGCGCCTCTTCAGCAGCCGCTTCTTCGGCCGGGGCTTCTTCTTCCGGCGCTGCAGCGGCGGCGGCAGCAGCTTCCTCGGCAGCCTTGGCTTTCTCTTCGGCTTCCTTCAGGCGCTCTTGGGCTTTCGCCTTCGGCTTATCCTTCTTGGTCTGCTCGTGAATTGCCGGCTTGTCGCCCATGCCCGCATCGGCCAGGAAACGCGCAACGCGGTCCGACGGCTGTGCGCCGACACCAAGCCAGTACTGGATACGATCGGCGTTCAGCTTAACGCGGTCCGTCGCATCCTTGGCAAGCATCGGGTTGTAGGAACCGACGCGCTCAATAAAGCGGCCGTCACGTGCGCGGCGCGAGTCCGCAACAACGATACGGTAATAGGGGCGTTTTTTCGCACCACCCCGGGAAAGTCTAATCGTCAATGCCATGTGTCGTTTTCGTCCTTTGTACCTAGAATTGTCGTAGTCGGTTTCGAAGACGCTTCTTATCTTGAAGCGTTTATTTCCCAAACCCCAAACGGGGTTATCTCATGCCGGGCGGCATGCCGCCGCCCATCGGCGGAAAACCGCCGCCGGGCATACCGCGAAGCATGCCCTTCTTGCCCATCTTGCCGGCCTTTTTCATGAAGTCGGCCATCTGCTTGTGCTGCTTGAGCACGCGGTTCACTTCCTGCACCGAGGTGCCGGACCCTGTGGCGATGCGCCGGCGGCGTGAACCGTTCAAAATCTTCGGATTGCGGCGCTCTTTCGGCGTCATCGACATGATGATCGCTTCCTGGCGCGACAGCACTTTGTCGTCCATGTTGGCGCCGGCCATCTGCTGCTTCACTTTTTGCGCCCCCGGCAGCATGCCGAGAATGCCTTCGAGCGAACCCATCTGGCGGATTTTCGCGAACTGCGCGGCCATGTCCTCAAGCGTGAACTGGCCCTTCATCATCTTCTTGGCGAGTTCTTCGGCTTCTTCTTCCTCGACGACCTGCTGCGCCTTCTCGACCAGGCCGACGACGTCGCCCATGCCGAGGATCGAGCCGGCGATACGGCGCGCATCGAAGGCGTCGAGCGCATCCATCTTTTCGCCGGTGCCCAGCAGCTTGATCGGCTTGCCGGTGACGCTGCGCATGGACAGCGCCGCACCGCCGCGCGCATCGCCGTCGACACGGGTCAGCACAATCCCGGAGATACCAACTTTGTCGTCAAATTCGCTGGCCAGATTGACCGCGTCCTGACCGGTCATGGCGTCGACCACCAAGAGCGTTTCCGCCGGCTTGGCGACATCGCGGACCTGCGCAACCTCGGCCATCAACTCCTGATCGATGGCCAGGCGGCCCGCCGTATCCAGAATGACCACATCGTAGCCTTCGGTGCGGCCCGTCTGCATGGCGCGCTTGGCGATCGCCACCGGCTGTTCGCCGAACACCGGCTGCAGCACTTCGACCACGGTCTGCATACCCAACTGCTGCAACTGCTGCTGCGCCGCCGGGCGATAGACGTCCAAGGACGCCATCAGAACTTTTTTCTTCTCGCGGTCTTTCAGGCGCAGCGCGATCTTGGCCGATGTGGTAGTTTTACCCGAGCCTTGAAGGCCGACCATCAGAATCGCCGCCGGCGGCGTTGCATCTATATTAAGAGCCTGCGGGATTTCGCCGCCCAGCATCTCGACCAGATGATCATGGACGATCTTGACCACTTGCTGGCCCGGCTGGACCGAACGGAGCACGTCCTGACCGACGGCCTTCTCACGGACGCCGTCAACGAACGCCTTAACGACCGGCAGTGCGACGTCGCCTTCCAGAAGGGCGACGCGGATTTCACGCAGCGCCGCGTCGACGTCGGCTTCCTTCAGCGCGCCGCGCTTGGTGAGCCCGTCGAAAATCCCGGTCAGCTTTTGTTGCAGGCCTTCAAACATGCCTAAATCCGTCTCCAAACCGGCAATTCGACCACTCACGCAAAGAGTTCTGCGCCGATGCGCGAAACTCGCGGATCAGCGGCGCCCCTCGAGGCGTGGGTTTCGAATTACCCTGAAAGCGCGCGGACATTAGTTTCCGGGGCTTCTGAAGTCAAGCCTGAAGCGGCTTCAAGGCCGATCAGCGTCGGCCGATCTTTAAAGTCGCGCTTTTATATGAATACGCGCATTAAGCAGCATCTGTGCGAGGAGGCCGGTCTCAGCCGCCTGTTCAAGCGTATCGGCAAGCGCAAGGCCCGCATAAGGCTGCCCCATATCTCCGGGCTGGCACAAGCGCGCCGCTAGGTTTTTCAGCTTTTCAGTGGACTTTGACCCGGCCCCGGACATATGTAAGGCGCCATGAACCAGGGTTTGCCATTTCGCAAGATGCACGGGCTCGGTAACGACTTCGTCGTGATCGACGCGCGTACGCATGCCGTCAGCTTCGACGACGCCAGCGCCGCAAGGATAGCGGACCGCCGGACGGGCGTCGGCTGCGACCAGTTCATCGTGCTCGAACCGGCGCCGAATGGGGATGCCGACGTCTTTATGCGGATCCGCAACAACGATGGCGGCGAAGTCGGCGCCTGCGGCAACGCGACGCGCTGCATCGCCGATCTGGTGATGCGCGAAACCGGCAAGGACAAAGCCGTCATCCAGACATTGGCCGGCAATCTGAACACCTGGCGTGACGCCGGCGGGCTGGTTTCCGTCGATATGGGCCCCGTACACACCGATTGGCAGGCCATTCCGCTGGCGCGTGAGATGAGCACCCTCAACCTCGATTATCAGTGCGGCGCGCTGCGCAATCCGGCGGGGGTCAACGTCGGCAACCCGCACGTTTCGTTCTTCGTCGAGGATGTGGACGCCGTACTACTGGATGTCCTCGGCCCGAAGATCGAGATAGCCCCGTTGTTTCCCGAGCGCACCAACGTGCAGATCGTCCAAGTGATCGGCAAAGACCGCATCCGCGTGCGCGTCTGGGAGCGCGGTGCCGGCATCACCCGGGCCAGCGGTTCCAGCGCCTGTGCCACTGCCGTGAATGCGCACCGGCGCGGGCTCACCGGCCCCAAGGTCGAAGTCGTCATGGACGGCGGCACGCTGGTTGTCGAACACACGGACGACAACCGGGTCATCCAGACCGGTCCGTTCGCGACCGCGTTCGAAGGCAGCATCGACCCGGCGCTTCTTGGAGACGCCTCATGAGCGCGCCCGACGTCATCACGCTGGGCTGCCGCCTCAACGCCTTCGAGAGCGAGGTCATGCGCGACCATGCTCAGGCAGCGGGGCTCGCCGACGCCATCATCGTCAACACTTGCACGGTAACGCGCGAGGCCGAACGTCAGGCGCGTCAGACCGTGCGCAAGCAGCGCCGCCTGAACCCGGACGCCAAGATCATCGTCACCGGCTGTGCCGCACAGATGGACCCCGACGCCTTTGCCGCCATGCCCGAGGTCGATCACGTCATCGGCAACGATGAGAAAATGAAGGCCGAAACCTTTATGCGGCTCGGCAACCATCCGCAGGTGCTGGTCAACGACATCATGTCGGTAAAGGAAACCGCCGGTCACTTGATCCAAGGTTTCGACGGCCGCGCCCGCGCCTTCGTTCAGGTGCAACAGGGCTGCGATCACCGCTGCACGTTCTGCATCATCCCGTTCGCACGCGGCGCCAACCGCTCGGTGCCGCTGGGCGCCATCGTCGAGCAGACCCGCACGCTCGTGCAGGCCGGCTTCAAGGAAGTGGTGCTGACCGGCGTCGATATCTGTTCTTATGGCGACGACCTGCCCGGCCAGCCACGCCTGGGCGATGTGGCCCGGCGGCTGCTCAATCAGGTGCCGGAACTGGAACGCCTGCGCCTCAGTTCGCTCGACCCCGCCGCCATGGACGACGGCTTGTTCGATTTGCTCGCCAACGAGCCACGCCTGATGCCGCATCTGCATTTAAGCCTGCAGGCCATGGACGACATGGTCCTAAAGCGCATGAAGCGCCGTCACTTGCGCGGCGACGCGCTGCGCGCCGCCGAACGCGCCCGCCAAGCCCGCCCCGACGTCGTGCTCGGCGCTGACCTGATCGCCGGTTTCCCGACCGAGACCGACGCCATGTTCGAAAACACGCTTTCCGCCGTCGCCGACATGGGTCTCACGCACCTGCACGTGTTCCCCTATTCCGAGCGCGACGGCACACCCGCCGCCAAGATGCCCGCTGTCGACGTTGCCGTCCGCAAGGAGCGCGCGGCGCGGTTGCGGGACGCCGGTGAACGCGCCTTGGCCGATGCCATGACCGCCGCCGCCGGTTCCGAAGTCACGGTGCTGACCGAAAAGGACGACACCGGCCGTTCTGAACACTTCCTGCCGGCCCGCATCGCAGGCGGCGCCGAAGCGGGCGAGATCGTCACCGGCAACGTCACCGGATTACGAGAGGGCGTCCTCGACGTACAGCGCGCGGCATGAGTTCTGAAGGCGAAAAGGGTTGGCTCAGCCGGCTGCGGTCCGGCCTTGGTAAGTCGTCGGACAAACTGACCGGCGCCATCGGTGGCCTGTTCGGCGGTCGCAAACTCGATCAGGCAGCGCTGGACGAATTGGAAGAAGCCCTGATCGTCGCCGACATGGGCCCGGTGACCGCCGCCAAACTCTCCATGGCCGTGGCCAAGAACCGCTTCGATAAGGAAGTCACGGACGATGAAATCCGCGGCGCACTTGCCGACGAGATCGCAGAAATCCTGGAGCCGGTCGCCCTGCCGCTGGAGACCGATCCCGGTCACAAGCCGCACGTGATCCTGGTCTGCGGCGTCAACGGCTCGGGCAAGACGACGACCATCGGCAAGCTTGCCAACCGCTTTAAGGGCGAGGGCAAGTCGGTGATGCTGGTCGCGGGCGACACGTTCCGCGCCGCCGCCGTCGAACAACTGGGCATCTGGGGTGAGCGCAACGACTGCCCCGTCATCTCGGGCGCACACGGCGCCGACGCCGCGGGCCTCGCTTTCGGGGCGTTGGAGAAAGCGCGCGCCGACGGTATCGACGTCATGCTGATCGACACCGCCGGACGGCTACAAAACCGCAAAGACCTGATGGCCGAGTTGGAAAAAATCATCCGCGTCCTCAAGAAGCAGGACAAGACCGCGCCGCACACGACACTTCTGGTCATGGACAGCACCATCGGCCAGAACGCGCACAGTCAGGTCGAGACGTTCAAGGAGATGGTCAACGTGTCGGGTCTGGTGATGACCAAGCTCGACGGCTCGGCACGCGGTGGCGTCGTCGTGGCGCTGGCCGAGAAGTTCGCGTTGCCGGTGCACGCCGTCGGCGTCGGCGAAGGCATCGACGATCTGCGCCCCTTCGAAGCGAAGGCGTTTGCGCGGTCGTTGCTGGGGCTCGCCCCATAAAACCCAACACGTCACCCTGAACTGAATCGGCGTCATCCCGGTCGCGAGGCCTCTTGCCGAGTGCGCCGGGACCTCGAAGCGCCAACTGTCGTCATCTCAAGATCCCGGCGCGCGTTGCGACCGGGATGACGCAATAGAATAAATCCGATTCAAGTTCAGGACGACGCGATGGATTTCGAGTGCTAATCTCAGCGCACATTCAATAAAGGCCGTCCGGCCCATAGCACCTAGGGAGACATCCGAATGATCCATGAACTGCGCATCTATCACTGCTGCCCGGGCCGTTTGCCGGCGATCCTGGCGCGCTTCAACGACACCACGCTCGGCATCTGGGAAAAGCACGGTATCCGCCAGGTGGGGTTCTGGACCGTCGAGATCGGCGAGAATAACCACGACCTTTATTATCTTCTGGAATGGGACTCCCTCGCCGAACGCGAAGAGAAGTGGAACGCCTTTCAGGCCAATCCGGAATGGATCGAAAAGCGCGCCCAGTCCGAGAAAGACGGCCCGATCCTGACGCACGTCACGAACTATTTCCTTAAGCCGACTAAATTTTCGAAGATGCAGTAAAGAGCGGCCAATGATTCACGAACTGCGCATCTATCACTGCTGTCCAGGGCGGCTGCCGGCGCTCCTGAAACGGTTCGAGGAAACCACGCTGACGATCTGGGAGCGGCACGACATCCGCCCCATCGGGTTTTGGACGGTCGAGATCGGTGAGAACAACCACGACCTCTATTATCTCCTAGAGTGGGAATCGCTGGCCGAACGGGAAAAGAACCGGGATGCCTTTCAATCCGACCCGGAGTGGATTGAAAAACGCGCCGCGTCGGAAAAAGGCAACCCGATCGTCGCCTCGGTCACCAACTACATCCTGAAGCCGACGGCGTTTTCGAAGATTCAGTAGGGACCTCACAACCAACCACGTCATCCTGAACCCTGGACACATTCCAGGACATGCTTGATTGGGCATTATCCCCTTGCGTCATCCCGTCCGCAAAGCGCGCCGGGATCTTAGAGAGGCGACAACCGGGGCTTTAAGGTCCCGGTACGCTGGGCTGCATGCCTCGCGACCGGGACGACGCTGACGTTGTACATGAGCCGTCGGGACAATCGTCAACTTGATTGGGGGGCCATTTATCATCTGGCAACATCGTGCCCATTGAGAGATGGGTCCTGAATCAAGTTCAGGACGACGTGGTTTTTTAAAGCGCCGCCACGGGCATGTCGATGGGGCCTTCGGCGCGGCTGTGCACGAACTGATCGACGAAGTCGTTGCCGCTCTCCAGAACGGTGTCCGCAGCACCTTCCCAGATAATGCCGCCGTCGTGCAGCATGGCAATACGGTCGCCAAGGCGCTGCGCGCCGGCCATGTCGCTATCGATGGAAATTGCCGTGCAGCCGAGTTGCCGGACCAAATCGAGAATCATGTCGTTGATGACGTTCGACATGATCGGATCGAGGCCCGCCGTCGGTTCGTCCAGCAGCAACAGTTCCGGGTCATCGAAAACGGCGCGCGCGACACCGACGCGTTTCTGCATGCCACCCGAAAGTTCCGACGGCGGCAGGTCGGCGACATGCGGGTCGAGACCGACCATGACCAATTTGTCGATGGCCTTGGCGCGGGCCATCGTCCGATTCAGGCTGCCGTCCTGAATAGAGCGGAAGGCGACGTTTTCCCAGGTCGCAAGGCTGTCGAACAGGCCTGAGCGCTGAAACAGCATACCGGTCTTGGCGATGAAGGCGTCGCGCTCTTTCCCTTTGAGCGGCACCGTATCCGCGCCGGCGACCAGGACCTTGCCCGCGTCCGGGCGGATCAACCCCAAAAGGCATTTCAGCAACAGCGTCTTGCCCGACCCCGAGGTGCCGATCAGCACCATCGATTGGCCTTGCTGGACACTCAGGTCGACCGCTTCCAGGACATGCTTGCCGGGAAAGTGCTTACGCAGGCCGACGATTTTCAGGAATGGCCGGTCGCTCACGGTTTCCTGACCCAGCCCTCGTTCGGCGACTGCACGATCTCGCCCGAGGCCGCACGATCGATGGCTTTCTGACCGGCGAGTTTCTCGACGGCGCTTAGCGGCGCGCCGTTCTTACGCGCGATATCGCGGTACAGTTGGCGGCGCTGCAGATTGATGTCGTCGACCAACCGTTTCACGCCCGGTGCATCCTCGACGATGCCGATATATCCGTCGAGCTGTTCGCCGACCAGGCCTTGGGCCTTGGCATCGGTTAAGGACGTCACTTGTGCCTGGACCGGCCCTGTGGCCAGCAAGGTCAGCAGCATCGCAGCGAGTGCGGCGGATAGGAACGAACGGCGGTGAATGAGATTACGCATGGCGAGCGCTCCTAGAATAAGTTCGGGTTGCTCGACAGAGCCTTGTCCAGGTCGTTCTCGACCTTGACGCGGACCTCATGTTCGATTTTGACATTGAGATTAATGACGATGGGCTTGTCCGGCGCTTCGACCTTGACGGTCGGCGTGCACGCGGCCAATCCGATTATCAGCGACAACAATACCGGAATAACTGTCGAGCAGACAGGACGAGAGAGGTACGACATCGGTCGTTCTCCGTTCAATGGTTCCTCCTGCCGTCTTACGGTCGGCGCCCCGGCGACCCCTGCACGCGGTCGCGGATGGATGCCGGAAGTTCATTCAAAACGGTAGCGCTTCGCAGCAAGTCCCGCAAGACGCCGCTTAGGTTGACGTTCAACTCGATGCGTTTGCCGTCGTAAAGATCGGGGTTGGACCCTTCAATCTTGGCGCGCGCCTTGATCTCGCCGTTCAAGGGCCCGTCGAGGGTCATGTTGATGTCGGTGAACTGAAAGTTTGCCAAGGCGTCGGCGAGAATTTCGGCCGAACTGCCCGATTGCCGCAGGGCCGCCGCCGCTTCTTGCGCGCGGTAGCGGATACTGCCACCTCCGATCGAGCGGATTTGCGCCTGCTCAATGTATGGCTCGCCGTCCTTGAAGATGACCGGCAACCGGCCCGTCAACGTGCCGCGCGCTTCCAGGTCGGGCACATCCATCATGCTGACGAGCGCGGACGCATCCAACCCGTCCATATCCACACTCAGCGCGGACGGCAGTTCGTCGAGCGGGATATCTATGTTGGTAGCACCGATGGTACCGCCGGCGAAGGGCCACGAAAGGCTGTCGAGTTGCAGTTTCCAATCGCCCGTGAAACGCAGCCGCGCCTCGCCGTTTACCAACGGCACACCGGCATCGATCAGCGCGATGGTGAATATCTGCTGGCCGTCGGTGCGCAGCGCAAAGAGATCGCTGAACTGCACCTGCCCTGTAATCCCGGCGATGTCCGCCGCCGTTGTGGCGAACGACAAGGTGTCGAGCGCGATGCGCCCCGAAGACGACGCGCGGGCTTCGGTCCAGTCGGCCCGGCCCTCCGCCGTGATCGCACCGGAAACTCCGGTAACGACGCCGCGCAGGATGGGGAACGCCGCCAGCGGTTGACGTCCGTCCTCGGCGAATGTCCAACCCGGGATCTTGAACTGGGCATTGCCCCGTTTGTTGTCGAACCGGTGCCGGGCCTCGACGCTGGCCTGTAAACCGCCGGGCAAAGACAGCGTGCCATCGAACTTCACTTCGCGACCACTGAGGTCCGTTTTTGCCGCCACGCTGACCGGCGCGATCCGTTGCGGGCGCTGATCATCGACGATCTTGAAGGTGACGTCGGGTATGCGCAGTCCGACCAGTTGTCCGCCCTTGCCCACAACCTCGCCCGACGTGTGCACGTCGGTGACCGCGAGGTCCGGCCCCTCGACCCGAAGTGAGCCACCGTTGGTTTCAAACCGCAACCACCAGGTGTTGCGCGCCGGATCATAGGCGGCGGTGCCGTCGACACGCGGCAAAAGGCCGGTTATCGGGTAAGGCAGCGCCCCGTCGGCGACGATCTCGGCACTGCCCATCGTCGCCACCGCTTCGATCCGCTTCAAGCCCCCATTCTCAAGCCGCGCCGTCACCATTGGACCGGCATCGGCGGGTGGACAGAGCTTGAACGGCTGCGGGCGCAGCGTCAGGCCGTCATGGCGGATCGTCACGGCATTGAAATCGAAACAACCCGGCGGATAGGCGCGTATGGCCTCTTCCGACACATCGACCCGGCTTTGCGCATAGAGGCGCCCACCGACAATTTCTATATTCTTGCCGACGGTGCCGTTGATCCCGGCGGCGATCGATGTATCGAACGTCAGATCGCCGGGCGTGCCGGAAAGCATGATCGTCGCCGTCTCGAAAGCAACCTCCAAAGCCCCCAACCGCACCGGGCTCGAATCTAGCGCCAAGGTCATTTCCTCGATCAGGAAACCGTGCTTTTCGTCCAGCCAGACATTGCCGCCTAAGTCACCGGCCAGCGGCAGGTTGCCGTCAAAAGTCCCATCGATACGGGCCGCGGCGACGATGGCACGGGCGCGGTCCAGCCCACCCGCCAAGAGCGCTTCGCCCAATGGCGTCGTGATGTTGGCTGCAAACGCTTTGCGTACACCGCCGGCGACAAACCCGCCGTCGACGAAAATGGCCGCCGGGCTGGCGGCGCGCCAACCGGTCTTGTCGGCGTTAAGATCAAGACGCCCGTTGACGGTCACATCGACCCCCGAATCCGGGGCCTCGATGCTCAGATGGTCGGCACTGATCGAGCCGGAAATACGGCCCGGCATGTCCCCGCCGGTGCCTTGAAGCGCACCGGCGATAGCCTGAAAATCCTGGCGCGCACCGGTCATCTCGAAGGCGACGGCGCCGATCATATCGACCGCGCCCGGCAGATCGGCCGGCCCCTTCAAGCCGTCCGTCGCGGCATCGCCCGAGATTTGGATACGCGCTTTGGGGTCCAGCACATTGTCGGCAAGCACGGCGATCTGCGCCGACAGCCCGGTGCCGTCGCCGCCCAGCACCAGCCCGACTTCTGCCCGTGTGTCGGTCACGGTGCCGGAAACATCCAGATTGCCGACCCGCTTATCGTCGACGCTGGCGCCACGCACCGTCAGCGTGCCGGCACCGTCCAGGGTGTCAGGCAGGCGGCCGCCGATGCGGAGCGTGCCGGTCATTTCGGTGAACGCAATGCGCGCGTCACTGGCCGCGTCATCGATGACGACGTCGAAACCCATCTGTCCGTCTGCATCCAGGACACCGTTCAGCCGTCCCTTCATCCGCGCGTTCGGATGGCGGAGATCGACCTCTGCGTCGACAGTGGTGCCCAGTCCATCGGTAAACAGAACGCGCCCGTCCAGCCTTGCCTCGACCTCGCCCCAGGGTGTGTTGAGGATGAGTTCACCCTCTCTGACCACGACCGGACCGACGATTTTGATGCCGCCACCTTCGCCCGCCGACGGCTGCGACGACAGAAAACCCAGTTGAATGCCGCCGGGACCGAGGGTCATCGGCAGGTGCGGTGCTTCCAGCGTGATACCGTCGATGCTGCCATTGGCCAGCCGCCCCGGCGAATAGTCGATGACGACGCGGCGCGCGGCGACCCCCGTCGAGCCGCCAAGCGACACGTCGGCGATACCGATCTCGGTCAAACCGAGCTTGGTGACCCTGAGGTCGGCGTCGGGAAAGCCGTGCGTGGCCAGTGCCCGCTCAACGAATATCTCGGCTATCTTGGGCGCGATCAGATAGGCCGCGACCAATAGGGCGACCAGGCAACCGGCAAAAACAGCAAGAACACGCCCCAGCCTGACGCGGCCCGGCGTCTCGTCTTCAGATGCGTTGTCATACAGGCGGGGCGTATCGGACATGTCGGCGCATGGTCGTGGCAAGCGCGCGGACGGTCAAGTAGACATATCCTTGGAAAAGTGGGCCGAGGCTTGTTCCCCGGTGTCAAAATTACTAGCGTGAATTTCGTCAGTTATTTTCTCAAGGAAGCCGCATGGCGCAGAAAGACGACACCGACACCGCCGTCCGAGAGCAGGTCCAGGACCTTTACGAGCGCTTCCCCTACCCGCCGCCGGACCAGGATATCGGCGCCTATGTCCGAGGTGCGATGGTCAACCTCGAGTCGCCGAAGTTCAACTTTCATCTGTATTGGCCCTACCGGGAGCCGACGGAGGATCTCGATATCCTCGTCGCCGGCTGCGGCACCAGCCAGGCGGCGACCCTCGCCGCCGGATTGCCGCAGGCCCGCATCGTCGCCACGGATATTTCCAGCACCAGCCTGCAATCGACGGCGAACCACCTGAAATCGATGGGCCGCGAAAATGTCCGGTTGGAAAAACTGCCGATCGAAGAAATCGCCGCGCTGGGCCTCGACTTCGATCTTATTATTTCCACCGGCGTCCTGCATCATCTCGCCGATCCCGAGGCGGGGCTCAAAGCGCTCGCCGGCGTGCTGCGCGCCGAAGGATCCATGTTCCTGATGCTGTACGGCAAACACGGTCGGACCGGCGTCTATATGCTGCAAGAGATGTTCCGCCGTCTCGGCATCACGCCCAGCACTGTCACGCGAAAAGACCTGAAGAACGTCCGCGAACTCGTACAGGCGCTGCCGCCGGCGCATCCCTTCTCCGGTGGCGGCTATGTCGATCATCTGTCGGACGAAGGTCTGGTCGACCTGCTTCTTCACGTGCAGGACCGTGCATACTCACTGCCCGACATTTATGACTTTCTGGATCAGGCCGAGCTGAAAATGCAAAGGCTGATGTCGCGCGCCCTATATGATCCGAAATTCTCGCCGCTCGGGGCGCCCGCGTTTTCGAAATTTCTGGATAAAACCGATACGCCGACACGCTTGGCCGCCGGTGAGTTGTTGCGCGGTTCGATCAGCCGGCATTCCTTCGTTGCCTGCCATCAAGCGCGCGCCGAGACCACTTATGAGGTCGACTGCCGGCCGGCGAACTGGGACCGGCTGATCCCGGTGCCGAACCGCAGCGTCGTGCCGGAAATGCCGACACCGGCGCGCCCGTCGGTCCGGCTGACCAATCCGATGCTGAATGACAACTCACTTTTCGTCGATGTTGATTTGGACCTGGAGCCGTTCCTGAAATCCCTTGATGGCCGTCGAACGGTCAGGGAAATGCTGGCCGCCGCCGCCATTCCGGGCCCGGTAAAAAAGACCGAAGCCCGGGTGCGCAAACTTCTCGACCGCATGGGTGAACTGGAGCAACTCGGCTTCAGGGTGAGGCCGTAGCTGCCCACCAAACCGTCACCCCGGCGGAGGCCGGGGCCCAGAGACATATCCTCGTTCCCAAGGGTCGGCTACAACTTTCTCCATCATAGCGCTGAACTCTTGTCGAAATTAATCTTGCACTTCAAACTAAAGTTGTAATTGAGAATAAATCATATACGTTTTTGGGACAGCGCCCTGAATTGTTTGAGGGATCGATATGTTGCCGTCATACCCAAAAATACAAAAAATTTACCTCGACGATGCCTTGCAAAAAATAGAACAGCGTGCAGCTGAGCTAGCGCCCATTATTGCAATGACAAACAAACATATTCAGTTCGAAGGCAATCGCACAACTCTATTCCGGCACGATGACTCAGTTGGCGATACAGAGATGAAACCCGTTACAGCCGAAGTGCAATTCGAACGCGTGCCGCTCCCAGACATTGAAAACCAACGAGAAAAGAAGATTCTTGAAGTAGCTGAGCAAAAGGCAATAGGTGTGAGTCAGATCTTTTACGATGAATTGGGTAAGGCGGCAGAAGAAACAGGAAATGTTGTCGATGCTGGAGGGAAGTCTTTCAATGAAGAGGCAATACTAAAGTGCCTTGAAAAAATGGACCATACTTTTGCGTCTGATGGAACTTGGAATCCGCCCACAATCATTGCCGGCGGCGCGGCTTTCGAACAGCTACTTAATGCTCCTAGTAACGCAACCCCTGCATCGAAAAAATTCAATAAATCACTTGGTGACATTTTGGATAAGAAAAGAAATGATTTCCGTGATAGAGAGGCAAGTCGAGTCTTGGATTGATAGCCAAACTGAACGCAGATATCAGCCTGCCTTCATACAACTACTAATCTCAGAAGGCTGGAATGTACTGCATAACACTCGACACTCCCCCATTGAGCTCGGGAAGGACGTTATCGCCCGGTGCCCAAAAGGCGTGCTTCATTGCTTTCAACTGAAAGGCAACCCAGGTACGCGTGTCACTAAGTCTGAGGCGCAAAGTTTACTGTTTCAGTTCCTCGAGTTGCTAGAACTCCCGCCATCAGAAACCTTTCGCAAAAATCAAAAAGAAAGGCATGTCGCTGTATTTGTTACTAACGGTGAGATTGATGAAGAAGCACAACTGCTTTTTGAGAAAGCCGGGAGCAGGACAAAGGGGAAGAACTGCGCAGCAAAAAAATTTGAACTATGGACCCGTGGAACGCTTGTAAATCGATTTCTAAAAACGGTCGGAAAAGTCTGGCCCACTACGCTTGAGGGAACGAGGCAGGTACTTAATATCATGGCAGGCGATGGCCTTGAAGCCCCTGACCCGACAGTCATCTCGGCAGTTTTATCCAGCTCAGCACCGGCCCCAAATTCAAAAACTTCTAGTGCCGCTAAAACATCAAACTTAACTTCTCTACTTCTAACAGCGGAGATAGTGAAATCACCTTGGTATTCTTGTAGCAACCACTACGGACTATATGTTGTTACAGTCCTTGCGAGCATTCAAGCTCTCCGATTTGCTGATACTACCAAGCGACTTGCCACGGTTACACAGTATGCAAATCTAGCACTTGAACACTGTTCTGATTTAGTTTCTGAAGCAAAAGAACAGAACTTTGATCCTGATTTATCTTGGGCTCAAAGGGAGGTGTTTGCGGAAACAGGAATTATGTGGGAACGCCGTCGTCTAGTTGGAGACTGTGCGGCGACACTCGTGCTCAGCGAAAGTTCAGAAATAGCTTACGATGAAAATTACGTTTCTAACCTTGTAGAAAAAACTTACTTGTCACCGAGGTTATGGGGCTTGGCGGCTGTCCCTGCATTGATCGTCCGCTATTGGGCTGCGACAAGATTATTCGCCGGCGCTTATATTGATCTTGAGTTTGGAAAGAAGCTTCTTGCAATCACTGAAGCGAGCCAAGGGCACATTCCAGATACTTCTCCTCTTGCCTCGCCATATTACAACTTCACAGACTGTTGGGCTTACTCCGAAGGCCTAAGATTCGTAGGTAACGACAGTATCTATTCTGACTCATTCAAATTTCGTCTTTGGTTTGCCCGTCCTATGCTATTCATGTTGGCGAAACGTAATTATAAACAAACTTGCAAGTATTGTTGGGCGTCGTTCACCAAATCAGTACATGAAGAACCTTCACTACCCGCAAACTCCTTCTTCGATAGTGAATTAACGAAAGAAGGAGAAATGAATGCCTTTACATACCACTACATGAAATGGGCCGATTTAGTCGAAGAAGCTGTTAGCAACGAAGGTGGGGAGTTTCTCGACGAATTTTCAGATCTTGCTTGGTTAATTGCTGCCTACGTTGCCATAGTTCCATATCGTGGATGGACTGGGGTTCTGATGTGGCTAGATACCATCCTGAATACGACTTGGTATTCTCGCAACCATCTCCCACCCACTTGATAGCTAAGCGTTCGCTTATCGCCTTCAACTCTTAATCAGGTTCCTCGCGCTCTAGTTCATAACTGCTTCGCCCCCTAGACCTTCTCCAACTCAACCTTGGCGCCGGGGATCGGCGAGCGTGAGAAGATGCCCTCTTTCTTGACCGCTTCGAGGCCGCCGAACTTTTCCATGTGCGCGGCCTGATCGGCCTTGCTGCGCGCGTCGATTTCCTCGGGGTCGATGAATTGGCGGAGTTTCGCTTCCAATTCGTCCGCTTTCGGGTGCGTGCCGCCGTCCCACAAAAGATCGTTCTCTTCCAGCGGATCGGCGTCGAGATCGAATAGCTGACGCGGCATGCCGACGTGATAGACCAGCTTGAAGCTGCCGTCGCGCAGCGCGAAGCCGGAATTGCGGCTGCCCATGGCGTGATACTCGGCGAACGCGGTGCGATCCGTCTCGGCGCCGTTAACCGCCGACCAGAGCGAGGCGCCCGGCAAATTCGCATCCTCGTCCGATAGCTCGACGCCCATCGCCTCGGTAATCGTCGGGAACAGATCGACGTGCGAGGCGAACTGATTGACCGCCTTGCCTTGCGGAATATCCGGGCCGGCCATCAACAGCGGCACGCCGAGGCCGTGCTCATAATGGTTGGCCTTGCCGAGAATACCGTGCGCGCCGGCGGCCTCGCCATGGTCGCTGGTATAGATGACCCGCGTGCTGTCGGTGAGGCCCAGGTTGTTCAGTTCGTCCAGCACCAGGCCGATCTGTTCGTCCGTATGCGTGATCAAGCCGCAGTACCCGGCGACGACGCGGCGCACCAGGTCTTCCGACAAGCCGTCCTGAAGATGGTTCATCCATGCCAGGTAATCGGGTGCGGGATGTTTCGGGCGCTCTTCCGCGCTCCATTGCTGCGGCATCGGCACGTCTTCCAGCGGATACATATCCCAGAAACGCTGTGGCACCTTGAACGGCGGATGCGGGCTGGGATAGGACACCAGCAGACACCAAGGTTTCTCGGCGTCCTTGCGCGCGCGCAGCCAGTCGATGGCATGACCGGTGATGCGGCGGTCGTAAATCTGGTATTCGGCCTCGCCGACCACGGAATCCTCATAAATCGCCAAATGCGATTTCCGCCGCGGAATGCCGTCCTGCGAGGCGCGCAACAGCGTGATCAGTGCGCCCTTACCCTCGATGATATGCATGACGTCGATTTCATCGGTGAAGCCGTTGTCGTCGTCGGACGAGCGGTAGTGCAGCTTGCCGATGGCCGTCATCTCGTGCCCGGCGTCCCGCACCCGGTGATGCCACGTCGGCACGCCGCCGTCGTAGGCCAGCGCGTTGTCCCAATATCCGGTCTGGTGCGGATAACGACCCGTGGCGATGGCCGCCCGGGACGGACAGCAGAGCGGGCTGGTGCAGTACGCGTTCTCGAACCGCACGCCCCGCTCGGCAATGGAATCCAGGTTCGGCGTCTTAATCGTCGGATGTCCTGCCGCACCCATATAGCTTCGGTTGTGGTTGTCGCTCAGGAAAACGATGAGGTTAGGCTGGGTCATTACTTTTCTCGTCCAATGCGGCGATTTACTCGGCGGCGTCGGCCGGTTTCGGTGACAGCGCGGCCAAGACGATATCCGCGCGCTGGCCGATATCGGGCTCGCCGGGGGCAAGTTCCAGGTCGCCGACCTGTTTCTCCCAATCCGAGGTGGCGGACGCCATGCGAGACGGCAGGCCAAGTGCTTCGATCATTCTCGCGGACTCCCGCATTTCCGCGGAGCGGCGCTTACCATGGACCATCGCACGGTCGAAGTTGTAAGCGATCTTTTCCCGCCAATTGTATCCGGGATTCGATTTTTCCAGGCTTGTCAGCACGTTCTCTTCGACGCCGAGCATCCGGGCCGCCAGGAAACATTCCAAGGCCAGCGCCTCGAGCCCCTTGACCATGATCGAGCGGACTAATTTGTTCGACGACGCCGCGCCGACCTTATCGCCGGCAACTTTCGGCGCCATGCCGAGCGATTCCATCAGCGCCAGTGCATCGTCAACAGCCGGACCGCTCACCAGCAGCGGCACCTTGTTCCGCTTCGGCTCAACCGGCGCCATGACGGCAACGTCAATGTAACGGCCACCTGCCGCCTCGATGATTTTCGCCGCCGCTTGTTTCGTCTGCGGCGCGCAAGAGTTGCAGTCCAAGTACAATACGCCAGGGGTGAGGCCGGAAGCCGCACTCTCAGCCGCCGACAGCGCTTGATCGGCGGTCACCAGCGAAACCACGACAGATGCGCCGGCGACGGCATCGGGCGCGCTGTCGCATCCGGTCACGCCGGCCTTTTCGTATTCGGCGCGTTTGCCGTCCGACGCCGATCCCGGCGTCGCCGTCTTGATATCGAAGACCGACGCGGAAAACGCCGTTTCAATGTCGCTGTCAGCGGTCCAGCCGTTCCAGAACGCCTGACCTGCCTCGCCAAAACCGATCATTCCGATCTTCAGCGCGTTTTCGTTATTCGGTGATTTCGCCATGGGTAATTCCTCTGATCTAGGGCGGTATACCCGCCGCATCGTTTGTTTTTACGGTGCGCGTATTCTTGTAGCGCCGCCGCCGAATTGCAATGGCGCCGGGACAACCGGACATCCTATAAAAATATTCGGAAACTTTTTCCTGCCGGGGTAACGTGCATGAAATTCAAAGTTCAATGACGTGCAGGAAGTTAAATTGAAGGGCCGAAAAAAAGATTTTGAGACGTTCGATTCCAAGACCGGGATCGGATTACGGGCCAAGCGCAGCTTCAAGGCCGAAGATGAGTTGCTTGAATACAAGGGACCGACGATCACAGACGATGAGCTTGAGGACCGGGACAACCGCTATCTTTTTCAATTGAACGATATCTATATGATCGACGGATCGGGGCTCTCGAACCTTGCCCGGTATATCAACCATGCCTGCAAGCCGAACGCGCAGGCGGTGGTAAGCAACGACGAGACGAAAATCACCATCGAAGCGATCAAACGCATCAAGCCCGGCGACGAAATCACCATCAACTACGGCACGGAATACTTCGAAGAATTCATCGCGCCCATCGGGTGCCAATGCAAAGCTTGCAGGAAATCAAAGAAGAAATAACAACATGCGACACACGGCATCCACCAAGATTGGCGAACGGGAGTTTCACTTCGTCGACCTTTCCACCGTCCTCGGCGACACGCTGCCACGGCTTCCCGTCGTCATGCGGATGTTGGCCGAGAATCACATCCGCACAACGGGCGCTGAAAATATCGCCGAACTGCGGGGCGCCATCGACGCTTGGCTCGGCGGCGAACCGTCAGCCTTTGAATTCAGCTTCCGCCCGAACCGGCTTTTGATGCACGACACGACGTGCACGCCGGCGCTCGCCGATGTCGCGGGCTTGAAGGATGCCGTCGCCGAGGCAGGAGGCGACCCCGCCGATCTGAACCCGACGCTGCCGGTCGAGGTTTCCATCGATCATTCCCTATCCGTCGATCATTACGCCGCCGCCGATGCCCTGGCCCGAAACAGTGTCGGTGAGTATGAGCGGAATTCCGAGCGCTACGCGTTTCTGAAGTGGGCGTCCCTCAGCCTGCGGAATTTCGGCGTGAACCCCCCGGGTACGGGAATCATGCACACCATAAACCTGGAGCAGCTATCGACGATCATGGAGATCGGCGCACCCGACGAAGGTCTTCAGAGCGTGCATCCCGATATGCTCCTGGGGACCGATAGTCACACACCGATGGTCAACGGTATCGGCGTCTTCGGCTGGGGCGTTGGCGGGCTTGAGGCGGAAAGCGTCATGTTCGGACAGTCTGTCTCGCTTGGCATGCCGGAAGTGGTCGGGGTCCGCCTGACCGGCGAACTGGCACCGGGCGTCATGTCGATGGACGTGGCGCTGGTGGCGACGCATCGCCTTCGCGAACTCGGCGTGACCGGTAATTTCGTCGAATTCTTCGGCCCCGGCGTGTCGCGTTTGACCGCCGACGACCGCGCCGTAATCGCCAATATGGCGCCCGAGTATGGCGCGACGACAGGATACTTCCCGGTAGACGAGCAAGCCGTCGGATACCTCGAACGGACCGGTCGGGCCGCTTCCCTGACCACCGCCATCGAGCCGGTCTTTCGGCAGATGGGACTGTGGTTCGACCCGGATGCGCATCCGACCTATTCCCGCGAGATCGAAATCGATCTCGGCGCCATCTCGCCGTCGCTCGCCGGGCCCCGGCGGCCACAGGATCTTATTGCGCCCGAAGCGGCGCGTTCCGCCGTCGAAGCCGTCATCGGGCGCGAGCTCGCCGTCATGGACGATACCGAGACCATGCCGGACGGCGCCGTCGGCATCGCCGCCATCACGAGTTGCACGACGACGTCCGATCCCCGGCTTCTGATCGCGTCGGGAATTCTTGCCCGCAACGCGCGCCGGCTGGGGCTTGCGGCAAAGCCCTGGGTCAAGACGTCGCTGGCGCCTGGATCGCCGTCTGCACAGGACTTCCTGGCGCGGGCGGACCTCTTGGAAGATCTGGGCCATGTCGGCTTCGATATCGTCGGCTTCGGCTGCACGACCTGCATCGGCAATGCCGGTCCGCTGCCGGAACCGGTGGATGCGGCGCTGAAAGACGGCAAGGCCGTGATCGCTGTCGTCTCCAGCAATCGTAATTTCCCGGGCCGTGTCCACCCGCGTCTGGATTTGGGTTATCTGACGTCGCCGCCGATGGTGATTGCGTACGCGCTGCTCGGCCACGTGCACGCCGATATCCTAACGGCACCACTCGGCACCGGCCCGGACGGCGCATCGGTTTATCTGAAAGATATCTGGCCGACGACCGAAGAAATCGAGGCCGCGATGACGCTGGGCTACCGCACCGATGATGTCCACGACGCCTTTGCCAAGGCCACCGCCAGCCCGGCGTGGCAGAAACTCGATGCGCCTGTCAGCGAGCAGTTTCCGTGGGACCCGGCATCGCGCTACCTGCGGCGGCCCAAGTTTGCATCGCTCGACGAGACGTGCCGCCTGGGCCGCTTTGAAGCCGCGCCCTTGGCGGTGTTGGGCGACGACATCACCACCGATCACATTTCGCCCGCCGGCGCCATCGATGCCGCCAGTGAAGCGGGCCGATGGCTGATCGAGAACGGCGGCGATCCCGACGATCTGAACGTCTTCGCCGCCTATCGGGGCAACTGGGAGGTGATGCTCCGGGGGCTTTATACCAACAAGCTGGCGAAAAATTTCCTGGCCGACGGCCTCGCTCCCGGGCACACGTGCGTTGACGACGAAATGGAACCGATGCCGCTCTATCTCGCCGCCGAGTATTATCGCGCACGCGGTATCTCGAACGTCATCCTAGCCGGGGAACGTTATGGCATGGGATCGTCCCGGGATTGGGCAGCTAAGGGCGTCGGTCTGTTGGGCGCGCGCGCCGTCATTGCACAAAGCTTCGAGCGCATCCACCGCACCAACCTTATCGGCATGGGAATCCTGCCGGTCAGGATCGTTGACGGGTTTCAACCGGCGACCGCCGGGCTGACGGTCGCGGACCGGGTGGTTATCGACTGCCCGGCCGATGATTTGACGATCCGGAAACGATTCCAAGTCGAGATCGTTTCCGGCAAGGGCGAAAGCCGTGCCGTCGATGTCCAGGCCGACGTCGAGACCCATCAAGAAATCGAGACGCTGAAGGCCGGGGGCATCTTGCCGTTAATCCTGAGAGCCAATATTCCGGTGCCGTCAGCGTAGAACCAAAGGCGGCTCTCCGCGCCGCCGGCACGGCCAGGAAGATGCGTCACGCTTAGACGTCTCCGGCTCTGACATTAGTTGACCGGCTTGTATGATCTGCCACCCTCTGTAGATCGTAGAAAAGAACATGAAGACGCGTGTATTCTATGATGGGTCTTGTTCGTTGTGCCGCCGGGAGATCAGCTTCTACCGGCGTCTGTCCGTTGCGGATAAAGTCGCGTGGGTCGACCTTTCGCGCCATGCATCGGCCTTGCCAAACGGCCTTTCGTTATCCGACGCACTGTCCGTCTTACACGTACAACTACCCAACGGGCGTATCGTTAAGGGCGCAGCGGCATTTGCCGCCATTTGGTCCGCATTGCCTTCTCTAAGTTGGTTGGGTCGCCTCGCGAGCTACAAGCCGATCACCGGACTGCTGGATCGCGTCTACGCTGTTTTTCTGAAGTACAGAAAGAATACTCCAGCCCAATGCGGACTACGAGCTGACGTGCAATAAACGCTTTCAATAATCGCCATTGCGCTATGATCCAGACCTACGACCTGACCTTAAGCAGATTTCATCAATTCATGGGAGACGTACCAATGATCAGATCTTTGTTTGTCGCACTTGCCGTTCTTGTACCGCTCGGTGCTCATGCCGGTGAAACGGTGAGTTACACCGTCAATGGCGAAGCGTTCGAAGGCTACCACGCCAAGGCGGAGGGTCAGTCCAAGGGGCTCGTGCTCGTTATCCATGATTGGGACGGGCTCACGGACTATGAACACAAACGGGCAGACATGCTTGCTGCATTAGGGTACGACGCGTTCGCGGTCGATCTTTATGGCAAAGGCAACCGCCCAGTCGAGACCGGCGCCAAGAAAGCCGAAACCGGTAAGCTCTACAAAGACAGGGAGCGGATGCGGACTCTCATTCTCGGCGGCTTGGCCGAGGCCCGCAAACCCGGCACTCAGAAAACAGTCGTCATGGGATACTGCTTCGGCGGCGCGGCCACCCTTGAGCTTGCGCGCTCAGGCGCGGCGACTGACGTTGCCGGCTACGCGACCTTCCACGGCGGTTTGAAGACCCCGGACGGGCAAACCTATAAAGCAGAGACGCCGCCGATCCTCGTCGCCCACGGCGGCGCGGACGCAGCGATCCCGATGACCGACGTTGCCCAGTTATCGGTCGAACTTGAAGCCGCGGGAGTGCCGTACGAAATCCAGGTCTATTCCGGTGCGCCGCACGCGTTCACCGTGTTCGGTTCCGACCGCTATAGAGAGGTTGCCGACACCCAGTCCTGGGATGCCTTTACCGACTTTCTCGCCGACAATCTCGGCGGATAAGCGACGGGTTCTCGCTCATAGCTGAACCGACCATACCGATGGTTCAACTTTCAAGGCTTGCCAGAATGTGATGCCGGCGTTCGTTATTCCGTTCCTTGTCATCCTACTCTCGCTACCGGCGGTGGCGGACATGCAACCTATTGACGGGTTCGCCATCGACCGAACGGAAGTGACGGTCGGACAGTACCGTGCGTTCGTGGATGCGACCGGATATGTCACGGTGGCGGAGCGAAACGGCGGAGGTCTTGTGTACGGCGCCGGCTGGGAACGGAAAGACGGCTGGACATGGTCGGCGCCATTCGGCACCCCTGCGGAAGCGGATGAACCGGCCGTCCACGTCACATTTGACGATGCGTCTGCGTATTGCGCCTGGGCGGGGAAGCGACTGCCCACGGATACCGAATGGCAAACGGCGGCTTTCACGGAGTTTCGGCTGGATCCGCCATCACCCTTCAAGACCGGGACGACTTACCGGTACCCGACCGGGGACAGCCCACTTGGCGCGAACTGTCTGGACGACTGCGGCCCGACCCCGGCCATCGATTACAGCGACAAACTGGACCGTGGGATAGGCCATGCTCCCGCGGGGGCAACGACTGCCGGCGTCAACGGATTGTACGACATGGGTGCGAATGTTTGGGAATGGACCGAGGATGGCGGCACCGAAGAAAAGCGGACGCAAGGTGGGTCTTGGTGGTATGGCGCGTTCCGCATGACGGCGAATGACCGTGCGACCAAACCAAAGGATATGGCCGTCGTCTATATCGGTTTCCGCTGCGCGAAGGACTTGCCGTCATCGCAAACACACAATGGGCATCGGTTGCAGTAACTCTGCAACACAATGAATGTCCCCGTGGATAGCCGCCGCCTACTTCAGACCTTCGAAGACCCCGGTGTAGTTTGCATCCAGCACCTGACCGAACTCGGACATGAGTACGTAAAGCGTTTTCGACAATCGAGTGTTTTGAATGCTGATGATCAAATAGCCATCGCCGCGCAAGTGGATACGCTTTGCATCTTTCGGCAATTCAAGCCAGTCGGGATCTAGCCTGCCGACTTCCAGGCCGGCGTCTCGTTCAGAGAGAAACTTGATGACGTCTCCGGCAATCATAAACGCGGTCTCGTCGTCCAAGGAGCCGTGGCCGCCCGGGTGTGCATGGGCCGGAACGCAGAACATAAGAGAGCCAACTATCAAGGCACGAAGCACTTTGCACAAAATGATATCCCCTCTATGTCGGTTAAATCGCCAAAAGAACGAATACGGTTGGAAAGGAGCGACCCGTTATGCCGAGTCGCCCCGAACCAATTACAGATACTTCTTGATGTCGGAGTAATCGCCACGAACCCTTAAGATGATAGTGATTGGCTGCCGGTCGCGATTGCGCCAGAACCAACCATGATTTCCGTCGAAGGCAGCCTCTAACGTGCCGTCTTCACCGGGAACACCTCGGCCTTTCTTGTAGCTGATGTTCTGTCCACTTCCGTCGCCATGCAGGTCGAAGTTCGCCTTGCCGTTCTCCGCGATCCACGAGAACTCGGCCTTTGCACCTTTCTTCATGACCAGTTTGATTTCAGCTCCCTGCCCGGGCACGAGGGGCACACGGATTTCATCCATCCACTCGGCTGCAGGGGTTTGCGCCGCCGCTTCTCCGATCACGAATAGGGAAGCAAATTGCGCCAGGAGGCTTGAAGACGGCTTGTTCGCCGGGTTGATCTGCTGATCCCGTTTGCTGTCCTCTTCGGCTTCCTTAGCAAGTTGCTCTTTAATCTCGCCCATCTCTGCAAGCCCGATGGCTCGGCCTATGCCGGTCGGGTCGACCCCGTATTCGGACGGGAGCACGATGGTAATCAGAATGGCCGCCGCCGCCACGATGGCGATGATCGTTGAACGGATTAGTTGCCCGGTGGAAGGAAGGTCCATGGCTGTCGGTTTTTCAGTGTTATACATGTGTTGTCTCCTAATTTGAGGCTACGAAGTAGCCGGTAAGCTGCAAGCCAATGAAAATGAAGCCCGCCGCCATCATTGCGACGTTCGCGGTATAGGCGTGGCGATAGAAACTCTCTGTCCGCCGCCACCAGCCCATCGCAATTAGGATTGCGGCCAGGGCAAGAAGTTGGCCCATCTCGACGCCGACGTTGAATGCGAGCAGGTTAGGCAACAAGCCGTCGGCTGCTATTTCGTAGTCGATTAGTTTCGAGGCGAGGCCGAAGCCGTGACAAAGGCCGAAAATGAACGTCACAATCTTGGTATTCGGCTGGACGCCAAACCATCGCCGATACGCGCCCAGATTATCCAGTGCCTTGTAGACGATGGAAAACCCGATGATCGCGTCGATGATATAGCTGTTGATGCCAAAATCGAACATCACACCGGCAATCATCGTTATGGAATGACCCAGCGCAAAAAGACTGACGTAGATGGCGATATCCTTCATCCGGTAAAGGAAGAAAATGACGCCGAATAAAAACAGGATGTGATCGTATCCGGTCACCATGTGCTTGGCGCCGAGATACGTAAACGGGATCAAGTTGATGCCGTAGATTTCTTGGATGTAGCCTTTGTCGCCTTGGGTCACTGCATGGGCCAATGCCTGTTCGAACGGCATGACCAGAAGCAGTGCCAAAAAACATAGGCCTGGAATGAGAACGTGAAGATGCTTTGATGGCGTTGTCTTCACGCAACCTAACTTTAGGTGCATTGAGAGTATCCTCTGTTGTGAGCAAGTCTGTCGTTCCAAGGAACGAATGGGTAGCCGCTTGCGCGGCGTGCTCACGCCCGAGGCGGGCGGTCAATATCGAAAAAAGTAATAAAGTGGGGCGACATAAATCCGGGAGTATCGGTCGTCTCTCTCGACTCCTCAGACGAACTGACGGTGACGCTGAAGACCGCCGGTATATCGTGTGAATGATCTGCGGGATTGTGGTTGTGCGAATGAGACGGAGTGTCTTGTCGCGGCTCTTCGTCATGGCTGTGACCATGATCGTGGCCGTGGTTAGTATGATCCGGCGACTGCAAGGTCAACTCGTCTGTAGCGGCAATACCAATCGGGCCGGACTCATACGCATGAGCAATCGGTGCGAAGAACGTAGACATGACGAAACATACCAGCAGCGGAATGCCAAGCCGTCGAACCCGGTATGTTTTGCTTTCGGCACTCAAATTCGCTCTACCCAACCGCGTTTAAAAATCCGCCACCGCGTCTGTTCGAAGAATAATCCAAGACATGACGACATGGCGTTGTATATCATTTTGGTTTATCTCCGTCATGGATTGAAGTCATGCAACCGATTATGGCACCCATATGCTCTCCGTCTTGAACAACCGGACATACCGCCACCTTTTCTTGGCCCAAGTGATCTCGCTCGTTGGAACAGGGCTAGGCACCGTGGCACTCGGCCTGCTTGCCTTCAATCTCGCCGGCGAGAACGCGGGGGCGATTCTAGGCACGGCATTCGCCATCAAGATGGTCGCCTACGTTTCACTGGCTCCGGTCGCGGCGGCATTCGCCGACGTCATGCCGCGCCGCGCCATGCTGGTCGGCCTGGACATCGTCCGCGCCCTTGTCGTCGCCGTACTGCCGTTCGTCACCGAAGTCTGGCAGGTTTATATCCTGATCTTCGTTTTGCAATCCGCGTCGGCGGCGTTCACGCCGACCTTTCAAGCGATGATCCCCGAAGTACTGCCGGAAGAGCGCGACTACACAAAGGCGCTCTCGCTATCTCGGCTTGCCTATGATCTTGAGAACATTGTCAGCCCCTTGCTTGCAGGGTTGCTGCTGACAGTCGTTAGTTTCCATGAACTGTTCGCCGGAACGGTGATTGGTTTCATCGCGTCCGCCTTGTTCGTCGTTTCGATCATTCTGCCGCGATTTCCCGACGGTAAGCGCAGAAGCATATATGACCGAACGACAAGGGGCATACGTATCTACTTGAAAACACCGAGACTGCAGGGGCTGCTTGCCGTCAACATGGCGGTCGCGGCTGCCGGTGCGATGGTGATCGTCAATACCGTAGTCTACGTGCAATCGACCTTCGGCCTGGGAGAGCGGAACACAGCATTTGCGCTTGCGGCCTTTGGTGCTGGCTCCATGCTGGTTGCTCTGATTTTGCCACGTTTGCTCGATATTCTTCCCGACCGCCTGGTGATTATATGCGGCGGTTTGATCTTGAGTGCAGGAGTATTCCTAGCCGCAGCTCTAGGATCATATAACCTGCTCCTCGGGTTATGGTTCGTACTCGGTTGCGGGTATTCGATGGCGATGACGCCGTCTGGCCGCTTGCTCAAACGATCCGCACATACCGAGGATCGCACGGCGGTCTTCGCTGCGCAGTTCGCCCTATCGCACGCCTGTTGGCTTGCAACGTACCCGCTCGCGGGCTGGATCGGATCATCCTTCGGTCTGCCCGCAGCCGCATTAGCGTTGGCAATACTGGCGGTTGTAGGGACTATCACCGCCACCGTTATTTGGCCCCGCACAGATACGGATGTTCTTGAACACACACACTCGGATCTACCGCCGAACCATCCGCACCTACAGTCGGGTGAGCGGCGCTCGACGTATAGTCACGCCCACACCTACGTCATCGACGACTTGCATTTCATGTGGCCGCACGGACGTTGAATTGGGCATGAGAGTGAGCGCAAACCTTGGCTGAGGTGGGCGTATATATCGGCCTGTTCGGCGTCTCTTTCCTAGCCGCAACGATCCTTCCCGCACAATCAGAGATAGGGCTGGCGGCGCTCATCGTCTCTGAGAACTACGCGTTGCCGGTTCTGATTGCCGTCGCGAGCGTCGGCAATACGCTTGGCGCGGTCGTCAACTGGGCGATCGGGCGCGGCATCGATAAACTGCATGACAAGAAATGGTTCCCTGCGACGCCTCGGCAACTCGACAAGGCAACGGCGTGGTATCACAAGTACGGGCGCTGGAGCCTGCTGATGAGTTGGGCGCCGTTCATCGGCGATCCGTTGACGCTGGCGGCGGGCGTGCTTCGGGAGCCGTTCCTATCGTTCTTGATCATTGTCGCGATTGCAAAGACCGTCCGGTACGTGGTCGTGGCGGCGATCACGCTCGGCTTCATCTAGACCGATATAGACCATGGCGGCCAAAGGTCTAAGCTGTCATCAAATAAATAATGGGAGGATTTCCGATGCGTGTCGTTGTCATGTTTGCCTTAGCCATTGTCTTGTTTCCCCTGCATGCCGGTGCGGCAGAGGAGACGCAGACCTTCGACCTCAAGTTTCTCTCATCGGGCATCGCCAATAAAATCGCGCAGACTGCCGTCGATGAGTGCACAACCCGCGGGTACAAGGTCTCCGCCGCCGTCGTTTCGCGAGACGGCAACCTGGCCGCGTTCCTCCGCAACCCCCTCTCGGGGCCGCATACGATAGAAGTCAGTCAGCGAAAGGCCTACTCAGCGGCCTCGCTTCAAGCACCGACGTCTCAAATGTCGTCCCGTCCGGACCTGAACTTCGCGCCGGGTATTCTTCTCATCGTTGGCGGCGTGCCGATCAGCGTTGCTGGTCACTTCTACGGCGGTGTTGCCGTCGCGGGGGCCGACCCCGAGATTGACGAAGCTTGTGCCCAGGCGGGGATCGATGCCGTCTCGGACATCCTGGAGTTCGCCAACTGATCGTGACACCTCTGACGGTCACCTGGTCACGATGGGGCCGATATCTCGTCCCCCTATCCCTCTGCGGCGGGATCGGGTAATTTCGAGACATGCAACAGATCACTCAACAAGTCCTGTCATTCTGGTTCGGAGATCCGCCGGCGAATGACGCGCGCGAGATATGGTTCAAATCCGGCCCCGAACTGGACGAGGACATTCGCGCCCGCTTTCTGGACACGCATACGATGATCAAGGATGGCGGTTTCGACGGGAAGGCCGAGACGGCGGAAGATTTCCTCGCCGCCGTCATCGTCCTCGACCAGTTTCCGCGCAACATGTTCCGGGGCACGGCGGACGCCTTCGCCACCGATGACCTGGCCCGCGACTGGGCCGACCGCGCCATTGCCGCCGGTCATCATCTGGCCGTGCCGGCGCCGCACATGCGGATCTTTTTCTATTTGCCGTTCGAGCACAGCGAAGACCTTGCGGATCAGAAAAGATGTCTCCAGTTATGCCAGGAGATGGGACACGACAATTATACGCTCTATGCGCAAAAGCACCTGGACGTGATCGCCGAGTTCGGGCGCTTCCCGCACCGCAATGCATTTATGGGGCGAGCTTCGACGCCGGAAGAAGAGGCGTATCTCAGCAAACCGGGGGCGGGTTTTTGATGCTCGGAAGGATTTCTATCGTGCACCGATCCCGCCATTATTCGCGTGCGGCCGCTGGTTTCATGCTGATGCTGTTGGCGGCGTGCACCGTCCCCGACATCGAACAGGGTGACTACCGGACACTTATGGACGCCAACGCCGAGATCGAGGTCAACGCCGACGCCTTCGTCGGTACGCCGCCGGTGCGGGTCGGCTATAGCGACTTCATTCAGCGCGAGGAATATGCCCTCTATCGCTCGACGCTGGCTCAGGCGGAGCTGGTGTTCCTGCGCACCCGGCCTGAGCGCCGCCAACTCACGTCGCTCGATTTCAGCAAACTGATCACCGACCTGGTCCCGCTGTGGCGCTTCAACCAGGGCCATCCGCTCGACTTCGACAAGAGCACACACGTCAAAACTCCGCTCGCCCTGTTTTGGCTGCAGCCCTACAGGCAGACCGACACGGGACGGCACTGCGTCGGTTATGCGACAAGTTGGGACGAAGCGCGGGAAGATCCGTTCAAGCGGCCGCAAAAAGTCCTGTTCGGGTACTACTGCATTCCGAAGGGAGAGCAACTCAGCATGGACGAAGCGACCAAGTTCGTCGCGTCGATCGGCATCCGAGGCATCACGCTGCCGCTCCAGATCAAGTCGGTCTATGACATTCAGGCTGGCGATCCGCCGCCGCCACCGCAGGCGGAACAGGCCGCCGCGCTCGTCACCGCGCAGGATGGCATCGCCGGCGGCGTCTCCGGTCTGCCGTCGTTCCCAATCCTCGCCGGGCGCATCTATACGCCGGAGCGCGATAACTGCATCGCCGGCAACTGCTGATCAGTTTCCAAGATCAATGACGATCCGTGTTTCCGGCTCGGCAACGTCGAAGGCCGCGTCCTGAAAAGACGGCGGCCCCAGAAACGCCCGCGCACCGCTCGAGAACCCATACGCTTCCTGTGGAAGCCCAAATAGGCCCTGATCGAAATCGTGATTGCCGTTTACGTCATGATAGACGGCGATGGCGTACCGGCCGGCGACAATATCCACGAAAACCGTCGAGACTTTCAGATCCGAAATAACGACCGTCCGCTCGGCGAACATGCCGTCCGAATCGGGGAATGCCTCGGCGCGGTCATAGAGGGCGATGTGGACGTCGCCGTCGTTGTTCTCGAGTCCCGTTACCTCGACCTTGAGCGACGCAGCGAGCGTAACCGATGCAGTTAAAAACAGAAATATGCAGGTCAGCAGGAAGAGGCAGAGACCTCTAAGCGCGGCCGAAACGTCAGACGTTGATATTGAGATAAAAGCCACGGGGCGCTGCCGGATCGGGCTGACCGCCGTCCCGCAACAGACGGTCGAGGCGCTGTACGCCGGCCTGTTCCTGCGGCGTCTGCGCCTGCTCGATGAAGCGTGCACGCGACTGAACCTCGCGCGTACCCTCGGATTGGTAGCTGCGGCGCAGGGTTGAATTGCCGGTTGCGGCAAGCGGATTGGATACCCCCTCGGTCATGAGCGGAGAGTATCTCTAAGACGGTTAACGGAAGGTAAACGCCTAGCGGCGATAGACCGTCATGTCCGGCGCGCCGCCGTCGCGGTACAGTTCGAGCGCCCAGCTGACGCTCGGAAACGCAAGCTCGTCCCACGGGATGTCGTCCCAGCTAAACAATTGAGCTTCAAGACTTTCCGGCCCCGGGTCCAGGTCCGGTGACAGCATATCGGCGTGGAACAGAGCATAAATCTGCGAGATGTGCGGCAATTCGAAAAGGCCCAGAAAATCTCCGACGGCGATCTTGGCGCCCGACTCTTCCCAGACCTCGCGCCCGGCTCCTTCGGCGATGGTCTCGCCCAGTTCAAGATAGCCCGCCGGGATCGTCCAAAAGCCGATGCGCGGTTCGATGGCGCGACGGCAGAGCAAAACCTTGTCCTCCCACGTGCACACGGCCCCGGCGACGACGCGCGGATTGTCGTAGTGGATAAAGCCGCAATCGACACAGACGTTGCGTTCACGATCGTCGCCGTCGGGAACTTGACGGACAATCGGGCCCTTGAGGCCGTCGGGTTTTTCTTGGTTTTGGCTCATGGCGAGAGCGTGCGCCAACAGAAGGCTTCGATCAAGTCACCCATCGAGGTTTGCAAAACACGGCTGCACCGCCTTCCCGAGGGTGATATACAGATTAAGACTCTTCGAAGGAGATCCGCCATCCGCGCCGAACGCCCACAGGACGACGATTACGAGCCGACCGACGACATCGGCGGCCGCACGTTCTTGGGCGGCACCAGCCTGGGGATACGGTCGTGGCTGTATTTCCTGTCGTGCGCCGCCGCCGCTGTGGCCTTCGCGGCGCTGTTCATCCATGTGGACAGCAATTTGAACGCCGCCTTCCAAAAGCTGGAAACGGCGCAGCGCATGGACGAACTGGCCAACGCCGCTGAGCGCGGCACCTACAGCCTGCAGGCGCGCCAGCAGAACTTTTCGCTAACTCGCAATGCCGAAGCTGCCGAAGGGTTTTCGGCCGATATCGCCGGCGTCTCGGAAGCTCTGGACGAGTTATTCTCATTTCCAGAAGCGCAGCCCTTGGCGCAGCACGTCACCACGGTTCGCGACGGTCTGGTACAATACGACCAGCAATTCCAGGCGTTCGTGGCAGCGGAACGGCAGATCGGCCTTGCCGACAACAGCGGCCTCAGCGCCGAGTTGAAGGGCACGTCGGCTGCTCTCCGTGCCGCTTTCCGCGAGACCGGCAACGCCAACCTCGTCAATCAGGTCGACCGCATCGACCAGCAGGGCGAGGAAACGGCGCTATCCGGCTCGACCAAGGGTATCGAAGAAATCCGCAATCGCTATGACACGCTGGGCGAGTTCGCCGCCGCCGCCGATATCGGCAACGCCATGCGGGCACGGATCAACGAGCTGCTGCGCACCCACGAAACACAGATGCTCGCCATCATCAACGGCCGTCTGGCGTTGACCGGCGAAGCCAAACGCTTCGGCGATCTAGTCGATTATTTCATACCGAGCCTAACCGCCATCGGCGGTTTCACCGACCGCAACCGGCTCGAAGCGTCGGCGCAAATGCGGAACGCACAGTTGTTGGCGCGCTACACCACCATTGGCGGCGCCGCAGCGATCCTGATCTGGCTTTTGTTCTTTGGCCTTCTGCTCTTGAAGAGCGTCACCACGCCGGCGGAGAAAATTGCCCGCGCCTTGGAGCGCGTCGCCCGCGGTGCCAGCCACATCACGGTCCCGGCGCAAGGCAACAAAGACGCCTTCGGCCGCATCGCCCGCATGGTCGACCGCTGGGCCGACACCATCATCGAAGCGGATCAGTTGCGCGGCGATCTGGACCGCACCCGCGATCAGTTGGAACGCGCAAACGAGCAGATCGGCAATGCTGAGGCCGCAGCCGCCGACGCCCGCGAGCGAGCCGACCTCGCCGAAGAAGAAGCGCGCCTCGCAAAAGCCCGCGCCGAGTACGCGCCCAAATCCGCCCCCGTGGCACCGCCCCCACCGGAGCCGGAGCCCGAACCGGAGATTATCGAAGATAGCGTTTATGAAGAACCGGCAACGAGGCCGCAGCGTCGGCCAAGCGCCGTTGATGCCTACCGTCAAGCCAGCGAACCCGAACTGGGCGGACCTATTTCGTCAATCAGTCAGCGGCTACAAAGCTTCTCGGAGTACGTCAGTGCCGCCGCCAATGATGTCGAGCGTACAGAGGCCCTGATCCGCGGGATCGATACAATGGGCGGTTTGGTCGATGAGATCGGCGAACTGGTGCTGGCGATCCGGGATCAAACCAACCTGCTGGCTTTCCGGGGGCCCGGCAAGGATGCGATGCGCGGCGCGGACGACGACGGCAACCTGATCCCGTTCAATGCCGACGGCCGCAGTCCGGACGCGGAACGCGCCTATGCCAAACGCTTCGACCTGTTGCGCGACGCGACCGAACGCACCGAACGCACGGCGTACCGCATCAAGGAAACCTTGGAAGAGGTCAGCGAGATCGCCCGCGAGATTGCACAGACCGCGTCGCATCAGGCACTGGACGCCACCAACCGCCTACTCAGCCAATCGGAATATCTTCAGAACATGCTCGACGATATCATGTCAAAGGTGCAACCGGCGCGGCCGGGCGCACTGTCCGAGCGCCGCCCGCCCAAGCGCATCGCAGACGACGATCCGTTTGCCTAACCGCCGTCACCCTGAACTTGATTGACGAAAATATCGGCGGGCCATGCACCACCATTCGCGTCGTCCCGGTCGCGAGGCGTCCAGACGAGCGCACCGGGACCAGTGATTATCACCTTAACAAAGCGAAACGAATAATGTCAGATAAATTAATGCTGGTGATGATCACGCATGGAAGCCTGTGCCGTTAGGTGAAGTCGCCCATCAGGGAGTATTTTTTTGACGGATGTGTTTCAACGCTTCCGCAATATGAGGTCGATTGGATAGTAGCTGATATTTCTCAGCGCGTAAGGCGCTTCCAGGTTCAAGTGACAGATAGTCAATCCCATTGAACCAAATACTGCCAAGTTCCTGAATGTTGCTCAGTATTTTTTCGACATCCTTGGCTTTGTATACCCAAACATTAGAGAGGTATTCGCGTTTCAGAGGCTCATCCCAGTGAGGCGTTGGGTTCAACGCAAAAAACAGCCGCATCTTGATGTATTCGTTCGTGTCTACCCAAAGGATGCCGTCATTTACGGCGCTTGAAGCTCCAAAGTGGCCATGAGCAAGCGCGTTTCTGTCTGCCTCGATTGCTTTATGTACTGTCAAGATGGCGGAAACGAGCTCTTTCCCCTGGTCATCCAGCAAAACATTTGTGGCCGCTGAGATGGCCTCTCGTTGAGAACTTGATCTACGGAGCGCTTGAAACACTGCCAAAGTGGCAGCATTCTCTGTACCTATTGATTCGCCAAGGAATAACGCCATTTCCGCCTCAACGTGAGGCCATGTTGTCAATGCGTAGCCAATGAGCGTTTCAATTTCTGGCCTTTGGCCAATAGCATCTGGACCAATAGATATCTCGGTCTCCACTTTATGAGAGGCGCACTTGAGATAGGGTTGTCGCGGCATTGCTAAGTCACCTAAAGAAAAACCCAAGGATATCGAGGTCGAACCGGACGCCTGGGACCGCTTCACCAAGGCCGTCGAGAAAGCCGCTCCGGTGAAAAGCCTGAAGCCAAAAGGTAGTAAGGATGGCAAAAATGGGTGACATCCAAACCAATCTACTCGGCCTAAAAGAGGCGCCTTCGGTTACGATTGAACTGGTGCTTTATGGTGCATTCGTTGAGAAGTCTGCAGAACACCTTTCGCAATCGCTTTCGCCGTCCCTTGCAAACGGTGACCTCCAAAAATCGCCCGGGTATTATGTTCGATAAATCCGTTGACCTTTTCGAGGTCTACCTTAGCCGTTTCAGGTAAACAGGCTAGTATTGCAGCTATACCAATTATTTGACCGCCGCGTTCATCACTGTGTTTAGCTAATTCTTGGATTGCCCTCTGCAATTCTCGTTCGTTTATCATTGGTATGTCTCCATGTGTTGATGTGGCGCGCTCGCCCCCTCAGGATCGCTAAATCTTGGGGCCCGAGCGGAAAAATACTACCACAAATACGGTCAGGAGTCTCGTTTACGCGACTTAAGGCGCGCGATTACAACCAGCGGGTTGAGGATTTTTAGAGGTTTACGCCTCTGCACTAGTCCGCCGATAGGTCAGACGCATGCCGACAATCCCGTCATGCGGATAGTCGCGGATATGGAAGGCGCAGGAAGAACCGCCGCGTTCCACCAGGGCGACGATGGCGCGCTACGAGACCGGGCCACGGTCGCCACGGCACTTGGAGCGGCCTGGCTTCTTGGCAAAATAGGTCTCATCGGCCTCGACCACGGAGCCGGCGCTCATGGGCCACCATTCGCGTCGTCCCGGTCGCGAGGCGTCCAGACGAGCGCACCGGGATCGGGGCGTGTCGTTATTCGAAGATCCCGGCGCGCTATGCGGCCGGGATGACGCAAGGGGATAACAGCTAATAAAGTTCAGGACGACGGGTCTTAATTCAGCCCTTCGTGATCACCGCAACGCCGGGCAAGACCTTGCCTTCGATCCATTCCAGGAAGGCGCCGCCGGCGGCGGAGACGTAAGAGAACCCCTCTTCCGCACCGGCATTGGCGAGCGCGGCAACGGTGTCACCACCGCCTGCCACCGATAGAAGTCCGCCGGCCTCCGTCAGCCTGGCGACTTCCTTGGCGACCTCGTTAGTGCCTGCATCGAAGGGTCTGACCTCGAACGCGCCCAAGGGGCCATTCCAAAGCACCGTCTTGGCACCGGCAAGGCGTGATTTCAGATCGGCGATGCTCTCAGGCCCGACGTCGAGGATCATCATGTCGTCCGGCACGGCATCCAGCGCGACGGTCTTGCTTTCAGCCCCTTCCTCGAAGGCTGCCGCGACGACGGCATCCTTCGGCAACACGATTTCGCAGCCGTTCTTGGCCGCTGTCTCAATGATAGCACTTGCGTCGTCCGCCATATCCTTTTCGCACAGCGACTTGCCGATGCTGACGCCGTTCGCGAACAGGAACGTGTTCGCCATGCCGCCGCCGATGACGACTTGATCGACTTTGCTGGTCAAGTGGCCGAGTACCGCCATCTTGGTCGAAACCTTGGCGCCGCCGACAACGGCGATGACCGGTTTCTTCGGCGTATCGAGAGCACCCGAGAGCGCCTCCACCTCGGCCTGCATCAATCGGCCGGCTGCGGACGGCAGGATGTGCGCCACCCCTTCGGTCGAGGCATGCGCGCGGTGTGCCGCCGAGAACGCGTCGTTCACATAGGCATCGCCGTTGGCCGCTAAGGCTTTGGCGAAATCGGGATCATTCTTTTCTTCACCAGCATGAAAGCGGACGTTCTCTAACATGACGATCCCGCCTTCCGGCATGGCATCGATGGCCTCGGCCGCTTTTTCACCAATGCAGTCTTCACCGAAGCCGACGGGCACGCCGGCGATCTCGGCCAGGGCATCGGCAATAGGCCGCATGCTCATGTCCGGGACGACCTGACCTTTGGGGCGTCCGAAGTGCGAAAGAATGACCACTTTGGCGCCTTTACCGGCGAGTTCCTCCAATGTCGGCAACGCCCGGTCGATCCGCGTGGTGTCGGTGATCTTGCCGTCGCGCATGGGGACGTTGAAATCGACCCGTACCAGCACGCGTTTACCGATGACATCCAAATCGTCCAGGGTTTTGAATTGCGGCATCTTTCCTCTTCCGTTTTCCGTTTGAATTTTTGTCAGTCTTTCAGCGCGACAACAGCACCCGCGCCGATCATGGTGGTGCCCGCCGCGCGATTCAGCCCGCGGATATTTCGTTCGGTCCGAAACAATCGCCGCGCCTTCGAAGCCAGTATCGCATATCCCGAGACGACCGCTAGCAGCACGACAATTACCGTCGCCGCCAGCAAAGAACCATGCCCAATCGTCAAATGCTGCAAATCGACGAAGGTGGGCAGGAACGTTAGATAGAAGAGTATCGTCTTCGGGTTTCCGAGAGTCAGGAACAAGCCGCCCATGAAGGATCGCACGTCCCCGCCGCGCGCGACCTCAGGCACCTCGTCGTCAGGCGTATGCGGTGTTTGGCGCCACGCATTGATACCGAGAAAAACTAGGTATGCGGCACCGGCCCAGCGGATAACAACGAACGCTTCGCCCATCACAGTGGCGATAAAAGCCAGCCCGAAGATAGCGAACAACAGATAGACCAAGTCCCCCAGCGCAATGCCGAGTATGAACGGCAACGTAGAGCGGAGCCCGAACGCCATGGCGCGTGCCACGGTTGCGAAGACGCCTGGACCCGGCGACGCCATGAAGATGAAGCAAGCAACGGCAAGCGCCATGAATGCTTGAAAGGTCATCGTCTCGTTCCTTTAAAAAACCGTCGACCTTATACCGAGCGGCCGCACGGATTTCCAGTTGCTTGGCGGCCAGCTAGTTGTTTGGCAACGCCTCGAGGCGCGCCCGCGCTTCGGCAGCCTTTTCGTTTTCGCCGAGAACCTCGTAGGCGCGGATCAACCGTTGCCAGCCAGCGGGATCATTGGGGTTTTCCGCCAACCGCGCCGCCAGACGGTCGACCATGGAGCGGACGAACGCCGCGCGGTCTTCGGCGGACATCTCGGACGCGGCCTCGACATCTTCACGGGAAGGGCCAGGCGCTTGTTCCTCGGGCGGCTGGCTGGCGCGGGCGATTTCGCGTGCGATCAGTCTGGCCACGTCGGTCGGCTCCATCGACGCCGCATCGAAATCACCGTCCGCTGCTGCTTGCGCCACTTTTTCCCGCACGGCCGGCACGTAATCGGCCTCGGGGGGCGAGATGAACAGCAAGTCCGTCCAAATCTGCGCCGCTTCCCGGTATCTACCGTCCTTGGCCCGGTCCAGGCCTATATAGAACCAGGGCTTCGGCAAGGATGGGTCTTTCTGACGCGCTTCGACGAAGGCCATGAAAATCTCTTCTGTAAACCGGCCATCGCGCTTCATAAGGCTGAGTTCCGCCCAATCGGCGAGCACATCCGGCGCGCGATCTGTGAGCGGCAGGGCACGCTCGAAGGCCTCGATTGCCTTGTCGGCGTCGCCCATCGTCGAATAGGACCGCGCCAGCAAGATCCATCCGCGCGGATCATCCGGCTGCTGCTTCAGGCGTCCCTCGAGTGCCTGGGTCAGCGACACCATCGCCTTGTCCGCTTCGGTGGCGTCGGCAGAAAGATCAGCCCGCTCCGCCAACGGGAAGTCCGGCATCCCCGGCGTGCCGAGCGCGACGTAAAGAACAACAGCAGCCGCGGGAGCCGCGACAGCCGCGGCAATCAGCGGTGCGCGACCGGCCGACGACGGTTTGTCTGCATCCCCGCCGACGGCATCCGCTGCCAACAGGCGGCGTTGGATTTCGGTACGGGCGGCGGCCAACTCTTTCTCGGCGATGCGGCCCTCGGCGGCTTCGCGTTCAAGTTCCTTTAACTGATCCTTATAAACGTTCACATCGTAATCGCGCCGAGTTGCTTCGCGCCGCGCCTTGCGGCGCAAGGACATCAAAAGCACACCTGCAACGACGACACTGATCGCCAGCGTGAGGGCCCAGAAAATCACGGCGCGTCATCCTTCATCAGGGTATCGAGACGTGCTTTTTCTGCATCCGACAACGGTGCCGGGCTGGCGGACGATGCCGTCCGGCGACGGTAAAAAAGAAACACGGCGATCAGCCCCAGGACGAGAATAATCGCCGGGCCGAACCACAAAAGATACGTAGTCGATTTCACCGGTGGCCGCAGCAGGACGAAGTCGCCGTAGCGCGAGACCACATAGTCGATGACTTGCTGGTTGCTGTCGCCTTCGGTCAGGCGCTCGCGCACCAGCACCCGCAGATCGCGCGCCAGATCGGCGTCGGAATCGTCAATCGACTGGTTCTGGCAGACGAGACAGCGTAGCTCCTTGCCGATCTCGCGCGCACGCGCTTCGAGCGCCGGATCGGCCAAGATTTCATCCGGGTTTACGGCATGCGCGGGCGCGACCGTCATCAAGATCAGAAAAAGTGTGGCGAGAAATCTGTTCATCACAGACCAGCCTGCTCGCGAAGATGCGAGATCAGCGGCGCCAGGATCTCTTTCCAGACTTTCTCATCGACGGGGCCGACGTGCTTGTAACGAATGACCCCTTCCGCATCGACGACAAAAGTCTCAGGAGCGCCGGTGACGCCGAAGGCGATGGCGGCCTTGGAATTCGGATCGTGGCCTGCAAGGGTATACGGGTCACCGTGCTTTTTGAGCCAAGCAGGCCCCGCTTCTTCGTCCGGTTCGCGCCAGTCGATGCCATGGATCGGCACGATACCCTGTTCCTTGATCTGCATGAGGAACGGATGCTCGATCCGACACGCCACGCACCAGGAGCCGAACACATTGACAAGCGACACGTCGCCTTTGAGGTCTTCGCTTTTGAAGCCCTTGTCGTCGCGCCCTTTGAGAGCCGCCAGATCGAATGCGGGGACCGGTTCGCCCTCTAGCATGCTCGGCAGCTTTTGCGGGTCGAGCGTCAGGCCGACCGCTAGATAGCCCGCAATGAAGATGAAGACGACCAGCGGCAGCAGCACCAGTATACGGTTCATGCGGGGTTCCTTATTCCGCAGGGGCCGGTGTCGGCCCTGCGTGCTCGTGGGTGCGCGCCGGAGCGCCGACACGGAAGCGGCGGTCGCTCAAACTCATGATGCCACCCAGCACCATGGTCAGCGCGCCGATCCACATCCACACCACGAGCGGATTGAAATAGATGCGCGTCACGAAGCCGCCACTGCGCTGCGGATCGCCGATAACGGCGTACAGATCGCCGGAAAGCATGGTGTAAATGGCGGCTTCCGTCGTCGGCATCTGACGTACCGTGTAGATACGCTTTTCCGGATCAAGGCGAGTCAACTCACGACCGTCCTTGAACACCGTGAAATGCCCAAACGTCGAGAGATAGTTCGGGCCTTCGGTCTGCTCGGCGCCTTCGAAACGGAATTCATAGCCGGCGACGTTCACGGTATCGCCGGGCGCCATGGTCTGCACGCTTTCGACCTTCCAGGCCCCCGCCCCGGTCATGCCGGCGACCGCAAGTGCCAGACCGAGGTGCGCCAGCGACATGCCCCACGCGGCACGCGGCAAGCCCACCAGACGACGCAGAGAGTCCCCGACGGGAATGCGGAACAGGCGGATGCGTTCGGCCAGTTCCGTTAGCGTGCCCGCAACCAGCCAAGCGGCGATCGCAAAGCCGACGACACCCCAAGGCGACTGTCCCGCCTGCCACCAGAGAACAAACAAAGCTGCACCGATGGCGACCAGCGCCGCCAGCCACAACGTCTTGAGTGCACGGGCGACATCGCCGCGCTTCCACGGCAGCAGCGGCCCGACCGCCATGGCGACGACCATCGGCGTCATCAGCGGTATGAACACGGCGTTGAAGAACGGCGCGCCGACGGAAATCTTGTCGCGGCCGTCGCTGATGGCATCGATGAACAGCGGATAAAGTGTGCCCAGCAGCACCACCGCTGCCGCCGTGCCCATCAAAAGATTGTTCAGCAGCAACGCGCCTTCGCGCGAGATCGGCTGAAACAGGCCCGTGCTTTTCAGCATCGGCGCGCGCCAGGCATAGAGCGTCAACGAGCCGCCGATAACGATCAGCAGGATAACCAGAATAAAGACACCGCGCTCGGGGTCGGTGGCGAACGCATGCACCGACGTCAGCACACCCGAGCGCACCAGGAACGTGCCGAGGAGTGAGAACGAAAAGGCGATGATGGCAAGCAGCACGGTCCAGGCCTTCATGGTGTCGCGCTTTTCGACGACGACGCAGGAATGCAGCAGCGCGGTACCGATCAACCACGGCATGAACGACGCGTTCTCAACCGGGTCCCAGAACCAAAAGCCGCCCCAACCCAACTCGTAATATGCCCACCAGGAACCGAGCGCGATGCCGATCGTCAGAAACGACCACGCTGCCAGCGTCCACGGCCGCACCCAGCGCGCCCAAGCGGCATCGACCCGGCCTTCGATCAGCGCCGCGATGGCAAACGAAAACGCCATCGAAAAACCGACGTAGCCAAGATAAAGAAACGGCGGATGGATCGCGAGGCCGGGGTCCTGCAACAACGGGTTCAGGTCCTGACCGTCGACGGCAGGCGGAAACACCCGCTGGAACGGGTTCGAGGTCAGAAGAATGAACAGATAAAAGCCGACGGCGACTAGCGCCTGCACGGCCAACGCGCGGGCCTTCAATGCCGGTGGCAAGTAGGTGCCGAACAGCGCCACCGCGGCGCCGAAAACGGCCAGAATCAGTACCCACAACAGCATGGAGCCTTCGTGGTTCCCCCATACGCCGGAAACCTTATAGAGCATCGGTTTAGATGAGTGTGAATTCTGGATCACGTTGGCGACCGAGAAATCCGACGTCACATAGGCATAGGTCAGACATCCGAACGACGCGGCGACGAGAAGGAACTGCACGAGCGCCGAGTGATCGCCGAAAGCCATCCAGCGGATGTCGTTCTTGGCCGCACCGATCATCGGCACCACGGCCTGGGTGATCGACGTCATCAGCGCCAGAATGAGCGCGAAATGGCCAAGTTCAACAATCATTTGGTCTCACCCCGCCACTCACCGGATTTCTTGATGGCATCGGCGACCTCGGGCGGCATGTAGTTTTCGTCGTGCTTGGCGAGAACTTCGTCGGCGACGAAGACATTGCCGGACAGGCGCCCTTCGGCGACAACGCCTTGGCCTTCGCGGAACAGGTCCGGAAGGATGCCGGTATAGCTGACCGAGACCGTTTCGGCGGTGTCGGTGACGCGGAAAGTGACGGTCTCGCCCCCGGAGCGGTCGACGCTGCCATCTTCGACCAGACCACCGAGACGAAAGCGCTTGCCGTCGGTCACTTTGCCCTGGGCGATGTCGGTCGGCGACATGAAGAAGACGATGTTTTCCTCGAACGCGGAAAGCACCAAGCCGGCCGCCGACGCCAACAGCGCCAGCGCAACGATCACGAACGTCAGACGTTTGTGCTTACGCTTCATCGGCACCCTCTTTTTCGGCGAGTGCGGCTTCGGCGGCGGCAAGTTCCGCTTTGGCCTTGGACATTGTCCGTAGTGTCCAGATCACGATCCCCGCCAGCACCACGCCGGCAATAGCATACGACGGCCAAACGTAGCCTGCGTGCTCTGTCATGCTGAAGATGGAGTTCGGATCGTTCACGGTGCCCACCCGATCTAACCGTTTTTACAAATTCCACACGGAAAATAGTCGCTTTGCCTCGATGCTTCAATGCGCTACGCGGCGGCCTGGCGGTGACGCAGTACCCGCACCCGCTGCGCCATCAGTTCGCTCCGCATCCTGAGCAGCACCACCCACACGAACATCAGCTTGAACGCCGCCGCCATCAGGAGCAGCGGCAGCAACATATCCGGGTGGATCGTCGGCCCGTCCAAACGGATCACGCTCGCCGGTTGATGCAGGGTGTTCCACCAATCGACGGAAAATTTGATGATCGGTACGTTGACGAAGCCGACCATCGCCAGGATCGCCGCCGAGCGCGCGCCCCGCGCCGGGTCGTCGAACGCGCCCCTGAGCGAGATATAACCCAGATACAAGAAGAACAGCACCAGCATCGACGTCAGCCGCGCGTCCCAGACCCACCAGGTGCCCCACATCGGCTTGCCCCAGAGCGAACCGGTGATCAGCGCCAAAAAAGTGAAGGCAGCCCCCAGGGGCGCGATCGACTTGGCGCCGACGTCGGCCAACGGATGCTTCCAGATCAATGCGACGGCGGATGCCACCGCCAGGGCGGTATAGCAGAACAGCGCCATCCAGGCCGCCGGCACGTGGATGTACATGATCCGCACCGTATGGCCTTGCTGGTAGTCGACCGGCGACGCGAACAACGCGAAATAGAGACCGGGCAGCAACGTCAGGACGGCCGCCGCCAGCACCCACGGCTCAACAGCTTTGCTCAGACGCTGAAAACGCGCTGGGTTGGCAAACTTGTGAAACATTCCGCTCGGTTCTCCCGTATCTTTCCTAGCATGCCCGGCCCGTTATGCCACGGCTTCGCGCACCGCCGCCGCCGCCGCCCAAGGACAGAGGGCCAGGCACCCCAAAAGCATCGCACCTTCCAAAAGTAAGTTTACCTTGGCATTGCCGCCGGTCAGCGCTGCCTCCACAGCGCCGGCGCCAAAGATCAGCACCGGCACCGCCAGCGGCAATATAAGAAGGGACAACAGCACGCCGCCGCGCCTCGCACCCAACACCAGCGCCGCACCCACGGCGCCCAGCAAGCTAAGGACCGGCGTTCCCAGCGCCAGCGAGGCGATCAGCACCGCCCAACCGTCCCCCGGAACATTCATCATCACCGCCAGCAACGGCGAGACGACGATCAGCGGCAATCCTGTCGTCAGCCAATGCACGGCAATCTTAGCCAGCACGGTGATTTCCAGCGGCATCGGCGTCAGTACCAGCAACTCCAGCGAGCCGTCCTCGAAGTCGGCCTGGAACAACCTCTCCATCGACAGCATTGCCGCCATCAGCGCCGCCACCCACACGACGCCCGGCCCGATCTTGGCCAGGGTGTTGGGTTCCGGGCCGATGCCGAGTGGAAACAACACGACAGCAATGACGAAAAACGCCACGACCATCGCGCTGTCGGCGCCCTGTCGAAGCGCCAGCCGCAACTCGCGTCTGAAAACCGAAGCAAGACCCGTCATGCCGCCCCCAAGGTCAGGGTATCGGCGTCCGCGAGGCCTAAATCCGTATGCGTCGAGACAACAACGATTCCGCCACCCTGCCGGTGCCGGGCGATGAGATCGCCCAAAGCTTCGGCGGCAGCGGCATCCAGCGCCGTCGTCGGCTCGTCCAAAAGCCAGATCAGCGCCGGAGAGGTCAGAATCCGCGTCAGACCGACACGGCGGCGCTGCCCCGCCGAGAGATAACGCGCCGGAAGATCGGCAAGATGCGCGATTCCAACGGCCTCCAGCGCTTCGGCCGGCATCTTGCCGCCGGGGCCAGATAATGCTGCCCAAAAACGGACGTTTTCAATAACGCTGAGCGCCGGTTTTACGGCATCGGCGTGGCCGACATAGGCAATCCGCTCGCGGTGCGCCTCACGGTCGTCATTGATATTAGCGCCGTCCCAAGACAGCGTTCCCGCCACCGGCCGCATGAGCCCCGCCATCAATCTAAGCAATGTGGATTTACCAGCGCCGTTGGGCCCGGCCAGGATCAGGGCGCCACCCGTATCGACACGAAACGAGGTGCCGTCGAGCACCAAACGCTCGCCCCGCACACACCCCAGTTCCCGGCCCTCGAATGTCGCCATTCGGCAGATCCCTACCCGTTTAGCCGAACCTAGCCGATGCCCCGGTGAATAGCCAGAATGAGCGCACCGTCAGTTCATTACGATTTCGCAAGGCAAATGAACGTCTTACGTGCTCTGCACCGGGACTTGTGATAGGTTGCCGGCAAGAGTCGGCTATTCAGGTGAATATGAATCACCTTGCATGCAAATTGTGGCTGAATATGATCTCGACGCGGGTTTTCTGCCGGCACGGTCGATTTATTGCGATCTTATATCTGAGCAGCCACGAATCAATACGAGTGGGAATATCATCATGAGCTTATACACGGACTACTTGAAAGAAATCGAAGAGCGGAAAGCTCAGGATTTGAGCCCTAAACCGATTGAGGATGGCGCTCTCCTGAGCGAGATCATTTCGCAGATCAAGGACACCGGGAACCCGCACCGCGAAGACTCCCTCAAGTTCTTTATTTACAACACGCTGCCGGGCACGACGAGTGCAGCGGTCGTAAAGGCGGTCTTCCTAAAAGAGATCATTCTCGGCCAGGAAAAAGTCGCCGAGATTTCTCCTTCTTTCGCATTTGAGTTGCTCTCGCACATGAAAGGCGGCCCGTCGATTGAAGTGCTCCTCGACTTGGCGCTCGGCGACGATGCCGCAATCGCGCGCGACGCCGCCGATGTCCTGAAAACGCAGTTCTTCCTATATAACGCGGACATGGACCGGTTGAAGAAGGCCTTTGATGCGGGCAACGAAGTCGCCAAAGACATTCTTGAGAGCTACTCCAAAGCCGAATTCTATACCAAGCTTCCCAACGTCGAGGAAGAAATCAAAGTCGTGGCGTACGTCGCGGCCGAAGGCGATATTTCGACCGATCTGATGTCGCCGGGCAACCAAGCTCACTCGCGGGCGGACCGTGAACTGCACGGCAAAAGCTTCATCTCGGAGACCGCGCAGAAGGAAATCCGCGAACTTCAAAAGCAACACCCTGACAAGCAGGTCATGCTGGTCGCCGAGAAAGGGACAATGGGCGTCGGTTCGTCGCGTATGTCCGGGATCAACAACGTCGCGTTGTGGATGGGCAAACAGGCCAGCCCTTACGTGCCGTTCGTCAACTACGCCCCGATCGTCGCGGGCACGAACGGCATCTCGCCGATCTTCATGACGACGGTGGGCGTGACCGGCGGCATCGGCATCGACCTCAAGAACTGGGTCAAGAAAACCGATTCCGACGGCAAAGTCATTCTCAACAACGACGGCAGCCCGATCCTCGAGGAAAAATACACCGTCGAGACCGGCAAAGTCTTCACCATCGACGCCAAGAATAAGAAACTGCGCGACGAAGACGGCGACGAAGAGTTCGTCGATCTTGATAATTCCTTCTCGTCGGAAAATGTCGAATTCATGAAGGCCGGCAGCTCTTATGCCATCGTCTTCGGCAAGAAGTTGCAGACGTTCGCCGCCGAAACCCTCGGCACCGAAACGAAGTCGGCGTTTGCGCCCTCGCAGGTGGTGTCGCATCCTGGCCAAGGTCTCACCGCAGTCGAGAAAATCTTCAACAAGAATGCGCTCGGTGTTGAAGAAGGCACCGTCCTGCACGCCGGCTCGGACGTCCGGGTACGGGTGAATGTCGTCGGTTCGCAAGATACGACCGGCCCGATGACGGTTCAGGAACTGGAAGCCATGGCCGCGACCGTACTGTCGCCGGATGTGGACGCTGCTTATCAGTCCGGCTGCCACACGGCATCGGTCTGGGATAAGAAAGCGCAAGCCAACACACCGAAGCTCATGAAGTTCATGAACGACTTCGGCCTTGTCACCGGCCGTGACCCGGAAGGCAAATACGCGCCGCTGACCGACGTCATTCATAAGATGCTGAACGACCTGACGGTCGACGACTGGTGGATCATCATGGGCGGCGACTCGCACACTCGGATGTCCAAGGGCGTCGCCTTCGGCGCCGACTCGGGCACGGTCGCGCTGGCGCTTGCAACCGGCGAAACCTCGATGCCGGTTCCGGAATCTGTGAAGGTCACCTTTAAGGGCAAGATGGCCGATCACATGGACTTCCGTGACGTGGTGCATGCCACGCAGTTGCAAATGCTGGAGCAATTCGGCGGCGACAACGTGTTCCAGGGTCGGATTATCGAAGTGCACATCGGCACGCTACTGGCCGACCAAGCCTTCACGTTCACGGACTGGACCGCCGAGATGAAGGCGAAAGCGTCGATCTGCATTTCCGACGACGAAACACTCATCGAATCGCTGGAAATCTCCAAGGCCCGTATCCAAACCATGATCGACAAGGGCATGGATAATGCAGGTCAGATGCTCAAGAGCCTGATCGAGAAGGCCGACAAACGCATCGCCGAGATCAAATCCGGCGAACGCCCGGCCCTCGCACCGGACGACAACGCGAAGTATTTCGCGGAAGTCGTGATCGATCTGGATCAGATCGACGAGCCGATGATCGCCGACCCGGATGTGGAGAACATCGATCCGTCGCGGCGCTATACGCACGACATCATCCGCCCGATTTCCTATTACGACGCCGAGAAGAAAGTCGATCTCGGCTTTGTCGGTTCTTGCATGGTACACAAAGGCGATATGCAAATCGTCGCGCAGATGTTCCGGAACATTGAAAAAGAAAAAGGCAAAGTCGAATTCAACGCGCCGCTGGTCGTCGCCCCGCCGACCTATAACATCGTTGACGAACTTAAGGCCGAAGGCGACTGGGATATCCTGACCAAATACGCCGGTTTCGTCTTTGACGACACTGCGCCTAAAAACGACGCCCGCGTGAAATACGAAAACAAAATGTACCTGGAACGTCCGGGCTGCAACTTGTGTATGGGCAACCAGGAGAAAGCCGAGAAAGGCGACACCGTTCTCGCGACTTCGACCCGTCTGTTCCGCGGCCGCGTGGTCGAAGACTCCGACGAGAAGCTTGGGGAATCCCTTCTCGCGTCTACGCCGGTCGTCGTTCTGTCGACGATCCTCGGCAGGACGCCGAGCATTGAAGAATATAAGTCGGCGGTCGCAGGCATTAAGCTGACGAAATTCGCCCCGCCCGTGGCGGCATAATCAAAGCAGCCGTCTCGGCTGCCTGACGACAGAATAAAACCCCTTCTCTTCGGAGAGGGGGTTTTTTTGTTGGTCTTACGCTTCACTTCCTTACGTCCGTCACCCTGAACTTGATTGGGGGTCCATTTATTTCCCGGCAAGATGATGCCGCTATAGGTATGGGGCCTGAATCAAGTTCAGGACGACGAATAAAGAACCCGCAACAAAAACGGCCGGACCAACCTTTACGGTGATCCGGCCGGTAAGTTTCGGCGCTTTTGGCCGATAGGGGACCAGAGAGGGGGGTCTCTGGGGTATAGACGAGGAGGTCTATAATCACGAATCTAGCCAGGGAATGTGGCGCGAATATGGCGCTGAATATGACAAATTCGTAAGATTCTTCAGGGCGCGGTCGGCCCATCGTTCCCGCACTTTTCCGGCGCCATGGCCGCCCGTCACAGAGGGGAGCATCCTTGAAAAGCCACATTTCCCAACGATATCAATACTAATTCCGGTCAGGAGGACAAACCATGACGACCATCGGTAAAGATACTCTCGGGACCCGCAGAACCCTCGACGTTAACGGCAAATCCTACGACTTCTACAGCATTAAAGCCGCCGAAGACGCCGGGATCGGCGACGTTTCCCGACTTCCTTATTCTCTCAAAGTCGTTCTCGAAAACCTATTGCGCCGTGAAGACGGTCGCACCGTCACCGTCGACGACATCAAGGCGCTCGGCGCTTGGCTTGAGAACGGGACTTCAGAGACCGAAATCGCCTATCTTCCCGCCCGTATTCTATTGCAAGATTTGACCGGTGTGCCCGCCGTCGTCGACCTCGCCTCGATGCGCGATGCCATGGTCTCGATGGGTGGTGACGCCGACAAGATCAACCCGCTGTCACCCGTGGATTTGGTCATCGACCACTCGGTGATGATCGATTTTGCCGGTACAGCCGATGCCTTCGCCAAAAACGTCGAGATCGAGTTCGAGCGCAACCAGGAGCGCTACGAGTTCCTGAAATGGGGACAGCAGGCATTTTCGAATTTCCGCGTCGTGCCACCGGGGACCGGCATCTGCCACCAGGTCAACCTGGAGTATCTCTCCAAGGTCGTGTGGTCGAGCAAAGACAAAGACGGCAAAGCCGTCGCCTATCCCGACACCCTGGTCGGCACCGACAGCCACACCACCATGGTCAACGGCCTCAGCGTTCTGGGCTGGGGCGTCGGCGGCATCGAGGCCGAAGCGGTGATGCTCGGCCAACCGATCTCGATGCTGATCCCCGAAGTCATCGGCTTCAAGATGACCGGACGTATGAACGAAGGCATGACGGCAACCGACCTCGTGCTGACGGTCGTCGAAATGCTGCGCAAGAAAGGCGTCGTCGGTAAGTTCGTCGAATTCTACGGCGACGGCTGCGACACCCTATCGCTCGCCGATCAGGCGACCATCGGCAACATGGCACCGGAATACGGCGCCACCTGCGGCATTTTCCCGGTCAGCCGGGCCACTCTCGACTACATGAAGTTGACTGCCCGCGACGACGACCAGATCGCGCTGACGGAGGCCTATGCCAAGGCGCAGGGCATGTGGCAGGAAGCCGGCGTCGACGAGCCGGTATTCACCGACACCCTGGAATTGGATCTCGGCAGCGTCGTACCGTCGATCGCCGGGCCGAAGCGCCCGCAAGACCGTATCCAGCTGTCGTTGTCATCCAAAGCCTTCAAGGAAGGCTTCAAGGACCTGATGGACCGCGATCAAGGCAAGTCCGCCCAGGTCGGTGACTTCACCTTGGAAGACGGCGCCGTCGTCATCGCCGCCATCACCAGCTGCACCAACACGTCGAACCCGAATGTCCTGGTCGGCGCCGGGCTTGTCGCCAAGAAGGCGCACGCATTGGGTATCAAACCAAAACCTTGGGTCAAAACATCGCTGGCGCCCGGCTCGCAGGTGGTTCAGTCCTATCTGAACGAGGGTGGCCTGTCGGAGTATCTGGACGCCATCGGCTTCAACCTCGTCGGCTTCGGCTGCACCACGTGTATAGGGAATTCGGGTCCCCTCAAGACCCCGGAGATCGAGCAAGCGATCATTGAGAATGACATCGCGGTAAGTGCCGTGTTGTCTGGTAACCGGAACTTCGAAGGCCGCGTTCACCCGCTGTCGAACGCCAACTACCTGGCGTCGCCGCCGCTGGTCGTCGCGTACGCCCTCGCCGGCAATATGAACGTCGATATCTATAACGACCCGCTCGCTGAAGATAAGGACGGCAACCCGGTGTATCTGAAGGATATCTGGCCGTCGAACGAAGAGATCACCGAATACATCACCAGTGTAATTTCCGCCGATATGTTCCGTGAGCGCTACGGCAACGTCTTCGAAGGCGATCAGAACTGGAAAGACGTCAAACCCATCACGGGCAAGACATTCAAATGGAACCCCGGCTCCACCTATGTGCAACACCCGCCTTTCTTCTCGGAAGACGAGGCGACGCCGGACGACCCAGAGGACGTCAAGGGCGCACGCCCGCTGGCGATTTTGGGGGCGTCGATCACGACCGACCACATCTCGCCGGCCGGCAGTATCAAAAAGGACAGCCCGGCGGGCGAGTTCCTTTTGCGGCATCAGGTCCGGCCGAACGAGTTCAACTCTTACGGATCGCGGCGCGGCAACCACCAGGTCATGATGCGCGGCACCTTTGCCAACATCCGCATCAAGAACGAAATGGCGCCGGGCACCGAGGGCGGTTGGACCACGCACCAGCCGTCGGGCGAGGTTATGTCGATCTTTGACGCGGCCATGAAGTACAAACAGGATGGCGTGCCGCTGGTCATCTTCGGCGGGCCCGAGTACGGCACCGGCTCCAGCCGCGATTGGGCGGCCAAGGGCACGCGCCTATTGGGGGTCAAGGCCGTCATTGTCGAGAGCTTCGAACGTATACACCGCTCCAACCTGGTCGGCATGGGTGTACTGCCGCTGACCTTCAAGGACGGCGAAACCCGCAAGAGCCTCAATCTGGACGGCACCGAGACCTTTGACATCACCGGCATCGAAGGCGGCATCAAGCCGCGCATGGACGTCACGCTGACGATCCACCGCGCCGACGGCTCGACCGACGAGACCACGCTGCTGTGCCGGATCGATACCGAGGACGAAGTCGACTACTACCTCGCCGGCGGCATCTTGCAGTACGTGCTGGAGAAACTGAACGAAGCGGCTTAAGCGGGCTTTATCCCATCGCCGTCATCCCGGACGCGCAGCGATCCGGGACCCGTCTTGCGGAAAGTAATGCGCGCCCCGGGTCTTCGCCCGGGGCGACGAGTTTATAGTCTTATCTGCGACGCTGGATATCCCGGGAATTTCGGGTAAATTTGCCGCAGCAAAACAAACGAAACATAAAAGGAAACAATCCAATGCGGCTTTATCTGATCAATCACGCGCACGCCGTGCCGCGCGACCGAGTCACCGACACCAGCAAACGCCCGCTCAGCGACAAGGGCCGGAAAGACACCGTCAATTTCGCCAACTTTCTTAAGAAAACCGGCGAAACCGTCGACCGTATCCTACACGTCGACACATCGTGGACGCTGGAAAACGCCGAACTGCTGTCGAAGGAACTGGGCGGCGTGAAGGTCGAAGCGACCGCGTACCCGCTGAAGGCGGATGACGACGCCACGCCGTTTATCGACGAAATGAACAACTGTTCGGAAAACGTCGCCTTGGCCGGGCCGAGCAAGGTTTGCTACCAGGTCGTCGGCAAACTGCTGGCCGGGCGCACGGAACCGCATGTCGCGGCCTTCGCCAACGGCGTCTGCGTGTGTCTGGAGCGCAACGACGACGGCACCTGGATCATGCAGTGGATGATCCGTCCGGAACAGCTCTAAGCCCCGGCGTGAGCCGTGCGGGGCTTTCGCGTAAAGTACGACAGGGCCGCCAGATAGCAGAGCGCCGCCGCGTAGCCCGCGGCGACGCCGAGCGCGAGGCCGAGCGTCGGCAGTGTGTAGTGGATCGTCACGCAGAACGACAGGACGCTGCCGAGCCCCAGCGGTACGTGCTTGAGGACGGCGGCGATCTGCTCGCCCCGGTAAGCAACGTGGATCACCACGATCAGCGGGAACAGGGTCAGCGGATAGGCCGTCAGAATACCGGTCCACTGCGGTCCCACGGCATTCGCGCCCCCCGTCACCACCAAGATCGCCAGCGTTGCGACGACGGCGCGGAACACCGCCACGCCGATGCCGAAGCGGACGCGCTCGGTGATCGGCGTGTTGGGTAAGGTCTTCATCGCTTTCGATGTCGCAAACATGGCAGCCAACATCACTGGCAGCGCCAGCCACAAGGGCGGCTGTGTCAGACTAGAGAGAAAGGCGAAGACGCCATAGCCCACGTTGGCGACCAGGGTCGGCAGTAAAAGCGCGCCCAACCCACCCTTATTGCGCCAGGCGGCCACCGCCGCATAAAGATAGACATAAGCCAGCGTCGTCACGAAGCCCGGCACCATGAACCCAGCGGCCTCGGCGGTGAAGAGCGTCCCCTGCTCGATTCCGGTGAAGATGACGATGATGCCGGCCCCTAGCGGCATGCCGGTCAAAAAGCCCGCAGTGCGCGGCCCCAGATGCTCGGCCACCAGCGACAGACCGATGACCACGGTGATCGATACAGCCGCCTTGGCGAGAAACAAACCACTGAGGAATTCCATGCGATACGCGGCCCCGGAGACAAATGTGCATCGCCTCAATAGCGTATAGGTGACATGGAGAAAACGTTTGCTTTCGCAGACGGCACTTCCTGCTCTCCCACCCATCACCCCGATGTGATTTGGCCGTGATGGCTCAATCCGGGTATGACCAATCCATGATGAACCGACTTCTCATCGTCTTGGCCGTCCTCACGCTCCTAGCGCCCCCCCTCGCGCGAGCGGAGGACAGGCCATTGACGGTCATTGAAATGTTCACCAGCCAGGGATGCTCTTCATGCCCCCCTGCGGACGCGCTGCTCGGCCACTTCGCCAAGCGCGACGATATCCTCGCCCTGTCCATGCACGTCGATTACTGGGACTACATCGGCTGGAAAGACCCGTTCGCGCTGCCGATCAATTCGGCGCGCCAAAGGGTATATGCACGCAAGATGGGGTCGAGCTATGTCTACACGCCGCAAGCCGTCGTGCAGGGCATGGCACACGCGACCGGCTCCAGCCGCCGCAAAATCGACAAGCTCATCGACGATCTGAAGGGGGCTAAGCGCTTGGGCGTCTCTGCAGTCCGTACCGGTGATGCTGTCCGGATCGATATCGACGGCGGCGTCTTCCCGGACGAGAGCGCCATCGTCTATCTCGCCAGCGTCGATGCAAAGCACGAGACAGTAATTCGCCGTGGCGAAAACGCCGGCCATACCTATGCGTATTATAACGTCGTCCGCGATCTCGCCGACGTCGGCAAGTGGCACGGCGAAGCCCTGCGGATCGACGTGCCCGGCGGCACGGTTTCCTTCGAAGGCCGGGATGCAGCGGCGGTACTGGTCCAGTCCGCCAAGAACGGCAGAATCCTCGGCGCGACTTGGGTCGCCAAAGCGTCAGGCAGCTGAACCCGCGCCTAATTTCATCCGGGACCGAAAATCATCAAGCTTACGTCACATAGCTGACACGGTTCGTCGATACGGTGCCCTCACTTATCCGGTACGGCACAGTCATTGATCAGGAGTGCGAAATGGCACGCCACTATCCTTTCCCGGCGGAAGCCGGTGTTGAGCCGCCACTGAGCGAACTATTGGCTGATCCGGTTCTTCACACTCTGTTGCGTCGCGATGGAATCACTGTCGAGGATGTTTTGGTCGCGGTCCGCGGTTGGCGTCATGCGCAACTTGCTGCTGGAATAGGCCGCCACGCCGCCTGACTTGACCGTTCGGCCGCGCGAGACTCCCCGCCTGTACGGTTGAATCCTGGGATTTCTGACCTCATATTCACAATCGAGCCGTGTGGAAGCCCGCACGCATTGTTTGAATTCAACCGGTTTAAGGAGTCACCGAAATGTCCAGCGAGAATTTACATGCACCCCGTGAACGCCTGAGTAAAGAAACGCTGGAGATGCACCACGCCATTGTCTCGCTGATGGAAGAGATGGAAGCCGTCGATTGGTACCGTCAGCGGGCCGACGACTGCGAGGACGAAGAGCTCAAGGAAATTTTGCTGCACAACATGCGCGAAGAAATGGAGCACGCCTGCATGGTACTCGAATGGCTGCGCCGCAATAACAAAGATTTCGCCAAGGAACTGGAAGACAACCTGTTCAAGGAGGGCCCGATTTCCGGTCATCACGGCGACGATCATTAAGTCTTCGCGTCGTCTTTCCGCAATCCGTCTGATTTAGATCAAGGCTGAGAAGCCTTGAACGGGCACACTATGTGAACGTTATATGGCAGAGAGGGGATCGACATGGCCGATAAAGACAACGCGTCGGGCGGCACCTCCGTCGGCAATACCGGATCTGGAAGCGGTAAGGGCAATGGCACGAAGCCGCCCGCGCGGCCGCGGGCAGCCTCAAACGGCAGCAAGTCCAAACTGAAACCAGCGGGTGCCGCCGATCAGCCTGTATCGCACGCCCACGTCCTTGCCGAAATGCGCCATGATCCGGATACCATCCGCCAACTGTTCGAGAACGGCGAATATCCCTATAAGGATAAGATGCGCCGTGCCGTTTATGAAAAGCACAAGCAGGAACTGCAAGTCGAGCTTCTGAAAGTTCAGAAGTGGGTCAAGGAAACCGGTCAAAAGATCGTCGTCATCTTCGAAGGCCGCGACGCCGCCGGTAAGGGCGGCACCATCAAACGTTTCATGGAGCACCTCAATCCGCGCGGCGCGCGCGTCGTCGCGCTGGAAAAGCCGACGGCCGAGGAACAAGGTCAGTGGTACTTTCAGCGCTACATAAAACACCTGCCGACGCGCGGCGAAATGGTGATGTTCGACCGCTCCTGGTACAACCGCGCCGGTGTCGAGCGCGTCATGGGATTCTGCGAACCGAATGAGTATTTGGAGTTCATGCGCCAGGTCCCGGACCTGGAACGCATGCTGGTGCGCTCCGATATTCGCCTGTTCAAGTATTGGTTCTCGGTGACGCAAGGGGAACAGCACAAACGCTTCGAAGCCCGCGCCAAAGACCCGCTCAAACAGTGGAAGCTGTCGCCGATTGATCAGGCTTCTTTGGACAAGTGGGAAGACTACACCGAAGCCAAAGAGGCTATGTTCTTCTATACGGACACCGCCGACGCCCCTTGGACCATCGTCAAATCCTCCGATAAGAAACGTGCACGCATTAACTGTATGCAGCACTTCCTGTCGTTGCTTCCTTATCCCGGCAAGAACACCCACATCGTGCGCGGTCCCGATCCGTTGATCGTCGGTGCCTCGCACCACGTCATCGGTGGATCAGAGCATATCCTGGGCAAAACCCTGCACCCCGATCTTCGGGAGAAGAACAAAGGCAAAGCCTCCTGAGGCGGACTTCCAAAATGGCGTGTCGCCTCAGCGGCTTCTGACACATAGACAACGTTCTCAGATTTTTGTCTGATCTCTGATTGCCGCGACGGCGCCATTGGTTTGGGCTGTCAGCGCCGGTATAAGATTTACGACAGCCGTAGCATCACCGGCTTTTGAATGAACTTCAATTTTAGCCGCATGGTCGGAAACGTCTGTCATGCCGAGAGACCCGGACACGCCCTTTAGCGCATGGGCCAGTTCGGTCACCGCCGCCAAATCATCTTTGTCGACAAGCTCCTGAATGCGGTCCGCCACGTCACTATATTGATCGGCAAATTTAGTGAGCAACGGATTGATCACGTCGTCGGGCAGCATCAGTCGAGCTTTGACTTCCTCTAGATCTAATGCAGGTGCGGAAGACGTATCTTCTGTCGTATCCTCTTTGATCATATTGACGGTTTCACCAACCGCCTTGTTGATTGCAACAGCCAACTCTTCTTGATTGACGGGCTTGCCCACACAATCATTCATCCCAGCGTCGAAATATGATTGGCGGTTCTCTGCCATTACGTCCGCTGTGAGCGCGACAATCGGGATCTGTCCTTTGAAGCCCGGAAGAAGACGGATTTGCCTTGTCGCATCAGGCCCGGATAGTTCGGGCATACGGACATCCATCAGAATGAGATCGTAATCAGCAGTCTTAACCGCCTCGACCGCCTCTGCACCGTTATGCGCGAACGTGGGGGCATGACCCATTTTCTCGAGCACGGCCTTGATGATGATCCGATTGATATCATTGTCCTCGGCGACAAGGATGGATAACTGTCGAGCGCCTCCGAACTTCCGTGGAATTACGGACGTTTCATCCACGACCTCCACACCCTCGGGTAGGGGCTCATAGGGCAACGTGAACCAGAAGGTGCTGCCCTTACCAAGTTCACTCTCGATACCGATTTCACCGCCCATCAATTCGACGAGACGTTTACAGATTGATAAGCCCAGTCCCGTTCCTTGGTACTTACGGCTTATGGAAGCATCAGCTTGCACGAAGTCATCGAACAGTTTGTCTTTTGTCGCTGAATCAATCCCGATGCCTGTATCTTCAACCCGGAATTTCAAAACATCGGCATCTTTTTGTTTTTCACAATGAAGGGTGACAATGCCTTGATCTGTGAATTTAACGGCATTGCCGAGCAGATTGATAAGTATCTGTCGTAATCTTGAAGGGTCTGCAGCGATACCTGTTGGAACGTCCGACGAGATTGAGGATATGATCCTTAGCTTTTCCTTCTTTGAGGGCGGGCAAGTTTGCTGGAATAACAGCGTGACATCGTTAGCGACCTTTGACGGGGCGAAGTTGATCTTCTCAATCTTAAGCTTGCCTACATCCAGCTTCGACAAATCAAGAATATCGTTGATGATCGTCAAAAGGGATGAAGCTGAACTCTTGATTTTCTCGACTTTGTCGCGAGAGGCAGCAGGTAAATTATCCTCAAGCAACAAGTCAGCAAAACCGTTAATGCCGGTCATCGGCGTCCGGATCTCATGGCTCATAGAAGCCAGAAATTCGGATTTTGTGTTATTGGCAGCCTGGGCCTGATCCCGTGCAACACGTAAATTTGCGGTTTGTTCTTCAACCGTATCTTGAAGATCCGCCTGTCTCTGCACCAAATGATTTTGGACGGCACGCGTTCGTACGATCACGAAGAACGCCGCAACAAATATGATAATAATGGCCAAGACACCGAAAACAGTCTGCGACTTTAATGAACTGTTTAACGAACTTCCGGTTCCAGAGACTAACTCCGCAGAGCGCTTCTGTTCGTAGAGAACCAAACCCTGCAACAGATCGATGAGTTTATTCTGGCCGGGGATAACGACGTTATAAAAAAGCTCGTTTGCCTTGGACGCATCATTTTCATCTCCGTGCATTGATAGAGAGACAACGTCCCGTTGGGCCGGAAGAATTACCCTTATAATCTCGCCTTGTTCTCTTAGTTTCTCTTTCACGTGATCGTCGAGAGGCAAGCTATTCAAACTCTGCATGCTCCGCGCAAATCTATTGGCGTAGATTTCTAACTCCTGATTGATATCGTCCTTCTCGAATACATCTATGGTATCCAGGATTTGGCTCGTGAGCCGAGTTCTTGCACGAGCGAATTCCATCAGTTCGCTAAAATGCCGGACGCGTTGCAAGGCGAGGTGGCTCTGCGTCATCGTCGCCTTCATCTGGCCGGTCCGCTCATATTGCTCAATAATAATGAACGCCAGGACGGCGCTCACAACCGAAAAAGCCAGTGCCAACGTTAAGGATAAATTTTGTTTCAAGTGGAACCTCAGCGCTACTTAACGAACAAAGTCTGCTCGCCAACCGAAGGTAAAATTAACTCTGAGCAAAAGAGCAATTCGGTATTTTACACTAATTTCTACATATTATTAAACCGTATCGATGTCTCTTATTGCTGATATCCGAAGTCGAAATGTTTCTGGAAAGGCAACTGTTTCCAACGCATCAAGAGACATGATTACAGCCTTCTCCACGAATTATTTGTTCCGAACGCGCTCCCCAAAACGAAAGAGCCTTCCCGCAGATGTGCTTCGGGAGAAGGGCGACAACTGATAGACACACCGACTTGCCGAAACTTACCAATCATTGGCTTTTTCGCCTCGAAGAGGCCTTAACCAATGCGCGAAACAGGGATTGTTGCGACGACTGGAAAATCAAAAATTCGGGGTGCCATTGCACCCCTATAAGAAATTCCCGACTTGGACTTTCGATGGCTTGAACGACTCCGTGATCATCCCGTGCAGCAATGCGTAAATTTGCTCCTAATCGATCGACCGCCTGATGATGAAGGCTGTTCACTCGATAGCTGGAGAGGTCGAGAATTTCGTTGAGACGTGAGCCGGGTTCGATATGGACATCCATACGGGGCAGAACGGTTCGGAGCCTCCGTTTGTCCGAGTAGACCTCGTAGATATCCGAATGGAGATTTCCACCCAGGTGAACATTGATCATCTGCGAGCCGCGGCATATGCCGAGGACGGGTAGATTAGATGCAAGCGCTTGGCCCAATAAGCGCTTCTCTAAGACATCGCGCTCCGGATCCGTGCGGACGTCCAGCCTTATTTCTCCTTGATAAAGGTCGGCACCGATATCATCCCCGCCTCCAATAACAAGGCCACTGAGTTTATTGTTCGGTACCGGGTTGTTCTCAGGTGTGATACGGATTGCACGGCCACCGGCGCGCCAGACCGCAAACTTGTGGCATAGCCATGTCAGGCTGCTCTGTTTTCTAGACGTTGTAACGCCAATCAGGGGCCGCATCGTCGAACCCATCCCCTACGTGAACCAACGTTTAATTTTTTCGGCCCACTGATCGAGCCGAGGCCGGGCAGACCAATCCATGAACTCAGCTATACGTTCATGCAATTCTTCTTTATCCGCTGCCAGCCGCTCAACGGTTAGCCAACGATTCCACTCTTTTACCGGTCCCCAGCTCGGGTCCGAAAATTTCGCGTTCGGCAATCGGTAATGGAAGGTGGGGCGAGGTTTCACCAACCTCGTATCATCCATATATCGGGTTAGGGTTGCCTCATCCAAATGACGAAAAAGCGGCGTCATATCGAGACCTCGGTTCCGTGTCTGGTTTGCCTCGACGTAGTCCCGGATCAACGTCTCAAGATCTGGCGAATAGGCGACATCCACTATTTTACGCATATAATCGTTTGGAAATGGGTCGATATGCGGCAGCATCCTGCGGGCCCAATCAATGTCAATTTGTTCCCGGAGCCAGTCCTCGAGGAGGATATAAGCCTGCAAATGCCGAAGTGCGTATTCGGCGGTTTCTTCCGCAACCTCGGGATTCACATGCAGACCGAAGCCGTACAGAATACCGGTTTCCGTCCCCTCTGCGCCACTATCCCTTAGGTGGTCGAATAAAATGTCGAGTTGGTCGAGGTCCGGCCACGGGACCGGTGGGCAAACGATTTCAGTCGGCACGATCACCGAAGCGGTGCGTCCCGCAAAGGCGCGCACATCGTCCTCGAAATCAAAAATTGAATCCGAATCCGAACCCGAATCCGAATTCTTATGCTTGTGTGCCCCTTGCCAATCTAGCTCGGCCGTAAAATCACCAAAGCGGGTCTCTTTAACATGAACGCGATGTTCGCTCTCTCTGACCTGACGGCCGCCGAACAATTCCTCGATTAGCCCTGCGCTCTCCAGGACGCTGAGATTGGCATACTCTACCTCAACGCCAACCTGGCGCATGACGCCCTGGGTATTTGTTTCTTCGGGCGGTGTTTCTACGTTTTCGGAGTCGCTCATCTCAAAACTACTCTCTCGTATTAATAAGCAGCACGCAAATTGAACTGAGCGCGGGAGCGTGCGCGTATCAACCAATCCTATTAAAAATTTCGTTCCCGGTATTTTCCCTGTAGATCAGGTATTCGTTGCTCATTCGGATATGATGGAGGCGGTTTTCTGTCGCTGATCCGACGATTACGGAATCGCGGCGCTCTGGCTGCCTAAAGGGAAAGGACAATTATGGATCTTCAACTTACAGGAAAGCGCGTCCTTGTGACGGGTGCGAGTCAGGGCCTGGGCAAGGAAGCGGCGCGCATGCTCGCCGCGGAGGGTTGCCACATCGCCGTGTTGGCGCGGCGCCGGGAACTGCTGGAGGAACTTGCGACGGAAATCGAGGCGTCGAGTCATCGACGTCCAGAAGTCATCGTAGCGGATGTCACCGAGCCGGACGCAGCGATGCAAATTCGCGACGCGGCTTTCGATAAGCTTGGCGGTGTCGATATTCTCGTCAATTCCGCTGGCGGTTCGCGCCCGACCACCTGGGATGCTCCCGAAGACTTCTGGGAAGAAGGCATACTTCTCAATTTCACGGCACTGAGGCGCCTGACGACGGCATTGATCCCCGGCATGCAAGCGTCAGGTTGGGGCCGCGTCATTAATCTGACCGGGACCGTGGAGCCCGTACAGGTCAACGTCGCCATCGCGGCGAAATCAGCGGTACATGCATGGGCCAAAGGTCTCTCGCGTGAGATCGCGCGGGACGGCATCACCGTAAACTCCATCTCGCCGGGCAGACTCAATACTGAACAGATCCTTCAGAAGCGACATCCCGACCCGGCCGAGCGTAAGAGTTTCGCGGATAAGAATATCCCGGTCGGCTATTTCGGAGAGCCTGAGGATCTGGCCTGCCTCATTGTTTTCCTTGCATCGCCGCTTTCCCGCTACATCACGGGCGAACTGATTCATGTCGATGGGGGAATGAAACGAGCCGCGCACTGACGGGGCCCGCAACGCAGCGCGAACGCTTTGACGTTGGGCACATGACAGAGTCATTGCTGGGTGAAGGCCTAGCACCTCCGCGCCAGCTCCGGCTCACGACTCATCTTCTGGAGCGTCATCGGCATGGGCTTGTTCTGCAGCCCATGTTCCCGCGACTTCAACCGCGAAAGGAGAAGCGGTCGGGACGACACCCACATAGCTTTCCGTGTCTTCGACCGACACCGACTCGCGTTTCGACATGCGGTACAACGCATAGATCGCAATAAGTCCAAATGTCGCACCTTGGACAATCCAAAAGGCGGAGGGGTTGAGTTGCTGCATCGCCCAGCCGGCGACAAGAGGGCCCAAGATGGCACCGACACCGAATGTCATGACCAACGCTCCGGACGCTGCCGGCATATCCTCTATTGTTAGATAGTCGTTCGTATAAGCCAGGAACAGCGCATACAGCGGGTTTGTCATGCCGCCGGCAAAGAACGCCGCGGCCATTAGCAGCCATATAGAACCTCCGACGATCCAACCAAGCGCACTGGAAAGCATACCGATAAGTGCCGCGCCAAAAATGACCTTGCGCCTGTCTATACGGTCCGACAACCAACCGACGGGGTATTGAAACAACAATGCGCCGCCGAACAACATCGCAACCAAAAGCGATATTTGCGACGTCGTCAGACCGATGCCGCTCCCGTAGACGGCTGCCATGCCTGACTGAGTCGCGAATGCGCTGCCTAAAAAGAAAATGCCGACCGTCGCCAGCGGAGAACTCTCAAACAGTTGCCGCAAGCTCATCGGCCGTACCGTCTCTGTGACCGGCGTGCGCGATGCAGATAGCAGGATCGGCGCGAAAGAGACCGATACGAGTATCGACGCGCAAATGAACAGGACGGATGTCTGCGGATCGCCCAATGTCAGCAAGCCCTGAGCGCCGATGATACCTAGGGTCTGCGCAATCATATAAGCAGATAGAACAGCGCCACGCGTTTCGTTCGTAGCCGTATCATTGAGCCAGCTCTCTGCCGTGACGTATATCCCCGACATGCAAAAGCCGATCAGAACGCGTAGCAGTGTCCAGACCCAAGGGTCGGCCAGAACCGGAAAGGCGACCAGTCCTGCTGACATGAAACTGCCGAGGGCGGCGAACACCCTCACGTGGCCGACGCGGCGGATTAGAATTGGTGTTAGACGCGCGCCCGGCAAGGCGCCGGCGAAATAGCCTGAAGTGACAATCGCCAGTTGGGCGGATGAGAAGCCCTCAATACCGCCGCGCACCCCCATCAGGGTGAAATGCATGCCGTTGCCGAGCATTATAAGGACGATGCCAAGGAGAAGCGCCCAAACGGTTATTAAAACTCTCATCCTGCCGCACCTTTTGTCCGGTCACATCACAGTATGTCGAACCTAGAATATTTTTCCGCGAAATGCTGTCACGACGAGTGGCTACGCTCAATTTTCTGGGCGGATGTGACCCCTGAGCCGACGCGCAAGAAAAAACCCCCGAAGACAAGCTTCGGGGGCGAGTTTAAACAGGGAGGCTTCACGTCTGGGAGACGCGAGGGGCCGGAGACCGGTCCCTCCATTTCAGGCAGGGCGCCTGAAAGATCGTGCGAGACGTATCGGGTTCAGCGGGCTCAAATGAGCATTGGCGCGATCACCGGGTCTCGAATTTCGTGTCGCTGCGGTGCAGCGAGTTGCGGTGTATATAACCCGCCCAGACCCGAAAACCAGAGCCAAAAGAGAAAGTCAGATATGCGTTTTTTGCATAGCTCAGTCGGCGCGTTTCTTCACGTTACCAAGCTTCTCGATGATGAAATCACGGAACGCCACAATACGCGCGGAATCCCGCAATTCTTCCGGATAAACGAAATACATATCCAGTTCCGGGCCGACCGTTTCCGGCAAAATTTCCACCAGATGGCCGATTTCACGGCCGATATATTCGGGCAGCGCACCAATGCCCAGCCCGCTTTGAATGGCGCGGAAGATGCCGTAGATCGAATTCAGCCTCAACACCGGATGGCGCGGCTTGCCATCCTTACTGCCTAATTCCAGCAACCAGTTCACGTTCCTGGCCGGCGGCCGGGCGTCGTCGCCGTAAACAACCAGCTTATGGCGGTCCAAATCCTTCGGTGATTTCGGCAGACCATACTGCTGCAGGTATTCCGGAGCCGCATAGACGCGGTAGTGCAGCTTCATCAGGTGGCGCTGCACCAAATCGGGCTGCGTCGGCGGCGTCAGACGGATCGCGGCGTCGGCCTCGCGCATGGAGAGGTCGACCTCGGTATCGGCCAGATAGAGCGACACATCAACGTCGGGGTAGCGGTTGATAAACTCCTTGAGCCGCGCCGCCAGAAACACGGAGCCGAACGCGACGGTCGTCGAAATCTTCAGCGGCCCCTGGGGCCGGTCCTTATTTTCGGCGAGTTGCCCCTGTACACGGGCCAACTGCGCAAAGACGTTATGCGCGGTCTGATAGAGGGTTTCGCCCTGTTCGGTCAGAATGAGGCCGCGCGCATGGCGGTGAAACAGCGGCGTCCCCAAGGATTGCTCCAGCGCACTGATCTGGCGGCTGATGGCCGATTGGCTGAGATTAAGCACCTCACCCGCGTGCGTGAAGCTGCCTGCGTCGGCAACGGCGTGAAAAACGCGGAGTTTATCCCAATCGATTGGCAAGAGAGACTTCTCCGTTCCCGATGGGATTACTCGGCCGCGGCCTGGTTTTCGTCTTCTTGCTCGGCCAGGAACTTTTCGGCCTCCAGCGCCGCCATACAGCCGGTGCCGGCGGCGGTAACCGCCTGACGATAGATGCGATCCTGCACGTCACCGGCGGCGAAGACGCCTGCAACACTGGTTTGTGCCGTGCCGGGGATGGTCTTGATGTAGTTGTCTTCGTGCATATCGAGCTGCCCCATGAACAGCTTGGTATTCGGATCGTGGCCGATGGCGATGAACACGCCGTCGACTTCGATGGTCTGCTCGTCACCGGTCTTTGTGTTGACGAGGCGTGCGCCGGTAACGCCCGGCGGTGATTTGTCGCCGACGATTTCTTCCAGCTTGTGGTCCCAGATGACCTCGATCTTCTCGTTCTTGAACAGGCGGTCCTGCATGATCTTCTCGGCCCTAAGCTCGTCGCGGCGGTGCACCAGATAGACTTTGCTGGCATGGTTCGTGAGGTACAGCGCCTCTTCCACGGCCGTATTACCGCCGCCGATCACGGCAACCTTTTTGCCGCGATAGAAGAAGCCGTCGCAAGTCGCACACGCCGAGACGCCGAAGCCCATGAACGACTGCTCGCTCTCCAGCCCCAACCAACGGGCACTGGCTCCGGTGGCGATGATCAGCGTGTCGCCGATATATTCCTGGCCACCGTCACCGACGGCGCGGAACGGCCGCGCTGTCAGGTCGACCTCGACAATGGTGTCCTCGATCATCTGTGTGCCGACGTGCTTGGCCTGCTCGTACATCTGTTCCATCAGCCACGGCCCCTGAATGACCTCGGCGAAGCCCGGATAGTTTTCGACTTCGGTGGTGATGGTCAGTTGCCCGCCCGGCTGAATGCCGCGCACGAGAACCGGCTCCAGGCTGGCGCGGGCGGCATAAATCGCCGCCGTATAACCGGCGGCGCCGGAGCCGATGATCAGAACTTTCGTGCGGATGGGGTCGGACATGAAAATCTCCGTCTAACGTACCTGTGCCCAAGGCGTCTCCCGAGCCTACTACTTAGGCCGAAGGCGCCGCCGACGCAACGTTCTCTGCCGGTTATCAGGGAGAAATTGGACCGCCAACACGCGTAATTTTATTGCGCAATTTGCCCGGGAGGTGATAGGACATGTCATCATAAAGAACACGGGGGCAATCGTGCAGCGGGTCAAACTCGACACCATTGATCGTAAGATTTTAGCCGATTTACAGGCCGACGGTCGTATCACCAACGTAGATCTGGCGAAGCGCGCCGGAATCTCCGCGCCGCCGTGCCTGCGCCGCGTGCGCGCTTTGGAAGACTCCGGCTATATCCACGGCTATCACGCGCAGTTGGATACCGAGCTTCTGGGCTACGAAGTTCAGTTCATGGCGCTCGTCGGCCTCAACAGTCAGAACGATGCCATCCTCAGTGCTTTCGAGGCGGAAATGGGCAAGTGGCCCGAGGTGCGCGAGTGCCACATGATGCGCGGTCCGCACGACTTCGCGCTCAAACTCGTGGCCCGTAACACCAGCCACGAAAACGAGCTGACGCAGCGTCTGACGGCGGCGCCGCACGTCAACAACGTGCTGACGCTGCAAGTCATCCGCACTGCCAAGAACCTGCCGGGTGTTCCGATCGATGTGACCGAGGACGACGAGGACTAGCCCCAAAGCATCATCCCGGCCACGAAGTGCGCCGGGATCTCTTAGGAATCACTGCTAGGGCTTCGAAGTCCCGGCGCGCTCGGCAATTTACCTCGCGACCGGGACGACGCCGAACGTCACTTCCAGCTGACTTCGCAGATTTCGTAGGATTTGCCGCCGCCGGGGGTCGCCACTTCGACCGTATCACCGATGGTCTTGCCGATCAGCGCACGCGCCAACGGCGAGGTCACGGAAATCTTGCCCTCTTCAAGGTCCGCCTCCATCGCACCGACGATCCGGTACGTGGTCTCTTCGTCGGTGTCGGCATCGGCAACCAGCACAAATGCGCCAAAGCGCACGATGTCGCCGGACATCCCGGTCGTATCGATGGCTTCTGCGCGGCTGGTGACATCTTCCAACTCGGCGATGCGGCCTTCGATAAAGCTCTGGCGCTCACGCGCAGCATGGTATTCGGCGTTCTCTGACAGATCGCCGTGTTCACGCGCCGCCGCGATCGCTTTGATCACCGCCGGGCGCTCTTCCGACTTCAAACGCCGGAGTTCTTTTTCGAGGGCGGTTAAACCCTCGCGTGTCATAGGCACTCTTTCCATTTCACTTGGCCGGCCGTCCGGCCCTCCATCTGTTACTTTCCCAATAGCCAACAGCACCGCCGATCACCCTTTGGGCGATCCCTAGACGTCATTGATTTCGGGAATTGCCTAATTCGAAGATTTAAAATACGCCTGCAAGGGCGCGACTTCAAGCCCGCCGCTACCGCCGGCTGCGACGACCGCTGCGATGGCGTCGGCAACGGCAACCGCCGCCGTCATGGTCGTGTAGTGCGGGACACCCTGCACCAGGGCCGTGCGGCGGATGGAATAGCTGTCGGCAATCGACTGCGCACCCTCGGTTGTATTGATCACCAAGTCCACGTCGCCGTTGGTAATGGCGTCGACGCAGTGCGGCCGGCCTTCCAGGACCTTGTTGACCTTTTCCGCAGGCACACCGCTTTCCTCAAGAAAGCGCTGCGTGCCGCCGGTGGCGATGACCGCAAAACCGATCGCCGTCAGAGTCTTGGCGACATAAAGGGCCTTTTCCTTATCGCGGTCGCGGACCGACAGGAACACCGTGCCGGCAACCGGCAGGCGCATGCCTGCGCCCAACTGCGACTTGGCGAAGGCGCGGGCGAAATCGGTATCTATCCCCATCACTTCGCCGGTCGATTTCATTTCCGGGCCGAGGATCGTATCGACGCCGGGGAAACGCTGGAACGGGAACACCGCTTCCTTGACCGCGATGTGGCCGAGCTTGCGCGATTTCGGCAGTTCGAACGAGGTCAGCTTTTCACCCGCCATCAAACGCGCGGCGATCTTGGCAACTTCCAGACCGGTCGCCTTGGCGACGAACGGTACGGTGCGCGATGCGCGCGGGTTCACTTCGAGGATGTAAATCGTGCCGTCCTTGACGGCGAACTGTACGTTCATCAGACCGATGACGTTGAGTGCCTTGGCGAGCACGATAGCCTGGCGTTCTAACTCGTCGATGATGTCGGCGGGCAGGGAGAACGGCGGCAACGAGCAAGCGCTGTCACCGGAATGGATACCCGCTTCTTCAATGTGCTGCATAATCCCGGCGACGTAGACATCCTCGCCGTCGGCAAGCGTATCGACGTCGACTTCGATGGCGTCCTGCAGATAGCTGTCCAGAAGCACCGGGCTGTCGCCGGAAACGACGACGGCTTCGCGCATGTAGCGGTCAAGCGCGGTGTCGTCGTGCACGATTTCCATGGCACGGCCGCCGAGCACGTAGCTCGGCCGGATGACCAGCGGATAGCCGACTTCATGGGCGACTTTCTTGGCTTCTTCCATGGAGCGCGCGAGGCCGTTCGCCGGTTGCAAAAGGCCGGTCTTTTTCAAAAGTTCCTGAAAACGCTCGCGGTCTTCCGCCAAGTCGATAGCGTCGGGCGAGGTGCCTAGGATCGGAATGCCTTCGGCTTCCAGCGCGGCAGCCAGTTTCAGCGGCGTTTGACCGCCCAACTGAACAATCACGCCCTTCAATTCGCCGTTCTTCTGTTCGTTGCGCAGAAGCTCGATCACGTCTTCGGCTGTCAGCGGCTCAAAGAACAACCGGTCCGACGTGTCATAGTCGGTCGACACAGTTTCCGGGTTGCAGTTGACCATGATCGCTTCATAGCCCGCATCCTTCAGCGCGTACGCGGCATGGACGCAGCAGTAGTCGAATTCGATACCCTGGCCGATGCGGTTCGGTCCGCCGCCCAGGATGGCGACTTTCTTGCGGTCCGTGGGATTGGCTTCACATTCCGGCTCGTTCAGGCCGTCGCCTTCGTAGCAGCCGTACATATATGATGTCTGCGAGGCGAACTCGGCGGCGCAGGTATCGACGCGTTTGTAGACAGGCGTGACCCCGGCCGCGCGACGCGTGGCGGCCACGTCCTTGGCCTTGCCGCCGGTCAGTTCCGCCAGACGGTCGTCCGAGAAACCCATCTTCTTGAGGCGCGCCAGCCCCTGTTTGTCGGACGGCAGACCGTTCGCACGAACGCCTTCCTCGGCATCGACGATGTTTCGCAACCGCGCCAGGAACCAAGGATCGTATTTGCTCGACGCCTGAATGACGTCGTCCGGCACGCCCAGGCGCATGGCCTGTGCGATGTAGCGGATGCGGTCGGGGCGGGCTTCGGTCAGCACCGCCTTCACGACATCGATATCGACCGAGCCGTCTGGCTTGGTCGAGCCTTCGATCTCTAGTTCATTGAGACCCGTCAGCCCCGTCTCCATGGAGCGCAACCCCTTCTGCAGACTTTCTTCGAAGGTGCGGCCCATGGCCATGGCTTCGCCGACGGATTTCATCGATGTCGTCAGCAGTGCTTCGGTGCCGGGGAATTTTTCGAACGTGAAGCGCGGGATCTTGGTGACGACGTAGTCGATGGTCGGCTCGAACGACGCCGGGGTCACGCCGGTTATATCGTTCATCAGTTCATCGAGGGTGTAGCCGCAGGCGAGCTTGGCCGCGATCTTGGCAATCGGGAAGCCGGTCGCTTTGGAGGCCAGCGCCGACGAACGCGAAACACGCGGGTTCATCTCGATTACCACCAGCCGGCCGTCTTCCGGATTGACCGCGAACTGCACGTTGGAACCGCCGGTATCGACGCCGATCTCGCGCAGCACCGCAATCGAGGCGTCGCGCATCACCTGGTATTCCTTGTCGGTGAGGGTCAGCGCGGGGGCAACGGTGATGGAATCGCCGGTGTGCACGCCCATCGGATCGACGTTTTCGATGGAGCAGATGATGATGCAGTTGTCCGCGCAGTCACGGACGACCTCCATCTCGAATTCCTTCCAGCCGAGCACGCTTTCTTCGATCAGGACTTGGTTGATCGGCGATGCCTGCACGCCGGACGTGACGATGCGTTCGTAATCCTCGATCGTAAACGCGATGCCGCCGCCGGTGCCGCCCAGCGTGAACGCGGGCCGGATCACGGCCGGCAGGCCGACGACCTTGAGCGCATCCATCGCCTTCTGCTTGGAGGCGGCGGAAAGCATAGTGACTTCCTTGGTCTTACCGGCCTGATCGGGAATTTCGATCATCTCGTATTCGCCGGTGAAGACTTCCGAACGCGGCGTGCCAAGGCCGATCTTGTCCATGGCGTCGCGGAACAGCAATCGGTCTTCGGCCTTGTTGATCACCTCGGCGTCGGCGCCGATCAACTCGACCCCGTACCTTTCCAAGGTGCCGCGTTCAGCCAGCGCCATGCCGGCGTTGAGCCCGGTCTGCCCGCCCATGGTCGGCAGCAGCGCGTCCGGGCGTTCCTTGGCGATGATGTTCTCAAGCACTTCCGGCGTGATGGGTTCGATATACGTCGCGTCGGCCATCGACGGATCGGTCATGATGGTCGCCGGGTTGGAGTTCACCAGGATCACCCGGTAACCCTCTTCCCGAAGCGCCTTGCACGCCTGCGCGCCGGAGTAGTCGAACTCGCACGCCTGGCCGATGACGATGGGCCCGGCACCGATGATCATGATGGAGGAAATATCTGTACGTTTGGGCATTACTTCGCCTCGTCCATCATATCGGTGAAGCGTTTGAAGAGATAATGGCTGTCAGTCGGGCCGGGTGACGCTTCCGGGTGGTACTGCACCGAGAACACCGGATGCCCTTCGAGACGGATGCCTTCGTTGGAGCCGTCGAAAAGTGATACGTGCGATTCCACCACGCCCTTGGGCAGATTCTTGCCGTCCACCGCGAAGCCGTGGTTCTGGCTGGTGATTTCGACCTTGCCGGTGGTCAGGTCCTTGACCGGCTGGTTCCCGCCGCGGTGCCCCTGGTGCATCTTCGCCGTGGTGCAGCCAAGCGCACGGGCCAGCAGCTGGTGGCCGAGGCATATACCGAAGATCGGTTTGCCGCTTTTGATCAGATCGCGCAACACGGCTTCGGCATACGTGCCGGTCGCCGCCGGGTCGCCCGGGCCGTTGGAGAGGAAAATGCCGTCAGGCTCAAAACCCATGATGTCTTCGGCAGACGTATCCGCCGGCACCACGGTGACGTTACAGCCGGCCTGTGCCAGACAGCGCAGAATGTTGCGCTTGATGCCGTAGTCGATGGCGACGACGTTGTACTTAGGGTTTTCGAGCGTGCCATAGCCCTTGCCCAGTTCCCATGCCGTCTCGGTCCAATGGTAGGTCTGTTGGCAGGTGACCTCCTTGGCGAGGTCCATGCCTTCCAGGCCCGGCCAGGCCTTGGCTTCGGCGATCAGGGCGTCGAGATCGAAGTTGCCGTCCGGCGCGTGGCAGATGACGCCCGACGGCGCACCAGCATCGCGGATACGGCGCGTCAAGCGGCGCGTATCGACACCGGCGATGCCGACGAGGTTCATCGACTTCAGCCAAGCGTCCAGATGCTGATTCGATCGCCAGTTCGCCGGTTCGGTGATGTCGGCTCTTAAAATACAACCCCGGACGGCCGGGGTTATCGTTTCGATATCTTCGGGATTGGTCCCGACGTTTCCGATGTGTGGAAACGTGAAGGTGATGATTTGCCCGGCGTAGCTAGGGTCGGTCATGATCTCTTGGTAGCCGGTCATAGAGGTGTTGAAGCACACCTCGCCGACGGCTTTGCCGGGCGCGCCAACGCCCCGCCCCCAGATCACGGTACCGTCCGCCAAAACGACTACGGCCGTCGCACCCTCAGGTGCGTGCAAAGACTCCGTGCCCTTGTTTTTGGGCACGTTGCTGTCTATTTCTCGTGTCACGATGAGCGCCAGCGGGTTCCGTTGCGGTTGCGGGGATAGATACGCAAAGGCGGTTTCCGCGTCAAGCTTCGGTAACAATTATTTTTTACATTTTATATCAATAGGTTATGAAACCTATTCGCATTGAAACGCATTTCGATATGCGATAGGTTCCGCCCCTTCGATACTTCCAGGAGACGATTCCATGCTTCGGCAGCAGTTGAACGACATGCTCAAGGACGCGATGCGCGCCAAAGAAGAGCGCAAGGTGTCGACGATCCGCCTTATCAACGCGGCCCTCAAGGACCGCGATATCCAGGCGCGTTCCAAGGGTAACACCGAAGGCATCAGCGACGACGAGATCCTCAGCATGATGCAGTCCATGGTGAAACAGCGCCGCGACAGTATCGAGGCCTACACCAAGGGCGGCCGTGCGGACCTGGCACAGCAGGAAGCGGAAGAGATCGCCTGTATCGAGACCTTTTTGCCGAAACAGATGTCTGACGACGAGATCAAGTGCGCGATTGACACCGCAGTCACGAAAGTCGGCGCCGACGGCATCAAGGACATGGGTAAGGTCATGGGCTTCTTGAAAGGCGAATATGCTGGATGCATGGACTTTTCAAAAGCCTCCGCCGCAGTGAAACAGCGGCTGACGAATTAACTCGCGTTGGCTCTTTGCCGGGCGCACAGCATACAACGGCACTACTCGCCGGCTTTCGCTGCCCTGTAGGGTAGAGCGTGGTTGCGCCCCCACTCTCTTAACGCCATGAGTACCGGCACCAACGACTCACCCTTTTCCGTCAATGCGTACTCGACCTTCGGCGGCACCACCGGATAGACGGTTCTGCGCACCAGGCCATCGGCTTCAAGCTCGCGCAGTTGTTTCGTTAATGTTCGTTGCGTCACCGCCCCGCACAATCGTTTGAGTTCGTTGAAGCGCTTGGTTCCTTCCGACAGATGGAAAAGGGCGACCCCTTTCCATTTGCCGCCGATCAATTCCAATGCCGCCTCCACGGGGCACCCTTCCGAACAATCATAGGAGTCGAAGCGCTGTACGCGGCCTTCGCCCCTATTGTCATCAACAGCTTGAGTCACTTCACGGCCTTTCTGTAACGGCATTTAACAGTATCCATAATGTACCTATATGCAAAAAATGTGCGTACTTGTTATTTTTATCATTATGCGCATTTTAGCACCTATTGAAACCAACAAATAGCAAGGACATCGACCATGCGCGCCATCGGCTACACGAAAAGTCTCCCCATCGACGACCCGGAATCCCTCCAAGACATTGAACTCACCACCCCCACCGTTTCCGAATTGGGAAGCCAAGACTTGTTGGTCGAAGTCGCCGCTGTCTCGGTCAATCCAGTGGATGCAAAGCTTCGCATGCGTGCGGAACCCGCCGACGGCTACAAGGTCTTGGGCTTCGATGCATCCGGCGTGGTCAAGGCAGTCGGCAGCGGCGTCACCCTCTTCCAGCCCGGAGACAACGTTTATTACGCAGGTGACATTGGCCGCCCCGGTACCAACAGCGAATTCCATATCGTCGACGAGCGGATCGTCGGCCGCAAACCAACGACCCTCGACCACGATGACGCCGCGGCACTGCCATTGACGTCAATCACGGCGTGGGAACTTCTGTTCGATGGCCTTGGCATCAACGAAGGCCAAGGAGACGGGGACGCATTGCTTATCGTGGGCGGTGCCGGCGGCGTCGGATCGGTGTTGATTCAGATAGCCAAAGCGCTCACCGGACTAACGGTCATTGCCACTGCGTCGCGGGACGATACGCGGGAATGGTGCACACGCATGGGGGCTGACCACACTATCAATCACCGTGAACCACTGAAGCCGCAACTCGACGCATTGGGCATTCAACCCAAGTACGTGGCTAGCTTGACGGCGACAGAAGAGCATTACGAGGCACTGATAGACCTGATCGCTACGCGCGGGAGGATAGCCCTGATAGATGATCCACAAACATTGGATGCCTTAAAACTCAAACCCAAGGCGTTGACTCTCCATTTTGAATTCATGTTTGCCCGCCCCATGCAACGGGCCTCCGACATGATCGAACAGCACCGTTTGCTCGACCGGGTGTCGGAACTCGTCGACGCGGGCAAGATTGTCACCACCCGCAATCATCACGCTGGAACGATCAATGCAACGAACCTTCGCAAAGCCCATGAACGACAAGAGAGCGGACGCGCCATCGGCAAAACCGTGCTGAGCCGCTTCGAGGTATGATTCTTTTATCAAGACCCGCTTCAAAGGATGACAATCCATGCCCAAGACAATTCTGATCACTGGCGCAACCGACGGCATCGGCCTAGAGACCGCGAAACGACTCGCAGCAGCGGGACACAACGTTCTGCTGCATGGCCGCAACCCTGGAAAGCTGGAAAAGGCAGAGCATGCGGTGCTTTCGCAAGGCGGCGGCGGACAGGTTGAAACCCTTGTTGCCGACCTGTCGCATTTGGACAATGTGGCAGCGCTCGCGACAGAGATATTGGCCAAAAACACGTCACTGGATGTCGTGATCAACAACGCCGGCATTTTAAAGACCGCCGAGCCAGTGACATCGCAAGGCCTGGATGTCCGGTTCGTGGTCAATACGCTCGCGCCATACTTATTGACGACACGCCTGCTACCGATCCTCGGCAATGGTAGCCGCGTGATCAACCTCTCTTCCGCAGCCCAGGCCCCCGTGCAACTGGACGCCCTCGTTGGCGAGACCCGCCTATCGGACAATGCTGCATACGCACAGAGCAAACTGGCGATTACCATGTGGTCTCGTGCAATGGGCCAAAATGCGGATGGTGACAGGCCAGCCGTTGTAGCTGTCAATCCCGGGTCGCTACTCGGCAGCAAGATGGTGCAAGAAGCCTATGGCATCGCCGGCAGCGACATCGGCATTGGCGCGGATATACTTGTCCGACTTGCGATCGAAGAAGATCTTTCAGGTAAGTCTGGCGCGTATTTTGACAACGACGCCGGTCGGTTTGCCGCCCCTCACACGGATGGCACGATAGAGAAATCCGTCGCCCTGACGCAATCCATCGAAAATCTTCTCGCGACCCTGGGGCACTGACGCCCCCCCTGCTCACGCCGCCACGCTCCCAAGTCGGATAGGCCAGGAGACAGGGCTAACCATAATTTGCGGCCACCCTGTGGATAACCCTCTGCATAACCACCCCGCCTGAGCGCTTTTGCCGGGCGCGGCCAGGGCGTATTGTGCCTGCTTGCGAGGGCAACTTATGAACTTCACTCCCGAGTTCCTGGATGAGATCAGACGGCGCGTGTCGATCGTCGACGTGGTCGGTCGTACGGTGCGCCTGAAGGAACGCGGACGTGGCGACTACTGGGGCCTGTCACCCTTTACCAAGGAAAAGACGCCGTCTTTCCACGTTTTGGAGGACAAAGGCTTTTATAAGTGCTTCTCGACGCAAAACTCGGGCGACGTCTTCACGTTCCTGGTCGAGGTCGAGAGCATGAGCTTCCCGGAAGCGGTGGAAAAGCTGGCCGGCGAAGCGGGCCTGGAAATTCCCCGCGCCAGCCCCGAGGACCAGCGCCGACACGAACAGCGCAAGGGCCTCGCCGACGTCAACGAACTGGCCGCCAAGTTTTTCGAGAAATGCCTGCGCATGCCGGAAGGCAAGGCCGGGCTGGAGTATCTGCGGAAGCGTGGACTCGACGACGCGACGATCCGCCATTGGCGGCTCGGCTTCGCGCCGAACTCGCGAGGGGCGCTTAAAGCCGCCATGTCGCGTGAGAACGTGCCCGAGGAACTGCTGGTCGAGGCAGGCCTTTTGCGCGTACCGGAAAGCGGCGAGACATATGACTGGTTCCGGGGCCGGGTGATATTCCCGATCCTCAACCGCCGCGATCAAGTCATCGCCTTCGGCGGCCGGATCATCGGTGACGGTGAACCGAAATACCTGAACAGCCCTGAAACACCGCTGTTCCAGAAACGCCATGCGCTTTACGGCATTAATTATGCGGCGCAACCGGCACGGAAATCGGGCCGTATTATCGTCTGCGAAGGCTACATGGATGTGATCGGATTGGCCCGGGCCGGGTTCGACAATGCCGTCGCCCCCCTGGGCACGGCGCTGACGGAAGACCAACTCCGCGACCTTTGGAAGGTGGTCCGCGAACCTGTGATGTGCTTCGATGGCGATACCGCCGGCCAACGCGCCGCTTTTCGCGCCGCCGAGCGCGCGCTGCCGGTCATCCAGGCAGGACAGGCGCTCCGCTTCGCCAATTTGCCGTCCGGCGAGGATCCGGACAGCCTTGTCGCCAATCATGGCCGGACGGCCTTCGAGAAGGTGCTGGAGGAAGCGCGGCCGCTGTCGGAGGTTATCTGGCTGGAAGTCACCGGCGGTCGCATGCCGAATACGCCGGAAGACCGTGCCGACGTCCAGAAAAAGCTCGATCAGCGTGCCCGCGACATCGCCGACGCCACGTTCCGCAGGCATTTCTCGGATTTCTTTTCCAAGAAACTCTGGGGCGCCGAAGGGCCGCGCGCCGCTGGCAACTTCCGTAAACAGGGCAAAACCGGTTGGCCGCCCCGTAAAATCGAGGGCGCCGTCAGCGCAGACGCCCGCTCGGAAACCAGCCGTTTACCGTCCGCCGATACGATTCAAGAGCGCATCTTGTTGGCAACCTTGATCAATCATCCACAGATGTTCGATGAAATCGAAGAACGCCTTGGAATGGTTGAGTTTTCGGCGCCTGAGCTTGACAAGCTACGCCAGCAGGTAATAAACCTCCTCGCCGCCGACGAAACCCTTGACTCTGAAGGTGTCCGCGACCAATTGACGGAGACGGGTTATTCTAACCTCGTCGGGCCTTTATTGAGCAGCAAAGTCTACATGCACGCTCGTTTTGCAAAGCCCGACGAACCGTTCGAGGAAGCGCTCGCAGGGTGGCTGGATACTTTCGAGAGGTTAACGGCGATCAACGTCGTGACCGAGCTTCGCGAAGTCGAAGCAGCGCTGGGGGAAGACACGTCAATCGCGACGTTCGGGCGTATGAAAGCGCTCAAGGGGAATTTTGACGGCTAACCGCCAAATTGGTCGGCGGCAGCAAGTAGGGGTTTGAAATATTGGCTAAAGCACAAGCAAGCGAAGCGCGTGAAAACCGGGATGAGCAGCCGGATGGTCCGCTGCTCGACACCATGGGCGCCGCCGTCAAGAAGATGGTCGCCAAGGGTAAGGAACGCGGCTACGTCACTTACGACGAACTAAACGCTGCTCTGCCGCCGGAAGACGTCAGCTCCGAACAGATCGAAGACACCATGGCGATGCTTTCGGAAATGGGCATCAACGTCGTCGAGAACGAAGAGCAGGAAGACGCTGCCAACGACGACAGCGGCACCAGTGACGACGGCGAAGAGCCGAAGCGCGAAGGCAGCGCATCCGGCAACGTTGACGAGAGCGACCTTGGCCGCACCGACGATCCGGTGCGCATGTATCTACGTGAAATGGGTTCGGTCGAACTGTTGTCACGCGAGGGCGAGATCGCCATCGCCAAACGGATCGAAGCCGGCCGCGACATGATGATCGGCGGCATTTGCGAAAGTCCGCTAACTATTCAGGCCATCGTCCGCTGGCACGATGCGCTGGTTGCAGAAGAAATCCTGCTGCGCGAAGTCGTTGACCTCGATGCCACGCACGGCGGCGGCCCCGGCCAAGCCGGTGCGTCGAACGACGAAGACGACGACGGCGAAGAGGACGAAACCTCTAAAGCCGCGCCGGGCGAAGCCAAGCCGGCCAAAGAAGAAAAGCCTGCCCCGGAAGCCAAGGACGCCAAGGACGAAAAGACTACTGAGAAAAAGGCGGACGGCGAGGAAGGCGACGGCGAGAAGTCGTCCAGCGATGACGATGACGATGATGACGACGACGAACAGAACAATCTGTCGTTGGCCGCGCTTGAAGCGAAGCTCAAGCCGGAAGTGATCGAAACGTTCGAGCAGATCGCCAAAACCTACAAGAAGTTCCAGCGTCTGCAAATGATCCGCATGGAAGCCATGCAGGGCGGCGAAGAGTTCAAATCGTCACAGGAAAAACGCCATACCAAGCTGCGTCAGGAACTGATCGAGCTGATGGAAGGCGTGCACCTCAACAACGACCGCATCGAAGCACTGGTCGACCAGTTGTACGGCCTTAACCGCCGCCTGATCGGTCTCGAAGGCAAGCTTCTGAGGATGGCCAATACGGCCCGCGTGCGCCGCGAGGACTTCCTTGAGCAGTACCGCGGCAACGAGGTTGATCCGGACTGGATCAAGCGCTGCGCCAAGATGCCGACCAAGAACTGGCAGCGCTTTGCCGAGCGTTACAAGGACGATGCCATGGCGATCCGCGAGGAAGTCTCGCAGGTCTCTAACGCCGTCGGTCTGCCGATCATGGAATTCCGCCGCATCGTCAGCATCGTCCAGAAGGGCGAGCGCGAAGCCGCGAAAGCGAAGAAGGAAATGATCGAGGCCAACCTGCGTCTCGTGATCTCCATCGCCAAGAAATACACCAACCGCGGCCTGCAGTTCCTGGACCTGATCCAGGAAGGCAACATCGGCCTGATGAAGGCCGTCGATAAGTTCGAATACCGCCGTGGCTACAAGTTCTCGACCTATGCCACGTGGTGGATCCGCCAGGCGATCACGCGTTCGATCGCGGACCAGGCGCGCACAATCCGTATCCCGGTGCACATGATAGAGACCATCAACAAGCTGGTCCGCACATCGCGTCAGATGCTGCACGAAATCGGCCGCGAGCCGACGCCGGAAGAACTGGCGGCGAAGCTCTCCATGCCGTTGGAGAAGGTCCGTAAGGTCCTGAAGATCGCCAAGGAGCCGATCTCCCTGGAAACGCCGATCGGCGACGAGGAAGACAGCCACTTGGGCGACTTCATAGAAGACAAGCTGGCCGTACAGCCGCTGGACGCCGCCATTCAGGCCAACCTGCGCGAAACCACGACCCGCGTGCTGGCAAGTCTCACGCCGCGCGAAGAGCGCGTGCTACGCATGCGCTTCGGCATCGGCATGAACACCGATCACACGCTCGAAGAAGTCGGTCAGCAGTTCTCGGTCACCCGCGAACGTATCCGGCAGATCGAAGCCAAGGCCCTGCGCAAGCTCAAGCACCCGTCGCGGTCGCGGAAACTGCGCTCGTTCCTGGATTACTGATTACTGATTGAGCCTAGATGGCTGATAGGAAGGCGGGCCGAACGGTCCGCCTTTTTATTTGAGGAATCTGTCCAGCAGATCGAAGAGCTGGCGACGCGCGTCCGGACTGGCACCGACGACGACGCCGGCGACCAAGGCGGCCGCGAGCGTTCCCCACGGATTGTTTCGGACTTTCTCGGCGCCGAGACGCCCGAGATCCTGAGCGAGTTGAACGGCGGCATCCTGGTTGCCGCCGTCGGCGCCGGGTTCGGCCGCCGGCTGCTGAGCCGGCTGTGCCGGCGGGCTGAGCGCGATCTTCACCGAAACGATGACCGCGATCACCACCACGAAGCAAACGCCGGCGACGACAAGTGCCGCGCTCTCCGGCGGCATCATACCGCCCAGCCACACGTAGAGTGCTGACAGCAGAAAACCGAAGCCTGTCAAAAGCGCCAGCATGGCAACCGTCAAAGCGACGGCGCCAGCTAGGATTCGGGGAAGGAGTTCACTCATCGTGACCCGTGACCTCTCGTTGCAAGACGGCGGCGTGGGCTTGGCCGCTTATGAGCGGCGGCCCAGCAAGGCACCCATCAGCGTACCGACGCCAAAAGCGATCAGGACGCTGAGAAGCGGACGCTGTTCGATGGTATGTGCGGCAACGTCAGAGGTTTCCTGAACTTTCTTTTTCGCGGCGGTGGCACCGGTGCGCACGGATTCGTATGCACCGTCTTTTTGATCCTTCGCCAGCGACTTAAGCGTCGTGGCAAGCTTGCCGACATCTTCACGAAGCGTGTCGATGTCTTCTCTCAGATTTTCGTTCCGGCTCGCGGATGAATTGGTAGCCATGTCATCCTCCTGTGCTTGGAATGGCGTATTCACGTGTGCAGCCACGGGCCTGTAAGTTGCTTGAGGCTCGTGGTGCGCTCCGTATTGACCTAGGCCCTAGCGCTTTCTTTTCAAGGGACGTCACTTTCTCCACACAAGCGCCCCTGGAATTGTCACATCGCCTAATCGGCCCTTCGCGCGTGACATCAACCCTGCGCTTCGCTATCAGTTGCGTGCGGTGCGGATTGATGCCGGATATGGCGCAACCCCGCACTCACGGTGGGCCTGTAGCTCAATTGGTTAGAGCCGACGGCTCATAACCGTCTGGTTGCAGGTTCGAGTCCTGCCGGGCCCACCAATCTCTTTCCGTAAATCCGGCCACCAAACCGTGCAAACAAAAAAGCCCCGGACTTCCGGGGCTTTCCGAGGGCAGTTCGCCTCATTTCAGGGATCGGAGACTCCGTTTGTCAATGCTCCTAGGCCATTTTGGCGAAAAGTCTCTACGGGCCCTTTTCCGTCACCAAACCGTGGCCCTGTTCCGGCCATTTCAGGCGGCGAACCCCAGCGAAATCCGCTGCTCCTCCCATGACATGGGAAGCGTCCGGAGACGCTTCAGCTTTTCAGGCGTCAACTCGACCGGCTGCTTTCCGACCAAGATCGCTTCGACGATATCCGGCGCGAGGAAAGCGAGCGGCAGGAACCGGCTGACATCCCCCTCGTCCATCCCCTCGCTTCGTGCGATCTCACGAACGGTCGATATTTCGCCGGACGTAATTTGGCCGAGCCATTTACGCGCTTTGGCAATTAGGTCGATCAAGGCTTGGTCCGGCTCCAGATCGATCTGTCGTCCACCCAAGACGATCTTGGTCTCGACGCCTCGTCGCTTTGTGTGGAACGGCAAGACGATTTCGTGACCGTCGCCGTCCACATTGAATATGTCGGTTCTCAATTTGATGGCCAGGTGTCCCGGCGCCACCGTCAGTCGCGCGACAACGTCGGCCAACGCCTTACGAACATGTTCCTGGTTCGCGGATCGTAATTGACGAGCGACTTCACCGAGTTGGTCACGCAACTGCCCATATCCATGAGACGATGCAGCCATCGCCCCAACCGCCGTAATCCACTTGTCTTCGTTCTCAAGGAATGTCGCCACAGCATCGACAATAGATGCTTCCATGTCTCGGGCAGGCAATCGCCACCCAGACCCATCCCGGTCCGATCTGTGCATCAACCGCTTCGAGACATAGTACGAAAGGATGCGGCCGTTCCTTTTCGCATAGGTCGGACACAGACGATCCCCGGTCTCGTCAAATATGAGGCCGGTCAACAGACAGCGGCGATCTACGTTAACCTCTGACTTTCGACTCGGGGCCTGCTTCTCCAAAAGTGCCTGGGCCTTATCCCAGATTTCCCGATCGACAATCGCTTCATGCTGCCCTTTGAAGGTCTCGCCCTTGTGGCTGACATCGCCGACGTAGATTGAATTGTGCAGCAGGCAATAAAGATGACCGCGGGTGAACGGCTGCCCACCGGCCGTTTTGCCCCTGCAGACCCGCTGCTTGGTCTTGAGGCCAATTCGGTCAGCCTCGGCCTTCAGCTTGCGGACCGACTTGAGCTCCAGGTAGAGATCGAACAATTGCCGGACGGTCTTCGCTTCCTCGGGATTGACGACAAGTTTCTTATCCCGCACGTCGTAGCCCAGGGACGGCAATCCTCCCATCCACATCCCCTTCCGCTTGGAAGCGGCGATCTTGTCCCGGATCCGCTCCGCCGTCACCTCACGCTCGAACTGTGCGAAGCTCAAGAGCATGTTCAATGTCAGGCGTCCCATGGAATTGGCCGTGTTGAACTGCTGCGTGACGGAGACGAAGGACACGCTTTTCGCATCAAACGCTTCGATGATCTTCGAGAAGTCCATCAACGACCGGGTCAGACGATCGACCTTGTAGACAACGACCAGATCGACCCGCCCTGCCTCGATGTCTGCCAGCAGTTCCTTGAGGGCCGGACGCAACAGCGTGCCGCCCGAGATGCCGCCGTCATCGTAGTGCTTGACGAGAGCTTTCCACCCCAGACTCTTCTGGGACTGAATATACGCCTCACAGGCCTCCCGCTGCGCGTCCAGGCTATTGAAATCCTGTTCCAGCCCCTCCTCCGTGGATTTCCGGGTATAGATGGCGCATCGAACCGTCATAGCCCGAAGAACCTCGGCCCGGACCAGCGTGCGCCGGTAATTTCTCGGGCGATCTGAGACAAGGACCTATAGTCCCTGCCCTCATATCGGAACCCCTTTTCGATGACATCGACCGTATGCGTCCGTCCGTGCCAATCCCGGACCAGACGCGCGCCAGGCGCCACGGTCGAAGTGGATGATGCTCTCGTCTTATCCTTAGACGTCCCATTCCCGCCTGACCGCTCAAGCCGGCGCCGCACAGACGGTTTCAAACTGCCAAATGCCTTTGCCTGGATCGTGTAGGCGGCACTGTATTCCAGCAACCGCCGGCTGATGCCCTTCGGCGGCAAGCGGCCATAAGTCGCTTGCCATCGTTCAACCAACTCCACCCGAGAGAGATCCGCGATCGCCGAGAGGTCCCCGGCGATCGCGTCACCACGTTTATCCGAACGCGTCATGCGGTCACCCGATAGACCGTGACGCCCTTGCCGTCCTTCGAGCGTTCGATGGCGTGGCCCTTCTTGCGCAGCCCAGTAAGGGCGGCACGGACGCTGTGCGGCTGCCAACCGGTCGCCTTTTCGAGGGCCGGCAAAGTGGCGCCGTTCTTATGGCCGAGGTGCTTGAGGATGGTATCGAGCTTGGTCGAGCCCGGGTTTGTTTTCGCAGTCGTGGCGGTCATATTTGCCTCCCTCGATGGCGCCCGCGGGATGCGGGCGCTTGCACCACCCCGACCCGGCGAGGCTGGACGCCTTGCCGGGCGAGCGGTGATCGGAGGCTGGCTTGGGCTCAGGGTCCGTTCCGCCGAGATCCAGTACCGCTCTGTTCGCTATTGAAGTCCATATGTGGACGGCCCCTTTTTGCAAGAAATTTGAAAGTGGCAAATAAGTCGCTTGCGTCCATATGTCCGGCCTCTCGCTGCAATCACACTTGACTGCGGGCCAAGATGGATTCCGCAGCGCGAGTTCCAACCAGTCGGAGCGGTCTCGTTACGCCGCTGGACTTCACGGAATGTCTCGCGCCTTGGATCGTTCGACCACTCCACCTTCTACACTTCTTGCAAGCTCAAGAACTCTGAATGTCGATTTTCATTTTTGGCTAGATAGCTCGTGTGGCCTGGAACGGATCAAAGGACTGTCCGCTCGTCATCAACCGCCATGCAATACGGGCGATCTTGTTCGCCAAAGCGACAGCGACGAGTTTCGCCGGCTTACGTTCCAGCAATCGCTGCAACCATGGCCACGATCTACCTCGCCCCTGTCGAAACTGACGAATTATCGCCGTCGCGCCAACCACGAGGACGCTGCGCAAGGCTTCATCGCCCGCTCGTGTGATCGTACCTAAGCGTGTTTTACCGCCCGTAGAGTGATCTTTCGGCGTTAGGCCGATCCACGCCGCAAAGTGGCGCGCTGATTTGAAGCCGCCCGGATCCGGCGTCTTCAGCGTCAGCATTGTGGCACCGATGGGGCCGATGCCTGGTATCTGAGCCAAGCGTTGTGACATCTCGTTTTCCCGATGATAGGTCATAAGTTCCGTGTTCACCTGCTTGAGGCGCTCTTCGGCCTGTTCCAACTCAGCACCCAGCTGCGCGAAGAGCGACCGGGCCAATGGTGGGAGACTTTCATCGTCAGCAATCCGGGCCAAAAGCGGCGCAACCTTATCCAGTCCACGTGCCGCTATCAGACCGAATTCCGATGCATGCCCTCGGATGGCGTTGGTCAGTTGGGTTCGTGAACGGATAAGCCGGTCTCGTAGAGATACCAGCATCAAGGCTGCTTGTTGCTCCGCCGTTTTCACAGGGACAAACCGCATGGTGGGTCGATCCATCGCCTCGCATAACGCTTCGGCGTCGGCCGCATCGTTTTTTCCGCGCTTCACATACGGTTTGACGAATTGAGGCGCCATGATGCGGACCTCATGTCCCATCGATGACAAGGTACGTGCCCAGTGGTGTGCCGCGCCGCAAGCTTCAATGCCAATCACCGTCGGTTCCATATCGGCGAAGAACCGGGTCATCTGCGAACGTCTCAGTTTGCGACGAAGTATCGGCTCTTCCTCGGCGTTTACTCCGTGAACTTGAAAGACCTGTTTTGATGTATCCATGCCGACGCGAACGGGATTTTCCATGGCAACCTCCTCTGTTTGAGCCATTCCGGTCCCTAGTCTGACACAAGTGTTCCGAAAGGGGCCGTCCACGCCATCAGTCGGAAGATCGATCGAATTGATCGCCCTTCATTCATCGTAGTCGACCAAGCGCCGACGCCCGCCGATCAGGTAGACATTTACTTCGGCTTCTCGCGGGTGGTGGTCGAAGTACCAGAGCAGTTGGCTAAACGCGTCGACCATGTCGTCGTGTTTGCCCCCGGGGAACGCGAGTAATTGGTTCAGGAATTCTGCGAGCCACGGGGCATCGTCCGGCAAGAACACCCGCCCCGCTTCGACCATCGCCGCAACTTGTTCCGCTCGCGTCAGCTTGTCGCCCTTCGGCGGGTACGGAATCAGATTCAAGTTTTCCTTGCCCATCAGGTCCTGGAGAAGGGAAAGGCCTGTCGAAGCCTTCTCGATAAGAATGCGTTCAGCCCCCTCCTTCTTAGCGAGCTCGACCACCTTCTTTTTGAGGTCCGGATATTCCCATCTGCCCCAGGTAACATCCAAAACACACAGCAGAGAGCCTTTTATTCCGAAAGTCACACAAACGGAGTAGCTGTTGCCGTCTCCGGTCTGGCTGGCCGTGTCCCAGCTCTGCCAGATCCCATCGAGCTGCTCCAGGTTCGTCGGGTAGATGTATTTCTGAAACCAGTCCTTCTTGAAGACGATCCCACCCGGCGGCACCGGACGCTGAAGGTACTGAGCCGAGAAGGCCGCGCTGCCAAGGATCTCCCGGCGTTTATTCAGATTTTCCAAATCGCAATGCTCGGGATGCAAGACGTCTCCCACCTTACGGACGTACACGACCCCATCGTCGATATCGATTTCCTGGTCTTCTTGGGCAATCGCCGGTAGGTCGAGCACGGTCCAATCGTCCAGGTCCATGACGTGCCCGACAAGATCGTCCATGTGGACGCGCTGCATCACGATGATGATAACGTCGTTCATAGGATCGTTCAGGCGCGAATAAACAGTGTTTCGGAACCAGTCGTTCACTTTCTTCCGCTCGGCCTCCGACATCGCATCGCCGGCCTTGATGGGATCGTCGATGACGATGAAGCCTCCGCCTTTGCCCGTCAGCGTGCCGCCAACGGACGCCGAGATGATGCGGCCCCCCTTAGTGTTGACCGTTTCCGTCTCCGTGTTCTTCGTTTTGCTGATCCGGTTCCCCGGAAACGCCTTCTTGTAAAAGGCTGTCTGCATCAATTTGCGCCGCTCGTTGGCGAAACTGATAGCGAGGTCCTCCGAATAGCTCGCGCAGACGATGCGTGCATGCGGCCGCTTCCCCAGCAGCCAGCAAACAAAGGCAATCGACGAACAGAGCGATTTCAGGTGCCGGGGCGGCAAAGTGATGATCAACCGTTTGGTCTTACCCAGATAGCAAAGAGCCAACTGGTAGCAGATCGCATCGACGTGCCGGCTATCCTTGAAAGTCTGCCCCGGGTTGAGGATTTCGAAGGTCTTGATCAAAAAGGCCTTCAGGTCCTCTCGAACCATAGCGATGATTTCTTCGTGATCATTCTCCATCTTTCTTCCCCTTCTTTTCGGCCTTGGCCAAAACCTTCTGTTCGAACCGCTCCAGGATCGCTTTATCCGCATCGGTGAGATCTTCGACTTCTTCGATCGGGTCATCGCCCGGCAGGAGCCTGTAGATCATGTTCGCGAGGACCGTCGCGGCCCTGGCATCTCCTTGCACGGCCCGCGCGGTCATGGCCTTCAGCATGGCCCGCTGCTTAGAGACCTTCAGGACCTTACCCTGTTCCTTGATCTGGATTTTTTCGAGGAGTTCCTCTTCGAGCTCGGTCTTGAAATTCTTGGCGCCCTTGGGGCGGCCTTTCGGGTTGCCGCTTTGGCCGGGCTTGAATTGGCCCGACTTCGGCGGTTTGCCGTAGCCGACGTCGTAATCCCCCTTGGTCATCTCACGCCTCCCCGTCGGCGGGCGCCGCCAGCAGCAGTTTGCCGGTGCGGACGTCCTGCATCTGGGCGAACGTCAGACCGGTCTCGGCGTGCACGGCTTCGCCGCCGGTATACGTCTGCCAACGGCGAACGATGACATCGACGTACTTGGGATCGAGTTCCATGCCGGCGCAGCGACGACCTGTCATTTCGCAGGCGATAACGGTCGTACCCGAACCTAGGAACGGGTCCAGGATCAGGCCGCCCCGTTTGGAGGCATCCTTGATGGCATCGGCGATCATTTCCGCCGGCTTGACCGTGGGGTGCAGTGCCAAGTCAGCACGGCGTTCCTTGGTGGGCGAATTACAACCGGCATAGGCCCACAGGTTGCTGCGATTGCGACCAAACCTACCAAGCTGGATGTTGTTCACGAAAACGCCTTTACCGTTCTTGAATACGAGAACGAACTCGTGCTGAGAGCGATAGAAGCTGCCAAGCCCAGCGTTGGTTTTTGCCCAAACGCAGGTGTTGAGATGCTCAGAATAGAACTGGCGGCAAACCCGCTCGAGATCGCTTGCGTGTCGCCAATCCATGCAGTGGAAGTGAACCGAACCATCGACCGTAAAGCGGACCAGGTTGCTCACATAGGCCACCAGGAATTCGTTGAATTCGGCCTCCGTCATTTCGCCCGAGGCCATCACGAACTCGGGATGTTTGATCTTGCCTTTGCCGCCGACATTGCCGTCGATTTTAACGTTGTACGGTGCGTCGGTGAAAACCATCTCAGCGAGGTCATCCTGAAGACGTTCTTCGAATGCAGCGGGATCACGGGCGTCGCCGCACAAAACGGAGTGTTCGTCCAGCAACCACTTATCGCCCAACCGGGAGACGACCTCTTGTTCGACCGCCGGCACATCGTCGGCCGCGTTCTCGGTCACCGGCTCGAAGAACTCCTCGATCACGATATCGACCTCGGCGGCCTCGAAGCCGGTCATCTCGACATCGACGTCCTCGATCTCGATGAGGTACTGGAACTCGCGGGCGAGCTTTTCCTCATCCCATTCAGCGAGTTCCGCAATCCTGTCCAAGGCGAGCCTGAGTGCTTTGATCTCGGCGTCACCTAAGTGATCGATCCGCAGGGCTGGGACCTCCGTGAAGCCGACCCGCTTGGCGGATTCCCAAAGCGCCTCACCAGCGATGATCGTGTTCCCGGCGTCTACAAGTACCGGCGCGACGATCCCAAAGGTCAGGACTGACGCGTCCAGCTTCTTCTGCTGCCGCTTCCCATGCTTGCGCGGATTGTTCGGGTACGCCTGGAGGTCATCGGTCGAGGCGTATTCGATCCGATCGAGCAGGCGTGCATCGACCCACTGACGTTGATTGTGCTTTCGGTTGGGAAGGTCGTTGTCGTTTTCGTTCGTAGCCATCGGCATACTCCTCATTCAACATGACCTGTCGAAAAAGGAGACAGGTCGCCTAAGACACCGGCAGAACCTAAGTTCCGCCTTGTCTCGAGCGACCTCCGTGTTGCTACGAGATAAAGGTAACGCCCTCCATATACGCAAAATACGGCTCAGGAGCAACGACATGATGATTTGGATAACTGTTTTCCATTTTCCGATCTTATTTTTGACTCTATTTCAATGGCATAGGATGGCGGCCCACAAAGTGCTTTGGGTCACTTCGCGAGGATCGTGGCGCAGACTGCAGCCATGTCAGCGAACGAACCGTACTTGCCGCCATCCGTGGCCACGACACAGCGGAGAATATCGAGTTCCGGGACGCCCGTGTTCTTGCGCATCACCACAAGCGCGTTTCCCGCTCTTCTATACGTGTCTTCGTTTACCGGCTCGCCGAAGGCCACCAGAGCCTTGTCCAAGTAGTACTTGATATCGCTTTGCGACAGGTTCCCTTCGAAGACTTGCACCATCTGTTGAAGCGCGGTCGGCTCCGGCATGGGCGGAGGGGGCGGACTTGGTCTGACCGGTGGTGGCGTTACGGGCGCCGCCTTAGCAACCTCCGGCTGCGGCGCCGTCAGAGGAGCTGGTCGTGTCTCTTTGGGAGCAGGGGCAGGCATGGCAATCACAGTCGGGTCGGTCTGCTCCCCTTCATCGAAGAGCGACGATATGCCGATCATGATGCCGCCAGGCACCAGGGTGCCGAGGACGACGGCGACGAGGAACGACTGATACTTGGTTGGCTGATCTCTTTTGTAAGCGACTTGCTTGGCCCAGCCAGGTTTCAGAGGTTCGCCGCAGTTCGGACAACTGCGCGCATTGACGGATATGGCATTGTTGCAGGCGGGGCATTCTTCGAGTGCCATGGGCTCCTCCTCTTCCTTGGATGGATCACAATCTGTGTTTGATGCCGATCAGGATGGTGTGGCTGCTGAAGCCAGCGGTGAACGCGGTACCCTCGTCGTCCATATCGGCAGCAAGGGCATCGAAGTATCGATACCCAAAGTCGAAGGACGTGCTCTCGGACAGGGGCACCGTAACGCCCGCCCCCGCCTGCCAGGCGAAGGTAAACGCGGAGTCCTCCGTCGGATCGCTGCCGCCGGTTTCGTCCAGTCCGTTGAGCGATATCCGGGATACGCCTACGCCGCCCATGACGTAGGGAGCGATCCCCCGGTGGTCGCCGAACGCATAAATCCCGTTCGCCATCAACGACAGGGCCGATACGCTTCCCTTCACATCTTCGGTACTGACGTTGATCCCCGAGAATACACCGGTGCCGGTCAGGGTCAGCTTATTCACGTCGGCAGACTGATAGGAGACCTCTGCTTCCAGGCTGAGACCGGAGCCGAGGTCCACGCCGACGGCGCCCGACCCGTAGAGACCCAAGAGATCGAAGGATGGTGTCAACGTCGCGAAGTCCGCTTCGTAATCTTCGTCCATGACGAAGGCATTGCCGAGATGACCGGCTATATAAATGCCCGACGATCTCGTACCGGCACCGGACGCATATTCACGAATGCGCCGTTCATCGAATTCCGGTTTGCGAGCGGTTTCCGTGCCGGTAGTGAAAGTTGTGTCCGTCCGATAGGTTCGTTGCGGGAGGGCGACGCCTTGCGGTTGGCTCGGTGCCGCCACCGGCATCATCGGCGCGGCCTGCGCCGCGTCATAGGCTTTGAGCGATCTTGCCAGGTTAGGATTGTCACGCTCGGACCGAAGCCATTCGTCGATCGAGAGTGGCTGGGCCGCAGCCGAACATGGAGCCGCTAAATTCACCGAAAAGACAATCACGCCGATGACGGCCGATCTCGTTCCGCGCATAACGAGTGTCGGTGGACGTTTTGCCACACATGAAATCCCCATAAGACGTCCCCGCGTCATGGAGGCCAGAGCTCGCAGCGCGCCCGCTGCAAGAGTAGCTTCATTGACCTGGTGATCGGGGAGTTAGTAAACCGCACTAGGACGGTCCCTATGACCTTTAGACCGGGGTCCTGGACATACGTCACAGGCTCCCCGACCGCAGAGGGTCAAGGTTTATACGGTCCAAAAGACCGCCTAGTGGCGGGGTTACTAAGCCCCAGAGCCGTGCGTCTCGGCTCCGGGTACGACACTAATCGAACGTGCCTTAATATAAAGTGAAATGTGACATCACCTCTTTCGACTAAGGCACGCGGGAATTTCGCTAAAGTATGGCGCCCTTCACGCTTAGTACATATATGGGACAAAGGCATTGGATGGGCGCACCGAAATGTATCCACAAAAAGAAATCTATGAGTGCCTTGTTGAAACCTTCGACAAATCCGCTCGCTCCTGGTTTCGTCAATATCTTAGAGAGAACTTGAACACAAGGAAGTGGTACTTAGCTGCGGACTATTGCTTGAGGAATGTTGATCAAAATAATGACGTGATGTGCTTCTCTCTACTCCCTTACAATATTGGTTTTGATGAGCACAAAAACCTCGTTGAAAAACTACTGCCTAGAGATCTCAAGGAAACAAAGCGCATTTCAAATGACGCTCTAAAGCTCCTAGGGGATAAACATTTTTTCCATTTTGCAATCCTCCTGAACAAAGATCGAAAGGTGTTTACTCACGGCCCGGAGAGCGATCCTCGTGCCTGCGCACGCAAAGTTGTGCAGGAGCTGTTGGATTCCGCAATAGAGATGGATCGTGGCAATGAGAAAATTGGCCGACTTAGAAAGTTAAACAAATTAGCCGAGAGGACGAAGTTCAACATTCGACTTTTTAATGACTTTTATATTCTCTCTTCTCTACTCCCATTCATCACAATGTTGATATTGAGAGACACAGAGCCGGAAGTCGTCGGGTGGTTCTCAGACCGTGATCCAATGACTGGTTGATGTGACGGCGTCTTGTGGGACGTCGCATACGAAAGTTTGCTGGGTTTGGCTGGCTACAAAGGCATAGATGCTAAAAATGTAGAGTTTCCGATTTCTATACCAACCCCAAATGCAAATGAAATGTGGTTTGATCACCTTGTGAGAATTCCTGATTTTTTTGCCGGATCCTTAGCGGCCTTGAATTTTGACCTAGAGACCAAAACGGCTCGACCCGACAAAGAGAAGCATTCTCAAATGATCAATGAGGTTATTGCGGACAATAGTAATTTGGTAATTCTTAAATTAGACATAGGCGACGACGGCTTATTATGGTCTAGGGTCTCATTTCATTCAGACGTAAATTAAGTAAGAGGCGACTGGCAGGTGTCTATGGTAATTATCTTTAGTGTCTAGATTGGCCTTAGTTATGCCATCTCATGGTGACATCTTTCACCTTCTGATGTGCTTCCCAAAATTTCCCTCGAATTGAGTTAGAGTTTTCCGCTGATACTTTCCTGGCTGGAGGAGGTTCAGAGTCTCAGGTCACGCCACCAGCAAAATGCCGCATTGGAGGAGTTGATTCGTTGCGTCCGTCCCCGCAATGGGAGAGATTGATGTCCACTTACATGTTTTCGCGAGCACTAGTCGTTGGCGAGAGCACTTCAGTAGCTTTCCCAAGCAGGAGAGGAACAAGCGTTGCTAGGGTTGAGCAGTCTAGACCTGCCAGCAGATCTCGACACTTCGATCGATGATGTCGATAAGGCTCTATACAATCCCTGTCTTGCGGTTTGCACTACATATGACCGTGGCGTTGGCTATTTTTCTTCTTCCTGGCTTCAAAGAGTTGCTCAAGGACTCGCCGTATTCGCCTCCCACGGTGGTCGAATGAGACTTTTAACAAGTCCTATTCTTACAGCCGAAGATTGGGCTGCATTTCAGGCCGGTGACGAAGCCCGATTCAATGAGGTATTGGCCGACAGACTCCGCATTGAAATAAGCCACATGGAGAAATATTCGCGAGAAGCACCTGTACAGGTCCTCGCTTGGATGATTGCCGATAACCTTCTTGAGGTCCGTCTTGCAATTCCGATGGGGAAACTTGATGGCGACTATCACCCCAAAATGGGATGCTTCGCAGACAGTAGCGGCAATTCAGTTGTCTTCCACGGTTCGCAAAACGAAACGGAGCGAGGTTTCCGAAATTTTGAAACGCTCGATATTTTCTGCAGTTGGCATGGAGAAAGAGATCAGGAACGGATCGCGAGGCATAAGGCGCGCTTTGAACGCATCTGGATAGGCAGCGACAAGCATGTTGCGAGTTACAGCTTGCCAGATGCCATCACGGAAAACCTAGTCCGCATAACCCAAGGTCAGAAGCGCCCGTATAGTTTTGGCGAGGATGCCGGAAGCGATCGGAAGTGGATCCATCAGGAACAGGCTGTTGAATGTTTCATTGATAAACGCAACGGCGTGCTTGAAATGGCGACTGGAACTGGCAAAACACGTACGGCCGAAAAGATCATCGAACGACTTGCTTATGACGAAGGCCTTAATTTGGTTCTGGTGACAACACGTAGCCTAGACCTTCTCGAGCAATGGTACTCAGGTTTTTTAGGTAAGAAGCATTGGGCTCTGTTCCGGCATTTCGGGTCACACCGCGAAGCATCACGGTTTATCAGCGCCACCGGACCCAAGATTCTCTTCGTTGCTCAGTCCTATTTAGATGACGTTCTGGGTGGCTTTTCGTTTAAGGACATGGAGAAGGCTATTTTTGTCGCGGATGAAGTGCACGGCTTTGGCTCGCCATCTATGGTGAGAGACCTGAGCGGCAAAATCAGTCCATTCGGAAATCGCTTGGGTCTGAGCGCAACACCAGAACGAATATATGATGCTGAAGGCCGAGCCTTTATTATGCAGGAAATTGGACCAACCATCTTCGAGTTCACGCTTGAGGATGCGATCCGCAAAGGCATCTTATGCGAGTTCGACTACACGGCCTTACACTACGAACTCACAGACTCAGACAAAGAGGCGATTAGACAGGCCATTCGCCGCCATCATGCGCGCAAGGCCGCCGGTGATACATCGAATGACGATGCTCTCTATCGTGACATCGCATTTATACGCAAAACCTCTCGCGCTAAAATCCCATTGTTCGAACAGCATCTTGAAGAGAGGCCTGATCTCTACGAGCGTGCTCTTATTTTCGTTGAGACACGCGAGTACGGTGAAGAAGTACAGAAACGGCTCCTCGATGCAGGCATCGTTTTCGGAACCTATTACCAAGGAGCAGAAGCTTATCGCCTGCGGGATTTCGCAGCGGGTCGGCTGCAATGCCTCGTCAGCTGTCACCGTCTTTCTGAGGGGATCGACATCCAGTCGGTGCGCAATATCGTTCTCTTCGCCTCAGCGCGAGCTCGGCTCGAAACCATTCAGAGACTTGGACGGTGTCTGCGGGTCGATGCCGCCAATCCGGAGAAACGTGCTCACGTTCTTGATTTTGTTGATCTTACCACGAATGATAGCCTAGGAGAGACTGCAGATCAGGAAAGGTTTGACTGGTTCACCTCGCTCAGCAAGGTGACGTGAGTGGAGGGGAAATGAACGAAGCACGAACTGGAGCGGAAGCAGATATCAAGGAAGCGATTGCAGAGGCGGTCGAAGCTACAATCACGGACGACGACCTACGGAAGTCAGTCACCCAATATCTTATAGGCGCTCACAAAGATCTCCCCCCGAAGGAGCGAACTGGCTCCATCATCGACGCTATCCTACTGAGCTTGAAGGCTGAGGATCAATAATGACCGCAGGTGTCCGCATCTTGGGTTGGCGAAGTGGCAATCTGCGTGGCTATCTGCGTGACGCTAATATCACGCTTGAGCCGGAACGGAGCCCAATCTCGCTCCTGCAGATGCCCAACGGCACCGGCAAAACAACCACAATGACTTTGATCCGCGCCGCGCTTAACGGGGTAGTTGATGAGGAGCTTTCGATCCGTTCCCTGCGTGGCAGCGACAGCGACGCAAATGGCTGGTTCGAACTGTACATTCTCGTTGAAGAAGAAAGATTTACGCTCCGCATTGAATTCGATTTTAGAGCTGGGAATGCCTTTTTCTACACCGACTCAGTGAGCACAGGCCGCGAACGCGGTCATAACATTCCACGGTTGTTGAAACAGACTCTGCAACGAGGCGCCACCGAGCTGTTTGTATTTGACGGCGAACTCGCGGCGCAAATGATCCAGGATGGCGCGGATGCCGCCGATGCCTCAATCGAGGCGCTCTATGGCACAGACAAGCTCCAAGATGTCGTTAGCCAGATTGAGGGACTGAAAAAAGACCGGATAAAGCAGGTCCAGGATACCACCACCGCGTCGAGCCTTGGGCATGTCGAAAAAGCGGAGCGAGAGGCAGAGGAAGCCGCTACGGTCTTGGCTCGACTGGAATCCGAAAAAAATAAGCTCGACAAAGAGCTAGAGAGAATCGCCAAGCGCTTTGAGGAAATCCGGAGTCGGCGGGAAAAGCTCGGCCTCGATGATGAACGCATCAAACAAGAACAAGAGAGGATCAGGGAAAACCGGGCTAATGCGACGGGTGATCTGGCTCGCTTCAGTGACGAAGCGATCATAGGGTTCCGATCTCCACTTTCGGTCGACCTCTCATTCGGCGATCGCCTGAAAAGACTCAGTGAGACACTTGAGTCCCGCAACTTGCCGCGATCGTCAAAATCCTTCTTCCGAATCATAGCCGATAGGGAGCTCTGCATTTGTGGTCGCAAGTTGGGCGATCATGAGCGCGAGCATATCCGTGAGCATGCGGACGATCACCTTGGCGAAGAACAAGTCACCGTCATCAATGAGATTCGTTATCAGTTATCTGCCGCCCCGTCCGCCGATCAGCTCTTTCCAAAGATTGTCGAGCGGCTACGTGACGCCGACGAAAGGTTGCAAATCGCCGAGCAAGATCAGAATAGGCTCGACGATGAAAAGAGGCAGGCCGGCGAAGAGGAGATCGACGCACTGATAGAGGAGGAAGACGATCTCACAAAGAGACAAGTAGTGAAACAGAATGCTCTACGTTTACTCACCCAGAGACCGGACCGATTCGAGGACGTCGATTGGAGAACCAATCTTGATGCCTGCCGCCGCGTGGAGGGCGAACGCCGACGGCGCTTCCAAACTGCCGCCGGCACACGGAACTACGTCCTCGCAGCAGACCTGCTGGTTGAAGCGACAAATGAGGCCCGACGGCTAGCGAAAGCTAGGTTGCGCGAGAGGGTTACCACGCGGACTAACGAAAATCTCGATCGTCTCTTGACCAATGAGCCCCTGCGGATCGAACGCATTGAAGGACGTCTACACATAGTGGGCGAAAATGAACTGCCAAAAGATAGCGCTAGCGAGGGCCAGAAGCTCGCCGTCTGCTATGCATTTTTAACGGCTTTGCTGGCAGATGCGCCTTTCCGTTTGCCATTTGTCGTAGATTCCCCGGCAGTTTCTCTCGATCTTACGCTCCGCAAGACCGTAGGAGCTCTTATCCCACCACTTTTCGATCAGCTGATTGTTTTCGTAATTTCAAGCGAACGAGAGGGATTCGCCGACTCCTTTAAAAATCGCGACGACACGACGTTCTATACAATCTCGGTGGAACGAGAATCCGGAGAGATTAGCGTGTCCGATGACAAGGCAGCGTTCTTTTCATTCCAAAAAGGGCAGATCGATCAATGAGTGACATAGCGGCAATCTCATCGTCCAGCGGCTTTAATCTCCCCATTGGAGCTAGGGAGTTTTTTGGCTACAAGCCTCAGCGTCTTTTTGCAGATGTCGCGCGACAATCTGGCGCGCACAGAGACTTGATTTTGTTCGATGCGTATTGGGCATGCCTTTGCATAGGTCTTCTTGCCCGAGAGCATGCGCCTCCCGAAGAGGTCGATACAGAACGATTTCTGGCGGCCTACCCAGAAGACTATGAACCCTACGGTGAATACATTGCAGGCCTGCTCGTCGAGGCGGAGCTAGCGGCAATGCATACGGAGGCATTTACTGAAGCGGAGCTCGAACACGCCATTGCCGATCTTTTAAAGGTTTCGGCGCCGACTCGGCTCTCCCCTAAGGGTCTGGGACTGCTCAACCGTTATGCTGCCGGTGGTTTCCAGATCATCAAGGATAAGATGCGACCGAGACCAACCGATGTCCCAAATTTCCTAATGCGTTACCAGTCGGTTCTCGACCAAGTTCGCGGAACCTAACGGGGGTAGAGCGGATGCTGTGCGAACGTGCTACGGGGACTACTGTTGCTGCTCTCTTCGGCGGGCTCGTAGTCTTTAGCGTGCCTCCGTTTCAGCGTGCCTTTGCTTGGGAAAAAGATTCCATCGACGCATTTCTTGATGATGTCGAACGCTGTTACCTGAAAAGGCGTGATGATAGATCCGAAGCCCATTTCTTTGGCTCCATTGTGACTGGCCCGCTGGAAGTCTCAGGCACTGTTCGGCCACATCGCGAGGTATTGGATGGCCAACAGCGCCTTGCGATGTTTGCACTCTTTATTGCAGCACTGTCACGCGACTACGCCACCCTTGCTAGAGAGTGCGATCCCGGGGATAGAGAAACTGCAGAAGCTCTGACGAGCCGCGCCAAACAAATGCAGCTGCGATATATAGTCTCCGAAGAGCTCGATTTCATGGAGGTCCGGGAAGTATTCTCGCTCAGCTTGAATCACGCTGACGACTCATTTTTCAAATTGCTTCTGCGCGGGGAAGCGCCTGCAGCAGAAATTGATTCTCATCGGCGCCTCGAGGCCGCCAACCGCACTATCCGTGATTTCCTTCGGGAAAAGCTTGAAGCGGCACACGAAATGACGGAACAACGCGATGTGCTCAATCGCCTCTATCGCTGCCTCGTCGATGACTGGGAACTCGTTCATATTGAGGCTGGGAACGCCCGCCAGGCCAATCAAATTTTCCGCGTGCTTAACAATCGTGGAGTGCCGGTTAGCGCGTGCGATCTCCTGCGAGCTGCCACGCTCGAGGCCTGCCATCGCAACCTTGAGAATACTGAGTTCGAGGAGCTAAGAAACGCTTGGGCAGAGATGACGTCTCTCACAAATCCTCATCCAGACGAAGCACTGGAGATTACCCGGAAGGCTCGTTTCCCGATGTCTGAGCCCGTCAGCCGCACATCAGCTGACTTTGAAGCAGCCTATTTTCCAGAGCTTAGGGACGGAGAGCCTCTTGCAAATCAGGGAGCACGCGATCTTCTCATTACAGTCAAAAAACTCCGCGACGATTTTTTGAGCATCAAAAGATTGACGGTTGGTGAATTGGTTCCGCGACAGGATGGAGAGTTCTCAGCGGTCGAGAAAAGCCTGTTCCAATCTCTCCTAGGCGAACTCAACCAGCACTGGCTACTCCCGATACTATTATCTTCCTTAAAATCGCGGTCTCTGCGTCGCGATGACCATAGTCGACTATTTCTAGATTTATGCTTGTTCGCATTTCGCTATCATGTCGTCTGCAACGGTCCGACTACCCCCTTCGAGCACCGCATGCGCAGCACCATCGAGCGGCTCAATAGCGGAGACCGTTTTCGATTCGGAGATTTTGAAGAAGACTTACGTGACCTTATTGCTGATCACGCAAACCAGGAAAATTTTGACCGCGGATTGAACGACTTGAGTTACACAAAGGACAAGAAAGGGGTTCGTTTTCTCCTCGCGATGACGGAATTTACTGCCGCGTGGTATCAGGATGGCGCTCAGGGACGGCCAGTTTTCCGTGCGCCTGACCAGGGCATCGATTTGTCGCAAATTACCTTGGAACATATCAGCGCCCAGAATCCCGATGACGTCGACATCGAGATGCGGCCGCTCATGCACACAGTTGGCAATCTAACTCTGCTCGGAGAGGAAGAAAATATTCGAGCTAGAAATCGTAACTTTATGAACAAGCGCGATATACTTAATGCCTCCAACTTACGCCTCAATAGAGAGCTTGCCGAACTTGAGGAATGGAGTGCTGAGAAAGTAACCGACCGTCAGAACGAGATCATCCAGCAAGCCATGCGGGTCTTCTCGCTAGACCATACCCAGCAATAGCGAATCACAGCTCCGTCTCTACCCGACTGCTTCAATGCTATTGCCTCTCAGCATTGCTAAAAACCCACTATGAGAGGCCCAACTATAGTAAGATTAGATCGATCAGGTCTGGCACATATTTGGCACTACCAAAATTTGTAGCCCCATCTTCAACGTGCGCAGCCCAGGCCAGCCCAATATCCTTTTTCTTCAGGTCCGGATAACGCTCTTTGAGCAACAACTCGACAAACGGCAATGTATCGCCCAACCAGGTGACCTTATCCAGCACGAGGCTCCCATCTGCTTTAATGCCGGTTCCGTCGTAGACAAACCCTTTCTCGTAGGATCGGAAGAAGGCCAGACGAGACGAGACGTTTGGGCTAATACCGGTGTTCTGCTTCAGGCGCCTTAAGCGTTCTTCTGTTTGCCTCGGCAAACTCATCCTATTAGGCAGCATCTTATACCGCCTCCATCGATTTGGGCGCCCAGAAGTAGCCTTCGTTCAATGTCGAACTTCTCTTTTTGTTGTCAAAGGAGATCTCATAACCATGCGAGATCTCGTCCTCCAAGCTATCGAAGAAATGTTCATCGACCTCCGTATCCGTTGAAAGGATGATGACTTGATGGCTCGCGGTGGGAAAATAGTTGTGAACGAGGTTCCCGCGGTGCTTGGTATCCAATCGACCAAGCGGCGTATCGATAATTATCGGGAGGCTTCGCCCTGTCGTCCGGCCAAGAGCTTCCAACATAGCGATTGCGAAAATCTGCTTTTCCCCCGCCGAGAGCTGCTGACGGCTGACGGCACCTCCGTCTGCATCCAGTAGCGTTACGGCAAAGCTTTCTGGGTCGATAGCGACGGAAAAATGTAAGTCTTCTTTACGCAAAAGTTTTCTAAAAGCCCTGGAAAACTCGGCCTCCAGTTCTCTGACCTTCATGCTGATCAATCTTTCGGCAAACTCCTCCAATAGATCTCGAGCACTTTGCGCGTAGGCGGTAGCGTCACCCAACATCGTTGACTGCGACCGGGCATCATCAAAGTTCCGAAGCCGTTTGAGAAAATCAATTGCCGTCCGCAGTTCGACCTTGGCTTGGGTCGCAACCGACTTAATTTCAACCTCCAATTCCGCCTTTTGCTTTACCTGCTCTTTCAACCGATTTAGCTCATTAGCAAGGAACGCCGCATCGGGCCGCCTCTCTTCGTTCCGAGATGCTAATTCGATTTCTTCTTCCACATCGCCGAGCCTCCTCACCTTCTTCCTCATTGACGCCTCCTGGCTCGGCACAGCCTTACGAATGGCAAATTCAATTGCCGCAAATTCGCTGTCGGATTTATCATGAACGATTTTGACGTCGGATTCGGCCATTAAATCGCCGAAAGCGTTATCAACCGCACTATCGAGCGCTATTTTGCCAATTCCGGATACCTCTATTTGAAGATTTTTCTTCAGAGCGGCAATTTTCTTGACCAAGGCGTCTTGAACCACCTTCTTGTGTTTCGCATCCTTCTCGCGTTCGAGCGTTTCCAGCAACGACGCTAAGGATTTCTTAGCGAGGGCGAGAGGAAACAATCCCGACATCAGTTCGAGAATGTCATTTTGCAGAGCTCCGCGCTCTGCCAGAAAATCCTCGACTCTCTTTTTCTCGGTACTTCTCGATGCCGCCCAGGCGCCTCCTCGTTCCTCGAGTAGCCGCTCGGTCGCATTGATTTCCGCATTCAAAAGTTGGAGACGATCTTCTAATACGTCTTTTGCAGCTTTTTCTTTCTTGTATCGAGCCAGATGGAGCTCATGATCACGCTCTAAGTTCTCGATTTCGAGCTTCTTATCTTGCGGCAATGTTTGGAGTGATGCCTCTTTGAGGTAGACCGTTAAATCTGCACGCAAGCGATGGACAATATCGATCCCCATAAGACGGTAGACGGCGTTTCGGAGCACCTCACTACCTTCATCTTCCGCCAGGCTCGATATTTTTTCCCCATCGAAAAAGAAAAGCTCGGAAACCCCGATCGGAACGAGGTCTTTTAAAAAAGACTGACTTTGATCGTAGCTTAGCTCGTGAAGAACTTCTTTACCTCGCTGGATTTCAAGCGTTTCATTGACTTCGCCGTCAACGACTTCCCATCGTCTAGTGACACGGTAGTCGCACGTCTTCCCATTTTCAGAATGTTCGTACTCCAAGATAATTTCGGACCAGAGCTCCCCACCAGCCTCGACGCACCTGCTGCTGACACTTTCATTAAGAAACTCATGGTACACCCTCTTCGAAATGCGCCTTCCAAGGCTATCCGCGCCGTATAGGGCAAGGCGCACGGCCGTCAGTAGAGAAGTCTTGCCGGAGCCATTCAATCCACCGAACAATATAATCGGTCGCCGCCGGCCATTCCTCTCTCTCGGGGACAAGTCGATTCGATGCCTCCCATAAAAGACGCGGAAATTTTCTACTGTCAGCGACTTAAGGATCATCGTTGCAGTGCCTCGTATTCCCGAGACAACTCATCCAACTTCTCTTGGTAGACATTGCCCGAGCGACTTTCCGCCCGCTTCGCTTTGATATTTTCAAACGTGTCCCATTCCAAGGTGAGGATTTTTTCAATTTTATTCACGAACCCTTTGCGCTTCCCAATCCCGTCGATGGAAAACTCCAGTTCGATCAATTTCATGACAAGTTCCGTGGGCACTTCGTATTTGCGGCCTAATTCGCGCAGCAACTGCACGTCCGCCTTCCGGAAAGCGCTGAGCTGATCCTTAGCCCAGGCAAGACTGTCACCCATGACCTCGAAATAGATCTCGGGCAGGCTGTCTTCCCAATCCGGTTCGTTCGGATCGTAAAGCCACTCACGGCGTATTGCGTGAAGTTCGGCTTCGTGGATAAGCGTTATATCGTGTCCGGCTGTTTGCAATTCGCGTTGGATCTTCAAAAGTTCATAAAGCCACAGTTTCCGATACTTCATCCAGTATGGCCCAAGGATGTGTTTTTCCTCTCCGCTTTCGGACCAATTGCTATTGAATGTCACTTGGCCCGAGCGCCTTTTAAAGTTCCGATATTTGTCCTTATTTTTAGGGACAGTCGTGTTGTAGAGCTTGTCACGAAAATCCTTGAGACGTTGCATCCATGTCGCCCCAGACTCGATTAGGCCTTCCATAGCCCTGTCTTTTGTCACGACGGTACACGTCCAACACCCAAATCTAGAATTTCCGCATGACGGCGTTTTGGTATCGATTACCAACGGGCACTCGCCGGCGTTCGACCCCTTATACAAATCGAACAGCTCGAAATGGTTTCCACCCCATGGCGCTTCCGCGCCGAGCAGGTAGAGCCAGACCTCATCGAAATTCCAGCTTTCGATCGGCATATACGTGAACGCGCTAGGCAACGAAGAGTGCCTAGAAAATTTTGAGCCTTCTATTTTGTGGCGAGCAATAACCTGCGCTCGTGTCGCGCTCTCGTCGCTCCTCGCTCCCAAGACGACAATGACTTCGCCGAACCGCGCGACCTTATCGAGAATAAACTCACTTACGGGATCGATTTTCATTCGTTCCGTACACCAGCGAAATGTTCGCGTCGGTGCCGGGTAGCCTTTTCCCAAAAGGTTCACCCAGAATGTATCGTTATTCTTCGGGACCACCTTGTGAGCGGTAATCGGAAGGGAGTGCCTCTTTGCAGAGCGATTGACGCTATCGAGCGTATCAGTGATCAAATTCACTACGACCGGCGTTTCAACCAGCGTATCCGACGATATTACATAGACCGGCTTATGCCGTTCTATCTTCTTAAGCTTTTGGACTGCCGTATAGACGAGCGAGAGAATAACGGTGCTATCCTTGCCTCCGCTATAACCGATCACCCACGGCCTATCGTCCGCACAATATAAGTGCTGGATTTCCTCGATAATTTCCGTAGCGGGCCGACCTGCGAATTCTTCATTGGCAAGAAGTTCGTCAACCGTCGGGTAGAGTGGTTCTCGTTCGGTCATTTCGTAAACTGTTCCTCAAGCTGTTTATCTGTATCGGACAAAACCACTCCCAACTGTGTTTTGATGTAGTTCGCCGTTAGAAGGACGTTCGTTCGAGCTTTACTAAGCCTTCCATGTTGAAGTGCTCGGCCTTCCCAGATTTTAGTATTCGACCTCGACCAATCGATCGACTGCAGGTTTTGAAGCTGACCTTGCCAAGAATCGGACATTTGGGAAATCAAGGCCGCGCCGGCATGGCCCAAGGCATGGAGAGCTAAGCCGTGGGAGTGAATATACGTTTCCCTTAGTTCTGCTGGAGAGGCCTTCTTATTCATTGCGGCGAGCCAATCGGGGATGTTGTTGCTTACCTCTGTCCAAAATTCGGTCGCCAAATTCATTTCGTTCGAAGAAATCTGATCCTTTTGCTTTTTCTCCAAGAGACTCCGGCTAGCCAGTTTGATGCTACTAAGTGTGAAAAGCTTCACACTCCGGTTAGAGATGCTGGATCTTTCTTGCTCCGTGAGCCTTTTGAAACACTCGACAGTAGCTACTAAATGTCGCGCGAGCTCTGATCCGGGGTCCCTGCGATCGTAAAGAGTACTCAATGAGTCGCTTGGACGAACGGCGTTCTTATTCAGGTCGACAAACATTTGCTGACTTCGTTTCAACCCCTCGTCGATGAAGAAAAGGACGGGAATATTGTCATGGCCGAGCTCAGTAAACTCTTCTACCGCCTCTTCGATTGCAGCGCGTCTGTGCTGACCGTCGTTAATCAAAATTTGCGATCCCATTGGAATCGTTAAAGTTCCCATATTGGTCGCCAGACCATCTTTGGAAATTGGCTCAAAATCGACGATGGCGTTTATGGAAGCTGAAATCGCTGATAACGTGTAACTATCTGGGTTGTTTATCAGATAGTTGGCAATCTCCGGAACCCGTGCCCTATTCAACCTCCGTTGCGCACGCAATTCAGGAGGAACTTCGTCCTCGTCAAATAAGAATATCTGCGGGACCAAACGCATAGGACACATTGCTATGTAGCAAGGCCGCCCAGCTTGAACGCCACGAACGGCAGGAAATGTGTAGCTAAATTCTGCCTGACGGTAGTTCATCGCTAGGGCCTAAATCTAATCATGGAAGTTATTTTTTAACTTCCATGGCCTAGCAAGATCAACACACTTTTTGGGTCATAATTGCTGACCTAAAACGAGGCCATCTCCTCTCGCATCCTCGAAAAGGGGACTAAGGCCGCGAAACGCGAATAACTAGGAACTGTCGCCGCTGCTGCCTACATCAGTACTTTCGTAGGGGATACAGGACAACTGGCATCGTATTTCAAGAGATAATCAAATTCGCCATTTAGACTTATCTGGCACCGCGAATGAAGTATTAATGCGCCGTCGAATACTGAGCGCTGTGGGCGCCGAGATTTTGCCCCTCTGCGAGGACTTTCGGTGACTTCCGATTACTTATTTTGTTCCCGTTTGGTTTCTTGAGATCGCATAACGTATGTTTGTTCACTAATGGGGAAACCAGCACGGATCTAACCGGAAAGCTCTTGCCGCTATTGTAAAAGCTTACGAGTTAATTCGGGCACAACATCAAACAAATCGCCGACAAGCCCGAAATCTGCGATCTGGAAGATCGGCGCCTCTTCGTCCTTGTTGATTGCGACGATGACTTTCGAATCCTTCATGCCGGCAAGATGCTGGATCGCACCGGATATTCCGACCGCGACATACAGCTCCGGCGCGACGATTTTCCCCGTCTGCCCGACCTGATAGTCGTTCGGCGCATATCCCGCATCAACGGCCGCTCTAGATGCGCCCACGGCGCCTCCGACGACGTCGGCCAGTTGTTCGATCAGTTTAAAATCTTCCTGGGAGCCGACACCGCGCCCGCCGGAAATAACAACGCCCGCCGTCGTCAATTCCGGTCGGTCGGACTTCGTCGAGACGTCTTCGAGCCACTCGGAAAGACCCGGATCGCCGGCACCGTCGATCTTAACGACACTTGCACCGTTCCCCGTACTGGCGGCCTCGAAGCTGGAAGCCCTGACCGTAAATACCTTCACCGGGTCATTGGATTTGACGGTCTGGATTGCATTGCCCGCGTAGACTGGGCGTTCGAACGTATCGCAATCCAAGACGGCGACGACATCCGTCAGCACCATGACATCCAAGAGCGCCGCGAGCCGCGGCAACATATTCTTGGCTCCGGTCGTCGCCGCAGCTGCAATATGGGTGAAATCCGATCCTTTCGACGCGACCAAAGCCGCCAGGGGCTCGGCCAACGAATGATCGTAAAGGGCGTCGTCCGCAAGAAGAACTTCGGCGACGCCATCAATGGTGGCCGCCTTGTTCGCAGCGGCTTCCGCATTACTGCCGCAGCACAGGATTTTAACGTCGCCCAGCGGCTTTACCGCCGAGACGACTTTCGCGGTCGTTCCCAGGGCCAACGCACCATCCACGATCTCGGCCAGTACGAGTACGCTCATCAAATCACTCCTTTCTCTGTCAGTTTCAAAAGAAGCTCTTCCACCGACTCAACCTTGATGCCGCCTGCACGCATTTTCGGCTCGGCCGTGCTCACGACCTCCAACCTTGGAGATACGTCGACGCCATAGTCCGCGGCTTGTTTGATCTCCAGCGGCTTCTTCTTGGCCTTCATGATATTCGGCAACGAAGTGTATCTGGGCTCGTTCAAACGCAGGTCGACCGTCACCACCGCCGGGAGCCTGACCGCTATCGATTGCAGACCGCCGTCGACCTCTCTCGTTACCTTGGCGAGGCCGTCCGCGATTTCCATCTTGCTGGCGAAGGTCGCCTGTCCCCATCCGAGCAGGGCCGAAAGCATCTGCCCGGATGCATTCGCATCATTGTCGATCGCCTGCTTGCCCATGAGTACGAGTTCGGGATTTTCTTCGGCAACGATTTCCTTCAGGACCTTCGCCACGGAAAGAGGTTCGATATCGGTGTGGATGTCGTCCGCCGCGACAACCAGGATCGACCGGTCCGCGCCCATCGCCATCGCCGTCCGCAAAGTGTCCTGCGCCGCCTCGACCCCGATGGTAACCGCTACCACTTCTTCCGCCAGTCCGACCTCCTTTAGGCGGACCGCTTCTTCGACGGCAATCTCGTCGAACGGGTTCATCGACATCTTGCTGTTACTCAGGTCAATACCGCTGCCGTCCGGCTTGATTTTCGGCTTGATGTTGTAGTCGAGCACTCTTTTGACCGGTACGAGCACCTTCATTTTCTTCTCCTGGGTTTAGTCAGTGGGAGCGAACCATCGCGCCCGCCGGCGCGGGCTAGACGTTCTTGCCGATGGCGCATTCGTCCTATACGCGTTCAATTGCCATCGCGATCCCCTGTCCGACACCGATGCACATCGTGCACAGGCCGAAACTCGCCTGACGCCTCTGTAATTCGTGGGCACACGTAATCGCCAGACGTGCACCGGACATCCCCAGGGGATGGCCCAGGGCAATCGCGCCGCCGTTCGGATTCACATGGTCTGCGTCGTCCGCCACATTGAGTTGACGGAGCACGGCGAGGGCTTGCGCCGCGAACGCTTCGTTGAGTTCGATAACGTCGAACTGCCCGATGGACATCCCGAGCCTGGCGAGAAGCTTATTTGTCGCCGGCACCGGGCCGAGCCCCATGGTTCGGGGGCTCACCCCCGCAACGGCCAGCCCGAGAACCCTTGCCACCGGCTTCAAGCCGTATTGGCCGACCGCCTTTTCCGATGCGACGATCAGCGCGGCGGCACCGTCGTTCACGCCCGAGGCGTTCCCGGCCGTCACCGTCCCGTCGGCATGTACGATCGGCCGCAAGGAACCGAGCTTTTCAATCGTCGTCTCGCGAATATGCTCGTCGTCGCTGACGGTCGTAATCGCGCCTTTCCGGCCGGGGACGTCCACCGGTAGGATTTCCTCCGCGAACCTTCCTGCCTTTTGCGCCTCAATCGCCCGCGACTGGCTCCTCAACGCGAATGCATCCTGATCGGCTCGCGAGACCGAACAATCCATTGCGACGTTCTCCGCCGTCTCGGGCATGGAGTCGGTTCCGTAAAGCTCTTGCATCCTGGGATTGACGAAACGCCAGCCGATGGTCGTATCGAACGCATTGAACGCCCTTGCGAACGGCTGTTCCGATTTTCCGACGACGAAAGGCGCCCGTGACATCGATTCCACACCACCGGCCAGCACGACATCGGCTTCATTGCTCCAGACCGCCCGCGCTGCATAGCCGACGGCATCCAGGCCGGACCCGCACAGCCGGTTCAATGTCGTGCCGGGCACCGTCTCGGGCAACCCGGCCAACAACGCGGCCATCCTCGCGACGTTCCGATTGTCGTCACCAGCTTGGTTCGCGCATCCGAGGACGACATCGTCGATCGCATCCGCCATCTTGTCGCTTGCATCGGCGACGACCTTGCGAATGACACCGGCGGCCAGATCGTCGGCACGGACATGCGCCAATGCACCGCTATACCGGCCGATCGGCGTCCTTAGACCATTACAGATAAACGCATCCATTTCGTTTTCTCACAGTTCTTGGCGGACGTAGGACCGGCGCCGCCGGAAAGACCGCGCACGCCGGAGAACCTCCCCGTTTCGCCGAAGCGAACAGGCTTATTTAAGCCGCATGTAGTGGGAAATGATGTTCCGCTGCATCTGCGACGTGCCGCCGCCGATCGTCGCCTGCATGCCTTCACGGAAGTGCCTTTCCATATCAAACTCAGGCAAGGTGCCGTAGCCGCCAAGCATCTGCATGCCCATCCTCGACACCGTTTGCAGCGTTTCCGAACTGAAAAGCTTGGCCATCGCAATCTCTTTTCGGCAGTCGACCCCTTGCGTCGCGAGCTCCGCCGCTCTGTAAGTCATCAATCGAGCCGCATCCGTTTGGGTCTGCATGTCCGCGAGCATATGACGCATAACCTGGAACTCGAAAATCGGCTTATCGAACTGAACACGGTCGTGCGTATACTGCAGCACTTCGTTGACAACCGCCTGCGAGTTGCCGGCATAACCAGCCGAGATCGCGATACGCTCAAGGTTAAGTTCACCGCCGATCAGCTCGCCGCCCTGGCCCGGCATTCCCACCATATCGTCTTCATGTACTTCGACATCGGTAAGGAAGATTTCGCAGGTATTGATGGAGCGGCGCGGCAACGTCGGCAGCGCCCTAATATCAAGGCCGGGCGTGGTGTTCGGAATCAGGAACACCGACAAACCTTCCTTTTTCTTCTTTGTCGTATCGGTCCGCGCCAACAACATGATGACCGCATTTTCGTTGGCGGCCCCACTGCACCAGATCTTCTGACCGTTCAGAATATACTTGTCGCCCTTCTTCACCGCTTTGGTTTGCGTAGCAAAAGAATCTGAACCGGCATTGGGCTCAGATATCGCAACGGGAATCCGTATCTCGCCACGCATGAAGGGACCGATATACTTCTCTTTCAACTTGTCGGAACCGAAGTGAACCAGGCTCATTACGTTGAATGTCGAAGCCGTGATGGCAATACAGAAATCCACGCCGTATTTCGACAAAGACTCGCACATCAGCGCATACGAGAAGATGTCGCCGCCGTCGCCGCCATATTCCTCGGGAATCAATAGGCGCATCCAACCGAGGTCAGCCGCTTTCTGGTATGCTTCGTAGGGAAACTTCCGGTCGATGTCGCATTGGCGGATGTATTCCTTACCGATTTCCTGGTCCACCCAACGTTCGACCGTGTCTTTCCACATTATTTGTTCTTCAGACAGAAAGTTCATTCTCAGCTCCTCACAACCGAATAGTTACTAATATTTTCTACCGAACGTTTGGTCAGTATAATTACAAGCACACTGGCCACTGTCAAGGGATCAGACGGCCGGAATCGGGCCGCCCAACCGGATCCGAGCAGAAAGCCGTCCAAAGACCTAGGCGATCTTGGCAACCGGCGTCACATGATCCGGCGCCAATTCGGCAATCACATCGCCGAACCGCGTCTGACCTTCGATGTTCCATAGTTTCTGCAGAACACGTTCCACGGCTTCCGGCGCGATGTCGAGTTTGGACACGCGCGCGCAATCTCTGAACTTCTTGTCGATATCCGCATCGCTCATCGGCTTGTTCGGATTGCCGACCGCATAAGGGGCAACCGTTTTCAACTCGCGCCCATCCTTCAGCGTGATCTTCACGTCGCCGGGAGCGAAATCTCCGGCGCTGATCGCATTGTCGACGGTATAAAACACGTTAGAAGCCAGGCCCAATACTTCAGGGTTACGGATTTCGCTCTCTTCGAAGCTCTCGATCCGGACATCCTGGTTCAACGCCGCAGTCGCGAGCACGAAAGGAATGCTGTACTTCGCCTTCATCGGCGATGCCGGCACCTTCCTTTCCGCTTCCGGCTCGCAAAGCAATTTGGTCCAGTCACTTACCACCACGTCCATACGGTCGATGTCCTGGCCGCTGAAACCATGCTCATCCATCAAGTCAAAAAGCCCTGTTACATAGGTCTGGCTCAAACGGCAGCATGGCCATTTCTTAAAGCTCACATGCTCGCCCTCGAAAACGGCACCCAGGTTCTCATAGGCGCGGCTCTCGGTAACGTTTCCGCCGAAGTAATGATTAAACAACCCCTTCTCACCGGAAACGAAACTGTGCGGACCATCAATGCCCTTGCTCGCCATGATCGTCGACAACAGTCCAGCCTGCTGCGTAAAGGCATCACGAACCGCCCGATAGGTTCCAGTCCCGGCCCCCATCTCCTGGCTGCCGCCGGTCTGGCAGTAGGCGATGCCGAGCGCGCTTTTAGTTTGATACTCGGACAGTCCGAGCAGGCGAGCAGCGGCACCCGCCGCGCCAAGGTAGCTGAACACGACCGAGGTTAACCATCCGTGCTCCGGCGGCGTCGCGTCCACGGCCAGAGAGAGTCTGCACGTAACGTCGTTGGTCACGGCTACCGCTGCGAGGAAATCCTTCCCGGAAACGTCGGACTTCATTTCCGATGCCGCGAGAGCGCTGGCGAAACACCCCGCCGTCGGATGAATCCGAGCAATCTCATGCGTGTCGTCGAAATCCAAAGGGTGCGTAAGCCCACCGTTGACGAACGCGGCCGTCGCCGGCGGCAGTTTCCCGCCGAATGCGATAACGGAGCAGTCTTCGCTACCGCCGGCGCTCATCCCCATCTCGAGAATCTTCGCCGCCTCTTCCGACTGCGACGATGCCGCAAGCATCACGGCGAAGGTATCGATGATACTGCGCTTCGTCGCATGGATCGCCGCCGCGCTCAGGTCGTCGAATGTCTTTTCGACAAGATGCTTTACCAGTGTGTCTTCAATGGTCATCGATTCCTCCTATCGTTGAACGACTAAACTGTTACCGCTTTAACCGTCTCGGCAGGCTGCGCCTCACCGCTTCTCTTTGCGAACCAACAAGCAGAACTCACACACCATCACCGTTTCGCTACGCTGATTCTTGCCTTCGACAGCAACCACGACGACTCCTGTCGAATCGTTTTTCTCCCGCAATTCCTTGATAGTCACATTCGAGTAAAGAGTGTCGCCGATGAACGTCGGCGCCAGGAACCTGAGCTTGTCCACGCCGTAAAAAGCTTCGATCAAATCCGGATCGAAACTGAAAAGCGACGTCACGATCGAAAACACCAACGTCCCTTGGACGACACGCGTGCCGAACCGCGTTTGCTTCGCGAACTCTTCGTTTGAATGAAGTTCCAGCCAGTTCCCGGTCAGCATGCAGAAGTTCACGACATCCGTTTCCGTTACGGTACGCCCGCGCGACAGCTTGCTCGCGCCCACTTCCAATCGGTCAAATGTATCGTCGATCATCGGGCAATCACCTGAAAGAGCCTTTCTTTTTTGTGCTATGCATTGAGCGTAAACCCGTCGCGAACCAGTTTTCTGCCGATAATCAGGCGTTGGATCTCGGAGGTTCCTTCATAAATCCTGAACAACCGCGCGTCTCGGTAGAACTGCTCAACAGCATATTCGGCCATGTATCCGGCACCGCCGAAAATCTGCACGGCGCGGTCCGCCACACGGCCGACCATTTCCGATGCGAAGAGCTTGCAGCTCGGCCCAAGGACGGAGATATCCTCGCCGCGGTCGAACCGTTCCGCACAATCCAGTACCATCGTTCGGGCCGCATAAAGTTCGGCATGACTATCGGCCAACATTGCCTGAATCAGTTGGAAATTGCCGATCTTCTCGCCGAACTGGCGCCGCTCGTTCGCGTAAGTAATCGCTTCGTGGATAATGCGCTGAGCGAGCCCCACCGACACGGCCGCGATATGGAGACGGCCTCGCATCAAGACTTGGTGTAATGCATTGAGGCCCTGGTTCAAAACGCCGCCGAGTAAGCACTCTTCGCCGATCTTGCAATCTTCGAAATAGATGTCGCAGACGTGAGCGCCTTGCTGCCCCATCTTTTTTTCGGATTTGCCGCGTGCAAGCCCCTTGGTGTCGCCGTCGACCAGAAACGCGGATATACCCAGTTCGCCTTCCGCGTTCTCGGTCTTCGCAAAGACGGTGAACAACCCCGCCGTCGGGCCGTTGGTGATGTATCGCTTGGATCCGTTGAGAACGAAGTCCCCGCCCTCGCGGACCGCGCGGGTCTTGATCGACTTCACGTCCGAGCCGGCTTCGGGCTCCGTCAAAGCGAAAGAGCCGATAAGGTCGCCCGCAGCCAACCGCGGCAGGTATTTGCTCTTCTGCGCTTCCGTGCCGCCGATAACGATCGCCTGCGATCCGATTCCGATATTCGTTCCGACGACGGACCGAAACGCCGGCGCGGCCCAGGCGAGCTCGAAGATTACCTCGGCCTCCTCGCGCATACTGAGTTCCAGTCCCCCGAAAGCTTGCGGGAGCGACAACCCGAAAAGTCCGAGTTCCTTCATCTGGTCGATGATAGTGCCATCAATCTTATTTTCTTCAGCGACGCACTGTTCCGCAGGTACCAGCTTCTCACGTGCAAACCGGCGCACCGCATCCAACAGCTGTTGCTTGACATCGAAATCCAACAACGGGAAATCCTCTATTCGTTTACTTCGACAGGTAATCTAAGAACAGCGGTACCAAGCGCCTTGCCCGTCGCGTCGTAACGCAACGTGCTCGTCGCCCCGCCGTCCTTTAACGATTTCATATGAATAAGCAGCGAGTGGATGTTCTCCGCATAGTGAATCTCGACCTCGCCGCCAACCCACTCGCCGAAGAGCCGCTTTACGGCCTCCGTCGAGATCGCCGCACACATCGGTTCGTAGAAACGCCGTTCTTTGGCGATAACGCCGATCGATATCGTGCTGCCTTTGTCTCCACTTCGTACGTATGCGATATCCTTAAGTATCTGCGCGCTCATTGGATCACCTCGACATTGACGCTCGCCACGTCTCGCGGCAACAACGTCGGCCAAAGGCGCACCGACGGCCGCGGCTTGATCGGCACGCCGAAACAGGAGCCGCCGGGCCCCATTATCCAAAGCTGCGAGCAGGCCCGCCTGACTTTCTCCGCCTCGTCCTTCGTCTTCGTCTTGACGGCGATGCGCAGTCCGACTTCGTTCAGGTCTTTGTCTTCAAAGGGCGCCGCCGGGCCGTGCAACATGTTGACGCCGATGAAGTCGAATTGCACCGCGCTCGCGTCCAACTGCATGGCTTCGAAACGCTCTTCCAACGTCTTTTTTGCTTTCTGGGCCCGCGCCAGCGCATTCGGCCAGGGGAACATAAGAATTCCTTCGCCGATCCATCCGTCCGCATAGGTAATGATCGCCTTTAACGTTTCCGGCGCCGCTTGCCCCGTCACATTCTTGATCCGGACGTGATCCTGCTCTTCTTCAATCAACTCGAGGGTGGTGAAGTCAACGATGCCGTCCGGTGTCCGATAGCGGGCGGGGTTGTCGATCTCGTATAGAATATGCTCGATGATCGTGAAGCGGTCGACCCGCCCCCCGGTCCCGGGCAGTTTCGTCACGATGGCTTCCGCAGCATCGGTCACCGTACAAATCGGGAACCCGACATTGCCCATATCGGGCATCTCATCGAACCGGGACGACATGCCGCCCGTACACCCGGCGGCACACTCGAGGATATGCGCGACCGCCAGCGACAGCGCACGCTGGTCAACGCACGAACCCGACCATCCCAAACGCGACATGATTGGCGCGGCAATGAGGGCGCTGTCCGCGACACGGCCGGTGATGACAAACTGCGCCCCGCCATCAAGCGCATCGGCGATCCCTTCGCTCCCCAGATAAACGTGAGCACTGGTAACCCAGTCCCGAATGCCGGACAGGTTCGTGTCGCCGGTTTCAATATTGGTCAGATCCGCGCCATCGGCGATGAGCGTATCGAGTTGCGGCAGAACGTCGTCCCCCGTTACGACACCGATCTTGCCGCCGGCAATCCCCTGCGCTTCGAGTTCCGTTTTGAGGGCGTCGGCCGCACCCCCCGGATTTACACCGCCGCCATTGCTTATCAGTGTCGTTTCGGTCGCTTGCGCGGCTTTCGCAAGCCGGGACATGCAACTGACCGTATCCGGGACATACCCGGCAGACGGATTCTTCGACTTCGCTCTCTGCAGCAGCGACATGGTCAATTCGGCAAGGAAGTCGAAGCCGACAAAATCGGCCACTCCGCTCTCGACAAGTTTTTCGGCAGGCTCGAACGCGTCGCCCCAAAACCCGCTACCGCAACCGACAGTTACTTCTTTCATATGTCCGTCCCAATAAACGATATTATTATTCTACCGACCAGACGGTAGAATAATTGTCCTGCCGCTTCGTTGCAAGCGGTTCTATGCTTGGCCTTCAATACGGAGCTGCGAGCATGCAAGATAATTGACCGAACGTCCGGTATATGTAAAGTTGGCGCACTGTTTTGTAGCTAATCTTATCGACCTGCTAGGTGGCGGAAATGGCGGAAACACCTATAAAAATAAATACTTATGAATCAGGCACGGCTAGGATCACATTGAACAAGCCTGCCGTACACAATGCCTTCGACCCCGAGATGTGCGACCTCATCGTGGCAACGCTCGACCGGTTGGCGGACGATAACGACGTCCGGGCGGTGATGCTCACGGGTGAAGGAAAGAGCTTCTGCTCCGGCGGCGACATTTCACACATGAAGGAGTCGCGTCACTTCACCCCGGAGCAAAATTATCGATCCGCACGCACAATCACGTCCCTTTTCAAGGCTATTTATACCTTTCCAAAACCAACCATCGCCGTCGTAAATGGCGCGGCGCGTGGCGGCGGGGTCGGACTCGTAGCCGTTTGCGACATTGCGGTCTCTTCGACGAACGCCAGCTTCAAACTATCGGAAGTGCGAATCGGTATGATCCCGGCGATGATCTGCCCCTATCTCGTCGCAACCATCGGCGCACGTCACGCGACACGCTATTTGTTCACGTGCGAAGAGTTCGATCCGCTGACGGCGCAGAAGATCGGTCTGGTGCACGATGTCGTCGACGACGCCAAACTATTCGATCATGCCGATGCCCTGGCCGGTGAAATCTGCAAAGGCGCACCGAACGCGCTTGCCCTGACAAAGACCCTAATCCGCGACAACAGCGGCGGCGGAGACCCGCGCTTCGATGTCGATGCCGCGGCTCGGTCTATCGCCGACATTCGCGGCAGTCGAGAGGCCCAGGAAGGCACCGATGCTTTTCTGGAACGCAGACGGCCGGACTGGATACAAACCCGGTAAAAGCTCTTACGCACAATCGATTGGATATGGCGAAAAGATATGAACGATAGTGCCCCCGGCCCGCTGGCGAAACTCCGGGTCATCGAACTCTGCACCCGCGCTTCCGGCCCGTTCTCCACCAGTTTTCTCGCCGAATTCGGCGCGCAGGTCATCAAGGTCGAGCTTCCCAATATGGGAGACGCATTCCGAACGATCGGCACACCGGTCGCCCCGGGTTTGACGTGCAATTTCTTGAACGACAACCGGAACAAGCTGGCGGTTACGCTGGACGTGCGCAAACCGGTAGGCCGCGAATTGTTTCTCAAACTTGTCGCCAAAAGCGATATCGTCGTCGAGAATTTCCGGCCGGGCACCATGGAGAAATGGCAACTCGGCCACGATCAACTGGCCGCCGTAAACCCGAAGATTTCGTTGGTTCGCATATCGGCATTCGGTCAGGACGGTCCCAACAGCCAGCTCCCGGGGGTCGGGCGCATTGCCCTGGGATATGCCGGGGCATCCTTTTTGACCGGTGAGCCGGATGGGCCGCCGCTGTTGCCGGCGACAACGGCACTCGGCGATTACGTCACGGGACTGTATGCGGCGCTCGGCGGCATTATGGCTTGGTTAAACGCCGCCGAAACCGGGCGCGGACAGGTCGTAGACGCCAATCTGTTCGAGAGCACGTTTCGAATGCTGGACGAACTCGCACCGTCGTATTCGATAACCGGCAAAGTCCGCCAACGGGCGGGGGTTAGGCATCCCTATTCGACGCCGAATTCCCACTACGAGACCGGAGACGGATATTGGGTCGTCATTGCGTGTTCGGCACAGTCCGCATTTGAACGACTCGCCGATGCGATGGACATGCCGGAACTCAAACAAGAATACCCGGATCCCCAGACACGTGTCGCCAACATCGAAACGATCGATACATTGGTAAAGGACTGGGTCGCGCAACAATCGCGTGACGATCTGTTGCCGTTACTGGCAAAACACGGTGTCACCGCAGGACCGATCAACAGCATCGAGGAGCTCGTCTCGGATCCGCACGTTCTGGCGCGCCAAACGATCCTCGATTTCGTGGACAAGCGGTTCGGCTCTATAAAGATACCGAACGTTATCCCGAAACTTTCCGAAACACCCGGAAAGGTCGCCACACTCGGCCCGGAAATGGGCGAGCACAATCAAGCTGTCTACGAAGATATTCTCGGGTTGACCCCCGAAGACCTGAAGGCGCTGAAGGATGACGAAGTAATTTAATATGACAGACCCTGCACACTTGATCGACAGCTTGGAATCGCAATGCCGGAGGACCGACGTTCCTTTGGCCGACTGCACCATGGCCATCCGAATCTGGGGCGACGGCCGCCCCGTCGTCCTTGTCCACGGCGGTTTCGGGTCCTGGCTCCATTGGATCAGGAATATCGAAGCGTTAGCCCGATCCTACCGGGTCATCGTTCCCGATCTGCCCGGCTGCGGCGACTCCAAGTTTGATCGTGACACCATCACGATGTTCGGCATGGCGGAGCTTCTCCGGGCCGGCTTGTCCGCCCTGGACGTCGGGAATTTCGATTTGGTTGCGTTTTCATTCGGCTGCTCCGTCTCTACCTGCGCCTGCACGATGGGCCCGGATTTTGCCGAACGGTTGATCATCGTCGGGTCGGGCGGCATTTCGCCGCCCCGCTCACGGCCGGACTTGGTATCGGTCCGAAACAAAGAAAGCGCAAAGGCCGTCGAGGACGCTCATAGAGAAAACCTAAAACGTCTGATGTTCCATGATGCCGACAAGATCGACGATCTCGCGATGTCGGTACAGGCGAGGAACGTATCCAAGTTCACGCTCAATGCACGGCAAATATCTTTCCCGGGAATTCTCAACCTGATGCTGCCCCGGGTCCGAGTACCCCTGGACGGTATATGGGGGAGCAACGATGTTACGGCCGGAAACCATATGGACGTGCGAAAAACCCTGATACAGGGGACAGACCCATCGGCTGAGTTCAGCGAAATTCCGGATGCCGGTCATTGGGTTCAATTCGAAGCGCACGAAGCGTTCAACGAAACCCTTCTAACGCTTCTGACACGAAAACGTACGCGGTAAAGACGACCTATACTCGACGCCGCCCAACCGCCCCGGGCTTTACGGACCCCGGGGTGGCAGCGCTTACTTGGCTGAATTCGGAATGTAGGTGGCAATCTCCGGAAACACGACGATCAGAACCGCGCTGATCAAAAGCACGACCATCATGACGGCTGCCCCCTTGAACACCTCGCCCAACGGAATCTTCCCAACCGTACTTGTCACGAACACGTTCAATCCGACCGGCGGCGTCACAAGTCCGACTTCGCCGAGGAACGTACAGAACACACCGAACCACACCGGATCAAACCCAAGCCCCATGACCACCGGAAACGTGAGCGGCAATGTCAGGATGAGAATGGCGATGTTGTCCAGGATCATCCCGAGCGCGATATACAAGATCGCGACGAAAAACAGGATCATGTAACGATTGACCTCGAGAGAAAGCACGAAGGAGGTCAGATCCTGTGTGATCTGGGAAATCGTCAAATAGTACCCGAACGTGACCGCACCGATGATGATCGCGAAAATCATAGCCGTCGTGCCCAAGGCGCTCAGGCTCGCCGCGATGATGTCCTGGATTCCGAGCCGCCGCATCGAAAGGCCGATGATCAGAGCGATCAAAGCGCCGACCGCACCGAGTTCGCTCGGTGTCGCGATACCCGAATACAAGCTCCCCACGATCACAAAGCCCAGGAGGATGACGGGCCACGCTTTCATCGTTCCCTTCATCTTTTCGCTTAAGGAGTACTTGATCGGCTGCCCCTGCGGCGAGACTTTCACCCATCCGTAGATAACGAGGCTCATCAACAACGCCGTCATCGCTCCCGGCAAAATTCCGGCCAGGAACAGATCGCCGATGGACGTCTCCGTCGCGCTGCCGTAGATCACCATGGCGATACTCGGCGGGATCATAATGGCGAGCGTCCCCGCAACGGCGATACTGCCGCCCGACAGGGCGTCGCTGTAACCGAGACGTTTCATCTCGGGATGCGCCAAACCCGACATCGTCGCGGCAGCGGCGGTGCTAGATCCGCTGCATGCGCCGAAGACGGCACTGGAGAAGACCGACGCGATCGCAACACCGCCGGGGACCCGGCCGGTCCACATGTGAACCGCATTGAACAAGGGCGATGCCAGCCGCGCAACGATGACGAACTCGGCCATCAGGATATAGAGCGGGATCGTGCTAAGCGTGAAATGCGCAACCGTACGGAACGGAGACGTCGAGACGATTCCAATGACCGTGTCGAGACCGGCGAGCATCCAAAGCCCCACCAAACCGGCGAAACCGAGCGCGAATCCTACCGGAACGCCAGCGCCAAGAAGGAGGAACAGAATGAGTAACGGGATGAAACGCACTGAATGATTCCTTCAAACAACAACTGTTATTGATTTCTTGTCGCGGCTACGAAGCTGTGCAGCAGTCGGAGGACGTGCACGCTCAGCCCCACGGCAGCGGCCACATAACCGGGCCACAAAGGAATCTCCACACCGCCTTCCGTAAGGGCACCCATGTCTATCGTCCAGATCGTTTTTTTAAGAGCGCCGTACAACAAAAAGCAGATGAAGATGAGCCCGACCGCAGCCGAGACGATCTCAAAATACCGCCGGCTCTGGTCTTCCAACTTTCTAATGAGCACGTCGATCCTGATCGTCTTATCGGAAGAGAACGCGTAACTCAGTGTGAAGAAGACGATGAGCGGCATCATATAGTTCTCGACGATCTCAAAGACGCCAGTGATCGGCGCATCGAGCAAATATCGCATCAAAGTATCGGCACTGATCAGCAACATCATGCTCAACAATGCCGCCGCCGCGCACACGGCGAGAAACCGCTCGATACGATCAATAAATTGAACCACCACCTACTGACTCCGCTTGCTGAAAAATTGATCTGCCGATGAAAACCATATCATCGGCAGATCTACTTGAGTTTATAGGGAGAGTGTCACTCTTAGTTTGCCAGGCTATCGCGTTGTTTAACGACTTCTTCCGACGCCAAGCCACGCTTCTTCATATCGGCCACCCAGCTTTCCTGGACCCTGGAGAAAGCGGCCTTCCACTTTGCGACACCGGCTTTGTCCAGGACGGCAACCTCGACGCCGGCTTCGGGGAGGGTCTTGTTGATGATCTGGTCCTCCTCCTCGTCCAGAAGCTTGGCGAGGTGCGCACCGGTCTCGGCGCCGACTTCCTTTAGGATACGTTGCGCCGGCTCGGGCAGGGACGCCATGATGTCGGCGTTGATAACCCACGCGGTCATCGTCGACCCGACACCGGTACCGGCAAGGGCATACTTGTTAACCTCGTGCAGAGAGTAAGCGATAACACCATTAGGGCCCGATGCAGCGCCATCGAGCGTACCCCGTGCCATGGCGTCGCGGGCTTCGACTGTCGGGATCGCAACGGGGACGCCACCGGTTGATTTGATGGCCAGCGTCCGGCTCGCACCCGTAACGCGAAGCTTCAAGCCTTTGAGATCGCCTGGCTCGACGACTTTAGTCTTCGTCGTAACGATCAGGTAGGGCTGAAGAGCCGTGCCCCAAAGAGGCACCACGCCCACTTTCTCGAACTCGTCGCGGATCGGGCCTTCCTGCATCATCGCCTGGAAGAGTTCCGTCCCGGTCGAGGATTTGTCGTATGCGCCCGGCAGCTCAAGCACGGCCGAAAGCGGCATTTCGCCAGGCGTATAGTTCGGCACGATCCCGGTAATCGCCGCGACCTTGTTTCGGGCCAGCGAAAGGTGATCTTTCGATTTGCCGAGCTGTTGGCCGGGATAGAACTCGAACTTGAGCTTACCGCCCGTCAACTCGCCGGCGCGCTTGATAAAGTATTCCCCACCTTCCTTCGTAAGCAAATGGGTTGCCGGGTAGTGTTGCGCGAACTTCAGCGTGACACCGTCCCAGTCCGATAGCTCATCTGCCGCAGATACTATTTCTCCCTGCGCAAAAGCCTGTGACGCCGAAAACGCAATGGCAACGGCCACCGCGGCAGCAAGTTTGGTAGATTTGTGAAGCCTCATCTTTTCCTCCGTTAGTTTTCAAAAGGTCTTAGGTAGAGCGATTGCCCTCGCCTTCTTCTTGTCCATGCCAACTCGGCGGACATTTTTGCTTCGAAACCCCGTGCTAACCTGCGAAAACCTTGGCCGGCCGCACCTGCGTGGCGCAGACCACATCGAGCGCGACCGCACCTTTGCCGGGCCGCCTGACGAGCAGGGGATTGATTTCCAGTTCCTGGATGTCGCCACCGCCTTTTGCCAGCATCTCCTGAAGGTTCAGAACGATGTCGACGACAGCATCGAAATCGAAATGGTACCGGGACGATTCCCCGGCGATGAACCTGTGCAGAGGCGATGCCCGCAATGTTCTCTCTACCTCCCGACGGTCGACCGGCGGAATGAAATAGACGTTTTGCGGCGCGGCCTCGACCCAATATCCGCCGAGTCCAACGAGAACGAACGGCCCATAAAATTCATCGCGCGACACACTGACGATAAGTTCGCAGCCCTTGTCCGCGAGAAACTCTTCGACAAGAAAATTTGCGTGCAGCTTACGTTCGGCGCGGACCGTTTCCAGTTTGCCGAAACACTCGGCCAGCTTTTGCGCATCGCCGACGTCGATGAACACACCGCCGATCTCGGACTTGTGCTGCACCTCGGCCGAATTGATCTTCAGCGTGACCGGATATCCGATCTCTTCGGCAAACCGACGCGCCTCTTCCAGGCTCGATACCACCATCGCACGCGGAATGGCGATGCCGTTATCTTGGCACAGAAGCTTTCCATCGAACTCGGACATGTAAGATGCGTCGCCGTCCGAGCCGACGGCATTTTCCGCACCGTAATTGGATTGCGCGACCTGGGCGCTCCGGAGCCCCTCTAAAGTCTCTCTATAGTCACAAATCTTTTCCAATGCCCGGAACAGGTCTTCGTAGGACGTCGTCACGAAGCTCCCGGCATCTTGGATCTTGTCAATTGAGTCCTGGTTCAATTGGCTCGTGTACCAACCGATGACGAACGGCTTTTCACTCTTCTCATGGAACTCGATCAGGCGCGCAGCCGTCTTTTCTGCATTTGCGGGCGGGCGCGGCCCCATCGCATGGATGATAAGATCGCTTTCGGCATCTTCATGCAGAATATCCAAGATTGAAAAAATACCGTCGGGGTCGACATCGACCGGCGGCCCCGGATCAATGGGGTTCGAAAACGCTCCCGCCCAATCGGCGACAATCCCGTCAATGCGCTGCACTGTTTTCTCGGTAAACCGGGACAGTTGAAAATCGTGCTTTTTTGCGAGGTCGGCAAGAATACTGGCGCTCCCGCCGGAGCAACTCAGAATACCGATCTTGCGCCCGCTGAACCGCTTGTCCTTTGTCGCCGCAAAGAGGCGCGCGAATAGTAGCAAATCGTCAAGCGATTCGGCTTCGACAATCCCGTGTTGCCTGAAAAAGGCATTGTGAAGGTCGTAAACACCGACGATGGAGCCCGTGTGACCCTTGGCCACACTCGCAGACAGTTCTGACTTCCCGACTTTATAGACGATCCACGGCTTACGCTGACGCAGCATCGCTGACGATGCCGAGCGCAATTTCCGGAGATCCTTAAAACCCTCGACGAACGAAATAACGACATCGACGTCCGGGTCGAAGGCCATGGCTTCGACGTAGTCGCATATCTCCCGGTCGATTTCATTTCCGCAGGAGACAACATAGGCCAATCCGACATCCTGGTCCCTGGCGCGGGTTATCAGCGAACTGGAGAGTGACCCGCTCTGCGAAACGACGGCGACCCGGCCCTGCTTCGGAAACGGGCCGGACAATCCGACCGTTGCCGATGCCGCCACCCGGCTGGCGACATTTACAACACCTAGGCAATTCGGCCCGCAGACCAGAATACCGCTTTCGCGCACCAACTCCTTCAACTCGCGTTCAAGGCGCAGGCCGATCTCCGTCGAGGTTTCTCCGAAACCCGCCGTGATGATGACCGCACTCTTGCAGCCTGCTTCGACGCACTGACGCAGCACGGGCACTACATTGTCGCGCCCGACACCGATGATGGCGAGATCAACCCCACCGGGCACGTCGGTGATCGACTTGTAACAAGGCAGCCCCTGAATTTCATCGTGATTCGGATTGATTGCACACAGCTTCCCGCCGTACTCGTGGCGGATCAGATTTCTAAAGACGCCCGTCGCACCCGTGGGGCCGGCATCCGGCGAACCGGACACGCCGATCACGGCAATGGATTTCGGATTCAGCAGTGCTTCGATTTTCGTCTGTTCCGGATGCGTCATCTTTTTCCCAATCTGTGGCGGCACTTTGCCGTCCATCTTCTTCTTGTCGTACTGCGCCGTATAAACGCAGCCTTAGATTATTATCAACCGACCGTTTGGTCAATTATATAAATCGCTCATTTCATTTCAACTACAATCGTCGTAACCCAATAGCGTGTTTCGGGAGAATTTCGGCTCGGGCCGGGACCACACCACCCGTCCGCGGACGCCCGTTGATCAGCGGAGCGACGCGGCCCGGAGGCTAAAAAAGAAACGCAGCGGCTTTATTCTTGCCGGCCTCCGACATGTACGCATCGAAAAACGCGTTCAGGTCGTCATGGGTTACTGCGCCGGAACCGTACGCGTGACACTTCGTCAACTTTTCGAAAAGATCGTCTTCCGTCAGCGGCCGCATCGGCGAGCCTTTCAGGTGTTCGAGCGCCGATTCCAAAGTGCTGCCGTCGTTCAGAGTCACCTTCACCTTTGTCGGTGAGATTGTCTCGTCCGGATCGTCCAAGTCTTCGGATATGATGGGATGCACCTTGGCGGCCAATCTGAGGACTTCCGGATCGGCGATCGCCTCGGCATCGAAATGCTTGATGAAAACATCGCCGTGAACCAGCGCCGTGGCGGCGGTGTACGGCAAGCTCCATTGCGCACAAACCGGCGAGTCAGGTGCGCACCGCCTGCTTAACGGCTCACACACGCTCTTATAGCCCCGGCTGTTGATCAGAACGTCGATCCGCTCCACGGACGATGGAGGAATATCGTTCTCCGTCCGAAGATCGAGCATATTGGCGATGGTGAAATGATTGTGCGCACAGCATGTGAAAATCTTGATGCGTACCTCTTCGCCGCGGAACCGCTCACCCATTCCCTCGAAAGCCTCTTCGCGTACTTCCGGTTCATGGTGAAATGCATAGAGGTATCCCCATTCCCCCAGGATCCAATCCCTCGGCCCCGTTACGCCCTTGCGCGCCAGCAAGGCCGAAAGCACGCCACGGCTCGTGGCATGCCCATGGTGGATGCGGTGGATCAATGCCCCCTCGCGGCTGCACTGACGGGTATTGGACATAAACGTAAAGGCGATACCGATAGCATTTCCGATATCTTCGTCTCCGAACTTCAACACCTTGGCAGCCGCGATCGCAGCGCCGAGCGGCGCATACGTCCCGGTCGTCCAAGGTGTTTTATCCGGTGTCTCCCGGCTCGCCGACCGCAGCCGCAGAACGACATCGACGGAGATGGCGACGGCCGCAATCACTTCCGCAACCGTTGCCGTGCCGGAGATTTTTGCCGCTTCGATCGCGCCGATCACAGCGCCGATTCCAGGATGGTCCCCTGTGGCGTCGTGAACGTCGTCGACATCGCGCGCCCGCGCCATGACGCCGACGATCCAAGCCGACGTCACGTGATCGTCCTTTAGAAAGCCCTTTGAAAGCCGAATATCGGAACCGGTTTCCCCGGTTGCAATCTCATAGGATTCCCTGACGCCAGGCGCCTCCTCTCCCGCTAGTATCGCGGCATAGGCATCGACAATGGCGAAACGTGCCGCTCGGCGGGCGCTGGGCGGCATCGCCGCGTAGTCCGTTTTCAGGATTGCTTCGATAAAATCGTCGACGATGTTTGATTTCATGTTTCCATCTCCTACCGAAAAGCCCGGTATCCCAATATCTCCCGGCCCATGATTAATTTTTGTATTTCCATGGTGCCTTCGATGAACGCGAGTGTGCGCGCATCCCGATAGGCCTTTTCCGTGACCCGTCCCTGCTGGACGCCCTGTGCACCACAAACCTCGGATGCAAGATTCGTGACCTCCAGAGAGGATTTCACGGCGTAGTATTTTGCAGTCGCAGTCTCGCGCATGCAGTCTTGGCCCGATTCAGCCAACCTGATCGCGCGGAAGCACAGCAACCGGCTGGCATCGATCATGGCCGACATATCGGCGACCATTGATTGGACCAACTGGAATTCGCCGATTTTCTTGCCGAACTGCGTGCGTTCTTTGGCGTACCGCACAGCTTCTTCAAACGCGGTATTGGAGATCGTGTTGGAGCAGATTCCCATGATTGGACGCTGGCTCAGCCAGGTCTTGTTCAGCAAATGCGCGGCTTCGCCGCTTCGCTCGCCTAAGAGGTTTTCCGCCGGCACATCGCAATCGAGTTCGACTTCTGCAATTTGGCAACGGTTCAACCCCATGAACGTATGCCGCTTAGCCACGAACGGGCTCTCGTCACGAAGCAATATGAACGGCGTCAGATTATTGCGGCCATCGGAGTTGGTCCCGGTCGACGCGACAACCAGCAATACCTCAGCAAGACCGGCGCCGGCACACCAGGCCTTCGTGCCCTGAAGCCTGTACCCGGCTGAAGTTTTCTCCGCGGTTGCCTGAATGGACTGAGGATCGGATCCCGCTTTGTATTCGCTGGTCGCCGAACCGGCGAGAAGTTCGCCGCCGACCAGCCTCGGGATGAGGCGCCGTTTAAGGTCCTCGGTCCCGACCGTCGCAATCCTGAAGGCCACGATCTCCGGCAGGGAGATGAGTTCCCATACTTCATACGGGAGAATCTCGGCGGCCAACCCGAGCTTCAGGGCGCCCAGTTCCGTTCCACCATACTCTTTGGGCACGCGGGCACCGAGCAGCCCATAAGGCTTCACAAGCTGGAGAATCTCTTTTGCGTCGTCAGCGATCAGCGAACTACCCGGGTTCCTGTTCAGAACCGGCAGTATCGACTCTCGATAAAGAGCTTTAATCTGCTCCTGAAAATCCAACTCTTCTTCGGTAAACAGCATATTTCCTCGCCAAGTCCGCCTATAGTTTCGCCGCCCCAAGAACCGGGGCCGCCTTTTCTGCTTTGATTGTACGTCTGGGAAGGCGGGCATTCATCCGCCTCACGACGACAGGCATCCTGAAAACCTAATTACTACCGAACGTTCAGTCAATGAAAACGGCGACGAATCGTTACCGTGTTCCCGAACGGTCACCGCAGATAACTGAGGTGGACTAGATTTCGAAACTAATATAGCGTCCGGCACTCATTACCGGATGATCGGTAGGTGATTCTAAATCTAAGGAGGGGGGGCCGTGAAAGGAACGAAAAAACTCAAAGGAGTAGAGCAAAGAGGCAGAATTTTAGAAGTGTCTGCCAAACTCTTTGCGACTCAAGGTTATGAGTCCACTTCAATGACCGTTCTCGCGAAAAAACTAAATCTCTCGAAAGCGAGTATTTATTACTATTTCGCCAGCAAGGATGAGATTTACGAAGAAATCATCGTCGATACGCTGGCTCGGCTCGTTGCGACAGTGGAAGACAAGCTTGCCAGCGATGCACCTCCGCGCGAGCAACTGCATACGTTTATGACGCAGCACGCGAAATTCTTCGAAGACAATATTTGGGCCTTCACGGCGATGTTGTACGGCTTTGGCGGCGTCCACGCACTAACCCGGCACGAAGAAGTTATTAGGCTGCGGGATAGACACGAAAACACGCTCCGCAACATTCTCAGCGCCGGCGTCAAACATGGCGACTTCCGTAACATCGACCACAAACTTTCCGCTCGGGCGATCCTTTCGATACTGAACTGGATGGTCCGCTGGTTCAAACACGGCGGCGCAAAATCCGCCGACGCCTTTGCCGATATGTTTTTCGATCTTCTGATGCAGGGGCTCGTGCCGCGCAACGACTCGTAACAGGCGCTGACAAGAACACCTACACCACCTCTTTATCCTTCAAATCCTGAATTTGTTCATCGGTCAGCCGGCAAATGTCGTGCAGGATCGCGTCCGTATCCCGCGACTTCGCCCCACCGGCCCAGTTTTCGACACTCGCTGCTTCCGAAAATCTGAACGGGCTCTTTTGGATTTTTATTGGGCCCAGATCCGCATCGGGAATATCTACAATCGTTCCCCGTTCGACGACCTGCGGGTCGTTGATCATGTCCTCGACATTGTAGATCAGCGCATGCGGCACTTCTGCGTCGGCCAGACCCTGCACCACCTCCTCTGTCGTGTGTTTATCCATCCAGTCCTGAATAGCCTCATCGATCTCGTCGACATGTTCGACACGCCCCCTGCCCGTCGAAAACCATTCATTTTCCGCCAATTCGCCCGCACCGGCCAATTTCACAATGCTAGCGGCGAGCTTTGTCGAACTACCCGAGACCGCGATCCACCGGCCGTCTCTCATTTGATAGATGTTCCGCGGCGCACTCGTCTGCGAACGGTTGCCCGTGCGCTTTTGCACGACACCCGTCTGATCGTAAACCGTAACCCCGGGCCCTTGGACGGATAGGAGCGCCTCGTATATCGCAAGGTCGATGCACTGACCCTTGCCGGTGTTCACATCGCGATCGTAAAGAGCCATCGTGACGGCGGCGGTCCCGACCATTCCGCAAACATTGTCGGCAAGCCCGACCGGTGGCGACTGCGGCGCGCCAGCCGGATCGCCGTTCATATAGACGAAACCGCTCATGGCCTCACAGACGGTGCCGAAAGCGGGACGGCCCGCATATGGGCCTTTCTGTCCGAAACCGGTAATACGCACCATGATAAGCCGCGGATTGATCTCGTGAAGCACATCCCAACCGAGACCCCAACGCTCCAAAGTGCCGGCCCGGAAATTTTCGATGACGATATCGGCATTTCGGCAAAGCTCCTTGAAAATCTCCGCGCCCTCTGGCTGCGATAGATTGAGCGTCATGAGCTTCTTGTTGCGGTTATAGACGCGCCAGTGCAATGACGCGCCTTCGCGCTGCATGCCGACCTGGCGCAAAGGGTCGCCGTTCGGATGTTCGATCTTGATCACTTCCGCGCCGTAGTCTGCCAAATTGGCCCCAATGGCGGGTGCCGCGATGAAAGTCGATATATCTAACACCCTGAGTTTTTCGAACATGTTCCCTCGCTTTTGTTGTTGCTTGTTATGAAACTTCAGTATTGTGGAAACGAAATTCCGCCGTTGATGCTGATCGTTGCGCCGGAAATCTTGTCAGACCGCTCGGATGCCAAGAACAGCGCAAGATCCGAGATATCCTCGGGACCGTTCAGTCCGAAAGCCGCGTGCTTTTCGATCTTCTTAAAGGCCTTTGCGAGAACGGACTCGTTGCCGGATTCGACTTCTTTCTGAAAGCGCTCGTAGGGTCCGGTGTCCTTGGTCAGCGACGTTGCGATCGCATTCAAGCGAATACCGTGCCGCGCCAACTCTTTTCCGAGCCCGCGGGTCAAAAACATTATGCTGCTCGCAGCGGAACCGATTAACGATTCGGCGGGCGTCGGCATTCTTGCGGCGTCCGTCACCAACGAAATGATTTTGCCGTATTTCTGCTCCATCATATGCGGCACGGCAGCGTGGATCGCGTAAACCCGATGCAGAGCCCGGCTCCGGTAGTACCCCTCCAACTCCTCTTTGGTTACTTCGTGAAACAGCTTGGCTTTCGGGGCCGAGGTGCCGCCACAAGCGAAAAGAATATCTATACGATCATGCAGATTAACCGCCTGCGTCATGACATTGTCGATGTCGTCGTAGTCATAAAGGTCCGCGGATACGAACATTGATTCATTCCGACCGGACGTAGAGAGATTGATGATTTCCGCCGCCGCTTCTTCGTTGCGGCCTTGGAACACTACTTTCGCTCCTTCTTTCGCCAGGTCAATCGCCACTTGGCGTCCGATTCCACTCGTGCCGCCAAGAACAACGGCAACTCGATCTTCGAGACGCAGATCCATACTTCCTCCCTTTCAACCGACCGTTCGGTTATGGTATGAATATAGGAAGTTAGCCCCCTGTCATCAACATATTTGAACGGCAGGCAATCACGAAACAAACATGATGTCAGCTACTTCCACCGGATCGGAAGCAACCTGTGAAGGCAGTATCCCGGAATAACGCCGTCAATGGCCGGGCATTTTAGCGCCCAATAGAGATGAAGGAGGCAATTGCGATGGAAGCGAATGACCATGTCCTGAAACGACGGCATGGAAAGATCGGATACGTCGAGCTCAACAACCCTCCGGTCAATACAATCGGCGAGGTGACCCGAAAAGCGCTGGTGGATGCCGTCTCTTGGGCAGAGTCCGAGCCCGGTCTCGAGCGGATAATCCTGAGCGGCCTCGGCAGAGCGTTTTCCGCTGGCGCCGACGCCCAGGAGTTCGATAGCCCCCCGGTCAAACCGCACCTTCCCGACATTCTGAACTTGATCGACCGATCGACCGTGCCGTGGGTTGCTGCCGTTAACGGCATCGCTCTCGGCGGCGGCCTGGAGTTGGCGCTTGCTTGCCGTTATAGAATCTGTACGCCGACCGCGCGGCTGGGCATGCCCGAAGTGACATTAGGCGTGATCCCAGGCGCCGGCGGGACACAACGGCTGCCGCGCCTCGTCGGACTCGAAAATGCACTCCAGATGATCTGCTTCGGCCAACAGGTTGGCGCGGCGCGGGCTAAGGCGATGGGCCTAGCCGATGAAATCGCGGACGACCCGGTGGCTTTTGCCGCGCAGGTGGCCGTAGACGTCCTCATCAGCAGGCCGGCGGTCTCTGATATCCCGCCGCCCCTTAATGATGACGTCATCGTAGATACCGTCCGGTCCGAACTCGCGCGTAAAAAACGGAATCAATCGGCACCCGAACGCGCCGTCGAGATTATTCAAGCATGTACGGATAAACCGTTTACCGACGCGGTTGCGCAAGAGCGCGCTGCATTTCTGGAGCTTCGTGCATCCAGTGAATGCCGGGCGCTTCGCCATATCTTCTTCGCCGAGCGCGCCGCCCGTTCACCGGCATGGCTCACCGGCACCGAACCGGCGACCATAAAAAAGGCCATCGTTGTCGGCGCCGGGACTATGGGCGCATCGATCGCTTATGCGCTTTTATCGGCCGGCATCGCCGTGAATGTGGTCGAAACGGACGAAAGCCGTGTTTCCGGCGCCACCGCGAACATACTAACTCACATCGAATCAGGTCTGCGCCGGGGTCTTCTTACGGCTGAAGAGGCTGCCCGCTGGAAAACCGATTTGCAGGTGACCGCCGACTATGAAAATGCTTATGACGCAGACTTGGCGATAGAAGCAGCTTTCGAAAACATGGATGTCAAGAAGAACGTATTCCGTTCACTGGAAAAAGCCTTACGCGCCGACGCCGTTCTCGCCACAAATACGTCATATCTGAATATAAACGAAATCGCAGAAACCCTGACAGACCCCTCCCGTCTCGCGGGCCTGCACTTCTTCGCCCCAGCCCATATCATGAAATTGCTGGAAATCGTACGCGGCGAAGCCACATCCCTGTCCACACTCTCAACGGGCTTCGCACTTGCCCAGCGTCTGAAGAAAGTTCCAGTTCTGGCCAGCGTATGTGACGGTTTCATCGGCAATCGTATTCTTGCCCGTTATAGAGAGGCTGCGGACACCTTACTACTACAAGGGGCGACCCCCTGGGAGATCGACGAGGCTATGGTAGAGTTCGGGTATCCGATGGGGCCATATGAAGCGCAAGATCTCTCTGGCCTAGACATTGCCTATGCCAATCGCCAACGCAAATATGCGACTCGCAACTTGCAACGCTTTTATCCGAAAATCTCGGATCGGATGGTAGAAGCGGGGCGCTTAGGCAAGAAATCAGGCCAAGGCTGGTATGCTTACTCCAATGAAGGACAAAAGTCCATCGACCCTCGCGTCGAGGAATTAATCCACATAGAGGCAAGGCAGGCCAACCTTCCACGTAAGCAGTTGAGCCAAGTTGACATCCAACAGCGGCTGTTGACGGCGATGATAAATGAAGGAGCAGACATTCTCTGGAACGACATTGCCAGATCGCCGAAGGATATAGACCTAGTCACCGTACTTGGCTATGGCTTTCCACGGTGGAGAGGTGGCCTAATGCACTACGCAGATCAAGTTGGCATTGATGAAATTCTTATCAAACTTACAACATTGAGCTCTGAAGACCCCGTTGCTTGGCAACCCAGCCCGGGTCTTCTCGCACTTAAAAATTTAGGCAGATCTTTTGCCGAGTGGGATCAAGATCACGACATTTTCAATTTAGTCACCGACCTGAGCCTCGTGTTAGGCTGAAGAAATGGGAAGCATTTTGTAGGCATTGTCACGTATGCACGACCCCGGTATTGCAAGAGATAGGACGATCTGAACGGCGCCGATTAATCGTGAAGGGGAACGATGATCATCCGGCCATTAACCTGCTGATCATTGCCTCTAAATAGAACCTGGATCTTCCGATAAGAAAAGCTCTCCACCGTACCCGGCCTCCATTGGAATACGAACCATCCTGCCTTCAGGGGTCTGGACACTCTCTGGGCGCACTGTCACCACCGGGGTATTGCTGATCAGTTGAATCGCTTCGGCTATGGAAGTGAAAGTGGTTAAACGCTCGACATTCATGCGCGTTGCAAAGACAAGCTTGTATTTGCCGCTCTTCGCATCTGAGAGAAGTTGGGACGGAGATATCCAAACGGCTCTCTCAACCTCGCCCTCATCATGGGCAACGTGCTGATTCTCGGAATAAGCCGTAACAAAAAAATGCGTGTCGAAACGTTTCGGGCGGGATGGCGGTGTAATCCAATGCGCAAATGGCACAAGCTGGCTCGTCGCCGCGACAAGCCCCTCATCATCCAGCATGTCGGCGAATGCCAATTCCCCACTGGACACGGCATGACGATAATTTTCTGTCAGTTCCCTTGCTAATTCACGATGAACCATTTCACCGCTCGCCTTATCGTATGCCAGAAGGATTCCGCTTTCCTCGAAAGTCTCACGGATGGCAGCGACCTTGAATGTATTGGCTTCACTCCCGCCCGCGTGCACATGATCGGCTGCGTCGACACGACCACCTGGAAACACGATGGCTCCGCCGGCAAATTCGATAGCCTCCTGCCGTACCACCATCAACGTCTCGAGAGGGTGATGATGCGTCTTGCGAAGAAGTATTAAGGTCGCCGCAGGACGCGGCACGGCCGGCTGGTCAGTCATAACAGTTCTGGTTTATCTAGAGCCTGAAATTACGTCGTCATCATAACATGGACAACCTCCCGTATCATTTCCGTTCTAGTAAGGATAATTATATTGACCCACCTCCGTACTGACGTTGAATGCCTTTCTTCAATGGCACGAGGAGCGTGACGCCGAGTAGCATTAAATTGTACCGGGCCAACCGATGCAGAAGGGTTTCGTTGGATCGTTCAGCGGTCGCCTGCACGATGAATGTCTGAAAGAGCATCTGTTCGATAGCCACGATCATGCAAGGAAGGTCACTGCACGCCGGAACCTGTTTTTCCGCAGTGCGTTCGCTATCTACATGGAAAAATTCCCTGTTCTCATTTTAGGGAAAAGTTGCTCCGCCTACAGGGTTTCAAGTGTTTCTGACCGCTACGCCTGCCCTAGCTTTATCCTTTAACGAGAAATACCCTGTATTTACCCTGCATATCAGGGAAGAACGTTAGAATTACTGGAGAGACGGGTTCGCAGAAGACTGCGCCCACCACCACTCTCTCCCACCGAAACCGCCGCCCAGGATATACCCGTAGATATGTCGCGGATAACCGGGGGATTCAGGCGTTAATTCCCAAGGTACCCAGAACAGAGACTAATTCAGTGGACCGAATATCGCTATTTGCGCCAATAGTCTCTGGAGACGATTTTTGACGCCCAGAACTTTCGGGATGGGCGATGCAAGATGGTTGCGGGTTTGTGTCCTGCCTAGTCCACCATCATCCACACCCGAAACCGCCGTCCAGGATTCGCGCGCATACAAGAGCGATCAACAAGTTATACGGCTTCGTTCACCTAAATGTAGTGCCTGAACGGCAATGGAGGAATTTCTCTGGTTCCCGTTGCCATGAGCACGTCTCCAATTGCTTCCGCAAACCTCATAGTTACAGGGAAACCATCTGCGAAGACACTAGAGTTAAAGTTCATTTTGGTAAGGGTCAGAATATCATTCAAAATGGTATCGAGGTCAGACTGGCATGAGCCGCAAACCTCAACTCGGAGAGGGTTCGGTGTTTCTCGTCCCTGATAGGTGCCTAGTGCGTCTATGTACCCTGACGTCCAAATCAATCCAACTCTTTCACTTAATTTTAATACGGTTCCCCGTTTCACGGGCATATCGCCTGAAGAGAATAGTTTGACTTCACTTGTCCGTGTAATACGAACACCAGTTACTTTTGATTTCCCAAATCCGGCTTCTTCAAAACCAGTTGTCTCATCCCTTGAGAACCGAGTCCTTCCATGCACAAAGACTTCGCTCGGAAAGATTCCGTGTATCTCCTTGTATGCGCTTAGGACTCTTTCCATCAGGCTCTTGGCTTCTTCTTTCGGAAGATGAAACTGCTTGGTTTCATTCGAATACCATGGGCCCATAGCGCCTTTAAAAACCAAGCCTTCACCAGAGTCTAAAAACAACTGAGCTCCGCAACAAGCGTTCCCTTGGCCCCTTAATTCGTCACGCTTAAATATAAGGCCAACATAACATACGCCTGGACGAGCTGTTATTACTCGCCAAGGGCGCCCCCCAGATTTAAAAAAACAGGCTGTTGAGAGATTCCAATGTACATTCAGCGGGTCTTGCATTCTCCTCCCGACGCTCAATTCATCGTATATATCTAAATCAATATCTTCATCGTCTGATGCCTGCTCACTAGTTGAGTCAAAGTCTAATGAATGCATGAGAGAAGACTCTCTCATGATTTGAGTGACGGCCCTGAATTTAAGAAGTCTCGCCTTCAACTGATGATGAAAGTCAGCATGATATTCATAAATTTTCGCTTCCTCATTGTCTTCTGGAAACAATGAAGGAGCATCCCCAAGAAACCTTTTTGCAATTCGCTTATTGAGCCGCGTTTTCGGTGTTATCGAAATAGTGGACGGAACCCGCGAATTGGGCCTTCCGTATATATAAACTTCTTCTGGTATTACGATGAACCAAATATCCACCTGAGCATCATCTTCCTCTATTGCCTTTCGAATCTGATGGACCACTAAATCAACTGTAGAATAAATGGCTTGATGACGGTCTCGTCCCCGAATGGCATTCAGCATATCTGTGCGCGACACTCGACACTCAACTATCGGTTTCTCAGGCCAGGTTGACCCGTAAACCGCCTCAAACCCTGGGAATGGAACCTCACCAGTTTGACGACTAGTTTTAGACATCGGCGCTGGCTTTCGAAATGCTGCGCACCAAAGATTAAATAGTTCTGAGCCCTCGACCGTCGATACAAGGCCAACGCGAACGGTCGAGGGATTTCTCTCGAAAGCTACTGGCCCAAAAAGCATTAGTCCTTTCCGCGGATCTTCGACAACCTGTTGCATTCCGACTGCTACTTGTGGCTCAGGCAAAACTTCCGTCGCCCCCCCCTCAGACTCTCTTGCGTCTAAAATCCCTAGGTTCCCAGAAACATCCAGGGATTGGTCTGTTGAAACGGGCAAAGACCAAACATCCTCTCCATCTGAGAGGTGCTTGGTGAATGCAATCAACAAATCGCGCCAACGATCATTCCACCAATTCCGGCAAAAACTTCTACGAAGTGAATGCTGTTTTGAGGGCGATTCTATCGGCGTAGCTCCGTCCTCAGAGAAAACAACGTGAGGCCTTAGCCTGATGATACCCGCACTAACGACAAAGTGGGCCTCAACTCCGAAATGCCAAAACACACCTCTTTTTTCACTTCGACCGACAAGTGCTCTTCTACGTGTCTTACCCATTCTGTCCAAAAATCTGACTTCGTTCTTAGGCGCAAAACCTTTTCTGCAAAAAAAGCAGACTTTATTGTTTGCCAGTCGGTACTCATCTAGCCCTTTGGCTCGGCAAGCAGATTCCCAGCTTTGTCGAACAAGAGAAGTGACTACATTCATCAAGTCCCTCTGGTCACATCGAAAAATGCCCGATGCATCACCTGAGACAACGCTGGAGACAAGCGCCTCCCCCGAGCATTCCGGATATCTGTTCAAGGATAATGATTTTTTCAGCTCCTCCGCACTAGCGAACGTGAAATGACCCCTCGGTCCTGGTGCTATCGCCAACCGATCACGGACGAGCGGACTAACATGCTCATAAGAAAAGTCAGAAGTTACGAATCGGCGAACAGCTGTAGGCCATCGAATTACAGCTATCGAATTTTCGACTAAGCAATTCCATTGCTCTTGGTCGTGGAGTTGCCTTGTGTCTACGGCCTGGGTCCGCCAAGCAGACAGTGTCTCCGACGCCTTAGAGGTTACTCGGGGGACATTGATCTGCTCCAAAGCTGATAATAACTCATTGAGTGCCGATGCGAGATTCTCGCTCCCATCGATAATATTTTTGCGAGCCAAATTCGCCCTGATTGAGGAAAATGGCAACTTATCAACTCGAACCGGTATGACGAAGTTCCTCAGGCTGTATCTACGTTCTGTAGCAACTGCAACATTGACTTCGTCAAGGACGCCCGGTTTCTCATGCCCCTCCTTTGACAATAGAACGATAACGCACGCAGCTTTCTCACGAATAATTTCCTCAATTGAATCCCAGAAAACCTCTCCACCAATGAGTCGAGTAATATCAGACCAAACATTGTAGCCCTCAATCGCTAGCCGCGTGCTAAGCCATTGAGCCACTGCATTGTCCTCAGGGTTGGCATGACTGATGAATATAAGGGGTCTATCGTCCTTCTCCGGTTTCTCTCGAGATGGTGCTTCCCAAACAGAAACTTCCCAACCTTTTCCGCTCAATTGCGGCAATTCATGCTCAATGCCCTCGATAAACTCCTCGGTCAGGTGCTCGCCATCGACGAAGAACAACACCGGGCCAGACAAGGGACGATCAGAGCGCAAAACATTTGCCAATAGGTTTGGGACAAGTAACTTTGGGTTCAATGCAGCGTCACGGTTCGATTTAACGCCGAGTGCCCCTGCGACATCGAAGTAACGGACTGAATAGGTTTCGAACAAAGCGAACACTGTCTGGCGAGTTAGGCTCCCGAAGCTGAAGTTTGGGATCCTCCGCAAATCAAATATCACCTTCGGTTTCACGTCTTCCAACAAGTGTTGAAAAGTCGTGGCTTCCAGTCGAGATGCCTCTACGAAACCTAGCGATTCCTCAGACGCATCGGAAAAAAGTGATATTTGTGAACGCGGCCGCTTAGACTGAGCGTCAACATTCTCTTTGTCCCGTTCATCATTGCTATCAACGAGTCGTAAATACGGTAGGTTGCGAGGTCCTGTCGTCATAGACCAATATCTTTGATCAGTGATACTTCGAAATCGGCATAACTGACCTTCGAAATATCGTATGGCGAGCCCCACTCGGGCGGAGATATTGTCAGCTCTCCAGTCTCGCCATTCTTCAAATCACGGTCCTTTTGGAAAGCTCGGCGATACATCCTAGGAGCCACGCCAGTAAATGGTCGAAATAATACCTTCGAGCCACCTTGGCTCGGTGGCGACCAGTCTTCTTTAGTTCGATCGTTAAGTATGGAGTCGTTATGCAGATCAAAGGCCTTACTCTTGGGATATGGTTCGATAAATTGAACCTCGTCAACACCGGCAGATACAATATGGCGGGCACAGTAGTGGCAGGGGAATGTAGTAACATACACTCGACATCCGACGGTGCTGGTACCCTTCCTTCCGGCTGCCAAAAGCGCATCCATCTCCGCGTGAACTGCTCTGCTAAACTCTAAGAGTTCTCCAACCCGTCCAGATTTCAATGCCTTAACGAGCTCTGCGCGGTCCACATTACCACTCAATGACCCGGATAAGTCTGAGACTATTGTCTCGGCGATTTCCAATTGCTCTTTCGTATTACTGCAATACTTTTTATTAACGAAACAACGATCATCAAAACTCGGATTACCAAATACGTCGCCATATACGCCGCCGCCAGCCTTTGGCACTTCGTTCGCGCCCGTAGCTACTACATTGCCTTTAGAGTCGAGAATTGCTGCTCCAACTTGCCTCGACAGACAAGCACTTCGCATTGCTGCGCCAGCCGCTGCAAACATAGCTGTTTCGTCGATATGTGGGCGCTCGATTTGATCATGTGAAACGACGCGAATTAGGCGAAGTAGGTGATCGTTGATATCCCATTTTGGATTTGGTCGCCCAGGGTCATTTTGAATGAACCGTTGGGCAGTGTTGTCGATAAAAAAGTCCGACAAATGAAAAGCGTCTGACACGCGTTGGCCGTGTTTCTCCGCCGCTTTCGCATCCCGCTCCATAAAAGCTTCGGCAGCATCAAGCCCAGCATCTCTATACTTTTCACTAATTCTTTGTCGCCTGACACTCTCCTCACAAACGACCCCGATCAAAACAAATGCGTCACCGTATAGGCGCCGCAATAGCTCCACCTCTGCCGGGTGACGGACAGAGTCGAGGATATAGGCTCGTGGCTGACCATCCGGCACGACTGGATCATCATCACTAACCTGAATATTTTGAAACTCTGCTCTCTTGTTCCGAATTCTTCGTATCGCGCCCTTCGCTACAGCGGCGTGATCTCCCGAAGACCGCATCATATCTCCAAGATCCTGGAATCTCTCCACATTGGAAATAGTGAAAGGTCGCTCCTTCGGATAATGCTCACCCGCTTGATCCGCCCACTCCTCAATCACTTCGCGTGCCCTAATGTTCTCGCATTGATACGACACCCCCTCAATTGATTGCGCGGCCAAGATATCCCTCAGATTATCCGCCACAGTGCTCGTGCCAGAGCCAACATGACCCACAATACCAAAAACCAGTTCTCGAGACGCATGCCTCCTAGTTAGTTCTTTCGAACCTACGCCTGTATTTACTTTCTCGGCATCGTTAGCCGCCTCAGCGGTTTCCGCCATTTGCTCGCCTTTCAGTCTGACATTTTTGTTACTCACAGTGAGATGGTAAGAGAAACGACCACAACCCACGATAACCGCAACGCCCTAAATTCGCCAATATGACGTTTATTCGTGAAATCGTTCAGTAAAACAGAGAGAGTTTTTGAGTAGAATGAATTGTCTGGATTTGTGTGTAGCCAATCAAGGCGTCGGAAATCTATTTAAGAATCAAGTCGCTACGCTGAATGAATTTGGCGCTTATTCGGCATCTGAGAGAATCGCAAAGATGGACACGATCAGAAGACTCAGCGTTCTCAATAAGAAGAATAGCGCGCCCGGGAAGACTCGAACTCCGAATCTATTGATTCGTGCATGTAGCTCATCTGCATCTTTCAAATAAATGCGAAAAACTCGTCCAAATTTGCCATAAGGTGAGAATATCGGACTTTCACACGATCAAGTTTGCCGCGAATCGGCAAATCCCAACACTTTCCCCTGCTCTTCCCAATTCATGGGTAACGTCCCCATTTTCTTAATCCGCTCAAGCGTAAGATCGACGGGCTGGCGGCCGTCCAGGATCGCCTCGACAATGTCCGGGGCAAGAAATGCCAGCGGCAAAAACCGCGTCACATCTGAAGCATCCACATCATCCCGTTTCGCCAACTTCTGGATCGACCATCCATCTTCTTCTGTTAGAAGCTTCCACCATTTGAACGACCGCATCACCGCCACGATCAGCGTTTCGTCATGACAGGCTGGCGGTTGGTTATTCCCGCCAAAGACTAGCCGTGTTTCCACTCCCCGGCGCTTGGTGTGAAACGGCATATGATGCACATAACCGGGAACGCCGGCATCTTGGCCTCCCTGAAGCGATAACGCGTTACTCACGAAGGTAATGGAGACACTTCCGGGCTGAATGGTGATTCGGTGCACCAAACGTCGGATCGCATCCCGCACGGCCTTAACCTCCCCTGAGGTCACTTGCCCCTTGAAACGCGCGATCTCATCCTGAGCGTGTTCGTAAGTCTCCGATGCCAGATCACCGACACCAAGCAGCTTGACCCATTCTTTTCCGTCTTCGAGAACATTATTGATCGCGGCGATGATCGCTTCTTCCAATCCCTTGGCCGGCAAGCGCCAACCGCCGTTTTTATTACTTTCTGATTGCGTAAGAAGTTTCGAAACGTAATACGCATGAATGTGACCGTCCTTTTTCGCATAGGTCGGACACAGCCGGTCGCCCGTTTCGTCGAAAACGAGTCCTGTGAGCAGGCAATGGCGATCCACGTTCTTACCGGAAGTTCGTCCTGGGGCCTGATCGTTAAGAAACCGCTGCGTACGGTCCCAGACTTCCCGGTCGACAATCCCTTTGTGCCGCCCCTCAAATACCTCCCCTTTGTGGGCGATCTTCCCGATGTAGAGCGGATTGTGCAGCAGGCAGTAAAGGTTGCCACGGGTAAACGGTTTGCCGCCCGTCACATTATCCCCTTTGATGCGCCGTTTGGTCCGAATTCCGAGTTGATCGGCTTCCGCCTTCAATGCCCTAACCGATCCGAGATCGAGATAGAGCGAGAAAAGTTTTCTGACGGCTTTCGCCTCGGTCTCGTTCACCACAAGCTGCCTGTCACGGACGTCATACCCCAGGGGCGGCGGACCGCCCATCCACATCCCCTTGCGCTTGGACGCGGAAATCTTGTCGCGAATGCGTTCCGCCGTCACTTCCCGTTCGAACTGCGCGAAGCTGAGCAGCATGTTCAGGGTCAGCCGCCCCATGGAGTTGGCCGTGTTGAATTGCTGGGTGACGGAAACAAAAGAAACATTCTTCGCATCGAACGTCTCGATGATCTTTGAGAAGTCCATGAGAGACCGGGTCAGCCGGTCGACCTTGTAAACGACGACCAGATCCACCCGTCCCGCTGCGATATCGGTCAACAGCTCCTTCAGTGCCGGACGGTCCAAAGTCCCACCGGAGATCCCGCCATCGTCATAGTGCTTCTGTATGATCTTCCAGCCGAGGCTCCGCTGCGACTGGATAAAGGCTTGGCAGGCTTCACGTTGGGCATCGAGGCTGTTGAAGTCCTGCTCCAGCCCTTCGTCCGTGGATTTCCGGGTGTAGATGGCGCAGCGAATCGTCATAACCCGAAGAACCTCGGGCCCGACCAACGTGCGCCGGTGATCTCTCGGGCGATCTGCGACAATGAACGATAGTCCCGCCCCTCGTAGCGGAATCCGCCATCCACGATATCAACGGTATGGGTTCGACCGTGCCAATCGCGGACAAGCCGCGCCCCTGCCGAAAGCGCCTTCCGTTTTTTAGACGAGTCCCGTATGGGCGTTCTTAACGCCCCATCGCCCGATGCCGACACGAGTTTGCGGCGCAACACCGATTTCAGACCACCAAGAGCCCTCGCCTGTATCGCATAGGCGGCGCTGTATTCCAGAAGCCGCCGACTAATCCCCTTGGGTGGACGGCTTCCGTGTGTCGCAACCCACCGCGCAATCAAATCGGCTCGGGAGAGGTCCGCGATCGCCGAGAGTTCCCCGGCGACCGCATCCCGACGTTTGTGCGAACGCATCACTCGGACAGCCGATAAACCGTGAAGCCCCTACCGTCCTTTGTGCGTTTGATGAATCGGCCTTTCTTGCGCAACCCGGTGAGGGCGGCGCGAATGCTGTGTGGCTGCCAGCCGGTGGCGTCCTGCATGGATTTTATGGTTGCGCCGTTCTTGCGCTGTACCAGTTTCAGGATGATCTCGGGTTTGGTTGTGACTTTCTTTGGAGCGGTCTTGGCGGACATAGGCACCTCCAGTTTGGCGCCCACGGGATGCAGACGCTTGCACCACCCCGACCCGGCTTGGACACCTTGCCGGGCGGGCGGTGGTCGGAGGCGACAACTCTGTACGTGGGTTCCGTTCCGCCACGACCCAGTACCGCTCTCTTAGCAGCTGAAGTCCATATGTGGACGGCCCCTTTTTGCAAGAAATTTGAAAGTGGCAAATAAGTCGCTTGCGTCCATATGTCCGGCCTCTCGCTGCAATCACACTTGACTGCGGGCCAAGATGGATTCCGCAGCGCGAGTTCCAACCAGTCGGAGCGGTCTCGTTACGCCGCTGGACTTCACGGAATGTCTCGCGCCTTGGATCGTTCGACCACTCCACCTTCTACACTTCTTGCAAGCTCAAGAACTCTGAATGTCGATTTTCATTTTTGGCTAGATAGCTCGTGTGGCCTGGAACGGATCAAAGGACTGTCCGCTCGTCATCAACCGCCATGCAATACGGGCGATCTTGTTCGCCAAAGCGACAGCGACGAGTTTCGCCGGCTTACGTTCCAGCAATCGCTGCAACCATGGCCACGATCTACCTCGCCCCTGTCGAAACTGACGAATTATCGCCGTCGCGCCAACCACGAGGACGCTGCGCAAGGCTTCATCGCCCGCTCGTGTGATCGTACCTAAGCGTGTTTTACCGCCCGTAGAGTGATCTTTCGGCGTTAGGCCGATCCACGCCGCAAAGTGGCGCGCTGATTTGAAGCCGCCCGGATCCGGCGTCTTCAGCGTCAGCATTGTGGCACCGATGGGGCCGATGCCTGGTATCTGAGCCAAGCGTTGTGACATCTCGTTTTCCCGATGATAGGTCATAAGTTCCGTGTTCACCTGCTTGAGGCGCTCTTCGGCCTGTTCCAACTCAGCACCCAGCTGCGCGAAGAGCGACCGGGCCAATGGTGGGAGACTTTCATCGTCAGCAATCCGGGCCAAAAGCGGCGCAACCTTATCCAGTCCACGTGCCGCTATCAGACCGAATTCCGATGCATGCCCTCGGATGGCGTTGGTCAGTTGGGTTCGTGAACGGATAAGCCGGTCTCGTAGAGATACCAGCATCAAGGCTGCTTGTTGCTCCGCCGTTTTCACAGGGACAAACCGCATGGTGGGTCGATCCATCGCCTCGCATAACGCTTCGGCGTCGGCCGCATCGTTTTTTCCGCGCTTCACATACGGTTTGACGAATTGAGGCGCCATGATGCGGACCTCATGTCCCATCGATGACAAGGTACGTGCCCAGTGGTGTGCCGCGCCGCAAGCTTCAATGCCAATCACCGTCGGTTCCATATCGGCGAAGAACCGGGTCATCTGCGAACGTCTCAGTTTGCGACGAAGTATCGGCTCTTCCTCGGCGTTTACTCCGTGAACTTGAAAGACCTGTTTTGATGTATCCATGCCGACGCGAACGGGATTTTCCATGGCAACCTCCTCTGTTTGAGCCATTCCGGTCCCTAGTCTGACACAAGTGTTCCGAAAGGGGCCGTCCACGCCATCAGTCGGAATCGACCATCGACCTCGAAGTTCTTCGTAACCGAAACGCTAACCGAAGACCTGGATACCGTCGGCTCCGATCACGTAGGCTCTCGGCTTATTGCGTTCCTGGATTTCCTTCCTAGCATACCAGTTTAGAAACTGTGCCAACGCATCGATCAGGTCGTCATTGGCAGCGTTCGGAAACCCGAACATCTCGCGTTCGAGGTCGATGACACCACCGCTCGGCTCGATGGGCAGATACAGGCGCCCGGCCTCGATCATCGCGCTTGCCAGCGCGACACGCTGCTCTTTGGGTCCCTTAGGTGTAATCGGAATGACCGCGGCCTTAAGACGCTCACGGAGATACTGCGCCAGAAGGATTCCCAAATTGGCATCCTCGATCAGAACCGTACTTGCTTTCCATTTCAGTGCAAGCGCCCGAGCTTGTTGCCTAAGAGAGTCCGGGTCCAATTTATAGCGCGAGGCATCGGCAACGAATATCCTACCGTCGCTCTTGATGCCCAACGTAACACAGGCCGAATAATCGTTCTTCGCGCCGGTCTTTATGGCCGTGTCCCACGACTGAATGACGTACTCGAACTTGGATGGAGTTGGAACTCCACGATACCGCGTGATCCAATCGCGCTTGATCACCTCGCCATCCGCAGGCATCGGGTCACACAAATACTGCGCGTGATAGGCTGGCGACCCCATTTCCAGCTTTTTGGTATCCAGGTACTCTGCACTCAATCGTTCGGGATCGATCAAGGCCCCCTTCTCGAATACGTGAATGTCATTTTCGCCCGGCCCAACTCGATAGACCGTGTCTTCCTGGGAAACTGCGGGGATCGACAGAAGGTTCCACTTGCCGGTTTGGGAAAGCCGCCCGATCAAATCATCCTCATGTAAGCGCTGCATGGTAACGATACGCCTACCCTCGAGCGGATTGTTGAACCGGGTCGAAGCCGCCTCGACGAACACTCGATACGTGCGCTCGCGTTCCGCAGCTGAATACGCATCGTCACTTTTCATCGGATCGTCGACGATAATATAATTCGCGCCCTGACCGGTAATCGAACCTCCGAAGGTCGATGCATAGCGGCCTCCGTTCATCGAGGTCACTGTCTCCCTGGCGGTGTCCTTGTACTGGCCGATCTTCATCTTCGGAAAGATCTTCTGGTACCAATCCGACGCAATGATCTGTCTGAAAAGGCGATGGTGATTCTCGGCCAGTTCCTCTCCATAGGATAGACAGAAGAACCGAAGCGAAGGATCATGACCAAGACAAAACGCGGGGAAACATACCGAAACACAAAAAGATTTCAGAGACCGAGGCGCCATCGCGTTCAAAAAGTCAGAGTTGTTGCCGCGAAAACACTCCATCAGCTCGTAGCAAAGCGCGCGGATCGGCCAAGTAACGTTCAGTTCCTGGCCTGGGTATAACTTGGTGAAAGCCCACTGCACGAAATAGAACAGGTCGGATCGGCAAAGTGCAATCAACGCTTCCTTCTTGGCATCGTCAGCCATGCTTTTCCTCCTTCTTGTCAGCGACGGCTTCCTTCAAAACCATCTCCTTGAAGCGGTCGAGAATCGCGTTCTCCGCTTCCGACAAGTCGACCTCATCCTCGACCTGCGTCTCGCCACCCAGCAATTTCATGAATGTCGTTAGGACAGTGTTTATGGCCTTTATGTCGCCGTGCATCGCCTTCAGCATCAGGGCCTTGATCACCGCCTCCTGCTTGCTGACCTTCTTGCTCTTGCCCTCTTCCTTGATCGGGACCTTGGCCAGCAGCTCTTCCTCGAACACGGCCTTGAGGTTTTTCGCCCCCTTGGGACGCCCCTTCGGGTTGCCGCTCTGACCAGGCTTAAACTGACCGGATTTAGGCGGCTTGCCGTAGCCGACGTCGTAGTCCTTCTTGGCCATATCACACCTCCTCGAACGCGTCAGGAGGCGGCAGCAGCAACTGCTTTCCCGAGCGCATCTCACGCATCTCTGCGAACGTCAGGCCGGTCTCGGCATGCACCGCTTCGCCGCCGGTGAAGGCTTCCCAGCGGCGAACGATGACATCGACGTACTTGGGGTCGAGTTCCAGGCCAACACCGACGCGCCCCGTCATCTCAGCGGCGATGATCGTGGTGCCCGAGCCCAGAAACGGGTCCAAGATCAGGCCTCCACGTTTCGAGGCGTCCTTGATGGCATCGGCGATCATTTCGGCAGGCTTCGCTGTCGGATGGCGCGCCAAATCGGCACGTCGATCTTTTGTCGGAGAGTTGCAACCGGCATATGGCCAAAGGTTGCTGCGGTTTCGTTTAAAGCGACCGAGTTGGATATTGTTAATATGCGCTGCCTTGCCGTTTTTGTAGACGAGGACGAACTCGTGCTGAGAGCGATAGAAGCTACCCATGCCAGCGTTGGTTTTCGCCCAAACGCAGGTATTGAGATGCTCGGCATAATACTGACGGCAGACCCTTTCGAGGTCACAGACGTGCCGCCAGTCCATAAAGTGGAAATGGACCGAACCAACGACCGAAAAGCGAACGAGGTTCCGGACATAGGCAGTTAAAAACGCCTTGAATTCGGCGTCGGTCATTTCACCCGAGGCCATCACGAACTCGGGATGCTTGATATTACCCTTGCCGCCGACGTTGCCGTCGATTTTGACGTTATAGGGAGAGTCGACAGCAACCATCTGCGCGAGATCGCCCCCGAGGAGAGCCACGTATGAAGCTGGATCTCTGGCATCGCCGCACAAAGCTCTGTGCTCACCGAGAAACCATTTGTCGCCGAGACGAGATACGACATTGCCGGTGACTTCTGGGACATAGTCAGCGGGATTGTCACTGCCCGGCGCGACTTGGGTATCGATGAGCATGTCGATCTCACCCATATCGAAGCCGGTGAATTCGACATCGAAGTCGAGTTCGATCAAATGCTGCAGCTCGATGACGAGCTTTTCCTCGTCCCATTCACCAAAATCGGACGTCCTGTTCAGGACGATCCGAAGCGCCTTTAACTCCAGGCCGCTGAGGTGATCGAGACGCACGATCGGGACTTCGGTGAACCCGTTGCGTTTTAGCGATTCAAAGACTGCCTCCCCAGCAACGAGGACATTGTCCGAATCCGCCACCAGCGGGACAGCGCAGCCGAAGCGGCGGATCGACATGTCGAGTTGCTTTTGCTGGCGCTTCGGATGCTTTCGCGGATTACCCGGGTACGGTTTCACGTCATCGATCGGCACGTACTCGACCGAATCAAGCAAGCGCTTGTCGGTCCAGGGCAACTGATTGTGTGTTTTAGGGATTTTCTGCATATCGCTCTCCTTGTTCCGTCTACAAATCCGAGACGGCCGATTGGAAGCGACTGCATAAGACAAAAGGCAGCCGACAGATGCCCCAAAAGGCCGTCATGTCGTGCTGCCCTGCAAACGAACAGGGGATGGCGGTATGCCGCCACCCGCAGCGGATCTGTTCCTTTTATGGCAGATTTTGGTTCAGATCAAGATCGGAACGCCAAATGTGGCGTCCGAGCGGGAAATAACAATCAGCAAGCTCACAGGCTCAATCACTTAATCGTTCTAAAGCTCCCACTTTCGCCCCACAAGACGAGTTCCCAATCATGCAGCCCTTCTATGTCGAAGTAGGTGTACTCCTGCGCGTCCTTGAACCACTTGTAGCGGATCGCTGAACATCTCAGGGAGGCCTGGAAGCATCAGGCCTATCTCAGCAGGAAATTGCAGACAGTCCGGGGAAGCCGCGGTCCTTCGTCGCAAAGCATGAGAACGGAGATCGTCTGCTTGACGTCGTTGAATTGACTGGCATCACCGAAGCCCTGTCGGTTGATCCAACAGAACTAGATAGTCAGCTTAGAGTCTTAGGTTAATCTGACTGGTTGTAGGTCACAAGATAATGAGGTGCCCCTAGTTTGCTAGACACCTTCTACACTCATTTTGTGCTGCCGTTCGAACTCGACGGGTGACAGCATCCCGTTGTTGGTGTGTTTGCGTTGCGGATTGTAGAACATCTCGATGTACTCGAACACGTCTTGCCTCGCGTCGTCTCTGGTAGCGTAGGTTTTTCGTCTGATCCTCTCACGTTTCAGCAGCTGGAAGAAACTCTCGGCGACGGCGTTGTCATGACAGTTGCCGCGACGGCTCATGCTGGCTTCCAGATTGTGCTGACATAGAAACGACGCCCACTCGCGGCCGATGAATTGGCTGCCCTGATCCGAATGGATCGTCACCTTGTTTCGAGGCTTTCGCCTCCAAACGGCCATCAGCAGCGCCTGCAAGCCCAGGTCCGCCGTCATCCGCGATTGCATCGACCAGCGGACCACGGTATCCGGCTTCACGATCAGCATGTTCACGAGTGAGCGCGGATTGACCTGGTAGGTTGCCGAAAAGTACAGGCGGTCCCACGACGTGAGCTTCGGTCGACAATGGGCCTGCCGCTCAATGCCACAACCTGATGGCGAAGCGCAGCAACATCGACTTCGGTCTCCGATCCGGGAACAAGCCGCCGAAGCAAACACCAAATGATCGTATGAAAAACGCCGAACATGACTTTGCGATCGTCACCGCATAGGCCTGCCGTTCAAGCCCGGATAAAAAAATAGTTTTTGGTAAGGACTCCCGTTTAACGTGAAGCGTTGCATCCCAGTTAGCGCATCAAGGCGACTTGCTATCGACCGATGCACGACGACGTGGCATTAGCCGGGACAAGAGCGAACATCCGTCGCGTCCTTGTCCTTGTTGCGCCCCATGCGAACGAACGGAATGGCGAAACTGAGAAGTGCGAACACCAAGAGAACGGCGGAAACCGGGCGCTCGGCGAAGATCATCAAGCCGGTATCCGACATGATGAGTGAGCGGCGGAAGTTGTGCTCGACCAACTCTCCTAACACGACCGCTAGCACCACCGGCACGACCGAGAAACCGGCGCGCCGCACCATAAACCCGAAGATCCCGAACCCGAACGTGACGTAGATATCGAAGACGTTCGACCGCAAACTGTATGCGCCGACGATGGCAAAAATCAGTATGGTCACGACGATGAACGGTTTGGGCACGCGCAGTAGACGCACCCAGAAGCCGACACCGAAGATGCCGAGCCCCAAAACCAGCGTGTAGCCAAAAGCCGCGCAAAGAACGAGATACGGAAATAGGTGTGGCGTTTCCCGGAACATGTTCGGGCCCGGCACGACACCATGAAGCATCATCGCACCTAACAGCACCGCCGATGTGCCGGAGCCCGGAATACCGAACGAGAGCAACGGAATAAGAGACGCGGCGACCGAAGCATTGGCGCCGGTTTCCGCCGCACTTAAACCTTCTTCGGACCCTTCGCCGAACTTCTCCGGTTCACTGGAAAGTCTGCGACCTTCATTGTAACCAATCCATGTCGCCGTCGAGGCCCCGATACCCGGGATCGCCCCGATCAGCAGGCCAACAGTTCCGGACATCGCTGAAACCCGCGCCATGACCGGCACTCGCTTCCAGTCCAAATTGAAGGCGAAGAAGGGAATTTTCTTGGATGTGTCGAACTGGGCGCCCTTGCTTGCTCCTAGTAGCAGCATCATCGCTTCCGACACGGCGAACAAACCGATCAGCACGGGAACGACAGAAATGCCTTCCAAAAGGTTGACCGTCCCGAATGTAAATCGAGGCACGCCGGTAAACGGGTCGATACCGATTGTTGCGATCATCAGGCCAAAGAACGCCAGCAGGAAACCACCCAGCACCATCCCCCTAACCATACTTGATATGAGGGTCAAGCCGACGACACCGATCGCGAAATATTCCGGCGCACCGAAACGAATAGCGACGTTAGCGATGATTTCCGTAAAGAAGTAGAGCGCCCCGATCCCCATCAACCCGCCAAAGACGGCGGCAACCACGGAAATCGTCAACGCTCGGTCCAGTTTGCCGGCCTTGCCGAGGGCATAGCCGTCCAGCACCGATGCGGAGGCCGACGCGGTGCCCGGAATACCGACCGCACATGCCGTAATCGATCCAGAATAAGTTGCCGCACAATAGATACCGAGCAACATCGCCAACGCTGCTTCCGTACTTAGCGTGTATGTCGCCGAAACGAGCAGCGCCGTGCCGGATGCCGCACCTAGCCCCGGGAGAACGCCGAAGCCCATCCCGAGGACGGCGCCAAGAATCAATGCGCCTGTGACATGCGGCTCAAGAAAGAAGCTTAGGGCGACGATAAAATCTTCGGACATTGGTTACTCAAATAGCTTGGATATGACCGTTAAAATAAATCAGAGCTGATGCAGTGGAATACCGAGCAGTTGGTCGAACAGTGCCCACAACAATCCGGTGAAACCGACACTGTATACCGCGTTGATGACCCAGCGTTTCGAGCCGGCGATCCATAGGGTCACGAACGCCGCGACCGGCAATACGTAGAACAGGCCGAAGACGGTGCTCAGCCAGATGGCGGACAGCATCACCGCGCCTGTCCCCAAAGCGAGGACCAGTTCTCTGGCAGGCAGCCTCACGTGGATGTGCGCCGATACGAAAAGATCGGCGATCGCAAAGACAATAATCAGCACCGCTAGGCAAAGCGGGTAAAAACTCGGGCCAATGTCCGCGGATTCGCGCGCGGCTGGAAGTTTAAGCGCCTGAAAGATAAAGACGGCGGCCAGTGCGATAAGCAATGCGTACATTACTTTCGTTAGGGAGACTTTACCGTTCATCTTTCTCTTCCTCGCCTATATCTGACGACTTTCTGGTCAACTCCCATATACACGCGACGTCCGCGTGGAACATGGCCCGAGTTTTTGTACCGATGTTCAGCCTACTGAATGAAGTTGTAAGCCTTCATCTGTTCGTAGGCCTTCTTGTGTTCCTTATCGTACCAGGCTTGGAACTCGGCGACCGTCATCGTGCCATCCACCGTTCCGGACGCGCGCAGGTACTCCTGGAACACCGGTGACTTCACGCCTTTCTTAATGACTTCATAGAGCGCATCGACGTTCTCTTTCGGGGTATCCTTAGGGACGAAGAGCGAGCGCCAGTGCATCGGCGTCACGTCCAGTTTCTGCTCCACAAAAGTCGGCACTTCCGGCAGCGCCGGGTTGCGTTCCGTGGCAGACATCCCGATAGCGATGGTCTTGTCTTTAAAGCGGTTGTAGACACCGAGGTTGCTCATCGCGGCGTCCAGGTTGTCGCCCATCACCGCAGTAATCGATTTAGAGCCACTGTTGAACGGCACCCACGTCATCTCGGTGCCCGTCGCATCGCACCACTCGATCGCGGCAAATTGCTGGCCAGAACCACTACCGAAACCACCGATACGAATCTTGCCGGGATTAGCCTTCATTGCCTTAACCAGGGCTTCCGTCGTTTCGTACTTGCCGCCGCGTTTGACATACAGCGTGAATGGATCGAGCTGAATCCGGTACACGGGCTGCACGTCCGTCACCTTGTAGGGTGACGAGGGTTTCTGCAGTGAGCGGATGACGCCGCTGCCGCCGAGGAACACGATATGCCCATCATGGCGCTGCCCCATCATATGCGACACCGCCACTGTCGAGGTGCCGCCGGGACGCGGCTCGACGACGACCGAAGCACCCGTTGCCGATTTAATCTCTTCGGCTAGTTTGCGGATCATAATGTCCTGAGGTGCACCGGGCTTGGACCCATGCACGATCTTTATCGGCTTCGTGGGAAATTCGGCATGCGCCTGCTGCACGGCGAACGTACCAACAGTCAACGCGACGGCCCCAACACCGCCCAAAAATTTCATCAAAATCGAGTTCATTTGTTTCCTCCTGTTTAATCTCTTATCCACGCTGGGATTTCGATTTTTTGTTATTGCTCGCCGCCTCGGATTGTTCGGACAGCGTTTCACCGCGGCACACCGCGGCGTCGTAATCCTTTACTGGTTTTTGACCGGGTTTTTCAGGACTCCGATATCGGAGATTTCAACTTCGACCTGGTCCCCGTCCTTCATGAAAAGTTGTGGTTCGCGCTTGTGACCGACGCCGCCGGTCGTCCCCGTGGCAACGACGTCGCCGGGCACCAATTCGGTAAATTTCGAGATGTAAGCGATCAGCTTCTCGACCGAAAAGATCAGGTCATCAATCCCTGTCGACTGCACGACTTCCCCGTTCAGACGCGTGGTCAGATTAAGCTTGGAAACGTCCGGAATTTCATCGGACGTCACCATCCACGGCCCGAAACCACCGGTGCCCATGAAGTTCTTCCCGGGCGTCCACTGCTGCCCCTGCCGTTGCCAATCGCGCACGCTGCCGTCGTTGTAGCAAGTATAGCCGGCGACATGTTTCAGGGCGTCTTTTTCGGGAATTTCAAAACCGGCCTTGCCGACGACAAACGCCAGTTCACCCTCGTAGTCGAATTTATCCGAAACCGTCGGCTTGATCAGCGGCTCGTTATGGCCGACCTGGGTATTTGCAAACCGTGTAAAGATCGTCGGATATTCGACCGGCGGATGCCCGGTTTCGATCCGGTGGGACTCATAGTTGAGGCCGATTAGGATAATTTTATCCGGGTCTGGAATAACCGGCAGGTACTTGAGACCGTCCACGGCAAGGCTGCCACTGTTGATGTCGGCCAAATCACCCGTGCGGCACGCGGCAATCGCCACGCGTAACGACGGGCATTCCGCCCTCATCGCCTCGGGCGCTTCGAAGAATTTGCCGTCTTTGACGATGCCGTAGGTGGCGCGTCCGTCGATTAATACGCTTGTCAGTTTCATTCTGATGTTTCTCCAACGTTCATTTCAAATTCTCGCTGGCTTCTCAGGCCAGCGTTTGCGCAATTCTCTCGGACCGGACCGCATATTTCTTAAGTACGTCGCGGTCCAGTTCCGGGCGGTAGCCCTTCTTGAGCACCAAAGCCCCATCCTCGAAAGGCAGCGGGTCGGTGAATATCTTCACTTTAGGTTTTAAATATCCGTTCATTTCACCTGCATTCTCGATCGTCGATCTGGCGATGCAGGCCTCCATCCAGCAGACGATCTCGCTGGCGACGCCGTCGCCTAAGACCGGCTCCATGCCCCGTTCTATAATGCGCACCAGCAGTTCGTGCAGCTGCGACACACCGCCAGCCTTTTTCAGTTTCACCTTGATAAGGCCGATGCCCGGGATTTCTGCAGCGCGATCGATATCGCTCAGCCCGTAAATTGACTCATCGAGCATTACAGGAACCGTGGACACGGCAGCGACCGCGGCATTGTCGTCCCAATCGTGCGTGCCACAGGGTTGCTCGAACAATGCAACGGATCCGTCATCGGGTAATTGCGCACCGAAGTCACATCCGTCTTTCCGGCTGAATGCGCGGTTCGCATCCAAGCGTAAGACCGCACGGCCCGATGCAGCGTCCCGGATCGCGTAAACCCGCTTTAGGTCTTTCTCGATACCAAAGCCGACCTTGACCTTGATCGTCCGGAAACCTTGATCGAGGATTTTCTCGACTTCTTCCGGGATGTTTTCCAGCGTTTCCGCGGGGCATGGTGTCAGCAGCGGAATGCGCTGTTCGCTGTCGCTGTCCAGCAGCGGGTGACCACCAGCCATATCGATCGCGCACAGGATCGTACTGACGGCGTGCGAGTGTTCGCGGAGATGCTGCATGACATGGTCCCGCGCCCCTTCCAAGCTCTTCCCGACTAGCGACGGCGCCGCGTCGACCGCGAATTGGAAGCCGCCGTCGATGGTTTCATTCGTATAGCCGCTGGAGATCACGGCTTCGCCAAACCCCGTATAACCGTTTTCGGTTACGAGTTCGGTGATTTGGACCGGAAATTCCGAGTGCGATTTCTGCGAAACCTTGTAGGGCCGTATGAGAGGAAGCTTCAGCAGATGTACTTGGACTTCACGTATCCGGTCGCCGGATAACGTTGCGTCCATCAGACCGGGCCGCCCTGGACCTGCGTTCTGTACATTAGCCGCCGGCTGTCCGGATCGAGCGCATCCCGGCGGTGCATCGTGCACCGGTTATCCCAAACGATGACATCGCCGACTTCCCACTTCTGCGTCCAGGTAAACTCCGGCTGCATCGCATGCGCCCATAACTTGTCGAGCAACCGTTCGCTGTCTTCCAGGACCATACCCTCAATATAGGCATTTCGGCGGCGTCCCAAGAACAAGGCTTTGCGTTTCGTCAACGGATGAGTGCGGACGAGCGGATGCTTGGCACCCGGCGTCTTCCGCGGGTCCGCTACCTCTTCGGCACCTTTTCGAAGTTGACCGGCGCTGTTTCGGCTCGAGTCATGGCGGCACACCAAGCCTTCCAACTTCTTGGCTTCCTCGCGCGGCAGAGTCTCGTACGCCAGATACATATTGCAGAAACCCGTGTCGCCGCCGGTTTCCGGCACTTCGATGGCATGCAGGATGGACGCACAGGGCGGCACCTCGTTGTAGGACATGTCGGTGTGCCACTCGGCCTCGTAGTTGGCGAGACCGCCAATCGGCTTACCCCCTTCGATGATATTCGAGATTACCGTCAGCTCAGGACAATCGTCGATGTAAGGGTTCCCCGTGTAGACGGTGATCGGTGCGCGGTCGAGTTCGCCAAAATGGCGGCTAAAGGCGACGAGACCCTCCGGCGAAAGGTTCTTCTGTCCGCGAATACGGAGCACGAGGTGATCGCACCAGGCGTCCAGAATTCCTTCGAAAGCTTCGGCGGAAACAACCTGTTCCAAGTCGATGCCGACAATGTCCGCACCGAGGGCGCCACCCGTCGGAATTACCTGATAACTGCCGCAGGCTTTTCCGGCAGTACTTACTGAAGATGCGACGTCAATCATACCGTGTTCGCTCCCAATCACTATTTTACTTTCAGGACATTCAAGCCCTCTTTGACAAAAACGTGCGATATTGACCGAATTTGTACAAACGACTTATTCTCAAGGGGTGGTAGAGAAAATCTCTGTTGAAAGGTCTGGTTTTTTTTGATGGGGCTGTCCCAGATAACCCACTTTGGGGTTTATCATGGGGCCTATCCGCAAGAGCCGCCTGAGCCAATATAAACAAGATCGTCTGATCGAGCATTTTGTTGCCGGGACGACCGCGCTAACCGCCGCGTGTTTATGCGGCGTGAACCGCAAGACGGCGGCTTTCTACTTTCACCGCCTGCGCGAGATCATCGCCTTGGGACTGGCGGCGGATAGCGACGCCATGTTTGGCGATGATATCGAGGTGGGAAGGTGTACACGAAGATCATTCCGGACCCTCTTCGGAGACCTTGATGCCCATCATCGAAGGCAAGGTGATCCCGTACAGCATCGTCTATTCCGACGGTTGGCGGGGCTACAACGTGCTTGATGTGTCGCACTTCCACCATTTCCGGATCAATCACTCCGAACGGTTTGCAGACAACCAGACGCACATCAATGGGATCGAGAGTTTCTGGAACCAGGCCAAGCGCCACATGCGGAAATTCAACGGTGTTCCAAAGGCCCATTTCGGGCTATTTTTGAAGAATGCGAGTGGCGTTTTAACCACAGTGACCCGGCGGCTCAATTCTCAACTGAAGCAATGGGTTAGAAGGAATATGGGTTAGTTATCTGGGACAGCCCCTTTTAGATATTTTGCTATTCGAACCGAAATTTCGTTATTTATTGCCAAAAATAAGCTCGCACCGCATAAATGGCGCATAGTCATAAAGCTTTATTGGACGTGATAGTTTAGACTTCGCATCGGGACTGTTCCGTCTGTGGGAAACGCGATGTCCAAGATCATTCCTTCTCTTAACGCGCTGCGCGCATTTGAGGCAGCGGCTCGTCATTGCAGCTTTTCCAGGGCCGCCGAAGAGTTGCACGTAACGCCGACAGCGATCAGCCACCAGATACGCTCTCTCGAAGATCAGTTGGGTTTCCAGCTTTTCGAGCGACTAGGATCGGGCCTGACACTCACGCCCAAAGGGGCGCGTTACTTCCCGCCGCTGAAGCGGGCGTTCGATAGCATCGGCCAAGCGACGGAAGACATTTGCAGCACCGAAACGTCGGAAAGCCTCGTCATTGGGGTGCTGCCGAACTTCGCCATTCGATGGCTCATTCCCCGGCTCCCGGATTTTCATGCGAAACACCGCGGCATCGATGTTCAACTGGCGACCGCGCACCAGCATCTGTCGTTCGGCGAAGCCGGCGTCGACGTGGCCATTCGCGCTGGCACGCGGATCACCACGGATATTGATGTCGCCAATATCCAATCGGACTTGCTGTTCACCTGCGAACTATTCCCGGTCTGCAGCCCAGCCTTGCTGGAAATTGCCGCCAACTCGATAACGGAGCCGACTGATCTTGGCAATCACACGCTTCTACATTGCGCACCGAGCATGAATGACTGGCGCAGCTGGCTTTCCCGGTGGGGCTGCGACCAGATCGATCCGGAAAAAGGTCCCCGTTTCGATTCCTATGCAATGTGCCTCGAAGCGGCCGTCCACGGGATGGGTTTCGCCATGTCTTCGTTCCCGTTCGTCGCAGATGATTTGGCGAGTGGCCGTCTGGTCGCGCCGCTTGACCGGACCGTTCCGCAAAACCGGGCTTGGTACTTGCTCTATCCGGATATTGCATCGATGCGCCAGAGAGTCGGCGCCTTTCGAGAGTGGATTTTGGACGAGGTCTCGAAAAGCAACCCCGCCCCATCCATTGCGCGGGCTGTATCAGAAGAAACGTCGTTTTGACGAGTAGCGACTGCTGACCTAATTTCTACTGATGAAAAACAACAACCCATTTCGTTATTTTAAAACTTCTCCCGAGATCATCCGCCTGGCAGTGATGATATACGTTCGATTTCCACTCTCACTTCGGAATGTCGAAGATTTATTGCATGAACGTGGCATCGATATTTGCCATGAGACGGTGCGATATTGGTGGAACCGGTTCGGTCCAATCTTCTCTGCCGAAATACGGAAAGGGCGGGTTCATGACCATACCTATTCGAACTGGCGATGGCATCTGGACGAGGTCTTCGTGAAGATCAATGGTGAATCGCACTACCTGTGGCGGGCTGTTGATCATGAAGGCGAGGTCTTGGAATCCTTTGTCACCAAGCGTCACGATCGCAAGGCTGCTTTGGCTTTTCTAAAGAAAGCGATGAAAAGATATGGCCCACCTAAGGTCATCGTAACGGATCGACTTAAGCCCTACCGAGCGGCAATGAATGTCATTGGCAATCAATCGGCACAAGACGTAGGTCGCTGGAAAAACAATCGGGCTGAGAATTCTCATCTACCGTTTCGGCGACGAGAGCGAGCCATGTCCAGGTTCAGACTAGAACGAAGTTTGCAGAAATTCGTCTCTGTTCATTCGTCGATTTGTAATCACTTCAACTTCCAAAGACATCTAATCTCAAGAGGCGAATTCAAAGTTCAACGCGAAGCTGCACTTGTGAAATGGCAGCAGCTTTGTGTTGCATAAACCAGCCTATCAATAGGTATACTGAGACGAGTTCGCATTCGTCTGACAGCACCTTCGAACGGCAGCACAAATGAATAGGTTCGTGCTACCAATCCGGTCCCTGAAGACGCGGCCAAAATGCCGTTCTGACAATGCCCGCATCACGCTTCCCGTTTTGCGTCTCCACCGTAGCACTGCCGATATGCCTTCATGATGTACGGACCGAAAACAACCAAACCAATCATCCCCATCAACCCGAAGCAGATATAACTCGATAAGAAAATCGAAGGGCTACCGTGTGAAATAGTCAGTGCCTGACGGAATGTCTGCTCAAGCCCCCCGCCGAGGATAAGTCCCAAGACCATCGGTGCGAATGGCACGCCTAACTTGCGGAACGTATATCCGAGCAGCCCAAAGAAGAAGATCATATAGACATCCAGCGTGTTGCTGCTGAGCGAAAACACGCCAATTGAGGCCACAGCCAAAATAATGGAAAGGAGCAATCCTGGGGGCGTATATAGCAGACGTGCGAAGATCGGGATCAGCGGCACGTTCATCAAAAATAAGATCAGGTTGCCGAGGTACATACTATTTATCAGACCCCAGACAAGGCCGGGGTCGTTCTTGAAGAGAAGCGGCCCGGGTTGAATTCCGAACATAATAAAAGCGCCAAGAAGCACCGCCGTCACACCGGATCCCGGCACGCCAAGCGTCAGCAGCGGGACAAATGCCCCAGAAGTCGAGGCATTATTGGCAGCCTCCGGCGCAGCCACGCCTTCTACCATTCCAGTTCCGAACTTCTCGGGTGTTTTAGAGATGCGCTGTTCCGTCGAATAGGAAATGATCGTCGCCATGGTACCACCCGCGCCGGGCAGCACACCGATAAGGAAACCAATTATACTACCGCGACCAATCGGCATAATTGCACGTTTGAATTCATCTTTTGTGAACCAGAGCTTGCCTTGGATTCGAATCGGCTTCAGCATGCCATCGAACCAACGCTCCACATTAATCAAAGATTCGGACACTGCGAACAGACCTACAATGACAACAACAAAATGTATGCCGTCCAAAAATTCATCGACCCCCATCGTGAACCGCGTCATCCCTGACTGAAGATCGATCCCGACGGTTGCTATCATTAATCCCAAGACAACAGAGAACGTACCCTTGGCGCGCGACCTGCCGCCCAACATCCCTACTGCCGTCAGTCCAAACAACTGCAACAAGAAATATTCGGCCGGACCGAACTGAATTGCGAACGTAGCGAACGGCACCGCGAGAAGGGACAGCATAATGACGCCCAATGTACCGGCGACAAAGCTCGCAACCCCTGCGATCGCCAGCGCGGCTCCGCCACGCCCCTTTTGCGCCATTGGGAAGCCGTCCACCGTCGTCATGGCGGCGGATGCCGTTCCTGGCGTATTGATTAGCACAGCGGACGCCGTATTACCGTACATAGCCCCATAGTAGACTCCGGCAAGCATAATCAAAGCACCGACGGGCGGGAGGCCGAACGTCACCGGCAACAAGATAGATATGCCCGCTGCAGCGCCTATGCCCGGCAGCAATCCTATGACCGTACCCAACAGGGCCCCCATGAAAACCAACAGCAAGTTCGCCGGCACAAAAGCGACACTAAAGCCTTCGATTAGATGGGTAAGAGTATCCATAATGCCACTCAGGCTCCGCGCTAAAACGCCAAAACGCCGTTCGGCAAATTGATTCCAAGCGCTTTCCAGCCGAAATAGACGGCAGCAGGAAATGCCAATGAAACAAATACGTTCAATATGATCATGCCCCTATTGAAGTATAGGGACATGCCAAGAAGGAAGATTGAGCACGCAATCATAAATCCAAATTCATCGATCAGCGTACCATAGATGAATGCCCATACCAGAACACCGGCGACCGCCAACAATTTTATAGGGTTCTTTGGCATACGTATGACGATGTTGCCGCTGGGATCTCCCCCCTCCTGATTCCGGCGCCATCCCTTAAAATTGAATAGCAAGGCCAAACCGGACAACATGCCGATACTGCCGAGCAGAAACGGGTATACCTTTGGCCCCACGGGCCCACCTAACGCAACATCGTCCAGCTCGAACGTTGCGAAAAGGTACAGCGTCATCAAAACAACGATGATAAAGCCCAATGCTCTATTGCCGCTTATAGTCATGTTTCACCTAATAGTTGTCTATTTCCGTCCATATGTCCGGCTATGTTTGGGAGACTACCTCGTTTCTCATACAGCCTATTCCTTCGACTTCGGTCTCCAGGATATCACCTGGCTTGAGGAATTCTGGCGGATTACGAACCCAGCCAACGCCCGCAGGCGTGCCTGTCGCGATCATGTCGGCGGCGCGCACCGTTAAGCCCAATGATAACTCTTCGAGCAGTCGATCGATCTTGAAATACATGTCCAATGTAGTGCCTGACTGCTTGACGACGTTATTAACGCGAGTTTCAATCTTAAGATTGTAGACGTCTAAATCTCCGGCCAACACGATCCATGGACCGAACGGGCTCGTCTGATCTATGCTCTTGCCACGAAGAAATTGGTTGCCATGCTTGCGCTGGATATCACGCAACGACACATCATTGAAAACTGTATAACCGAAGACATACTGCTCCCAGTCGGCAGCATTTATGTTTTTACCGGTCTTACCAATGATTACAGCAAGTTCGACTTCCCAGTCCATTTGCATCGACACGTTGGAATCATAGAGGATCGGATCGTACGGGCCGATAAGAGACGTATCGGTTTTGGAAAAGAACGACGGATGATTGTGCATGCCATCGCCCTTCTTACGTACACTGTCCCCTTCCTTGTAGTGGTCTTCGTAATTTCGACCGACGCAGAACACGTTGCGGCGCGGTGTCGTGATCGGCGCATGCAACACGATCTCACCAAGAGCAACCTTTTCGTCGTCGGTTGCTTTCTCCACGAGTTGTTCCAGATTTTTTCTGACCTCGAGTCCGAGTTCCAGCCAGACTTCAATAGCGGCCCCCTGGAACGGCACGAAGCCATTGCATCTTTTAGCGACGCGGCAGATATCGATAACTTTATCCCCGACAAGCACGCCGACACTTTTTTCGTCGAATCCTTTTTTGGAAAAAACACCTAGTTTCATCGAGGTAATACCTTCCCTTACTCAAACTTACGGTCAGAACGATCAGTTGCTCAGGTACTTGCCGGCAATTTGCGGCGCACGACCCTCTAGGCCTTTTTCGGCACGCTCCAGGCGCGTATCGCGCTCCCACTCCCGCTTTAGCGGGTCTTTCACGTTTACAGAAAGCTTGCCGAGGCCTTCGACCTCAAGTTCCACCAAGTCTCCGTCTTGCATTGCACTCAGGCCGCGATGGTTGGTTCCCAGTGCGATCACGTCACCGGGATACAGCGTGTGTGTCGCACTTACCCACGAAATGCAGCGCGGAATTCTGTGGGCCATGTCATCGGTGTTATAGTGTTGACGCACGTTGCCATTCACAGACAGTCTCACCGAAAGCTTATGCGGATCCGCTATTTCATCGGCCGTTAGAATGTATGGGCCGGTCGGAGCAAAGGTCGCCCTCGATTTAGTCGGGTAGAAGTTGTTCCGGGCCGGGCCAAGATCCCGCGCCGAACCGTCGATGAAGTTCATGTATCCAAACACATGTGACAGAGCGTCTGCCTCTGACACGTGCGAAGCGGTTTTACCTATAATAAGGGCGATTTCCGCTTCACCCTCGAAGATCGAGAACGGCTCGTCGGGAAGCACCACTGTACCGCCCTGGCCAATGATGGCAGCAGGTGTTTTGTGAAAGGCGTTTATAGGCGCCGGCGCGTTCCGCGTGCCGTCCTCCATATAATTGACCGCCATACAAACGATATTGCTCATGCGCGTAAGCGGCGGACCAATTTTCACCGAAGAGATCGGCTTCCCGCTTGACGACTTAAAAACATCGACGATCTTTGGCTTGTATTCGTTGAATTTTTCGATGACACGAAGAGTCCGATACTCTGGATACGCTTTATCCACCGCGTCCAAAACATTCGTCACATCGTAGATTACGTCGTCATCGATAATGCCTATACAATAGTCGTCGAATGTCGTTATCTTCATTTTGATGCTCTTTCGATACAGGGACTTCGTTTAGGAGACGGATGCTAGAACGAGAAAATGGTGTCTCCTGGACTGTAGTGCGGCCAAGAGACACCGTTATTCTGAGGCGGATTACTTCTTCAACATTCCAACGTCGTCGAGAAGAGATTTCACCAGTTCGTATTTACTCTTCAGTTCGGGAATAGTGTCATCACCACGCAAATAGTTGATGCGCCAAAGATTGTTGTCGGCCACCTCTCGCCATTCAGGTGTGTTGGATACCTTTTCATAGAGGTCTTCCCAGAACTTCCGCTTGTCGTCGCTGAGGCCCGGTTGGGCAAACAAAACGCGCGAATGTCCGATAACGACATCTAGGCCGTGGTCACGCCAAATTGGAACGCCGGCCAAGCGACCTGCCAGCGGCACCGGAGATGCTATACCGACAAACTTCATCGTTCCTTCCTCGACCTGGCCGAGCACATTCGACGCAGGAACCGAAGCAACTTTAATATGGTCCCCCAGGATCGCAGGCACGACTTCACCAGACCCCTTATAAACAACGATTGTTAAATCACGCGGATTGCCACCCGCTTGTTTGACGAGCAGCGCCGCGGCGAGGTGATTGCCGCCACCACGCGTGCAGCAGAAGCCGACCGAAAGCGAACGTGGGTCATTCTTCAGCCGATCGATAAAAACCTTCGGATCTGCCAAGGCAGAGTCCGCGTTAACGGACGTCGTGATGTATTCGTCAAACAAATTTACGAGCGTCGTTAGATCGCTATACGTTTTATCGCTACGTCCCGTGATGTGATTGGCCAAGATCGCTGTTGAAGCGATCAACATCGACCGGCCATCCGCCGGCTTGCCCAATAGGTAATTGAGACCAATATTACCTCCCCCACCGGGGCGGTTAATAACATTGAAGGGCACATTGAGAAGCTTGTGTTTTTCGATCACCTTCTGCAAGGCACGCGCTGCTCTGTCGTACCCCCCTCCGGCGCTGCCTGGTACGATGAACTCGACAGGGCCGTCAGGCTCCCAAGCAAAGGCTGTCTTGCCAAATGGCATTACGAGCAGCAGTGCAAGCAGCACTGTCGTCAAACTAAGGGTTCTAAATGTAGACATTGATTTCCTCCTCGTTTTTGCTACCGACGTAGTTCACATTACGAATTGAATTTGTTTTATTTGTCTTTCTTCAATCCGAGTTCAGTCATGATGTCAGAGATTTTCGCGCTACGTTTTTGCATATAAGAGTAATACTCTTTACTCGGCAGATAGTTCGACACGAATGAGTGCTCTTCCTGGAATTTTAGCCACGCTTTGCTCATCGAAAGTTTTTTAAAGACGTCTTGCCAGTAATCGAACGCTTCCCTTGGCATTCCCTTCGGTGCCCAGATACTGCGATTCGAGGCAATGACGGAATCGACGCCAACACCCAGTTCGGAAATCGGGGTGACGTTCGCCAAAACGCCACCTTCCAAGCGACCCGTCGATGTCATCGTCAATACATTCAATGTCTTAGCTTGCAAGTGCGACACAACGTTGCCGGCCGGCGTGACCGACATGTCGATATGATCACCTAAAACTGCCGTGATCGCCTTGGAAGACGAATTGAAAACGATTGTGTTCAATTCACGTGGGTCACCCCCCACCGACTTCACCGCCAATGCCAACGAGATGTGGTTGGTGCTGCCGATCGACGGCAACCCAACGGCCAAAGACCCAGTATCCTCAGCAAGAATCTGCATCAGTTGTTCACCACTTTTAAGGTCGCCACCCGCTTTTGCCGAAAATGCAATCGGCTCGCTATAGAGTTGTGCCACGGCTTCAAGCATCTCGAAGTTCATCTTGTTGCGGCCAGCAATTTTGTTGGTAATCAAGCCACCCGCATGCCCCATCATGAAATGGTGACCGTCGGCCGGCAATTTAACGGCATATGCCATCCCAACGGCCGCACTCCCACCCGGTTTGTTCACGATGTTGATGGGAACATTGACCAGATTCTCGCTTTCCAAGAAGCGCTGAACGGCGCGCCCGGTGCGATCGACACCACCACCTGCGCCAGCAGGGACCACAATTTCAATGGCGTTCGTCGGCTCCCAAGCAGAAGAAGGGAAGGTATACAGGCCGATCAGCGTCGCTGCGGCAACTGTAAAAATTCTAAGCATTTTGTTTCCTCCATATTTATTTATTTTGTTTTTTTATTGTAGTTCGAGCTTCAAGTTATGTTGGCGCAACCTCCGAATTACCGATAGTGATTTCATCTATCGACGAGTCCATGATGACGTCCATATTTGGCTCGAACTTGAAGTCCGCATCTGCTGTCACGAATGGACCAGACATTTCCAGTGATTCCGTTAGCAACCGGCGATCCAGCTTCAAAAAGCCGTTCATTTCACCTGCCGTCGTGATACCGGCACGCACGGCGCAAAATATTTCCTGCGCACAACCGATATCACTCGCCGCCCCGTTGCCGACAACAACGTCCAGTCCCAGACCCTTGGCGGCCTTGATACAGCGGGCGAGTTCCAACGGGCCGCCCATTTTCGAAACTTTAAGTTTGACGGCTTGGGCACAGCCCATGCGTGCAACGCGCTCAATTGCGTTTACGCCATAAATTGACTCATCCAGCATCAATGGCAATGTCGTTTGTTTCGACAATGCTTCCATTTGATCCCAAGCTGATTGAGCATACGGTTGTTCGAAATATTCGATCGCATCGAGCGGAATCAGCGAGGCGAACTTAAGACCGTCCTCAAAACTATAACGGCGGTTGCCGTCAACCCGTTGCTTGGCGTACGCGCCGACCGCTTCATAGATTGCGATGACCCGTTTCGCATCCTCTTCCGGGTCAATGCCGACCTTCACCTTAAGGGTCGTAAATCCTTCTTCAACATACTTCAGCGCAAGCGGCGGCGCCTCTTCCGTTTTCAGGGTGTTGACGGTCGCGACAAGCCGGAACTTTAGTGGCTCCGCCAGTGGCGTTAGCAGGTCACTGCCCATCAACTCTTCATAACAACCGTTGATGGCGGACATAACAAACGGGTAACTCTCAATCGCGTCGGCCAACCTCCTACGCTTTTCAGCGTCATAAAGGCCGACCAGCGTCGGCAAGAGCTCTTTGGCAAACGCCCAGCCCGTGTCCGGAGTTTCCGGTGAGTACCCTGCAAGAGACGGGCATGCTTCTCCCCACGCGGCTTTCCCATCTTCGCGCGTGAGCCGGAACAGAAGCACGTCGAGATTTTTACGCCCACCCTGATTGTTAGAAGTAAAATAAGGCACAGTCATTGCGATTGGCACACGCCAAGCAGAGACCTCTGAGATATGCAGGGACAGCGCAGAATCCATTTTTCCGAATGATGTCATAAACTATACACAGCCACGGCTTATGCTGCCGTAGGCTTGGCGCCTTTTACCTGCAGACGATTCATCAAACGGCGGGTCTCTTGATCAAAGGATTCCCGATAGTGCATCGTGCAACGGTTATCCCAAATAATCAGGTCGCCCACTCTCCATTTTTGACAGAACAGATGTTCCGGACGAACGGCGACCTCCCACAATTCGTCGAGGAGCGCTTCGCTCTCGTCGAAATCCATACCCATAATATATCCGTTAAGACGCCGACCGAGAAAAAGGCACTTTCGCCCCGTCTCCGGATGTACGCAGACCATCGGATGCACCGCGCCAGGCGATGTCCGTGGATCAACATCGGACGAATACCCTTTCCGGAGTTCCCCCGCGCTATTGTATGTATGATCGTGCTTGCAACAGAGGCCTTCGACTTTTTCACGTAGTTCCGCGGACAGCGCTTCGTAAGCCATATACATATTCGCGAACCAAGTGTTACCACCGACTTCTGGAACTTCGACCGCGTACAAAAGGCTCGCTGTCGGTGGCACCTCATAATACGACATATCCGTATGCCACTTTGCTTCGAGGCTCCCGAGGCCACCGATTTTCTTTCCGCTCTCGATAATATTCGACATAACCGCCATTTCCGGGACTTTTGGATTCCGTGGATTTCCCGCACGGCTTGTGAATGGCAGATCTAATTCGCCGAAATTTCGACCAAACCGAACATATGATTCGTCGTCCAACTTTTGCCCGCGAAACCGCAAGACAAGATTGTCGTGCCATGCGTCTAAGATTTCAGCAAACACGTCCTTGTCGACATCCGCGCTCAAATCGACACCAGAAATGTCGGCACCTAATCCACCGGACAACGGTGTGACTCTGATTTTTTCTTTAACTTCTTGCATGGCGTGCCTCCCAAATTTGCAATTACAGCTTCTTGCGAAACCAACCGATAAACGTTAGCACCATCACCCTAAACCGAAGTCCACTTTCATTCGGTTATTCGGTCATTCGTATGTTTAGGCTAACGCCATACCTTTTGAAGAGTCAAGTATCCACTCGATCACAGCATTGCGAATGTCGTTGAATTAGCGGGGTACAAATAGTATGAGCGAGCCACCGCAAGTGAGCGCACCTTGAATCCAAGTACGAAAATCATTTATCGGGCGACCTTCCATGACTTTGTACGAGAAAGTTAAGCAAGAATTACTTGACGATATTGCATGCGGCACATGGCCTCCGGGCGTAGCGCTACCCAGCGAAGCCAATTTGGCGCAGAGATTTCAAGTGTCGGTGGCGACGATTCGCGCGGCCATTAGTGAACTCGTGACAAGTCACGTACTTGTTCGCAAACAGGGTAAGGGAACTTTCGTCACAACGTACGAGTTGAATCGTGAACGCTATCACTTTTTGAACGTTTACAATCCGGCTGGGATTCCCGTCGTCCCACAGCGCGAAGTCATTTCGATGCGGAAAGTGCGGCCCACACGGCGTGAGATCGAAATACTGCACCTTCAAGACAGGTGCCGTGGCAACGTCTATAAACTATTTGCAAAGCTGAAGGTCGATGAAGATGTCGTCGCAGTGATGACGATCATTCTACCAGAATGGATTTTCGAGGGCCCAGATATAACAGCTTTTTCTGATTCGTCAGAGAATATATATGCCATCTATCAGGCGAAGTTCGGTGTAACCGTAATTAGGATGGAAGAGACCGTGTCATCAAATTTAGCAGGCAGCAAAGTAGCGAAACACCTCGGCAGCATGCCGTCCGAACCCTGTCTAGGCTTGGAACGTGTTTCATTCACCTTCAACGATATTCCCGTGGAAATTCGGCAACGGACCTTTTCGTCGACCTATAAGTTCTGTTTCAAGGAACGAAAACTCAACACGTGACGTGAGTCACTAGCAAAAATGCGTTCGAAGACGTTGTGCGTTGGTATTGCCATTGATCTGCCTCCGTCGATTGGTCCGGTTTGAATGTTAGTGCACCATCCGTTTGACCTTGCCCCCAACGTTGGACCGGCCTGAGGCCGAATTTCCCGTTCTTTATGACTTTGCCCCCAACGTTGGACCGGCCCGAGGCCGAACTTCCCGTTCTTCAGAACGCCGGTCGGCTGGGTTGACCGATGGCCTTTATGAACTCCACCGGGGTCTTGTTGCCGATGGCGCTGCGTGGTCGTTCCTCGTTGTACTCTCTCCGATAAGCCTCGCATTTTGACCGGGCATCGTCCAGCGACAGGAACCAATTCTGGTCGATGCACTCGGCCCGAACCTTGCCGTTGAAGGATTCCACGAATGCATTGTCGGTTGGTTTGCCAGGTCTGGAGAAGTCCAGCGTGACGTTGTTCATCCACGCCCTAAGATCGAGATCTTTGGATATGAACTCGGGACCGTTATCGACGCGGATGGTCTTCGGTACGCCGTACGTTGCCGTGACACGTTCCAGCGTCTCGACGACGTCGGCGCCCCGGTAGCGCCGGCGGACATCGATCGCCGGCGACAACCGCGAGAAGGCATCAACGATCGCCAGCAAACGGATATTCGATCCGTCGAACAACTGGTCGGACAGGAAGTCCATAGACCAAACCTGGTTCGGTGCTGTCGGTGCATGACGATCTTCGCGCAGCTTCGCCGCGACCTTCCGCTTCGGCCGTTTGTTGCGGATTTGCAGGCCTTCTTCGACATAAAGCCGGTACACGCGTTTATGGTTCACCTGCCAACCCTCCCGTCCCAGCAGAACATGAATGCGTCGATAACCGTAGCGGACACGGGTCTCGGCGATCTCGCGAATACGCTTCCTGAGGGCGGCCTGCGACGGGCGGCGGGATTTGTAGTGATAGGTCGAGCGGCGAAACGTCAGGACATCACAGGCCCGTCGGATGCTCACCTGCCAAACGCCCCGCATGTAGTCCACCAATTCCCGTCCCTTCGCAGGCCTCAGAGCTTTCGGCGGATCACATCCTGCAGCATGTCCTTGTCCAAAGACAGATCGGCGACCATCCGTTTAAGACGGCCGTTCTCTTCCTCGAGCTGCTTCAAGCGCTTCAGCTCGGACGGCATCAAGCCCGCATACTTCTTGCGCCACCTGTAATACGTCTGCTGTGAAATCCCCGCCTTCCGGCAGACTTCCTCGACACTCGTGCCATCGTCCGCTTGCTTCAGAATGAACGCAATCTGCTGCACCGAAAATCTCGACTTCTTCATCGTCTTCTTCTCGTCTGCCAGCCAAGGTCAAACGAGAAAATTCTCACTCAGAACAGTCCAGTTTCCGGGGGCAGGTCAGGTGTATACGGGATGCTCGGACTGGCTTGACGTTCTACTGCATGCGGGGCCTCACCGATGTCGCGATGTGGAACGAAAAGCTGATGAAAATATCTTACTGGACGCTCAATATCGGCTTGGCGATAATGGCCTTTCTGTCGCTGCTGCCCCAGGGTGTGCTGCAAACCTATATCAGCATCGAAAAAGGTTTTTACTTTGCCCGCTCGGCAGAACTCATCTAGAGCCCGATTATGCAGACATTGGTATGAGCCAGGGTGCCTGACGACGTCGTCTTTACCATCGGCGTAGTCGTATTCGTCTGGGCTCTATTCAGTGCATTCGTCCCCAGCCAAAGAGCATGCGCCCGAGCGGAGGTTTCAACGTGAGAACATTGCCATGTATGCCCCAAGAGCGTAGATAACTTTTACGCGAACACCGGTATCATTTAAGATGGCGCAATAATTTGTATTTATATGGCGCAATTTCGAAGTAAATTCCGATGAATATTAAAGGACTCCGTGCCTTCGTCCGCATCATGACGACTGGAACTCTTAGTGCCACCGCGAGAGATTTAAATACCAGCGAATCAGCTCTCAGTCGGCAACTTTCATTATTTGAGGACAGCTTGGGACTGAAGTTGTTTACCCGTGAGAAACGACGACTGATTCCGACGGTGGAAGGTGAGGCATTCTATAGCGAGGCGGAACGAATCCTCGATTCTATTGATCAGGTCCCAAATATAGTCAGTCAAATTAAACGGGGACCGAGAAAGCACACCCATATAATCACGATGCCGCGCATCGCAGAAAGTATTTTGATTCCAACCGTATCCCGCTTCCTAACCGAGCATCCGGAAGAAGAAGTTTCGGTCGACGTTCAGCCGAGACATTTCATGGAACGATGGGTGGCCAGTCAAAAATTCGACATCGGCATCGGTGCGCTGCCGGCCGACCATGCAACGATAGTCACCGAATCAATTTGCAGCGTGCCGGCGGTGGTAGTCCTTCATCCGAGCCACGAACTCGCGTCACGCCGCGAGATCAGTATAGAGGACTTGGCAAACGAACGTTTGATCATGATGACACCTGAAACTTTGATTGGCCGTCAAATTACCCGTCTATTCGACGACGCCGGGGTCATCATGAACTCCCAGCTTCACGTCTCTCAGATCGGCATGTCATGCTACTTCGTTATCAACGGAATCGGGGTAGCGATTACCGACGCATTGATAGCTTCGGCTTTCGGCAATTCGATCAAGATGGTGCCCTTGGTACCACGGCTCGAAATGAGCATCGGCCTACTTTATCCGGAGGGCGTGCCGCCGTCACCCGCGATTGAACATCTCGCCAGGATCACGCGCGAAGAAGTGCAGTCGCAGGTCGACCAAATTCGGTTGCCTTAGTCACGCCGCGCCCGCCAATACGGTTTCAGCCCAATGGGCACAAAGCAGAAGGCTGTTGTCTGTATGTATGTTACCGACCAACTGGATCCCCAATGGCATACCATTGTCGCTTTCTCCCGCGACGATGGTTATCGCGGGCCCCCGTAAGAGCGTCCAGAGCTGGCTGAATACCGGATCGCCGGTATGATCGAGCCCGATAGGCGCGGCGCCCGGCGCCGCCGGCACGAGCAACGCATCCCAGTCCTCGAAAACGGCGGCGATCTTTCGACGGCAATCTTCTGCGTGCGTGCGCGCGCTATCGTAATCCGCGACACTGCGATTGCCGGCCCGGGTTAGACGCTCGGTAAGCGCCGCAGAAAGCGCATCCGCGTGACGGGTACGCTCGTAGGCCAGCGACCGCCATGTCTCGAATTCGTTGATGATGTCCTGATTGGGCGTGCAGTCCGCGAATACCGGCTCCAATGCCACCTCTTCAACCTTTGCGTCGGCCTTGGCCAAGCGGTGTGCCGTCGTTTCGAACAAACGCCGGGTCTCGCCGTCCGCGTGCTCCCACATCGGCGTCCGGCAAACCCCGATCCGCCACGGACGACCGCCAGCGTCGGCGGTGAAACGGACCGGAGAGCGCCCCGAAAGAGCGGAGAACATCAATCCAACATCGGCCACGGAGCGCGTATGGAAGCCAATTGTGTCGAGAGATTCAGAAAGTGGTTTGACGCCGGTCTTATTGATGTATCCGAACGAAGGCTTGTAGCCGACCACGCCGCAGTAAGCGGACGGACGAATGACCGAGCCGGTCGTCTGCGTGCCAAACGCGAGCGGCACCATACAATCGGCGACTGCCGCCGCCGAACCGCTCGACGAACCGCCCGGCGTGTGTTTTGGGTTATATGGGTTCCGGGTCTTCCCAGGGTTTCGCGTCGCAAATTCGGTGGTGACCGTTTTGCCGAGGATGATGCCCCCCATCTCCTTAAACAGCGCAATGCAAGCAGCATCCGCGCTTGGCTGGTTTCCTTCGTAAATGGGCGAACCATAGGTCGTCGGCATATCAACCGTGTCGAAGATATCTTTAACCCCGACAGGGATACCGTGAAGCGGGCCCTTGCGATCTTCACGGTCGCACTTTCGTGCTGCCTCCAACGCGCCATCGGCATCGACATACTGCCATGCCTGAATGACGTCTTCACGGGCCGATATTCGCTGTAGGCACGATTCCACGAGTTGGGTCGACGTCATTTTTCCTTTATCCATCAAGTGCAAGACTTCGGTCGCAGTGAGGCTGCAGGGTTCAGCCATCGCGTTCCTCCTTTTTTAGAGTTCGCTGTTTCGATTGGTTTCGTCGCGAGGCCTCCGGCGGATAAGCACCCAGATGGCAAACGCGGTCAGCGCGTAGAATACCCAAGTAATCTCGCTTCTGAAGAATACGTCGATCTCGCCCCGGCCCAACAGGATCGTCCGCCGGAAGTTGTCCTCGAACAACGGCCCAAGCACGAACGCGATCAAGAATGGCGCAGCGGGGATATCGAACCGCAGCATGGCGAAGCCGACGATGCCCATAATCACCATGACCAACAGGTCGGTCATCGAATTATTTACGGCGTAACAACCGTATGTGCAGAGAACCAGGACAACCGGAAATACGTAACCTTTGGGTAGGTCCGCGACATGGGCAAAGGCGCGTATGGCGACAATGGCAACCAGCATGATGCAAACGGAACTGACCAATATGCCGACATAGAGGGCATAGATCATATGGATGTTATCTTTGAAAAGGATGGGGCCGGGGCTCAGCCCGTGAACCATGAAAGCGCCGAGAATGACGGCGGTTACGACATCCCCAGGCACCCCCAGCGACAACAGTGGGATCATCGTCGCACCGGCGGCGCCGTTGTTGCCAGCTTCCGATGCAGCGATCCCGTTCAGTTCGCCTTTCCCGTATCGCTCCGGCGTGTCCGAGGAACGCCGGGCCTCGCTGTAGGACAGGAACGCCGCCGGGGCCGGGCCAATGCCGGGGATGGCGCCCAACACCACACCGATCGTGCTACCGCGCAATATGGTTCCGAGACTTTCGCGCATCTCCCGCAGTGTTAGCTCGCCGCTGTTCAAGCCGCCGAGCAGCTGACGCGGCGCCTCTTGATCGCGGAGTTGATTGAGGATTTCCGGGATGGCGAAAAGACCGATTAGAACGGGAATGAACCCCAGTCCACCCATCAACTCGACATTGCCGAAATTGAACCGCTCCGTGCCGTAAATGATGTCGATGCCAATCGTTGCGAGGATCAGGCCGAACCCCGCAGAAACGAGGCCACGCACCATCGAAGACCCGGACACGCCGGCGATTATGGTCAGCGAGAAGCAGATCAACGCGAAGAACTCCGGTGGACCAAACAGCAGGGCAAATCCGGCGATCAGACCGGTGAACAAGATCAATGCAATGTTCGAGATGAAATCCGCAACGCAGGACGCATAGAGAGCCATCTTCAGGGCCTTGCCGGCCTTGCCAGCCGACGCCATCGGAAATCCGTCAAGCGCCGTGCAGGCGGAAGACGCCATTCCAGGAGTATTGATCAAGATCGCCGAAATCGAGCCGCCATAGACCGCCCCTTTGTACAACCCGAGCAATAGGAGAATTGCCGTCACCGGCTGCATGTAAAAAGTAAAGGGCAAGGCGAGAGCAACGCCCATCGTACCGGACATCCCGGGCAGCGCACCGACTATGATACCAATGGTCACGCCACCGAGAATGGCAAAAAGATTGTCAATGGTCGCGACCAGCTGCAATCCGACGGAGATATCTTCAATCATTCGGAGAGATTCTTTCCGCTCAGTCGCCGAATATACCGAGGGGGATGGGCACCCCTGCGACACCTGTGAAGAAGAAGTAGAGTAGTGTCGGAACAACAACCGCCACGATGGCAATTTTCCATATATTCCGCTCGCCGTAGGTGAAAGCAAACGAACAAATTGCGATAGCCGACGCTACGGGAATGCCGAAAATATGGACAAGCCCCAGGTAGACAATGAGCAATCCGAGGCCGACGACTTCGACTTTTCGAACGAGGGTGGACAGCGGCGCCTCAATGTTTCCGCCATCCACCGCTTCGACCGAGACGTTCCTCTTTCGTCTTTGGATAATCGTGCCGGCCAGTAAGATCACACCGAGGACCACGAACATCGCCGAAATTACGCGGGGCCATAGGTCCGGCGACAGAGCTATCGATTTGACGGACTCAGGCACATCAACACCGGCAGGGATCGCATAGGCTAGAAGGAATACCCCACCGCATATCAGGAACCACCCCAAACCGCGGTCTCGTACGAGCGGAGACATACCCTTGAACCTTCCGTATCCCGGACTCTACGATTCCCGCGCAACGGCTTACTTAATTAGGAGATCAAGTTCCTGGGCCAATTGACTGTAGATATCGTACTGACGCTTGATGAATGCCTCGGTTTCTTCCGGCGTCTGGATATAGGGCACCGATCCGAGCTTCTTTTCGGCCTCGACCCACCCCGCATCGTTCTTGATCTTCGCCAAAATGTCGACCCAGTAAGACTTAACAGCATCAGGCAAATCAGGCGGTCCCGCCAACACGCTCCATCCGACCATACCTTCGAGGTCCTCATACCCGGCTTCGCGCGCGGTCGGAACTTTCGGCAAGCCGGGAATTCGATCCGGTGTCGTCACAAGCAGCGCCCGAAGCCTCCCGCTTTCAAGGTTGCTTTTAGCGGGTGCCAGATTTTGACAGGTATAATCCGTATGGCCTCCGACGACTGACGTTACCGCTTCGCCGCCGCTGCCGGCGGGAATATGCACGGCCGCATCCTTGCCGACTCCCGTTACCAGCAAGAGCCGATAGCTCGTCATAAAATCGACGGTTCCAACACCGGCACTGGAAAAATTGATGGCGCCCGGTTCACTCTTCAGTTTCTCAACCAAATCATCGATTGTTTTATACGGCGAGTCCACGTTCACCACACAGACCAACGGGTTGAGTTCCAGCATACCGAGATAGGTAAAGCTATCCCAGTTATACGGAATCTTCTTGTTCCGCGCCGGTGTCACGGCATGCGAACCGATACGCCCTAGCAGCAGCGTATAGCCGTCGGGCTTACTGTTCAGCACACTGGTTGACCCGACGACACCACCGGCTCCCGTGCGATTGATGACTTGTATAGGCTGGTTGACGTATTTCTCGGCATGGCGCGCGAGCGTCCTTGACGCGATATCGGAGGATCCACCAGGACCATAAGGGGCAACGATGGTAATTGACTTTTCTGGGTAGTCGGCCAATGCGCCGCTCGTCACAAAGACGGCAAATGCCGCAGCCACCGACATCATTAACATTTGGCAACGCACGGCGTGTGTACGGCTTCCGGAGAGTCCTTCGTCGATCATGGTCCTAAATCCTTCCTTAGTCAGACTACGCTTACTGAAGCCCTGTCGGCGGTGGCAATCTCACAACTAAAACCCAAGGTCGCTTGTTAGTCAGGGCAGAAAATGATTCGTTGTACGTGAGCATTACATCCGCGGAAAAACGCCACAGTGCGACCGGATTACATCCGACCTTGCCTCGGCATACTGAGTACCAATGCTTACTTATGTCTATAGCAATTATCGGAACGATAGTTGCTAAAATTCGAAGATAGAACTTCCAATTCTTCTTTGGCAGACAATGTCCGATTGATCCTCCCCCACTGAATTGGTCCACCGTGTATTTTAGTTTTCGGAGGATCAAAGATGGCAACGAAACGACACAAACCGGAAGAGATTGTCTCGAAGCTGCGCCAGGTTGATGTCCTTGTCGGGCAAGGCCAGCCTAGGATTGACGCCATTCGTCAGATGCAGATTACGGAGCAGACGTATTATCGCTGGCGGAAACAGTACGGCGGCATGGGTACGGGTCAGCTCAAAGAGTTGAAGCGGCTTCAGAAGGAAAACGAACGACTTCGCAAAGCCGTTTCCGATCTCACACTGGATAAGCTCATATTGGCAGAAGCCGCGAAGGGAAACTTCTGAGCCCCGCACGGCGTCGCACCTGCATCGATCTGGTGCGGGGTAAGTTCAATATATCCGAACGCCGGGCCTGCCTTGTGCTGAAGCAGCATCGATCAACACATCGCTATGTGCCGAAGTCCCGCGACGATGAAGATATTCTGATCCGGGACATGATCGAGTTGGCTCGGCAATACGGCCGGTACGGTTATCGGCGGATCGCCGCGATGCTGAGAGATGCAGGATGGCATCTGAACGACAAGCGGGTCGAACGCCTGTGGCGCCGTGAGGGGCTTAAGGTTCCCATAAAGCAGCCGAAGAGAGGCCGGCTTTGGCTCAATGACGGATCATGTATCCGTCTTCGGCCGCAGCGAGTCGATCATGTTTGGTCATACGACTTCGTTCATCACCGCACGGAAGATGGTCGAGCCTACAGAACGCTGAACATCATCGACGAGTTCAGCCGTGAGTGCCTGGCAATCCGAGTGAAGCGGAAGTTGAACTCGACGGACGTGATCGACACCCTGACGGACCTGTTCATCATCCGAGGTGTTCCGGCCTACATCCGCTCGGACAACGGCCCGGAGTTCATCGCCGACGCCGTCAGGCAATGGATCAAGGCGGTCGGCGCACAAACCGCCTACATTGAGCCGGGCTCACCCTGGGAGAATGGATACTGCGAGAGCTTCAACGCTCGGTTCCGGGATGAGTTATTGAACGGAGAGATATTCTACAGTCTCAGAGAAGCGCAGATCGTCATCGAGCAATGGCGGCGTCATTACAATACGAAGCGGCCACACTCAGCTTTAGGATACAGGCCGCCAGCACCAGAAAGCATCATCCACATGGAAGGAAAACGGATGATGCACTAACATTCAAACCGGACCAATCAATGGGGGCAGGTCATGACAACATCCACTCTGAGAACACCCATTCACGTTCTTCTAAAGTCCAGCACTCGACGGCGAACAAGAAAAACAATGGAAAGCAATCCGCCGGTTATGAAAGCCCCAGAAACCCAAGTATCAAACAATCCGATAACATTGTAATCAGTCATGACCATTGCTTGAGAGAAAACATTTTCTCCGATCTGGCCTAATATGACGCCCATAACAACAGCGGGAATAGAGTAATTTGTCTTACGCATAACAAAGCCCATTATTCCGGCAGCAAACATAACGTAAACGTCAACGATGCTGGCTCTCAGAGCATAAGTTCCAATCGTTGCAAATATAAGTATGCAAGGCGCTATTATTGGGAATGGGATGCGAAGCAAATGGACAATTCCTTTGGTCTCAACCACGCCAAGAATCAAAATTGCCAAGCTTGCCCAAAATATTGCAGCGAATAAAACCCATACAAGATCATGGGCTTCAATCATAATCAGCGGGCCAATTTCCATTTCATGCATGTTGAATACGCCGATCATGATTGCTGTAAGCGCCCCCCCGGGGAGCCCTAAAGCAAGCAAAGGTATCATTGCTGCGCCGGTTGCCGCATTATTTGCCGTCTCAGCTGCGACAACCCCCTCCGGCTCACCTTTACCAAATTTTTCTGGTGTCTTTGACCAGCGTACTGCTTCGTTGTAAGAGATGAAGGCTGCTAACGTGGCGCCTACGCCAGGCAACAATCCAGAAAACCAACCGATTATCGCAGAACGCGCGACCGCAACCTTCAGAGCCCAAAACTCCAAGAGTGTTGGATAAGCGACGGAAACCTTGGAGGCTGTATGGGTGCCCGAGGCAACTCTCTGCCCTTGGATAAAAACTTCGGCCACCGCAAAAAATCCAAGGATCAATGGGACGAAGCTAATGCCGCCGCTTAGATATAATGATCCGAAGGTAAACCGAGGTGTAGCTCCAACGGGGTCTTGACCAACGGTCCCCAGAAATAAGCCAAATAAAAGCGACAGCCAACCTTTGGCCAAAGACCCAGTGCCAACCCCGGCAACAACGGTCAGTCCAAAGAAAATTACAGCAAACACCTCGATAGGCCCGAATGTGCTAAGCGCGAAGTCAGCGATGGGTGCTGTTGCCATCATCATGAGGATAGCAGAGATCGTGCCGCCAATGGCCGAGCATGTCACTGCATACCCGATCGCTTTTCCAGCTTGGCCGTTCCGAGTCATCGGGTACCCGTCAAATGCTGTTGGCGCGTTTTCAACGGAACCTGGAATATTGAATAGGATCGCGGTTATCGCACCACCGTATACACCGGATACGTAGATCACGCCGTACAACATGATTGCATGCTCTGGCGAGAGCCAGGCAGTAAAAGGCAACAAAACAGCGGCCAGTGTTAGAAGACTAAGGCCCGGTATAGCACCAAACAGCAATCCACCAACTAACCCTCCTACAAACACAGCAATCCCCATAGGATCGGTAAAAAGGAGAACTGTTCCCGCTAGAAAATCACTCATCTCAGAGAAAAACCTTCATCGCTGAAAAAGCGCCAGGAATTCACCATTCAACGAATGAAAATAACCGGCGCCCTGAGGCAGAGGCGTAAAAGCCAAATATACAAATAGGAAGAGAAGCAACGCGTAAACTCCAACAGACACGTAGAGCAATTTTCGAATACTGCGGACACCCATCACGTACATATAAAGAGGTAGGAAAATAGGTGTAACTATAAAAAATCCTATTTTATGCATCCCATAGACGTAAACGAGGGGTAATAAAAATATTGCTAGTGCCTTGGTATATCGGCGGGTGGAAACGGTTTTATCTAAACAATCATCACTTTGCGTCTCAACATCCTCAACAGAACCGGCGTCGTGCCGATCAGATGGATATTGAAAAAAAGAAAGGAGAAATATTTGGATAACTGAAACTAATACGATGCCTGATAAAATAACTTGCGGCCAAAATGCCGCCCCCAACTTAAATGTAGGGAGGGGCCCCATATAATCGTGACTTATAACTAAGCCGATAAAGCCAAAAAGCATCCAACCAATAAACGGCGCATAGGATTTGATTTTATTCATCTTCATAAATTCACCCTAAGCTGTGGCTTGGATGCCCCTAGACATCCAAGCCACCATTAGGTCTTCAACTTACACCAACGGCCCTACAAGCCGGGGCGTACTTCTCGACCAATTTCTTTGTAGATTTTCGCGTATTCCAAAATTGCGGAATCGAAAATATCTTTGGCTTCTTCAGCGCTGCGAAAAGAATCCACAATGTCGAGATTTTTCCGCTTAAGAAACGCCTGGTGATCGTCTGTTCGATAAGCCTCTGCCATCACTTGCTTAAGGTACTCCACGATTTCCGGCGGGGTCTCTTTTTTAATGAAGAACCCACGGACTCGTAAGAGCGGAGGCCAGTTCATACCATAATCTGAGTGAGTAGATTTCGCATCAGGAGCCACCTTGAAGCGCTCTGGCCAAACGGAAAGCACAGGTGCTAGTTTGCCAGCTTCTACGTGCGTCGCGACGTCGCCAGGCTGTTCCACGAGAATATCGAGCTTACCGCCGATTACAGAACCAAAGCGTTGAGCAGGCTTCGCAAACAAAACTTGTTTGCTTTTGAAATTGAAATAGTCCTCAACCTTTCTCATGGTGATGAGTTCCATTTCTGAATTGAGGTTGGATACGCTTAATTTACCCTCACCCTGCTTGGCGTATTCGACAACTTTATCCCAGTCAGGTTTGCCTTTGGTCATAAAGCGCTCATCGTCGCCTTTAATATAAAGTCCTGTCGGCGCAACATTCATAATTATTAGAGGAATCAGATCCTTTGTTGGATGTATATCGTGAGCGCCGCTAACGTACCTTGTAATTAGACTATCTGAGTGCATCAAAATGGTATAGCCATCTGCGGGCGCTTGCTCGTAGTCCGGGAGGCAATTAGTTCCCCCACCACCCGGCTTGCTGACCATATTTATATTTACACCCATAATTTTGGACATTGGCCCCTTCATGGCCATGATGGCCTGGGCTGATCCACCTGACTTGCCATAACACATCAATATCGTAATTGGGCGTGAAGGATAGTCGCCAGGCTTCTTCGGCGACGCTACAACTCCACTCGAAACTACACTCAAAAACGCCAATAATGATAAATAACAAAGAAGTTTTGATTTCCAGATTTTATGCATCGATTTTCCTCCCAATTAAAACTGTTAGCCTCCAGTTGTTGCACAGGGCCTTTCCGCCCAAAATTAACAACCTCTTAGCGGACCATACTACAGCATCGACAGTCAATCATTTTATCGACAAAGTGACACGCTGTCGGTTGAGTTAACAGACAATCCTCACGCTGTCACTTAACCTTGCATCGCGACAACGCGTTGGCGCTGCTCGCCGAGACCTTCAATCCGCACGACCATTTGACTTCCGGCCTTCAGGTAGACCTCCGGCTTCTGACCCAAGCCAACGCCAGCAGGCGTGCCCGTCGCGATCACATCACCCGGTTCCAACGTCATGAAGCGACTTACATAGGAAACTAGGTACGGCACATTGAAGATCATTTGCGCTGTACTACTGTCTTGGTAGACGCGACCGTCGACTTCCAGACACATCGTCAGGTTTCCCGCGTCCTCAACGGCATCCTTGGCAACGAGCCAAGGCCCCAATGGACAGAATGTGTCTGACGACTTGCCTTTAGTCCATTGCCCATTGCGCTCGAGTTGGAAATTGCGCTCGGACACATCGTTGACGATGCAATAGCCAGCAATGGCCTCGTTGGCCCCGATTTCGTCGACATAACTCGCCCTGCGCCCGATGACGACGCCAAGCTCGATTTCCCAATCGACTTTTTCGTGTCCAAGCGGAAGTACGAGGTCGTCGTTCGGACCGCAAATGGCGCTCGTAGCCTTCATGAAAATGATCGGCTCAGATGGTTTTTGCATTCCCGCTTCTTTGGCATGGTCGTTGAAGTTGAGGCCGATGCAAACAATCTTTCCGGGCCGGCTCACACATGGCCCGATACGGAAATTTCCGTCCACTGCCCTGAGACTACCGAGTTCCAATTCTTTCAGCCGGTCCACAATTCCGTCACCGAGGGTTGCCGGCGAAATGTCGGAAACAATCTCCGACAAATCCCGAACAACGCCCCCGTCATCCAATATGCCGGGTCTTTCTGAACCAGATTCGCCAAACCTTAACAAACGCATTGCTCACTCCTATTTTGGGTCCGATTGGCTCATCGGTGCATCGCTTGGCCTTGAACTTGCGTTCGATGCATCAGGCGGCGGGAGTCCTTGGCGAAAGCATCACGGCGGTGCATGGTGCAGCGGTTGTCCCAGAAGATCAGGTCGCCTTTCTTCCAGACCTGATCCCAGCGGAACTTGTCCTGGCATGCATGTGCCCATAGACGATCCAGGATCTCCTCGCTTTCGTCGAGAGGCAGACCAGGGATATATGCGTTTCGACGGCGCCCGAGGTACATTACGCGCCGCCCCGTTTCCGGGTGTATGGGCGCTATGGGGTGAACGGCGCCGGGGGTCTCGCGCGGATCGTTTGTATCCTCGAGGCCACTTCGGAGTTCACCGGCACTATTGCGGCTCGCATCGTGCTTGCAATCGAATTTGTCGGCGACCTCTTTTAGATCGGACGGCAAGGCTTCATAAGCAGCGTACATATTGACGAAACCGGTGTTCCCGCCCTCATTCGGTACTTCGAGTGAATAGAGGCAGCTCATCTTTGGCGGCTCCGGATTGTAGGACATATCCGTATGCCAAACCGATTCATACGAACCGAGACTTCCGATCGCCTTGCCGTTCACCTTTACATTGGAAATCACGTTGATTTCCGGATACTCGGGGATTTCTCGCTCGCCGCTCGTCGTAAGCGCTGCAAGGTCCAAAACGCCGAAATGCCTGCTGAAGGCGATCAACTCGGCATCAGTGAGGTCCTGGTCCCGGAAGCGCAATACTAAGTATTTGTTCCACGCATTATGAATTTGCTGAAATTCTCCCTCCGCCAACGGCTTGGAAAGGTCGACGCCCTCGATATCTGCGCCGAGCGGCCTGTCAGTGGGCTTTACCATTATATTCATCGTTACCTCCGTCTTGGGCTGTCGCTCTCAGGCGACGTTAATCATCTTGTAAATCCAGCTGTCGAAATTCCCGTTCACGCACTGGCCAGAGTTTGGCTGAATGACGAGGTGCGCCCCAGATATCGTCAGGGACGGATCGAGCAGGCGTACTTCCGTCTTGATAAATCCGTTCATCTCGCCGGCAAGCGGCATGTGCGCATGGAAACACGCCAAAGCTTCGTGCAGGCAGCCGAGGTCGCTCGCGACGCCGTTTCCAACGACGACTTGAAGGCCGCAATCCTTAGCTAAACGGAACTGCCGGCAAAGCTCCCGCGCACCGCCGGACTTGCTGAGTTTCAGCTTGACCGCGGCAACACCTGACAGTTTGCTCGCCCTGACAATCTCCACATCACCGTATATCGCCTCGTCCAGCATAACCGGGATCACAGAGTGGGCGGCTACATAGCCCATAGCATCCCAGTCGTGGCCGCTCACCGGTTGCTCGAACATCTCGACTCCCGCCGCGTCGACCGCGCCCGCGAATACAAGAGCCGCGTCGGCACCGTATCCTTGATTGGCGTCGACACGCAGACGGGCCTGATTACCCACGGCCGCGAGGATCGCATTGACCCGTCGCGCATCGCCCATCGGATCATAGCCCACCTTCACCTTGAGCGACCGATACCCTTGATCGACGAGGCGGCTCGCATAAGCGGCGGCCTCCGTCTCGTCCAATGTGTTGACAGTTCCTGCCAGTTCCAATTCAACCGGCTCCGATGACCTTAGAAGAGGCTCATCCGAGAGATCCTCGAGTGACTCGACAATCCCTGAAACGAGGAACGGATATCGGGAAAGCCATCTCTGCAATTCGTGCTGAATGGCCTGAGGCCCCATTCCCTTGAAAGTTGGAAGAATCGCTGCAGAAAATTCCCATGCCTCCACAGGACTCTCCGGAGAATACCCTTTCACGGGACAAGCCTCTCCCCAGCCAACGCACCCCTCTTCGTCTTCGACACGGATCAATATAACATCGAAATCGGATATTGGGCCGAGCGCGTTTTCGTAAGGCGTCAGCAGAGGCAGGCGAAGCCAGAAAGTATCCAATTTCGTGATGGCGGCCTCTCGGTACCCGGCCGTCGCTTGAGGATCGGAGACCTCCGGGCTCATGCCTTCATGTCCTGCATGATCCGGCACGACGACAACCTCGTGTTTTCAGTCACCCCGAGGTCGGGTAGCGAGGCTACCGTAACGCCAAATACAAAAAATCGCTGAAACACGATTTGATGCCCTCCCCTCTCTGCGACAAGCGGTTATCCCGAACCATTATGCAAACGCTTCAGAAGGCATATGGTAGACTTTTTCCATCGGCAGTCAAAATTTTTATCGGTAAAAATACTTTTGATCGATCAATTTAGATTCTGATGGCTTTAAATTAAAATGTATGAAATATCTAAGCTAATGAATATCAAACATATAAACATGCTTGGTGCTGTAGGGTCATGGACGCAAAATTAGCAGCTTCAAAATCAGGTACGACCCTTACCGATCAAGTCTATCATAGCATCCGAGAGGAAATTCTGAGCGGTGAGTTGGCGCCGCTTCTGCGCCTCCGCGTTGACGCTCTTAAAACCCGATACGGCATCGGAGCCAGCCCTATACGCGAGGCTCTGTCCAGACTGAGCGGCGACGGGTTGGTGACAATCGAGGAACGCCGTGGCTTCACGGTCGCTGGTGTATCTAAAGACGAAGTTTGGGACATCGCAAAAACTCGCATCTTGGTTGAGTCGGCGGCTCTGAAGTCGTCGATCGAAAACGCCGGGGACGGCACTTCTGGGGATGCTTGGGAAGCTCAAATTGTTGCAGCATTCCATCGTCTGAGAAAACTTGATCAAAAACTTGGCCAGGATCGACCGAATGAAGCGTGGGAGAATGTTCATTTTGAATTTCATGAAAGCCTTGTCGCCGCTTGCCCCTATGAGAAATTGAAACATATTCGGCGGCAGCTTTTCGACCAAAGCGAGAGGTATCGGCGGCTCTCATTGAATACCCTTACCGGAGACCGCGACGTGCCTAGCGAGCATGAAAAAATTATGGACGCAACGCTGGGGCGCGATGCCGTTAACGCGTGCAAATTACTCGCCACCCATATCCAGCGAACAGCCGATATATGCTGGCAGGCATTGTCAGCAATTGATTAGCTTTGTATGCGCGGCCACGCGGTGTCGTGCCACGATGGCCCAGTCCCTGGTGGCACTGTCACGTTAACGAGAAAAATTCAACCTAATGCGATAGCAATCGAGTGCTTGCTCTCATTCTTGCTCATGCCAGAAATGCACCCGTGCCAGCGCACAGATTTATTACCCTGAAACAGAGTTCAAATACCCTGCTATATGCGAATGGCAGTGTCAGAGTAAACCGCCTTGAGGCCAGCAAATCCGGACTTTAGCCTCTGTGGATGAAAAATCCATTCCGCTATTTCAACTGGTCACCCGAGATCATCCGCCTAGCGGTAATTATGTACATCCGTTATCCGCTGTCGCTACGGCAGGTCGAGGACATCCTATCCGAACGCGGTATCGACATTTGTCATGAGACTGTCCGATTTTGTTGGAACCGGTTCGGTCCAATGTTCGTAGCCGAATTACCGCCGGATAGTGTGCATTCCCGGGACGCTTACAACTTCCCTGCCTTCCAATATTTATCCCCAGTTCTCTTGAAGAATTTCCCTGTTACTTTGAGTAGGGAATTTACTCCAAACTCTCAGCAATTCTGGGGCTGCGCAGAGAGCAATCAGCCCTCACGGGCTTCAAATCTAAAATATTCCCTGTATTTTCCCAGTTTTTCAGGGATTATTCTGCAGAGACGCGTTCGCTTCAGACTGCGTCCACCACCACTCTCTCCCACCGAAACCGCCGCCCAGGATATACCCGTAGATATGTCGCGGATATCCAGGGGGTACAGGTGTTCAATCTCACGCCCTCTGGCGCGGAGACGATGTCGATATCCGAAAAGTCCGGATTTCCGCCGAATGTCTCTGGCGACCCTTATGACGGCCTGGACTTCCAGTCAGGCGATTAACGCGGTGGTTTTGTGGGATGTCGGCGGCTTCGCGGGCAGATCAGGCCCTATACACTGCCAAGCATCATGGCCGCGACAGAGTGAACGAATGCTAATGAGTTCTTCGTCGGCGAAAATTTTCGAGTCGTGTCATTCCTTGTAAATTTTATAGCCCTCGCCCCGCATCGTTTTAATAATATCTTCGCGGCCTAACTTTTTCCTAATCCGGCTGATGAATGCGTCCACCATTCTATCTGACGGGCCATCGATGCCGGCAGCCAATCCGTCCAGAATCTGATCGCGGGTCAAAATTCGCCCCTTGGCATTCAACAACAACAACAATGTCTTGAATTCGAAAACGGTAAGATTTGCATCCACGCCTTGCGCATCGCGAACGGTCATGCCGGCCCGGTCGATCGTCCAACCGAGCAACGTCTCTTGATCACTCCCCGTAGAGGACTTTTCCCGATGCATCTTGCCGCGCCGCAGAATATTGCGAACCCGCAGTTTCAGTTCATCGGGCGAGATGGATTTGAGGAGGAAATCATCGACTCCGACGGAAAGACAGGCAATTCGAGTGCCTTCGTCCAATACAGAAGTCAGAACGATGATGGGCACTTCGCTCCTGGCGCGAAGTTGCCGCGCAATCACGGTGCCGTCCTCGTCGGGGAGACGTAAATCTAAAAGTACAAGGTCGTGCCGATCCGGATCGAAAGCTTCAAGCATTTCATATCCGTATCCATGGCATGAAATATTATAACCTTCATCACTGAGCGATCGGGCCAAGAAAGCCTGAAACAACCGCTCGTCTTCAGCAACGATAATGCTTGTTTGCCTGTTCATAGAACTTCAACGTTTTTTGCTGCCACAGTCCCTCCCAATAATACCTCCCTTGCCCCGCTTATAGGCCATTCCTCCGGTTCCGTCCCGCGATAACGACCTGGGGCGTCAATTCACTTAACGTAGAAATTATAATGCCATTTATAGCTGCGCATTAGTCATATCCCAGTCAAGTACCAATTCTCTTGGAGTCACACTCTTGTGAGAACATTTCCATTAGCGCCAATCAGCCGACATCGGCGCGGACATCAGAATAAAACTTTATAGCGAGTCGGTTAAGTACTGAACCCAAAAGGCTTTTTAGAAAATCTGCGGCATGGAATCATGGGAAAAAACACAGCAAAAACAGTTCTGATCATTGATGATGATCCGGCAATTTGCGACCTAATCGCGGACGTCGTCCAGGATATGGGATGCGAAACACAATCTGAGGTTGAAAAATATGGGGTGCTGAATGCAATCACCAAAAACTGGGATTGCATCATCATTGATCTGACCATGCCCGATTTGGATGGGATTGAGATCACGCGCATATTGGGAAGCCAAGAATGCACCGCCCGTATTGTCCTTATCAGCGGGTTCTCCCATGGTGTTTTGGAATCCGCTCGCAAGCTAGCGGAACTTCGTGGACTAAATGTTCAGAGCACGCTGACAAAGCCGATAGATATCTCGGAATTGGAAAACTCCATTCTTCAGGCGACTCAAACCACGACGTTCACCGCCGACGCTCCCCCCCCCATACCCGAACACGCACGGCTGCACGGGCGTTGCAGCCTAGACCAAGGAAGGCTCGTTCCTTACTACCAACCGAAAATCGACACCAAAACGGGGCAGTTCTCCGGCTGCGAAGCGTTGGCCCGCTGGTGGGACCCCGTACGCGGCATCCTCCCTCCGAGCGAATTCCTCCCCCAAATCATTGAGGAAGACCGGATCGATTCAATGACCATGAACATGCTGGAATGCATTGCAGACGATATGTCCGGAAGGGCCGAAAATGGCAACGTGCATTCAGTAGCGATCAATCTCGAAGCCAGCATGTTGGATGATCTGAGTCTTGCGCATCGTATCGAAGATATACTGAACGATTTCAATATATCGACTTCGGCGATCGAGCTTGAAGTGACGGAAACCGGTGTTGCCTCGTGCATCGCCGATGCCTTGGACAACCTCGTCCGGTTTCGGGTCAAAGGATTTCGTTTGGCGGTCGATGATTACGGGACCGGACACTCCACGTTATTGCAACTGCAGAACTCGCCTTTCACGCAGTTGAAGATTGATAAAAGTTTTGTCGTTGGCTTAGGCGTATCGATTCAAGCCGAAACAATCGTTTCATCGACCATCGACCTCGCCCACAAACTGGGAATGGAGGTGGTGGCTGAAGGTATCGAAACCATTGGACAGGCCGATCTTCTGCGGGCTTACGGATGCGATTATTTACAGGGATATCTGATCGCCAAGCCAATGAATTCCGCCGATCTGCAAACTTGGCGTAACACCTATGCAGGCCCCGCCTATCTCGTAGCCGCATAATAACAATCAATTAGGAAAATCTCATGAGCCCCGACGGATTAGATGCAGGACGATATTCTCAAATCGCGGAAGAACAACGGTTGGCCGCGCTTCGCCGCTACAGCATCCTTGATTCGGATTGTGACCCCGACCTGGATGCGCTGACGCGGCTGGCGGCGCGAGTTTTCGATATACCCACAACGGTAATCGCGCTTATCGATTTGGATCGTCAGCTTTTCAAATCCCGTTTCGGTACAGACCTCAAGGAAATCTCCCGGACAGGGTCGTTCTGCGACCACACCATGCTCAACGAAGCACCGCTCATCGTTACCGACGCGACCAAGGATTTCACATTCAAGAATAGCCCTTATGTCATCGGTGCACCGCACGTCCGTTTCTATGCCGGTGCACGTATCGTCGATCCCGATGGCCAAGTACTGGGTAGCTTCTGCATCTTCGATACGAAAGCGCGGGATTCGTTTTCCGAACGGGACCAAGAAATACTGCGTTCCTTCGCCGACGAAGCGGCGGCGATACTGACGCAATCCACCCCGCAAACCGGCGAACATTTAACGACGTCCCGATCGATTATGAAGATGTTCAAAACGTTCGTCTCCGATCTGCCAATCGCTGCCGCGATGCTCGACCGCGACTACAAATATCTCGCCGTCAGTCACAAATGGTATGACCTGTTCGGCATATCCGACACCGACATCATCGGGCGCTCCCACTTATCCGTGTTCGATGGTTTATCGGAAGAACGAAAGGCATTCTTGCGTGCCGTCGTCACCGAAGGTCGGATCGAAAATGACGTCGAGATGGCTTGCGTCAAGAAGAACGGCTCCCGATTGTGGATCCGTTGCAATACGCATCCTTGGCATACCGAGTCCGGCGAAATCGGCGGCGCCGTAATGTACCGCACGGATATCGAAGCGGAAATGACCGCGCGGAACGAGGCCGATGTAAGTCGAGCACGGCACGAATACCTCTACAACCATGCGCCGACGATGCTGTATTCCAACACGCCCCACGGCATCATCACCCAAGCCAGTGATTTTTGGCTCAACAAACTCGGCTACGCGCGCGAAGACGTCATCGGCAGGAACTCCACTCAATTTATGACCGATGATTCAGCCGCCTATATCGTCGGTTCGGTGCGCACGCGCATCATGGAAACAGGCAAGATCGTTGACGAACCCGTGGATTTTTTAACGAAGGACGGTGACGTCATTCACACACTCCTGTCGGCAGTGGCCGAGCGGGATTCGAGCGGCAAGGTCATCTCGCACAACTCCATGTTATTCGATATCGGCGAACTGAAAAGAATGGAGCGCAAACTCGAAGAGGCCGAAGCGAATTATAAGGAAATCTACAACAACTCGCCGATCATGCTGCATTCGATCGGTCCAGGCGGCCACATCGTCCATGTTAACGACTTCTGGCTGAATACGCTCGGCTACGAAGCCGGAGACGTCATCGGGAAACACTTGCAGGACTTCATGGACGAAGAAAGTGCGACACGGTCCCTGACGGTCGAGTACCCGAAATTCCTGAAAAAGGGTTCTACCGATAACGTGCCTTTCACCTTGATCGCGAAGTCGGGCAAGCGCGTTTACATTCGCCTTTCGGCCGTCGCCCGGTTCGATGCGGACGGAAACATGATTCACGCCCTCGCCGCATTATTGGACGAGACGGCCCAACATGAAACGCAAGCACAAGTAAATCGCACCAAACGTCTGTTCGAGGCCTTTTTCCAGTCCGTTCCGGCTCATTTATATGTCAAATCGCTGGATGGACGGTATCTACTTTACAACAAATTTTTCGAAGACGCTTACGGTGTCGAACCAGGTCGGACGAGCCTACGAGCGTCTGATATCATCAACGCCGAAAGCGCCGCTAAGATTGAAGACTATGATAAGCGAGTGCTTGATGGCGGCTGCAGTGTCTTCGAAACCGCAACCGTAAACGACAATGAAGGACGAGAACGTCACCTCGACATCCGAAAATTCCCCGTACTCGACGAAAACGGCGAGCCGTGGCTGATCGGCGGCGTCAGCCTAGACGTCACGGAAAAACACCAAATGGAAACAGCCTTCCGCCAAGCCCAGAAAATGGAGGCGGTGGGCAACCTCACCGGCGGCATCGCGCATGACTTCAACAATATCCTGGCGATCGTTCTCGGGAATTTGCAGTTGCTTCAGCGGCGTATAACCGAAGGTTCGAAAGAAGCCGAGCGGCTGGACGGTGCCATAAAAGCGGCTAAACGAGGCGCCGGTCTGACAAGGCAACTATTGGCATTCTCCCGCCGGCAGGAGCTTGAACCCACGGCCGTGGACGTCAACGCAACGCTGCGGGATTTCCATAAAATGATCGCGCGCACACTAAGCGCCAACATCGCGATCGAGTTGGCATTGGCGGAAGACATGCCGCCAGCATACATCGACGAGGGGCAGTTTCAAAACAGCATTTTGAACCTTGCCATCAATGCGCGCGACGCCATGCCGGACGGTGGACAATTGTACATCGAAACGCAGGAAACATACGTCTCGGAAAAAGCACACGCCGCTTTCGATAATTTTTTGCCGGGGCGCTATATCGCCGTCGCCATTACGGATACAGGCACGGGCATGACCAAGGACGTAAAAGAACGCGTTTTCGAACCGTTCTTCACGACTAAGGGCATAGGCAAGGGAACAGGCCTTGGCCTAGCCATGGTCTATGGCTTCCTGAAACAGTCCGGTGGCCACGTATCGGTATACAGCGAAGTCGGTCACGGCACGACGATACGCCTATACCTACCCATTGCGGAGGATGCTACCGCGGCCTCTGAGCCCATCACTTTTGATATGGAGAAAAATGTGTCCGGACGCATTCTAATTGTTGAAGATGACGATGGTGTACGCTCCATCGTTCAAGCGATGCTTGAGGAAATCGGCTACGATTTCGCCGAAGCCGCTTCCGGGGCCGAAGCGCTCAGCATCTTGGAAACGGACGACCGCTTCGACCTTGTTTTCTCGGATATCATCATGCCCGGCGGCATGACGGGGGTCGATCTCGCCAAGGCAATCGCCGAACGCCACCCGCATATTCCGGTTCTCTTAACATCGGGTTATCCGCGAGAAGCGGTCAAGGCGGATGAAAGCATCCGCGTTTTGTCCAAACCGTATCAACAAGAACAGCTTGCGCAGGAATTAGGCCAAGCAATCGAAACCCATGAAGCGAAGCAAAAATGAGCGCGGATGTAATCAAACGCATATACCACCGCATTACGCTGCGGTATTTGTGTGGGCTGCTCCTCTTTGGGATGCTGGTCGCCGGAAAGCAATTCGTTGCAATGCAAATCGTGGATAGCGAAAAGCATGATGCACAGCTTATCAACTTGAGCGGCAAGCAGCGTGCGCTCGCGCAACAAATCTCTTTCGTGGCTCTCGAACTGCACCACAAGGAACCTGCCAGTAGACTTGTCGAATTACAGGGATTCAAGAAGGATGCTATCCTACTAAATTCGCTTATCGAGGAGATGGCGCGCGGCCACAATATTTTGACAATAGGCGACAAGGACGTCGGCATCGAGCCGCCGAAAGATGCGCGCCTAACCACGATTTATTATTCGGACGATTACGCGTTGGATACGAATGTTCGGTCCTTCCTGGCAAGCGCGCGAGAAGTCTCTGCGGCATATGCTTCGGCGGACAATATCGACCCGCTCGTGGAAAAACTTATCGCAAAAGGCGGACAACTAATTTGGCCTCTCGACGAAATCGTTTTCGTCTATGAGGAGGTTGCAAAGGAAAAGATAGAATTACTTCGGCAGATTAACACCTTGCATGTCGTTGGTTTTGTTCTTCTTCTCTTATTCGAAGTCGCCTTCATCTTTCGTCCTTTGGCGAAACGCGTGCGTGCCACGATGGAAGAGGTTCTTGCCGAAAAGCAAAAAGTTCGCGAAGCCCTGGATCAACAATACAAGATCGCCAGCTTTGCCGAAGTTGCGCCCGATCCGATTATCAGGGTCAGTGCCGAGGGGCGCATCTTGTATGCCAATGCTACGGCCTCTCCTATCATCCGTGCGATCCACTCCGGCGCGCTGGATGTCGAGCGTGAAGCCGGTATGTCATACGGTTTGCTGGCCGTTATCCAAGAGCAGGCGCTGTTCGCAGCATACGTTGACGGCAAAAGCTATTCTTGTGTCGCGGTGCCCTATGGCGACGGCGAATTCGTCAACCTGTATTTCCGGGACATCACAGAACTTAAAGCAACAGAAGAACGCGCTCTGAAATTGCAGCGCATGGAGGCGATCGGTCAACTCACCGGCGGCGTCGCCCACGATTTCAACAACTTGCTCATGGTGATCAACGGCAGCCTGCAAATGGCTCATCGCCAGCTCAGCCAAGACGACATAAACGTCGAAAAAGCAAAGTCCATGATCGAGACGGCGTGCGGCGCCGCCGACCGCAGCGCCAAGATGACAAAAAGTCTTCTCGCGTTCTCGCGTCGCCAGACTTTGGCGCCGGAAGCGCTTGCGCCGAACGACGTCATCGAAGAATTCATGCCGTTGCTTTCGAATGCAGCCGGCGGCGGCACACTCGTAACGTTCGACAGAATGGACGGCAGCGACCTGTTGTCTTCTCTCGACCGTGGGCTTTTCGAATCGGCGTTACTGAATCTTGTCATCAACGCGCGCGACGCAATGCCCAAAGGCGGGAACATTCACATCGAGACGAAAGCCTTCACTCTGTCGGTAACGTTGGCGAGAAAATACGATGACGTCGCGCCGGGCAATTATTTGATGGTCTCCATAACCGATGACGGTACGGGCATTCCCAAAGATGTTCAGGACCGCGTCTTCGAGCCGTTCTTTACGACCAAGGAAGTCGGCCAAGGATCGGGACTGGGGCTTTCGATGATCTGGGGTTTTCTAAAGCAGAGCGGCGGATACTTGACGATCTATTCCGAGGAAGGCATCGGCACGACGGTTCGTATGTTCCTCCCTGTTACGAACCGCGCGTTTCTGCCCGAGGAAACTCCGTCCCCCCTCCTCTCGCCGGCGATGGTAGGAAACTCGAACTTGCTCGTCCTGGTCATCGAGGACGATCCTCGGATTGCCGAGACCGTCGAAGATCAGCTGACATCGCTCGGGCACGGCGTGATACGGGTTACATCAGCGGAAGACGCAATGGATGTTCTGGAATACAAAAAGGATATCCGGGTCGTCCTTTCCGATGTCGTTTTGCCTGGTGGCATGACAGGACCGCAGCTTGCGGCCCGCATGGCGCAAAAATTCAAGCATATTCCCGTCATTCTGACCACCGGCTTCGCCGGCCAGTCCGTAGCGGTGGTGCGCGGTCATCAAGTTTTGACGAAACCGTTCTCTAAGGAAGAACTATCGCATGCATTGAATGCCGTGCTGATTTCCAAAGCCGCATGAACGCACCCGCTCCCCGTAAGAGTCGCCTACCCGCTCGTCAAAAAGTCGTTTTGATTATTGACGACGAAGAAGATATGCGCGACCTCTTCGATGCGACATTCGCGGACTTTCCATCGGCCATCAAATTCGCGAAAACCGCCGAGGCCGGCTTAAATATAGCAAATGTGTTCGTCGTTGATGTCGTCATTCTCGACGTCTTCATGCCGGGCAAAGGCGGAATATGGGTGATCGACAAAATTAAGAAGAAACATTCGGATGTGACGATTATTTCCATGAGCGGCGGATGGAAAGGAATGGCGCCGGAACGGGCGGTTAATGCCGCAAAAAAAATCGGCGCCGATTATGGGTTTGCCAAACCGTTCGATATTTGGGCGATCCACGACCTCGTTTGCGAAATTTTGGACGAATGGCCTGAGTCGTCCGGTGATGACGCGGAGCATAATAAAAAGTCCATGGGCATATAGAGAGTCAAGCTCCAGTCAATTTGCAGTTCTCAAAGAGTCACGTTGAGAAGGCATAGTTTTCCTCGATTAGAGAGGACGGTTTCGCGGGCTCTGGCAGCCTGAATCATATATCCATTCTGGAACAGATTACCGGCGACGGCGCTCTAGACCAGCAGACGCCGAACGATATACACGATCTCACCAACGGATTGGAAGGGTCGCTCGGAAACGGCACAGTTCACCATACAATGACACATCGCCCTATACGCCCGTGGTTAGACGAACCAACCGATAGGAATTCCGACGGCAATCCGGCACCCTTGATTGCACATAAAAATAATACGGAGAATTACTTGAACGATATAAGGGAAACGACTGCCGTTCTACTTATCGAAGACGATAACTACGACGCCCAGATCATCGAAAAATCAATTCGCCGGGAAACCGCCAACCTATATCGGGTTGTGCGTGTAGCTTCGCTCGCATCGGCCCTCGATTTTCTTTCGCAGCCCGATACGTCATATCAGGTCATTTTGCTAGATCTTAACCTGCCCGATGCCGTCGGTCTGGAAGGGTTGAATAAAATCGTCAAAGCAACCGGAAACCGCGTTCCTGTTATTATTCTTTCGGGGGCGGAAGAAGCCAGTATCGCCGAAGCCGCCATCAAGAACGAAGCCGAAGATTATATTCAAAAGCAGACGATGTCCGGCATCGCCGTCGACCGTTCGATCAGATACTCGATCGAACGCCACCGTGCACGGAACGAAGTGCAGCTCAGCCACGAACGGTTCCGTCAATTAACGCACATAGCTACGGACCGCTTCTGGGAAACTGACGAAGGGCATGTTTTCATCGATACGGACGACACGCTTCTCGGCGACCACGCCCCCAAACGGGCGGCGATGCTGGGCAATCCTTTTTGGCACGTTGAAGGTTTAAAGCCCGCCGCGGACGAGGAGTGGCAAAGACTCAAGACATGGATGAATGAGCATCGTCCTTTTCGCGGCATTGAACTGGCCTTCGAATCGAGTGACGGACACGTAAGCCATTGGAGCATAAACGGCGCGCCTAAATTCGACGGGGAACAGTTTACAGGCTATTTGGGAACCGCCCTGGACATATCTTCGCAAAAAGCCGCAGAGACAATGCTACGCTCTCTCAACCAGGATCTGTCGAAGACCAAAGCTAAGTTAGAACGCCTTAACGCTCAGAAGGACCGATTTTTCTCGCTGATCGCCCACGACCTAAGATCACCGTTCAACAGTCTGATGGGCGCTGCTGCGTTTTTCAGAGACGGCATCATGGGTGCGGACGTAGAGCAGCGGAAAAACCTTGGCGAGAAACTCTTCGACGCGGCGCAAGGGGCCTATAATCTGGTCGAAGACCTGCTCCAATGGTCACAACTTCAACTGCAACAGAGCGCCACCATCAAAGAGCCGTTCGACTTGACTAATATCCTGCGCGAAGTCGGCGATCATTGCCGCGCTGGCGCGGTCGCAAAGGGCATCGAGCTAAACTACGAAACGACCGGCAATGCGCCCGTAATGTCGGACCGCCAGGCCATCACCGCGACACTGCGCAACATCATGACGAACGCGCTGAAATTCACCGAAACAGGCGGCACGGTGACGGCCGCGATCTCACAAGATGACGGCATGTACGTCGTTTCCGTGCGCGATACCGGTGTCGGGCTTTCGGACAAGCAAATGGAAAATCTGTTTGCGCTGGGCGTGAATGTATCCACGCCGGGAACCGGCGGCGAAAGGGGTACGGGCCTGGGCCTTTTGCTCTGCAAGGAACTTATAGAAAAGAACGGCGGAAATATCTCGATAGAGAGCGAACTCGGCGCCGGAACGACAGTCCGGTTTTCAGTGCCCATTAAAACTTAAAATCGGGGTACTTTGATTTTCTGCTATAGCGCCCCGTTAACATCAACCATCGATAATATGTTAGGTTTTCAAATGCAAAATTTGAAATGGAAAGTTGCATGCATTCTATCCGCTGCCAGCGCCAGTGAACCGGACACTGCCTGGCGCCGCGCAATCTTACGCTGTGTCGTGATAGCCGCGCTTATGTGCAGCGGGATAGGCGGCAACGCCGCCGCCGAACCCCTGACATTCGCGACGTCCCAAAGCGGCTGGCTGCCTTGGATCGCTGACGACAAAGGGTTTTTCAAGGCGAATGGCGCGGACATCAAAATGGAGATGGTGTCATCCGGTGTTGCCGCATCGAAAGGTCTTATGGATGGGCGTTTCGACATCGCCAATATGTCGGAGTACGCGTTCGTCGCGAACAGATTCAAAAACCCCGATCTCCGCATCATCGGAACGGTCGCATCGATATCCAACGTCCGGCTGATCGGGCGCAGCGACCTCGGTGTTAATGAGTTAAGCGACATTGCCGGGAAACGTGTCGGTCTCGTCCAGGGCGCAATTTCACAGTTCTTCCTGGGCCGGCTGCTCGGCCTTAACGGCATTTCCGCCAATACGGTGACCGTTGTTAACAAATCGGCGCCGGATTTGCCCAATGCGTTAAGCGCGGGCGTGGTCGATGCCATCGTAAGTTGGGAACCCTACGCGAACTTGTCGGCCCAGGCCGTCGGTAAAAATGCGCGGGTGTTAGCCTTGCAAGGCGGCCAATCCTATTACTTTACCATCGCGACAAAAGCGGAATTGATCGAACGCAACGGCGATGCGCTCGTGGGTATGTTGCGCGGTCTGATCGATGCCTCCAATTGGGCACTAACCAATACGGACGACGCAAAACAACTGTTACACAAGAATCTCGGCCTGCCGCTTGAAGATTTGGACAGGTATTGGGACGACCTGGAACTGGACGTCACCTTATCCCAAGACATCTTGTTCTTAATGGAAGCAGAGGCGAGCTGGCGGTTACGTGAAGGTCTGTCTACGGGGGACGTGCCTGACTTTCTACAAAGCATCGAGACCAAATTGCTTCAGTCCATCGACCCGATCCGGGTCAGCATCATTCGTAATTAGGGGACGACTGTGCGCATCAAAAGGAGCGTTACTGTTTTTACATCCGTCCTTTTTGCTACCGTTCTGTTGCTGGTGACGGCAAACGTCATTGGGTATGAACTGTCGCAAAAAGTAAAGATGCAGGCACAAACGACGCGGGCGATTGATACGGCGGTCTTGGATTTAAACGTACTCGCAGCGGAAATGCAGTTAAGCTATAACAAACGCGCGGCCACCCAATTCGAATCTCGAATTCAAGGTCTTAGGCGGCTGCTTTCCGAAACGAACATCAATATCAGTGACTTCGGACAGGTCCTGCTTAGGATGCGCCGGAGCGTCGACCGGCTGGAAGTCGCATTTCAACATCTTGTCGCGCTGCAAATCGCCGAAGAGCCGGTTACAAGCAATAGCTATACCGCGCGGCGAACCCTGACGCTTAGTTTTCTCGCGGCAACGACGACGCTTGCCGCGCTTTCCGAACGCCTCTCATCATATAACGCCAAACGGCTCGAAGAGATCGAGAGAAATTTGGTGGCATTGAATGTTGGGACCGGCGTTGCCGTCATTATAATGCTCGGCTTGGCATATGGGCTATTCATGCGGAATGTTTTGAAGCCGGTCTTGGAATTGGGAAAGCGTATAGAAAAGCTCGCGGTCGTTTCCGACGGCGGCGAAACGGAAAAATGGAGCGGCAATGAAATAGAGAACCTGTCGCGGGAATTCGACCGGCGTTACGAATCGCTCAAACGCGCCGAGAAAGACAAAGAAGAATATGCGCACGAATTAGAACGCTCGAACAGGGAACTCGAACAATTCGCCTACGTTGCCTCCCATGACCTCAAGGCGCCGTTGAAAGGCATTAAGATTGCCGCGTCTTGGATCCGCGAAGACGCCGCGGACAAGTTGGACGCAGATTCACTCGAAAACTTGGATTTGGTGGAAGGGCGGGCAGAACGGCTCGACCGGCTATTGGATTCCTTGTTGCAGTATTCCAGGGTTGCGACGATGACGTTTGCGCCGGAAATGGTTAATGTAAATCATATGATCGAAGATATTTCGACGCTATTGGACGGACAAAAGCCGATCAAAATTGAAGTGCCGAACGAACTGCCGATATTCAAATCTGAACATGCGCCGCTGCAACAAGTGCTACAAAACCTGATCGACAATGCGATCAAGCACCATGACCGGGATACCGGTTGTATTCAGGTGCTCTCCAGGGATGCCGGCAAGTTTTACGAATTCGAGGTTCGCGACGACGGCCCCGGCATCGACCCGAAATACCATGATAAAGTGCAGCAAATCTTCCAGACATTGAAGCGGCGCGACGAGATGGAGGCCTCCGGTATGGGATTGGCGATCGTCAAGAAAAGCGTGGAGCGCCGAGGCGGTACCTTTAGGATCGAAAGCACGCTGAACGAGCGCGGTTGCGCCATGATTTTCACTTGGCCGAAGAAAGGAACGATACATGCCTGAACTCGACCCCGTCACTATTCTGGTTGTCGAAGACGATGATCTCGATTTCAAGGCACTGTCGCGGGCATTCCGGACATTGAAAGTCGCTAACCCGATCGTCCGGGCAACGGACGGCCTAGAGGCGTTGGATATCCTCCACGGCACGGGTGGCGCCGAGAAATTGGCATCCCCGTTCCTGATACTGCTTGATCTGAATATGCCGCGAATGGGCGGGCTTGAATTTCTCGATATCCTCCGCTCGGACCCGCACCTGTCGGATACCATCGTCTTTGTTCTCACGTCCTCTAAGGCGGACCAAGACGTAACCGCAGCATATAAGCGCCATATCAATGGCTACATAACCAAAAGCAATCCGGAAAGCGGTTTCGAAGATGCCATTAGAATGATCGATCATTTCTGGCGGGTTATCGAATTTCCGGCCAGTGTCTGAGCAAGTCGGATCAAGGCTACTTGGTTCGGGCTTTTAGTTCTGCGCATGAGAGATCCCCTTCGCTACTTCAATAGTTTGCCCGAGAACCTCGCCTTGCGGGGATGATGAACAGCTGTTATCCACTGTCGCTACGGCAAGTCGAGGACATCCTGTTCGGACGATTTGTTTGTGCGAATCAATGGCGCGGCTTTTTCAAACAAGAGCGAGCCGCCGTCCTGGCCGAGGGGCATCGGCTTGCAGCCTAAACGCGGAGCGTGAACCTCTATAGGCACCTGTTCAATTAAGTCTGACAACGCCTGACTTACGTTTAGGGCAGCAAGGTTCTGAATTCAGTCGCCGGACTTCGGCAGCGATTTCCCTTTGTGGCCACTGACCTCGTGGCCCACGTCTGCGGGCAGCCGGGTAAACAACAGGATGGCGATGACGTTGAGGGCAATAAAGACCGAGAATGCGAGGATGAAATCCGACTTGGTGAGATTCACGGCGCCACGCATCACGAGACCAATGTTCAACGTACTGACCGCGATTGCGACGCCCATGGCCTGGGCCATCTGCTGAAAGACCTGCGCAAACGACGCGGTCGCGCCGTTGCGGCTCTGCGGGACTTCCGAATAAGTGATCATATTGAGCGTCGTCAGGCCACACCCCTGCCCCATGCCGATGGCGAAAAGAAGCAGCAACGAGAGGTACGACGGAGTCGTCGGCTCCAGCAGCATACATAGGACGAACCCACCGATCAGAAAAACCGCGTTGGCGATAAAGAGTGTGCGGAAACCAAGCATTCGCATCAATTTGGCGATGAAAACCCTCGCCGTGAAGATACCGGCACCGAGCGCGACGACGATCAAGCCCGCTTCAAAGGCGCTCATGCCGAAAACGACCTGGAACAACAACGGCATTAGGAACGGGATAGCGCCGACGGTGGTACGGAAAATCGTACCGAACATGGTGCCCGCGACCACTGTTTTGAATCGCAGCAACGTGAAGTCCATCAGCGCGTTGGACTTGCTGCGGGCGTGCATCACCGCAAACGCGCCGACACCGAGAGCAAACACCGCCAGTGCGGCACTGAACCAAACGTCCTCACCACCACGGCCGATCCGTTCGATACTGTAGAGAAATGTCGACAGGAACAATCCGGTCGCGATGAAGCCCATCCAGTCGAACGTCTTCACATTATCCTGGCGAACATTCTTCACGAAGAAGAGCACCGGCACCATGATCAAAAGGCCGAGCGGCACGTTAAGCAGGAAAATCCAGCGCCACGAAGATGCATAGGTGATAAGCACACCGCCCAATAAAGGACCAAGCGCCATGCCGATAGCCGGGAACAGCGACACGGTCACCATCGCCTTGGCGTATTCCGATTTCGGCCGACCCTGAAAAATAATCATCCGGCCAATGGGCACGATCAAGGCGCCGCCCATACCTTGCAGGACTCGCGCCAGAGTGAGCATCGAAATACTTTCACTGAGACCGGACAACGCCGAACCCGATATATAGACACAGATCGCCACCGCAAAAACCGTCCGCGTCCCTAATCGGTCGGCCAGCCAACCGCTGACCGGCACGAACACGGCCATGCTGACGATATAGGCGATGATCGCGATACCGAGGTCGACGGGATTGGCTCCGAACGTCTTTGCGATCGCCGGCACCGCCGTGGCAATAATCGTCTTGTCCATGCCGGTCATGAAGAACGTGATGCCAACAACGAACGGAATGGCACGTGACGGATTCTCACCCGCATCGGCGACGTCCGCCTTGGTCTCTTTCGCTTTATCGCCGTCGTTCATACGGTTCCATTCCGTTTCGTCGATGCGCCGCGCACGCTATCGTCCCGGCGCCGGCCGCAAGGAACCGCCGCCCTCAGCAACTTACTCGGGGCTACCGATTATATGGCCGCATGGCTTCGCCATCGGGTCAAACAGGGACAATAAGGGACACTATATCCCGGCATTATGGGATCAGCCAGTCATTCCCGGCTCCAAGACCTCAATCAGATGCTTAATTCCCGCATCAGGTGTGTTTCGAGCGTCCTCCGTCGACCTTTAACTCCGTTCCCGTCACGAGACACGTGCACGTGATGACGCCAGGAAAACCTCGGCCGCCGCCACGTCCTCAGGGTCTGCCGGCTTGCCGAGGGACACGTTAGGGGATCACGTCTTCGGTAAACCAATCGGTCGGCAGATTGCGACCGATATCCTTTTCCTCGGCACGGCGATGAATGACCGCGGCGACAGCGGCAAATTGCAATGCCAATCCGCGATAGTTTAGAAAGCAGGTCACGTCTGTTTCGGTTTTCCGCCCCACGGCGGCGCCGCTGATGAGATCGGCCAAGGTCGGCACACTGCTAAGATATGCCATCCTCGGATCGTTGCCAGCTTCCTTGTCCTGGTCGCCGGAACGAATACCGTGCGTGCTGATGTAATTGCTGAGGTCGAGGCTGGACGTATCATGAATCGCGACGACATCGGCGCCGTTGATCGCGTCCAACTCGATCTCGTTGTCGCGGATCGTCGCGATATGCATACCCGGACGCACCCAGTCCTGGAACAGAACGTTGGATTGCGCATTGGTTGCGCATAGCACGATATCCGCATTCTGCACGGCTGCTTCGGCGCTCTCGACCGGACGCATCGGAACACCGGCCAGCGGCTCCATCTCGGCGCAGAACGCAGCTCGGTTCTCGGGCGTCAGGCTATAAACTCTGATTTCGTCCACCGGGCGAACCTTGGCGATCGCCAATGCCTGCGCGCCGGCTTGCCAGCCGGAGCCGATCAGGGCGACCGTTTTGGCATCCTCGCGCGCCATGTACTTGGCCCCGAGCGCACTTGCGCCGGCAACGCGCAACCGCTGCATGACACCATCCGGCACGATCATCAGCGGCTCGCCGGTTGCGTTACTGAACAGCAGAACCAGACCTGTCCATCGATTGCCCGGCGCCAGCGGTAGTTTCTTGCGCCGCTTCTTGCCGCCCACTTCCGGGAATGCAATGACATCCGAGTTGATGCGCACCGCGCCGACGCCGAGACTGGCGATGGTCGAACTCATGCTCTTCAACTGATAGACCGCTTCGTCGTCGGGGCCTTTCGTAACAAGGTCCGAACGGCTACCGAGAATGGCGCGGCCTGCCGCCGCTTCCGAATAGGCCTCTTCAAGAGCGTCCAGCACATCGGAGATGTCGATCAGGTTGTCGACGTCTTCATTCGATAATAGGCGTGTCATGCCGTTCTTTTCGCTGCAGATGTTCTTGGATGTGAGCGTTACCGCTTTGATTATGCCGCTATTGAATAGCAATTAATTATGCCCCGCAACCGGCCTCTGATTGCCCAGGTGCAATAACGGCTTTTCTGACAACGGCGATCCGTTGGTGTAATCTCCAATCGAACGATATCTGATGCCGGAGCCAGTCCGTTCAATGGAAAAGAGAAAGTTTTTGGCACAAGAGGTCCTTTTCGAGGAAGGGGCAGAACCAGGCGCCGCCTACGTCATACAGAGCGGACTGGTGTCCCTATCCAAGAAAACCAACAATGGTTTCAACAAAACCATCGCCGAGATCGGCCCCGGCGGAATCATCGGCGAGGTGTCGTTGATAACAAACGAGCCACATTCCGTGACCGCTGTCGCCCGGGAGGACGGAAGCGCATTGCTGTTGACCCAAGCGGAGTACCTGGAACGTCTGAAACGGTCAGATAAAGTTGTCGCAATGATCCTGAAATCGGTTGTTGCGCGCCTTCGAGGCAGTTACGCCTGAACCATAACGGAGCGCTGCTGATCGGTTTCCGCGGCCAGCATGTAACCTAGGTTCCTGACGGTTTTGAGGATCATCGGGCGCTTGGGATCGCGCTCGATACGTCGTCGGAGTCTGCCGACCTGTACGTCTATACTACGGTCGAACGATGCCTCCGCCGGCCGGCCGATGAGATCCTTCAATTGTTCGCGGCTCAACACGCGGTTCGGACGCGCCGCAAAGATTGCCAATAGATCAAACAGACCGCCGGTCAATTCTATAAGCGCATCCTCCGGCGAGCGGAGCGTCCGCGCCTCGATGTCGAGGACCCAACCGGCAAAGCTATACTGGCCATTACCCGTCGGCATTCCCGGCATCAGCTGCTGTGCGCCGGTGACCTGACTGCGCCGCCAGACGCTGCGCATCCGCGCCAGCAGTTCCCGCTCGTGAAAAGGCTTCATCACATAGTCGTCGGCGCCGATCTCCAGCCCAATAACTCTGTCCGCAACATCTTGATTGATAGAAACGATAATAATGCCCATCGCAGGATGGCTTTGACGAAGCTCGCGCAGAAACGTCAGGTTGGCCTCTTTGTTCAGATCAATCTCTATAAGAACAAGATCCGGCGTTTGGCGCTGCAATAATTCGGTCAACGCACGGCCGCTGCTCAGAGATTCGACATCGAACTTTTCTTTTGCAAGGCACATGCTGATCGTGCGCCGCATCACCGGGTCCGCATCGGCGACAACAACTTTTGCGGGGGGCTTTGACATCATGGTCGTTCTCTTTCATCGGCCGCGGCCGATCTAAGTCAATCGTTCCATGTGACAAATATGTCTGAAGCCGCCGTGATATAGCTGTGAAGTCCCCGCAATAAGATTGTGGCTTTCCGCATTTGACGCGGGTTGTACGTACGTCAGGTAGTTTCCAGCCAAAAAATGCCAGATCGAAGGGAACCAAATCCGAACTGCGGCGTTTATACCCACATGAACCAATCGTTCGTAACAACGAGCAGAAAGGACTATCACCATGCTTTATTGGGCAGCCATTTTCTTTGTTATCGCGATCATCGCAGGATTCATGGGCTTTGGCGGGATCGCCTCGGCCGCCGGCGGGATCGCACAGATTCTCTTCTTCATCTTCTTGGTGCTGTTTGCGCTGGCGCTGATCTTCGGCCTCTTCCGCCGCCGTCGCCCGCCTGTCTAACAGGAGACGGAAATAATTAAGACGCACGAATGGCGGGTGGCCGGTTACATTTGACATATATGCCATTCGGTTGCCTGATTTCAGACAGCCACCGGTTACCCGCCCTTCTTAGCTGTTCTTCAACGGAAACTTCGTCCCGAAGCCGATCGGGACCTCTGTTGGAGAACGACCATGAACGACGTTCGCGCTAACATCGTAGACCATCTTCCCGCTCTACAACGCTACGCCATGAAATTGGCGTGCAACCCAACCACCGCACAGGACCTTGTTCAGGAATGCACGGTTCGGGCACTTTCAAAGTCGAACCTCTATAACTCCGGTACCAATATGAGGGCGTGGCTTTTCACGATTCTGCACAACCTTCATGTGAGTTCATCGCGCCGCCAGGCACGTCATCCCAACGTGAAAGACCCCGAACCCGCGCTTGCGCGCCTCGCAACGCCGGCGCCGCAGGTCGCAAAAGTCATGCTTGGCGAAGTAGGCAAGGCGATCTCGCAGCTACCGAAGAACCAACGCAATATCTTGATGTCCATCGGCGTCGAAGGAAAAAGCTACCGAGAAGTCTCCACCGCCTTTGGCATACCCGTCGGGACCGTGAAGTCACGTTATGCAAGGGCTCGCGAGACCCTCGCCGAGAACCTCAAGATGGCTCCCGACGAAACACTCGAAGCGGCCTAAAACTCGCGCCCCGATCTTCGCAAAAATTCTCGGGAACCTTTTTCACTACCCAGCGTTTATGACCATAGAACGCAAAACTGTAAGGAGACAGACAATGTCCACGACCTATCGCAAATTACTCTTCCCGTTCTTCGCGGCCTCTTTGCTTGTCGTATCGGCTGGCGCACTTACCGGCTGCGAGGAAGAAGGTCCGGCAGAAGAAGTCGGTGAAAAAGTCGATGAAGGACTCAACGACGCTTCGCGCGCCATCAAGGACGCCGCCGACTGAGCGCCTGCGTCGGCCGGCACGCCCGGCTTCGTCTAAAAAGCAGACGAGCGACACAAGCGGATGGGGTCAATCGCCCCATCCGTTGTTGCGTTTCATTCAGATGGCATCGTCGATCCCAGACCGGGAACGGGTCCGGGAATACCCGTGGACTCGATCTGCAGATAGTCGATGCGCTCATCCTCGGCTAAACGCCGAACCTCCTGCAACAGGTCATCGCGCAAGGTGCATCAAATGCATCCATTGGTCATCCCGACCAGTTTTTCAAACGCCGAAGCTTACGAAGGTCATTCTCAAGGACATGAGTATGCTGAGAATGTTTACCAGTTCCGCCCTCGCAGACGCTTAATCAGCATCACATCAGAACGGCTTATCGCCTTTCAAGATCAGCCGCAGCAGCGCCCGCGGCTGGCTGGTGTCATAGTCGTAGTAGGCCTGATGCAGGGCACAGCGGTTGTCCCATATCAGGACGTCGCCTTGCTGCCATTTATGCCGATAAATGAATTCCGGCTTATCGATCCTCTCGATAATATCCAACAGAAGGTCACGCGTATCCTCGGGTGTCATGCCTTCGATGGTGTCGATTTTGACCGTATGGAAATAGAGCGCTTTCTCGCCAGTCTCCGGATGCGTGCGCACTAAGGGCTGCGTCATCGGTGTGCCGTACTTCTTGGTGTCCGCTTCGTTCGCGATCTTGGTTGAATCGCGCACCGCCGCGCGCCCCTGGAACACGTTGATGGTCTTCAGTCCGTCGAGCTTGCGGCGATAGTCCTCGGGCAAAGATGCAAATGCGGCGCGGGTATTCAACACGCCCGTATCGCCTCCGACCTTCGGCAACGTCACCGCATGCAAGACCGTGCACTTCGGCGGCATCTCATGATTGGTGTGATCGGTGTGCCAGCTCGCACCGTTTTTGACTTCCTTGCCCTCTTTCGTCTTGTGCTGATTGGAAACAATCTGCACCAGTGGATGGTCCGGATGCTGAAACTGGGAATAGTGCTGCTCCATAGGTTCACCGAACACCGAGACCGCTTCGACGAATTCCGGCGCAGACAAATTCTGCCCCCGAATGACCAACGCGACATGGTCGAGGAGTGCTTGGTTGAGCCGCGCCTTCGTCTCGGCATCAATCGGCTGTTTCAGATTGATACCCGTGACCTCGGCGCCGACCAATTCATTGATCGGCGTGATTTTGAGCGATTGCGTAATGCCGTCCATGGTGTGTCCTCCCGCTTATTTATTGATTAGGCCGAGCGAAGCGATCAATGCGTCGCTCGCTCGGTAAAGGGTGGAATACCCCTTCAACAAAATCTGAGCGCTTCGGGTATAGGCAGCTTTCGTGATGCGGACCCCGTCGTTACCCGACGCCGCCTCGACGATCGCCGTCAGAACGCCCGCTGGGTTTTCGATGTCGACCTGATACTCGGCCAATTCCGTTGTAGGCAGATTGACGCCGGTGGCGACTTCTTGCGCAACCGATCCTTCAACGAGACATGCCGCCGCCAGACAACAACCGCCGGTTACGGCCATCGAATTATGCCCGGCCTGCGGCGTGAAGTAGCGGACCGTCACGTTGCCGCCGTTCGTCGGCTCGCCGATGATGCATATTTTAGGAATTGTCTCGCTCGCCGCCAACTCTTCCGGTGTGAACAGGCGACCGTCACGGTTCTTGAGTTCCATACGCTGGCCGGCTTCGACCCAGATACGGCGCAGCCGTTCCTTGAACGCTGTGTCCGCGTCCAGTTCCGGGATCGATTCGTGCGCAGTCTTACCGACGTCGGTTGCTTTGAGAATGACCATCGGCACGGCGACATCGACACACGATACGTCGATGCCGTCGATCTGCTCGCGTGCGGCGCCGGTCGGCAGAAGCTTACCGGTCTTAGAGCCGGCCGGCGAATAGAGGAACAGATCGACCTCGGGGAAGCGGCCCGACACACCGGGGATTTCGCAAAAGTCCAGGCGGCGGTCGCGGTCGAAAACGATTCGAGAACCTGCAATCACGCCTGTGTTGATGTTCCGGATATCGATAGAGAACGTCTTTGCCGATGAATCCGGCGTGACGAACCCAATGTCATGAGCCCACATCGGCAGCGTCGCCGACATATTGCCGCAATTGACGCTCCAATCGATCGCCGCTTTCTCGTTTGCAAGTTGAGCGAAGTTGCTGACGATACGTGGATTACCCGCTTCGTCGTGCTCCAGATCGGCGAAGAAGACCTTGTTACTGGTCGGGATGGTGCGGCCGAGACCGGTGATCTGGCGGTTGTTGGCGTGTGTGCCCTCGAGCGGCACACCCATGATGTGGCGTACCAATTCCTCTTTAAGTTCGGTCTCCTGAGGGGTGACCCGGTCCCACAGCACGATACCGGTCGATGTGCCGCCGCGCATGTGGTAGACGGGAAACTCTAGAAATCCGTTATTGATGCGGGGCTTAGGCGTGTCGTCTCCAGCACAGAGCGCCGCCGCATCCAGCAGCTGTCCATCCATCGATGTGTCCTCAATCTGTTTTGCTCAGCGGCAATCTTAATCTTGCCGTCAAATTATTGACGCGCATTGTCGCACAAATCTTGGACGATGCCAGTCACTACAGAAAAGGTCCGGGCCGCCGGCAATGCCGTGGTGTTTTCACTCCGAAGTAAAATCTGTAATCTCGCCGCAGCTAATTAAAAAGTATAAGAACGGAAACATCATCATGACGGTCAACACTTCGAATTTTTACAACATCGAAGACCTGCGCCTCGCGGCGAAGAAAAATCTACCGCGCGGGATCTTCGAATTCATTGACGGCGGCGCAGAGGACGGTATCGCCGTCGCCAACAACCGCGACGCCTACAATCAACTCAAATTCAAGAACCGGGTTCTGGTCGACGTCTCCAAGCGGTCCACCGAGACGGAGATTTTCGGCAAGAAGCTAAAGATGCCGTTCGGAATCGCGCCGACCGGCGGCGCCGGCATTTCTTGGTACGACGGCGAGATCGGTCTCGCCAAAGCCGCCGCCAAGATGGGCGTGCCGTGCACCGTCGCCACCAATGCCCTGGTGCCGATGGAAGAGGTCGCCGACAAAGCCGGCGGCAATCTCTGGTTCCAGCTCTACATGTGGGCGGATAAGGAAATGAGCATGAAGTTCATGAACCGGGTCAAGTCGGCCGGGTTCGAAGTGCTCATCATTACCGTCGACGGCCCTGTCGGCCCAAACCGTGAGTACAACCATAAGAACGGCTTTCAAAATCCGCTGCGCTATTCGCCGCGCATGATCGCGCAGATCCTCGCCCGGCCGGGCTGGTGCATGAACGTGCTCGCCAAGCAGTACATGAATCGAGGCCCGTTCCAGAAAGAAAACTATCCAGAAGAACTCAACCGCAAGCTGACCGACAAGGGACCGGGCTTCAACATCATCAAAAGTTCCAGCCAAAACTGGGACGACGTACGCCGCATCCGTGACATGTGGGAGGGACCGGTCCTGATCAAGGGTCTACAGAACCCGCTGGACGCCGTCCGCGCCGCTGATGAAGGACTGCAAGGCGTGATCCTATCCAACCACGGTGGCCGGTATGTCGATAATTCCGTGGCGCCGTTGCAGGTCGTGGCCGAGACCAAGGCCGCCGTCGGCGACCGCCTTAAAGTTATCGTCGACAGCGGCGTGCGCCGGGGGTCCGACATCGTAAAAGCATTGGCGTTGGGTGCTGATTTGGTGATGGCCGGTCGGCCCACCTTGTTCGGCGCCGCGGCCGCGGGCGAAGCGGGTTCCTACAAGGCGCTCGAAATCTTCCATTCCGAGATGGACCGGGTCATGGCGCAGCTAGGTCTCAACACCGTCGAAGAAATCGGTCCGCAGATCTTTTGGAACCCACCTTCATGGGTGTCCAAGGCTTAAGGATTAAATTCCTAAGCAGTTGCTCCCGAAAAGGCCGGGCTTGTCAGCCCGGCCGTCTTGATCCCGGACGCGATGTGAGCGTGTATCGCACGCTCCGCAACGTCCGGGTCACGGCGCTTTAGACCGGACAGCAACCGTGAATTGGCAGTGAAAATTTCCTTCACGCGTTCTTCGCGGTGGCGCATCGATATAGTCCCGGCGAGCCTGATCTTGTCACTGATCTGCGCCAACATGCCATCCAGCACCTTGTTCTCGGACATCGCAATAATGATGCCGTGGAATTCCCGGTTACAGAGCTGAAAGGCAACCAGATCGCGCTGGCGGATCGCCGACTTCGCCTTCCGCTGGATTTCCGACAAGATCTCGATAGTCGCGTCGTCGATGTAGGCGGCGGCTTCGCGCACGGCCTCGACTTCGAGGATTTCACGCACGCGGTAGAGCTGCAGCACTTCGGCATAGCTCAGGAATTTCACACGAAAGCCCCAGCCGGTGTCGCTTTCCACCAAATCGTCTTGTTTCAGCCTGCTCAACGCTTCGCGCACGGGCGTGCGGCTCAGGCCGAGCTGCTCGGCCAAATCCGCTGTCAGCAGTCGATCACCCGGCTTGAAGGTCAGATCAAGGATACGCTGGCGGATATATTCATACGCCTTATCCTGCTGCCCTTTGCGCCGGTTATTGCGCTTTGTGCTGCTTCCCTTAGCGATTTTTCTCACCCTTATTTTTATATAATACCATGAAATAAAAGTGTTTTTTCAATTTTGAATTCATATTGACATCAAATTGCGATGCTGGAAGTATATTGGCAAGAGAAAAAATCGCACATCCGTTCAGAATAACGCCACCGGCTTGCAGCCAGCGCAGTCAATGCGAGACAATCAAGCCTCGGCCAATCCAATCGGCCATGGCCCAAGGAAGCACCAAGGAATACACCGCAATGAATGTGTTACTGGAACGCCCTTCGGAGTTTGTCGCTCTGCTGCGGCTCAACCGTCCCGAAAAAATGAATGCGCTGAACTATCAGACTCGTGTCGAACTGGCAGAACATTTCCGCGCCCTGACAGACGACGACAGCGTCCGCTGCATCGTCATAACCGGGGACGAGCGCGCCTTCATGGCCGGTGCCGACGTTGCCGAGTTCGCCGAAGCAAAAACGGCCGACCTGACGCTCAGCGACATGCCCGCACTCTGGGAGCCGATTGCACGCTGCCCGAAACCGGTCATCGCCGCGGTCAACGGCTTCGCGCTCGGCGGCGGCTGCGAGCTTGCCATGCATGCCGACATTATCATCGCCGGTGAAGGTGCCAAGTTCGGCCAGCCTGAAATCCGTGTCGGCGTCATGCCCGGCGGCGGCGGCACCCAGCGCCTGACCCGCGCCGTCGGCAAGTTCAAAGCCATGCACATGCTGCTGACCGGCGCGCATATTCCCGCGTCCGAAGCATATGCTATGGGTCTCGTCAGCGAGGTCGTTTCCGACGCCGAGGTTCTGAACCACGCTCTCACCATGGCCGACGGCATTGCGGCGATGCCGCCGCTCTCGGCCCGGCGCATCAAGGAAGTGGTACTCGCCGGCGCAGACACCTCACTGCAGACGGGCATCATGCTGGAGCGGCGAGCTTTCGACACGCTGTTCGACACCGAAGATCAAAAAGAAGGGGCACGCGCATTTCTGGAAAAGCGCAAGCCGGTTTTCAAAGGAAAGTAATGACCATGACGACGAACAAAGACGCTCTGACGATCGGCATCGTCGGCGCGGGCCTGATGGGGCGCGGGATCGCCCAGGTAACTGCGACCGGCGGCTGCACGGTGAAACTCTATGACGTACGCCGGGAGTCCTGCGAAGAGGCCGTATCTTTCATCGAAGGCATGCTGAACCGCGCCGCCGAGAAGGGGCGTATGTCCGCCGAAGACGCCGCCGCGTCCATCGCAAGGATCGAGATCGTGCCGGACATGTCGGCGTTCGCCGACTGCGATGCCGTCATCGAGGCCGCGACCGAGAACCTTGATATCAAACGCAAGATATTTGACGAGTTGGAATCGACCGTCGGCGAGGACGTCGTGCTGGCGACCAACACATCTTCGTTGTCCGTGACGACCGTTGCTTCCGGCTGCCGGCATCCGCAGCGCATCGCCGGTTTCCACTTCTTCAACCCTGTACCGCTGATGAAGCTGGTCGAGGTCATAGACGGTGTTCTGACGGAACCTTGGGTCATGGACTTCCTTGTCGACCTCGGCAAACGCATGGGCCGCGAGCCGGTGCGTGTCGCCGACGCACCCGGGTTCCTCGTCAACCAAGTCGGCCGTGGCTACAACATCGAGGCGGCGCATCTGGTCAGCGACGGGGTTTCCACCTATGCCGATGTCGATGCGATCATGCGCGACGTCGCCGGCTTTCGCATGGGGCCATTCGAGTTGATGGACCTGACGGCGCTCGACGTCACGCACCCCGCGACCGAATTGATCTATCAGCAGTTCTATCACGAGCCGCGCTACCGCCCGTCACACATGATGCGAAGCCGGATGGAAGCGGGTCTATTAGGACGCAAAGTCAAAAAAGGTTTCTACAGCTACGACGACGATAAGGAAGAGTCGCCCGCTGCAGAAGACGCTCCCGCATACGATGGCCGCCCGGTCTGGGTCAGCGACGCGTGCCCGGATGCGCGCGGAAAGGTCGTCGATGTTCTCCGCGCCGCAAAGATCTCGATCGATGACGGCGCGACGCCTGGCAATGACGCCGTCATTCTTGTGACTCCGATGGGCATGGATGCGACTGCCACCGCCGTCGCCGAAGGCTTGGACCCGGAACGTACGCTCGCCGTGGATACATTGTTCTGCCTCAGCAAGCGCCGGACACTGATGAAGACGGCCGTGTCCAACACAGGCACGGTAACCGCTGCCCGAGCGGCGTTATCGGCCGACGGCGTACCGGTCACCGTCATTCAGGATAGCCCCGGCTTCGTGACACAGCGTATCCTCGGGATGATCGTCAACATCGGCTGCTCGATCGCGCAGCAGCGTACAGCACGCCCCGAAGACATCGACAAGGCGGTGACGCTGGGCCTTGGCTATCCTTATGGCCCGCTGGCCTTCGGCGATCATTTGGGTGCCGACAGAATTCTGAGTATCTTAACGTCGATCCATGAGTTGACCGGCGACCCCCGCTACCGGCCCTCGCCCTGGCTTCGCCGCCGGGCACAGTTGGGCCGATCCCTTCTCACCCCCGAAGCATGAGCGTTATCAAGTTCGCGCCCTTCGGACAAACGCACATTCAAGAAGCAAGAGGAACCCCCCATGGCTTTCGAAGATCTCAACAAGGAATTAGACGAAAAACGTGAAGAAGTGCTTCGGATGGGCAACCCGAAGGTCCTGGAGCGTTTCAAGAACGAGAACCGTCTGAACGCCCGCGAGCGGATCGATTATCTGTTCGATGAAGGCACGTTCGTTGAGTCCGGGATGCTGGCGCGCGCGGCGCTCCCCGAAGTTCGTCACAAAACACCCGCCGACGGCAAGGTCGCCGGGTTCGGTAAGATTGACGGCCGCTGGGTCGGCACCGTCTCTAACGACTTCTCGGTCCTAGGCGCGTCGTCTTCGCAGATCAACCTCAAGAAGCTAAGCCACATCAAAGACGTCGCGACCAAACGCGGTATGCCGCTGGTGTTCATCGGCGAATCTTCCGGCGGTCGCATGCCGGACCGCATGGGCGCCTATGGCCGCTCGACCGTGGCGCAGAATCCGCTTGAGTATCGCCGACTTCGCGACACCCCATGGGTGACGCTGCAACTCGGTCACTGCTATGGCTCGTCGACGTGGTACGCCTGCATGTCGGATCTGGTGATTATGCGCAAGGGTGCGACCATGGCCGTCGCCAGCGGCAAGGTTGCATCGATCGCCATCAAGCAACAGATCGACAATGAAGAGTTAGGCGGCTGGCGCATGCACACGCAGACCAGCGGCCTTGTCGACATGGCGGTGGATACCGACGAAGAGGCGCTCGACCTCTACAAGAAGTTCCTGTCGTACCTGCCCAGCAACAACAGGGAAGCACCGCCGGTTGCCCCGGTACCGGCCGGCTCCGAGATCGCCATCGAGGACATCGTCAACATCGTCCCCGAAGCGCGTCAGAAGGCCTATGACATGCGCAAAGTCGTCAATGTCGTCTTCGATCGCGACAGCCTGTTTGAAATGAAGCCCCGCTACGGCAAATCCACGCTGACGGGATTGGCGCGCCTGAATGGTGAGACCGTCGGCGTCCTTGCCAACAACCCGATGTTCAAGGGCGGCGCCGCCGATCCGGACGGCTGCAATAAGGCTGTCAATTTCATCGTGTTCTGCGATTCCTTCAACATTCCAATCGTCATGCTGGTCGACATCCCAGGCTTTCTGATCGGTGCGGAAGGCGAGAAACGCGCCGCACCCGGCCGCATCATCAACTGGATGAATGCGCTTTCGCTCTGCACGGTGCCGAAAGTTACTGTCGTGATGCGCAAGAGCTACGGCCAGGCCTTCATTAACATGGGCGGCAACCGCGGCTCGGACGAGTTTGCACTGTGGCCGTCGGCAGACGTCGGTTTTATGGACCCGCATACCGGCGTCAAAGTCATGTACGGCCTCGACGAAAACGAACAGCCAGAGGAATTCCAGAAGCGCTTCGAGGAGTTGCAACGCGACGCCGGTCCGTGGGAAATCGCGGCCCTCTATGACGCCAAGGAAGTCATCAAGCCACAAGAAACGCGCCAGTACCTGATCAATATGTTGGATATTCACCGCATGCGAATGACCAACGGTGTCGGCGAACACCTGATGCGCGCCTGGCCGACTAGCATCGTCTGACGCCCCATGGCCAGTCATAAGGAAACCTTCGCAGCTGCGCGGCAAGACGGCCGAGCAACGCTCGACGAGAGCACGTGTAAAGCCATCCTGTCCGACTTCGGCATCGCCGTGCCCGCAAGCACCGTGGCCGATGACAAAGACAATGTTGCGACAGTAGCGGAGACGCTTAATGCGCCTCTGGTCGTGAAGGCTATTTCCCGCGACGTCGTCCATAAAAGCGAGTTCGGTGCCGTTCGCGTCAACCTAGCGGATGCGGCGGCGGCCCAAACGGCGGCGTCAGAGATTGACGCCAACCTGCGGGCACGGAGCGTCGCCGCCGAAGCTTATCTCGTCGAAGAAATGGCACCAGCGGGTAAAGAACTTGTAGTCGGCGGCGTCATCGATCCCTATTTCGGGCCGGCCGTGATGGTCGGTCTCGGCGGTATCTTCGTCGAGATTTTCAAGGACGTTTCTTTCCGACTATGTCCCATTGATGCCGTTGAGGCGGCGACGATGATCGACGAACTGCGTGCCGCGCCGATTTTGGCGGGAGCGCGCGGCGAAGCCGGCGTCGACCGGCAAAAGCTGATCGACGTTCTGCTGGCCGTCGGCGGCGAAGGCGGTTTACTCGAGACATTGCAGGACGACATCACGGAATTGGATATTAATCCGTTGATCGCGTCCGAAGGGGCCGCCGTCGCGGCGGACGCCCGGATCGTCCTCGCACCGGAAGCCAAGACGAACCGGGAAGACGTTCCACCGCTCAGCGATGAAAAGGCGCGCGAATACTTTGAACCGTTGTTCGCGCCCCGCGCCATCGGCGTGCTCGGTGCGTCTTCGAAGGGCGCCAGCCGCGCCAACGGCTTCATTACTCAAATGCAGAATTTCGGCTACGAAGGCCCAATCTATCCGATCCACCCGTCGGCCGACGAGATCAACGGCCTTAAAGCCTATCCGTCTCTTGCCGATACGCCGGAACCCGTCGACTACGCCTATGTCGCGATCCCGGCGGCGTCGGTCACCGAGAGCATTGCTGCCTCAAAGGGCCGGGTGCGCTTTGCACAGGTTCTGGCGTCCGGTTTCGGCGAGATCGAGGGCGGCCAAGAACTGCAGGACGATCTGGTTGAGACGGCGCACGAGGTCGGCGCCCGTATCCTCGGCCCCAACTGCATCGGCGCCTATTCGCCGCGCGGTCGGCTGACGTTTACCAACGGCGCACCGGAAGAACCGGGACCCGTCGGCATCATCTCGCAGAGCGGCGGCCTTGCCGCCGATATGGTCCGGCGTGGCAAGGAACGCGGCCTGCGCTTTTCCGGCCTAGTCGCACTCGGCAACTGCGCCGATATCGGACCGGCGGACCTGTTGGAATACTACCTCGCCGACGAGAACACCGGCGTCGTCGGCATGTACCTGGAATCGTTACAGGAAGGCCGTCGCTTTTTCGATCTTCTACGCCGCGCCGATGCCAAGAAACCGGTCGTTATTCTCAAAGGCGGGCGGACGTCACTTGGCCACAAGATGGCGGTTTCGCACACGGGCGCGCTCAGCAGCGATAACCGTATCTGGGAAGCGCTGGCGCGCCAGACCGGCGCCGTGCTCGTGGACGACCTGGATCAATTCCTGGACGTCTTGCTCGGCTTTCAGATGTACCACCCCCGCAAGACGAGTACGCCGACGACCAAAGCGGCGCTGTTCGGCAACGGTGGTGGCGCCAGCGTGCTGGCGGTAGACACCTTCGCCGAACGCGGTGTTGAGATCGCGCCATTCAAGGACGCTGCCTTAAAGGAACTCCAGGCAATGAACCTGCCGGTAGGTGCCAGTGTCAGTAACCCCGTCGATGTGCCGGTCGGCTCGCTCGTCAAAGCCGAAGGGTCAGTAGTCGATAACGTCATCCGCATCGTTCAGACACACGAGAGCGATGACATCGGTGCGATGGTGCTGCACTTCAATCTGCCGATCTTCTGGAGCCACGTCATCAAGACGAACCAGGACTTCATCAAGAATACCCTGGACGCGATCCAGGCGGCGCGGGAGACATACGACGATCCCATGCACTATCTGCTGGTGTTCCGCTCCGACGGCCGCGCCGATATCGAAGACAAAAAACGGGAGTATCTAGACGCGGCTTTGTCCTATAATATTCCGGTCTTCAACGAACTTTCGAACGCCGCCATCGCTCTCAGCGCTATCAGCAAATACGAACGCTTCAAGCGTCGGTCTTGATCCTCGCGAGCCCTGGAAACCGGTCACGGCAGAAAACACGAAAGCAAATAAGAAACATCTAAGAAGGAAACAGAAACCATGAGCAAACGTATCGTAATCGTCGGCGCCGGTGCCGTCGGCGGCTATTTCGGCGCTTATCTGACAAAGGCAGGCCATGACGTCACCTTGGTCGACCCGTGGCCCGAGAACGTCGAGGCGATCCGTACCACCGGCATGAAACTTTCCGGCGTGACGCCCGAAGAGAGCATGACCGTGAAAGTGAATGCGATCCATCTGACCGACGTTCAGAACTTCATCAAGCAAAAGCCGATCGATATCGCGGTCATCGCGATGAAGTCATATGACACGGTGTGGGCAACGATGCTGATCAAGCCCTACCTCGCAGCCGACGCCTATGTGGTCTCGCTTCAAAACTGTATCAATGAAGAACGTGTCGCCTCGGTCGTGGGCTGGGGCCGCACCATTGGCTGCATTGCATCCGATTTCTCGAGCGAGTTGATCGGCCCGGGCGAGATTCGGCGCTACTATCCGCGTGGCGATAAGAACAACTTCGTCTACCGTGCCGGTGAACTGCATGGCCGCGTCACCAAACGTCTCGAAGAATTCGTCGAAATCGCAAGCGCCGCCGACACGGCAACGGTAACCTCGAACCTTTGGGGTGAACGTTGGTCGAAACTCTGCGTGAACGGCATGCGCAATGGTCTTTCCGCCGCATCCGGCCTTTCGGGTGCCGATATGGCCCGCACCGATCATATCCGCCGCTTCATGATCCGCTTGGGCGGACAAGCCGTACGGGTTGGGCAAGCGAACGGATACAGTTTCGACAAAGTCTACCGAATGAAGGCAGATACGATGGCGCGCGCCGCCGAGGGCGACAAGGCAGCCATGGAAGAATGCGAGGATGTTCTTCTGCAACGGGTCAACTCCGGCATGCAAAGCGAGGGTCAACGGCCATCGATGGGCCAGGACATGATCAAGGGCCGCCGCACGGAAATCGACTTTATCAACGGCCCAATCGTCGAACAGGGTGAACCTCTGGGACTACCTATCGACACGCACAAGAATATGATCCGGCTCGTGACAGCGGTCGAGCGAGGCGAACTTGCCCCTTCGCCCGATCATTTCGAAGGGCTCTGATCTTAGGCCAACAGTTGGGGCGACGTAATCGACAGCGTGTTGAGACAAAGCAACAGGCGCGTCAGCCCCAACTCCATGATAGGCGGAGAGCGGTGTACGACACCGCCTCCTTCTTCCGCCTCCGAACCCTTGAACAAACCGACATCAAAAGCGCGGAGAGTTTCGACTGGCCCCGCGTAGTGATTTTGCTCGGCCACAGCGGACTCGGCATGGTCCATGGTGACCCATTCGGTGCCCGGTCCCAGGTACGTCACCAAGAGCCGCGTCTCGACCCGGTCTTTATGCAAACGCCAGCACGCGTCATGGACGATACGCTCTAGTCGCATGTCCACGGCGTCGGTCCCCGTGACGTCGGCGAACGTGTGAACAAGGTCTTTAATATCTGCGATCAAAGTCACGCATATCGCCGGACGGCATATGGCATTGGTCTAGATATCTTCCCAATGTCTCGATCAGCGCATTCGGCTTCCCCACTCGAAAACGGATTATCTCCCCAACCGTTCGATAGACTTATGCCCGCCCGTCAACTGCGCCGCCATCAGCGACCAGCGCGTCGATCTCATCCGCCGCGACACCGGCTTCCTCTAGAACGCCCCGCGTATCCCAGCCGAGCGGCTGAGCCGGATCGCCGCCGGGGAGCCGTTTCCCGTCGACCAGGATGGTCGGACGGATCGCCGAGACCTCACCCTCGACCGGGTGCTCAATCTGCGACAAGAGTGCGACGTCCTGCAAATGCGGGTCACTGGGTAACGTCTCAAGCGTATGGCACGTCATCGCCGGCACGTCGTTCTCACCCAGCACCTTCAGCCAATGGGCGGACGGTTTGTCGAGCAACGACTTCGAACGTAATTCGAACCATTCACTGGCGTTTTTAAATCGCGCGGCAATACTGCAAAAACGCGGATCCTCGATCAATTCCGGCTTCTCGATCGCACGGAAGAACCCAGCCGCCTGCGCATCGTTATTGGCGGATATACTCAGCCAGCCGTCTTTGGTCTGCACCGGCAGATTGCTCGGGTCCAAGACCCTGGAATCGCCGGCATCCCCCAACGCCGGCTTGAAACTCTGCGGCCCTAAGTGTTCCTGCAGCACAAAGGCGGCCATGGTCTCGAACATCGGAATTTCGATGGCCGACCCCTTGCCGTCGCGGCTGCGCTTGAACAACGCCATGGCGATGGCGCCGGCGGTGATTTCGCCGACCGTATGATCGCACAGCAAAAGCGGCGCGTATTTGGGAATGCCTTCACGGCGTTGGAACAGACCGGCGACACCGGACACACCCTGCACCACCGTGTCGTAGGCCGGTCTGCCGCGGTACGGGCCACCAGGTCCGAAACCGGAGACCGTACAGTGAATGAGGGTCGGATTCACGGCATGACAGCTTTCGGCGTCGAGTCCAAGTCGTGCCAATGCCTCCGGCCGCATGTTGGATATGAAGACATCGCAACCGGCGAGCACCTTCTCGAGTGCCGCTCGCGCCTTGGAATTCTTGACGTTAAGACAGACCGAGCGCTTGTTGCGGTTGAAGTGCATGTACTTACCGGACGACTTACCGGACGGCGATGGCCCGCCGAGGGTGCGCAGCGCGTCACCGCTGGGCGGTTCGATCTTAATAACCTCCGCTCCCTGGTCGGCAAGCCGAAGAGTCGCCGATGGCCCGACCACGATTGACGTCATGTCGAGCACCTTGATTCCGTCGAGTGCGCCTTCGATGCTCATTTTACTTTTGCCTCCAACAGTACGTGCGGTGTTTCATTCTCGATCCAGAGCGACCAGCCCTCGCCGTCCGCTTTGCCGCAAAGCCGGATTGGCCGGCCGCAGATAACCGCGCCGGTGTTCCGGTATTCGAAACTCTGGGGCTGGCGGCCCACCCGGCGCGCGAAAAGATCGATCAGCAACAGCGCCGACAAGCCACCGTTGACGACCAGCCCGGGATAGCCTTCCTGCTCCGTCGCGTAGGGTGCGTCATAGTGAATGCGATGTGTGTTGAAACAGACTGCCGAGTAGCGGAACAGCATCGTCGGGTCGGTCATCACGTCTTCTGCAAAGTCCGACTCGCCCGGCGGAGAAATCCCTGGCCGCTTAGCGGCGGGTGTCGACGAAGCCGTCGCTTCTTCTCGAAAAATGCTGTCCTGCTCTTCAACGATGACCGGACTGTCCTCTCCATCCTGAAAGATCGAATAGCGCAGGGTCACGATGATCAGCTTTCCGCTGCGGCCGCTTTTCGGCGTGATACTCACGATCTCGGACACCCGCCGCAGATGTGATCCGATGATGATCGGTTTATGAAAATAAACCCGGCGGCCGCCGAGCATCCGGCGCGGCAGCGGCACCGGAGGCATCATGGGATCGCTTTGGGCGTGACCGTCTCCGCGCAGTTCGCTTTTCCGAGTCAGGTACGTAAATACACATGCCTGCCAGCCAGCGGGGAGCGGGTCACCTTCAGCAAGGGCCATCGGGTCCTGATCCAACAGGGCCGCTACGCGCCGCACCAGTGGCAACGCGCAAACATCTTCTGCTTCCTCGCGCTTGCCGACCCAGGCGGCAAGATCACCGAGTTCGTCCGTTTTCGTCGTCAAAATCCACTCCAGTTTTAGTGCAAGGTATCTGCGACGTTGCCGCGCAGGAACAGACGGCGTTGGCGCAAGGGGTTATCCGCGGTGGAACTGTGCCAGGTGCAGCGGTTGTCCCATATCAGCGTATCGCCCATGCGCCAGTGATGGCGGGCCTGATAGGCCGGCTGACTGCACCACGCGTAGATTTCATCCAATAACTCGATGGCTTCGTCATCCGGCATACCTAGGATCCCCACGGTGTGAATTGGATTGACGAAAATCGACTCGCGGCCGGTTTCCGGATGACGTCGGATCACCGGATGATCGATCAGCGGCTTGTTGCGGTCCTCCGGCTCTAACCGGTTCGCAACATCCTTGCTGCGCCCTCCGAACCGGAAAGTTCCTCGAAGACCCTCAATACATTTGCGCATATCGGCGGGCATCTCTTCGACCGGCTTGTACATATTCGCGAAAAGGGTGTCCCCGCCCTTCTCCGGAATCTCCAGCGGATGCAACATTGTCGCCCGCGCCGGCTCCTCAAGATAGCACATATCCGAATGCCACCCGTAACCGCGCTTCGATTCGAAGGCATCGACTTCGCCGTCTTTATTGAGGTTCGTCATGACAATCAATTCGTCCACCTCGGGGTGGCGGTAGCGTTTGGTGACGTGGATCATCGGCTTGCCGAAGACCCCTTCGAACGCCACCATTTGCTGCGGTGTGATTTCCTGGTCACGAAAAACCAGGACGCAGTTATCGAGGAAAGCCTGATAGACCGCGTCGCGTGTTTCGGCATCTAGCGGCTTTGAAATATCGACGCCGCGCACTTCCGCAAGCAGCGCGTCACCGAGCTTGATGATTTCTATTCCCATAGCGTGTTTCAGCCAAAGTTCGTTTTCTTTTTCATTCGCCCGACGACTTTTCCTGTCATCTTTTAAGGGCATTCAAAGCATCACATCGAATGGGTTAATTGGCAAAAAATTTTGTGACCCCTTGGCAGCGCCAATGGCTGCGATGCAACCTGGACGAATTTTTGCGACTGGTTACTATCAAGAACATTCAATTAGCGTCAGGGTATTGTCATTGGCTGACTGGAACAAACGATACGCGGAAGCGCCGGCGCGACTCTTCGGCGAAGCGCCGAACGAGTACATGCGCGAGGTTTTGGCACGCTCGGACGTAGCACCCAAATCCGCGCTCTGCATCGCCGACGGTGATGGCCGCAATGGCGCCTGGTTGGCGATGCAAGGCCTCAGCGTCACTGCCGTCGATATTTCCGAGACCGCCACGGAACAAGCACTCGCCCATGACCGTGCCATGGGGGTAGAAGTCGAACGCATCATTGCCGACGTGGCAACCTGGTCGCCACCAGCGGAGCGCACATGGGACGTCGCCTTCATGATCTATCTGCAGTGCGAGTCCAAGGTCCGGAATCACGCTGCACAGGCTGTGGCGTCGGCGCTGAACCCTGGCGGCTGGTTCGTCGCCGAAGGCTTTGCCCCCAGCAATACCGGTCGCGGTGATTTAGGCCCTGGCAAACCGGACTTACTATATGAGCGTGACGACCTGTTGGAGACCATGCCCGGCATGACCGTGATCGAAGCCTTCAAAGGCTGGACGCGGCTTAACGAGGGCATTAAGCACCAAGGCGAAGGCTGGGTCCTCCGGCTGCTTTTGCAACGCCCGGTCGCCTAGCCACCGATCAACAAATCGACTTCTCGCGCCAGATCCGCGCGGCCGGTTCCGATCCGTCGCTGCATATCCTTCTACGCGCTTAGATTCCGATCGAGATCGCAACAAGTAAATGTGCGAGGTCTCTTCCCGCATCTTGAGACATTTTCTCCTCCGGTCTTCGCAAGAGGTTTTTGCGGCGAGCGCCGGTCGAAACGATACCATGCGCCTCGTAATCACCCACACGCGCGACGACAGGCTTGCGAAGCGGAACAGCGTTCCCTACGACAAAGCGGAATATGGAATGGTCGTCACGTACTAGAATCAGGAGCCGTAACATGGATTTGGGCCTTCGATCGAAAGTGTGTCTGATCACCGGTGCTTCCGCCGGCTCGGGCTGGGCGACCGCGCGCTATCTTGCCAAAGAAGGCGCGACCGTCGCGATTACGGCAAGACGAGAAGACAAACTCGAAAACCTCGCCGACGAGATCGAAGCCGAGGGCGGACAACGCCCCGTGATCGTTCCCGGCGACATCATGGACGCCAAGGCAATCAACGCGATTGTCGAACAGGTCACGGCCAAGACGGGGCCGGTCGATATCCTCGTGAACTGTGCCGGTGCGTCGGCACCTATTGTCGACCGCGAAGAGACCGATGAGTTGTGGCTGGACGCCATGACGCTCAATTTTCATTCGGCCCGTCGGTTTACGACCGCCGTCCTGCCCGGCATGAAGGATAAACGATGGGGACGCGTCGTGAACTTCAGCGGTTCCATGGAGCCCCGCTTCCAGAACGCGGCACTCCCCGCCAAGGCGGCGATCCATCTTTGGGCCAAGGGTCTGTCGTGCGAAGTGGCGCCCTTCGGCATCACGATCAACACCATCGCCCCCGGCCGGATCGCCACCGAGCAGATCATGGAGCGTATTTACCCGACCGAAGAGTCCCGTGACGCATTCATCACTGAGAATATTCCCATGGGCTACTTCGGTGATCCGAACGAGATTGCCTGGTCGGTTGCCTTCCTGGTATCGGAGCGCGCGTCCTATATCACCGGCGTCGTGCTCCCGGTTGACGGCGGCATGAAGCGTGTCGGCAGCTAAGAACAACAACCTCTATAATTAATAATTATTCTCATTTACATCCAGCAGGCGTGCGTGTTTTAGTGCGGCTGCGACTAAGTCGCATTAACTGTCGTCGGTTACGAACGGCGTCAAAACCCGCATGGAGACTAAACTATGAGAAAAATCGCATTTGCGCTGACCCTTGCGTGCGCGACGCCGGCTGTTGCCGCCACGCCCGCAGAGGTCGCGGAAACACATGTCCGTATCGCCCAGGCAATGTACAGCGATGCGCTCGCGACAGCCAAAACTCTGGACGTCGCAATCTGGAATTTGGTGTCGGCACCGTCGGAAGATAATCTCCGCGCCGCCAAAGCTGCTTGGTACGCCGCGCGCGTTCCCTACCAGCAGACGGAAGGCTACCGCTTCGGCAATCCGGTCGTCGACGAGTGGGAAGGCAAGGTGAACGCTTGGCCGCTCGACGAGGGTCTGATCGATTACGTCGCCGGCGCCTACGGCACCGAGTCGGAAGCCAACCCGTATTACACGGCGAACATCATCGCCAACCCGACGTTGAACATCGGCGGCAAATCCATCGATGCTGCTAAAATCACGCCGGAACTTCTGTCCGACAGGCTGCACGAACTGGACGGTGTCGAAGCCAACGTTGCCACCGGTTACCACGCCATCGAATTCCTCCTCTGGGGCCAGGATCTCAACGGTACGGGTCCGGGTGCGGGGAACCGTCCCTACACGGATTTCAGCACCACCAATTGCACCAACGGCAATTGCGAACGTCGCGCACAGTACCTAACGGCGGCATCGGCGCTTCTGATTTCCGACCTTAAGGACATCGTGTCCGCATGGGGTAAGAACGGCGCCGCGCGCAAGCACGTCATGGATGACCCGGCCGTTGGTGTCGCCTCCATCGTGCAAGGCCTAGGCAGCCTGTCCTATGGCGAACTTGCCGGTGAGCGCATCAAGCTCGGCCTGATGCTGCACGATCCGGAAGAAGAGCATGATTGCTTCTCCGACAACACGCAGAACTCCCACTACTACGACCAGGTCGGCATGATGGCGATTTATGACGGTCGTTATGTACGGATCGACGGCACCGTCGTCGAAGGCCCGAGCCTCTCCGATCTGCTTGTCGAGAAAGCTCCGGCGGTCGGCAAGAAAATCTCCGCCGCGATGGACAAGACGCACGCGAAACTCCTGGTCATGAAGACCATGGCCGATAGCCGCGTCATGGCCTACGACCAGATGCTCGGTGACAACAACGCCAAGGGGAACGCGGTCGTCCAGGACGTTGTCGACGCCCTTGTCGCGCAGGCGAAAGCTATCGAGAAAGCGGCCGGACCGCTCGGCATTTCCGAGTTGGCCCTCGAAGGTTCCGATAGCCTCGATAATCCGACGGTGGTGTTCCAGTAGGAGACATTCTTGTCTGCGAGCACCAAGCGTCTACTCACCAGCGGCGGTGTCTTCCTACCTTTCCTCCTTGCTGTAGGAACGCCGTCGCTGGCTGACGACCGGGTCAAAGACATCGTCAGACCCACGACCGATTTTTCCAAACCCGAAGCCTACGAAGCGATGTCAGCAGGTGCTGCGACATCCAGAAAGCGCGTCAACGCCGACGCCTTTTCGCACAGCTCTCCGAACCTGAAACTGGAGCAGGAGATGCGCTTCAAGCTCGGCAACGCCTTGTTCCGCAAGCTTTGGGTTTCCGCCCCGGCATCGACGAAATCCTCTGATGGACTGGGCCCACTCTTCAACGCGCGCTCTTGCCAGCGCTGCCATGTAAAAGACGGCCGAGGCCATCCGCCACCTGCCAATACAGTGAGTTACGACCAATCCGGCATGCTCGTGCGCCTCAGCGTCCCGGCGAGAACCGACACCGAAAAAGCCGACATCGTGAACTACCGACGTGACGTCGTACCCGAACCGACTTACGGCGGGCAGTTTCAGGACTTCGCCATTCAGGGGCACGCACCTGAAGGCAAGCTACATATCGTCTACGGCGACAAACCCGTTACACTCGGCGACGGCACGACGATCACTCTCAGGGCGCCGACATATGAGTTGGCGTCCTTGGGTTATGGCCCAATGGCCCCTGATGTTTTGATCTCGCCCCGGATCGCGCCACCGATGATCGGCCTGGGCCTGCTCGAGATGATCCGGGACGAAGATATTCTCGCCCATGCCGACCCGAACGACGCCAACGGCGACGGTATTTCCGGCAAGGTGCGCTCAATCGGGCATCGCCCGGACGGGAAACCCATCATCGGCCGCTTCGGCTGGAAAGCAGGCAATGCCACCGTCCGACAACAAACCGGCGGTGCCTTCAGCGGTGACGTCGGCATTTCTAACTCTGTCGCCCCCGGTGACGGCGGCGACTGCACCGCCCGGCAAACGCATTGCCGCAATGCACCCGGCGGCGGTGACGGCACTTTTGAAGCCGAAGATAATGTCCTCGACCTCGTCACGCACTATGCATCTCACCTCGCCGTCCCCATCCGCCGCGACTACGGCGACAAGGACGTCCTGGCCGGCAAGAAGGTTTTCTATGAGAGCGGGTGTGCGTCGTGCCATGTCCCCAAGTACGTGACCCGCACGGAGGCGGAACAGCCGGCGCTGTCCCGCCAGTTGATCTGGCCCTATACGGACTTATTGCTGCACGACATGGGCGAAGGCTTGGCCGACAACCGGCCCGAGGGGGATGCCAACGGCCAAGAATGGCGGACACCACCGCTTTGGGGGATCGGCTTGACCAAAACGGTCAGCGGAAAAGAATACTATCTGCATGACGGTCGTGCGAGGACCCTCCTCGAAGCCATCCTTTGGCACGGCGGAGAGGCCGAGACCTCCAAAGAGGTCGTCCGCAAGCTAGACGCCGCAGCCCGCGATGCCTTAATTACTTTTCTGGAGTCGTTATGAGAACCCTGTTTGCCGCCCCCCTTTTCGCCGCCGCGGTCGTTTCCGGTCCAGCCGCCGCGGCGCCGGACTACGGCCACGTCGTCTCGGACGTCGTCGAGCAGCATGCCAAGCCCGCATACGGCCGCTTAGTCACATCGACGTCCGCGTTGGCGAAGACCCTAGCCGATACCTGCGGCAAGACCGAAGGGGCTGCCGCAGGACGCGCCGCCTATCACAAGGCCATGGATGACTGGGAAACGATCCAGCACATCCGCAGCGGTCCGGCCGCCGAAGCGAACAGGCATGCGCGCATGATGTTCTGGCCGGACGAACGCGCCATCGTCACCCGTCAGATGAACCGTTTTCTGGCAAACGGCACCGAGCAAGACCTCAAAGACCTCAGTGGCGGCAGCGTAGCTCTGCAAGGATTTCCGGCATTGGAACGGATTATCTATGGCAAGGCGCCCCTTGCCACCGAGCCCGCCAAAGGTCTGTCCCTGAGCCATTGTTCCGTAGCCGTCGCCATCGGCCACAATATCGCCGCTACGGCCAAGGAGATGCAGGCTGCGGCAAGCGCGCCGGATCCATTCGGCACCGATACAAAAGAAGCCGCCAGAATGCTGTTTGGTGACCTGGTGACGGCGCTGCAAGTCACCTATCAGCTAAAGCTACGCGCCCCCGCCGGCGAGGAAGGTAAGACAAGAGCCCGCTTGGCAGAAAGCTGGCGCAGCAAGCGATCGCTTTTAAATGTTAAGCAAAACCTGACCGCCATGAAGGATTTCTATGCTCGGATCTACGGGCCGGGCGGAGAGGATGATCCCGCCCATCAACTGATTCTGAGCCAGTTCGACGTTGCCGTGGACACCGCGGAACGCCTCGGCAAAAGCGTTGAAAGCGCGCTAGGACAAAAAAACGGACGCCTGCAGATCCGCGCTCTGGCCGCGACCATCGACGACATCAAAAACCTCATCGCCGAGAAACTCACTGAGCATCTGGACGTCAATTTGGGATTCAATGCACTCGATGGAGACTGATCGCCGCACTGTTCTCGCTGGGTTATCCGCACTCGGCTTGGTTGCCGCCCTGCCCAAAGGTTCAAATGCCACTACCCGCAGGACCGGCTTTCTGACAACCGCGCGCGACAAACTGACCGGTCGTTTTCTCCTAGTTCGTGTCGACGAAAATCTCAACATCGTCTGGGAGCAGCCGCTCTCCGGCCGCGCGCACGGCACCAACCTGACCCCCGACGGCAAAACGGCCCTCGTGGTCGGCCGGCGCCCGGGCACGTTCGCCGTTCTTTTCGAAATCGAGAACGGCGAGGCGATCAGGAATCTGACACCGGTTACCGGTCGGCATTTCTATGGCCATGGCGTCTTCAGCCCTGACGCACGCACGCTCTATACCACAGAGAATGCCTATGAGACCGGCGACGGTGTGATCGGAGTTTATGACGCCCGCGATAGCTTTAAGCGCATCGGCGAGTTTCCGTCGGGCGGCGTCGGCCCGCACCAGTTGGATTTTCTAAGAGACGGCCGGACTCTGGCGATTGCCAACGGTGGGATCCGCACACACCCTGACAGAGGGCGCGAGAAGCTCAATCTCGACATCATGCGATCATCGCTGACGCTGATCGATCATGAAACGGGAACCATTAAGAACGACTTCGGCCTGTCCGATGCCGATGACCGGCTGTTGAGCCTGCGGCATCTGGCGCTCGACGGGACGCGCGTCGTGATCGTCGCACAGGATCAGGCTATCGATGGCAAGGCCCGACAGCTCACCTACTATTGCGACACGGCTGATAGCAACGGCCTTGCCGCCCTATCGGCGCCCGAAACGGCACAACCCGATTTCAAAGGATATTGCGGTTCCGCCGCCGTCGACACCGCGACCGGAATCGTCGCCGTCTCCTCGCCGCGTGGCGGCACGGTTGCGATGTGGCGTAGCCACAAACCAAGCTATCACTGGCTCGGCGAAGTTTCGTTGGCCGATGTCTGTGGCGCGGGGGGCTGCATGATCACCAGCGGTGGCGGCGTCATCGAGAGACTGGACGATAGCGGACACGTGATTGACAAACGCAGCTACCCGTTCCGCCAGTGGGACAATCACTTGTCGCCGATCGGCTAAGTCTTCTCGACAAGACGAAGCAGACCCTGGCAAAGCGCGCCATCGGGATCGGCCAGCGTCTCCATCACCGAGAAGTGATCTTTGCCATCCGGCACCAGCAACTCCGCGTCATAGCCTGCCTGACCCAGCGCGGCGGCATAATCAGCTGATTGCCGACGCAGTTCCGGCAGTTCGGCACCGCCAACGGCGACAAGGAATGGTTTGTCGTCCGGACCGATATGATGATGCGGCGAAAGGTTGGCTGCCTCGCTTTCGCCCATCTTCACTTTTTCATTGATATACGTATGCCGGACCGGCTCCAGATCGAAGATGCCGCTGATCGGAAAAGATGCAGAGACCGCACCATTTCGCGCGCCATGCGCCGCCAAATGCCCGCCCGCCGACCAGCCCGACAAAACGATACGACCGGGCTGAAAGCCGAGCACATCGGATTCCGACACCAACTGCGCCAGGGCGGCGTCGACTTCCCGGGTAATTTCGGTCAGCGTCGCCTCCGGTGCCAGCGTGTATCCGATATGCGCGACATCGATGCCGTGCGCGTTCGGCCCCGCTGATATGAATGAGAAGGTTTCCTTTCGGTTGCGCTGCCAGTAGCCGCCGTGAATGAAGGCGAGCAACGGCGCGCCCTTGGACCCGCTTTTGAAATAATCGATGCCGTTTCGGTGTTTCGGCCCATAGCGGATATCGAGCCGAACATTCCCCTCGGCCCTTGCCACTTCGCCCCGGCGCTCCCAATCCGCGACGATATCGGCGCTGCCCGCGACAGCCGCCGAATTGTTGTAAGCCGCGTCCAGCGCCGCCTGGTCGAAATTGCCGTAGACCTTTTCGCCGCTCATTTATCTTCCTTTCGGTTCATCGTCCGATACATTGCACTGCATTATACCCTGTTCAGCGGCTAAATTTCCGATAGCCTAAGTCCACTGGGCGCGAAAAGCGCCGAGGATGAACCCGAGGGACCGATGACCATCCACGTCGCGCTGCATCATCGCACAAGCTACAAGTATGACCGCCGTGCCGAAATGGGGCCGCAGATCATCCGATTGCGCCCGGCGCCGCACGCCCGAACGCCGGTCGTCAGCTATGCGCTTAACATTTCGCCGGAAGGTTACTTTATCAACTGGCAGCAGGATCCACACGGCAACTATCAGGCACGGATCGTCTATCCGGAGCCGGTCGATCACTTCGACGTCCAGATCGATCTTGTCGCCGATATGTCGGTGCAGAACCCATTCGACTTTTTCCTGGAGCCGGACGCCGAAGAACTTCCTTTCGAGTATTCACCGGATCTACTCAGGGAACTGAAGCCTTTCATGGAGCCGGAAGATGCCGGCCCGTTGTTGATGGAATGGCTGAAATCACTGCCGCCGATGGAAAGCCCAACGGTTCAATATCTTGTCGGGCTCAACCAGCGGCTTGCGGACGAGATCGAATACCTGATCCGTATGGAACCGGGCGTGCAGACCTGCGAAGAGACCCTGTCGTTGAAGCGCGGGTCATGCCGCGACACCGGCTGGCTGCTGGTCGAAGCGTTGCGCCACCTCGGTTTCGCGGCACGGTTCGTTTCCGGCTACCTGATTCAACTTAAGCCCGACGTCAAATCCCTCGACGGCCCCTCGGGCGCGGAAGAAGACTTCACTGACCTCCACGCCTGGACCGAGGTTTATCTGCCGGGCGCCGGTTGGGTCGGTCTCGATCCGACCTCCGGCCTGCTGGCTGGTGAAGGACATATACCGCTCGCCGCAACGCCGCGACCGGGCAGCGCCGCACCGATCTCGGGCGTGATTGAGCCGTGTGAAGTCACCTTCGACTTCGACATGCACATCACCCGCATCCTGGAAACGCCGCGCGTCACCCTGCCCTACTCACCGGAACAGTGGCGCGAGATCGACAAGCTTGGCGACGCCATAGATGTGGAACTAAAGGACGGCGACGTCCGTCTGACACTAGGCGGTGAGCCAACGTTCGTTTCCATCGATCACGTCGATGCCGAGGAATGGAACACCGCCGCCGTCGGACAGACCAAGCGTGGTCTTGCCGACGAGCTGATACACCGGCTCATGGAAAAATACGCACCGAACGGGTTGCTCCACTATGGGCAAGGAAAATGGTATCCGGGCGAGCAACTGCCGCGGTGGGCGTTCGCCCTTTACTGGCGGACCGATGGCGTTCCGGTATGGCGCAACGAAGCGACGTTCGCCCGCGAGAAGGAAACCTACAAGATCGATATCACGGTCGCCGAGACCTTTACCCGCGCCGTCGCCGAGCGACTGGAAGTGACGCCCGATGCGGCAACGGCCGCCTATGAGGATCCGTGGCATTTCATGGAGAAGGAACGCCGCCTGCCAGAAAACGTGTCGCCCGGCGATAACAAACTCGACGATCCATTGGAGCGGCAAAGAATTTCCAAAGTGTTCAGCAAAGGACTATCCAAGCCGACCGGTTATGTCCTGCCGCTACAACGATGGAACGCGAAAGGCAGCAAGCGCCGCTGGTTCAGTGAGCCTTGGTCGACACGGACCGACCGGCTGGTACTGGTACCGGGCGATTCCCCCGTCGGCTATCGCTTACCGTTGCCGTCTCTGCCGTACATCGATCCGATCGACTACCCTTACGTCGTGCCGGCGGACCCGTTCGAAGAACGCGAGGAACTGCCGCCGCCGGATGCGAAGCGCCAGCCATATCTGCAAGGCAGCGAACACCCGGCCGCCGACCGCCAGCAGGTTTCGGAACAGTCCCTCGCCAAAGGACGGGTACGAGCTGCCCTGGCGATCGAACCCCGGGACGGCCGCCTCTGCGCCTTCATGCCACCGACCGAGACCCTCGAAGATTTCCTCGATCTCGTCGCCGCCATTGAAGACACCGCCGCCGAGCACAAACTACCGGTATTGATCGAAGGCTATGGCCCGCCCAACGACCCGCGCCTTAATGTCATCAAGGTGACGCCGGATCCGGGCGTCCTTGAAGTCAATATCCAACCCGCGCACAGCTGGCGTGAGATGGTGGACATCACCAAAACCCTTTACGAAGAAGCGCGCCTATCGCGCCTCGGCACCGAGAAGTTCATGCTCGACGGGCGCCACACCGGCACCGGCGGCGGCAACCATGTGGTCGCCGGGGGAGCAACACCTAAGGACAGTCCGTTCCTGCGCCGCCCTGATCTATTAAAGAGCCTGATCACCTATTGGCAGCAGCACCCGAGCCTCAGTTACCTGTTTTCGGGCATGTTCATCGGCCCGACCAGCCAGGCACCGCGTATCGACGAAGCACGCCACGACAGCTTATACGAACTGGAAATCGCACTGAGCCAAATTCCGGAAGCGGGCACGGACTGCCCGCCGTGGCTGATCGACCGCATCCTGCGCAATATCCTGATCGACGTCACCGGCAACACGCACCGCACGGAAATCTGTATCGATAAGCTGTACTCACCGGACGGTCCGACGGGCCGCCTCGGCCTTGTCGAGTTCCGCGCGTTCGAGATGCCGCCGCATGCTGAGATGAGTCTGACACAGCAGCTTTTGTTGCGCACCCTGATCGCGCGCTTTTGGAAGGAACCCTACGAAGGCAAGCTTGTCCGCTGGGGCACGTCCCTGCATGACCGCTTCATGCTGCCGCACGCCGTCTGGGCTGATCTTGTAGATGTCATCGACGACATGAAACTCGCCGGCTATCCATTCGAAGCCGACTGGTTCGCGCCGCATTTCGAATTCCGTTTCCCGCGCTATGGCGCAGCGGAATACCGCGGCATCGAGATCGAACTGCGACAGGCGCTGGAACCCTGGCACGTGATGGGCGAAGAAGGCGCTATCGGCGGCACCGTCCGTTATGTCGACAGTTCCGTCGAACGGCTACAGATTCGGGCCACCGGCCTGACAGACGGCCGCTACGTGATCGGCTGCAACGGCTATCAGGTGCCGCTGCAACCGACCGGCGCCAACGGCGAATATTATGCCGGTGTCCGGTTCCGTGCCTGGAAGCCGTCGTCGGCCCTGCACCCCACGGTCGAAATCGATGCACCGCTGACCTTCGATCTCTACGACACTTGGACGGGACGCGCCGTTGCGGGTTGCACTTATCACGTCGCGCACCCGGGCGGACGCAATTTCGAGCATTTCCCGGTCAACAGCTACGAAGCGGAGAGCCGCCGCTTGGCGCGCTTCGAGCAATACGGCCACGCGCCAGGTAAAACGCCAGCGCCCAAGGCAACGCGCAACGACGCGTTTCCGATGACGCTCGACCTGCGCCGCGCCAAGTCCTGCTAGGGCTAAAAGGTTAAATTGTATACGAAATCGCGCTAGCCTCGGGGCGGGTGATCACTTATCGTCGTCGGCTATATGAGCCGGCACCAGGAGGACCATTGAACCGTCCCAGTCCCAAGAATGACGCCCTGCCCATCGGCTCTTTGCTGACGGACGGCTACCAACCTTCCGACGACGTTTTCGATGAAATGTTGGCGCCGGACGGGAGCGTTCGTCCGCATTGGCTGCCGTTCTTGGATGCCCTTGGGAGCATGAGCGAGGCGCAGATCGCGCACCATTGGGATACAGCACAGCGACTGATTCAGGAAAACGGTACCACATACAATGTTTACGAAGACCAGGGCGGCGGCGCGCGTCCCTGGCGCATGGACCCGATCCCGTTCCTGATCGATCCCAACGAGTGGCGTGAACTGGAGGCCGGCCTGATCCAGCGCGCCAAGCTACTGAACGCCATTGTTCAGGACATCTACGGCCCGCAGCGCCTATTGCGGGAAAACCTGCTGCCGGCCCCCCTGGTTTTCGGCAATCCGAATTTCCTGCGGCCCATGCACGGCATCGAACCGCCCGGGGGCACGCACCTGAACTTCCTCGCCTTCGATATTGCCCGCGCACCGGATCAGCGCTGGTGGGTCCTCAGTGACCGCACGCAAGCCCCGTCGGGTGCCGGATATGCGCTCGAAAACCGGGTCGTTCTCGGTCGTACGCTGCCCAACATCTTCCGGGGCGCGCAGGTCCACCGCCTTGCCGAGTTTTTCCAATCGCTGAGCGATAACCTCGTTGCCATCACGGGCAAAGAAGACCCGATGATCGTGCTGATGACGCCAGGGCCGCACAACGAAACGTTTTTCGAGCACGCCTACCTCGCGCGCTATCTCGGTTTCCCACTCGTCGAGGGAGCCGACCTGACGGTGCGCGACGATCGGGTCTTCCTGAAAACCCTGACCGGCTTGAAACAGGTCGATCTGATTTTCAGGCGTGTCGACGGCGACTTCTGCGATCCGCTGGAATTGCGTGCCGACTCACTGCTGGGCGTGGCCGGTCTCGTCGCCGCGATCCGATCCGGCAACGTCACGGTCGCCAACAGTCTCGGCAGCGGCGTCGTCGAAAGCGAGGCAGTGATGAGTTTCCTGCCGGGTCTGTGCCAGTCTCTTCTCAGCGAGGATCTGATGGTGCCGTCACTGGCAACGTGGTGGTGTGGCCAGCCCAAAGAGCGCCAGTACGTGCTGGAGAATATCGACGATCTAATTCTGAAGCCGACCTTCGCCTCATCGCGTATTATCAGTTCACAGTCAGAAGGTGGCGAGAACGACGTTGTGCCGAGCCGCGATGCGCTGAGCACGTTACTCAATCGCCGCGGCTACGAGTACTTCGGCGAGGAATCGATGACTTTGGCAACTGCACCGGTCTGGAACAATGGGCAGTTGGTGCCGCGGCCGATGGTGCTGCGCGTTTATCTGTGTGCCGACGGTGATAGCTACAAAGTAATGCCGGGTGGTCTAACACGCACCGCAGACGGCTCTGACGGCCGTTCGGTGTCGATGCAACAGGGTGATGCCAGCAAAGATACCTGGGTGCAGTCCGACAAACCTGTCAGCACGTTCTCGCGTCTGCCGAGCGCCGACCAACCCGTGACTCTACGGCGCAGTGGCTCCAATTTGCCGAGCCGTGTTGCCGACAACTTGTTTTGGCTCGGTCGCTATGCGGAGCGGACGGAAAACTCGGTACGGCTGATGCGCAGCATGATTTTGCGTCTCGCCGGTGAGGCGGGCGCCGGCGAAGATCCGCAAACGCTGACGCGGCTCACCAACATCCTGGTCGACTTCGGCTACATGAACCAGCGCGCTGCCCGCAAAACCGTCGCCGGCGGCATACGCGCCATCGAACGCGAGATGGCGGCACTGCTGTTCGAGCGCGGCAACCCGAACGGTCTTTTGAATCTTCTTTCGAGCCTTCAGCGCACCGCTTCGCTGGTCCGCGAAAGGCTCAGCCTGGATTCGTGGCGCATTCTGAACGGTCTGCACCGGACCACCTTGAACGACGCCACGGCAACGCGATTGGATAGCGACGATGCGCTGGCACTGCTGAACCATATCCTCGAGAACCTCGCGGCCTTCAGCGGCATGCAGAAGGAAAACATGACCCGCAGCCTCGGCTGGCGGCTCCTCGACATCGGGCGGCGCATCGAACGCGCCACGCATATGGCCAAGCTGATCCATGAACTGACGATCGACGGAGATCCGGCGCAAGAAGGCGGTTTGGACCTGATACTTGAGCTTGGCGACAGCACCATGACCTATCGCACGCGTTACCTTTCAGGCGTGCAATTAACCGCTGTCGTCGACCTATTAATGACCGATGAGAGCAACCCGCGTTCCATCGCCTTCCAAGTGGAGGAACTGACCGGGCACATCGAGACTCTGCCGCACGACCGGGAAGACGCGACCTTGACGCGCGAACAGTATCTGGTCACGGCGATGGCCAGTCAGCTGCGCCTGGCGGATTTGGATGCGCTCTGTTCAAAACGCAACAAGCGCGGCCGCCGTTCGGAACTCGCCGCGTTCGCAGAGAAACTGGAAGAGCAAGCCTACGAATTGGCGGACACCATTGCGCGGCGCTATTTCTCGCACGCCATGCCGACACGCAGCCAGGCTTCGGGCAGCGTCGTGCCATGATATACGACATCAGCCACCGCACGACTTTCAACTACGGCTCGAGCGTGGCGATGTCCCAGCATTTGGTGCATTTGGCCCCCCGCGACGTGCCGCACCAGCATATCCATCACCACGCTTTAATGATCGAACCGGCGATCACTCTCAACCGCGAGGCCCGCGACTATTTCGGCAATCCGATCACCTATGTTTCGATCGAGGAACCACACGAGAAACTCAATATCATTTCGACATTCCGGGTCGAGATTTATGCGCCGGCGATCCCGTTCGCCGCGTCGACAATTCCTTGGGATCAAGTCGGCAGTGCGGCCTCCAACCAGAGCGATCCGGAATCCCTGGATGCCCTGCAGTTCGTCTTCGACTCGCCATTCGCCGGATCGCAAACCGCCGGCGCCTATGCCGAACCCTCGTTTTCGCCGGGCCGTCCGATCCTCGACGCTGCCATTGATCTGATGCACCGCGTGCACGTCGACTTCAAATACGAAGGCGGCATCACCGACATCTACACACCTGTCGATCAGGTCTTGCAGGACAGGCGCGGCGTTTGCCAGGACTTCGCGCACCTCAGTCTGGCCTGCCTGCGTGCCATGGGATTGCCGTCACGCTACGTCAGCGGATACCTGCGCACCCATCCACCTGAAGGCCAGGAACGCAAAATCGGCGCCGATGCGTCGCATGCCTGGCTGTCGGTCTGGGTGCCGGGACACGGCTGGATCGATCTCGATCCGACCAACGACATGCTGCCGGGTGACGAGCACATTACGATTGCCTGGGGCCGAGATTACGGTGACGTCAGCCCGATCAACGGCATGGTGCTGGGCGGCGGCAATCAGAAAGTAGAAGTCGCGGTCGATGTGCGCCCAGTCGACACGGGCTTCCCGAGCTGACCCCCTGATGTATCTCTCCGGTATTCGCATTCTCGACGCCAGTCACGTCATCGCCGGGCCTTTTGCCACCTATCAGTTGGCGCTGATGGGCGCCGAAGTGATCCGCGTCGAGCGGTTGGAAGCCAATGATTTCGTGCGCAAACACGGCGGCTCGGACGCCATGCGCGAAGCAGGGCTGGGCGCCTCGTTCGTCAGCCAGAACGCCGGTAAGCGCTGCATAAAAGTCGACCTGAAGGCGCCAGAGGGCGCCGCTCTGTTCAAGAAACTGGCCGCTGGCTGCGATATCGTCATGGAGAATTTCCGACCCGGCGTCATGGATCGCCTCGGCCTCGGCTACGATGATATCCGCGCAGTTAAACCGGACATCGTTTATTGCAGCCTGACCGGATACGGCTCGGTTGGCCCGCTGGCCCCTGCCCCTGCCTACGATCACATCGTCCAGGGCATAAGCGGCATGATGAGCATGACCGGCACCCTCGAAAGCGGCCCGCTTCGTGTCGGCCTGCCGATTACCGACTACGTCGCCGGTATGCAGGCGACGTCGGCGATCCTGGCGGCGCTGTTCCGCAGGGAGGCGACGGGCAAAGGTGCACATATCGAAGTCAGCATGCTGGCATCCGTGCTTTCGACGCTGGGTGCTTATGCCGTCGATTATCAGTCCTCCGGCAGACAACGTGGTTTGGAAGGCAACCGCCCGTTCTCGGCAAGTCCGTTCGCGGGTTGTTTTCCGACTGGCGACGGCGACCTCGTTATTACCGCCAACACGCCTGAGCAGGCCGAACGCTTGATCGCGGAATTGGGCTGCCCCGCTATGGCGCCGCTTATTGATTTGATGCGGAGCGGCACCCGCGCCACGGAAGATCAGTTCGTCGCGGCGGAACAAAGCATCGCCGAAGCTCTCGCCGCCGATACGGCCATCAGCTGGGAACAACGCCTCGGCGCCGTTAGCGTTCCCGCCGGCAAAGTAAGGAGCTTGGCCGAGGTCCTGGCGCATCCGCAGGTCGCGGCGCTCGGCTGTCTCGATACCGTGCCCGTGCCGACCGGCGACGGCCCGTTCCAAGTGCCAGGCCTTGCGTTCCGGGATGCCGAAAGCGCGTCCCGCGAGCTACCAATGCCGGAACCCGCTGGCCTTAGTACCCGTGAGATTCTAGAGAACGCCGGTTTGAGCTTGGACGAGATCGAGGCTCTTTACGCCAGTGGCGCCGTCGCCTGAGCGCCCTTAACAATCCGGTATTGAATCCCTATTTGTTTTGCGGACGGAAGAGGAAGCAAAACGCATGACCGGAACCGCCCTACACCGCAGAAATTTCCTGAGAACGGCCGCCGCCGTCTCGGCGCTCGCTGCCACGCCGTTTAGACGGGCGTTCGCGCAATCGCCGGTCTTCGGCACGATCCCGAAAACGGGCGAACGTATCCCCGCCGTCGGCATGGGAACCTGGGTCACCTTTAATGTCGGCAATGACGCCAAGCTGCGCGACAACTGTGCCGAGGTCACACGGACGTTTCTGGAACTAGGCGGCGGCATGATCGACTCGTCGCCTATGTACGGCTCGGCGGAAGACGTCATCGGTTCCAGCCTGGAAAAGATAGGCAATATGGACGGCCTGTTCTCGGCGACAAAAGTCTGGACACCGGTTAGTTGGCACGGCGAACGCCAGGTCGACACCTCATTCGAGTTGTGGGGCGTGCCGAAGTTCGATCTTTTCCAGGTCCACAACCTGCTGAACGTGGACGATCACTTGGCGATGCTGCGAGAACAGAAGCAAGCGGGGCGTATCCGGTATATCGGTATCACGACGTCACACGGCATGCGCCACGAGGATATGGCCAAGGTGATGCAGCGTGCGGATATCGATTTCGTGCAGTTGACTTACAACGCCGTTGATCGCGATGCCGAGTCCCGGCTTCTGCCGTTGGCCGCCGACCTCGGAATCGCCGTGATCGCCAACAGACCTTATCGGCGCAGCAATCTGATCGACGCCGTTCAGCGCTATCCGTTGCCAGAGTGGGCAGCCGATGCCGGAGCCGCAAACTGGCCGGAATTTCTGTTGAAGTTCATCATCTCGCACCCGGCGATTACCTGCACGATCCCCGCGACGTCGCAGGTCCAACACATGCGCGAGAACAAGGCGGCGATGCATGGCCCCTTACCCGACCCGGCAATGCGGAAACGCATGGCGGCTTATGTCGAGGCACTCTGAGCCGTGCAGCGCCTGATTGCTTACGACGCCGAAGTCTATGTATCGCTGATCCAGCGGTACAACGAAGACATCTGGCCGGCGCAGTTGATCGCGCTCGCATTCGGCTGGCTTATCCTGATGTGCGCGCGGCGCGGCGGCGGGCTCAACGAGCGGATCGTCTATCTGATCTTGGCCGGGTTTTGGGCCTATACCGGGTCTGAGTTTCTGATGACGCGTTTTGCCACCCTGAACTGGGCGGCGCAGGCTTTCGGCATCTTGTTTCTGGCACAAAGCGCACTGATTGCGCTTTGGGGAACGGTCCTCGGCAAGGCCGACATCTTACTCGGTATGAACCGACGGAGTATCGAGGCGGTCTTTCTTCTTTTGCTGGCAACATTCCTGCATCCCATCGCCACGTTGGCCACGGGGCTGCCGCTGACCGCCGCGCAGCCGTTCGGCCTGGCCCCGCTGTCCGTGGTGCTGGTGACGCTCGGGGTATTTCGGCTCACACAATCTTCTCCGTGCTGGCTTTTGGTGTGGCCGTTGCTGTGGAGCGCCTGGGAGTTGGCCAACGCCTGGACGCTGGGCATCGTCGCGGACACCGTCACCGCCGGTACCGCGGCACTTGCCGTCGTCTATACCGTCCTCGCACCGAGGCTCGTGCGCTAGTCCAGGCATTGCCAGCCCGCGCCTGCTGCGATATCACAAGGCCCGCAATCAAGACCGGCAACAAGGATGGGTGCACCATGGCCAGCTATCAGTATTCCTACGTCATGCAGGGAGTCTCGAAGACCTTCCCGGGCGGCCGCGAAATCCTCAAGAACATCACGCTGTCGTTCCTGCCGGACGCCAAGATCGGTGTGCTGGGCGTCAACGGCGCCGGTAAATCGACGCTCCTCAAGGTGATGGCCGGTCTCGACACCGACATATCTGGCGAAGCCTGGGCCGCCAAGGGCGTGCGCGTCGGCTATCTGGAGCAGGAACCGCACCTCGACCCGACCAAAACGGTGGGCGAGAACGTCACCGACGGTCTCGGCGGTGTGAAAGACCTGATTGACCGCTTCAACGAGGTCTCCGCCAAGTTCGCCGAACCCATGGACGACGATGAGATGAACGCCGTTATCGCCGAACAGGCGGAACTGCAGGAACAGATAGACGCCGTCGACGGCTGGGACCTGGAGCGCACCATCGAAATTGCCATGGATGCACTGCGCTGTCCGCCCGCCGATAGTCCGGTCGACAAGCTTTCGGGTGGTGAGCGCCGCCGCGTCGCCCTATGCCGCCTTTTGCTGCAAAAGCCTGAAATGCTGCTGTTGGATGAACCGACCAACCACCTGGACGCCGAATCCGTGGCGTGGCTGCAACGCTATCTCAAGGACTACGAAGGCACCGTCGTGATGGTAACCCACGACCGTTACTTCCTGGACAACGTAACGGGCTGGATTCTCGAATTGGATCGCGGCCACGGCATCCCGTATGAGGGTAACTACTCGTCTTGGCTGGAACAGAAGCAAAAACGTCTGGCCCAGGAAGAGCGTGAGGAATCGGCCCGCCAACGGACTCTCAAGGAAGAGTTGGAGTGGATCAGGCAATCGCCGCGCGCCCGCCAAGCGAAATCCAAGGCCCGTATCACAGCGTACGAGGATCTGCTGGCCAAATCGCAAGACATTGCGCCCGGCTCCGCACAGATCGTCATCCCGGCCGCCCCGCGTCTGGGCGATTTGGTGATCGAAGCCGAGGGCATCTCCAAGGGCTTCGGCGACCGGTTGCTGGTCGAGGGACTCAGCTTCAAGATTCCGCCGGGTGCCATCGTCGGCATTATCGGTCCGAACGGCGCCGGTAAAACGACGCTGTTCCGCATGATCACCGGCCAGGACGAACCGGACAGCGGCTCGGTACGGGTCGGCGACACCGTCAAGCTCGGCTACGTCGATCAGTCGCGGGACGCGCTGGAGGACGGCAAGACCGTGTGGGAGGAAATCTCCGGCGGCTTAGACGAGATCGATCTCGGCAAGCGCAAGATGCAGTCCCGCGCCTACGTCGCGCAGTTCAACTTCAAAGGCGGCGACCAGCAAAAGAAAGTCGGTCAGTTATCGGGGGGTGAGCGCAATCGCGTGCATCTCGCCAATATGTTGAAATCCGGCGCCAACGTTTTGCTGCTCGATGAGCCGACCAACGATCTGGACGTCGATACCCTGCGCGCCCTCGAAGAATCCATTGCCGAATTCGCCGGCTGCGTGCTGATCACGTCGCACGATCGCTGGTTCCTCGACCGTTTGGCAACGCACATCCTGGCGTTCGAAGGTGATAGCCACGTCGAGTGGTTCGAAGGCAATTACGAGGACTACGAGGCCGACAAGAAACGCCGCCTCGGCGACGACGCCCTGGAGCCGCACCGCATCAAGTACAAGCCGCTGACGCGGTAAACCGAAGAGCGTCAGTTCAGCGGCGCAATCACCCGCTGGGATTGGATGTCGAGGATGCCGAGGGCTTCGAAGCCGCCCAGAATCGCATCGATGGCGATGGTCGCCAAAATAATCCCCATGACGCGGCTGACGATGCTGGCACCGGTATTTCCGATCAGGCGATGCACGTAAGTCGCCGCCAGAAGCAATACCAACGTCAGCAAGAGAACGATAATCAAGATACCCGCCGTCACGGCCTGTTCGGCAAGTGGCTGAAGGTGGTTGTCCGTGAGCACGACAATCGCCAGCATCGCCCCGGGCGAAGCGATAGAAGGAATAGCCAGAGGAAACACGGCACCTGCCAAATGATCACGCCCTGCTTCCTCGATCTCGCTTGCTGCTTTCGAATCCCCAAAGATCATCGTCAGCGCGAACAGAAACAGAATTATCCCCCCGGCGATCTGGAACGAACCCAGGCGAAGACCGAGCGTCTCCAGCAAAACTTGCCCGCCGGCAAGAAACGCGAGCAGCACCACCCCGGCGATGAAAACGGCTCTGACGGCAAAACGGCGATGCAGTCTTTTGGGAACAGTGGCAACAGCATACAGGAACACGGGAATGGAGCCGACAGGGTCGATAACGACCAGTAACGTGATAAACTCACGTAAAATGTTGCTCCATTCCAACGAAATTGTCCTTCATCACTGTGAACCGCACCATAAGGCATTCAAATAATAGCGAAAAAGCGGACTCCGTAAAAGTGAATAGCCGTTCACGCGGCAAAGCTCATTCGCGCGACGAAAACCAATCAGTCGGCTCGCCTGCGCAAACCAGCCATTGGTTGTGATCAATAGGGCGGTACTCGGGAAACAGTTTGCGGGGTGTGATGCGCTCCGGCCGATAGCCATGCTTCTGGAGAATGTCGATACACTCATCCTCCGCGTCCACGCCATGCACCTCGATAATCAAATTGGGTTTACGCGTCGATAGGGCGACATGCGCACCGCGCAGCGCGGACGTTTCGGCGCCTTCGATATCCATCTTGATGAAGTCCGGCATGCCGTAGGTTTCAGCCGCAGCGTCGATTGTCGTTTTGCCGTCGCCAACTTCTTCACCGACAAAAGCCTCGATAACTTGTCCGGCGAGGTCGTTCTTCGACAATTCCGACCGCACCTTCTCCAGCCATGCGGCGCCCGGCTCGAAGGAGATCACCTCGCGGCCGGAGAGCTTCGCCATCATCACCGCGTTGTATCCCTCGGCGGCGCCGACATCGAAGCACAAAGCGCCCGGGTAAATCAGTCGGCGAAAATAAGCATTCAATTCCGCTTCGTAGACGCCGAGCCAGATGCGAAATTCGTCATGAAGATCGAGCGACATCACCGCCCCTGCGGCAGGGCCGAACAGAATTTTCCTGTCACGCCGGCCGGTCGGCAAAAAGAGATTTTTCAGCTGTTGTCGCAAACGGACACCGATAAAGTTGATATAGCGTGCTTGGGTGCAGGTATTCGTGGCCGTAGCGTATCCGCAAGGCGTGATCATTTCCACGCCAAACCCGTATCTTAGACATGTGACAATGAGGCGGCGACTCTAGAACCGCACCGGATACAGAACAAACCGCTGACGCGGTGATCATTTCACACCGTCATCCTGAATTTGATTCAGGATCCATGGTTCCACTTGGCGAAGTTGTGTCAGTTAAATATGGCCCCCGGGTCAAGCCCGGGATGACGAAACAATAAGGGGGCTATATCTCATTCCAGCCCCATGCAGTTGGCGTAGTAGGTGACTGTCGCCGGCCAGTCGGAGAACACGCCGACAACGCCGACCTTGGTGGCAAGAACGTCCAAGAGTTCAAACGTCATGCCGTCGGATTTGGTCACATCCTTGATAGACTGATAGTACCAGCCGCCGCCGGTTGCCAGCGGGCCGGAGCGTTCCAGCGTCCAGGTGATCAGCTTCAGACCGACCTTCTTGGCTTCAACGGCATAGGGCGACGGGATCACGTTGCCGTCCTTGACCGTTACCAGCATCCACATCGGCGGCGCGATGTAATTGACGCCTTTGTCCTTCAGTTCAGCCATCCCCGGTTTGAAGGTTACGGGGTCCATGAAATCAAAGCCCTGGTCGTCATAGCGGCCGTCGAGATAGACCGCCTGCTTACCGAACGCGGGTTCGTTCTCGATCCAGTACAGGACGTCATCTAAATTGAACGACTGTGGAAATACGTCCTCGGGCGGCACACCCGCCGCCTTGTACTCGTCGATCATTTTTTGCGCATACATTTCCTGGGTGAAACCGTCGAAGGGCATCTCGACGCTGGGGCTCTTCAGTTCCGGCGTGAACTTCGCACCCAGCCTGCGGAACAGTTCGATGGATTCCGCATGTGTCATCAAAGTCCCGCTGGAAATAGCATAAAGATCGGTCCGCCATTTGGCCGTGCCGTCCATGTAGGCTTCGGCCGTCACCGCCGTTTTGTCGGCCGCGTCCATTTTACCCTTTAATGTCCGGAACTCAGCCAGAGTGATGTCACTGGTCCGGCATTCGGCGCTCGCCGGCGTATCAGCAGTCGCCGCCGTAAAGTCCTTGGAACACTTCGCCGCCAAGGGGGAGGCCAGGATATCCGTCGTCGTATGCAGATCTTTTTGCGCGTGGCGGCACACCAGTTCCTTGTCCTTGGTAAAGGTCACGTCGCACTCGAGAATACCGGCGCCCATGCGCGCGGCGGCGACGTTAGATTCGACCGTGTGTTCCGGAAACATCAGCGGCGCGCCACGGTGACCGATGGAAAATCTCTTCCGTTCGAAGTCGCGGTCCGCGCAGGACAGAAGCTTGGATTTGAGAGGGCCGTCTGCCATTCGGTCGATCAGGAAATAAGGACGCGGCCCCACCTCAACGACATCGGCGGACACGGGCTGCCCCGGCGACGCGGCCATGAGCACCGAGGCAAAGAACAGTGCGGCACGTTTCATCATCTTCCTCCAACCCTACAAACGATTCGTAAGAGGGTCGAGTATCGCTCAAGGAAATGACGGAAGAACGGCCTGTTCGTTATACTTGGATGAATTAAATGTGTTGCCGTTCCGGTAGGCGGTCGGCCTTAACGGCAATCGAGGCGGGCATGAGCGATCGGTGTGGTCGCCGACGCCTCGGTCACGAGAACGAGACGCAACGGCCCAGCCGTAACACCTTGGCGAACCAACGGCACGCGGTATGAAGCGGTCTGGTTCTGTGCAAAACGCATCTTGCGGCGCGACACCACCGTTCGCGACTGCTCATCGATGACGATGATTTCACCCATCTCCCGCCAGGCCGTCTCGCCATTCCGAATGCGGAAGTGTGCCCGTTTATCTTTGCAGGAAGCATCGATCGTTACCGAAGGCTTCGGGTTCAGACGCACCTGAGCGGCGGCCTCGTCAGCCCCGAGCAGAGCCACTACGAAGGCGATGACTGCTGCAATAGCGATTAGTCCGGACCGAAACGATTTCATGATGATACTCCCGATTGATCGAGAGACATCATGCCGCCAACCACTGACCTGACTTTTGCGGTGACCTGACGGCAACCTAACACTACCTTACAAGAAGGTTCAGGTCTGTAGGGCTCATGGGATCGGCCCCGTCATCAAGGAAAGCGAATTGGCACGCAGAATTCTACTCGTCGAAGATGAAACGATTACGCTGACACTCCTCTCGGCTTATCTGGACAAAGCCGGATACAGGGTTCGCGGCGTGACGACGGCGGCGGAAGCCATGGCTTCCTTTGAACTGGAGCGTCCCGATCTGGTTCTGTTGGACTTGGCATTGCCGGACGAAGACGGACTCGTCGTCCTGCGTAAGATTCGCACTACGTCGGCTGTCCCTGTGGTTTTATTATCGGCCCGAGCCGAAAACGCACAACGCACTGCGGCTCTGGAACTCGGCGCAAATGACTTCATCACGAAGGGCGTCGATCCGCAGGAACTTCTGCTGCGGCTACGGAATATCCTAGGGCAGTCGTCGTCGATGCCCGTGCATGCAAGCGCCGATGCCCAGGATGGCGAGGCGGCAGGCCATGTACTTTTCTCCGGCTGGGCATTGGATATAGACAAGGGAGAGCTGATCGATCCCGACGGTCAGACTGTTCGGTTGACCCGCGCGGAGTTGCAGTTGATGGCGGCGCTTGCCAAGAACCCTGGCGCCGCCGTCCGGCGTGAAACCCTCTTGGATGCTGTTTCCAGCACGGAGTCTGGCCCCACTGAACGCGGCCTCGATACATACGTCAGCAGGCTCCGTAAAAAACTAAAGCACGCCCCCAACCAGCCAGAGGTACTGCAAACCGTCAAAGGGATCGGATACAGACTCCTCCGTGGCGGCAACTAAGAATTCGCCGCCCCCAGTGTGCGCTTGACCCTCCACTAACGGGAACCTTTACGTATTGGGACCGTTTACACATCCATGGGTCGTGCCCAAATGACTAAGGCAAAAGGCAGGTTATGCAGGCGTTAAAAAATCCGATTCTTCGCACTCTCGGGGCCGCCGCTCTCGTTATCGGCGGGGTTACGGTATGGATCGGTGTCCGCGTCCTGGATCCGACCGGCGATGTGAGCCTTCGCCCGAACCACCCGGAAACGTTGGCGCTGGGGAAGCAGGTTTACATAGCCGAATGCGCGTCCTGCCATGGCACCAATCTGGAAGGTCAGGCCAACTGGCAGCAACGAGGACCGGACGGTCTTTTACCGGCACCGCCACACGATCCCAGTGGACACACGTGGCATCATCCCGACGCCGTTCTGTTTGCACTCACCAAGTATGGCCCGGCCGTCATTGCAAACGACCCGACCTATCGCACATCCATGCCCGCCTATGACCATATTCTGAGCGACGAGGAAATCATTGCCGCACTTTCTTACATCAAGAGCACCTGGCCCGCCGATATCCAGGCGCGCCACGACACCCTCAACCAACAATACGCAGACAGGTGAATAATCCCTCATGCCGTTTTACAGACGATCCATTGCACTTCTGGTCTTCATAACCGGCTTAATTGTCACCCCGCTGAACGCGCACGAAGGCGCGTCCGGGATCGTCAAAGAATGAATGGCTGCAATGGAAAACGCCGGAAAGTCGGCCAAGGCCCTGGGCCGTATCTTCAGGGGTGACGATGATTATGACGATGCCCGTGTCATCACCCTGGCCGAACGGATTCAAGATGTGGCCGGCAAGCGTCTCACGGTTCTGTTTCCGGAAGGCTCCTTGGACGACCCCAGCGAAGCGAGTGCGGATATCTGGAACGAATGGGAAAGATTCTCCGGCTACGCAGGTGCGCTCGAGCGGACGTCCATCAAGCTTGCCGAAAGTGCACCCGACGGCCGCGAAGTCGCCGCCGACGCCTTTCGCGCCATGATCAAGACATGCAAAGGTTGCCATACCGCTTACAAAGAAGATTGAGTCCCTTTCCTCTGCAAAACCCATGGAGCAGAAAATGAAAAAGGTCCTGTCGATCGTTTCCGTACTGACGCTTGGCATCGCCGTTCAGGCGATAGCCTCGCCCCTGCCGGGTTCACATTATGCCGGACAGGAACAGCGGGCCATCAAAAGCCTGTCACCCGACGATATTTCCGAGCTACGGAGTGGTGCCGGTTGGGGCCTCGCGAAAGCCGCCGAGTTGAACGGCGTCCCCGGCCCGGCGCACCTGCTGGAGTTAAAGGACGAAATTCCGTTGAGCACCGAGCAGGTCGCAGCCATTGAGGCGATCTATGCGGACATGAAAGCAAAGGCCATCGTGCAGGGCGAACGCCTAATCGCGCAGGAACGCGAACTCGAAGCCTATTTTCAGAGCCGGGCGATCAACGACGAGACACTCCGGTCTTCGTTGGCGGCCATCTCCGAGACACGGCGTGAACTTCGCTATACCCACTTGGCAACCCACCTCAAAACGCCAGAGCTTCTAACGGAAGAACAGATCGCGAAGTACAACAAGCTTCGCGGCTATGGCGCGGCGGATCCCTGTGCCAATGTGCCCACTGGGCATGATGCCGCGATGTGGCGCCGGCACAACGACTGTAAGTAAACGGCCCTCCGGTTCCGCGATACGAAATTGCTTTCGATTGCTGGTGACGAGCCTCCTGAATCGGATCAGAATTCCGTCCGCATCCGCCGGCACTCCAGCCGGCCAAACGCCTAAAGCGTGACAACATATTAACAGGGACGGAAACATGAAGATCACAGAGGTTATTACGCATCCCCTGCAAACGAACCTTGAGCAGCCTGCCTGGAACTCGCACGAGCACCGCAAGGTCACGACCGTAACACTGTTCGAGGTCCGAACCGACGAGGGCATTACCGGGTTCGGCGAAGTACAGGGCGGCTCGCAAAAAGCGACCTGCGAAATTGCCGCCATCTTCGCAGAATGCATTCAGGGCATGGATGCACTCGCCACCACGACAATTTGGAAGCGCATGTTCTCATGTCTGAACCCGCGCCCCGGCGGACTCGGTGATTGGGACGGCCTGCCGAAACCGCTGGCGCGCTCGCAGCGTGCCGATGCGACGGCAGCTATCGCCGGCATTGATATCGCGCTTTGGGACATCAAGGGCAAGGCGGCGAACATGCCGGTCTACAAACTGCTCGGAGGCTCCGAGAAAAGCATATTCACCTACGGCACCGGCGGGCACTTCTATGAAGGGCAAACACCGGAAGTTCTCGCTGAGGATATCGGCAGCTATGCCGAAAAGGGCTACAAGGCCGTCAAGATGAAGGCTGGCCCGTTCGACATGAAAGACGAATTAGCCCGCATCGAAGCGGTGCGCGAAGCCATCGGCCCGGATGTGCTGTTGATGCTCGACCTCTCCGGCGCATTGCCGCACGAATACGCCGCCGAGTACGCCCGCGCCATTGCCGAATACGACATTTATTGGCTGGAAGAGCCGCTGCATTGGCATTACCAACCGGCAGACTATGCCCGCCTCGCCTCGGAATCCCCGGTTGCGCTGGCGCATGGTGAACGGGAATGGACACGCTACACGACGCGTGACTTCATCGATTCCGGCGCCATCAAGTTCGTGCAATTCGACGCGACGCGCCATTCCGGCTTCACCGAAGCTTTGCGCATCGCGCATTACGCCGAACAGAACGGCGTGCTGATAGCACCTCATACGGCCAAGCATATCCACGGCCATCTGGTATCTGCGTTCGGCGATGCCGCCTTCGGCGCCGAGAGTCATGGCATCGACCTACGCCACCCGATCCAAGCCAACATGTATTCCAAGAGTGCGACCTATAAGGACGGCATGGTGCACCTGAACGATGCCCCCGGATTCGGGATCGAGGTGAACTGGGATTACGTGGAGAGTGTCAGAGTCTAGCGTTTGGCACGCCGGCGGCTGCCTGGGGAACCACGTTCCTGAATTCCCTTGGTCAGGAAGTTTTGCTGGCCTTTTTTGCGACCGGTGCGCGCACCTTCGCCACCCTTGCCGCCCGTCCCCTTCGGCTGCCAGTTCGGCACCAGATGATGCTTGCCCGGCCCGATCAGATCGGCGCGCCCCATGTTTTTCAGAGCATCCCGCAGGAGCGGCCAGTTCTCGGCGTCGTGATAGCGCAGGAAGGCTTTGTGCAGGCGACGCTGTTTGAGATTTTTGACAGTCCCGACCTCCTCTGAGGCCCCACGCCGCACGGGCCGCAACGGGTTGTAGCCGGAGCGGTACATCGCCGTCGAAATCGCCATCGGTGACGGTAGGAAATTCTGCACTTGATCAGCACGGAAGCCGTTCTTCTTGAGCCACAAGGCGAGGTTCATCATGTCCTCGTCCGTCGTGCCCGGATGGGCGGCGATGAAATAAGGAATCAGGTAATACTTCTTGCCCGCCTGCTTCGCCGCCTGATCGAACATCTGCTTGAACTTATCGTAGGCGCCGATGCCGGGCTTCATCATATGCCGAAGCGGGCCGTCTTCAGTGTGCTCCGGCGCGATCTTGAGATACCCACCGACGTGATGCGTCACCAATTCCTTCACGTAGGTCGGGCTTTTGACAGCCAGGTCGTAGCGCACCCCAGACGCCACGAAGACCTTCTTGATACCCGGCAGTTCGCGCGCTTTGCGGTAAAGCTGGATCAGGCTTTCGTGGCTTGTGTTCAAGTTCTTGCAGACATCGGGGAATACGCATGACGGTTTGCGGCAGACAGCTTCGGTCTCTTTGTCCTTACACGCCATGCGGTACATGTTCGCGGTCGGCCCGCCGATGTCCGAGATGTGGCCGGTGAAGCCTTCCGTACGGTCGCGGATGGTCTCAATCTCTCGCAGGATGGAACCTTCGGAGCGGCTCTGGATGATGCGGCCTTCATGCTCGGTGATGGAACAGAACGAACAGCCACCGAAGCAACCGCGCATGATCGTCACAGAAAAGCGGATCATCTCCCACGCCGGAATCTTAGCGTCACCGTAACTGGGATGCGGCGCACGGGCATACGGCAGTTCGTAGACGCCATCCATTTCTTCGGTCGAAAGCGGAATCGGCGGCGCGGTCAGCCACAAGTCACGGTCGCCATGACGCTGAACCAATGGGCGCGCATTCCCGGGATTGCTCTCGCGGTGCAGGACGCGCGACGCGCGGGCGTAGGCTTCTCGGTCTTCCACGACCTGCTCGTAAGACGGCAAGCGAATGACGGTGTTGCCGTTTGAGCGGCGCCCACCCTCTTCGCTATCATCCAGATCATCGGCATGAACCTCGGCCCAACCCTCGGGCACGCCCGGTTTCATCAGCGCGACACCACGGATGTCATCCATGGTCGAAGGATCTTCATTTCGGGCCAAGCGGTGCGCGACCTCGACGACGGCGCGCTCTGCATTGCCATAAAGCAATATGTCGCCCTTGGCATCGGCCAGCACGGAGCGGCGGACCTTGTCGGACCAATAGTCGAAGTGTGCGATGCGGCGGAGCGAGCTTTCGATACCGCCCAAGACAATCGTCACATCCTTATAGGCTTCCCGGCAACGCTGCGCATAGACGACGACCGAACGATCGGGCCTTTTGCCGCCTTCACCGCCGGCGGTATAGCTGTCGTTGTGACGAATTTTCTTATCGGAGGTATAGCGGTTGACCATGGAGTCCATGTTGCCGCCGGTGACGCCGAAAAAGACGTTGGGCCTACCGAGCGCCTTGAAGGGCTCTGCCGACTGCCAGTCCGGCTGCGAAATGATGCCGACGCGAAAACCCTGCGCTTCCAGCAGACGCCCGATCACGGCCATGCCAAAGCTCGGATGGTCTACGTAGGCATCCCCTGTCACTAGGATAACGTCGCAAGAGTCCCAGCCGAGCAGGTCCATTTCCGCCCGGGACATGGGCAGAAACGGCGCCGTGCCGAACTTTGCAGCCCAGTGTTTCCGATAGGAAAACAGCGGCTTTTGCGATTCCTGGAGCGCTTCCATGGCCCAGATGTGGCGCACCGCCGCCCAGCCGTCAATGGGATGATGGTTTCACGCCACCGTAAAATGTTAGGATGTAAGGCCAATCAGGAGCGTGGGAGCCAAATAATGGGTAATAGGGTCATCTCGGAATTTATCGCCGACATCAAGCACATCACGGCAAAAGGCGCCGATTCCGCTGCCGTTATCGCAGGCGTTACCCCACATATTCACAAGATGGCCAACGATGTCTCTTGGGTGCAGCCATCCTTTTACCAATGTGACGAAGAACAGGGTTTCGGCATCACCGTCCTCCATCAAGAACCTGACAACGGTCTGTTCGTCGAAGTCATCTGTTGGCTACCGAGACGCGGGGTCGCCCCGCACGATCATCAGACCTGGGGTGTCGTGGTCGGCCTGGACGGCGAGGAAGTCAACATCGACTGGCGGCGCTTGGATGACGGAACAACACCGGGCTACGCCGAGCTTGAGGCCGCCAAGGAAACGGCCGTGACCCACGGTGCGGTCGTCAGCTTCCTACCGAATGATATTCATAGTGTGCGGAACGATGGTGACGTGCCGTCGCTATCGTTGCACGTCTATGGCAACACACTTTCAGCCATGGCCAGATCGGAATTCGACCCCATCAACAAAACGCAGAAGCCCTGTCCGCAACGCAAGCGCGCGACCGCCACGGCATAATCGAAAGAGACGAGATGGACACACTAAGCACCCTTGGCATGTCGCTTGGCCGAGTTCTAAAGGATCGGAAGGATACCATCGCCATCGCGGAGTCGTCCGCCGGCGGTCTGGTTTCCGCTGCACTACTGGCCGTACCGGGTGCCTCGGCCTATTACGTGGGCGGCGGCGTTATCTACACACGCGAAGCGCGGCGTGGTCTTCTGGACCTTCCCGAGGAGGTCATCACCATGCGTGCGGCGACGGAGGAATATGCCCTGATCGTCGCCCGCGCGATCCGCGAAAAGCTTGGTGCAACCTGGGGGTTCTGCGAAACGGGTGCCAGCGGACCGACAGGCAACCGCTATGGAGATGCAGCCGGACATTCGTGTTTTGCCCTTACCGGCCCCAGCGAACACGCAATGACCTTGGAAACTGGCCTTTCCGACCGCGAAGAGAATATGTGGCGGTTTGCCGAGGAATCCCTGGCATTTCTATCGTGCGCCCTGCAACAGAGCGAATAAACTCCGTACCGCTCGCGACGCCACGAAAGCGAAGCCTAAGGCGCGCCCTATGTCATAATTAATTCCTATTATTAACATAGGAATTACAAGTTTCTACTTATCAATAAACTACGCTACTGTCTTGTTGAACGCGGATGGCTTCAGCGTGGCGAAAGACCCTTCCTCTGAACGACACATCGCCCCAATGAGACGCAATCTTCCGCCGCAGAGCGTAACGAATGAAAACAGGAGATTAAGATGGACGGAAACGACACGAAATCCGCGGGCAAGTGCCCGGTGATGCACGGCAGTGTGACGGCGATGAGTTCGTCCGTGATGGACTGGTGGCCGAACGCACTCAACTTCGACATCCTGCATCAGCACGACAGCAAGACCAACCCGATGGGCAAGGACTTCAACTACCGCGAGGAGTTGAAGAAGTTGGACATTGAAGCGTTAAAGAAAGATATGCACGCCTTGATGAACGACAGCCAGGATTGGTGGCCGGCCGACTGGGGTCACTACGGCGGCCTGATGATCCGTATGTCTTGGCACTCGGCCGGATCGTACCGTCTTGCCGACGGTCGCGGCGGCGGCGGCACCGGCAACCAGCGCTTTGCTCCGCTGAACTCGTGGCCGGATAACGTCAGCCTGGACAAGGCGCGGCGCCTGCTGTGGCCGATCAAAAAGAAATACGGCAACAAAGTGAGCTGGGCCGACCTGATCATCCTTGCCGGGACCATCGCTTACGAATCCATGGGTTTGAAAACCTTCGGTTTCGGCTTTGGCCGCGAAGACATCTGGCACCCTGAAAAGGATGTCTATTGGGGCTCCGAAAAAGAATGGCTGGACCGTAGCCGCTACGACAGCGACGACGATGCGGAATCGCTCGAAAATCCGCTCGCGGCCGTGCAGATGGGTCTGATCTACGTCAACCCTGAAGGCGTCAACGGCAAGCCGGACCCCATCAAGACGGCTAAGGAGGTCCGCGAGACCTTCAAGCGCATGGCAATGAACGACGAAGAAACCGTCGCGCTGACCGCCGGCGGCCACACAGTCGGGAAAACCCACGGCAACGGCGATGCCGAAAAACTCGGTGCCGATCCGGAAGGGGCCGACGTCGACCAGCAAGGTTTCGGCTGGGCCAACCCGACTATGGACGGCAAGGCGGCCAACGCCATTACATCCGGTCTAGAAGGTGCTTGGACCACCAACCCCACGGTCTTCGACATGGGCTACTTCGATCTTCTATTCGGCTACGAATGGGAAGTCCGAAAAAGCCCGGCCGGCGCAAATCAGTGGGAGCCGATCAACATCAAGGAAGAAGACAAGCCGGTCGATGCCACAGACCCGTCGATCCGTCACAACCCGATGATGACCGATGCCGACATGGCGATGAAGGTAGACCCTGTCTACAACGAGATCTGTCAGAAATTCATGGCAGACCCCGACTACTTCAAGGAAACCTTCGCCCGCGCTTGGTTCAAGTTGACCCACCGCGACATGGGGCCGAAGGACCGTTATTTCGGTCCGGACGTGCCGGCGGAAGATCTGGATTGGCAGGACCCGACACCGGCCGGGAACACCAACTACGACATCGGCGCGGTCAAAGCGAAGATCGCGGCAAGCGGCCTCAGCATCTCCGAAATGGTCGCGACCGCCTGGGATAGTGCGCGGACCTATCGCGGCTCCGACATGCGAGGCGGCGCCAATGGTGCCCGTATTCGCTTGGCCCCGCAAAAGGACTGGGAAGGCAACGAGCCGGAGCGCCTGGCCAAGGTCCTCGGCGTTCTGGAGCCCATCGCCAATGAGGCCGGCGCCAGCATTGCCGATGTCATCGTGCTCGCCGGAAACGTCGGCGTCGAACAAGCCGCGAAAGCCGCCGGTTACGACATCGATGTTCCCTTCTCGCCGGGACGCGGAGACGCTTCCGAAGAGATGATGGATGTCGAGTCCTTCGAAGCTCTGGAACCCATTCACGACGGGTACCGCAACTGGCTTAAGAAGGACTACGTCGTCAGCCCGGAAGAGTTGATGCTCGACCGCACACAATTGATGGGGCTGACTGCGCCGGAAATGACGGTGCTCGTTGGCGGCATGCGCGTGCTCGGCACCAACTACGGTGGCACTAAGCACGGTGTGCTGACCGATAAGGAAGGTGCGCTGACGAACGACTTCTTCGTCAATCTTACCGACATGGCCTACACGTGGCACCCCGTCGGCGACGGGGTCTATGAAATCCGCGACCGTAAAAGCGGAAACGTGAAGTGGACAGCGACACGCATGGATCTGGTGTTCGGATCCAATTCGATCCTGCGGTCCTACGCAGAGGTCTATGCGCAAGACGACAACCAAGAGACGTTTGTCCGGGACTTCGTTGCAGCCTGGACGAAAGTTATGGATGCCGACCGTTTCGACCTGGCTTAGTCGAACGGGTTCCACATCACGGTGATCAGTGCCGGCCTCGTCAAGAGGCCGGCACTGACATGTCCAACCGGCAATGAGAGTATATAGTCGTCCCTTCGATATGGCGGGACCCCGAATGCTCTTGGAAGCGATCACCTACCTGATGACCCCTTGCGACCCGCGTTATCGGTCCAAAGGGTACCTGAAAGAACTGATTGCGACTGACGCGCGGCGCAGACGCTGCCGCACTGCCTGGGCGACGCATCTGGAAAACACCAAGACCGTCATCCGCGACGTGGCTGCAAAAACGCAAAGACGCCGTAAGGCCGTCATACTCGGCGCCGGCATCCTGTCCGACATTCCCATCGAAGAATTATCGTCGACGTTCGACCAAGTCGAATTGATCGATGTCTGCTTCCTTAATCGGACGCGGCGCCGTGCCAAGCATCTCGGAAACGTCATGTGCCGCAGCGCCGATCTTAACGACATCTCAGCAACCAACATTCAGGAGGCTGACCTGGTTATCTCCGCCAATGTGCTGTCACAACTTCCGTTGATCCCCATGAATCATCTGAGCGACGCGGATGCAGATAAAGACCTGTTTGCACGCGGCATTATCGACAGGCACATAGGATTTTTAGGATCGTGCTCCGGCGCGGTCTGCCTCGTCACCGAGATCGAACGCCAATTCATAGATGGAGGCGCCGTCACAGGAACCGAGGACCCGCTGTTCGGCGTTGCACCGGATATCGACGGCACTGAATGGTTCTGGGACTTCGCGCCGAAAGGCGAAATCGCGCCGCACATGCAGGTCCGCAATCGGGTCCGTGGCGGCCTGTTTTCGCCGTGATCGTTGCGGACGCTAAACCTAAAATTCATACCGCATCGCACAAAATCCTATTCAACGGCGTTCAGATATCCAATAGTTTGAAAGAACAGGGAAACTTGGCCGCTGAGCGGCATGGGGCGACATGACAACTTATGACTATGACCTTTTCGTTATCGGCTCGGGGCCAGCCGGCCAGCGTGCCGCCGTGCAGGCGGCGAAACTCGGCAAACGGGTCGCCATCGCCGAAATGCAGACCGTCGTCGGCGGCGTTTGTCTGAATACCGGCACCATCCCGTCCAAGACACTGCGCGCGGCGACGATGCACCTGTCCGGTTATCACGAACGCAGCATTTACGGCTCGTCCTATAAGGTGAAGCAGGACATCACCATGTCGGATCTACTGACCCGTGCCAACCATGTCCGCCAGTTGGGCATCAACGTCGCCCGGCATCAACTGCTGCGGAACGATATCGAGATCATCGACGCCGAGGCGTCGTTCGTCGATCCGCACCGCATCCGTCTCGCGTTCTGCAACGGCACGCCACCATCGGAAGTGACCGCCGCCAACATTGCCATTGCCGTCGGCACGACGACCACACGCGACCCCAACATCGCTTTCGACGGCACGCATATATTCACCAGCGACGATATTCTGGATCTGCAAACTCTACCGAAGAGCCTGACCGTCGTCGGTGCCGGCGTCATCGGTATCGAATATGCAACGATCTTCGCAACGCTCGGCGTTCGCGTCACGGTCGTCGACAAGCGCCATCGCCTGTTGCCTTTTGTTGACGAAGAGATCATCGACACGCTCGTGCACCTAATGCGACAAGAACGCGTCACCATGCGTCTCGGCGAGGAGGTTAGCGGCATCGAAGTGGCCGACGGAGAAAATGGCCGCAAGGTTCATATTTATCTGGAGAGCGGCAAACACATCATCACCGACACTGCGCTCTATTCCATCGGCCGCACCGGCGCCACGGAAAACCTGGACCTACCGGCCGCGGGCCTCAACGCCGACGACAGGGGCCGCATCACGGTAGATGCCAACTACCAGACCGCGGTCGAGCACATCTACGCCGTCGGCGACGTCATCGGCTTTCCGAGCTTGGCCTCGACCTCCATGGAGCAAGGGCGGCTTGCCGTCTGCCATGCCTTCGGCGTTGAAGCGCACAGCTTTCCCGAGTTGCTTCCCTACGGCATCTACACGATCCCGGAAATCTCCGTCGTTGGCCAGAACGAACAGGAACTAACCGAAGCTGGCACGCCCTACGAAGTCGGTCACGCCAATTACCGCGAAATCGCGCGTGGCCAGATCGTCGGCGATCAGGCCGGGCTTTTGAAACTGATCTTTGATCCAGATACGCGCAAGCTGCTGGGTGTGCACATCATCGGCGACGGTGCGTGCGAGTTGATCCATATCGGCCAGGCGGTGATGTCGCTGGGCGGCACCCTCGATTACCTGGTCGATACGGTTTTCAATTATCCGACGTTCGCCGAGTGTTATAAGACCGCGGCGTTCGACGGCATTAACAGGCTCGGCTGAACCTTACGCCGGCACTTCGCCTTCCAGAATAATGCGATGCAGAGTGCGGCCTTCGGACGGGTCGTAATCACTGTGCGCAACATGCATCAGCGAACGGTTGTCCCAGATAACCATATCGCCCGGCCGCCATTTGTGACGATAGGTGATATCGTCAGTCAGCACCCGCTCCAACAGTTGCTTGAGCATATCCTTACTGGCCTCGGCTTCCCAGCCTTCGAAATGAGCGAGCTTACCAGGATGCACATAGATAGCCTTCTTGCCCGTCTCCGGATGGGTGCGGATAAACGGATGTGTCTGCGGCGCGGCAGTGTGGGTCTTGCGCGTCGCGTCATCGATATAGTCCGCCTGCTGTTCGATGACATTGACGGTCTTCAGCTTGATCAATTCCGACTGTTCGTCGGCACCGAGCTTGTCGAACGCCGCATGCATATTGGCGAACCCCGTATCACCGCCCTGAGATGGTAGCTTTACCGCATAGAGCGCTGTCATCTTCGGCGGGCGCGCATGATTGGTGTGGTCCGTATGCCAAGCCTTGGAGCCGATCGGATAGATTTTGCCGTCCTTCTTGGTGTTGGCAACGCGGCTATCCAGAACGGCGATCTCCGGATGGTCCTCCATCAGGAGCTTAGTCATGTGCTGGCGCATCGGATCTCCGAAAATCTTCGTCGCGTCCAAGTACTGCGACGGCGACAGGTTCTGATCGCGCACGACAATAACGAGGTGCTCGCGCAAAGCGGCGCGCAGCGCCTCTACATTGTCATCGGAAACGGGGCCGGACAGATCGACGCCGGTTACTTCGGCGCCGAACAGGTCTGTCATGGGGGTTACAGTGATGGACATCTCATTTTTCTCCCAAAGGTCTTTTGCCGCCATCTTATGCCGATTCCGGGCGCGCTGAAAGCCAGCCCAATGCGCGACTTCAGCCTTCGTCGGTCGCCAAGGTTTCTTTTCCCGGATATCCGTCGCTATACTCGCGAAACGGAGGAAACGACATGAACAAAATCTCGACTGACGGTGCCGCCGGCCTTTTGGACGCGGTGGCCGATAAAATCCTCACATTCGATTCCGACGCCATTTCTGAGCGCGGACGCCAAACGGCACTTTTCGCCATCGCCGACACGGTCGCCGTGGCACTCGCCGGCATCCCCGAGGACTGCACGCAGATCGTGCTAAACACTCCCGGCATCGCCGATGCCGGTGGCCCGAGCCTGATTTTCGGTACGAATAAACGCACCAGCGCGCTCGACGCCTCGTTCATCAATGGCATTGCGTCACACGCTCTGGACTATGACGACTTCTCGTCGGTCTTCGGCGGGCACCAGTCGGTGCCACTGGTAACACCGTTACTGGCGCTGGCCGAGGACCGGGGGGCATCCGGCAGCGATGTCTTCGCGGCATATCTGACCGGTATCGAGACCGAAATGCGCTTTGCCCGCGCCGTACACCCGCACCACTACGACAAGGGTTGGCATCCGACGGCGACGCTCGGTATTTTCGGCACCGTCGCCAGTTGTGCACGGCTGATCGGGCTGGACAAAGACAAGACGGCCATAGCGCTGGCCATGGCGACCTCGCTTGCCAGTGGCCTCAAGGCCAATTTCGGCACCATGAGCAAGCCGCTGCATATCGGACAATCCGCACGCAACGGCCTGATGGCCGTTCTGATGGCGGAACGCGGATTCACCGCTAATACCCGAGCGTTGGAGCACTACCAAGGCTTCCTGAAAGTCTACAACGGTGAAGACAACACCTTCGACGTGACGGCACTGCTGGAGAATTGGGACGGCGGCCCGTGGGAGAACGAAGCCGACGATCTGGCCATCAAGCAATATCCCTGCTGCGGCAGCACGCACCAGTGCATCACCGCCGCGGCGCGTCTGCTGACCGATGCAGACATTAATCCTGGGTCGCTAACGCCCGGCGACATCGCAGGCATCGAAATCATGCCGCACCAGCGCCGGCTCAACCATACCAACAACCCGTCACCGACGACGGAGTTGCAGGCCAAGTTCTCGGTCCAGTACGTCGTCGCGCGCACGTTGCTAGAAGGGACCGTCAAACTGAAGGATTTCGAGAGCGACGCCTGGCTGCAGCCGGAAATCCGTGATCTGCTGACCAAAACCAACGCTCATGCGCATCCCGACTTTGAAGGGCCAGACGAAGACGCCTGGAGCGCCGAAATCAAGGTCTCCCTAACGGACGGCCGCGTTCTCTCGCACCGGGTCAAGAACCTCATCGGCCGCTCCGGCGAAAACGCCATGAGCAAGGATGAGCTTTGGGTCAAGTTCGAGGATTGCGCACTACGATCCTTGCCGGCCGATGCCGTTGCTCCCGCCTTCGAAGTCCTTCTGGGCCTTGCTGACGCGGACGACGTGCGTTCGATCGTGTCGAAATTGGAGGTCTGATGCAGAGGTCCCTGTTCTTCCTCGTCGGCGGCCTGTTTGGCGTCATCGGCGGCTTCGCCATTGGGATATTCGTGTATCCCTATATCTTTCTGGCGGACATCGTCGCCGACGAGAAACTTGAGAACGCGGCAGACAGAACAGTCGTCGCGGAAGGGACTTTCATTCACGCCAATCCATCGGATCCGATTCATCATGGGAAGGGTCGCGTCACCGTCTATGGCGAGGCGTTGCAACTGGGTGCCGACTTCGAAGTCGGCACCGGCCCCAAATACCATGTCTATCTGGTCCCTGAAGGCGATGTCACACCGGACACACCAGTCGACGAAACTATGTACGTCGATTTGGGGCGGCTCCGCGCGTTCAAGGGATCTCAGGTCTACCCGATCCCGAACGGGCTGGATTTATCCGGCTACAAGAGTGTCGTCATCTGGTGCGAACATTTCAACGTGTTGATCTCGCCGGCCAAGCTGGCTTTTACAGGGAGCTAACGCTTCGCCCGGCTGCAACCGGCTTTTTTCCAGGCCGGGTCTTTTTTCATAAGAATTGTCGGGCCTACGTTCATACTCCCGTCAGGTTAATGTTATATTCAGCGCCCAAACAATCGAAGGGTTGGCATGTTTGGTCTCGGCAAAACCGATCGGGCAATGAAGCAACTGCGCTCGGCGTTAGGTATTTATATTCCAGGAGACCGGGATACCCAGCAGGCCGTCATCAACGGTTCCGCCAAAGCGACGGCTGACGCCATCCAGGACATCGCCGACGGCATCGATCCTTACCAGGCAAGCGCGATCTTGCTGGCCCGCTATATCCGCAAGCAAATCGAGGAAATGCCGTCCGAGATCCGCCAGCGCATGCTGCGCGTCATCACCAACGAGAACGCCGAGAGTCTGCCCCGCCTAATCAAATTCACGGCCCACATCAGCCTGGATCTGGCGCGGCTGGAAAGCGGCATCAAACCCATCGTCCAACCGGGCACCACGGGAATGTTCCTGGACCTGGTCGCCGAAGGCTTCGCGCCGCAAGAGAACGTTCGCAAGCGAATTGCCGGCTATCTTTATGCCTGTGCAACCAAGCTCGTAGCGGAGACCGGTCAGGCAAAGCCTCGGTCCTAAACACCCGCCCGAATGTTGATATAACAGTTCTCATTCAGCATCTTTCTCCGGCGTGACGATCTCTGAAGACGACTGACCCAACAAAAGAAAAGAGGCAGCCCGGAGGCTGCCCCTAAAGAAAAGTCGGATCGGACGCCGCCTATTCGGCAGGCGCCTTGCCCGGCCATGCATTCCGGTCGATGTTCAGATCCGAATACTTTTCCGGATCGAGAACCGGGCGCTCGATACCGGCCTTCAATTGACCGGCGAAGTCGAGCATCAGCCGCTTGGCGATCGGGAACAGCATGGTGAGCGCCAGCAGGTTGATGACAGCGAGAATGCCCATCATCGGGTCTGAGAAGAAGAAGACAGCCGTCGCACCCGGCGCCACAGCGCCCAGGAAGACGATCGCCATCAGCGCAATCCGGAAGACGTGCAACGACATCGGATGATGTGTCATCACGGTCAGCGCGTTTTCACCGAGGTAGTAGTTGTAAATGATCGAGCTGAACGCAAACAGCAGGATCGCCCCGGTTAGGAAGTACTGCGCCCATTCGCCCAGGTGCGAAACCAGCGACTGCTGCGTCAGCATCACCCCGTCGATCTCCTGTCCCGGCACGTAGACGTCGCCTAGAAGGATGACGAACGCGGTGCACGAGCAGATCAAAATGGTGTCGATGAACACCGAGAACGACTGCGTTATGCCCTGGCTGATCGGGTGCCGCACATCAGCCGTCGCGGCGACGTTCGGTGCGGAACCCAGACCGGCTTCGTTCGAGAACAGACCACGGCGCAAACCCTGTGCAATGGCAGCGCCCATGCCGCCGCCGACCGCTTCTTCGAAACCGAGCGCGTTGGAGACGATGGAGCCGATCACGGCCGGAATTTCCGTAATGTTCAGGACGATGACGATCAAGGCCATGCCGATGTAGCCAATGGCCATGATCGGGACGATGACGTCGCAAGCCTTGGCGATACGATGGATCCCGCCGTAGACGATGATCCCAGTGCCGACGGTCAGAACGACGCCGGTGATGATCCGGTCTATCCCCATGCTGTCGGCCGCCGCGCCGGCAACGGTGTTGCCTTGGAAGGCCGGGAAGCCGATACCAAACGCGGCGATCAGACAGATCGCGTACGAAATCGCCAGCCACCGATATTCCTGACCGAGACCGTGCAAAATAGTCCTGGCCGGACCGCCGCGGAACGTCCCCTCGCCCTCTTTCTCTTTGAAGAGCTGGGCCAGCGAGCACTCAACCAAGCTGGTCGCCATGCCGACGATGGCGATGGCCCACATCCAGAATACGGCGCCAGGACCACCAAGGGTGATCGCCACCGCAACACCGGCGATGTTCCCGCCACCGACACGTCCGCCGACGGATAGCAACAGGGCTTCCCGCGCCGAGATCGCGTTCGGATCACCTGACTGGTTCTTGCCCGACAGGACCCGGAACATTCTGAAGAAATACTTGAACTGAACGAAACCGCTCGCGAACGTAAAAAACAGGCCCAGCACGACCAGGAACGGGATCAGCGCCCACCCCCATGTCAGGTCGCCAATAACGCCGAAAATCTGTTCGAGAAATTCCATTTCAAAACCCCTATCTGCCTAAGTTGTCTCCCGATGCCGGAAGCACGATATGCTGCACGTACACAGCAGTCTGCCGACTAGACGGCAAACCTCCCCATTGTTGCGAGCTTTGAAATGGTTCTGTCTCTGTGGACGGGCGTTGGTCTTAAGTCGAAGTTTTGTGCCGCCTCTATCCGTTTCGCTCGTTCTATGCCGGCGCATCGCGAAAATGCCCCGGTAGCTTGAATCCTATTCTCATTCTCAACCGGGGACAACAAAGCCGTTCCGGTTGGGATTGAGAACCGCAGAAATCGGGCGCTGGATATGCTTCTTACCGTTATTTTACTGTTTATTTATCGACATCTTGTCGCGCCCATTTTCCGCGTGTGAGATTCGCGGTGTAGTCATGGAGGGAATTATGCGCCGGACTGTGCGGCGGCATGATGACGTCACTTTTCCCAGGCGCGCATGGATTGGCTATGGAACCGGCCCGGCGCCATCCCCATCTTGATGGGATCAAAGCATGCCGAGGAAAACCAACGATGAATGACATGACCGCATACGCCCCCCCGAAAGTCTGGACTTGGGACGCCGAGAACGGCGGCAAGTTCGCCAACATCAATCGCCCTATTGCCGGAGCCACCCATGAAAAGGAATTGCCCGTCGGCAAGCATCCGATTCAGCTTTATTCCAAAGGCACACCGAACGGTGTCAAGGTCACGATCATGCTGGAAGAGTTGCTGGCCGCCGGTCACAGCGGCGCCGAATACGATGCCTTCATGATCGAGATCGGCGACGGTGACCAGTTTTCAAGCGGCTTCGTCAATATCAACCCGAACTCGAAAATTCCTGCCATGGTCGACCACAGCACCGATCCGGCAACCAAGGTCTTCGAGTCTGGATCGATTCTGTTTTATCTCGCCGAGAAGTTCGGCGCGTTTCTGCCGACCGCACAACCGGATCGGGCGACGTGCATGTCTTGGCTGTTCTGGCAGATGAGCAGCGCACCTTATCTGGGAGGCGGCTTTGGTCATTTCTATGCATACGCACCGGAAAAGTTTGAATACCCGATCAACCGCTTCACCATGGAGACGAAGCGCCAACTGGACGTCCTGAACCGGCACCTCGCTGAAAATCAGTTCATGACCGGCGACGAATACACCATCGCTGACATGGCGATTTTTCCTTGGTACGGCGTGCTTTGCCTCGGCAAGCTTTATGGTGCAGCAGAATTCCTGGACGTGACATCGTATGAACACGTTCTGCGCTGGGCCAACGAAGTCGGTAACCGCCCCGCCGTCAAGCGGGGCCGTATGGTCAATCGCACCCATGGCGACGAGTCGACGCAACTGCGTGAACGCCACGACGCTAGCGATTTTGAGGGCCGGACCGGCGTTGAACCCTAAGGCGCCGGTGCGCGGCGGTCACGTCTTGATCTGGTAGGCGACGACGGGTTCTTCCCGGCCTTTGACCAAGAAACTCCCAACTTCGACGTAAGGCATACTCGCCGGTAGGTGCTTCACGACCGTGTTGCTGACGAGGATCGTGACCAGATTGCGGCCGGTGAACTCGCGCCCCAGGTTTTCGATGCGCTGACACGTGTTTACGGTATCGGTGAACATGATGGTGATTTCACGTTCCTCGGATTCCAGTTTCGCCTCATCCATACTGACAAGCCGTTTGACGAGTGACCGCGGCACATACGTCTCGAAAACCGCAAGCCCCCGTCGCATGGCATTGAAGGACCGCGCCAGATCATTCAGTTCGGTGATATTGCTCGGCGGCAACGGTTCCGCATCCAAGATGCTACCGCCGCCGATCGCTTCGGCCGCCTTGGCTGTGCGCACGATAGGATCGGAGATTAGCCGGCCCGCAATGAACGCGATGAACAGCGAAACTAAGATCAGCCCTCCGCCAAATAAAAGCGACATCAAGATAGAACGCGACAGTGCGCCTGACGGGTCGCTATGGAACCAAACGCCCAACGTCCACGGCGCGCTGCCGTAATCATAGACACGGCGGAAGTAGCCGGTATATGTCTCGCCACCTTCAACACCGTACGCAACCAGCAGTTTCGCTTGGTCGTCGTTTGCGTCCACGATACTGGCTGCTGCGCTCCATACATCGCCAAGGATGATATCGCCGACACGGTTCACATTGACGCTCGGACTCCCCGGCTCTGCATCAGGGTGCTGCGAGGCGAGGTTCGGATGGGCGAGCACTCTATCCTTACCAAACATGACGAAGGCAGTACCTTCGAACTGATCGCCGATCTCGCTGACAACGTCGGACAAGCCGGCAATAGACACCGCTGCGTGCCAAGCCCCTAAATACTGACCGCCACGCCGGACTGCGTGCCAAACCGTGACGAGCGGCGCTTTAAAATTTTCATCGTAGCTCGGCGTGCCCCAACTTGGCGTAGTTGCCAACGCGCGCAGTTCCCTTTCAGCTTCGAACGAAGGTTCGGATCGCCGATCGATGGTCTGGAAAGAGAGCGCGCCATCCACTCTCGCGACGACTGTATCGATGCCATCGACAGATAAGAAACCGGCCTCGACGATCTGCGACGCCGCCGCCAGGGATGTCGCCAACAGAGCAGGGTCATTGAGATCGCCCATCACCGGCAATGCCGACATTTCTTGCACGTAGGATTCGCCCGGCAGCAGGAACAGATTGATGTGGGACTCCACCTGATTCATAACCAGCATCGCATTTCGACGCTGAAGTTCGTCTGTCTGTTGCTTGGCTGTACTCCACTGCTGCCATGTGACCGCGGCCATGCCGACGGCAACGATGATGAGAATGCAAGATGTGACAGTGAAGGTGACGCCAAACAGAAACTTAGGTTGCGCAGCCCCTTCGCGCGGCTCGTCATCAGCCATGCGAATCCCCCTAGACCAGATTTCCAAGACACCGCCCCCGCGGCACCCTCATACCCCTATCCGACTTTCGGTTATTTCGCCTTTTACGAGTTCTGTCCAGCCTATCCGGAGTTTTCCTTTAAGAATAATTGTGTAAATGGCTTCGGGTGTCCGGCTTTCCGGCACCGAGGTGTTGACTATCCCGGCTTGAAGCTCTGACCTACGCGCAATCGATTCTTAAAAGGAAGATATCCATGCAATACAATCAACTAGGGAACAGCGGACTCAAGGTTTCGCCGATCTGCCTGGGAGCCATGACCTTCGGCAAACAGACGACCGAGGCCGTCGCAGCTAAGATCGTAAGCTTTGCGCGAGACAACGGCATCAATTTCATCGACACCGCAGAGAGTTACACGGGTGGCGCGTCAGAGCGCACCGTCGGCAAACTGATCAAAAAAAACCGCGCCGACTGGGTCTTGGCGACCAAGCTTGGCAGCAAGGTCATGGGACCGGGGCCCAATCAACGCGGCCTTAGCCGCGCTTGGATGACAGAGGCCATCGAAGGCAGCCTGCAGCGGCTCGGCACCGACTACGTCGACATCTATTACCTGCACCGTGCCGACCCGACGACGCCGCTCGAAGAAACCCTGCACACCCTCGGCCAACTGATCCGCGACGGAAAGGTCCGTTATTGGGGCTTCAGCAACTTCCGCGCCTGGAAGATCGCAGATGTCGTCCACACCGCAGACAAACTGGGGATTCCGAGGCCCGTGATCGCACAGCCCTATTACAACGCGCTCTACCGGCTTCCAGAGATGGAATACCTGCCCGCCTGCCATGCGTTCGGGATCGGTGCCGTCCCCTATAGCCCGCTTGCACGCGGCGTTCTGACCGGGAAGTTCGGCCTCGATGTCGCGTCCGCGAAAGACACCAAACGCGGCACCAACGAACAGGAAACATATGGAGACGTCTATACGCCGGCATCCTTGAAAATCGCTGCCAAGATTAAGGCCTATGCCGAAAAACGCGGCATGACCGCCGGCGAGATGGCCGTCAATTGGGTGCTTAACAACCAAGCGGTGAGTTCCGTGGTTGCCGGGCCGCGCACGCTTGCGCATTGGAAAGGCTATATCAGCGTTTTGAACCATACGTATACGGCCAAGGATGAGGCCTTCTTCGAAAAGCTGGTGCCGGCCTGCTATCCCATGCCTATCGGCTATCACGAGCGCAAGGACCCGCCAACCGGCCGCATTTCGAGGGTATAGCCCTCGGGAAACGCATACGGCGCTAGGTACTTTCCGACGAATCAAAACTACTCGGCCTCGTGCGCCGTACCTCCATTAAGTCTGCAAAAACTGCAGGTGAAATTAACGGGCACATTGTGCTCGGCCGGGACAAAGATGCCCGGTTGTTTAAAATGAATGGAGTTACACCATGAAAACCAGACTGACCGCACTGAGCATTGCCGCCGCAGCCCTTTTCACAAGTTCGGCCTACGCAATGCATCATGAAATGTCAGTGAAGGCTTCCGACCAGGATGTCTCCGGTGGCACAGTAACGGCTGCTGAGATCAAGGCGGAGTCGAACGGCTGGATGGTCGTTCACCGCACGGACAAATCGATGAAGCCGGGTCCGGTTGTCGGTTACGCCCCGCTCAAGAAAGGTAGTAACACCGAAGTTACCGCCATTCTCACCGAACCTGTCAAAGAGGGTGAAATGCTGATGCTGATGCTTCATGGCGAAGACGGCGGAAGTAAGACCGGTGGATTCGAATACACCCTTGGCGCCAAAGAGGATGGCCCGGTAAAGGTCGACGGCAAGCTCGTCATGACCGTCATTCACGCTAAGTAACGTCTACCTTCCCTAATCTAATGACGTTTCCGGGCGCGGGATCCCAATGCGGGTCTCGCGCCTGTCATTTGAACCGTCAGGATTTCGGCGGAAACGTCGTCGGCGCGCCGCTTTTCGGCTGTAGCAAAGTGACTTCGCGCTGCGGGAACGGAATTTCGATGCCGTTCTGCTTAAGCGCCGTCCAGATCATCAACAACAGCTCGGCACCGACACGGTTCTTGCCGTCGTCAACGCCTTCCATCCAGAACTCGACCAGGATTTCGATACCGCTGTCGCCGAACGCCTGAATTTCCGCGTCGGGCTTTTCCTCGATCGGCAGGTCGTCGCCGTTCAGCACCTGCGGATGAGAGGCGACGACTTCGCGCAAAATATCGAAAAGCTTTTCCAGATCCGTGCCGTAAGCGACTGAGAAGACGAGCGGGTAGCGCTGCTTCTGGTTGTTGTGCGTCCAGTTGGTGAACGCCGTGGTGATAAAGCGTTCGTTCGGCACCATGATGTCCTTACCATCGTACGTTTCCAGTGTCGCCGAACGCATACTAAGTTCCCTGAGTTTCCCGGCCCGGCCATCTTCTAGCTCGATGTAATCGCCGATGGTCAGCGAGCGGTCCAACAGAATGATGATGCCAGAAATGAAATTGGATGCGATCTGTTGCAACCCGAAGCCGAGGCCGACACCAATCGCACCGCCGAACACCACCAGGGCCGTCAGATCAATACCGGCGACTTGCAGGAAGACCAGTGCCAGCAGCACAAACAGCGCGACTTGGAACCCCTTCAAGGTGATTTCGCGCATCGTGTGGTCTTGCGTCATTCTACGACGGATGACGTCTTGGCCGGTTCTGCTGGAGACCCGCCCCAACCAGAAAAGCACGGTGCCGAAAATCAGTATCCGAGTCAGCGCGTATAGACTGAAATCGATGCTGCCAAGCTCGAACCGGATTTCGTCAAGCGCCGTCGTCACATCGTGCAAGGCACCAATGGCATACAGCACGATGATCGGCCCGATAACAAATAGCAGGAACTTTCGGACGTAGTCGCTCTTGGTGACACGAAACGCGATGCGATGGACGAGGATCAAAAGGTTGATGCCCTGCGCCAGTTGCACCAGCCATTTTTGGTCAAAGAAACCACCGCTGAGTGCCACCGTAATCCCCAGCAGGATAGCGCTGATTGCCGGGAACAGAAGCTCGCGCACATAGAACGCCGCTTCGTTGACTTTCGCCTTAATGCCGGTCTTCTCGGGGTCCGATGATATGCGCAGCCTTTTACGGACAGCTTCGGAGATCAGCCAAGCGACGACGACCGTTAGGATCGTGATGCCGATCTGAAGATAGAAGTCCGGCCGCATGAGGACATCCGTCGCCGTATCGACCGCTTCGTCGATCGTATCTGGTAATTCCTGCACTTAAAGCGCTCCCCAATAACTCAACGGCTCAATTCCCATGTGAATTGATGCCACAAATGTGAATGCCGACGCACGCGCATTCCACTTGTTTTTTATCACACTCAGTGTAAATTTTATGGCGCGTTACGTAGTCGTCGTTGTTATTCTCTGATTATCCGGTCAACGGCTAGCAAGATACTTCCTCGACAAAGTAGACGTTTAAGTAAGGGTGCCGCTGTTAGTGGTACCCATTTTGTCGTGAAAGGATACTAAGATGACTAAAGGTACCGTGAAGTGGTTCAACGCCACCAAAGGATACGGATTCATTGAACCGGAAGACGGCTCCAAGGACGCTTTCGTGCACATCAGCGCGATTGAGCGTTCCGGTCTTGCCGGTCTGACCGAAGGCCAGAAAGTTTCTTACGACCTCGTCGCCGGCCGCAACGGCAAAGAGGCTGCTGAGAACCTCACGGTCGAAGGCTAATTCGACTCGGTCGCCGGGTAATCGTAGGCGCGGTTACCCGGCACCGTTCTATCTGGGCAAGAAGCCCCGCGTCGTGTACGTAAGCTTATGAGCGACGCCCCTCATCCCCTCGCACAACCCGACATTCCGCTTAGCCGCAATAAGAACCTCTTTGCGTTCCTGGGCTGCCGCATGTTCAACATCATGGGCAACCATTCGCTTAGCGTCGCCGTCGGCTGGGATGTATATCAACTTACTAACGACCCGTTCGATCTCGGCCTGATCGGTCTGGCGCAGTTCGCGCCGGCATTTCTGCTCTTTCTGGTGGCAGGCATGGCGGCCGACCGTTTCGACCGCCGTAACATTCTGATCGTCTGCAACGTCTTTTTGATGGTCGGCGTGTCGATCATCGGCAGCCTGATCTGGACCGGCAACGCAACCGTCCCGCTGATCCTCCTGGTGCTGCTTATCCACGGCACCTGCCGCTCGTTCTATCACACGTCCGCCCAGGCCATTCTGCCGAATCTCGTCCCTGCGTCACAGTTTCCCCATGCCGTTGCCTACATGTCCTCGACCCATAAAGCGGCGACATTGGCCGGTCCGGCACTGGGCGGCTTCCTGATCGCCTGGGTCGGCGACATGGTGTACGTCGCCATATTCTGCAGTTACGCACTTTCGGTGGTCATGGCGCTCATCATCCGAAAACGGCTCCGCGTCGAGTCCCCCTCTCCGGTGACCCTGGAAACCGTCACCGACGGGTTCCGCTATGTGTGGAAGAACAAGGTCGTGCTCGGCGCGATCTCCATCGATCTCGTCGCCGTCCTATTCGGCGGCGTCATGGGGCTCCTACCCGTATTCGCCAGCGATATCCTGCATGTCGGCCCCGAAGGCCTCGGCGTCATGCGGGCAACACCCGGGGCCGGCGCACTTCTAGTTGGCCTGGTTCTAACCCAAGTACCCCTGACGCGGCATCTGGGCCCGTTCATGTTCGGCTCCGTCGCCGTCTTCGGTGCGGCGATTGTCCTGTTCAGCCTGTCGACGGTGTTTTGGCTGTCGATCCTTGCTTTGGCTATTTATGGCGCCGCCGACATGATCAGCGTCAACATCCGCAACCTGATGATCCAGTTGGCAACACCCGACAACATGCGTGGCCGCGTATCAGCCATCAACGCGGTTTCGATCAACGCTTCGAACGAGCTGGGCGATTTCCGAGCCGGCGCAACCGCTGCCGTAATCGGCAGTATCGGCGCGGTCCTGGTCGGCGGCGCCGTAACGGTTTCAGTCGCCGGAATCTGGTGGCTCATATTCCCGGTCATGCGGCGCGTAGACCGGATCGGCGATGCCGCAGATGCGGCAAAGACAAAATAAAAAGGGGCGCCCGCAACGGGGCGCCCCAACCAGATCTGAATCGGTATCGATTTACTCGATAATTTCCAGGTTCTCCGCGGCCATTTTGCCACCGCGACCTTCAACAAGTTCGTAAGAAACCTTTTGTCCTTCGGTCAGAGCGGCCAAACCCGAGCGCTGAACCGAACTGATGTGGACAAATGCATCTTTGGAACCGTCTTCAGGCTCTATGAACCCATACCCCTTGGTGGGGTTAAACCATTTCACCGTACCCTTGGCCATCTCGATGTCCTTTCTTCTCGACAACGGCTTCTCGGCCGCCCAAACCTAGACGTACCGATAACGTTCACAATGTCGGGAAGTAACTGCGTTCGCCGTGGAAACGGGGTCCAGAATAACTCACGACTGTGCACGTAGCTAAAAGATTAGCCTATTTTTGCAAACACGTGAAATAGAATGTTTCGAGTGCCAGGAAGGCTCAAGAATCAGACGTTTTTAGACTTTCCGTTTTCTTGCGAAGTTCTTCGATCAAGCCGCCAACGCTGCCTGTGTTCTTGATAATGGACGTGAATTCTCTTTGCAGCGTGACACTCATTGACGCACCTTCGACGACGACGTCCAAAATCTTGTAGATGTCGCCCTGCCGGCCGACACGCCAAAGGACGCTAATCGGCTTGGTGTTGGCCGCATCCGGCCGAAAAATTTCCGTGTGCACCGTTGCGCGGTTCTCGTCCACGGGCACAGACTTGGCGATTTTCAGTTCTTCGCCGGAATAGTCCTGAAACCGGTCCACGTAGGTCGCGACCATCAGGTCCTCGAACAGAACAAGGAACTCTTTCTGCTCCGCCTCGGTAGCCCTGCGCCAATTGCGCCCGAGGGTCCAGCGGCCGATCGCATCAACCGCAAACTTTTCTTCGAACAACGTCCGGAATGCCGCGACACGGTCCGCACGCGGTTTGTTTTCATCGGTCAGCGACGCGATGGCTTCACTTGCCAAAGATTTGATAAATGCCTTGGCGCCGTCTTCCAGCTCTCCGGCCGCCACGCTCTGCGAGAGCGTAAACACGACAGCGACAAAAAAGGCGAAGATCGTTTTTCTCATGGTCGTCATCTCGTTGTTTTAAGTCTACCCGGGCGGATCAGTTGTCGTTCAAACTCGGGAAGCCCGCAGATGAAAGCTCGGGGATCTTTTCGCTTTGGCCACCGTTGCTTATCGCATGCGCACGCCGTTGCCGGTAGAGGCTACGGACGGCGGCGTACAAGTCAAGTGAGCTCTTTTCCAGATCGTCGGTAAGGTCGAGCAACTCCGTCCTCGTGTGCAAAGCAGAGACCCCGCCCCGCGCCAAAATCCACTCTTCCCGGCCGGTGTTGTCAGCCCATTGATTGAACGGATCGACGACCCAATCGACCACCCTGCCAACCGTATCTCGCGGATTGGACGGCCCAAAGATCGGCAGCATGATGTAAGGACCGTCTTCAGCCCCCCAGACCGCCAAGGTTTGCCCGAAATCCTCATCGTGGCCCTTGATGCCCATCTCACCTGCCATATCGGCCAATCCGGCAACGCCGATACTCGAATTGATCATGAATCGGACCAGGGTCGTCATCGCCCTGTCCCCTTCACCCTGCAAAACGTCGTTTAAGAAGACGACAGGCGCACGCAGATTTTCGAGAGCATCGCCGACCCGTTGGCGGACCCATAGCGGCACGGCGCTTCGATAGGCCCGTGCGATGGGCTGGAAAAGCGCTTCATCCAGCGCCCGATTGAACTCAAAAACGGCACGGTTCGTCGGCTCGAACGGATCATTGGTCTCGACATACTCTTGATACGCTTCCCGGTCCGTCACCGGCGGCGGCGTCGCACACCCTGCCAGGAGAACCACAAGTAGAAGGCTGCACACCCCGACCCACCGAAAGGAACAGCCTCGCCATCTGTCAGCCCGTCTCGCATGTTGCGGCACCGGGCACCATAGAGCCTTCGACATCGGTTGCCATCTGACACGCCGTTCACAGGCCATGCCGACGCCTTCGCCATAATTCTTATTGAACACGATTATCCTCGTCACCCCTCGCCAACCCGGCACGCGCAATACGATATCGCCCGGATAGTTAATGAAATGTGACCGCCGTTAACCAATAAAACCTGCAATCTGAGCTTGACATAAAGATATGTTTATATCTTTTATTCGTTATCGTTGAGGAGATGCGATATGGACACCAGCGTCCAAATATTAAAAGCGCTAGCCGAACCGACACGGTTACGAATCGTGCAGTTGTGCCGCAACGGCGGTGATCTCGCCGTGAGCGAGTTCGTGCGTATCCTCGGCCAAAGCCAGCCGCGCGTGTCTCGTCATCTCCGCCTGCTGACCGAAGCAGGTGTTCTGGCACGGCTGCCCGAGGGGAGTTGGGTCTTCTACCGGATTGCCGCCGGCGACAACGTCGCTGCGGTCGTTGATGCCATACTTGCCGGGATCCCAGCTTCGGACACCACGATGGTGCGTGATAATGAGCGTCTGCAGCACGTGAAAGCGGAGCGTCGCGCGATCGCGGACGCCTACTTCAGCGCCAATGCCGCCGCCTGGAGCGAAATTCGCGCCCTCCACGTGGACCAGGAAGAGGTCAACGCCGCCTTGCGCGATCTGCTCGGCAATCGGCAGATCGAAAGCCTGCTCGACATCGGTACGGGCACCGGCGAGATGCTACACTTATTCTCGGACATATTCACGCGAGGCGAAGGCATCGACATGTCTCGCGACATGCTTGCGGTTGCGCGCTCCAAGCTGGAAGATGCGGGCCTTGATCATTGCCGCGTCCGCCAGGGTGATCTGTTCTCGCTACCGTTCGACGACGCCACCTTCGACGCCGTCGTCATTCATCAGGTCCTTCACTATATCGACGATATCAATGGTGCCGTCGCCGAAGCCGCGCGGGTCTTGAAGCCGGACGGTATTCTGTTGGTCGCCGACTTCGCACGGCATGATATCGAACAACTCAGGACAGAAGATCAGCATCGGCGCCTCGGCATCTCTGAAGTCGACATGGAAGCCGCGTTCACGCGCGCCGACCTTGCCGGAACAATCACGAAGAATCTAAAAGGCGATCCACTGACCGTCACGCTTTGGCGTGCGGCCCGGACCGCGAAGAAGGAATCCTAGGACCATGACAAGCTTACCGGAGACCCTTACTCAGGGTGCGTCGATCATGCCCATCGCTTCGCCGATGCCGGCCGACGTTTCCGTCTCGTTCGAATTTTTTCCGCCCAAGACGGAGGCTGCCACGGAATCCCTCTGGGAAGCGGTCAAACGTCTCGAACCTCTGCGGCCCGCATACGTTTCGGTCACCTACGGTGCCGGCGGCACGACCCGTGAGCGCACGCACGCGACCGTCTCGCGGATTGCCAAAGAGACCTCAATGGCGCCGGCCGCACACCTGACGTGCGTTGCCGCGACCCGCGAAGAAATCGATGAAATCGCGCGTGCCTATTGGAATGAAGGTATCACACACCTCGTCGCGTTGCGCGGTGACGCGCCGGATGGCGCCGGCACTTACACGCCGCACCCGGGCGGTTACGCCTATGCCGCCGACCTTGTCGCCGGGCTGAGGCGTGTCGCCGATTTCGAGATTTCGGTCGCCGCCTATCCCGAAGTGCATCCCGAAGCGAAAAGCCCGGAGGCCGATCTCGACAACCTGAAGCGCAAGATTGACGCCGGTGCGACACGTGCCATCACGCAGTTCTTTTTCGATCCCGCCGTTTTTCTGCGCTTTCGCGACCGCGCCGTCGCCGCCGGGATCACCGTGCCGATCGTTCCCGGTATTATTCCGGTGACTAACTTCACACAGACTGCGAAGTTCGCCGCGATGTGCCAGACGTCAGTCCCCGGCTGGATGCACGAACTGTTCGACGGTCTGGAAGACCACCCTAATACGCGCATGATGATCTCGGCGTCCATCGCCGCGGAGCAATGCCGAGTCTTGCACGCCAACGGCGTCAACGCTTTTCACTTTTACACCATGAACAAAGCCGATCTTTGTTACGCCATCTGTCACGTCATGGGCGTCCGCGCGCCCGCCGCGAAATAAATGCCGAGTAGCACCTTATGACCTGTCTCAATCACGACCACGCGCCCGCAAAACCGCAACAGACCGACATTGACTTGTCGAACCATCCGGCCACGAAACCGGTCGGCGACATGCCGAAGGTGCCGCAGCCGGACCGCACCGAGGAATTAGAGAAGCTATTCGCCGAGAGGATTCTCGTCCTGGACGGCGCCATGGGCACGATGATCCAGAAGCACAAGTTGTCGGAAGAGGCCTTTCGCAGCGACCGCTTCACCGACTGGCCGCTGGATCTTAAGGGCAACAACGACCTGCTGACGCTGACACAGCCCGAGGCTATCCGTGACATTCACAAAGGCTTTCTAGACGCCGGTGCCGATATTCTGGGGACCAACACCTTCAGTTCGACCACAATCTCGCAGGCTGACTACGGTATGGAAGCCTTGGTCTATGAGTTGAACTACCAGGGAGCACGCCTTGCCCGCGAGGCCGCCGACGCGAAAACGGCGGAAACACCCGACAAGCCGCGCTTCGTCGCCGGTGCCATCGGCCCGACCAATCGGACCGCGTCGATCTCGCCGGATGTCAACGACCCAGGCTTTCGCAATATTTCCTTCGATGACCTCGCCAAAGCCTATGGAGAAGCGATCCACGGGCTCATTGACGGCGGTGCCGACATCATCCTCGTCGAAACAGTGTTCGACGCCTTGAACGCCAAGGCCGCCATTTATGCCCTGTTCCGCTATTTCGAAGACGCCGGGCGGCGTTGGCCGGTCATCATTTCCGGCACCATCACCGATGCGTCGGGCCGCACGCTGACCGGGCAAACGCCGGAAGCCTTCTGGCATTCGATCCGGCATATCAAACCGCTCGCCATCGGTTTCAACTGCGCACTGGGTGTCGAGGAACTGCGCCCGCACGTTAAAGCCGTCGCCGATATCGCCGATACCCAAGTCAGCGTCTATCCCAACGCCGGCCTGCCGAACGCCTTTGGTGAATACGACGACACACCGGAATACATGGCCGAGCATCTGGAAGAGTTCGCGCGATCCGGTCTGGTTAATCTGGTCGGCGGCTGCTGCGGCACGACGCCGGACCACATCGCCGCCATCGCCGAAGCCGTCGGCAAACACGCACCGCGTAAACTGCAAGACCCGGATCAGCGACTGGCGCTGTCCGGTCTGGAGCCGCTCATTTTTAACGAGGTCACCGGCTTCGTGAACGTCGGCGAGCGTTCCAACGTCGCTGGGTCGGCGAAGTTCGCGCGGCTGATCCGCGAAGGAAATTACGCGGAAGCGGTAGACATCGCCCGCGAGCAGGTCGCCAACGGCGCACAGATCGTCGACGTCAACATGGATGACGCCATGCTCGACGGGATTGAAGCGATGCGCACGTTCCTGTTTATGATCGCCGCCGAGCCGGATATCTCGCGGGTACCGGTCATGGTGGACAGCTCCAAGTGGGAGATCGTCACCGCCGGGCTACGTTGCCTGCAGGGCCGCAGCATCGTCAACTCCATCAGCCTCAAAGAAGGCGAAGAGGAACTGATCGAACATGCCAGGGAAGCGATGCGCTTCGGCGCCGCCGTGGTGGTCATGGCCTTTGACGAGACCGGACAGGCCGACAGCTATGAGCGTATGGTCGCGATCTGCACCCGCACCTATAAGGTCCTGACGGAGAAAGCCGGCTTCCCGCCGGAAGACATCGTCTTCGATGCGAACATCTTTCCGATCGCCACCGGCATCAAGGAACACGACAACTTCTCGGTGGACTATATCGAGGCCGTGCGGACTCTGAAGAAGACGCTGCCTTTTATTCACACTTCGGGCGGCCTCTCGAACATGTCGTTCTCTTTCCGCGGCAACAACGGCGTGCGCGAGGCCATGCACTCGGTGTTTCTATACCACGCCATTGAAGCAGGCCTCGACATGGCCATTGTCAACGCCGGTCAATTGGCTGTTTACGCGGACATTCCGGAAGATCTTCGAGACCGCGTCGAGGATGTCGTCCTGAACCGCCGAGAGGATGCCGCCGAGCGTCTGCTCGCCGTCGCCGATCAGGCGAAATCGGGCGCCAAGGCGAAAGCCGAGGATCTGACCTGGCGCGAGGCATCCGTCACCAAACGGCTCGAATATGCATTGGTGCACGGCATCACCGAATACATCGTCGAAGATACGGAGGAAGCGCGCCAAGCCGCCGAGAAACCGCTCGACGTTATCGAAGGCCCCCTGATGGACGGCATGAACGTCGTTGGCGATCTATTCGGCTCGGGCAAGATGTTCCTACCGCAGGTCGTCAAATCCGCGCGTGTCATGAAGCAGGCCGTTGCGCATCTGGAACCCTATCTCGAGGCTGAAAAGAAAGCCGGTGAGACCAAAGGGAAGATAGTCATGGCGACGGTCAAAGGCGATGTCCATGACATCGGTAAAAACATCGTCGGCGTGGTGCTGCAGTGTAACGGCTATGACGTGATCGATCTGGGTGTCATGGTGCCGTATCCGAAAATCCTCGAGGCGGCCGCCAACGAGAACGCCGACATCATCGGCCTCTCCGGTCTGATTACACCGAGCCTCGACGAGATGGTTACCGTGGCCCGCGAGATGCAACGCGCCGGCATGAAGCAGCCGCTTCTGATCGGTGGCGCCACCACGTCGAAGGCGCATACCGCCGTCAAAGTTGCACCGAGCTACGACCAACCGGTCATTCATGTACTCGATGCCTCGCGCTCCGTCGGCATCACCAGCCGCCTGTTGTCGGCGACCCGGCGTGACGCTTTGGTCCGGGAAATCCACAACGAGTACGACACCATTCGCGCCAAGCACGAAGGCAAGGACGGTGGCCGCAATCTGGTAGCCTTCGACGAGGCCCGTGCCAATCCACACCCCATCGACTGGTCCGGCCATGAAGCACCGACGCCGACATTCTCGGGCCTGAAGGTTTTTGATGATTACGACCTCGCCGAGTTGGTCGAGCGTTTCGATTGGACGCCGTTCTTCCGCACATGGGATCTGGCCGGCACCTATCCGGCCATTCTCGAAGACGCCACTGTCGGGGAAGCGGCGCGAGCGCTTAAAGCCGATGCCGACGCCATGATTGAGAAGATCATCGCCGAGAAATGGATGACGCCCAGGGCCGTTATCGGCTTTTGGAAAGCCGCATCGGACGGCGAGTCCGTCGAGGTCTATGGCGACAGCGGCGAGAACGCACCTCTGACGACATTCCACTTTCTGCGACAACAAATGCCGCGAAAAGGCGACCGCGCCAACATGTGCCTAGCCGATTTCGTCGCGCCAAAGGAATTGGGTCTGACCGACTGGGTCGGCGGCTTCGCGGTGACCTCCGGCGCGGAAACGGAAGCCCGAGCCAAGGCGTTCGAGAAAGCGGGGGACGACTACAACGCGATCATGCTGAAGGCACTTGCCGACCGTTTTGCCGAGGCCTTCGCCGAGCGCATGCACGAGCGCGTGCGAAAGGAATTCTGGGGCTACGCGGCGGACGAGACGCTCGACAACAAAGCGCTCATTCAGGAATCCTACCAAGGCATTCGTCCGGCCCCGGGATACCCAGCGTGCCCCGACCACACCGAGAAACGCACGCTTTTCGAGCTCTTGGAGGCAACTAAGCATACCGGGATCGAGCTGACGGAAAGCTATGCCATGCTGCCGGCGTCGTCGGTATCCGGGTACTATTTCTGGCATCCCGAGAGCGCGTACTTCGGCATTGGCCGTATCGGCAAGGACCAAGTCGAGGCCTATGCCAAGCGCAAGGGTATGGACTTCGTGGAGGCGGAGCGCTGGCTGTCGCCGAACCTGGGGTATACGCCGGAAAGCTGACGTCAGACGCCGGAAGAGCCGTCCCGGTCAGCAGTGCTGGCAGATCGGACCCGGCGTTTCAATTCTTCGCGTTCCAGGTCGCGGCGGTCACCCTCGCGGCGATCGACACCATCCCACCCGGTGACCTTATCGGCGCTTATCTGGCGTTGGCGGCGGTCATCCTGACGGCGTTCATGTAAGGCGCGGGCTTGGTCATCCATGGGCCAAAAATCATCGACCGTTTTCTCTTCCCACTCTTCTTGCAGCTGACGACGGTCCTTCTCGCGGCGGTCGGGGTCTGTGCGGCGGTCCGTGCGGCGACGCTCGACCCCGTCCCAATCCAGCACATCATAGGCGGTCTGTTGCTCCTGTCGGCGCTCGTCACTACGCCGGTCGTCGCCCCGTCGATCCGGACCTCTCGATCTCATGCCATCATTATGTTGGTCATCGGCCATGCTTCGTCACCCGTCGGTCGGCGCCGAATCCAAGGCCCGCACGTGCCTATGAATCTCTTGCGCGTCGATAGAAGTCAGGATCGAGCAAGACGCTCTCGGCCAGTGTCCGCATGCGGCTGTAATAGCCTTCCTGCACGACCTTATAGTGGGGCATCGGCGCCACGGAACTACCGCGACCCGCGACTACCCAGACTGTTTTCGGATCGTCGGTCTTCACAAAGCGATCGCCGATCTCGATGCTGTTTCTCGATCTTCTCAGCACGGCCAACGCCTCCGGCAAAAACATGAGCACCAACCCGTATCGATACGATGTTGGCGCGCCGCTTTCAAGACATCAAACGCATTGACGCATCACGATTTTTTGGCCCGCCCCGCGGCGTTGCCGCCTCGCTTCGATCGCGCCGAAGTGCTTGATTTCTTGGGTTTTTGCGTAGTTGTTTCAACATCCGACAAACCGTTGACTAGACCGCGTTCCTCCATTTGACGAACGACGTTCCGCATTTGCGTGTACAACTGCAGAAATCCCGGCAGCGGCATCGCTAAATGGCCGACAAGGACCGACTCCACACCCCCATCACCGTTCTCCGGGCGTTCGCTGACAAGCGCCATCCGCGCCACATTGCCGCGCACGGTCAGCGCCTGCACCCGGTCGGCATATGTTTCCTGTACCGAAGCGGCGGCAATGGTTTGAGGTTTCTTTTCGGCCATGACGCGATCTCCTGAGGACGCGGACTATAATGACTAGAGTATGGCTGAATTCTAACGCCACGCCAAAAAGAAAGGCGGTGAAACACCTGCGACGGTGCCTATACTGCGTGCATGTCGGCCGATGCTCCTTCTCCGTCCCACGCCATGTTCGAAGACGCCCCGGCGCTGTTCGTCAATGGCCGTACCGCGACGCTATTGACCCGCGACGGTGAAGTCGAGGCGTTGACCCACCGCGAAGCCGCAAAACGGATTCGTGACGGACTGCGGCCTATCGTCTGCCACCGCCGTGCCACGGCGACATTGCTGCGCACGGACTCGCTCCGTGCCTTCGATGTCCTGGACCTGTTCGCTTTCGTTCGGCCCGCCGTATTTTGCCTGCCGACGCCACGCGGCATCGCTGCCGAGTTGGACCTGCCGCTGCCGGCGAACGACGAACAGATCTGCGAAACACTGTTCGCCGTCGCCGAGCGTTTGCTAAACGCCTGCGAAGCATTGGGCCATGACAAGCAACAGCGCCGCAGCGCACTCGGTATCGCCTGGATGATGTCTCGCGGCGGCTGGTCATGGGGACCGGCCGTTCTGGCACGGCTGGACGCCGTCGAAGCGCCGCACACATCAGCGATCCGTGCCGCCATTCAAGCCTGGAATCGCGTCCCGAAGTGGGAGGACCACCCACGCGAGATGCCGCCGGGGAATTTACCGGTCAGCGCCGCAGAAGCGCAGACCCGCCTCGGCATACTGCTCGGCCGCACCTCGGAACGTCGACCGCAGCAGCAACGATACACCAGCGCCGTAACTGCAGCCTTCAGACCCCGCGACGAGGTCGACCGACCGAACGTCGTGGTCGCCGAGGCTGGCACCGGCGTCGGCAAGACCCTCGGTTACATCGCGCCGGCCAGCTTGTGGGCGGAACGGAACGAAGCGCCCGTCTGGATCGCTACCTATACCCGCAACCTGCAGCGACAGTTAGATACGGAACTGGACCGCCTTTATCCTGATCGCAACCAGAAGCGGGAACGCATCGTCGTCCGCAAGGGACGCGAGAACTATCTTTGCCTGCTGAATTTCGAAGAAGCCAGCGGGCGGGCGCAGATGTCGGGCGGACCGGACGCCGTCATCACCGGCCTCGTGGCCCGCTGGATCGAAGCGACACGCGACGGCGACATGGTCGGCGGCGACTTTCCGACCTGGCTCACGCACCTCTATGGCCGACCGATGACCACGGATTTGACGGACACGCGCGGCGAATGCATCTATTCCGCCTGCCCCCACTATGGTCGCTGCTTCATTGAACACACCGTCCGGCGCGCCCGGCATGCGGAAATCGTTATTGCCAATCATGCGCTGGTTCTGATCCAGGCGGCCCGGGGCGGCGACATGGACAGGCCTGCCTTTTACGTCTTCGACGAAGCACATCACCTGTTGAGCGCTGCCGACAGCGCGTTCTCGGCTCTCCTCTCCGGGATGGAAACCGCAGAACTGCGGCGCTGGTTGTTGGGAGCCGAAGGCAACAGCCGTTCGCGCTCGCGTGGTCTAAAGGCGCGTATCGAAGATTTGATCGCCGGCAACGAGCGCGCGGAGGCTGCCCTCGACGATGCACTTCACGCGGCCCGCGCCCTGCCGGCGCCGTCCTGGCATCAACGCATCGCTGACGGACGCCCTCAGGGCCCCGCCGAAGCCTTCCTAGCTTTGGTGCGCGCCCAGGTTCTAGCGCGTGTTGCCGATGCGGACAGCGGCTTCGATCTGGAAACCGCCCCGCATCCGTTAATCGAAGGTGCAGCGGAAGCAGCGGCGGAACTATCAACGGCTTTGCGCGGCCTGGCCGAACCTTTGATCAGGCTGATGACCGCGCTGCATCAGATGCTGGCCGACGAAGCTGACACACTGGAGACGCCGACGCGGACCAAGATCGAAGCCGTCACCGCGGCGCTGGAACGGCGCGCCGTAACGCAGATTGCCGCCTGGCGCGCCATGCTGGAAGCGTTGACCAATGAAACCCCGCCGGATTTTGTCGATTGGTTCGGCATCGGCCGCATTGCCGGGCGCGATGTCGATATCGGATTTCACCGCCATTGGGTCGACCCGACCAAACCGCTGGCCGAGGTCGTCTACAAGCCGTCGCAAGGCGTCGTCATCACGTCCGCCACGTTAACCGACCGTACCGGCGATGTGGACGCCGACTGGCAGTCAGCCGAAATGCGTATCGGCACGAGGCACCTCGACGTGCGCCCTGTCCAAACCAGGGAGGAATCACCTTTCGATCATGCAAACCGCCTGCGGGTACTGGTCGTCGGCGACGTCCGCAAAGGCGATATGGATCAGACGGCATCCGCTTATCGTGAACTGTTCATGGCGGCTGGCGGCGGCGGACTCGGCATCTTCACCGCTATTTCGCGGCTACGCGCCGTCGAACAACGTATCCGCGAACCATTGAACGCGGCAGGCATACCCCTGCTAGCCCAGCACGTCGATCCGTTGGATACCGGCACCCTCGTCGATATCTTCCGTGCCGAAGAACACGCCTGCCTTCTCGGCACCGACGCCGTGCGAGACGGTGTCGATGTGCCCGGGCATTCGCTTCGCCTCTTGGTCTTCGATCGCGTGCCGTGGCCGCGCCCCGAACTGTTGCACAAAGCCCGTCGGGACGCTTTTGGCGGCAAAACCTATGATGAGATGCTAACGCGGCTAAAGCTTTCGCAGGCTGTCGGCCGGCTCTTGCGGCGCAACACCGACAAAGGCGTTTTCGTCATGCTGGACCGGCAGTTGCCGACACGTCTGGAGAGCGCCTTCCCGCCCGGCACACCCGTTCATCGGATCGGTCTGGCGGAAGCCATCGCGGAAACGCGGACGTTCCTGGAGAGCGGCGATTAGCCGCGGTGCCCAATAATTCGGAGACCCAATCCGACGATAAGAATAAGCCCCGACACCCATAACAGGATCGGGTCATAAACCGGCACGTCGGCGAACAGGGCGCCCGCTTCTTTCAATCTGCAGAGATCGGTCGTCCAATAGAAACACTCCCGGGCGACCTGAAAGTCCTCGCCCAGCAGTTCATGGAAGAAACTGTACCACCAGGCCGTTGAGACAATGAACATCATCACTGCCAGAAAAAGAACAACATTACCAAGGCGGGAGATCACGGCGCGGGCACCTGCATGATGGGAGAGAGGAATAGGATGGAGAGCGTGATAACGGCGGCAATCGTCGAAATCAAAATCGCTGCGGACGTTCTTTGCACGTAGACATTATAGTTTTGCGCAACGACGAAGCACAAGGCACCGGCGGGCAGCGCCGACATCAAAATGCCGATGGCATACCAAAGCGGTTCGACTTCGAACACATACGTAAATAGTACCCATGTCACAATGGGATGAACAAACAACTTGATCACGGTGACGCTGGCGACTTCATCAATACCGGCCAAGAGAGGCTTGCCGACCAAGAACATGCCCACCGCGAACAGCGCCGACGGACCGGCGGCACCGGAGAGAATCTCGCAGAAAGTGGCAATCGGCACGGGGATCTGAAGTCCCGCGAATGACCAAGCCAGCCCGGCAACCGACGAGATCATCAACGGGTTACGGGTCAGCGACTTGGTTACGTTGATCGCTGCCGTCAGACCGCGCTCGCTCCGCAAGTCCGCTTCGATCATTACCGCGTAGAACGGGATCATCACGATGGTCTGGAAAACGGTTGCAACAATAGCGGGCAGTGCGCCGGCATCGCCGAACGCGACAATACTCAACGGGATTCCCATATAGCCCGTATTGCCGAAGATCGCGATCATCCCGAACATCGCCTGATCGGACAACCGCGTCTTGAAGACGACGCGCGCAAAGAGCACCGAGGCAATCGTGACGATCAAGCAGCCGCCGCCGAAAGCCGCCAGGAACGGCCAGTTGAGGATCTCACTCGGGTGCACCCGGGCCATGGCGTAGAAGAGCAGCACCGGCAGCGCGACGAAATAAACGAACTTGTTCAACGCTTCGGAACTGGCCGGCCCCAATAATTGAAAGCGCCCGCATGCGTAGCCTGAGAGAATAATGCCGAAAACCGGTAAAACGACGTTGAAAACGGGTTCCATAACTCTCCGACCGCGCAGTTCATTTATTGATCGCCGAGGCCCGGCTATCTAGTCTCTTGCAGACCATCACACAAGCATCGATTGGGACAGTTTTATGACGACACTCGCAGACATGCACATCGGTTTTGTCGGATTGGGTCTGATGGGGAAGCCCATGGCGCGCAATCTCGCTCTCGCCGGAGCAACGATGATCATCCACAACCGCTCGCAAGGCGTCGTCGAGGAATTGACGGCTGAAGGCATGCTGAACGGCAAAAGCCCGGCCGGCGTTGCCGCCGAAGCGGGGACAATCATCACCATGCTCTCCGACACGCCTGCCGTCGAAGCCGTCATGACCGGCGAGAACGGCCTGATCGCGGCGCTCCGCCCGGGCACGCTCATCATCGATATGAGCACGACCAAAGTCCCCGAGACCCGTGCGCTCGCCGCCATGGTTGCCGATAAAGGAGGCGACTATGTGGATGCGCCGGTCTCCGGCGGCACCATCGGTGCCGAACAGGGCACGCTGACGATCATGGCCGGCGGGACGGAAGCCGCTTTCCAGCGCGCACATACCGTCTTTGCGGTACTCGGCTCGCACGTGACGCACGTCGGCGACGTCGGCGCGGGACAGGTCGCGAAAGCGGCCAACCAAGTTATCGTCGGCTTGAATATCGGCGCCGTTGCCGAAGCGCTGACGCTGGCGCGAAAGGCAGGCGTCGATCCGGCAAAGGTCCGTGAAGCACTGCAAGGCGGGTTCGCCGATTCCCGTATTTTGGAAGTGCACGGTCAGCGCATGGTGGATCGCACTTTCGCACCGGGGGCAAAATCGATCACCCAGCGAAAGGACATGGATCAGGCCATCGCGTTGGCCGCCTCGCTCGGCTTCAAATTGCCGGCGACGGCGCTGAGCCGCGATCTCTACGACAAGCTGATCGCGGATGGCAACGGCGATCTCGACCACTCGGCGCTGATCAAGGCGATCGACCCGGATGCGTAAAGAAAACTAGTCATAGCTCCAACGGATCAGTTGTTATATTCTCAATTACTAGTGATTCTTGATGCGGAATCGCATTTTTTAGGTGATTGCGAAGATGAAAGCCTGTTTGATCCGTCCTTCTATCGTCGTTCCGCGTGCCAACCAAACGGCCATGTTCACACCGCCATTGGGCTTGGCCTATGTCGGCGGCACGTTACGTGACGGCGGCTTCGACGTTCAGATCATCGATGGCGTGGGCGAGAGCCTCGACACACGCTACCCAGTCGCCAACGACTGTTACATGTATGGCCTGACACATGAAGAAATCGTCTCTCGCATCGATCCGGAGACGGAGATAATCGGCGTCTCCTTCGGCTTTTCTTTTGAATGGCCGACATGCCGTGACCTGACCCTCGCCATCCGTGAACGTTTTCCAGACGCCTTGATCATTGGCGGCGGCGAACACGTCACCGCCGTACCGGAACAGTGCCTCACCGAAAGCGCCGTCGACATCGGCGTTTTAGGAGAAGGCGAAGAAACGTCCCTGGTCGTCTGCAAGGCGTTCGCGGACGGCTCTCTTAATCCGATTGAGATCGCCGGCATCGCTTACAAAACGTCGGACGGCACCGTGACCGTCAACGAACGTCGCCCGCGCAAGCGAGAGTTGGACGAAATTCCCTGGCCGGCCTGGGATCTGATGCCCATCAGCAGTTATCTCGACCGGGGCTATGGGTTTGGCGTCAACCGAGGCCGCTCCATGCCGGTGCTGGCGAGCCGGGGCTGCCCCTATCAATGCACATTCTGCTCCAATCCTGCCATGTGGACGACGCGCTGGGTCGCGCGTGACCCCGATTTGCTCTTGGACGAGATGCAGATGTATCAGGAGAAATTCGGCGCCGAGAATTTCGACTTCTATGACCTGACGGCCATCGTCAAGAAATCGTGGATTATCTCCTTTTGCCAGAAAATCCATGAACGCGGCATGACCTTCACCTGGCAATTGCCGAGCGGCACGCGCTCCGAGGCCATCGATGACGAAGTTGCATCATGGCTCTACAAATCAGGCTGCCGGAACCTTTCCTATTCGCCGGAAAGCGGCTCACCGGCGGTTCTGGAACGCATCAAGAAGAAAATCAAGACGGACTCCGTGCTGGATTCCATCGCGTCCAGCTATCGCCAAGGCATGAGCCTGAAGACCAACATCATGCTCGGCTTCCCGGGTGAGACGATGAAAGAGGTACTCCAGACTTACGTCTTCATCGCACAGATGGCGGTAGCGGGCGCAGACGACGTTGCCGTCTGGGCGTTTTCGCCCTATCCCGGTTCGGAACTGTTTCAGCAGATCAACGCAACGGGCCGCCTGAAACTCGATGACGCATATTACGACAGCCTGCGATCCTATGCGGACACATCCCGCACAGTGTCTTACTCGGAAAATTTCTCTGATAAGAAATTGAAGGTTCTGCGCTGGATCGGTGTTTGCATTTTTTATTTCACCTCATGGATCGCACGACCAATCCGGCCGTTCAAAATCCTTTGGCACGTGTTTACGGGCAAACACGAAACGCGCTCGGAAATGGCGTTGGCAAACATCCTGAGGCGGACGTTCAGCCGGGCATAGCGCAATACGAACCTAAGCAAACAAAAAGGGGCGCTCCGCGGAGCGCCCCAATTTCGTTGTCGGAGAGTGGTAAGGCTTAGAAGCCCATGCCACCCATTCCGCCCATGCCGCCCATGTCGGGCATGCCGCCGCCACCGGCGGGGGCCGGGTTCTTCTCAGGCTTATCGGCGACCATCGCTTCGGTCGTGATCAGCAGGCCGGCAACCGAGGCCGCATCCTGCAGCGCCGTACGAACGACCTTCGCCGGATCGATGACACCGGCCTTCACAAGGTTCTCGTACTTGTCTGTCTGCGCGTTGTAACCGAACGCAACGTCCTTCTGCTCCAGCAGTTTACCGGCAACAACGGCACCGTCGGTACCGGCGTTCTCGGCGATCTGGCGCAGCGGCGCCTGCAGTGCGCGACGGATGATGCTGATGCCCACGTTCTGGTCGGCGTTTTCGCCTTCCAGTTTGGCCAGCGCCTTGGTCGCGTACAGAAGCGCGGTGCCGCCACCGGCGACAATGCCTTCTTCGACCGCCGCACGGGTCGCGTGCAGCGCGTCGTCGACGCGGTCTTTCTTCTCTTTCACTTCGATTTCCGAGCCGCCACCGACGCGGATAACGGCAACACCGCCGGCCAGCTTGGCCAGGCGTTCCTGCAGCTTCTCACGGTCGTAGTCGGACGTCGTTTCCTCGATCTGCGCGCGGATCTGCGAGCAGCGGCCTTCGATGTCCTTCTTCTTGCCGGTACCTTCGACGATGGTGGTCTCTTCTTTCGTGATCGTCACCTTCTTGGCGCGGCCCATCATCTCGATGGTCACGTTCTCCAGCTTGATGCCGATGTCTTCCGAGATCACCTGGCCGTTGGTCAGGATCGCGATGTCTTCGAGCATCGCCTTGCGGCGGTCACCAAAGCCCGGCGCCTTCACGGCCGCGACCTTCAAGCCACCACGCAGCTTGTTGACGACCAGGGTCGCCAGCGCTTCGCCTTCGATGTCTTCGGCGATGATCATCAGCGGACGGCCCGACTGCACGACGGCTTCCAGGACCGGCAACAGCGGCTGCAGGCTGGACAGCTTCTTCTCGTGGATCAGGATGTACGGGTCATCCAGGTCGCAGGTCATCTTGTCGGCGTTGGTGACGAAGTACGGGCTGGTGTAGCCGCGGTCGAACTGCATGCCTTCGACGACGTCGAGTTCGGAGTGCAGCGACTTCGCTTCTTCCACCGTGATCACGCCTTCGTTGCCGACGCGCTCCATGGCCGAGGCGATCATGGCGCCGACTTCGCTGTCGCCGTTCGCCGAAATCGTACCGACCTGGGAGATTTCCTGGTTGGTTTTGACCTTCTGCGCACGTTTTTTGACATCGGCGACAACCGCGCCGACAGCCAGATCGATACCACGCTTCAGATCCATCGGGTTCATGCCCGCGGCAACCGCCTTGGCGCCTTCGCGAACGATCGACTGCGCCAGAACCGTGGCGGTCGTGGTGCCGTCACCGGCTTCGTCGTTGGTGCGGCTGGCGACTTCTTTCACCATCTGCGCACCCATGTTTTCGAACTTATCGGAAAGCTCGATGTCCTTGGCGACGGTCACGCCGTCCTTGGTGATGCGCGGTGCGCCGAACGACTTGTCGAGAACAACGTTGCGGCCTTTAGGACCGAGCGTCACTTTAACCGCATTGGCAAGCGTGTCGACGCCCTTCAAAAGGCGGTCACGTGCATCCGCGGCAAATTTAACTTCTTTGGCAGCCATAGAAATATTCCTCTTGGTTTAATGTGAATGTCCGACGGGCGGTCGTGGCTTAGCCGACGATGCCTAGAATGTCGGATTCCTTCATGATGATGAGGTCTTTGCCATCGATCTTCACTTCGGTGCCGGACCATTTACCAAACAGGATCTTGTCGCCTTTTTTGACGTCAAGCGGGGCAATCTTGCCGTCGTCGGACTTGTGCCCGGCGCCTACGGCGATGACTTTGCCTTCCATCGGTTTTTCCTGTGCGGTGTCGGGGATGATGATCCCACCGGCGGTTTTCTGTTCCTGCTCGACGCGCTCGACGAGCACTCGGTCGTGCAAAGGCCGAAACTTCATGTTCTGGGTCTCCGTATCGGTTTGAGACTAAAGGAAAAGCTGTTTTGTTAGCACTCTGTTTGAGTGAGTGCCAGGGGTGTAGAGAAGTTTGGAAACGATGTCAACCGACAGCGTATTTGTCGGTTTCAGCTTAGAATTTCCAATACCAGCTTAGGATTTCCAATTACCTGCTTAAGATTTCCGCATTTTGACGAAATTTGTTTTTTTATCAGTTAGTTAATTGATCCGAGTCCTTTAATAGTTTTCGCTGACAGATTGGTGAAAGCTATGCAATGCGCGGACATTACAGTTAGAGCGAAATGTCGAACCTAGCCACATTCAACAGATAAGCGCTAACCTTGTTAATACGCCGGATAATGCTACCTAAAATTTCAAATAATTTTATAGTTAAAAACAATATATCAGCCAACGTAACGCGGAAGAAATGTGGCAACTCATCTATAAAAATCCAGGTTTCGGGAGTTTCCCGAAGGATCTGAGGTCGTCGATACGACGCGTAGAAGTGAGGTGACGTCTGTCTATTCAGGTTATTATTCTTTGGTGCCAATGTCTTGCCTATGCATCTACTGGGTGATGGTTAGAAGTTCGAGTCCAGTGCGATCCACCACCCAGTCTTCCCAAAATGCCGCCCAGGATATGGCCTCCTGAAAGTCCCGGATTTCTGCGGATCTTTGGCATTATTTAATATGATTTTTTATACAGAGACGGTCTCTCAAGGCGAAATTTCTCTATTCTCACCAAAAGTCTCTAGAGACGATTTTCGACGCCCAGAACTTTAAAGTATGCGATGCAAAAGTTATTAACAAATATATTAATATGTCCGCTTTTCCATCTGTTTTCGACAAAACACGCCTGCTGTCATTCCGCCTGCAGTTTGCCAATAACGGATGTATTTCATCAAATTTAGGGTCTGACTGAATTTCAATCTAAGTTTTAAGACGGGTCAGCGGACAACTTTAACTATGACAGGAAATTTGTGATAGCATTGCAACGTAAAATGGCGTTGAAACATGCTAGGAAATTAAAGTAAATTTAAGGGAACTCGTACAAGATGGGCGAACATCTATACAGCAAGAGGGAATTGATGATCGTGCCTTTCAGCAAGCCATCCGGCATCTTGGGAGCTACAATTTTTGGAATGGCGCGGAAGGCACGCCACATTTGTGGGAACACCAGAGAGCTGCGATCGCGACCGTCGTCGCCTACCTGAATGGTGACAAAGCGATTCCCGAACGGCCAGAGCAACAAGAAGCTGCACTCGTCAAACTCCCGACCGGCACCGGTAAATCCGGCATCATTGCCGTCCTTGCACGCTGTCTTCCCGAAGTCCGCCGCGTGCTGGTCCTCACACCCCGCACAGCGCTGACTGAACAGCTGATTGCCGATGTCCGCCACCGTTTTTGGGGTCACATGGTTTTTGAGACCGATGGCACGGCACTCTTCACCGCCGATGCTGAGGCCATGGGGAGAGAACTCGAAGACTTGTATGTCGAGCAGTTCCTGCCGAGTAAAGTACGCCAAATCCTCGACAGTCTCGGCGGTGACAAGGTTGATCGCGCGATTTTAGTTGGTATGCACCAAGCTCTCAGCTCAATACGCAAGAGCGCTCATGATCTGGATGACGGTTCTCATGCTCTTTGTCATGAGATACTTGCGACCATCAGGGACCACTTCGATTTTGTCATTGTTGACGAAGGACACTATGAGCCAGCGATTTCATGGTCCCGTGGCGTTCGTGAACTCAATCTACCAACGCTCTTGCTCAGTGCCACACCTTTGTCCCTACCAAAAACTACGTCCGGACGTAGGCGTGGTGAAGGCCGCCAAGCTGTGGCAGCGCTGATATCGAGCCGACGGCTTGGACGGCGCGCCCCATGGGAGTGTCCTTGTCCAAACCGAGATGTGTGCGATAGCCGTTATAGTATTCGGCATACCGGCGCAGGAGTTTCTTTAGATGCCGATCGTTCAATACGATGACATGGTCCAACAGATCTCTTCGAATTGATCCGATAACACGCTCGACATAAGCGTTTTGCCATGGCGAATGCGGTGCCGTCGGTCGATCCCTGATCCCAATCGCGGACAGACGATTGACGTAGACTTGGCCGTAGGACGCGTCCCGATCTCGCACTAAGTATCGAGGCGCTTCATCCCAAGGGAAGGCTTCAACGATCTGCCGCGCGACCCATTCGACCGTCGGATGATATGTCACGTTCACATGAACGATCTTCCGACGGTCGTGATCCAAAATGACGAGCCCAAACAGCAACTTAAACCCAAGCGTCGGCACGACGAACAAATCAATCGCAGCGATACCATCGGCATGGTTTCGAAGGAAAGCCCGCCAGCCTTGAGATGGCGGGCCGCGGCGCTTCTCCATGTACTTGGCGACCGTCGATTGCGACACGTCGATGCCGAGTTTGAGCAACTCCCCATGAATGCGTGGCGCGCCCCAGAGCGGGTTATCGTTGCTCATTTCTTGGATCAGATTCCTTATCTCTGCCGGCAATTTCGGCCGCCCGACCACGCGACCGCTCTTTATCTTCCAGAACAAACGAAACCCGGATCGATGCCAGCGAATCACGGTATCCGGTTTCACAATCAGCATGTTCACGAGCGAGCGCGGATTGACCTTGTAGATAGTCGAAAAGAACAGGCGGTCCCACGACGTGAGCTTCGGCCGGGTGGGAAGTTGCCGCTGCAATGCCGCGACTTGGTGTCGAAGCGCAGCAACATCGACCTCAGTCGCCGACCCGTGAATGAGCCGACGAAGAAAACACCAAAGGATAGTATGAAGAACGTCGAGCATGACCCTGCATCGTCACCGGATCGACCGACCGGTCAAGCCTGGATCAGCGGATAGGATTTTTATTAGGGACAGCCCCTGCCTTGCCAGGACAGACATGCGCAGATATAATGTATACAAATGAATACATTATATCTGCGGGGCATCCTCAATGACAAATACAGTCAATACGATCGCTACTCTCTCGGCTTCGGCTTTGCACGATGCTTTGAAAGGTGATGCTGAAATCGCTCTACTGGATAGCCGCGACGAGGCGATATACGACACCGGCCATCTGCTCATGGCTTCCTGTGTTCCACTCAGCAGGCTCGAATTGATGTTACCGCCCTTGGTGCCGAAGGCCGGCACGCGTATCGTCTGGTACGATAACGGTGACGGCACAGCCGAGCGCGCGGCGGAACGCGCGCAGACACTAGGCTATACGAATATTACCGTTCTTGACGGCGGATTAGCCGCATGGCGGGACGCCGGCTTCATGATCTACGAAGGCGTTCATGTACCGAGCAAAGCGTTCGCCGAAGTGATTGAACACGAGCGAGGCACGCCTTCCATATCAGTTGAAGAATTCAACGCGATGACCGCCAGCGGCGCCGATGTGAAACTGTTCGATACACGCACCGTTCATGAATACCTAACGGATGGTCTTCCCGGCGCATTCAGCACACCCGGTCCAGAGATTCTACAGCATTTCTCGGATCTCGTAACCTCCGAACACACCACCGTCGTGGTGCACTGCGGCGGCCGAACGCGCAGCATCATTGGCGCTCAGACGCTGATCGACGCGGACGTACCAAACAAGGTCGTGTCGTTACGCAACGGCACCCAAGGTTGGCGTCTTGCCGGCCTAGACGTCCTGCAACGCTCACCCGATGAGGCTCCCGGCGAACCGTCTGCCGAGGCCGTCGCATACGCAATCGATGCGACGAAGGCCATGGCCGCCCGTAACGGGATCGCCGTCGCACCCTATGACCCGAACGCCGCCTCTCTCGCGCCGATGCCGGAACGCACTGTCTACACCATCGATGTCCGCTCTCAGACGGAATACGAAGCCGGTCACGTTCCAGGATTCAAGAACGTCGCCGCCGGTCAGCTTGTTCAAGAAACAGACCGGCATCTAGGCGTTTGGAACGCGCACGCGGTTCTCCTCGACGACAACGGCGTGCGGGCTATTTGCGCCGCTAACTTTTTGCAGCAGATGGGATGGTCGGTGGAAGTCATGACATTGGACGACGGCATGCCCAGCGAACGGGAAACCGGGCCTACGCCGGTATTGGATTTACCCGCCTCTCTGACCGTAGCCCCATCAGTTGATGCCCCTCACCTCAACGACATGCTGCAAACCGGCAATACACGTGTAATCGACGTCGATTGGAGCCGTGAATTCTTCGCCGGACATATCCCCGGCGCCTATTGGTGCCTTCGCAACCAAGCCGCCGAACACCTAGCCGACCTACCGCCATTCGAACACATCGTCTTCACCTCCTCGGATGGCCGTCTTGCGGCGCTGGCCGCCACGGAGTTGTCGACGACCGACCATATATCGGACGCATTGTACCTTGCAGGAGGTACGCAGGCATGGCGTGGTGCTGGCTATCCTATTGAGACCGGCGCAGAACGCATGCTTTGCCCCGCACAGGACGTTCGCATGCGCGCCCGCGAACAAGCCCCGGATGAACGCGAAGCAAAAATGCAGGCCTATCTCGCCTGGGAACTCGCACTAGCCGAGCAACTGGCGGATGACCCGCTATGCCGCTACCAGCTACACAACGATGAACCCTGACAAAGCCAAACGACAACTTGTCTAGTACGGAGGAGATGAAATGACGTACACCCTGGAACAGCTTTCCACTGAATGCCACGAAGCCTTGGCGAGCGATCAAAGTCTTGCCGCACTCAACAAAGTCGCTGCGTGCGTCGCCAGAGCATTGCGCGACGAAGACTTCGTCGCCGAGCATCTCCCTGTAGATGCCGCAAAGCCGCGTCGTGTACTCTACGAAGACCCCGAGTTCGGTTTCTGCATCTGTGCGCACGTCAACCGGAATCCAAAAGACTCGCCGCCCCATGATCACGGGCCAACTTGGGCGATCTACGGCCAGGCAGCAGGCGATACCCGCATGACCGACTGGGAAATCGTCACACCCGCTACGGACGATGAGCCCGCCACAGTGAAACTTAGCGATACATACTGGATGAAACCGGGAGACGTGCACGTCTATGAACCCGGTGCCGTCCACGCTCCCTTTCGCTCGGCGCCCACTCGCCTCATCCGCATCGAAGGCAAAGACACCACAAAACTCAAGCGGACACCCATCAAAGCGATCGAGAATGCGTAACTGACTCTCCCTGGACCGTTTCCGGCCATGACACGGTCGGAAACGCCCCCACTTGCGCCGCGGCGCAAATCATACCTGCCGGGCGCATGAAAATGCGACCGGTTCTTTTTTAGTAGCTGCCGCCCGAGCGGAATTCAGCCCCTTCTGTAAAATATGTGGTAAAAGAAGTTACGAGATAATCCGGAGGACAATTTGCCTAAGAAACTCCAATCCGCCGTGCGGGCACGCCGCGGCGAGAACGTCAACGAGATCTACAACGAGTTGTTTCGCCGCCTGATACAAGGCGACCTGAAAGCCGGCGACCGTATTCGCGAACTCGATATAACTGAACAATTCGGCAGTAGCCGCACACCGGTCCGTGAAGCGCTGAAACGGCTTGAAATCGATGGCCTATTAAAGCGAGATAGCTCCGGTGGCCTCTCGGTCATTACGCTCGATCATACGATGATCGCCGAACTATATGTTATGCGCGAAGTCCTCGAGTCCACGGCGGCACAACTCGCGGCGAAACACGCGACCCCGCAGGAGATACTATCACTCAAGAAGATCGTCGCCGACCACCGCGCCACCATTGCGGACCCTCGCCTCGGCAGTCTAACGAATAGGTTATTTCACAATTCAATCTATAAGATTGCGCGCAACCAATACCTGGTTCGAAGCATGGCCGTACTATCCGGTCCGGTCGCATTGCTGCCGACCACGACACTCACCGACGATGTTCGCGTGGTTAACGTGGTCGAAGAACATGAGGCGATCGTCGAAGCCATTGCGGCCGGAGACGTGGAAGAGGCCGGCAACGCCGCCGCACGGCATATACAAAGCTCTTACCGCGCGCGCCTTGGCAGCCTATTCGACGAACTTTATGACAGCGAGTTGATCGTCAACCCTCTGGGTTGGACGCCTTAACACCTCTAGTGAGGCAGTATCTGACTTAGGAAAAGTTGTGTCCGTTCGTTGTCAGGGGTCGTAAAGAATTTGTCCGGACCCGCCACTTCGACAATTTGGCCCTGGTCCATGAACACCATCGTATCGGCTACCTTCTTCGCGAAGCCCATTTCATGAGTCACCACAACCATGGTCATGCCGCTCTCGGCCAATTCGACCATGACGTCTAACACTTCGTTGATCATCTCAGGATCCAACGCCGACGTCGGTTCATCGAACAACATGATTTTCGGTTGCATACAGAGTGCACGCGCTATTGCTACGCGTTGTTGCTGGCCACCTGAAAGTTGTCCCGGGAATTTGTACGCTTGATCGGGGATTTCGACGCGTTCCAGGTATCCCATCGCGACTTCTTCGGCATCCTTCTTAGGCATCTTTCGGACCAGCATTGGCGCTAGTGTCAGATTGTCGATAACCCTCAGATGCGGAAAGAGATTGAATGCCTGAAACACCATACCGACCTCAGCTCTGATCGTTTCGATGTTCTTCAGGTTGTCGTTTAGCTCGACCCCGCCGACGAAAATGGCTCCGGCATTGTGTTCCTCTAGGCGATTGACGCACCGGATCATTGTAGATTTGCCCGACCCGGACGGGCCGCACACCACGACTCTTTCGCCGCTTTTGACGCTAAGACTGACGCCCTTCAAGGCTTCGAAATTGCCGTATTTCTTAACGACGTTGGTCAGCGTGATGACTTCGTTATCAGTTGCCGCGCCTAATTGCATAGCTCCGGTTCCTTTCTATCGATGTATCTTAGAGTTTACCTTCGTCGATCCAGCGTTCGACTGTCCGCATATAGCGAGACAACGCATGGCAAAAGACGAAGTAGACAAGGGCGACAAAGAGATAGGTTTCGACGTAGTACCGCCGCCAAAGTGGGTCATCCATGACCGCATTAGTCGCCGTCAGGATATCGAACAAGCCGATAATCAGGACATAGGACGTGTTCTTCAGCGCAGCGACGATATGATTGACGATACCCGGTAAACAGATACGCAATGCTTGGGGCAGAACGATGCGTATCATCATCTGCCAATAGGCCAGGCCAAGGGCCTCGGCCGCTTCATATTGGCCGCGCGGGATCGCTTGCAGGCCGCCGCGGATCACCTCAGCGACGTAACAGGCGAAGAAAATCGACATCCCCACCATCACCCGAAGCAGCTTGTCGAATTCGACCCCTTCAGGGAGAAACAGTGGGAAAACGTTGACTGCGACGAATAGGATCGTGATGAGCGGCACGCCGCGAAGTGTTTCGATGAACGTCACACTGAACGTGCTGATAATCGGCAGCGAAGACCGTCGCCCCAAAGCAAGCACCACGGAAAGAGGTATCCCCATAACGACGGTGCCAGAAAAAAGCACCATGGTCAGAGGGAGGCCACCCCACTGAGAGGTGTCTACATACGTCAGACCAAAGACCCCGCCCCACATCATCACGCCGATAATGATCAACGCCACGCCCCAAAGCGGCAGTAGAATACGCGTCTTCCAGGCGCGCGGCGTCAAGGTGACACAAACGGCGCTAAGATATGTGATCAGTGCAATGACCAGCCGCCAATGCTCGTCATAGGGATATACCCCGAACAACATTGGACGGTGTTTTTCCTGAATGACCGCCCAACAGGCTCCGAGCGCCTCTCGGCAGACTTGCGGGTCGGTGGTTGTCCAAACAGCATCTCCGACGGCCCAAATGAACAGGCCAGGCCCCCATGCAACAATCATCGCGACGGACACGAGAGTCAGGAACGAATTGAACCATCCGTTGAAGAAGTTTCTTTGCACCCAACGGAACGAGCTAGAGAGTGCGCCGGACGATGCGGAGGTCGAAGGAACAGTAGTGACATCAGACATTGCGTGACCCTCAGCGTTCGCGGATGCGGCTAAGATGGTTGTAGACATTCATGAACGTCGAGATGACGAGACTGATCATCAAATAGACAATCATCATGATGGCGATGGCTTCGACAGCCTGCCCGGTCTGGTTCATTGTCGTGTTCCCGACGTTTACCAAGTCCGGATACCCGATCAACACGCCCAGAGAACTATTCTTCGCAAGGCTCAGGTACTTACTGGCAATCGGTGGAATCATGACGCGGAGCGCTTGTGGAAAGACGACGTAGCGCATGACGAAGCCGGGCTTGAGACCGACGGCCTTAGCCGCTTCGAATTGGCCCTTGGGCACGGCCTCAATGCCGGAACGGACGATCTCGGCAATGAACGCACCACTGTAGAACGACAGCCCCACCAGCAACGCAACGAATTCGGGAGTGATCGCAAAACCGCCTTGGAAGTTGAAGCCCCTGAAAACTGGTGAGTTCCATTCGAGCGGCGCCCCGCCGATCAGCCAAACCAGAACAGGCAAACCGACGATTAGAAGTAACGAGATCTTTCCGACCTCAATAAACTGACCCGTCTTCTCGCGGTAGCGGCGTGCCCAATAATGCAAACCGAAGGCTGCCAACATCGCAGCCAAGAAAGTCACGCCCGCCCACATATAGACCGGATCATAGACTGGCACTGCGAAGTTTAGCCCACGGTTACTCAGGAACACACCGGGCAATGGATGAAACGCCTGTTTCGGCAAAGGGAGGTTTTGAATGAGAGTCGCGAAGAAGATGACGTGCAAGACAACGGGAATATTCCGTGCGACCTCGACATACGCTCGCGCGAACCGTCGAAACACAGGATGGCTCGAAACGCTCAGAACCCCCATGCTAACGCCGACAATTGTCGCCACGATAATACTAAAGAACGAAACGTAGAGAGTGTTCAGGATACCGACGATCAGCGCCTCACCGTAGCTTTGGCTGGCATCGAAGGCGATAAAGGACTCGCCGATATCAAAGCCGGCAGGCTCACTCAGAAAGCCAAAACCTGTTGCGATCCCTTGGCGTTCCAAGTTCCCCGTAACGTTGCTGTACAGATACCATCCGATCGTCAGCACGAACAAAATCAGAAGAGCCTGATATGCGTAACCGCGAAAGGATATACTGTTCAGCAAAGACGGCTTGTCTTCGTGAGCGCGCGTTGGTTGTGAAGACGGCATGGACGACCTCTTCTGATCTCTTAAATCTTCAAATAAATATATTGGTAGCAGGCTGCCGATATCCCCGGCGCCGCCGGGTATGTCTCACCATCAGGGAAAAGTGGTCAAGACACACCCGGCCGGCGCTCAGGGAAGTCATGCCTACTTGATCGGATGTCCGTAAAGAACACCGCCATCTTTCCAGAGCGCGTTCAAACCACGCGGCAACTCAAGAGGCTTCCCGGGACCGAAGTAACGGTCATAGATGTCCTTGTAGTTGCCGACCTGCTTGATCACGCGATACGCCCAATCTTTGTCGAGACCAAGTTTCTCGCCAAGATTTCCGGAGGTGCCAAGCATCCGTTGAATAGCCGGATCGTCCGACCCCTTCATTTCCTCAACGTTGGCCTGCGACACGCCCATCTCTTCGGCGTTGAAGGTCGCATATGTGACCCAGCGAACGATATCGATCCACTGGCTATCATCCTGACGCATAACCATCGCAAGCGGCTCTTTTGAGAAGACCCCATCGATGATGACGTGGTCATCCGGGTTCGCGGCGTCGAAGCGGCGAACACCCGGCAGACCTGCCTTGTCACGTGCCAAAACATCGCAACGTCCCGCGAGGTAAGCCTTTGTAAGCTGCTTGTTGTTTTCGATGACGACGGGTTTGTACTTGATATTATGCGCCTTGAAGACTGTCGCGACGTTCTTTTCGGTCGTGCTGCCCGGCGCCACACACAACGTTGCGCCATCCAGGTGTTCGATCTTGGTCGCACCTGTGTGCTTGTAAACTAAGAAGCCCGTACCCGTGTAGAAGGTCGGCGGACCGAACTCGAGGCCTAGTGACGTGTCCCGGGTCAAGGTCGATGTCGTGTTGCGTGACAGCACATCAACTTCACCCGACTGAATCGCCGGGAAACGCTGCTGACTAGAAAGCGCAACGAACCTGACCTTATCGGCATCACCAAGAGCAGCCGCAGCAACGGCTCGGCAGAAGTCCGCATCCAATCCAGACCAACGTCCCTTACTGTCGGGTGCATTAAAACCAAAACGCGACGGGTGAACGCCGCACAGAAGCTCGCCACGATCCTTGATCGTTTTTAAAGTCGCGCCGTCGGCGGCATAGGCTTCTGATCCGGCTATCATGAGCGGTGTCAGTGCGGCCAGTAAAACTGCTTTGCGAATAATCTTCATGTTTTCTTTCTCCTCTCTGTTGTGCTCCGGGCGATTTGTGCTCGGACGGCCCGCCAAAAAGCGGCGTTAGCGTCCGGTACCCTTGTTAACGAGCGCGATCCGCGCGCATTGACGTTTGGACCTCTCCTATTGTATACAAATGAATACACAGTAAGTCTATACTGTTTTTTTGCTGACATATCAGCGCAGGATCAAACCTACTGTTCGCTTTATCAGCGCACAGCTATTTCATACTAAGGAATCACGAAAATGGATGAGACAGGGCAACACACTTCAAAGGACCGCTCACAACCCGCATCGACAGATACACGCGTTGTTCACAGCGGAAAAACTTCCGCGGACCATCATGGCGCAGTGAATACACCGGTCTATCACGCATCGACATTGTTGTTCCCAACCGTCGAAGGGTTCTTAAATAGAGGTCAGGCCGAATACCGATATGGGCGGCGTGGCACGCCGACAACAAAGTCCTTAGAAGCTGCTGTAGTCGAACTGGAGAAAGCGGATGCCGCTTTCCTCGCACCGTCGGGCAAGGCAGCCAACTCGGCCGTACTCACAGCGCTTGCTGAACCCGGTTCTCACTATCTGGTAACGGATAGCGCCTACAACCCTACACGGTCGTTCTGCACCGGCTTCCTTTCGCGTCATGGTATTGAAACCGAGTTCTATGACCCCACGATCGGGGCCGGCATCGCCGACCTGATCCGTCCCAATACACGTTTAGTCTGGATGGAATCTCCTGGCTCTCAAACGTTTGAAGTGCAAGATGTCCCTGCTATCGTCGCCGCTGCGAAGGCGAAAGGAATCGTGACCGCAATCGATAACACCTGGAGCGGCGGATACTTCTTTCAACCATTGACCCTCGGCGTCGATATCTCCGTACAAGCCATTACGAAGTACATCGGTGGCCACTCAGACCTGATGATGGGCGTTGTTGCGACAGCGCCTGGGATGTCCGCGAAGATGAACGATTTTTGCGGCAATTTCGGTTTGTGCGTCGGCCCTGACGACGCCTATTTGGCTCTGCGCGGCATGCGAACCCTCGCGGCCCGCATGAACATGCACTACAGAAACAGTAAGCGGGTGGCGGAATGGCTCTCTCAGCACCCGCGTGTGAGCCGTGTCATGTACCCGGGCCTTGAAACAGATCCCGGCCATAATATCTGGCGTCGTGATTTTACCGGGACATCTGGACTTTTCGGCTTTGTGATCGAAGGCGAGAGCCGCCAAAGCATACCGAAGATGCTCGAACACATGCGCTACTTCGGCATGGGATCTAGTTGGGGTGGTTACGAAAGTCTCTTGATCCCGACTTACCCCGAAAAGCAGCGCAGCGCGACAGAGTGGAAAGTCGACGGTCAATCCATGCGGATTCACGTCGGATTGGAAGACGCGGACGATCTTCTCGCAGATTTGAGCGATGGATTCGACCGCCTAAAATGAACGACATCAGTTTTCTCAGTTAAAAAAGAAACGGAAAGGGGAACACCATGAGCATCGTCATCTACCACAATCCGAAATGCGGCACCTCGCGCGACGCCCTAAACTTTATCAAGGCATCCGGTGAAACACCTATAGTTGTCGAATACCTAGAAACCGGATGGACTCGACCGCAGCTTTACGCACTTTTCGCAGTCTCGGGCCTTACCGCGCAGACAGCCTTGCGGACAAAAGCCGAAGAAGCAAAGAACCTCGGGCTAATGGATCCCGATGTCGAAGATGAGGCCATCATTGATGCCATGTTGGCAAATCCCGTCCTTGTTGACCGGCCTATCGTCTGTAGCCCAAAAGGAGTGAAGATGTGCCGCCCCGCGGAGACAGTCCTTGATCTTCTGGACAATCTTCCTGCCGGCCCGCTTTTCAAGGAAAAGGGCACGATGGTGCTGAACGAGGCGGGTAAACGGGTATAGACTTCAACTCACTGGGCTTCTTCAAAATTTGAACTGGAACTTTCGAGAAGCGAAGGGCTCGCTCTTCGAGTACAAATAGAAAAAGGTGTTAATATCCGGGGATGGGATAGTCAGAAGAAACGACCTTGAAACCGACCATTCACGCCCCTAGCGTTTATGGATGACAAACAAGAACCCATTCCGCTACTTCAAAAGATCGCCTGAGATCATTCGCCTGGCCGTGATGATGTATGTCCGCTTTCCGCTGTCGTTGCGAAACGTTGAAGATTTATTGCACGAACGCGAGATCGATATCTGCCATGAAACGGTTCGATATTGGTGGAACCGATTTGGTCCATTATTTGCGGCTGATATCCGGAAAGATCGGATCAGTCATCCTCGTTCATATTCTAATTGGCAATGGCATCTCGACGAGGTCTTCGTAAAGATCAATGGCGAAACACATTACTTATGGCGTGCCATCGATCACGAAGGTGAAGTCTTGGAATCCTTTGTCACCAAGCGCCGCGATCGCAATGCTGCATTGGCTTTTCTGAAGAAAGCGATGAAACGATACGGCACCCCAAAAGTCATCGTAACGGATCGGTTGAAATCATACCGTGCGGCGATGAAGGTCATTGGCAATCAAGCAACCCAGGAAGTCGGTCGCTGGAAAAACAATCGAGCTGAGAATTCCCATATTCCATTTCGGCGACGAGAGCGAGCGATGTTCAGGTTCAGGCTTGAACGAAGTCTGCAGAAATTCACAGCCATACACGCTTCTATCTGCAATCACTTCAACCTCCAAAGACACCTCATCTCAAGAGACAAATTCAAAGATCAACGTATTGCTGCGCTTGCCGAGTGGCAGCAACTTTGTGCTGCATAAGTCGCGCCATTTAACGGCAAACAGAGACGAGTTCTCATTCGTCTGACAGTACCAGTCCGCGTAATAAAATTAGACTTCAGCGTTTGCGAGACCCGGGAATCAGGCCAAAGCCTAACCTTACACCACCTGCATGCGCGAACGGAGTTTTCGCTACGGCATTGTCTATCGTCTGCCACCTTAATCGACCCAAACAATTTGGTGCCGTTCTTGGGTGATGGATACCGACCGCTACCCGAGACCGTCACCGCCACACAGAGCTAAATCTTTCCCTGTCAACAATCACATCAGCAATCGTATAGCCGTCTAGATGCCGGAGGAAGGACTCTATTCCATCTGCAAATACATGTCTTAGGCCACATACAGAACTTACGAAACAACCGTCCCCTTCAATATCAAAGCACCCGACGAAACTGCTCATATCCTCTAGTCTGCGAACGACATCACCCACTATAATCTTTTCCGCCGACTGGTTAAGTGACAGGCCGCCGTTACGGCCTCGTACGCTTTTCACGAGCCCCTCGGCCACAAGCCTTTGGGCGACCTTCATCATGTGATTCTTTGAGATACCGTACCGTGAGGAAATCGTGGCTATCGAATGCTGCCCCTCATGCGCGGCGAGAAACATAAGCGTGCGCAAGGCAAAGTCGGTATGAACAGACAATCTCATATAAAGATGTATATCAAATATTGCATTTTTCTGCCAATCAAGATAAAAGATGTATTTAATATACATCAAAAAGAGTAAAGCCATGTCGCCCCCCAGCTACGCCGAACATGCAAGAGCACAAAAAATGGCCCATGCGGAGGCAATGGGGATTAACGATGCATTGATCTCGCGGTTGGTTGAACGCTTCTACGATACCGTTCGCAAAGATGATCTGCTGGGACCGATTTTCGCTGCCCATGTAAACGATTGGGCGCTGCACCTTGCTAAAATGAAGGACTTTTGGGCCTCGGTCACAATGGAATCTGGTCGGTTCCATGGTAGCCCCATGCAAAAACATATTGCTGTCGGCGACTTGGAGCCGGCGCATTTCGAGCATTGGCTGATGCTTTGGGATCAGACCGTACAAGAGATCGTCCCCAATGCGGCTGCATCTGAGACGTTCCGGATATCTGCAAACCGAATCGCCCGCAGTCTTCTCCTAGGCATCCAAAGCAACAGAATATGACTCGCTATTAAAAAATTCTAATCGCATCGACATGAGGCGCAACTATCGACATCGCCGGTCGACCATTTTCAATTAAGGGGGATTTGTCATGGCAACCTATCAACAGACATTCAGTCTTCGCAGACTATGGCTGATCCTGATTGCCGGCATGGTGGTCATGTTCGGCATACTTGCGTTGCTGGGCGCCGAAATATACCAGCAGGCCCCCCCCATGCCCGAAGCAGTCAAATCCGCATCCGGCGAAACGATATATACCCTCGACGACATCGAGACCGGCCAAAATGTCTGGCAATCGATCGGTGGGATGGAGCAAGGATCCATCTGGGGGCATGGTAGCTATCTGGCACCCGACTGGAGTGCGGACTGGTTGCATCGAGAAGCGGAAACTCTCTTGGGCCTGTTGATGCAAAAGCCGCGCCCAGGGCTTTCCGAGGCGCAAGAACTGTCCTTACAAAGCACAGCGCTGCAGAAGGAAATGCGCCGGAACACATATGATCCCGCGACCGGCACGATTACCGTCAGCGATTTGCGTGCACAGGCGATTAAGCAGGTTGAAGCCCATTACCTGAGCCTCTACCAGGGCAGCAATCCGCAATCCTTAGCACTGCGCCGCGACTATGCCTTCCCGGTTCATGGTATCTTGACCCGTGCGGAAGCGAAGCAACTTTCAGCGTTTTATTTCTGGACCGCCTGGGGCGCGACGACCAATCGCCCAGGACAGGAAATAACCTATACCAGTAACTGGCCGCATGAACCGTTGGTCGGCAACAAACCGACGACCGGCGTCCTGATGTGGAGTATCGCTTCGGTGATATTACTACTCGCGGCAGCGGGGGCGTTGATCGCCTATTACGCCAAACAGTTCGACGTCTGGCGACAGGACATACTGCCTGAAAGCGGCATCGCCAAAGAAGATATCGTTCATAGTGTCGTGGTGACGCCTTCCATGCGTGCCACGGCTAAATATTTCTGGATCGTCTGCGCACTGTTTCTTGCTCAAGTCATGCTCGGCATCGTGACCGCTCACTATGCGGTCGAGGGACAGGGACTTTATGGGCTGCCGTTCGCGGAGTATCTGCCCTATTCCGTGACACGGACGTGGCATACGCAGCTCGCGGTCCTGTGGATTGCGACCGCTTGGCTGGCAACGGGTCTCTATGTGGCGCCGATGCTGGGCGGACGGGACCCGAAATTCCAGCGGTTCGGCGTCAATTTCCTTTTTATTAGCCTGCTGGTTATCGTCATCGGCTCATTCGCCGGCCAGTGGGCGGCCGTGCATCGACTCTTCGATAGTCTGACGATGAATTTCTGGTTCGGGCATCAGGGCTATGAATACGTCGACCTTGGCCGCTTCTGGCAGATATATCTGACGGTCGGATTGTTCCTGTGGGTAGCGCTGGTCGTTCGCGGCCTGTGGCCGGTGCTGCAGGAAAAAGGCGGTAAATCGCTCATTTACCTGGTACTGGTGTCCGCAATTGCAATCGGCCTGCTATACGCTGCCGGCCTGATGTGGGATCAGAACACCCATATATCGATCATGGAATATTGGCGCTGGTGGGTCGTTCACCTGTGGGTCGAAGGTATCTTCGAGGTGTTTGCCACGGCAATCATTTCCCTACTGTTCGTACGTATGGGGATTTTGCGGACATCGACAGCAACGGTAATGGTTCTGTTCGCAACAATCATCTTCCTCTTCGGCGGCGTGCTCGGCACTTTCCACCATCTGTATTTCAGCGGCACACCGACATCCGTTATCAGTGTCGGCGCAATGGTTTCGGCCCTGGAAGTCGTTCCTTTGCTGGTCGTCGGTTTCGAGGCCTACACCCGCCACAAGGTCGAACATGAAGCAGAGTGGGAACGCAACTACCACTGGCCGTTCATGTTCTTTGCAGCCGTCCTTTTCTGGAATCTGGTTGGGGCCGGTCTGTTCGGGTTTATGATCAATCCACCGATCGCGCTTTACTATATGCAGGGTCTGAACACGACGGCCAATCACGGCCATGCCGCTCTGTTCGGTGTATACGGGATGCTCGGGCTGGGCCTGACGCTTTATTGCATGCGCGGCCTTACCGATGTCGCGATGTGGAACGAAAAGCTGATTAAGGTATCTTTCTGGAGCCTCAATATCGGTTTGGCGATGATGACCTTTCTGTCGCTGCTGCCCCAAGGTGTTCTGCAAACCTATATCAGCATCGAAAACGGCTATTACTTTGCCCGTACGGCAGAACTCATGCAGGGCCCGATCATGCAGGCACTGGTATGGGCCAGGGTGCCTGGCGACGTCGTCTTCGCCGTCGGCGTCGTCTTATTCGTATGGTTTGTATTCAGAGCATTCGTTCCCAGCCAAAAGACACGCGCCTATGCTGCGGCTTTAACGTGATATCGCTGTCATACGTCCATACGAAACATCGATGCCACGCTGGCATTGTCATGTATGGACGCCCCCGATATTGCAAGGAATAGGAACGACCTGAACGGCGGATAGGATTTGCAGTCATGTAGCCGGCCTGTTGATGCGGTACATGACCGCTGGCCCTGATGGAATCCGACGGAACGACACCCTGTGACATTAGCGAGCTTGATGCCCTGACTGCGTCGTCATGTATGGACGCCCGTCTGACAATGCTCGCACCGGGATAAGCCGCTTTGAAAGCGGCCGCACACGTAGTAGACTAAAAGTGCAAACTAAAAGATTTTTGGTCAAAAAAGCCCAATTATTGAATTTAATTTGCTTTTTTGAGCGCGTAGACAACCTATATTTATATATCGTGAAAACACTGGAACCGTTGAACACGTTATGCAAATCGAACCGAACCAACTTCGCACTCACGATAGCGCATCATGGGCCGACTACGTGGACGTGGATCTCCCCAAAGGCGCCCAGAGTGTTGTCAGGACAGCTGCGTTACTAAGGATTCTCGCAAGCAACAATGATAAGGGCCTCCGTCTTAAGGATGTCGCCGACATTGCCGGGCTTGAACAGCCAACTGCGCATCGAATCGTCTCGGCACTCAATGCCGTTGGCATGGTCGTTCGGCACCCCAAGACCCGCCGGTACCATCTCGGGCCACTGATCCAAGAACTCTACACCACCGCATATCTGTCGTTCAGCATTCAGGAAGCAGTCTTACCTGCTTTGAAACGCGTTGCTGCTGAACTCGGAGACACTGTCTACCTCTCACTTCGTAATGGTCTGGATTCAGTTTGCGTCGAACGCGTTGAAGGCAGCCACCCGATCCGCACATGCACGGTGAATATCGGAATGCGCCGCCCTCTTGGGGTTGGCGCTGGAAGTATCGCGCTCGTATCCGGGTTCGGTCAAATGGAACAGAAATCGATTCTCGGCCAGAACGAAGATCGCTATATCGAATACAAAACTAATATTGAAGATGTCCGGGCCCGGTGCGAAAAAGCTGCCGAAATCGGTTACGATTTCGGGACGGTTCTTGGAAACGTCAAGATCAAAGCCGTGGGCTTCTGCATTCGCGGTTACTCCGGTCGACCACTCGGCGGCATCAGTGTTACTGCAGTCGAAGACAGATTCGACAAGGAACACTTGACCAAAACCATCTCCATGCTCCGCGAAGAAATTGGCGCACTAGAAGCTCCCGGCGGCCCACTCGGTAACGTTCCCTGAGACGCACCTCCTAGCCTTGCCGTGAAGTCAGGCGAAGCTGGTCCGATATTCTTCTATTGGGGCCCGCCCAAATAGAATGGCATCTCGAATCCCATCGAATTCGCCGTCGCCCATTGCAGCAGCCCCGGGGGATATTCCAGCGTCAGGAAGTATGACAACGCGCCGAGGAACACCAAGGCGGATAGACCCAGCAGGCCGTTGCGGATGTGATTGATATCTACCTTGTGCGAAATAAAGAGGTAGACAAATGCTGCCGCACCGAGCGGGAAACCAACCAGCGCCATCAGCCCGAGCATAAAAAGTACCCAGCCTAGGTAATAGTATTCGGAATGCGTTGTGTCGCCCAGAAACTCCCGATCATAAAGGACCGCACGCGGTTTCTTTGCACCAATTTGCTCGAACAATACCGGCAAGACGAAGGCGAAGCCGAGCATACCAACCCAGAACGGAAATAAACGGCCAAGGGTCTCGTAACGAAAACCGTCGAGGAACGCGACAAGAATGATGACGAACATAAAGATCGTAAAGCCGATCTGCGGCGATTTTCGACGGGTCGATGCCTCACTGTTTTCGGTAAAGAGTTTTCCTGCGTTAGGCTTGTAGCGTAACCCTGCCACGATGGACAGCACCGTCAGCACCAAAAGTACTAGTACGATCGGCCGTTCGAAGAAACTGAGGCCGTATACTTGGACCGACTGATAGAATGAGCTTTCTAGTCGTCCCGACAGAAAGAAGCCGATCAAAAGAGCAGGTCGGGACCATCCGTAGCGTTTCATGAAAACGCCCAGCGTTCCGAACACGAACAATGCGATCAGGTCATCCCACTGGCGTGTCGCCTGAAAGGCCGCGAAGAAAATGAGCACCAGCATGAACGGGGCAAGAAATCCGTAGCGGATGGTCGTCAATTTCGCGATCTGCGATGAGAGCAGCAAGCAAGCGCCTGCCCCAAAGATATTGGCAAGCGCGAGCGACCAGATCATAGTGTAAGTCAAATCGAGCCGCGTCGTAATCATTTGTGTTCCGGGCTCGATGCCGATCAGAACGAACCCGCCAAGCAAAACTGCGTAGCTGCCAGATCCCGGAATTCCGAACAAGATGGTCGGAATCATCGCGCCACCTTCTTTTGCATTGTTCGCGGATTCCGGCGCCAGCACGCCACGAATATCCCCATTGCCGAACTGTGATCTGTCTTTGGACGTCTGCACGACATGACCGTAAGCGATCCAATCGACCACGGATCCTCCGAGGCCCGGCAAGGCGCCAACCACGCAACCGATCGTCGAGCAACGGATCACGATCCACCAATTCCGCAACATATCCTTTAGCCCGCGCATCCATCCGCTGCCGAGGTTTCCGTCCTTGGAAATCGTTTCGTGCCGCCGCAGAAGGTCGACGATCTCCGGTAAGGCAAACATGCCGAGACCGATAATGACGATCTTGATACCATCGCTGAGGTAAGTCGACTGATGGAGGCCGGGAATACCCGTCAACCGGGCGGCGCCGTGCGGCTCGTATCCGATCATGCCGATGACCAGCCCGACGATACAGGCGACCAGCCCTTTGAGCGCATGGTTCCCTGTCAGCATGCCGATCGTACTGAGCGCCAACAGAATAAGCATCATTTGTTCGCCAAAACCCATGGCAAGAATGATCGGCCGTGCCCCGACAATCGCGAACGTAAGAATAATAGCCCCAAATACGCCACCAAAAAGCGATGCCGCAAATGCAGCGCCAAGGGCTCGGGCCCCCTCGCCTCTCTTGGCAAGCGGAAACCCATCGACCACAGTAGCCTGAGATGCCGATGTTCCCGGAATACCCATCAGCACCGAGGGAAAGGTGTCCGATGTCGTAGATGGCGCAAGCAAGCCGATCATCATCGCGAGGGCATGCGACGGCTCCATACCGAACACGAAAGGCAACAGCAAAGAAAGGCCGGCGACACCGCCAAGTCCGGGCAAGACGCCGACAATCAGGCCGAGCGCGGTACCCAATAGGAGAAACGCCAAGTGCGCCGGTTCAAACAACTGGATTAGCGCATCAATAAAAACTTGAAGCTCCATGCCGGTGCTTACTTTCAATCTATGGTCGGCAACTTGGGAAAAAGCGCCCGGCCAGAAAGGGCCGGGCGCCTACACCTTGGACGTCGTCGTTGTATTACAAGTTGAGCTCTAGATTATAGCGCTCCTTCGCGTAGCTTTTGATGTAGTTACGCGCGTCCGGCGACAATTCCATTGCCTCTTTCAGTGCGACTTTGCCGGCCGGACCGATCGTCGGCGTGTAGTCACCTAGGATCTTCGACCTGAGTTGTTTGAACTCGGGATCGTCCATGATCTTGCGAAGCGTATCCCACCATACTTGTTTTGCATCCTCATCGGCACCTTCCGGTAGATTGAAGGATTTGTTGGTTAGGGTTCCGACCCGGATAAGGGCGAGCGTAGCCTCAGCCGCCGGGCCCTCGAACTGTTTGCCTAAACCTTCCTCATAAAGCTCGTAATAGGTCGGGACATCCGGCCATGTCGGATCTCGGTAATACTTTCCGTTGGCATCCTGCCAACGACCGTCCGCATCCGGTGCGCCATGGGTGTATACTTCCGTCGCGATACCAGAATCACGGAAACCCTTCCGCTTGTTCAAGTACGTCAGTGCATTCTCGAAGTTGATCGTGAACTCACCACGTTCGAAAGCCTGGGCAATCGGCCCAGCGCCCTTCATCCCGAAGACATCCTTAACCTCGACGCCAAGCAGAGTTAAGGCCAAACGCTTGTTGAACCCCGCCGACGTGGGCGTCTTGCCACCAAGGATCAATTTTTCCGTCGGCGTTGATCGAAGTTTCTCAACAGTTTCCTTCGGACTTAATCCTTTAAGGCCGAGTTCGGAGCGTGCGTAGATCATATCGCCACGCGGCATAATAATGATCGGCTCCCAGGCATTGATATCGAATTTCACCCGTTCGTCGCCAAGCATATAGTTCATGACGGTCGAGAGCGACACTGCCATAACCCACGTACCATCTTTCTTCGCGTGCTCGTCAAAATAGTTGCCTCCGACAATACCGCCGGCGCCTGGCTTATTGATGACAAGGATCGATGGATTGCCCGGCAGATGTTTCTCCATGAAGGGAACCAATGAACGCGTCAGGCTGTCGGTGCCGCCACCCTCACTGAAGGGGACGATGATGCGAATTTGCTTGCCGGCAAAGTCCGCTGCTTGAGCGACGGGTGACAGGGTCGCAGTGAGCGCAAGCGCAGCCCCAGCGACAACCCCTGTAAATAGTCGCCTAGTGATCTTTGTATACATCTTGTTTGTTACCTCTCCTGTTCTACTCGAGCGAGCCATGAGTGTCCTCCGCTGCGCCAAGTCTGTTTCCTGTGATGCCGACTTTGCTTCTGTTGGCCAACATCACCCCAACTCTTGGAAGCCTTTGCAACCAAGCCCCCCATTCCGGGCAAATATTATCAAGACGAACAAAATATTCCAATAACTGATTATATTTTTTCTTTTATCTTTGTATTCTTATTTTTTTCCAATTATTGGATTTATTTTCTCTTCGCTTAGCCCTCCTATCCTGGCCTCAACGCCTCGGAAACGGCTGCAAACTATCTGTCGGCTTCCGCGCGCTGATAAAGGTTCAGCTACCTGAACGAACCTTTATCGGAAACCACCGCCGCCGCTGACATAGACGGTATCTGCGGTCATAAACTGGCAAGCATCTGAACACATGAAGAGCGCCAGTTCGCCAATCTCATCCGGTTCGGCGTTCCGTTTCATGGGAATTCGCTCTACAAGGCTGGCGGCCATCTCAGCCGATGTACCCGATGCCTCTTGAAACGCGGTATTCACGCTTGCCGGTGAAATGGAAAGGCAACGAATGCCCCTGTCCGCGAATTCGCGCGCCACACCGAGAGTCATCGTCAACACCGCCCCTTTGGCCGAAGCGTAATGAACTGACGTACCCGGCCCACCCCGCTTATGAGACATGCTTGCGATGTTTACGATCACCCCGCCGCCACTATCCAACATGTGCGGCAGGACTTCTTGCATGCCATAGAAAGTGCCCTTGACGTTCAGATCGTAGGTCAGATCCCACAACGCATCATCGATGTCCAAAAACCCGCAGCGTTTCAGAGCCGAACCAGCTGAGTTAAGGAGAAAATTGATGCGTCCAAAGCGTTCGATTCCCTTTGCGAACATTGCTCGAACCGCTTCTCGGCTTGTCACATCGGTGGTGACGAAGATTGCGTCAGCGCCTTCCGCTTTCACAAGTTCTACGGTTTCCTGCCCACCGGCCTCATTGATATCGCTGCAGACAACGTTTGCGCCTTCGCGTGCAAAGATTACCGCCGTGGAACGTCCAATACCGCTCCCTGCGCCGGTAACCGCGATCGTCTTGCCTTTAAAGTAACCTGGTGTTCTAGCCATTGTTTTACCTCTTCTGAAATAAGCGGACTTCGATTCGAATCCGTCCCAAGCCCGCGCGGCCTTCAAAAACCGAAGACCCGTGGAAATTTTCTCGATCACCGGACAGCGTGAGCTATCCCCTTGTCGGCAAATGGATCGCGCACTGCTTCAGCGAAATCGACCATGACGTTTTTGGTTTGCAGATACTCGTCCAGCGCCTGGATTCCGCGCTCTTTGCCGAAACCCGAATTTTTGAAGCCACCGAAAGGCGCCATGGCCTGGGCAACGCGATAAGTGTTGATCCACACCGTTCCGGCATCAATCGCACGAGTCATACGCATAGCGCGCGACAAGTCGGTGGTCCAAACGCCCGAAGCGAGCCCATAGCGCGTATCGTTGGCGAGGGCGATTGCCTCCTCTTCCGTATCGAACGGAATAATGGCGAGAACCGGGCCAAATATTTCTTCCTGCGCCAGCGCCATGCCATTCTTAACATCCGTGAATATCGTCGGCTCCACAAAGAACCCGTTCCCGAGGTCTTCACCAACAGCCTTCTTGCCGCCCGTAGCGAGTGTCGCACCTTCGGTTGTTGCTGTACGGATAGAATCGAGAATACGACGGAACTGCGGCTCATTGGCAACAGTTCCCATCTGCGTTTCTTTATCGAGCGGATCTCCGAGACGGATTTGCTTCGCCCGAATAACCAGGCGTTCGACAACCTTCTCAACGAGGCTTCGCTGGACCAGGAGCCTTGAGCCCGCGATACAGGTTTGCCCAGTGGCCGAGAATATTCCAACCAAAGCACCGGCTGTCGCACGCTCAAAGTCGGCATCCTCGAAGATAATATTCGGAGACTTACCGCCGAGTTCCAACGTGACCGGGATCAGACGCGCCCCCGCATCGGCAGCGATTTGTGCGCCGACCGAGGGGCTGCCAGTGAAACTCACGCGGTCAATGCGTCCGCTTCTCAGCAACGCTTGTCCGGTCCGGTAGTCGCCGGTCACGACATTAATAACACCATCAGGAAAGCCCGCCTCTTTTGCTAGAGCGGCGAACTCCAATGTTGTGACCGAGGCGTGCTCTGACGGCTTGACCACGACACAGTTCCCCGCGGCCAACGCGGGGGCCAGCTTATTTGAAAGAAGGCTCATCGGCGAATTCCACGCCGTGATCAGAACACAAACGCCGAGCGGTTCGCGTCGAGTGAAATCAAAGGAATCCGGCAAATCGAGCGGAATGGTGTATCCTGTTATTTTGTCTGCTAGGCCCGCAAAAAAACGGTATGCGCGCGCCGCCGAGTACATCTGACCATGCGTTTCGCGAATAGCCTTACCATTGTCCGTGGACTCCATCACGGCCATCCGGTCGGCATTTGCTTCAAGCAATTCCGCCAGCCGCATCATTAACTTGCTACGTTCATATCCAGTCGTACTGCGCCAAGAGGACTCGTAAGCATGTCGGGCGGCCGAGACCGCATCCGACACCTGCTCGTCACTGGCCTGCGGAACAAAGGCCCATTCCTCAAGCGTGTAGGGGTTGATCGCCGGGAAATATTCCTGGCTGGACGATTTCATCGGCTCGTTATTTATAAAAAGGTCATAAGTCGTCGTCATGTCTTCAGCACTCTGGATCGGACCATAATAGTTTCCACTGTCAAACTCGGCCTTCGGTCAAACCGCCGACCAGCTGAAGACGTCCTCGTTTCGGTCAAGTGGCACGAAGCTCGGCCGTAGGGCCGGCATCGCATGTGTCTCTATGGTTTCCGGCGTCCAGCCATCCGAATTATGAATGCCCCTAACGGGCCGCGGCTGGCTGACCAAGAAAATTTCGTTCATACGGGTTGCGAATATCTGTCCCGTGATATCGGCGGCATGGTCGCTGGCGAGATAAACGACGAGGGGTGCGTTCTTGTCGGGCGTGACACGTTTGCGCTGCTCGATACGGGCGCGGTTCGCCTCGGTGTCGGGAATTGAGCTCGTCATCCGGGTCCACGCCGACGGTGCAACGCAGTTGGAACGGACATTGTAACGCTTGGCGTCGATGGCGATCGATTTGGACAGTTGTAAGATACCGGCTTTCGCGGCCGCATAGGCGCTCTGCCCGAAGTTTCCGGCGAAGCCAGACGTCGAACTGAGGTGAATGAACGATCCCGACTCTTGCTTCCTAAAGACTTCGATCGCAGCTCGGCTGACATAGAAGGTGCCGTCCAGACAAACGCTCCGCACAGCATCCCAGTCGTCGGTGGAAAGTTTGTGAAAGATCGTATCGCGCAGGATGCCCGCATTGTTCACCACACAATCGAGCCCGCCGAATGCACTGACTGCGGCCTCAACCATGCTGCGCGCACCGTCCGGGTCTGCGACACTGTCGGTATTGGCTATCGCTTCGCCACCGGCAGCAATGATTTCCTGGGCGACTTCTTCGGCCGGCGCCGCGCCACCACCCGACCCGTCTAAGCTGACGCCGATGTCATTGACGACGACCTTGGCTCCTTCGCGCGCCATCATCAGCGCGATTTCCTTGCCGATGCCACGCCCGGCACCGGTGACGATTGCGACTTTGTCTTTAACGATCATGGATTTCAAAACCTCAAACCTATTGTTCATTTCCAAATAGAACGGTGCATTGGCTCGACAGCACACCGCCGTTTCCATGCGCCAAAGCTATCTTCGGCTGGTCGACCTGGCGTTCTCCACAAGCGCCACGCAGCTGTTGCACCGCTTCGATCATTCCAAGCATTCCGTACATGCCGGGATGGCAGTAGGAGAGCCCGCCGCCATTGGTATTCACGGGCAAACGTCCCCTCGGCGCGATCCCACCATCGGCAACGAACGCACCTCCCTCGCCTTTCGCGCAGAACCCCAAATCTTCCAGAAACATCAGGGTGCAGATCGTGAAGGCGTCGTAGAGGATTGCGACATCGACATCCTCGGCGCTCAGGCCCGCCATCTCATAGGCGGCTTTGCCTGAGACGACTGCCCCCGTCACCGTCAGCTCCGCCATCTTTGAAATGGACTGATGGCTAAGGTGTTCTCCATATCCAAGAACCGAGACCGCCTTCCCCGAGACATCGGCTGCGCGATCTTTCGTCGTCAGGATCAAAGCGCCGCCGCCATCCGTCACCAGACAGCAATCGAACTTCGTTAAAGGTGAACTAATGAGCCGCGCCGCCAGAATCTCCTCGACGGTCAGAGGGTCCCGGCTCCAGGCCTTGGGATTCATGGCGGCCCATGTCCGGGCAGCAACCGCAATCTCTGCCAATTGCTGACGCGTCGTCCCGTAAAGATGCATATGACGCGCGGCGGCAAGCGCATACGCTGACACAGGTAGAAGCGGACGATAGGGCGTTTCATAAAAATTCGGCTCGCGCGGGGAAGCCGCCGCTCGGCTGACCGAGCGTTGTGTGCTGCCGTAAGCGATCAACGCCGTCGTACAGAGTCCGGCCTTCAGTGCTTCCACCGCATGCGCCAAATGTGACATGAAAGAAGAACCGCCAATATTCGTGCCGTCGAAATACTTGGGGTGAATGCCGAGATACTCACTCAGCGCCAAAGGCGCCATCCGCAGTTGTGAGGTCGTCGCGAACACGCCGTCGATATCGGAAATCGAAATTCCCGCGTCTACCGCCGCTCGGACCGTTGCCTGGGCCATGAGATCAACGGGCGTGGTATCCGGCGGAGACATCCCCAAATCGGACTCCGCAGCGCCGATCACCGATACACCGGTCGACTTCATGATGCGGATCCATTCTTCAAGAAAACCGGCAACACGGACCCATCTTCTTCCAGTGGACGAAAATCGGCCGAAACCCTGTCACCGATTGCAACGCTTTCAGCGGCAACATCGACAACGCGGCTCATCATGCGGAAGCCTTCATCCAGATCGACCAGGACCAGCGCATATGGCTCGGAATCGCGGGGCGAAATGACGGTGACCGAATAAACCGTTCCGGCGCCTTTGGATTCCGCCCAGACCAGCGGTCCATGGTCCGTTGCCTCCGCAACTCGCGGTGGGAATACGGCGGCGCCGGTTGCATCCCGTTGAAAGGTCAGGCGCCCGGCTTCGCAGCCGGTCAGATATTGGCGGTAAGGTGAGACGTTTTCCGTATCGCTCATTGTCGCTTTCCAACCTGCAACCCGGCCAGGAACGAACGGATGTCGGCGAGTTGATCAACGCCCATGACCTCGTTCCAAATGTCGTCGGCATCGCGCGCGACGCGGCTTCCAGCCACGCCACCCGCAAGCTTCGCGCGCAGATCATCGTCGCTGAGTGCATTCTCTCCCTCGCCCTTCGGATCCTTGATGAAGGCCGAGAGCTTTTCGCCCGATTTCAACTGCATTTGGATCGATCCCGAACGTTGTGTCGGATATACCGCTTCGCAGTCTTCGTCCAAGACGACGTCGATACGCTTCAGCATCTCACCGATCTCTGCGTCGGCACGCGCCGTATCGCCGAAGTCGGCGACACCAGCCGCACCGTGCTTAAGCGCTGTAGCGGCGGCGAAAGGCGCGCTCATTTGTGCTTCCAGGAGAGACCCTGCATGAACATGGTCATGCCCCTGCTTGCCAACGGCATATAGACCAATGACGAGGTGTTCCAGATCGTCCGGCCGGATTCCTTTCTCTTCGCGTAACGCAAGGACGCCATCCACCACGGAATGGAAATGGCGGCAACAGGGGTACGGCTTAAAATAAGCATCTTCGATCTCGTAACGCTTGCCGAGGTTCTCGGTCAGCCGCGCCGGATTGCCCTGGTCGCCGACAAACACCGCGAGCAAAGCATGGCGGCCTTCAAAAGCATCAACGGCACCGGTAAGGCCCCGCGCTGCAAGACCGGCGCATACAACACCGTCGCGAGCGGCTTTCCCCGGGTGAATTCTTTTTACTTCCGCACCATCGTCCAAATATTCGCGTATGCCGCCGGCAAAGCTCGTTGCCAACCCAATTGCGTTTCGCGTCTGCTCTGCATCAAGCTTCAACAGGCTCGCCGATGCAGCCACCGCTCCGAAGACACCCGCCACCGCGGTGTTGTGCCAGCCGCGCTTGGCCGAGGCGGGATGCATCGCCATGGCGACGCGCAGCATCAATTCATACCCTGCGACGGTGGCGACACACACATCGGCGCCCGATGCACCGTTCTGTTCCGCAACGGCCAGCGCTGCCGATAGCACGACACCGCCGGGGTGCGCCGAAGCCTTCGTATGACCATCGTCGAAATCGAGAGCGTGCGCGGCGGCGCCGTTCGCCATCGCCGCCGATGGCGCCGAGAACTTGGCCTCGGTTCCGATGACCGACGCGACACCTTTTTCCTCCAACGACGAGAGATAGTCCCGCATCAGCTTCGGCGTCGGCATATCCGCACCCGACAGAACGGATGCGAGGTAATCGACCAGGACCCTGCGAAACGCCTGACGCGTTTCGGGCCGCAAGTCATCGTAGCGGAGACCAGCTACATGCGCCGCCAGAATTTCGGCACTATTCATTTCTCCCGAAGCCGTGCTCATCGGACTCCCCCTATTCTTTGTGCTGGCTGGGCACGACAAGACCATCGACCGCAACCGGACCGTCCGTACCTTGGCGTAGCATGACCGGGTTAATTTCAGCCTCGTCGATTTCCGGCACCAGCGCCAACATCGAGAAGTCTGCTACGACCTGCGCAAGCTGATCGAGATCGCTTTCGGGCAATCCGCGAAAGCCAGCCACCAAACGTGTTTCCGGAATCTCATCGATCATCTGCCGGGCGGCCTCAGCCGTGACCGGGGCGATCCGCACCGACTTGCTGGGACGTAGTTCCGCCGTTATGCCGCCCGTCGACAGCACGACAATCGGTCCCACTTCGGGATCGCGGCGAAAGCCGACCATCATCTCCATGAGGCCGACTTCCATCGACTGGCACAGGATGCCGACGATCTCGGCATCGGCATTTGCGGCTCGGGCACGGGCGACCAAGGTCCGTCCGGTCTCCGCGACGTCACTAGGACTGACACCAAGGGCGACGAGACCCGCTTCGGTTTTGTGCGGAAAGTCGGGGGAAAGGCATTTGATGACGAGCCTCTCGCCGAGGGGCCCGAGATCAGGAAGATCGTCCAATTCGCTCTCGGCAATGATGCGATAGTCGGCGACTGGAACATTGAGGGAAGCGAATAATCGTGTTGCCGCGGCCTCATCCCAGACCGTGATTCCTTTTGCCAGACGCGACGCCTCCTCAGGTGCATTTTGCGCGCCGCGTTGTGTAGGTGCGACCCAGTTCAAGTAGGCATGAACGGCATCGGCACATGATTCTGGCGTCCGAAATCCGGCGATACCCGCATCCTGAAGGAGCTTCAAGCCTTTCTCCGCCAAGGGCGCCAGGAAGACGGCCAAGGGCTTGTCCGTATGTTCCGCATCCAAAATTCGTTCGACGAGGATTTCCGGGTATGAACTCGCGGACGACCCCATGACCGAGACGACTGCATCGTAGTGGTCGGTCGCGAGTAGCCCGCTTAGCACAGCGGCATAGCGCCCGCCCTCGCTCGACCCCATCGGCAGATCAATCAGTGGCGAGTCGGAAATGTCGATCCCTTTTTTGGCAAGGGAGTCCCGTAGCGCTTGCGGCGGCGACGGCACCGTGTCGCCAAGCTGGCCCAAGCGATCCACGATCATCGCAGCTGCGCCTCCCGTACCGGTCATGATGCCAACATTGCGGGACTTGGGTGGACGTTTGCCTCGGACCAACGTCGCAACCTCCAGAAAACCATCCAGCGTATCCGTGCGCAGAATGCCGTTATCGCGCAAAAACGCATTCGCAGCGTCATCGCCACCAACAATCGCACCAGTATGTGAGGCAGCAACGCGGCGGCCGACATCGGACTTGCCGAGTTTGTAGGCGACGACGATCTTACCCAACTCGAATGCCCGACGTGCGGCAGCGGCCAGTTTTTCGTGGTCCCGGAATGTCTCGAGAAACAACATCAACACTTCCGTTTCCCGATCTTCGATCATCAACTCGGCGATTTCACCGACGCCGAGGTCCGCTTCGTTACCGATGGACACAAGCTTGGAGAAGCCGATGTCGCGGGATGCGGTCCGCGTCAGGGCGGTCCCAAGCATCGAGCCGCTCTGAGAGATGACCGAAACGCCACCTGCCTTCAGTTCTAGGCTTGCAATCGCAGCATTCACCGTCAAAGGCATCCGGTTGTGGATATCGATTAGACCGATGCAGTTGGGACCGATAATTCGAATACCGTTCTCATGTGCGATATCGAGGACCAACTGCTGAAGCTCGGCGCCCTCGGGGCCCATCTCGGCGAAACCGGCCGTGAACAATGTCGCCACCTTGACGCCGGTCTTGCCGCAATCACGTACGACATCGGGAACCGCTACTGCAGGCACCATGATGAAAGCGTGGTCGATCGGCGCACCGACGTCGCTGACTTTGGCATAACAAGGCAACCCGCCGATTTCATCTGCCGATGGATTGATCGGTGCGATCAAGCCGGTGAATCCGGTACGCTGTAGGTATTGCAACGGGCGGGCGCTGATCTTCTTCTGATCGGCCGAAGCGCCGACCAATGCAATACCGCGCGGCCGGAACACGGCATCGGCAATCGAGATTTCGGAGGGGTCGGAGACTTCAAGAGCGTGCATTATGACTTTTTTCCTTCCGGCAGCGCCGAAGAGATATGGGTTATCGCCGGTTATTTACCTTTGAAAACAGGAGGTCTTTTCTCTTTGAACGCCGCGACACCCTCTGCGTGATCTTGCGATACGCGTGCGACGCCGACGGCGTAGTTCTCGACTTCGAGTGCTTGATCCAAAGATCCGTTACACGTCGTTTCCAGCAGTTTCTTGGACAGCGCCAAGGCGAGCGTCGGGCCGCGCGCCAAATCCTGCGCGAGCGTCTCCGTCGCGCGTTCAAGGTCGTCGTCGGCTACGACTTGGCTGACGATGCCCCACTCCAACGCTTCCGGCGCACGAACCTTACGTCCGCTGAAGATCAAATCCTTGGCACGGGCGATACCAATACGTCGTTGGAGTAAGAACGCGCTACCGCCATCCGGCACCAGTCCGATGTTCTTGAAGGCCTGAGAAAAATAGGCCGTATCCGATGCCACGATCAGATCACATGCCATCGCCAACGAGAAGCCGATCCCTGCAGCTGGTCCCCGAACCGAAGCCACGGTTGGTTTTTCCATACCGGCGAGCTGCTTGATAACCGCATGACGTTTCCGCAACCGAATGCGCCCGCCCGTAAGGTCGGTTTGCAGCATCTTCGTAACATCGGAGCCAGCGCAAAAACCACGGCCAGCGCCCGACAAAATGACACACCGTACTGTCCGGTCCGCGTCCAACTGGCGGATGGCGTCTTCGAACGCTTGATACATTTCATCATCAAGCGCATTCAATTTCTCGGGTCGGTTCAGCCTGATTTCCGAAACGCCGTCGCCTACATCGATAACGAGAATATGCTCGGAAGTTTGTGTGCCGTCCGCCATTATACAGCGGGCTCCGGCTTGGGCGGACGCTGCGGGAACCGGCGTTCGAAGATGTGCTCGGCGAGACGGTTCTTCATCATTTCAAGAGACCCGCCGGCTATCATCCAACCACGCGAGCGGCGGAAGCAGTATTCGAGCAAAGCTTCCTTAGAATATCCCAATCCGCCCATGACCTGGATCGACTGATGGGCGGCATCGAAACCGACTTCGTTGCACATCAGCTTCGCCATCGTCGTCTCATCGGCCGCCGGAAGCCCCCGGTCAGCGTTCGCCGCGGCGCGGTAAAGCAACAATTGTGCGGCTTCGAGCTTCGTCAGCATTTCGGCAAACTTCCACTGCAATCCCTGAAACTCGCAGAGGGCTTTGCCGAACTGATTACGCTCAAGTGCGTACTTCTTAGCCTCGTTGAAACAGTATCGGCCATATGCGAGAGCGCGCGCCGCGTTGCCGATACGCTCCGCATTGAAGCCGGAGATTTGTTTCTTGAATCCACCCGCCGGAAGAAGGACATCCTCTGGCGGCACGAATACATCATCGAAATATAATGGCGCCCATTCAGCGCCGGACATAAAGTGCGATGGCTCTCCAACGGTAAATCCCTCAGTGCCGCGCCGGATCATCACAGAACCGATACCGCGCACCCCAGGTCCGAAGCGCACATAGACCAAATATTGATCGGCGTTCGGGTTTGGAAAGATCTTCGCCCCTTTGATGCGAAAACCGTTCCCATCGGGTTTGGCTGAGGTGGTTAGATCGGTCGTCGCGGACCCGGCATCCGGTTCGGTCATCGCGACTGCGATAACCTCGTCACCTTCCAGAACCGGTTTCAAGAAACGTTCGCGCTGATCGGGTGTCGCGTACTGCGCCAGCGTCCGAACGGCGCCAAAATTACCTTCCTGGATAATGTCGGCGCTGCGTGGGCATACCAAGGCAATCTGCTCGATGGCAATCACGGCGTCCATTAATGTGCCACCCTGGCCGCCATGCTCTTCGGCAATCGTAATGCCAAGGAGCCCTTGCTCGTACATCATCTTCTTGAGAGCGCGTGGAAACTTCTCCTCATGCGCACGCTGAAGCGCGCCGTCCGCCAGTTCTCTGGTGGCGAAGCTACGGACGGCGTCTGCGAAGATGGTCTGACTTTCGGAGAACTTGAAATCCACTCTGATATCCTTTTATTGGAATTTTTATCGTAATATCGTCATATTTTTTATTTTTCAAACACTATTTGGTATAATTGAGCCAAATCCGTGACTCAACACCTTTCGCTCGCCGACAAAGGTTTCGAATTGGAAATCCTCATCGCCTTCGCGATGCCAGATATGCGTGATCAATTTGTCGCCGGGAAATACGGGCGCGGACATACGGCACCCCAATGCGCGTAGCGCATCCGGCTGATCCGGCATCAACGCACTAATCAGTGACCAACCGGCAATCCCAAAAGTTGCAAGACCATGGAGAATAGGCCGCTCAAAGCCGGCACGGCGGGCCACATCCGGATCCGAATGAAGCGGGTTCATGTCACCTGTCAGCCGATAGATAAGCGCCTGTTGTGGCTGCGTTGCGTGCTCAAAAATATGATCGGCAGTTCTATCTGGTGTGATGGCTGTGGCCACAGAAGCATCAGAGGTGCCGTCCCCGTTGGAGAACCCCCCATCGGCACGGCAGAAAGTCGCTTGGTCGAATTCCGCCAGAACATCGCCACTATCGGCATCCTGGATTGTCCGGCGGACCGTCACGATCGCCCCGCGGCTAGCACCTTTGTCCTCGATGCTAAGGACTTTATGCGTTCCGATGACCTCCCCCTCGCATGGCAACGGCCTATGAGCCCGGAGAGACACGCCGCCGACCACGATTTTTTCATAGGTGATCCCTGTTTCAGGGGCGCGCATCCACCCACCAACCCGGCACATCACTGCCGCCATTGTCATTAGGGTAACTGGCGGCTCTGCTGCAACATGCCGCAGCTGCCTTGGGTCCATTGGATCCTGTCCGACATTCAAGCCAAGCGCGTATAAGCGGACATCATTAGCGGCGTAGCGTTCCTTTCTTACCGGAAAATCCCAAGCCTTCAGCTTGTGAAAATCGATCACACTGCTTCCTTCCTTCCAACCCGCCACTGCCGACCCTACGGTCGCAACCCATGCGCAATCGGCTCACATCCAAAAATATCATTTATTGGATTTTTCATGGATTTATGGTCAATACAAGGGAGTTTAGTCCATTTTCTATAGGTTCCGCACACACATTTATCCCGTCCTGAGGCACCGAGACGCCACAAATCTGATGAGACGGCTCGTGGCTCGATGAAGACGTTTGGCGTCGACGACAAAATGCTTCGCTGAGGCCCTGCCCGATCACGACCTCGCGCAACTGGTCATCGGGGCTGTGCTGACAGGGGCGCGGCTGGGCGAATTACGCCGCATGAAGGTCGGAGCTTTAAAGGCTGATCTCCGATTGTTGGAGATCGACGATCAGAAAACAAAACAGATACGCATTGGGACTGACTGATAGGCGTCGACCCGATGGGCCGGCTCACGTCCGGTCGGCGAGGGTCGGATATTTATGCAAAAGGTCTGCGCGCCAAAGTACGACCTTGTAGTCGCGGAATCTAAACTCACCGAGCGGCACGGCATCGGAGGGGAAGTCAGGCAGGCGTTCAAGATCGTAATACGTAACGAGCACGCCGTCGGGGTGCGCAGAGACAAACGCATCCGTATCTGCTTGGTCCAGGCCGGTTTCGGCGAGCGGCGTCTTGAGACGACCCAGGAACTGATACTGGCCATGATAGGTACCGGCATTGGCCAGCGCATACCCTTGGTCCTCATAGGCTTTCAATGCCTTGGCAATGGGCCGGAGATCATAGGCGACCGTCAGCGCCTTGTCGGCGGTCAGGTGCACCGTCGCCACAAGCAACGTCATCGTCAGCGACAAGACGGCAACCGACTTGAAGGCTTGTCGACGGGCAAAGACAAAGACGATCGCCGCCGCTGCCAACATCAGCACGCCCCAATACGGGTGAAGGTGTTCGAACCAGTCTGGCGCACGGATAAGGTCACCAATAATCGGCAGCGCCAGCATCCCCGCGCCCAGGACGGCAAACATAATGGCCGCCGGCAGGCCGTCCAATCCACGCCCCTCCAACGCCGCGTCTCGCGCCAATAGTCGCGCGATCAACAGCGCGAACGCCGGGAACTCGGGCAATAGATAATGCAACTGTTTGCCTGAGATCAGTGAGAAGACGATAAACGCCGGGATGACCCAGGCGCAAAGTAGTCGCACCGGACCGTCGACCGGCAGCGTGTGCGCCATAACACCCCGCCAAAGCCTCGGCCAGATCAGCCACGGCAGCAACAGCGGCGGCAGCAACAGCGCATACCAATAGAACGGCCGTGCATGATCGAAGCTCTCGACGATGCGTCCCGCCGATTGCCCCCAAAAGATCATGTTGCGGTATTCCTCGCCGCCGCGGATACCGGCCGGGATCGCCCAGAGAAGCGCGATGGCGGTACCGGCGAGAACCGCCAGAAGAAGTCGACCATACCACGCCTTCCAAGACAGAGGCGGTGTCGGTGTCGTCTCCGCGAGACCCTGCCGCCACCAGGGCGCAGCCAAAGCAACCGGCAGGATGTGCAGCAGAATTGCGGGCCCCTTCGCCAACACGCCGATCCCGATGCCGAGTGTGACATAAACCCAGGGTCGCCAGCCGTCGCCACGGGCCGCATCGACAAGACCCAGCATCGCCAGCAGCGTGCACGTTGTCAGCATCATGTCGAACATGGTCAGCGTTTGAAAAACCGACCAGAACGCGGCACCGACCAGGATCGTCGGCGCAATCCGTACCGTTCCCACATCTTCGGGCCATAGTCTTTTCGCCAGACACGCGGTCAGCCCAAGAGCTCCCAGCGCAAATAGCGGCGCCACCAATCTCGGCCACCAATCGTTGACGCCAAAGACAGCCCATCCGGCTTGCATAAGCCAGAACAGAAGCGGCGGCTTGTGATGGTAGGGGGCGCCGTTGAGATATGGCACCAGATAATCGCCTCGGAACCACATTTCCCAAGCCACGGCGAGGTAGCGCGTTTCATCGACCGGCAACGGCGGCCGGATCAAGACCGCCGCACCGACGGCGATCAGCCAAGCAATTGCCCACACCGGGAGGAAACGCGTCACCGCTCAGACGCCTCGCTGGCGCCAACGTCGTCGGCATCAACCACACCCGCATTAAACAGGTGATGGGAGTCCCGATAACGGCGATAGAGCCAAAGACCAAGAATTGCCGACGCGGCGAACAGAAGCACACTGACGCCGAGTTGCAGTTTGGTGCCAACGGCGATGCCTGATCCGACGAGGGCGAAGATAAGCATCTGCGGAATATATCCGATGGCGGACCCGGAGATAAACGCCGGCGCGGAGACACGCGATACGCCGGCAACCAGATTGGTCAGGAGGTTGGAACCCACCGGCAGAAACCGGATCAACAGAGTCGTCGTGAAGGTGTTCTCGCCGAGGAAGGCATCGAGCCGCTGCACACGGCCGGCCAATCGCGTAGCGACCCGGTCGCGCACCAGGAAACGCGCGACGGAGAAAGCCGCCAGGCAACCCAGAGCCGCCGCCAGGGTGCCAAGTAAAGTGCCCATCCAAACACCGAACGCATACCCGCCGAGCGCCGCAACTGCTTGCCTCGGAAACCCAACCGACGTCACCAGTGCACCAATACCCAGAAAGATGAGCTCACCCTTGAGGCCCTGGCCCCGCACATGTGCGTCGATCCAGTCGCGTTCCAGCATCTCGCCCAACGGCGTCAACCGGACCGCGTATGCAAGCGCCGCGACAATCGCGAAAATGAGAATGCTGCGTAGAACAATGCGGAGAGTCATACTGAACGCGAGCCACCGTCGCCGTGCACCTTAACTCGCATCGGTCGGCTCTGCAGCCACATGACGCCGAACAGATCGACGATCCCAACCCAAAGACGGTTGAAAAGTCCGTACTTGGAAGTGCCGCGTTCGCGGGGCCGATGGTTGACGTGCACGGAGAGGACGCGACCACCGGCACGGATGGTCAGCGCCGGCAGAAACCGGTGCATATGCCGAAAGGCTGGGAACGCCATGAACAGCGCACGCGGGAAGACTTTCAACCCGCAGCCGGTATCCGGTGTGGCGTCCCCCAACAGGCCGCCGCGCACGGTATTAGCTATCTTGGAAGAAATACGTTTCAGCCATGTATCCTTGCGCTTGGCGCGCCAACCGGCGATCAACAAAAGCGCCTCGGCGCCGCCCCCTTCTTCTCGGAAACGGGTGATCAGTGCGGGAATATCCGCCGGATCGTTCTGACCATCGCCATCCAATGTCGCAATCAGGGGGGCCGTGGAGTGGGCAACGCCGGTGCGCACCGCCGCCGATTGCCCGAAACAACCGTCATGTCGGACGATTCGTAGCATTTCCGCCTCGGCCTGGGCTTCCGTCAGCCGCGAAACAGTCTCATCCGTACTCCCGTCGTCCACATAGATGATCTCGAAAGTGCATACATCGCAAAGCGCAGCGCAGATTTCGCGCACCAGGGGCCACACGTTCTCGGCTTCGTCTTTGACCGGAACGACGACGGCGAGCTCGGGTGTATTGTCCATGTGATCGGCGTCGTCCATGAGCGCGCCGTCTCCTTGGGCTATGGGGTCTAGCGAGTACGCGCTTTTACAACGTGCGTCCCGAATGAGCCAACAAAATCAGTCCTATCCCGGGTTTTCAAGCACCACCGGTTATCAGTCGGTCCAGGCGAAGTCTTTGCCGCCCGTCCGTCAGCCGGGTGACGCCGAAACTCACGGACGCGAAGACCCCGAGTGCGGTGCCTCCCGCGATAAGAAACATGATAAGCAGCTGATATTTCACGGCTTCGATGGGCTCGACACCAGCCAGAATCTGACCGGTCATCATACCGGGAAGCGACACCAGGCCCGCTGCCGCCATACCGTTGACGGTCGGGATTAGGCCGGCGCGCATGGCGCTGCGTCTTGGGACTTGAATCGCATCGCGGAAAGAATGACCGAGGGCGAGCCGGGCCTCGATGGCGTTGCGTCCGTTCACCGCTTCGGACAGCAAGCGATCCATGGCAAGGCTGACGCCCGTCATGGTGTTACCGAGGATCATACCGAGTACAGGGATCGCATATCTGGGGTCATACCAGGGTGTGGCATGGAACTGCGTCGCCAGTGCAAATAAGGTAACGACGCCTGCCGCCGCGAACATCGAACCGGTACCAAGCCCATAGCCCCAAATTCCCGCGAACCGGCGGTCTTGGCGCGCCATCGATTCGCGCCCTGCGAAGGCGATCATGACGAGTGCGGCAAGCAACGTCAGCCAAGGCGATACCGTTTCGAACAATGCATGGAGCACCAACCCGACAAGCGACAACTGTACCACCATGCGCAGGGCGGCAATCAGAAGGCGTTTCGCAACGCCAAGCTTGTATATGATCGAGAGCGCCGCGTTGATCCCCAAAAGCAATGCAGCCAGGCCGATGTCAAAAAGTCGAGCGCCTCGTACATCACGCCGCACTCCCTTTTTCGGACAAGATACCCTTCTCCATGACGAACTGCTTTTCCGACGCCATGCGTGCGGCCTGATTGGCGTCATGAGAAACGAGAATAATTGAAGTGCCGGCACCAAGTTTCTCGTGCATCAGTCCTTCGATCTCGGCCGTCGCTTCCGGGTCCAGGGCGGAAGTGGGTTCATCCAATAAGAGAACCCGGGGACGCTGCACGACGGCGCGCACAAACGCGAGCCGTTGCTGCTCACCCGTCGATAACCTGTTGACAGGCCAGTCGATGGCATGGGCATCCAGGCCGACACGTTTGAGATATGTCGCGGCGATATCGGGGGCTTCGAAATGATCGCCCACCCGATCATACCACCAGCCGCTCTGCGCCGACACATATGTCACCTTGGTCCGCCATTCCGTTGCCGACATGGCGTTGCGTGACTGCCCATCGAGCGTAACGGTCCCCGTGGCCGGATCGAGATCGGCAATCGCCCGCAATAACAGCGACTTGCCGGACCCCGACTTACCACTGATGGCCAAGCATTTCCCATCCGGCACTTCCAAAGACACGGGTGCGAGCAGCTCACGGGCAATTTTTTCAACAACGAGCATGGTATATCGTGACGGAGTGTATCAGGCTGGACAAGAAAGTTACGCGCGGCGCTCAAAAACGGATCACGACACGCCATGACCGAAATCGTCTTTCCGATCACGCACACGGAAACAGTTGCCGGTGAATGGGTCGATTACAACGGACACATGAACCTCGCGTTCTACGTCCTGATCTTTGACCGTGGCACGGACGGCTTTCTGGAAACAATTGGCATGACCGATAAACATCGCGAGGCGACCGACTCGTCGGTGTTCGTCGCGGAAGCACATGTCAACTATCACGCCGAGGTCATGGCGGCGGAGACCGTCTCCGTTAAGTCCCGAGTGCTCGATTTCGATCAGAAACGCCTGCACCTCTATCATGAGATGCACGCGCCGGGCGGCATCGCCGCCAGCAATGAGCTAATGATACTGCATGTTGATCTGAAGACGCGGCGCGTGTGTCCCTTCCCCGCCATTGTGTTCGAACGCTTATCCGAAATCGCTAAACGGGATATGGCCGTGCCGCCTCCTGACGATTCCGGCAGAAGGATCGCTATCCGTCGTGGAACTTAAACACTTTCCGTTTATATATACCCAATGGCTTTGATCCCGCCCGAGGTTCTAGACTGCGTTCCGTCGCCCGTCATCGTCGTCGATATCAAGCGGCGGGTGCTGCACGCCAACCTCGCGGCGCGCGATCTTCTCGGGCAGGCGGCGCTGGGCCGAGACCTCGCTCTAAGCCTCCGGCATCCTGACGTTCTGGACAGTATCGACAAGGTTTTGGCCGGTAGCCTGGAAAATGCCGGCGAGATCTCTCTGCCGGTTCCCGTCTCACGGACGCTCGCATATCGCGTCGAACGCTTGGCCGGTGCTCCGCTGGCCGACGACTCCGTCGCGACGATCGTGCTCAACGATACGACGGCTGCGAAGAAGGCCGAAGAAATGCGCGCCGACTTCGTCGCCAACGTGTCGCACGAACTGCGCTCACCGCTGACGGCCTTGATCGGCTTCATCGAAACCCTGCGCGGACCGGCTAGTGACGATACGGCCGCCCGTATCCGTTTCCTCGACATCATGCACCGTGAATCGCAGCGGATGTCGCGGCTGATAGAAGACCTTCTCTCGCTGTCGCGTGTCGAGATCAATGAGCATGTCGCACCGCGCCGTGCCGTCGATTTGGTACCGGTTATCAAAACGGTGATCGAGTTCTTGGAACCGCAAGCGACGACACGCGGCATCGATATCGTGATGAAGGCGCCGGGACCCGCGAAAGTAGTTGGCGAGTCAGACCAGTTGAACCAAGTTTTCTGCAACCTCATCGAGAATGCGATCAAGTACGGCGGCGAGAATGCGACCGTCACGGTGACCGTTTCCGAGGTCGACCGCATTCCGGGCTCCGCCCGCGCCGGATATGCCGTCGCCGTTTCGGACAATGGGCCAGGCATTCCAAAAGAGTTAATCCCGCGCCTCACCGAACGGTTCTTCCGGGTCGACAAGGCGCGCTCCAGCGCGACCGGGACAGGGATCAACAGCACGGGGCTTGGACTTGCCATCGTCAAACACATCGTCAGCCGTCACAGAGGGCACTTGACCGTCGAAAGCGGCGTCGATCAAGGCAGCACTTTTACTGTATTTTTACCTCGCGCCGAGGACGACGCACCTCAATAAAACCCTTACGCAGCAAGGCGTTCGGGTTTTTTCCACACCCTGCGCTCTTTGTGTCATAAAAATGTAGTAAATCTGAAATATAATGGTCTCTGCCAAGACGTAGTTTGCCGCTGCATTCAGCATGATCGTCGAGGACGACGTGCGGATGCACCGAGGAGAAGACTCTCTCAAACACTCATCAAGGCAGGAGTTACTGTATAATGTATCGTAAGTTTCTTGGTGTCGCGATTGCCGCCGGCATCGTGGCCGCCGGATCCGCCGCCGAAGCACGCGACCAGATCCGTATCGTCGGTTCGTCGACGGTTTATCCGTTCGCAACCGTTGTCGCCGAAGAGTTCGGCAAAACCACCAGCTTCAAAACGCCGGTCATCGAGAGCACGGGTTCCGGTGGCGGTCTAAAGCTGTTCTGCGCCGGTGTTGGCGTTGAGCACCCGGACATCACCAACGCTTCGCGTCGGATCAAGAAGTCGGAAGTCGAAACCTGCGCCAAAAATGGCGTGACCAACGTCACCGAAGTTAAAGTCGGTTACGACGGTATCGTCTTCGCGAACTCGAAAGCCGCGCCGAAAGCCAAATACTCGCAGAAGCAAATCTATCTCGCCCTCGCCAAGAGCGTTCCGGACGGGAAAGGCGGCTTCATGGACAACAAAGCCACTATGTGGTCCGACATCGATCCGTCCCTGCCGAAAAAGAAAATCGAAGTTCTCGGCCCGCCGCCGACCTCCGGTACCCGTGATGCGTTCGTCGAACTCGTCATGGAAGAAGGTTGCGACGAGATTCCGGAAGTGAAAGCCGTCAAGAGCGACAAGAAATTGCACAAAGCTCTTTGCCAAGGCATCCGTGAAGACGGTGCATTTGTCGAAGCCGGTGAAAACGACGTCCTGATCGTCCGCAAACTGGAAGCCAACGCCGACGCCTACGGCATCTTCGGTTTCTCGTTCCTCGATCAGAACGCCGACAAAGTCCAGGGTGCCGCGATCGCCGGTGTTGAGCCTAGCTTCGACGCCATCGCCGACGGCTCCTATCCGGTTTCGCGTCCGCTGTTCTTCTACGTGAAGGGCGCGCACGTCGGTACGGTTCCGGGTATCAAGGAATACCTCGCCGAGTTCACCTCGGAAAAAGCCTTCGGTCCGGGCGGTTACCTGTCCGACCGTGGTCTGATCCCGATGCCGGACGCGGAACGCAAAAAGTTCCAGGACGACTCGTCCAAGCTGTCGAACAACATCGACCTCTAAGACCGTTGCGCATCCCCGGGGTCTTTACCCTGGGGATGCTCTTCTCCTCATTCGTTTAAAAATTTTTTGATCCTACCCTTCGGCGTTTTAGCCGCAACACAAACAGCCGATCCGGCACACGAAAAGCTCTAGGGGACCTAAGCAAAATGTCATTCTACACCGTACTCCTGGCGCTGATCGCCCTATCTGTCGCCGGCTTCTACCTTGGCCGTTCACGTGCCCTTGCCAGTGTCGGCGGCAAGGCGAACGAGTTGCACTCCCGCCCACACTACTATGGTTACTTCGTAGCTCTTTGGTGCGGACTGCCAGCCGCTCTCGTATTCATCGCCTGGACGGCCTTCCAGAACCCGATCATCAACTCGCTGGTTCAGGCATCGCTCTCCGAAGCGACGCTTGCACTGGACCCGGCCCGCTTGTCTCTGGTGATGAATGACATCCGCAACTTGGCGTCCGGCAACATCACATCGGGTGAACCGACAGCGGAGGTCCAAGCGGCAGCCGAGCACTACAACAGCTTGCAGGCTATCGGTAAATTCTCTCTCTTCGCAGTTATTTTGGCGATCTGTGTTTTTGCATTAGGTTTCGCCCGTTCACGGATCGCGCCGAAACTACGCGCCCGCAATGACGTTGAACGTGTCCTGAAGGCACTGCTGATCATTTGCTCGACCATCGCGATCTTGACGACAATCGGAATCGTCATGTCACTGCTGTTCGAATCCTTCCGGTTCTTCCAGAAAGTTTCGCCGGTCGAATTCCTGTTCGGCCTGGAGTGGAGTCCGCAGATCGCGCTGCGCGCCGATCAAGTCGGCTCGACTGGCGCGTTCGGCGCCATCCCGCTTTTCGCCGGCACGATGCTGATTTCCTTCCTAGCCATGCTTGTCGCCGCACCGATCGGGCTTCTTTCCGCAATCTACATGGCGGAGTACGCACCGCCGAAAGTCCGCGGCACAGTCAAGCCGCTGCTTGAAATTCTGGCCGGTATCCCGACCGTCGTTTACGGCTTCTTCGCCGCGCTGACCGTCGCACCGTTCCTTCGCGAATCCGGTACCGTCATCGGTCTCGACATTTCGTCTGAAAGCGCCCTGGCTGCCGGCCTCGTCATGGGCATCATGATCATTCCGTTCGTCTCGTCGCTGTCGGACGATGTCATCAACGCGGTGCCGCAGAGCCTACGCGAGGGATCATACGGCCTCGGCGCGACGAAATCCGAAACGATTAAACGCGTCATCCTGCCGGCGGCACTGCCTGGGATCGTCGGCTCGTTGATGCTGGCGATTTCGCGGGCCATCGGCGAAACCATGATCGTGGTCATGGCCGCGGGCTTGGGCGCGAATTTGACCGCTAACCCGCTCGAAGCGGTGACCACCGTCACCGTTCAGATCGTGACGCTACTGGTCGGAGATCAAGAATTCGACAGTGCCAAGACACTCGCTGCGTTTGCGCTCGGCCTCGTGCTGTTCTGCGTGACGTTGGTTCTCAACGTGATCGCCTTGACGGTGGTCAATAAGTACCGAGAGCAGTATGACTGATATCGCAATGACACAAACTGACACACAAAAACAACGCGCGGCCAACGCAGCAGAAGCCGTTCGCCGCAGTCTCAAACGCCGTTACGCCGCGGAAGCCCGCTTTAAGGCCTATGGCATCGGCGCTATTGCTATCGCGATGCTGACGATCGTCATCCTGTTCGGCACGATCATCAAAGGTGGCTTGCCCGCCTTTACCGAGACAGTAATCGAACTGGAGATGACTCTCGACGAGAGCATCATCGATCCGCAGGGCACCCGCGATCCCGGCACCTTGGCACGTGCCAACTATCGCCGGATCGTCTTCGACACGCTCACGGCGAAGTTCCCGGACGTCACCAACCGCCGTGAAAAACGAGAACTGACCGCCATGATGAGCCGTGGCGCAAGCTTCCAGGTGCAAAAACTGGTAACAAATGACCCGTCTTTGATCGGCCAAACGATCACGCTGACGGCACCGGTGTCGTCCGATTTCGACCTCTACAATAAGGGCGTCATAAACCGCGATGTCGACGAAGCCGACCGCCGTGTTACCGACCAGCAAATGATCTGGTTCGACACCTTGAAGGAACAGGGCATCGTCTCGACACAGTTCAACTTCGGCTTCTTCACCAGTGCGGATTCCCGCGAGCCGGAATTGGCCGGCATCTGGGGTGCCGCTGCGGGGTCCTTCTACACCATGCTGGTGACACTGATGCTGTCGTTCCCGATCGGTGTCTGTGCAGCGATCTATTTGGAAGAGTTCGCACCGAAGAACCGCCTGACGCAAATCATCGAGGTCAACATCAACAACCTCGCCGCCGTGCCGTCGATCGTCTTCGGTCTGCTCGGCCTGGCCGTATTCATCAACTTCTTCGGCTTGCCCCGCTCCGCGCCGCTGGTCGGCGGTATGGTTCTGGCTCTGATGACCCTGCCGACGATCATCATCGCATCGCGGGCCGCGCTCAAAGCCGTGCCGCCGTCAATCCGCGAAGCGGCCATGGGCCTCGGCGCTTCCCGCATGCAGGTTGTCGGGCATCACGTTCTGCCGCTGGCGATGCCCGGTATTCTGACCGGCACCATCATCGGTATGGCCCAGGCCTTGGGCGAAACGGCGCCGCTGCTGATGATCGGCATGGTCGCCTTCATCGTCGACGTCCCCGGTGGGGTCACCGACCCGGCGACGGTTTTGCCGGTGCAAATTTATCTATGGGCGGACAGCCCCGAGCGCGCCTTCGTCGCCAGAACGTCGGCCGCAATCATGGTGCTGCTAGGCTTCCTCGTATTCATGAACGCGCTTGCGGTCGTGCTCCGCAAGAAATTTGAACGCCGCTGGTAGGTTAGGAGACCGAAAAATGGGCGAAATGAACACACCCGCGACAAATACCGACGCAGTGCCGCCACAGGCAGTGCCTCTGGAAGATCGCGAAACCAAATTCCATACCAGCGATGTCTGCGTCTACTACGGCGCCAAGCAAGCGCTGTTTGACGTCAACCTGGATATCTATGCCAACGAAGTGACGGCGCTGATCGGCCCGTCCGGTTGCGGCAAGTCGACTTATCTTCGTTCGCTGAACCGGATGAACGATACCATCGACATCTGCCGCGTGACCGGCAACATCATTCTCGACGGCACGGATATCTACTCCAATGTTCTTGATGTGGTGCACCTTCGCGCCCGCGTCGGCATGGTGTTCCAGAAGCCGAACCCGTTTCCCAAATCGATCTATGAGAACATCGCCTATGGCCCGCGTATTCACGGCATCGCCACGGGTAAGACCGAAATCGACGCGATCGTCGAAAGCAGCCTGATCAAGGCGGGACTCTGGAACGAAGTCAAAGACCGCTTGGATGCCCCAGGTACCGGCCTCTCGGGTGGTCAACAGCAGCGTTTGTGCATCGCTCGCGCGATTGCCGTACAGCCGGAAGTCATTCTCATGGATGAACCGTGCTCGGCGCTGGACCCCATCGCAACGGCAAGGATTGAAGAGCTGATTGATGAACTGAGGGAAAACTTCAGCATCGTCATCGTGACGCACTCCATGCAGCAAGCCGCACGCGTTTCGCAACGCACGGCCTTTTTTCACCTGGGCTATCTGGTCGAAGTCGACGAAACGAACAAGATCTTCACTTCGCCGACCGACCAGCGAACCCAGGATTATATTACCGGCCGGTTCGGCTAAGCGCAGAGGATACGAAAATGGCGAAGGAAAACGATCACATCGTTAAGAGCTTCGACGAAGATCTTCGTCAGCTCGACAACTACATCGCCGAGATGGGTGGTCTCGCCGAACACCTGTTCGCCGACTCCATCAAGGCATTGACGCGGCGCGACAGTGAACTGGCCGAGCAGGTCATCCAAAACGACAAACGGATTGACGACCTTGAGGCCGAAGTCGACAGCCACACCATCTCGATGCTGGCCTTGCGCCAGCCAATGGCCGCTGACCTCCGCGTGGTCATCACCGCGCTACGGATCGCCAGCTTGATTGAACGCATCGGCGATTACGCCAAGAACGTCGCCAAGCGGACGGTCGCAATCTCCCAAACGCCGCCGATCGGACCGAGCCGCACGATCGCCCGTATGGGGAACGTGGTGCAAGGCATGATCAAGACGGTGCTGGACGCATATCTTCAACGTGACGCAGATTTGGCCCAAGATGTTCGCTTGCGCGACGAAGAAGTCGACGCCCTGCACACCAGCCTGTTCCGCGAACTTCTGACCTACATGCTGGAAGATCCGCGCAGCATCTCAGCGTGCACGCATCTACTGTTCGTCGCCAAGAATATTGAGCGGGTCGGCGATCACGCGACCAATATTGCCGAGAACGTTCACTTCCTCGTTCACGGTTCCATGCCGGATGACAACCGGCCCAAGGGCGATGAATCCAGCTACACCGTTGTGGGTGCGGACGACTAGTGAGAGAACGGAAATGTCAGAACTTTCTCGTATCCTGATTGTCGAAGACGATCCATCGTTGGTCGAACTTCTTCGCTACAACCTCGAAACCGAAGGTTTCGATGTCAGCATCGCCCGTGACGGCGAGGGTGGCATGGAAGCCATCGACACCCAAGACCCGGACTTGGTTGTGCTTGACTGGATGTTGCCCAACATGTCGGGCATCGAAATCTGCCGCCAGATGCGTCAGAAACCGGCGACCCGGCAAACACCGGTTATCATGCTCACCGCTAAGGGCGAAGAATCCGACCGTATCCGTGGCCTGGAAACCGGTGCCGACGATTATATGGTGAAGCCGTTCTCACCGGCCGAACTGACCGCGCGCATTAAGGCGGTGCTAAGGCGTAGTGCCCCTGGCGACGGCAGTGGCTCGCTAACTTATGAAGATATCTACATGGATTTGGAATCGCACCGAGTGACACGCGGCGAACGCCCGATCAAGCTCGGCCCGACGGAGTTTCGGCTACTGCGCACCTTCCTCGAGAAGCCCGGACGGGTTTTCTCGCGCGAGCAACTATTGGACAAGGTCTGGGGCCGCGATATCTACGTCGAGCTTCGTACCATCGATGTTCACATCCGCCGGCTGCGCAAAGCCCTGAATGTTACAGAGGATACCGATCTCATTCGCACGGTCCGCTCGGCCGGCTATTCCCTCGACGCCGCCAAGTACTAGCACTAAGTTTCCCTCACACAGACGTTACCAACGCCCTGCGCCTTGCAGGGCGTTTTTGTTTTATTAATGTCGATACGGTTTATTGTGACCAGGGAGTTTCAAAAAGGGCCGAAATGCCAAGTCCGCGGTTTTCATACGAGCGTTTTCAGACCGCGATCCGCAGCACGATCCATAATGAGCATCTGCTGCTCGTCGTGCTGGCCCTCATCGTGGGCTGCATTGCGGGCGCCGCCGTCATCCTCCTGCGCGAAGCAATTATATTTATTCAGATCAAAACCTTCGGCATGCCCACCGATTCGTTGGCGCTGTTCGATATTTCACTCGAGCCGTGGTTAATCGTCATCACCCCGACCTTGGGCGGACTTGTCGTCGGACTGATCACGTGGAAGCTCATGCCCAACGGCCGCAACCAGAATGTCTCCGACGTGGTCGAAGCCTCGGCCATGCGTGCCGGCCACATGTCGTCGAGGGTCGGTTTCGTAGCCGCCGTCAACAGCGCCATATCCATCGGCACGGGCGCATCGGTCGGCCGCGAAGGCCCCGCCGTTCACCTGGGCGCTTCTTTGGCCGGCTGGATCGCAAGGCGTCTTCACCTGAGCCGATCTCTGGCACGCACCATCTTGGGGTGCGGCGTCGCGGCCGCCGTCTCGGCATCTTTTAACGCGCCGATTGCCGGCGCCCTGTTCGCCGCCGAGGTTGTCGTCGGTCAATACGCCCTCAAGACCTTCGCACCCATCGTCGTCGCCAGCGTCGCCGGCACGGCGCTGTCACACGTCCATTTTGGTGACACGTCTGCATTCCTTTTAGGCGACCACAACATACGTTCGTTCTGGGAATTTCCTGCGTTTCTCGGTTTAGGCATTGTCTGCGCTGTTGGCGCGATCATCCTTATGCATACAATCTTTCTATCTCAGCGGCTCGCCGCGGCGACACCTCTACCGGTATGGTTGAAGCCCGCCTGCGCCGGGCTTGCCGTCGGCATCATCGCCATCTGGCTGCCCCAGGTTCTGAGCGTCGGCTACGGATTCACGGAATGGGCGATCCTCGGCCAGTATGATTTGACGATACTGATCGCCATCGGTATCGCCAAGATTGTCGCGACAGGACTCTGTCTCGGCTTCGGCTTTGCCGGTGGTGTGTTTTCGCCGGCGTTGGTTCTTGGTGCCGCAATCGGCTCGGCATATGGACTCATAGCCGCTGACGTCTTTCCGACACTGGCGTCCGGTATCGGCGTATATACCGTCGTCGGTATGGGCGCCGTCGCCGCTGCGGTCTTGGGCGCGCCGATTTCCACAACCCTCATTATCTTTGAGATTACCGGGGACTATAAACTGTCCCTTGCCGTGATGCTGGCCATCGTCATTGCGACCGAGATCACGCACCATCTTTTCGGACCTTCATTTTTCGTCGAGCAATTGCGCCGCAGGAACATCGATCTACGAGATGGTTTCGAAACGGAAATCCTGGAGACTCTTAAAGTTCGCAATATCCTCGATCATGGCACGTCCCTCGCCGCCGAGACCATTTCCATGGACACATCCATCGACGTCATCCGCGAAAAACTCAGCAACTCTTCCAGCGGCGAATTGTTTGTGGTTACGCCCGAAGGCGCGCTCTTCGGCACCATCACCCTGCACGATATCGGCGAGACATTCTTCGATCCGGCGTGCGACGGCGTCCTGATCGCCGCCGATGTCGCACGCCCGCATCCGCCGGTCCTGATGGAAGGCGACAGCCTACGAACGGCCATGCGTGTCATGCGCGATACCGGCGAGGAGCACATCGCCGTGCTACGCGACAAACACACCCTGAAGTTCACTGGCTGCGTGCACCATCGCGACGTGATGACCGCCTATAACCGTGCAATTCTCCGCGTGCGTCATGAAGAGCATAATCAGTGACCATTTGGGGGGCGGTTCGGCGGTGACACCCACGGGCGGCATGCTATAACCGGACTATGTCCGATCCTTTCGAGTTCAGCGACGACGTTCCCGCGCCCACTGCCTCTGCTGCGCCCGCCGACACCGGCTATCTGGATGGCTTGAACGAAAGCCAGCGCGAAGCCGTAGAAGCCGTCGAAGGCCCCGTCCTGGTGCTTGCCGGCGCCGGCACCGGCAAAACCCGCGTCCTGACGACGCGCCTCGCGCACATCCTTATGCAAGGCCGCGCCGGTCCTGGCGATATCCTCGCTGTGACGTTTACAAACAAGGCTGCGAGCGAGATGAAGGAACGCGTCGCCCGCCTGATCGGTCGGCCGGTCGAAGGCTGGTGGGTCGGCACCTTTCACGCCATCGGTGCGCGCATCCTGAGGATGAACGCCGAGGCCGTCGGCCTCTCCCCGCAGTTCACCATCCTCGACATGGACGATCAGGTGCGGCTCATCAAACAGATGACCGACATCCACGACATCGACGAGAAACGCCTCCCGCCACGGACAATCTCGGGCATCATCCAACGATGGAAAGACCGGGGTTTCCTGCCGGAGAAGGTCCCTACCAGCGAAGCCGAACTGGGTGACGGCAAGGTCCTCGATCTCTACAAGGACTATCAGACCCGGCTCGCAACCCTGAATGCCGCCGACTTCGGCGATCTGTTGCTGCTTTGCCTGAAATTGTTCCAAGAACGCCCGGATGTCCTGAAAGGCTATCAAGACCGCTTCCGCTACGTCATGGTCGATGAGTATCAAGACACCAACGTGTCACAGTACTTGTGGCTTCGGCTGCTGGCGCAGCAACACAAGAACATCTGCTGCGTTGGTGACGACGATCAGTCGATCTACTCCTGGCGCGGCGCCGAGGTCGGCAACATTCTACGCTTCTCCGACGATTTCCCGGGGGCCCGCACCGTCCGGCTGGAGCGCAACTACCGCTCCACACCGCATATCCTTGCCGCAGCGTCCGGCCTGATCGCCCACAACGAAGGGCGTCTCGGCAAGACGCTATGGACGGATATCAACGACGGCGAAAAGGTGAAGGTCCGGGGCGTCTGGGACGGCGAGTCCGAAGCGCGCCTTGTCGGCGAAGAAATCGAAGTCCTGCACGCCAAGAAGCACAAACTCAACAACATGGCGATCCTGGTGCGTGCCGGCTTTCAAACGCGCGAATTCGAAGAACGCTTGATCACCATCGGCGTGCCGTATCGGGTAATCGGCGGGCCCCGGTTTTACGAGCGCCAGGAAATCCGCGATGCCATCGCATATCTGCGCGTCATCGCCCAACCCGACGACGACCTTGCATTCGAGCGTATCGTCAACGTGCCGACACGCGGTATCGGCAAGGCGACCCTTCAGACCGTTCACACCTATGCCCGCGCCGAGCGACAATCCTTGACCCGGTCCATCGCCACCCTCATTGAGACCGATGAAATCCGCCCGCAGGCACGGAAAGCCTTTTCCGATCTCTTGTCGCAGTTCGACGGCTGGCGCGCCATGGCCGGCATCAAGCCGCTGGGTGAATTGTGCGCCGAGGTCTTGGAAGAAAGCGGCTACGTCGACATGTGGCGGACCAAGAAAGACCTCGACGCGCCCGGACGTCTCGACAACCTGAAAGAACTGGTCGCCGCGCTGGAAGACTTCGAAACACTGGGCGCGTTCCTGGAGCACGTCAGTCTGGTCATGGAGAATGAAGAACGGGTTGACCAGGACAAGGTCAACATCATGACCCTGCATGGCGCTAAGGGTTTGGAATTTCTTTCTGTTTTCTTGCCGGGCTGGGAGGAAGGCCTGTTTCCGAACCAGCGATCTCTCGACGAAGGTGGACTTGCATCATTGGAGGAAGAGAGGCGTCTCGCCTATGTCGGCATCACCCGTGCCCGCGAACGCGCCATGATCCTGTTCGCCGCGAACCGTCGCGTCTATGGCCAGTGGCAGAGTGCCACGCCGTCACGCTTTATCGACGAACTGCCGGCGGACAACATCGACATTCATTCCGAGAGCGGCGTTTATGCGCGCCGCGATACCGTCACCACCAGCTTGGATGACGCCTTTGAAGGCATCGACGGTGTCGGCCGCTCCAAGCGCCGCATGATCGAAGCGACCACGGGCGGCGGATTCAAACCAACGGGCGGCGGTGCCTTCAACAAAGGCGACCGGGTCTTTCACCAGAAGTTCGGCTATGGCGCAGTAGCACGGGTGGACGGCGACAAGCTGGAGATCGATTTCGAAAAAGCCGGGCGTAAGCGCGTCATGGCGAGCTTCGTGGCCGCACCATGAGCGACGATCTCTCTACAATCCCGCTGTGGCGTCTCGAGGTTTTCGTCGAACCGCACCAAGTGGCTGTCGCCGAGTTGATTTTCGAAGGCGTGTCTAACGCCGTTTCATCCTACGTCAGTGATAACGGCGGCCCCTGGCGCGTCGAGGGCTATACCGACACGCCACCCGAACTAGCCGTGGTGCAGAACGGACTAGAGATTGCGCTCGGTGCATCGCCGGAGGATACGCCGAAGATTTCGGTCGAGTTTCTGTCGCCGCGCGACTGGCTGGCCGAGAACTTGTCATCGTTTCAGCCGATCCGCATTGACCGGTTCTTCATCTACCCTAGCCACTACGATGGTGCTTTTCCGATTTCCTCCATCCCCTTCGAGATCGATGCGGGAACGGCGTTCGGGTCCGGGACCCATCCGACTACGTCGACGTGTCTCCGCGCGCTCACCAAACTTGCCAAAGTCAAACGCGTCGGCAAGGCACTCGATCTCGGCTGCGGCTCCGGCCTTCTTGCTTTCGGTATGGCAAAGCTCTGGCCGGCGGAGATAACGGCCGTCGATATCGATCCAGAAGCCGTGCGCGTCACCAAACAAAATGCACGAATCAACAAGTTGCCGCATCGGGTGAAGACGCTGCTCAGCAACGGAATGCAGAATCCTGTTCTGAACGCACGCGGACCGTTCAATTTGATTGTCGCCAATGTGCTTGCCCGCCCCTTGATCGGAATGGCACGCGACGTCTGCCATGCCTTGGCCCCGGGTGGGTCACTCGTGCTCTCCGGCCTCTTGCTGCGCGATGCCCGGTGGGTAGCCAGCCGCTACGGCGCGCACGGGTTGATCTTCGAACGCGAGATGCGCGACGGGGAATGGGCAACGCTGACACTCAGGAAACCGGGATAGCCATGAGCCGGCGGCAGCTCGTGCAGACCTTGATGGCTGTAAACGCGCTCGGCGCCATGGTCTGTTCGGCCCTGCTGGCGGAAGTCGTCCTCAGCCATCGCACCCCGTGGATCGGCATTGTCGGCGTCTGCGTCATGTTTGCCGGCATTGCCATACCGTTTCACCGCGAGTTCATTTCTATCCGGCGTGGCTTCAAAGACGTAGAGCAGAGCGCGCTGGACAGTATCCGCCATCGTCGCGGCGAACATGACGAGGTCGAACTGATCGGCGGCGCGCCCAGGCAGCCCTTCCGCAGGGTTCGAGATCAGCCGCTCGTGACGATTTTTCTGACAATCACCGGCTGGGCGTTGATGATCGCCGAGTTCATACTTTGGATACTCAACCACTAGACGGAAGCGACTTAAACGCCGCCAGCGCCCGTTCCCGCCCTTGCTTATGGCCGATGATGGGGCGGGGATAAGTCTCGTCAAGGATGACCCCTGCTGCCTCAAGGACGTCTTCCGGCGCTTCCCAGGGCTGGAACAGGTACTTATCGGGAAGACCTGCGATTTCCGGCACGTATTTTCTGACATACGTGCCGTCCGGATCAAACTTAGTGCCTTGCGTGATCGGGTTGAAAATACGGAAGTAGGGGGCGGCATCTGCCCCGCAGCCCGCCACCCATTGCCAGTTGAAGGCATTCGCTGCCAGATCGGCATCGACAAGTGTATCCCAAAACCACATCTCTCCATGTTGCCAGGGTTGTAGCAGGTGCTTCACCAGAAAGGACGCCGCGATCATTCGGACGCGGTTGTGCATTTGTCCGGTCTGCCAAAGCTCGCGCATCCCGGCGTCGACCATGGGGTAGCCGGTCCGTCCCTGCTGCCACGCGGCCAAGGCGCTGACGTCTTCTTCCCAGGGGAACGCAGCAAACTTGCCGTACATTGGCTCATCCGGAAGCGACGGCAGATGATACAGGACGTGATAGGCGAATTCCCGCCACACGATCTCCTTCAAAAAGATCTCGGAGGCCGCAGTCCACCCGACGCGGTCGAGGGTTTTTGCCCAGATCTGGCGCGGGCTGATGTTACCGATATGCAAATACGGCGAAAGGTTCGATGTCGCGGGTTCGGCTGGGATGTCGCGACCTTGCTTGTAGCCATCGATACGTTCCGACAAGAAGTCGTCGAGCCGCTGTATCGCAGCATCTTCGCCAACCTCCCACATATCGCGCAGCCCACCCGCCCAATCCGGATTTGTCGGTAAAAGCGCCAGGGAGTCGAGAGTGTCGGAGGAAGGCATCGCCTTTGCAAAGCGGACTTTATCCGGTGCACGCGTGGGTGGCGATGGGTCCGGCAAGGCACGAATCGCCTGCCAGTAGCGGGTATAGACTTTGTAGAAACCACCGGCCTTGGTCTCGATCTGCCAGGGTTCGAACAAGAGCGAGCCGTTGAAGCTCTCAACCTCGCACCCCTTCACCGAAAGGGCGGACTTCAGCGCCGTGTCTCGGGCGATTGCAAAGGGCTCGTAGCAGCGGTTCCAATAGACGGCGGCCGCCTCCGTCTCGTCGACGAGTGCGCCCAACACCTTGGCCGCCTCGCCTTGGCGCAGGACAATCCAGCCGCCCAACCCTTCGAACTCTTTGGATAGCGCCGCCAGAGAATGATGCAGCCACCACCTAGCCGCGCCGCCGAGCCGCCAGTTACCGGGCGTGGCGTCGTCAAGGATATAGACGGGAATAATGGGTCGACCGGTCCCGATCGCCGCCTGTAAAGCGGGATTGTCGGCTAGTCTCAGATCCTGGCGGAACCAGACAATGACGGGTGAGGTATCGGGCATGTTGATTTCGTATCCGATTGAGATACGGAATTGACGCCGGTTCGGATCATTTCGTGCCGGGTTCGACGCAGTCGAATCCCCACATGATCTTATAAGCCGGATCCCCCAGCCTGACGCCACCACGGGAAACGGCGTCCTTCCCGAACTGCGCGCAGTGTGTCTGCGCCTGATCGATCGGATCGCCGAGACGGGTGGTCATTATCGAGATCATCTGCTCGGTCGCGACGACAACCTCGCCGTTGTCGGCACCGCCGCACGCCGCGAGCGAGCCGATCAGAAGCGTGCCGGCCAGGATCATCTTAATGGATCGCATCCCTAACTCCGTTCCTGGCAATTGTGCCGGAAACCGATGCCGCGGTTCAAGAGTCCCGCTTAAGCGGTTTGAAAAACGGCGGCGGCATCAGGATCGTATTCACCTGTTTGACGAGGTAGCCGGCCTCGGCGTTTTTAGCGAGGTAAGCCTGCCAATCCGGGTCTGCGCCCATGGCCGCACGGCGTTGCGCCCGATCGGTGACGTCTTCGTACTGCCAAACGTGAATAAAGCTGTTCGGATCGCCGGTTTCGACCATCGCCCAGAGATATGGCTCACCCAGATGCCGGATCTGCGGTGCACGGCCATATTCCTCATAAAGGGCGACCTGTTTCTTAATGGCACCTGGGCGGCAAGTATACGTACGGTGATCGAAAATCATGGTATGTCTCCTTTGGATCAATCGGCGTTCTGTGACGCCTGAAATGTTCGATGCGGCTCAAGCGCCGACAATTCCAGCAACATGCCGATACCGGGCGCGGCCGGGATCTCGGCGATCCCGTCGGCGATCATTGGCCAACCCGGGGTCATTTCGGAACGAAGCGGGTTCGGATTGACGTCCACTTCCAGTCGACCCGAGCTACCACTCGCGGCGAGGATATGCGCCGATGCCAGCAATCCGAGTCCCGCGCCCAGGAAGTGCGGGCAATAGAGGCGGCGCGCGGCCGTCGCGCGGCGCCCCACTTCGAGGCATCCACCAACCCCACCCCACTTGGCGGCATCGGGCTGGATAACGTCCAGAACTCCGCTACAGATGGCGGCGTCGAAATCTTCGAAACCGGCGATATTCTCGCCGCCGGCAAGCGGTACGGGCGATGCCGTTGCCAAGGCTTTCCATTCGGCTTCGGGCATATCAACCCGGATCGGCTCTTCCAGCCAAGCTAGCGGCACGCCCTGAAGAGCTTCCAGGAAAGACGTCGCCTCGCTGACGTTCCACGCCTGATTGGCATCGGCCATCAGCAGTTCGCCGGGCTCGAGCGTCTCGAAAAGATCCCGTACCTTGCGGGCATCTTCAGCGATATCGAAACCTACTTTGACCTTGAACGCGCGGAACCCCGACTCGCGGGCATCAGGCACCATGCGTGTCGCATCGTCGATCTGAATACCGCTGGCATAGACCGGCACGGAAAGATCGGCCGACGGCTCCAGGTACTGCGCCAACGGCTTATTTGACTTACGGGCAAACAGGTCATGCATCGCCATATCCAAGCCGGCGAGGGCGTGCGCGAAGGGGCCGACCTCTCCTGTCTGCAACACCTTGATATGCGTTTCAGCCGTCAGGGCATCGAACAGCGCGCCGGGCTCAGTCCAAGATTTGCCAAAGATTAAATAAGCGATATCTTCCAAGATCAGACGGGCACGGTGCTCCGCGCCGGCAGCGGGCCAATTGCAGAACACCTCGCCCCAGCCTTCGGCGCCGTCCGCATCCGTCAAACACACAAGAACGGCAGGCCGGTCATGCATTTTACCGAAGGAGGTTTGAACCGGTTGCTTTAGAGGAACCCTGAAAACATGGGCCTCAACAGTGTCAATACGAACCACGCCCAGCGCCTATTCTTCCTCGGTCGTCAGGATTTTGTTCTTTCGCTCACGCAGACCGGCGCGGATCAGCGCCGCAATGGTGATGGCGGTGAAGACCCAGAACACCCAAGTAATCGGGCTACGGAAAAGAATATCCGATGTCCCGCCCGACATCAGCATGGATTGACGGAAGTTATCTTCCAGCAATGGACCAAGGATGAAGGCGATCAGAAACGGCGCCGCAGGTACGTTGAGCCGCAGCATGATGTAGCCGACCCAGCCTGTCACAAACATAACAGCAACGTCGAAAATGCTGTTGTTGACGGCGTAAACGCCGAACACACAGAGCACCAGAATTCCCGGGAAAAGCAGCGACGCCGGCACGTCGGCGATGAAGCGGAACAATCGGATCGCCACAGAACCGACTCCGAGCAAGAAGATCGAGCTCAAGATCAGCCCCATGAACAGCGCGTAGACGATATCGCCGTTGGTTGCGAACATTAGCGGACCGGGCTGCAAGCCGTGAATCATGAAGGCGCCAATGATGATCGCCGTGATGATGTCACCAGGCACCCCAAGTGCCAGCAGCGGGATGAGCGTTGCGCCGCAAACACCATTGTTGCCGGCTTCCGACGCAGCAACGCCTTCGAGTTCACCCTTCCCGAAATTATCCCTGTTCGGAGATTTACGACGCGCTTCGGAATAGCTCAGGAACGCCGACGGCGCCGCGCCGATACCCGGGATCGAGCCGAGGACCACACCAATGATGCTGCCGCGAATAATCGATTTGAAGCATCTCTTGTATTCACCGAACGTAACATGTCGGTCACCGAGTTCGCGGACTTTCTCTTCTTCGTTCCGCGGTTTGCGGGCGTATTCGATGATTTCCGGAATTGCGAACAGGCCGATCAGCACGCCGATAAAGTTGAGGCCCCCCATCAGGTTCGGCTCGCCGAATGTGAACCGGTCTGTGCCGTAGACCAAGTCCAAGCCGATTGTCGCGAACAAAAGCCCCATCGCGGCGGCAATCAATCCTTTGAGCAGGTTATCGCCCGAAACGCCGGCGATGATGGTCAACGAGAAGAGGATCAGCGTAAAGAATTCCGGCGGACCGAAGCTCAGTGCAAAAGATGCCAGCCAACCCGCGAACAGAATCAGCGACAAGTTCGAAATCATATCTGCCGTGCACGACGCGTAGAGCGCGATACCAAGAGCTTTACCCGCCTGTCCTTTCTCCGCCATCGGATAGCCGTCGAGAACGGTTGCTGACGATGCAGGCGTGCCCGGAGTCTTGATCAGGATGGCGGGAATAGAACCGCCGAAGATACCGCCTTTATAGACACCCAAAAGGAGCAATATCCCCTGGATCGGCGTCAGCGCGAAAGTGAACGGCAAAGTCAGGGCGACGGCCATGGTCGCGGACATTCCAGGGACGGCGCCCAAGATCACGCCGACGACCACACCAATGAACAAACACGCGATACTCGTCCACTGGGCGACTAGCTCGAATGCGGCAGGAGCAAAATCTAAAAAACTCATGTCAACCTCAAGGCAGAGCGAGGAAATCGGCCTGCGGGATCGGAACCCCGGCGGCGTAAGCGAAAAATGCGTACAGCGCGATCGGCAAAACAACCGCGACAATCACGCTCGCGACCTTGCGCGGAATACCGACGATCAGAGCAAACGCGATATAGGCGACGAGAGAAGACCAAACCATTCCCAGATACGGCATGATCAGGTAATAGATTACCATCAACAAGCCGACCAAGAGTGTCCTGAGCCCGCCGAATTTCGGGCGCGCCTCTTCTTCAACCGGGACATGACGCGTCAGAAACCAATACTGGCCCAGCAAGGCGATACCGCCCACCCCCATCATGCCGGCAACGATATACGGCCAGAAATCCGGCGAGAGCACCAAAATCCGGACGTTCTCCGGCGTAATCACCCAATTGGGAATGACAAAAACGATCAGTAAAAGCGAAGCGGCGATCATGCCGCCGCCGAACCAAACCGAGCTATGCAACCTGGGCATTCGAGCTCTCTATAATCTGATTAAAGAATGTTCAAGGAACGAAAAAGGGAGCGGCCACAAAAGGCCGCTCCCAGATTCCGACCAATTACTTGATCTTCATATTCAGCTTGTCGACGAGATCGGAGAAGGTCTTGTACTGACCCAAGATGAACTCTTTCGACTCCGCCGGATCCATCAGACGGATGACCGAACCGCGTTTGGTCATGGCATCCAGGAACTTCTTATCGGAAACCGCTTCGGCCAAATAGCCGCGCCATTTTGCCTGAACGTCTTCGGAGATGCCTTTCGGACCGGCAATACCGGTCCAACCAACGAGCTTGGCCAGTTCCGGAAGTTTGAGGTCCGAGCTGGTCGGCGCATCGAAGCCCGGGACCGGGTCAGCCGTCGTGACGAGCAGCGGACGAAGCTGCTTGTTGGCGACAAAACCAGCCAGAGCGGACGAGTTCGTGCAGATGTAGTCGGCCGTACCGGACAGAACCGCAGTCGCAGCCGCACCGCCGCCCTTCAGCGGAATATGCGTGACGGCATCGGTTGCTTTTTCAACGCCGAATGCATCGATCGCCATGATACCTGCGATATGCAACAGTGAACCAACACCGGCGGACGAGAAGCGGACTTTGCCCGGCTCGGCTTTGATCTTCTTGATGAGGTCGTCCATCGACATAATGTCGGACTTCGTCGAAACGGCGCAGACGACCGGGTTGATCTCGTACACACCGACGAACGTGAATTCATCGATCTTGTACGGCAAGGTTGCTTTCATGGCCGGGTTCACGGAGTGCGAACCGACGCGGGCGAACAGCATGGTGTAGCCGTCGGCTTTGGCGTTTTTCACGGAAACGGAACCCGTCGCGCCACCGGCGCCAGTGCGGTTGACCATCAGAAGCGGTTTCGGAACGGCTTTACCAAGCGGATCGGCGATCGTGCGCGCCGAAATGTCGGTCGCACCACCAGCGCCATACGGAATGACCATGGTGACCGGGCGTTCCGGATACTCTGCGAGTGCAGGCGCCGCGACCATCGTCGCTGCGACGCCAGCAATGGCGAGCACACCCGCCGACTGCGTCATCCGTTTAAACAATTTCATAGTAATAATCTCCCTTTTGTTTGACGCGCGCTGCCCAACCTGCCGTCCGTGATGCGCGTCGATTTATCAGACGGCTTTATAAAGTACAGTCCAACTATATGTCAGGCGAGGCAAACCTTTATGCTTTCCTAGCCTACCCTGTGGCGCGAGTATGTACCGGTCTTGAAAGAAGTGCAAAGGACTAAGTGCAATACTTGAGGGAAACTCAAGAGTCGTTCTTTCGCATTATCTTGAGCACAAATTCTTAGTTGAACGGCGCCGGATAAACGATGAATGAAAACACGCAAGTCCCCTTGAAGATTGTCTTTTTGGACCGCGAGACGCTTCCGAACACAGCCGCGCTGCGCACGCCGTCTTTCCGACACGAACTGGTGACCTTTGACCGTTCACTGTCCGATCAGGTTATTGAGCGTTGTGCGGATGCGGACATCATTATTTCAAACAAGGTGCGGATCACTGGCGACGCGATCCGTGCACTTGCGAAATTGAAATTCATCGCGGTCTGCGCAACCGGGACCGACATCGTCGATCTGGATGTCTGCCGGGAGCGCGGGATCGGCGTCAGCAACGTGCGTGGATATGCCGTAAGTTCTGTTCCGGAGCATACCTTGGCGCTCATGTTGGCGCTCTGCCGCTCCGTCGGCGCCTATCACAAGGCCGTTGCCGCCGGGCGCTGGGATCGGTCGGATCAGTTCTGCTTTCTCGATTATCCTATTGTAGAGTTAAAGGGGCGCACCCTCGGCATCATCGGCAGCGGTTCCTTGGGGCAAGCGGTGGCGCGGTTGGCGGAAGCGTTCGGCATGACCGTCCGCTTTGCCGGACGGAAAGGGGATGCGAAACCGCCGGCGGACCGCACGCCGTTCAATCGGATCATCACCGAGAGCGATTTTATATCGCTGCACTGTCCGCTGACGGCGGAAACGCAAAACCTTATCGGCGGGGCCGAACTCGAAGCAATGAAGTCCCGCGCGTATCTCATCAACGCATCGCGCGGCGGATTGGTTGACGAGGAGGCACTCGTCGATGCCATCATCACCGGCGAGATCGGGGGGGCTGCTTTCGATGTCGCGACGAAAGAGCCGATGCCGAAATCAAACCCGCTGATGAAGATCATGGACCGGCCGAACTTCATCCTGACGCCGCATGTGGCTTGGGTCAGCGACGAAGCCAGCCAGGGCCTCGCTGATCAGACAATCGACAACATCGAAGCTTTCGTTGCGGGAACGCCCAGAAACGTCGTCGTCTAAACGCTTAGCTTCTCGGTGCCGTCGTCGTAATTGATAACGTAAAGGTCATTGCGGCGGTCGATCCAGTTACGGACCGTGCCGAAGTGTTTGTGCTGCGGCAGCTTGTCCAGGTCCAGATCATGGATCAACACCATCTCGGCGTTCGGCGCACATTCCGCCGCCACGCCTTCCCGATCGAAATGAATATCAGACGGCGTGTAAATGCCGGACTGTGCATAATGGATCTCTGCAGTCGTGACGTACGGCAGGTTTCCGCAGGCGCCCGCTAGCGCCACGTAAACATGGTTTTCGATGGCACGTGCATGGGCGCAATAGCTGACGCGAAGATGCCCCGACCGCATATCCGTATTATAGGGCACAAAGATGATATTGGCGCCTTTCTCCGCAGCGATCCGTGCTAGCTCGGGGAACTCGATATCATAACAAATGAGAATGGCGACCTTGCCCCGGTCGGTATCGAAAACCTGCACGCGCTCACCGCCGGCAACGCCCCAATCCTTAGCTTCGCTCGGCGTCACGTGTATCTTGTATTGCTTCTCAAGGGTCCCGTCGCGGCGGAATAGGAATGCAACGTTGTAGAGCTTCTCGTCTTCGATGGTCAGGTGCGAGCCGCCGACGATGTTCACGTTGTAGCGGATCGCCAGTTCGGTAAACGTCTCCAGGTACGGATCGGTGAACTGATCCAGCGCGCGGGCCGCATCCTGCGAACGATCAGCCGGCAACATGGAAAATAACTGCGTCGTAAGCAATTCCGGAAACACGACGAAATCGCTGCGATACTCCGATGCCGTACCGACGAAGTGCTCGCACTGCTGCGCGAAATCTTTAAAGCTTGTGACACTTCGCATCTGATACTGCACGACGCACAGCCGAGCCGTGCTCGGATGATTCTGGCCGCCAAGCGTGGGGACATATTCCGGATTTTTCCACACCATCAGCACGCCATGGCCGCAGCTCTCGGCGTCTTCCGGCAGATAATTTTCAATAATACGTATGATCTCGAAACCGTTGGCGAGTTGTGCCACCAGCACCGGGTCGTCTAATTCGCGGGCAACGACCTTCTCGACATACTCATTGGCGGTCATTTCATCTGCATGACGAGCATAACCCGGAATGCGGCCACCGATGACGATCCCCTTCAGATTCTTCTCGCCAACCAATTCCTTGCGCGCCTCGTACAGGCGCCGCGCCAGACGATACCCTTGATACTCACGCGCCACGGCGATATCGATGCCGTAAAGGTATTCACCATCTTCACGGTGATTTCGGATGAAACCGTCGTCGGTAACGGTATCGAAATCGTGCGCACTCGAAGCGACATGGCCGGAGATCAAAAGTGACGACGAGATCGCGACCAGATCTCCGTCGACTTCGACGCCCAATTGGCCTTCGGGAAAGGAGCGCAGTTGGCTCAGGAACTCCGGACGGGTCCAGGGATCGATAGTCTTGAAGACGTCCTGCTGGACACGCAACACGGACGGATAATCGGAAACGCCCAGCCGCCGCACGACCACTTTCCGCTCGTGTTTTTCCAGATCCGTTTTGTCCATAACCAATCCGTCCTCGTCGAGAAGTCCCTAACGCATTCATATAGGAGCACCGGATACGATCCAAGCTCCGCCTCTATGCTGACATTCTCTGGCTCAAAAACGCTCCGGGCGCCACAGGGGGATTGTGGCGCCCGGTTTATTCGCCGTCCTGGGTAGGGGGGTATGACGGCACACGCTTCATATTCGGAATGTCGTCCGAATGCGTGAAAACCGTACCGCGAAACTTTACCGGCTGTATTTAAGGGTTTTCCGAGACCCGCGTCCGGGATCCCCGCATAGGTATGAGCGTCACCACCGTGGCATGACGTCAAAAGCGATTGAAATCCTTCGCTTATTTCCCGCCAAGGGCAAGGTGCGATGATAGAAATGGCTGGGGAAAAGAATCATTTGCCCGGCTTTTGGCAACATTGTGCTTATGGGTACCGTCCTCGCGACATGGATGTCTTCCGGGGGGCGGCCAAACTCGATCCATCCGGCCTTTTCGGGATTATCCTGGCGGACCGTATCCGGCACTTCGACGTAATAAACGCCGGACAGCCAGGCACTTGGATGGATATGCGGCACCTGGTGACCGCCCGTCTCCATGACCACCGACCAAATCGATACCCGCACATCGGCGGGCTTTCGATCCAAGAACGGATGCGCGGGCTCACCGGCGAATCGTCGGGCATATCCGTCGAAGGCCTTTAGAACGATTTCCGCAAAATCTTCTATCGGCCCGGTGTTTCCGGCCAGAAGTTCGCCGGAATGGAGGCCGGCCTTGGTTGCATGAGAGGCCGGGGCCCGGGTCAGCGTCGGATGCGCCAGGACATGCGTCGCCAGGGCACTGTTGAAATCGCCGACACTATCGAATCCGGCGGGCGGTTCGATATCCATGCAGGACAGGAATCTATCCAGCGAATCGATCTCGGCAGCTTCTGCCGCCCGTCCCGCATCACGCAAGGCAAACGCCTTGAAGGCGAGCGCGCTCGGCTCACCGGGATTGCGCGCCAGGAAGGAGTCGATACGCTTGACCGCCTTCGCCGGGTCACCATCCAGGAGCGCCAAGTCCGCATCGTTGATCGCCGCCTTGGCAAATCCCGGATCGATGTCACGTGCCCGTCGAAACGCTCTTTCCGCCGCCGCCCTGTCACCGGACCGAAGAACTGCCTCGCCCAGATTGAGTGCCGCTGCCGCATTCTCCGGTTCAAGGCCGAGGGTATAGCGAAATCGTTCGGCAGCGGTTGTCGGATCATTCAAGGCTAAAGCTTGCACGCCGGCATTGTAGTGCGCCGCCGCTAGGCCAGGATCCGCCGATATAGCGCGTTCCGCGGCATCTCTGGCTTGGCGATGCATTCCCAGTTCACCGAGCACCGCCGCAAGGTTCGTCGACGCGGCGGCATTGTCAGGCGCGCGGGCGAGTAATGCGCTCAATACATCCTTGGCACCGTTTAGGTCGCCCAGGGAGCGCAATGCTTCCGCCATGGCGATAGCGGCACCTACATGCTCCGGTTCCCGGGCCAACGCTACTTCGAACTCACCGATGGCTGCCACTGTTCGCCCGCATTTGCTAAGCAGCACCCCTGCATTGTAGGCCGGTTCCGCATAGGCGGGCGCCAACCCAGCGGCAGTCGTATAGGCCGCGAGCGCGCCATCGATGTCATCAACGTCGCCTAAGCTGCCCAGCACATTGCCGAGATTCATCTGTATCTCGGGGTCTTTCGGGCGGCGGCGCACGGCTTCCGACAATAGTTCGCGCGCGGTCTCACCGTCGCCCACCTGAAACGCGGCAATACCAGCGAGGTTCAAGATGGCCGCATCCTTGGGCGCGCGCGCCAAGCCATCGCGGGCCAACGTCCAAGCCTCATCAAATCGACCGGCTTCCAACGCCGACCGGATATGCGCCTGGACGGCGCCAGTCTTCTTTAGCCGTGACTTTGCCATACTAGATCATCGCCGTTGCCGAGATGCCCGGCAAGGATGCCTTCTTTCTTCAGTAGCATAACGGAGCCTATACTTCAGCATGGCCGATCAACAACAGCCGACCGCCCTCCAAGCCGCGCTTGAGGCACATCGCACCGGCGATCTTGAAAGCGCCGAGCGTGGCTACCGCGACGTTCTCGAGACGGATCCCGACCACATCGATGCCCTGCACTTATTAGCGACTTTGAAACTTCAGACCGGCACTGCCGAGGAAGCCCTGGCGCTCGCGGATAGGGTCATCACTCTGGCGCCGGAGATCGCCGACGCGCACGGCAATCGGGGTTCCGCATTACAGGCATTGGAGCGGCTAGGCGAAGCAGCCCATGCCTTTCAGCGCGCCATCGAGCTTGCGCCGAACTCTGCACATCTGCATTTCAACTTGGGCAACGCGCTCCGCGCTGACGGCGACAAGGCCGGTGCCGTCCGTGCCTATCGTGATGCCTTGGCATGCGATTCAAATTTAGCCCAAGCCCATTCCAACCTAGGCGCCAGTCTGTCGGAGTTGGGGCTCTTCGACCTCGCTGCCGCGCATTGTCAGACCGCCGTCAAAATCGCGCCGGGGTACGCAGAAGCGCATTACAACCTCGGCAACGCTTATCGCGAATTAGGCCGCTTCGCAGATGCCCTAACGTCCTTCGAGACCGCCATTGACCTGTTTCCCGGATTTGCCGACGCCGCATGCAATCACGGCTTGGTCAAAATGCGGGATGACCCAAAGGCCGCTATCCAAAGTTTCGCCCATGCCCTAACCGTTGACCCGAGCCATCCCATGGCAAGGTTCTATCAAGGGATCGCGATGTCGCTCTCAGGCGGTAGCAGCGATGCCGCGTTCGCAATGCTGGATGCCGACGATCCGATAACCGCAGCCTGGCAAGACAGTTGGCGCTATATCCAAGACCACGCCGACGAAGCGACTGTTCTGATACATGATCCGCTCAGCCTGCTCTCGTTCGCGCTCGGGAAAGCGTCGATAGACGGGCTGACGTTGGAATTCGGGGTCCGGCACGGCCAGTCGATCCGTCATATCGCGAACCTGTACGGCGGACGAGTGCATGGTTTCGACTCGTTCACTGGCTTGCCGTCTGCCTGGGGTGGAGAGCCGAAGGGCGTCTATTCAACCGAAGGCGAACTGCCGGACGTCCCGGCCAACGTCACCCTACATCAAGGATTGTTCGAAGAAACACTGCCCGGGTTTTTGAAAGCGCACGATGGCCCGGTCCGGTTCTGCAATATCGATTGCGACCTGTACGCTTCGACCGTGACGGTCTTGGACGCCCTTGCGCCACGCATTCAGCCGGGCACGGTGCTGGTGTTCGACGAGTATCTGGTTAATCCGACGTGGCGCGAGGATGAATACCGCGCCTTCCAGGAAGCCGTCGCGGCGTACGGCTGGTCCTATCGCTACATCGCTTTCGGCATCGTCACGAAACAGGCGGCGGTATTGATCGTTTAGACGCCCGACAAATGCAGCACGACGCGCCGGCGATGCGGGCGCATGCGATGCTCGAAAAGGTATATCCCCTGCCATGTCCCTAACAGCGGCTCGCCGCCCGCCACTGGGATCGTCAGCGACACATCGGTCAATGCGCTCCGGATATGCGCTGGCATATCGTCGGGACCTTCTGCCGTGTGGCGATAGTTGGCGGGGTCATCCGATACCAAACGCGCGAAATAATCATTGAGGTCCAGAATCACATCCGGGTCGGCGTTCTCCTGAATGGTCAGCGACGCCGAGGTATGCCGGCAGAATACGTTCAATAGGCCCGAATCTGTCCCATGTTCCCCGCAGAACGATCTGACACGCCCCGTGAACTCGTAAAGCCCGCGGCCCCGCGTTTCCACTTCCAGCTCGGTTTGTACATGCGCCATTGTCATCTGTTAGCATCTTCGAACCGCTTAGCGAAAGAACGGTAGAGAGGAAATCCAGGAATGCGGCTCCGCCATGCCCCGGCACCCGGCACTGTCGCCGACGGCATCACTCGTGGTGTGGTGCGCCTGATGAGCGATATGGGATACGCGCCACTGACGGAATTCAGTCTGACCAACAAGCGCCGGGTCGATGTCTGCGCGCTCGGGCGCGACGGTTCGTTCCTCGTCATAGAAGTCAAAAGCTCGCTCGCTGACTACCGCGCCGACGGTAAATGGCATGAGTATCGGCCTTATTGCGACAGCTTTTACTTCGCCGTCGGCCCGGATTTTCCGAAAGACGTTTTGCCCGACGACTGCGGCCTGATTATCGCCGATGCTTACGAAGCGGCAATCACCCGCCCCTCCCCACCGGTACCGATGAACGGCAACCGGCGGCGCACACAAACCCTGCGCTTCGGCCGCACCGCCGCAAGCCGGCTTGCCGGGCGCGGCGATCCCGCCTGAGATTTATCCGTAACGGTGCAGCCCGGAACCGTGAGCGGACAGCCAAGCCTCAGCCTGATCCGCCGACGCCGTCAATTCGTCCACTAATTTGTGAAAGCCCGGGCCGTGGTTGCGCTCGACGATATGCGCCACTTCATGCGCGACGATGAAGTCGAAAACGAACGGCGGCGTCAGCAGCATCCGCCAAGAAAAATTCAACGAGCCGTCGTATGCGCAGGACCCCCAGCGCGAACGTGTGTCGCGAACCGTGATCCGGCCCACTTTGACGCCCAGTTGATGAGCTTTTTCATGCGCGAGGTCGGTCAAGCGCGTCTTCGCTTCTTTCTTGAGCCAATCCAGGACACGACGTGACATGTGCTCCACCTGACCGGCAACGCATAATATGTCGCCATCCACCCAAACGGCACCGCGAGTCCCCGGCATATGCCGGATTGTGTAGTCATCGCCCAACATCGGAATGACGGCGCCGTCCACGAACGGCACGCGCTCGGGCACTTTCCCCAATCTGCGCTTCAGCCAATTCTGCTGCTGCTCGATAAATTCCAATCCCTCGGCAAGCGGCACATACGTCGGCAATGTCAGCCGCGCACCGCCGGAGACCGGGTCCATACGCAGGATCAGCCGCCGTGCCTGCTTGTTGCGATGGATCGCAACGGGCACGGATTGCCCGTCCACATCGACTTCGATTTGCTTTTTCTTATATGCCGACGGCACATCGGACCTATCGAAAGAAAACACATACACACCGGTCCAGGCCACACGTCTTGCGATTCCATGACCGAATCGGATTACTTGGACCAGCTTACCACATGATTTTCCAAATCCATCGTGTCCCGCTCGGACACGATGCGCCCCCGAACCGAAATACCCGCTTCTTCGACCGTCTTGGGGTCACCGGAAACCAAGGGATGCCACCACTTTAGGCTCTCTCCCTCGGCTAAAAGGCGGTACGCGCACGTGGACGGCAGCCAGGCAATCGTCCGCACATTCAAGGGCGTCAGTTTGCGGCAATCCGGCACGAATCGGTGGCGTTCGGCATAGCTGGTGCAGCGGCAGGTATCCAAATCCAGCAGGCGGCACGCGACGTCGGTATAAAGAATCTCGCCGGTAACTTCGTGTTCCAGCTTGTTGAGACAGCACTTACCGCAACCGTCGCAGAGTTTCTCCCACTCGTCGCGGTTCATTTGTTCGAGCGTCTTACGTTCCCAAAACGGGGCCGTGGCCGGTTTCTTTTTCTTTCCGAACATATCGATTCCTAGCGCGCCGTAGTGTCTATGTCGATCAAATGCATGAACGAGCCCATAACGCGCCGGTCCGCCAGCCCGACATCACCAAGATCGCGCCCTTCCGCATCTGCGGCCCGAAAAAGCGGCAGCCCCGGTCCCTCTTCAACGATGGTCGCGTAATGAAATTCGTGGCCACGGAAGCGCGTCCGGGCACCACCCAACGCGCCAGCCTTGGCCAGAGTCACGCGCCGGTAGCCCAAGTGCAGTCTGCGCGTCGCAAAACTAGTTTCCAACGGCAACAGACCCGCCATCGGATGGCGCCGGCCATCGGCATCCGTCAGCCCAGACCCCAACACCATGTAACCGCCGCATTCCCCGAAGATCGCCGCGTTGTTGTCGGCAGCCTGTTGCAGGCCTTCCAGAAAGGTCCAATTTGCCGCCAGCCTTCCCGCATGCAGTTCGGGATAGCCTCCCGGCAGATAGATCGCATCAGCATCGGCATCGGGTGCCTGATTGGTTAGCGGCGAGAAGAATTTGATCTCCGCCCCCTTTTCCCGCCATGCCTCCAGAACAGCGGGATAAGTGAAAGCAAATGCGTCGTCGCGGGCCACGGCAATCCGCTGACCCAAAGGCGGGATCAATTCGGGCGCGCGCGACTTGGGTCGCACCGGCCACGGACGCATGACGCGCCGGAGCGACGGAATGTCGACGTGTCGGTCGACAAAGTCCGCCGCCTGATTAAGAAAGTTTTCCAGTGCCGGATGCTCACGCGCCTGAACAAGCCCCAGGTGCCGTCCCGGCAGTTTCAGCGTGTCGTTCTTCGGCAGCATACCCAGCGTCACTAGATCGGGCGCGATCTTAGCCATGGCCTCCCGCAGAATCGCGGCGTGGCGGTCACTGCCAACACGGTTAAAGATAACGCCTGCGACATCGATATTCTTACGATGCGCGGCAAAGCCTTTAGCCAGCACGGCGGCACTCTGTGCCTGATGCGATGCGTCAATAACCAGAACCACCGGCCAGCCGGTGATCTCGGCCAACGCTGCCGTAGATCCATCGGTTCTGTCGCCCGAGAGAGAGGCGCCATCGAACAACCCCATGACGCCTTCGCAGATGATGTCGTCGGCGCCCGCCGCCAGATTACCGCAAAGGTCCGCCAGGGTCTTCTCGCGCATAGCCCAAGGATCAAGATTGCGGCACGGCCTGCCGGTTGCCTCGGCGTGAAAAGCGGGATCGATATAGTCTGGACCGACTTTAGCCGAGATCACATCAACGCCCATATCCCTGAGCCTTCGCAGCAGCCCCAAGGTCACGAGCGTCTTACCGCTACCCGACGTCGGCGCGGCGACGATCAATCCGCTGCCCGGAACGCCGGTAAGCTTGCGTGTCGTCACAGAAGTTTTCCGAGCCTTTCGGCCATCGCCTCTGGCGTCGTGCCATGTGAGAAATGCGTTACCAATTTCCCGTCGGGACCGACCAGATAAATGATCGACGTGTGATCAACCAAATAATCTTGGGGGTCGTCACTCTCCGGCTCCCCGATACGGTAAAAAACTCGATAGGCACGAGCGACATCTTTGATCTGCTGCTCGGTGCCGGTCAGGCCGATAAGCCGAGGATGGAAGTAAGAGACATACTCATTGAGATGTTCCGGCGTATCACGTGCCGGATCGACGCTGATGAAAATCGGCTGAACCTTCGCCGCCTTCGCCGGGTCAATCATATCGAGCGCCGTCCCCATATCGCTCAGGCCCGTCGGGCAGACATCGGGACAATACGTGTATCCGAAATAGACCATCATGTACTTGCCGGCGAAATCCTGATCGGTGACCGTCTTGCCACCCTGCCCGACAAGTTCGAATGGGCCGCCCACCGACGGGGTTCCGCTCGACGATGTTGCCGTCGAAGACTTGTTCGAGGTGCCGGCGAAGTAGTCATAGCCCACGACCGCGATCGCGAATGCCAAGACGACGATACCGACCAGCAATAAAAGCAGCCTCGCGCCGGATTTTCGCTTCGGCGGCTTCGCGGGCGAATCTCCATTGACCGCCGCGTCATTGAGTTTCTTGGCGTCGTCTGTCGGCTTTTCTTCAGCCATGGCCTTCCTGCCCGATCACATTCCCGCCAATCATACGATGAATGTGAATATCATCAAGGACTCGCACGCTTGGGAGCACTTGAGCAATTGGCAACCTCGCGCCGTTTCCGTACTCTTCGCCCATGGGAACGAGCAAAACCGGGCGGCGACCGGTCAGAGAGCCCCGCCAAGGCCGAACGACCTGTTCGGGTATTTTTGTCGGAAGCGTCAATGCCTGACATAAAATCCATCTTGATTCTCGGCGGCACCGGCGACGCGCGGACACTCGCCGACACCCTCGTCGCGGCGCACCCAGGCGCACGGGTGATCACATCCCTGGCCGGGCGAACGTCGTCACCCCGCCTGCCTGCCGGCGAAACCCGCGACGGCGGTTTTGGCGGTACGGATGGACTAGCCACATATATCAAAGACGAGAATATCGATCTTCTGATCGATGCCACGCACCCTTACGCAGCACAGATATCGGCGCAGGCGGGAGAAGCCGCCAAGGCGACAGGCGTCCTGCATCTCGCATTGGTCCGCGCACCATGGACCACACAGCCCGGCGACCGCTGGATAAACGTCCCAGACATAGCCGCCGCCGTGCGGGAAATATCCAGGAAGTCGGACGCCTGCCTCATCACCACCGGCATCAAAGACTTGGAAGCTTTCTCGCGCATCGTCACCACAAAGCTTTTCGTCCGGCTGATCGAACAACCGCCGGGACAACTACCGCTGGCGAATGCCGAAGTTGTCATCGGCAAGCCACCCTACAAACTGGACGAAGAACGCGCCCTGATGCAGCTATTGGGCATAGATCTCATCGTGACTAAGAATGCGGGCGGTGATGGCACCCGTGCAAAGATCGACGCAGCGCGGGACCTCGGAATCGAAGTCATCATGATCGATCGTCCCGCCATGCCCGACGTCGAAACAGTCGAAGACGTCGACGCTGCAATGGAATGGGTCGCCAAGAAACACGCTTAACGCGCGAGTGCCAACAGGCCATCCAAATCGAGATGCGCTTCCAAGTGCACCGCCAAAGCATCCAGTGCCGCTTCGACGCCAGCCTCATAGGCGGACGCGGCAAACTGGCCATCCCGTAGCCGCGACAGAAAGGCACGCCGAAAATCATCGGATGCAAACAGGCCGTGCACATAGGTCGCCATGACGCGGCCATCCGCTGACACCGCACCGTCTGCGCGTCCGACCGACAATGTCAGCCACGGCCGCCCGGCGTCCGGCCCCGTCGTTTCACCAATATGCATTTCGTAACCGAACACCGGGGCTCCCATAGACGTCCCGGTCACCTCGCGGAGTGACTTTTCCGCCGTCATGACCGTTTCGACATCCAACAGCCCAAGGCCATCCGCACTGCCGGTATCTCCTTCGATCCCGTCCGGGTCGGCGACCGTGCGGCCAAGCATCTGATAGCCACCGCATAAACCGATCACGAGGCCACCCCGCCGGTGATGAGCCAGGAGATCGATGTCCCAGCCTTCCGCACGCATCGCTGCCAAGTCCGCCAGGGTCGCCTTGGACCCCGTCAGCATCACCGCGTCGGCATGTGCCGGAAGCGGCGTGCCCGGCGGCACGATTTCGACACGCACGCCAGACTCCGAGACAAGCGGATCCAGATCATCAAAATTGGATATGCGCGGCAGCCTCGGCACGGCGATCAGGATTTCATCCCCCGACGTTTTTTTCGCCCCCGCCAGATCCAGCGCCATGGCGTCTTCCTTCGGCAGCTTGTGCGCCTGGTCAAAGTAGGGCACGAGACCGAAACTTTTGAGAGCGGTCCGCTCTTCGATGATTTTCATGCCATCGTCGAAAAGCGTCGGGTCGCCCCGGAACTTGTTGACGATGAAGCCAGCCAATCGTTTTCGGTCATCCTCTGCGACGACGGTACATGTGCCGACGATCTGCGCGATCACGCCGCCCCGGTCAATATCGCCGACCAGCACGACGGGGACGTCCACCGCTTCGGCGAAGCCCATGTTCGCGATGTCGGCGGCGCGCAGATTGACTTCGGCTGGGCTACCTGCTCCTTCAACGAGGATCAGGTCGGCGTCGTCGGACAAGCGATCGTAGCTTTCCAGCACGCGCCCTAGAAGCTTCGGCTTCCACGTCATGTACTCGCGCGCCTTGGCATTGCCTTCGACACGGCCCTGCACGACGACCTGGGCACCGATGTCCGTCTGTGGCTTCAAGAGCACCGGATTCATATGTACGCTGAGGGGCACCTTCGCCGCACGCGCCTGCAGCGCCTGGGCGCGACCGATCTCGCCGCCATCTGCCGTCACGGCAGCATTGTTCGACATATTCTGTGGCTTGAAAGGCCGAACCTTAAGGCCCCGGTTCGTATAAGCCCGGCAAAGTCCGGCAACCAAAAGCGATTTACCGACGTCGGAACCGGTGCCTTGCAGCATCAGCGCCGGCGCGCGGAACCCCGACGGACGTTCAGTTGGCAAGTATGGCCTTCAGGCGATCCGCCCGACCAAATCGGGCGTTCGGATCACTGACGATTTTAGGCGGCGTCATACCCGGGCCATAGGCGGCCTCATTCATATCCTGGCGGCGCGCCATGACGGCTCCTTCTAGGCTGGCGCCGATGAATCCGCCAATCCTAGAGTTGGCGAAAGCCAGGATATCGACGCCGAGATTGGTGGTCGACGATATTTCCGCGCCGACCCCGTAGACGCCTGCCGTGATACCGGCATCGGCACCGAACTTGGCCTGATCGTTCAGCACCGCGTTTAGGGCGCCCTTGGAACGGATCACTAGAATGACCTCGGTATCCTGGGCGCCGATTTGCAAGCCGAAGCTCCCGGCCGCCAACGTATAGAAGGCCGGCTCACTCCAATCTCCACCGGCGCGGCGGACCAAAAGGACGCCGTTGCCGGCCTCGCCGCCGATCAGGAAGCCGGCCTTGATGACGCGCGGAAAAATCGCCACGGCATATGCCTTTGGCAGGAACTCGTTGAAACGTTGTAGCCCTTCGATGGTTTTAAAACGCTCGACGGTCTGCACGGAACTATCGACCAGGTGCGAGGCTTTTAGCAGCGGCGATTCTTCCATCTTCGCACAGCCGCCAAGGCCGGCGAGCATTCCGATCGCGACGGCGCAACTCATGAATTGGCGGCGGTTGGTCATCTAAAATCTCCTAAAATTCGATACCGACCTGCGCTTTGACGCCCGAACGGAACGGGTGCTTGATCTGCGTCATTTCGGTGACGAGGTCCGCAACTTCGATCAACTCTTCCTTGGCGTTCCGCCCCGTCACTGCAACGTGCAGCATTTCCGGTTTGGTCTTGAGCGTCTCGATCACCTCGTCCAACGGCAGGTTCTCGTAGCGCAGGACGATGTTTAATTCATCCAGGATGACGAGATTATACGAGGGATCGTTAATCATTTCTTTCGCAAACTCCCAAGCCTGACGCGCTGCGGCGATATCGCGCTGCCGATCCTGCGTTTCCCAGGAGAACCCCTCACCCATGGCCTTGATGACGCAAAGGTCGGGGAAGTGATCTAGCACCTTGCGTTCGCCGGTCTCCCACACGCCCTTCACGAACTGAACGATGCCGACCTTCATGCCGTTGCCGATGGCGCGGACGGCAAGCCCCATGGCCGCCGTCGACTTACCCTTGCCCTTGCCGGTGTGAACAATCACGAGACCCTTCTCGATGGTCTTGGTTGCGAGTATCTTATCGCGTGCCGCTTTTTTCTTGGCCATTTTCTCCGCGTGGCGGGCATCCATTTCGGCTTCCGTCATACCGTCGTTCTTCGCCATTTCTTCCTCCACTAAGCGGTTCGAATTATACCGGCTGGTGCGGTGCGGCCAACTTTTCCAAAACAGCACGTGTCGAATTGAGACGCGGCGTCCACATGTTCCGCGTCTGTGCTTCCAGCAAACGGTCGGCAATATCGCGAAGCGCGTCCGGATTGTTTTCCTGTAGGAAAGTCCGCACGTCATCATCCTCCAGATATGCCTGAAACACGAGATCGAAATGGTGGTCCTTGACGCAGCGCGCCGTCGCCGCGAACGCAAACAGGTAGTCCACCGTCGCCGCCATCTCGAACGCGCCCTTGTAGCCGTGACGTTTGACCCCTTCTATCCACTTCGGGTTGACGACGCGGGCGCGGACGATGCGCGCGATCTCGTCGTCAAGCGCTCGGATCACCGGCCGCTCCGGCCTCGAATGATCGTTGTGATAGATCGCCGGTTGCGCTCCGGACCGGTCACGGACCGCCGCCGCCAAGCCACCTTCGAATTGGTAGTAGTCGTCCGAATCCAAAAGATCGTGCTCGCGGTTATCCTGGTTGTGGATCACGCCTTCAATGCCGGTGAGGCGGCGCTCGAAAGTCGTGTGTGCGGCCGTCCCCTCGGCCCCGGCTCCGTAAGCATACCCGCCCCAAGTGACATAAGCGTCCGCAAGGTCCTTATCGCTCTGCCATCCCTTCTCGTCGATGAGCGCCTGCAATCCGGCCCCATAGGCGCCCGGTTTGGAACCGAAGACGCGGTAGGCTGCCTGACGCTTCGCGGTCTCGGCGTCCTTGCCGTCAGCGGCAAGTCTTGCCGCCTCGGCTTCAACGCGCGCTTTAACGGGGTTCATATCCGAAGGCTCGTCCAGTTCGGTTACGGCACGGACGGCGCTGTCGAAAAGATCGATCAGACCCGGGAAGGCATCCCGGAAAAAGCCCGAGATACGCAACGTCACGTCGATGCGCGGCCGATCCAGGATATCCGACGGCAGAATCTCGAACCCGGTGACGCGGCGACTTGCGGAATCCCAAGTCGGTCTAACTCCCAGTAACGCCAGTGCTTGGGCGATGTCGTCGCCACCCGTGCGCATATTCGAAGTGCCCCAGGCAGAGACCGCCAGTGACGTCGGCCATTCGCCATGATCCTGACGGTAGCGCTCGATCAGCAAAGACGCAGATGCCCAGCCCAGTGTCCAAGCCGCAGGTGTCGGCACCGTGCGCGTGTCGACCGAATAGAAATTACGCCCCGTCGGCAGCACGTCCGGGCGTCCCCGGCTCGGCGCGCCAGAGGGGCCGGGCTGCACGAAGCGGCCGTCCAATGCCGTCAGCATACCGTCAATCTCGGCCTCGCCACAGCCGCTCAGCGTTGGCCGCAAATCCGTTTCGATCCAGTGGAGCACCTCGGCTGTCGCGGCCCAATTATCTGCGGCCGCTTTGCGCCCCGCGACCAATTCAACCGCCAGCATCTCCAGCCGCTCGACCGTATCACCGTTGCTACGCCACGGGTCATCCGAAATCTTTCCCAAAGCCGCTGGCTTGTTGCCGCTCCACGCTTCGGCCATATCGCAATCCAGCGGATCGAAGCCGAGTCCCAGATCCTTTGAGAGCGCGCGATGCAGGGACGCATCTATGCCGTCGCCTTTGCCTCGCTGCACACGCGCCAACGCAACCAAGAGATTATCGAGACGCTCACCCTCGGGGCTAATGCCCAACACATGCAGACCGTCGCGGATTTGCAGTTCTTTCAACTCGCACAAATAACCGTCGAGCTTGGCGAGTGCGGTATCCGCGTTCTCATCAACGGCGATACCAATGTCCTCGTCCAATCCGGACGCGCGACAGAGCGAGAGGATTTCCTCGGTCAGTACACGGATACGGCGCGGATCGACACCGGCTGCTTCGTAGTATTCATCGACCAACTGTTCCAGATCGCGCAGGGGGCCGTAGCTTTCGGCGCGTGCCAGTGGCGGCATCAGATGATCGACGATGACGGCGGCGGTGCGTCGCTTCGCCTGTGTGCCCTCGCCCGGATCGTTGACGATGAACGGGTAGATGTTGGGCATCGGTCCTAGAACGGCTTCCGGGAAGCAGCGCTCCGAGAGTGCCAGCGCCTTGCCCGGCAACCATTCCAGATTGCCGTGCTTCCCCATATTGCACACGGCATGCGCACCGAATTCGCGCGCCATCCAGGCATAGAACGCCAGATAGCCGTGCGGCGGCACAAGCGCCGGGTCGTGGTAACTGCCGACCGGGTCGATGTTGTAACCGCGCGCCGGTTGGAGGCACATCGCCACATTGCCACAGCGGTAAGCGGGAATGGCGAAGCGCCCGCAGTCCAACTCGCCAGGGAGATAGAACGGATCCTGCTCAGGCGATCCCCAACGCTCGACCACCTGGCGCTGCACGGCATCCGGCAGGGCGGAGAACCAGATTTGATAGTCGGCGAACGATAGCGTCTCGGTAACGTTCCGCGATGCCAGGGCGCGGATGTCGTTGGTCGGACCGGTCTTCAGCCGCCGGATCAACTCAGCACCGTCTTTGGGTGCATCACCGACGTCGTAACCAGCGGCGCGCATGGCATCCAGCACTCGCACGCAGCCCGCCGGGGTATCCAGACCGACACCGTTGCCGAGACGCGCGTCCTTGTTAGGATAATTGGCGAGCACCATCGCCACGCGGCGGTCCTCGGCGGGCGTCTGCCGTAGGCGCGCCCACGCGGCGGCAAGTTCGGCAACAAAGGCGATACGGTCTGCGACAGGCTCGTACTGAACGACGTCGCTTTCGGTCGCCGGATCGCGGCGGCGGCGACCCTTGAACGAAACCGCGCGCGTGAAGACGCGGCCATCGACTTCTGGGAGAGCCACGTTCATGGCGATATCGCGCGCCGACAGTCCACGTGCCCCGTCGGCCCAGGCTTTCAGCGCACCGCCGGAGAAAGCCACCTGCAGCACGGGACAATCGGCCTCGTCGAAAGGTGTTTCCGTGCGAGGCGCACCGGGCGCCGAGACGGCGAACCCGGTCGCGTTGAGGATCACGGCTGGCGGTTCGTCGGCAAACGTCTGCACGATAATACCGGCGGAGACAGGGTCTTTCAGACTCTGCGCAAAGATTGGCAACGGGTTTAACCCGGCCTCCCTCAGACCATCGATCAGCGCATCGACGGCGGCGAGATTTCCAGCCTGCACCAGGGCCCGGTAGAAAATAACCGCCGAGACCGGCTTTTCCGCTTTCCAATGACTCTGAATTATTTCGAGGGTCGGCGCTTCATCACCCGGCCAGTACAGGCCCGCCCGCATCAGTTGCTGCGGTTCGCGCCAATCGACGTCGTGATCCAGTAAGGACGATAGATACAAGAGCATCTGGCGATTGTTCTCAGGCCCGCCATGAACGCTGTACTGCCAAATTCGGTGGCATGATTCGGGCGGCAGCGTCCCGTAAGCCGCCAGTTCCGCATCGGGCTGATCGTCGCCGGGCAGCGTGGCCAGCAGGATTCCGTTCTTGCGGCAGGTCTCAGCGATCTGCTCGACACCATAGGGCCAATAGCCGGCGCCGCCCAACAGCCGAACCACGACCAACTTCGCATGCCGGATGATGTCATCGACGTACAAGTCGACGGACATGTTGTGGCCCAGCTGCATTAGATTTGCGACCCGCAGCGACGGCAGATCCATGCCTGAAAATTCCAGCGCAGCGCGCGCGTCCGCCAGCATCGACAATTCGGTGTCGGCGGCGGACAAAAAGACGATATCACCGGGGCTTTGGCCGAGGTCGACCGCTTCCTCGCCGTCGGTGACAGTACCGGGCTGTGCCGCAAGCAAATGCATGGGTTTAAGTGCCTGTTCCGGCGGCCCGGGTCAACGCCCGGTGCAGATCAAGCGGCGCCGGCCAGGGTGCGCGTAATCGCGTCCTTGTCCAAACCAGTCTGGCCGATAACCACAAGACAACTTTGGCGGGTCTCGTCGTCGCGCCACGGGCGGTCGAAATATCTGTCGATTCGAGGGCCGACGGCTTGAATGACGTGCCGCATCGGCTTGCCGACGACATTCACGAAACCCTTTACGCGCAGGATATCGTGCTGGACGATGGCATCCTCGATACGGGCTTCAAGCGCGTCCGGGTCAGCAATCTCGTCCAACAGGATCGAGAAACTCTCGAAGTCGTCGTGATCGTGGTCGTCTTCGGCATCGTGATGCGACGGACGCGCCGCCAGATCGTCCTCGGCGGCGGCATCCATCGCCAGCAGGATAGAGAGATCAAGGGCTCCACCAACGGTTTCGACGATCCGCACGCCCGGCCGGATTTCGCGCCCGACAACAGCACGCACGCCGCCGAGCGCATCGTCGGCCAGCATGTCGGTTTTGTTCAACAACACCAGATCGGCGCACAGCAGCTGGTCTTCGAAGACTTCCTCCAGCGGCGAATGATGGTCCAGCATATCGTCGGCTTCGCGCGCCGCTTGAACTTTATCGGGATCATCGGCGAAACGACCGGCTGCAACCGCCGGTCCGTCGACAACGGCAACGACACCGTCAACAGTAACCTTGGAACGGATTTCCGGCCACGTGAACGCCTTCACCAGCGGCTTCGGCAGAGCCAGCCCCGACGTTTCGATAACGATATGTTCCGGCGGCTCGTCCCTCGCCAACAGCGCCTGCATGGTCGGCAGAAAGTCGTCCGCGACCGTGCAGCAAATACAGCCATTGGCTAGCTCGACAACGTTGTCGTCGTCGCATCCTTCGAAACCGCAGCCTTCGACAACGTCCCGGTCGACGCCGATGTCACCGAATTCATTAATGATCAGAGCGATCCTTTTCCCGCCCGCATTCGCCATAATATGGCGAATCAGCGTCGTCTTCCCGGCACCTAGGAATCCGGTGATTACGGTCGCGGGAATTTTCATCTCAACCCTCTTCTTTCAATGTCATCGGCAGGCCGGCGGTGACGAAAACGACCCGGTCACACACGTCGACCAAGGCTTGGTGCGTCGTCCCTGCATAATCGCGAAACGCACGGGCCATAGCATTTTCCGGAACGATACCCTGGCCGACCTCGTTGGAAACGAAAACCACCTTTGCGTCAAGGGTCGGCACCACGGCAACGAGCGCGGCGACCTCGCGCGGGATATCCATATCGTTCATCATCAAGTTGGAAAGCCAGAGAGTCAGGCAATCAACGAGGACCGCTTTGCCCTTGCAATGCTCCGAGGACAATGCGCCGACCAGATCGACCGGCGCTTCGATTGTTCGCCAAGCATCTCCTCGGCGCGCCTGGTGGGTGGCGATTCGGTCCGTCATCTCGCTGTCGAAGGCCTGTGCCGTGGCGATATAGACTCCACCGCCCGCTGCTTCGACAAGCCCCTCCGCGTAGCGACTCTTGCCGGAGCGGGCGCCGCCGAGCACCATCGTTGCGCGGGGGAGATTAGACATCGTTAGTGACTTTCCAGCGAAGGACGGTTCACATGCAAGATACGCCAAGACGATCCTTTGCCGCGCAGCAGACCACCCGGGACATGCTCCATGACTGTGACTGACAGCGTGTGCACCGCCACCGCCATCCCTGCGGCGGGATCCAGGTTCAAGGCATGGGCGATCGCCGCTCGCACGGTACCGCCGTGCGAAACACAAACGATGTCGCGCCCGACATGCGCCGCCGTGTATTCATCGATGGCGGCGCCGACGCGGGCGATCTGATCGGCGAAGCTCTCACCATTGGGCGTGCGGTTCCGGACCGGGTCTTCCCAGAATGCGAAATATGTATCCGGGTCTGCCGCCTCCATCTCGGACCAGGTCCGCCCCTGCCAGTCACCGAAGGACTGCTCGCCGAAGCGCTCGTCGATGGTGGGTTCTGGTGCGTCCAGGCCAGCCTCTCGAATTGTTGCCGCCGTCAGGCGCGCTCGGGTCAGGTGCGAAGTGAACCACGCCGCATCAGCCGGCAACCGCCGCGCTAAAGTCGCAAAGGAGTCATAGTCCGAGACGTCGCACTCGACATCATCCGCACCGTAGATCTTACCTTCGACTCCGACCACCGGCGCATGACGTACCAGCCACCAGCGTGTTGTTTCTTCGGTCAATAGTATCCTCCCGCATAACTCGCGGCGGCGATCAGTACCGCGATTTCGATGATTTGTTGTAGCGCGCCTAGGACATCTCCTGTCTGACCGCCCAGCACACGCTTGGCCCAATATGATATCGTTACCGTAATCCCCGCAGCGGCGGCAACGGCAATCAGAGCCGGTGCCAGCGGCAGCAATATAAATGCAGCGGCGGTTGCCAAACCACATGCGATCAGCGCCGGCGTCCGGCCCGGACAGCCGGCATCTTTCGCCAGACCGTCGGTCCGCGCCGGACCGATCAACGCCATCACCGGCACCATAACGGCGCGGGATATCATCGCCGCGGCGATCATTGCCAGCCAGGCGCGGACCGGCACGGCGACACTCGCCAAGAGCGACGCCCTCAGGCCGACACTGAACACCAACGCCAGGACCCCATAAGTGCCGATCCGGGAATCCCGCATGATGTCGAGCCGGCGCACTCGGTCCATGGCGCCGAAACCATCCGCCACGTCGGCAAGACCGTCTTCATGCAGTGCGCCCGTGATCCAGATCTGAACACCAATGCCGAGCAACGCGCACGCCATGGGATGAAGACTGGGGATCGCCGCCAGATAGACAACACCGCCGCCAAGCGCGCCAACCAAAGCGCCGACGACAGGGAACGCCCACGCGGCAGCGGCAAGATCCGACGGTTTAAGACCGTCGATCCATCCGACCGGCAGACGCGTCAGGAAGTTTACGGCAACGCGAACGTCCCGGACTGCCCCGTGTAAGAAGGGAAATTTTCCTGACTTTTGCTCGCTTCCCGCCATGGGGAGGTTCTATCTTGCCGCCCGATAAGAGTCACCGAAATATGCTTTCGGCTTCCATACCCGCTACCTATAGTACAGGCCATGAAAACGCCGCGTTCTATCGACGAAATATTGAAAATTCTCTTGGACTTACCGTCTGCGGACACGGCCGCCGGAGCCGAAACGCAAGCTCGTGACGCCATGTTGACGAAGCCCCCCGGCGCCCTCGGTCGTCTTGAGGAGATCGCCGTCTGGTTGAGCGTGTGGCAGGGCAAAGCGCCGCCGTCGACCGATAATCCTGCCGTGCTGGTTTTCGCCGGCAACCACGGCGTCGCAGCACGCGGCGTTTCCGCATTTCCCGCCGACGTGACCGGACAGATGGTCGCAAACTTCGAGCGCGGCGGCGCCGCGGTCAATCAGTTGAGCCGTGTCGCCGGAGCGGATTTCATGATCGTCCCGCTTGACCTGGATACACCGACGGCGGATTTCACCCGCGAACCCGCCATGTCCGAAGAGGCGTTCATCACCGCGTTCGCCGCCGGGTGGGAAGCCGTCCCTGAAACATGCGATCTTTTGGCGATCGGCGAGATGGGCATCGGCAACACCACCGCTGCCGCCGCTTTGTGCATGGCACTGTTCGGTGGTGATGCCTTGGATTGGACAGGCCCCGGCACCGGCGTCCAGGGTGAAGCCCTCGGCGCCAAGGCGCGGATCGTCCAAGAGGGCGTGGCGCTGCACCGGGATGCGGCGCAGGCGCCCATTGACTTGCTACGCCGTTTGGGTGGACGCGAAATCGCGGCCATGGCCGGCGCCATCCTGCGGGCACGCCTGCAACGAATTCCTGTTCTGCTCGACGGCTACGTCTGCGGAGCTGCGGCAGCGGCACTGCACATCGCGGCACCGGGCGCGCTCGACCACACCATGGCCGGACACACCTCCGCCGAACCCGGGCATCGAAAATTGCTGTTGAAGCTAAACAAGAAGCCGTTGTTGGACTTCGGCATGCGCCTCGGCGAAGCCTCCGGCGCGGCGCTGGCGATCAACATCGTGAAAGCGGCCTCAGCCTGTCACACCGGCATGGCGACCTTTGCCGAGGCCGGGGTCAGCGACGGCTGAGGTGTTTATTCCTCTTCCGGGACGTTTTCGGAACTGCGCTCGATACGGCGCTTCAACTTCAATAGATCACGGCGCCGCCCGTCCTCGGCGATGAGGTTCTCAACGAAACGGCCTTGATAAAGCTCAAGTCCCACCTTGCGTCCGAAATCGATCGCTTCGCGGTTATCGCAGCGGCATAGAATCCAGCGCTCCGGTCCATCGCGGTCGATCAGACGCTTGATCATCGCTTGGACCTCATCGCCGCCATCGACCAGGTTTGGATGCCAGACCATTTTCGCCAAGTCCGCGCCTAAGCGTTCGCGATCGATAACCTGCAAGGTTTCCAAGGTCAGCCCGTCCAAACAAAGCCGATAGCCTTTGGTCTGTACGAATTCGCGGGCAAAGAGATACGCCGCAAGGTCCGAGAAAATATCCTCTTTCTGTAGTTCGATGACGATAGCGCCCCGGCGCGCCGCCGAAAGGTTGTCGTCGAAGACTTGAAACTGCTCGGAAAGCAGCGTCTTGACGTTGATGTTGAAACTGATATCGCCGGAAATCGACACGGTATCCGTCTTCATCAGCATCGAAAGGACACGGCGGTCGAGCGTTTCCGTCAGGTGCTGAAACAGCCAGCGGTTCGCCACCAGGTTGACGCCCGGAAGGATCGTTTCACGCAAATCCTGTATGGAGATAAACAACTCGCTGAAGAGCTGCTCCGGGACCATCTTGGAATCGACGCGGCAGATGAACTGTCGCCGCACCAGGTTCGAAAGGTCGGCCCTTGCCAGAGACTCTTCGACCTTCGCCAGTACTGCCGGTGTCAGCGGCTCGCCCTTTTTCTGTTTTTCCTTCAAGCGCTGGCGGGCATCCATGCGGTTACGCACTTCTGTCTGGCGCTTCTCCTCGGCATCCGCCAAGCCGTGCACGAGTTGCACGATATCGTCGTACTGGTTGGCGGCGTCATACCAGGTAGCGAATTCCCGGCCGTCCGCGCCTTCGTCTTCGACCAATGGATCATCGCTGAAAAGAAAACGTACTTTCTGCAAGACCGTTTCGACCTGCGGCTTAATCTCGGTCTTGAAGACGAAAAACAAGTCCGCGTTTTTCAAAGAAAACAGCTGCCCTGTCAGATCCTTGACGAACTGTTCGAAGTGACTTGCCGCCGTCCGGATATGCTGATCGCGCCGGTTGAACGGACGCAACTTAGACAGATGGACGTGCACCAGCGAGCGTCCGGCCCTGTGTTTTTCGAGCCGCAGGATATAGTCGACAAGAAGCTTTTCCTGGGACGGCAATTTTTCGGGAGCGGTCGCCATCTACTTCACCTCGGCCCGCGCTTTTGCAATCGGCGCGACTTTGTTGCGCGTCATCGCCTGAACCAGCTTGTCGATGAAATAGCCCTGGAACCGCGAAATGCCGAGGGAAAGCCCCCATCTTACGGCTTTCTCTGAATCGACCCGGGCAAGAATGATGCTGTCCTTACCAGCATGCTGGACGGTCTCCTTGAAACTGCTTAGCCGCCCCATGTCGTTGGCTTCGCTTTCGAATTCCTTGCCCCAAGCAACCTTGATAAAATCGGGCTTGAGCGTCGCCGGATCGAAGAACTGCAGCGCGTTCGGACTAACGCCGTCGACGACCACCTGGTAGCCTCTGTCCTGCAACATATCGCGGGCGTAGCCGTAGGTGTTCATATCGGCAAAGATGTCGATGACCTGGAACTCGATGACGACTTTATGCGCGTATTCCTCAACGGCACGGTTGAGGTTCGCAAAATCCCGCGACAACACGGTGCCGATGTTCAAGTTAAGGCTGATCGGGTCCTTAAGTTCCGCGAAGTTCTTGCGGCCGATCACCGCAAGGATCCGTTTGTCGAGGGTTTCCGTGAGATACTGGAATAGCCACGCACTTGTAAAAAGATTCACGCCTGGCGCGACACGATCCTTCAGTTCGGACATGGCAATGAAATGTTCACGAAAGACGATCTCGCCGGCCTCGCCGGGTGCGATGCGAACACACGTCTGCTGCCGAATCAGATCCGCGACACGTGTTGCTTGCAGTTGCTGGTTGATGGCGGCCAGGTTCTTGGCAGTCAGCGGATCACCGCCGCCGCCAGCCGCAGTCTCTTCGTTATGACGCTTCGCCGCATCGATGATCTTCTCCGCCTCGACGGACAGTTCAGTCGCGGCAGATAGAAAAGCGGCGAAATCCTCGTTGGCGGCAAGGTCATACCAGGTCGAGAAATGATCTTCGAACTCATCCTCGGTCACGGCAATGGGATCTTCGCTGAACATCCCGCGGACTTTTTCAATGTAGGGATCGATATCCTCGACCAGGACTTCGTGGCAGACCAGGACGATGTCCTGGTTGAGCATCACGTAGATGACGGCATTGTTGTTATTTATCAAATTGTCGAAGGTGCGCGCGGCGATGCCGATAAAATGGGATTGGCGATTACTCGGTCGCAACTTAGACAAGTGGAGATGTACCGCGAAATAGCCGGACGGGTTCTCTTCGATCCGCGCCAGCTTTTCAAGCAGCACTGCTTCCTGCGTCAGGGATTTGTCGAGCGTATCCGCCATGCTCACCTTGTAACCGGGGGCATTTCACAAACCGTTAACGATACCGTACGTTGCTTTCCCAGACACCCCGGGGAATCATACTGACAGAGGCCATCATGCCAAACCAGTATTTCCAACATCTCGACGGGCCGCACGACGGCATTCGTCTGCCCGAAGACCATCGAGTATATGCCATCGGCGACATTCATGGTCGGGTCGATCTCCTGCACGAGTTGCACGGAATCATCGAAGACGATATGGGCGCGGCACCGAAAGCCGCCAACACAGTTATTTATCTTGGTGATTACGTCGATCGCGGCCCTGACTCCGCAGCCGTCATCGAAACGCTGGCGACATCGGCGCCGACAGGTACGGAAACCGTCCATATTATGGGAAATCACGATTACTTCATGGTCGGCTTTCTGGACGGCACCGGCGATCTGTCCCATTGGCTCATGAATGGCGGTGATGATACGTTACGCAGCTACGGCATCACAGACGCAGCGGAACCAAGAAAGCTTAAACAGGCGTTGCTGGACGTCATCCCGGAGCGCCACCTCTCGTTCATGAAGGGGCTTAGCCTGAGCCACCGGATCGGGTCGCTTTTCTTCGCCCACGCCGGGGTCAACCCGCTAACGCCGCTGGACGACCAGACACCCGAAGAGCTGATGTGGATTCGCGAGCCGTTTTTGGACTGGCCGTCTGCGCTCGACGCGGTTGTCGTGCACGGTCACACGCCACGGCCGGAACCGGAGGTTCGGCGACATAGGATCGGAACGGACACCCTTGCCTGGAAGAGCGGCCACCTCACCGCTGTCGCCTTGGAAAACGGCCACGCGCGCTTCCTATCCACTTGATTCGATTGAACTTGGCCGCCCGCGTCCCGGGTGGTAGTTTGCCGATTCTAAGACAATACCGGGGGCTCGGCGCACATCCATGTCATCCATCCTGGCCAAAAAGGTGATGGTCACCGGCGGTGCCGGTTTCATCGGCTCACACCTCTGCGAGCGGTTAGTCGCGCGTGGAGATGACGTTCTTTGCGTCGATAACTTTTTCACGGGTTCGAAATCCAACGTCGCGCACTTGTTGGACGCCAAGAATTTCGAACTGATGCGTCACGATGTGACGTTTCCGCTGTATGTCGAAGTTGACGAGATTTTCAATCTGGCCTGCCCGGCATCGCCCGTGCACTACCAATACGATCCGGTTCAGACGACGAAAACGAGCGTTCATGGGGCAATCAACGTGTTGGGCCTGGCGTCGCGGACCGGCGCCAAGATTCTGCAAGCCTCGACCAGCGAGGTTTATGGCGATCCTGAAGTGCATCCGCAGCCTGAGAGCTACAAGGGAAACGTCAACCCGATCGGCCCGCGTGCCTGTTACGACGAGGGCAAGCGTTGTGCCGAGACGCTGTTCTTCGATTATCACCGCCAGAAAAACGTGAATATCCGCGTCTGCCGGATATTCAATACTTATGGCCCGCGCATGCATCCGAACGATGGCCGCGTGGTTTCCAACTTCATCGTGCAGGCGCTGACCGGCCAAGACATCACTCTTTATGGCGACGGCTCGCAAACCCGCTCATTCTGTTACGTCGACGATCTGGTTGATGCCATGATGCGGCTAATGGATGCGGACGACGAGATCACCGGGCCTATGAACCTGGGGAATCCGAACGAGTTCACCATCCGCCAGTTAGCGGAAGCCGTGATAGAACTTACGGGCGCCAAGTCGGGGCTTGTCCTCAAGCCGCTGCCAACGGACGACCCAACGCAACGCTGTCCGGACATCACGTTCGCCAAGGCTGCCCTCGACTGGGAGCCAACCATAGAACTTCGCAGCGGACTCGAAAAAACCATCGCCTACTTCAAAAGTATCCTCTGAGGCCCGGGGCTTGGACTCGTAGACAAAGATGAAACAGGTCATCCAATCCAGGCGTACCGGCAAGTTGGCCCTCAAGGATGTGCCGGCTCCAGGTGTTCGGGCAGGACATCTGTTGGTACACACGCGGACCTCGCTAATCTCGGCGGGTACTGAGCGGATGGTCATCGATTTCTCCCGCAAGAATCTCGCCGCCAAAGCACAAGCCCGGCCCGATCTGGTTAAGAAAGTGCTGGATAAGGCCAAGAAAGAAGGCCTCTGGAACACCTGGAAAGCAGTCATGGCGCGGCTCGACGAGCCGCTGCCGCTCGGCTATTCCGCCGCCGGCGACGTCATCGCCGTAGGAGCCGGATTGGAAGGCCGTTTTCGGGTCGGCGACCGGGTCGCCATGGCCGGTGCCGGGATCGCCAATCACGCGGAACTCAATGCCGTGCCGGAAAACCTCGTCGCCCGCATCCCGGACGACGTCACCGATGAAGACGCCTGCTACGGCACCGTCGGCGCGATTGCTCTGCATGCCGTCCGCAATCTGCAATGCGGTCTGGGCGATGTCGTCGCCGTCGTCGGTTGCGGCCTGATCGGCCAGTTGGCCGTTCGCTTTTTGACTCTCTCCGGCGTGCGCGCCATTGCCCTCGACTACGCAGAGGACCGACTTGGTCTCGCCAAAGACGGTGGTGCCGAAGCCGCCTTGTCACCGGAAGGCGACGCCCCCCGCCAGATCATGGAAATGACCGGCGGCATTGGTGCCGATGCAGTGCTTATCGCGGCGGCCACGGACTCGTCTGCACCTTTCGAACTCGCCGCCGAGGTCGCCCGTGACCGCGCCCGTGTCGTCATGGTCGGCCTGACCGGCACGGCATTTCCCTACGCCGCTTTCATGCAAAAGGAACTCAACATCATCGTTTCGCGGTCCTACGGCCCCGGACGCTACGACCCTGAGTTCGAGAATCGCGGCATCAAATACCCGGTCGGCTGGGTGCGCTGGACCGAGACGGAAAACCTGGCCGAGACATTGCGCGTCATGGCGCAAGACCGCCGGACGCGGTTGGATGTCTCCGCGCTCACGACACACCGCTTCACCATCGATCAGGCAGAAGCGGCTTACGAGCTTGTGACCGGCGGTGCGGTGCGACATTTGGGTGTCGTCATCGGCTACGGTGATGGCCCCGCACCCGAGAGCAGAACCCTTGCAACACGTCCCGCCCGCGCAGCCTCGAGCCAGTGCACGGTTGGCCTGATCGGCGCCGGGAACTTCGCCCGGGCCGTCCTGTTACCGGCGGTCAAATCGGTCCCGGGCGTGCGGTTCAAGGCTATCGCCACGCAGCGCGGTGCCAGTGCCGAGCATGGCGCCGAGACACAAGGCTTCGAGACTGCCGCGACCGACACCGATGCCGTCCTTTCGGATGCCGAGATCAACACCATCATCGTCGCCACGCGGCACGATAGCCACGCATCACTGACAGCTGCGGCGATTCGCGCCGGCAAATCGGTCTTCGTCGAAAAGCCGTTGGCACTGGATACCGAGCAACTTAACGATGTCATCGCAGCACTGAACGAGGGACCGGGTCTGCTTCAGGTCGGCTTCAACCGGCGGATGGCACCGACGGTTGCACAGGCAGTCGCGCACCTCGCAAGCGCCGAAGGGCCACGCGTCATATCCATTCGCGTCAACGGCGGCGCAATCGAAGGCTCACATTGGACGCAATCTGCCGATGAAGGCGGCGGCCGCATCCTTGGCGAAGCCTGCCATTTCATTGATCTTGCGCGGCACCTCGCGGGTCACTCGATTGCCTTCGTCCGCGCCGATGCGGCCACGGGTACGGGCAGTGCCGGCGACGATGTCGTCATCAACGTCGGCTTTACCGACGGCAGCCTTGCGACCATCGTCTATACCGCCAAGGGCGACACCGCTCTGCCGAAAGAGCGGATAGAAGTATTCGCTGGTGGACGTGCCGCCGTGATCGACGATTTTCAAAGTCTGACACTCGCCGCCAATGGCAAAGTCACCTCTCAGAAAGGCTCTCAGGACAAAGGGCACACCGCGCTGATCAAGGCGTTCATCGATGCCGCGATATCTGGCGGGGACGCACCGATCCCGGAAGACCAATTGATCGAAACATCGGCGGCAACCATCGCCGCCGTTGAAAGCTTGCGAATCGGCGAACGGATAGATTTGTAGGACAAAACCGATGGACCAAGACACATTCTTCAAAGCCGAGTTTGACGAACACGAAGCCGTTGTCTCTAAGACGCGGGCCGCCGTCGAAGAACCGTTCAAGGCGCTCGTCACGTGCTGCGTGGAAAGTGTCCGGAACGGTGGCAAAATTCTGTTTTTTGGTAACGGTGGCAGCGCTGCGGATTGTCAGCATCTCGCGACCGAACTGACCATCCGCTACAAGACCGACCGTGCCCCCATCGCCGCGATTGCGCTGACGACGGACACCTCTGCACTAACGGCGGGCGGCAACGACCTCGGCTTCGATCATATTTTTGCTCGTCAAGTCGAGGCGCTGGGTAAAGCCGGTGATGTCGCCATCGGCATATCTACTTCGGGCAACTCGCCGAACGTCCTACTTGGCCTCGAAGCCGCCAAGCGTATAAACATGACGGCGGCAGCTCTCGGCGGGCGCGACGGCGGCAAGCTCACCGGGCTTGCCGATCCTCTGATCGTCGTGCCGAGCGGGACGACGGCGCGCATCCAGGAAATGCATATAACCCTTGGGCAGATGCTATGCGGCGCACTCGAAATTGAGTTGGGGCTGGTGTGACGGACAGATCGCGATTGGTACCGTTGGTCGAAGGACTTGCCGAGACGCAGGTCTTGGTGATCGGCGATGCGATGCTGGACAGGTTCGTCACTGGCAGCGTCGACCGTATCTCGCCGGAAGCACCGATCCCTGTCCTGCACGTCGGCCATGAAAGCGTCATGCCGGGCGGCGCCGGCAACGTTGTCCGCAACCTCTCGGCACTCGGCGCGAAGGTCACCTTTGTTGCCGTCGTCGGCGACGATGTTCCCGGCAAGGAACTATGCGATGCCCTGGCAAAAGAGCCGGGCGTGGCGACCGTCGCTGTCACCGACACTGACCGGCCGACAACGATCAAGGTCCGCTATGTCGCCGGCAATCAACAAATTCTCCGCGCCGATTGGGAAGCAAGCGGCACGTTGTCCGCAGCGACAGGCGACGCGATCCTAGCGGCCGCCGCCAACGCCATAGCTGCTTGCGACGCGGTCGTGCTGTCCGACTATGATAAGGGCGTCCTTGGAGACGGCCGCGCCGCCGCGCTGATCGATCTCGCTAAGAGATCGGGCAAACCCGTTATCGTCGACCCTAAAAGCGACGACTTCGGCCGCTACCGTGGCGCGACGTTGATTACACCGAACAAGAAGGAAATGTCCCGGGCAGCGAAAGCTGACCTATCAACCGACGAAGAGATCGCGACAGCCGCTAAGTCGTCGATATCATCCCATGATCTTGGCGGCCTGTTGGTGACGCGCAGCGCCGAAGGGATGAGCCTAATCGGTGCCGACGGCACCTTCCATCACCTGACTGCCGAAACCCGCGAAGTCTTTGACGTATCGGGGGCCGGCGACACCGTCGTCGCTGCCGTTGCCGCCATGGTTGGCGCCGGACACTCATCTGAAGATGCTGCCGCTGTCGCCAACGTCGCCGCCGGGATCGTCGTCGGGAAGGTCGGCACTGCCGTCGCGCGCGCAGCCGAAATCGTCGCGGCATTGCATCACAGCGACATCACGGAGGCCGAAGCCAAGGTTCTGACAGCCGATCAGGCCGCCGACCGTATTCAGCAGTGGCAGCGGCGCGGCCTCTCGGTCGGCTTCACCAACGGTTGCTTCGATCTTTTACATCCGGGGCACGTCTCTTTGCTGCAGCAAGCGCGCGCCGCATGCGACCGGCTGGTGGTCGCGATCAATTCCGACGAGTCCGTCAAACGCCTGAAGGGCGACGACCGCCCCGTACAGTCGGAGGCCGCGCGCAGCACGATCATGGCGTCTCTCGGCATGGTCGACGCCGTCGTGATCTTCGGCGAAGATACGCCGTTGGAGTTGATCCAGGCGCTGCGCCCCGATGTCCTGATCAAGGGTGCCGACTATACCGTCGAGACCGTCGTCGGCGGCGACCTCGTCATCGGCTGGGGCGGACGCGTGGTCCTCGCCGATTTGAAAGACGGCTTTTCGACCACATCAACGATTGCGCGCCTGGGCAAAAAACCAGATTAGACGCCGCTCTATTTCCCAGACGTCAGGCGTTCTATCAGGCGCGTGAAGAAGTTTCCATCGTCGCGAGGGCCGGACGGCTTTTCTGGCGTCACCGGCGCCGGACTGGACGACGGCAGCGGTTTCGGCGGCACTCCTTCATGGGCTGCTCGCATCACATCCCTCCAGATGACGGCTGGGAAACTGCCGCCCGTGACGCCTTTCATGGGCGCTCCGTCGTCGTTACCGAGCCACACACCGGTCAGGTAGTCCGCCGAGTAGCCAACGAACCAGGCATCCCGGTAATTCTGAGACGTCCCGCTCTTGCCCGCCGCGTCGGGACCGAATGCCGCCTTACGCCCGGTGCCTTCGGTGATGACTCTTTTCAGCATACGATTCATATCCCGAAGCACGTCCGGTTTGACGACCTTGCCTGTGCCCGACACCTTGCGCCGGTAGAAGACGTTGCCGCCGCCGTCGCGTATTTCCTGAATACCGTAGGGGATCACCCCGTCGCCGCCGTTGGCAAAGGGCGCGTAGGCCGCCGTCAGTTCCAGCAACGTGGTTTCGGCCGTACCGAGGGCAATCGATGCATCCGGGTTATCCCCCGGATCCAGGCCGAGACTACGCGCCGCCGCGGCCACTTTCTTCACCCCGACGTCCACGGCAAGCCGGACCGCGACCGTATTGACGGACCGTGTCAGAGCGTCGGACATCGTCATCCGCCCCGTGTACTTGCCGTCGAAGTTGGTCGGTTGCCAGGCTCCGATCTTGATCGGTGCATCTTCGATAAGATCGTCCGGGCGATAACCGGCATTCAGTGCCGCCAGATAGACCGCGGGCTTAAAGGCAGAGCCGGGTTGGCGACGCGCCTGAGTCGCCCTGTTAAACTGGCTATTGCCGTAGCTTTCGCCGCCAACCATAGCGCGGACGGCACCGTCCGGCGACAAGACGACGACAGCTCCCTCACCGATATGGCGCGTTTTCCCATTCCGCTTCAGGGTCACCGAAAGCGTGTTCTCGGTCCGCGCCTGCAAACGCGGCAGCAGAGTCGTTTGTACGATCAGATCTCGGTCCCGCCCACCGACGTAGTCCGACACCTGATCCAGGACCCAGTCGACGAAAAAAGGCGCCTGACGTCCCGGCCGTGTCGGGTGGCTGGTCGCTGCGAGTTTACGGGCCGACGACGCTTCCGTATCCGTCAGGTAGCCCGCACTCACCATGGCGCCCAAGACGACCCTGGTCCGCGCTGCGGCAAGTTCCTTATCCGCAAGTGGGTTGTAGCGGCTGGGGGCTTTCAACAACCCGGCCAACATCGCCGACTGCCAGGTGTTGATCCCGGCTGCCGATTTGCCGAAGTACTTACGAGCGGCGGCATCGACCCCGTAGGTCCCCGCACCAAGATAGACCCGGTTCAAATACAGCTCGAGAATCTGGTCTTTGGAGAAACGGTCCTCAAGCCAAAGCGCCAGCATGACTTCTTGAATCTTCCGCTTCAGATTACGGTCGGGGGTCAGGAAAAGGTTCTTGGCAACCTGCTGGGTGATGGTGCTGCCGCCTTGCACGATCCGTCCGGCCCGAAGGTTGGCAACCATCGCCCGCGCCAAACCGTAGAAATCGATACCTATATGATCGTAAAAACGGCGGTCCTCCGTGGCGAGCACGGCCTGGGGCAGTTGCGGCGGCAAATCGGAAAGTCGCACCGGCACACCGTATAAGTCTCCGACGGCAGCGAGTTCGCTTCCGTCCGCAGCCATTACCCAGACGGTCGGCCGCCTGGACGGCGCCAAATTGTCTTCAACATCAGGCAGGTCCACATAAAACCAGCCGATCGCGAACAGCCCGAGAATAAAACTCCAGACGGCCCCCGTAGCCAGCCATTTGCCAATTGTGCGTAGCCGGGACGGGCGGCCCGGTGATTGCTTCCGGGGTTTGCTGGTTTTGCGTTTTGCCATCGTTCCTGTATGACGAAACTGCGTTATAAACGCGTTAACGGAGGCAGGACGCCCTGTAGAAATATCTCGCAATGGGGCGTCGCGACCTCATATAGGAAGAAGATGCCGGAACTGCCAGCCAATCTAGAGAAATTGCCGTGGGGCGACATTATCGCCTCCGTCATTATCGTTATTGCCGCGTTCATTGCCCGTTGGGTGATCGTACGCATGATAAAACGCGACAAGGAAACCCTAACTTCCGAACAGCGAAAATGGATTTCGACGACACAGAATTCGACACTTCTATTCATCGTCATTGGGCTGTTGGCGGTCTGGTCGCTGGAATTGTCACGAGTCGCCCTATCCTTGGCCGCTTTCGGTGTCGCGATCGTCATCGCGGGAAAAGAACTGATTCTTTGTGTAACAGGCGGACTTTATAGAGCTGGCGTTAAGCCTTTCGAGGTCGGCGACTGGATTGAAGTCGGGAATTTCCGGGGCGAGGTTCTACGCGAAGGCATGCTGACGACGCACATTCAAGAATTGGCGCCGGACGGCGATTTTTCACATACCTACACTGGCCGCGACATGACGGTTCCGAATGCGCTTCTATTGAGCCATCCAGTCATCGATCTGAACTTCAACAAGCGGTTCGTGTTCCATATCTTCGAGATCACCCTGCCTGAAGACGGCATCGATCCCGATCAAGATTTCGAGACAATCCGAAACATGGTCAACGATGAATGGAAGCTTCACCAGGAGGAGGCAGAGCAGTACTGGTCACATGTTAGGCGGCGCAGCGGGATCGACCTCGGTCAACCGGAACCGCAAGTAAACCTGGAGACGACCGATCTTTGCCATATCCGTATCCGGATTTGTATTTTCTGCCCGCGCGATAAGGCGACGACGAGCGAAACCAACGTGACGCGTCGCATCCTGGCCTATGTCGGGACGAAAAAACGCGAAGACCGGATAAATCAGGAACAGCCGGACGAATAACAAAAAAGACGGGCCGAAGCCCGCCTTTCCCGTTCGTAACGAATAGCGTCCGAGATCAGGCGCCGGCCTGCGGTTTCATGTCCGCAGGATCGATCCCGGCGACGGCCACCGGCGCCTTCATGGCATCGCGGCGGAACGGCTCGCCCAGCTCCTGGTTAAGCACAACCTCGATAAAGGTCGTGACCTTATCCTCCATCTGGTCCTTAACGGCTGCGGCGAGCGCATCCGTCAAATCCTGCATGGTCGTGACCTGAACACCCTTGACACCGCAAGCCTCGGCGATGCCGGCATAGGTGACGTCGAGGTCGAGTTCGGTACCGACAAAGTTGTCCTGATACCACAACGTGGTGTTCCGCTTTTCCGCACCCCACTGATAGTTGCGGAAGATCACCATGGTGACCGGCGGCCACGGATCGCGGCCGACGGCGGTCATTTCGTTCATGGAAATGCCGAAAGCGCCGTCACCGGCAAATCCGACGACCGGCGTATCCGGGTTGGCGATCTTGGCACCGACGATAGCCGGGAAACCGTAACCGCACGGACCGAACAGCCCCGGGGCTAGGTACTTACGGCCTTCCTCGAAGGTCGGATAGGCGTTCCCGATGGCACAGTTGTTACCGATGTCGGACGAGATGATCGCGTCGCGCGGCAGCGACGTCTGAATGGCGCGCCATGCCATACGCGGAGACATGTGCTCCGGCTGGCGGGTACGAGCGCGTTCGTTCCAGGTAGTCCCCGGATCGTCGTCTTCGTGGTCCATGGACGAAAGCTGCTGCGCCCAGGCCGACTTGGTCTGGTGGATCAGCGCTTCGCGTTCGTCGCGGCCGTTGTTACCGGCATCGGCGGAAAGCTTGTCGAGTAGCGCTTCGGCAACGAGTTTCGCATCGCCCTGGATCGCGACCGAGACCTTTTTGGTCAATCCGATGCGGTCCGCGTTCATGTCGACCTGGATAACCTTGGCATCTTTCGGCCAATAGTCGATGCCGTAGCCCGGCAACGTCGAGAACGGGTTCAAGCGCGTGCCCAGGCAAAGCACCACGTCAGCCTTGGAGATCAATTCCATGGCCGCCTTGGAGCCGTTGTAGCCGAGCGGACCAACCGAAAGCGGATGCGATCCCGGGAAGGCGTCGTTGTGCTGATAACCGCAGCACACCGGCGCACTGAGCTTCTCGGCGAGTTTTGCCGAGGCCGGAATTGCGCCTGCGAGAACCACGCCGGCACCGTTAAGGATGACCGGGAACTTGGCTTCGGACAACAGCTTCGCTGCCTCTGAAATGGCGCTTGCGCCACCCGGCAGACGGTCGAGTTTGATCGTTTCCGGAATTTCGATGTCGACGACCTGGGTCCAGAAATCGCGCGGTACGTTGATCTGTGCCGGTGCGCTACCGCGCCAGGCTTGCTCGATCACGCGGTTCAGAACTTCGGCAATCCGGGTCGGGTCACGGACTTCTTCTTGATAGCAGACCATGTCCTCGAACAACGCCATTTGTGGGATTTCCTGGAAACCGCCCTGGCCGATGGTTTTGTTGGCCGCCTGCGGTGTCACCAGCAACAGCGGCGTATGGTTCCAGTAAGCGGTTTTGACCGGCGTCACGAAGTTGGTGATACCGGGGCCGTTCTGCGCAACCATCATGCTCATTTTGCCGCTGGCGCGCGTGAAACCATCGGCCATCATGCCGGCGTTACATTCGTGGGCACAGTCCCAGAACGTGATTCCCGCTTTCGGGAACAGGTCCGAGATCGGCATCATGGCCGAGCCGATAATGCCGAAGGCATGCTCGATACCGTGGCGTTGCAGAACTTTTACGAAAGCTTCTTCCGTCGTCATCTTCATGGTGTGTTTCCTATCCTCTCCGGCGTTCGCAAAGCCGGCGGCCGAAGGCGTACCGGCGGGTTCTTCGTGGCGTTTTTCAAAGCCACAATAGCGCCTTCAAAAAACGATTTGAAGGCGCATTAATGAGACTATCTATCCTATTTTATATAATTTTTGCATTCGGTCAACGAAATTCCGCCGCTTCGGTACCGTGACCGAGGGTTTGCAGTTCACTTATGGCCCTGCTACTAAAATTTCATCGCCTTAAGCCTTCAATAAATGATTGGGAAGAAGATGGTCAAAATCGTTGACGTCCGAAATACCGTTGTGCCGATCGCGTCCGATATCGCGAACGCTTATATCGATTTCTCCAAAATGACCGCGAGTGTCGTTGCCGTCGTTACAGACGTCGTCCGAGACGGAAAACCGGTCGTCGGATATGGCTTTAATTCAAATGGCCGCTACGCGGCAAAGGGACTGCTGAACGAGCGCTTTATCCCGCGTCTGCAAGAGGCTGCAGAAGCAGGCACTGTCTTGAACGATGCCGGCGACAACCTAGATCCGCACAAAATCTGGGCGACCCTGATGTCCAACGAAAAGCCGGGCGGCCATGGCGAACGCTCGACAGCCGTCGGCGTTCTGGACATGGCTGTATGGGATGCGGTCGCCAAGATCGAAGGCAAGCCGCTGTACCGACTTCTTGCCGACCGCTATCGGAACGGCGAAGCCGATGACAAAGTCTTCGTTTACGCGGCCGGCGGCTACTATTACCCGGGTAAGGGTTTGGAAAAGCTGAAGGACGAGATGAAGAGCTATCTCGATCGGGGCTACAGCGTCGTTAAGATGAAGATTGGCGGCGCGCCGCTGGATGAAGATTTGAAGCGCATCGAAGCGGTGATCGAGGTCACTGGCGCCGGCAACAAAGTCGCCGTTGATGCCAATGGCCGCTTCGACCTGCAAACCGCGATCGCTTACGCCCACGCTTTGGCGCCCTATGACCTGTTCTGGTACGAAGAGGCGGGTGACCCCCTCGACTATGCGCTGCAGGCCGAACTGGCACAGCATTACGACGGCGTCATGGCGACCGGCGAAAACTTGTTCTCGCACCAGGACGCCCGCAACCTGATCCGTCATGGCGGCATGCGCCCGAACAAAGATTTCCTGCAATTCGATTGCGCACTGTCCTATGGCCTCGTCGAGTACATGCGGACCCTGGAAATGCTACCGGAATACGGCTTCAGCCCGCGTAACTGCATTCCGCACGGCGGCCACCAAATGTCGCTGAATATCGCTGCGGGCCTCGGCCTTGGCGGCAACGAGTCGTATCCGGATGTGTTCCAGCCGTTCGGGGGCTTTGCTGACAACACCGCCGTCGTCGATGGCTATATCACCATGCCTGACACCCCGGGCGTTGGCTTTGAGGCGAAAAACAACCTCATCACCTGCATGCGCGAAGCGACAGAGACCGAGTAATTCTATTAAGGACGGCGAGCTTCCACATATACGGACTCGCCGTCCCGCTCGGACAAATTCAGTTCGCCGGGATCAGAAATTTTGGTCGACCCTGGCGGCAGAACCTCGGCATCGGCAAAACCGTTTGCCGTCAGCAACTTGATCAAAGACGGCCCGTCGTACATCCACAGATGATGTCGCGGCCCTGCGAATAAATCCTTCATCCTCCCAGCCAGAGTCTCTGGCGGATCAAACGCCATCAACGTACCGGCGACGAAGGCATCGGCATCCCCTGACTGACGATATTGCTCATTCAGCAACGCCAAGTCCGGCACGGCGATGCGGATGATTCCGCCCGGGGCGAGCACGCGCCGGGCTTCCGCCAGAAAACCCGCCGCTTGTTTTCGCGACAAGTGCTCCAGCATGTGCGAACTGTATAAGACGTCTGCACAGGCATCATCGAAAGGCAGGTACCGCGTCGCGTTGGCGTATAGAATGCCGGCACCCCGGCAAAATTCCATGTAGGCACGCTGCTCGCTACCGATGACGCCAATGCCGTTCAAAACACTGGCAAGAACCGGCCACCGCGAGAGCCGCAGGCTCAGCGAGTTATCGACATTCTGCCAGCCGGGTGTCGGCGACATACCGCAACCGACGTTGACGCGTTTCATGCCCCCCCCTGTCCAAGCACTGGTTATCGCCCGGCACTCCTTGTCGGCGCAAGTGAAACGCGGCTAGTCCTTAGTCGTAGCCGAACGCTTCTACATAGGGCTGCAAGCGTTCAAGATGAGGTTCGAGAAAAGTGCGATACCGCGTCCATCTTCCCGTCGACCGCGTGTAAAGCGGCTCTGCAACGTTCTCATAGCTCGGCGTCGAGATGTCCCGGCCAATTGACTGCTCGCGATAATTCAAAACTTCGGGCGCCCACGGGACATCGGCAAACGCCAGGATATCGCGGATGATGCTTTCGTGACTGCCGATTAAATCCTCATACCGGTATTCAAAGGCCGGCAGCAAGGTGTGCGCCTTCGCCCGCAGCCAGAACCCCATGATCTCGTCATAGAGTGTCACCGTCGTCTCCAAATCCGAGAACCCGATCATCGCCGGCGTACGCCGGAACTGCTGCATGTAACAACTAAGACAGACGTCCCTGGGATCGCGAAGCGAAACGACGATCCGCGCGTCGGGCAAGAGCCGCCCGATCAAACCGATATCAACGATATTCAACGGCATCTTATCGACCAGCGTTTTCGTCTCGACGTCGGGGCCGCAAACATCCGCCGCCATCTTCCAGAACAGATCCCGGCAGAAAGACCATTCCTGCGTCGAGAACGACTCCAGGGCCGCCGGGTAACTGCCCGCAGACAGCAGTTTCGTTTTGACCGCCTGCAGCGGACTGCGCTCACCGGTCGTCAGCAACGCCGGATGCGCATCGAGCATACGCTCGATCAGCGTCGTACCCGAACGCGGAAAACCAACGAGAAAAACCGGTGCCTTGTGGGAATTTTCCTGTTCGGCCGTCTGTTGCGCCAATTTTTCGGCCGTAAACCACGATGTGCTGCTGCGAACTTCGGCCATGTACGGCGCCGCACGGATTCCTTGCCGTTCGGCCAAAGCCAGTTGCCGTTTGTTGGCTTCCTGAAACGCGGTAAACGCCTGGTCCGTCCGGGCTTGGAGGTCTCGCACCTTGCCGAGGTCGAAGTAGGCACGGCACTTCTCGTCTTCATCCATCGCCGACAGAGCGATACGCTCCAGGCGGGTCGCGGCGGCCTCCATGTCCCCGCGCCGCCGCTCAATACGCGCGGCGAGAATATTGGCGACCGGCAAGTCCGGTGCCGCTGCCAGAAGCTTTTCAATGGCCGCCGCCGCTTCGTCAAATAGGTTAAGACGTTCCAAGGAATCCGCGAGATTGACCAAGGCGGCGACGTTGTCGGGTTGCAGTTCAACGGCGTGGCGGAGGTAGGCGATCCCTCTCTCGCGACGCTCGGAGCCTTTGAGGGCGGCACCCAGATTGTTGAGCGCATCTACATTGTCCGGCGCCCGGTCCAGCACCCCTTCGTAAAGAGTAACAGCGTCGTCCGTGCGACCTTGTTCCATACGCACGTTGCCGAGATTGAATGCGGCGTCGATGTTGCCGGGATCGATAGCAAGGATCCCTTCAAACGCCGTGGCGGCTTTGTCCATATCGCGGAGACCTGTCGCGATCGCACCCATGGTATTCCGATAGCTCAGTGTTTCCGGCGCCAGGGCTATCGCCTTCTCAACCCATTTTAGGGCTTCCGGCAGTTGGCCGGTCTGGAACAACGCAACAGCCATAAGATGCGCGATATTGTCGTCGTCGGGATAACGCGCCTGCAAATCACGATATGTCGACAGCGACAGAGCCGGTTGCCCTGCCTTGTGCTGTGCATACGCCTGATCGAGCTTCGAAGTGTCTTCGGGAGTCATATTGTCTTTTAGCAACTGTTCCGCCCACAGTGAAAGGGCACGCGGCGGAAATGTTCCCAGGCTCGCCTGGATATGCTCAAATCTCTGGCATGGGGATACGTCTTTCAAATCTTCGTGGTTCCGCATGGTTTCTGCTTCTTGCGACGATCTTAATGATTCCCGCGAGTATCTATTTCGCCAACAAAACTGCGCGAACGTATCAGGTGCTTGCGCATTCCCAGAGCTTAGGCGCGCCGGAAATTGCCAACTTGCGGGGCTGGATGACGGTAACTTACGTCGCCGACACCTTTGGCGTACCTCGAACGGAGATTCTCGTCGCACTCGGTTTACCCGAAGACACAGATGCGGCTCTGTCGCTACGCGAACTCGCGGTGCGTTCCGGCGCCGAAGCGGTCGTGTTCATTCAAAGAGTCCAGGTCATCATCGCCGAGAGGCTGAACCGGGAAGCCCCTGCAACAACACCGGCAACCGACGGTTGGTTCGACCGCGTGACGGAACAGAGTCTCACCGCTTTTCTTGTTTACGGGTATCCCGCACTGGTCATAGTTCTGTTTTTGGGCGCTCTGGGACTACCCCTGCCGGCTGGTCCGATTGCGACCGTCGCAGGCAGCGTCGCAGCCTTGGGCGAGATCGACCTCACCACTGCAGCCGCCCTTGCCGTCACGGCATCGGTCTGTGGCGATTTGGCGGGATATGCCATCGGACGCTTCATATCACCCGCCACGTTGACGAAGTACGGACGGTGGGTCGGTTATACGCCTAAGAACCGGACACGATTACAGCGCCTCTATGACCGTTGGGGCGGCCTGACACTGATCCTGACTCGCTCGCTCGTCGCCTATGTCGGTGCGGTCGCCAGCTTGTTGGCCGGCACCGGCCGATACCCAGTCCAAAGGTTCCTGATCTACAGTGTCGCCGGGCGCCTGATCTGGACCGCATCCTATATCGGCCTCGGATATTTCATTGGCAACGACTTCGCCGCCGCGAGCGGCTTCCTCGGATACCTGAGCATGCTACTGATCGCAGCCGGGTTATTCGCAAGTTCACTTTATTTGCTGGTCCAGCGGCTTCGAAATACCGCTTCCAGCGCACCGACCACCTAAAAAGTCGGCCCGGGCAGGTCCCGGGCCGATTGGATAGGTAGATGCGGCGGCGCACTGCCAATAAGGACAGACCGCGTCACGCCCGCTAGAAGGTTTCCTAGCCGAATATGTCTTTGGAGATTCCTTCGTACCAGCCGATGGACTCCTCGTAGGTCCGTTTGCGAAGCTGTTCATCCTCGCCGGTGGCGCTGATAAAACCGTCGGTCTTGGCGATCTTCTCAGCAGTCGCCTCGTAGGTCGCACCGACCTTAACGCCATCGTCGGTCGCGATCAGACTCCAACACGTGTTCGCGAAGCGCGCCGGGAACAACTTCGATCCCGTCACCGACGCCTGAATCGCCATCGCCGCGACCTTGGCCTGACTGTTGGCCGAAAAGCCCGACTTCGGCATATCGCCGGCAATCGTCGAGTCTCCCACCAGATAGATATTCTCGTCGATCTGACTTTGCATGGTGGCCGGGACGATGGGGCAAAAACCGCTATCGTTGGTCAGTCCGGCCCGGGTTGCGATTTCGCCGGCGCGCTGGCCCGGAATGACGTTAGCGACATCCGCCTTGAAGGTTTCCGCGTCTGTTTTGATTTCCATCTTGTCGGCGTCGACCCGCTCAATCTTGCCGGAGATCGACCCCGGCAGCCATTCAACCATCCCTTGGTAGTGCTTGGCCCATCCTTCCTGGAACAAAGCCTGTTTCGAGAATTTCTCCTTTGGATCGAGGATGATGATCTTCGCTTTCGGGTTCTTCTGTTTCAGGATGTGGGCGACCATCGAGATTCGCTCATACGGACCAGGCGGGCAGCGGAACGGGTTCGGCGGCGCAACCATCACGAAGGTACCACCCTCGCGCATGTTCTCGACTTGCGCTTTCAACAACTGCGTTTGCGAACCCGCCTTCCAGGCGTGCGGCATCTTGTTGGCGCTTTCGATGCCATAACCGGGTACGGTCTCATATTTGAAATCGATGCCCGGCGCGATGACGAGACGGTCGTAGCCGACGCTGCCGCCGGATGCGAGTTGCACCTGCTTTTTATCCCGGTCTACGGCCGTCGCCCAATCGTGCACGACGTTGATACCGTATTCGCTCGCCAAGGTCCCATAGCTATGGCCGATGGAGCTAAACTCGCGGAACCCGCCGAGATACAGGTTCGAGAAAAAGCACGTGTAGTAGGTACGCGTCGGTTCGATCAATGTGATGTCGATCTCGCCTTTCGTCGCCCTCGCCAGATAACGGGCGACGGTGGCACCGCCGGCGCCGCCCCCGACGATGGCAATACGCGGCCGCCCTGCAGCCATGACTCTGGGCGCCGCCAATGCACCGGCAACGGCGATCGCGCCGATACCGAAAGTTCGTCTGTTCATACTCATCTTGGTCGTCCTCCTGTTTATGTCTCTGTTTATTTTTGTGGGTCGTTCAATGTTTCGAAGTAGGCCGCGAGACTGGCGATCTCTTCGTCACTCAATGGCGCGGCGATCATTCTCATGACCGGGTGTGCCCGTGTCTTGGAACGGTAGGCATGCATCGCCGTCACGAACACGTCCGTCGGCCAACCGACGATTGACGGGATGCCACGGTCGGCGCCGCTCGGCTGATGGCAGGTCACGCATTCACCGGCGAGATATTCGCCGAACGCGGGATCGCCTTGAATTTTTAAAATCTCCGGGTTCACGGCAGGATCGTGAGAAACCGCCTCGGCGGTCGGTGCCGCTTCGGGGATGTCGCGGGGATTGGCCGAGAACGTTCGCAGGTATGCGATCACTGCGGCACGGTCCTCGGCGGACGCAATCCCTTGGAACTGCATACGCGTTTTGGAAATCAGATTGCGCGGGTTCTCAAGATAGGCATCGAGCTTCTCGGCATCCCACATAAGGCCGTTGTCGCCAGAGCGTTTGAGATCGTCGGAATACCGCACCCCTTTAATAGACCCGGCACGGCGGCCGAATATGCCGTTCAGATGCGGGCCGACGGTGTTCTTCGCATTGGGGCCGACCTGATGGCAGCTCGCACAGGTGCGGAAAACTTTCTTACCAAGCTCGACCACCTCGGACGCCGGGGATGAAGCGCTGAAAAGAGCAGTAATGAGAACGGCAAGGGTGACCGCAAAGCTTGGCCGCGAGAACGACAAGACCCCCTTGAGCATTATGATTTCCTCCCAAGAGACAGCTTATTCTACATATTTTAATTGTCCATATCTATTGTGTGAAAATGAACTTCTTTTAATATTGGACAATGTTCGGCAGCGGCTCAAAAAGCAAAAAACCAGGCTTTAGGCCTGGGCTCTCGATGGTGGGCGCGCCCGCGCGCATTGCGCGCGATCCATAAATATCGTCGCGCCAAAACAAAAACCCAGGCTTTAGGCCTGGGCTTTCGATGGTGGGCGCGACAGGGATTGAACCTGTGACCCCTGCCGTGTGAAGGCAGTGCTCTCCCGCTGAGCTACGCGCCCCCGGTGATCGGGACGCGTTCGTATAAGGGGCGCCCCTCTCACTGTCAATGGCCGGCGTGGCTTGCCTAAATGGCTGCGCCGGGCTAAGTCCTTGAAACCTGTGGAAACAATCTTTGACTTTGCCGTTTTGCATGGGTGTGGCAAACACCTTTTACGCTTCGGAAAAATCGGAACGAAACCGCTTTGATGACTGTCCGCCGCTCTGCCGCCATTGTTCTTGCCGCCGGACACGGCACGCGCATGCGCTCAACGCTGCCGAAGGTATTGCACCCTCTCGCCGGACGGCCGATGATCCAGTGTCTTTTGGAGACCCTTGAGGATGCCGGCATCAAGGATATTACCGTTGTCGTCGGCCCCGGATACGAGGACGTCGCAAAAGCCGTCGCCCCGTATCCCACCGCCGTACAGACCGAGCGCCTAGGCACCGCGCATGCCGCATTGGCAGCGCGGGAGAGCTTTTCCGGCGAGATCGACGATCTGCTGATTCTCAACGGCGACAATCCGCTGATCCCCGGCAAATGCATTCAGGCGTTGCTGCAAGAACGCGCCGCCGCATCCGACCCCGCCGTCGTTGTGTTGGGGTTTCGCGCCACCGAGCCCGTCGCCTACGGCCGCATGATCACCAACCCGGACAGATCGTTGGCCCGCATCGTCGAGGCCAAAGACGCCAGTCCTGAAGAGCTTGCCGTCGATCTTTGCAGTTCCGGGATGATGGCGCTGGACGGCAAAGCCGCCTTTGATTTGCTGGCCGAGATCGGCAACGACAACGCCGCCGGTGAATACTATCTGCCGGATGTGGTCGGCGTCGCGCTCTCGAAGGGGCGCACGGCCGCTGTGGTCGAGGGCGAGGAAGCCCCCTTGCTCGGCATCAATTCCCGCGCCGAACTGGCCGCCGCCGAAGCGCGTGTGCAGGCCGACCTGCGTCAAAAGGCGCTCAACGGTGGCGCAACCCTCACCGCGCCCGAGACCGTCTTTTTCAGTTACGACACGGTGGTCGGCCAGGATGTGCTCATTGAACCCAACGTCGTGTTCGGCCCTGGCGTCACCGTTGCAGACGGCGCGACAATCCGGGCGTTCTCGCATTTGGAAGGCGCCAGCGTCGCCGGCGGCGCTGTCATCGGCCCCTATGCGCGGTTACGGCCGGGCGCCAAACTCGGCCCCAATACCAAAGTTGGCAACTTCGTTGAGGTAAAGAACGCGACTGTCGCCGACGGCGCCAAAATCAATCATCTGTCCTATGTCGGGGACGCGGACGTCGGCGCCGATGCGAACATCGGCGCCGGCACCATCACGTGCAACTACGACGGCGTTTTCAAATGGCGCACGACCATCGGCGCGGGCGCCTTCATCGGCTCCAACACCGCGCTGGTCGCTCCGGTGACCGTGGGTGACGGCGCCAGCATCGGCGCCGGCAGCACCATCACCAAGGACGTGACGGGCGAAGCTTTGGCGGTGACACGCGCCGATCAGAGAGAAGTTAAAGGCTGGGCACGCATAACACGTGAGCGGAAGAAGTCTCTTAAGGCCAAAGGGGAGAAAGGCTGATGTGTGGCATCATCGGTATCGTCGGCACCGCCGACGCACCGCCGCGCCTGGTCGATGCGCTGAAACGGCTCGAATACCGAGGCTATGATTCGGCGGGCATCGCGACCCTCGTCAACGGCGGTATCGACCGCCGCCGCGCAGAAGGAAAACTGGTCAACCTCGAGGCGCGCCTCAAGGAGAGCCCCATCGGCGGCGTTACCGGTATCGGGCACACGCGTTGGGCGACGCACGGCGTACCGAATGAACAGAACGCGCACCCGCATGCGACGGATCGGGTCGCCGTCGTTCACAATGGCATCATCGAGAACTTCGAAGTACTGCGCCAGGAAGTCGCCGAAGCGGGCTGCGTTCTCGCCAGCGAAACCGATACCGAAGTCGTCGCACACCTCATCACGTTGCGCCTCGCCGAAGGCATGGCACCGAAAGAAGCCGTGTTCGACACGCTCAGAAAACTGCAAGGCGCGTTCGCGCTCGGTATCGTCTTTGCCGGTGAGCACGACCTGTTGATCGCCGCCAGGCAAGGCAGCCCCTTGGCACTCGGCTTCGGCGACGGCGAGATGTATTTGGGCTCCGACGCGCTGGCCCTGGCGCCGCTGACCAATCGCATCGTCTACCTAGAAGACGGCGATTGGGCCGTTTTAACGTCGACCACGGCCGAGATCTTCGATGCCGACGGGCAGACCGTCGAGCGTGCCGTTCGGATCTCCGAACTATCGGGGGACGCGATTGGCAAGGGCGGCTACCGGCACTTCATGCTCAAGGAAATCTACGAGCAACCACAAGTCATCGGTGACACCCTGAGTGCGCTGGTCAATCAGGCGGACCGCCACATCACGCTTCCCGACTTCGAAGTCGACCTTGCCGAGGCCGACCGGCTCACGCTGATCGCTTGCGGCACGTCCTATTACGCGTGCATGACAGCGAAGTACTGGTTCGAGCAGATCGCCCGCATACCGGTCGAGGTTGATATCGCCTCCGAGTACCGTTACCGCGCCGCCGTGCCGCCTAAGAACGGCGTCGCCATCTTCATTTCGCAATCGGGCGAAACCATCGACACGCTGGAAGCGCTGCGCTTCGCCAAGAATGCAGGGCAGAAGATATTCTCGATCGTCAACATGCCGGAAAGTGCCATCGCCCGAGAATCCGATGCCGTGTTTCGGACCCAGGCCGGCCCGGAAATCGGCGTCGCCTCGACGAAGGCCTTTACGACGCAGTTGACCGTTCTTGCCTGCCTAGTCATCGCCACCGCGCGCGCGCGCGGTGCCATCGATGCAAAACAGGAAGCAGCACTCGTCGGCGCCCTCACCGAAGTGCCTGCCCGTGCGGCGGAAATCCTTAATCACGACGACGACATTCGCGAGATCGCCGCCATTGTCGCAGAAGCACGCGACGTCTTGTATCTCGGCCGAGGGACCAACTACCCCATCGCACTCGAAGGCGCGCTCAAACTCAAAGAGATTTCCTATATTCATGCCGAAGGCTACGCCGCCGGGGAGATGAAACACGGCCCGATTGCGCTGATTGACGAGTCGGTTCCCATCATCTGCATCGCACCAAGCGATGAATTGTTCGAGAAAACGGCCTCCAATATCCAGGAAGTCATGACCCGGGGCGGCAAGGTGATCGCCTTCTCCGACAGTCGCGGCGCGAAGCGCCTCGCCAAAGGCGCCACGGCAGTTGTTTCATTGCCCGCAGTCGATGCCTTTGTTTCGCCTATTTTGTATGCGATCCCGGTACAGTTATTGGCTTATCATGTCGCCGTGCTGAAAGGCACGGACGTGGATCAGCCCCGGAACCTAGCGAAAAGTGTAACAGTGGAGTGAGACGATGAAACGGCGGATGATCATTCTAATGACGGCCCTGCTTTGGACCGCCCCTTCACTTGCGGACGAGCGAACCCCGTCGCAATGCTCAGCCGAATTCGACCTCTGCCTGGAGGAATGCAACACCAAGTACGAGGGTGACACGGGGAAACGTGCCGCGTGCGTGCCGCAATGTTCGGGAAAATACGCCGCGTGCGACGCTGGGGTCGCCTACGACAAAGCCAAGCCGTGGCTCGAGGAACAGGCCGATAAGACCAAGAAGTTCTTTGACGGATTGATGGAAGACCTCAAGAAGGAAGATGAGCCGTCTCCGCAACCTGATAGCCAGACGAAACCGATCTAACCGACCAAATCGAACAACATGCGGTCGAAGTTCCCGGCATAACGCTCGGCGTCGGGAATCGGGCTTTGTGTCACCCGTTCTTTGATATCCCGCCGAAATGACGGGCTTGAACGCGCCGCCTTCATGGCGTCCGCCGCATGGGTGACGTAGTCGTCTTCCGACGCGGCGATAAACTCGGGCATGCCGGCATTCATCAAATGGCTGAGGCTGTGCCGACGGGCGAATGTCGCACCTGGAAGCGTCACCACCGGCACGCCCATCCAAAGCGCTTCCAATGTCGTGACACCGCCGGAGTAGGCCAAGGGGTCCAGAGCGACATCCATGTCGCCATAAGCTTGCAACAATGCGCGGTGCGGCAACGGACCTTCCATCAGAACGGAAGCCGGGTTTATCCCCGCACCCTCCATGCGCCGGGACATGTGCGCGCGTACACTTTCAGCCGTCAATGGCGCGGCGCGGAGCAGCAAGCGGGATCCTTCGACGGCCGCCAACACCCGGCCCCAGAGTGATAGGGTCCGGTCGCATATCTTCGCGATGTTGTTGAAGCATCCAAACGTGGGCGGCCGGTCGCCGACCCCGCCGCCCGGCAAGTCGGGCTGATCGTCGGCGGGCCTGTAACAGATATAGCTATCCGGCATTCGTATGGCCTTTTCCGTAAATCCATCGTCGCTGCCATCGGGTATGTGAAACCGGTCGCCGATGATGGCCGTCATCTGTCTAATCCCTGTGGTGCCGAAAATGGCAAACGCGGCAAGCTGGACAGGGGCGAGCGGGGCCGTGAAAAGCCTTAGTAGATTTCCCTCCTCGTGCCCGGTCGGCGTCATCATGACATCCATGGACTGTTGCCGGACTATTGAGAGCGCACCGTCGAGATCGACCTGGGAAAGGTCGTGATATCCAACGAAGGCGGCGCGGTACGGGTCATCGATTGGAAGCGGATGCCCTGCGGTCGTAAAAAGATGCACCTCGATCCGTTTTGCATTGCGGTGATGCAGCCACGGCAAGGTGAAGCTACGGACGGGATGCGGCCTAACGCGCGCCGTCAGCAAGCCGACGCGCAAGACGGAGTCTCCTTTTCTCTTCACCAAGGGTGGCGCACTGACTTTGTGGCGTTTTGCCCAGGATTCCGCTGCATGGCGGATATCCAAAGACTGCGACTCCGGGAGGTAGTTCAGATTTTGAATATACGATGCCGATGCCTGCGCGGTATTCGTCTCATGACCAAAATAGCCATGTTGTCTGGTCGTTCCCGACTGGACATCCCCCGTCAATACCTCAACACCGCCGAGCGCCGAGCCGACGATCGGATCATCACGAACAGTTAATGCCCGCAGATACAATTCCCGGGCCTCTTCATAGCGAGAGCCGTCATGCGCAAGCTCCCCCAAACGCGTCAGAACGTCAAAGGAGTCGGGGTGGTCAGATAGAAACGTCCGAAGTTCCGTGCTTGCGCTGTCTTTGTCACCCGTCGCTTCCAACGCCCGCGCTTTGGCGATGACGGGGTCGGGTAAGTCCGGCTGCAGTCGCTGAAGCAATTCGTAGTGATCGACGGCTTCTACCGCGCGGTTTGCTGCCAAAAGCAAGTCTGCGAGGTTGCGGCGCGCTTCGGTGTTATTTCCGTCGAGGCTCAGGGCGCGGATGAATGCACTCTCGGCGAGCTGCCCCTGGCCGCGTTTGTTGTGAATGACACCCAGGGCATTGTGGATGTTGGCATCATTTGGAAAATGACGGAGGGAGTCCAGCAAAGCCTTCTCGGCCATGTCCAATTCACCGAGTTGCAGCTTCACGAAGCCTGAAAGATGCGTTGTGTAGGGCTGCGGGCCGTAGCTTTTGGCCATATCCCGAAGGAGCTTGTCCGCCCTGGGGTACTGCTCCTTTTGAAAGGCCTCCACCGCTTTCTGGAAGCTCTTTTCGAACGCACGCTGCTTGCTCATGCTTGCCCTTTAGCAAAGCCATGACAGTTGCGCAAAAAAAAGAACCAGGGCCGTGAGGCCCTGGTTCCCTTTAGCAGACTGACTGATCGAAAGATCAGAAGCTCAGCTTCATACCAGCCATCAGCAGCGACACATCGTCGAAGTTGGTGGCGGTACGATCAACTTCGATGAGCGTGTAGCCGGCATAAGCGGAGAGACCCGCACCCATGCCCTGCTGAACGCCGAAGCTGTAAGCCGTACCTTCGTCGCCCTTGGTGCCCGTCGCTTCATCGACTTTCAGGTACTGGAAGGCGATACCGGTGGCACCAGCGGAGATCAGGTTGGCTTCGTAACCAACCAGGACCCAGTAACCGTCGGCATCGTTCTGACCGGAAGCTTTGGAGCTTTCGGTACCATAACCACCGGCGAGGCTGAAGCCGCTGTCGTGAGAGACGCCACCGGAAACACCCCACTGGTCTTCAATGGAGCTGGAACCGGAGGAGTTTTTGTAACCGGTGTACAATTCAACACCGAAGCCGCCGAACTTACCACCGTAGGAGAGGCCGATGTCGGCATCGCCATCGTTGGCATAGGAAACCAGCAGCTTGGCACCACCAATGGACGGGGTGACGTAGCCAACCATGTTGGCGCCGCCCGAACCTTCGAAGGCCTGGAAGTACGAACCAACGGTCTGACCGCTGAAGGTGTTGTCGGTCGCGTTGGAAGCGTGCAGATCAACATTGCCGAGGAGCGGCGAACCGTTATCGACAATGTTGCCGGCCGGGTTCGGGCCCGTGTCCCACGCACGGTCGGAAGCTTCTTCCAATTTACCGATCTGGAACGTACCGAGCTGTTTGTGCTCAACGGCGAGCCACTGTTCACCAACGTCACCGTCGTTATCGGTGCCGCCGTCAACGTTGTTGCCGGCTTCACCGGTCGCAGCCGAGTCAACAACACCGGTCGAGCCCAAGCGGTTGTCGCGGAACAAGAGTTCGAAACGACCTTTGACGGACACGGCTTCGTTAACATCGCCAGAGTACTTGACGAACAGTTTCGAACCGGAAATGTCGTTGTCAACGGTCTGGCCACGAGCCGCGGCGCCGTTGTCGATGTAAGCAAACGCTTTGTTGACCTGACCGGAGAAGCTCAGGTCGGCGGCGTAAGCCGGAGCGGCAACCGCGAAGAGCGCAGCGGCGGCAACCGTTGTTTTAAGGGTGGTTTTGATATTCACTTTGATTCTCCTTCACAAACGAGATTGGGATATCCCCAGTTTTATGAGAAGCCACCTAGCGGCAGGCGTCCCAGCCGCATTACGGCGGCTTCCGAAATGCATTCTATGTATTTTCCGAAATAGGCAAAGTGCTTTCCGACCCCCGGCGATGTTTTTTTACGCCACTGTGGCAGAAACAGCACAATCATAGTTAACGCAAAGATAACAAAGGCTTTTCATATAATTTGTAGCCGACAGGAGAAGGCAAAGGACACATTGGACGTGCCGCCTTTTCATATGGCAGACACGACCCTACATTGTGGACAGACAATCTGCGCACACGATTCTCACTATTTCATTCGGCGCAGTCCGAGATGAGAGGCAAATATGCAACTGAACGATTCCGCTCTTTTCCGCCAGCAATGCTTCATTGACGGCGCTTGGGTCGATGCCGATAGCGGCGAGACCATCGACGTCACCAACCCAGCCACCGGCGAAGTTCTGGGCACGATCCCCAAAATGGGCGGTGCCGAGACCAAACGCGCCATTGAAGCCGCGGATGCGGCGTGGGGTGCTTGGCGCGCGAAGACAGCGAAAGAACGCGCGCAAGTCCTTAGAAAATGGTTCGACCTGATGATGGCGGCACAGGAAGACCTCGCCGTCCTGATGACCGCCGAGCAAGGCAAACCCCTCGCCGAGGCCAAAGGTGAAGTCGCCTACGGCGCATCTTTCATTGAATGGTTCGCCGAAGAGGGCAAACGCATCTACGGCGATACGATTCCGCAGCACGGTCCCGACAAGCGAATCGTCGTCATTAAGGATCCTGTTGGCGTCGTCGCCGCGATCACCCCTTGGAACTTCCCGCTCGCTATGATCACGCGGAAAGCCGGCCCGGCCCTGGCCGCTGGCTGTCCGATCGTCATCAAACCGGCGACGGAGACACCCTATTCGGCACTTGCCATGGCTGAATTAGCCGACCGCGCCGGCGTACCCAAAGGCATTATCAATGTTGTGACGGGCTCCGCGCGCGAGATCGGCGGCGAAATGACGTCGAATCCCACCGTCCGCAAGCTGACCTTCACCGGTTCCACCGAAGTCGGGAAGATTCTCATGGAGCAATGCGCCAAGACGGTGAAGAAAGTCTCTATGGAATTGGGCGGCAACGCGCCGTTCATCGTTTTCGACGACGCTGATCTGGATGCGGCCGTTTCTGGGGCCATTGCGTCGAAATACCGCAACACGGGTCAGACCTGTGTCTGCGCCAACCGTATATATGTCCAAGACGGCGTTTATGACGACTTCATTGGCCGGTTATCGCAGGCGGTTTCCGGCCTCAAGGTCGGCGACGGTCTCAAGGGCGAGACCCAGCAGGGTCCGCTCATTAATATGTCCGCCGTCGAAAAGGTCGAAGAACACCTCAAGGACGCGCTGGAAAAGGGCGGCCGCGTTGTCTCCGGCGGCAACCGTCATGCGCTCGGCGGCACCTTCTTCGAGCCGACCATCGTCGCCGACGTGACGCAGGACATGAAAGTCGCCAAAGAAGAGACCTTCGGTCCGCTGGCGCCGATCTTCCGCTTCAAGACCGATGACGAAGTCATTAAATGGTCGAACGATACCGAGTTCGGTCTCGCGGCGTATTTCTATTCCCGCGACATCGGCCGGGTCTGGAAGACGGCCGAAGCCCTCGAATACGGCATCGTCGGTATCAACGAAGGCATTATTTCCACCGAAGTCGCCCCGTTCGGCGGCGTTAAGGAATCCGGTATCGGTCGCGAAGGCTCGAAGTACGGGATCGAAGATTTCGTGGAAACGAAATATCTCTGCATGGGTGGGATCGCCTAAACCGATCACAACATACGGAAATATCGATTGCATAGGGGGTGGCCTAAACCTGGGCCACCCCTTATCTCTTGTCGGCAATAAAACTGAGGAGTTCGATCATGGCGACCTATGACTACGACCTGATTACCATCGGCGGCGGCTCAGGCGGCGTGCGCGCGACACGCTTCGCCGCGCAGCAACACGGCAAGAAGGTCGCCGTCATCGAGAACATGCGGATCGGCGGCACGTGCGTGATGCGCGGTTGCGTGCCGAAGAAGCTCCTCGTTTACGGCGCGCACTTCGCCCACGACTTCAAAGACGCCGAAGGGTTCGGCTGGGCGCCGGTTCAAACCGAACACGATTGGGCGGCGATGATCTCCAACAAGGACAAAGAGCTCCAGCGGCTGGAAGATGTCTACCATCGCCTGCTCCGCGAGGCCGGCGTCGATGAAATTACCGGGACCGGCAAAGTGATCGACGCGCATACCGTCGAGGTCAACGGCAAGCAAATCACGGCCGAGCATATCCTAATCGCAACTGGCGGGTGGCCTTCGCTGCCGAAGATTCCGGGCATCGAACACGCGATCACCTCCAACGAAGCACTCGACTTGCCGGAGCTGCCAAAGCACATCTCGATTGTCGGCGGCGGCTATATTGCCGTTGAGTTCGCCGGCATCTTCAACGCCTTGGGCGCCGAAGTTCATTTGATCGTGCGCGGCGACACCCTTCTGCGTGGTTTCGACCGAACCATGTGCGAAGCGCTGCATGACGAGATGATGAAGGCGGGCATCGAGATCCACACCGAAACCCAAGTGGAGTCCATCGAGAAAACCGAAGACGGCTACTCGCTGCGCCTCAACGGAGCGGAACTGATGGAAACCAATCTCATCATGTACGCGACGGGTCGCGCGCCGAACTCCAAAGGCATCGGCCTGGAAGAAGCCGGCGTCGAATTGAATGACAAAGGCGCCATCGTCGTCGATGAGTACTCGAAGACCAGCGTCGACAGCATTTACGCCATCGGCGACGTCACGGATCGGGTCCAGTTGACTCCGGTCGCCCTGGCCGAAGGCATGGCGCTGGTCCGCACCCTTTATGACGGCAAGCCGACGTCCATGAGCTACGAAAACATTCCGTCAGCGGTATTCTCGCAGCCGCCCATCGGCACCGTCGGACTAACCGAACAGGACGCCTATCAGAACTACAACATCGCAGTTTACCGCTCTCGCTTCCGGGCCATGAAACACACGCTATCGAGCCGTGACGAACAAAGCGTCATGAAGCTGATCGTCGACAAGGACACGGACCGGGTTCTAGGGGCGCATATGATGGGCGCCGACGCGCCGGAAATCATCCAAGGGATCGGTATCGCTATCAAGGCTGGCGCAACCAAGGCCGACTTCGATGCCACCATCGGCATTCACCCGACGGCGGCGGAAGAGTTCGTCACCATGCGCACACCTTTGCCGGATGAAGAAGTCGGTTGATCTCCTTCGTATTCACTGTCGAATGCGATAGAATAGAAATATGCAGAACGAAAGTTTGCCGCTGTTTTGGCTGGCAAAACAGCGATAATCCAACTATATCGGGGTTCCTTTTTAAGGAAGCATCCACTGGGCAGAATGTATTGAGGTTATTATGGGCGACAAATGGACACCGACGAGTTGGCGCGATAAGCCGATCATCCAGGTGCCGGAGTACCCGGATCAGGCTAAATTAGTCGAGGTTGAGAAATCCCTTTCGACGGTGCCGCCGCTGGTTTTCGCCGGCGAAGCACGCAGCCTGAAGAAATCTCTGGCGCAAGTGTCGGAAGGCGGCGCATTTTGCCTGATGGGCGGGGATTGCGCCGAAAGTTTTGCCGAATTCCACCCGAATAATATCCGCGACACCTTCCGCGTGATTTTGCAGATGGCGTTCGTCCTGACGTTTGGCGCCGCTATGCCGGTCGTCAAAGTCGGCCGTGTCGCCGGTCAGTTCGCGAAACCGCGTTCGGCGCCGACGGAAACCCAAGGTGACGTCACGCTGGACAGCTATCGCGGCGATATGATCAACGCGATGCCGTTCACCAAGGAAGACCGCACGCCCGATCCTGAGCGGCTGATGCGCGTCTACAATCAGTCGGCGGCAACGCTGAACCTGCTGCGCGCGTTCGCTCAGGGCGGCTATGCGGACCTCAACAAGGTCCACCAGTGGACGCTCGGCTTCATTGCCGACAGCCCGGAAGCGGAACGCTATCAGGATCTCGCCGACCGCCTGGACGAAACATTGGGCTTCATGGCGGCCTGCGGCCTGACGTCGGAAAACACGCCGCAACTTCGCGAAACGGAATTCTACACCGCCCACGAAGCACTGCTGCTGAACTACGAAGAGCCGCTGACCCGCGTCGACAGCACGTCGGGCGATTGGTACGACACCTCCGCACATATGGTGTGGATCGGTGACCGCACGCGTCAGCCGGATCACGCACACGTCGAATTCATGCGCGGCATCGCCAACCCGATCGGCATGAAGTGCGGTCCGTCAACGGATGCCGATGAACTGATCCGCCTCTGCGATATTCTGAACCCGGAAAACGTCCCGGGCCGGTTGACGCTGATCTCGCGCATGAGCTCCGACAAAGTCCTTGATCTTCTGCCGCCGCTGGTGCGCCGCGTGCGCGACGAAGGCCGTTCCGTGGTGTGGGTCTGCGACCCCATGCACGGCAACACGATCAAGTCATCGAGCGGCTACAAGACGCGTCCGTTCGATCGTATCCTGACCGAGGTTCGTGGCTTCTTTGACGTGCACCAGGCCGAAGGCACACATGCCGGCGGCGTGCATTTCGAGATGACCGGCCAGAACGTGACCGAGTGCACGGGCGGCGCCATCGCGATCACCGACGACGACCTGTCGAGCCGGTATCACACGCACTGCGATCCGCGCCTCAACGCGCAGCAAGCGCTTGAACTGGCATTCCTGCTGGCTGAAGAGCTGAAGTCGGTGCGGACCGGCAAGCAGCCGACCCGCGAAGTCGCGAAGGCCGCGTCGTAAGCGAAAGCGAAGGGAGGGCCGAATGTCCTCTGACCGCGACACCAAGACCAAGGCATCTGGCGAAACGCCGCCGGATCATGTCGTCCATGCGGCCGCCGGCCCTTCGGCGCCGGACGTATCCCGCTGGACCGATATGTACTTCAACCGCACCAAGGAGATCGTCGGCCGCTTCGGCGACAAACAAGTCACCTATGCGGTCTTCATGCGCCGTCCGGTCGTCTTTGCACCGAAGATCATGCTGGAATGGCTGGCCAAAGTAGCCGATACGCGCGGCGCGGAATTGGTCATCGAACAGAACTACAAGGAAGGCCAGTGGGTCGGCGCTGGTGAACCGTTGATGTACATCACCGGTTCGATGTATCACCTGGTCGATCTCGAAACGCTCTACCTCCAGAAACTAGGTGCTGCCTGCGTCGCCGCCAACAACGCTTTCACGATGTGCGTGGAACTACCGAATGTCGCCTTTTTAGCGATGGACGCGCGCCATGCCGCGGGCCTGGAAATGGCCGAGATCATGGCCTATGCCGCCTCCGTCGGCTCCAAGGCGGCACGCGAGCAAGTCGGCGCCAAAGGTTTTATCGGCAATGCAACCGAAGCGACGGCGCACTATTTCGGCGAAGCGCACGGCAAAGGCACCATGCCGCACGCCCTGATCGGTTATGCCGGCTCGACGCTAAAAGCAGCTGAGATGTTCGTTGAGACCTACCCGGATCAGACGCTGACCGTGCTCGTCGATTACTTCGGCCAGGAGGTCACGGATGCGTTGACGGTCTGCCGTCGTTTTCCGGCAAAGGCAACCGATGGCCAAATCGCCATCCGCCTGGATACCCACGGCGGCCGCTTCGTGGAAGGCCTGGACCCGCAGGAATCCTACCGCGTACTGGAGCGCCACGCGCCACAGGCTATTCGCCGCTACCGCAACGATGCCGAGCTGCGCTACCTGACCGGCACCGGCGTCTCTGCGGCAGCGATCTTCCACCTTCGCGAGAGCCTGGACCGCGAAGGATTCGACGCCGTGCAGATCGTTGTCTCCAGCGGCTTCGATGTCGAAAAATGCAAAGTCATGGCCGACGCGAGCGCGCCGATCGACGTCATCGGCACGGGCTCGTTCCTGCCGAACAAGTGGACGGAAACCTATGCGACCGCCGATATCGTCGATTACGGCGGGCAGGCATCCGTCAAGATCGGCCGCGAATTCCTGATCCGTAAACCCTAAGTAAAGCGCCTGCTGCGCGCGACGATATCTATACGTCCACCGGCACCGCGAACAGCACGATCCCTGCTGCGATCACGACCGCCAAGGTGTAAACGGCCATGCACACCCTGTCGCCGCGCCGCCAGGCGGCATAAGTCGCCAGCGCTGCCTGAAGTGCATAATAAAGCACAAACGCCTTCGAAGCGTAGGCGATGATCTCGTAAATATTCGCCGACCACGTGATTGCCAGCGCACCCAGTGCCGTGATGCCGTTACCGATGGCGACCGGGATACGGTGCCCGGTGCCTTCCGCCAACAGGCCGGCAGCGCCGTTGATGTCGGCAACGGCCGCAGACAACTGCGACGACAAAGCCATCAGAATGATGACCGGCGCGATGACGGCCCCGAGGGGTGCCAGAATGTCGATGATCGCCGTCTCACCGGCCGAGGTTTCGACGTTTTCCGTAAAGTACGCGGTAATCAGAACGATGAAGAGGACATAGATCACCGTCGAAGCCCATTGCGCCAAGCGCATGCTTCTAACGCGGGTGTCTCGGTCATACGATTCACCGAGATAACGCGACGTCTCGAACCCCTGCACCAGAATGACCAAGCCCAATAAAATCTGGATCTCCTGCAAACTGGGCGACGGCCCATCGGCCCTCCAGACATAGGCGCCCACGGCGAAGCCCTCGCCCGCCGCGACGACCAAAACGGCGATCAGGCCGCCGATCAGCGATAGTTTCAGGCCGACGGCGAAAATCTCGACCCGCTCCAGCCCCTTCAGGCCGCGATAGAGCCCCACAGCGCCGAGACCACAGATCACTACGCTCGCAACGACACGCGTATAAGACGGGTCTTCCATCCCGACCGAGCGCAGGGCGAAGGCCGCAAAGAGATTCAGGTAGTACGTCACTGAGATAAAGTAAGCGACGGCAAGGACAGCCTCGGCGATGCGTTCGAACGGCACCGCGAAGCCGTGCACGGGCTGATCGGTATCCGGTTCGACGTAACGGATATTATAACGGATGGCACTGCCGAACAGCAGGCCCAGCAAGCATAGCCCCAGCATTGCGACCCACGCCAGATGCCCCGCCGCGTGCGCCAAGATCGGTCCGGCGACAAGAAAGCCCGATCCGATGATCGAAGCCAGCGGCGTCACCGTGGCACGGCAAAATCCTGACTGCAGGACACGTGGACGGAAAAAGAAAAAGCCGCAAATCGCGGCGGCACCCAGAAGAATCAGTGTCGTCGACATGGCAGAAGCTTGATTATCCCGTGACGATCCGCTTCAGCGTCGTCAGCGCGTTTGAAACGGTTTCACCGCCATGCCGCTTGATCAGCCGTTCGCGCCCTTTTTCGGACGAGAGAACTTTTCTGAGGTTCCCAAGCAAAGCGTCCAGCATGCGGCGCAGGCCCGGTTCGGCAAGCTCCCAACGCTGCACGGCCTCGGAATCACTATCCCGGACAGGCGCCAGATTGGAATTCACAAGCGTCATGAACCAGCCCGTCCGCCGGTCGTATTCCGCGAACCGCGCCGCGATCAAAAGCTGCGCGTCAATGGCAACGGCCAGCGCATCCTTCTCATTGTAGTAAAAATCCCAATCAAACGGTTCGTCGCCGTGTTCTGATTTCAAGCGGGCAACGATCCCACGGCAGCGGGCCTGATACGTCTCAAGGGCATCGGGGCCCAGCAACATACTCAACGCCATGAAAAACCCGGGGAGCATCCTACGGCAGACGGATTTCCGAGCCACGGGCTCCTTGAACATGTGCGAGAACTGTTTGACCAGCAGCCGATTAAAAACATCGCGGCGTTCCGGCGACCATCGGGCACGTTCACTGGCGTCTGCATAGGCTTCGAATGCCTTTTCCATCTGCGACTCGATTTCGGTGACCTTAATCGCCATCTGGGTCTGCATACCGTCGATATCCTGAAGCGTCAGAACGCCGCCCTTCGCCGTTGCCGTCTCCCGAAGTTGATCGACGAACGAGCCGACAGCATCGACGGCGAGCGCCTTGCTCACCTCTTTGGCAGATGCCGGGTTCACGGGCTTGGTGGCCTTCGCTGCCGGCTTCTTCGCAACGGCCGGTGCTTTCGCCGGTGCCGCTTTAGGCTGCTGGAGCGGTGTCTTTGCCTGTGGCGCCGGAACGGGTACGGCAGATGGGGCCGGGGACGGTGGCGGCGGATCCAAGGGCTTACGCATCACGCCCCCTTGATCGACTTTCTGTTTGCCGTCGCTGTCGAAAGAAATAATCTCGGCCCGCTGCGGCGCAGGCTTATCCTCGCCGAACATCAACACCTCGGAATTTCTAGGCGGCTTGACCATGGGTAAGATCATACGGCGCGGTGCGATCCAGCGCCAGTCTCCGATTGCGTCCTGTCGATTGACACATGGATGCTGCGCCGCCTAGGTTCCGCGTTCAAGATTTAGCGGAAAACCCAATGACAGACCGCCTTTCCATAGCTGTTGCGCAGATCAACCCAACCGTCGGCGATATTGCCGCCAACACACGGCTGGTCACCGACTTCGCCGCCCGCGCGAAAGCCGAGAACGCCGACCTGATGGTGACGACGGAACTGGCGATTTCGGGCTACCCGCCCGAAGATCTGGTCCTCAAACCCGGCTTCCAGACCCGTGTGCAGGAAGCCGTCAAAACGCTCGCTGAAGATCTGCACAAGGGTGGCATGCCTCCGGTTCTCCTGGGCGCGCCTTGGCGGATCGACGGAAAGCTCTATAACGCGGCACTTTTGCTGGAAGACGGCAAGATCGCGCATATCCGCGTCAAACACGAGTTGCCGAACTACGGCGTGTTCGATGAGCTGCGCGTCTTCGAGCCCGGTCCGCTGCCGGGCCCGATCCCGTTCAAAGGCGTGCGGCTCGGCGTCATGGTGTGCGAAGATCTGTGGTTCCCTGATGTCGCCGAATGCCTGCAAGAATCGGGCGCGGAGATGCTGATCTCGCTGAACGGTTCGCCGTTCGACGTCGATAAGGTGGACGTGCGCCTCAACATCGCCATCGAGCGTGTCACCGAAACCGGACTGGCGTCGCTCTATGTCAATCAGGTCGGCGGTCAGGACGAACTGGCCTTCGACGGCGGCTCGTTCGTCGTTAACCCCGACTACAAGATGGTCGTCCGCGCACCATTCTGGGCCGAAAGCCTGGTGATGACGGAATGGTCGCGCGAAGCTGACGGCTGGGTGTGCGCGCCGGGCGACGTGCAGCAGAGCCTGGATCGCTGCGAGAATATCTATAACGCTATGATGCTGGGGCTCCGGGATTACGTGAATAAGAACGGCTTTCCGGGCATTGTCATCGGCCTGTCCGGCGGCATCGACAGCGCGCTCAGCGCCGCTGTCGCCGTCGATGCCCTGGGGGCTGAGCGCGTGCTCTCGGTGATGATGCCGTCGCCCTATACTTCCGCCGAAAGCCTGGAGGATGCTGCCCTGTGTGCGGAAATGCTGCACATGCGCCTCGAGGAAGTAAACATCGGCCCCGCCATGAGCGCGTTCGGACAGATGCTTACCCCCTTTTTCGAAGGGCGCGATCCGGACATCACCGAAGAGAATATCCAGGCCCGGTCCCGCGCCATCGTTCTGATGGCGCTCTCGAATAAGTTCGGGCACATGGTGCTGACGACCGGGAACAAATCAGAGATGTCGGTGGGCTACGCAACACTCTACGGCGATATGTGCGGCGGCTACTCGGTACTGAAGGATGTCTATAAGACCACCGTGTTCGAGCTCAGCCGCTGGCGAAACGAACATTTCCCACCGGGTGCCTTGGGGCCGGACGGCATCGCGATGCCGGAGCGCATCATCACTAAGCCGCCATCGGCAGAATTGCGTCCCGATCAAACCGACCAGGATTCACTGCCGCCGTACGACGAGTTGGACGGCATCCTGCAGTGCCTGATCGAAAATGAACTGTCAGCCGAAGAGATCGTGGCGAAGGGATATGACCTCGACACCGTAAAACGGGTCTGGACGCTGCTGGACCGGGCCGAGTACAAACGCCGTCAAGCGCCACCCGGCGTCAAAATCACGCAGCGCGCGTTCGGCAAGGACCGCCGCTACCCCATCACCAACGGGTTCACCAAGCAGATCCGATGACCGACACGCCGATCCAAGTCTACGACACCCTGGCACGTGAAAAGCGCCGCTTCGTTCCCGAGGATGCCAAGAATGTGCGTATGTATGTCTGCGGCCCGACGGTCTACGACAAAGCGCATATCGGCAATGCACGTCCGGTCGTTGTGTTCGATGTGCTGGCGCGGCTACTGCGTCACGTCTACGGCGACGATCACGTGACCTACGTGCGGAACATCACCGACGTCGACGACAAGATCAACGCACGCGCGCACGAACGCGGCATCACCATTCGTGAACTGACCGAGGAAACCGCCAAGGTTTTTCACGGCGACATGGCGGCGCTCTACGCTCTGCCGCCGGACCATGAGCCGCGCGCGACCGACAACATCGACGCCATGCAGGCGATGATCGCGACCCTGATCGATAAAGGCCATGCCTACGCGGAGCAAGGCCACGTAATGTTCAACGTGCCTTCGATGGCCGAGTACGGGCAGTTGTCGCGGCGCAAGCGGGACGAGCTGATCGCTGGAGCACGCGTCGAAGTTGCCCCTTACAAGCGCGATGCCGCCGATTTCGTGTTGTGGAAACCATCCGACCCTGAAAAAGGTGAGCCCGGCTGGGACAGCCCGTGGGGTTTCGGTCGCCCCGGTTGGCATATCGAGTGCTCGGCCATGAGCCGGGCCATTCTCGGCGAGACCTTCGATATTCACGGCGGCGGGCTGGATCTGATCTTCCCGCACCACGAAAACGAAATCGCCCAGTCGCGCTGCGCGCACGGCACCGACGTGATGGCGAACTATTGGATGCACAACGGCTACTTGATGGCCGAGGGCGAGAAGATGTCTAAATCGCTCGGCAACTTCTACACCGTCAACGAACTCCTGGAAGAATTTCCCGGCGAAGCGATCCGCCTCTTGCTCCTCAAGACGCACTACCGCCAGCCGCTGGACTTCACCAAGGACGGTCTCGCCGAAGCGAAGCGGGAATTGGACGGATGGTATCGCCAAAAGGCTGACGCCAGCAACGTTCCCGATACTGTCATCGATATGCTGAACGACGACCTTAACACGCCGGGCGCAATCGCCGCCCTGCACCGCATGAGCGGCGATGCGGCGGCCATGACGGCGGGTGCGAACTTCCTGGGCCTCCTGCAACAGGATCCGGAAGAGTGGTTCAAATGGCAGCCGGCATCGGCGGCCGGCGGTTTCTCGGACGAGGAAATCGACGCCAAGATCGAGGCCCGGACCGAAGCCCGCAAGAACAAGGACTTCGCGACATCGGATGCGATCCGCGACGAACTCGCGGCTGCGGGCGTGGTCCTGGAAGACGGCGCCGGCGGCACCACCTGGCGGCGCGGCTGATCCCTATCCGAACGCGCGGTAGCGCCGCACGATCTCTTCTTCCGACAAATCGGCTTCAATCCGCTTCAACCGTTCGGCTTCGGCCTTCGTGCATTGCCGGTCCGACCAGATCTCCTCTGTGTGCGGCAGGGGCGTGTCGTCGGTCGCGAGATAGGGCGCATAATCGGCAAACATCTGCAGCGCCGTGGCGTAGGACGTCCGCTCGACATCGAGGAATTTCGCATCCTCCGGGATTGGAAAGCGCCAAACGTCGACGATCGCGCCGCTGTCGACCGCCGGCGCCATTTCGTGCAAGGTCACACCGAATTCCGCCGCCCCATCGTAGATGGCAAAACCCGCGACAAAGCTCCCCGGGTATGCTGGCGGGCCCGGATGAAAGTTGTAGGCGGGGCCATCCAGGTCGATGAGAACGGTCGCCGGGACAATGACATCACTCAGGAATGAGACGAGGCGCGCGCCGCCAAGGCCGCCAGCCGTCGCGGCATTAAGGCCCTCTGCATTCGTCACCGCATCAACGACGAGTCTAGATGACTGTTTTTGCAGCATTTCCGAGAGGTGCGGCGCTTCGACCTCACCGGTCAAAAGGATAAGTCTGGATGGCATATCCGACGCTACCACGCCCTTCCAGCGGCATGTACTTTTTTTAGAGATGTGATGGCCATCATGGTCATAGACCTTTTTTCGTGATTAAGTACCTTCAGGGGAAGGTTAGAAATGCTTGACGATGAGAGCGATCTCAAAAGTGAAGTGCCCGACGCATACATCGCGTTAGTGAGGACCCTGACGCACGACCTCCGCACCCCGCTCAGCACCATCATCGGTTTCGCCGACATGATGGAGAACGAGTTGGTCGGCCCGTTGGGCAATAATACCTATGTTGACTACGCCCACGATATTCACAAGGCGGCGCGTGGTATCCTCGATGTCCTGAACGACGTCACAGAGCCGGCGCGATTCCATTCGTTCGCGGCGCACGAGACCGACTTCCGCCACCTCATCGAATTGGCGCCCGATCTGATCTGTATGTGCCGCAACGGCAGCATCGAACTCATCAATCCCGCCGGCGCCGGGATGCTCGGCGCATGGCCGGCGCAGACCTTGGTCGGCCGTAACTTCTGCGATTTCGTCGCTGCGGACGACATCAAGCGCATCGGGCGCGACCTCAGCGGCTTGATCGCCGAGCAGCTCCGCCTCCCCATTCGGTTGTTGCGGCCGGACAAAGCGACCGTCGAGGTCGAAGCCATCGCCGTGCACTATGCAGACAGCAAGGGGCAGGATACCGGTGCCGTCATGGTCGTCGCCCGCGACGTCACCGAGCGTAACCGCGCCGTCGAAGCCGTCGCCCAGCGCGAGGAGAATTTGCGCCTCATCATGGACTCGGCAGGAGACGGTATCGTCGCACTCGACGTCAACGGACGTATAATCGTCGCCAACGCGGCAGCCAACGAAATGTTCGCGGCGCCCGATCAGACCATCGTCGACAAGTCCATCTACACATTCATACCGACGCTGGAAGGCACCGATCTCGATCAGTTTTCGGAACGCTCCATAGCGAAGCACGTCCACCTCGCGAGCGAGCCTTCAGGTGAACTGACGGCGATCCGCCACGATGGCAGTCCGTTCCCGGCAGCGATAATCTTAAGCGCGTCACGATCCAGCACAGGGCCCCGCTACGTTGGCATTATCCGCGATGTTACGGCACGCAAGTCCTACGAAGACCGGTTGCGGCATCTAGCGACACGCGATCCATTGACCGACCTGGCGAATAGAAACCTTCTTGAGGAACGCCTGCAGGACGAAATCGACACGTGCCAGTCGACCGGCGGCGCGTTTGCGTTGATTTTCTGCGACCTGGATCAGTTCCAGAACATCAATGACGCGTTTGGGCACGAGTTCGGCGATGAAGTCATCAAACAGGCGGCACAGCGCCTGCGCTCGTGCGCGCCGGAAGATTCAACTATCGCCCGCGTCGGTGGTGACGAATTTCATCTTCTTGTCCCGGGCATTCAGGATACCGCCGCCATCAGGCCTTTGGCCGAAACGCTGCTGGACGCCTTATCGAGCCCTTATCGCATCCGCGAGCGCGAGATTTTCTCGTCGGCAAGTATCGGCGTCGGTTTTTATCCGTCTCAGGCTTCGACGTCATCCGAGCTTTTGCGGAACGTCGATACCGCCGCGAATGCCGCCAAGCGCGGTGGCCGCGCCAACTACAAATTCTACACCCCGGAGATGTCTCAGCAGGTCCAGCGACGTGTAGATCTTGGCCACCACCTAAGGCGCGCTCTTGAGAACGACGAACTGTCGCTGAATTTTCAGGCCAAAGTCGACCTGGAGTCCGGCGATATCATCGGTGCCGAAGCCCTGCTTCGCTGGCACAGTGAGGAACTGGGCTTTGTCTCACCGGAAGAGTTCGTGCCGATCGCCGAAGAGACCGGTTTGATCGTGCCCATCGGCGACTGGGTCCTGGATGCCGCTTGCCGCACGGCGGCCGACTGGCCGACGGCGAACGGCCGGGAAATGCAGGTCGGTGTCAACTTGTCAGCCCTTCAATTCCTGCACGGAAATCTGGTCTCTCGGGTCAGAAATACATTGGAGCGGTCTTCGATGCCGGCAGCGCGGCTCGACCTGGAGTTGACGGAAAGCCTGTTGGTGGAACGTCCCGAAGAAACCATTCAGACTCTAAACGAGTTAAAGGAAATGGGTAGCAGCATATCCATGGACGACTTCGGGACGGGATATTCATCGCTGTCGTATCTGACCAAATTCCCGCTCGATTCCCTGAAAGTCGACCGCGCTTTCGTGACGGACCTGCCGAACGACCGCGATGCCGTAGTGGTTGTCCGCGCTATCGTTGGTATGGCGCAGCAACTCGATTTCAATATTGTTGCGGAAGGGATCGAAACGGAACGGCAGATGGAATTCCTACACGGCCTCGGCTGCCACACAGGCCAGGGGTACTATTTTTCAAAACCGGTGAAGAACGAAGAGTTCGTGGCCCTGCTCTCTCAGGGCGCGGCCTGAATCAAGCGTCCATCATCTTATCGATGTCGCTCTGAGCCATAAGTTCAGTGTTGCCATGCATGATCCCCGAAGCCGTCTCTGTCAGGCGTTGAATGTTCTGTGACTGACGGGTTGCCACTTCACGAATCATATCCGGATCGCCCCGCGCCACGACTTCATCGAGACGAACAATCGAGCGGGTAATTAGGCTGTTGATCAACTGCACAGTATCGTCGAAAGGCTCACGATATTCCGGCGGCACAAAGACGTATGCCTCAATCGCAATATCCTTGTCGGCAATGCCACTGTTCTGAAAATGTTCGACGTAGCTGACCGGCTCCCACGCCTTCGCTTCGTCGAGCATGTCTGGCATATCCGCGACCAGTTCGAGCAACATGACGATCTCGTTGAAATGGTTCAGATAGTCTGTCGCCAACAAAGTGACCGGGTCGAGATTGGTGCCCACGGCCCGCGTCTGCAGCGCGCGGTAACCGATTTCATCCCAATGTTGTTCTGAAACGGTCTTTGCGTCGTCCATGCAAAATATTCCAAAAAACCACGGTCGCAAGATACCTACTCCGGCGTGGCAGGCCAAGACATTGGCGCGCCACGGCCTGCAGACTTGAGGAAGCCGGCTGAATTAGGCATTCTCTCGCCTCCCCGGCCCGGATTTGGACGCAACGATGACGGATAAACGACTTTATCTCTTTGATACGACGCTGCGCGACGGCGCGCAGACGCAAGGTGTCGACTTTAATCCGGCGGATAAGGAATTCATTGCGCGCGCCCTGGACAAGTTGGGCGTCGATTACATCGAAGGCGGCTGGCCGGGCGCCAACCCGACCGACGACAAGTTTTTCGGCGCGCCACCGAAACTGAAGACCGCGAAGTTGGTGGCGTTCGGCATGACGCGCCGGCCCGGCCGCAGCGCCGATAACGACCCGGGTCTGACCGCTATCCTGGCCCCGGACGTGCCCGCTGTGTGCATGGTCGGCAAGACATGGGATTTCCATGTCGATGTTGCGCTGGAAATCGAGCACGCCGAGAACATCCGTATGATCGCCGACAGCATGAAGCTGGCGGTCGAGCGCAAGGAAGAAGCCATGTTCGATGCCGAACACTTCTTCGACGGCTACAAAGCCAATCCCGAATTCGCGCTCGGCTGCCTCAAGGCCGCTATCGAGAATGGGGCGCGCTGGGCGGTGCTGTGTGACACCAACGGCGGCACGCTGCCGCACGAAATCTCAGAGATCGTCTCGGAAGTGGTCAAACACGTGCCGGGTGAGAAGCTCGGCATCCATGCCCACAACGACACCGGCAATGCGGTCGCCAACTCGTTAGCGGCGGTGCGCGCCGGCGTGCGCCAGGTACAAGGCACCCTGAACGGGTTAGGCGAACGCTGCGGCAATGCCGACCTTATCGCGCTGATCCCGTCGCTGATCCTCAAGATGGGGTTCGAGACCAACGTTAAGCGGGAAAGCCTCAAAGATCTGACACATGTGTCGCGGCTATTGGACGAGCGCCTCAACCGGGCACCGTTCCGGGGCGCGCCTTATGTCGGCGAAGCCGCTTTCGCCCACAAGGGTGGGCTACACGTCTCGGCGGTTGAAAAAGACCCCCGCACCTACGAGCATATCGATCCCGAACTTGTCGGCAATCGTCGCCATATCGTTGTTTCGGACCAGTCGGGCCGCTCCAACATATTGGCGCGATTCCGTGAAGCCGGGATCGACGTCGACCCCAAGGACAAGCGGGTCAACCGCTTGGTCGAGGTCGTCAAAGAGAACGAATTCCAGGGTTATGCCTACGACGGCGCCGAGGCGAGCTTCGAGCTTCTGGCGCGCCGCGCGCTTGGCAGCGTTCCGGATTATTTCCGCTGCTCGAATTTCCGCGTCATCGACGAACGCCGTTGGGACGACAAGGGACAACTGATCACTTTGTCGGAGGCAACCGTCAAGCTGGACGTCGGTGGCGAGGAACATATGACCGTCGCCGAAGGGAACGGTCCGGTAAACGCGCTCGACGCCGCCATGCGCAAGGTGCTGACGCCGATCTATCCGACCCTCGAAGGACTACGTCTGGTTGACTATAAAGTCCGCATTCTGACCCCCGGCGACGGCACCCGCGCCATCACGCGGGTCATGATCGAAAGTGCCGACGCGGAAGGCAATCATTGGTCCACCGTCGGCGTCTCCGCCAACATCATCGATGCGTCCTACAACGCGCTCCGGGATTCGCTCGTCTTCCTGCTGTACCGGGACGGCGCGACCGAGCCGATGGACAATTAGGCAATGAGTACGCACGGTTTCGCCGTCATTCTTGTTGAGCCCCAGCTCGGCGAAAACATCGGCATGGTCGCCCGCGCCATGTGGAATTGCGGGCTGAATGAATTGCGCCTTGTCTCGCCGCGCGACGGTTGGCCGTCGGAGCCAGCACGAAAATCCGCTTCGGGCGCCGACATCGTCATCGACGGCGCCAAGGTTTTCGAGACCACCGCTGACGCCATCGCCGATCTGGATACCATCCTCGCGACCACAGCGCGCCCGCGGGACATGACCATTCCCGTCTACACGCCTGCAGCGGCGGCGCGCGAGTTACGTACCAAAACAGATTCTGGCGTCCGCACAGGTGTTCTGTTCGGACGCGAGTCCTGGGGGCTGCACAACGACGACGTCGCGTTGGCCGATGCCGTAATTACGGTGCCACTGAACCCGGCATTCACGTCACTCAACCTGGCGCAGGCCGTGTTACTGCTGTCCTACGAATGGCACAAAATCACCGACGACACGGTCGAGCACGAATTGCGCATGCCGAACGATACCCGCCCCGCCACAAAGGAAGAGCTGATCCGCCTCTTCGAGCACCTGGAATCGGCATTGGACGATGCAGGTTTTTTCCGCGTCACCGAGAAACGGCCGACGATGGTGCGGAATCTGCGCAATCTGCTGGGGCGTGCCGAGATCACGGAAAAGGAAATCCGTATGCTCCGCGGCATCGTCAATGCACTGGTGAAGCATTCACCGGATAAGGCCGGCAGCTAGATTCGCTTTGAAAGCCAAATTGCAAGTTTCGAGCCGGTCTTTACTGCGAGTTTGAGAGCTTCATAGCCCGGCGTCTGTTCGGCACCGTTCTCGATCGCCGTGTCGCGGTGCTCCAACTCTTCCAGGCGGAATTTTTCGAACGTATCCCGTAATTCCCGCTCGTCGCCTTCGGCGTCCAAGCGCCGGACTTGATCGGCATAGTGCTCATCGATGGTCTCTTCGACGGCGACTGTGCATGCGTGCGCCGCCTTCTCGCCCAGCAGCGCCGTGCCGGCGCCAAGCGCAAATCCCGCGGCATGCCAGAGCGGCATCAAAGCCGTCGGCCGCACGCGGCGGCCACGCACCAGGTCATTGAACTTTGCGAGGTGTACACGTTCCTGCTCGGCCATGTGCTCAATTTCCGTGACGTCCGCGCCGCGTTTGCCGAGAACCGCCATCTGGCCTTCGTAGATGCGCACGGCACCGTACTCGCCGGCATGATCGACGCGGATCATGCTTTCCAGCATATCCTTTTTCGAGGGGTCGCCGGGCATCCGGGTCGGCTTCGGGCGCGTCTCGGTCATGCAGTCTTCTCGCTTCGTTTTAGGCGCGGCCACACGGCGAGGCAAAGCACCGCCATCGCCGCCGACAGAACGAAATTGTACGTTGCCATGGAGATGCCGAAAAGGGTCCAGTCGATATCGCCGCAGGACTTCTCCGGCTTCTGCTGTAACGCCGCCAGAAAATCAACGTTGCTGGCGCCCGTGTCCAGACCGCCGCCGCAGGGGGCTGCCGACAGCCACCACTGTTGTTCGACACCGACATGATAGAACGCAATTCCGGCACCGACGGTAAAACTGAGTGCCGCCAGCAAGGCGACCCCATGCACGGGGCCGCGCCCGGCCATCAAAAGCGCATACACGCCCAGTATGGCCAGCACGCCATAAGGAATGCGCTGATAAACGCACAGCACACACGGATCGAAACCGAAAAAGAACTGCGAGATCAAGGCCGTTCCCATCGTGCCGAGCGTCACAAGGACAAGCAATACGGCAAAGTTTCGCTGCGTGGTAATGGTGTCGATCATGGACAAGATATATGGACTTTTTCGGGCCCGGTTAAGTCAAAAACTTGAGCGCTAGAATACCGCCAACTACAAGCAGGCAGAAAAGAAGCGTTAACAGCCCGAGGCGTTTTTCGATGAAGGCCTGGATCGGCGCGCCAAAGCGCCACAGCAAGATCGCGACCAGAAAGAAGCGGGCACCCCGTCCAACCAGCGATGCCAGCGTAAATGACACCGGGTCCATGCCGCTCACTCCGCTGGCGATGGTGAAGATCTTATAGGGGATGGGACTGAAACCAGCGGTGAAAACGATCCAAATACCATGTTCGTTGTAGGCTAGACGTGCCGCTTCGAACTTATCGGTCGCATGATAGAGATCCAGAATCGGCCGCCCCAGCTCGTCGAACAGGAACGCGCCGATGAAATATCCGAACAGGCCGCCCAGAACACTCGCGACCGTACAAACGAACGCGATCCGGAACCACTTTGTCCGGGCCGCCAGAACCATCGGAATCAGCAGGACATCCGGCGGCACCAGAAAGAACGAGCTTTCCGTGAAAGAGACGGCAGCCAGAATCCAGATCGCGTGGCGGTGCGCCGACCAAGCGAGCGTTTTGTCGTATAGAGTGCGTAACATGCCCGGCTCGCCGCCTTTCGGCCAAAAAAATTGCTGAAATCCAGGGCGTTGTTAGCAAGCGGCCAAGCGCCGCGCAATGCCGCCCTTCAATTACAGATGAATGGTTGATCGGGATATGGACAGCCCCGGCGCGATCCCTTATGTTCCGTCCGCGCTGACACATGCGGGTGTGGCGGAATTGGTAGACGCGCCGGATTCAAAATCCGGTTTCTTCGGAAGTGTCGGTTCGAGTCCGACCACCCGCACCACTCTAAATCTTGAAAACTGAAACCTTATCAGGCGGTCGCGTGGAAACCCGCGTCGATATATTCGACGTTGCCCGTGATGGCACGCGCCCGGTCGGATACGAGGAAGGCCGCCAGGTCGCCGACTTCATCGACATCCACCAGCCGGCGTTCCGGCGAGCGTGCTTCGGCGCCGGCCATCAGCCCGTCAAAACCGTCGATACCGGATGCCGCCCGCGTTGGGATCGGCCCCGGCGACAAGGCGTTGACCCGAATGCCCGAAGGGCCCAGGTCCGCCGCCAGATAGCGTGTCGCGGATTCCAGTGCCGCTTTGACCGGCCCCATGACACCGTAATTCGGCACGACCTTCTCGGACCCGTAATAGCTGATCGTCAGCAACGAGCCGCCATCCGTCATCAACGGTTCGGCAAGGCGCGCCATGCGGACGAACGAATGAACAGAGATATCCATCGTCCGGAGGAAGCCGCCCCGCGAACAATCGACAACCCGCCCGTGCAGCGCATCCGGCGGGCAATAGGCGATGGAATGCAAAAGGAAATCGATCCGCCCCCACGTGTCGGAGAGCGTTTTGAAGACGGCGTCCATTTCCGCGTCTTCTTCGACATCCAGCTTTAAGAGATGTTCGGCATCGACTATGTCAGCAACGTCTTTGACATGGGGAAACGCCTTGTCGTTGAGGTAGGTCAGCGCCAGCCCGGCACCGGCCGCGGCGAACGATCGTGCACACCCGGCAGCAATGGACCGGTCATTGGCGACCCCGACAATTAGGCCGCGACGCCCCGAAAGCAGACCTTCTCCGTGTGGTACGGCGACATCCATGCCCCCTTGTCGCACAGGAATGCTGCGCCGCAAAATGACTATATTGTTTCAAGGTGCTTTGCTCCAGACGCACGGGTTCAGAGCCATCTGCCCTGTTCCGTGCCGAAAACATCGTAATGCTGACGCCCCAACTCCATGTAGTTCAGGGCCGAGAAAATCTGCGTCACATTTTCCCCGTCATTGCTAATCGGCAGGCGCATCGTCTCGAACTCAGCCGAATGTCCTTTCGCCGTTCTAATCGGTGTCTTGCACAACATCGGGACCTTGAGACGGCAGATCACCTCGTACTCACGAGCGTTTCCCTCGCGCATGGTCGCGTCGGGAATGTCGGCAATCGTTTTGCCCGTCAGTTCAAGGCCTATCAACGCGCAGCGTTCACTGCCCCAAAAACGATAAGAGAACTCAAGCTTTCCATGACCGACGTCGATCAGAACGGACCATGGAAGCATCGGCGCGGGCAGATCCTCCAACCGATACTCGGCAAGCTTCGGCGCCCACTCCTCGCCCCGCTTTTCCAGCCACGCGTCGAAAACAGGTTTAAACGGCACACCCAAAGGGTAGCCGGGCTCCAGGACGATACTGTTTTCATCCGATGCCATGGTTCAATGTTTCCCCAATTCTCCGGGAATTCACGCGCTAACAGAGCAGCCCGCTCACTATCTTCAAGCTAAGGTCATTGTCAGTCGTTGCAAGGTGCAAATGGTTCAACAGCTAACCCTTTTTTCGGGCCGCAAGCCCAGTGTCTGCCCAAGGCATACGTTGAGCGCATCCTTTCCCGACGATAAACTCCAGACTGTCTTCGTTTGAGAAGGATCGTATTCAATTGTCTGAAATCAAGTACGCCATCGAAATTGAGAATTTGACGAAGGTGTACGGTGGCTCCGGGCGATCACCGGTAAAGAAAGCGCTCGACGACGTTTCCCTACAGATCCCACGCGGTTCGTTTTTCGGCTTGCTTGGCCCCAACGGCGCTGGCAAATCGACATTGATCAATGTGCTTGCCGGACTGGTTCGAAAAACTTCAGGCCAGGCGCGTGTATGGGGCTACGACACCGTATCGGACATGCGGAGTGCACGCCGAGCCATCGGCATCGTTCCACAGGAATTGAACATCGACCCCTTCTTCACGCCGCGCGAACTGCTTGATCTTCAGGCCGGCCTATTCGGCGTCCCGAAATCCGAACGGCGTACGGACGAGGTGCTGCGAGCCGTCGGCCTAGAGGACAAGGCCGAAGCCTACACCCGCTCTCTGTCAGGCGGCATGCGGCGAAGGCTGCTAGTCGGCAAAGCCATGGTCCACCAGCCGCCGGTCCTCGTCCTGGACGAACCGTCGGCTGGGGTCGACGTGGACTTACGACGGCAATTGTGGACACACGTCAAGGAATTGAATGCCGCCGGAACGACAGTCCTGCTGACGACGCATTATTTAGAAGAGGCGGAAGCGATGTGCGATCAGATCGCCATCATCAATCACGGCAGGATCATTGCCTGTGAGCCGAAATCCCAATTACTGAAGCGGCTCGACGCCAAAGAGATGACGGTCCGGCTGGCAACGGCGACGACCGAAATCCCGGCAGCGTTGCAAGTGTTCTCTCCGTCGTTGGACGACCCGCACCACCTGACCCTTCGTTTTGCCCCGTCGGAGACTCCCGGCCGCGCCGTCCTGGCCGAGATCGAAGATGCGGGTCTGGAGGTCGCGGACTTCTCGACAAAGGACGCCGACCTCGAAGAGATCTTCTTACGTTTGACGCGAAACGATACAGATGCCGCAGCGTGAGAGGCGACGGCTTCCCCTCGCCGGTGGTGTCGCGGCCCTGCTCGTGGCAATCGTGCTAAGCGGATGCAGCCGGCAGTTGATCGTCGATCCCGGCCCCATGGCGCGTCTGCCACAGATGCTGGGCGGCCATGTCGTGACGCGCGATGGCCTGGCACTCCCTTTGCGCCACTGGCCGGCGAAAGGCCCGACCACGGCCGTCATTCTGGCGTTGCACGGGTTCAACGATTACGGCGCCTTTATTAAAGATGCGGCCGCCTACTTTGCCGAACGGGGCATCGATGTTTACGCCTATGACCAGCGTGGCTTCGGCGCCGCGCCTTTCGTCGGACGCTGGTTCGAAACCGAACGCTTTCTGACGGATGCGCGTGACGTCACGCGCATGATTGGCGGACGCCACCCGGGTGTACCACTCTACCTCCTGGGGGAAAGCATGGGCGGAGCCGTCGTCATGAGCATGCTGGCGGAAACGCCGATGGAAACTGAGGTCGCGGGTGCCATCCTGTCCGCTCCCGCCGTCTGGGGACGGGAAACCATGCCTTGGTATCAGACATCACTGCTCTGGGTCGCCGCCAACATTGCGCCCGGGCTTCACCTGACCGGGCGCGGCCTTAAGATCCAGCCGAGCGACAATATCGAGATGCTACGCGAACTGGGGCGTGACCCGCTCGTCATCAAGGGGGCCAACGTCGCCGCGATTCACGGCCTCGTCGATCTGATGGATTTGGCGCTGACATCAGCACGCCGCTTCCGGTCCCCAGCACTTATTCTTTATGGCGCGAAGGACGAAATCGTCCAAGCCGCGCCGACCCGCGTCATGATGGCGCGGCTCCCCGAAGATACGTCGGAACAGCGCCGTGTCGCCGTCTACGATGCCGGTTATCATATGCTGCTGCGAGACCTACAGGCCGAGACCGTATGGCAAGACATTGTCTCTTGGATCGAGTCGCCGGCAGCGCGCTTGCCGTCAGGTGCCGACACCGTCTCGGGGGCATTTTTCAACGGTTTGTGACCGGCGCCCTGGACAATAGATTCCACTTGCGCGGGAGCAATAAATACATAAATGATTTTGTGTTCCGGCATTGGCCGGTGCTTTTCTCGGAGAAAACTGAAATGTCCAAGCATTTGCTGGGCTTCGCACTGGCGGGGGCGTTCGTGCTCGCCACTTCGTCGGCCTATGCCGTCGATGTTCGTAACGATGATGACAAAGACCATGAAATCCTGATCAGCGTCTGGAAAGACCAATCCAGCACCGACACGGTCGACACCGTCATCACCTTGGCGCCGGGTCAATCCGTTTCCGGTGTCTGCACGGCTTGCATCGTCTCCCTTGGCAAAAACGACGAAGCCGATTCCGTCGCGGCCGAAGACACTCAAGTGGTCGTCGTCGCGAGGGGTGGCAAGATCGGCTTGAACTGATCGTCATCACCGGGCGAGGAGACGATCCTCGCCCGGGCGACTGTTCGCGAAACTAAGCGAGGTTTTCTTTGAAGAACGCGACCGTCCGCTCCCAGGCGAGTTTGGCCGCTTGTTCGTTGTAGCGCGGTGTCGAGTTGTTGTGAAAGCCGTGCTTCGTATCGGTATAGACGAAAGTCTGGTGGTTTACGCCGGCTGCTCGCAACGCGGCCTCATAATCGGGCATCGTTGCATTCACCCGCTTATCATCCGAAGCATATTGAAGCATCATCTTGGCTTTGATGTTGCTTACTTCCTCGGTCTTCGGCGCGCGACCGTAAAACGGCACACCCGCGCTGAGATCGGCACCCATCTCGACCGCGATCTGGTTCGTCACCCATCCGCCATAGCAGAACCCGGTAACTCCCAGTTTGCCGTTCGATAGCTCATGCCCTTTGAGGAACTTCGCACCGTTCAACAGGTCGGTGAAGAGCTTCATTCCATCCAGACTGCGCTGCATTTCCTTGCCGTCATCATCGTTGCCGGGATAACCGCCGATCGGCGAGAGACCGTCCGGCGCCAAAGCGACAAAGCCTTCGACCGCAGCGCGGCGCGCGACGTCTTCGATGTGCGGGTTCAGGCCCCGGTTTTCGTGAACAACCAGAACGGCGGGAAACGGACCGTTTCCCGACGGTTGAACCATGTAGCCGCGCATCTTGCCGGACGTCCCGCCCGGCGAGTCGTACTCGACATAACGCGCTTTGATCCTGTCGTCCGTGAAAGAGATCATTTGCGCTTCGGCGTATTTCGGCAGCAAGGCCTGTGCCATTGCCAGCGCAGAGCCCCCGACAACGGTCAGCGCCGCTGCACGCGCCAAGAATTCCCGGCGATTCATCGTTCCATGACAGTATTCGTCGTATAGGTCGTAGACACGTTTATCGATGGCGTTATGGTCCATTGTTGCCTCCTTGATTGGCCGTCGATGGTCTTTGACGCCTGGAACCGGCGCTCAAGGATTCTAACATATTTTTGGATATTCGTTCATCACGCGTTCGTGTGCGAACCCGTTTAAGGTTTTTGCTCAATCTCAACCTGGGCGCAGCCGGCATAGGACGCGGACACGACAGGGCGCGGCAGGGATTTCGTATTCAACAGTTGCAGGGGCGGCAGCTCGGGCTTCGCCCTTTTGTTGACGTCCCGGCGCACGGCATTCGCAACGCTTTGCATGGTGGCGGGCGTCGCCTCGCGCCCCGACGCCTTGAGCGAATGGACTTGAAGCGTCACCGCCTCGATAATCCACGGCGACAGCGCGCAAAGGGCAGAAATATCCGCGCCTTCCTCAAATTCGATAAGCGGGATGTACGCCTGGTAACGTTCTTTCCCGGAGATAACGACAGTCATCGGCATCGGCTTCATAGCCAACATCTTAATGACCGGAGGCGGCGGCGTATCCGATGGCTTGGTACGGGCGGGTTCTTTCGCGACCGGGGCTGGCGCCGGATTAGGCTCGGCCTTCTGCGGGGCCTTCTCGGCGAAGACGTCGGGACCGTCCTCCATGTCGAGAATGGTGAAAGCACCGCCGGCGACGAGCACAAGAATAAGCATGGCTGCGAGAATTTTCGTCGTCGGCCTTTCCAAAAGGCCGGGCGACGTGCCGCGGCGGCGGCGTTCCAGGCTTTGGCTGATCGCCTTGTTCTGCGCGTACTGCGCCGCCTTGCGGATGCGCTCATCGCGCTCGTCACACAAACGCGCCAGGATGTCCGCGCGGCTATTTTCCAAGTCGCCTTCGCGGTCGCGGATGATCGCATTGATTTCATCCAAGAACGCCTGGCGGGTATCGGCATCGTGCCGGCGCTTGTAGAGAAGCTTCGCGATGGTCTCCATCAGCGCCTGCAACTGGGCCACGGACGAAACCGCCTGAACGGCGGCCAAAATTCCTTTGTCGAGGTCGTCGAAGACCACCTGCCAGTTGGTGGTGCCGTCCTCGTTTACGGGGCGATCAGAATGTGTTTCGGCCATCTTTGAACTTCGCAACCTGTTGGGATCGCTTTGATTAGCTGGAACCGCGATCATGGATACGCGATAACACTCAACCAGTCAGTGAGCTACATCACCCGAATCATACACGGGTTTCGCATCATCGGCACCTCGCGTGTCCGCATGCCGGCCTGTCATCCGATAGTGGCGGCCACGAACCGCCACAATGTCTGATAAGGAGCACTAATCCAGAAGCTATCGGCGCTTGCAGGGCAGGGTGCGGAAAGAGTATGGTCCGCGCGTCCTTATTGGGCCCGGCACCCGTAGCTCAGCTGGATAGAGCGCTGCCCTCCGAATGCGTGGGGCCAAAAACTCTCATCCGACAATCAACTTAAATTCAATAACTTACGCTCTCGCGCACTATCCACTTACGCGACGTATGGTTTTCGATTGGGGCTCAATTGGGCTTCGAAATGGCAACAGGTGGCAACGAACCTACTAAAATTCTAGCTTCGGAATAGCTATAAACCGGATAAATCTGCGAAGGAGAAGTTTTCAAGACTAGTAGGGTAGACGTCACATATGTTATTTGGATTAGTCAAGATTTCGCACCCTCTAACAAAATTGACGCCACATTTATGGATATAAGATCACTTCGGACAGCTCTAGGAATTAACCAACGCGACTTTGCATTGGATGCGAACATTAATGTTCATGATTTGAGCAAATGGGAGCGGGGCCTAGCTGTTCCTGATGACAGCGCGTTTAAAATACTTAGCGAAAAGCTGAAAGTTCCTGAAGACGAACTGAAGCGAGCGCAGAGAAATTATAACTCGACGGTCACTCCGGGAGAAGGCTACACGACGGTAGCCGCCACAGACCGCCATATATTTCCTCCACGATTACAGTCGCCAGATAATCGTATTCGCGTTTTAGATTTGTTCTGTGGCTGCGGTGGTTTTTCATATGGCATGGAGCAGTCTGGTTATTTCGCAGTAACAGGCGGCATAGATTTACTAGGGGATCGTATTGAGACTTTTCGGAACAATCATCCATTTGCTGCATGCATCGTTGGAGATATCCGAGAATTCGACAAAGAAAACCTAAAGAAAATTGCCAAGGAACCAGAAGTTATTGTCGGAGGCCCCCCGTGTCAGGGGTATTCTTCAATTCGACCTTTTCGAAATCTTACAGAGGGAGACCCTAGGAACTCTCTGCCAGAAGAGTATGTGTTGGCCGTCCATGAAATTAGACCGAGATGGTTTATCTTCGAGAACGTGGTCGGCATGTTGTCTCACGCCAAAGGAGCCTCATTCCATAGCTTACTTGAGAGCTTTGACGCGTTGGGTTACGCAGTGGATTGGCGGGTTATCAATGCAGCACTTCTCGGGCTCCCCCAAAACCGGGAGCGATTAATTATCGTAGGCAGCCGAGACCACGAGCGGTTTGAATGGCCAACACCTACGCATTTTTCGAATTATCGAAGTATGGCCGGAAAGAAAGCAAAAAGGCTTCATGCTGATCCACTATTTAATCCTTCTCTAGCTCCCGCGCTAAGCGTAATGGAGGCTATTCATGATCTTCCCGAGGTTCAAGCGGGAGAGGGGGCAAACTATTATTTGGATGATGTGAACCCGACGCCCTATGAAGGCCTGATGCGCGGAAATGAAAATGAGCTAACACTTCATATCGCGACAGGGCATTCTGAAAAGATGTTAGGCATTATTAAAAAGTCAGGCTCCAATCGAAACGCTTTACCTGATGGGATGACTACGAGTGGGTTTAGCTCATGTTATAGCCGCCTCGATGCGGCCGAACCAAGCGTTACACTAACAGTCAATTTCGTTCATCCGTCATCAAACAAGTGCATTCATCCCATCCAACATAGGGCGCTGACGCCCCGCGAGGGTGCTCGGTTACAGAGCTTTCCAGACAACTTTGTCTTTGCTGGCAAACGGGCCCAGATAGTTAAACAGATTGGAAATGCCGTACCGCCACTATTTGGGCGAGCACTAGCGCTTGCACTTGCAGAGGCGATGGGAACGAACAAAGCCGCATCGGATCAGAAATCTACGGCTGCTTAATACCTGCGGCGACAAGTAGAGCCTTGTAATCTCGATAAGTTGGGCTTCGCTCGCTGTAAGGGCAGAGATCCAAGTTACAATATGCTACTTGGAGGTGCTCAAATCCCTCCGCATTTATTACAGCCGTCTTTCCTGAGTCTCCCGCCGTATTACTAATGTTAAAGTGGTGCTCTTCGAGCACGCCTGCGCGTATTTCCCATATCCACGCGACGTCTCCACGATGATCCTTTCCCGGTCTAAAAGTTCCGTCAGCATGGCCAAGCACGTAACGGCAAATGAGATGAGGGCCCGGTTTCGCGAGGTGGCCTTTCGGCTTGTTCGTCTCTAAGGCAACTTTGATTTCAAGGTCATCGTATTCCCGTTGCGTGGACAGCAAATCCGGGTATTTATGCGGCCCATTCGCAACAAATCGACCATTAGATGATTTCGAAACTCCACCTCGCAAAACATTCCCTATAACTGCTGATAGATTGGCTAGTTCTAACAGTTCAGCCAACCGAGTTTCACCGTTACCAATTAGCGTGGCGTCCAGTCCATCAAGAATTTGGTGAACATAGGAAATCCCGAACGCTATCATCCCATTGCTAAGTCCAAGGCGCAGCATTGCGGGGGTCTCAATCACTAATCTCGGATCAATTTCTCTCATCACCATTTTCTCCCATCATCATTCACGCTACTACTGTTTATATCGTCCCAGAAAACTACTTATTCTCTATTCGCGATCAATTTCACCAATCTATTCTAATATAGAAATGTTTGTTTTTCGGATTTCAATAAACTAAATGCGCTTTCCTCTCGGTTTTGCAGTTTGGCTTGATGCCGTCACCAGATTACCCTGAATGTAGGGACACAAGGTTTTCGTCTTCCCCCTGATTTGATCATCAAGGAGGAAGGCATGGCTAACTATTTTCCAACTCTCGAACAGGCCCGCAGTCAGCTTGCCGACGCGGTTCTAGATCGGGGGCGTGAAGTCCCCAACTTCGCACCTATGAACATCCATCCTTGGCTTGCGATGAGCTTGATGCAGAAAGCCATCCGCAGGGGGCGCGAAGACTTGGCGCTTCGTGCGAGTGCGTCGCTGCTCCGCACTTCGCCGGATCGGTTCTGGCGACGCATTAGCGTGACGGCCTTTGAGGATATTGGGGTTGCGAATGTCGAGACTGTAGCCATCGTAACGGCTGCGCTCAAAGGCAAACGCTGGCGTGCCGACCTCGGGGGCGAATGGCCTGTTGCAAGTTACCTTGTAGAGCGAATGTCCCGAACGGTTAAGTGTCGTGCCGCAGACGATCTCGCCGTTGTATGTCAGTGGCACTCGTCGTTGAAGCATTCGCACTCGGTGTTTGCCGACAAATCGCCGTTGGACTTGCTAAATGGCAATACGCAGAACGGCAAGTTCCTCACCCAGGCACTAGCGGTTTGGTACGCCACCGGGACCAGAAGATGCCGTTCACCCGTTCTGCCTGAATGCAAAGGCGATATAAAGACCATGTGGGAATACCTCATTCACTCGGGTGTTCCCGCAACCGCTGTTGAAGTGGCGCAGGAAGGGCTGCGCAAATCGAATTCCATTCTGTGTCCGTTTGTATCGCTTCTTTGGCCAAAGTTGGGGGCGGGCCCGAACGACATCCAAAAGGATAATTGGCCGAAGGAGGAGATGATTGGTGATGTGCCATGTTGGGCGTTCGATGTGCATGTGCGCGAAGGCACGCAGGCATTGTCTCGGTTTCTCCGGTCGGATTGCAATACGTCGCGATGGATCACGCAACATATCCCCCGAGACGAACGCTTCCGGGTTTTAGGAAGTATGCTATTCCGCATCGAGAGCGGCATGGTCGATAACAGATTTAGATGGGAGATGGGAAGCGAGTTACGCCACATGGCCGATCTTGAAACCGGGGGTGTGGAAGAACGAAAAATGCAAGAAGGGTTAGCGTTACTTCGGAATGATCTTCCTACTCTTAACCACGAGAGGCGGTATGTTTGGGCAAATGCACCCAAAAACGCGCAACTTTCGATTTCAGGCATCAAACCCTAGCAAGAGTGCGACTTGATCATTCTCAGTGCGTTTTCGTCTTCAAACTTGAGGGTGGAGAAAGCGATATAACGTGTGTTCGGATGGGCTCGGACAAGAACCCGGTGGGAACTCGCTTCCCGCCCTTTATTCTAGCCATCTTATTATTACCTATCTTAAGTGTCTCACCGATGAGGCCCCTATTGTCTCGCCCGTGATACATACTATGTCTCACCAGTGAGGCCCTAAGTACTGCGTTAATCTGGCATCTCTGCGCATTGCATATGCTTGCAATCCACTATGAACTCGGGGGTGGGCCATACGGAGTAATTAAAAGAAACATGGCAGACGAACCACAAACCCACTTACCATGCTGCCGCATAGTGTCATATGAATAAATCCAATTGGTACTCATAGCGCCTTCGCTTTTTGAGTACTTATCAAATTCTATTTCCCATGATCCCTTGCTGCTGAGAGCCCAAAGAAAAGGGCGAACCTATAATCCCATGTTCCCTACGGGCCCATGGGATTATAGGTAAGTGGGTGTCTTGCTCGACACCCCTCTATATCCTCTCCTCCCTCATGTGCTCAGGGGGTCATTTTTCACGTATATATGTGCGGCGCTTGTTTACTCACCCAAATAATTGGGTTTTAAATTAATTTTTCTTCTAATCTTTGCAGAGGGACTTCTGTCGATCTGCGCGGTTCGATCATACAAAGGTTTCATCTGTTCGGGGGTGTGCAGTGAGTAAACCATACCATCATGCCCGATCTTTGATGATGTGATCCAACCGTCAGTCCTTAGCTCTTTAAGGATGTTATCCACTGTCGTTGTCGCGACCTTATGGATGGTTGCGATCTCATTGATCGAGATGACGTCTGTTTGAGATCGGCCTTTTAAAACTGTTTCTCGAAAAAAGAACATCAAAAAAGGAAAAGAGCGAGCTTTAGGTGGTCTCTTTTCAATGCTCTCAAAGAAATATCTGGTAGCTTCGGCAACGCGACGATCTTCTGTCCTTTTCTCAATCTTTTTTGCTTCTTTCAACAATGTCGCCACCTATCAAAATAGCCGTCCATTTTGCAAAAGTTTGCAAACATCAATCTATCACAGATTTCGGGGTAGGCCCGCCATATGAGATCACGGGGGCGAGTCACGATCCTAACTACAAAAGCAGATATAACGGATAACAGATTTTATGAGTCGGCAGAGTCACTTAACCCAATCTGCTATGAAACCGAAAAATGGGATACATCTAATCACAGATGGCATTGGCCACAAAAACCTACTCACTATCGCAGATTTCTCTAAAAACCGAGAAAAAGTCCTAGCCCCCCTCCCTCTCTGAATTGTTCCAAAAATCATAGCGGTTTTCCCAACTTCGCTATCACACATTCAAATCTGTGATAGCGAGAAGACGTTCTCTCTTTCCGATTGTATCTGCGTTGATTAGTCTGTCCCTAGAACGGAAACGCACCGTTCTGGGGCTTGATAACCCCGGCACTAGCGGTTCGGTGGAACCGCAAAAACCACCCTTGACCTCTGCGGTCGGGGAGCCTGTGACGTATGTCCAGGGCTCCTTGCCTAAAGGTCACAGGGGCCGACCTAGTGCCGGTTTATCAACTCCCCGATCACCAGGATCAAGTGAGACCAACTTCCAGCGGGCGCGCTGGAGGCTCTGGTTTAGACGCCAAGGGGAGGGATCAAATGGAAAAGAAAGCTCAGCCTGCGCTTTCCTGCCGAAGCACACACGCTCTCATTACAATCGCAGTAGTTTGGGTGTTCGCCGTCGCGTGCATACCTGCTATTGCTGCTTCTCCTAAATACACTTTTGACCGCTTCGGTTTCTTCTGTTTCGGGTATTCCGATGCGAAAGAATTCACACAAACGATCTATGGGCGAGATGGGAACGCCGATTTTTTGCTTAAATCGGAACGCTGCGTTTCCAATCTAGGACGCCTCCCCCCGGAAAGAGTGAAGTACGACTTCCTTGAAGTCATTAGAGCTGAATATCCTCAATTCGATATATGCAAAATGCGAATTCATTTCGATGATATCGTGAATGAGGTCTTCACATCATGCGCGACAGTTCTGCGCGATGGAAGGGAGTACATTTTGAAAAACTCCGACGGCTACGGCACTCACTCCGAATGGGGAGCACGCTTCTTGTGAAGCAGCAATTGCAGCAAAACCAAAAGCAGTAAACGTACCCCTACATGTAACAGTAACTCTATGAGAAACCCCCTTCATTCACGGGGCATTTTGCCTCTGTTGCGAAGCGGTAATGAGCGATGTTCTCCATGCAGAACTCACCTCCGCAGCCCTGTTAACTTAGCAGGGCATTATAGATCGATATGAATTGCAGGCCAGAATTCGTGGTTGGCAGGTTCGGATATAGACGAACTAAACCCACGTTTAATCAAGGTATGAGCCATGCAACCGATCATTCTCTACACCCGCGTATCCACTGACCGTCAGGGCAAAAGCGGCCTTGGCCTCGAAAGCCAGCGGACCATCTGTCAGCAATTCGCTCTACAGAACGGATACGAGATCGTACAAGAGCATTCTGAAGTCGAGACCGGCAAGGGAGCCGATGCTCTCGAAAGACGTCCACGCCTTGCTGCGGCGCTCTCAGAGGCGAGAAAGCAAAAATGTGCCGTACTCGTTGCGAAATTAGATCGCCTATCGAGAGACGTGCATTTCATCTCAGGCTTAGTTGCGAAAAACGTACCTTTCGTCATCGCTGAATTAGGGGCCGATGTTGATCCGTTCATGCTCCACATTTATGCAGCCTTAGCGGAGAAAGAACGGAACCTTATTTCTCAGCGTACCAGAGACGCCCTGCAAGCGAAGAAGTCGGCAGGCCTAAAGCTTGGCAACCGTACCAATCTAGCGGAGGCACAAGCGAAAGGTCTCAAAGAACGACTGCGTCGCGCCGATCAGTTCGCAGCGAATGTGCTTCCAATCATCCGAGAAATTCAATCGACTGGAGCGACATCCTACCAAGCGGTCGCCGATGCCCTTAACCGAAGGGGCATTTCAACCGCTCGTGGCGGGGAATGGTATGCGAGTACAGTCAGGAAAGTCGTGCTTCGCCAATCTGGCACCAGCTAAAACGAGCCCAGGTATCAATAGAACTTTTGGCGTTGCAAACGTTTGCAAGCTTGGCCTCGGCTCAAATCTCGGTACGATAATTTCCAGTCAAACAGAAGTGAGTATCGTTAGGTGTCAGTGGAGCAAGAAGTGATTGAGCAGGCGGTCGCATTGTACAAAGAGTACAGAGACGGCGAGCACGTCTTAGCTACGCTTGATGACGCTCTAAACGCGGTGCGGGATACCGAAGATGTTGATGCAATTGCACTAGCCTATCTGATCGGTCTCTTAGCTTGTCGGGTTTGGTACATAGACACGCGCTCCGAAATGCGCATGGTGCAAGAACGCTTAGAATTCAATAACCCAGGCAAAAACAAGACCAGTGAAGCCCATGAAGCGGCCAAAGAACGAGCGAGTGAACTGAGCGAGTTAAAGCGTGATGAGATGGAAAATCGCCTCACTGTCGGTTTCATGGCGCTATATGGTGAAGAGCACGTCACTCGTAGATTGATCGCCCCAATTGCTAATTGCATCGCTGAGATATTCAATCTCAAAAGCGCCAATGACCACTGGGAAGGCATGGAGGATAACGTCTACAAAAATCTCCATGGAAGGTGCAACCGATACATTAAAGAACATACGGATGATGCCTTTCCAATTGGCGAAGCGTTCATAAAAAAAATCATCACAACTTTATTCGTTCAAACTTCGTCGGATATCTAACCAACGCGACATGTGAATAATCAGGAGCCTCCACGGCGTCACCCGTGTTTCTCGGATTGTCCGGGATCACGGAACGCCATGTATAAAAGGAGGCACCTATGCCTTTATGTGAAACGACAACTTCAAAGAAGCCTCGCCGCATCATCGGACGAGAAAACCAAATTGCCCACATGGCCAAGCTGCGTGAGCATTATGCGAACGAACCAAAGTCAGGCAAGCCGCATTGCAAACCCAGAGACTTGGATCGCATCACCGGTTCGGTACTGAGTGTCGAAGGCGTTGCACGACTTCTTTTCGTCAACGTCGATACAGTGCGACGCATCTCTTTTACAGAACTTCCATATTCGACAGGGCCGGGGCGACGAAATCTTTATCTGATCGATGATGTAGTTCGTTACATACGTACAAAAATGAATGAACAAGGTGATGCCGATAAGGGTTTGTCCCAAAGAAAGCAGCAGATAGATTTGTTGGCGGATAGTGTGCGGGGGTGTTCATCATGAAGGAGAACACCATGACACAGGGAACCCATTTCGGGCCGTTTCTGGTCAGTCCGCATAAACGTAGCGGTAAACTCTCCGGTCGATGGCTCGTTACGATACCGAAGACCATCGCCGGAAAGCGAACCCGTAAATTCTTCGAGAACCGAAGAACCGCAGAGCAATACGCAAAGAAATTGCTAGGTCGATACAATCGCGGCCAGCTCTCGAAACCGGAACCGACGCCAAAGGAACGCATTACCTTTCGGCAAGCAGTCGAGGAGTGGAAGGAATTGCAAAAAGACCGTGTCGGAGCCAGAAGGAAACGTGCGGTTTCGTTGAAGACCGATGCCTTTCGCCTAAATCAGGCACTTCGTTTTCTAGGCAACGATCTTCTCACGGAAATCACAGACCGTACGTTGCTGCAATTCCAGAAGCACCGTCTTGATGCAGGTAGAAGCCCCCAAACGGTGAACAGTGACCTAAAGAAGGTGAAGCAAGTCCTAAACTGGGCACGAAAAAAGAAATACATCGATATCGTTCCTGAAATTGAACCGGAACCGGAGGACATCAAAAACCGTCACATCCCACAGATGGAGGAAGTATTTCGAATCGTCGAACACCTTCCGCAGAGGTTGCAGCCACTCGTCACATTTATGGCCGTAACTGGATGTCGTTCGGGGGAAGCCTTCAACCTGAAATGGGATTGCGTCGATATCGCCCAGCGAACGGTCCGTTTCGAACCAAACGGCGGTTGGACGCCAAAAACGAAGGCGTCGGTGCGTAGCGTACCTGTTTCCCGAAAGCTGCTCGAAATCCTCGTAAATCAACGCAAGGATGGTGACTACGTATTTCGGGGGAAGGTTAAAAACAAGCCGATCAGCAATATCCGAAAAGCGTTTAAGACTGCGGTCAGAAAGGCTGGTATCAAACGCGATGGAAATCCGTTCAACGTGACGCCGCATATGCTCAGAAAGGCGTATGCGACCCACCAAGCGGTTGAGAGAAAACTGCCTATGCCGGTTCTGAAATCACTATTGGGTCACTCCCCGAACTCAGAGGTTACGGATCGGTACTACGTCATCCCGCAAAAGGACAGCATCCGACAAGCAGTGTTCGAGCTGCCTGTTTCTGCTATGAAAGGAGGAGAACAAGTCGCACAGCGTGGCAACAACATGGCAACAGGGTAATTTTGGCTCTGCGCGGGGGAAGAAAGCCTTGCCTCAAACCCTTGCAAAGCTTAGTTTCCCGACGCGTTGCACCCGTAGCTCAGCTGGATAGAGCGCTGCCCTCCGAAGGCAGAGGTCACAGGTTCGAATCCTGTCGGGTGCGCCATCTTTTCAATAGCTTAACCCCTATACCGCCGATCCCGCTTTGTTCTCCGGAAGCAATACGGAAGCATCAGGTGAGCGAGCATGTCGCCTATTTGGCGTGGCAATCATATGGTAGCCGCGCGTATAGTCTTACAGCTAATATCAGCGTCTCATCAGTAGGGTAGGATTTAGAAGTCGGGGTACGCCCATCGGCAGGCAAGTTGCATGTAGCAGCTGACCGTTGTGCTAACCATGCTTGCTTGCGATCTAAACCCGCTTCAACCCTAGCTCACCGTCGCTGGCGATGTACCGTCGCCAAGCGATTTACACACTAAGAAACCGCCTGAAACGGCAACACCTAAAGCACGACATGACGGAAGAGTAGAAATCCACCCCTTAAATGGGTTTGAAAATCGTTTGCGGAGAGTCTGAATGGAGTCGTCCATAGAACTCTAGAGCATAACGATCTGTCATCCCTGCGATGAAGTCACAGATAATTCTACTACGTTCGGAGGCGTTATCCTCGTGGGCTTCATACAACTCCCGAACATCATCTGGCATCAAGAGAAACCCTTTTTCATGCGCGAGAGCATCAAAAATTCCATCAACGACGCTACCACCCCTAAACTCCGCCACCTTTAGCCGAGACGAAAATATGGTTGCTTCAAAGGTATAGTTTTTAAGGGTCTCAACCTTTAATTTTGCTTTTGGCTTCAAATATGCCCGGCTTAGAGCCGGATGGTCTGTATTTACTTTTACATCCACACTATTTATGAACTCGCCGACCAACTGCGAAGTTAAGTCCGTTCTAAGATAGCCGGATTGTGAAATCTCAAGTGAGCGCTGATATGTTTCGATAGCATCTGCAAGACGCCCTGCTTTACCGGCTCTCTCCGGGGCCAAGCCAGAAAACATCTCAAAGAATACAGACAGAATATCATCTGGTGTAATTGGTTTTCCCACACTTTTGCCGACTTTATTTGCAACCTGCTTAAGCAAGTCTTCATCAGACGCCAAAATCTGAGCTGGCGTCAGAAACCCCGCTTTCAATGAGTCTTCAAGATCGTAGGTCGAATAGGCGATATCATCTGCGAGATCCATTATTGAACACTCAACAGTCTTAAAATCTTGATCAAGATCACGCCAATCTGGATCTACCGCGTCCTTAATTTGTTCAACACGATCTTGCTCTTGCGCGTAATACCCCTTCACTAGGAGCTCTGTGCTATCGCGTCTGTGAGGAATGGTTCGATCATATTTCAGACACGCTGCTAAAGTTCGGTACGTCAGATTGAGACCAACTCTATCCTTACCCAGAGAGTTAAGGTGTTTCATCACTTTCTTTTCCATTCCTACAGGAAAACCCTTTTTCTCTAAACGCGTAAGAATACGGAGTGTTTGAGCATTGCCTTCGAAGCCCCCGTGCTCAATCATTTTACGGTCAAGCGCGTGCTCTCCATTATGACCGAAAGGAGGGTGCCCAAGATCGTGCACAAGCCCAGCTGTTGCACATAAGCGGGCATCAATTGGGTTGTCCTTAAAGAAATCGTTTTTCTCGTTAAGCCGCATTGCAATCGACTCGGCGATCTGGGCGACTTCTAGAGAATGGGTAAGGCGATTTCTAAAAAAGTCAGACTCATGTCCGGGGAATAACTGAGTTTTTCCTTGGAGACGACGAAACGCTGGGCAATGAATAACGCGAGCATAATCTCGTCGAACTTCACTCCTCCACGGCTCGGAGGCCAACTCCTCAGATACGCGTTTCCAATCAGAGGGAGTGTATAAAGGCGTGCTCAAGCCTTAGCTGGTGCTTTCTTCTTCACCGACTTTCCAGCTTTCGCAACTGTTTTCTTCGCGGCGGGCTTCTTCGTAGCAGTCACAGCAGATTGCCCCGATGAGCTAACATGTTTTCGTGCAACTCTCCTCAGAATTGACAGCCTATCCTCGGCTAATACTGCCGAATTCGTCACTGCTCGATATCCTGACATTACCGCTCCTTTCTCCCTGTGCCGACTACGTTAGCTAGCGAAGCATCTTAAGTCTAGAGTGCCTCTATTTGGAGAACGTAACTACCTGATAAATCCTAAGAAAACCCTTCAGCTTTGTGAGAAATCCGAGCGAAAGCCACTCTTCCCAATACTCACTTCCTAAAAATTCGTACGAGTCGCTAGGGAAAGTAAGCCTAACCTCCGATAATTGAAGATTATCGGAGGTGGATTTCAAACAAAACAACCATAAAATGCATTTGCGCGAAAACTAAAATACACCGTGGACCAATTCAATGGGGTCCGGTCAACGACCTATTGTCCATTCTGGAGAGGGTCGTCATGAAAGCATCTCGGATATCAGCAAACGGTTGAATGGCTGCGATACGCCGGAGGATTGCGGCCAAACCGGATGCGAGACAGGCCGCATTGCACCGCGTGTCTAGATTTTCTTGAAACAAACAAATGAGCGCCGTTCCTTATCGACCCGCAAAATATAGTCCTCAATATTATCTGCACATACCGGATCGAAGATGAAAGGTACCATGGCCTCCTTCGCCCAATCGTCGACGATTGTGGGCCAGATGACATCTTGGTCGAACAGAAGATTGCGGAAACTTTCTTTGGACATCGGCTTGGTCCAAGTATCATTTCGCGCTTCACCGAAGTTGAAAGGGGATTCAAAAACATAGCGCTTAAACGTGTCCCCGCGCACCGTCGGCAGCAATCCCGATTCCGCTGCCAGTCGATGATCACCGACATCTCCTTGTGACAGGACGAGGATTCGCACTTGTTCATCTTTCGGGTGATTATCCGCTATTTGCCTGACGACCGCACTGTTTGCGTTGATGCGCCGGATTTTGGCAATCCACGCTTGGTTAGCAATCTCCGACCGAGCGCCCATTTCTTTGAAGCTCGTTGTGGCCAACATGCCTTGCCACACAACGCCTGCGGCGACCAAACAACCGGTGACGAGAGCGATGTGACGAGATGGTGCGAAACGGCGAATGTGGGGGAGCGCCATTTCCAACGCGATTGTCGCCGCGAAAAAGAAACCGACGATATGAAACGTTCTGATGACAACCCGAAAATACCTGGGATGCGACGACAGAATCTCAAGCGGGTATCCCGAGAAGCATTCGAGATACACCCAGTACAACGCGCCGGTGTATAGCAAGGCATATCCCAGAACCGCCAAAACCACCCAGCGGGCATCACGCCAGCACCGAACGAGTGCGGCGCCAAAACCTACCGCGGCAAGGATCGTCACGGGCAATTTATATGAAACGGCATATCCGCCAACGGCCTCGGCAAACCTGATAAACAGATCCTGGGCCACGCCTCCCTCCGCACTGAAGATCGAACCGACGACCGTCCCAAGCGACGGATTGTTCTTACAGATGCCCTCCGGGCCCAGGGCTCCCCAGCTGAAATAGACAACCGCAAACGGAGCGAGAGTCGATAAAAGAATAAACACGACCCGACGGGCGTTCGCGTACGACTGATAATCCCTGAAGCCCATGATTACAGCGAAGCCGAGAACGACCGGAGGAAGAACAATGCCGGCGGTCTTGACGGCGAATGCCGCGGCGAGAAGGACGCCGATCAACACGGCACCGAACTGCCGGAAGGAAGGTGTCACGATGGAAACCCATCCCAATAGAATGATTGCCGCACTGGTATAAAACTGCGGGCGCTCGCTCAAGACGTCCGTCGGCACCAGCTTCCAGGAGATTTCTAGCAGCAGGAAGCAAAGGAGGATCAGCCAGACGAAGGCAGCGGCAAAACGGTTCGGCACCTCTAGCTTGCCTTTTAGATTTTGCATCACCAAATCCACAAACATCGCCAGAAACCCGATATGCACGGCGACAGGAATACCAATCATCTGATCGGCATCGAACCGACCGGCGAGCAGCCCTGGAAACGCCAGGAAATACGCCCACCCCGGAATATACGTTTTGATGTACTGCATCTCCGACGCGACGGTCGTATCCAGCACGACCATCTGCCGTGCCCAGCCCACCCAGTTCGTGAATTCATCGGAAAGAACGACGAGATAGGTAAGATTGGGAATCTGTGAAGCGGCAGCCGCAAGGCACAGGATGTTTAGAATGAAGAGCGGTTGAAGCGCTATTGATCGGTCCGCAGCCCCGGCGCGCACCCGCATGAGCACGACTCCCCAACCGATTGCGGCCAACGCAACCACTCCCCAAGCTGCAACATGCAGCGGCATCCTCAACAGGACGTTCCCGGCATAAAGCAGCAATGGAATACACATCATAGCGCAGAAGTATCTGATCCCGATTCCTGCGTTCGCAATGTCACGGAACGGCTTGGTTGGCAGGAATGCCTGCAAGCCGAATCCTAGGAAGAATAGAAGTGCCAAGCCCGTCATTTATTTATGCGCTTCATTGAGTCCATCGGCTGCAGCGTATCCAGATATGCCCGGTTGTCCTTGTACAAGAAAGTCAGCACTTTGTCGTATAGCGCAGTGGGACCGATCCGCATCTGCGATAGCAGACGGACAAACACGAGAAGTGCTCTCGTCGGCACGGGCAATACCGGGCGCCAAGTTCGCCCCTTAGCCTCTAAACCGTCTAATACGTCATTTAAATCCGTCGCAGGTAGCGGATAAGTACGATAGCTTCCGCCGGCCAGTGGTTGAAGTGCACAAGCTAAAACCGCGCCGCACACGTCATCCAGTGGGTTCAGATAGACTGGAACCTTGTCCCAACAAAACCTAGGACGCACCGGCAATCGCGTGACTGTATGGGCCAGCAACGCGTATGGGCCGAAAGACGGTTCTGACATGACCAGGCCGCAGACCAACACCGTCCCACCGCTGACCTCAACCTGCTGTGCAACCGCCCACTTGGCTTGCCCATAGGCGCTTTTCGCCCCCGGCGATGCTCCAACACTGGAAAGAACAATCAAACGTTCCGGTGATGCCATCTCCGAAGTCAGCCCGGAAACAATCTCCTTATTCAATGCGATCGCGTGCTCCGGCGTGGTGTCGCGCAACCAAGCCAAATGAACAACCACGTCCGCTTCGGCAAGAGATCGCCGAAGTGTCTCCGGGAAAGCCTGAGTGAGATCGGCGGCTATGACTTCGGCTACGCCGGGGAACATCCCGTGCGGCCTACTCCATGGCGTAACGACGCACGTAACAGCTACATCCGGTGCGGAACAGAGACGCTGAACGACGGCTTGGCCGATGCGACTATGCGCACCCGTCACCACCACGCGGGTTTGCTCAGGCATCCAAAACCTCGCTGGCTGTTCGGCGGGCATTAGCCATAATGGTAAAAGTCGGCGAATTGGACGGCGCCGAAGGGAATACCGCGCCGTCACACAGATGGACGCCGGCGGCGATTTCGCCGGTCCGTCCGAGGACATCACCATCCTCTGTGCCCGGCAATCTGCCGCCATACGGGATCGTGCCCGTGTAGTGTGAGCTTGTCTTATGGCGGATGCGGATACCGGGCAGAACGCGGGACTTGGCCGGTGCAATCGCGCTCGAGAAGGCGTCGATTATCCGAGAGACGTGTGACGTATCGGCTTGGCGAACCTGTTGGAGCCGGACACCGTCTTCTAAAATCTCGATGGCATACGCATCCGACTTCTCGCCCTCCAGATAGAGCCGTGCCCAGATTAAACGGTCGCGCAGATGCCTCAGGAGGGGTTCACTGACCGGCCAGACCTGCGACGGTAAAAATGAACGCCACAGATGATCGAACGAGGCGTACAGCTGTATCTTCGTTGTGCTCGGCTGAAAGGGCACATTCTGCATGGCGATGAGTTGCGTCATGGCGATATGCGCGTCCGCTGTATCGCTTTTGGGCCGCCCAAAGCGCAACACGGGAAAGGTCACGACCGTATTGTCCGTGAGTAGCGGGCCGCTACGGGCGCCCAAGCTGCGCATGGCAATCTCCGTCGACCCTAGCGTCCCCGCCGCGATGAACACATGATCAAAAGGCCCATAGCGCTCGGCCCCTGCATCTAGCATGCGAGATCCAAGGTCCACCTGCCTGACCTTCGTGCGAATCACTTCCGCCGCTTGGAAAGTGCGGATCATCTCCCGGATACGGTCACCGGTCGAGAAGATCGCCTTCTGCGGGCACCCCGTCATGCATCGCCCGCAAGAGATACAGTGGGCGGCATTGTCCGGACGCGTCTCCAGTGCCAGCGAAGCAACGCCAGCGACATGGCTCCCTGAGTTGTTTAGAGCCTCAGCCAACCTCTTAAACCCGTCGGAGAGTGGTATTGCCGGTCTGTTCACATAGAGACCGCCGAAATGATCGGCGAGTGGCCCGGGTCCGCCACTGAGGCCGGCCTCGTCCGCTATTGCGCGATAGTGCGGCGCCATGGTTGCGGCATCGATCGGCCAGGGCTCAAAGTCCGTGTCCTTGAAAGGTAAGGCAACGGCGCCCCAGAAATTACTCAAACCGCCGAAATGAGCCGCCCGCCAAATACGCGGCTCATCATCGACAACTTCTTTATCGGGCAGCACCAGACCGTGTGTTTTCGGTGGCGGAAACTTAAGGCCATACCGGCGCCTTAAGCCGGTGTACAGAGTACGGATATCGGCGCCGGGATCCGGGTCATCCAACAGCTCTCCAGGATCGAACAAGGACAATCGGATGTCCCCGGACCGGGATTTGAGGCCGGCGAGAACGCCAAATGCGGCCGGACCGCTACCGACGACCGCGATGCGCAAGACCTACCGATCCGATCTTTTATCAATCATGTCGGCGAGAGTCGCGAACATCGCAGTATTGAAAGTCAGAATCGCCATGATGATGGTTGTGTCGGTCAGGTTTTGTTTGACGAAAGTGTCGAAGAGCAGACTGGCGCAGAAGCACGCGAACAAAAAGACGATGAGAGGACCGAAGACCCGCAACGGCGCAAAATAGATGCCGGTACGGAAGATCAGTTGCAGAAACCGGATCGTATCCCGGATGGGTCGGATCTTTGACGTCCCTATGCGGGCGGCATAGTCGATGGGGACATAAATGACCCGGTATTCGTTCGTTAGCATGGCGAGAGTAATCGTCGTCGTGAAGCTGAAACCGTTCGGTAGAATGCGAATGAATTTCTCCGCCACGTCACGGCGAAACACCCGGAGCCCGGAATTGATATCCGGGATAGGCTGATCCGCGATCCACGCGCAGTAAGCGGACAGAAAGAGTTTTGGAACCTTACGGATAAGCGGATATGTGACGTTCGGCCCGGTCCGCGCGCCGACAACCATCTCGGCGTCCTGTGCCTTCTGCAGTAATTCGGGAATCCTGTCGTTCGGGTATGTGCTGTCTGCATCGGTAATGACGATGTAAGTGCCGCGCGCCTTACGCACGCCGGCCTTCAGGGCGGCACCGTACCCTCGATTCCGTTCGAAACGGACAAGGATAAGTTTTGGAAGCTCTGCCGCCAGTCGGTCCAGAATCTCCCCACTTCCATCCGTCGAGCCGTCATCGATAACGATCAGTTCTAAATCGCCATCGATCGGCAGCGCCAACAATTCGTGAACCGTGTTCTCGATCGCGCCGCGCTCATTGCAACACGGCACGACGATACTTGTCGGCAACTGGTCAGACATAACGATTCTCTCCGATAGGAATCGGCATTATGCGAAAAGCCGTTATCAAAGGCAAAGCCGTTACCACGGCATAAACCAACGGATACCGTTGCAACGACAACAAAATAATTACACCTTGGGCACCATTATTGAATTTGTCCCTCGTGCCCGGGAGGATCACCGTGCAGACCAAGATCATCATTGGGACGCTTGTCGTTGCCGTCGTCACCGTTTTAGCCGGCTCAGCCCTGCTTACAGGCCTCGGTTACGGACATCACGCGGAAAATCTCTTTCGGTATGTTTTTTTTCGCGAACCCTATGTCAATCGTGTCTTCAAGGTTGATGTCGTCGATGTCGAGCCCGGCGACGCCACCTACAAGAAACTAATTATCGACCGCGATCTCGACGACCGGCGCTGGGGCACCGCGGATTTCTCCGTCCCCGCAGATGAACGTCTGACGATCGACACCACCCCGGAAGGTATTGAGGCCTATAAGAAACTGATCACAACTTTCCAAGAGAAGTTCGCAACTCAGCCGAAAATGGAGAATGACTCCGACATCGACGAGATTAATGATTTTCTTCATGGCGTATGGCTTCGGAACCAGTCACGTCCCGTCTATAACGACTCTTCGTTTACCTCACAGGACGAAAAAGACCGGCATCCAGAAGACCTCATATACTACTTTGCCAATAACCGGACCGCATGCGGGACCGTTTCCGAGGCAGCCGTCGCCTTCTTGCGTGAATTGGGTTTTCGGACACGGCTTATTCGGGTTTCATTTACGCCTGGCAAAGAAGTCGCAAATCACGTGTTTCTCGAGTTCTCATCAACCTATCAGGCCAAATGGGTCATGTTCGACGCCATGGAGAACTTTATTCCTGAGCGGAATGGCAGACTGTTAAGCGCGTTTGAGTTCTTTGCCGATCTGGAGCCGGGTACGAATTTTGGAGCGGCGGATCAAACGTATCCGTACAGGAAAGCCGGCTACGAGATATGGTTCAACAAGAACGGACCATTAAAGACCGTGTACCGGCTAAGAACACGCGCCAAACCCATGTGACACTTTTCAAACGGCCCACGCAGTCGAAATCATTTTCCTTTCGCCTAAAACTTTGACAAATACCCGTCAGCACGCACGATGGGCGAATACCTCACCTGGGCCCGCGTTGGGTGCTTGCGAGCCAAATCATCCAATCTTTTGAAGCAACGCGGACGACGTCGCAGGACCGCAAATGGAATCCAATTTCCTCCTAGATCTCAGCCTCGCCAATTATGCGGCGATCCTTGGCGCATCGCTGATCGCCTCTCTTATCGCCGGCCTCGGCGGATTCGGTGGCGGCTTCATCGTCGTTATCGCACTCGAACCGATTATCGGCGCAAAAGCGGTGATCCCCCTAGTTGCCGTTTTCGCCTTCTTCTCGAACGTCAGCCGCGTCTATTTTTACCGCAAATACATCGAGTGGAAGATCGCGATCCAACTGATCTTATCATCGTTGCCTGGCGTCTGGGTCGGTTCCGAAGTCTTTGTTCAGTTACCCGAGAAACTGCTGCTACTGCTACTCGGGATCAGCCTGATCGTGCTGTTGCCGCTTCGCCGTTATCTGCGGTACCGAAATTTCACACCCGGCCTGTTTACGATCATCTGCATCGGTCTCTTGTTCGGGTTCGTGAGCGGCACATCGGTGGGATCCGGCCTATTCGTGATAGCTGGCCTGGCCAGTTCCGGCATTGAGGGCACGGCTCTCATGGGTACGGATGCGCTTATCGGAACCGTGAACGCACTCAGCCGTGGATTGGCTTACTACCTTCACGGTGCCCTGCCGCCCGAGCTGATTTTAGGGGGATGTTTGATGAGTCTGGGTACGTTGCCCGGCACCTGGGCCGCTTCCAAGGTCGTTCACCGCATGGGAACCAAGAACCACACGTACCTGATTGAGGCCATCATCCTGATCGGCGGCTGCAGGTTCTTGTACGAAGCTCTCGCTTAAGCCTTCCCCCGGATCAGACGTCCAGGTTCGCGACTTTTAGAGCGTTCTGTTGGATGAAGTCGCGGCGCGGCTCGACCACGTCGCCCATAAGCGTGGAGAACACTTCCTCCGCCTCATCGGCATGGTTGATCCGCACCTGAAGGAGCGAGCGCGCTTCGGAATCCAGCGTGGTCTCCCAAAGCTGATCCGGGTTCATCTCTCCCAGCCCTTTGTAGCGTTGGATTGAGATGCCGCGCCGGCCAATCTCGGTGACCTTATCGACCAGAGAGACCGGCCCTGTGATCGGAATGGACTTGTCCTTGTGCTCCAAAGTGCCGTGGCGGGCGTAACTGGCCTGTAGTTTACCGGTCATTTCGTCCAACTGCCGCGCATCCTTGGAGCGCATGATGGCCCCATCAATGACATGGGTTTCGCTGACACCACGCAGAACGCGCTCGAACTTGAGACTGCCGTCGTCAGTAATGCTGCCTTCCCATCCACGCTCGTGCTCGGACGCCAGGGCATCCAGACGACGCGCGATATAAGGCGCCGCCTGCGACGCCGCCTCTGCGTCCGTCAGCAACTGCGGATTGAGCGCGCCCAAGATCGCTGCCTGCTCTAGAATCGACAGTGGTACGTGATTGGAAAGATGCTCCAAGAGAGTCTTCACGTAGCGCGCTTCTTCGACCAAGGTCCGCAAATCCGGACCGGCGATCTGATGCCCCTCATAGGTCACGAACACCGCCGCTTCGTCAATGGCGGCATTAAACAAATGGGTTTCCATCTCTCGGTCACCCTTGAGATATACTTGGCTGTTGCCGCGCTTCGCCCGGTATAGCGGCGGCTGCGCGATGTACAGATAGCCACGTTCGATCAATTCCGGCATCTGCCTAAAGAAGAACGTCAGCAACAACGTGCGGATATGCGAGCCGTCGACATCGGCGTCGGTCATGATGATGATTTTGTGATAACGGCACTTATCGACGTTGAAATCCTCGCGCCCGATCCCGGTGCCGAGCGCCGCGATCAACGTACCGATTTCGCTGGAACTCAGCATCTTGTCAAAGCGCGCCCGCTCCACGTTCAAAATCTTACCGCGCAACGGCAGGATGGCTTGAAAGCCTCGGTCCCGTCCCTGCTTGGCGGAACCGCCGGCGCTGTCACCCTCGACTATGAAAAGTTCGGACTTGGCAGGGTCTTTTTCCTGACAGTCGGCAAGCTTGCCGGGCAAGGATGACACATCCAAGGCCCCTTTACGCCGCGTCAGTTCACGTGCCTTGCGGGCCGCTTCACGGGCTGTAGCGGCATCGACAATCTTGGTCAGCACCTTCTTGGCTTCGCCCGGGTGTTCCTCGAACCAGCGGTCAATGCCTTCGCTAAGGACGTTTTCGACGACCGGCCGCACTTCCGAAGACACCAGCTTATCCTTGGTCTGTGACGAGAATTTAGGATCAGGCACTTTGACCGAAAGAATACACGTCAGCCCCTCGCGTGCGTCGTCACCGGTAACGGAGACCTTTTCCTTTTTAGGGATCAGGCCCGACGACATGTAACCGTTGATGGTCCGCGTCAGCGCGCCGCGAAAGCCCGCCAAGTGCGTCCCGCCGTCGCGTTGCGGAATGTTGTTGGTGAAGCAAAGCGTTGTCTCGTGATAGCTGTCGTTCCATTGCATCGCCAGTTCGACGGTAATGCCGTCCTTTTCACCGACCACGGCAATCGGTTCCGGAATCAGCGAGGACTTCGAGCGGTCGATGTACTTGGCAAACTCGATCAAGCCACCTTCATAGTGCAGATCGACGACGACAGCCTGCGGGTTGCGGTCATCCGTCAGCCTGAGGCGGACACCGGAATTCAAGAACGCCAGCTCACGCAGGCGGTGCTCCAGGGTTGCGAAATCGAACTCCGTCTTCGTGAAAATCTCGGACGAGACATGGAACGTGATTTCGGAACCGGATAACGGCTTACCGTCTTCGCCTTTCGGCGAGTCGCCGACGATCTCAAGCGGTGCGACGGCTTCGCCGTTTTCGAAACGAATGTAGTGCTCCTTGCCGTCGCGGCGGATACGCAATTCCAACCAATCGGACAGAGCGTTCACAACGGACACGCCGACGCCGTGCAAACCGCCCGACACCTTGTAGGAGTTCTGATCGAACTTACCCCCGGCATGCAGTTGGGTCATGATGACTTCGGCCGCGGAGACACCTTCTTCGGCATGGATATCGACCGGAATTCCGCGTCCATTGTCCGAGACGGAAACGGAATTGTCGCCATTCAGGGTGACATTCACCGTATCGCAATAACCCGCCAGCGCTTCATCGATTGCGTTGTCGACGACCTCGTAGACCATGTGATGCAAACCCGATCCATCGTCTGTGTCGCCGATGTACATACCCGGACGCTTACGAACGGCATCCAGACCCCGCAGAACCTTGATCTGATCTGCACCATAGGCGTTAACGTCAGCGCCTTCGGGCAATTTCACAGTATCATCACTCATATCGGTCTCTGTCTCCGTTCCCTCAAAACTTCACGATGCGACGACACTGCCATCTACAACCGTGAAAAAACGCGTCTCCGGGTTCATCCCGTCAAATAGCGCGGCGTCCGTTCCCGTCAGCCACACTTGCGTGTCCAGTTCGTCCAGCAAGCCGAACAACGCTTGCCGGCGGTCGGCATCGAGATGCGCCACCACCTCGTCCAGCAGCAGGACCGGCCTGCGGCCATCCGCCGCGGATTGCATCCGCGCGTGCGCCAGCACCAGCCCGATCAACAAGGCTTTCTGCTCACCGGTCGAGCATTGCGCCGCAACACGCCCTTTGGCGGCATGGCGGACATCTAAATCTGTGCGGTGCGGCCCCACATGCGTGCGGCCATCCTGCGCGTCACCGGCGCGACTATCGCGAAGCGCCGCTCGAAAGCGGTCTTCGGCGTCAAGCGCAGGCCCTTCGTCCAACCAGGCCTCCGGCCCGCCGATCAATGTAAGCTCAGCGCCTGGAAACGGCCCGCTACCGGCGACAGCGAAAGCCGCCAGACGACCAACCATGTCACGCCTTGCCGCAGCAACGGCCATCCCCTTCTCGGTCATGGTCGCCTCGAGAGCGTCCAACCACGCCTGATCGGCGCCCATGCCCCGGTCGGCCAACAGGCGTGCTCGCTCACGCATCGCCGTCTCGTACGCCGTCACGCGGCCCGCGTGTGCGGCGTCGGCCGCATAGACAAGTCGGTCCAAAAAGCGCCGACGCGCACCAGGACCGTCGATAAACAGGCCGTCCATCTGCGGCGTCAGCCAAATCACCGACAAATAATCGCAAAGGACACTTTGCGCGCGTTCCGTCTGCCCATCTACGCGAACGATACGCCGCTCAATCCCTTGGCTATCAGGATCGAGCCCAGTGCCGACGTCGGCATCACCGTCACGGCCACTGATCCTCGCAGCGACGGCCCAGCAACGCCCTGCCGGCACAGGCGCCTCGCCTGAACGCACGACTTCGCCCAGTTTGGCGCGGCGCAAACCGCGGCCCGGCGAAAGAAAAGATAGAGCTTCCAATATGTTGGTCTTACCGGCACCATTCTCGCCGGTCAGCACGACACTGCAGCCATCTGTTTCGAGGCGCGCGCTCTCGTAATTTCTGAATTCCGTCAGCATCAGCCGAGTGACGCCGACCCGTGCAGCGGACGCTTCCGTCCACTTGGGCGCCATATCGATCGCTGCCGTCCCGGTCAAATCAGAGCCCCTCCGCGGCGCACCCTTACACTCGCATCGGCATCAGGACATAGAGCGTCCCGGCCGCTTCCTCGCCCCTGATAATGGTCGGCGAAGACGCGTCGGACAGCATGAAGCTGGCCGTATCGCCATCGATCTGACGCGCGATATCGAGCAGATACCCGGCATTGAAGCCGATCTCCAGGTCATCGCCGCCGTACCCGACTTCGATTTCTTCCTGGGCGCTGCCGTGCTCGGCGCTGGACGCCGAAAGTGACAGCGTATCGCCGGACAAAGCCAGTTTGACGGCACGGGATTTTTCGGACGAGATCGCGGACACGCGGTCCACCGCATCCGAGAACAGCTTGCGGCTGACGGTCATTTCTTTGTCGTTGCCGACCGGAATGACGCGCTGATAGTCCGGGAATGTGCCGTCGATCAGCTTGGAGGTCAGCACCGTATCGTCGAACGCGAAGCGGACCTTGGCATCGGACAGCGAGATTTCGATGTCGTTGCCGGTTTCGTCGATCAGCTTGCGGATCTCGCCCACGGTCTTGCGCGGTACGATCACGCCCGGCATGCCCGTTGCACCTTCAGGTAACGGCAACTCGACACTCGCCAGACGGTGGCCGTCGGTCGAAACCGCGCGCAATACCTGCATACCATCGCGGTCGAAGACATGGACGTAGATACCGTTGAGATAATAACGCGTTTCCTCGGTCGAAATGGCGAAGCGGGTGCGGTCGATCATCTCGCGCAGATCGGCGGCGGCCAGCGAGAACTTGTGGCCGTCGGCACCGGCTGCCATGACGGGGAAATCTTCCGTCGGCAGGCAGGCCAGCGTAAAGCGTGAACGGCCGGCGCGGATCGTCATCTTTCCGTCGCCAGGAGCTTCGACCTCGACGTCGGCGCCATCCGGCAATTTGCGGACGATCTCATAGAGGGTCAGCGCATGGGCCGTCGTGGCGCCCGGGGTACCGACATTGGCACCGACTCGCTCGACGATATCGAGGTCCATATCCGTGGCGTTCAGCGTCACGCCATCGCCTTCTGCCTCGATCTTGACGTTCGACAGGATCGGGATGGTGTTGCGGCGCTCCACAACACTCTGCACATGCCCCAAAGATCTTAAAAGATCGCTGCGTTCGATCGTGAATTTCATACCCAAACCCTAATACTTTTTCGTTTCCGGCTTCCCATGAAGCCCGTTCATCCGCCGTGCCGCGCAACAAGAAAACCCCTGGAAACGCACCCCTGAAAGACGCGTCAGCGCGGCCTGGAAGCCGCTGCGGGTAACGGTTGAACAGTATAGCAGACGCACCGCGCCGCCCAAGCCTTTTAAAACTCGGCGACGAGGCAAAAAACAGTAAAATTAGCGCTTAAATATCAACTGGTTACAAGGCACAAGCGGCGACAACCAACCACTTTGAGTATCAGCCCTCGAGCATACGACGCAAAAGCTCGACATCTTCGGCGAATCCGGGATCTGACGATTTCAATTCCTCGACTTTGCGCACCGCGTGCATGACGGTCGTATGATCGCGTCCGCCAAACTTTCGGCCAATCTCGGGCAATGAGCGCGCCGTCAATTGTTTGGCGAGATACATCGCCACCTGACGCGGTCTGGCGACGGAGCGTGCTCGACGCGCCGAATGCATATCCGAGATGCGGATATTGAAGTGATTGGCGACCTGCTTTTGGATCTCTTCGATCGTGACCCGGCGGTCATTGGCCCGCAGAAGGTCGTGCAGGACCTCTTGGGTCGCCTCAATGGTGATTTCCCGTCCGATCAACTGCGCATGAGCGACGACGCGGTTGAGACCGCCTTCAAGCTCGCGGACGTTCGACGTCACCTTGTGCGCGAGGAATTCCAGAACTTTGCCCGGAACCTCGGTGCGAAGCTGCGCTGCCTTGGACTGCAGAATGCCTAAGCGAAGCTCGTATGTCGTTGCATGGATGTCGGCGACCAGACCGCAATTCAAGCGCGATACAAGCCGGTCTTCCATGCCGACCAAGTCCGACGGCGACTTATCGGCAGAGATAACGATCTGCCGCCCCTGGTCGACTAACGCATTGAAAGTGTGAAAAAATTCTTCCTGCGTCGAGTCCTTGCCGGCGATGAACTGAACATCGTCAATCATTAACACATCGACGGAGCGGAACTGGCTCTTGAAGTCCATCGTCGTGCTTTCGCGGATCGCCTGCACGAAGCGGTGCATGAATTTCTCGGCCGAGAGATAGACCACCGTGCGCTCTGGCGTCGTCTGGCGGATATGCCACGCAATCGCGTGCATGAGGTGAGTCTTGCCGAGGCCGACGCCACCATAGAGGAACAATGGATTGAATGGGACACGCTCTGCTTCCGCGACACGGCGGGCGGCAGCGTATGCGAATTCGTTCGGCTTGCCGACGACGAAATTCTCAAACACAAAACGTGGGTCCAGGGCGGCGCCGAGGCCTTCCCGCTCGGCCCCAGCCTCGGCAGGCGCACCCGCCGGCGGCGTCTGCCGGCGCAGGCCGTCACGCGCGTTGGTCGGCTGGCGGTCGGAACGGACGGAAACATCGAGAGAGGCGACTTCCGGCACTTCGTGCTGCCAAAGGGTCGCGATCCGTTCGGCGTAATGGGCGACAACCCAATCACGCATGAAGCGGGTCGGCACGTTGGCGTAAACGACACCGCTGTCGATATCGCGCACTCGCATCGGCTTGATCCAACTCTGATAAGCCGCCTCGCCAATCTCTCCACGCAATTGATCGCTGACGGTATTCCACTGCGCCAGAACGATGTCTTGATCAGGTGGAAGGGTTTCGTCTTCTTGTCGGTCTAAAGCCTCGTCGGACGTGCTTTCGTTCATTTCGCCGTTAGCCCCAATTATTCCGCCCCTTGCTATTTTCTGCACAAGGGAACCAGTCGTCTTCTTAGACCGTAAAGGATTTACCTGACGCTGAAACGCGGCTCGGTGTTTTGCTCAAACCAACAATCAATGGAAACGCCCAATGCGGTGCCCCGCACTTTTGTCCGAGCACATCTACACTGTGCACTCGCTTCCCCGCTTCCGGCAACTGCCCCCTGTTTGCAACGACCTGCCGTTTTTCTTGACGTCACCCCTTACTGCCACACCCTTTTTGCTCGTCATTTAACAAAAGACAAACGAAACAAAAATTCTGTTTTTAGTTTACAATTAACGAATAAGCTCAAGTAAAATTAAATAAATATGTAAAAAACAAAGAAGCAGTCAAAATAAAAGAGCCGCCAAACAAGTAACAGCCCTCTTTCTAACTTCCTACCGCCTCCGCCGGGGGTTCAATATGACATCCGAATGACAAGGATACTAGGGCTGTCCGGCGTTGCTGACAACATGATCGAAAGGAGAACAGGGCAAATAAATTCGAAGAATCCCTCTTGACTCTCACTAGGGGCTTGAAAACCAAAAAAAATAAATTTCGGCCGGATTCGGCGCGCCTCTGTCCGTCACGGGAAGCGTGTCACTGTCCGAAACAAAAAAACGCAAAAAAGCCGCGCACCCCACTGGGTGGCGGCTCTTGTATCGCGAAGCAACAGGGGCCAGAGAGGCTCTGACCGAAGTCGCTTTATTACGCGGCCATCGCCTTGATGCGACCGACGAGGCGAGACAATTTGCGCGATGCCGTGTTCCGCTCGAGGACACCCTTTTGGGCGCCACGATCGATGAGCGGCTGAGCCGCTTTAAGCGCTGCTTCCGCAGCAGCCTTGTCACCGCTTGCGACAGCTTCTTCAACCTTACGAACGGCCGAACGGATTTCACTGACGCGGCTACGGTTTACCTGCGTGCGTTTGACCGTCTGGCGAATGCGTTTCTTCGCTTGGGCACTGTTTGCCATATCAATCGTCCTTCGAAATTCGGGGCCCGATATGCCGGGGAGGCGCGGTTATATCCGCACAGACACTGCCCGTCAAGCGGCCAGGGGCATCTGTTTTCTACTGGCCGACCGGCGAAAGAGAGAGCGTCAGAACCGTGCCGCTGTCTCCATCAGGCGCCACGGTCAGTTTGAGCTGTTCGCCGTCGCGCAAATAGCCGGCACCCTTTTCCGGCTGCCAGCCCAGTTGCGGCAAAACCGCATCATAAAAGGCGGAAACCTCGCTTGGCGGCACTTCACCGCGCGCTGCAGCCTCGACGATCCGTCCGCTGGCCGTCTCGAAGGTGACGGCGGCGTTTTCGTTCTCGGTCAAGCCTTCCATGACCGGGAGGTCTTCGATGACGGAAAAGAATGCGTCCGCCCGCACGTTGCCTGCCGCGATCAACAGGCAAAACGTCAGAAAAAATGCAGCGGCGAGCCGGATGGACATCGCTCCTTCTAACATTACCGCTGCCGCTTGGCACAATAAAATGTGGAACGGCCGCCTTGCACGATCTGGCGGACCGCACCGTCACAGTCGCAACCCGGACATTGTTCCCCGACCTTACCGTACACCGCGAAGCTGTGTTGAAAATAGCCCAACTCGCCCGACGTTTGACGGTGATCGCGCAAAGACGAGCCACCGGAATTGATCGCATCCGTCAGCACGTCGCGGATCGCCGCAGCGAGCTTGTCTGCACGCCTACCCTTGACCGTGCGCGCCATCCGCTTGGGCGAGATGCCGGCACGAAACAACGCTTCCGATGCATATATATTGCCGACCCCTGCAACGATGCGCTGATCCAGAAGGGCAACCTTGATCGCGGACCGTTTATCACCAAGCCCTGCCGCGAGCGCGGCGCCGTCGAAGGCATTGGAAAGCGGCTCAGGCCCTAGCCCGGCTAAAAGTTTATGCGATGCGCTCTCGGCGCGGCTTGTCAGATCCAATATTCCGAAACGCCGGGGGTCGTTGTAGCGGACCGTGACGCCGGTATCGGTGACGATCTCCAGATGATCGTGCGGTTCCAGCGGCGGCGGTGCCTCGGTGAAAATCCGGTAGCGGCCCGACATCCCCAAGTGTGAGAGGATGACCGTCTCGTCCTCTAACTCAATCAGCAAATACTTGGCGCGCCTGGCGACGCTGACGACGCGCTTACCCTGGACACGCCCGGCGAAATCGGGCGGCAGTGGAAACCGTAAATCTGGCCGAAAAGCAGTGACCCGCGACAGCACATGACCTTCGAGTGCAGGCGACAATCCGCGCCGGACGGTTTCGACTTCGGGCAATTCGGGCATGACGGCCTTTCCCACTTCACGACGACACCGGATGCGTGACGCATCCCATCTGCTTGGGCTATGGTCTCGCCCATGTCGAGACAAAAAACCAGCGATACCGAGCACGAGACCGTATCCTTCGGGTACCGGGACGTCGGCGCCGATGAAAAAACCGAACTGGTGCACGAGGTTTTCGCCTCGGTCGCCGGCAAGTACGACATCATGAACGACTTGATGAGCCTGGGCATTCACCGTCTTTGGAAGTCGACCATGCTCGATTGGCTGGCGCCGAAGGCGAACCAGACGTTACTCGATGTGGGCGGCGGCACCGGCGACATCACGTTCGGCTGGCTAAAGCGCGGCGGCGGGCCGTCCACCGTCGTCGATTATTCACCCGAGATGATCGCCGTCGGCCGTGATCGCGCGCTAGACAAAGGAATTTTGGACGGCATTAATTGGACCGTCGGCAATGCCGAGAGCCTGCCGATCCCGGACAAAAGCGTCGATGTCTACGCCACCGCGTTCTGCCTCAGAAACGTCGCCCGCTTGGACAAGGCGTTAGCCGAAGCGCGCCGGGTGCTGAAGCCCGGCGGACACTTCATGTGCATGGAGTTTTCACGCGTCGCGCTGCCCGCCATCGAAGGGGTATACGACGCTTGGTCCTTCAAGGTCCTGCCTGCGCTGGGCGAGCGCATCGCCAATGACCGAGAGTCTTATGTCTATCTGGCGGAGAGCATTCGACGCTTCCCAGATCAGAACGCCTTCAAGACAATGATCGAGCAGGCTGGGTTGTCCCAGGTGAAGGTTCGCAATCTCTCCGGCGGTATAGCCGCCCTGCACAGCGCCTGGCGTATCTGATCCATGTTCGGCTCATTGAAACATCTCGCCCGCCTCTGGGCGTTGGCAAGACTCCTGGCCAGACACGATGCAATGTTCGCTCTGGAAATAGCGGGCGCACCGAAGCCGCTGTTGCGGCTGGCGGCCGCGGGTGTGCGCCGGGACCCGACCGGGCGGCCGGGCGAGAGGTTGGCGCGTGCGCTGAACGAAGCCGGCCCCAGCTTCATCAAACTCGGCCAGGCATTATCGACACGCTCCGATATCCTAGGCGAGGACATATGCGACGACCTTTCGAAATTACAGGACGATCTGCCGCCGTTCTCAAGTGATCAGGCACGCGCCGCCATCGAAGAAGAGCTTGGTGCACCGGTCGAGGAATTGTTTGATGACTTCTCCGACACCCCCGTTGCCGCGGCTTCCATCGCGCAAGTCCATTTTGCCGTCACCCACGATGGCCGCGAGGTCGCGGTCAAAGTCCTCCGACCCGGGATCGAGGCGGCCTTTCAGCGTGACGTTGAGCTTTTTCGTTGGCTCGCGCACACCGCCGTCAACGCGCGCCCGGATCTGCGCCGTCTAAAACCGGTGGAGTCCATCGAAATCCTGGCCGACACGGTCGAGCTTGAAATGGACCTGCGGTTCGAAGCCGCAGCTGCAGCTGAACTGTCCGAAAATTTTACCGGAGATCCTGATTTCAAGGTGCCCGACGTCGACTGGCAATTGACCGGCAGCAGAGTGCTGACGACGGAACGTCTCACCGGCGTCATTCCGCTCGACGACGCCGAGGCCATAATCGCGGCGGGCCATGACGTCACCGATATTCTAACCAAGGCCGCGGCAGCGTCATTCCGGCAAGTTTTCCGGGACGGCTTTTTTCACGCCGACACACACCCCGGCAATATGTTCGTCCTGCCGGACGGGCGAATTGCGGTGGTCGACTTCGGCATCATGGGCAGGCTCGATTTGAAGACGCGCCGCACCCTTGCAGAGATGCTTGTCGCTTTTTTGAACCGGGATTACCGCCGCGCCGCCGAAGTGCACTTTGAGGCTGGCTGGGTGCCGCGTGACCGCTCGGTTGAGAGCTTCACCCAGGCCTGTCGCTCGATCGCCGAACCGATACTGGACCGGCCGCAGAACGAAATTTCCATCGGACGGTTGCTGGCGCAGTTGTTCAAGGTCACCGAGACCTTCCGCATGGAAGCCCAGCCACAGCTTCTGCTGCTGCAAAAGACCATGCTCGTCGCCGAGGGGACCGCACGCCGGCTGGCGCCCGAAGCCAACATGTGGCTTTTGATCCGCCCATTGATAGAAGACTGGATGATCGCCATTCTCGGTCCCGAGGCGAAGGTCCGCGACGTGGTCCGCAACCTGACCGAAGCCGTTGATCGGCTACCGGGCGTGCTTGCCGATGTCGAAGCAAGTTCGCGGCTCCTCGCGGACGGCAAGGTTCAACTGCACCCAGACACGATCCGAGCTCTCCGGGGCGAAGATACAGGGGTACGGCGTCAGCCTCTCGTACTATGGCTAGCGACTTTAACGCTCTTAATCATCTTTATCGCCGTTCTGTTGGATTAAGCACCCTTATTCGGTGCCCTTCTCGTCGACCTTTTTAAAAGGTTTCAGGCGCAGTTTCGTGCGGTGATCGCCGGGACCTTTGTCGCCGCTCGGCATATAGCCCCGGTAATAATCCTTCTGCCACTTTTTCGACCGCGCTTCGGATTGTTCCCTAAGGAGGTCCGCATTGAAGGCATTGCGGCTATCGGACCACTTTTTGTGTTCCTCGAAGGCCGTCGGCTCTGACTCCTTGAAATCCGCAATTTCCGTCTCGACGGCCTCAAGGGCGCCTCGCGGCACTGGAAAGATGTGGCAGAACGGCTCACCCTTCTCGAACCGAGTTGTTGTACCTTTGCACGTGAACTGCCAGTTCATGGTAAAGGTATAGGGTGACCAATCGGTCTCGATAACACCTGCCAGCGCCTGGATTGCGTCCTTCGGCCGGTTGATAGGCCCCTGCGCCATGAGGCTGATTCCTGGATCGGTCCGAAACATGTACCCGACATGAAACGTCAGGATACCAGAACCGAAATGGGTCGTCGGGAGCATGCCGGTGTCGGTTGTATTGATAGTGATATCGTCCTTCGACGGCCCGCCGTTCCAGATCGCTTCGAAGGAAACCGGTGACAGAAGCTCCCACCCATGGGCGTTGGCGATGGTCAGCGGCAGGCACCGGTAGCCATACGCCTCCGGCAGCGCGTCCATCCAGGCGCGGCCTGCCGGCGCGGGGCGCAGGACCGGTGGATTGGCAACGGTAGGGTAAGCCGTCAGTTTCATGGCGTTACTCTAGTGTGCGGACAGCCGTTTTGAAATAAGCGGTCACAGCGGAAATTTGACGCGCATCACAAGGATTTGAGGCGCATGTCCAGTGACTTGCCTTATGATCCCGTTCATCCCAAATGGTTTGGGTATCGTGCGGCACTTTTGTGGAGACGGCTCCCGTGACGCGGACGCTTTTAACGGCGATCTTCCTGTCTTTGTTCGTGACCCTCTTAGGGGGCCGGACGGCTGCCGCCGACGCCATGATCACTTCCGATCAGCTGACGGCGCGCCTGATTGCCGAGCAGTCCCAGGTCCGGCCGGGCGACGCGATCACCATCGCCTTGGCGCAAGATATTGCCCCGCACTGGCACACCTATTGGCGCAACCCCGGCGATTCCGGGCAAGGCCCCGCACTCGACTGGCAACTGCCTGCTGGAGCTGACGCCAGTGAGTTCAAATGGCCGGTGCCGGAACGGATCGCCATCGAACATTTGATGAACTACGGCTATTCGGACAGTACCGCGCAACTAACTGAGATCACGGTGCCGGCAGATTGGCCGGCGGGCACGCCGTTTCCTGTCAACGCGGATTCGGAAATTTTGGTCTGTGAGAAAATCTGCATCCCCGTTTCCGGCAAACTCTCGGTATCGGTGCCGACGGGCGCAGAAACGATCACCGATGCCTCCCAGGAAGCCTTTTTCCGAGACGTCCGGGGACGTATCCCGGTGAAAAGCCCCTGGCAGGCGCAGACTTATTCGGACGACACCACCTTCGCGTTACGCGTCGCGGCTGGCAGCGGTGATTTCGAAAAAGCGCGCGAGATCTATTTCTTCCCCGATGAATGGGGGGTGATCGAGCATGCCGGGGACCAGAAGGCCGAGATTACCGAGCACGGACTTGTCCTCTCGTTGCCACGCGGACAAGTTCAGCCTGACCCTGGCCTATCCGGTGTTTTGACGGCGACGGTGGCAACGTCAGCCGGTCCGGTACGTTACGCTTACCGAATTGAGAATGCCCCCATCAGTGCACCACCCACCGGGATCATCCAACCCGGGACCGGGCTTGCACTCTTAATTCTCATGGCGATCACCGGTGGCGCACTCCTAAACCTCATGCCCTGCGTCTTCCCTGTTCTCGCCATCAAGGCGTTCGGCCTCGCGAAGCATGCGGGCGGTGAGACACGCGAGCGTGTCGCCAGCGGCGTTGCCTACAGCGCCGGAGTCATCATCAGTTTTCTTGCCCTCGCCGCCGCGCTGCTGTCGGCGCGCGCCGCCGGTGAAGCCGTCGGCTGGGGCTTTCAGTTACAAAGCCCTATCGTCGTCGGGTTACTTGCGTATGTCGCCGCGGCGGTCGGGCTAAACCTCTCCGGTGTCTTTGAAATACCGAGCCGGCTTGCCGGCGCGGGCGGCAAGTGGACCACTGGGCGCGGATCAGTAGGATCCTTTGCCACCGGCGTTCTCGCCGCTGTCGTTGCCGCCCCTTGCACGGCACCGTTCATGGCCGTCGCCGCCGGCGGTGCCTTATTGCTGCCGGCCTCGCAAGCCCTTTTGATCTTCGGCGTCATGGGACTCGGCTTGGCACTTCCCTATCTTTTCCTCTCGTTCAGCCCCGGCATCGCCAAGCGATTGCCGAAGCCCGGCCCCTGGATGGAAACGTTCAAGCAAGCCCTGGCGTTCCCGATGTATGCAACGGCAGCTTGGCTGATCTGGGTTCTTGATCAGCAAGTCGGCGCGGACGTCACCTTCCTGGCGTTGCTCGGCTTGGTCTCGCTGGCGGCGGCACTTTGGATGCTACCGAAGAGCAAGGGCGGGTATCTCCGCACCTCCGCATCCGCAGCCATGGCCGCAGGTGCGATCGCTCTTCTCGCCATCGGCACCAATAGCGCCGCATCTCATCCGGCGGAAGTGTCAGTCGCAGCGGCGGCTGAGCCCTTTACTGCCGCGAGATTGCAGCAGTTACGGACCGACGACCGCGCCGTGTTCATAAACATGACGGCGGCCTGGTGCATCACCTGCAAGGTCAACGAGCGTGTCGCACTTAGCGGTGAAGACTTCGTCAACACCTTGATACGCAACGACATCACCTATCTGCAAGGCGATTGGACCAACAAGAACGCTGAGATCACCCGTTTCTTAGAAGGCTTCGGGCGTGCCGGAGTCCCACTTTATGTTCTTTTCCCAAAAGGCGGCGGCGACCCTGTCGTTCTACCGCAAATACTCGACCCGAGCGCACTCAAACGCGCCCTTTCGAACGTTTCCTAAAAACTTGGACGGCTCACATTACGTATGGAGGCACCAGACATGATGAAAATCGCAACATCCCTATTCACCGCGGCCATGATTGCTTTGCCGCTCGCAGTGGCCGACGCCTCACCGCAAGTCGGCAACCCCGCACCGGCCTTCACCGGCAATTCGGCCGACGGCACGACCCTCAACCTTGCCGATTATAAAGGTAAGACTGTAATCCTGGAGTGGACGAACAAGGATTGCCCCTACGTTCGCAAACACTACGGTACCGAAAACATGCAAAAGTTACAGACCGAGGCCAAAAATGAGCACGATGTCATCTGGCTCTCGGTGATTTCATCGGCACCGGGGACGCAAGGCTATCTTGAGCCCGACGAAGCCCTAACAGAAGTCGCCGAAACAAAAGCCGATCCGGATCATGTCATCCTGGACCCGGAGGGCACCATCGGCCGCGCTTACGGTGCGCAAGTCACGCCGCACATGTACATCATCGACAAGGACGGCACGCTGCGTTTCATGGGCGGCATCGACGACAAACCGTCGGCGAACTGGAAAACCGTCGAGGGTGCGAAGAACTATGTACGGACGGCCTTGACCGAAATGGCGGACGGCAAATCCGTTACGCAACCTGTGACGCGGGCATACGGCTGCACCGTCAAATACGGCTCATAAACCTTACGCGAACTCTATAGGCGGCATCCTTGATGCCCGAGGATGCCGCCGCACCAAAGCGATCAAACAAATACTATTTACAGTGTTCGTTCGTGATTTTTCATGTTAATACACGGCTGCCGATAAACATGGAGATTCATCATGAACGGCAAGCGTGTGCTGTTGATCGTCTCGGGCGGCATTGCAGCCATCAAAATACCGGAACTTATCCGCCGGCTGCGTGAACGCGGCGCGGCTGTCCGTTGCGTCCTGACCGAGGGTGGCAAGCAGTTCGTAACACCGTTGAGCCTTGCTGCCTTGTCCGAAGACAAGGTCTACGACGATCTGTTCTCGCTCACGGACGAACACGAAATGGGGCACATCAACCTGTCCCGGGATGCCGACCTACTTATGGTCGCGCCGGCCAGCGCCGACATCATGGCGAAAATGGCCGGTGGCCTCGCGCCCGATCTAGCGACGACCGTCCTACTGGCGACCGACAAGCCTGTTCTCTGCGTGCCGTCGATGAACGTACGCATGTGGGAACACCCGGCGACGCAGGCGAATGTCGAAACATTGTCGGCGCGCGGCATCACCATGGTCGGCCCGACGGCGGGCGACATGGCGTGCGGAGAATTCGGCATGGGGCGCATGGTCGAAGTCGACGAAATCGTCGCCGCGGTTCAAAATTTTTTTGAGGACGCCGCTTGTGGTCCGCTCACCGGGCGGCATGCCATCGTTACGAGCGGCCCGACGCACGAGCCCATCGATCCGGTGCGCTATATCGCCAACCGTTCGAGCGGCAAGCAGGGCCACGCGATCGCAGCACAACTGGCGAAGCTCGGCTGCCGCACCACCTTGGTGACCGGGCCGACGCAATTAGCCGACCCGGCGGGCTGCGATGTCGTTCACATTGAAACGGCCCGTGAAATGCTGGCCGCCGTGCAGACCGCACTACCCGCCGACATCGCCGTCTGCGCCGCCGCCGTCGCCGACTGGCGCACGACGGAAGAGGCCTCGGGCAAAATCAAGAAAACGTCTAGCGACGAAGCGCCCGTGCTCAAGATGTCTGAAAACCCGGACATCCTGGCGACCCTCTCGGCGGCCGGCAATAAACGTCCGGCTTTGGTCGTCGGCTTCGCGGCCGAGACCGAGAACGTCATTGCAAACGGTCAGGCCAAGCTTGCCAAGAAAGGGTGCGACTGGATCATCGCCAATGATGTCGCCCCCGGCACGGGAACTTTCGCGGGCGATCACAATACTGTTCACCTGATCCGCGCCGACGGCGTGGAGGACTGGCCGAAAATGACCAAAGACGATGTCGCCCAGCAACTCGCCGTTCGCATCGCGCAACATTTCGAGGCCGCGGAATGAACGACGTGACGGTCAACGTGCTGCGCCTGGAGCATGGCGCGAACCTGCCATTACCGGGGTACGCGACACCGGATAGTGCCGGGATGGATCTATATGCCGCCGAAGCGGCTTCCATCGAATTAGCGCCGGGTGCGCGCGCCATGATCGCGACGGGACTCGCACTGCAATTGCCAACCGGCTTTGAAGCACAAGTCAGGCCACGTTCGGGCCTTGCCGCCAAGCAAGGTGTGACCGTGCTCAACAGTCCGGGCACCATCGACGCCGATTACCGTGGCGAGGTGAAGGTCATTCTGATCAATCTTGGCCAGGAGACGGTGACGATCGCGCGCGGCGATCGCATCGCCCAGCTCGTCGTGGCACCGGTCACACGTGCATCGTGGAATGAGGTTACATCACTGAAAGAGACGGAACGTGGAACCGGGGGCTTCGGCTCCACAGGAACTAGGAACTAAGACGGAACCATGCTGAGAATATCCAAGAAAATGTTATTCGCCATCGAGGCGGTTTTAGACATTGCCTTTCACGCGGGAGCGGAACCGGTACAGAGCCGGGAGATCACCCGCCGCCAAGGAATCCCGCAACGGTATCTTGAGCAAGCCTTGCAGCATCTTGTTCGCGACGACATCTTAGTAGGTGTGCGCGGCCCGCGAGGCGGCTATCGGCTGGCGCGAGAACGTCGACGCATCCGCATCGGCGATATCGTTCGCTCGGTACGGAAAATGGAGACGGGAGAAGACCCGTTGGCCACCGAAACCGGGTCGGACCTTGGGCAGAAAGTCGTGCGACCGTTATGGAGCCTCATACAAGACGACGTCATGGCGCGCTTGGACGAAACGACGATTGACGACTTATGCACCAAGGCGAACGAAGTCGGCATCGAGAGTGAAGGTAGAAAAAACTTAGATTTCATCATCTGACGAGAGGGAGTGGAGGAAAATGCCAGAGGAGAGCAAGACCAACATGGACCCCGATTTTAGAGGCCGCATCTACGACAATATCACTGACACCATCGGGCAAACCCCGCTGGTCCGCATGTCGCGGCTAACCAAAAGCGCTGGCATTTCGGCCAATCTTCTCGGCAAGTGCGAATTCTTCAATCCGCTCGCGTCCGTTAAGGACCGCATTGGCCTGGCGATGATCGAAGCCGCCGAACGGGACGGGCGTATCAAGGAAGGATCGATCCTCGTCGAACCGACCTCTGGCAACACGGGCATCGCACTTGCTTTTGTCTGCGCCGCAAAAGGGTACCGTCTGATACTGACCATGCCCGAAAGCATGTCCATGGAACGGCGCAAGATGCTGATTCTGTTCGGTGCCGAACTGGAACTGACACCGGCACCGTTAGGCATGCGCGGCGCTATCGAGAAGGCGCAGGAAATCGTCGATACGACACCGGGTGCGTTGATGCTTCAACAATTCGAGAACCCCGCCAACCCGGAGATCCACCGCAAGACGACCGCCGAGGAGATCTGGCGCGATACCGGCGGCAAGGTTGACTTTCTAGTATCCGGCATCGGCACCGGCGGCACCATCACCGGCTGCGCTGAAGTGCTGAAAGGCTACAACCCGGACGTCAAGATCATCGCCGTCGAGCCGGAAGACAGTCCTGTCCTTTCCGGTGGTGCACCCGGCCCGCATAAAATTCAAGGGATCGGCGCCGGCTTCGTTCCGGGAATCCTGAACCGCGACATCATCGACGAGGTGCTGCAAATAGGCAACGAGAGTGCCTTCGCCATGGCCCGCACCGTCGCCAAAATGGAAGGTTTAGCCGTTGGTATTTCTTCGGGTGCCGCCATCGCCGCTGCGGCCGAGATCGCCGAGCGTCCCGGCATGGAAGACAAGAATATCGTCATCATCCTTCCGTCCTTCGCCGAGCGGTATCTTTCGACAGCGCTATTCGAAATGGCGGAATAGCGACGGCGATGGACTTTACCGACGAACAGGTCGAACGCTATGCGCGGCATATCCTCTTGCGCGAGGTCGGCGGCGTTGGTCAGGAGAAACTTTTAGACGCCAAAGTGCTGATCGTCGGCGCCGGAGGACTCGGATCACCGTTGATCCTGTACTTGGCAGCGGCCGGTGTCGGCACAATCGGCATCATCGATGCCGATACGGTCGATCTCTCTAACCTGCAACGCCAAGTCGCGCACACCACCGACCGCGTCGGTATGAGCAAGGTCGAAAGCGCTGCAGCGACAGCACGCGCCATCAATCCCGATATCGAAATCCATCCCATCGAAGCGCGCTTCGACGCGACCAACGCGATGGACGTCATCTCGGATTATGACATCGTCGCCGACGGCTCGGACAACTTCGCTACGCGCTTCCTGATCAACGATGCCTGTTACCTAGCTGGCAGGACGTTGGTGTCCGCAGCGATTCTGCGTTTCGACGGGCAACTCGGCACCTACAAGGCTCACACCAAGAATGAGGACGGCGGCCACGGCCCTTGCTACCGCTGTATCTTTCGCGAACCGCCGCCGCCAGGCGAGGTCGCGAGTTGTGCCGAAGCCGGTGTGCTCGGCGCGCTGTGCGGCACCATGGGCTCGTTACAGGCGACCGAAGTCCTGAAGGAGATCATCGGGATCGGCGACAGCATGTCCGGCCACTTGATGATCGTCGATGGGCTGGCCATGGAGTTCCGCAAAATTAAAGTGAAGTCAGATCCCGGCTGTCCTTTGTGCGGAGATACCGCGACGATTAAGGATCTCTCCATCCACGAGAACCCCGAACCGGAAAGCTGCGCCGCCCATGGCTGATGACGGTCAGCTCAAGAAGCTATCTTTGGTCGTCGCCAGCGGCACCTATGAGAAAGTCCACTACGCCTTTGTCATGGCGGCGGGGGCCGCTGCCGTCGGCATCCCGGTCACCATGTTCTTCACCATGGGGGCGAGCCGCACAGTGCTGAACGGTGCCGGCTGGCATGAGCTCGTGTCCGATATTTCCGGCATGAGCGCTAAGCACCGCGACGAGGACTTCGCCGAAAAAGGGGTAGCCACCCTGGAAGAGCTGATCGAGAGCAGTGCCGAGTTAGGCGTCAGATTCATGGTCTGCGAGATGGGGCTTGTTGCCGAGGGCTTAAAGGACATTCCCCTTCGCGATGACCTGACGATTGAAGTGACCGGCGTCGTCACGTTTTTTGACGATGCCGAAGCCGGTGGGTCGGTGGTCTATATCTGACGCGGCCTATTCCTGCACCCAGGGCAGGCCCCGGACTTTCCAACCGTTGACTGTGCCACGATGCGCGTTGTCGTTCTTATCACCTTCGAACCCTTCGGCTATGTTGTAGCAGTGCTGATAACCCAGTGCCGTCATCGCCGTCGCGGCGGCCGCCGAGCGCACACCCGATCGGCAGAGAAAGAGGATCATCGTTTCGGGATCGGGAACAGCCTCTTTAACCGCATCCTCGAAATGAGGATTGCGCTCCATCGTCGGAAAAATCTTCCAGGAAATCCGATACATGGGATTCGGCAAGTCGGATAGGTCCGGCTCACCGACAAAACTGAATTCCGCATCCGTCCGCGTATCGATAACAACGGCCTTGGCGTCCTTTTGCAAAATCTCCCAAGCCTGGGCAGGCCCGATATCCCCCTCGTAAATTTTGTCAGTCACGCGCTGTAATCCTTCAGATGCTGCAGCATGTCCCCCGACCGGACGAACTTCAGACGCGGTGCGGGGTGCGACGCCTTCTCCAACTCTGCCGCGTCGAGCACTTTCCAATCATCGAAGCCGACAACGAAAACGCCGCGCGCCTCCAATGCCTTTTTCAAGGCTTCACCCCCCAGCTTGCCAGCATCGGCGGGGACATCCTCGTCGATACGCTCGGCGGCGGCAATACCATCCGGCCGTGAAGACGAAATAACACCGGACGGCCCGCGCATAATCCACCCGACGGCATACAGACCCGGTTCGACCCGCGATCCATCGTTCGGGATTAGGCCGCGTTCTTCATCGAACGGCACGCCGTCTATCTGCTCACCCCGATAACCAATCGCCGCGATAACGAGGCCGCAGGGAATATCGATTATCTCACCTGTGCCGCTCGCCTTGCCGTTGTCATCGACCTTCGTGATTTCAACCCGAATACCTTCGACCCGCTCGCTACCCAGCACTTCGACCGGCCGCCGATAAAAATCGAAGTGGACATGGCGCTTCGCCTTCGTTTGATCGACATCGAGGAACTGGCGGAAAGTATCGAGGTTGCGTTGCGCGAGACGCTGCTCGCGGCCGGCCAGCGAGGCCGGCAGTTCGTCCGGCAGCGCCGCCGGATCGATCAACGGCACACCTTCTGTCAGGTCCAGCATCTCACGTAGTTCGACGTTGGTGAATTTCGCCTCGGCAGGCCCCCGCCGCCCGAGCACATGCACATCCTTGATCGGTGAGACGTCCATCGCGCGGCGGACATGTGCCGGCATATCGGTCCGCGCACGTCCGCCTTCGGAGCGCGCCAACAAGCGCGCAATATCCAGCGCCACGTTGCCGTTTCCGACGACGGCCGCCGCGCCGACATTGAGGTCCGGCGCCAGGTCGGCAAAATCCGGGTGCGCATTATACCAGCTGACGAAGGCCTGCGCGCCGAACACGCCGGGCAGGTCTTCACCCGGAATATCGAGCACCCGGTCGGTCGGCGCCCCCGTCGCGAAGACAACGGCGTCATACATCTCCCGGAGTTCCGCGACTGTGACGTCGCGGCCAACCTCGACATTGGCGAACAGGCTGACGCGGGGGTCTGCGGCCGTCTTTTCGAATTTACGCTGAACTTGTTTGGTGGACTGGTGGTCGGGCGCAACGCCGGCGCGGATCAAACCGAATGGCGACGGTAGCCGCTCGATGATATCGACGGTGGCATCTTCCATTTTGTCGATTGCAGCCTGCGCGGCATAGAACCCCGCCGGCCCAGAACCGATTATGGCGATACGTCGCGGCATTTTGTTCGATCAGTCCCCGTCAACCCCCGGCACGGTCCAAGTATGTCCCCTACTCATGATCGCTGCCAAGTCCGCACCTTTTGCACGTTCGGCGGCGTCCTCCTTCAGCGCAGCCATACCGGCGTCATAACTTTCCGCCGGGTCGCAGTAAATAATACCGACCGCGACGGGGACGTCCGGCCCGTCCAAGGCTGCCAGCATCGACGCCAGGACACGATTGGTCTCGTCATGGACGAGCACGCCCGCCGATTCCGGCCCTTCGTCACCGATCTCGACCACTTTCAGCGACAGCGTCGCCGTATCGAGCGCGATCCCCTTATCCCGTTCCTTACCGAACACCAGCGGTTTGCCGTGTTCGCAGAGCACCTGACGGTCGGCGACGACAGCCTTCTCGGTGATATCCGCGAAAACACCGTCGTTGTAGACGATGCAGTTCTGCAGAATCTCCACGAAGCTGGCGCCTTTATGCGCATGGGCGCGGGTGAGGATTCCCGGCAACGCCTTCTGTTGGGTGTCGACACCACGCGCCACAAACCGCGCCCCGGCACCGAGCGCCAGCACACAGGCCGAAACGGGGTGATCGACCGACCCCAAAGGCGTCGATGGCGAGCGCGTGCCGGCCCGCGACGTCGGCGAAGCTTGTCCCTTTGTCAGGCCATAGATTTCATTATTGAACAGCAATACCTGTACATCGACGTTGCGGCGGATCACGTGCATCAGATGGTTGCCGCCGATGGACAGCATATCGCCGTCACCGCCGACGACCCAGACATCCAACTCCGGATTGGCGAGTTTCATCCCGGTCGCAAACGCTGGGGCACGGCCATGGATCGTATGAAAACCGTATGTCTCGACGTAATACGGAAAGCGAGCGGCGCAGCCGATGCCGGAAACGAACACCGTGTTCGCCGGATCGGCGTCAATTTCGGCCAACGTATTCAGCACGCCGCGCAGGATCGCGTAGTCGCCGCAACCCGGGCACCAGCGCACTTCCTGGTCGGTGGCGAAATCCTTGGCGGTACGTTTCGGAGCGAGATCGTTCATATCAGGCCTCCTTCCGGGGAGCGGCGTGTTCGCGGATCGCCGCTTCGATCTCGGCGATCTTGAACGGCTGCCCGGATATCTTGTTCAGTCCGTGCGCATCAATGAGGTAGCGATCACGCAGCAGCGTAATCAGCTGGCCGTTGTTCATCTCGGGCACTAGCACCCGCTCGTACCCGGCCAGTAAGTCACCGAGATTCTTCGGCAGCGGCCAGATGTGGCGCAAGTGGACGTGCGCGACGTCGATGCCCTCTTCCAACATACGCGCGACGGCGCGGTTGATGGGCCCATACGTCGATCCCCAACCGACGACACAGAGCTTACCGGACGAATTGCCCAACTCGACATTCTGTTCCGCAATATCGTTGGCGATGCCGTCGATCTTGGCCGCGCGGACCTTAGTCATACGGTGGTGGTTCGCCGGATCGTAAGAGATATGCCCACTATCGTAACTACGCTCGATCCCGCCGATGCGGTGCATCAGGCCGGGTGTGCCCGGTTTTGCCCAAACGCGGGCCAGTGTCTGTTCGTTGCGCAGGAACGGATGGAATCCTTCCGTCTCAGTATGGAAGTGGACGGGAAACGGCTCATACGATTCAAGGTCCGGCAGCTTCCAGGGTTCCGCCGCATTGGAGATATATCCGTCCGTCAAGAGCATGACCGGAGTCATATATTTAACGGCGAGGCGCACAGCTTCGATCCCGACCTCGAAGCAGTCGGCAGCGGACCGCGTCGCCAGCACCACCAGCGGCGCATCGGCGTTCCGTCCGTAGACCGCCTGATAAAGATCCGATTGTTCTGTCTTCGTCGGCAACCCCGTCGACGGGCCGCCGCGCTGGGAATTGACGATGACGAACGGCAGCTCCGCCGACAACGCCAGACCGATGGCCTCGCCCTTCAAGGCGATGCCCGGGCCGCTCGAAGACGTAACGCCAAGAGAACCGGCATAGCTTGCGCCGATGGCGGCACAGGCGGCGGCGATTTCGTCTTCCGCCTGGAAAGTCGTAATGCCGAGATGCTGCATGCCTGCCAGTGAATGAAGCAACGGCGAGGCCGGCGTGATCGGATAGGACGCAAAGAGCATATCCAGCCCCGCGAGTTCGATCCCCTTGGCCAATCCCCATGCGAGAGCTTCGGTCCCTGTCACGGTCCGGTAGGTGCCGGGTCCGATCTTCGCCGGCCCGACGTGGAAGCCGTGGATGCCGTCCGGCAGCTCCATGGTTTCGGCAAGGGCGTGTCCGGCGTTCAGCGCGGCGATGTTCGCGTCGGCGATTTCCGGACGATTGGCGAACTTTCCCTGCAGCCAATCGCGGGTCGCCGTCCGCGGGCGGCCGAACAGCCAATAGATGAAACCGAGCGCCCACATGTTCTTGCAGCGGAGCGCTTCTTTCTTGGAAACATCGATCTCCTTAACCGCTTCCTGGGTCATCGTCGAAATATCGAGAGCGATGACGCGGAACGGTTTTAAGGTGTCGTCTTCCCGGGGATCCGTGTCGAAGCCGGCCTTGGCCAGGTTGCGGTCCGTAAACGAGCCGGTGTCGATGATCAAAAGTCCGCCCGGGCGCAGGCGCGGCATTTCGACCTTGAGGGCAGCCGGATTCATGGCGACCAGCACGTCGAAATCGTCGCCCGATGTCATGATCCGCCGGGCGCCGAAGTTAATCTGGAATGAAGAGACGCCGAATGTCGTTCCTACGGGTGCGCGAATCTCTGCCGGGAAGTCGGGGAAGGTCGCCAGATCGTTCCCCGCCAGAGCGGTCGCCTGCGTGAACTGACCGCCGGTCAGCTGCATACCATCGCCGCTATCGCCGGCGAAGCGCACCACGGCACTTTCGATTTCCTCGCGGTTGCCTTCGGCCGCGCCAGCATTCAGCACGTTATCCAGTTTCGTCATTGTTTCCTCATCAACTCTATCAGCGAAATGATAGGACTGCCGTCGACAGGGAACAACCCAACGCGTATTAGGGCAAATTTAGTTTGTAGGACTGGCATTCCGGCCATTGAGCACCGATATTGAGAACAACAAACAGGAGTATTCATGCCGGACAGCGCCAATACGTCAGAGCCCCAAGACCTTTTACAGAATGTGATCGCCAAATCCATGTCGGCCGGCGCCGATGCCTGCGACGCGATCCTTGTCGAGGGGACGTCGTCGAGTCTGTCTTGCCGTCTCGGCAAGGCGGAGGATTTGGAGCGTTCGGAAGGACGAGATCTTGGCTTACGCCTCCTGATCGGCAAGCGCCAAGCCGTCGTCTCTTCGTCCGACGCCTCCCCGCAGGCGCTGGACGAACTTGTCGAGCGCGCCTTCGCCATGGCGAAAGCCGTCCCGGAAGACGCCTATTGCGGTCTCGCCGACCCGGATCAACTTGCAACTGAAATTCCGGACCTGGATGAATTCGATCCGTCCGAACCCAGCGCCGAAGACATGATCGACATGGCGCGCGCCTGTGAAGACGCCGCCCGCGCAGTGCCGGGAATATCAAACTCCGAAGGTGCCGAAGTCAGCTTCGGCAAGTCCGCCGTACATCTTGCCGCCAGCAACGGCTTCAACGGGTCTCGCCAGGGGTCCCGCTTTTCGGTCAGCGTCAGCGTCGTCGCCGGCGAAGGCACCAAGATGGAGCGCGATTACGATTTCGCAACGACGGTCTGGCTGTCCGACCTGCCGTCGCCGGAAAGCATCGGCACGACCGCCGGCGAGAATACTGTCAAGCGCCTGAACCCCCGCAAAGTCGGCAGCGCGACGGTGCCGGTCGTGTACGATCCGCGTGTCGCCTCATCGCTGATCGGGCATTTCTCGGGCGCTATCAACGGCAGCTCGGTGTCTCGCGGCAGCACCTTCCTACGCGACCGCATGGGGCAGAAAGTTTTCTCGGACGGCGTTTACATCATCGATGATCCGCTCAGGAAACGTGGGCTGCGCTCGAAGCCCTTCGATGCCGAAGGGATCGCTACGGCGCGCCGCGAACTGATCTCGGACGGCAGGTTGACGACCTGGATTCTCGACCTTGCCACGGCACGGCAACTGGGCCTCGAAACCACCGGCCATGCGTCGCGCGGCACCGGCGGCCCGCCCAGTCCGTCTGCGACCAACCTGAACATGGCGGCGGGGAGCGTTTCCAGGGACGAACTGATCGGCGCCATCGACAACGGTTTCTACGTGACCGAGTTGATCGGCATGGGCGTCAACAATGTGACCGGTGATTATTCTCGCGGTGCGGGCGGTTTCTGGATCGAAAACGGCGAGTTGGCCTATCCGGTCAGCGAAGTGACCATCGCCGGCAACCTCAAGGATATGTACTTGAACCTGACACCGGCTGACGATCTTGTCTTCCGCTACGCCACGAACGCACCGACCGTGCGTGTCGATGGCATGACGGTGGCCGGAACGTAATTAACTCGGCATCAACAGCGCCAGCCCCGCCGGAGCCAGCGTAATGCGCGCAGGCAGATAGGCGAGGATATCGCCGTCGCCCTGCACCGGGCCTTCGTCGACCCGCTCCACCGAAATATCCGTCGCCGGCACGATCTTTACGTCGGGCAACTTGTCGAGCCGGTCCAGTGTCAGCCACAGCGCGTAACGCATGGCGCGCCATGGCCCGCGCTTCAGGAACAGGACGGCATGAAGGGTTGGGTCTTCGAGCCGTGCATGCCGCGCGGCGACAAATCGCCCCCCATAGAAATGACCGTTGGCAATCACCGCCGATGCGACATCGAAGGTTTCGCCGTCCACGGTCACGCGGTATTTCGGGAACTTGAAGGACGCCAAGGCGGCGAGCGTCGACAGCACATATGCCATCTTACCCAACAGACGCTTCACCGCCGGTTTGACCTGGCTGACGACATACGCGTCGAAACCGAAACCGGCCATCATCACGAAGCGCCGTCCGTTGACGACACCGACGGAAATCCGGCGCGGTGTACCGAACGCGATGGTTTCGGCAATTTCCTTGGCCGTCCCGCCGAGACCGATTTCGTGCGCCAGCACATTCGCCGTCCCCATGGGGATGACCGCGAGCGGCAGATTCGGATCGGACAGACCGTTGACCACTTCATTAATAGTGCCGTCGCCGCCGGCGACCGCGATCACGTCGTGGGTCATGGCGCTGGCGGCACGGGCAAAAGCCTCGGCATCGCCACGCTTCGTCGTCGGACGCACGTCGACTTCAACGCCCGTGTGCACGAGCGCGTTCAAAACACGCTCGAACTTGCGGCGGCGGCGGCCACCGGCGGTCGGGTTATGAATCACGAGGACGCGACGCGGCATGACGGTCGCGAGGGCTTTTTCGTCGGTCACGGCGCTCTCCCAGGAAATCCGAGCAAAATGCGAGACGCAAACCAACATCAAAAACTTATGTAAGTCATGTTACAGAAATATGAATCTTTTTATTCGTCATAAAAAGAAAATATGTCCCGATTACTATGCCAAATACTAAATATAGTTATACGGGCAGAGATCGGAATTTCAGTTGAACGAGTTATCCAAAACCCGGCATCGTTATCGCAGCATTTGGATATCGGACATCCACCTCGGCACGCGAGGCTGCCAGGCGGAAATGCTGCTGGATTTCCTCAAAAAGACCGACAGCAAGTATCTCTACCTTGTCGGCGACATCATCGACGGTTGGCGTATGAAGCGCGCTTGGTATTGGCGCCAGGCACACAACGACGTCATTCAGAAAGTGCTGCGCAAAGCGCGCAAAGGCACCAGAGTCATCTATATCCCCGGCAACCACGATGAAAACTTCCGCGACTTCGCCAACCATCGCTTCGGCCGCGTCGCGGTTCTGAACGAAACCGTGCACACCGCCGCCGACGGCAAGCGCTACTTGGTCCTGCACGGCGATAAATTCGACGGCGTCATCATCTACGCCAAGTGGCTCGCGTTCCTGGGCGACAATGCCTACAACGTCGCGATCGCCATCAACCTCTGGTTCAACATCATCCGCCGCAAGTTCGGGCTGCCGTATTGGTCGCTGTCCGCGTTTTTGAAGCACAAGGTCAAGAATGCGGTCGAGTACATCTCCAAGTTCGAAGACGCCGTCGTCGACGAAGCCCGCAAGCGCGGTGTCGACGGCGTGATCTGCGGCCACATCCACACTGCCGAAATCCGCGACATGGACGGTATCAAATACTGTAACGACGGCGACTGGGTCGAAAGCTGCACCGCACTGGTCGAACACGATGACGGCCGCCTGGAAGTACTGCGCTGGGCCGACATGCAAGGCCTATCGCCGTTGGAGAAAGACGTATGCGAATCCTCATCTGCAGCGACGCCTGGTTTCCTCAAGTCAATGGCGTTGTCCGTTCGCTCGATACTGTAAGGCGAGGCCTCATCGATCGCGGCCACGCGGTCGAGATGGTGACACCGGACCGTTTTCGCACCATCCCCTGTCCGACCTATCCGGAAATCCGCTTAGCCGTTTTCCCCGGCAGCAGTGTCGCCCGCATCATTGATTACTTTCAACCGGAAGCAATTCATATCGCCACCGAAGGGCCGCTGGGCCTGGCCGCGCGCAAGTACTGCCTGAGCCGCGGCCACCCGTACACCACCGCCTATCACACGCGCTTTCCCGAATACATCCACGCGCGTTGTCGTCTACCGCTGTCCTGGAGCTACGCGCACCTGCGTAAGTTCCATAACACCGGCAAACGCATCATGGTCGCGACACAGACCATCGAAGACGACCTGGCCGCGCGCGGTTTCAAGAACATTCGCCGTTGGACGCGAGGCGTCGATACAAAGCTTTTTCACCCCCGTGACAAGGGGTTCCTGGATTTTCCGCGGCCGATCAGCGCCTTCGTCGGCCGTGTTGCCGTGGAAAAGAATATCGAAGCCTTTCTGAGGCTCGACATCCCCGGCACCAAGATGGTCGTCGGCGACGGACCCGCGCGGGCAAATTTGGAGGCCGCGTACCCCAAGGCCAAGTTCGTCGGCAACCGCACCGGCGATGATCTCGCCAAACACTTCGCCGCCGCCGACGTCTTCGTGTTCCCAAGCCGTACCGACACCTTCGGATTGGTCCTTTTGGAAGCGCTGGCGTCGGGGCTGCCCGTCGCCGCCTATCCCGTACCGGGACCACTGGACGTTATCGGCGGCTCGGAAGTCGGCGTGCTGGACGAGGATCTCGCTGCCGCGACGATCAAGGCCCTCGAGATCGATCCGGCCAAATGCCGTGCCTATGCCGAGACCTATTCCTGGGAACGATCTATCGATCAGTTCTTCGGGAATCTCTATCCGTTTCGCGGCGAAAACGCACTCGGCGAAGCCGCGGCTTAACACCCATCCGCATTGGCCGCGCGCACATGGCGTGGTAAGGTCCGCCGAATTCGCGAACCGGACGACGCAAGGCCTTGGAAAACAAAGACGAACCGAAATCTGGCGGACACTTGGGGACGGGTGTACTGGTGCGCCGTCTGGCGCATGAGAACCTGCGCCACTATTGGCCGTATCTGGTCATGGCCGTCGGCTGCATGGCGGTGGTCGCCGCGACTACGGCGTTCAGCGCTTATTTGATGGAGCCGATCGTCAACGATGTTTTCGTCGCGCAACAGGAAGACCGTCTTTGGTGGGTCGCCGCCGCCGTGCTCGTCGCCTTCGTCGCCAAAGGCATGGGCAATTACGGCCAGTCGGTGCTGATGTCCTATGTCGGCCTTCGAATTGTCGCCGACAACCAAGCACGGCTTTACCGCCATCTGATCGGCATGGATCTGGCTTTCTTTCATTCCAGGTCGTCGGGCAGACTGGTGTCGCGCTTTCTCGTCGATATCAACCAAATGCGGGTCGCCGTTTCGAACGTCGTGACCGGTTTCGGCAAAGACCTTCTGTCGCTTATCGGCCTGGTCGCGATGATGTTCTATCAGGATTGGCAACTGGCACTAATCGCCTTCTTTGTCTTTCCCGCAGCAGTCTTTCCCATCGTCCGGCTCGGCAAACGTATGCGCAAAGTGACCGCCGATACCCAGGAAGAACAGGGGCTGTTTACCGCCATCTTGGATCAGAGCTTCCAAGGCATCCGCGTCATCAAGGCCTACGGGATGGAAGGCTACGAAAAGAATCGCGTCCACGGCCTGGTTGAGCGTATTTTCCAGCTGACAATCAAGTCGGCCCGGGTCCGCGCGCTCTCCAGCCCGATCATGGAGACTCTCGGCGGGGTCGCCGTTGCCGTCGTCGTCATCTACGGCGGCTACCGGGTCATTCATCAGAATCTGGACCCCGGTTCTTTCTTTTCGTTTATCACCGCGCTGCTGCTCGCCTACGAACCGATGAAGCGCCTGGCAAATTTGAACTCCAGCCTGCAAGAAGGCCTCGCCGGTGCGCAGCGTTTGTTCGAACTGCTGGATACCGAGCCGGGAATCCAGGACAGCCCGGGCGCGCAACCATTGCCTGCGCCGACGGCCGGCGAGATTGAACTTGCCGGCGTTTCATTCGCCTATGTCGAAGACCAGCCGGCGCTGCGCAGCATCGACATGCATATCCCCGCCGGCAAGACTGTGGCCCTGGTCGGCCCGTCTGGCGCCGGCAAATCGACGATCCTTAATCTGATCCCGCGCTTTCATGACGTCGACGCCGGCAAAATCGCCATCGATGGCCACGACGTTCGCGCTGTCACTCTGGAAAGCCTCTATGCCAACATCGCGCTTGTGAGCCAGGAAGTTGTGCTGTTCGACGACACGGTCCGCGCGAATATCGCCTATGGCAAGCCGGGCGCGACGAAAGAAGAAATCGAAGCCGCGGCGCAGAATGCAGCGGCGCTGGACTTTATTCGTGATCTGCCCGAGGGGTTTGAAACCATGGTCGGCGAACGCGGCGTCAAACTCTCGGGCGGGCAGCGCCAACGCCTCGCCATCGCACGCGCTATTCTCAAAAACGCGCCGATCCTTCTGCTCGACGAAGCGACGTCTTCGCTCGATACCGAGTCGGAGCGGCATGTCCAAGCCGCTCTCGACCGGCTGATGAAAAACCGCACCACTCTCGTTATCGCGCACCGGCTTTCGACCATTGTCGACGCCGATCTGATCTACGTGATCCAAGACGGTCGCATCGTCGAGACCGGCGCGCACGGCGAGTTGCTGGCAAAAGGCGGTGCCTACGAAAAACTCTACGCGCTACAGTTCGCCGCCGAGGCGGACGCGCAGCAGCGTGCCTAAGGATTCCTGAGACGTGTCGACGTTCAAATCACTGCGCAAGAAGGTGTTGGGTAGCCGCGCCGTACGCGGTGCAGCTTGCTGGCTGGCGGCGAAGTATATCCTCCTCGTCTGGAAGACCGGCAAATGGGACATCCGTGGGGAAGAACATTGCCAGAAACTCTATGACGCCAATCAGACCGGCATCCTTGGATTCTGGCATAACCGCCTCTTTATGATGCCGATGTGCTGGCGGCGTCCAAGGCCCGTCCATATGCTCATCAGCGCCCACCGCGATGGCGAACTGATGGCCAAGGCCATCAAATACTTAGGCGTAGAGTCAATTGTCGGCTCTTCCGCCAAGAACGGACAAACCAAAGGCGGCGCCGTCGCCTTCCGAGCGATGTTGCGCGCGCTGAAATCGAACGAATGGGTCGGTATCACGCCGGACGGCCCCCGGGGTCCACGGATGCACGCGAAAGACGGCATCATCACGCTGGCGCGTATGTCCGGCTCACCTATCATGCCGCTCGCCCTTAGTGTTCAACGTGCGAAGCATCTCAATTCCTGGGATCGTTTTTTGTTCCCGGCACCGTTTTCCAAAGGTGTTCTGATCTGGGGGCAGCCTTTCTATGTCGATCGCGATTTGAGTGATGATGCCCTCGAAGGAAAGCGCCGCGAACTCGAGGTTATCTTGAACGAATTAACAGCTGAGGCGGACAAGGCGGTCGGACGTAAACCGATCAGCCCCGCCGAGATCGATCCTGTGAGGCCCTCATGATCTTGGGCTTTTATCGTTTGGCGACGACACTCGGCGCGCCGTTCCTCGCGCATTATCTGAAGAAACGCCGCCTGCGCGGCAAGGAAGATCCGGCACGCTTTAACGAGCGGCTGGGCAACCCTTCTATTCCCCGCCCGCAAGGCAAACTTATATGGATGCACGGTGCCAGCGTCGGCGAGGCGCTGTCCATGCTGCCGGCCGTGAACGAGATCATTTCCAGGGCAGACACGCCGCACGTTCTCGTCACGACAGGTACGGTCACGTCGGCGCGCCTGATGCGGGATCGCTTACCCGCCGGCGCGTTTCATCAGTACGTGCCGGTCGACCGTCTGCCCTATGTCCGGGGGTTTCTGACACATTGGAAACCGGATCTCGCCATGTGGTGGGAATCTGAATTGTGGCCGAACCTCATCACGGAGACCCATGACAACGGGGTGCCGATGCTGCTGGTGAATGGACGCATGTCCCGCAAGTCGTTTGCGAAATGGCGGCGCTGGCGCGGACTGGCGAAGACGCTGCTAGAGTGTTTCGATCTTGTCCTTGCGCAGACCGACGCCGATGCGGCCCGGTTCCATGACCTTGGCGCCAAGCAGACCGAGCGCATGGGAAATATGAAATTCTCGGTGCCGCCACTACCCTATGACGATGAGACCCTGACAGAGATACGTACCCGCACGGGTCTGCGACCGATGTGGTTGGCGGCCAGCACTCATGACGGCGAGGAAGCAATTGCTTGGGACGTACATAAACGCGCAGCCGCCGAGAACCCGGATCTCCTCACCATCATTGCGCCCCGCCATCCCGAGCGCGGCCTCGCCATTGCGGAAATGCTGCGCGACGCCGGCGCTAATGTGGCGCTTCGCTCCAACAGCGAACCGGTGACACCGGAAACCGACATCTATCTCGCCGACACACTGGGGGAACTGGGTCTGTTTTTCCGTCTCGCGCCGATTGTCTTCATGGGCAAATCGTTGGTCGAAGCGGGCGGGCAGAACCCGATCGAACCCGCCCGCCTCGGCGCCGCCATCATCGCCGGACCACATACCTGGAACTTCGAAGAGATCACCGAAGGTCTCGTCGCCGCCGGCGGCATCGAGATCGTCGCCGACGCAGGCGCCCTGGCAGACGCCGTCGTTCACGATCTCGCCAATCCGGCGCGCGCCCAGGCGCGCGCGCAAGCGGCGCTGGCGTTCGCGGAACGCGAGGCACGCGTGCTCGAGACATTTTTGGACCGCATATCCCCTCTGCTGGACACCGCCGGGAGTAACGGTCATGCAAGCGCCTGATTTTTGGCGTGCCGGCAACGGCGGCTGGCGATCATGTGTGCTGGCGCCCTTGGGCGCCGTCTATGGCGCCATGACCTCGGCGCGGGCGGAGCGTTCTACCGGATGGACAGCACCTGTACCCGTATTCTGCATCGGTAATGTCGTCGCCGGTGGTGCCGGCAAGACGCAAGTCGTCCTGGATTTGGCCCAGCGGCTGACCGTGCTCGGGTACCACCCACATATTCTATTACGCGGTTACGGCGGTGCCGTCGCCGGACCGCACCCTGTCGATCCGGTCTCGGATGACGCCGGAAGCGTCGGCGATGAGGCTCTGCTGGCGGCGGCGGCGGCCCCGGCCTGGGTCGGTGCCGACAGAGCGGCTTCCGCCAAACAGGCCGTCGAAGCCGGTGCGGATATTTTAATTATGGACGACGGACTGCAGAATCCGGGCTTGGCGAAGACGCTGTCATTCATTGTCATTGACGGCACCTACGGCATCGGTAACGGCCGCTGCATCCCCGCCGGACCTCTGCGCGAGCCACTCGCGAATGCCTTGGCCCGGGCTGACGCTGTATTTCGCATAGGCGACGGTGATGCCGTCGTGGACACAGGGACACTGCCCGTCTACGACGCCGAAACGGTGCCCGCACCATCGGCGCCTTCATTGAAAGACGCTAAAGTCATCGCCTTCGCCGGGATCGGTCATCCGGAGAAGTTCTTCGTGACGTTGGAGCGTGCCGGCGCCGACATCGTTGCACGCCGCGCGTTTGGCGATCATCGTGCATACACGGCCAATGATATTGAGACCTTAGCCGACGATGCTGCGGAAGAAGGGGCACGCCTTATGACAACGACGAAGGACTTCGTTCGCCTCCCCCCGTCAGTGCGCGGAAAGGTCGAGGCCTATCCCGTGGTGCTCGAATGGAGAAATGCGGACGACGTCATGACCTTTATCACCGGAAATTTAGGCAATAACCGATAGATGAGACGAGCCCGCACGCCCTTCGAAAAGTATATCCGTGATCCCGCCGAAGCCGGCTTACTATGGGCCGTTTGGGGCGCCCTCCGCCTGTTTCCCATCGATGCGGCGTCGGCAATCGGCGGCTGGCTTGGTCGGACGATCGGGCCACGTCTGCCGCAATCGGCCCTTGCTCGCACCAACATCCGCATCGCCTTCCCAGACCTATCCGATGCCGAGGTGGAGAAAATCGTCGTCGGCATGTGGGATAACCTCGGACGAGTTGCCGGTGAGTTCCCCCACGTCAACACTATGGATCTCTCTGACGAGTCACGGATCAAATTGACGGGGCTCGAGCATCTGCTTTACGGAGAAACGACGGGCCAAGCGATCTTCTACTACAGTGCCCACCTCGGGAATTGGGAATTGGGACCGACCATGGCGAATCACCATGGCATCCGCATGATCAGTATTTACCGCCAGGCAAACAATCCATACGTGGAAACGGTCTACCGAAAAAGCAGACGAAATCTGACCGGCGCGGGATTAGTGCCGAAAGGTCCTGAAGGTGCCCGCGAAATTTTAAAGCACATCCGCGATGGCCGCACTGTCGGCATGCTGGTCGATCAGAAAATGAACGACGGCGTCCGCGTTCCGTTCTTCGGTAGGGACGCGATGACGGCCCCGGCGCTGGCCGATCTGGCCCGGCGGGCGGACTCAGCCGTCATCGGCGCCAGGGTGATACGCAAAGGCGGCGCCCACTTCGAGATCGAAGTATTACCGCCGGTTCACGTGGAAAAGACCGACGACAAGGACGCCGATATCCTGCGCTTCATGACGCAAGTGAATCAGCAAATCGAAGACTGGATACGCGAACGGCCCGAACAGTGGCTGTGGCTACACAACCGCTGGCCGGGCCGCGAAGATTAGAGAAGGCGGTTAGTTCAGCTACCGCTCGGCTTCGACTGCTCAAGCGTCGTCGATGCGACCGTGCTCTGAAACGGTTTTTCCGAGGTTTGCGTGTGACCGGCGCATTCGGCGAGAGCCGTCGACGCGGAGAACGCAACAAAAGCGGTCAAGGCAAGGGCGAAAAGTCCATAGCGCATGATAACCTCCTGTTAAACACTGATAGAAGGCTAGCACGATTCCGAAAACGTACCAAAAGGGATTTTAATCCCCCTTATGGCATCTTCCCCAATAAAGTTTCGGGATCCAGTGGCAGACCGTTCAACGTCAGCCCGAAATGCAGGTGCGGCCCGGTCGCGCGTCCGGTCTTGCCGATGGCGCCGATGATGTCCCCCGGCTCAACCCAGTCACCCGCCTTAACGCGCGCATCACTCATGTGAATGTAGACGGACTGCAGCCCAAGACCGTGATCGATCAGCACCGTCTTGCCGTTGAAGAACATACCGGGATGTACGAAGGCGACCCGTCCGGCAGCCATGGCGCCGATGGGTGTCCCTTCTGGTGCGGCCACGTCGGTGCCGAAATGTGGTCGGCGAGGTTTGCCGTTCAATATACGCTGCGAGCCGTAGACACCGGATATCCGACCTGAAACCGGCCAGCGGAATCCGGAGAGAAATCCGATACGCTGCTCCCGAGACTTCTTGGCCTCATCCATGGCGGCCTTTTCGATTTTGATCCGTGCCAGATCCTTCGGGGCCATGGGTGACACTTTGCGGCTCGGCAGACCGTCGATCCGTTCGATCTTGAAGGACCGGTCTTCGACCTCGATGGCTCGGACGACACGGTTCCCGCCGTTTGAAATCGTCAGCGTTTCCGTACCGGCGCCTTCTCGACTGAAACCGAGTAGAAAATGCCCGTCCGAGGACACCTCGATCACTTTGCCGCTCAGCATCACCACTGCACCCGGCGACGTTTTACCGATAACGAGGCCGCCTTCGACGGCCGCCCCCGAGAGCATTAGCGGGACCTCGGCCTGTGCCGGGAGTGCTGCTAGCATTGCAACGACAAACGCGGCTAATCGCATCATAAAAGACTGCCCTGCGGATCGTCGTCGGCGGCGGGCTTGGGTTTGCGCTTTTTCGGCTGCGGCGCGGCACCACCGGCAACCCGCGCCGAAGTGGCGCCGTCCTTGAACCGAATGGAGACATCGTCTCCGGGCTTCACCTGCGACGTCGAGGTAACGGGTCTGCCATCGGCGGCGGCAACAAGGGCGAAGCCACGCTCGAGCACACGCTCGTATGAATAACTCTCGAGCAGCGCCGCCGCGTGCGCCAGCCGCCGTGTACGGTTCGCTTGGTCGCTTTTCCAGCTTCGCGCCAGATCGGCCGTCGCGCGATCCGCCCGCCGGCGACCGTCGCGGATGAGATGCGTGGGCGCAGGGATGCGTTTGGGGATTCGGCTATGGCGATGGCGTAGTCCCGCGCCGAGCGCATTGCCGAGCCGCTCCGACCAGTCATCGAGGCGCTGTGACGAATCCTCCAAAAGCCGCCGCAGGTTCGGAAGCCCGCGCGCCAAGGATGTCAGGTCGCGTTTTCGCAGATCGAGGGCGCGCCGCACGGCTGCGTCTTGGCGGCGCGATACGTCCGCAAGCCGCGCCAATAGCTCATGACGTACCGGCACCGCCATCTCAGCCGCCGCAGTCGGCGTCGGCGCGCGCTCGTCGGCAACGAGATCCAGCAACGTCCAATCCGTCTCGTGACCGATGGCCGAAATAAGCGGAATGAACGATTCCGATGCGGCCCGGATAACGACTTCTTCGTTAAACGCCCAAAGGTCCTCGAGTGAGCCGCCACCCCTGGCGACAATCAGCAGATCCGGCCTTGGGATGTCTCCGTCCGGATCAAGCGCATTGAACCCTTTGATTGCGGCCGCGACCTGATCCGCCGCACCATCTCCCTGAACCAGCACTGGCCAGACCAGCACGCGGCGCGGAAATCGGTCGTTGAGCCTATGCAGAATATCACGGATTACGGCGCCCGTCGGCGAGGTGACAACGCCGATTACGTCCGGCAAGGTCGGCAGAAGCTGCTTGCGCTCCAAATCGAACAGGCCCTCTTCGGCCAGGCGTTTCTTGCGCTCTTCGAGGAGCTTCAGGAGCGCGCCTTGGCCTGCCAATTCCATGGTTTCGACGACGATCTGGTACTTGGAACGGCCGGGATAGGTCGTGATTCGCCCGGTGGCGATGACTTCCATACCGTCTTCCGGCTGCAAACCAAGCCTCGCCGCCGTGCCGCGCCAGCACACGCCGTCGAGGACGGCAGTCTCATCTTTCAACGCGAAATAGAGGTGACCAGAGCCGGCTCGCTTGAAGCCGGAAACCTCGCCCTGCACACGAACATAGCCAAAAGCGTCTTCGACCGTCGACTTGACCAGGCCGGACACTTCGGAAACCGAAAAAACTTGAACGTTGTCCCCACTTGTTGGGGTAGACGCATCTGCGCTCATGATTATTGTGTATGCCGTATGGAAGAGGCGAAGACAACCGCCGTCAGGTGACGCCGGTGTCCGCCTGGAGTATCGAATGAAGGTTTTGATTGTCGGCGGCGGTGGCCGCGAGCATGCCCTTGCTTGGGCCGTAGCCAAATCACCGAAATTGACCAAGCTCTACGCAGCGCCGGGCAACGCGGGCATCGCCGATGTCGCCGAGTGCCTGGACATTGGCGCCGAGGACGTCAGCGGCATCTGCGCCGCCTGCGAAGATCTGAAAATCGACTTTGTCATCGTCGGCCCAGAAGCGCCGCTGGTGGCGGGGCTGGCCGATCGCATCGAAGCCATGGGGCTGGCGGTCTTCGGCCCATCCGCCAAGGCTGCCGAGATCGAAGGCTCCAAGGGCATGATGAAGGATCTGTTGGCGAAGTACGATATCCCGACCGCCGACTACGAACGCTTCGACGAGCCGGACGCCGCCAAGGAATACATTCGCGTCAAAAATAAACCCGTCGTCGTCAAAGCCGACGGCCTTGCCGCCGGCAAGGGCGTGATCCTGAGCCATACCCTCAATGAAGCGTATGCCGCTGTCGATCACATCATGGTCGAAGAAGCGTTCGGCCACGCCGGCGCCGAGATCGTCATCGAGGAATTTCTGACCGGCGAAGAAGCCAGCTTCTTCGCGCTTTGCGATGGCGAGAGGGCAATTCCGCTGGCCGGGGCGCAGGACCACAAGGCTGTCGGTGACGGCGACCATGGCCCGAATACGGGCGGCATGGGCGCGTATACCCCCGCCCCAATTCTCGACGCCGCCATGGAAAAACGCATCATGGATGAAATCGTCACGCCGACGGTCGAAGCCATGGCGAAGGAGGGAAAACCCTATAAGGGCGTTTTGTTCGCGGGCCTGATGATTTCCGAAGAAGGCCCGAAGGTCATCGAATTCAATTGCCGGTTCGGTGATCCGGAGTGCCAGCCGATCATGTCGCGTCTGAAATCCGACGCGCTTGAAATATTGCTCGCCGCCGCCGAAGGCCGCCTCGATACCATCAAGCCGAAGTGGGATTCGCGCGCCGCGCTGACCGTCGTCATGGCGGCGAAAGGCTATCCCGGTAATTACGCAAAAGGCACCCCAATCAACGGATTGTACGCCGCCACCGAAGACAATGACGTCGTGGTGTTCCATGCCGGCACGGCTAAGGATGAGGACGGCGGGATCGTCGCCGCAGGCGGCCGCGTCCTCGGTGTGACCGCACTCGGCAAAGACGTCGCCGAGGCGCAGGCAAAGGCATATGCTGCCGTCGACAAGATCGACTGGCCGGGCGGCTTCTGCCGCCGTGATATTGGTTGGCGCGCCATAAGTCGCGACGGTTGACGGACCATCGATAGATAACTTCCGGAAGGAGACTGACATGGACGAGAAAACTCTGATCGAAATCCAGGCCGACGCATTCCGTGGCCTCGTGAAGCATCTGCAAAAACGTACCGACGCCCAGAACATCGACATCATGAACACGGCGGGTTTCTGCCGGAATTGCCTGTCGAAGTGGCTGGTCGCTGCGGCAGAAGCGCGCGACGTCGATCTTTCCAGCGACGAAGCCCGCGAGATGATCTACGGCATGCCCTACGACGAGTACAAATCCAAGTACCAGGAGCCGGCGTCCGAAGACCAAAAGGCTAAGTTCCAAGCGACAAAGCCACTGCACGCCGATATCTCCGGCCATAACTGACGCCACGCATGGACAACCTTCCTCCGCCGATGGCGGCGCGGCGGCCGAACTTCTGGCAGAATTCGGGCTACGGGCTGCTCGCCAAGGACGCGACCGGGCATCTGCTGGTAACCGACGACTTCCTCCGCGCCTATTTCAATCGGCCGGAAGTCGCACCGGTCGAGGAGTCCTGCGATAAGGAGCGCGCCCTGCACGCCGCACTTCTGGCTGATCCAAAACGCCCCGTCGGCGCAACGGAGATCGACTCTCTCGCGGATCCGGACGGGCGCGACAATTACCGCGTCCTGATCGCGTTTCGCGACCGCTTGCTCGACGCAGGCACAGTCGAGGCCTGTTACCTCAATATCTTCCGAGACACAGACGTGACGATACCGCCGCTGTTTCTCGACCAAATGGCGCAGGTCATCGTCCGCGCCGTCTTGGACGGTACCGATGACCCGTTTCGTGCCCGCGCTGCTGAGTTGTTCTTCCGCACACAGACCGTGACCGTACACGATGGCGCGATCCTTTCCGGCGATCTTGAAGTCGTCGAAATGCTCGCCAACACCGGCGGTATGGGCGCCGTCGGCCAATTGCTGGTGGAAGGCGGCATCAAGCCACGGCAGGTCGATCTCGATGTCATGCAGCCCGAGGACGCGCACCGCTATTGGCAGCGTGACGAGCGCCACGACATGGTGATTGACCTGAGCTTCACGCGCTTAGGATTGGATGCGCTTTGTCGGGTGATGGAAAACTGGATCGAACATTTCTCGGGCGCCGCCGTGCAAATCCAGCCGGTGCAGAAGATTACCGACGAACGATGGGTGTGGCATATCGGCTTGGATGCCGAAGCTTCGGCGATTCTCAACGATCTCTACGACGGCAACGATGTCGACGAAGACCGCTTGGCTCGGCTGATCTCTCTATTCCGGCTCGAGTTCAAAGACTCCAGTCTGATGCGGCCCGACATCGCGGGCCGGCCTGTCTATCTCGGATTGGCGATGACGGAAAATAAGCGCCTGCGTCTGAAGCCGCAGAACCTTCTGGTCAACCTGCCACTCGCGCCGGAAGCCTAGCGCCGCGCCTGAAAGAACGCCTTCAGCATTTCCGATGCATCGGACTCCATCAGGCCCCCAATGACTTCCGGCACGTGGTGACACGTGGCATGAGAGAAGACCCGCGCGCCATGTTCGACGCCACCACCCTTCGGGTCATAAGCGGCGAAGACCAGACGTCTGATCCTCGCTAAGGAAATCGCCTGCGCGCACATGGCGCACGGTTCCAGCGTCACAAACAAATCGCAATCGATAAGACGTGGCGAGCCCAATTTCGCCGCCGCTTCGCGCAACGCCAAAATCTCGGCGTGCGCCGTCGGATCGCTGTCCGCTTCGACACGATTGGCAGCCGTAGCGACTATCCGGCCATCAGGATCAATAACCACCGCCCCCACCGGCACTTCCCCAGCGCCCGCCGCTTCGGCGGCCCGGACGAGGGCTTCGGCCATGAATTCGCTGTCTTTCCCGCTCATACGTCATCTGTGCCGGGCATCGGCGTGCCGGTCAAGCGCTTGACTTTCACCCGTCCGCGCCGCACCAAACGGCATGAGCCGCAACAAACCGAAAGAAAAATCCGCTTCCGACGGCGATCGCATCGCCAAGGTCATGGCACGTGCCGGGCTTTGTTCGCGCCGCGAGGCCGAGCGCTGGATTACTGCGGGACGCGTGCAGGTCAACGGCAAGATGCTCGAAACGCCGGCCTGTGTCGTCAAACCGGGCGACAAAGTCATTGTCGACGGCCAGCCGCTGCCGACCAAGGAACCGGCCCGCATGTGGCGTTACAACAAACCGTTGGGGCTGGTGACATCACACAAGGACCCGGAAGGCCGCCCAACGGTTTTCGGCGCCCTGCCGAAGACCATGCCGCGCGTCATTTCCATCGGCAGGCTAGATCTTAATTCCGAAGGGCTATTGCTGCTGACCAACGACGGCGAGCTTGCCCGCGCGCTGGAACTGCCGTCGACCGCTTGGTCACGCCGCTACCGGGTGCGCGTGCACGGCCACGTCGATCCGGACAGACTGTCCGGGTTGGCCCGTGGCGTCACTGTCGAAGGCGTCAACTACGGCCCCATCGAGGCCAAGTTCGAAACCCGGACCGGCGCCAATGCCTGGCTCGCGATCTCGATCCGTGAAGGCAAAAACCGGGAAGTCCGCAAGGTCATGGAACATATCGGCCTGAGCGTGAACCGTCTGATCCGTATCGCCTACGGACCGTTCCAACTGGGCAATCTGCCGAGCGGCGAAATCGATGAAATCCGGCCGCGCGCAATGAAGGAACAACTCGGGAAGCTTCTGCCGTGAGGATCGTCGGAGGTCGCTTCAAAGGGCGCCGCCTGATTGCCCCGGAGGGCCGAGACGTCCGACCGACATCGGACCGGGCGCGAGAGAGTATCTTCAATATTCTTGCCCACGCGGACTTTGCGCCGGACCTGCAGGGCGCATCGGTCATTGATGTTTTCGCCGGCACCGGCGCCATGGGCCTGGAAGCGATGAGCCGGGGTGCGGCGACCGCGACGTTCCTGGAAATTGACACACGCGCTCGCGCCGCGATCATCAAGAACGCCGGCACCATGGGTCAGGCCGGCACCGTACGCGTCCTCAACCTGAATGCGACGATGCTGCCGCCGCCGCCCCGTATCGCGAAATGCCCCGCAACCATGATTTTTCTGGACCCGCCCTACGGCGAAGACGTGCTACCCGGCGTGCTGTTGAGCCTCCTACACCGTGGATGGGCGGCAGCGGGCACGCTCTGTGTCGCCGAGACCCCGAGCGAACGGAGTTTTGACGCACCGCGCGGCTACACCCTCGCCGATCAGCGCACTTATGGGGCCGCTTTGGTGAGCTTCCTGGTCGCCAACTAAGTGGCATCTTGACCCTACCGGCCAGCGGCGTATGCTTCCGGCCATGACCTTATACCGCTCGAACCTTATTGGCCGAATTATAGACCCGGCGTCCTCGTAGGGCTGCCGGGCTGTGCGCGTTCGCGCTTTTTTCGACCAAGGTTTGAGAGGAATTCCAAATGTCTACGCAGTCACAGGGCGTCAATGCCCAATCTCCCGCACCCAAGGTGAGCTATTCGTTCACGGCGTGCTTTTCCGTTACAGCCAACAGCGAGCCGAACACCCTGAGCCGCGTGCTGGAACCGTTCGCCAAACGCGGCCTGACGCCGGTACATGTCTATGCCATGCGGACCGGCACCAACGGAGAGACCATGCAGGTCGATCTGCAACTGGCCGACACCGACACCGATACAGCATGGCGGCTGGCCAACGATCTGCGCGGTCTCTATCTGGTGGATACTGTGCTGACGTCGGAAAAGCGGTACGCGGAACCGACCTGACGGGACGGGGAGCGGCGATCACATGAGCCTGCTCGACCGCCTCGCCGACTGCGCGAGATTCGACCCCGCAGCCTATCGGCCTTGGCGGATCGACGGCAATGTCTATGGCCTGACCGCGCATGCATTTGCTGATGCACTTGCCGATTTCCCGGACGTTTTCGACGTTGATGCCAGCGAAGTGCGGCTGTCAGCATTGCTAAAGACACCGGATGCGCGCACTGAAGCCGTCGCCGGCGTTCTTGAGACGTTGCGAGACCGTGGCTTGGTGCCCGGCTGGCGTGGCGAACATTATCCCGTCTCCCGGTCCTTCCATGCCGAACCGGTCCTGACCATCGAGCGCGCCGCTGTGTCGCTGATGGGCTCCAAAGGCTACGGCGTCCATCTGAACGGCTACGTCCGCAGAAACGACGGCATTCACATGTGGGTGGGCAAACGCTCCATGCAGAAGCCGACCGGCCCCGGCAAATTGGATCAGATGGTCGCCGGTGGCCAGCCCATCGGCATTTCCGTGTACGACAACCTGATGAAGGAGTGCGCCGAGGAAGCGGGTATGTCCGCTGCACTGGCGAAGACCGCCGTTGCGGTCGGCTCGGTCTCGTATCTGACCGAGCGCCCGGATGGACTGCGCCACGATGTCCTGTTCAATTACGATATCGAACTGCCCGAGAACTTCGAACCGACGCCAACGGACGGTGAGGTCGATGCCTTTTATCTTTGGCATATTGATGAGATCGTCGAACGGATGCGAAGGACCGACGATTTCAAGTTCAACGCAGCGCTAGTGATTATCGACTTTGCCGTACGTCACGGCGTAATCGTTCCGGACGATCCGGAGTACATCGGCATCACCGAAGGTATGCACCTGGGTCGCGCCGGAGATTTGGCGGTGTTCTGAGAACGATCAGACTCTGGCCCTTTCCTCCCCCTTCTTCGGATGTTTAAAGTAGCCTTATGGATACAGCACCCCGTCATATGGACCTGTTCCCGAAGATCGAACCCTACGACCGAGGCATGCTCGATGTCGGCGATGGGCACCGGCTTTATTACGAACAATCCGGCAATCCAAAGGGCGTGCCCGTCTTGTTTCTGCACGGCGGACCGGGCGCCGGTTCGAACCCCGCACACCGCCGGTTCTTCGATCCCGACTTCTATCGGATCGTCGTGTTTGATCAGCGTGGGTCCGGCCGTTCGCGGCCGTTCGCATCCATCCACGCCAATACGACGGATCACCTGGTCGATGACATCGAACGCCTGCGCATCCAGCTCGGGATCGACGCCTGGCTTGTGTTCGGCGGTTCCTGGGGATCAACCTTATCCTTGATCTACGGTGTCCGGCATCCGGAAAGATGCCTGGGCTTCGTACTGCGTGGTATCTTCCTGGGGTCCAACGCGGAATTGGAATGGTTTCTGTACGGCATGCGCATGGTCTTCCCGGAAGCCTGGCGCCGGTTCGCGGAATATATCCCGGAGGCCGAACGAAACGATTTGATGGCGGCCTACCACAAGCGCCTTGTCCATCCATCGGTGGATGTTCACATGCCTGCCGCCGCCTATTGGGCGGGATACGAAACATCATGCTCGAACCTTCTTGTATCCTTCAGCGAGGCGACGCCGCAGGCCTCCAGCGGCGCATTGTCCTTATCGCGGATTGAGGCACACTTCTTCGTCAATGACGTTTTCATCGGCGACACCGAGATTCTGGATAATGTCGGCAAATTGCGGCATCTGCCGTGCACCGTCGTGCAGGGCCGCTATGACATGGTTTGTCCGATCATCACCGCCGACAAGTTGGTGCGCGCATGGCCCGAGATCGATTACCGGGTCGTTGTTGAAGCCGGACATTCGGCCATGGAGCCGGGCATCCGCTCGAATCTCGTCCGAGCCACCGAAGCCTTCAAGAGTCAGACGTAGTCGATTCCGTTACCGTTTCTGGCACCAGAACTGATACATCTCGCGGAACGCCATGGGGTGCGCCGCTTCGAACGCGTCCCAGTTCGCCAACGACCGCGCGGCCTTCGGTCCCGGATAGGCATGGCGGAATGATTGGCGGACGTTGGGATTTCGGATTTCAAAACCGAGAAAATGCAAGTTCAGATGCGCGACCTGCGTCTTGATCCACGGAATGGTCATCCGATGTTCCTGCACATGGAACAGCATATCCCTGCATTCGCTCGCACTGAAGAAATCCGATGTTTCCGAGACGCTACGCATGTCTGTATCGCCGGCGACGGCTTGGCCACGTACGAACGCACGCGCCATGCGAATGCCGTCCTGTGTCGGCGGGAAGCCTTCCGTCTTGAGGTGCTGGGCAACGGCCGTGATATCGCCCCTGGCTAGGTCGCTATAAAGGCCGATCTTCATCAGTCCCCCGGTCCGCAGACGCGTAACGAGGCTGTCCCAACCGGCGGCAGGATCTTCCATATGGTGCAGAACGCCGACGCTCTCGATCACATCGAATGTTTCGCCGATATCCCTGATTCCCTGGATGTCCGCCTGTGCAAAACGAATATTCGTGATGCCCAGGTCCGCCGCCATCCGGGCCGCATAACCAAGGCTGGCGCGGCTGAGATCGACGGCAAGGACATTCGATTCCGGAAACCTTGCCGCCGCCATGAGCGCGTGCTGACCTGTGCCGCAACCGGCAATTAGAACCCGGTTCCAACCGTCTTTGGCCGTTGAACGCACATCGAAGTCGAACGGCGGCGCGCCCAGCATCTCGACGATATCGCAGCCGCCCCGGACCAACGCCGCCTTGGTCCAGCGCGGATAGGGGTTTTCTTCATACTGCGCTTGCACCGCCGCCGAAACACCACCCTTTTGCATGTCGGTCAGCATCGGAAGGCCAGACGACAACTCTTTCTCCGCCGCCGGCTCAATAATCTGCTGGCGGATCAGGTCGGCGGCGGGGCCGTCGCCGAATATATCAATCAGCTTTTGGTCACAGCCAAGCGTCTGAAGCGGCAGGTATGAGGCCTTGATCGCCAACGCCAAAACCGAAGTTGGATCCAACGCTTCTACTTGGGCCATTTCCTCATCGGAAACGTCCCAGACGTACTCACACAGAAAGGCCTGACGTGCCAGCCCCAGGGCATAGGGCTGAGCGTCTTCAGTCAAATGTCCGGCTGTCACCGCTGTCAGCATCGCGCGCCGCATCTCCGTGCACACCGCTTCCATCCCAGCGTCCGGAATCGGCGCTAGGGTCATCAAACGGCAAAGCAGAGCATTCTTCGAAAGGGTCTCCGCCGACGTTTCGAAATCCTTACCTTTCAGGACAAAGCGTGCCAGCGGCGCCGCGATATCGGCGGGCGACACCGACGGATGATCCAGCAAGCCAAGCAATAGGGCACCCGTCGTCTCGCCGGCTGGCAACGAAGGTGCGCCGGAAACAGCCGCTGCGAGTAGCGTCCATGCGGCGTCCGGCCCTTTTCCGTCCGCGAGGAGACCCCGCAGCACCGGCACGGCCTCCGACGCGCGGCCCGCTTGGACCAAACCATCCGCAAGGGAGAGACTGGCACCATCCGAACGAGGATTGATATCGGCGGCGAGAGAGAAATGCAGAGATGCTTCGTCGTCGTTTCCGAGCGCCGTGGCCGTAGCCGCAAGGTTAACGTGCGCTTCGGCGCTATTGGTGTTGGCCCGGCAAGCCGCGCGGTAGCTTTCGGCTGCCGCCTGAAGTTTTCCCTGTGTTCGCAAGGTATTGCCCAGATTGTTGTGCGCACTGGCGAAATCCGGGGCGATCTTGAGGGCCCGTTTGTAACTCTGAACGGCGAGGTCGAGTTTGCCGAGTGCGTTGTACGCAACACCCAAATTATAGTGTACATCAACGTCATCGGGCGCGTGTTTGAGAACATCCCGGTAGGTATGGATAGCGGCGTCGAGATCTCCGGCTTCGTGGAATGCAACCCCAAGGTTATAGAGCGCCAACGTGTTGCCGGGCTGCGCCTTTCTAACTTGCTGCAAAAGAGCGATGGCGTCATCGAGCGCCCCCGCGCGTTGGCGCGTAAGGGCCAATACATTCATTGCGTCGATGTTCTGTGGCGCGCTTGCCAGGACCGCGCGGCAGGCCTGCTCCGCTTCAATGAGCCGACCAGCTTCGTAGTGCTGTATGGCATCCGCCACGCTTGTCATGCTGTCCGCGCCTATCCGCCGTTACCGCCACCATCTCGGGTAGCGCACGGAATCAGCGGCGTCAAACAGTGAGCCGGATTGCCTTCCAACACACCCTGGTGTAGTCAGACCTTTGAAACAGCGAGGGCGCCCGTAGCTCAGTAGGATAGAGCACAGGATTCCTAATCCTGGGGCCGCAGGTTCGAATCCTGCCGGGCGCACCATTTCACCTAAATCGAAAACCTCTTCTCAGCGTTTAGTAAGATCGAATTTTGCCCTTTGGTACGGGAATTTCATAGGGGACGACGAAAGTTCGGCGGAACCGGAACTTTTAGATCAACGGGCATCGCGCCGTTTTCTTTGTATTTCGCCCCAAAAATTCGTCACAATTTTATCTTTGCTTTCGGCTCGACGCTTGCCTTAGGCTTCTCCTCGAACAGCTTCTTACTTTCGAGCAAGTGCTCGAGATAAGTCGGCTGGTCCGACAAAAAGAGAACGAAGGCATCGCCGTTCCATTCCGGCGAGAAATGCGCATCGATCCGGGGACGGCAGTTGAAGCGCGAGATTCCGTTCCCATCGTCGTAGCGCGCGATTGAATTCATGCCGAGGACGAAGACGGCATCCGTGCCACCTTTGTCCTTCGGAAAATCCATCCAAGAGAACGACGGCGTCCAATCGCTTCTCTCGCCCTTCTCGGTCCGCCAGACTTCGTTCATGTTGTATGTGTTGAGCGAGCGTTCATCGCCGTTCGGATTGCAGAGGCTGTCCGCACTTCCCGCCGTGAACACCAAATGCGCCGACGGCAGATCTTTCTGTTCTGAGATAACCCATTTCGAACCGAAATTCTGGGCCGTCGGCTCACCGTACTTGTCCGTGAAGCTGGCAACGACCGCATCGCGAGAGAGCTGCCCCCGGTCGAAGAAAACCTTACGCCACGCGGCCAGAACCGTCCCCGGCGCTGCCGGAGCCTCGTCGTAGATCGCAATCGCTTCCCGCCCATCCTCTCTGAAGAAAATCTTGGCGCTGGTGTACTCGGGGAAACCCCGAGCGAACACGTCGGGTCCGAGATTATCCCGGTTTAGAACGAACGTGCGGTCGACGGACATGTGCTCGCGGATGATTTTCTCCGCTTCGTCGAATGACATCCCCAGCGACAGGCCGACGATATCAAGCCGGCTGACTTCATTTTGATGCGCCAACGTTAACGTTTTCTCGTACCCTTCTATGATCTTCCGGTAGTTCGTTTCACGGGTCGGCGCGGCCGCCTTCACCAGTTGGCCTTTGGTGTCATAGAAGTAGACATTCGACGCATTGGTCTTGACGAGAATCTTCGGCAAATCCGAATCCGTCACCGGTTTCTTGGAGCCTACGTACTGACTCATGAATGCCTTCCAAAGTTCCGGCGCATCGGCCGATACACTTGGAATTTGATAGGTGATCAATACGTCACCGACTTTGGCCTCAATGATACGATCACCCAATTGAGCATATTTCAGCGCCGGGTCATCCGCTGTCATTTCTGGCAGGATTTGCGGAATTTCAACGGTGTAGCTGACCGCTTTCGCCGGCGTATTGTATTGTTGGCAAAATGATTTCCGATGCGACAGCACCGGATAGCCGTGATCGAAGATGCCGTAGTAGGGAGCCGGGTCGCTATCGGCGATTTTTTCCATCGAGGCGCACGCATCGGCCAAGCCCGGATATCGGTTCAGTATTTTCGGGTCGCCGCACCCGCCCAATTGAAGTCTCTCCAGTCTCGACACGAGACACTTTGATCCCTTCTGGAATCTCGGCGCCCCGATTTCGCTATTTCCGTCTGCGTATTGCCATGAACGGATGTGATAGACCTGATCGGCCGACGGCGCATTGTCGCGCGCCCACTTCCGGAAATCTGAAACCATGCCTTTATAGGCGTTCGCATCCGGTTGCGGCGATCCCAATCGGAAGAATCGGCCGGTCGGAGGCAACGGAATCTTATCTTCGTACGTCCAGCGATTGGGCAAGAGCCGTTCCGCGATTTGCGTATCCGTCAGGTCGTCGCTGCGTCGTGCGACGGCCAAGAGTTCAATCATAGGACGGTCAAGCATGATCGCCTCTTGGGGTGGCGCCGATGCCACAGGCGGCGCCGGCGTGCTGCCTGGCATCGAAGCGGCAGTATCGAATAACGCGCCATTCAACGGCGGGATGCCGTCGAACCGTTGAAACTCCGTCCAGGCCGCATTGCCATTCCGGTCATACGGCTGAATTTCCGTGATCACCGGCTTCATGTACTGGAGAATGAATGCCTGCTCCGCTCCATTGACGCGGACGCTATCGAATTCCGATTTCACGAACTCGAACGTCGTTCGGAATGTCGAAGAGGACATGCCCTTCGCCTGCGCTTCCGGAATTTTAACCTCGTAGAAGCGGGCTTGATTCGGCAGGACGATAAACGTCGGAATCTTATAAAGCTCGTTGCGTCCATTATCGAAGACAAGCACTTGATCGTGATCGATCCCCCGCTGATCGAGCAGTTTCATAACTTCGACGGACAAGCGCTCTTTGCTGAACACGCTGAAGTTCCGGAAGACCCAGTTCCCAAGTTGATCCGTGCGGGACGAAACATGCCTTGTGGTAATCACGACGGAACTCGGCAACGACTTGATATAAGCATCGACGAACGTCTTGAACTTCGGCAGATCTTCAGGACGGGCCTGTCTCGCGTGGGCCGGGAAAAAAGGTGTTCTCGGATCCGATTCTGCAAGGCCCTGCAGACCGTTGTTCCGCGTCTTCGCATCGATACGAAGTCGGAGTTCCGCGTATTGAGGAAGAAGGTTGAATCCCGCCGCGGCTTCCGCATGGTTTTCAATAAAGCGGAGGATTTGCCACTCTTCATTCCAGGGATGTGGGGACGGCGACGTCAAATCTTGGATTTGGCCACTGCTCGCAAAGGCGGTGTCCGCCGCGGCATCAATCCGCATGAATACGTCGGTCAGAAAGATGTCGGTATAGTAAGTTGCGGATTGGATCTTCGATTCAACGCTGACGGAGCGGCCGTCTGAAGACGTGACGCGCAGAATTTCCGCATCAAGGACCAAGAAAAGGGTCCTATCCCCCGTCATCAAGTCACCTCGCTCTTTCGCCCGGTCATCAAGCAATTGCGCCAAGCCGCGCGCTTGCGAGGTGTCCATCTCGAGGAATTCCTTGATCATCCCCGGGGGGACGGAACCACCGGGCAGGAATCTACCGTTTCCATATCCGCGGATTCGCCCCAACTGGAAACCGCCCTTCGCCGCGTCGTACTGACCGACCCGCATCATGAACATTTTCTGGATGCGTATCGGCGTATTGATGGCGAAGGATTTAAAAACGTTTCCATAGTCACGTATGAAGGCGTTGCGATTATCGGCGACGTCAAACTCGTTTTGCCCTTTCCAGCGCGATTGCCGGACGGTCGTCGACTCTGAGGGTCGGCCCGCAAGGTACTTCGACGCCTCTTCGCGCATCAGATGCCGGTTTGCATAGTAAAGCGGGTCATCATCAAAGGCGTTCGGCATTTGGCTGAGCGCCGCCAGTTCGAGCAGACGCGTGGTATCGGTCGAGATCGATCGTTGATTAGAATATTTGCCGCTGTCATTCGGGACGTACTTGAAGTCGATCAATTTGCTGTTGTGGTAAGCGAGCCGGAGAGGGCGGATGCCTGGGTGTTCGACCAGCCCCTCGATCGCACCCGTCTGGGTGGCGGGAGAACTTGCCGGTGCCGCATTCTGAGCCAGAGGCGCCGCCGGTGCGGCGCCGGATGCCGATGTGCGAAGCCTAGCAACCAGTTCGCTGGTGATCCGTCCGTCCGGTCGCATGCCGTTTCGTTGCTGATAGTCGGCGACTGCGTTCCGTGTTTTCGCGCCCGCGACGCCGTCCGCGGGACCGACACCGTAGCCGAGGTCATTGAGGAGTCCTTGAGCGGTGGCAGTTAATTCTCTTTGAGACGGCTGCGGTTGCTGCGCGAGGGCATTGCTGCCTGCCGGTGAGAAGGTTCCCGACGCTACGGCCTGGCGCATCTGCTGGACGAGAGGTTGCGAGACCCGGCCTGTCTCCGGTATGCCCAGGCTACGCTCGAAATTGCGGATCGCGTCGCCGGTCTTCCTGCCGAACAATCCGTCGATGGGGCCGATATCGTACCCAAGAGCCGTCAGCAACCTCTGGGTCTCCGCAGTTAGCGGGTCTGATGCGGGCTGCGCGCCGGCGCTCGGGGCTGTGGTGACGGCCGGCGGTTGCGAGGCGGTAGGCGCGGGTTTGGATGGCTGTTGCGGTTGCTGTTCGTTGTCGCCCCCCCCTTTGATGCTCTTATCTAGCTCGAAAAGCTTTTTCTCCAGACTATCTAAGAATCCCGCAGCCGTTGCAGGCGACAAGTCACTGAATTGAAATGCGGTCACGCAAAGAGCAAGGGCCCATCGATTCATTCTAATCTCCTTTTACTGGAATCTTAATTTACACATTCTTGTCTTGGTGTAAATTGATGGCAATAAAGACAAAAATCATAGATCATCAAAACTACGAGTAATCTCTTTATCGGACAGTTCAGTAGAATGATTAGCGGGTATGGTATTCGTGTAGGGGTGATCGTCCGTGACCGTCTCTGGGACAAATCACGGGCGTCTTCGCTGTTGGAGAATACGCGGTTCGCTCTAAACTTCTTACGGCGATGATTGAGGGCGATCTCTGACTCGTAGGGCTCCAGTTGTGCGCATAGCTTCCGGTGACAACTAGTTTATTGTGTCTGAAGCACAACTACATTGGGAGTTCCATGTGCGACCGTTTCCCACGGCACACTCATGGCGCAAACGGCGCGGGAAACCCGGGATAACCGGCGATAGAACGGGTTAGACGCAAAGGCGAACCGCTTACCCCCTCCTTGTCTTCCATGATCCCCGCGTCTCTCTGGCACTCCATCTACCAGAATTCCTAATCCTGGTGCCGCAGGTTCGAACCCTGCCGGGCGCACCATTCTCCGAATCAATTTCGTTTATCCTAAGTGGCTTTTGGGATACCGGCTAGAATCACAAGAAATTTCAGACTGGCAACATTCCAAAGCAGCAACGACGGCCACGCCCAATTCCAAGTCGGTTCGGTCGGCCGCACCATCTGAAATCCCCTGCGCGAAGGCGAGGAGTGCACGATCCGTTCCTGCAACGGTTCCGGCCCGGCATAGACTGTCGCTGTGCAGCGTGTAGAGTCGGCGGTTTTCTATGCCCCAAAGGCGGGTTACTCGCCCTCTTCCAAGGACCAGACCCGGGCGTGACCGCCGTCTTCGTCTGATCGGGGGACAATACGGATCCGCTCGGCGATGCCGTCCTCGGTCATCTCGCGCTGAATGGCTAAGAGCGTGCCAGCCGGGTGATCGCAGATCGATGCGGCGTGTTCGATTTCACCCTTGGCCGCATCCATCGCCACTAACATGTCTGGGGCGCCGTAGCGTTCGAACAATTGCGCCGCAAGACGGCTCGTCGCCGCCTTTATTTCGCTGTCCGGCGCAACGGCAACTTGTACGAACGTCGAAAAACCGAAGCTCTCTACCCCCAACCAGCCGGATCGGAACGCCAACTGTGTCTTGGCGTCCATCTCGGACGGTGTGCCGTCGACGAACACGAAGGTGCCGGTCACGGCCCACTCACCGGGTTGGGCCGCCACATCGAAGACGCGGGCATCGGACGGATCGAGCCGGATGGTGCGTGGCAATTTCATGACTTCCCTCCTGCTTTCAGTTTACGGGATGGCGGCGGCAGGTCATGCTGTTTCTTGTCATGAGATGGATCTTTGCACTCACGCTTGTTCTCTCGGTGGTCACACCGGTGCCGGTGCTGGCCCTACCGCCGGAAACGCTCGAGAAAGTCGTCCGTCTACGCCCCGACTGGCCAATGTCTCAGCGCGGCGTCGACGCGCAAGGCGCCCCTCGCGATCCCGAAGGCACCGGCATCGCCATCTTCGAAGGTGGATACGTCGCGACGAATGCACACGTCATCGGCAAGGCGACCAAGGTCGAGGCGATGTTGTCCGACGGCACCCGCGTCGACGCCAAGATCATTGCTTCTGACCGCGATACCGACATCGCCCTTTTGAAACTGGAGGCGGATCTCCCCGTTTTTGAAATCGCGCCGGAAATCGCTATTGCACACCCCGTATGCACCATCGGTAATCCGTTCGGGCTTGGCCTTTCCGTGACCTGCGGGGTCGTTTCCGCACCATCCCGCTCCGGGGTCGGTTTCAACCTGATCGAGGATTTCGTGCAGACCGACGCCGCCGTGAACCCGGGGGCTTCCGGCGGCGCGCTGGTTGATAATGACGGCAGGCTTGTCGGCATGTTGTCCGCCATTTTCACCAAGAACAGCGATGCCGACATAGGCGTCAATTTCGCAACATCGACGAAGCTACTTTTGCGGGTCGCCGGCGATCTCCGCGAACACGGCAGCGTGATCTCGGGGGATGCAGGTTTGATACTCTCCAGGAAACCGGCTTTCCCGGGCGCCATCATCGCCAAGGTCGAACAGGGCGGCGCGGCCTTTGCCGCCGAGATGACCACCGGCGACCGCATCATTGCGATTGACGGCAAGCGCTTGGAGGGTCCGGCCCAGGTCGCTATGCACCTGTTCATGTCGCGGCCGGGAGATACACTGAAACTCACAGTCTGGCGCGGCAGCAAACCGTTCGATGCCCTGCTGACGATGCGTTAAGCTTAAGCGTCTTCGGTGCAGACGATAGCGCCCTCTTCGATCAGCTTTTGACGCTCCCCCGGATCGAAGCCGTACTCGCCCAAAACTTCGTGCGTGTGCTGGCCGAACAACGGCGCACCGCTGGTAACCTTGCCTGGCGTTTCCGAAAGCTTGATCGGCAGACCGAGTGTGCGCACGGGGCCGAGCCGGGCGTGCTCCACGGTCGGGATCATGTCCCGGGCCTGAGCATGCGGATCTTCGAACATTTCGCAGACATCCATTACCGGACCTGCGGGCACGCCGGCTTTCTCCAGCCGGTCCAGCCATTCCGATTTCGTCTTGGTTTTGAATATCTCCGTCAGAACACCTTCGAGGGCTTTCAGGTTTCCCATGCGGTCGGCGTTGGTCTGGAAGCGCGGGTCCTCGCCGATGTGCGGCGCTTCCATAGCGTCCAGCAATCGCTCCCAGTTACGTTGGTTCGCGGCACCGATGGTGATCCAGCCGTCCGCCGTCTCGAATGCCTGATAGGGCCCGTTCAGTGGGTGCGCCGAGCCCATCGGCCCCGGTGGCACCCCGGTCGCCAGCGCGATAGCCGATTGCCAATAGGTGTGCACGATGCCTGCTTCGAACAGCGAGGTGTCGACGATCTGACCTTCGCCGGTTTTCAATTTATGGGTATACGCAGCGAGGATACCGAGCGCCGCCAGTATACCCGCCGTAATGTCGGTGACGGGGGCGCCCATCTTGCAAGGCGGGCGGCCCGGGTCTTCGCCGGTGAACGACATCAGGCCGCTCATGCCCTGGGCGATCAGATCGAAGCCGCCGCGTTCGGCATAAGGCCCCGTCCGCCCAAACCCGGAGATCGAACAGTAGATCAGGCCCTTGTTTATTTTCTTGAGGTCTTCGTAGCCAAACCCCAGCTTTGGCATAGTGTCGTGGCGGTAGTTCTCCGTCATCGCGTCGGCATGGGTTAACAGCCGCTTCAAGACGTTCCGGCCGCCGTCGGTTTTAAGATTGAGTGCGACGCCTCGCTTGTTTCGGTTCATCATCATGTAAGCGGCGGACTCGCCGTCGATATCGGGCGGCAGGAAGCGGCGCGAATCGTCGCCGCCGGGAATCTTCTCGACCTTAATCACGTCGGCGCCCATGTCGGAGAGCATCATGCCGCACACCGGCCCCGCCATAATGTGGGAGAGTTCAATCACCGTCATGCCCTTGAGAGGGCCGCTTTTCTCATTCGCCATCGACTTCCTCCTCAGATGGCCGTTCGGCCTCAACGCCCCTTAAATGCAGGCGCCGTTTTATCCAAGAACGCACGATACCCGGTTTTGAAATCTTCGGTATCGTAACAGGCATATCCTTCGGCGATTTCTTCCGGGGTCAACGGCGTTGGATCGGCGAGACGCTTGAGGAATTTTTTGTGCCAGCGGTGCACCAAAGGCGCACCCGCGGCGACCCGTCCCGCAGTGGCATAGGCTTCATCCATGACGTCGGCGTCATTGACGATGCGGCTCACGATACCGAGGTGATGCGCTTCATCGGCATTGAAGACCCTGCCTTCGAGGAGAATTTCCAGCGCCCGGCCCGCACCCACGAGTGACCGCAAAGCGCCGATCTCATGATAACCCATGACGAGGCCGAGCTTAGAGATCGGCACGCCGAACCGGCTGGACCGCCCGCAAATACGGATATCGCAAAGACCGGCGATCTCGGCGCCACCGCCGACGCAGATGCCACGGATCGCCGCGACGGTCGGGTGCGGACAATCGGTCATGGCGTTGATTGTAGCGGCCATCAGCGCACCGTAATCCGCGGCCTGCGCAGAGTTGGATCGGTCGGATTCAAACTCGGAGATATCGTTACCCGGACTGAAAGATTTCTCACCGGCGCCGGTCAGGACGATACAGCGGACGGTCTCGTCCCCCGAAAGCTCTTGGAATGCCTCGCCCAGCCGACCCCACATGGGTTTGGTCAAGGCATTCAGTTTGTTTGGACGGTTCAGCGTGAGAGTGACGATATCCTTCCCGTCACGCTCAACCTGAATTATATCATCCGACACGGCACTACGCCGTCTCTGCCAAGTAGGACATAGCCGCCTGTACACCGCCGTCCTTGATCGGCACACCTGCCAGCTTCAGCCCCATTTCGACACCGCCGAGCGCGCCGATCAGGGTCAGGTCATTGATATCGCCCAGGTGACCGATCCGAAAGATCTTGCCCTTCACCTTACCGAGGCCGGTGCCGAGCGACATGTCGAACTTGTCGAGAATGACGTTGCGGACCTTATCGGCGTCATGACCATCGGGCATGACGACGGCGGTCAACACCGGCGAATGTTCCTCTTCGACAACACAAAGCGTTTCCAGGCCCCAGGCTTCGACCGCCGTGCGCGTCGCCTTGGCGTGGCGCTTGTGCCGTGCGAGTACATTCTCAAGCCCCTCCTCGTCGAGGATCATCTTCAGGGCTTCTTCAAGACCGTAGAGCAAGTTCGTTGCCGGCGTATACGGGAAGTATCCCGATGCGTTGTTGCCGAGCATCGGCCCCCAATCCCAATAGGACTTCTTGAAGCCGGACTGGTCGTGCGCATCCAATGCTTTCTTGGACACACAGTTGAAGCCGAGACCCGGCGGCAGCATCAGGCCTTTTTGCGAGCCGGTGACCGTGACATCGACACCCCATTCATCGTGCCGGTAGTCGGCCGAGCCGAGCCCCGAGATCGTATCGACCATGAACAGCGCCGGGTGGCCGGTACTGTCGATGGCCTTGCGGACTTCGCCGATGCGCGACGTGACGCCGGTCGACGTTTCGTTGTGCACGCAGCAGACCGCTTTGATTTCATGGTTCGTATCTTCGCGGAGACGCGCAGCCACTTTCTCAGGATCGACACCGTGGCGCCAGTCGCCAGAAATGAATTCCGGCTGCAGACCGAGGCGCGTCGCCAATTCGTGCCAGAGGGTCGCAAATTGACCGGTCTCGTACATCAGAACCTTGTCGCCGGGACTGAGCGCATTCACCAGCGCCGCTTCCCAAGCGCCGGTGCCGCTCGACGGAAAGACGATGACCGGACTCTCCGTCTTGAAGACACCTTTGATCTTTTCCAGAACGCGCTTGCCCAATTCGCCGAATTCGGGGCCGCGATGGTCAATAACCTGCATGTCCATGGCGCGCAGCACACGCTCCGGCACGGGGCTAGGCCCAGGAATCTGCAGAAAATGCTGACCGCTCTTGTAAGCCATGGGTTCCTCCTCGGATTGGCGTTATGCGTTCGCTGCGCTATAATGAATACAATTTCATATATTATTTCAAGCAAAAATGGCAGAATTCTTTTTCATCTTGCATTTTGTATTCATTTTGCTAGCGTCTGATCCATGGAGTGACGGGAGAAAGCCATGCCCCTCGACAATTACGGTCTGCGCGCCACCGGTCGCATCGGCGATGAGAATCTCGCAGCGCGTTTGAGCGCCGAGACCGGCGGAGAAGTGAAGTTCGACCGCTTTACGCGCGGACGCTACGCAACGGATGCGTCCCACTATCAGATAGAACCGATCGGGGTCCTGATCGCGTCCGGCGCCGACGACGTCGAAGCCGTCATCAACATTGCCCGCGACGAGGGCATCCCCGTGCTGCCGCGTGGCGGCGGCACATCGCAGTGCGGGCAAACCGTCGGCGAAGCGCTGGTCGTCGACGTCACCAAGAACATGAATAAGGTGTTGTCATTCGATGCCGAGGCCGGCACGGCAACCGTCGAGCCGGGTATCGTGCTCGATCAGTTGAACGCCTTCCTGAAACCGCACGGCCTCTGGTTCCCGGTCGATGTCTCGACGTCGAGCCGCGCCACCATCGGCGGCATGACCGGCAACAACTCCTGCGGGTCGCGCTCTATCCGCTACGGCACAATGCGGGATAACGTTTCGGCACTCGAAGCCGTGCTCGCCGACGGCACCAAGATGCGTTTTGGCGAAGTGTCCGACAACGCCGCCATGGCCGGCCTGGCAGCTAATCATCGCGACATGGTCGAGAAGCTTTTGGGTCTGGGCCGCGAGCATCAGGATCTGATCAAGGCACGCTTTCCCGATCTGATGCGGCGTGTCGGCGGCTACAACATTGACGCGCTGATGCCGGAAGGCCCTGGGCGCGGCTCTTGGGACAACGCCACCGTGCATGAAGCGGCGACTTTGCCGAACCTCGCCCACCTGATGATCGGTTCAGAAGGCACCCTTGGGTTCACAACCTCCGTCGATATCAAACTGCAGCCTCTGCCGACCAAGAAGACGTTGGGCGTCTGTCACTTCCCGCGCTTCTACGACGCCATGGATGCGGCTCAGCATTTAGTCAAGCTGGGTCCGGTCGCCGTCGAACTGGTCGACCGCACCATGATTGAGCTCAGCCGCGCCATTCCGGTTTTCAAAAGCACCGTCGATTCCTTCGTGCAGGGCGAGCCGGACGCCATTCTCTTGGTCGAGTTCGCCGAGCCCGATCAGGACGAGAACATGCGCCGGCTAAGGCAACTGGTGGAGATGATGGCCGATCTCGGTTTCCCGGATGGCGTCGTCGAAGCCATCGATCCGGATTTCCAAAAGGCGATCTGGGAGGTCCGTAAATCCGGTCTCAACATCATGATGTCCATGAAGGGCGACGGCAAACCGATCTCGTTCATCGAAGACTGCGCCGTCCGCTTGGAGGACCTCGCCGAGTACACCGACCGTCTGACACAAGTGTTCCACAAGCACGGTACCGAAGGCACGTGGTACGCGCATGCCTCCGTCGGCACGCTGCACGTGCGCCCGGTCGTGAACCTTAAGACCGATGTCGGCGCCAAGCAGATGCGCGCCATTGCCGAAGAAGCGTTCGAGATGGTGCGGGAATACAAAGGCTCTCACTCTGGCGAACACGGTGACGGTCTCGTGCGTTCGGAATTTCACGAGCCGATGTTCGGCAAGGAAATGGTCGAGGCCTTCCGCGAAGTGAAGCGCACCATCGACCCGGACGGTCTGTTCAATCCAGGCAAAATCGTCGATCCGCCGAAAATGGACGACCCCAGCCTGTTCCGTTTCGGCACGCACTATACGCAAGGCCATATGCAGACGGCACTCGACTGGTCCGACTGGGGCGGTTTCGAAGGCGCCGTCGAGATGTGCAACAACAACGGTGCTTGCCGAAAATCCAACCCGGACGTCATGTGCCCGTCGTTCCGCGTCACCGGCGAAGAACAGCATCTAACACGCGGTCGCGCCAATACGCTGCGCCTCGCACTTTCCGGGCAACTTGGCCCCGAGGCCCTGACCGATGACCTAATGAAGGACACCATGCAGCTTTGCGTCGGCTGCAAGGGCTGCAAGCGCGAGTGCCCAACCGGCATCGACATGGCCAAGATGAAGACGGAATTTCTGTACCACTACAACAAGCGGCACGGGGTTTCGTTGAAGGATAAACTCATTGCCTTCCTGCCGCGCTACGCGCCTTACGCATCCCGGGCGGCGGGCTTGATGAACCTTCGCGACGTCATACCCGGCATGGCAAAGGTTTCAGAGTGGCTGCTCGGCTTCTCAGCCAAGCGCACCTTGCCGAAATGGCGAAGCGACGCCTTCGACGTCACCGGAGACGGCATCGCCGCCAATGCGTGCCCGGCCGGAGAGGCCGTCATCCTGCTCGCCGACACCTTCAATACGTACTTCGAGCCTGAGAACCTGCGTGCAGCCAAGCGAGTCTTGGAAGCCGCCGGTTACCGCGTCGCCATTGCAAAACCTAAAGCGGGCGAGCGACCGCTATGCTGCGGCCGGACGTTCTTGGCGGCCGGGCTTGTCGAAGAAGCACGCACCGAAGCCAAGCGCATGCTGGACGCGGTGCTGCCCTTTGCGCAGGCGGGCGTGCCGATTATCGGGCTGGAGCCTTCTTGCTTGTTCACGCTCAGAGACGAATTCAAAGCGATGCTGCCGGGTGCCGATACCGATACCGTCGCGGATAAGGCGATGCTGTTCGAAGAATTCCTCGCCCACGAGATGGAGAGCGGCCACCTGAAGCTCAATCTTGAGCCGCTGCCGACATCGAAGGCGCTGCTGCACGGGCACTGCCACCAAAAGGCGTTCGCCGCCATGGGCGCAGTCGAAAAAGTGCTGCGCTTCGTGCCGGGCCTCGCGGTCGAGACCGTGGAAAGCTCTTGCTGCGGCATGGCCGGAGCGTTTGGCTACGAGGAAGCCAACTACGAGACCTCGATCAAGATGGCCGAACTGACGCTGCTCCCGAAAGTACGGGAAGCCGACGCCGAAACGATCGTCGTCGCTGACGGCACCAGCTGCCGCCATCAAATTCAAGACGGCGCGGCGCGGGACGCCATCCATGTCGCCCGCGTCTTGGAGCAGGCATTGCCCGAGGAGACGACGGCATGAACGACTTATCGCAACCCATCAGCCGCGCCAGCCTGCACGAAGAACTCGTCGGACGTCTTCGCGAGATGATCTTCGCCGGCGAGTTGAAGGGCGGCGACCGAGTGCCGGAGCAAAAGCTTTGCGATATGTTCGGCGTCTCACGTACACCACTTCGCGAAGCACTAAAGGTTTTGGGCGGCGAAGGATTACTTCATCTGTTGCCGAACCGAGGCGCGCGCGTCGCCACCCTGACCGAAGAAGACGTGGACGAGATTTTCCCCGTCATGGGGGCGCTCGAAGCGCTTTCGGGCGAGTTGGCTTGCAAGCGTATGTCGGATACGGAACTGGCCGAGATCCGGGCCCTGCATTACCAGATGGCGCTGCATCATGCGCGGAAGGAACTTCGCGCCTACTTCGCGGTCAATCAGCAGATTCATGAAGCGATCCTGAAGGCCGCCGACAATCCGACACTGGAAACGCAGTATCGCGCCCTTGCCGGCCGCATCCGCCTCGCCCGCTTTCGCGCCAACATGACGGAAAGCAGATGGGATCAGGCAATGAGCGAGCACGAAGAAATGCTGGCCGCGTTGGATGCACGCGACGGCGTGAAACTCTCGGAAGTGCTGCACCGCCATCTGGAGAACAAGCGCGAAACGGTCAAGAAATCAATCCGTGACGGTTATGGCGACAATGCCGTCGTCTATGACTAATCCCATCGTGGCTAACGTTTTTTAACCTCAAATCCGTGACGCCGGTCACAGACAGCCCCCGTAAGAAAAAGTAAAACCGATCATCAGCAATCCAGAACGGATGAACGCAGATGATCGCCGCCCAGGAATTCAAACGCACATACGCATCAGCCAGCTTCTGGCGTGGCGTCGCCCGGCTTCTCGGTATTCGCCGTTCGCAGCCGGTTATTTATCGGACACCCCGTTCGGCGATCTGATCACGCATTGCTTATTTCCGAGTGAGCGCCGCGACGGCTATGCTGCGGCAAATGCTAGGTAATCTTTCCACCTTTATTTTTGGCGACCCCGTGCCCGGCACGCTCCCCGCCCGGGTGCGCGAACAGATCGAACAACGCCAGGACACCGCCGAGCGGCTGATTTCCTGGGTTCAGTTCGTATTGATCGTGCTGTTCGGCACACTGTGGCTGGCGTCTCAGACAATCGCCAAGATGATGACGGAAATTCAGGTGGTGCCTTTCGCGCTTGCCGCCTATTTCCTGTTCACGGTGACCCGGCTTGTGCTTTCGTACCGCATCCGTCTGCCGGGCTGGTATCTGAACCTTTCCATCGTTGCCGACATCGCCCTTCTAATGCTGCTGATCTGGAGCTTTCACATCCAGTACGATCAGCCGCCGAGCTTTTACCTGAAGGCGCCGACATTGATGTACGTTTTCATCTTCATCGCGCTCCGTGCCCTTCGGTTCGAGCCGCGCGGCATCATGGTCGCGGGCACGACGGCAATCGTCGGATGGGGAATCCTGATGGCCTGGGTACTAATCGCCGAAGACGGCAACCCGATGATCACGCGGAACTATGTCACTTACCTAACCGACAACGCCATCCTGATCGGCGCTGAAATCGACAAGATGGTCTCCATCCTGCTGGTGACGGCGGTGCTCTGTATCGCCGTCGAGCGGGCGCAAAGAAACTTCTATCGCGCCGTCCTGGAAGAGGCCGCCGCCAAGGACCTGTCCCGCTTCGTCTCGAAAGAAGTGGCACAGCACATCACGTCCTCGGACCGTCAAATTCAGCCCGGCGACGGCGAAAGCCGCGAAGCAACAGTGATCTTCACCGATATAGAAGGGTTCTCAACGGTGTCCGAAGGCATGTCGGCGCAGCAGTTGGCGACGACCCTCAACGACTATTTCGGCGCCATGGGCGAAGTGATCGACCGCTTCGGCGGCGTGATTACCCTGTTCGAAGGCGACCTGATGCTGATCACCTTCAACGCCGTTCAGGATGACCCAGACCATGCTAAGAACGCGGTCCGCACCGCGCTTGGCATCGAGGAATGCGCGCGCACCCGCGCCTTCAACGGTGCCAGGCTACTGACCCGCTGCGGCATCAATACCGGCGAAATCAGCATCGGTGCCGTCGGCGCACAAGACCGACTTGCGTTCACCGTGCACGGCGACAACGTCAATATTGCCGCCCGCTTGGAACAGCTCAACAAGCAGCACGGCACCTACATCATGTTGGGCGAGGCGACGCACCTTGCCGTGCATGACGAATTCCCGTGTACACTGGTTTGCGAAACGCAGATCAAAGGCCGCGCGCAGCCGGTGAAGGTCTACACACCGGCTTAACCCTTAATCGTCATCCCGGGGGTTAGCCGATCCCGAAGATCTCAGGACCCTGGATCGTTGGCTTTTCTACACTCGCAGTAGCTCGGACGATAACCGCGTCCGGATGACGAAAAAATGATATTAGCCCCGAAGCGCGCCACCCGTCGCCTTTTCGACCGCGGCGACGATCTTAGAGGCGACCGCTTCGATCTCTTCGTCGGTCAGCGTCTTTTCCGTCGGCTGCAGAGTCACTGAAATGGCGACGGATTTCTTATCCTCGCCCAAAGACGCACCTTCGAACAGATCGAACACGCTGACGTTCGTCACCAACACTTTCTCGGCACCGGTAGCAGCTTTGACGATCTGAGAAGCATCCACATCCTTGCCGACAACGAACGCGAAGTCGCGTTCGAGCGGCTGAAAAGCGGATAGATGCAGCATCGGTCGCGCCGCCGATTTGGCTTTCGGCGCGGGGACGGTTTCCGGGAAAATCTCGAACGCGACGACGGGGCCTTTGACGCCCAACGCCGTCAACGTGCGTGGATTGATCTCGCCGAAGCGCGCCAGGGTGTTCTTCGGACCCAAACGCAATTCGCCGGAACGGCCCGGATGGTAATAAGACTGCACGTCGGTAAAGACCTGTAGCTTATCGACCGGGGCACCCAAGGAGGCCAGCACCGCCTCGGCATCCGCCTTGGCCATGAAGGCATCGACCGGCTGCTGTTTGCTGGACCAATGACGCGCCGCCTTCATGCCCGTGCGGATACCGGCGGCGACGATGCGCTGATCTTCCGGGGTGTCTCCCGCGAACTGTGGCCCGACTTCAAACAGATCTGCATCGGGATATCCGCGGTCGGCATTGCGGCCCGCCGCCTGGATCAGATTGGCAAGCGGCGTCGGCCGCATCACCGACAGTTCGGAACTGATCGGGTTGGCAATGCGGATTCCGTCCGGGATGTCTGCGAACTGGGCCGCTTCGGCTTCACCCATAAACGAATACGTGACGGCTTCGACCAGTCCACGTGATGCCAGAACGCGACGTGCAATGGCGCGGCGCTTCTGTTCTTCGTTCAACGCCGGTTTGGGCAGCACGCTGTCGCGTGGCAACGGCGTCACCGGGATGTTGTCGTAGCCGTTGATGCGAATGATCTCTTCGACCACGCAGGCTTCGTGGACGATGTCGCCGCGCCACGACGGCACGCCGACGGACCATGTGTCACCTTCGCCGGAGACATCGAAGCCGAGCACCGCCAGGATGCGCATCATTTCGTCGCGGGAGATATCTACGCCCGCGAGTTCCAAAACGCGCGCCGGGCGGAAGTCGATGCGCCGGCCCTGGTCCGGATTGGCGCCTGCGATAACCAGTTCCGACGGCTCACCGCCGCAGAGATCGAGGATCAGGCGGGTACCGATTTCCATGCCGCTTTCCAAGAACGACGGATCGATGCCGCGTTCAAACCGATAACGGGCATCGGACAACAGCTGCAGCTTGCGTCCGGTCATGGCGGTGCGAACCGCATCGAAATAAGCGCTTTCCACGAACACGTCGACGGTCTCCGCCGAGACGCCTGATATCTCACCCCCCATGACACCACCGAGGGCTTCCGGCCCATTGTCGTCGGCGATGACCGTCATGTCTGCGTCGAGGGTATATTCCTTTTCGTTCAACGCCAAAAGGGTCTCACCCTCTTTCGCCAGACGGACGGTGAGATCACCCTTCACCTTGCCGGCATCGAACACGTGCAGCGGGCGGTTGAGATCGAACGTCATCAAGTTGGTGATATCGACCAGCGCCGAGATCGGCCGCAAACCGATCGCGAGCAAACGCTCCTTCAGCCACTGCGGGCTTTCGCCGTTGGTCACACCCCGGATCAGACGACCGACGAAGTATGGACAGGCATCCTTGGTCTCGGCATCGAAATCGAGATGCACTTTGATCGGGCTTTCAAAGGCGCCCGGCACCGGGCCGTTGGCGAGTGGCTTCAAAGAGCCGATACCCGCTGCGGCGAGATCACGCGCGACGCCGCGCACGCCGAGGCAATCGCCCCGGTTCGGCGTGATGCCGATGTCGATGATCGGGTCGTCGAGGCCGAGGACTTGGATGGCCGGTTTACCGATGGGAGTGTCTTCGGGCAGATCGACGATACCATCGTGCTCGTCGGAAATGCCCATTTCGCGTTCCGACAGCAACATGCCGTTCGACATGACACCGCGGATCTCTGTCGGCTTCAGCGTGACGTCGATGCCCGGAATGTAAGAACCGCCCGGGGCAAAGACGCCGACCATGCCGGTGCGCGCGTTGGGTGCGCCGCAGACAAGTTCAACGGTCTCGCCATTGCCAGGGTCGACCTGACAGACACGCAGCCGGTCCGCGTTGGGGTGCTGCTTCGCATCGACGACGCGCGCGGTGACGAATGTCTCGAGACCTTTGGCGCGGTCCTCAACACCTTCCAGTTCAAGGCCGACCATAGTCAGCGCGTCGGTAATCTCTGTCAGCGACGCCTGCGTATCAAGATGCTCTTTAAGCCATTTCAGCGTGAATTTCATCGGGCCAGCCCTCCGACCAGACCCGGCACCTCCAAGGCGCGGAAACCGTAGTGCCGGAGCCAGCGCAGGTCGCTTTCGTAAAAAGTGCGAAGGTCGGGAATGCCGTACTTCAGCATGGCTACGCGCTCAACGCCCAGGCCGAACGCGAACCCCTGATACTCGGTCGGGTCGATGCCGCAGTTGGCGAGCACATTCGGGTTGACCATGCCGGAGCCTAGAATTTCCAACCAGCTATCGCCGTGACCGATGCGGAACTCGCCGCCTTCACGCGTGCAACCGATATCGACTTCCGCTGACGGCTCGGTGAACGGGAAGTAGCTAGGCCGGAAGCGGACCGGTAGATCGTCAACCTCAAAGAAGGCGCGGCAGAACTCGATCAGGCACCCCTTCAGGTGGCCCATGTGCGACGTTTTATCGACGACCAGGCCTTCGATCTGATGGAACATCGGCGAGTGCGTGGCATCATAATCCGAGCGGTAAGTACGGCCCGGCACGACGATGCGGATCGGCGGCTTTTGCGACGACATGGTGCGTATTTGCACTGGGCTGGTGTGGGTGCGCAGTACTTTGCGCTCGCCGTGTTCGCCCGGCAGATAGAAGGTGTCGTGTTCCTGGCGCGCCGGGTGGTCCGGCGGAATGTTGAGGGCCGTGAAGTTGTGCCAATCGTCTTCGATGTCAGGCCCTTCGGCAACGACGAATCCCATCTCGCCGAAAATGCCAACGATCTCGTCGATGGTCTGACTGATCGGATGCACAAAGCCTTCCGGCTCAGGGCGCGTCGGCAGGGTAACATCGATTTTTTCTGTCATCAGACGACGATCCAGCTCGGCATCGGCCATCGACGATTTCTTGGCTTCGATCGCGCCTTGGACTTCGTCCTTCAGCGCGTTGAGCGCCTGGCCGGTCGCCTTGCGCTGTTCGGGCTCAAGCCCGCCCAGACCCTTCATCAGATCCGTGATCCGGCCTTTCTTGCCGAGCGCCGAGACGCGGAGCACTTCAAGTGCGTCCAGCGTATCCGCGGCCTCAACTTCGGCCATCAGTTCGTCCCGCAACTGTTCCGGCGTCTGCATCGGTTTCCTGCCTCCAAACACACGAACGGGAGTAACGCCCCCAGTGATACCCTTGGGCGCTACTCCCGTTCCAAAACTAGGCTGCCCTTCCGGGCGTTTAAGCGTTCTGGCTGAGAGCGGCCTGGGCCTGATCCACCAGCGCTTTAAACGCTTCCGGCTCGTTCATCGCGATGTCGGCGAGGACTTTACGGTCCAACTCGACGCCGGCTTTGATCAAACCGTTCATAAACTGCGAATAGGTCACCCCATGCTCGCGCGCGCCGGCGTTGATCCGCTGGATCCACAGGCTGCGGAAATTCCGCTTTTTCGCACGGCGGTCGCGATAGGCGTACTGTAGGCCTTTCTCGACTCTCTCGAGGGCGATCCGGAAATTGGTGCTGTTACGACCCTGATAACCTTTAGCAAGTTTCAGGACTTTCTTGTGACGTGCGTGAGACGTCTTACCGCGGGATACGCGTGCCATTGCTCAATCTCCTCGCTCAGGCGTACGGCATGTACGATTTGACGATACGTGCATCGGCGGCGGACAGAACCATCGTCCCGCGTGCCTTACGTTTCATCTTTTGTGAACGTTTACGGAGGTTGTGCCGCTTAAACGCAACACCGGCGACAACTTTGCCGGTTCCCGTGACTTTAAAGCGCTTCTTAGCGCTCGATTTGGTCTTCAGTTTGGGCATTTCCCTATTCCTTGTCTCTTCGGTGCAAGGCCGACCAGGCCCAACACCCGTTTACGGGTTCGAGCGGATAGGCATGCCCTTTCAGCCATCCCGCTCAGCCGCGCTATTGCGCAGGCGCGCGGTTTATAGCGGGAGAGCTTAAGGAACGCAAGGGGTAGCCTCATATAATGGAATGGAATTTCAGTCTCAACCAGGGGTATGATTTTCAGATGCAGAGATTCGCTGGCGTCGCTGCCGTAGTCATCACATTGGTATCGAGCGGTCTATCGTTCGCCGCCCCCGGCGAGTCCGAAATGGCGCGAGCGATGGAAGCTGCTGCTGCAGACAATTGGCCACTCACTTTTGAGTATACCGAAAAAGCTGCGCGTATAGGCCTGACAGAAGCTCAGTTCCGACTTGGTAGCCTTTATTATCTCGGCAAAGGCGTTGAGAAAGACGTGCCTGCCGCTATCGAATGGCTTTCTCGGGCAGGTGAAAAAGGACATGCGGAAGCGCAGGCCATTGTCGCTTCAATTTTTCAGTATGGTTTCGGTATCGACAAAGACCCACGGCTAGCCTTCAAATGGCATCTCCGTGCAGCAGAGAACGGAAATGCCGATTCGATGCTCCGCGTGTCGTTCGCCTATTATCGCGGCGATATAACGCCAAAAGATCACAATCTTTCAATAACGTGGTTGCGGCGGGCCGCTGTCGCCGGCGATCCGGATGCAGCATTCCTACTCGCAAGGGCTTACCAAGAAGGCTTTGTCGTTGCGCAGGACATTAAATCCGCACGCCAATGGTTCCGAAAAGCCGCCGACAATGATCACACAAAAGCTCAGTATGAGCTTGGCTATCTCTTTTTTTACGATGAGCCGGTCGATAATAATCTAGCTGAGGCACTTCACTGGCTGAGCACAGCCACCGAGAAAGATCATAACCACGCCAAATGGTTTCTCGGACTTATGTATCTAAAGGGCAAAGGCGTCACCCGAGACATCAAAAAGGGCCTGTCGCTGATGCTGGGGGCTGCAGTCAGGATCGGAATCTCCGTCCTTTGGAATTATAAGAAAAGGCGCGAGGAGAGCGTGATATTCGATTAACGCTGAAGGGTTCAGACAATGTCGTCATCCCCGCGAAGGCGGGAACCATAAATTCTCAGCGATTCTGGGTTCCCGCCTTCGCGGGAATGACGAATTCTTAGAACGCCAGTAGGTCGTCTGCTTCCTGGGCTTCGGCGTCGGTCCATTGACGGACCGGTGTCGGCGCCGCGACGCGGTCGAACGGCAGAAACGTGCCCTCGCCCGGTGCATCCAGAGTGACGGAACCACCGGGAGCAATAACCTCGATGGCGCCCTCGCGGATTTGATAGCCATAGTGCGAGGTGCCCGGCGCCATACCGACGGTCAGGCGGCCGGCGACGAATTCGGTGCCGCGAATGCCAATGGTGGCAACGGGAGTCTCGACCGTGACGTCTGAATAACTGTTCGATGCAATCGTACCGGAAACATATCGGAACACACCTTCGACAAATTTCACGGCCTGATGGTCGGTTTCCTCGGTAAGACCGTGGACGTTGTAGACCATGTCATCCAAGACCAATTCGGCGTCCGCGCCCATTTGCAGGGTCGATGCGTCGGCAAAGCGGATCAGCAGGCGCGCGCCAGGGCCCGTCTTGACCGTATCCCCGGCATAGACGGGGCCACCCTCGCTCAAGGAAGCGGTTTCGTCACCCAACATCCGGCTGGCATCGCCTTTCTGGCGGACAATCGTACCGGCGCGCTCCAGCGCGACCGCCAAATCCGAGTAGACAACCGCAATTACAGCGCAAGCCATCGCAACAGCCCGCCATATGCACTTCGAATTCAAGAGGAATCCCCTAAGCAAACATGCCGATACGTGAATATGAAAATATCTCTCGCATCCACCACGCTGCAACGCAATACGGGTTTACCGGGGGGCGATGACCATGGTCATAAGACGGCCTTCCGGTCGCGGGTACTGCTCGACCTTGGCAATCTCGGCCACTTCTTGCTGCACACGTTGCAGCACTTTTAAGCCGAGATCCTGGTGCGCCATTTCGCGGCCACGGAAGCGGATCGTCATTTTGACCTTGTCGCCCTCATCGAGGAAACGACGAACGGCCTTCATCTTGACCTCGTAATCGTGGTCGTCGATGCCGGGGCGCATCTTGATCTCTTTGACCTCGATGACTTTCTGCTTCTTGCGGGCTTCGTTGGCCTTTTTCTGCGCCTCGTACTTAAACTTACCGTAATCGAGGATCTTACAGACGGGCGGATCGGCGTTAGGCGACACCTCGACAAGATCAAGGCCGACTTCAAAAGCCATTTCAATGGCTTCTTTAAGGCCGATGACACCGACCATTTCACCATCCGCATCAATCAGTCGGACGGGGTCGGCGAGAATATCTTCGTTGGCACGCGGACCGTCTTTGGACGGTGGTGCCGGGGGGCCTGGACGACGGGCTATGGAACGTCTCCTTTGTCAGTTTCCACAAACGAGTTCAAACAATTGCTTGTGCGCGGCGGACAATACTGTCCTTAGCCGCGCTTACAAGCACAAAGGCTCAGGCCGCAAACGGTCCGAGCGCTTCAACCTTAAGTCTATCCGTTGCCTCTTCGAGCGCAAGAATTTCTTGGTCCTTGCCGCCGAGACGGCGCAGCGCAACTGCCCGGTTCTCGGCTTCACGCCCGCCGACGACAAGGATCGCCGGGACTTTGGCGTGCGAGTGCTCACGGATCTTGTAGTTGATCTTTTCGTTACGAAGGTCCGCTTCGACACGGACACCGGCGGCACGCAGCGTCTCGACGACCTCGAGCGCGTAGTCATCGACATCGTTGGTGATCGGAGCGACCACCGCCTGCACGGGCGCCAACCACATCGGCATGCGGCCCGCGAAATTCTCGATCAGGATGCCGATAAAGCGCTCGAACGATCCCAGGATGGCCCGGTGCAGCATTACAGGGCGGTGCTTGTTGCCGTCTTCGCCGACATACTCGGCATCAAGACGCTCCGGCAGCACGAAGTCGACCTGCAACGTACCGCACTGCCAATCACGACCGATGGCATCGCGCAGCACGAATTCCAGCTTGGGTCCGTAGAACGCCCCCTCGCCCGGGTTCATAATCAGTTCGGTCCCAGCAGAGATAGCGGCGTCTCGTAGCGCTGTTTCGGCTTTATCCCAAACTTCGTCTGACCCGGCGCGGACTTCGGGGCGATCCGAAAACTTCACGCGGAATTCCTCGAAGCCGAAGTCTTTGTAAATCGACGACAGCAATTCGATGAAGATCTTCGTCTCGCTTTCGATCTGGTCTTCCGTACAAAAGATATGTGCATCGTCCTGCGTGAACGCGCGAACGCGCATCAGACCATGCAGCGCGCCGTGCGGTTCGTAGCGATGGCACGAGCCGAACTCGGCCATACGCAACGGCAGATCGCGGTAGCTCTTGATACCCTGGCGGAAGATCTGCACGTGGCACGGGCAGTTCATCGGCTTCAACGCCAGATGCTTGATCGCGCTTTCGACGTCGGCGGGTGTTTCATCGATCGCCGCGTCGGCACTTTCGCTGGCGTGGCCGCCCCCCTCGTCCACCTCGGCGATGAACATATGCTCGCGGAACTTCTCCCAGTGGCCCGAACGCTCCCAAAGCGCGCGATCGACCAGTTGCGGCGTCTTGACCTCGTCATAACCGGCGGCGTCGAGCCGCATACGCATATAGCGCTCGCACGTCCGGTAGAGCGACCAGCCCTTGGGGTGCCAGAACACAGAACCCTGGGCTTCTTCTTGAAGATGAAACAAACCCATTTCGCGACCGAGCTTGCGGTGATCGCGCTTTTCGGCCTCTTCGATCCGCGTCAAGTACGCTTTGAGTTCTTTTTCGTTGCGCCAGCAGGTGCCGTAGATGCGCTGCAGCTGCGGATTGCGGGCATCGCCGCGCCAATAGGCGCCGGCCAACTTCATCAGTTTGAAGGCCTTGCCGAGCCGGCCCGTCGTACGCAGGTGCGGCCCGCGGCAGAGATCGACCCAGTCACCCTGACGGTACATGCTGATCTCTTCGCCCTCGGGCAGTTCCCACACCCACTGCGCCTTGAAGGTCTCGCCCTTCTCTTCAAAGTACTTGGCGACATCGTCACGCGTCCAAACCTCGCGGACGATGGGGATGTCGCGGTCGACAATGTCTTTCATCCGCTGCTCGATGACGGGGAAATCCTCCGTCGAGAACGGCTCTTCGCGGTGAAAATCGTAATAGAAGCCGTCTTCAGTCGCCGGACCGAAGGTGATCTGCGTTTCGGGGAAAAGCTCCTGCACCGCCATCGCCAGAACGTGCGCGCAGTCATGACGCAGCACCTCTAGGGCATCCGTCTCATTCTTGTCGGTGATGATGGAAAGATTGACGTCGTCGTTGATGGGGCGGTCGAGATCCCACATCTCACCGTTCACACTCACGATCATCGCCGCCTTGGCGAGGCCGGGGCCGATATCGGCGGCGATCTCGCCACCCGTTACCGGTTTATCGAATTCCTTGATACTGCCGTCAGGCAACGTAATGCGGGGCATGTCTTGGTCCGTTCATTGAATCCCGTTGAAAACTAGGCTGCCCGCCTGTCCTGTCAAGCGGGCGCGGCAAGTTGCGAATGCGGACGGGATCGGAAGCGTGAAACCGGCTTGGCTCAGACAGCCATCGACCCGCCCGCGCCGGTAGTTCGGCGCAGCGTCGTGACGGTAGTAAAAAGCGAAGCGGCATGTTTCATGCTCCGGCTCTTAGCATGGAGATTCGGCCAGTGTCGAGACGTTATCCGGTCAAAGTCGCTTGAATGACTTCTTCCGTGCCGAGATCTGAGAGCGTCGGCCTGCGCAGAATTGTCACACGTTGCCCCCGCTGCGCGCAGAGCATCGGGTCGGACGCGTGGGAATAGAGAACTGTCGATGGCAGGCCCAGTACCGCGGCGGCGTGCATGGGGCCGGTGTCGTTGCCGACCGCGTAATCCGCGCGCCGCAGCACCGCAACCATTTCAACCAAGGATGTCGCACCCGCGAGGTCGATGACGCCGGGCAAACCGTCGGCGATTTCCGACGCCAAGGGGCGTTCATCGGGACCGCCCAAGATTACAACTGTTTGATCTTTGGCCGTGAAACTCTCTGCAAGTGCGCGCCAGTTTTCCCGGGGCCAGCGTTTTTCCGGCCGGTGCGCGGCGCCACCCGGTACGAACACGCCAAAGAACTGCGGCAGATTGAATCGGGTGATGTCGGCATCGACGGCCTCGAGGCTGGGCGGCGGCACGTCCGAGATACCCGCCATCCGGAGTTGCTCCGCCTGCCGCTCGATAGTGTGCATATCATCCCGCATAGGATTCGCATGAGGATGCGTACACCCGGCAGCGATCCCCGACCATTCGGGATAGGGGCCTGGCCAGAACAGTTTGTAGTAGCGGCCGGACCGGCCCGAGGTCTGCAGGTCGTAAACACGCTCGTATCCACCGGCTCGCAGCACCCTTCTCAAGGCAATCCACCCGGCGACATCAAATGTGCCCGGGCGCCTATCGGCCTCGACCCGATCGGCGAGGCCGGTATGCTCGATCAGTTCCTTAAATGGTGCAGTGGTCAGGCAGACAATCTCGGCATCCGCATGGTGTCGGCGGATTGCCGCCATCGGCCCCAAAGCCTGAACAATGTCGCCTAATGCACTCAGCTTTATCACGAGGATACGGTGAGATTGGGGCCAGGCGCCGGTCATTGCGTCAGCTTGCGGCTCGCTCGGCCAGGACTTCGTTGTAGACGTCGAGGGTCTTATCGCACATCTGTGTCTTGGAAAACTTGGTCCGCGCATGCTCGGTCGCCCGCTCGGCAATCGCGTTCCGTGCGTCTTCACTGAGGTCGAGTCCGATCGTCAGCGCCTCGGCCAACGCATCCGCATCACCCGGCTTCGCCAGCCACCCGGTGACACCTTCGATTACGGTTTCGCGGGCACCGCCATGATCGGCGGCAACGACGGGACGGCCCATCGCTTGTGCTTCGACGATGACGCGGCCGAAAGCTTCCGGATCGGTCGATGCTGACACGACCAGGTCGGTCAGCTTGTAAGCCGCCGGCATGTCATCACACTGGTCGACGATGCGGACGATTTCCTCCAATCCCAAAGCGATGATCTTGCTCTCGATCTCGCGGCGGTAGTCGATGCGGCCCTGGTCGCTGCCGACCAGCAGAACGCAGAGGTCCTTCCGGCCCAACTTGGCGACGGCCTCTATCAGGACAAGCTGACCTTTCCAGCGCGTCAAACGACCCGGCAACATGACAATGCGCTTGCCATCGGGAAGACGCCAATCCGACGCCAACTTGATGACCCGCTCGGCGGAGACTTTTTCGGGGTCGAACCGGTCAATATCGACGCCGCGATGGATGACGCGAATCTTCTCGACCTTCACGCCATAGTGGCGGCGGATATGCCCGCCGATGAAATCCGAAATCGCAATCACGCGACGGCCATAGGTCATTACCGCGTTATAGCCGCGCTTTAGCCAGTTGCCGATGGAGTAGGTGCCGTGGAACGTGGTGACGAACGGCGTGCCGGTTCGCTTGCAGGCGAAATAGGCGCTCCAGGCCGGTGCGCGCGAACGGGCATGCACGATGTCGACACCTTCAACCTGGATGATGGTCATCAGTCGGGCGATGTTGCGGTACATCACCACCGGGTTCTTGGACGCCAGCGGCAAATGGATGTGTTCGGCCTTCACCCGGCCGAGATCGTGGACGAGCATACCGCCTTCGGACGCAACGAGTGCGCGCCCCCCGGCCTGCACAATGGCACCTGCGATTTCCACGGCACCACGTTCGACACCGCCGCTGCCGCCCAGTGCGGGCAGCACTTGCAGGACGGTCGGCATGTTCTCCAACCCCGACCGCTTTACCTTGCTGTCGGGAATGTTATCTTGCGGCGGAACGGTCATCCGTTTGAACTCGTTGTTTAAATTTGCAGAGGCGCCGATGCCCGACACCGAACTGCCCCCGCAATATCTCGCGTGCGAGGATGGCGCGATGATTGCCTACAGGCACACCCCTGGCAAGGGGCCGGGCGTGATGTTTTTGACCGGTTTCAAGTCCGACATGCAAGGCGGTAAGGCATTGGCGCTGGAATCCCACTGTATAGAACGGGGACAGGCCTTCACACGCTTCGATTATTTCGGTCACGGCGAATCCTCCGGTGCGTTCGAAGACGGTACGATCGGGCGCTGGACGGCGGATGCCGTAAAGGTTCTCGATGATGTCACAGGGGGACCGCAAGTTCTGGTGGGCTCCTCGATGGGTGGCTGGATCATGCTTCTGACGGCGTTGGCGCGCCCTGACCGTATTGCAGCCCTTGTCGGGATCGCGGCGGCACCGGACTTTACACACGATTTGATTCCTCAGCGGTTGACCGGAGAACAAATCGCACAACTGTCACGCGAGGGCTATTGTGACATTCCGAACTGTTACGATGACCAAGAATCGTATCGTATACGTCAGAGCTTCCTGGACGAGGGCAACCAACACCTTCTGTTGTCAGGAGAAATCGCCATTGATATTCCCGTTCGGCTGATCCAAGGCATCCGCGACGAGGACGTTCCTTGGCAACGAGCACAAGAGATCATGACTCGCTTACAAAGTGACGATGTAGAAATTCAGTACGTAAAAACCGGCGATCACCGCCTATCGTCCGATGCTGATCTGAACCGTCTGCGTCGAACGGTCGATACACTTCTGGAGGAAATTTGAATGCACATTGAGCGCATGATCGACGGATACCGCGCTTTCAAAAGTGGCACGTTTCTGGGCCACGAACAGAAGTATGCGGAACTCGTCCAGCAGGGTCAAAGCCCAGGCGTTGCGGTGGTCGCTTGCGCCGATTCGCGCGTTGATCCAGCGTTCGTGTTTCAAGCCGAACCCGGCGATATCTTCATGATCCGCAATGTCGCCAACCTCGTCCCGCCGCGCGAAGAAGGGGGCACCTTCCACGGCACGTCGGCGGCCTTGGAATTCGCGGTGAAGGCGCTCGAAGTCCCGAATATCGTTGTCCTCGGCCACGCTCACTGCGGCGGCATCAAGGCGATGATCGAAGGAGATGCCGTCTCGGGAGCAGGCTACGAATATATTCCGGCGTGGGTGTCCATGCTGAAATCCGCGCACAACCGCGCGATCGCGACCATGCCCGACCTTTCGGATGCTGAAATGCAGAAGGTCTGCGAACAGAATGCCGTGTTGGTATCGCTGGAGAACCTCACGACGTTCCCGTGGATCCGAGAGCGGATCGCCGACAAGAAGCTAAAACTGCACGGCTGGTACTTCGATATCGGCACGGCGACGCTGGAAGTTTACGACCCCAAGGAAAGCCGCTTTAAAGTCATCGACTAGGCTTCATCCTCTTCCAAAAGGATCGCCTGCAAGCCGCTTCGATAGTCAGGGTATTTCAGCCGCACGCCGAGCGCGGCGACTATCTTGGCGTTCGAGACGCGCCGATTGTCGTTCCAGAAGCTCAACGCCATCGGTGTCATGCGTGTCTTGGCGGTCTCGAAATCCTCCAGCGGCGGCGGCTCAATCCCCAGAAGACTGCAGGCGTACTCCGTCACTTCCGCCGGTGGCGCGGCTTCGTTATCACAGACGTTATAAATTTCGCCGGGCGCCGGCTGGTGCATGGAGGCGGCGAGAGTGAGCGCGATGTCATCCACGTGGATGCGCGAGAAAGCATGTCCCGGCTTGTCGATTCGCTTGGCTTGGCGTCGCCGGATCTGATCAAACACCGACCGCCCCGGCCCGTAGATACCTGGCAGCCGAAAGATGTGAACGGGAAGGCGTCGGTCATGAAACAGTGACAACCACTGGCGTTCCGCGCCGACACGGCGTTGGCCGCGCGCACTCGACGGCTGGACGGGCTGGGTCTCATCGACTGACCTGCCCCCGGTGTCGCCGTAAACCCCGGTCGTCGAGAGATAACCCAACCATTGCAAGTGCGGCGCACCGCTTATGACTTCTTCGAGCGCTGCGAAGGCCGGGTCGCCGTGCTCGTCCGGTGGCACGGAAACCAACACATGCGTCGCCTCTAGGAGTTTCTGGGTCAGCGGCTCGCTCGCAGGACCGCCTTCCCATTGCACGGCATCGATTCCCTTGGAGGAAAGCACCGCCACCTTCTCGGCGCTGCGGGCGGTGCCGCCCATATACCATTCGGTGACCGATAGATGACGGACCAGAGTCTCGGCACAGTATCCGAGGCCGAGACAGAATAGCCGTCTTCCATCGCGTCTGGTCATGGCTCACATTCCTTAGTCCAGCCCGATTTCTCGCCGGGCTTGCAGCGGCGGCACATGCCGCTTAGAAGCGGACTATGGCAAATCGCTCTCACCAAGGTCATAGCGCGTGAACCGTCTGCAGGGAAGCCTTGCCGTCCTCTTCGCGGCCATGACCGTGTCGGGCGGCGGCGCGGCGGCGGAGGAGCTAAACCATCCGCGCGAATACGCACGCTGCATGGCGCTGACAAAATCCGACCCCAACGACGCCTTCGAAATGGCAACCGCGTGGAAGGAACTGGGCGGAAACGACGCGGCCGAACATTGCGCGGCGGTGGCGCTGTTATACGGGGGGCGACCCGAGCACGCCGCCCGGCGGCTCGAAGTGCTGGCGAATACCATCGTCGCCGGACCGGAATTCAAGGGCCAAATTCTCGCCCAGGCAGGACAGGCCTGGCTCATCGCCGGCGATCCGGCACGCGCTGAAGCCGCATTGACGTCGGCCATCGAACTTCGTCGCAACCGGCCGGAGGTGATGATCGACCGGGCCCAGGCGCGTGCCGCCATGACCGATTATCAAGGCGCCGTCGATGATTTGGACGTCGCCATCGAGGCCGACCCCACGAACGGCGACGCCTACAAGTTCCGCGCCAGCGCATACCGCTATTTAGACAAATTGGACGCGGCCCGTGCCGACATCGACCATGCGCTGGCGCTCGATCCGGAGGACCCGGCTGCCTTTCTCGAAAGCGGTATCATCTATCGCCTCGCCGGTAATAACGCCCGCGCCAGAGACGAATGGCTGATTGTTCTGGAACTGGACCCGGACGGTGATATCGGCCGGACGGCGCGCGCCAACATCGAGAAGATGGACGTGAAAATAGATCAATAGGCCAATTGGGGATGGTTGGGCCGACGAAGCCGCTGTCTACCAGCACGGCTGTCGTTAGAAATCCAGATCGGCGTAATGCTTCGGCGGTGGGGCGCTCGGGATGCGGTCCGACAGCAGCGGCCGGAAACTGGGCCGTGATTTGATCCGCGCGTACCATTCCTTGGCTGGGTCGTGACTATCCCACGGCACGTCGCCGATATAATCGATGGTCGAAAGATGCGCAGCCGCCGTCAGGTCGGCCAGCGACAAATCGTCCCCCGCTAGCCACTTCCGGCGCTCGACCAAATAGGAAATGTAGTCCAGGTGATTGTGAATATTGCTGTGTCCGGCTCGGACCATCGCCGAATCCGGCTCACCGAGCCCTAAGAACCGCTTCATGAACTTTTCGCCAACCAGCAGTTCCGTCACCTCTGTATTGAATTTTCGGTCGAACCAATCGACTAGACGGCGAACCTCGGCTCGTTGTAGCGGCTGGCGGCCCAGCAACGGCGGCTCAGGGTTCAGTTCGTCCAGGAATTCGCATATTACCTGCGATCCGGACAAGGCCGTGCCGTCCGGCTCTACTAACACCGGCACTTCGCCCATGGGATTGATAGCCAGAAACTCCGGGCGCCGGCGCCAGACGTTCTCGGCCTTCAGTTCGAAATCGATGCGTTTCTCCCCGAGAACGAGACGCACCTTGCGCGAAAAAGCGGACAGCCAGAGATGATAGAGCGTGCGCATTGCGAGGACCTTCTTGAGGCGGCACACGCGGCGCTTGCGAAAAAGTGAACAAGCGTCAGTGGAACCGCTATCATCGAATACGCTAACAATAGGCCCTATGGCAACCGTTCGCCGTTCCGGTACGGCTGTTCGATAGAGACAAAATCCCGGAGGGATCGACATGCTGATTAAGTTTTCCAAGGCTTCCGACGTCAAAGGTTCGGAAATTACGCCCCGTTCCGTATTCGAGGATCGGCGCCGCTTCCTGAAGACCGCGGCTTTTGCCGGTATGGGCGTTGCCGCGTCGAGCTTGCCCTTGCCGGCGTGGGCGCGCGGCAAACCACTGGACGGAGTCGAAAAGACCAAGTGGTCCGAGGCGAACATGCCGGAAAACGATCCCATCAACGACTACGAGGACGTCACCGGCTACAACAACTTCTATGAATTCGGTACCGGCAAGACGGACCCTGCAGAGAATGCGGGCGACTTCAAAACGTCGCCCTGGGAAATCGCGGTCGAAGGCGCCTGCGCCAAGCCCGGCAAGATTTCATTCGAAGATCTGATCAAGCCTCACACTTTGGAAGAACGCGTCTACCGCTTCCGCTGCGTCGAAGCGTGGTCGATGGTGATCCCCTGGGTCGGCGTACCGCTCGGCGATATCCTCAAGCGATTCGAGCCCAATACCGATGCCAAGTACGTCTATTTCGAAACCCTGTTCGATCCCGAACGGATGCCCGGACAGCGCTATGCCTCACTCGACTGGCCGTACAAAGAAGGCCTTCGCATTGACGAGGCCATGCATCCGCTGACGCTCATGGCGGTCGGCATTTACGGAGAGGTCATGCCGAACCAAAACGGCGCGCCGGTGCGTCTGGTGGTTCCGTGGAAATACGGCTTCAAGTCGATCAAGTCGATCGTCAAAATCCGCTTCGATACGACCATGCCGCCAACCAGTTGGAACGACGCCAATGCTCGCGAGTACGGCTTTTACTCCAATGTCAATCCCGAGGTCCGCCATCCGCGCTGGTCGCAGGCGTCGGAGCGCCGCATCGGCGAGTTGTTCAAGCGTAAGACACTGATGTTCAACGGTTACGAAGAAGAAGTCGCCAGCCTTTACCAAGGCATGGACCTCCGTAAGTGGTTCTGAGGACCGCGTGACCGCAACCGCGACGGCAACCAGTTCCGCACCCCGCACGAAGCGGCGCGACCCGATCACCTGGTACGTGAAGCCCGCCGCATGGGCGCTGTGCCTGGCGCCGTTGGCGTGGCTCGGCTGGTTGGTGTTCGAGGCCTACACTATGGGCGGGCGCGGCCTAACCGCGAATCCGGTCGAATTCATTAACCGCTATCTCGGTGACTGGGCGTTGCGGTTTCTTCTGATAGCGCTGGCCGTGACGCCGGTGCGCATCCTGACCGGCTGGAAACAGGTAGTCCGGTTGCGAAGGCTCCTGGGGCTATTCGCCTTTTCCTATGTTGTGCTGCACGTCACCAACTACGTGGTGCTGGACCAGTTCTTCGACTGGGCGGCCATTTGGAACGACATCATCCGTCGCTGGTATATCACCGTCGGCATGGCGGGGCTGATTTTGCTCATACCGCTGGCGGTCACATCGACCAAAGGTTGGATCAAGCGAATCGGCGGGCGCAACTGGAACAAGCTGCATAAATCCGCCTACTTCGCCGGCGCGGCTGCCTGCCTGCATTTCTATATGATGCGTAAGGGCATCCAACTGGAGCCGATCATCTATGCCGGAGTCTTCCTGGCTTTGATGGGTGTTCGGGCAGTGGAGCCGCTGAAGCGAAAGGTTTCCTAAATCCTCATTCCCGATAAAGCGGGAACCTAGAAATTTCGCACCTCTTGCCTTGGCCCCCTGCTTTCGCGGGGATGGCACATATAAGAAATAGCTATCAAGATGGCTTTCCCCGCACCTGCCCCGGCTCCCTACGGAAGATGGCAAGCCACTCAATAGATCCTGACCGCCGTGGCGACATCGTTTTCTTGAACACCGGTTTGAGGTAAGACGATTGAAACTTTTGTGCCTTGTCCAAGTTTACTGACGATCTCCATTGAACCGTTATGCAACTCGACGAGTGCTTTGACGATTGCAAGCCCCAAGCCTGTACCACCCGATGCGATACGCGGGTTCGAATTGACGCGAACGAACGGCTCGCCCACGCGCCGCAAATCCTCTTTTGAGATGCCGACTCCCTGGTCTTCGATTTCAATCACGACTCTGTCATCGCTCTGCTGCATTCGGACGGTCACTTGCGTTCCGGCGTCCGAAAACTTCAAGGCATTGGACAGTATGTTCAAGATGATTTGTCTGATAGAACGTGCGTCACCATGCACGATCACATCATCGTCGGGCATATTGTAGACAACGTCGATGCCGCGCTTGGAGGCAACGGCATTTAAGGAGCGCACGCAAGCGACCGTCAACGCGGCAACATTGACATCCTCTGCTTTGATCACACGTCGGCCAGCTTCGATATTCGTCATATCAAGCATGTCGTCGATTAGATCGAGCAAATGCTTTCCGCTGCTATTGATATCCTTGGCGTAGTCTTCTTGCTTTGCCGGAGAGAGGTTTTTCGACATCGCGATCAGTATTTCGCTGAAGCCGATAATGGCGTTCAATGGCGTGCGCAACTCATGGCTCATTGTCGCCAGAAATTCCGATTTCGAGCGGTTCGCCGCTTCCAGCTTCCGTAGAGTGTCTAACCTTTCGGCTTCAAGACGGTTTCGTTCGCGTACAGCTTCCCTTCGTTCCTCGACAGTCGCCAGCAATAGCGCGCCGAGAAAGATGCCTATGAAAATGGCCGTCCCATAGGGTAGCGCCACGACTTTGGTTAGCGCCCATCCTTCCGCAAGATCGCCTAATAAGAGGAATCCCGGCAAAATAAAGAGCACGGCAATGAAACTGCTGATGGCAATATCGACTGGCGCTCTACGCCTGCGGAAATAAAAGTGCATCAACGACCCAGCGGTGGCAGCCAAGAACAACCCAAAGAGTCCTCCGGGGACGCCGGCACCACCCAGTTGATAACGAACGACACCTGCGCGTACGGCACTGATAACCGCTGAGACAGGCCCTCCGAATGCGCCGCTCAATACAACGACGGCGTTTCGCTGATCAACAATCACACCCTCTGCAACAGGGATTTTTGCATACATGCAGCCGACTGCAAAAAGCCCGAAAGAAAGACCGAGTGCGACTTGGCGCAGCAAGCCATCCAGATCTTTGACTCGATCGATGATGACGCCATAGAGGGCGATCAAAGCGATCAAAATCGCCAAGTTCTGCGCGAGGCCGACAAAAAGTTCCCAACCCAATACCATCTTCTGCCTCTTACGCTTACACGCACACTGCTAGAGCGTATCCCACGCGTAAAATTACGAATGATTTTTTAGTCTGCCCTTGTCGCCAGCCGAAGCGAAGCAAAAACTCACTTCACCTTAATGCGCCTCGTCCCAATTATCGCCGACGCCGATATCGACTTCGAGCGGCACGCTGAGAACGGCGGCGCTTTCCATGACGTCCTTGACCAGGGCTTGGGTCTTCTCGACCTCGCTCGAAGGTACTTCGAAAATGAGTTCATCGTGAACCTGTAAGAGCATCTTCGCACCCAGGCCTGCGTCGTCGAGAGCGGCAGGCAATCTGGTCATCGCCCGCTTAATAATATCGGCGGCGCCACCCTGGATCGGCGCGTTGATCGCCGCCCGCTCGGCATTGCCACGGATCGCCTGGTTCTTTTCGTTGATGCCGCGCATGTGGCAGCGGCGCCCGAACGGCGTTTCGACGAAGCCCTTGTCGTGCGCCTGCTTCTTGGTGCGCTCCATGTAATCCTTGATGCCGGGATAGCGCTCGAAATAAGCGTTGATGTAATCCTGCGCCTCACCCCGCGATATGCCCAACTGGCGCGCCAGCCCGAAACCGGAGATACCGTAGATGATGCCGAAGTTGATGGCCTTGGCCTGACGGCGGATCATCGGGTCCATACCGTCGACCGGCACGCCGAAGACTTGGCTCGCGGTGATGGCGTGGATGTCCTGGCCCTCGGCAAAGGCTTCCTTCAGGGACTCGATGTCGGCAACATGCGCCAGAAGACGCAGCTCGATCTGCGAATAATCCGCCGAGATCAGCTTGCAGCCCTTGTCAGCGACAAAGGCCTGGCGGATCTTGCGACCCTCTTCGGAACGGATCGGGATGTTCTGCAGGTTCGGATCGTTCGACGACAGACGACCCGTCGACGTCACGGCCTGACTGTAAGACGTATGCACGCGGCCGGTGTCCGGATTGATCTCGTTCACCAGAGCGTCGGTATACGTGCTTTTCAGCTTCTGCAGCTGACGCCACTCGAGGATTGTTTGCGGCAGATCATGGCCGGCGGCAGCGAGGTCTTCCAGCACGTCGGCGCTGGTCGAGTACGCACCCGTCTTACCTTTCTTGCCGCCTGGCAGCGACATCTCGTCGAACAGGATTTCGCCAAGCTGTTTGGGCGAGCCGACATTGAATTCGCGTCCGGCCAACTCATAAGCCTTGGCTTCGTATTCGGCCATGCGCTTGGCGAAATCTTCGGAGAAATCACGGAGCTTTTTGGCGTCGACCTTGATGCCGGTACGCTCCATCTTTTCCAGGACCGGTACCAGCACGCGCTCCAGCCGCTCGTAGACCGTGACCATGTGTTCCTTGACCAGGCGCGGCTTTAACAGCTTGTGTAGGCGGAGCGTAATATCCGCATCCTCGGCAGCATAGGGACCGGCTTTGTCGAGCGGCACCTTGGCAAAGCTCACCTGATTCTTGCCGGAGCCGGCGACGTCGGAAAACTTGATGGTCTCGACATCCAAATGGCGCAGAGCCATGTCGTCCATGCCATGGCCGTGCAGCCCACCTTCGAGGACGTACGACAGCAGCATGGTGTCGTCGATGGGGGCAACGTCGATGCCGTAGCGTGCCAAGACCTGTATATCGTATTTGATGTTCTGGCCGACCTTGAGAATGCCAGGATCTTCCAGGATCGGTTTTAAGGCTGCCAGCGCCGCGTCCATGTCGATCTGTGGCGGCGCTTCAGCGTTGGCGTCGTCTCCGTCACCGAGGTCGAAAGCCCCCTGCTCGCCCGCACCGACATGCGCCAGGGGAATGTAGCACGCCTTACCCGGGTCGACCGACAGCGAGACCCCGACCAGCCCGGCCGTCATGCTGCCGAGCGCATCCGTTTCAGTGTCCACAGCGACGGTTCCCGCTTTCTTGGCGGCTTCCAGCCAGGGCATCAGGTCATCCAACGTTTGTACAAGCTGATAGTCGGTTACGAGCGCATCCGATGCCGCCACTTCTGCAGCCTCGGAAGCGGCGGCGGGCGTAACGCCCAGCTTTGCGGCAACGCTGGTAATGAGCGACTTGAACTCCTGCTCCTGCAGGAAATTCAGCAGCATATCCGGGTCCGGCGCGCGTTTTCGGAAATCTTCCAACGGTCGGTCGATCGGCACATCGATCTTGAGCGTCACCAATTCCCGCGAGATGCGCGCCATCTCCGCCTGCTCGATCAATTTCTCGCGCCGCTTCGGCTGCTTGATTTCCTCGGCGCGTTCCAGAAGCGTGTCCAGATCGCCATAGGTGTTGATCAGTTCGGCAGCGGTCTTGATGCCGATACCTTGGACGCCCGGCACGTTGTCGGTGCTGTCGCCGGCGAGTGACTGCACGTCAATAACATGCTCGGGGCCGACGCCAAATTTCTCAACGACCTCGTCATGGCCGATGGTCTTGTCCTTCATCCCATCCCAAAGCGAGATGCGGTCATTGACCAACTGCATCAGATCCTTGTCGCTGGAAACGATGGTCACGTCCATGCCGCGCTCCGCCGCCTGTGTTGCATAGGTGGCGATCAGATCGTCAGCCTCGTAGTTCTCCATCTGCACAGCGGGCACATTCATGGCCTCGGTCGCGTCGCGTACTAATTGGAACTGCGGGATCAGGTCTTCCGGCGGATCAGGCCGGTGCGCCTTGTATTCGGGATAGATATCGTTGCGGAAGGTCTTGCGCGCCTTATCAAAGATCACGGCAACGTAATCTGCGTCCGTATCCCCAACCAGCTTAAGCATCATGCGGGTATAGACATAGACGGCGTTCGTCGGCGTGCCGTCGGAACGGGTCATCTGCGTTCGGCGCTGCCCCATCCCGGCAAAGTACGCACGGAACAAAAAGCCCGACCCGTCGATTAGGAAGACGTGTTCGCGGTCAGGTGAACTCACGGCCGGATCAATGTCCGGCGGCGACCTTGGCGCCGGTCTTGAGAACGAAGTGGCGCGAGCAATAGGGGCAGACCACGTCGAGGCTTTCCTCGTCGAGATGCAGATAGACGTTCGGGTGGCCAAGCGGGCCGCCGCCACCGTCACAGGCGACTGTCATGTTTTCGACTTCGATTATTTCTTCGTCCATGCCGACCTCCGTTGCATCCGGGACATTATAGCCGTGCCCGTCACCATGCCAATCGCGCAAAGCAGCGCTAGAGTCAAATTCCTCAAGGCGCCGGTATTATTCGGCCCAGCCGCACAGCCGTCGCGCCCGGCCCCGGCGTCTTAGCCGGCATGATCACGACACAATTCTCATACGCCGTGCGAATCGTCTCATCGCCGTCGCGGGCGATTGCCGTCCCGGCCTGCGGGATGACCTCATGGGTGCTCACGGGCAGGATAAACTGGAAATTGTTGGTGCGGACCGTCACCGCTTCCGTCACTTCGACGAATGTCTGCGGCGCTTCTGACGGAGCAGCAAGGTCGCCGACCTCGTCGGCGCGCAACAGATCCAGAGAGACCAGGAAACGGTACATAACACGGAGCGCAGTCTCGGCCGTCCGCGCTTCCCAGTGCTGCCCGCACTCGACCAGCAGGGCCGTCTTGGTGGACTGAGGGTCCGAGAATCCTCCGAAATCCCGCATTCTTGGTCCAGCGGCATGACCCGCATCGGCGACGACGACGGTTGGCACTCCCATCGCTTGCGCCAGCACCCTGCCGCGCGGTTCAGTGCCGGCCAATGTTAAGGCCGCAGCGGGTGTCGTCATGGAATGCAGGTCGAGCAGATAATCCGCCGCCTCGACGAACGGCCGTATTTCGCGTGCGCGCCGCCGCTCAGATGTCTCGACGGCAGCGTCCAACGCCGTCGGCGACCACAATCGGTTAAAATCCTCATCAATGAAACGGGACAGCGTCGGCCGCGCCGGATTGAAACACCTGTAGGCCTCGACATTGCAGAACGCCAAAGTCAGTGTTCCCCGCCTTGGGCGTAGCCCCGCCTGGAACAAATGATCCAGCGCGACGGCCCCGCACTGTTCGTTGCCGTGCACAACGGCGGTCACCAGCACGCTCGGTCCGGGCTTTTCAGCCTGGAAGCTCCATACGTAAGGCACGCCGGTGTTGCCCTCGGCATACGGCAGAATATCAGGCGCCTGGAATTCGATGGCGGGTTGTGCTTCCTTGTCGGACACCGGCGTATCCTTAAAATTGATTTCTAGGGTCCCATTTTGCCCATAAATCATCACGATTCCCAGCCGAACGGCTGTTTGATCGTGCCGGTGTGATCTTCTATAAGGGCCGCATCGATATCTGAGGCGAGAGTTCAATGGAAACCGTACAATTCAGCGTGCACGAATTCATGATCATCATGGGCATCCTGAACGAGCAGGAGCGCGATGGTGACGGCGTCGCCAAGGACTCCGTCTGGTACAAATGGAAAGACCGCTACCGGACCCTCGACAAAGATCTTGAGAAGCTGGACATGATGGACCGCGCCGACATGCTATTCGATAGCAAGGTCACTTTCGACGACGTCTCGAAGGAACACGTCGCCGAAGTGCTGACCATCGTTGACGGCCATATCAAACACGAAATGCAGCTGATCGAAGACGGTGACCTGGATGGCGACCCAGACGAGGTCGACACCTGGAAAACGGTGTACGCGCGTCTGGAAACGACGCTCGAGATGGCCGACTGATCTCCTCATCCCGGCTGAGGACCTAAGGCGCGAGCGCCGAGGTCTTTGAATATCGACTATTGCAACTTCAAGATTCCGGTGTGCTTTGCGACCGGGATGACGTAACTGAGGGTCATCCCGCCCCTGCCGCGATGGTCTCGGCGTTTAGACCGTACTCCCGATAGAGGTCGATCAAGTCGCCGCACTGGCCGAAGCGGTCGACGCCCAGCGGCACCACGCGCCGCCCGTCGATACTGCCGAGCCAAGCCAGCGCCGCCGGATGACCGTCCAGCACCGTGACAAGGGGCTGACCTTTGGGTGCCATGGACAAAAGTTCCGCGATCCAGGATTTATCCCCTTGATGGGTCCAATCCGTGAACAACCGGTCGGCGGATGTGATCGCCAGCAGCCCCGCCCCCTTGATCTGCGCGGCGGCGGCTTCGGCTTCCGGCGCGATGGCCCCGGCATAGACAATGACCGGCGATTTTTCGGACGCCGGCTTCTGGCGCCAATAGGCACCCTTACGAATTGCCTCACTAAGCTCGGGCGTCATCTCGCGCTTGGGCTGAGCGATCTGTTTAGTCGAAAGACGGAGATATACCGAACCGCCGTCATCTTCCTGCATATGCCTGAAGCCCCAGGACATAATTTCCGCCAGTTCGTCCGCGAACGCCGGTTCGAACGAGGTCAGTCCAGGCTGGCCCATGCCGATCAGCGGCGTCGAGATGCTCTGGTGTGCGCCGCCTTCCGGCGCCAACGAGATACCGGCGGGCGTGGCAACAACCATGAATCGTGCATCCTGATAGCAGGCGTAATTCAGGGCATCGAGGCCGCGCGCGATAAACGGATCGTAGAGCGTACCGATCGGTAGCAATCGTTCGCCGAAGATCGAGTGCGACAAACCCAACGCCGCCAGCATAATGAACAGATTGTTCTCGGCGATGCCCAGTTCCATGTGCTGGCCCGCGTCCTTGAATTCCCACTTCTGCGCCGATGGCACCTGCTGATTGCGGAATGTATCCGGGCGTTCATCACGCGAGAACAAGCCGCGACGGTTGACCCAGCCGCCCAGATTGGTGGACTGGGTCACATCCGGCGACGTCGTCACGATACGGTCGGCGAGCGGATTATTCTTCTCACCTGCGATGGCATAGAGAATTTTACCAAACGCTTCTTGCGTCGAGGCCGTGTCCTGATCCGGGCGCGTCAGATGCTCGGGTACTGGGATGACGGGCGACGTACGGCGGCGGCGCCCTTCGCGGTTGAAAGGCACGTTGTCGAGGAAGGCTTGCAGCCGCTCGGCCCGGTCTTCCATACCGGCGAACGGCTGCCACTCCTGACCCGGCTTGATGCCGAGGCTTTCGCGGTATCCTTCCAACTGTTCCTCGTTAAGGATGCCGGCGTGGTTATCCTTGTGGCCCGCCAGCGGCAAGCCCCAGCCTTTGATCGTGTAGGCGATGAAGCACGTCGGCGTGTCGTCCTGCGCAGCCTCGTTGAAGGCTTCTAAAAGAGTTTCGATGCAGTGCCCGCCCAGATTCGACATCAGCGCCTGCAGTTCGTCGTCACCGTAGCTTTCGATCAGGCGTAGCGCGTCGTCGTCAGCGACGAGGTCTTCCACCAGACGCGCACGCCATGCCTTGCCGCCTCGGAACGTGAGCGCGGCATAAAGATCGTTTGGACAATCGTTGATCCAGCGCTTCAGCGTCTTGCCGCCCGGACGCTTGAACGCCTCCATCATCCGCTTGCCGTATTTGACAGTGATGACCCGCCAGCCGGTGGTGCGGAACACGCGGTCGATCAGCCGGAACATCTGATCCGGCACTACGGCGTCGAGGCTCTGACGGTTGTAGTCGACGATCCACCAGCAATTGCGGAGACCGTGTTTCCAGCCCTCCCAAAGGGCTTCGTACATATTGCCTTCATCCATCTCTGCATCGCCGACCAGCGCCACCATACGGCCCATGGGCTTCTCGCCCGCTTCCTTGAAATGCTTGCGCACATAGTCCTGCACCATGGACAGGAACGATGTTATCGCCGGGCCGAGGCCGACCGAGCCGGTCGAAATGTCGACGTCGTCGGCATCCTTGGTGCGGGACGGATAACTCTGCGCGCCACCGAAGGCGCGGAAATTTTCCAAGTTCTCCTGGGTCTGGTTGCCAAGCAGATATTGGATCGCGTGGAACACCGGACTCGCGTGCGGTTTAACCGCCACCCGGTCTTCGGGCCGCAGCACCGACATGTAAAGCGCGGTCAGGATCGCCACCGACGACGCGCATGACGCTTGGTGGCCGCCGACTTTCAGGCCGTCGCGTTTCTCGCGGATGAAGTTGGCGTGGTGGACCGTCCAGGTGGAAAGCCACAAGGCCTTTTGCGCGATGTCTTCGAGGTTTTCCAGATGATCGCCGTGCATTGGGCGGTCGTCGAAAGGGGCCATGTCGAGTCTCCGGGATCAAATTCGAAGACGCAATAATAACGAAATCGGCACACCAGTTCATTGCGATCTGCGCCTCAAAATGGCACCATTGCGCAATTATCGTCACTTTTTTAACTATTTAATGGTGAATAATGTCTCAAATAGAGTTGGATGCGATCGATCAGCGAATTCTCGGCCGGCTCCAGGGCAACGCGCGGCTATCCAATGTCGACCTGGCGGACGAGGTTGGCCTGTCGCCGTCGCCGTGTCTGCGCCGCGTCCGCGCCCTGGAGGAAGCGGGGGTCATCACCGGCTATGCGGCACTGGTCGATCAGGAGGCCGTGGGCCTGCCGGTCAGCGTCTTCATCATGGTGACGTTGGAGCGTCAGATCGAGCACGCGCTTGAGGAATTTGAGAGCAAGGTCCGTGCTCTCCCGGAAGTGATGGAGTGTTATTTGATGACCGGCGACAGCGATTATCTACTGCGTGTCGTGACACGGGATCTGCGCGCCTATGAAGCCTTTTTGATGAACCACCTGACGAAATTCGCGGGTGTCAGTTCAATCAAGTCCAGCTTTGCGTTGAAACAGGTCGTCTATCGCACCGCCTTGCCCATACCGGGATAACAACGAACGGACACCGCCGCATGCGACGCCTATTGATTGCCCTGCTACTGATCTTGCTTTCCGCGACGGCCCACGCCGCCCCGAAGGCAAAGCTTTGGGAAAAGTGGCAGGCCCACGACCCGGCATCGCAGATATCCGTCAATCACGGCACCTGGGACATTTTCCTCAAGCGCTACGTCATCGCCGACCCGAACGGCCTCAATCGCTTTGAATACGGCGGCGTTGATGCCGATGCGAAGAAGACACTCGACGCTTATATTGAGGCCCTCGCCGGCACACCTGTGTCGAAGCTTAACCGCGCCGAACAGTTGGCCTATTGGATCAACTTGTACAATGCGCTCACGGTTCAGGTCGTCCTTGAGCACTATCCCGTCGAGACAATCCGCGACATCGACATCTCGCCCGGGCTTTTTTCCGACGGGCCTTGGAGTAAGAAGCTTGTCACTATCGAAGGCGAGCCCGTCGGCCTCGACGATATCGAGCATCGCATCCTGCGGCCGATCTGGCAGGACCCGCGCCTTCACTACGCGGTCAACTGCGCCTCTGTCGGCTGCCCGGACCTTCTGGCCCGCGCCTACAACACAGATGACATGGACCGCACACTGACCGCCAACGCTGTCGCTTACATCAATAGTTCGCGCGGTGTCGCCCAGAAGGGCGGCGAGATTTCCGTCTCTTCGATTTACGATTGGTTCGAAGCCGACTTCGGCGGTAATGAGTCCGGCGTCCTGGCCCACCTTCGCCAATATGCCAAGGGTGATCTGTTGACGGCACTCGAAAAAGCGACCGACATCGACGGCTATATCTACGACTGGTCACTCAACGGAAAATAAGTCAGGAAGGCTCTCGAACCTTCGGAACGGCAGCGTTACACTCCGGCAACCAAAATTCCGGAGACACCCAAATGAACGAAACAATTTCCGTCGCCGATCTCAAGGCACTCTTCGAAACCGCCCTTCAGAACGCCGGCCTATCAGAAAAAGACGCCGAGACCACGGCCAATATTCTCGTCGCCGCCGACCGGGTCGGGCTGACGACGCACGGGGCCGTGCGCTTGAAGCCCTACGTCACGCGGCTGCGCAACGGTGGCGTCACAGCGAGCGCACAGCCGACTGTCGACCAGCGCGCACCGTCACTGGCCCTTGTTGACGGCAAGAACGCCATCGGCCCGGTGGTCGGCCAGCTTGCCGTGGATACAGGTCTCAAGATGGTCAAGGAAACAGGCATCGCCTACGTGGGGTGCCGCGGCTCCAACCATTTCGGTGCCATGGTGCCGTATGCGATGGAAGTCTGCGACGCCGGATATGTGATGTTCAGCGGCACCGGTGCCAGCACCACTTACCCGCCTTTCGGCGGCACCGAAAAACTGCTCGGCAACAACCCGGTTTGCTATGCCGCACCGTGCGACGATCCGTGCCACTTCATTCTCGACGTCGCCTTGGCACCAGCGCGCGGTAAGATCCGCGCCGCCCGGGACGCCGGTCAGAAGATCCCGCTGGGCTGGGCCGTCGGCCCCGACGGCAAAGAGACCGATGATCCGGTGGAAGCGTTGAAGGGCAACCTGTTGCCCATCGGCGGGCACAAAGGATCCGGCCTCGCCATGACCGTCGATCTATTGGGCGCCGCCCTGACCGGCGCGAGTTTCATGGCCAACGTCAATCCGTGGACGGACGACTCACCGCTGGCACAGGGACTTGGCCATTTCTTCATCATGATCGATCCGGGCCGGCTCATCGGCAAAGAAGCCTTTGCAAGCGCGATGCGCGAATTCACCGGTATGATCCTGAAAAACCCGCCGCAAGACCCGGCCAACCCTGTCCGGTTCCCGGGCCAGATGGAACAGGCGCTTTATAAGAAGAGCGGGGAAGAAGGCATCACCCTGCCGGATTATGTCATGGAGCGTGTACGCGAGTTGGCCGCGATGCCGCCAGTCAGTTAAGGACCAAGTCCTTCATCAAACCATAGGTCTTGAGGCCCAACCCGTCGGCGTCGCTGGAGACGCCGACGGCCGCAACCGGAGGGGCCGCCTCACCAAAGACACGTTCGAAATCCGCCTTCAGGTCGACCTGTTCCATGAACCACTCCCCGGTCGGCGCCGAGGCCGTGCGCAACACGAAAATCCAAGCATCGTCCGGGAGATGCGGATGCGGGAACGCGGCCAGTTCTTCGCCACCCCACACATATGTCAGTGCGCGTCCACCGGCGAACGGCGAAAACAATCCCAGAAACGAATTCACAAGACCCGGCTCGGCGAAGGCAACGTGTACCGAGAGATTCCGGTCATCCCCTTCACGCACGGTGAGATCGGTTGCCGGAATGCCGTCTATCACCTGCCAGGACCAAGACAGTGTCGATGCGTTCCGCGAAGCTTCATCCGTACCGCGATAAAGTACGCTTGAGCTCTTGTCGGCTCGGATTTCCAAAACGCCATTTTCGCGCCCCTTGAAAGACGTCGCCGGGATGTCGTGGAAGGTCAGTTCCTTCCAGCCCAACTCAGAAAGATCGGGGCCGAAAGGGATCGTCTGCACGGCTGCACAGGACGCGCCCGCAATAACAGCTGCGGCGAGGCCCAGCGCGAGCGGCCTTCCCATCATGCGCCGGCGGCGCGGAGCGCCCTTTGGGGAGCATTTGTCACGCCGCATGTCATCATACTGGCCTCTTGGGGAATGAGTGCTGTAAAATAGTAGGTCGAGACAGCGCAAAATAGAGCATTCCGAAGGTATGCGGTCAAATGCCGTCAATAAGCCGACAGCAAAGCTGGGAAGACTTTTCCTATTGGTGTTTTGACCGGGGCCTGACCCCGGCACCGGCGCACCCTTGGACCGTCGCCGCCTACATCCGCGCCGTTGGTGGCGGTATGCGGCTAGACGATTTACGCCGCCACCTGGGCCATATCGGCTCGGCCCATTATGAAAAGCAACGGACACGGCCGGACCGTCACCCTATCGTCAAAAGAACGCTGGAAAGCCTTCGCCGCGAGCGCGAGGAAGCGAAGAAACCGAAAGCGCCCGCCCTGTTCCAGCCCGATGATTTCGTCCCCGACGATACCGAAGCGCCGAAACCGAAGAGGCGCCCGGCGGCCAAGAAAGTACCGACGACTAAACGTGGTCTGAGATCGACGCCGAAACTGGTCCGCCGCAAGCGGGTCTGATCACTCGACGGTCACGAAGACATTCCGCCGCACGATGGCGCTGCCGCGCGCGACCTCGATCACGCCTTCATAGCTTCCCGCGGGCCAGGCCTTACCGGGACGTTTTTTGCCCGCAAAGCCGAACCACCGCGCGAGCGGGCGGTCGATGACGATCTCTCGATGGATCACTTCGGTATCCGGACCGTTCAACGTCAGGCGAATGCGGTCGTCGGCAACCACCGAGAACACTTCAACCCAAAAGACCAACGCCCGCACCGATCTGTCAAAGCGATCCGCCGAGAGCACCCCGGCCCGCACTTCCCGGATATCCGGGGCGCCGTCATGGAACCCCAGGTGATACGGCTGCGGCCCCGGATACATTAGGATCGGATGCAGGTCGGGCGCCCACAAGCCGCCCACCTTTGCGCCCTGGCTACAGGCGGCGATGTTGGTGTCACCGGTGAATGGATCGATCACGGCATCGCCGCGCCGCACCGTCATATGCACGTGGGGAAACTCGCTTAGACCGGACTGGCCGACCTCGCCCAAGGGATGCCCTTTCTCGACCCGGTCGCCACGACGCACCAGCAACGAGTTGGCTTTCAGGTGGCAATACTGGGTCGACCAGCCATCGGCATGATCGATAACAACGCCGTTGCCGCACTCTCGTCCTTTTAGGCGGCTTCGCACTTCGATATCCCGTGGCGTGCTGTCGGGCATGCCGTCCCGCGTAGCACGCACGGTGCCGGCGGTCGCGGCGAGTGCATAGACGCCCGCCGCCATGACCCCGCCATCGCGGAGTGCGAAATCGACGCCCCTGTGGGTGTTGTAGCTCAGCGGCCCGCAGCGAAAGTCCTGGACCCCCGGTCCCGGGTCACGGTCAACGAAGTTGACCAGCCAACAGGTCCGCCCGACGTCGCAATCAATGGGCAAGCCAAGGACCGGCGGCTCGGCCTCCGCCGATGCGCTTGCGGCCAAACACGCTACCAGAGCCAGCGCGCCCAGGCCCCTAAACTTGCCTTTTCTGTTGCTATGCACTATTCGCAGAGCCCTTTCTTGTCGTCGCATTCCTGCCGGTCTATATTGCGGCGCAACGAATTTTCTGCCGCATTGCCCCTAGACGGGCCTGACACAAGGATATTCCGCATGGATCAGATGACAAACCCCGTGGATACGCTGCACGGATATTATTTCGAAGACCTTGAAGTCGGTATGACCGAGGTATTCGCCAAAACCGTGACGGAAGCCGACATTGTATCGTTCTCGGGCATCTCCGGCGACACCAATCCGGTTCACATCAACGAAGAATTCGCATCGAAAACGATGTTCAAAGGGCGCATTGCGCACGGTATCCTCTCGGCGAGTTTTATCTCCACCGTCATCGGCACCAAGCTGCCTGGGCCGGGCTGCATCTACGTCAGCCAGGCGTTGCGCTTCAAAGCGCCGGTGAAAGCCGGCGATACGGTCAACGCGACCTGCGAGATCACGAACCTGATCCCCGAGAAAAAATTCATCGAACTAAAGACGCAGTGCCTCGTTGACGGCAAGGTCGTCATCGACGGCGAAGCGACCATCATGGTGCCGTCGCGCGGTTAAACCCCGGGCTATTTCGTAATGGTTTTATCAAGAGGGCTCCTGCGGGGGGCCCTCTTTGTTTGTGCCCCTGGCCAAACCCGCAGTGACGCCGGGACTTGACCCCCGAACGCGGGCCTGACACTTTCCGCCGCCATGCGGGTTTATCGATATAAAGAAGCGATGCAGGCCGAACATCGCGGCGCCGTCATTGCCGTCGGCAATTTCGACGGTGTGCACGTGGGGCACCGCGCCGTGATTTCGGAGGCCGGGCGGATCGCCAAAGCGAACGCGGCACCCTGGGGGGTGCTGAGCTTCGAGCCCCATCCGCGCGCCGTGTTTCAGCCGGGTATCGAACCGTTCCGCCTGACGCCGTTCCGCGCCAAGGCAGAGGCCATTGAAGGCCTGGGTGTCGATTTCCTGATCGCGCAGCGCTTCGACATGTCGTTTTCCAAGATGTCGGCCCCGGATTTCATTGAGAAGTACCTGATGGAAGGGCTTGGCGTCCGACATGTCGTCGCCGGTTATGACTTCCGCTTCGGCTTCAAGCGCCAGGGCTCGTGCGAGACTTTGCTGGCGGAAGGCGCCAAGTTCGGCTTCGATTTCACCGCCGTCGCGGCGGCCTCCGACGATGGCGGGGGGCTTTACTCCTCAAGCCGGGCGCGCGAACTGTTGGCCGATGGGGATGTCGGGAGCGCCGCCGAAGTCCTTGGCCGCCCCTTCGAGATCGAAGGCCGCGTGTTGGGCGGCGAACGCTTGGGCCGGCAGATCGGCTTCCCGACGGCAAATGTCGGCCTTGGGCCTTATATTCGCCCCAAATTCGGCGTATATGCGGTGCGCGTGCGCCTCGCGGATGACCGCCTGATCGACGGCGTCGCCAACATCGGCGCCCGCCCCACTGTCGGTGGCCAGATCCCGCGGCTGGAGGCCAACCTGTTCGATTTCGACGAAGATATCTACGGTCAGCGCATCGCCGTGCAGTTGATCGAATGCCTCCGCGACGAAAAGAAATTTGACGGACTGGACGCTTTAAAGGCACAAATCGCCCGCGATGCCGCCCAGGCCCGCGAGATCCTCGAAACCAAGTAAAGCCGATTGTCATGAGCGTCGATTACAAATCCACCGTGTTCCTGCCGAAGACCGACTTCCCGATGAAGGCCGGGTTGCCTGCGCGCGAACCCGAAATTATGGCGCGTTGGGCCGAAATGGATTTGTGGAAGAAACTGCGGGCACAGTCCGAAGGCCGCGAGAAATTCATCCTGCATGACGGCCCGCCTTACGCCAACGGCCACCTGCACATCGGCCATGCGCTGAACAAGATCCTCAAGGACGTCATCAATCGCTCGCGGCAGATGATGGGCTATGACGCGCCCTACGTGCCGGGTTGGGACTGCCACGGGCTGCCGATCGAGTGGAAGATCGAAGAACAGTACCGCAAGAAGAAGATGGATAAGGATGCGGTGCCGATCGTTGAGTTCCGCAACGAATGCCGCGAATTCGCATCCAAGTGGATCGATATCCAGCGCGAAGAGTTCAAGCGGCTCGGCGTATTTGGCGACTGGGACCATCCATACACGACCATGACCTTCGAGGCCGAGGCCAAGATTGCCCGCGAACTGGGCAAATTCCTTATGGACGGCTCGCTCTATCGCGGCTCCAAGCCCGTCATGTGGTCGCCGGTCGAAAAGACCGCCCTGGCCGAAGCCGAGGTCGAATACTTCGATCACACGTCGACGACGATTTTTGTCCGCTTCCCGGTCGTCACCGCGTCGCTGCCCGAGCTCGAGGGTGCCGCCATCGTTATCTGGACGACGACTCCTTGGACCATGCCCGGCAACCGCGCCGTCGCCTATGGCCCCAATATCGACTATGCCGTCATCGAAGTGACCGAGGCTGCCGAAGGTTCGCTCGCAAAGGTCGGCGAGAAACTCGTGGTCGCCGCAGCGCGGCTGGAAGCTTTCACCGGTGAAACCGGCATCACTGCACACAACGTCGTGGCGACGGTCAAGGGATCTGCACTCGCAGGCACGATCTGCGCGCACCCGCTGCGTGGTCAAGGTTATGACTACGACGTGCCGGCGCTCGCCGCCGACTTCGCGACCACCGAGGAAGGCACCGGCATCGTGCACATCGCACCGGGCCACGGCGCCGACGACTGGGTGCTCGGTATGAAGAACGGCATCGAAGTGCCGCAGACCGTCAGCGAGAATGGCACCTATTTCGATCATGTGCCGCTGTTCGCCGGCGAGCACGTCTATAAGTGCAACGACCACGTCGCCGAAGTGATCAATGAAGCGAGTGGCCTGTTGGGCAAAGGCAAGCTCAACCACCGATATCCGCATTCCTGGCGCTCCAAGAAGCCGTTGATCTTCCGCAATACGGCGCAGTGGTTCATCTCCATGGAGACTAACGGGCTCCGTGACACGGCGCTGAAGGCCATCGACGAGACCCGCTTCGTCCCGGCATCCGGCCAGAACCGGCTGCGCGGCATGATCGCCGAGCGTCCCGACTGGGTGGTGTCTCGCCAACGTGCCTGGGGCGTACCGATCACGGTGTTCGTCAACAAGGAAACCGGTGAGCCGCTCCGCGACCAAAAGGTCCAGGACCGCATTTACGATGCCTTCGTGGCAGAAGGTGCCGATGCCTGGTTCGCGTCCGAGCCTTCGCGATTCCTCGGCAACGACTACAACGCCGAAGACTACGAACAGGTCACTGACATTCTGGACGTCTGGTTCGATTCCGGCTCGACGCATGCCTTCGTGTTGGAAGACGGCCCATGGCCGGAACTGCAGTCGCCGGCGTCGCTGTACCTTGAAGGGTCGGACCAGCACCGCGGCTGGTTCCACTCGTCGCTTCTGGAAAGTTGCGGCACGCGTGGCCGCGCACCATACGAAGCGGTGCTGACGCACGGTTTCGTTATGGCCGAGGACGGCCAAAAGATGTCGAAGTCGCTCGGCAATATCGTTGCCCCTCAGGATGTCATCAAGGATTTTGGTGCTGATATCCTGCGCCTTTGGGTCGTCACGGCGGATTATTCCGAGGATCTTCGCATCGGCCCTGAGATCATCAAGCAGCAGGCTGATCTTTACCGCCGCATGCGCAACACACTCCGCTATATGCTAGGCAGTCTGAAGGATTTCGATCCGTCCGAGCGGGTTGCCGACACCACCTCCATGCCGGAACTGGAACGCTGGGTACTACACCGCTTGGCCGAACTGGACGCAGAGTGGAAAAAGGCATGCGACGATTTCGACTTCCAGCCGTTCTATGCGGAACTGCATAATTTCTGTGCCGTCGAGTTGTCGGCGTTCTATTTCGATATCCGCAAGGACACGCTTTACTGCGATCCGTCCGACCATCCGGTGCGCCACGCTGCACGGTCCGTGATCGATACCCTGTTCGAGCACCTGACAGCTTGGCTGGCGCCGGTGCTGTGTTTCACCGCCGAGGAAGCTTGGTGGGCACGCCATGGGATGGAAGCCGGTTCTGTGCACGAGCGCACATTCCCGGACGTTCCCGAAGGCTGGCACAACCCGGCACTCGGCGATCGCTGGACCAAGGTCCGCGCCCTTCGCCGTGTCATTACCGGCGCGTTGGAAATCGCGCGGGCCGAGAAAGTCATCGGTTCCAGTCTGCAGGCCCACCCCAAGGTCTTCGTAACCGAAGACTACGCGGCCTTGGCCGGCGATCTCGACTTCGCGGAACTCAGCATTACGTCGGGCATCACGTTCGAGACCGACGATGCTCCTGACTCGGCGCACCGCATGGACGAGGTCAGCGGCGTCGCCGTCGTCATCGAAAAGGCGGCGGGCGAGAAGTGCGAGCGCTGCTGGAAAGTTCTCGACGATGTCGGCTCGGTCGCCGGACACGAAACCGTCTGCGGGCGCTGCGCCGACGCGGCGGAAAAGCATTCGGCCGGTACCGCGTGAGCGCCGCCGAGGTTTCGCAAAACGTAAGCATGAAAGCGGGCCTCATCTGGGCCGCCATCGTCGGCGTGTTCGATCAGGTGACGAAGTATGTCATCCTTGAGCACGTGATGAACCCGCCGCAACCTATCGAGGTTACGCCGTTCTTCAATATCGTACTGGCCTGGAATAGGGGCGTCAGCTTTGGGCTTTTCGGCCATGAAAGCGACCTCGGTCCGATCCTTCTGACGCTATTGGCCATTGCGATCTCCGTTGCGTTGCTTGTTTGGATGCGCCGCGCCGAGGACCGCCTGACTGTGGTTGCGCTTGGGTTGATCGTCGGCGGCGCACTCGGGAACGTCATCGACCGGGCGCGGTTCGGTGCCGTGACCGATTTCCTCGATTTTCATGCCTTTGGGTATCATTGGCCGGCGTTTAACGTCGCCGACAGCGCGATCTGCGTCGGTGCTGTAATTTTGATCGGCTCCTCCCTGTTCAGACGGGACGAAAAAGCTTAGAATCGAGGCTGTTGGTTTTTATGACTCGGATTGAACCCATGGGACGCTGCAAGTTTGTCGGCATTCTTACCGTTCTGGCGCTGACCGTCGCGCTTTCGGCGTGCGAGTCCGCGCGAAAAGTCATCGGCAACTCGAAAGAGGCGCCGGATGAGTTCGTCGTCTATGAGCGCCCGCCGCTGAACATCCCGCCCGAGTTTGCCCTGCGCCCGCCAGAGCCCGGCGCGGCTGGCCCACGGGGCGTCTCACCGACCGACCAGGCACGGGCCGCATTGTTGAATCAATCCGCGTCGGTTCAGACGGAACGGACCATCGATCCGAATCTCTCCGACGGCTTGAATGCGATGATGAATTTGACAGGCGCCAACTTGGCCGACCCGTCGATCCGTCAGGTCGTGAACGCAGAGACAACACTTCTTGCCAAGGAAGATCAGCGGCTAGCCGACAAGATGATCTTTTGGGTCGACGATAAGCCCTACGACGGCAGCATCGTCGATGCCGAGAAAGAACAGCAGCGCATCCGCGAGAACCAGGCGCTCGGCAAACCGATCACCGAGGGTGATACGCCGCAAATCAGAAAGCGCCGCGGCACCAAGGGTCTTCTCGACTTCTGATCCCTCGCTTGAGCGATCGATCACGTCCGCTTGAATAACAGCAATTTAATTTGCACGTGAGCGTGACTCGCGCCATATCCTTACGCATGAACAAATCACTGGTACGGACTTCGGTCTTCCTCGCCGCCCTGCTGCTGCCGGCCATTCTCGCGCGTCCGGTGCTAGCCGGCATTTTCAACCCGGAAACCTTTACCCTCGGCAACGGCATGCAGGTGGTCGTCATCGAGAGCCACCGTGCCCCGGTCGTGAAGCACATGGTTTGGTACAAAGTCGGCTCCGCCGATGAAGCCCCCGGCGAATCGGGGATCGCGCATTTGTTGGAACACCTAATGTTCAAAGGCACCAAGACCGTGCCTCAAGGTGCCTTTTCCGCTGCCATCGCCCGCAACGGCGGCCAGGAGAACGCCTTCACGTCCTACGACTACACGGCCTATCATCAGACCATCGCCAAGGACCGGCTCGAAATGGTCATGCGCATGGAAGCCGATCGCATGACAAACCTTCAGATTTCAGAGGAACAGGTCGCGCCCGAACGTATGGTCGTGTTGGAAGAGCGCCGCTCACGCGTCGATAACAACCCGTCGTCGCAGCTGTCAGAACAGGTCAACGCCGCGCTCTATCTAAACTACCCTTATCGACGCCCGATCATCGGCTGGGAACACGAGATCCGCGCCCTCGACGTCGACCGTATTCTTGCCTTCTACAAACGCTATTACGCACCGAACAATGCCATCCTCATCATCGAAGGCGACGTTACCGTGGACAAGATCAAGACGCTGGCCGAGAAGTACTACGGCGTGATCCCGCGCGGTCCCGACATCCAGCGCAACCGCACCATCGAGCCACCGTCACGTGCAGATATACGCGTCTCGTTAGCCCACGAACGGGTACAGCAGCCGAGCTGGAGCCGCACCTTCCTGGCGCCCAGCTACAATTACGGTGAAACCAAGCACGCCTATGCTTTGCAGATGCTGGAAGAGATTCTCGGCGGTGGACCGTCGAGCCGGTTCTACAAAGCACTGGTTCTTGAACAAGGCATCGCGCACAGCGCCGGTGCCTACTATGGTGCTAACGACATCGGCCCCTCGACGTTCGGATTCTATGCGTCTCCGAAAGAGGGTGTTTCATTCGAGTCTATCGAAGAGGCGATCAACGCCGAGGTCTCGCGTCTGCTACAGGACGGCGTCACCGAACAGGAAGTGGCCGACGTCACCGAGCGCGTAAAAAACAAGCTGGTGTTCGCCCGCGACAACTTTGGAACCGCGGCCCGTGTCTTCGGACAAGTGCTGGCAACCAGGAGCAGTGTCGAAGACGTCGAGGCATGGGGTGACCGCATGGCCGCCGTCACCGTCGACGATGTCATGTCCGCCGCCCGTCTCGTCCTTGACGGCACATACTCGGTCACGGCCGAGCTTAGCAACAAACCGCAAAGCTGATCCGCGATGAAAAAATTCATTCCGTTTCTCGCCGTCATCTTCTGCAGCATCGCCTGGCAGCCGCATGCCGCCCTAGCCGTTGATGTCCAAAAGGTCGTCAGCGACAAGGGGATTGAGGCGTGGTTGATCCAGGACACTTCCAACCCCATTACAACGCTCAAGTTCTCGTTCAAGGGCGGCTCAGCCCTGGACCCCGACGGCAAGACCGGCCTTGCCATCCTGGCCGCGTCGACCATGGACGAGGGTGCCGGCGAAATGGATAGTCAGGCGTTCCAGCAAGCCCTCAACGACAAATCCATTTCCCTGGGCTTTGAAGCGGCGCGCGATTCATTCCGCGGCACGCTTAGAACGCTCAACGCGCACCGCGACGATGCCTTTGAATATCTTCGACTCGCCATGACCGATCCGCGCTTTGACACGGAGCCGGTCGAGCGTCTGCGCGCACGTCTCATTTCTGACGTTCGCCAGCGCAGTACAAACCCGGGGTCGATGGCATTCCGCCGCATTTGGGAGAGCGCCTATCCGGGCCACCCCTATTCGAAACCGCGGCGTGGCACGGAAGACGGCCTGACCGCGATCACCCCGGACGATCTGAAGGGTTTCGTCGAGAAACGGCTGGCGCGCAACAACGTGACAATCAGCGTTGTCGGCGACATCACGCCGGATGCTTTAAAGGCGTACTTGGATGATGTGTTCGGTGCGCTGCCCGAGACGGCCACTTCCCGCAATCTAGCGGACGTCACGCCTCTGCTCGACGGCGGCGTAAAGATTGTCGATGTTGACGTCGTGCAAAGCGCCATCCGTTTCGTGCAGCCCGGCATTAGCCGTGACGACCCGGACTTCTATACGGCCTATGTTCTTAATTACATTCTCGGCGGCGGCGGCTTCGTGTCACGCCTTTACAGCGAAGTCCGTGAGAAACGCGGCCTCGTCTATTCCGTCTATTCGTTCCTAATGCCGCTTGATCACACGGCGTTGATCGGTGGCAGCGCGGGAACCGCCAACGAACGTGTCGCGGAGACGCTCGAAACCGTGCGCAGCGTCTGGAAGACATTCGCCGAGGACGGCCCGACCGCTAAGGAACTGAAGGACGCCAAGACCTACCTCACCGGCAACTATCCGCTGCGCTTCACCTCGTCGTCGGCGATCGCCGACATGCTGGTCGGGATGCAGGAGGATGACCTTGGCATCGATTACATCGACCGGCGCAACAGCCTGATTGAGGCCGTCACGCTGGAGGATGCCAAGCGTGTCGCCAAGCGTCTTTACCAGCCTGAGAAACTGACCTTCGTCATCGCCGGACGGCCCGTCGGCGTCATCGCGAATTGACGTCTCCGCGGTAGCGAAAGCGCCCGGGTTCTGGTAGAAGAGCCCATGCCTTTGATTTCATCTCATTCCTCTTGGCTCGCCCTGCAAAAGCGGGCGCGGGCCTTGCCCGCCTTATCTGAAATGTTCGAAACGGATCCCCGACGTGGCGACTACCTCAGCATTGATCTTGGCGATCTGTTCGCGGATTTTTCGCGCCAGCGCATCGACCGCGCCACCTTTGACGACTTATTGGCGTTAGCCGAGGTGACCGATGTCGCCGGCTATTTGTCCGACATGGCGGCCGGCGAGATCATCAATGACACGGAAGGCCGCGCCGTGCTGCATACCGCCTGCCGCGGCACCCCGTCCAAAGACCCTTTGATCGCTAAGGAAGTTACCGACGCAGATGACATGTTGGAGATTTTCGTTTCCGGCATCCATAATGGCAGCACCGCGACCGCCAGTGGCAGCAAATTCACATCCGTCGTCGCCATCGGCATCGGAGGCTCGGAACTCGGCCCCGCCCTTGCCTTGGATGCGCTCTCCGATATCTGTCCGGCAAAGCTCAATGTCCGCATGTGCGGCAATATCGACGGCGTCGCGCTCGAACGCGCCTTCGCAGGCCTCGATCCGACAACGACACTAGTCGTCGTGATTTCGAAATCCTTCACCACGCTTGAGACTGCGACCAACGCGGCGCGCGCCAAGACCATCATGCAGGATGCGCTCGGCGATGCCTGGCCAAGCCATTTTGCGGTGGTCAGTGCGAACCTGGAAGCGACCGGGTCTTTCGGTGTCCGGGATGAACGGGTGTTTCCCATGTGGGATTGGGTCGGCGGTCGCTACTCGGTATGGTCCGCCGTCGGCCTACCCATTGCCCTCGCCTTCGGCTGGGACGTGTTTCAAGCGTTTCGGGACGGTGCCAAACAAATAGACGCGCACGCACTCAGTACACCGCTAGCGGAGAACCTTCCGGTCCTGATGGGACTGATCACCGTTTGGAATACCAGCTTTGTCGGCTATACCGCCGAAGCCTGCGTGCCTTATGACACGCGTCTGTCATTGCTGGTCGCACATCTGCAACAGCTCGAGATGGAGAGCAACGGCAAGCGCGTCACCCGGAATGGCGAGAGCATTACTTACTCTACGCAGCCCGTGGTCTTCGGCGGAGTCGGCACCAACGTGCAGCACGCGTTCTTTCAGCAACTTCACCAAGGTACCGTCGAAGCGCCTGTAGACTTTTTGATCTCGGCAACACCACCCGCCGGTGACGTCGAGCAGAACCGCGCCTTGACAGCAAACGCCTTGGCACAAGCTGACGCATTGGCGTTCGGCAAGTCCAATGCGTCCGAACCGCACCGGCACTATCCCGGCAACCGGCCATCGAGCATTCTGATCTACGAAGCCCTATCGCCGGCGATGCTCGGCAAGCTGATTGCCCTTTACGAACATAAGACCGCTGTTGCCGGATGCATTTGGGGCATCAACCCGTTCGACCAATGGGGCGTCGAGTTGGGCAAGGTCGTCAGTGGCGGCATTCTGCCGATGCTTTCAGGTGAGGCCGAACCGTCAGCCTCCCTGGAGAACGTTCTTGGGGCGCTGAAGCGCATGGGGTCTAAACGGTGACCATCCGCCGACTTCCCGACACTCTTGTCGATCGCATCGCCGCCGGCGAGGTTGTAGAGCGCCCGGCCTCCGCCGCCAAGGAATTGATCGAAAACGCCATTGATGCCGGATCCAAACGTATCGACGTCGATATCCGAGACGGCGGTCAAACACTGATCGCGGTGACGGACGACGGTTCCGGCATGACGCCGGACGAGTTGGAACTCGCCGTGCAGCGGCACGCCACCTCGAAATTACCGGACGATGATTTAAGCACCATCGCCACGCTTGGCTTTCGCGGTGAAGCTCTGCCGTCCATCGGCGCCGTCAGCCGAATGACCGTCACCAGCCGCACGGCGGACGGCGATGGTGCCTGGATGATCCGCATCGATGGCGGCCGCGTGACGCCACCAGCGCCGGCGGCGCAAGACCCCGGCACGCGAATCGAAGTGCGAGATCTTTTTTATGCCGTGCCGGCGCGCTTGAAATTCCTTAAGACGGCCCGCACCGAACAGGGCCGCGTTGTCGAGGTTTTGCAGCGCCTGGCGATGGCGCACCCTGAAATAGCCTTCACCCTTAATGACGGCAGCCGCGACGTGCTGAAGCTGCCGGCCGCCTCGGGCGATCTCTTCGATGCCCGTCTGGCGCGGCTTGGCGCCATCATGGGCCGCGACTTCCGCGAGAACGCTTTTGCCATCGATGCCGACCGCGAAGGCTATCGGCTGACGGGGTACGCGGGTGTTCCGACACTGAACCGTGGCAATGCCGCCATGCAGTTTCTTTTCGTCAACGGTCGGCCGGTGCGCGACAAGCTTTTGCTCGGTGCCGTGCGAGGAGCTTATCGGGAGTTCCTTGCCTCCGACCGGCACCCGCTCCTCGCACTTTTTCTGGACATGCCGCCACGCCATGTCGACGTCAACGTGCATCCCGCGAAGACCGAAGTGCGCTTTCGCGATGCCGGTCTGGTGCGCGGGTTGATCGTCGGCGCGTTGCGTCACGGCCTTGCCGAGGCAGGACACCGGGCGTCGACCACCGTGGCGACGGATGCGCTCGGTGCGTTCAAACCGGGCGGCCTGCCCTATGGTTCCGCCGGCAGCACCGGCAGCTATGCTTACCGGCCTGATGCGCCGCCGGCTGGACTGCACGAGCGTGCCGATGCCTTTTATAGACCGTTGCCCGGCGCAGGCCTGGATCAAGCGCCGACCGCGCGTATGGAAGTCCCCATTGAGACGGACGGCACGGATACGCCGCCTGCCGACTATCCGCTGGGCGTCGCGCGGGCACAACTGCACCGCACCTATGTGGTCGCGCAAACGGCGGACGGGATCGTCATTGTCGATCAGCACGCCGCGCACGAACGCCTGACCCAGGAGAAGATCAAAAAAGCACTCGCCGACGGCGCTGTTCAGCGCCAATTATTGTTGATCCCAGAAGTCGTGGAAATGGATGAGACGGCGTGTGACCGGATCCTTGCCAGAGCGGAAGAGTTCGCGGCGCTCGGCCTCGCCATCGAACCGTTCGGCACCGGCGCTGTCGCCGTGCGTGAAGTTCCGGCGCTGCTGGGTGAGACAAATGTACAAGGCTTGATCCGCGACCTCGCCGACGAGTTGGCGGAACTGGACACCGCCGTGGCCCTGGAAAAGCGTTTGGATGAGGTGTGCGCGACGATGGCCTGTCACGGTAGCGTACGAGCGGGACGGCTGCTCAACGGCGAAGAGATGAACGCGCTGCTCCGCGAGATGGAACGTACCCCGCACTCCGGACAATGCAGCCATGGACGTCCCACGTTCGTGGAACTGAAACTTACCGATATCGAGAAACTATTCGGCCGGCGTTAGCCGGCCGATGGATGCGTCAGCCGTTGGCGGCGCGGCGCTGTTCGCGTTCGCGGTCCCTAGACGGTTTGACGTAGGCACGTGCGCAATGCTCTTCGCAGTACGGGCGGCCTTCGGTGACCTTGTCGCCGCAGAAATGAAAGTCGTCCGTCGCCGGGTCGCCGATCGGCCACACGCACATACCGGGGCGCAATTGCGCCATGGACACAACATTCGTCTTCTTTTCCGGTTTCGGCTTGATGGGAGAGCCACGCTTCGGCAACCCCAAACGGTGGACTTTGCCGACAACCGCGTTCTTGGTGATTCCCATTCGGGCCCCAATCTCGCTGGTGGTCAGACCCTCGTTCCAGAGAGCGATCAGCATTTTGATGTGATCCGGCGTCCACTCAAAGGTCATTTTGATCTCCTCATCGCATCGCCCTAGCACATTGTTTCGGGCGAATTATGGTCCCTGTTGGTCGAAATTGCGTCATTTCGACGTTGGGAGACACAATATTTTGTTTTTCAGAACGATGCAATCGCAGGATATCGCTAGAACCGCTAAATCTTGTGGATTACTTCAAAAAGAGACATTTCACACCTTCGCAGGTGCAAAATCCTAGCGGGCCCAATGGGCGCGGAATATACTCCGGTCGGTAGATACCGACGGAGGGAATGATGAGCGGCAACGGGAAACCGACCATCGAGGACTGGCGCGACACAGTCGAGAAGGAACTCAAGGGCCGCGACGCCGAAAGCTTGAACTGGGAAACGCCGGAAGGCATCACCGTGAAGCCGCTTTATACGGCCGCCGATCTCGAAGGTCTAGAACACATCGACACGCTGCCCGGATTTATGCCGTTCATGCGCGGCCCTCGTGCCAGCATGTACGCCAACCGGCCCTGGACCATCCGTCAGTATGCCGGCTTTTCCACCGCCGAAGATTCCAACGCCTTCTATCGCGAGAACCTGGCCGCCGGGCAAAAGGGTTTGTCGGTCGCGTTCGACTTGGCTACGCACCGCGGCTACGACAGCGATCATCCGCGTGTCATTGGCGACGTCGGGAAAGCTGGCGTCGCCATCGATAGTGTCGAGGACATGAAGATCCTGTTCGACGGCATTCCGCTGGATGAGATGTCGGTTTCGATGACCATGAACGGTGCCGTGCTGCCGGTGCTCGCGGGTTACATCGTTGCCGCCGAGGAACAAGGCGTCAGCCAGGACAAACTGTCAGGCACTATCCAGAACGATATCCTCAAAGAATTCATGGTGCGCAACACCTATATCTACCCGCCCGAACCTTCAATGCGCATTGTCGCCGATATCATCGGCTACACGGCCGAGCACATGCCGCGCTTCAACTCGATTTCGATCTCCGGTTATCACATGCAAGAAGCGGGCGCGACCTGCGTACAGGAGCTCGCCTACACGCTTGCCGACGGTCTTGAGTACGTGCGCGCCGCGCGCGCCAAGGGCCTGGACGTCGATAAGTTCGCACCGCGTCTGTCGTTCTTCTTCTGCATCGGCATGAACTTCTTCATGGAAGTGTCCAAGCTCCGCGCCGCGCGTGTCCTTTGGGCGGAACTGATGAGCGAGTTCGAACCGAAGGACCCGCGCTCCAGCATGCTGCGCACGCATTGCCAGACGTCCGGCGTGTCGCTCACCGAGAAAGACGCCTATAACAACGTCATCCGCACCACCATCGAAGCCATGGCCGCCGTACTTGGCGGGACGCAATCGCTTCACACCAATGCGCTCGACGAAGCCATCGGCCTGCCAACCCGGTTCTCCGCCCGCATCGCGCGGAATACGCAGTTGATCATCTCCGAAGAGAGCGGCATTCCCGCCGTCGTCGACCCACTTGGCGGCAGCTATTACGTCGAGAGCCTGACGGCGAGCATGGTCGCCGAAGCGAAAAAACTTATTGCCGAGGTCGAAGAGATGGGCGGCATGACCAAGGCGGTTGCCGCCGGCCTGCCGAAGCTCCGTATCGAAGAAGCGGCCGCGCGCAAGCAGGCGCGCATCGACCGCGGCGAGGAAGTCGTCGTCGGCGTCAATAAGTATCAGCGCGAGCAGGAAGAGCCGATCGACATTCTCGACATCGACAACGCCAAGGTTCGCGAAGGTCAGGTCTTACGCCTGAGCAATATCCGCAATACACGCGACCGGGCCGCCTGTGATGCCGCACTCGCCGCGATCAAATCCGCTGCCGAGACCGGCGAAGGCAATCTGCTCGACCTCGCCGTCAAAGCGACCCGCGCCCGCGCCACGGTCGGCGAAATATCGGATGCGCTGGAAAGCGTTTACACCCGCTACCGCGCTGAGATCCGCTCGATCTCGGGCGTCTATGGCGGGGCCTACGAGGCCGACGACGCCTTCAAGAAAATCCGCGACGACGTTGCAACATTCGCCGAAGTTGAGGGGCGCCGACCGCGTATGCTCGTCGTCAAGATGGGTCAGGACGGCCACGACCGGGGCGCGAAGATCATCGCCACAGCGTTCGCCGACATCGGCTTCGATGTCGATGTTGGCCCACTGTTCCAGACGCCGGAAGAAGCCGCGCGCGAAGCCATCGAAAACGACGTTCACGTGATCGGCATCTCGAGCCAGGCCGCCGGCCACAAGACGCTTGTGCCGGAGCTGATCGAAGAGCTCAAAAAACAAGGCGCCGAAGATATCATGGTGGTATGTGGTGGCGTGATCCCGCAGCAGGACTACGAGTTCCTGTTCGGCAAAGGTGTCGCTGCGGTCTACGGCCCAGGCACGCACATCCCAACCGCCGCCGCCGAGATCATTGACCGGCTTTCGGGCAATCGCGAAGCTGCCGAGTAACCGGCCACCCCTAAACGCAAAAAAGAACCGGGCGCCCCTAAGGGCGCCCGTTGCTATTGATATAATCGTGTCATTCCCGCGTTGACGGGAACCCAGAGATATCATACCTTCCGGCCCTGGATTCACGCCTGCGCGGGGATGACAGTTTTGTTTGAAATTCCCGATCACACGTCGAAATCAGCCGTGAGCCGAACCGGATCGAAGCCCGGCCTCCAGCGCGTCATGGTCGTGGCGCGGGCATCGCGGGTGCGGTCGTGGCGTCCCAACCGGACCGGTTCGGCCAGCAGACACCCGGCGACCGCATCGAGCCCATCATCCGGCGCGTTACCGTCGGGACGCCATTCACGCATCTCCGAAACAAAACGGCCGGCCCGAGCGCGTCGCGAGATGTGCAGCCTTCCCGCCGCCAGCACCGCATCAAAGGCTTCAAGAATACGCGCCGACTTGGCCCTACTGGAAGTGTGCTCCAAGACAGAACACGCGAGACCGGACCGCGCCACTTCGCGGCGAAATAGCCCCGGCAGGAATCTGCCGACACCGTTGGTTTCAATCGTCACCGCCGGCACGAAATGGCGGCGCACGAACGATACCGCTTGGCGGCAAAGCTGCGTCGCCTCGTCTATATCGGCGACGAGCGCCGGCTGATGCGTGAGGTACTCGATCCCGTGCAGCCAATAGTCGCCGTCAGCATCGGTGAATACAGCCGCGATGACGCAACCGTCACCGCGCCCCGGCCGCCCATAGCTGGGGTCCCAGAAACAAGATGCTGAAACCATCCGCTTCGAACCCAGCGTTAGAACCGGCTCGCCGTTTCCTTCCCGGTACGACAACTCCTCGTCGTATAGCCGCATCAGCATCGGGTCGAGCCTGGCATCGATGACATCGGCCGGTTCCAGCAACATCTGGCTGCGATACTTCGCCGGGCCCGCGCGTTTCTCGATGGCCCGGATGCGCGACGGCGGGAAACGTTGCGGCCAGCGGCTCGCACCCTGCTCATCGACGATCGGCAACACCAAACGTTGAAAGCCTGAAAGGTACGGACGGGCTTCGCCTAACTCGACCCGCGCGTCATTGGCATAGATCGAATGATAAGTGTGCGGCGTGCCGACAAACAGACGCAGCCCGTCCGGCGACAGCACAAAGTCGATCTCGTCCAAGCGTTCACGGAGCGCTTCACGCTTTTCCGGCGTGTCGCAGGTGTTTGGTACTTCGACATCATCACAAATCACGACATCGGCGCGGGAACCCGTAACGTTGGCAACGATGCCCTTGGCAAGCATGGACGGATCACGGTGTGTACCGGCCCGAGATACGGTGAAGCGGTCAGACGCCCATTCCTCCGCCGCCTTCGGTTTCAGGCCGGCGGTCAAGGGATGGCGTTCCAAGATGCGCCGGACATTACGCACCATCTTCACCGCCAACTGCTGATCGGCGGCAAGCACGAGAATGCGCAACTCAGGATCGCTCATCAGAAGCCAGGCTGCGAACAAGCCAACCAGGGTCGACTTCCCCGAATTCCGGAACGCCATCAGCAACAACTCTCGGTCGTAAGTTTGCCATCTCTCCGACAGCCAACTGGCGATATCGAAATGCAGATCCGGCGTCGTGAGGCGCTGCGTTTCGTTCCAGAGCGCAACGAAGACCGGAAAAGGGGGAACGTCATGCTTCATTACTCTCTTCCTTTCCACCCCCATCGCTTTCGGTCTCGGTTGCGTAGGCTGCATAAGCCGCCTCGGCACGCGCCAGCATTGCCGAGGCATCCGTCGTGTCTTGCTCTCCGACCGGTGTTTCGGTCCCGGTCGCATCCGACAGCTTCAGAAGGGCTTCGATGTGGGCGAGGCCCGCCTTGCAGGCTGCTTGATGCTGTTGAAACCCCTTGGCGTCGTCCGGCACCGGACCAAACGCCAAGGACCGGTATGTTTCCACCGCGTGGCGGAGTGCGCCGGGCAACGCTTCCTTCAACGTCCCCCGGCCACTGTTCTTGGCGGCAGATCGACCAGTCCTGCGCGGCGGCATCTGCTTCTCCTTCTGATTAAACGACGTTAAGCCCACCCGGACCCGGTGTATTGACGACTCAGGGTACTCGTTTCGTACGGCGCGTTGCCGCCACTGCTGAAACTGTTACTGATGCCGCGGGCGATCATCTGCCCACCTGTATTCGCGACGGTGGACATGATGTTATTCCGCGTCGCTAAGAGGTTCTCTCGCTCCCGCGCGCGCTGGTTTGCGCGCAAGCTCTCAACACCGAGATCGAATAGCCGGCGGTCCTCGGCAATCGCTTTTTCCGTACGCGACGCAATACCGTCGACAAGCGCATTCGCCGAACCGCCTGTCGATGAAACACCGCGCGCGCCGAATGCGGCCCGCGCCCTGGCCTGCTGCGCCTTCGATTGCTCGCGTTGACGGCTCTCTTGAACCTGACGCTCCTGTTCGCGTATCGCGATCTGCTGTTCCTGCTGCCGTCGCTGTTGGCGCGCTTGCGCCTTCGCCTGCGCCGCACTCTGAATAGACGATACTGCCGACGAAATGATGAGAGCCGTCGCTGTGCCTGGATCAGCCATGAAATTTCTCCTGTGTGTAAGTAGTCGTTTCGATTGAATCAGCCATTGGACGCGACCTTGGTCGCAACCGACAGCAACGTGAAGGGTAGGGGCACGTCCTGGCGGATCGACCACAGCGCATCTGGACCAACGGTGCGCCAACCAAGCGCACGCACGGTCTTGTCACCCGTGAAAGCCGGCGCTGGCTGATCAAGGAGTGTTGGGCCCAATGACTGAAACGGCACGTCGGCATAACCGCGTCCAACGTTAAGCCGGAGTGCCGCCGTCTCCTGTAGGCGAAACGTGACGCTAATTGGTCGGACCTTGGTTCCCATCCCACTGTTGGCGTCTGAGAGAACCAGCGGCATCGGCTCGACTCGGTGCTCGAAGCCGAGCCCTGCCTCAATCCTGGATGCACCGTAAGACAGGCTGATCTGTCCGTTGTCGACCACTGCGTCAACGCGCGGTGCACCATCGGCTAGGACGGTCAGTGTCTCGCCCTCCAGATGATCAAACCCCGGCCAGGTATCGGTCGGGGTTTCATCTTCGTCGTCGAGGCCACTGTCGGTGGAGAGTGTTGAATCGAACTTCTCGACGAAGGCATTGTCGCCTCGCATCACCAAGACATAGACTTCTGTACCGACTGCAGCCACGGACAAGAACTGACCCGCCGTTTCCTGCAATGACCAAGCGTTTACATTCTCGGCTCGATAGACTGTCAGCGTGCCGATACTTCCATTCGACATCACCACGTGCAGATGCCGACTGGCGTTTTCGTAGTCCTGATCAATCGGCGAGACGATAAGATGTTGCGCCGTGGTCGCGAGGTCGGTCGCCTGATACGCTTGTTCGACATCAGCATAAAGGAACTCGCGCATGCCGCTGCCATCTCGCGGCACAAAGATGGTCGCGCCGTCGATATCGCGCGGTGGCACAGCGCGATCGACCGGCGAGCCGATACGCGTCTGGCGGCGGAGTTGAAGGTTCTCCGGCGTCAGCGGCTCACCCGTCACCATCCATTCCGCGCCCGACGTGAACACCTGCAGATGGCGTCCAGAAAACACCGCGCGGATCGCGTTGACCTGATCGGACAGGATGGCGAACTCGATGGACTCGTCGTCCAGTCCTTCGCCGAGATCGAAGTTGAACAGATCCGCCGACTTCGAAATCCAAAGCCGGTTCGGCAGATCTCGCGATCCACCGATCACCAATCTGTCCTGGTGAAAACAGATAGAAACCGGCCAACCGCGTACAGCTGAGAACGATTGCTCTTCCCAGTCATTGGTCGCGGAAGTGGAGGCGAGGGTTTCTTTGACCGTCGCCGTCGCAGATGTCGCCGAGCCAACGGCGGTAATCTCAACTTCCTTGTCCTGAAGACGCATCCGCGTACCGACATGGTCCGCGGCGAAGACATCGTCGGATGCCGTAAGCGTCACCGAACCGCTGGTCGCGCTTGCTGTCAGCGTGTGACCGTCGTCTGTGAATTTATGATGCGGTTGCTGCAGACGGTTCTTGCTATCGGATTGATCATCCAGGAACGACCATGTCGCTATGGACCAGGATGTGTGTGAGGACCTTGAAATCTTGCGGGGCTCGACTTCGGGGTGCACGACAAACAACGTATCGGCACTCTGTACCCAGTTGATTTGACCCAGCTGATCCTCGGTCCACGGCGCTGCAAAATCTGCGATGGAAACGCCGTTGCGATAGACGTCGACATGTTCGTCGGAGAAGACCAGGAGATATACCTGCTCCGTGTTGAATTCGAACGCAACCAGTCGGCCCGGACCGCGCGCGGAATCGATGTAACGCAGTCCCGGGCGGCGCACGACACCACCGGTCGCCTGAATGAGAACGTTGCGGAGTTTTGCTGCCCCGTTCCCGTAACTGCGAAGATCACCGCGTCCGAGCAAACGAGGCGAGATCTCGCCGCTGGTGAAGTTAGATTTGTCGATGTTGAGATGAACCATCAGGACCTCACATCGACCAGGGTGAAGTTCTCGAAATACACCGGGGATTCCTGCTGCGCGTCAATGGACTTGGCGCGCAGCAGTTCATCCTCGGCAAGTTTTAACAAGACCTCGGAACGGGAGGTGGAGTCCGTCAATGGGATGCAGAACTCTGCCGCCAGCCTTGCAATCAGGGATTGATCGAAAAATGCCGGAAAGGTTCTTTCATCGGGGCGGAAGATGTAAGTCAAAGTCACGTCTGCAGCGTCGGTATGTAGCCGACGCTCCGCGATACGGTATGCAATTCCTCGGCCGCGCGCGCCGGTGCCCGCCGACAACACGCGGAGAAAGTCGCTCGGCAGTTGATAAGCGTAGCCATAATCGGCAACCGGCTCGGCGGCGAGTCGCGCCAACGCGACCTGACCGGTCGCGAAGCTCCATGGATGGCCCGAGATCAGAGCATCGCGTGTCGGGCTATAAAGGCTCGCGGCGACCTCGGCTTCCGCCGTGCCGTCCTCAAACGATGCGATGCTATCCGCGCCAAGTTTCATCAGCGCTCGCGAACAGAGCGCGATATTGGACAGTGCCATGTGTCGTCTCCTTGAATTTGCACATAAAAAATGCGGCCCGAGGCCGCTGGTGTTTACAGAACAAACCTTGTCATCCCCGCGCTGACGGGAATCCAATATTGGGCGGTCGCAGATGTGGATCCCCGCCTTCACGAGGATGACAAAACTTCAGAATTCAAACCCAAGATTTTCGCCGTAGCGCTTAGCAAGGCGCTCGGGTCCGTGTTCCAAAAGCATCATGCGGAAGGCATCGGTCGTTTTGGTGCCGATATCGCCGTCGATTTTCAACGGTTCCGCTTCGGGTATCTTTTTCGCTTTTGCCGCCTCAACGCCAAGCCCGTTCAGACTTTCCTGCAATGCCTCCGCCGCCGCTTTCGGTTTCTCATCCCCGAGCAACGGTTGCACGGCATCTTCAATGGTCTTTTTCAAGCCCGACGCCGAGCGGCCCGAAGACCGCTCGCTTTCGGCGAAGCGTTTGAAGCCACCGAGTGCGGACGCCTCTTCGGTTTTACCAGCGCCTTTCTCGGCCAGCGATTTCATCAACGCGTCGCGTGTTTTCAGCCCGGCGATACCGTCTACCTTGAGGGACGCACCGCCAAGGTTGAGGCCGGTCTGCAAACCTTTTACCGTCTCGCCCGCGCCCTGCTCGGCTGCGGCCTTCTCGAGCGTCCCGGCGAGCCGCTTGATGCCTTCCGCCAGCGTGCCGCCGCTGGCCGCCTTGGCAGGCGTCGGTATATCGGGAACCGAACGTTGCGGTTTCGGCTGGATCATGCGACCGGTCGCGTCCGTCTTGGCCAACACGTCGCCATAGGTCAGCGAATAGAAATCGCGGCGTTTTTGGTCGAGTGTTTCCCGCAGCGGGTCACTCGCCTGCAGGTCGTGATACCAGTTGCCAAGATCGGCCACTTCCGCGTCCGTCAGCTGATCAGCGGACTTATACAACAGCTCCGCCCTGGCGTTCTCCTTGCCGTTCGGCATCAGACCGGCCATTAGCTGAGAAGCCTCTGCAAATTCGCCACGGGAACCTATCTCACGGTTCTCCGCTTTTGGATCTTGCGTCGCCCCCATACCGAACTCACCAGACGCCGATGCGCTACTATCGGCTCCAGGCATGAGGACATTCGGCCGGACATCACTGCCTTCGTATAGAGGTCCGCTGCTACCTTTTACTTCATCGTCGTCAATATATCGGTCGCTATTTATGTAATCACGGATCGCACGGCGACGTTCGGCACCTATTTTCGTCCTCTCTTCAATCTTGTCGATTTCGATGATGTTGCCCCTACGTAGGGCATCATATCCGGCACCATATGGAGACCATTTTCCCCCCATTTCAAGCAGCTCTTCTTTTGTGAACGACTGGTCTATCCTGATATCCGTCTCAGCCGCATCAAGCGCACTTTGTGCCAAGCTGACGCAGTCCGACGCAAACAGCTTATATTCGCCCGGATCGGCTCTTACCTTTTCTAAGAACCCAGCCGCCTTTTCGGCTTGAACCTTACTCAGGGGAAATTCCCGTGAAGTCACGCCGTCATCACTTCTGCGATCCGTATCGTCACGTATTTCAGCTGGGTTCCCCCGCAAAGCTTCAATTGGGTTATCACTGCTGGAATACTTGCCTAAAACCGGCACTTTGATTCCAGGCCCTTCCACACCGACAAAAAAGTGGCCCGTAGGCTTGCTCTTGTCGGCATACAAAGTCAGTTTATAGTCACTCATCTCTCGCTCCTTTTCAGAATTTTGACTGAAGTGGCCGTTGCAATAGCTTCCAGCCACAAACGGCGCATACGTGTATCCAGCACACGAACCCCGCAGATTTTTGATCTCGCCATACGGGAAAAATCCGCCACGCTAAATTCGTAAAATTTGTAAGATGTCGTCGTCAGCGGAAAATTTTCTCGCTGCGCCTTCCATAAATAAGCATCTATATCGAGGAGAAAAAATATGTCCGAAATTCATTTGAACACGCGTCAACGCGAGGATATTGCAAGCGTCTTCACAACACTTGCCGGGATTTGGTTTTTACTAGCCCCACTGGAACACATTATTAAGGAGTCAAATATTGCACTCGATAAAGATGGCCTTCTGCAAAATTTCATCGACTTTATGTGGTCTTATGGCGCCCTCTGGCCATTAATTTTTGGTGGCCTGTACTACCTAGGTTTCTTCATAAAAAGAGGAAATTCTAAAGATATGGGCGTCGGCCTACCGGTTGGCGTTACCTCGTTGTTTATCTCTTTTGTTTCTATACTTGCGGGATATGCATCTTTGCTAATCGCTGGCACTGGTTGGATTGGCTGTATGTTCTTCATATCAGCGGTGTCCGTTGGTTCTTTTCTCGCTCTGCGAAGAATGTTTAGAAGGCATGTGATTTTTTCGGGGACACTTAGTGAGTTTCTATCCGGTGCAACGCCATTTTTTGCGGTGCAGTTTTGGATCATTTTTACTATTTCTCTCGAACCAAAGTTTGCCCGTGCATTTTACTAAGAATGCTTCGGGCGTAGGTACGAGGCCTGCACGCCATCGGGGGTAGGATCAGATTCCGAACCCAAGGTCTTCCGCGAATCGCTTGGGCAAGGGCTCGGGACCATGATCCCCCAGCGCGAACAGAAGGTATCGGTCATCTTGACGCCCAAACCGCTGTCGATTTCCAACAGCTCCGACGTTTTCTTTGCCATCGCCGTTTCTGTGCCGAGCCCGTTCGGCCTTGCCTGAAAGGCTTAAGCCGGACCCTTCCAGACTTTGACACCTTTCTCGACCGAGCGGCCGACGACGTAACCGCCGACACCAAGTTTCAGGAGATCCCACATGTCCGGCGGGATCTCCGCCGACGGCGTGCCGAAAAGCGGCACGACGACGTAGTTATTGGCGATGATGACGCCGAACAGACACATCAAAAGCGGCCGCCAGTTACGTTGCAGCCAGCTTTCGCCCTGCGCTTCGGCGACGATGATGTTCGCCGCCGCCTCAATTTCCTTCATTTGGCCGTCCAGCACCTTCTGTTGTAGGACGGATTTGATTTGCGCCGCCTGATCCTTGTTCTCGACAGCTTGATCAACGACATCGAACAACCCCTTCAAGAGCGGTCCTGCAACCGCGGTAACGAGCCCCATCATGGCAGCCCCCTCTTTGCGCGCCTCGAGCCATCGGCCTCTCGCAGCATGAGCCCGAGGATGCGGTCGTTCTGCTGGGCGATGGCACGGGTTCGCTCGTCAAGACCAATCAACTTGCCAACCAGCACGCGTTGTTGCTCATCGACACTGGCAAGCCGGTCGGATTGTTTGCGACGCATAGTCACGTTGTCAGCGACCGTCGCCTCCAAGGTACCGATTCGGCCATCCGTCTCGGCGCGCCAGGTTGCATCGGCATATAGGAGCGCGCTGGTCTGAACGATCAACGCCCCGATGATGCCCAGCGGCACACGCTTATCGAGATGCCAAGCTTTATCGTTTCCCGTCATCATCCGCCACCTCCGTTTCTCGGATTGGCCGTCTGGGCCGCGCGCACATCGTCCAAGAATGTCTGCGCGGCGTCGGTCCTGAGAACGGGCGCTGTCGCCTCGACCAGGTCGGCGACAACGATCATGAGATCGTACTCGCGTCGGCGGATCGGCTCCCCCTTACTGAGCGCATCGTACTGCTTGCGTTTCCAACTTTTCATGTGTCACCTCAATAAAATGCGACAAGGCCGACGCAGTCATGCAACCGGACCTCTTTGTTGTTGACGGTGGTGATCTGGTAGACGAGCGATGCGCCACTCTGTGCCGAGACATCGGTTTCCAGGCGGAACAGTTCTTCACCATCGCTACCGATGTTGCCGACCTTGGTCCACGTGCCGATAGCCCAGGTAGAGCCGCCGTCAATGGAAGCTTTGCCGACGATGTCGGTGCCGTAGGTCACGCTGACCTGCGGATCGAGCACGAAGTAGCCGATGACGTCGGTCGGATCTGCAACTGCCAGCGATGCCGCAGAGGGCGACAACGTCATGTCTGTCGCCGGTCCATCGACAAGAAGCTCAAGCTCAACCACCCCCCAACGCTGGTTTGTATTCGTTTTCGACATAGCCCAGCGCCAGTATCGGTAGCTCGTGGACGGTGAGATATCGAAGGTCTGATCGGATTGACTGTTCGTCGTCGTCAGGACAGTTGTCCAGGCACTGTCATCGTTGGAACCTTCAAGGGTCAACGTACCATTGGTTCCCGCGTCGTTAGCAGGTCGATGTCGCATTTTCGTCGGCTGCACGTCGTTGCCGTCGCCAAGATCGACTTTGATCCAATGCGAGCCGCCATTGACCGTTGCGGTCTTTGTGTCGTCATCGCCGTCGGCAACAACTTCAATCCCTGCGCCGGGTGGCGTACTGTGCCCTGTCGATATGGATGAAGCAGTCCATGTTTGTTCGACGTCCGCCGTGTCGCACGCGTTGATCAAGCCCAAGTTATGATAGAAGTCGCCGTCGGCGTCGTACCGCGCATCCGTCGATACTGCTAGCGTGTCGACTTCGAAGTCATCCGACAGTTCGAACTTGCCGATGCCTCCCGTGATGGATACGGCGTCATTCTGTGCCAGCGAATACGCCAGCACCGACGCCGCCATATCCCGGGCGACATGATCGGCGCCGCCCGCGTTGCCCGCTGACCAAACGCCGCCGGTAAAGAAGAGCACCTGCCCCTCCACCGGCGTTAGACCGGCTATCGCCGTTAAGGCGGCATCGGCCGCCTGCGCACCGAGGGTCGTCCGCGCTGCATTGGCATCGGCATCATCGAGCAATGTTTCCGCGAAAGCCGTCATGGTGATGTACGGTTCCGCATTCGGTAGCGCCGTCGTAAGGTTGCCGTTGTCGTCAAAGACCAGCATGCGTCCGGCTCGGTCGGCGGTAGCCGGCAACGTCAATGTTGAGCCGGTATCCGATGAAGACAGCCGAACCGAGCGTTCGATGTCATCGGCGAGTTGCTGCAGCGCGGCGATCTGGAAATCCAACTCGTCGTTGATGACTTTGGCCCGAAATTCGCCCGACGCTTGAAAGTCCGACACGCGCCGAATGGTCAATTCGCGTACCAGTGCAACGGCCGCGCCGTCTTCGGGTGCGGCAACGAAGGTTACGGTGCCGCCGGCACTTTCACCGGCGCCGGATACCGAATATTGCGTCGTCAGCGTCTGTAGCGTGCCGTCGACATAAACGGCGATGTCTTCGTTTTGAAAGATCGGGAACGGATAGGTGAAGGCGACCGTCGCGCCATCACCCGCATAATGAATGCGGGGCGCGATGTCGCCGATCTGGATGTGATCGGCCATAGTGATCTCCTGTGATTGAAGGAACGTCTATTCAACGTCGTTGTAAAAACGATGCCGACCGATAATGACAGCGGCGGCGCGGCCCTTGGCCCACGGCGGTGAGACATTGAGCGTGTGATAGTGGGTCGCGCCCTTGGTCGGATCCTTCAAGGTGCCGGCGAGTGCGCGACGTGCGACGCGCAGGCACGTCTTGAAGGTTGAGTTCGAGTTTTCGACGGCTTCGATCTTGGCACGGTTCGGATCGTTCTCGTTCCAGCATGAAAACTGCCACGGCTTGGTGCAGACGCTTTCGACATCGTCGCCCCACCAGTAGCCGCGCAGCCGACGGGCCCGCCGCACACGGTTGAGCACAATCGCTGCCACGGCTTCCTTCCCCCGCACGGGTTCGCCCCGCGCCTCGCCGTAAATCGTGCGGGCGAGCACGTCTATTTCCCGCGCACGCTTTTCATGCACGAAATCGTCTTGATTGGACATCGATCCTCTCCCTTTTTCAGGTTAGTTGGTTGAAATAAAAAAGCCCGCCGGGCCGAAGCCGGGCGAGCGGATTGATCACAAGGATTTCTGGCGAGATTAGGTTAAGTCATCATAGATCGATGAGTTAGTTTGCGGCCGTTAGGAGCCGCCGAAGTTTTTCTTGGGCAAGAATACGATGACACCGTCCGCCGTTCCGGGTGGATCGAAGGTCAACGAAATTTTGATACCCGTTGCAGACAAAGCCTCGTTCACGGCAGCAATCGAGTTCGAAATCAGCCGTTTTTGATGCGGCGGCGGCGCGAGCGCATAGTAAACGGGCGAGATACTCCATCGGGACGCATTTTTGCCTGAGCCGTCATGTTCATGCGAGAGCAAAACCTTACGAACCAATGTCCATTCGCGATAAGCGCCATCTCTTCTTACGTTTCGATGGCGTGTGCATCCGACGTGTAGAGTAGCGCTAAAAGCACGCCAATCACCCATGATGTGAGATACGAAACGTTCAGACGTGCCCGTCGATCAACCCTCTCGGATGACCGAGGCCAGAATCACTTTGTTTTCTCTTTCACATAAACGAAGCGCATCAGCGCCAGAGTCAAATCGTCAATATTCTTCGCCAGAATAGGCATATCACCATTCCCAGATGCCGAAATTCGCAAAGGGTCGATACCTTTCTCGACAAGGTACACTCGTACTGCGGCAGCTCGATTGCCTCCCAACTCTAACCTTTCGATACTTGAGGGGGCTTCTCGCATATCCGCGAAGCCGACGAGTTCTATCCTAAGGCTCTGATTGGCGCGAAGATACGCGGCCTGCCGATCAAGAACCTTACGCGCTGAGGACGTTAGTTTCACTGACTTGTTGTCAAAAAAAACTTTCTCTTTCAACGCCTCGTGTTGATCAGGATGAGGGATGCACGGCAAATAAAAGTCGAGGCCGTTGGGCGCCACTTTTGGTGGACAGATCGTCTCGCCCGCCAGCGCCGAAGAACAGCTAAACATCGCTAAGAATATTCCAGTCGTAATAGCTTTCATTATCTCAACCTCACTCCGCCGGCATCCTTCTGGTTCATTTCCGAATGAACCATGACGGTTATATTCTTATTGGAGGGCGAATCGGCTTCCCTGTTTTTGGATTTTTTCCATCAAGAATAATGTTTCCATCCTCATCCACGCCAGGGCGGGAGTAGATGCCTCCTTCATCTTTCGGCTTTGGAAGGAACGGTTTATTTAAGATCGGCATGTTCTTGTCGATATTTGGCGGTTCAAAAACAGGCATATTGCTGCCCGACGGTTGCGGCTTCTCGTCATTGTGACCAGTACTCGCTTCCAGCCCTCGCTTTATAGTCCTTTCTGTTTCTCCGCCCGGCTTCATAACACCGTCAACCTGAAGCATGTTGGCTCGTTGATACGACCAAATCCCATCAAACATTTGTTCATCAGGATACTGCGTCATGCCATAGCGCGGCGTTTTATAATAGCCGCGTTTTTTCAGCGCGCCCTTGGTTTGCAACGCGTCCCGCTCGTCTATATGGGACGCGCTATCCACGCGCCCGAAAAGCTTGAATGGTGTCATCTTCATCTCCTGTACTCATCCAATGAAAGGACCGCGCCGGTTTTTCGACGCGGTCCTCCCCATGGGTGCGAAGCCGAGACCGTTTAGTCGGTGTCGGAGCCGCCCACCTGCGTCAGGTCGTTCACGTCGACGACGCCGGAAGCATTGGCGCTGACGTAAAAGATCCCGCCCGCAGGCGTTCCGTCGGTGTCGACATTGGCGAAGATCATGTCGCCGACGCGCAGCATGTCGCTGGCGTCGTTGAAGTAATCCTCGGTATCAACGGTCGCAGCCGTATCAACGGTGGTGTAGTGCCAGAGCGTGAAGCCGTTCGCATAGGCCAGCACGCTCAGGTCTTTCGAGACGTAAGACATCGTTCTCTCCTTATCTGAACCGGATCACGATTCCAGGCAGCGCATGGAGACGACACCCGCCGTATCCACCAGCGCCGAGCCCTGGCTCATCATGTTGTTGATGAAGTGCGCGGCGCGGTCGCCGTGCCAGGTGATGTCGGTCTTGACATCGGAACCGACGGCATGGCCGACGGCGATCTTGTGGTACCAGTAGCAGTAACGGACGCTCGACGTCAGTGTGAGGCCGGAGTGCGGCATCCACAGCGTGCCGAGCCAACGCTTGGCCTGGGTGCCCTTCCACGGCAGGTCCTCGTCGCCGACGTAGTCCGCGTGTGCGAACTCGTCGATGTCGAGAAGATCCGACCACTGCTTCCAGCCGACCACGGCGTAACGTTCACCGTCGTCCGGCACGTCGGCGCCGCCCAGCATCTCGAACGCCGTCAGCACCTTGGCCTTGGTCAGGCCGTCGGAACCGGTGCCGGCATAGTTGGTCGAGGTGTCGAGCTGCTCGATGACGAGCTCGTCGGTCTTGCGGCCGAGTGCATAGGCGCCGGCACGCGTGATGACGCCGCGCTCGTCGTGCGCGGTCTTCAGTTCGTCCAAGCTATCGACCCAGTCACCGGCGTAGTAGTCATAGAGGGTGACCTCCACCGGCTCGTGATCGACGTTCATCACCGGCACCTTGCCGTGCCGCGCCTTGGTCGTCGCCGTGCCCTTGCCGATCTTCTGGAAGGTGGTCGACGACCCCTGGATACCGTTCTTGGTGCGCACGGTATTGCGCAGTTTGGAGCCCATCCGCTGATAGGCCATGTGCACATCCGTCTGGAAATGTTTGACGAATGAGTCTTCAACGCTCGTGGACATCGTCCGCTCCTTATCTGTTTGCGTTGTCGGGTGGAGTGAAAACCGGCCGCGCGGAGGTTCCGGGCCGGGCCGCCATGGCCCGCCCGCTCCCGCCGCCGGGACGCGCCCTCAGGCCCGCCGGTGCACGGTCATCGGACAGCACCTATGCGGGTTCTCTTCGGGCGAAAATTTCAGATGTAGGCCGCTTGGGGATGGCCAGGGAACTTTCTGTGGCCAAGCGGCCGTCTACAGGCACGGAATCTCTCTGCACCTCTAGATTGCAGCCTCCGCGGGGATGACAAGAATTTTGAGGGCAGGGCAGTGGAAAAAAGCGGGGGCGCCGTGAAAGCCACAAACACGGCGCCCCCGCCGGGACGGGGGAGCTGCGAAAACCCTATACGCGCTCAACCCCGCCCGAGGGGCGTTGCCGCCCCGTCTCTCGGCCGAGTGCGCCTTAGCCGGGATAGAGTCGCTCGAACCCCTGGCGGACCTTGGCGACAAGGGCCGGGTCCTGTTCGCGCCAGTACTTCGGGTCCTGCATCAGGGTGCGAAGCGCCTTTTCGTCCATGCCGCTTTCCCGCTGGCCGGTGCGGGCGACGCCCGGCTCGTCCGCGGCCATCATGCGATGTAGCGCCATGACTCCTTCATAGGTGCCGCTGAGCGCATCCATCACTTCGTCGGGCAGATGCGCCTTGCCCCAATCACCAAGCTGTTTGGCGACGCGTTGCCAGCGTTCGGCGCCGCCGAAGGTTTCTTCTAGACGGCCCTGTACAAGCGCCGCTTCGCGTTTGCGCTCGGCAGCTTCCAGTTCCGGCACTACGTATTTGCGCGCCAGGTCATAGACGAGCTGCGCCTGATCGTTGGTGAAGCGTGCATCGTGCAAGATAGCATTGACCTCAGGGTCCGCATGGCGGTCGCCGCAGTCAATGCAGTATTCCTCTGGGCTCGGCGGATAGCCGACGTCACCCTGATGGTAACGGTTCTCCAACGTCTGATAGGACCGCCAGAGAGAGCCGGCACGGACCTCACCTTTTTCGTCGTCCCAGAATTTATCCGGCAGGCCGGCAGGCCGCGGCTTCTTCGGCGGCAAGTCATCCGCGACAACCTCCGGCGCGGCAGACGCGCCGCTGTCAGCCATAGAAAAGTCTTCGTCTTTGTCGTCGGTGTAGTCGTTTTCAAGATAGTCGGACATGGTGGTCTCCTTTATGCGTTGTCGTCGGCCAGGACTGCGAAAGGCGGCACCGGGCCGCTGCGTCCTCGCTCGATAAGTGCCAAAAGGTGCTGCACCAGATAGCGCTGCCCCTCGAGATGGCGAAGCTGCGCGTCCGGTACGGCGGGGCCGAGCGCGCGCCCGGTGGTGATCGTGCGCAAGTAGTCGAGCAACCGCTCACCGTCTGCGCCCGAGAAACATCTGGCCGCGCTGACTGCCAAAGCCTCGGGATCGTTATCGGCGACCGGGGTGTCAGTTCTGGACATCGGGGCCTCCTTGCGGCGGTGCGGTCTGGCCGCCCACCATGTCGCCGATGGCGCCCATCACGTCTTCCATCGTCACTTCAGGTCCGGCTCCTCCGTCGCCGCCGCCGAGCAGACCCGCCAGCGGACCGCCTACGTCAGGCGCCTCTGCCATCTCGGCAATCTCTTCGGGGGATTTCATGATGCCCTCGGGCACACCGTAGGCGCGTGCCAGATGGCGCGCGGTCTTGACAGGATCAATGAGTCCGAAAGCCTGGGGCCCAAGCGCATTCAAACCCGCAATCCATTCCTGGATCATCTTTGCCTCGCGCTCGACACGGAGACGCGCCAACGGCGAGGTGTAGACAAGTTCGACCGTGCGATTGTCGATCTCAAACGCCGGAATCTCGCCCCGGCGTTGCAGGATTGAGATCGCCCGGAACGCAAGTGGTGTCAGCAGTTCTGATTGCAGCCGCCCGTAGATCGCCCCCATCAAGCGCGCCATCTCGACGGAACGCTGCACGACTTCGGTCGCCGTCATGTCCGCTTTGTTCGGCTGCCCCATCAGGTCGATCAACAGCGCATGACGAATGCGGTCCTGCATGCGTTCAAGCACCAAGTTCGACACGTCCATGTCATTTGCCGGCTTCAGCGGCGTGAGACCGGCGGAGCCAACCGCCTTTGGAATGATCGTACCGGGCTCCAACTTAATGGTTGCCGGATTAAGCACACCGTCGTCGTCTGCCTGCCAGATCCCGGTGACGGCTATAGAGGCATTTTTAAGAACAAGCTCTACCACCTTGTTGGCTGTCTTAATGTCGGGCAGCGCCTTCATCACAGGCGAACGCCCGTAGATTTCTCCCGGTGCCTTGACCCAGCGGAAGGTAATGAACGGCGACGAGCGGAATGTGCCAGTCTCGATGATCTCGCCGCCGCCCTGCTCGCCGTCGCCTTCGCGCACAGCGAAGAAGTCGAAGCCGCGTTTGCCGGGCATAACCGCTTCGATGACTGCGATACGAATTTCTGTCGTCACGGTGCTGTCGTCGTTTACCTTGAGACCTTCGGGAAGGGATGCTTCCGGATAGCGTTCCAGATACTGTGTGGGCGTCAGCGACAGACGCCGATACGTCGTCTCCAGACGGCCCGAAAGCGATTCCTCGACCACAAGTTCGCTGAGCGGTACGGCGGTAAAGCGAAACCCCGCGCGCTCACCGATGGGTGCTTCCTCGAACATCAACGAGGCTGTGCCCGCGGTCACGAGGTCCAGATAGCACTGGTGCATTTCAACGGCGAAGTTTGCGCGATCGAAGTGTCCCTGCAGGACGTTCGCCGTTTCTTCCAGAACCTCAGCCATATGTCCGCGTTGTTCTTCGGGCACTTCCGGACCCGGTTTGAAGTCGAACCAGCGCGACCACGGCGGCGTCAATTCCGAAAGCAGACTTGCCGACAATTGGTCGACAGCATCGACGGCCGTTGCGTCGTAAAGGCGCACGCCTTTTTTTTCACCGGGTGACGGATCGCCGAGAACGCCTTCGCGCTGTGGCAGTGCGTACTCGTAGCACTCGCGCCAGTGGTTCTCCCACTTGCCCCGCCGGTCCTTGGCGCGGCGGTAACGACGCAACAGGGCATCAGCGTCGAGACCCGTTGCGGCGTCTTGTTGATGGTCGGACATATTAGTCTCCCAACTTCTCTTTAAGGTCATCGCCGTCAGCGCTTCCGCTGCCGCCGCCAAGCGGATCGATGACGCCTCGCTCGGACGTCGCGATGGTCCCGGCGCGGCCGCGGCGACGGCGCTCGATTGCTTCCAATCTGCGTTTGCGATCCTCGGCGCCGGTATCGACCGGTGGCGGGGTTGGAGGTGCAGGCGGGGGTGACGATGAGAATAAACCTCCCATGATGGAATCTCCTTGCGGTTTAAGTGAACGGGAACCGGTCCGCGACACGCGAAGCCGGAAATAGAAAAGGCCGCCCCAAAATTGCTTGGGACGGCCAGGGATGCTCGGCCATCGAGTGGCCGGCGGGGGGAACTTCACGCAGCTGGAGGCTGGGCGGGTCGGCCACGCGGCCGTCAAATGTACGGAATGTCGGAAAAGAAAAACCGGGGAAGCAGACGCACTGCTCCCCCGGACTTGAGATGCTTTTTATATTAAACTTATGGGTGCGTCAACAAGAAAAAAACGATCTATGCCAGAAATGGTCACCCGAGCAAAATGCCTAGAAAAACGATCAGCCCAGCGTCTCGGTTCGACTTGAAGCGCGCCAGACAATTCGGCGGGTTGTCGATTTCCAGGGTTATGACCTGCCAGGCGAAATGCGCTGCCGCCACCGCCAGCAATGCAAAGAACGGCCAGCCGAGTTGCACGCTGATCCCAACGACGGCAATGATCGCGACCATCCCGGTATAGAACATTGCAACGACCGGGCCCGTGCGTTGGCCTAGGCGGATCGACAGGGACTTTACCCCGACCATCAGATCGTCGGCCTTGTCCTGGTGCCCGTAGACTGTGTCGTAACCGAGCGTCCATAGAATCCCCGCCCCATAAAGCATCAATGCCGGCGTATCGACACTGCCGGTCACCGCGCACCAACCCACGAGCGCCCCCCAATTGAAGGTGATGCCAAGGAACGCCTGCGGCCAATAAGTAACGCGCTTCATCAACGGATAGACGGCAACGAGGCCGAGCGACGAGATCGCGAGAATAATGGTCGCCGTGTTCAATTGGACGAGTATGATCAAACCAATGAGCAATAGTAGACCTAAGAATGCAAATGCTTGGGGCACGGTTATCTCGCCCGATGCAATGGGCCGGTCCGCCGTGCGGGCGACCTTAGCGTCGATTTCGCGGTCCCATAGGTCGTTGACGAGGCACCCGGCGCCCCGCATCACGAAGCTACCAACGGCGAACAAAATCATAAGATAGACAGGTGGCGTCGCCATGCCGGCGGCCTGACCGGCCAATGCCGCCGACCAGAGGCACGGGATCAGCAACAGCCATGTACCAATAGGCCGGTCGGCGCGAATCAAGCGCAGGTAAGGCTTGGCAAACGCCGGTGCCCACCGCAGCTGCCAGGAATCAACACGGATATCGCTGGCGGAGGGGGCGCCGGGGTCAGACTGTTGCGGCTTTTCGCTCATGGGTCGGTTATAACTGACGAGAAGTGCAAGATGAAAGTCCTGTGCGGAAGCGGCTGCACTGTTTACGACACTCGTAGCCGAGCCGATAATCCCGGAGGAGTTGGGAGGACATCGATGGCGGCTTCACAACCGCTGCGCCTTTTTGTGACGGCACCGCTCGGCGAAGGGGCCGTTATCACACTCGGGCGCGAGCAAAGCCATTATCTCATTAATGTCATGCGCCGCACGGCAGGCGCAACCGTTGACGTTTTTAACGGGCACGACGGCGAATGGCGCGCATACATTTCCAATGCCGATAAAAAGGCCACCGAACTCTCGCTCCAAACACAATCTAGCCCGCAAACGGACTCCCCCGATATCTGGCTGCTGTTTGCGCCGCTTAAAAAAGACCGCACCGACTTCGTCATTGAGAAAGCCACCGAACTCGGCGCCTCCAAGATTCTACCCGTGATCACCGAACGCACCCAAACGAGCCGCGTGAATGTCGAACGTCTAAGCGCCACGGCACTGGAAGCTGCCGAACAATCCCGTCGCCTCAGCGTCCCAGAGATCATGGACGCGACACCGCTGGATACGGTACTCGACGGCTGGTCCCATAACCGCACGTTGGTGTTCCTGGACGAGACCGGTGGCGGCCGGCCTATCGCCCGTGCGCTCGCCGGCATTGATGGTCCTCTCGCCTTTTTGATCGGGCCGGAGGGCGGATTTGCGCCCACCGAACTTGACCGCCTTGGTAATCTGCCGTTCTCTGTCGCCGCCGATTTGGGGCCGCGCATCTTGCGCGCCGAGACGGCGGCCGTGGCGGCGCTTGCCGTTCGACAATCTGTTTTCGAAACCTGACGATCGGAGCACGCCATGTCTGGTGCATCCCCAAAGAACGACACACCGATTACGGGCCGCGACCAGCTCGCCCAATATCTGGAAGCCGGCTGCAAACCGCAGAGCGATTGGCGCATCGGCACCGAACACGAAAAGTTCGCGTTCCGGCTTTCGGACCTGAAGCCGCTTGAGTACGAAGGCCCAGACGGCATACGAGAACTGCTGATGCGCCTGACACGGTTCGGCTGGGAGCCGGTGTTCGAGGGTGAGAACGTCATCGCGCTGACGTCCAAAGATGGCGGCGCGGTTTCATTGGAGCCTGCCGGACAGTTGGAGCTTTCAGGCGCCGCTGTCGAAAACATCCATCAGACCTGCGACGAAGTTTCGAGCCATCTGCAGCAGGTCAAATCCATCGCCCGCGAGATGGGGATCGGATTTCTAGGCCTCGGCTATCGGCCCAAGTGGCCGGTCGACGGGCTGCCGTGGATGCCGAAAGGCCGCTACAAAATCATGCGTGAATACATGCCGAAGGTCGGCACGCTCGGCCTCGACATGATGCAGTCCACCTGCACGGTTCAGGTCAACCTGGATTTCTGCTCCGAAGCCCGCATGGTCGAGATGTTCCGCATCTCGCTGGCGCTGCAACCTGTGGCGACGGCGCTTTGGGCGAACTCGCCGTTCCGCCTCGGCAAGCCGAGCGGTTATCTATCCTACCGCAGCCACATCTGGACGGATGTCGACAATAACCGGGCCGGTATGCTGCCATTCGTTTTCGAAGACGGCATGGGATTCGAACGCTACGTCGACTACGCCCTTGATGTGCCGATGTACTTCGTCTACCGGGGCGGCAACTACATTGATGCTTCCGGTCAATCGTTCCGCGATTTTATGGAAGGCAAACTGCCTGCGTTGCCAGGTGAAACACCGGTCATGTCGGATTGGGTGGATCATATCTCGACGATCTTCCCGGAAGTGCGGCTTAAGACATTTCTAGAAATGCGTGGCGCTGACGGTGGGCCGTGGAACCGGCTCTGTGCCCTCTCCGCATTCTGGACCGGGATCCTCTATGATGACGAAGCGCGCACGGCGGCGTGGGATCTGGTCAAGGATTGGACCGCCGAGGAACGCCAGACGCTCCGCGATCAGGTGCCGACCACTGCCCTTAAGACACCCTTCCGCAACAAGACCGTGCGCGAGATCGCCTGCGACGCGCTGCGGATCTCGCACATGGGTCTCAAGAACCGGAAGCAACTGGACAATGTCGGCATGGACGAGAGCCACTTCCTTCAACCGATCCTGCAAACGGCGGAAAGTGGTCTAACGCCGGCAGAGGAATTGCTGGCGGCCTATCACAGGCTGTGGGGCGAGACGGTCGATCCGGTCTTTACTGAATACGCTTACTGACGCTTACAGCTTCAGCCGCAGAAGCACGATGCCGCCGACCAAGGCAAAGACGATCAGGCAGGCGACAATATATAAGTATAGCGCGCGGCTGATGTCCTTGTGGGTCACCCGTGCGCGGCCATCGCCCATCCAGTGGTCGGGAACCGTTTCTCCGCTGTAGCTGCGCGGTCCGGCCAGCGCCAGATCGAGCGCCCCCGCCATGGCCGCTTCGGGCCAGCCGGCGTTAAAGGAGCGGTGTTTTGCCGCGTCACGAATCGCCGTCCGTAGTGCGCCACTTGGCCGCGCCGTCGGCACGAACACGGCGGCGATAGCGAAAATCAGCGCAGACAACCGAGCCGGTATCGCGTTCAAGGCATCGTCCAGCCGTGCCGCCGTAAACCCGAACGCGCGATGGCGCAGCGTCTTGTGACCGATCATGCTGTCGAGCGTGTTGACGGTTTTATAGGCAAGAATACCGGGCATGCCCAAGATCACGTACCAGAACACCGGGGCAGCCACCGCGTCAGAAAAGTTCTCGGCAAGACTCTCGATCGCCGCGCGGCCGACGCCCGCGGCATCGAGGGTTTGCGGATCCCGTCCGACAATATGCCTTACCGCTTCGCGGCCGGCTTGCAGGCCACCGACCTCCAGACCATGCCCGACCCTAGCGACAGCGTTGTAAAGGCCGCGTCCCGCGAGCAACGACACCAGGAGAACGGCTTCAAGTACCCAGCCATAGGGGATATGAAGCGTTAGCCACATGACGCCGACGCCGACAGCGGCGGAAAGCGTCACCATAATAACGACGACCAGGGCACCGCGAATCGCTCGGTCCATTTCCGGGCGTTTTTCCCGATTCAGTTTATCGTCAAAGAAACCGATCAATCCGCCGATAACGCGAACCGGGTGCGGAACATACTTAAAAACAAGGGCCGCTTCGCCGACATAACCCTCCACTGCGATCGCTATCAGCAGCAAAAACAGCGGATCGAAGGGCGCGTTCGCACCGACTAGACCAAGCGTTACCATGACATGAGTTGACGATAGCGGGCCGCACGGGTCAACTTCATCAGGCAGAACTCAGCTGGACTCTTGATCATTGCGCGAACATGCGCGATTTTCATACGTGCAAACAATGGCTTGACCCAAGCCGAGCTTGGGCGGAGTGCTCGTGGAATTTTCTTTCGCCGATATGCCGCAATGGGCCGGTATGGCCCTTTCTGCAGGAATCGCCGCAATCGTTGGAGCGGTTGTCGGCATTTTTGTTGCGCGTCGTAATGCCCCAGCGGCAACAGGGGCGCAAGATCCGTACATGGACGCCGCACCCGAAGTGCCGCTGACGCGCGAAAACCCAGCCTTTCAGAAGCTACAGGCGATCCTGCAAGCCAAGGGCATCAGCGCCAAGGAACAAGATACGCGCTTGCGTGATTTCGCCGGTGAGTACGCCGCGATCCATCGGAAGCTTCGTGATCTCCGTGCTGCCGATCCTTCGAATGAAAAGGACCGGGAGAATGCACTAGACGCGCTCGAAAACGGCGAGTTCGAAAACGCCATTGGACTGACGGAACGGTTGGGGCGCGCCGAAGGCGACGAAGGCCACGCTTTGCGCGAGCGCTCCGCCAAACTGCTGGCCGCTGCCGCGCAAGCAAAGATCGTCGCCGCCGATCTCTATATGACGCTCATCGCGCCGGAGAATGCGCGCGAGCTATACCAACAAGCCATCGATGAACTGCCGCCGACCGCCGACGAGCGGCGCGCCGAAGTCCTCAACAAACTCGGCACCGCCTGCTATCAGTGCGGAGACTCGGATGCTGCGGTCAAAGCCTTCACCCGTGGCTTGCGTCTTCTGGAAAAGACCCTGGGCAATGACCACCCGGACATTGCGACGTCGCTCAACAACATGGCACTGATCCATTATTCCAAGGGTCGCCTCGAACAGGCCGAGCCTCTGTACCGGCGTGCGCTGATGATCGACGAACGGGTTCTAGGCTACGACCATCCTGGCGTCGCCACCGATCTCAACAACTTGGCTCTGCTCTACAAGAAACAAGGCAATCTGGAAGCGGCGGAGCCACTCCTCAAGCGCGCCTTATCGATCAAGGAACGGAATTTCGACCCCGGGCACCCTTCATTGGTCACCGGCCTAAAGAACTATGCATCCCTGCTGAAAACCCTGGGTCGAATCGAAGAGGCCAAGGAATACGAGGCACGTGCCGCCTCGCTGCCGCCCAGTCGCACGGACAGCGCCGCCTGACGCACCTGCCTTTCATCTTTCAGCGCGAAATGTCATAGTCCGCCTCATGTCGGGACCGGAGGCAATGACCAGTCCCTAAATGCTCGTAGGCAAGGACCAAGCAATGACAGAACAACCCGCCGTCATGATTTGCGGCCACGGCAGCCGCGACCGCGCCGCCGTCGAAGAATTCAATCAACTTTCAGTCCATCTTAAAAACCGGCTCCCCGATCATGATATCGAGAGCGGTTTTCTGGAATTCGCGGAACCGGTCATTCGCACAGGACTTGAAAAACTCAAAATGCGGGGCGCGAAGAAAATCGTGTGCCTCCCAGGGATGCTGTTCGCGGCGGGTCACGTAAAGAATGACCTACCGTCGGAGATCAACACCTTCGCCGCTGAGAACCCGGACATCGAGATGATTTTCGGCCGTGATTTGGCGATCGATCCGAAAATGCTGCAAGCAGCCAAGGCGCGCGTTGAAGAAGCAATCGCGGAGGCCGGCGGCGACGTCGACTTAAAGGATACGCTGCTGATGGTCGTGGGCCGCGGCACCAACGATCCCGACGCCAACTCCAATATCTCCAAAGTCGCTCGCATGCTTTGGGAGGGCATCGGTGTCGGCTGGGCGGAAGTCAGTTTCTCCGGCGTCGCATTTCCCCTGGTCGACGCGGGGTTGGAGCGGGCGGTTAAACTTGGCTACAAGCGCATCGTCGTGTTCCCGTACTTTCTGTTCACGGGCGTCCTGGTCCGGCGCATCTTTAAATGGGTCGATGAAGTTGCCGCCGCGCACCCCGAGATCGAGTTCGTCAAAGCCAAGTACCTGAACGACCAAGACCACGTTATAGACACGTTCGTTGAGCGTTTCGAGCAGGCCTTGGACGGCGGCTTGTCGAACGCCATGAACTGCCAACTATGTAAGTACCGCACGCAGGTTCTCGGCTTCGAAGACGAAAAAGGGATGGCACAAGTCGGTCATCACCACCACGTCGTCGGTGCCGGGGTCGAAGACGATCCTGAAGATCGCGGCGTCTATCTCGGCCGTGGGCACGGTCATAAGCATGATCATCATGACCACCACCATCACCATGGTCATGATCATGGCAAAGACGGTGAGCATTAACGGCGTCTGGTGTTAATGACCGTGGACTATCTGCGTGACCCGAAAGCGATCTACGCACAGTCTTTCGCGACAGTTCGGGAAGAGGCCAATCTCGACCGGTTCCCGGATGATGTCGCGGCCGTTGTCGTGCGCATGATCCATGCCTGCGGGGTTGTTGATATTGCCGAAAACGTTGCGTACTCAACGCATGCAGTCTCTGCCGGCAAGGACGCGCTCCAGTCCGGAAAGGCGATCCTCGTCGATGCCAATATGGTCGGCGCCGGAATCATTCGACGGCATCTTAGTGGCAACGAAATCATCTGCACCCTTGATGCGCCGGGTGTTCCCGAGATTGCCGCGCGCGATGCGACCACACGCTCTGCCGCAGCAATCGACTTATGGGACGCACACTTGGAGGGAGCCGTCGCCGTGTTTGGCAACGCGCCGACGGCGCTCTTTCACTTGCTGGAGCGGATCGAGAACGGTGCCCCAAAGCCGGCTATTGTCTTGGGGTTTCCGGTTGGCTTTGTCGGCGCATCGGAATCCAAGGCTGCCTTGGCCGCCAATGAATTAGGGCTTGAGTTCATCACGCTTCATGGCCGCATGGGCGGCAGCGCCATTGCCGCGGCGGCCGTCAACGCCCTGACCATTGGATCCGACGCATGAACCCGGTCACTGTCATCGGCATTGGCGAGGATGGCCTCGACGGCCTTTCGCAAACGGCGCGCGAGGCCGTCGCGGCGGCCGACGTGATCGCAGGCGGCGCACGGCACCTCGCCATGCTCGAAAACGACGACACACGGGAGTATCTGGTCTGGGAGAAGGGGCTGGAGCCGACCATTTCCATTCTCGACCAACGCCGGCAGAAAAAACGGGTTGCCGTGCTGGCGTCCGGTGATCCGTTATTGCATGGCATTGCCGTCAAGTTGATCGCACGCCTGGGTGCCGACGCCGTCTACGTCGTGCCATCGGTCTCCGCGTTCTCGCTGGCCGCCGCCCGAATGGGCTGGGCGCTGGCAGATCCGATGCTGAGATGCATCAGCGTGCACGCGTTGCCATTCGAGAATTTGAACCGCCTGATCCGTCCGGGAATGCGCCTGCTGATCCTAAGTCGAACCGGCGCGACCCCGGCTGAGGTGGCAACTCTTTTAGAGGCACTCGGCTATGGCGACAGCTGCATCACCGTACTGGAGCGCATGGGTGGCACGGCCGAAAAGCGCACCGATGCACGCGCCGGCGACGGCCTTCAAGCGTCATTCGAGAATCTCAACACTATTGCCGTACAATGCATTGCCGGGCCTGCCGCACGACCGTTGTCCACTGTTCCAGGCCTGCCGGACGATGCGTTTGATCACGACGGAACGATCACCAAGAGCGATGTTCGGGCAGTGACTTTGTCGGCACTGGCGCCGTTGCCAGGCGACCTGCTTTGGGATGTCGGGGCCGGCAGCGGCACGGTCGCCATCGAATGGCTGCGGGCGGAACCGGCGGCGCGCGCCGTCGCCTTTGAGCAGAAACCTGAGCGTGCTGAGAAGATACGAACCAATGCGAATTCACTGGGTGTTCCGTCGCTCCGCATCATCGAAGGTCACGTACCGTCATGCCTGCAGAATGAGGACGCACCGGACGCCATTTTCGTTGGCGGCGGAATCGCGGGCGACAACGATGTGCTCGACACCTGCCTGAGGGCATTGAAACTCGGCGGACGATTGGTCGCCAACGCCGTGACGATGGAGGCACAGTCGAAATTGATGGAATGGCACAAATCAATGGGCGGACATCTCGTCCGTATCGGGATCGCCTCGGCCGAACCGGTCGGTGGATTGTCAGCCTTGAAGCCCGCCCTGGACGTCCTGCAATGGCGGGTGACCAAGTTATGACCGGGCGGCTCTATGGTGTCGGGGTCGGCCCGGGTGACCCGGAGTTGCTCACCCTAAAGGCGGTTCGACTGATACAGGATTGCGTGGTGCTCGCTTACCCGGCACCGGCAGACGGCGCAGAGAGTATGGCGCGGCGGATCGCCTCTTTGCACATACCCGAAGGCAAGACAGAGATCGTCATATCGACACCCATGACACCGGGAAACTTTCCTGCGAACAGTGTTTACGACAAGTACGCGGCCGAGATCGCGGCACATCTGGATGACGGCAGGGATGTCGCAGTGCTGTGCGAAGGAGACCCCTTCTTGTTCGGGTCGTTCATGTATTTGTTCAGCCGCCTGTCCGGCGATTACCAAACCGAAGTCGTGCCCGGCGTTTCATCGCTCGGTGCGTGCGCAGCCCGTTCCGGCCGCCCGCTGGTATCGCGCAATCAGGTGCTGACAATCGTTCCGGCGCCGATCGAAGAGGATCGGATGCGGGACATGATCACCGGCAGCGACGCCGTCGCCATCATGAAAGTCGGGCGTCACCTACAGAAAGTCCGGCGTGTCCTCTCGTCGCTGGGTTGTGATGAGGTTGCAACCTACGTCGAGCGCGCGACCCTCAACGAAGAGAAAGTGATGCCCCTGAACGACGTTACGGCGGAAACCGCCCCTTATTTTTCGATGATCCTTGTCCGCCGCGCCGAAGGAGCCGACGCATGACGACAGCCCCTGCGATCATTGCGCTGACCCATGACGGCGAGCGGCTGGCGCGGACGCTGCAACGAGCCTTACCCGGCTCGGAAGTGCACGGGCTGGAGCACAGGACTGCCGCACCCGATGTGCCGTTCACCGAAACCACTAAGCATATCGAAAGCCTTTACCTGAGCGACCGTCCGGTTATCGGTATCTGTGCGAGCGGGATTCTCGTCCGCACGGTAGCCGGCGCACTGTCAGACAAATATGCAGAACCACCGCTGATCGCCGTGTCACAGACAGGCGACGCCGTGGTGCCGCTTGTTGGCGGGCATAGAGGCGCTAACCTTTTGGCGGCACGGATCGGCAATGTGCTGGGTGTGCAGGCCGCTATCACCACCGCCGGAGACGCCGCCTTCGGCGGCGCGCTGGATGATCCCGGCACCGGTTGGCACGTACCAGACCCCGCCGCCGCAAAGCCAGTTGCCGCCGCACTGTTGGCCGGCGAGTCCGTCCGCATCGACAACCCCTTGGATCTTACGCTCCCCGGATGGATTGTAGCCCTGCCGCAATCGAAAACAGCCGCGCATACCATCATCATCAGCGATCAGGCGTCGGTTTCGGAGGGTGCCGGTTTTCAGATCGTGCCCAGGACTGTTGCACTCGGAGTCGGGTGCGAACGCGGCGCACCGAGTGAGGAACTGGACACCTTGGCAATGGAGAGCCTGGCGACCGCCAATCTTCATCCGGATGCCGTTGCCTGTGTCGTCTCACTGGATCTCAAAGCAGACGAAGTCGCAGTGCTGGCGCTGGCTGATAAACTGGGCGTGCCGGCGCGGTTCTTCGATGCCCAGACACTAGAGCGAGAGACACCGCGCCTCGCCAATCCCTCTGACCTAGTCTTCAACGAGGTCGGCTGCCACGGTGTCGCAGAAGGTGCCGCGTTAGCAGCAGTCGGTGCGGACGGCGCGTTGATTTCGCCGAAGTGCAAATCGGTGCGTGCCACCTGTGCCATTGCACGCGCAGTGGTGCCAATCGATTCAGGCGTCATCGGTCGCGCACGGGGAAGGCTGTCGATTGTTGGAATCGGCCCGGGCCAGGAACGTTGGCGCACGCCCGAGGTGACCTCCTGGCTTGCGGGATGCGAAGATGTTGTCGGTTACGGCCTCTACCTGGACCTGTTGGGCGATCTGATTACCGGCAAGAATCGGCATATGTCGGAGCTGTCCGAAGAAGAAGCCCGCGTTCGCCGCGCGCTCGAACTTGCCGCCGAAGGCCGAGATGTCGCACTGGTGAGTTCCGGTGACGCCGGTATTTATGCCATGGCGGCACTGGCATTCGAGGTATTGGACCGTGACGACGACGACGCTTTCAACCGGGTCGAGATCCGTGTCAGCCCTGGAATCTCAGCCGTACAGGCCGCGGCAGCCAGAATCGGCGCACCGCTCGGCCATGACTTCGCACTTATTTCTTTGTCCGATCTTCTGACTCCCTGGGGGGTGATCGAGAAGCGGATCAAGGCCGTGGCCGAAGGTGACTTCACGGTCGCCTTTTACAACCCGGTCTCTAAGCGAAGGAGGACACAGTTGGCGCGCGCTTGCGAGATTTTGCTCTCGAGACGATCAGCCGACACGCCTGTGGTCCTCGGACGCAATCTCGGTCGCCCGGAAGAAAGCGTACGGGTTGTGACGCTGGGCACTTTAACCGTCGATGACGTCGATATGCTGACGTTGGTGCTGGTTGGGTCGTCATCTTCAAAGAAGATCATACGAGGTGACAAAACCTGGGTTTACACGCCACGCGGCTACGCCGCCAAGATCGATGCAAATAACTGAGGGAGTCCAATTCATGCGTATCTTCATTCTGCTCGTCAGCCTCACGCTAGCCGCGCCGGGATATGCACAATCGACACCGCCGTCCCAGTCAGCAGGCAGTTCCGTCGGCATCGACATCGCCGACATCGTCTTCAAGGAAGTCGAAAAACGGGCTATCGAAGAATTCTATAAACATGTTCCGAGCACGCGCGCCGATGAAGAAGCCAAGAAGAACGATGACCGCGACGGCGGAAAAGCGAGGGGAAAGAAAGATAAAGACGCCAAGGGCAATGGGCGCGGCAACGGCCTGCCGCCAGGCTTGGTCAAGCGCGATCAGTTGCCGCCGGGTCTCGCCAAGCGAGGCAATCGCTTGCCGTCCGGTCTAATGAAATCTGATCTGCCGCCGGAGCTTGAAGGCAAGCTTCCAGTGTTGCCGGAGAATATTGAGCGTGTCGTTATCGATGATGACGTATTGCTCGTCCAAAAAGGGACCGATCTGATCCTAGACGTCTTGGATGGGGTTCTGGCCGGACAATGACCGTTCATTTCATAGGTGCCGGTCCGGGTGCCCCGGACCTGATCACGGTTCGCGGCCTGAAGCTCATTCAGGCTGCGCCCGTCGTGTTGTATGCGGGCTCGCTAGTGCCGGCCGAGATTGTCGCGGCGGCTGGGGCGGATGCCCGCGTACTGGATACCGCGCCAATGCATTTGGACGAGATTATCGAAGAGATTCGCCTTGCCCATGCCGACGGCCAGGACGTGGCACGCGTTCACTCCGGCGACCCGTCTCTTTACGGTGCGGTTGCGGAACAGATGCGCCGTCTGGATGAACTGGGGATCGAGTACGACGTGACGCCTGGGGTCTCGGCCTACGCTGCTGCTTCGGCGGTGCTTAAACGCGAGCTCACGCTACCGGATATCGCGCAAACGGTCATCCTGACACGCACGGCGGTGCGTGCCTCGAAGATGCCGGCGGGAGAGGAACTGGAAACGCTTGCGAAAAGCGGGGCCACACTGGCGATCCACCTTTCCGTCAACAATCTGGCGCATGTGGAACGAACGTTGACGCCATTCTACGGCGCGGATTGTCCGGTCGTCGTCGCCTATCGCGTCTCCTGGCCGGACGAAATGTTTATCGAAGGCACCCTCTCGGACATACGCGCGAAAGTGAAGGCTTCGGGGATCACCCGCACTGCATTGATCCTCGTCGGACGCGTCTTTTCGAACGATGCGTTTACCGATTCCCGGCTTTATGCCGCCGATCATCACCACGTGCTGAGACCTCGAACCGATTAATTTTTCGATAAAGCTGCCACGGCGTCAGGACCATACGCCCCCGAAGCGCCAGGCACCTTTTGACGATTTCGACACAGGTCGAAGGACCCAAAGGTAATTCCTTGCGGCGCGGTGCGGCACGCTGAACCGGCACCGCGACCAAACCGTTCTCTTGAAAGAGCTGTTGTAACTCCGAAGGAGGGAGAGCGCCCAACTTCGTCACCTGCAAACCGTTCGACATCGGGTCCAACAGCACCCATTCGCCGGCTTCGGCGACGACGATCATACAGTGGCGGAAACCCGGCTTCAGTAGCTGTAGATACCGAAGCGATGAGTCCGAGAACAAAACGAACGCTAACGAGTTACCGTTCGGTCGCATCAGCAGACCCGCACTCATTGGATGATTCCCCGCGCCCGGAGACTAGGCTCAAGATGATCCATAGCGTCCTGCCAAAGAATCCAATCAACGATCTCTTGCTGGTCGTCAGGATACGGCAGGCGGTCGAGAAAACCGTATTCCCCCAACACTTCGAGATGCAGCGGATATAGTGTGTGTTCGTGATATAGCCTGGAGACACAACGATAGATGTCCGCCGGCTCGCAGGGGCGTGCCGTGTCCGAACCGGCACGCGGACGCACACCCTCCGCTTTCGCCTTCTCGGTCCGCACGAACCAGAACCATGCTTCCTCGCCATTTTCAAAAGGTGCTAGGAGTCGGTTGGATTCCGATGTTCTCCGCCAAGCCACACTGGATTTCGTCATAGTTCCTTCCTCACTTATAAATTGAACAGTGTTCCAGTCGCGCGCGACCGACCTGTCCGCGAAAAGAGCGTCTTCAAAAACTCGTCAATTAAATGTCGGTCTTGCGGGTCCGGAACGGACACCAAATGAAAAGTCCCGGGAAGAAGACACACGTCTCCCCGGGACTTGGCTAAATCTTAAATTTAACCTATGCGAGTATCAATATAATAATACAGGCTCAGACTGCGGTGCCGCCAACGGTCATACCGTCGATCCGCAATGTCGGTTGACCAACACCAACCGGCACGCCCTGGCCGTTCTTGCCGCACGTGCCGACGCCACTGTCCAGTTCGAGATCGTTTCCAACCATCGAGACCTTCGTTAGAGCTTCCGGCCCGGCGCCGATCAGCGTTGCGCCCTTTACGGGCGCACCGACCTTACCGTTCTCGATTTTGTATGCCTCGGTACACGAGAACACGAACTTACCGTTCGTAATATCGACCTGGCCACCGCCGAACGACGTCGCGTACAGCCCATTGTCGACCGAAGCCAAGAGCTCGGCCGGGTCCTTATCCCCGGCAAGCATGTACGTATTTGTCATGCGAGGCATCGGCATATGAGCATAACTTTGCCGCCGGCCGTTGCCGGTCGACGCTTGCCCCATCAGGCGCGCGTTCATGCGATCCTGCATATATCCCTTCAAAATGCCGTCCTCGATCAAGACGGTGTAGTCACTGGGCGTGCCCTCATCGTCGATGGTAAGTGAGCCGCGCCGTTCGGAGATCGTACCGTCATCGACCACGGTGACACCCGGTGAGGCCACCCTTTCGCCCATCAGGCCAGCGAATGCGGATGTCTTTTTGCGGTTGAAATCACCTTCGAGGCCGTGGCCAATCGCTTCATGCAACAAAATCCCTGGCCATCCGGCGCCGAGCACGACGACCATCTCACCTGCGGGCGCTGCAACAGCCTCCATGTTAACGCTGGCCTGACGGAGTGCCTCGTCCATGGCCGGCTTCCACGTTTCCGGTTTCAGGTACTCAGCGAACGGCACGCGACCGCCCATACCGTGCGAACCCATTTCCATACGGCCGTCTTTTTCCAAAATCACCTGCACGTTCAAGCGCACAAGCGGGCGGATGTCAGCAACGCGTTCACCACCAGTGCGGATGATCTGCACGGCCTGCCATGAGCCAAGGATCGAAGCCGTAACCTGCTTCACGCGCGGGTCGAGGGAGCGGGCATAAGCATCCATCTCAGCGAGAAGCGCAACCTTGTCCTCAAACGGCACGAGCGACAGCGGATTGTGATCGCCATAGAGCGTGCGGTTGGTCGGCTTCAGCGGCACGGCGACAGCGTCGCTCTCGCTCCGGATCACGGCACGCACGGTATCAACCGCACGGCCCAACGCCGCCTCGGACAGTTCGGACGCATGCGCATAACCGGTCGCTTCACCGGAAACAGCGCGAAGGCCAAACCCCTGTGCCGTATCGAAGCTAGCGCTTTTGACGCGGCCGTCGTCGAACATGATACTTTCCGATTGCCGGTATTCGAGAAAAAGCTCGCCATCGTCAGCGCCTTTGAGCGCCTCACCGGTCAGGCGCTCGGCGCGTGCGAGATCAAGCTCGGTGCCTTCAAAGAAAAGGGCGTCGGTGCTTGCCAGATCGGTCATTGGTTTCCCTCTCATATTCGGCTAAAGAAATGTGTCGCCGGGGTCTACTAAGAATATAGGAAGGCATCGGCCAAAAGGCGAGGAGTGGCGCCGTGAAATTCAAAGAACATGCGCTTCGGTCGGAACTAACGGCCGAGATGAATGCCCGACCACACGCATCGATTTCCGCGCCCGCACATATTTCCCATATTGCGGTGGTCACCGGCGAAGAGACCGTCGAAGACGACCTCAAACACCTGTCCAAGCTTTGTCAGGCGTTCAAGGTCTCAGCCCCTTCTATGTCCGCCTCCCAGTTCGACGCGGATTTCGGTCCGTTCCGCCTGAAGTGGGAACGCCATACGGAGTTCTCTGCTTATACACTGATTAAATCAGGCCCGACGGATCAGCCTTTCAAAAGCACACCGATTGCGGAAGTCCCCGCGGACTGGCTTGCCGAAATGCCCGGTGAGTTGCTGACGGCGATACATATCGCCATAGATACCGAAAGCACCCCGATCCGTGAAGGCGCCGAGTTGTCGGGTCTGTTCGACAACAACAACGTCGTCGGCGGAGCCATCGTTGAGGGGCGAGCAACACTGTGGACCGACTACCAAACCCATACGGATGGGTTCCTTCGCTTTCTGATCCGCGAAAATGAGATGACGGCAGGATCGATCGGGCGACTGGTGAAGCGTATTTGCGAGATGGAGACCTATCGCATGATGGCGATGCTCGCACTGCCACCGGCACGGGAGGCTAGGCCACATATCGCGAGACTTGAACAGGATTTAAGCGATATTCTTCAAACATTGGCCTCCAACGACAGTAATGCCGACGAAAGAAGTCTGCTTGACCATCTGTCAAAGGTCGCCGCCGAGACGGAACGGATCTCCGCGTCGCTGAACTACCGTTTCTCGGCGTCACGGGCGTATCAGGAACTCGTCTACCAACGGATCGACGGATTACGGATCGAACGAACTGTCGGGCTTCAGCCCGTCACTGATTATGTCACCACTCGCTTCGCCCCGGCCATGGAGACCCGTGACAACCTGTCCCGGCGAATTGAAACCCTGAGCCGCCGCGTCGCCCGCGCCAGCGACCTGCTGCGCACCCGCGTCGATGTTGCCTTGGAAGCCCAGAACCGGGATCTGCTGGAATCCATGGACCGGCGTGCGCGCCTGCAGCTTCGGCTACAGCAAACCGTCGAAGGCTTGTCGGTGGTTGCCATCAGCTATTACCTGATGGGGTTGCTGGGCTACGTTGTCAAAGGCATGGACGACATGGGTATGGTTCCCATCGACACCGAGATCGTCATGTTGGTGCTGCTTCTGCCGGTCGTCGTCGCCATATGGTGGGGCGTGCACTATCTCAGGAGCATTATCCTCAAAACGCCGAGCAAAAAGACGTGAAACTTATCCCGCTGCAAACCTGACGGCCGCGACAGGCGGCAGGCGCACGTCCGGGGCCGACCACGTTTCGCCGCCGTCGTCGGAAATCCAGAAGCCGCCGCTGGTCGAACCGAACGCCAACGCTTTTCCGTCATCGTCGCACGCGAAGGCATGCCGGTAGACCAAGTCATAGGCATGCCGCGACGGCAGGCCTTTCTCCAAGACCTCGAACGTCTTGCCACCGTCATGGGTGCGAGAAATGACCAGCTTAGCATCCACGGGATACCGCTTTTCATCCGTGGTTGCCGGTGCGAACCAAGCTGTATTCGGGTCTTTGGGGTGCGCCACGACTGCAAACCCGAAGCCGGAGGGCTTCGCAGTTTTAAGCTGTTTCCAGTTGTGGCCACCGTCTTCTGATCGATAAATCCCGCTATGGTGCTGACACCACATGACACTTGGCACCGTCCGGCATTGTGCGAGCTGATGAATATCCTGCGGCATCGGGTCGCTTTGCTGATCCGGCGGCATGTACTCGTTGTGAAATCCGAGGCCGACCAGATCCCACGTACTACCAGTGTCTTTGCTCTCCCAAACGCCGGCACAGGAAATACCGACCGTCAGGTGACCAGGGTCCGCCGGATCGACTAGCACGGTACTCAGGCCCGGTTGTTCACCGCCGGCAACGCCGAACCATTGCCGCCGTTCCGGCATCGTCCAAAACGATTCCAGTAGCGACCACGTGGCGCCATTGTCTTCGGAGCGGAATAAACCGCCCGGCATCGTCCCTGCCCAGAGTGCGCCGTCACCGGCACGCGTGAAATTCCAGACCCGTCCCAGCGTCCAAGGATGCGGATCGTCGTCGAGGTTCTCTGGCTTTTCCGGAAACGACGGCGCTTCGACTTCCGCCCATTCACTATCCGACTCTTTGCGCCAGACCTTGGCACCAAAGTGACCGAGGTCGAGAGCCGCCAACACAATCCCGTCGTCGGCATAAACGGCCGTGACCGGATCGCCGAGGAAAGCCGTATCGGCTACATCCCATCTTCCGTTCTGGCGTCCGAATTCGAACAGCCCTTTGCGTGTGCCAACGAATATCCGTTCCGACATGGTCTTCTCCTATCCGCCGGTTAAGGCCTGAAACACATAAATTTCACCGTCAGCGCTGACAGGGTCCGACAGGTTTTCGCGATCCACCACCTGTACGCCGTCGATAAAAACCGCAACGTGCCGGCGAACGGCACCCTGGTCATCCAGGATATATCCCCGCAACTTTGGGTGCTCCCAGAAGACGGCGTCGAGCACGTCCCGTAACGTGTCACCATCGACCTGCATCACGGGCGCTTTGACGAACCGCTCCAGTTGGTTAGTGAAGTGGATGGTCGGCATGGTCACGCGAGCGAGAGAAATTCGCCCTCGAGCCGTTCGAAACTCGTCGTCCAGCCCTCGCGATGCGAATCACACTCTTCCACCGTCTCGAAACGTTCATGGCGGAACGTCATCAGCGTACCATCGCCCTCTTCTTCGAGAACAATCGTGACCAGAGAGTCGCTGCCCTTGTCGGGTCCGTTGCGCCAAGTCCAAGTGAACTGCAAGCGTTCCGGTTCATCGATCTCCAAGTAGGTGCCCGAGATCACATGCTGCGCACCACCCTCAAGCGTCATCTCAGAGCGGAAAACACCGCCGACTCGGAGATCGTTAGAGAACTTGTTCTGCTCCATATAGTCGCACCCCCACCACCGTGCGACATGCTCGGGCTGCGTCCATGCCTTAAAGACCAGTGCGCGTGGTGCATTGAATGAGCGCGTGATTACCAGCTCGTTTAAACCGGGCCTAGTTCCTTCGTCCATTGCCCTTATCCTTTTGCAGTTCACCCAGATACAATTCGAGGCGATCGAAGCTGTTGTTCCAAAATTCTCGGTATTGGCCGATCCAGTCGGCAGCGTCACGCAGTGGCGCCGCATCTAGAGCACATGGGCGCCACTGAGCCTCTCGCCCACGACGGACGAGTCCAGCGCGTTCAAGGACCCGAAGATGCTTCGAAACTGCCGGTAAGCTCATGTCGAATGGCGCGCTGATCTCCGAGACCGTCATCGCGCCCTCTGCGAGGCGCGCCAAGATTGCCCGCCGGGTCGGGTCAGCAAGTGCTTGAAATGTTGTACTGAGAGTGTCCGTAGCCATTATCTGCTCTTTTATTTAACCGATAGGTTAAATAAGCATAGATCAAACGCCGCGTCAATCTGCTTTGTGCGGATCAGCGACTCCATCAAGCCGCTTGCCAAGCTACGACCGGCTTTTTATAAAACCGTCACGTGGTGATTTGTCCGACCGGCTTGCGGCCACGTTAAATAAACCCGCTAAAAGGTCTCGGTTAGGCGAGGTCTCTGGCGCGGTGCCAGAGATTTTTTTTGACCGGGGCCCCGAGATAGGAGGCTCACATGACACCTGATAAGAACGTACAACACACATGGCGCCCGGCGACACAACTCGTCCGTGGCGGCACAGAACGGTCCGGTTTCGAGGAAACCTCCGAAGCCATTTTCCTGACCTCGGGTTACGTCTATTCATCTGCTGAGGAAGCGGAGCAGGCGTTCAAAGGCGACCGTGTCCGTTATGTCTACTCTCGCTACGCCAATCCGACGCTGACCATGTTCGAAGAGCGCCTCGGTTTGCTGGAAAGGGCGAAGTTCTGTGTTTCAACGGCCAGCGGCATGGCCGCCGTGTTCGCGGCGCTGGCGTCGCAGCTTAAGGCCGGCGACCGGATCGTCGCCTCGCGCGCCTTGTTCGGCTCGTGCCTCTATATCGTCATGGAGCAGTTGCCGAAGTTCGGCGTCGAAGCCGAAATCGTCGATGGCGGCGACATGGCCGCGTGGGAGGCCGCGCTTTCCAAACCGGCGAACGTCGTCTTCTTGGAAACGCCGTCGAACCCGTGCCTCGACATCATCGATATCGCCGCGGTATCGAAGCTGGCGCATGCTGCGGGGGCACGTGTCGTCATCGACAACGTCTTCGCGACACCCGTCCTGCAACGACCGCTGGAACTCGGCGCCGACATCGTCGTCTATTCCGCGACCAAGCACATCGACGGCCAGGGCCGCACCCTCGGCGGCGCAATTCTGTCAAACGACGAAAGCTTCATCGCCGATCATCTGACGCCTTGGATGCGCCATACCGGCCCGGCCATGTCACCGTTCAACGCGTGGGTGCTGCTGAAGGGACTTGAAACTCTTGCCGTCCGCGTTAAGCAGCACGTCGCCAACGCCGAGAAGGTCGCTGCCTTTCTGGAGTCCGACCCGCGTGTCGGCAAGGCCATCTATCCCGGCCTAGCGTCACATCCACAACACGACCTTGCCCTTCGGCAGATGAGCGGTTCCGGCTCGACGTTGGTTGCTTTTGAAGTCGCGGGGGGTAAAGCCGGTGCCTTCAAGGCGTTGAATGCACTCAAAATCATCGATATCTCCAATAATCTCGGAGATTCGAAGAGCCTGATCACACACCCAGCAACAACAACGCACCAGCGCCTCGGTGACGAAGAGCGGGCATCGCTGGGGATCGGCGACGGACTCGTCAGATTGTCGGTGGGGCTTGAGGATGCCGACGATCTGATCGAGGACTTGGATCAGGCTCTCGGTTCGAACTGATCAATCGGTCCGTCGCGGCAAGTCCGCAAGCCTTGCCGCGACAGGCCCCGGCGCACCGTCCGCAACGGGCTGACCGTCCAAGACCGTCACCGGGCGTACACTCAGGCTCGAAGTCAGAATAATCTCCGTAGCGCGACCAAGATCGTCGGTCGTCAGTGTTCTTTCGATGACGGTCTCCTGCACCATGATCCGTTCGCGCATCACGCCCGGCAACGCGCCGTCGGAAATTGGCGGCGTTACCAGATCGCCACCAATCACGCAGAACACATTGGCCGACGTCGCTTCGGCTACGGCGTCACGGGTATTCAGCATGATGGCATCGTCTGCACCTGCTTCCATCGCCTCGCGGCTTGCCAGGATGGCATCTAGATAGTTGGTCGTCTTGAGGCGGGAAGCCGGTGAGCGTTCGTTCCGCCGTGTCGTCTTGGCGATCACGGCCTCGACCGGGTTCGCGATGCCGACGTGCATAGCCGTGACCGCGACAAGCAACGTGGGCGCCACATCGGCGGGCGGCGCCACGCCGCGCGGACCGCTGCCCCGTAGCAACGTTATGCGCACCGCACCCTCCTCCACGGCGCCATCCGCGGCCAGCGCCCGGATGGCGTCTTCGAGTCCGGCTCGGTCTGCATGCAACGGAATGCCGAGTATCTTGGCGCCGTCCGACAAACGCGCCAGATGGCGGTCCAGAAGTTTCGGTCGTCCTCCCAACATGGCGAGGGTTTCGAAAATACCGTCACCCAACAAGACGCCACGGTCCGTCGCATCAACGGCGCCCGACGCTGGCACGATCTCACCGTTCCGCCAGATCTTCACGACACGCCGCTGCCTCCGACACTCGCCAGCAACGGTCCGGCCTTGGTCAGCATTTCGTCCAACTCCCGCTCCGGTTCGCTGTCGGCCACGATACCACCGCCAGCATGCGCGTGCACGGTATCCCCGGCGATGGCAAGGCTACGGATGACGATACTTGAATCCATCTGTCCGTCGGCTCCCGCCCAGAAAACGCTGCCGCAATAGGGACCGCGCGCGACAGGTTCCAGTTCGTGAATGATCTCCATCGCCCGCACCTTTGGAGCACCCGTCACAGAGCCGCCCGGAAATGCCGCGATCAATAGATCGAAAACGTCTTTGTTCGTACGGAGTTGGCCGTTGATCTCGGACACCAGGTGGTGAACGCGGGCAAAGGTCTCCAACTCGCAGAGCGCACTGACTTCGACACTGCCGATTTCGGCGACGCGCGAAAGATCGTTCCGCAACAGATCGACGATCATCAGGTTCTCCGCCCGGTCCTTGGCGCTCGCCTGCAATTCCGCCGCAAGGGCAGCATCCTCGGTCGCATTCACCCCCCGCGGCCGCGTGCCCTTAATCGGGCGCGTGGAAATCCGGCCGGTGCTGTCAACTTTTAGGAACCTTTCCGGCGAAGCACTGACCAACGTCGCCTCCGGTCCGCAGCGGACATAGGCGGCGAAAGGCGCCGGAGATTGTTGGCGGAGGCGGCGATAAAGGTCGAATGGCGAAACCCCGTCCGGCAACGGCGTATCTGCACGCGCCGTAATGTTTGCCTGAAAGATGTCGCCCGCATGGATGTACTCGATGGCCGCTGCGACGGCGTGGCGATACGCATCGCCGGATAGTTGCCAGCCCCAATCGGCCTCTGGTGTCGACGGCAAGGGCGGCAGCGGTATAGTCGCTGCGAGTTTTGTCGAAAGCAATTCGACGCGCTCGGCTGCCGGTGACCGGTCTTCGGCCAGATCAGTGCCGATCACCCAGGCGCGGTGGTCCAATGTGTCAAAGGCAATGACGGTGTCGTAGAGCGCGGCTGCCAAAGTAGGAAAACCGACCCCTGCTTTCGGCGGCGGAAGACGCTCAATCGTGCCGCCCAACTCGTATCCAAGGACACCGCAGACCCCGGTCTGAAATGGCGGAAGATCTGGATCGCAGCTTATTCTCGTTTCACCCAATAGACTTCGCAGTTTTTGGAACGGTTGATCATATCCGTTACCGGTCAGCACCTGCGCGGGGTCGATGCAGATATACGAATACCGGCCTCTTCCTCCGGCAACATCCGCGCTATCCAGAAAAACGCAGTAGGGCGCCGCTGCAAACGGCGCGAAAGCGGCCAGCGGATCGACATAAGGTATTTCCGCTGCGATGGGTTTTTGCATAACGGACTGGGGCGCGCGCCCCAAGGGATCAGAAACCCTCGCCGAGCACACGGTCCGGAGGCGCATGACCGTCGACGAAGGTCTTGATATTGATCAGCACTTTTTCACCCATGTCGATACGGCCTTCCTTGGTTGCGGACCCCATGTGCGGCAGCAGGACGACGTTATCCAGAGCGATCAGTTTCGGATTGACCGCAGGCTCATGCTCGAAGACGTCGAGACCGGCGCCGGCTAGGTCGCCGTTAATAAGCATGCGGGTCAGCGCATTCTCGTCGATAATCTCGCCACGGGCTGTGTTGATGACGACGGCATGCGGGCGCAACAGCTTGAGACGGCGCGCCGACAAAAGGTGATACGTCGCCGGCGTGTGCGGACAGTTGACCGAAATGAAATCCATACGGGCAAGCATCTGGTCAAGGCTCTCCCAATAGGTCGCTTCCAGGTCGTTTTCGACCTGCTCCGGCACCCTATGGCGATTGTGGTAATGAATGGAGAGGCCGAAACCTCGCGCGCGGCGGGCGACCGCTTGGCCGATACGGCCCATACCGATGATGCCGAGGCGCTTACCGTAGATCCGGTGCCCCAGCATCCACGTCGGTGACCAGCCGGACCAGTCACCGACACGCAGGGACCGCTCACCCTCGGTGAGGCGGCGCGGTACCGCCAAAAGCAGCGCCATCGTCATATCTGCGGTATCTTCGGTCAGGACATCCGGCGTGTTGGTTACGGTAATGCCGCGCTGGCGCGCCGACGCCAGGTCGATGTGATCCACCCCAGCGCCATAGTTGGCGATCAGCCGCAAATTCGGGCCAGCTTGGGCCAAAAGCTTGCCGTCGACCCGGTCCGTCACCGTCGGCACCAAGACGTCGCAGGTCTTCAGGGCCTCGGCCAGTTCGGACGTGGACATGGCCTTATCGTCAAGATTCAGGCGCACGTCGAAAAGTTCCATCATGCGGGTTTCTATCGCATCCGGAAGCTTTCGGGTCACAACAACGACCGGTTTGTTGCGCGGCATCCGCGGGCCCTCCATCGTCAGAACATGGGGTGGCTGTAGCAACCCCATGCGAGCTTGTCCAGTAACTTGACCCCGCGCCCGCAAGCCGCGATAAACACTGCATGCTCTTGCGTAGATTCTTTAGAAATTTCAGCCGTTGCTTACCCGCCGCCGTTCTAGCCACGGTCGCATTTGGTATGCCTATCTTGTCCGCCGCCCAGGATAGCGGGTTGCCGACCCCCCGCTTCGTCAGTCTGCGCGCCGCCGAGGTCAATCTACGCACAGGCCCCGGCGTGCAGTACCCTGTCGAATGGATCTTTCAGCGCGAAGGCCTACCGATCGAAGTGCTGCGGGAATACCGGACCTGGCGGCTGGTCCGCGATTGGGAAGGCACACAAGGTTGGATGCATCAGAGCATGCTGTCCGGCAAGCGCACCTTCATCGTTACCGGCAAGGCCCGCACGATCCGCGCCGAGCCCGACGTCAAAAGCCGCGCCGTTGCCTTTATCGAGCCGCCGGCACTCGGCGAACTTCTATCCTGTCCCCCCGGTAGCGTTTGGTGCCAGGTGCGGGCGCAAGGCAAGGAAGGCTGGATGCGCAAGATCGAGTTTTGGGGCGCCTATCAGAACGAGGCCTTCGAGTAAGTCTGTAAGCGTTTTTGGGATAGCCCGCCGACCATCTTTGGCCGAGCCGCCCCTGCACCCAGCTTTTAAGTAAGGTCCGACGCCAGCGCAGCGCGCGTTTCTTCCGTCAGCACTGCCATATGGCCATATTTCGAATGACTAATCCCCAGTAGAACCCGATTTCCCTCTTTCTTGAAGGCTTCCGCTTGCGCATCGGTCATCGGGAAATGGATGAATTGGACAGACGATGCCTTGCCGTCGGCGGTCGTGCGGTCGACATCCTCTTCCGGCACACCTTTCACGATTTCGCCGTCGAACTCGAGCGTGATCGTTTCCTCGACACCCCCCAGACCGTCGAGGAATGCCGCACGGCGCACCGGATCGTCGATCTCAAACATCAGCGTGGCGACCAACTCGCGCCCCTTCGGCACCAACGTATCATACGCCGCCAGTTCATCGGCGATCTGCTCTTCACCACCCTTTTCGATGAACAGCATCTCATGGATTTGATGCCACATGGTGTCATAGCTCTCGAAATAGAACGTCGCGTCCGGCCCGCAATGAACGCGCCGGTTCTTCTTAAGCGCGGACATCGCCGTGCGGCGTTCGCGACGCTGCTTAGCGTATTCTTCCATGGGGATGATGTCTTCGCGGGTAATTTCCGTCTTTTGCATGGCAAGCATCCTTTGGCTATTCCTAGAATCCGTAGGCGCGGGCAATCAGTTCGACCGGGTGCTGAACGGCGGCAATGCCGTCGACCGGTTTACCGAGTTTTTCGATCCCCTGCACGATGTGGTCACGGGCAAGCGGACATTCCGAGACGACATACTTCGCCTCGCTGTCGGCAGCTTTACGGGCAACCGGTTTGCCGACCTTGAGGCCAACCTCGAAGTTCTCCTTCATGATACCCCAAGACCCACCGTGACCCGAGCAGCGCTCAATCACGTTGATGTCGGTATCGGGGATCAGACGCAGCATTTCTGCGGCCTTCTGGCCCATGTTCTGCGCACGGGAATGGCATGAGATATGGACCGTGACACCGCCCTCAAGCGCCGAGATTCCCTCTGCCAGACCTGCGTTCTTAGCGATATCAACGATGTATTCGGTGATGTCCGACGTCGCAGCGCTCAGTTTGTTGACGTCCTCGTTATCGGGGACGATCAGTGGCCATTCAAACTTCAGCATCAGCGCGCAAGATGGCACCAATGCGATAACATCATAGCCTTTGTCGATCCACGGCTTAAGATCCTTGGCCGTTTCGGCCGCGCTTACGGCAACAGCAGCGACGTCACCCTGTTCCAGTTGCGGCATGCCGCAGCAACGGGGGTAGACGACCTCCGTTTCGACACCGTTCTTGGCTAGAATAAAGCGGGCAGCCTCTCCGATGGTCGGATTATTGTAGTTAGCAAAACACGTCGCATAGAGGACCGCTTTTCGGCCGTATGCCGGCGCGTCCTTGTTCACTTCCGGGGCGTCGGTCCTTTCCACGAACGGCACGTCGGCGAATTTTGGTAGCACCGCTTCACGGTGCACGCCCATAACGCCTTCCATAACCGGCCGGGTCAACGAGTTGCCGCATTTGCTGGCCCAGTTGGCGAGGCCAGAGACTTTACTGGCGATCTCGCCGTTGCGGTCCGTTTTAGTCAGCTGTTTCGCGCCAAAAGGCGTCTGGCCTTTCTTGTTTTCGATGGCCCGGTAGCGGAGCATCAAGTGAGGAAAGTCCAAATTGAATTCGTGTGGCGGCACATATGGGCATTTTGTCAAAAAGCACATGTCGCAGAGCGTGCAGGCATCCACGACGGGCTTGAAATCCTTGCTGTCGACGGAATCAAGCTCTCCAGATTCCGATTCATCGATCAGATCGAAGAGGCGCGGAAAACTGTCGCAAAGATTGAAGCACCGGCGGCATCCATGACAAATGTCGAAAACCCGCCGCAGTTCTTCGTCTAGTTTTGCCTCATCGTAAAATGCCGGATCCTGCCACGGTACCGGATGGCGCACAGGCGCCTCCAAGCTGCCCTCGGACATACCACCTCAACTCCCACTCTCCTGTCATTCAATCGGACGATGAAGGGGGGCCGTAGCCCCCCTTTTCACCGGATCGCTTCGCGATCAGGCCATCGTGTCGAGCGCTTTCTGGAAGCGACCGGCGTGCGACTTTTCAGCCTTCGCCAGCGTTTCAAACCAATCAGCGATCTCGTCAAAACCTTCATCACGGGCGGTTTTCGCCATCCCCGGATACATGTCGGTGTATTCGTGGGTTTCACCGGCAATCGCCGCTTTCAGGTTGGCAGAAGTCTCACCGATCGGCTCACCCGTGGCCGGGTCGCCAACTTCTTCCAGGAATTCCAGGTGACCGTGAGCGTGGCCGGTTTCGCCTTCAGCGGTCGAGCGGAACACCGCAGCAACGTCGTTGAAGCCTTCAATGTCGGCTTTCTGCGCGAAATAGAGATAACGGCGGTTAGCCTGCGATTCACCGGCGAATGCGGCTTTGAGATTTTCTTCGGTTTGCGAACCCTTGAGGGCCATGGGATCCTCCTTGCTTAAAGATCAATTGTATCGCGTTGATCGAATACGATCGGCCTGCGACCGAACGTTCGCAATATGGTCACCCAAATTTTCGAAGTCAATAGTTTAGATTTATTCTAAACTGAGAATGGTTCTTAATTGTCGTCGATACGAACGACAACATCGACGCGGGCGATGCGCGCGCCGTTCGGGGCGGCCGGAATCTTTGCGAATTCAACTTCTTCCGCCGGGATATCCATCAAATCTCCATTGGATTCGAAGTAGAAATGATGATGGTTCCCCGTGTTCGTATCGAAGTACGAACGGCCCGAATCCACTGCGATTTCACGAAGAAGACCAGCGTCGGTGAACTGATTGAGGGTGTTGTACACGGTCGCCAACGAAACCGAGATACCGGCGCCGACGGCTTCGTTGTGCAATACTTCCGCCGTCATGTGCCGGTCGCCGCTGACGAACATCAAATTTGCCAAAGCAATGCGCTGTCGCGTCGGCCGCAAACCGGCGCTACGCAACTTCGACAATACTTCAGAATCGTTCAAATGTTCTTCCATGCCCGTTACTTAGGCAAATCGGCGCGAAAACGCAATCCCTTCGTCAGGGTGCGTCGTCCGGTATCGGAAGCGGTACACCGATTATATTGTAGCCACTGTCGATGTGGTGGACCTCACCAGTCACGCTCATCGATAAATCCGAGAGCAGATAAAGCGCGCCGCCGCCGATGTCGTCGAGCAGAACATTGCGGCGAAGCGGAGCATGCTTTTCGTTCCAGCGCAGGATATGGCGCGCGCCCGCGATGGCGCTGCCCGCCAGTGTCCGCATGGGGCCGGCCGAGATCGCGTTGACCCGGATATTGTCGGGGCCCAGGTCGGCGGCGAGATAACGTACACTTGCCTCGAGCGCCGACTTTGCGACACCCATGACGTTGTAATTCGGTACGACGCGCTCGGCGCCGAAGAACGACAACGCAATCATGCTGCCGCCGTTGGTCATGACCGGCGCTGCGGCGCGGGCCAGCGAGACAAAGGAATAGCAAGAGACATCCATGGTACGGCGGAAGTTCTCGCGCGTCGTCTCGACGTATTTACCCTTCAACTCGTTCTTGTCGGAATAGGCGACCGCATGAACGACGAAATCGAGGGTCCCCCACGCATCGGCGCACGCATCGACGGCGGCGCCAATCGCGGCCTCGTCCTCAACATCGCACGGTACGATAACGCTTGAGCCGACGCTTTCGGCCAGCGGCCGCACGCGGCGCTCAATAGCGTCGTTCTGAAAGGTGAACGCGAGTTCGGCACCGTGCGCACGCAGCATGCGCGAGACGCCCCAAGCTATGGAGTGATCGTTGGCGACACCAAGGATCAGCCCGCGCTTTCCCTCCATAAGGGGTGCGGGTGCCATGATATCCGTTGAAGAGTCGGCTGGGGGCATCTCCTTGTTCACGACATCACGCCTCAAGTCGCTTGAAGGCGAGGGTCGCGTTGGTGCCGCCGAAGCCAAAGCTGTTCGACAACACGCAGTTCAGATTTGCGTTGTCGATCCGGGTGCGCACGATGTCGGCGTCGCCGGCACTCGGATCAAGGTTTTCAACGTTGGCTGACGCGGCGATAAAATCGTTCTCCAGCATAATCAGCGAGTAGATCGCCTCGTGCACGCCGGTCGCGCCCTGCGAGTGGCCGGTCAACGATTTCGTCGAGGAGATCTTCGGTTTGTGTGCGCCGAACACTTCTTGGATCGACTTCAATTCGACCATATCGCCAACCGGCGTCGAGGTGCCGTGCGCGTTGATATAATCGACTTTTGTATTGCCGAGACCGGCGGTTGCCAGTTCCATGCAGCGGCGGGCGCCTTCGCCAGAGGGGGCTACCATGTCGACGCCATCCGACGTCGCGCCGTAGCCGACGACTTCGCCGTAGATTTTCGCACCGCGCGCCTTTGCATGTTCCAGTTCTTCCAGAACCACGACTCCGGCGCCGCCAGCAATCACGAAACCGTCCCGGTCAACATCGAATGGGCGGGAAGCCTTGCCCGGATTGTCGTTGTACTTAGACGACAACGCGCCCATGGCATCGAACAAGACGCTCAGCGTCCAGTCCAACTCTTCACCGCCACCGGCGAGAACAATGTCCTGCTTGCCCCATTGGATCAGCTCAGCGCCGTTGCCGACGCAGTGCGTACTGGTCGCACACGCCGAAGAGATCGAGTAGCTAAGGCCACGCATGTGGAACGCTGTCGACAGGTTTGCCGATACCGTCGAGCACATAGCTTTCGGCACCGCGTAGGGGCCGATGCGTTTCGGGCTTTTTTCACGCGCGGTGTCAACGGCGGCCATCTGTGCCGAGGTGGATGGACCACCTGAACCCATCACGAGGCCGGTCCGCTCGGACGTCACGTCGGCATCGGTCAAGCCGGCGTCGTTGATCGCCTCTTGCATCGCAACGTAGGCATAAGCCGCGCCATCACCCATGAAACGGCGCAGCTTGCGATCGATCTTGTCGTCGAGTTCGATCGTGGGCGCGCCATGGACATGCGAGCGGAAGCCGCGCTCCGCATACTCCTCGCAAAAGACGATGCCGGAACGGCCGTCCTTCAGGCTTTGCGTCACTTGAGCCACATCGTCGCCGATGGGAGACACGATTCCCATACCCGTTACGACCACACGTCTCATGAAATCCTCACTTCGTTCTATTCAGAATAACTGCGTCAGTCCTCGGACGTGAAAAGCGTTACTTTCATGTCCGTCGCCTCGTAGGCGAGTTCACCATCGACCAGCATCACACCGTTCGCGATGCCGAGGGTAATCTTGCGGCTTAAGACCCGCTTGATATCGACGCGGTATTGTACCAGAGAACGGTCCGGCGTCACCTGATCGGTGAATTTGACCTCGCCGACACCCAACGCCCGGCCGCGGCCCGGCGCGCCAGTCCAGCCGAGGAAGAACCCGGTCAACTGCCAAAGCGCATCAAGCCCCAAACAGCCGGGCATCACAGGATCGCCCTGGAAATGACAATTAAAGAACCAAAGGTCTGGTTTGACCTCCAATTCCGCTTCGATGATCCCCTTACCGTGCGCGCCGCCGTCTTCGGAGATATTCGTAATACGGTCGAACATCAGCATCGGCGGCAAGGGCAACTGTGCATTGCCTGGACCGAACAGTTCTCCCCGGCCACAGCTCAGGAGATCTTCATAAGAATATTCAGATTGGCGAGACAAAGAGCCGACGCCTCCCATATCATTCAAAATTAACCGGAATCCGTTGAACTCGGCTTCTCGGTGCTAACGCATCATTAAGCGAAAACGGCCCTACGTGCACGAAAAAATATCCGCACTCGGGCCGTTTGAGCTCTGGCAAAAGACCGCCGGAAAGAGACTTAGCACCCCTTCCCGGCGACCGAAACTTAGATCAGGCGCGCTTCTTACGCTCGCCGACCTGCTCGGTGATGTCTTCGCCCGTTTCCTGGTCAACGACCCGCATCGACAGCTTCACTTTGCCGCGATCATCAATGCCGATCAGTTTGACCTTCACTTCGTCGCCTTCGTTAACGACGTCGGTCACTTTCTCAACACGGCCTTCGGCCATTTCCGAGATGTGCACCAAGCCGTCACGCGGCCCCAGGAAGTTCACGAAAGCGCCGAAATCGACCACTTTCACGACCTTACCCGTGTAGATCACGCCAACTTCCGGTTCAGCGACGATATCGCGGATCCAATCGGCGGCCTTGTCGCCGGCGGCCGCATCAACGGCGGCGATACGGACGGTACCGTCATCGTCGACATCGATCTTGGCACCGGTGGTTTCGCAAATTTCACGGATCATCTTGCCACCCGGGCCGATGATGTCGCGAATCTTCTCCGGATTGATCTGCATTTGGGTGATACGCGGCGCATTCTGGCTGACGCTGTCACGCGACGTCGTTAGCGCGTTGGCCATTTCGCCCAGAATGTGCAGGCGGCCTTCCCGCGCCTGATCGAGCGCGATGCGCATGATCTCTTCGGTGATGGACGTGATCTTGATATCCATCTGCAAAGACGTGATGCCATCCTCGGTACCGGCGACTTTAAAGTCCATGTCGCCCAGATGATCTTCGTCCCCGAGAATGTCGGAGAGAACCGCGAAACGATCATCTTCCTTGATCAAGCCCATGGCAATTCCGGCGACCGGACGCGGCAGAGGAACGCCGGCGTCCATCAGAGACAACGAAGTGCCGCAAACCGTCGCCATCGACGACGAACCGTTCGATTCCGTGATGTCGGAAACGACGCGGATCGTGTAAGGGAAATCGTCTTTCGGCGGCATGACAGGGTGAATAGCACGCCAAGCCAGCTTACCGTGGCCCACTTCGCGGCGTCCGGTGAAACCGAAACGGCCCGCTTCCCCGACCGAAAACGGCGGGAAGTTATAGTGCAGCATGAAGTGTTGACGATAGTTGTCGGCGAGACCATCGATGATCTGCTCATCCTGCCCGGTGCCGAGCGTCGTCGTCACAATGGCTTGCGTTTCACCGCGGGTGAACAGCGCAGAGCCGTGCGAACGCGGTAAGATACCGACTTCGCTGGCGATCGGACGAACCGTCTTGGTGTCGCGACCGTCGATGCGGTTGCCGGTGTCCAGAATGTCGTTGCGGACGATGTCCTTCTCGACCTTCTTAACGATGTCGCCGAAAATCGCGCCCAGGATTTCCTGGTCAATGCTCTCATCCGCGGACAGCGTTTCGAGCGCAGCCGCTTTGACTTCGGCGAGCTTGTTCTGACGTTCGGACTTTTCCTTGATGCCGTAGGCGGCACGCAGGTCGTCGGCAAGCGCGGCTTTGATCCGATCGGCGACGGGGGCCACACCCTCGTCTTCGGACGGCATTTCGCGCGGCTCCTTGGCGCATGCTTCGGCCAGTTCAATGATCGCGTCGATCACCGGCTGGAAGCCCCTGTGGCCGAACATGACGGCGTCCAGCATCTGCTGTTCGCTCAGTTCGCTGGCCTCGGACTCAACCATCAGCACGCCTTCCTGCGTACCGGCGACAACGAGATCCAGGTCGCTTTCTTCCATTTCCGCCAGGGTCGGGTTGAGCACCAGCTCACCGCCGACACGGCCGACACGGGCACCGCCAACCGGGCCCATGAACGGAAGACCGGAAATCGTCAGCGCGGCAGAAGTACCGACCATCGCCAGAACGTCGGTTTCGTTCTCCAGATCGTGCGAGACGACCGTGCAGATAACCTGGGTTTCGTTTTTGAAGCCACCAACGAACAACGGACGGATCGGACGGTCGATCAAGCGCGAGATCAGCGTTTCGCGTTCGGTCGGACGGCCTTCACGTTTGAAAAAGCCGCCTGGAATTTTACCGGCGGCAAAAGCTTTTTCGTTGTAGTGGACAGACAGCGGGAAGAAATCGATCCCCGGCTTCGGCGACTTCGCACCGACAACGGTGCAAAGCACCTTGCTTTCGCCAAGGGTCGCCATGACGGCGCCGTCGGCTTGACGGGCAATCTTACCCGTTTCAAGGATCAGGGTCTTCCCACCCCAATCAATTTCTTTTCGGAATTCTTTAAACATTGTTTCTTTCCTCATCCTACGGACAACGCACGGCATTCAGGCCGCGCGCAACCCTTCACCACCTCGGTAAAGGGCGAGGCGCCGTCCGCAAACATCCATCCAGCTTGCTGAAAACATGAAGCGGCCAACGCCGGCCACGGGGCATGCGCACCTGCGCCCTGCCCCGCCGCGCCACATCAGCGGCGCAGACCCAGTTTCTTCACCAGGTCTTCATAACGCTTCCCGTCTTTCTTGCGCAGATAGTCGAGAAGGCGGCGGCGCTGACCGACCATCATCAAAAGGCCGCGCCGGGAATGAAAATCTTTGCTGTGCGTTTTAAGGTGCTCGGTCAGGTTGGAAATTCGCTCGGAAAGAACGGCCACCTGGACCTCGGGTGAACCCGTGTCGCCCTTGTTGGTCGCATACTCATTGATGAGCTCTTGCTTACGCTCTGCAGTAATCGACATCGTTATCTCCTAATCTAAAGGTTCATTACGCGGACAGGTCTAATTTCACCGCCCGTAATCCGCGCCAAGGCCACCAGCGTCCCGTCGGCTTTCGCCTGAACGAGATCCCCTTGCGAGATATCCCGCAACGGGGAGCGCTGCGCCACGGGAAGGACGGGAACGCCCTGCCCCTGACGGAGCCTTCGCGCTTCCTGCTCTGTCAGGGCCAGTGCCGGGATGTCGTCCAGCACGGTCTCAACAGGAAGCAGAAATTCGCTTAGAAGCATCGCCGCATCGTTGTCTCCGTCTCCATTGAAACGTTCTAACGAAAAGGCCTTTTCAACATGAAAAGGCCCGACGGCAGTGCGTCTGAGGCGCCTTATATGGCCTTCGGCACCCAAGTGCAAGGCCAGATCACGGACAAGAGCACGGACGTAAGTCCCCTTACCGCATACCATTTCCAGGTTGGCGTGATCGATATCGGGACAATCCAGCAGGCGCAATTCATCTATCCGCACCGTCCGGGGTTGCAGCGTGACCTCTTCGTCGCGCCGCGCCAACTTGTATGCCCGCTCGCCATCGACTTTAACGGCCGAGAACACCGGCGGAATCTGCTCTATCTCGCCGACGAACTGCGGCAAAGCCGCTTCGATCTGTGCCTTAACCGGGCGGGCATCGCTCTCTGCGGTCACTTCGCCTTCGGCATCCTGCGACGCCGTTGAAATACCCCAACGTATTGTAAATTCATACGTTTTCGTGTGGTCCATGGCGAATTGCTGGGTCTTGGTCGCTTCGCCGAGCGCAATCGGCAAGACGCCGCTGGCCAAGGGGTCCAACGTACCGCCATGGCCGACCTTGGCCGCACCCGTCAGACGTTTGATGCGCCCGACACAGCCGTTGGACGACGGTCCTACGGGCTTGTCCAGGATCAGCCAACCATGAATGGGCGCCCCTTTCCGTCGGCCCACGGCTTACTGATCCTCGTCTTCAGGACCGTTCGCAACGTCGCGCACTTCGTTTTCCTGCGCAACGTCGCGCAACACACGCGGGTCATGCAAGAGGGAGTCGAGATGCGCCGCCTCATCGAACGAGTCATCGAAACGGAAGTTGAGCTTCGGCACATGACGGAGACGGACTTGCTTGCCGACCCAGCCGCGCAGGAACGACGACGCCCGGTTGAGGGCGGCAACGGCCTCATCGGCTTCGCCGCCGCCGAGCGGCATGACAAAGGCTGTCGCGTTCTTAAGATCCGGGCTGATCCGTACTTCCGTCACCGTCACCGACTTGCCGACCAGCGCAGGGTCGCGGACTTCACCACGCTCGAAGGCCTGAGCCAACGCATGGCGCACTTCTTCGCCTACGCGAAGCTGGCGCTGCGACGGGATACGGTCTGGTTGACGGCTCATATCGCTTGCCGGGCTGAGCGGCGGCCTGTGACCCTATGGATCACAGTTCGCGCTCGGTCTCCTTGATTTCGAAGCACTCGATTTTGTCGCCCACTGCGATGTCGTTGTAATTGGCGAAGGCCATACCACATTCGTAGCCTTCCTTCACCTCGCGAGCGTCGTCCTTGAAGCGCTTGAGCTGGCTCAAGTCGCCTTCGTGTATGACAACGTCGTCGCGCAGCAGGCGAACCTTGGCACCTCGTTTAACCTGGCCCTCGGTGACCATACAACCGGCAACTTTACCGACTTTGGTGATCGAGAACACTTCGCGGATTTCCGCGTAACCCAGAAGTTCTTCCGACACATCCGGCGACAGCATCCCCGACAGCATTTTCTTCACGTCATCGGTGAGGTCATAGATGATCGAATAATAACGGATGTCGACGCCGTCCCGTTTGGCGGCTTCGCGCGCCTGCGGGTTGGCGCGGACGTTGAAGCCGACGACCAGCGCGTTCGAGGCGCGGGCCAGCGTGACGTCCGACTCGTTAATGCCGCCAACGCCGGAATGCAGAACCTGCACTTCGACCTCGTCGGTCCCCATCTTTTGCAACGCACCGACAATCGCCTCGACGGAACCATGGACGTCCGCCTTGATGATGACCGGCAAGGTCTCCGCGACACCTTCCTTGATCTTCTCGAACATTTGCTCGAGCGTACCGCGCGCCGAAGACGCGGTACGGGCTTCGCGTTCGCGGCGCTGACGGAATTCGGAAACTTCGCGCGCTTTGTTCTCACTTTCGACGGCAATCACTTCATCGCCGGCCATCGGCGTGCCGTTGAGGCCCAAGACCTCAGCCGGCACGGACGGCCCCGCGTCATTGAGCTTCGCCCCGTTAGCGTCGGTCAATGCGCGAACACGGCCCCACTCGGCACCGGCAACCAGGATGTCACCAACTTTGAGGGTACCCCGTTGCACAAGCACCGTCGCAACGGAACCGCGGCCCTGTTCCATTTTGGATTCAACGACGACGCCTTCTGCCGCCCGGTCTGCGTTGGCCTTGAGATCCAGAAGTTCGGATTGCAGCAGGATCGCTTCCAGAAGCTTGTCCAGGTTGGTCTTTTTGAGGGCTGAAACCTCAATGCAAAGCACGTCGCCCCCCATGTCCTCGACCTGGATATCGTGGCTCAGAAGGTCCGTCTTGATGCGGTCCGGCGTAGCACCTTGCTTATCGATCTTGTTCACCGCGACGATAATCGGCACTTCCGCCGCTTTGGCGTGGTGAATGGCCTCAATCGTTTGCGGCATAATCCCGTCGTCGGCCGCGACGCAAAGAATAACGATGTCCGTGACCTTGGCGCCGCGTGCCCGCATTTCGGTGAACGCCGCGTGGCCCGGTGTATCGATGAAGGTAATCTGCTGACCGTCGGCGGTCTTGATCTGATAGGCGCCGATGTGTTGTGTGATGCCGCCGGCTTCGTGATCGGCGACGTCGGATTCCCGCAAAGCGTCCAGAAGTGACGTCTTGCCGTGATCGACATGACCCATGACCGTGACAACCGGCGCACGCGGCAACTGTTCGCCGCCATCGTCCTCGACGCCGATGTTGAGGCCATCTTCGATATCGGACTCGGAAACACGCTTCACACGGTGACCGAACTCCTGCACGACGAGCTCGGCCGTATCAGCGTCGATCGACTGCGTGATCGTCGCCATGACACCGAGTTCCATCAGCTTCTTCACGACCAATCCACCGCGTTCCGCCATGCGGTTGGCCAACTCCGATACGGTGATGGTTTCCGGCACGACCACGTCGCGGATCACCTTGGCGCCTTCGGCGCGGTGTTCGCGTTGACGCTCGCGTTCACGATCACGCTGACGCTTCACCGAGGCCAGCGAGCGGCGATGCTCCTCAAGCTCTTCGAAGGATTCCGCTTCGGCAATCGTCAGCTTGCCGCGACGGCGGCGCTCTTCGTGCGCACCTTTGCCCGGCGACGGACGTTTGACTTCGGCCTTGCCCGGCTTAGCGCGGCGACGGGTCGCCTTGTCATCATCTTCATCGGCGTTCTTGGCAGCCGGTGCCGGCGCTTCTTCGCGTACGGTTTCCTTGGCGCGGGCTTCGCGTTCTTTCTCGAGCCGCTGGGCTTCTTCTTCCTGCGCGGCCTTTATCGCCGCTTCTTCCTCGGTGATCTCCGGCTCTACTTCTTCCTCGACGCGGCCGATATCGGAAAGCTGCGGCTTGCCGCGGCCAGTGTGCCGAGGCTCGGCTTCTTCGCCGGACTGGCGCGCGGATTCCAAGGCACGCATACGCGCTTGGCGCTCGCTTTCCGTCAGGGTCGATGCACGGTCGGATTCTTCTGCTGCGGGTGCCGGCGGGGGCGGAGGCGCTGCCGGCGCTTCAGCCGCCGCTTCCTCTTTCAACTGCGCCGTCGCCGCGGCAGCCGCTTCCTTCAGCTCAGAGAGCTGTCCACCGCTGTCGCTGACATAGGTCCGCTTACGCTTCTTCTCGACCGTGACCATCTTGGAGCGGCCATGCGAGAAGTTTTGCTTAACCTGTCCTGTCTCGACCGTCTTGTTCAGTTCGAGCCGGCCTGGTTTCGACAGACCGAGGCGCTTCTTATCGCCTTGCGTTTCTTTTGCATCACTCATTTTTCTTCGCCCGTCCCCTCCGGCCGGAAGCCGGATAATCTATCGTTCTCTCGTACCAAAGTCTCAGCTAGGCCACTGCGCAGCATCACGAGAAATGACACGGTGCCCTTTCCGGCGGCAGTGCCAAGTTCCAACGACGTCAGGCCGCGCACGATCGGCAGATCACCGGCGCCGTATTCGACGCTCCGTCGCCCCGTACCGGCGTCGGAGGCAATCGCAACGGCGCCGACCGGCACACGCTCCAAAGCTTCCAGCACCCGGTCATAACCCGGCACCATGCGATCGGAACGCCGCGCCAAACCGATCACGTCCTGGCAACGCTTGACGAGCATTCCCTCAATCCGATCGGCGAGATCGCTATCCGCGACAACCGCCTGTTTCGCCGCGCGGGCGAACATCTTCTTGGCAATCGCCTGCGTCAGCGCCTCGCGTGTCGATGACAACCAGATTCCTCTGCCCGGCAGGCGTTCGCCCAGATCCGGCACGATATGATCGTCAGGTCCGACGACGAACCGGATGAGGCCGTGCTTCGGCTGCGTTTCGCCGGTGGCGATGCAACGCCGCTCCGGTTCATGCGCCTTGCCCCGTCCAGGTCTGGTCATCGTCGCGACTGCCGTCATACGGTTCCCAATCCTACCTTAAGCGTCCGCCGTTTCGCCAGCTTCGGCGGGTTCTTCCGCCGGTGCCGGATCATCGGCGAACCAGTGCGCCCGCGCCAACATAATCAATTCGTTGGCCGCATCCAGTGACATCGCGCCACTCGGCAACATCTCGAGAAGCTCGTCACCGGCAAGATCGGCTAGATCGTCGCGACTCTTCACCTCGTTTTCGCCAAGCGCGACCATGATCGTACCGGTCATGCCCTCAAGCTCTGCCACCTCGTCGGAAACACCCAACTCTTTGCGGCGCGCGTTCAGCTCGTCTTCGCGGGTCGCCAAGTGATTTCGCGCACGGTTTTGCAGTTCTTCGGCAACGTCTTCGTCAAACCCTTCGATGTCGGTCAGATCTTCCGGCGGCACGAAGGCAACGTCCTCAACGGAGCTGAAGCCCTCTGTAACCAGTAAGTGCGCGATAACGTCGTCAACGTCGAGCGCATCGACGAACATCTTGGAGCGTTCCTGGAATTCCTTCTGGCGGCGGTCCGATTCCTCGGCCTCCGTCAGAATGTCGATGTCCCAACCGGAAAGTTGCGACGCCAGGCGCACGTTTTGACCACGGCGACCGATGGCGAGCGACAGTTGCTCGTCCGGCACTACGACTTCGATCTTGTTGTTCTCTTCGTCGAGAACGACCTTCGCAACTTCGGCTGGCGCCAACGCGTTAACGATGAACGATGCCGAGTCGGGCGACCATTGAATGATATCGATTTTCTCGCCCTGCAGTTCACCGACGACCGCCTGGACGCGCGAGCCGCGCATACCGATACACGGGCCGACCGGATCAATCGAACTATCGTGCGAGATCACGGCGATCTTGGCGCGCGAACCCGGGTCGCGGGCAACGGCCTTGATTTCGATGATGCCGTCATAGATTTCCGGCACTTCCTGTTTGAACAAGGCGGCCATGAAATCCGGGTGCGTGCGCGACAGGAAAATCTGCGGGCCGCGGGGTTCTTGGCGCACATCGACAATGTACGCACGGATACGGTCGCCGTTGTTGAAGTGCTCGCGCGGAATCGACTCGTCTCGGCGCAGGACGGCCTCGGCGCGCCCAAGGTCGACCACGGCGTTGCCGTATTCGCTGCGTTTGACGATGCCGTTGACGATCTCGCCGACACGGTCCTTGTATTCTTCGAACTGGCGCTCGCGCTCGGCTTCGCGGACCTTCTGCACGATAACCTGTTTCGCGGTCTGCGCGGCGATGCGGCCGAAGTCGATCGGCGGCAGAATATCGACAAGAAAATCTCCGACCTTGGCGTCGTTCTTCTTCTTCAGGGCGTCGGCAAGGAAGATCTGCGTCACTTCGTTTTCGCGTTCGACGCCGTCTTCCAGCACTTCGATGTAGCGGGCCAACGTGATCTCGCCGGACTTACGATCAATGTGCGCACGAATGTCGTGCTCATGACCGTATTTCGAGCGACCGGCCTTTTGGATCGCCATTTCCATCGCTTCCAACACTTCTTCGCGGTCGATGCCTTTGTCCTTGGCGACCGTATCGGCGACCACCAACAATTCGGGACGTGCGTGAACGTCCCCGGCTTGCAGAAGAATCTCGCTCATGATGCCCTCTGTTCCTCTAACTGTGCGATCATCTCGTCAGTGACGATAAGTTTCGCCTTGGCAATATTTCCATAGTCGATACGCAGGCTTTCGCCGTCGACATCGACCAACACGTCGTTACCTTCGGTACCCTTGAGGCGGCATTTGAAACGGCGGCGGCCGTCCATCAGCGCCGTCAGTTCAATCTTTGCCTCGAACCCGGCGAACCGCTCGAAATCGGTGAATTTGACCAGCGGACGGTCAAGGCCCGGCGAGCTGACTTCCAGCGAATAGTTGCCGGCAATCGGGTCTTCCACATCCATGATGGCGGAAACGGTCCGCGAGATATCGGCGCAGTCGTCCACGGTCATTTCGCGACCGTCCGACGGCTCGACCATGATTTGCAGCGTGCGCCGGCGCTCACCGCTGAGCTGCACGCGCACGATGGTAAATCCCATATCCGTCACCGCCGGCGAGATCATGTTCTCGACGCGTGATTCCAGATCGTTACCGGACACTTATAACCTCTCGCCTTAACCCGAACGGTCACGATGACCGCGTTCAGGCATTAAAAAAGGCGGGCCCCAGGCCCACCCATTAATCGATCAGATCAACGAGCGCCCTCGAAAGGGCGTGGGTTATATATCCATATTGGCTTCCAAACGCAAGGCCGTTGTGGATTCAGGCGTTCAGCGCGGACGTCGCCGAAACAACAGATATGCCGGCAAATCCCCCTTCTTGCGCGCTTTCGCTTCGTAGCGGGTCTGAACCCAGTCCGGCGGCGGCTCACGCCAATCGGCCGGCCGGCGCGCCGCCCACGTCCAATCCGCGTGGCGATGTACCGCGGCCAAAGTCCAGGCGACATAGCCCATGTGGTCCGAAGCGAACAGAAACTCGGCATCGTCCGCCGATAGGCGCGCTAAGGTCGTCAGAAATTCCGCCCCGACAAGGCGGCGGCGGTTATGGCGTTTCTTTGGCCAGGGATCGGGAAACAAAAGGTAAGTCCGGCTCAGGCAACCATCCGGTAAAGCGTCCAACAGAATCCGGGCGTCGTCCGCGAAGACCCGAACGTTCTCGAGGCTCTGTTTTTCGATGTCTGCCAACAATGACCCGACGCCGTCGACAAAAGGCTCGCATCCGATGAAGCAGGTTTCCGGCGCCGCATGCGCGCATCCGCTAAGGTGCTCCCCGCCGCCGAACCCGATCTCCAGATGAACGTCACCGTGCGCAGCGCCGAAGACCCTGTCCAGGTCGATCTTCGCGCCCCCCTCGGGCGGGGTGACTTGGATTTTGGGCAGGAGTTCGTCCATCAAACGGCGACGGCCGGGCCGCAGCTTGTGGCTGCTGCGCCGGCCGTACCAGATCGGTGTACCGTCGGGACGTTTCGGTGCGGACGTCATGTCTCGCCTCCACCGAAGCGCAGCGCTTAAAACGCCGCTTTCAGTGCATCGACGAGATCGGTCTTCTCCCACGAGAAACCGCCATCCGCATCCGGCTCGCGGCCAAAGTGGCCGTAGGCCGACGTGCGGCGATAGACCGGCTTGTTAAGTTCCAGGTGCGTGCGGATGCCGCGCGGCGACAGATCAACCAGCTCGCGCAGTTTCACGGAGATGGCGTCTTCATCGACCTTACCGGTGCCATAGGTCTCGATGTACACCGACAGCGGCTTGGAAACGCCGATAGCGTAGGCCAACTGGATGCAGCAGCGCTCGGCGAGGCCAGCGGCAACCACGTTCTTGGCCAGATATCGGCCAGCATAAGCGGCCGAACGGTCGACCTTCGACGGGTCCTTGCCCGAGAACGCGCCACCGCCGTGCGGGGCCGCGCCACCGTAAGTGTCGACAATGATTTTGCGTCCTGTCAGACCGGCGTCGCCGTCGGGACCGCCGATGACGAATGTACCCGTCGGGTTCACGTAGAACTCGTCCTCCGGACACATCCAGCCGTCTGGCAGGACGTCTTCGATGATCGGGCGGACAAGTTCGCGGACATCGTCCTGCGACAGATCTTCGTCATGCTGCGTCGAAAGCACGACCGATGTCGCGCGCACGGGTTGGCCGTTTTCATATTGCAGCGTGACTTGGCTCTTGTTGTCCGGACCAATGCCGGGCAGTTCGCCCGCCTTACGCTTGTCAGCCATGATCTTGAGGATCTGGTGCGAATAGTGGATCGGGGCCGGCATCAGAACGTCGGTTTCGGTGCAGGCATACCCGAACATGATGCCTTGGTCGCCGGCACCTTCGTCTTTATTTCCGAGCGCATCGACACCCTGCGCGATATGCGCGGACTGTCCGTGCAGGCGCACCTGCACTTCGGAATTCGCCCAGTGAAAGTTGTCCTGGTCGTAACCAATGTCCTTGATCGCAGCGCGCGCCAGTTCTTCAACGCGGGCGGGCGAGAGTTCTTCGGCACAACGCGTTTCGCCAGCGATGACCACGAGATTGGTCGTCACCAAGGTTTCGCAACCAACACGAGCCACGGGGTCGAGCGCAAGCATGGCGTCAACGACTTCATCGGAAACACGGTCGCAAATCTTGTCCGGGTGTCCCTCGGAAACGGATTCGCTGGTAAAAAGATAGTTCTTTCTGCTCACGTCGGGTCCTCCCAAGTGAAAAAGTATTACCAAGCTGGACCAGGGGCTGCCGAACATGCGCTGTCGGAACGCCCACTTAGCTCCGTCTTTTACGTGGCGGCAAGCGGTCCAAATCCACCCACGGCGCTTTTTCCGCGCGGCAGTCTTGTACTACGTGCATTAGCCGCGTCAAGAAATTCCAATGATTTTTAGGTATTCAGGACGGGTCCGGCAGGTTCGTCATCGCGCGTAATAGATCGAAGACTTTTTTGCGCACACTCGGATCGGAAATCCGGTCGTAGGCTTGCACTGGCGGCGACCTCTACCGATGCCGGACGGACTCACTGACGTCGCGGGCAAAGAAACGTGTCCCGAACCCAAGATAGGGATGATCGATTTCAAGTCATGCGCGTATGGAGAGATTGCGCGAGTCCGAGAAAATTAGTCACCTATCCGCGTTGCGCGATTCGCCTGCGCAAGGCCGGCAGGACGCCGACAAGCAAACCGGCGGCGATCAACAGAAAGGCCGGCCAATGGCCCAGCAAGGCGAAAGGCGTGCGCGCCACCGCTACTGGTAACGGCGCATCGACGATACCCTGCTCGCCCAGGCCGAGACTGTTGCGGACACGCCCATAGGCATCGATGACGGCCGAGATCCCCGAGTTCGCCGCGCGGACGACAGGAAGTCCCTCTTCGATGGCCCTAAGACGCGCCTGAACCAAATGCTGCCGAGGCCCTGTCGACGCACCGAACCAGCCATCGTTGGTAATGTTCAGAATCCACTCTGGACGGTCAGCCTGATCGATCACATCGTTGGCAAAAATGATCTCATAGCAGATCACCGGCGAGAACGGCGGCAACCCGTCGACTTTCACTGTCCGTGGACCCGGACCCGGGGAGAAATCGCCACGGCTCTCGACAAGCTTGCCAAACGGCAGAAGCCACCTCAGCGGCACGTATTCGCCGAACGGCACCAGGTGGAATTTGTCGAAGGTGGCATTGATGTCACCCTGACCATCAATGACGAACAGGCTGTTGAAGACTTCACCTTTGTCCGACCGCCTTGGAGCGCCGAAAATCAAATGGCCATCTTTAGGGACGGCTGCCGCCAATGACGAAATGATGTCCGGCTCGGGCCCCAGCAGGAAGGGAACGTTCGTTTCTGCCCAGATCACGTGCGTCGGCGTCCCAGCCGGTCCGGGGCGGCGTTTGCTCATCGCCATCTGCCGGATGACATGCCCCTGCCGAAGTTCGGGGCGCCACTTGTCTGCCTGCGGGATCGACGGCTGGACGATCCGCAAATTGATGTCCGGCCGTGTGACCGTGTCGGCGCCCGCCAAACGCAACCAGCCACCGACCCAAAGGAGCGGCACCAAAGCCAAGGCGGCCATGACGAACGCCTTGGTGGGACGGCGCGAGTCTTTTGATTGCGCCAACAACACAACAGGTGCGGCGAAGCTGAACGCCGTGATGAAACTCAGACCAAGCGCCCCCAACAATGCCGCGCCTTGCAGCATTTCACCAGAGAACGCCCATATGCTGGATAGCGGATTCCACGGAAAACCCGTCAACAGCCAGCCCCGCAGCCACTCCGCAAGCGTCCATAAAGATGCGAACGACGTCACCACGCCCCATGCCGGCAAGCTATAGCGTTTCGTTAAATGCCAAAGTGCTGCCGCCACCAAAGCTAGATAGATCGCCATCCCCACCGCCATGCCGATGACGGCGATCGGCGCCAAAAAGCCGTACCTCTCGGCATCGACCAAGAATGCATTGGCGATCCAATATAGCCCGAAAGCAAACCAACCGACGCCGAACAGCCAGCCGATCAACGCTGCCTGGCGCCAGGACGTTGCCGACACGATCAGCAGACACAGACCGGCAAGGCCGGGCCAGAGCAACGGCAAGATATAGAATGGCGGTAAGGCGAGCGCACTTAGGAAGCCGAGAACAGCAGCAGCGGCACAACGGCGCCACGGCCGGGCATCGAGTGCCGCAGGCACCTTGAACAGTCCCGTCATACGGCGGTTTCTGATTCCGACGGCTCGGCCGAGTTGCGCCTGACACGCACGCGATGGACGCGGCGGGGGTCCGCGTCGAGGATTTCAAACTCGACGCCGCCTTCATGCGAAATGATCTCGCCCCGAATCGGCACCCGGCCCGCCGTCGCAAAAACGAGACCACCGAGGGTGTCGATATCCTCGCGCTCGTCGTCCGTCGCGATGGGCCCCATGCTGTCTTCCAACGTTTCGATCTCGACGCGGGCGTCTGCCACCCACGATCCATCTCGTTTAGCTTCCAGTTTGGGGTCTTCAGTGGTGTCATGCTCGTCGTCGATTTCACCGACGATTTCCTCGACCAAATCTTCGATGGTCACCAATCCATCAACGCCGCCGAACTCATCGACCACCAACGCCATGTGCGAGCGTTTCACCCGCATCTCCAGCAGCAGTTCCAGAACGCGCATCGACGGTGCGACGAACAACAGTTTGCGTTGGACGCTGGAGACCTTGAACGCATCGTCCTTGCCTCGCCAGCCCAGAACATCCTTGATGTGCACCATGCCTTGCGCGTCGTCCAAGGTGTCGCGATAGACGGGCAAACGCGAATGCCCGCCCCGCATGGCAATTTCGATCACATCGGACAGCGACGCGGACGCGGGAATGGCGACGATATCGGCGCGTGGCACCATGACGTCATAAATGGTCAGGTTTCGGAGCGCCAAGATGTTCGCAACAAGCAGCCGCTCATCCGGATCAAGGGGGAGCTCGCTCTCTTCGCGCTCTTCAATGAGTTCTTCCAACGTATCCCGCGCCGAACCGTTGGTTCCCGAAAACCGCCGGACGCCGCGCGCCAAAGAGCGAAACCATTCTGACATGCCGCCGCGTCCGTTGTCTTGGCCAGACTCGGCGGCGTTGCTACTCGGAGGTTCTCCGTTTCGGGTTGATCCGCTCATTCTTCCATTCCGTTGACTACGCTGTCCGCATAGGGATCGGCGATCCTAAGACCTTTCAAGATCTCGGTTTCGAGCCGTTCCATGCGCTCGGCCTCTTCCGCAACTTCATGGTCGAAGCCAAGTAGGTGCAACGCACCATGTACCAGAAGATGGGTGAAATGGGCCTCTATTGGCAAGTCCTGCGTTTCCGCCTCGCGCCGCAGCGTCTCAAAAGCAACCGAGATATCGCCAACGGCCAAGGCCTGACCGGGAAAATTCGGCAGTTCGCCACCATCCAAAGCCGGAAACGACAATACGTTCGTCGGCGCGTCCTTGCCGCGAAAGTTCCGATTCAGGGTTTGCTGGCGTGCATCGGTCGTCAGCAGCACCGAGACCTCCAAGGCATCTGGGAGATCGACCGTCGCGCGCGCGGCACCTATGGCGGCGGAAATAGCCTGCTCCGCACGGGACTGCAGACCATCGATGGCGCCAGCCCATAAATCGCTGTCCACGTCGATATCGATGGTCAGGTCTCCCGCGGCACCCGATAAGGCGGTCTCAGCCTGCATCTTCTCCGCTGTCATCCTGATCATCGGTTTGGTACTCCGCACCGGCGCCGCGACGGTCTTCCAAGCCACGGTAGGCATGAACGATTTTCGCGACCAAGGGGTGGCGGACGACATCGCTGTCAACGAAGCGGATAAAGCGGATGTCTTCGACCTGGGACAGCGCTTCGCGCGCATCGCGTAACCCGGAGCGCGTGCCGCGCGGCAAATCAACCTGGCTCAAATCGCCGGTAATCACCATGCGCGAATTTTCGCCGAGACGGGTCAGAAACATCTTCATCTGCACCGCGGTGGTATTCTGCGCCTCGTCCAAAATAACGAAGGCATTGGCTAGCGTGCGGCCCCGCATAAAAGCGAGCGGCGCGACTTCGATTTCGCCGCTTTCCAGGCGTTTCTGCACCTGTTGGCCGGGCATCATATCGTGCAGGGCGTCATAAAGCGGGCGTAAATACGGATCGACTTTTTCGCGCATGTCGCCAGGCAGGAAGCCGAGCTGCTCGCCTGCTTCAACGGCCGGACGAGATAGGATAATCCGTTCCACATCACCACTGACCAGCCGCTCGACGGCCTTGGCCACGGCAAGATAGGTCTTGCCGGTCCCGGCGGGTCCTTCGGCGAACACCAACTCGGACTCATCGATCGCTTTCAGATATACCGCCTGCGTCGGTGTCCGGGCACTGACCACCCTGTTCCGGACACTTACCCCGGCTGCGTTCGCCGCCGAGGCTTTCTCAGGCTCGACGGAAAATCGCAATGCCGCATCGACCTCGGGACGATCCACGTCCTGGCCTTTTTCCAACCGCTCATAGAGCGAGTCCAAGGCGGCACCGGCACGGGCCACCTGCTCGGCATCGCCGGCGATGGTCACTTCGTTGCCGCGTGCATGAATGACAACACCGAGAGCGCCCTCGATCTGCGCCAAGTGGCTGTGGTGCGAGCCGAACAAGGCAAGCGCCAGGCCGTTCTTCGGGAAATTTTTGCGTTTGGTCACCGCATCACTTTTGCGGCCGGACCGGACGGCGTTCCGGGCGGGGCGGCTCAAGCGACGGCCTCCCGTTTCTGGGTTTCGGCATGTGCTGACAGACTATTCGGTTTCGCGCGATCGATGGTCACCGTAACGATGTCTCCCAAATGTGATGTGGGTAATTCAGCGTGAACGGCCTGCATATATGGGCTGCGGCCAACGAGTTGGCCCGGACGAGAACCCGACCGGTCGAACAGAACGGGCATCTCTTGCCCAACGGAGGATTCATTGAAGGCGATCTGTTGTGCGTTCAATTCGTCCTGCAGAATTCTCAAGCGCTCGGACTTCGCTTCTTCCGGTACCTGGCCGTCCATGTCGGCGGCGGGCGTCCCGGGGCGCGGGCTGTATTTGAATGAATAGGCCTGCACGAAGCCGACCTCGCGAACCAAATCCATGGTCGCCTCGAAATCTGCATCCGTCTCTCCCGGGAAGCCGACAATAAAGTCCGAAGACAATGCCAGGTCGGGCTGGGCCGCACGCAGACGCCCGACGACGTCCTTGAAATCACCGGACGTATGGCGGCGGTTCATGGCCTTTAGAATCCGATCCGACCCCGCCTGCACAGGCAAGTGCAGGAACGGCATCAGCTGCGGCACGTCACGATGCGCCGAGATCAGGTCCTCATCGACCTCGGCGGGATAGGAGGTCGTGTAACGGATTCGATCGAGTCCGTCGATGTCTGCCAGTTCCCTGATCAGCCGCCCCAAAGACCATTCACCATCCGTCATCTCGCCATGATAAGCATTGACGTTCTGACCCAAGAGCGTGATCTCGCGCGCGCCTTTGCCCACCAGCAACTTGGCCTCGCGCAGGACCGGATCGACCGGCCGCGAAAACTCGGCGCCCCGCGTATAAGGCACGACACAGAACGTGCAGAATTTGTCGCAACCTTCCTGCACCGTAAGGAACGCGGCGCTACCGTCGATCTTGCCGGCGGCGGGCAGGGCATCGAATTTATCTTCCGGCGGAAATTCGGTGTCGACGACGGCGCGGCCGGTTTTTTCATGCTGGCGCAGCATCAACCCCAACCGATGATAGGTCTGCGGCCCGAACACCAAGTCGACGAAAGGTGCGCGGCGCAGGATTTCTTCGCCTTCCGCCTGCGCGACACAACCGCCGACAGCGATCACCATGGGACGGCCGGAAGCTACCCGCTCCTCTTTCTCAAGTCGCAGCCGGCCCAGTTCCGAATATACTTTCTCGGCCGCTTTCTCGCGGATATGGCAGGTGTTCAAGATGACCAGATCGGATCCGGCCATTCCGTCTGCGGTCTCATAGCCCATGGGTGCCAGGACGTCGCCCATACGTTGGGCGTCATAGACGTTCATTTGGCAGCCATAGGATTTAATGTGGACAGTCTTAGCCACGTTGTCCCTCATGCCGAAATATATCCAGAAGCCGTCCAACCGGCTTCGAGCGGGCGCAAGATGATGAGCGGCATGGAGCGAGTCAAGCAGCGCTCCTACTCAGCGACCACATCATGCGTCGGCGTCTCCTTCGGCGAGTGGCACGCCGTAGAGTTCCAGGCGGTGTCCGACCAGTTTCAGGCCATGCGCCCGGGCGATCTTTTCCTGCAAGCGCTCGATCTCTTCGTTCTGAAACTCGATCACCTTGCCGGACTTCACGTTGATCAAATGATCGTGGTGCTCATCGGTCGCCTCTTCATAGCGCGCGCGACCGTCCCCGAAGTCATGTCGCTCGACGATGCCGGCATCTTCGAACAACCGCATGGTCCGATAGACCGTCGCGATAGAAATACGCGAATCCTGTTCCGATGCCCGCTTGTAGACCTCTTCGACGTCAGGATGATCTTCGGCTTCGGAGAGCACTCGAGCGATAACACGACGCTGCTCCGTCATCTTCATCCCGTTGTCGATGCAGAGTTGTTCAATACGTGAAGACGTCATTTATCGCCCCTTCCCAAACCGAAATCAGATGGTACCCGGACGATCACGCCTTGTGAAGAGCGAAGGCGTATTACTTCGTCTTGCGCTTACGCACGGCCGGCTTGCGGCCGAGGCCGATCTTCTTGGCCAAGGTACTGCGCTTCTTCGCGTAGTTCGGCGCCACCATGGGATAGTCAGCGGGCAGGCCCCAACGTTCGCGGTACTGTTCCGGCGACATGTTGTAAGCGGTCTTGAGGTGCCGCTTAAGCATCTTCAACTTCTTGCCATCCTCGAGGCAAATAATGAAGTCCGGGGTCACGGAACGCTTAATCGGCACGGCGGGCTTCGGTGTCTCGACCGGTGCCGCGGCGGTACCAAGTCCAGCCAAGGTCGAATATACGTCGCGAATCACTTGCGGAAGATCGGTTTGGGTAACGGTGTTGTTCGAGGCGTGTGCAGACACAATATCCGCAGTGAGTTCAAGAAGTTCGTTTTGGCTCGGGGTGTCCGTCATTAAAATTGACTCCGGTCGATCTAATTTTTTGAATTTCAGCGAATCTTTGCTGTTGGTGCGGGGTTATAATTATTTTTAACTAGGGACGCAAGTTGTTGAAATCAAATGACAGTAAAAAACACTGAAATGACTAAAGAACACTCAATCGATATCACTGGTCTTATTTGCCCGATGACGTTCGTGCGCACGAAGCTCAAGTTGGAGAAACTATCCCCGGGCGAGGTCCTGCGTGTCCGCTTGAAGGGAGACGAACCTCTGAAAAACGTCCCCCGGTCGGCCCGCCAACATGGCCATACGGTTCTTTCGACCGACCCCGACGAAAGCGGCGGCGAAGAAGGTGTTTTCATCGTCACCATTCGCCGCGAGGATGTTTAGGTTTTGCCCGGCATCGTCACGTCCGGTGGCCGCAGATAGAGCGGTGATGCGGGTGCCGCGGACGGCTGATTAAGCAACCCCTGCGCAAGGCGGGCGACCGCAGTCGGGCTGGGGACATCGAACCCATCCAATGCAAAAGCACGTTCGCCGAGAGCGTCGGCTGCCCGGGCAGCACCATCCCCCGCTATGGCGACCCGGCGACAGGCCCGGCACAGGTCGATGGCGGCTTCGGGCGACAAAGCATCACCGGGACTAAGCGGTACGCCCGATAAATCCATGAGCTGAAGGTACAGCTCCTCACGCTTTGTCTCGACGGCGATCAACAAAGTGTCGGCGTCGCCGATGGCTTCCGGCGCCTCCAGAACGTCGGCAGCTATGGCCTGAAAAGTACCGATCCCCAAACACGGCTTGCCGATGGTCAACGCGAACGCCCGGGCCGCCGCCAAACCGATCCGAAGCCCGGTGAAAGCACCTGGTCCACGGGTCACGGCGACGGCATCCAACGCGGCGGCACTTACGCCGGCCTTGCCGAGAACCGTCTCGATCATTGGCATCAATGCCTCGGAATGCCCCCGTCCCATGCGAACTTGCTGCGTCGCCAGACAATCGTGATCCCGCAAGACTGCTGCGCCGCAGGCGGACGTCGCCGTATCGATACCAAGCACGAGTGTCATCTTCTTCCCCTCGCCTTTAGGAATAGAATAAGTGCCGCAGGATAACGACATAAACCGCGACCAACGTTGTCGTCACCATGACCACAGGGAGGGCCCAGCGCCAAGCGATGATGTGACTCGGCACGTTGACGACCCGGGCCATGAATAACGTGGTGGCCGAGAATGGCGACACCATCGTCGACGTGCCCCACACGCCCAACAGAGCGATCGCCAGTAACGGTGCCGGCACGCCGATGACCTCCGGCGGCAGCACTTCACCGATGAGGATCACAAGAATTACCGGATGTAATCCGATAGCGCTCGCGACCGCCATGCCGACGATGACAGCGATAACGATGATATCCCCACCGAGATTCCAATTCGATAGGAGAGCGGCAATCCGCTCCGGCGGCAGGATTTGCGCGATACCGAACCCGAAGACTGAGGCGGCACAAAAGGCGACGGCCTCGTTGCGGAGTTCCGGCGCGGCTTGAAAAATGCGGCTGACCAGGGCACGGGCGCCGGCGGCGTTACTTTGAATGACCGTCCAGATAATCGCGAACGGCGGACCGATCACGCCCAGGGCAATGGGAATAGAGAGGCCGGTAATTTGATGTGCCGTCAGGACCGAGGAAGCCAGCAGCAAGAGGATCAGCCCGGCGCGGGCCACAGTCTTGAGAGTCAATGATGCCCCGGTCGGCTGCGCACCCGCTACTGGCGTCTGACGCAAGAAGACCCGGTCGTAGGCCCAACCGGTAGCCAGCATGATGAAGGAAAGCAGAATCCCCAAAGGCGCAATATCGCTGTAGGAGACGGACGGCAGTGCGCTGAGAATGACCGCAACGCTGACATAGAACGGCCCCCAGGAGGACGCCGTCGTAAAACCGAGCATAAGCGCGATGGACAGACGCCGGCGCAATCTGCTGTCTCGCTGCTCGGCCGCCATAATCGAAAGCAGGGTCATGGAAGCGAGGTTGAGCACAGCACCCAAGATATGGGAACTCAGCCACAGGATCGGATACCGGCGGCCGGGTGGTTGGCGGACGACGGCGTCGCGCAGCTCGTGCAAAGACGGGCTGGCGACCGCGGGATCCCGCAGCCACATCACGGCAAAAAACATCACCATGAATATTTGCGAGCGATCCAACGCGTCGTAGATCGCCGGCCCAAGATTCCCCCCGAACCAAGCCGCGACCACGCCAAGGGCCGTCAGGATCAGGCCAACGTTCCGCTGTAGCGTCGGCGTGCGAGAGATTTCCAGCACCAAGAACAGCGCTGTTAAGGCGACACCGACATCGCGCCCGTACGGCACGTTCCAAATCCGTGAAACAATCGCGATAACGACCAACGCCAGATAAACGCTTGCCGAGACTTTATTGCGCCGCACGCCTTTCCCCTTACGAAGCCCGTATCGTCGCCGGGCGGCGCCGGAGCCAAGTATTGTTCTTATTCGACCCGGCAGGCCTCTGCAAACTCAAGCCGGGGACTGCGCGGATAAAGCCCTTCCGGATCGCCATATCCGAGATTGCATAGGAAATTCGACTTGATTGATGTCCCGGCAAAAAAGGCAGCGTCCACTTTCTCTTTGTCGAACCCCGACATCGGCCCGCAATCGAGGCCGAGCGCGCGCGCCGCAATGATCAGATAGGCGCCCTGAAGTGACGAATTCCGAAAGGCCGTTTCGGTGGTCAGCGCGTCGTTACCCTCGAACCAGGACTTCGCATCCGTATGCGGAAACAAGTCCGAGAGCCGTTCGGCGAATTCGAGGTCTTGGCCGATGATCGCGGTAACGGGCGCCGACATGGTCTGATCGACATTGCCTTCCATCAGGCACTGCTTCAACTTTTCCTTGGCGACGGCTGAGGTGACGAAAACGATGCGCGCCGGGCTGCAGTTGGCGCTCGTCGGCGCCATTCGCATGATGCCCCACAATTCATGCAGCACAGGTTCAGGTACAGGCGCGTTGCGCCAGGCATTGTGCGTCCGAGCATCCAAGAATAATTGGCCCAAGGCTTCTTTGGGGATGGGCTGGCTCATGGTCGATCTCCTCTGGGGCGCTTATTCGGGGGTGAGGCGCATCACAGTAACGGTATGTATTCCGTGTTACTTGATACCTAGCGCTTCAATCGGCAAGATTTAGATATGATCAATACATCAAGCTGGCGGGCCAACCGCCCCACCGACCTTGGACGTCGCGTCGTCGCTGCCTCGGTCGGAACTTTCCTCAGTGTCATTGCTTTCTGCGGCATCGGCGTACCGTATGCCGTCGCCGATGAACCGGTTACGAAAGCATCCGTCATCATGTATCACCGCTTCGGCGAAAGCGACTATCCATCGACCAACGTCACCATGGAACAGTTCCGCGCGCATCTAGAAGAATTGAAAACGGGCGGCTACCATGTCGCGCCCTTGCCGGAGATCGTCGCCGCGCTTCGCGACGGCAAACCGCTCCCCCCGAAAACGGTCGGGCTAAGCGTCGATGATGCCTATGCGTCCGTCTATACGGATGCCTGGCCGTTACTGAAAGAGGCGGGCTTTCCGCTAACCGTCTTCGTCGCCACGGACCCCGTCGATAAGGGATTCTCGCGTTATATGACTTGGGACCAGATCCGCGAACTCGCCGAGGAAGGCGTTACCATCGGCAGCCAGACGGCGGCGCATCCGCACATGGCGGATATTTCACCCGACGACGTAAAGCAGGAACTGACGTCTTCGAACGCGCGTTTCCAAGAAAAGCTCGGCGAAAAACCCGATCTGTTCGCCTACCCCTTCGGCGAAGCGAATAATCAGGTTGTGGACATGGTCCGTGAAGCGGGCTTTGTCGCTTCCTTCGGTCAACACTCCGGCGCCATCGGCAGCAACAGCCCCCTGTACTATCTACCGCGCTTCGCCATGAATGAAGCCTTCGGGTCCATCGACCGCTTCCGGCTCGCCGCAAATGCGCTGCCGCTCAGTGTTGCGGATCTTGTTCCGGACGACCCGTCCGTGTCCGACCGCAACCCGCCCAATATCGGCATGACGGTGACGTGGCCCAAAAACGGCCTGGACCGGATCAAATGTTACGCATCCCATACCGATCAATTGGATGTGCAGTTGCTCGGCAAGCGGCTTGAAGTCCGAATGACGGAGCCGATGCCGAAAGGCCGGACAAGGTTGAATTGCACCCTACCCGCCGGACAGGGGCGCTGGCACTGGTTCGGTTGGCAGTATTACGTCGGTGGATAGGGCTTAAGCGGCCGGGTCGCGAAGGGCGGTACGGCTGAGCTTCGCCTCATCAAGTGCCCTTAACGCGTTTGCGGCGATGATGCTGCGGATACTGGAAATGTACTCATCGCCACGGGCCGAGTAACTGGAAAGCGTCGCTGCCAGGCCGAATCCGTCCAGGGCAGCCCCCTTTTTCCGGTCGCCTTGCCGAGCGCGACGGAACTCGCGATAAGCTCGGTGCGTATTGAGATTGCGCATGTAGGCCGCGACCGACTGCGTCAGGGTGCCGAACTTGCGCACCTTGTGATCCATACCTTCCGGACGGTCCTCAGGAACGAGGCCTTCGCCGCCTGCCGTCGTCCATTGGCCGAACAGTGCATTACCGACTTGCGCGAACCGGGACGTGCCCCAGCCGCTCTCTTCAGCGGCTTGCGCCATTGCCAGTGACGGCGGCACCACATCGACGCGACGCAGCAACTCGTTGATGCTCTCATCCTTAACCTTGTAGCGTTCGGCCAAAACGGCGAGCCAAAGGCGGTCGCGCGCTTCCAGCTTTTTGCCAAGGTTTTTCTCGACGCGGAGACGGATCAGACGTCTGCGGTCGGAGAGAATACGCTCGTTCTCCTGCAAGACCAGCGGCAGCATGGTTTTGAAGAAAACCGTTTTCTTAAGTTCGACCTCGGGGACGGCGTGCAAGTCGTTGGGCAGGCGGGCGAGGAAAATGCGCGGCACCTGGTGTCCGTCATCACGGACCCGGTCCAGGTCGTAACCGAGACTCTCGAACCTTTTGGCAAGGCCGATGACGTTGTGGTCGGTCTTGGTATCGACGGTGTCAGCTTCGAGCGAAGCTAATTGCAGATTTGCGCGCGGCGGGTTGCGGTCGGCGGATTCGGCTTTTCCGGCATCGAACGACACGCGCGGCGACGCCGTCACTTTGTGCGTCGGGCTGACAAGGCTAGCCGCTGCGGTAACGCAAACGGCGCCAATGACAATTGCAATGACCAAGCGGTCGAACTTCCGAGACATTCGTCGCTTAACGTCACGGATTTTGCCCGCGACGCCCCTCGCTTCTCATCAAGTGCCCTGGGATTCTTATTAGCTTCTAGTTGGCGATCCGACGGCATGTTTACCTGTCAGAGCCATGGCCGGCATTTATTCTGCCGCAGCGGATACCATAATTCGGTTCACCGCTCTACTTTTTTCTTAACCATACCGATCGAGGGTGAAAATCACTCGACCGCGCGGACTTCCTGCACTTCCGGAACATAGTATTTCAACATGTTCTCAATGCCGTGTTTGAGTGTCGCCGTGGAACTCGGGCAGCCCGCGCAAGCACCCTGCATATGCAGCGAAACAATGCCGCCTTCGAAGCCTTTAAAAACGATATCGCCACCGTCCTGAGCCACTGCCGGACGCACGCGGGTGTCGATTAACTCTTTGATTTGCTTGACGATAGGATCGTCTTCGCCGCTTTCGGTCGAGGTCGGTGCACCGTCTTCGATCACCGGACGGCCGGATTGATAGTGCTCCATGATGCCACCCAGGATTTGTGGGCGCATCACGTCCCAATCCTTGTCATCCGACTTCGTTACGGTAACGAAATCAGTACCGAGGAAGACGCCGGAGACTCCTTCGATAGCAAATAGCCGTGTCGCTAGCGGCGAGCGCGACGCGGACGCGGAATCCACGAAATTCGCGGTCGATTCGCTCATCACGGCGACGCCCGGCAAAAACTTGAGCGTAGCGGGATTCGGTGTGCCTTCGGTTTGAATAAACATGGCTGTCTCCTGTCGCGATGTTCGCGTCTTTCGGCCTTTAAGGTGGGGCTGAACCGCCCTCGATGCAAGCGCTGGCTATCCGCGTTTCGGTTTCGGTCGCAAGAATCCGACGACGCTTTGGACCTCACGCAGCACCGGCTCGGCGAGTGCCCGCGCCCGCTCACCACCGTCGGCAAGAACCGCGTCGATCTCGGCCTTGTCCGCCAGCAGGCGTCGATACTCGTCCTGGATCGGGCCGATCTTCGCCAAGGCCACGTCCGCCAGTGCTTCCTTCAAGGCCGAGAACTGCTTTCCGGCGAATTCGGCAACTGCGGCATCCAACGTCGTATCGGCAAGGGCTGCATAGATACCCAGAAGGTTACGCGCTTCCGGGCGTCCATCGAGGCCTGTGGTGCTCTCCGGCAGATTGTCCGGGTCCGTTTTCGCCTTCTTGATCTTGCGCGCGATGGCATTGACATCGTCGGCCATGTTGATGCGCGAGAGATCAGACGGATCGGATTTGGACATTTTCTTGGTGCCGTCCTTCAACGACATGACGCGCGTCGCCGTGCCCAAGATCATAGGTTCGGGCAGCGGGAAGATGTCCTTGCCGTAGTCGTTGTTGAATTTCTGCGCGATGTCGCGGGCCAGTTCCAGGTGCTGCTTCTGGTCCTCACCGACCGGTACGTGCGTGGCCTTGTACAAAAGAATGTCGGCAGCCATCAAGTTCGGATAGGCGTAAAGCCCCACCGAGGCCCGCTTTTTATCCTTGCCGGCCTTTTCCTTGAACTGTGTCATACGGTCGAGCCAACCGAGCCGCGCCACGCAGTTGAAGATCCAGGCAAGCTCGGCATGGCCGGAAACTTGGGACTGATTGAAGATGATGTGCTTTTTGGCATCGATGCCGGCCGCGATCATCGCCGCCGCCACTTCGCGGGTCGATTGGCGCAGCGCATTCGGTTCCTGCCAGATGGTGATGGCGTGCATATCGACGACACAGAAAAGGCATTCGTATGCGTCCTGCAACTTCACCCAATTGCGGATCGCCCCCAGATAGTTACCAAGGTGCAGATTGCCGGTGGGCTGAACGCCCGAGAAGATGCGTTGGGTCATGGCCGTATCCGTTTCAAATGATGAGCGCGGTTTATCGCGCGCACCCGGCAAACGGTCAAGTGACGGGATTGTCTAGACGCGCCGGCGCTTCATCGCTTTGCGAATATCGGAAAGCGTGAATGCCCCGCAGGAACGCGCGGCGATGACATATATAATGAAGCCGCCCGTGACGAGCGCTGCAAGCGCGCCGATGCGTTCAAGCGGTGCGCCGTACAGCCAAGGCGTTACCCAGGCCCCCGCGAACCACAAAGCCCCGGCCATCAAGATACTGGCGACCGCTATACCGGTCAGCCTGCGAAGCAGGCGTGCGTCCGCAGAGAAGTGGCCGCGATAGGATAGAACGACGACGAGCAAGATCACGTTGAGCCATGCCGACAGACTGGACGCAAGGGCGATCCCCATATGCCCCATGAACTGCATCAGCCAAAGATTGAGACCGATGTTGACTGCCATCGCCAGCGCCGCGATGCGGACCGGCGTCGAGGTATCCTCGCGCGCAAAGAAACCCGGTGTGAATACGCGAATGCCGACGTATGCCGGCAAGCCGACCGAATAAGCGACGAGCGCCAAAGCCGTTGCGCGGCTTGCATCGGCATCAAAGGCGCCGCGCTCGAACAGTACGCTGACGATCGGCTCGGCCAGCACGGCAAGTGCGAGTGCCGCGGGCAGAGTGAGCAGCAGCGCAAACTCCGTGCCGCGGTTCTGACTGTTGTTTGCCGCCGCGTCATCACCCGCTTCGAGCTGTCGTGAGATCATCGGCAGGAGCGCCGTGCCGACGGCAATACCGACAACACCGAGCGGCAGTTGAGTCACGCGGTCGGCATAATAAAGGTAAGATACCGCACCGTCGGAGATCGTCGTTGCCAGGATCGTGCCGATCAGCAGATTGATTTGATACAGGCTCGCGCCAAAGACGACCGGTAGAATACGCCGCCCGAGTGTGCGGACCTTGTCACTCAGGGCCGGCTTCACGAAACGGACGGGAAAGCCCTCTCGGCGGCAATGCCAGGTAAGCCACGCGAACTGCACGGCGCCCGCCGCAAACACACCCCAGGCCAGGGCCGTCCCAGCTTCTTCCGGTGCTCCGCCGGCACCGAAACCGACGATGGCCACAATCAATGTAATATTCAGCAACACGGGCGCTGCCGCCGCCGCCGCGAATTTTCCGAGAGCGTTGAGGACGCCCGACTGCAAAGCGACGAGCGATATAAAGAACAGATAGGGAAACGCGATACGGGAATATTCCGTCGCCAGTTCCATCTTGCCCGGAACCTCATCGAAGCCGGGTGCTAGGTACGGCATCAGCCACGGCATCGCGATTTCGAAAACCGCGACGAAGACCACAAGGATCAACGCCAGAACGCTGAACGCCTGATCCGCAAAAGCGCGGGCGGCGTCCCGACCTTCACCTTCGAGTGAACGCGCGAACAACGGCACGAACGCTGCCGCGAAGGCGCCTTCGGCGAACAGGCGGCGAAAAAGGTTTGGAAAGCGGAACGCGACTACGAAAGCGTCCGCCACGGCGCCTGCACCAAGATAGTTGGCGACCAGAATATCTCTCAAGAATCCGAAAACCCTGCTGAGCAGGGTCATGGAGCCGATGGCGGATACGGCGCGGATCAGGTTCATGTGCGGATATACGCTCGGGATTTCGGCGGCATTATGGCGGCCTTCACTCGGCAGCCTCCGGTGCACGCTCGATAGCTTCCTTATCGATCGCTGTTAGAAGCTTCTTACGAACGCTTTCGATCTTGTTCGGCTGCTCCATCTTGAGGCCGAAAATATCCTTCACGTAGAACACGTCGACCACCCGCTCGCCATAAGTCGAGATGTGTGCTGACGAAATCTGTAGGCCCGCTTTTGTTATGGCCTCGGTGATGTCATGCAGAAAGCCGAGACGGTCGCGGCCGTTCACTTCGATGACAGTGAATGTGCTGCTGGCCTTGTTGTCGATGAGTACGCGCGGCGGCACCTTGAAAACCTTGGTCCGGGATTTCATCTCGTTTTTGCGCGCTTCGCGGAGTTCGCGCGCCGGTGGAGCGGTACCCTGCAAGGCACGCACGATACGGCCTTTGATCCGTTCGGTCCGTCCATCGCCGGAGATCGCTTCCGACTGACCGTCTTGCACCCAGAACACGTCAAGCGCCATGCCGTTGTTCAGCGTAATGACCTTCGCGTCGAGGATCGATATCCCACCCAGCGACAACGCACCGGCAACTTTTGCGAACAAACCCGGATGGTCCGGCGTGTGGACGAGGATCTCCGTCGCATCATGATCGGGGTCGGCCTTTAACTCGATGTACAGTTTGTCGCCTTTGCCCGCTGCCTTGCGGATGATCTCTGCGTGCCGGACGAGGGTGTCAGTATCGAAAGCCAGCCAATAGCTGTCTCGACCGAGATCGAGGTGCTCTGCGATCTTCTTCTTTGTCCATTTCCTGGACGATCCCTTTAGCGCTTCTTCCAGGGCCGTCTTTGCTTTCTGCGTGCGCTTCGAAATCGCATCCTTCGGCACCTCGCCGGAGATGGACTCATATGACCGCCAATAAAGTTCACGGAGCAGACCCGCCTTCCAGGCGTTCCAAACGTTCGGTCCAACGGCGCGAATGTCGGCAACGGTCAGGACCAACAACAAGCGCAAACGTTCCGGCGACTGCACGACAGCATTAAAATCGGCAACGGTCTTAGGATCGTCGATATCACGCTTGAATGCGGTGTGACTCATCAAAAGGTGGTGGCGGACCAGCCAGGAAACGGTCTCGGTTTCCCACTCGTTGAGGCCGAAACGCGGGCACAACTTCATGGCGATATCGGCCCCAAGCTCCGAGTGATCGCCGCCACGGCCCTTGGCGATGTCGTGTAGCAGGACCGCGACGTATAGAACGCGCCGCGACTGAACCTCGCTGATCACGTCGCACGACAGCGGGTGATCCTCTTTCAAGCGTCCGGTTTCGATACCGTACAGAATACCAATAGCGCGGATGGTGTGCTCGTCGACCGTATAGACGTGATACATGTCGTACTGCATCTGCGCGACGACGCGGCCGAAATCGGGGACAAATTTACCGAAGACACCGGCTTCGTTCATGCGCATCAAGGTTTTGTCCGGGTCCGGTCCGGCCAGGATGTTGAGGAAGGTCTCGTTGGCAACCGGGTCAACCTGCACTTTCTTGGTGAGACGTCGAAGGTTCTTTGTAACAAGGCGCAGCGCATCCGGGTGAATGTCCAGCTTGTTCTTCTGCGCCTGCCAGAATAGTTCGAGCATCTTCGCCGGTTGGTCCGTAAACATGGTGTCTTCGGGGACGGTGATGCGGTCGCCGTCGACACCAAACCCGGCAATGCTTTGCTTTCTGCCGAGACGCGGCAAACGCAGACGTTGACGCTTCTTCTTGTGCTGTTCTTCAAGGGTCGCACAGATAATACGGGTGAGATCGCCGACGTCCTTCGCAATCAGGAAGTAGTGCTTCATGAACCGCTCGACACCGCGCAAGCCCCGGTGGTCGGTGTAGTTCATACGCTCGCCGATCTCGGTCTGCACGTTGAAGGTCAGGCGCTCTTCAGGACGGTCGGCCAGATAGTGCAGATGGCACCGCACGGTCCACAGGAATTCCTGTGATTTGGCAAAGCGCCGTGCGTCCTCTTTGGTCAGGATGCCGCGCTCGTGTAGCTCGTTCATGGATTCGGTGCCATAAAGGTAGTTACAAATCCACTGTAGCGTTTGCAGATCGCGAAGACCGCCTTTGCCCTCCTTTATATTCGGTTCTAACACGTAGCGCGTGTCGCCCATGCGGCCGTGCCGCTGGTCCCGTTCAGAGAGTTTCGCTTCGACAAATGCGGTGCCGGTGCCCTCGACGACTTCGGAACGGAATGTCTTCTGAAACGCGGCGAACTGGTTCTGATCGCCTGTCAGCATGCGCGCTTCCAAAAGACTGGTTCGGATAGTGATGTCTTCTTTCGCGAGCCGCACGGCCTCTGCGGTCGAACGCGTCGCGTGGCCGACCTTCAGCCCAAGGTCCCAAAGGGTATAGAGAACGTATTCCACGACCTGTTCGTTGCGCGGCGTCAATTTATAGGAAAGGAGGAACATCAGATCGATGTCCGAATGCGGTGCCAACTCGCCCCGGCCATATCCGCCTGTCGCCAGCAGCGTCATCGCGTCGCCCTTGGTGGAAACTCCCAGCGGAAAGACATAATCATCCGCCACCTGATAGATGACGCGGATCAACTGATCGAGCAGGTACGCTCCGGCGCGAACCGATTCGCGGCCGGTGGCTTCGCCCTCTTCGAACCGACGCTTGATCTCGGCACGGCCCGCCTCGAGCCGCTGGCGATACATATCCATTGCCTGGCGCTGCGCATCCGGCGTACTGCCGGACCAGCCCATCAGCTCTTCGACCTCCGACAGCAACTCACGGCGGCTGATTAGGTCTCTGGGTTTAACGATGCGATTCATTGTTTCTCAAAGATGGCGTTTGTCGGCGGTAAAAGGAACAGAAATTCATTAATTCATTTCATTTTGATAGCAAAACAATTGCAAGCCACCCGAATGTCTTATCGCGGCTAGTCGTCTAAGGATAAGGCTTTAAGCTTATAAAGCTCCTCAAGCGCCTGAAGCGGCGTTAAGGTGTCTGGATTAATCTTCTTGAGCGCTTCGCTTGCCGGGCTTGCGTGCTTAGGCTCAGGGCGGTGCTCTTGTATGGCAGCAAAAAGCGGCAAATCATCACCAAGCTGGCTTGTCGTTGTTCCCTTCTCGGCTTCTAGAATCGCCAATAGGTCCCCGGCCCGATCGACGACAGCGGCAGGCAATCCGGCCAATTGCGCCACATGAACACCATATGAGCGGTCGGCAACCCCAGATGCGACCTCGTGCATGAAGATCACGTCGTCCTGCCATTCCTTGACCCGCATGGTGTGGCACGCCAAATCCGCCAGACGTTCGGATAGCGCCGTCAGCTCATGATAGTGGGTCGCGAACAGCCCACGGCAACAGTTCACCTCGTGCAGATGCTCGACCACGGCCCAGGCGATCGACAATCCGTCGAAGGTCGCCGTGCCACGCCCGATCTCGTCTAGAATAACCAGCGAACGCTCGCTCGCCTGATGTAGAATCGCTGCTGTCTCTACCATTTCCACCATAAAGGTGGAGCGGCCCCGCGCTAAATCGTCGGCGGCACCGACCCGCGAGAACAAGCGGTCGACAACACCTATCTTCGCCCGGTCCGCCGGCACATGCAGACCAGCCTGCGCCAACACGGCCAATAGGGCGTTCTGGCGTAGAAACGTGCTTTTACCGGCCATGTTCGGCCCGGTCAGAAGCCAAAGGCGGCCACCGTCCTCGTTCCCTGGCTCCAGGCAACAATCGTTCGACACGAATCGGGCATCGCCACTTTTGGCCAGGGCTCGCTCGACGACAGGGTGTCGCCCACCTTCGATGTTGAAGGAAAGGCTGTCGTCTATTTCCGCCCGGACGAACCGCTCGCTCGTCACCAAGACCGCCGACGCCGCGGCAACGTCGAGCTGCGCCAGCGCACTTGCCGTCCCATCGATCTGTGCCGCTGCCGCAGTGATGGCGGCGCAAAGATCGTCGAAAATCTGTTGCTCCAAGGCCAATGCCCGGTCCGCCGCACGCGAAATCTCGGATTCCAGCTCACTTAGCTCCACCGTCGAATAACGAACGGCGTTCGCCATGGTCTGGCGGTGGATATACGGGCTCTCGCCTCCCGACGGCATAGCATCGGCCTGCTTTGCCGTGACTTCTATGAAATAGCCAAGCACGTTGTTATGGCGAATCTTCAGCGCGGTGATGGTCGTGTCTTCCGCATATTTCTTCTGCAGACCGGCAATCAGGCGCCGGCTCTCATCTCGGAGCGCGATGAACTCGTCCAGCTTCGGATCATAACCGGGTGCCACGAAGCCGCCGTCGGCGCGCGCCGGGGAGGGCTCCGCGACCAAGGCACGGGTAAGGATGTCGATCAGATCATCATGCCCGCCCAATGCCGCCGCCAATCCTTCGAGGTCGGTATTGCCGGTGAGCGGCGCCGCGTTCGCCGGCACAGCTTTAAGCTCACGCGCGCGCGTCAAGCCGTCGCGGATCGCCGCCAGATCACGCGGACCGGCGCGGCCGATGGTGATGCGGCTGAGCGCCCGCGCCAGATCGGGGATGCCGCGCAAGCCGCGCCGCAGCGCATCACCGGCGTCTGCATCGGCCACGAAGACATCCGCAAGATCGAGCCGTCGGTTAATTTCCACCGGGTCGGTTAGGGGCGAAGACAGCCGTGCTGCCAACAGGCGAGCCCCGGCGCCCGTGATTGTCCGGTCAATCGCTTCCAACAGACTGCCTTTGCGCTCGCCCGACATGGTCATCGTCAATTCCAGATTACGCCGCGTTGCCGCGTCGATCTCCATGACTGCGCCTTGCGCGACCTGCTGCGGCGGGCGCAGGCGCGGTAGACGGCCCCTTTGCGTTTGTTCGACATAATCAATCAACGCGCCAGCAGCAGCGATTTCGGGTCGCGAAAATTGGCCAAAAGCGTCGAGCGTGCCGACCGCATAAAAGTCCTGTAACCGGCGACGACCGGATTCACTGTCGAACCTGGCATCGGCGAGCACCGTCAGCCGGTCGTCCATGTCGTCCTGTAAAGCCGCCGGCATGCCGTCGGCATAAAGACCGTCCGGGACAATAATCTCGCCGGGATCTAGTCGCGACAATACCGCCGCCATATCCGCCACGTCGAACGGCTGCGTGCGGAAATCACCGGTCGACATGTCGAGCCATGCCGCCCCCACCGCACCCCCGGCACGCCCGAGCGCCGCCAGAAAGTTGTTACGCCGCGAATCGAGGAGGTGATCTTCCGTGATCGTGCCGGGCGTGACGACGCGTACCACTTCCCGCGCCACGACAGACTTCGAGCCGCGCTTCTTGGCCTCCGCCGGGTCTTCGGTCTGCTCGCAAATGGCAACGCGGAAACCACGCTTGATCAAGCGGTTCAAATAGGTCTCATGGCTATGCACCGGAACACCGCACATGGGGATGTCTTCGCCGGCGTGCTTGCCGCGCTTGGTCAGCGCTATATCCAGCGCACCCGCCGCCGCCACCGCGTCATCGAAGAACAGCTCGTAGAAGTCGCCCATACGATAGAACAACAGCGAGCCCGGGTTCTCGGCCTTGATCGATAGGTACTGCACCATCATCGGTGTCGCGTCACGGAGATCGGTCGCGGCGGATTTGGCGGCGCCGTCATTCTCAGTCGTCGTTTGCACGACGTGGCTGTCAGATGTTGCGCGTTTGGAAATCGTCGTCATGCTGCGCCCATGTCCCTCTTGGCCACATTCTATCACATGCCCGAGGCGCTCGGCACGCATGGCGTTGCACTTTTCCACGGTACTGGCAATATGTGTCTGGATTGTCGCCTCATCCACGGCAATTCCAATGCAATTACAAACGTTCAAGACCCCCTGGGAGAACCTAATGGACGAACGCGCAACCGAGCTGCTGTACCTTGAAGCATTGCGTATGCATGCTGCGGGCAAGCCGGGAAAAATCGAAATCAATGCGACGAAACCGCTGACGACACAGCGTGACCTTACCCTGGCCTATTCGCCGGGCGTCGCCGGTCCGTGCCTTGCCATCCATGAAGACGAAAGCAAGGTCTTCGACTACACGGCGAAAGGAAACATCGTCGCCGTCGTCTCCAACGGGACCGCCGTGCTGGGCCTCGGGAATATCGGCCCGCTCGCCGGCAAACCGGTCATGGAAGGCAAATGTGTTCTGTTCAAGCGGTTCGCCGACGTCGATGCAATCAACATCGAAGTGTTCTCGGAAGACGTCGATGAAATCGTCGAGAGCGTGCGTCTGTTCGGCAACACGTTCGGCGGCATTAACCTCGAAGATATCAAGGCGCCCGAGTGCTTCATGATTGAAGAGCGCCTGCGCGAGTTGCTTGATGTGCCGGTTTTCCACGACGATCAGCACGGCACCGCGATTATCACTGCGGCGGGCCTCATCAACGCTATTGATCTGACGGGGCGTAAGCTCTCCGACGTCAAAGTCGTCATCAACGGCGCCGGCGCAGCATCCATCGCCTGTACCGACCTAATCAAAGCGATGGGCGTCAGTGCAAACAACATCATCATGTGCGACTCCAAGGGTGTCATTTACCGCGGTCGGACCGAGGGCATGAACCAATGGAAATCGGCCCAGGCCGTGGCAACGGATGCGCGCACGCTGGCCGACGCCATGAAGGGGAGCGATGTCTTTATCGGCCTGTCCGTAAAGGATGCCGTCACGCCGGAAATGGTCGCCACCATGGCCGATCAGCCGATCATCTTTGCGATGGCTAACCCGGATCCGGAGATTACACCGGAAGACGTCAAAAAGGTGCGCGACGACGCGATCATCGCCACCGGCCGTTCGGACTACCCGAACCAAGTGAACAACGTTCTGGGTTTCCCTTATATTTTCCGAGGTGCGCTCGATGTCCGCGCACGGCGCATCAACGAAGAGATGAAGATCGCCGCCGCGCACGCGTTGGCGGAACTCGCCCGCGAGGACGTGCCGGATGAAGTCGACGCCGCCTATGCCGGCACGCACCTGCAGTTCGGCCCGGACTACCTGATACCGACGCCGTTCGATCCGCGCCTGATTGTCGCGGTGCCGAAGGCCGTCGCCCAGGCGGCGATGATCTCGGGTGTCGCGCAGAGGCCGATCATCGACATGGAAGCCTATGAGGCCGAGCTTTCGGCACGCCTCAACCCGACAGTCGCTTATCTTCAGGCGACGCTGGACCAGGTCCGCGCCAAGCCGCGGCGGGTCGTCTTCGCGGAAGGCGAGGAAGAGAAATCCATCCGCGCAGCTTACTCATTCCTGAATGCGGGCTACGGCACGCCGATCCTAGTGGGCCGTGAAGACCGCGTTCTCCAGACCATGAAAGCGCTGGGTCTAGAAGAGCAAAAAGGCGTCGAAATCCTCAATGCCCGGCTTAGTGACCGCAACGAAGACTATGCGCATTTCCTTTATCAGCGGCTGCAACGCAAAGGCAGCCTGCTCCGGGATTGCCAACGCATGGTTAACTTGGACCGCAACATCTTCGCCGCCTGCATGGTCGCCAACGGCGATGCCGATGCCATGGTCACCGGCCTGACGCGGAACTATCACGCAGCCATGTCGAACATCTCTCAGGTGATTGACCCGGCGCCGGGGGCCTGCGCCATGGGCATGTCGCTGATCATCGACCAAGGCCGCACGCTATTCGTTGCTGACACGGCCGTGCACGAGTCCCCGTCGGCGGAAGTGCTGGCGGATATCGCGCAACACGCCGCTAACGAGGTCCGGCGCTTTGGGCACGAACCCAGGGTCGCCATGATCTCGTTCGCGACCTTCGGTCACCCGGCGCTGCCGCGCGCTGATGTCGTTCGCCAAGCGGTCGAAATTTTGGATCAGCGCAAGGCTGACTTCGAATACGACGGCGAGATGTCAGTGGACGTGGCGCTCACAAAGGAGTTGATGGACCTTTATCCATTTTGTCGCCTGACCGATACGGCCAACGTTCTGATTATGCCGGGCCTGCACAGCGCACAGATCGCCATGAAGTTCTTAAGCTCCATCGGTGGATCGACGGTTCTCGGCCCATTGATCACGGGCCTCGACTTCCCAGCACAGATCGTACCGATGGGGGCCACTGTCTCAGATATGGTGATGCTCGCCGCACTTTCGGCGCATAGCGCCAAACGCGACTAAGCCGGAGAGGCAGCGGGGACTTAATCGTCGCCCGCTGCCTCATCCGCGTCATCGGCGCGCTTCATCGCGTCGCGCACTAATTCCAATGCTTCCTCGGCTTCGCCCCAGCGCTGAACCTTGACCCATTTGTTGGGTTCGAGGTCTTTGTAGTGTTCGAAGAAGTGCTGAATCTGTTCGATCAGCACCGGTCGAATGTCGCGATACGAGCTAATATCACCGTAGAACGGATGCAGATCATCGACCGGCACACATAGCAATTTCTCGTCAATGCCGCTCTCGTCTTCCATGATCAAAACGCCAATCGGGCGGCATTTGATGACGCAACCGGGGATCACCGGCATCTGACTGAGAACAGCGGCATCCATCGGGTCACCATCTTCCGACAACGTGTGCGGCACGAATCCGTAATTCATCGGGTAGTACATGGCGGTATGTAGAAAACGATCGACGTAGATTGCGCCGGATTTCTTATCGAGTTCATATTTCACCGGATTGCCGCCCAGCGGAATCTCGATAATGACGTTTACTTCATACGGTGGATTATCTCCGACCGGCACTTTGGCAATGTCCATCGCTGGATCTCCCTCGGGTTCGCGCGTCAGCGTCAAGATAACGGCTGACCTCGTTGTGCTCCACAAGTTTCCGGTGCCATGCTATGTGAAAGTCCACAGACGGGCGCAGCACGGCAAACCAAATGACCCCCAGATTGAGAATGATCCAAGCCCTTTCCGGGCGATTGCCGTTCTACTATGGATGGATCGTTCTCGCAGCGGTTGCGGCGGCTTCGGTTTCTAGGCAAGGACCGGCCGTTTCGACCCTTTCCATTTTCATGGACCCGATGTCACACGAGTTCGGCTGGACGCGGACAGAAATCTCCGGCGCGGTGTCGCTCGGTGGATTGTTGGGTGCTGTCGCCGCACCGATGCTCGGACCGTTCCTAGATCGAAATGGTGCGCGTACCGTTTTGAGTTTCGCCGTCTTGGCGACGGGCATCCCGCTCTTGTGTATCAGTTGGGTGACGTCGCTGCCGATGTTCTATCTTCTGTACAGTTTCGCCCGGATGAATTTCACCGGCCCCTATGATCTTGGTATCTACGGGGCCATCATCAATTGGTTCAAGCGCCGGCGCGCGTTCGCGACATCCGTGACGACACTCGCTCTGATGTCGGGGCTTGTCGCGATGCCGCTGATCGCTCATTTCTCGATGGAGCAATACGGCTGGCGTGGCGCTTGGCTGTTTGTCGGCGCCACGGTCATGATCGTCGGCTTCTTGCCGGTGTGGCTGTTTATCATCCGCCGGCCCGAGGATCTTGGTCTTGCTATAGACGGCGGGAACACAGCGGAGCAAAGAGCCGACGACGATGTGCAAACCGCAGCCTTCTCACCCGACGTGGACGAACCTGTCTTTACACGCGCCCAAGCGGTCAGGACCCCCACATTCTGGATGTTGTCCGCCTATACATTCCTGATCTATCCAATTCAATCCGGGGTCAGCCTGCACCAGGCCCCTGCGTTGTTGGAGAAAGGTCTGGACCCGACCATTGCGGCGACGGCGGTTAGTACATTTTCATTAGTCTCCGCTATCGCCGGTTTCTGCTACGGTTTCTGGCCGCGGCGAATCCCTTTGGGTTATGCGTTAGCGCTGGTCGGCCTCCTCCTTGCCGCCGCGCCTGCCACCATGTACCTGACGCAGTCGGTCGCCATGGCCTATGCCTCGGCAGGGCTATTCGGCCTCGGGATCGGTGGCTTGCTAACCATGCTCCCCATTGCCTGGGCCGATTATTTCGGGCGACGCAGCTTTGGGGCGATCCGCGGCGTGGCCCTTACTATCCAAGTGATGGCGCAAGCGACAGGACCACTGATCGGTGGGGTGTTGCGGGATTGGTCGGGGGATTACAAGCTGTCGTTGCTGACTTTCGCGGGCCTTGGCTGCGCCGGCACACTGGCAGCGTTATTCGCCAAGCCGCCAAAGCCGTGCTAAGCGGAGGCAAGGAGACAGCATAGTGTCAAAAGCCTCCAACATCGAAAACGTTCTCGTCTATGTCGGCTTGGACCGGCTTGGCGACGGGCTGTTGAAACTGCCGTTCGTGCGCGGTCTGCGCCGCACCTATCCAGACGCTAAGCTGACCTGGTTCGCGGGCAAGGAAACGACCGTCTACGCGCGCAGCCTGGCACCTTTGGTCGACGGCGTGCTGGACGAGGTTATTGAGCACGGCGGCGTCGGCATCACGCCGAAGGAACTGATCGGTCCCCGCCCGCTGAAAGGGCGACGCTTCGATCTTATCATCGACACGCAAAAGATATTTTGGACCAGCCTCGCGGCGCGGCGTATCCGCCATAGGACATTCGTTTCACCGGCTGCGCGGTTCATACTGTCGAACAAGCGCCCACCGAAAAATTACAAATCCCCGCGGGCCATGCAGCGGCAGATGTTGGATCTTTTGGAGATCGCCTCCGGTAAGGCCCAGCCTACACCGTCGAAGCTCGACCTCGCGTTGCCGGGAAAGGTCGTCGCGGATGCAGCTCAAATGCTGCCGGATGGCGAAACCTACATCGCGTTCGCGCCCGGCTCCGGCGGCAAACCGAAATGCTGGCCATTGGGGAATTTTATCTCGCTCGCCAAACAGATCGCGGCGTCGGGCGCCGTGCCGGTATTTCTGATCGGCCCGCAGGAAGAAGAATGGGCGCCGGAGATCAAGGCCGCCTTTCCCAATGCCAAGTTGCCGTTGCAGGACGGCCCCGGCGCAGCTGAGCACAACTATGACCCGCTGCTCACGATCGCCTTGGCGGGCAGAATAAATGCTGCGGTTTCGAATGATTCCGGAATCGCACACATGCTCGCCGTCGGCGGCGCGCCGCTGGTGGCCATGTACGGGCCGACGGTCTATGAGAAGTTTCCGCCAATGACAGACAAGGTCGAGGTGGTCCGGGCGCAAGAATTCGGCGGCCGCGAGATGGACCTGATCCCGGTCGATGCTATCAGCGCGGCGCTCCAGCGTCTTCGCGCGGGTTGACCCGGCGCATCAACCACATCAGCAATAGCAGACCGGGGATCGCCGCAAAGCCGGTCAGCAAAAAATAACTCACCCAGTCGATCTGATCGGCGAGCCAACCGCCCCCGGATGCCAGCACCGTGCGGGCGAATCCCATCAGCGAAGACAACAGTGCGAACTGCGTCGCCGTGTACGCCACGTTGCAGAGCCCCGATAAGTAAGCGACAAAGGCGATGGTACCGATGCCGCCGGTAAGGTTTTCAACGCCAATGGTCGCGAACAACATCGGCAGCTCCGGTCCGACGTAGGCCTGCAAGGCAAAGACGGCGTTGGACGCCGCCTGCAGAATGCCACCGATGAAAAGAGCGCGTAGCGTGCCAAGCCTTGCGACCATCGCGCCGCCGATGATGCCGCCTGTGATCGTCATGGCGAGGCCGAATCCCTTGGTGACCAAGCCGATTTCAGTCTTCGTAAAACCAATATCCAGATAAAATGGATTGGCCATCACGCCAAGCAGCGCATCGCCATACTTATAAAGTGCGACGAATAGCAAAACAGCCGGCCAATTGGCGCGGCGCATGAAATCGGCGAACGGCATGATCACGGCTTCGTGCAGCGCGGCAAAGCCGCGCTTCAGGGGATCGTCATGCTTAGTTCCATCCGCCGCACGTTCCGCCCGCTTGGGCTCCGGTCCTGCCAGGGTCGCGGCGATGCCGATCAGCACCAGCGCCGCCATTGACGCATAAGCCCAGAACCAGCCCGCCTGATCAGCGATCACGAGCGCCCCCGCCCCTGATGCAAACGTCGCAATGCGGTATCCGATGACATAGTTGGATGCACCGGCGCCCATACGGCTTTCGTCGAGAACTTCGATCCGGTACGCGTCGACAACAATGTCTTGGGTCGCCGATGCGAAAGCGAGCACCACCGCCATCGCCGCGGTTAGTGCCAAGTCGTTCTTCGGGTCCGAACCACCGAGCATGACAATAGCCGCCATCACGACAAGCTGCGACGCCAGCAGCCAGCCGCGCCGCTGTCCGAACCATCTGCCGAGAAGAGGGAACCGCACGCGGTCAACGAGTGGCGACCACAGAAACTTCAGTGCATAGGCGCTGCTGGCGACGGAGAACCAGCCAATCACAGTCAACGAAACGCCTTCGTCATGCAGCCAGGCGGAAAGCGTGCCATAGACCAAGAGAAGGGGAAGACCGCTGGAAAACCCCAGCAACGCAATCAGGACAGTACGGTATTCCAGATGTACCGCAACGGCTGAGAGCCAAACGCTCGCCCGGGCCGTCACCGGATCAGGAGACCTGGCGCTGGTCGTCGGCGGCGCCCGTCAGACTCTTGCACGCCGCCCAAACCCGGTCTGTTGAAATCGCCGAGACACACGGGAACACGTCGAACTTGCTGGCCCGCTTATGGCAGCGCCAGAAACAATGATAGCAATCCATGTGTTCATGCACGAAACGCGCGGTGGCGGGGGTTGCTTCAGGCGGATACGGCACGAAACTGGTGAAGTGGCCACCACCGACAATCACTACCGTCGGCGCACCGAGGGCTATGGAAAGGTGCGCCGGTCCGGTGTCGTTGCTGACAACAAGATCCGCATAGCGCATCAAATCCATCAGATCAGTCAGCGACGTTTTCCCCGTCAGGTCGATCACGCCGGCTTTGGCGGCGATCGCTTCCAACGGCTTCTCATCCCAACGCTCAGCGCGCGTGCCGACGAAAACCACCTGCCAGTCATCGGCCAGTAGTTTTTCGGCGACCTGGACATACTGCTCGAAGGGCCAGCGCCGACCATGCTCGTTGGAGCCCGGATTGAGAACGGCATAACGTCCATTGCCGACAGCCTGCGGGCGCGCGCACGGCCAATCGAAAGACGGGGCCGTAGGCACGATCGTCCGGCCGGCCACCGCCGAGACAAAGCGCGCATGCCGCACGATCTCGTGCGTCGGATACGGCCCCGTATCGATGATTTGATTAACTTGGCTCAGGTAGAACGTAAACTCTGAACGGGTCGGCTCGTTGATATACGGCATTGAGACGACGGAACGGTCCGCGCCGGAAATATAGACAATGCTGTCCGCCATCATGGCGCGGCGCAGATATGAGTCGCAGACGGCAATCGCCGGCGCCAGACGCCGAATGGTCAACGCGATCCGGAATCGGTACAACGGCCGGCGGGCAAATGCGTGTTCGTCGATGGTAACGACGCGGTAGCCCGCGAAAACCCGGTCCGCTATCGGCGCCCAGCTTTCGCATCCCAGAACGGTGATCTCGTCCTTATCGACGCCGAACGCGTCCACATAGGCGTCGAGGCTGCTGCGAAACAGCACCATGTCGCCAATCCCGTCCATACGGATGACAAGCAGGCCGCGACGTTTGCGAAATATCGGAAAATGACGAGCGATCAGATCGAGTGGCCGGAACAGCCACCAGCGCCGCCGCATGCCCGCCGGCAAAAGCCGCCAGAAAGCTGAGGCCTTTACTTCGACATGCGATGCGTCGACTTCCTGACTTAGTTCGTCCGTTCTCATTCCGTCAGGGTATCTCCGGCACGCGGTCCGCTCAACAAGTCACGCTCGCATAAATGCTCGACAAGTCACGCTCGCATAAATGCTCGACAAGTCACGCTCGCATAAATGCTCGATAAATCACGCTCGCATAAATGCTCGATAAATCACGCTCGCATAAATGCTCGACTAAAGCGCTTAGCCGGAGTCGTCCTTTCGGCGCCCGGCCTTCTTTCGTTCATGTGGGTCGAGCAGACGTTTACGCAGACGAAGGTCGTTAGGCGTAACTTCCAACAACTCGTCGTCATCGATATATGCGATTGCGTTTTCCAAACTCATCAAACGAGGAGGCGAAAGGCGAATTGCCTCGTCCGTTCCCGAGGCGCGAATGTTCGTAAGTTGTTTGGCTTTCAGCGGGTTGACCTCAAGATCGTTTTCACGACTGTGCTCTCCGATCAGCATGCCTTCATATACGGCGACGCCGGAACCGATGAACAATGTACCCCGGCCTTCAAGTCCGGCGAGCGCATAGGCCACTGACTTTCCCGTAGCATTCGAAATCAAAACCCCATTGCGGCGACCCGGTATCTCGCCGCTATGAGGCGCATAACCATGAAAAACCCTATTCAAAACCCCTGTGCCGCGCGTCTCTGTCATGAACTCGCCGTGGTATCCGATAAGGCCACGCGAAGGGATGATAAACGTGAGCCGTACTTTTCCACCCTCGGCCTGGCGCATTTCCGTCATCCGACCCTTTCGAACGTTCATCGCCTCGACGACGATGCCCGAGAATGCCTCGTCGACGTCGACCGTGACCTCTTCCAACGGCTCCATGCGTTTTCCGGAGTCCGGGTCGTTCCGGTAAATGACGCGCGGACGGGAAATCGAAAGCTCGAACCCTTCACGGCGCATTTGTTCGATCAGCACGCCTAGCTGCAGTTCGCCTCGCCCGGCCACATCGAAGGCGTCCTTAGATTCCGTTTCGGTGATACGGATGGCAACGTTGCCTTCGGCTTCCCCCAAAAGGCGGTCGCGGATCATGCGCGACGTCACTTTACTGCCGTCCTGTCCGGCAAAAGGCGACGTGTTGACCGAGAAAGTCATCGCCAGCGTCGGCGGGTCGACGGGATCGGCCTGAAGCGCTTCCTCGACATCCGTTGCGCACAAAGTGTCGGCGACCGTCGCCTTGGTCAAACCGGCAATGGCAACGATATCGCCAGCAATCCCGTCGTCGATGGCCTCGCGCTTCACATCGCGGAATGCCAAAATTTTCTGCACACGGCCCTGTTCAACAACCTTGCCGTCGCGGTTCAGCGCCTTAATGGGCTGATTGGGTTTCACGGCACCCGAGAAAATGCGGCCTGTCAGGATCCGGCCCAGGAACGGATCGGCTTCGAGCGTCGTCACCAGCATCCGGAACGGCCCGTTCGGGTCGGCTTCCGGCTCCTTCACGTGTTTCACGATACAATCGAACAATGGCCCAAGATTCTCGCCCCGTTGATCTGCATCTTCCGACGCCCAGCCATCGCGACCGGATGCAAACAAGGTCGGGAAGTCCAGCTGGTCGTCGTTGGCGTCCAAGGCGGCAAACAGGTCAAAGACCTCAGTCTGCACGTCGAGCGAGCGCGCATCGGGTTTATCCACCTTGTTGACGACAACGATCGGCTTAAGACCTAGTTTTAAGGCCTTCGACGTCACGAACTTGGTTTGCGGCATTGGCCCTTCGGCGGAATCCACCAACAGCACGACGCCGTCAACCATCGACAGAATACGCTCGACTTCGCCACCGAAATCGGCGTGGCCGGGGGTGTCGACAATGTTGATGCGCACGCCCTGCCATTCCACAGAGGTGCACTTGGCAAGGATGGTGATGCCACGTTCACGCTCAAGCTCGCCCGAATCCATGACGCGCTCGGCGACTTTCTGGTTGGCGCGGAACACGCCACTTTGCTGCATCATGGAATCAACGAGTGTTGTCTTGCCATGGTCAACGTGCGCGATGATCGCGATGTTTCTCAGTTCCATGAGGAACTCCAATAATAAAAGAGTTAAACGGGAGCTATTTAGTCGTCTAGCCCGGTCAGCAAGTGCTGCACGCCCGCGGAGGGTCTAGCACCGATTTGCTGAATAATCAGTGCCGCCAACAGGCCACCCAATCGGCCCGCGGTCTTTAAGTCATGGCCTTGCGTCAACGCCGCCAGGAACCCGGCTGCATAAGCATCCCCGGCGCCGGTCGTATCGATGACGTTTTCGACAGGTGCGGCGGAAACAGCGATCCGGTCATTCCCATTGACGATCAAAGAGCCTTCTTCGGATCGGGTCAACGCCGCGGTTTCGACCAAGTCATTAACTTCAGCCGCTGCGGCATCGATGTCGTCACACCGGAAGAGCGAGAGAATTTCGTCTTCGTTAGCGAATAAAATATCGACATGGTCCCGACAGAATTCCAAAAAGCCGGCGCGATGCCGGTCAACACAGAACGGATCGGACAGAGACAGCGAAACTTTCCGTCCGGCATCATGTGCCGCTTTGGCGGCGGCGAAAAAGGCTTCGCGTGCCGAGTCGGAATCCCAGAGGTATCCCTCCAAGTACGTCACTTCGGAAGCGGCAACTTGGTCGAGGCTAAGGTCTGCCGGTGCGAAATTCACGCATGCGCCCAAATACGTCTGCATGGTGCGCTGACCGTCCGGGGAGATCAGCACGAGGCAGGTTGCCGTCGACGGGCCGTCTTCGGCGGCCGGACTGTCGAAGGCCACGCCGGTAGCACGGATATCGTGTGAAAAGACGCGTCCCAACTGATCCGACTTCACGCGACCGGCAAAAGCCGCGCGACCACCGAGCGCAGCAATCCCCGCCATAGTGTTGGCCGCGGACCCGCCGGAGCTTTCAATAGCCTGGCCGGCCTTGTCGTAAAGCGCCGTCTGCTCTTCGGCACTGGTAAGACCCATGCTGCCTTTGATCAGGCCGTTCTCGTCGAGGAAGTCGTCTTCCGTCTGAACAAGGATATCAACAATGGCGTTGCCGATCCCGAGAACGTCGAAGGCCGTTTCGGACATAATCATTCCTTTTGTGCATGTATAGGCGATTTGGCGCGGAGTATAGCTAAGCACGTGTTTCCGGCAAGGCCGATGGCGTAAGACTTGGTTTCGCAGCCTTTTGAGTTATGTATATCAGATAACGCCTTAATACGAACGGAGCCAGCATGATCAAAGCTTTCGTCAAAGCGGTCCAACAACTCGGAGACCCGGGCATCCGCAAATACATCCTGCTGTCGCTATTTTCTGCGATTGTGACATTCGTCGTCCTGTGGTCGGTGATCGGCTACCTGCTGACTGAAACAGCGGTCTCGGATATCGGCTGGGTCGAAGGTACTATCGATGTGCTTGGCGGGCTGGCGACGCTCGTCCTTACCTGGTTCCTGTTTCCGGCGACCGTCTCCGTCTTGATCGGCTTGTTCCTCGATCAGGTCGCGGACCAGGTCGAAAAACGGCACTATCCGGCGCTGGAGAAAACCGATGGCGCCCCCGTCGGCGAACAAATTATGCTAACGGTCAAATTCTTCGCCATCCTGATCGGCTTGAACATTCTCATGTTGCCGTTCCTATTCCTCGGCCCGATTTTCCCTTTTGTGTTCTACGGAGTGAACGGCTACCTTCTTGGTCGGGAATATTTCGAGATGGTGGCGGCACGGCGCATGCCCGGTGAGGCAGTGACGCGGCTTCGCAAAGCCCGACAGGGGCGTCTGCTTCTGGTTGGTGCAGGGATTGCGTTTTTGTTGACGATACCCATCGTCAACCTGCTTATGCCGGTTGTTGCGACCGCGACGATGGTGCACCTTTTCGAAGCGTGGCGAAACGATCCGGCGAATTTACCGGTGGAAACGTCCACGTAATCCCAGCACTTTAATAGGCGTTGGGACCGAAACGAGGTGGGGGCATGAGCATGTTCGGCAAGAAGCCAGACGATAAAGAAGATCCATCGAAAACCGCCGCGCAAGACGCAGAGGACACCGGCGACGCGGTACCGTTCAAACCATTTTCCAAGCGCGGCTCGCACACACCGTCCAAGCCGCCCTCTCCGGCAGGCAATCTGCCCGATCTGCAGCGGCGCAGCCCGGACCTACCAAGCGCACCGGTCCGCCGTCTGGACCGCCCGCGCAGTGCCGATTCCGAAAGCCGCCGTCTGATCGTCGGCCGCGATATTCAGTTCAACGGTGAAATCACTGCGTGCGATAAGTTGATCGTCGAAGGTCATGTCCAGGTGACGCTGCCCGGTGCACGTGTCCTCGAAATTTCACCGACCGGTTTTTTCAAGGGAGCTGCAGAAGTCGAAGAAGCCGATATCAGCGGCCGCTTTGAGGGCGAACTGACGGCGAAAGAACGCCTTATCATTCGCGCCGGTGGCCGGGTGAATGGGACTGTTCGCTATGGCCGCATCGTCATCGAGTCCGGTGGTGAGATTTCCGGCGACATGCAGACCCTGGAACCGAGTGAGCAGTCAGACGGCGGTGACAGTTAATTTCCGCCGACTTCTGAGCGCGCTTGCCGTCTTATCGATGGCGGGCTGCGCATCACCCGAACCGGCCGCGCCGGTTTCCCAAGAGACCGTTCAGCCGGCGGCGCCTAAGAAGATCGCGCGCGCCGTCCCGGCGCAACCCGAACCGAAAGTGCCGGCACCGGACGAGTTGATTGGGTTGGGTAACGAGGCGTTACGTGATGCACTTGGCGCCGCAACCCTTGTCCGTCATGACCTAGACACCGAGATCTGGCAGTACCGCACTGACAAGTGCGTGCTGTTTCTATTCTTCTATCCGAAAGACGGCGCGCCGTTACTGCATCACATGGATGCGCGTGGCGACGACATGGATACATGTTTGAAAACGGTTGTACGGAAGGCGCGGAAAAGCGCCGCAGGCTGAGGCCGTTAGACCAGGGTCTTACCCTTGAAACGGCAAAGATCGGCGACGATACAGGCCGGGCAATCGGGTTTTCGCGCCTTACATATATAACGACCGTGCAAAATCAGCCAATGGTGCGCATGCAATGCAAATTCGGGCGGCGTCACCTTTAACAGCTTCTTCTCTACCGCCAGCGGCGTCTTGCCCGGCGCCAGGCCTGTACGGTTCGAGATCCGGAAGATGTGCGTATCTACTGCGATTGTCGGTTCGCCAAAGGCGATGTTGCGAACGACGTTCGCAGTCTTACGCCCAACCCCCGGCAAAGCTTCCAGCGCCGCCTGATCGTTCGGCACGACACTGCCGTGACGCTCGATCAACAGCCGGCTAAGGGCCATCACGTTCTTAGCTTTGGTATTGAAGAGCCCGATGGTCTTGATGTGATCCTTCAGGCCGTCGATCCCGAGTGCGACCATCGCTTCGGGGGTTCTGACTTTCTTGAACAGCGGCACGGTCGCTTTGTTGACGCCGACGTCGGTCGCCTGCGCCGACAGCGCCACCGCAACCAGTAGCGTATACGGGTTCACGTAATGCAGTTCGCCCTTGGGCTCAGGCATCGCCGCCTGCAGGCGGGTGTAAAATTCACTGACGTCGGCTTTCTTCATGGCCAATTTATCCCGCATATGGTGCGCGTAGGAAAGTCGGTTGTTGAAACTGGGGCGGCGCGGATATGATGGCGACATGTTCGAGAGCGAGCCCGATGAGATCGAAGACGGCGTCATCCGCTTTTCAAAGGTGCTGCGCCCGCATCGCAGTTCATCGGAACGAGCGCTTAAGATTCTAACCTATTTCATCCTGTTTCTGTTCGGCCCCACCATGCTGCTCTTCCTGTTGATGGGGGCCTGGCCGGTGTTCGGCTTCATGGGGGCGGAAGTGGTGGGCCTGATCTTCGCTCTCCATATCAATCACAAGCACGGCTCGGCGTTCGAAGCCATAACCATCACCGACCGTGTGTTCCGTTTTTCCCGCGTCGATCACTGGGGCAAGCGCAAACACTGGACGTTTCAGCCGCAATGGCTGCAGGTCCGTTTCGACCAGCCGTCCAAGCAACTGATCGCCGGCACACACGGCAAACGGATCGTTATCGGAAAATTCCTGCCCGAAGATGAGCGCGAAGCACTTTGCGGCATTCTAAAAGACGAAGTTAAACGCGCCGGTCAGCCCGGGCATCTGCAACTCAGCTAAAGCCGAGCACATCCCGCATCGAATAAAGGCCCGGTGCCTTGCCGTCGGTCCAAAGCGCCGCGCGCACCGCGCCCTTGGCAAACACCGCGCGGTCGGCGGCTTTGTGCGTCAGTTCGATTCGTTCTTCATCGGCGGCAAAAATAACGCTGTGATCGCCGACCACCATGCCGCCCCGCAACGTCGCAAAACCGATATCGCCGCGCTTGCGCTCGCCGGTATGGCCGTCGCGAACCCGCTGCGACACGTCGTCAAGATCCACGTCACGGCCAGCTGCGGCCGCCTTGCCCAACGCCAGCGCCGTGCCAGAGGGCGCGTCGACCTTGTGGCGATGATGCATCTCGAGCACTTCGATGTCGTAATCATCGCCGAGGATCGCCGCCGCCTGCTCCGTCAGCCCGAGCATCAGATTAACGCCGACGGAATAGTTCGCCGCCTGTACGACGGCGACCTTTGCGGACGCCACGTCGATCTTCGCCTGCTGATCGACGGAAAGGCCCGTAGTGCCGGGGATCAACGCCGTGCCCGTTTCGGCGGCGAGCTCGGCATGCATCGCCGTCGCCGCCGGCGCCGTGAAGTCGATAACCACGTCGGAGATTTCGAATAGAGTTTTCGCATCGTCGATCAACTTGAGACCCGACGGATCGAGACCCGCCAGCTGATAAGGATCGGCACCGACCAGCGGGCTGCCCTTCACTTCGGTGCCGCCGGCCAGCTCGGCGCCGTCCGTCGCCGCAACCGCCCGCACCAACATGCGGCCCATGCGTCCGCCACACCCGACAATGCCGATTCTCATGGCTCGGTCTCCTCCAAGTCTTGGCCGCGCACTATACGCGCTCAACCCATTCTGTCACCAGCAACCGAAAACGTCGCCCCCACGCACGCGGGGGTCCATATTGCATCTAAAAATGAATGGATTCCCGCTTTCACGGGAACGACAAGTGCGTCAGTCTCGTAAATCCTCCCAAAGCTCCTTCACCTTGTCGAGGAAACCGGAACTTTCGGGGCTGTGTTTCTTCGTCTGTTTTTCGTCGCCGGCGAATTCCTTGAGCAGTTCCTTCTGCTTCTTGGTCAACTGTACCGGGGTCTCGACGAAAATCTGCACGAACATGTCGCCACGGCTTGCGGAACGCAGCACTTTCATGCCCTTACCGCGCAGCCGGAGCTGGTGGCCGGTCGGCGTGCCTTCGGGAATGGTGACGCGGACCAGTTTGCCTTCGACCGTCGGCACTTCGATCTGGCCGCCAAGCGCCGCGTCCGTCATCGACACAGGCACCCGAACATGCAGATCGGCGCCGTCGCGCTTGAAGAAGCGATGCGGTTTGACAGCAAGGAAGATGTAAAGATCGCCCGGTGGTGCGCCGCGGAGGCCGGCTTCACCCTCACCCGACAAGCGGATACGCGTGCCGTCTTCGACACCCGACGGAATGTTGACCGATAGGGTCTTTTCTTTTTGCTCGCGCCCGGTCCCCGAGCACGTGCGGCAAGGATCCTTGATGGTCTGACCGGTGCCGCCGCAGTTGGGACACGTGCGCTCGACCGTAAAGAAACCGGACTGCTGACGAACCCGCCCGGCACCACCACAAGTGCCGCAAGCGACCGGCGCCGCACCGTCCTTGCCGCCGGTGCCGCTGCAGCTTGAACACGAAACGGAAGTCGGTACGCGGATGTCGGTTTTTAGGCCGTTGTAGGCGTCTTCAAGGGTGATTTCCATGTTGTAGCGAAGGTCGGAGCCGCGCCCCGCGCCGGCACGCTGCTGACCGCCGCGTCCGCCCATGAAGTCGCCGAACATTTCTTCGAAAATATCTGCGAAGCCGCCGGCACTGGCACCACCGCCGCCGAAACCACCCGCACCCGGACCGCCACCACCTTCGAATGCGGCGTGGCCGAAGCGGTCATATGCGGCGCGCTTGTCCTCGTCTTTCAGGACTTCGTAGGCTTCGTTGACTTCTTTGAAGCTTTTTTCGGCTTCTGGGTCATCCGGATTGCGGTCCGGGTGATATTGCATAGCGAGCTTGCGATAGGCCTTTTTCAACTCGGCCGCATCAGCGTCACGCGCCACACCCAGGCAGTCGTAATAATCCTTCTTAGCCATATCAGTAGATCCCCTGCGGATATCCGGTCACGGGCGGCCCTCGGCTTTGGCCGGGACCGTCCGCGTGCCCGAAGGCTCTTTAACCGGCTTTCTTGTTATCCTGGTCGGGATCAACTTCTTCGAAGTCAGCGTCGACGACCGAGTCGTCATCGTCCTTCTTGGCCGATGCGTCGGCGTCGCCACCGCCACCTTCCGAGGCCGCCTGCTCTTCCTGCTGCGCTTTGTACATCGCTTCGCCGAGTTTCATCGACGCTTGCGACAACGCTTCGGTCTTGGCAGTGATGACCTCAAGGTCTTCGCCTTCGATGGCTTCCTTAAGATCGGCAACAGCGGTTTCGATGGCCGACTTTTCATCCGCCTCGATCTTATCGCCGTATTCGGAGAGGCTCTTCTCGGCAGCATGGATCATGCCGTCCGCTGTGTTTTTAGCATCGACCAGCTCACGGCGCCTCTTGTCGGCGTCGGCGTTTGCCTCGGCCTCTTGGACCATGCGTTCGATATCGTCGTCCGACAGGCCGCCGGAGGCTTGGATACGGATCTGCTGCTCCTTACCCGTCGCCTTATCCTTGGCGCTGACGTTGACGATGCCGTTGGCGTCGATGTCGAAAGTGACTTCGATCTGCGGCATACCGCGCGGGCTCGGCGGGATGCCGACCAGGTCGAACTGACCCAGCAGCTTGTTGTCCGCCGCCATTTCACGTTCACCTTGGAACACCCGAATGGTAACAGCAGATTGATTATCCTCGGCGGTCGAGAAGGACTGGCTCTTGCGCGTCGGGATCGTCGTGTTGCGGTCGATCAAGCGCGTGAAGACGCCGCCCAAGGTTTCGATACCCAGGCTGAGCGGGGTCACGTCGAGCAGCAACACGTCCTTGACGTCGCCCTTCAAAACGCCGCCCTGGATGGCCGCGCCGATGGCGACGACTTCGTCCGGGTTGACGCCCTTGTGCGGTTCGCGGCCGAAGAAGTTCTTCACTGTCTCGACGACCTTGGGCATGCGGGTCATACCGCCGACCATGATCACTTCGTCGATTTCACCGGCCGAGATACCGGCGTCCTTCAGCGCGTTCTTGCAAGGCGCGATGGTGCGTTCCACCAGATCTTCGACCAGCGATTCCAACTTGGAACGCGAGAGCTTGATGTTGAGGTGCTTCGGACCCGACTGGTCGGCCGTGATGAACGGCAAGTTGACCTCGGTCTGGGTCGTCGACGACAGCTCAATTTTGGCTTTCTCGGCGGCTTCCTTGAGGCGCTGCAGGGCCAAGCGGTCCTGACGCAGGTCGATGGTGTTCTCTTTTTTGAACTCGTCCGCGAGGTAATCAACAATGCGGTTGTCGAAGTCTTCGCCGCCCAGGAATGTATCGCCGTTCGTGGACTTCACTTCAAACACGCCGTCGCCGATTTCGAGGATCGAGACGTCGAAGGTCCCGCCACCAAGGTCGTAAACAACGATGGTGCCGCTTTCCTTTTTCTCAAGCCCGTAGGCGAGCGCGGCGGCGGTCGGCTCGTTGATGATGCGCAGCACTTCGAGGCCCGCGATCTTGCCGGCGTCTTTGGTCGCCTGGCGCTGCGAGTCATTGAAGTACGCAGGAACGGTGATAACCGCCTGTTCAACCTTTTCGCCGAGATAGCTCTCAGCCGTTTCTTTCATCTTTTGCAGAATGAAGGCCGAAATCTGCGACGGAGAATAATTGTCGTCATCGACTTTGACCCAAGCGTCGCCGTTGTCACCCTTGATGATGTTGTAGGGGACGATCTTTTTGTCTTTTTCCGTGACGGGATCGTCGAAACGGCGGCCGATCAGTCGTTTGATGGCATAAAGCGTTTTCTCCGGGTTCGTCACCGCCTGACGCTTGGCCGGCTGACCGACGAGCCGTTCGCCACTGTCGGCGAAGGCGACCATCGACGGCGTGGTGCGCGTACCCTCTGCGTTTTCGATGACTTTCGCGTCCTTACCGTCCATGACGGCGACGCAGGAGTTGGTGGTACCCAGGTCGATACCGATTACTTTACTCATGGTAACCTCTCTTGTTGCGGCGGTCGTTCCAGGCCTGTCAAAGCGCCGTGGACGACCCCTAAGGTTTCGTTCTTTCCAATCGCAGTGGTCGCGGTGTGTCGCAAACCCCTGCGGCTGGAAGGGATATAGGCCTGCAAGCCCCGGCCCGCAACGGGCTAAGGGGCGATTTTTTAACGTCTCTAGGTGAGGAAACCCTTAAGAGCGCCGTCGTTTCGGCAGCGATCAGAGTTCCTCGTCCAAATGCGTCCCGGATTTGGAGCCATGATCTTCGTAAACCTTACCCGATTCCGCATTATTATCCTTCTCGGCTTCCGCCAAGATTTGCTCGGACGGCTTCGGCGCATCGCCTTTGGGGCCGCCCTTCGTCACGCCGACCTTGGCCGGACGCAAGGTCTGGCCATGCAGCGTGTAACCAAGCTCCATGACCTGACCGACGGTACCGGCAGGCTTGGAGGCGTCTTCATATTCGAACATGGCTTCGTGGACCTGCGGGTCGAACTTCTCTCCCAGCGGGTCGACTTTCTGAAGGCCGTTACGCTCAAACGCGTTCATCATTTCACGGGCCGTCATATCGACGCCCTGCAAAAGCGTTTTCATGGCTTCGTTGGTTTCGGCGGCCTTCGCGTCAACGGCGCCCAGGGCACGCGACAGGTTGTCGGCCACGACAATCATTTCCCGGGCAAAGCCGCTGATGGCGCGCTTGTTTGCGTTATCGACGTCACGCTGTGCGCGGCGGCGCACGTTCTCGGCTTCGGCCAGAGCGCGCAAAAGCTTATCCTTGGCGTCCGCCAGTTCTGCCGCGACGGGATCTTCGGCGGGCGCTTCGGCTTCAACCTCGGCTTCTTCCGGTGCGGCGGCTTCTTCCGCAGCGTCGGTTGCCGCCGTTTCTTCCGCGTCGGCGATTACCTCTTCTTCTTGTTGTTCTTCTTCCGGTTTTTGGTTCTCTGCGCTTTCCATCGTATATTCCAAATCCGTCTTTCGTTGCGTCAACCGAACCGTTCCCCGATCAGCTTGGCCGTGTAATCGACCATGGGAATGATCCGCGCGTAATTCATCCGTGTCGGGCCGATCACACCGATCGCACCGACGATATTGTTCGTCTCGTTGCGGTACGGACCGACGATCATCGAACAACCGGCGAGGTTGAAGAGATTGTTGTCCGCTCCGATGAAGATTTGGACTCCTTGGGCGCTATCCGCAAGGGTCAGGAACTTAAGCATTTCCCGTTTGGTCTCAAGCGCCTCGAACAAAGAGCGGATGTGTTCCAAGTCGGCGAGCGCCGTCACGTCCTCCAAAAGGCGCGCTTGGCCGCGCACGATCAGCGTGCCGTCGGCTTCCTGGCCACCGCCGCCCGACCACGTCGCCAGACCGCTCTCAACAACGCGCTGCGTCAGGTCATCGAGCTGCACTCGGTGCGCTTCAAGCTCCTGAAGAATCTGTTCGTGCGCTTCCTTCAGTGTACGGCCGACAAGGCGCGCACTCAGGTAATTGGTCGCCTCGACAAGGGCCGACGGCGGGACGCTGAGCGGGACTTCGATGAGCCGGTTCTCGACGACACCGCTTTCCGTCACCAGCACGACCAAGGCGCGGCCGGGGCTGAGATTGACAAATTCGATGTGCTTCAAGGGGCTGTCGGTCTTCGGCGCGTAGACGACGCTGGCAAACCCGGTCAGACCCGACAGCGTCGAAGTTGCCTCCTCCAGAACTTGGTCGACGCTCTTGGAGCGGCTGGCGCAATGCTCTTCGATGCGCTTGCGTTCCTCGGCGGAAATGTTGCCGACTTCCAGAATACCATCGACAAACAAGCGCAACCCAGCTTCCGTCGGCAACCGCCCGGCCGAGGTATGCGGCGAAAATAAAAGGCCCGCATCCTCCAGATCCGCCATGACGTTGCGGATGGTCGCCGGCGACAGCGCCTGCGCCATTTGCCGCGAGATCGTGCGCGAGCCGACGGGATCGCCGGTCTCGCAATACGCCTCGACGATCATCCGAAAAATTTCCCGCGAACGTTCGTTCAATGCCGCGATCATGATTTTATCCCGTTCATTGGCACGTTGAAGCCGGAGCGTTAAGTAGTTTCGGTCCGGCGCGCCGTCAATTCAAGTCATGCGCCGTTCGAGCACTATTCCTGTCTGTTGCGCCCGCTTCACTTTACGCCCGCCCAGTGCCGGGTTAGCTTTGCCGCGCTTTAACCGACGGAGACTTAAATATGCGCCCGAGCGGCCGCCAGCCCGACCAACTACGCAATGTCACCCTTGAAATGGATTTCGCCAAACATGCCGAGGGATCGTGCCTCGCCAAGTTCGGCGACACCCATGTGCTGTGTACGGCCTCGGTCGAACAGCGCGTGCCGCCATGGATGCGTGATTCCGGCAAAGGCTGGGTCACCGCGGAATACGGCATGCTGCCGCGTTCGACGCATACCCGCACCGACCGCGAAGCGGCGCGCGGCAAACAGTCTGGCCGCACGCAGGAAATTCAGCGCCTGATCGGCCGCAGCTTGCGCGCTGTCACCGACCTCAAGGCCATGGGCGAGATTCAGATCAAGCTCGATTGCGACGTCTTGCAGGCCGACGGCGGCACCCGCACCGCCAGCATCACCGGCGCTTATTGCGCGCTCTACCGTGCGTTCGAAAAATGTATAGATCTCGGCATCATCCAGAGCATTCCACTGATCGACAGCGTCGCGGCAATTTCCTGCGGAATCTATCAGGGCGCGCCGGTCCTCGATCTTGATTACGCCGAAGACTCGTCCGCCGAAGCGGATGCCAATTTCGTGCTGACTGGCAAGAGCGGCATCGTCGAAATTCAAGGCACGGCCGAAGCCGACCCGTTTTCCGAAGACGCTTTCATGGAGTTGATGCGTCTCGCCAAGAAAGGGATCGGCGAATTAACAGCACTGCAAACGGCGGCCCTCGGGAAGTAAGAGGCGGTCATGGCGCGGCGGTTCACGGAAGAGACCCTTATCATCGCCAGCCATAACGCCGGCAAGGTGCGCGAAATCGCGGAACTGCTGGCGCCTTTCGGCGTCACCGTCAAATCCGCCGGAGAGTTGGGCCTGCCAGAGCCGGAAGAGACCGGCGACACATTCGTTGCGAATGCGAAACTAAAGGCGGAAGCCGCTACTAACGCTGCACAATTACCCGCCCTGGCCGACGATTCCGGGCTTGCGGTCTCGGCTCTGAGCGGGGCACCCGGCATCTATTCGGCAAGGTGGGCCGGCCCCGAAAAAGACTTTCAGAAAGCCATGGCCCAGGTCGAAGAATTGCTGCGCGGCGCCGAGGATCGCTCAGCCCATTTCGTCTGCGTGCTGGCGCTGGCTTGGCCCGACGGTACGACAGAGGTTTTCGAAGGCTTCGTCGAAGGCGAGATCACCTGGCCGCCCAGAGGCGACAAAGGATTCGGTTACGATCCGATCTTCATCCCGGAAGGTGAAAAAATCACCTTTGCGGAAATGGATCCGACTCGGAAACACGGCATGTCGCATCGTGCCGACGCGTTTCGGAAACTCGTCCAGGCGTGTTTCTCGGACCCGGCGTGACCACCAGTCCCGGCTTCGCCGTCTATATTCATTGGCCGTTCTGCGAGACGGTATGCCCATACTGCGATTTTAACGTCCATGCGAACCGCGCCATTGACCAAACGGCTTGGCGCGAAGCGCTGATTGCCGATCTCGGACACTATGCATTTGACACCCCCGACCGCACCGTCACGTCCATTTATTTCGGGGGTGGAACGCCTTCGCTGATGCCACCGGAGACCGTCAGCGCATTGATCGAATCGGTTTCGAAGTTGTGGTCTTTGGCCCAAGACGCGGAGATCACCATCGAAGCCAATCCGACCTCGGCGGAGACCGAGCATTTGGCCGCCTTCCGAAACGCCGGCATCAATCGGCTCTCGCTCGGTATTCAGTCCTTCGACGACAATGCCCTCAAGTTTCTGGGGCGCACCCATACCGGCGCGGAGGGTTACGCTGCACTTTCCCGAGCGCGCGAGGTTTTCGAGCGGGTCACATTCGATCTGATATATGCACTACCCGATCAATCCTTCGCGGCGTGGCAATCGCAGTTGAGTGCAAGCCTAAAGTATGCCGCCGGGCACTTATCGCTTTATCAACTGACCATCGAAAGCGGCACGCCGTTCGCCAAACAGGGTGTCGCGGCCGCAAACGACGAAGTGGCGGCAGACATGTTTGAGCTGACAAACGACGTTCTGGCCGAAGCCGGCATGCCGGCATATGAGGTTTCCAACCACGCGCGACCGGGCGAGGAGAGCCGCCACAACCTGACCTGTTGGCGGGGTGGCGATTATATCGGCATCGGCCCCGGCGCACATGGGCGTATCACGATCAATGGGCAGACATTCGGCACACACCAGATCCACAATCCCCTCCGTTGGCTTGAGAAGGTTCGCAATGAGGGGCACGGCAGCGCCAAACGCCGCGGGCTCTCTACCGCGGACCGGGCACGCGAACGCGTCATGATGGGGTTGCGGCTGAGCGAAGGCATCGACATCGGCGAACCGTTGGCTCACGTCATTGATGCAGAAAGTATCCGACACCTTGTCGATGGCGGCCTGCTGGTGCGAGAGGGCACGCGTCTTTCAACAACGCCTGCCGGACGGCTGACGCTGAATGCCGTGTTGCAGAAAATTCTCGCTTAATTCAGTTGATGGCGTTCTGGAAGGTTTCCGGTGCAGGGTCGATGACGCGGCTCGAACGGCGCGTGACTTCGAGGATCGCGAGCCCACGTTCGGTTACACCAGCGGGCGTAAGACGGAAAATACCGTCCCGCCCCCAATAGCCGCTCGGCGAGGCCAAAGCCCCGACGGAAAAGTCCGGGCCCGTTTCCGGCTGCGCGAGAACGGCAGCCAGCGCAGTCGCATCGTAGGCCAACGTCGCCAGACGTTCCGGCGCAGCCCCGTAAGTATTTTCGTATTCGGTGACGAATTCACGCCGCGCCGTCGGTTCGGGCGCCGCGAACCAAGCGCCGACCAGCGCCGGCTCGTTGCCGAGGCCCGGCACATCCCATTGGCCTGTGCCGAGAATCTGTACCACCGCCGGATCAACGTCGAAGAACGGCAGCAACGCCGCAATCTGCTGCAGGCGCTTGCCGCCGTCAGCCACCATAAGCGCATCGAATGGCAAATCTCCGGCGGTCTGCAGTTTCTCCAGCCGTTCCAACGTCTTTTTGGAGAGTTCGTCTTCCTTACCCTGCAATTCGGCGATCTGACGCTCCAGTTCTTTCTTGCGCAGATCGAAATCCGAAATCTCGCGGACGACGGCGGTAAAATCTTCCGCTGTCGGCTCGTAGAGCCGTGCACGTGTCACTTCCATACCACTGTTGAGCGCGCTCGACTGCATCGCCTGCAAAACCGCTGCCCCGTAAGCATTGTCGGGGGCCAGGAGGCCGATGCGGACCAAACCACGCGACGCCGCAAAGCCGACAACGCGCTGCGTTTCTGCACTCGGCAAGAATCCCATGACGTAAACGCCGTCGCCACCGACGGTGCGGTCACTTGAGAACGCAACAACAGGCACGTTGGCAGCCCGCGCCATCGACCCGACGGCCTGCACGGAAGCGGACAGTAACGGCCCCAAAATCAACTGCGCGCCGTCGCCGATGGCGAGTTGCGCGGCGGCCAACGCCCCTTCCGGTGTGCCGCCCGTGTCATGGGGCAACAACTCGAAGCGGTCGTCTGCAAATTGGAACAAAGCCAATTGTGCGGCATTGAGCATTGAATTGCCGAGCTTCGAGGCCGGCCCACTGAGCGGCAATAGAATTGCCACGCGAACAGCATCAAGCCGCGCCGCCGGAACGGTCGACGTCAAAACTTGGCCTTGCGGTGCATTGGGATCGTAAGGGCGGTTCAGGAGTTCCGCCAAGGACGGCAGCGGCTCGCCGGCGCGGGCGCGCGGGGCCGATTGCGGGTATTCCGTCGCGGGTGCAACCCGGGGGCCGGAAACCGGTGGCAACTGTTGCGACGGAGCTGTTTGTTGGGCAACTCTGGACGTTCCCGGACCGGCCGTCATCGGTGACCCTTGCCCGCCTTCGACGTTTGCGGTTTGCTGGCAGCCGGCCAGCAAAGCAAGGAAGCAAACACATGCCGCCATCATCCGCCAGCGGCGACGACTCGTCGAACGGCGATACAGGAAGGGACGGGGGTCAATCATCGGGACCTCTACCATTGAACGACCGTAGCGCCTCGCCGGAACCGAGTAAACCGGCGACACGGCCTGCCACCGGCCTTTATATCGTTGCGACACCGATCGGCAACAAGCGCGATATCACACTCCGCGCCCTCGACATCCTGGAGGCTGCCGACGTTATCGCCTGCGAGGATACGCGGGTCACGCGAAAACTCTTGAGCATGCATGGAATTGGTGCCGGCCGGTTGGTTTCCTATCACGACCACAACGCCGAAAAGGCGGGGCCGGCAATTATCCAACATCTCAATTCAGGCGAAATCGTGGCGCTTGTCTCGGATGCGGGCACGCCGTTGATCAACGATCCCGGCTATCCGCTAATCGCCGCCGTCCGGGATGCCGGGCACACCGTCCACGCTATACCCGGGCCGTCATCCGTCATTAACGGCCTGGTCTTAGCCGGACTGCCGACGGACAGATTTTTCTACGCAGGTTTTCCGCCCCCGAAATCGGCGAAGCGCCGCACGTGGCTCGGCCCGTTGCGTGAAATCCCATCGTCGCTGGTGTTTCTGGAAAGCCCGGCGCGGCTGGCATCGAGCCTTGCCGACATGGCTGACATCCTTGGTGACCGGCCCGCCGCCGTACTCCGCGAAATGACTAAAATGTTCGAAGAGGTCCGGCGTGAAAATCTCTCGTCCCTCGCTACACACTATGCAAGCGCGCCGGTGCCAAAGGGTGAAATCACGCTGGTTGTCGGCCCACCGGACCCGGAAGCGGAAACGGAAATCGATCTCGACGCACGGCTTTTGCAGGCTCTCGAGACCGATAGCGTGCGTGAGGCCTCGGCGCGCATCGCACTAGAGACCGGCCTCTCCAAGCGCGAGGTCTACAACCGGGCGCTCGCACTCAAGAAAGCCGCCGACGCATGACCGAAGAGGCCCGGCGCGCATCGGAGCGGCGGGGGCGGCGTGCCGAAACGCTCGCTGCGTGGTGGCTCCGGCTCAAAGGCTATCGCATTCTTGCCAGACGCTATAAGGGGCTTGGCGGTGAGATTGATCTGATTGCGCGTCGCGGCGGCACCGTGGTTTTCGTCGAAGTTAAAGCCAGGGGCACGCTTGGAGAGGCACTAAACGCCGTGACCCAATTACAGCGCGAACGTATCCAAGCCTCGGCGGCTGGTTTTCTGGCGGCGCATCCCGTTTACGTGAATTGCGATGTTCGCTTCGACGTTATCGCCGTCCGAGCGGGGAGATTTCCGGTGCATGCCACTGACGCTTGGCAAACGTGATCGGCGACGGTTTTCAATTCCGACTGATTTTTGCCGCGATCAATGGTAAGGATGGACGAATCGAAAATCGCACGATGGATTCCAATAATGTTCCAGCACCGTTCTGTTTTCAAAATGACGGCTTTGGGAGCCGTTCTCGCCCTTTCATTGTCCGGGTGTGCGGGTGCGCTGATCGGCGCCGGTGCTACAGCCGGCGTCGCCGCCTATTCGGAGCGCGGCATTAAGGGTGCGGCGCGCGACACCGGTACCGCTGCCAAGGTCCGCACCGCTATGGTTCAAGCGGACGATAAGCTTTTCATCGATGTCGGCATTGAAGTTTATGAAGGGCGCGTGCTGCTGACAGGCCGCGTCAAATCCGAGGAGCGGCGGGCAGAGGCTGTACGGCTGGCATGGTCTGTCGAGAGCGTGAAAGACGTCATCAACGAAATTCGCGTCAGCGAAAGTCCTCTGATCGACATCGCCAATGACAGTTGGATCACTGGACAACTCACCAGCAAGATGACCTTCGACGCCGATATTCTCGCCATCAACTATTCCATCGAGACGGTCGGCGGAATCATCTATCTGATCGGCATCGCACAAAGCCAGGCCGAACTGGACCGGGTCATTAATCACGCCCGCAGCATCAAATACGTCAAGCAAGTAGTCAGCCACGTGCGGATTAAGGAAGCCAAGCCATCTTGAAGACGCGTGCCGAGATCAGCGAAGACCTGAAAAGGTTCGGCCAAGGGTCGGCACCCGATATGACCGTTGCCGAAGCCGCAATCTGGATCGGCGCGCTGGACCGGCCGGCCCTTCCTTTTGATCGGTATCAAAGGCATCTGGAAAAACTCGCCGAAAAAGTCGCCGCCTATGCGCGCGCCGGGTCCGAACCGGTGCCGGTCGAAGAGATGGCTGACGCACTCCGCCAAATCATTTGCCGTCATTACGGTTACGGGGCGGGGGCCGCCGAGGCCATCGACGCAGATTGTTTCGACATGACACGGGTGATCGATTGCCGCGAAGGGGCGAGCGAATCTTTGGCGACCCTGCATGCCGATGTCGCCCGGCGACTAGGCTGGCAGGCGGAACTACTGAAAATTCCGGGTCGAATGCTCGTCCGGCTGCAGAGCCTCGGCGAACGCTGTATCCATGATCCGGCGGCGGATATGCACCCGCAGGAGCCGGCGGATCTTCGCGCCATCATTAAGGCCGCGAGCGGAAATGACGCGGAGCTGACGCCTTCGATGCTACAGCCCTTGGACGACCGGGCCGCGCTGCTCAGTTTGCTGGCCGGGCGTAAGTCGATGCTGCTTCGGACGCACCGGTTGGAAGAAGCCAAGGCGCTCATCGAAACTTCGTTGCTCATCGCGCCCGCTGAACCGACCCTATGGCGGGAATGCGGGTTGATGAACGCACGCTTGGATCGGCTTCACGATGCCGTCCAGGCGCTGGAGACATATCTGCGGCTGGGACCGGGCGACGCAGCCCGCTATAATACATCCATCCTGTTGCAAGAGTTGCGCGGCCGCCTTTCCTAGGTGAAGCTTCGTCATCAATCATACCCGGGGAAATATTTATGAGCCTTCGCGTTGCCATCCAAATGGACCACGTCAGCAGCATCGACATCGGTGGTGACAGCACATTCGTCATGGCGCTCGAAGCGCAAAAGCGTGGGCATCAGCTTTTCCATTACCTGCCCGAAGACCTGGCGATGCAGAACGGCCGTGTCGTCGCGACGGCACAGCCGTTGACGCTAAAGCGCGAGAAGGGGAATCACTTCACCCTCGGCGATCCGCTCGACCTCGATCTCGCATCGGACACCGACGTCGTCCTGATGCGCCAAGACCCGCCGTTCGACATGGCCTACATCACCGCGACACATCTTCTGGAACACGTGCATCCGGAGACGCTGGTCGTCAACGATCCGCGCGAGGTCCGCAACGCGCCGGAAAAACTTTTCGTCACACGCTTCGCCGAGTTCATGCCGCCGACCCTGATCGCATCGGACAGCGCGCGCATCAAGGCGTTCCGGGACGAGTACAAGGACATCATCGTTAAGCCGCTGTTCGGCAACGGCGGCGCCGGCGTCTTTCACATCACACCTGGCGACGAGAATTTGAACTCGCTTTTGGAAATGTTCACCGGTATGTACCGCGAGCCGATCATCGTGCAGGCCTACTTGAAGGACGTCCGCGCCGGCGACAAACGAATCATCCTGATCGACGGCGAGATCGCGGGGGCGACCAACCGCGTGCCGATGGAAGGTGAGGCGCGCTCCAACATGCACGTCGGTGGCCGTGCTGAGAAATCCCTACTGACTGACCGCGAGCGCGACATCTGCGCGGCGTTGGGACCGGAACTGAAATCGCGCGGTTTGATCTTCGTCGGCATTGACGTCATTGGTGGCTACGTCACCGAGATCAACGTGACCTCACCGACCGGCTTGCAAGAGATCAATCGCTTCGACGATGTCTGCCTGGAGTCGGACATCTGGGACGCGATTGAAAGTAAGCTTTAGCCCGTTCCCGCTTCCACCGTCAGCCAATTGAGGGACGCCTGTACCAGATTGGCGATTTAATGAATGACAGCCTATGGCGTGACGAAAAGCGCCGCCGCTGCCGCCTTGAAATTGCCGAGACGGGCGGCTGTCCCGGACACCCGGACGGTATTTAGGGATGGAAGGTCGAAACGGCTCAAAGCCTAACTATAAATGAAAGCAATACACTTAGATCGTGAAAAACGACTATTTGCTTATCATAAGGTCTGAGAATAATGATTTTAGAGATGAATTTTATTCATTAATTTTTCAGATCGAAGGAACTCGCCATGCAGACGGACCGTTTCGATAATCCGTACGCTGAAGGACTGACCTACGCGCGGGGCGATCTGCTCCCCGATACCGCCGCCGACATCGCCAAGCTGAAAGTGGCGCAGGGTCATATCGCGGAGCGGCGCAAGACACAGGGTGCCGACGCTGTCTATCTGCTGAGCGGGCTGGAACGAAATCTACAGATGGAAGAGATCGACCTCTCGATCATGGACGACGAGATCGCAGCGGCGCTCTATTCGGATGAACTGCGCGAGCGTGGCCTCGAACACATGGGCGGAGACCCCGACAGACACGACATCTTCGTCTTCAACCGCTTGACGGCGGCACTGCTGACCGCCGCCGACGTAATGATCGAACCGGGCGATACCGTCATCGGCGTCTCACCGAGCTACAGCCACCCAGCCGTGAAGCGCGCCGTCAAACACGGCGGCGGAACGTTGGTGTCGGACGCTGTCGGCTTGGGCGCCTTCAAGGAAGCCGTCGACGCGACGCCGAAACTGGACGCGGTGTTTCTGACGCGCCTTGCGGTCAGCTATGAAATCATGAATGAAGCCGATATTAACGAAATCGTCGACATCGCCCGCCAGCGCGGTGCCAAGATCATCTGCGACGATGCCGGCGGCGGCCGCGTCGGCCCGGCGTGTTTCGATCAACCGAAGACGTTGCAGCTTGGTGTCAATGTCGGCGCGACCGGCCTCGATAAATACGGCACCACCGGCCCGCGCCTAGGGCTGTTGGGGGGCGACAAGGAAACGGTCTCGAAGATCCGAGCCCGCGCCTACGAGATGGGCGTCGAAGCGCGGCAAATGCTCTATCCCGCCGTGTGTCAGAGCCTCCGCGATTACAGCGCCGACAAGGTCCGCGAGCGAGTCGCCCTGACCAAACAGGTCGGTGAGCATCTCAAAAAACGCCTGGGCGGTAACCGTGTGTTGGAAACGCCGGTGATCGTGCAACTCCTCGCCGACGACATTCTGGAGATGACGATGGAGCGCGCCGGTATCACCGAAGCGCCGTGCGTGCCGTATGAGGCGACGGCGGGCCTCGCCATGCTGATGCTCCGCGACTACGGTATCATCAGCGTGCACTTCGCGGGTTTGCCCCCAGGCACGGCGGCGCTCATGATTAAGTTCCTACCGCCCGATGTCGTGGAGCGCTTCGGCGGTCCGGCGGCGCTGGCCGAGGCGGTCGACAAATCCCTTGATGCGCTAGCCGAGACCATAAAAACCGACGGTGGGTTGGAGAAGCTCCTACTTGCCGCTTAGTCGAACCCGCGCACCGAGCCTCGTGCCTTCTTGATGGAACCTTTGTGCTTTTTGGCCTCGATGCGGCGCTGCTGCGACGCCTTGGTCGGTTTCGTGGCGCGGCGGTACTTTGGCGGCTTCGCCGCTTCACGTATCAAGTTGATCAATCGATCCCGTGCATCCTGACGATTCTGTTCCTGAGTACGGAATTGGTGCGCTTCGATAATCAGGACCCCGTCCGCCGTCAGCCTTCGCCCCGCCAGTTTCTTGAGCCGGAGATAGACGGCGTTCGACAGCGCGCGCGAATGCCGCGCATCGAAGCGGAGTTGCACGGCGCTCGACGTCTTGTTGACGTTCTGGCCGCCGGGGCCGGGCGAGCGGACAAACCGCTCCTCGATCTCGGACTCCTGTAGCGCGATGTTGGGCGTGATCTCGATCATGGCGCGCTTATAGCATCATCGCCGCGCGGCGTCGAAAAACCCGCCCAACCCTTTCATTGCTCCCCGGGAAATATACGAGGAGACAGGAATGGTCGCACGGGTGGGGACGGTCGCGTTTCAGGGGATCGAGGTCATGGAGGTCGACGTGCAGGTCGACATGTCGTCGGGCATTCCAAGTTTCACCATCGTCGGCTTGCCGGATAAGGCGGTCGCCGAAAGCAGGGAGCGGGTGCGCGCCGCGCTCCGTGCCATGGGCCTTGCCATGCCGCCGAAACGGATCACGGTCAACCTGGCCCCCGCCGACGTTGCCAAGGAAGGCAGCCACTTCGACCTTCCGATTGCCCTCGGACTCCTAGGCGCCATGGGCGTTCTGTCACCGGACGAGACCATGCGCATGTCGGCCATGGGCGAGTTGGGCCTGGACGGCACCATCGCGCCGGTGCCCGGCATCCTGCCCGCGGCCATTCACGCCAACGCCGATGGGCGAACCTTCGTCTGTGCTGCCGTGCAAGGCGGCGAAGCAGTGTGGGCGGGCGGCATCGAAGTCATTGCCGCGCCTGATCTGTTGTCGCTGATCAATCACGTGAAGGGTAACGCCGTGCTGCCGACGCCGGAGCCTAAGCTCTATGACGACCTGCCGGACTATCCGGATTTGATCGATGTGAAAGGCCAGGAGACTGCCAAGCGCGCCCTCGAGGTTGCGGCGGCGGGCGGCCATAACCTTTTGATGATCGGCCCGCCCGGCTCCGGTAAGTCTATGCTGGCGCACCGTCTGCCCGGACTTTTACCGGCGATGACGACCCGCGAAATGCTCGAAGTATCCATGGTTCATTCCCTCGCCGGAACGCTGCCGGACAGCGGATTGACCCGGCGGCGTCCGTTCCGCGATCCGCACCACTCCGCTTCCGTCGCCGCATTGGTCGGCGGCGGTCACCGTGTGAAGCCCGGCGAGATTTCACTGGCGCATCTGGGCGTTCTGTTTCTTGACGAATTACCGGAGTTCCGCCGCGAAGCACTGGAAGCACTGCGGCAACCGATCGAGACCGGTCGCGTCACCGTCGCCCGCGCCAATGCGCATGTCGTCTATCCAGCGCGCTTTCAGTTGCTGGCTGCGATGAACCCGTGTCGCTGCGGCTATCTCGCCGATCCGGGGGCGGCGTGTTCCCGAGCCCCCAAATGCGGTGATGACTATCAGGCCAAGATCTCAGGACCGATGCTGGATCGCTTCGATCTCGTCGTTGAGGTGCCGGCGGTCAATCCGAACGATCTCAGCCTGCCGTCGCCGGGCGAAGCTAGCGCCCAGGTCGCGGTGCGTGTCGCCACCGCCAGGGAGCGGCAACGAACGCGGGGCGAAGAAATGGGCACCGCCGCGCCGTTAAACGCCGCCATCGACGGCAAGGCCTTAGAGGAAACCGCGACACCCGACGACGCAGGACGTAAGCTGTTGGCGGAAGCCGTCAGTGCATTCGGACTAACGGCGCGGGGATATCATCGGGTGCTCAGAGTCGCTCGTACGTTAGCGGATCTTGACGGCACTGAACGCGTCAGCCGCATGCACATCGCCGAAGCTTTATCCTATCGCCGCGTCCGCCCCGGGCACGGCCACATATCCCAAACAGCCGTGTCCTCTTGATTACGGGGCCGATCTCCCGACATACTTCGTTAGGAGGCGGGGCATGAAAACATTACGGCTCGCTGGACTTTCAACGATCTGCATCATCACGGCGGCGCTTTTGACGCCCGATACGGCGCGCGCCTGCGGTCCGCTGATAGAGATCAATTACCTAGAGACCGACGGCGACGTGATGACGATCCGCAACCGCTCGGAGCAGTCCTGGGCGCTGGAATCCCTCACCTTCAACATGACGACATCCAGAGGCTCCATCATCTTCGACACTTTGTATGGCGGACCCGGCTCCAACGCAGCGCGCGACTTCTACGTCATCAGTGGAAACGGCAAACTGCTGGCGCCACCGCTGGTCGAGGACGGTGGATCGGTGATGCTGATGTCGTTCATCGATTTCGGGCCCGGCCACGAGATCGATTTCGCCATCGATCTGGATGACCGCATGTCGCAGTCGATTATGGGCAATGCCTACGTCACCGGCGAAGAAATCATGGGCGGTGAGGTGTCAGGAAAGCTGCGCTCGCCGGAAGGTCACGAGATGGATGTGCGCGGTGTCTTCAATGAAAAGAACGTTGCGCATCTGACGTCGCCCGCCTGCGTTTAATTCTACTTAGACCTTCAGTTGAAAGTCGCCGGCCTCGATCGTCGAGCGGTCGGCACCGGTTACGTCAGCGATCTGGTATGAGTTCGCGGTCGACATGTTCGATGCATCGTCAGTGTACCACACCTCGGCATCATCGCCGCCGTTGGCAGAACCGATGACGACAATCCCGGCGTTGGCGACACCGCCCGACAAGTTCTGTCCACCGGCACCGATGGTCGTCGTGTCTGCTTCGAAGTAGTTTGCGCCGTCGGTGAGCGTCCCGGCCGCGCCGAGCGCGAAATCTCCATCCGATAAAATGAAGAGATCGTTTTCCGATGCGTCGTAGTCCGCAACGACGTCGGTGCCGAGCGATGCCGCCTTGGCCAAAGCGTCGGCGCCGGAACCCCCTTCGAACTGGAACGAGTCCGCACCGTCCCCGCCGGTCAGCGTGTCGACACCTTCGCCGCCGATCAGAATGTCGTCGCCCGCGTAGCCGAAGATGTTGTCCGCGCCGCCGAGACCGGAGAGCGTATCGGCGCCATCGTTTCCGATTAGCGTATTGGCGTCGGCGTTGCCGGTGATGGTGTCGTCATGCGCGGAGCCGGTTGCATTTTCGATCCCGGTCAGACCGTCGGTGCCGACTGTTGCCCCCGTCGCTGAGCCTGTGTTGAGGTTGATCGTGACCGCCGCACCCGCATCCGAATAGTCGGCCGTATCGATGCCGGTGTCCGTCGTCCCGTCACCGCCGCGCACCGTGTCATTGGCGCCGTCGTCGTCACCGAGCGCGAAGGTATCGTCGCCGCCTTCACCTTCCAGCACATCGGCACCGCCCTGTCCGTACAAGGTATCGTCACCCTCGCCACCGCGAAGCGTGTCCGCGCCGTCGCCGGCGCTACCGAGTGAAACACCGAAAACCGACACCGGACCCAGATCGCCGTAGAGCGTATCGTTACCGGCACCGCCCCAAATCATGTCGTCACCGGCGCCACCCGAGATCAGGTCTGCGTCGCCCGTTGAACTGAAGGTCGGATTCAAAAGCGCGTTGCCCGCGTTGTGCGTCCCGGAGAGATAATTGATCGGCGTATCACCATAAAGAAAATCATCCTGCTCGTGACCGACAATGGTCGATGCCGTAGCATCGCCGACAAGGAAATCGGCAACGGAGGTGCCGACCAGAACATTTGCCGTATCAGCTTCTTTGGTAACCGTGAAAACAGGATCGTCGCGGTCGTCGTCCTTTGGTTTCCGTTTCATCCCGATGATGATGGGCGTGAAGCGAAGACCGAAGCCGAATAGACCGTCGATGCCGCCGAAGCCAAATCCGCCGCCACCCAGCGTGTCGCCACCGATACCACCGATCAGCACGTCGCTGCCGATCGCACCGGTGCTGCTGCCGTCACCGCCGTAGCCACCGGCGCCACCACCGGCGATAACGATGTCGCCGTCGGTGATGTCTTCCCGGTCAATCAGACCGTTCGGACCCATGGCGATGACTTGATCCGCACTGGCCCCGCCGCCGAAAGCCTCAGCCGCGGCGATGGCCTGTTCAAGCGCGCGCTGAACCGATGCACCGCCACGAATGGCGTCACGGTAGGCTTCACGCGCCGCCGCTTCACCCGCCGACATGGCTGTGGACGCGACGTCCATGGATGAGCGCGCCGTTGTGATCCAGTTGCCACGGCTTGCCGACGGATCATCCGGTGACGGTGGCTTCAAAAGGTCTGGATCGATGGCCGCCAGCTCGCGTTCGACGACTTTCTCAACGATCTCCGCGGCGGTGCCTGCTTCCTCGGCGACACGTGCGGCGGCCAAGGCTTCAACGCGTGACGCTTCTTCGGCAGCTTCGGCAGCACGCAACGCGGCGGCGGCGGCTTCCTCGGCGGCGTCCGCTTCAGCAACGGCAAGCGCGCGGGCATCCTCAGCGGCTTTGGCTTCAGCGGCGGCGCGTTGCGCTTCCGCGAACGCAGCTTCGCGCTCCTTGGCTTCTTCAAGAATCTCCAAAGCCTCGGCGCGGGCACGGTCGGCAGCTTCCAACGCACGGCGCACGGCTTCTTCAGCGGCCGCCAGTCGTTCGGCAGCCTGCGCTTCGGCCATATCCGTCTCGGCGACGGCGAGAGCGGCATCCGATTCCTGATCCAGTGTTGTTTCAGAATGACGGACGGCTTCTTCGAAAGCACGGTCACGACGTTCCGACTCGTTCAGTATTTCAAGAGCACGTATACGAAGTTGTTCGGCTTCTTCCGCCTTCGATGCGGCGAGAGAGTTAGCCTGATCCGCTTGCGAACGGGCCGCCTGTTCAGCAGCGGCGGCATCGCCCAAAGCTTGATCCGCCGCATCTCGCGCCGACGCGGCAATGGCGGCCTTACGCGCCGCGATCTCGAATGCGGTGTCGCGGTCGACCTGCAGTTCGCTGCCGAGGGTGCCGTTCGTCTCGGGTGCATCAGGCGCATCGATATCTGCGAGCGCCTGACTCGCCGGATCGGTATGACGTCCGGTCGCCAGCAGAGACGTCGGCATTGCGGCATGGGCATCCGGCAGGGCGCCGATAGCATCGCCGTAATGCTCGGCGGCGTCGCGCGGACCAATGCGGAAGACCTCTAGCGGGCGCTCGAAATAACCGTCCACGCCAACCGTCTCGTAGGACGTATCCATCGCCTGCGCGCCGCTTGGATTGGCAACACGGATAGCGCCGGCATCGATGTCGTCGCTGCGCAGATACGTTACCGTCGTCGCCCCGTCCGCCTCGACGCGCCCGGCCCCTGACGCGTTGTCGATGGTCAGCGTCGCCGAAGGTGTCTTAATCAGGTACGCGCCTTCGGCGTCGGCGATGGCGCCGCCCGAGAATGAGAATGTGCCCTGCTGCACGACGAACTCGGCATGGCGTGCGCCGCTATCCGGGTCGAAAACGAGCTCCTGAAAGGTTGCCTTAGCATGGCTTCCCACGGCGAACGTTCCTTCGTCGGCGAACAGCAAACCGGCCTGGCCGTCGCCACCGGTTTCGATTCTATCGCCGCGGCCTATCAACACCCCCGGTTCGGCTTCGAAGACCGTGCCGTCGGCTCGGACGATATGCACCTCTCCTTCGGCGACTTCGACCCGGCCAATGGGTGCGGCGACGGGGGCGACCGGTGTAAAGCCCGAGGCGGCATCCGCACCGGTCAGCGCCGAAACCACATCGGCGGCGATATGTGCACCGGCATCGGTCGCCAATGGCGGCGGTGACGGTTGCTCGAAATAGTCGGGGACGATCAGGCGCGTACCGTCGCCAAGCTCGATCAGCAAATCACCGTCGACCTCGGCATAACTGGCATCCGACAGCAGGCCGCCGCCGGGAATGACCAGCGGACCGCTTTCCGGTAAACGCAGTACCTCTGGCTGCCCCATCAAGGGCTCCAAAGGCCTCGTTTCGATATCGTATCTATTGACCACGGCTGCTGGCCCGGCTTTTTGACCTCAATATGAAGTATATTAGCCGATCTTCACCCCAACAAATAGGGGCGAATTAGGGGAAAAAACGATTCGGGTGTGGATTTAATCCCTGTGCCGGACCAGACCGCCGAGCGGACGCCCGCCCAGGATGTGAAAGTGCAGGTGCGGGACTTCCTGATGGCTGTCGGGGCCATTATTGGTGATCACGCGGTAGCCACTTTCAGTCACCCCGGCCATCCGCGCCACCGTACCGATGGCCTTGGTCATCGCCACTATTTCGGCATCGGACGCGTTGGTGTGATAGTCGTCCATGTCGACATAAGCACCTTTCGGGATGACCAGCACGTGCACCGGTGCCTGCGGACTGATGTCGTTGAAGGCCAGACAATGATCGTCTTCATAGACCTTATCGCAGGGGATTTCGCCCCGGATAATCTTGGCGAAGATGTTCTGATCGTCGTAGCTCATGGCATTCTCTATTACTGTCTCTTATTTTTTTCGGCTCGCCTTTTCGGCGATGCCCGAGACACCCTCGCGCCGGGCTAACTCGTTCATTACGTCGTCGGGCGTGATGCCGTTAGCCGACCAAAGCGCCATCAGGTGATAGATCAGATCGGCGCTTTCACGGGTCAACGCCTCGGGCCCTTCGCTGAGCGCGGCGATCACGACCTCGGTTGCTTCTTCACCGATCTTCTTGCCGATCTTCTTGGAACCGCCCGCCAGCAACTTCGCCGTGTAGGACGTTTCCGGATCGGCACCCTTGCGGCTTTCGATCGTCGCGAACAGTCGTTGGATGACGTCTTCGGACATGACGGCCTCTCAGGTTTCGCGGACGGCAACGCCGGCCGCTTTCATGTGCGCCTTGGCTTCGGCCACCGTATAGGTTCCGAAGTGAAAAATCGAGGCGGCGAGTACCGCAGAGGCATGTCCCTCCGTGACGCCGTCGACCAAGTGATCGAGCGTGCCGACACCGCCGGATGCAATTACCGGAATGCCGACTGCGTCTGAAACGGCGCGGGTCAGCGGCAGGTTGAAGCCCTGCTTGGTGCCGTCGCGGTCCATGGACGTCAACAGGATTTCACCCGCGCCCAAGTCCTCCATCCGCTTCGACCACCCTACCGCGTCGATACCCGTTTCCTTACGGCCGCCGTGGGTGAAGATTTCGAAGGTGTCGGGACCCGTTGCTTTGGCATCGACGGCGACGACGACGCATTGCGTACCGAACTTCTCGGCGGCTTCACGCACGAAGTCCGGGTTGTGCACGGCAGCGGTATTAATCGAGACCTTGTCCGCGCCGGCCAGCAAAAGCTTTCGGATATCTTCGGTCGTCCGCACGCCGCCGCCGACGGTGAGCGGCATGAAGCACTTTTCCGCGGTCCGCTGCACAACATCGAAGATCGTGTCGCGGTTTTCGTGGCTGGCGGTGATGTCGAGGAAACAAAGCTCGTCCGCGCCCGCCGCATCATAGACACTGGCTTGTTCCACCGGATCACCGGCATCGACGAGGTCGACGAAGTTGACGCCTTTGACGACGCGGCCCTCCGCGACATCGAGGCACGGGATGATGCGGACCTTCAGCATCAGGCGGCCTCCGCCAATCGCGCCACCGCCGTCGCCGGATCGATACGGCCGTCGTACACCGCGCGGCCCGAGATAACACCTTCGAGCACATCTGCGCCCGCTGCCATAACCGCGTCCAAGTCTTCCATGGACGACACACCGCCGGACAAAATCACCGGCAGCGAGACCGCTCGCGCCAAGTCCATGGTCGCCTCCAGGTTCGGCCCCTGCATGGCGCCGTCGCGGCCAATGTCGGTATAGATCAGTGCCGCGGCCCCAGCGTCTTCGAATCGCTTGGCGAGATCAACGACCTCAAGCTCCGTGGTTTCGGCCCAACCCTGCACCGCGACCATGCCTTCGCGGGCATCGATACCAAGTGCGACTTGCCCCGGAAATGCTTTGCAAGCAGCCCGCACCAAATTCGGATCACGCACAGCGACGGTTCCTAAGATCACACGCGCGAGGCCACGGTCCAGCCAGGACTCGATAGTCTCCATGGTGCGAATACCACCGCCCAATTGCACTTTGATATCGACGGCGTCCAGAACGGCCGATACCGCGCCTGCGTTTTCCGGCTTGCCGGCAAAGGCGCCATCCAAATCAACCATATGCAACCACGTGCAACCGGCGTCTGCGAAGGCGCGCGCCTGCGCCGCCGGGTTATCGTTGAAGACTGTCGCCTGGTCCATATCGCCATGCACGAGGCGCACGCACTCGCCGCCCTTCAGATCAATGGCCGGGAAAAAGATCATGGCGTCCACCTCAGAAAATTTGTGATCAACCGTAGTCCCGCCGTCTGGCTTTTTTCGGGGTGGAACTGCGTGCCGATCATATTGTCACGCCCGACCGCCGCCGTGATGGCGCCACCATAATCCGTGGTCGCGAGGACGTACCCGGGGTCAGCTGCGTGCAGATGATAGGAGTGCACGAAGTAAACGTGCATACCCGTTTCGATGCCGTCGAACAACGGATGCGGATCGGCCGGGATTGAGAGTTCGTTCCAACCCATGTGCGGAATTTTCAGGTCGGCATCGGACGGGTCGATACGTTCGACATCGCCCGGAATCCAACCGAATCCTTCCGTCTCGCCGTGCTCAAGCCCACGCGTTGCCATCAGCTGCATACCGACGCAAATGCCGAAGAACGGCAGGCCACGCTCTTCGACGTGGCGGCGAACGGCTTCGGCCATTCCATCGACGGCCAGCAGGCCGCGCTTACAATCGGCGAACGCGCCGACGCCGGGCAGTACGACACGGTCGGCCTTGGCAACAATGTCAGGGTTGTCGGTCACAGCGATCTCGGTGACGATCTCGGCTTCACGCGCGGCGCGCTCGAATGCCTTGGCGGCGGAGCGAAGGTTGCCAGATCCGTAATCGACGATTGCAACAATGCTCATGGATAGATGCCGTCGCGGCCTGCGTCCGCTTCGTTCAGAAAACGCCGTTCAGCGTCGTCAATGTTCTTGGCGCCGATCACTGCAACCTCTGAATAACCCAGATTGGCGAGGTGCCAGCGGCGAATGTCGTTCCCCGCCATGCCGATCGTCGCACACACGGCGAGTATCATAATTTGGCTGATACTACCCGGCGTCTCGACCGCTTCCAAGGTCCATGCCACAAGACCGATCACGGCGAATAGCGCGGCGGCAATCCACCACATGCGTTTGCAAAGCGCCCAGATAACCGTGAAGAAGAAAGCAGGCCAGGAAAAACCATCCTTGACCAGGATCATGTCCCGGGCCGGGTTACGAGCGTGGTCTTTCAGGAAAACCGCGTAGAGTTTCATCGGCGTCTCTTTGGGGCGTGTCTTTGAGGCGAACGTGCGCCCGAGCTTAAAGTTTCCCCTTGGTCGAGGGAACCTCGTCCGATTTGCGGGGGTCGATTTCAATCGCCTGACGCAACGCGCGCGCCAAGCCTTTGTAACAGGACTCTACTATATGGTGATTGTTTTCGCCGTAGAGGTTTTCGACATGCAGCGTGATACCCGCCGCCTGTGCGAACGCCTGGAACCATTCCTTGAACAGTTCCGTATCCATATCGCCGAGTTTCGGCTTGGTGAAATTCACGCGCCAGATCAGATACGGCCGGTTAGAAATATCCAGTGAAACACGGCTAAGGGTTTCGTCCATGGGAATCATGGCCGAACCGTATCGGGTGATGCCTTTGCGGTCGCCAAGCGCTTTGCCGAAGGCTTCTCCGATCGCGATGCCGGTATCCTCGGTAGTATGATGAAAGTCGATGTGCAGGTCGCCCTTGGCGCGGACGTTCAGGTCCACGAGGCTATGACGCGACAGCTGTTCCATCATGTGATCCAGGAACCCGACACCCGTCGACACATCATAAGTGCCGGTGCCATCCAGGTTCAGGGAGACCGAAATGTCGGTCTCTTTGGTCTTTCGCTCAATGCTTGCCTTGCGCATTGCAGTCACTCCCATCGGTCAGGCGCGCTTCTTCTAGCAGGAAGATTCTCACGAAGCCAGCATTCAGCCACCCCGTAGGCTCAAGCGCGTATCGTCGCAATAAGAGGAATAATGCCTATATTTCCTATCAGACCAGTTAACGAAGGAAATAGAGATTGCTACACGTGACTAACGGCGATGTCGCCGCCGAGATCATTTTTAGAAGTCGCTTGGAGGGACCGGTCCTGCCGTGGCGCGATGTTTTGACCGATGGGCCGGTACCGTGGCGTGGAGACGATGCGGCCTTGCGGCAAGCAAGGGGTTCTTTTCTGGCCGATGCCTACGACGACGGAGAAGCCATTAAGACCTTGGCGGAACGGGATGCGATTCTGGCCGACGCCGCGGTGAGATCCGAAGAAGTGGTGCTGTGGTTCGAGCACGATTTATATGACCAGCTTCAGCTCATCCAAGTCTTGGATATGCTCAACCGGATACCGGACCGAAAAACAGAAGTTTCGCTGATCTGTATTGATCGGCATCCGTCGGTCGAACGATTTCTCGGGCTCGGTCAACTAACGTCCGAACATATAGAGGCTCTTTATCCGTCCCGGATAGGCGTGAATGAAAGTATGTTCGCCGCCGCATCTATTGGCTGGCGGGCATTTACCGCTGATAACCCTTCGGAACTATCATCCGCAACGTCAAACCAGGACCTTGCGCCGCTGCCGTTCCTGCGTCCTGCTTTGCAGCGATGGTGTATGGAATTTCCTTGGACCACGGACGGCCTTTCCCAAACGGAACGGATGGCGTTGACGGCCATCAGAAGCGGCATGGTCGGTCCGATCGACATTTTCCGGGATCACTATGACCGGGAGGAGGCGCCTTTTCTTGGCGATTGGAGTTACTGGGTTCGGATAGAACGCCTGCTGAATCGCACCGAGCCACCGATCGTTGTTTCCCCCGGTCCTGACTTCGATTTCCCGCCAAAGATTGATTATGGACGGGCTTTCGAAAGGCAGACGTTCACGCTGACAGAACATGGAGAACACCTGCTGGACGGCATCGGGGACGCTGTTGGTGTAACCGACGGTTCACGTTGGTACGGCGGGTATCGGTTGGAATCTGGCGCAGCCCATTGGCGGTGGGACCCGGATGCCGGCCGGGTTGTTCTGTGGGAGAGCTGAATCGCTGTTTTATTCAACTAAAGTCTTAGGAATCGTCAATTTTTGTTAGTTAACAAAACATTAACCATATCTCTTGTTTCCGGACCTTAAGTTTTCCCAATCTGCATATATAGTATTCGCTTAGTGTGGGAACATATTGATTCCTTGACTTTTTTTGTCGTTGGCACATTTCCCGGTGAGGCTGCGGGTTGACCGACAGCTTTGATCCGACCAAATAGGGAGACGCGTCCGCTTCCTGCCTTAAGGAGATTTCATGGCGTCCGAAACCCCACTGCCGTCGTGGCATGGCACGACGATCCTTTCCATTCGCAAGAACAACGAAGTTGTCGTTGCCGGCGACGGCCAGGTCAGTCTTGGCGATACCGTGATCAAAGCAAATGCACGGAAGGTTCGTCGCTTGTCCGGCGACAAGGTCATAGCCGGGTTCGCCGGTGCGACAGCCGATGCCTTTACTTTGTTCGAGCGGCTAGAAGGAAAACTCGATCAGTATCCCGGTCAGCTCATGCGTGCCGCGGTCGAGTTGGCAAAGGACTGGCGGACGGATCGATATTTACGTCGCCTCGAAGCGATGATGGCGGTCGCAGACAAGGACGTATCGCTGATCCTGACCGGCAACGGTGATGTGTTGGAACCGGCGGACGGGATCATCGGCATCGGGTCCGGCGGCAACTATGCACTCTCCGCCGCTAAGGCGCTTGCCGACCGCGAAGACATGGACGCCGAGGCCATTGCTCGGAAGTCGATGGAGATCGCCGCCGAGATCTGTGTTTACACCAATGGCAATGTGATCGTTGAAAAGATATGAGCAGTTTTACACCACGCGAAATCGTCTCTGAACTAGACCGCTATATCGTCGGTCAACAAGAAGCCAAGAAAGCGGTCGCCATCGCACTTCGGAACCGTTGGCGGCGTCAGCAATTGGACGAGACCATGCGCGAAGAGGTCCTGCCTAAGAATATTCTGATGATCGGTCCGACAGGTGTCGGCAAGACCGAGATTGCACGCCGCCTCGCGAAGCTGGCCGAAGCACCCTTCATTAAAGTTGAAGCAACGAAATTTACCGAGGTCGGCTATGTCGGCCGCGATGTCGAACAGATCATCCGCGATTTGTTAGAGGTCGCTATTCACATGAGCCGCGACGCCATGCGTCGGCGGGTCGAGGCGAAAGCCGAATTGAATGCGGAAAACCGGGTCGTCGACGCGCTGGTAGGCGAGTCAGCTTCCAAGGAAACCAAAGAACGCTTCCGCACCATGCTGCGGAACGGTGAACTCGGTGACAAAGAGATCGAGTTGGAGCTGGAAGACACCGGCGGGGGGGGCATGCCCACGATGGAGATCCCCGGTATGCCGGGCGCACAGATGGGGATGATCAATCTCAATGACATCATGGGGAAGGCGTTCGGTCAGCAGAAAAAGAAAAAACGCATGACCGTTAACGACTCGCACGAAATCCTGCTGCGCGAGGAAGCCGATAAGCTGTTGGAAGAGGACGACGTCCTGAAGACCGCCATAGTGAATGTCGAGAACAATGGCATCGTCTTTCTCGACGAGATCGACAAGATCACCGTACGCTCGGAACGGCAAGGCGCCGACGTCAGCCGCGAAGGGGTGCAGCGTGACCTTCTGCCGCTGATCGAAGGGACGACCGTTGCGACCAAGCACGGACCGGTGAAGACCGACCATATTCTATTTATTGCGTCAGGGGCATTCCACATCGCCAATCCGGCGGACATGCTACCTGAATTGCAAGGCCGTCTTCCGATCCGCGTCAACCTCGATGCGCTCACACGGGACGACTTTGTCCGCATTCTAACCGAACCGGAAGCAAGCCTGACCAAACAGTATACGGCTCTTATGGGCGTCGAAGAAGTCACGCTTACTTTCACTGAGGATGCCATCGGTGCTCTTGCAGACCTCGCCGCTGAGATCAATGCGGGTGTCGAGAACATCGGTGCTCGGCGTCTGCATACGGTGATGGAAAAACTGCTCGAAGAGATCAGCTACGGCGCTTCGGAACGGAGCGGTGAGGACATCGTCATCAACGCGGCCTATGTGAACGAGCAACTCTCGGATCTGGCCAAGAACGCCGACGTCAGCAAATTCATTCTGTGACCCGCTCGGATCAAAATGTACGGTGAGTCAATGAGTTGGGCCTTCCGGCTGAGTCCCGACGCGAAGTTTGATTTCGGCGATGACCCAATCCAGCGTCTCGTCGTCCATCTCATTGATATGTAATGATAAAAGGTTCGCGAGTTCGGTCGCTTTTGGGCTCAGACCCGCCGTTTTTACTGCAATATTTGGATGAGAAAGTTCCGCTAACTTCTTGATTTCTTCAGCTTCGTCCCACATCAGGTCGAAGTATCCGCAAATCTGCGCAATCAGGCCCGAGCTGGGGCGTCCGCGATGGCCGTGTTCGAGGGCAGAGAAGTACGCCGACGACACACCGAGATCCTCGGCCATCTGTTTCAACGAGATGTCCCGCGCGTTACGATGTTCGCGAATGCGTTTGCCGAACGGAGTCATGCCCTCAACGCTAGCTCCTATTGGTTAACAAATTGCGATCTCAGGAATCGCGACGGCGCTTAACCCGCACGTATAGTGCGCCAGTACCACCATCGCGTGGCGCCGCATGGGAAAAACCGCTTATCCATTGCCGGAGCGGGGTCTCATTCAGCCAGATCGGCACCATACGCCATAGCACGCCCGGTTCGCCGTCGCGCCCCCCCTTGCCGGTGACGACCAACACCGTCCGATAGCCAACATGGAAAGCATCTTCGATAAACCGGTTCAAAGCGCGGTGCGCCATCTGTTGGGTATGTCCGTGCAGATCGAGACGTGCATCGATTGGAAGCTTGCCGCGTTTGAAGCGCTTTGCGGTTCGGCCATCCATTTCATGGGTAGCGCCGGGACGCAGGTCTTGATGCCGGGGTGCCTGTGGTTGGGATTCAAAATGCCGCCGGGCACGCTTCGATGGGATCGCCGGCTTCGCAACTTCGTCGGCTTCTTTGGGCTCCTTGGTCTCGCTGACGCTCGGTACATCAGATACAGCGCGGCGCACAGAGCGTGTAACATGATCCCATAGGGCGCGCTCATCGGAAGAAAGGGGCCGGTTGCGCTGCTTGCGGGACGCCATTAGCCGGCGTGGTCCCGATCAACGATGATGATGTGTAGGCGCTGCGGACCATGCGCACCCAGCAACAGTGTCTGCTCAATATCTGCCGTGCGTGACGGACCGGTTATCCAGTTGACGGTGCGTGGCATCTCTCCGGGCTTGCCGTTCTCGGCCGCATTTGCCCGCAGTTTTGCCCAGACCGCTTCGTAGTCTCCCGCAATGTCATCCGCATCCACGACGATGATGTGATCGAGGGGCAGAAAATTTAGAGAGGTCGGTGTGTCCGGGCCTGACGCCATGACAAGCGTGCCGGTTTCAGCCACACCACCTAGCGCCAGCGATACGGAAACCGGGTCATCTCCATCAGCGCGCCCATCCGCGACCATAAGCGATGTTTTTTGTTGCCAATCGAGATCCCTGAGGCGGTGATGCGGCGCAATCTTGATGGTTGCCGGTAGCTGATGTTCGCGTAAATAGGCACTAACGGCGTCTGGTACGTTGTCGAAAAGATTTGTTCGTTGGATCGTCGCGTTGACCCTAGTTGCTTCCGCGCAAAAAAGATCAATCAATTGATCGCGTGAAATCTGTCCGCGCGCCGGGATAAGATTAGTCTGATGTGCTTCTATGCGCTCTTCTGCAGCGCTTTTCGACTCAAGATCACGCGAGCGATCTAAGTTGTGCTTAATTTTGCTTAAGATGTGGTCCCGTGCCGTCATTTCGACCCAAGCCTTCGAAGCATGGCGCCACTCTTATCGCCACGCGCGCCTTTATGGAATTGCGAAATAAACGTGTCGCCCACCGGGGCGGCGAGGTCCCTCTTGGATGTCCAGCCCGACGCCAGTGGCAACCAATGGAACCGCCCGCGCCACGCAAATTGCGACAAAACAGCTATGCCCGCCCTCAACAGCCCCCGATAGAGGGCTGGGCGCTTCGCCATCCATGCCCAAAGGCGAAGTGTAAGCCGGGCCCGGGCGCTTCCCAACCCCTGCCTATACTGACGTTCACGCCACTTCCGTAGCATCTTCGGCAATGGAATACGCATCGGGCAAACGGTTTCACACTTTCCACACAACGTGGAAGCATTCGGCAAATGCTGTGCCTCGTCCATGCCGATCAAATTTGGAATCAGAACCGCACCCATAGGCCCGGAATACACCCATCCATACGCATGACCACCGACGGATTTATAAATCGGGCAGTGATTCAGGCAAGATCCACACCGAATACAGCGCAGCATCTCGTGAAACTCGCTGCCGATCATGTCTGTGCGGCCATTATCCAGTAAAATGACGTGATATTCTTCGGGTCCGTCGAGGTCATCCTTCCGCCTGGGCCCGGTGCAGAACGTCGTATAGACCGAGATATCCTGTCCCGTCGCCGAGCGCGCCAGCACCCGCAAGATCGTCGTGGCGTCTTCAAGTGTCGGCACGATCTTCTCAAGACTGGCGACAACGATATGCACGCGCGGCAGATTATTCGTGAGGTCGGCGTTGCCTTCGTTCGTCACCAAAACGTTCGTCCCGGTCTCAGCAATCAGCATATTAGCGCCGGTGATGCCGACGTCGGCCGTCAGAAATTTTTCGCGAAGCTTGGCGCGAGCCTCTTCTAAAAGCTCACGCGGCTCAAGAAGCGGACGGTCGCTCTGCAAATCCGTATGAACGTCCCGAAACGTATCCGCGACCTGGTCTTGGGACAGATGGATCGCCGGCGCAATGATGTGGCTCGGCGGCTCCTTCCTAAGCTGAATGATGTATTCGCCGAGATCTGTTTCGACCGCATCGATCCCATTGGCTATCAAATGATCGTTGAGGGCAATTTCCTCTGTGATCATTGATTTGCTCTTAGTTGCTGTTTTCGCGTTCGTGGCACGGCAAATCTCGAGGATCTTCTCGCGCGCGTCCTCTGCTGTGACGCACCAATGCACATGACCGCCGCTATCGATGACTTTCTGCTCATAAATCTCGAGGTAGCTATCGAGGTTTTCCAGGACATGTGTCTTAATATCGCGCGCCTGATCGCGAAGGACTTCGAATTCCGGCAGGCGCGCGGCGGCCTCGGCGCGTTTGACCGGAAAGCCAACGGCCAGCTTCGCCAGCGCGTTCTGCAATTTGTCGTCCGCAAGAGCACCTTTGGCGTTTTGTTTGAAATTGAAGGATGTCGGTTGCATGGCAGCGCCGCTACCCGTCTAGCGCCGGCTCGCCGATCGCCGGCGACGATGTCATATCCGCGAGAACCTCTGCCGTGTGCCGGGCGCGAACGGGCAGACCCCGGCGCTGCAGCCTCCCGGCAATATTCATCAAACACCCAAGATCACCGGCCAGCACCGTATCGGCCCCCGTCGCCAGAATGTCGTCTATCTTGGCGTCGACCATCTTTTCGGAGATGTCCGGATACTTGACGCAGAACAGGCCGCCGAAGCCGCAGCAGGTTTCTGTCTCTGCGCCTTCGCTGATCTCAAGTCCCGCCACGCAGCCGAGCAGCCTCCTCGGTTGCTCCTTGATGCCGAGCTCCCGAAGCCCAGAGCAGGAATCGTGGTACGTCACCTTGCCGTTAAAAGATGCGCCGGTCGCTTCGACCTTCATGATATCGGCCAAAAATGACAGCAATTCATGGGTCTTTGCCGCCAGCGCCTTAGCCCGCGGGCCCCAGTCCGGGTCATTGTCGAAAAGGCTCGGGTAGTGATGTGAGATCATGCCGCCACACGAACCTGACGGTACGACAACGTAGTCATAAGACTCGAACGTGGCGATAACCTGTTTGGCGATATCCGCGGTATCTTCCGTGTCGCCGGAATTAAAAGCCGGCTGCCCACAACAGGTCTGGGCCTCGGGTACCGCGACCGTGCAACCCGCGTCCTCAAGCAGCTTCACGGCGGCGAAGCCGACGACCGGCCGCATCAGATCGACGAGGCACGTCGCGAACAATCCGACCGTTGGATTAGATCCCACTCCCATCCCCTGAGAATGTGACGGCTCGCGCCGATAGGCAAGAGGCGAGAGTGTTCATCCGCTGGTCAACAGTTTTCACCCGTCAGCATGCCGATCTAACCCCCATAGGATTTTCTTCGTAAGGGTGTCTGCCGTACACGGCTCATAACAGCGCTCGAAGTACCCCTGGGATACCCGGTGAAAACCAAGCCGCACATGGATGGGCAACAAAGTCGTGGCCGAAATAAGAAATTCGTTAAGTACGAGAGACGCCGGACGTCATGATACGGGCCGTTTAGATGCACGCGGCAGCAAGAGGTAATAGTTTCCACTTTGCTTCATCAGCCCGGCGCGCAATGCCGCCATTTCGCCAAAGCCCCAGAAGACATCACCGCGAACTGGGCCTTTGATAGCGCTACCCGTGTCTTGCGCAATCATCATACGTTGGATCAACGCGTCTTTTGCCGTGGGGTCGGTGGTGTCCAGCCAGATCGGCGTGCCGAGCGTAATGAACGTCCGGTCGACCGCGAGGCTACGTGCCGGTGTCAACGGGATGTTCTGCGCCCCAATCGGGCCTTCGCCTTCGATGACCCTGAAAAAGACGTAAGATTCGTTGCGGTTCATCAGTTCCGCGCCACGCACAGGGTAGGTATTTAGCCACCGTCTAATGGCCGGCGCGGTAACGTCTTCAAGGCGCATCGCCCCCATAGCCACCAGTTCGCGTCCAATCGAGGTGTAGCGATGGCCGTTCCGTCCGGCATAACCGATACGCACGTAAGAGCCGTCGGCGAAACGGACTCGACCAGAACCTTGAATATGTAAGAAAAAGGCTTCGACCGGGTCGGCGACCCACATGATCTCTAATTCGCGCCCCTTTAACGCGCCGGCGTTGATCTCAGCGCGCGAGAAATAGGGGACCATTTTTTCGCCATCGACACGACCGGCGAGCTGAGTGCCCTCCAGTTCCCGGCGAAAATCACCAAGATCGATGGAAACGATATCTTTCGGACGAGAATAAATCGGTACCTGGAAAGGCCCTTCGGCGCTCCAGCGGCCCTCAAGTTCGGGCTCGTAATATCCGGTGAACAATCCGGTGCTGTCGCCACCATTTCTGGCCAAATAAGGGACAAAGCGGCTTTCGAAAAAATACTTCGCTTCGATCTTATTGCCGGCCCGAATCTTAGCCGCATCCGCACAGATTGCCTGCCAATCTCCAATGGTTCCCATCCGATCATCGATCCCGAACGGCGCATTGCCGTCTCGCTTGATGATCTGTTGGCAGGACCGCAAAAAGGCTGGCAGCACATCGGCAAAGTTTTCACCGTTCCAACCCGGTACGTCGGCGAATTCGGTCTCGAGCAGCGTCAGGTGAGGTTGCTGATCCGAAGGTTCACCGTCCGTTGCCGGCACGCCGACTTGACCGCAGGCTGCGACCAACAAAGCCAACAAGACGGATAAGAGTGGTGCCTTGCCGGTCATATTGTCGACCCGAGGCTCAGTTACTGCTGTCCGTGCCGACCAGCGTCCAGTTTGGATCACTGGACCGTGTATCGCGGGAGAAAGTCCAGATATCGGTAACGTCGATGACTTCGTTCGGATTGCCGTCGACAATATTGCCGTCGGCATCGCGCAGCGCACTGATCTGTTCCGAAACGAACTTCACTGTGACGAGCGCATTACGTCCATCCATCGCCGCTTCGACGATGGTGGCGCTGCGGATACCCACCAAGGTATCTTCAAGAACTTCACCGGCACGTTCACGCTCGGAAATCGCCTCATCGAAGTTGGCGAAAACATCAGGGCTCAAGAGACCGCGCAACGTTTTGCGGTCGCCGGCGGCAAAGCCGTTCAACACCATTTCGAAAGCGGCCTTCGCCCCTTCGGCAAATTCAGCGGGATGGAACGACGGATCGGCGACCTTGATTTGCGTCAGTCCGGCGGCGACAGGATCGTTCACATCCACGGATGCCTCATCGAGCGACTCATCAAAGTCATCACTGCGATCCGGCAAGCGCACGACATTGTCGTCATTATCTCGGGCGGACTTGTTCTTCTCGTTTTCCTTAAACGGATCCGGGTATCCACCCTCATGACCATCGCGGCGGCCGAGCACTCGGCGCAGCCGGAGTACGAGGAAACCAGCAATCATCGCCAGGATAATGATATCGAAAAATTGGAAGTCGCCGCCCATGATGTCCTTGACCCTTACGGTCGCGCCTGTTGTTTTTTCAGCAAATCCGGTTATCTCTTGTCCGGGTCCGTTCGGCTGCGACCACATAAGCGTATCGGCTTGTTCGCGCCGCGTCCAGCGAAGTGGTAACAACCTTCGTACACCGGGTATTAAATAGGCCCGTAGCCTCGTCGGAACAAGGCAACCATATGGCTTTCCTCATATTTCTGCTGTTTTTAGCCGTCCCGATCATCGAAATCGCAGTCTTCGTGCAAGTTGGCGGCGAAATCGGGCTTTGGAATACGATCGGTATCGTCATCCTGACAGCCGTCCTGGGCACGTGGTTGCTTCGGCGAGAAGGTATTTCGATCCTGTTCCGGATCCGCGAAAACCTGGAAGCGAACCGAGTACCGGTGAAGGAAATGTTTGACGGTGTCTGCTTGGTCGTCGCCGGTGCATTGTTGCTGACGCCGGGCTTCGTCACCGATGCAGTCGGGTTCTTGCTTTTCGTACCGCCGGTCCGCCACTACCTCGCCAGCGTGGTTGCCGCCCGGGTCTTAGCGAACGCGGAAGTACGCTACACCCATACACGCACCTGTCATTCCAGCGGCCCGACACAGCCCAACGGCAGCGGCCCGATCATCGATGGCGACTTTACCGATGTGACGCCCGGCGAGGGCGGTTCCGCCGACAAGCAGATCCCGAACGACCGCACTGATAGAAGCTGACCCAGCAGGTTGTCGGTCACGTGAAGACGTGATACCAGAACCGGCAGATTCCACAGGAGATTTCTATGGCCGAAGAGCAAACGCCTCCCGTCGATGCCGAACAAGCCGGCAGCGCCATTGTCGTCAACGCCCAGTACACGAAAGACCTTTCTTTCGAAGTCCCTGCGGCACCCCAAGTTTTTGTCGACATGCAGTCCCATCAGCCGGACATCAACATCAATTTCGAAGTCAATGCCCGGCCTGCTGCAGAAAATATGTACGAAGTGGAATTGAGCGTCACCGCCAATTGTAAAGTTGGCGAGGAGACCGGTTTCATTCTCGAACTGCTTTATGCGGGTCTCTTCACACTTAACATTCCGGAAGAACATCGTCAGGCGGTTCTCCTGATCGAATGCCCGCGTCTGTTATTCCCGTTTGCCCGCAACATCATTGCGGATGTAACACGCGACGGCGGCTTCCCCCCGGTCATGCTCGGCCAAGTCGATTTCGTCAGTATGTACCAGAATCAGCTGGAGGCGGCGAAGCAGAACGCCAACGCCTAACGCTCTTTAGGCGCGGAGCCAAATCGGCTCGTTCAGCTTTTGAATAAATTCTTCGTGGCGCGCCAGTTCTTCGGCGCTGGCGGCGTGTGAGCGCGGCGCCCGGCGCCCGGATTCCGTAGGTGCCTCCTCGGCCACTTCGACGTTGTTGGACTGAGCTGCCAACTCGGCCGCAAGGCCCATGTCGTGTTGGCGGCCACCTCGCAATTCGAGATAAACAGCAGCCAACAACTGAGCATCCAAAAGTGCGCCATGCAAATCGCGGGCGGAGAGATCTATACCGAACCGGATACAAAGCGCGTTCAGCGACGCTTGTGCCCCCGGAAACTTCCGGCGCGCCATTCGGACCGTGTCGATAGCACGGTCCATCGGTATTATGTCCCGCCCAATAGCGGCCAATTCGGCATTGATGAAGCCCATATCAAAAGCCGCGTTATGAATGACGAGTTGAGCGTCACCAACGAAATCTAAAAACTCATCCGCTATATCCGCGAACAGCGGTTTGTCGCTTAAGAATTCCTCGCTGAGACCATGAACGCGGAACGCCTCGACCGGCATGTCACGTTCAGGATTTATGTATTTATGGAAGACGTTGCCTGTCGGGAGGTGGTTGATCAGTTCGACACAGCCTATTTCGACGATTTTGTGGCCGGATTTCGGATCGAGGCCGGTCGTTTCGGTATCGAATGAGATTTCGCGCATGACCTGTCAGCTCCAAGCCGCAAATGGAGGCCATTTCCGGCCTTTCCATGTAGTGACTATTTTGACGATTGCCTTGATCTGGCGCAAGCTGTGTTGTCGGCCAATCCCCGTTTGAATTACAAAATCTGCCTTATCACGCTTCAATTGATCCGACATTTGGTAGTTCAGAACGGCTTCAAACCGTTCGGCTGTCATCCCCGGCCTGGCCAGGACCCGCTGGCGTTGAATCCGCAATGGCGCCGAGACAACGGCAATCGCGTCGCAGGTTGTCTGGCCACCCGTTTCAAAAAGAAGTGGAATATCGAGAACGACAAGTGGGACACGGCGCCTCGCCATTCGCCTTAGAAAATGATCTTTTTCCGCGTGAACCATTGGGTGAAGAATGGCTTCCAGCTTTCGCAACGCCTGTGTATTGCCGAAGACAACCTTTCCCAGCGCCGTTCGATCGACAGAGTTTTCGGTGACGACACCGGGAAACACTTCTCCAACAGCTTGGACGGCAGCGCCACCTTTGCCGAGAAACCGGTGCACGACGCTATCTGAGTCATGCACCGGCACGCCAAGGCGGCGGAAATCACCAGCGGCAACCGTCTTGCCCATGCCGATCGAGCCTGTCAGGCCAAGGATGATCATCTCCGCGACCGCAAAACGTCCAATACGTGTGCGCGGAGCGCTTCGGTAACATCAGGCATGACGCCGAACCACGCGGCGAAGCCCGGTCGCGCTTGATGCAGGAGCATGCCCAATCCATCAACCGCGACGAGGTCACGATCCGAAGCAGCTTTTAAGAGCTCTGTCTGCAAAGGGGCATAGACAATGTCATAGACAACGGCATCGGTATCTAATCCTTGCAGGGAAATTTCCAATGGGGGCTTGCCGGTCATCCCTAATGTCGTTGTGTTCACGAGAAGCTTTGCATTGGACAAAGCGTCGGAGCGTTCGGCCCATGGCACGACGCGAACGCCAATGCCAAAGTGTTCAACAAGGGCTTCTGCTTTTTCCTGTGTCCGGTTCGAGACAAGAATATTCGCGACACCTGCTTGCTGAAGTGCATCGATGATAGCACGCGCGGCACCTCCGGCACCTAGCACGACGGCCGGTCCCAATAATGGAGACCAAGACGGGGCCGCATCATATAAATGAGAGATAAAACCGAAAGCATCGGTGTTGTCGCCGGTGATTGTTCCATCTTCGTTACATATTAAAGTATTCACGGCGCCGATCCGCTTTGCCGTTTCAGACTCTTGATCGATGAACGCACGAACAGCTTCTTTGTGGGGAACCGTGACATTGGCGCCAGAAAAGCCAAGCTTCGGCAATGCGCGAACGGCGACCTCGAGGTTTGCCGGCTCAATGCCTAAAGGCACATAAGCACCATCGATGTTGAGACTATCCAGCCAATACCCGTGCAGCGCGGGCGAGAGGGAGTGCGTTATCGGCCATCCCATAACACCGGCAAGTTTAGCTGCTCCAGAAATACCTTTCATTGTCTCCTGCTTACGTCTGCAAATATCCGAGCGCGCGCAATTCCGCCAACAACGGCAGTAGCGGCAATCCGCGTATGGTAAAGTGATCCCCTTCTATTGCCGAGAACAATTGAACGCCCCGGCCTTCAAGCAGATATGCACCAACCGACGTTAATACGGCATCACCTTCATGTTCGAGGTAACTCGCTATATATGTGTCGGAAAGGTCGCGGATGGTGAGAGACGCAGTTTCCACCGTCTGCCATCTTATTTCGTTGTTCTCGATAAGAACCGCCGCGGACAGTAACTGATGCGTCTGACCGGACAATTTTTTTAAATGACTCTTCGCTTCCGATAAATCTGCCGGTTTATCAAAAACTTCCTTCCCGAGAACGAGAACTTGATCACAACCGAGTACCAAGCGGTTGGGAAAACGGACGCCAACATTCTTTGCCTTTGCTGATGCCAACAGTAGAGCAAGTTCGCCAGGATCGTTCCCAGTGAATTGTCTTTTTAATATCGCTTCGTCGACGGAAGAGGGGACGATTTCGAAGGTAACACACGCTGCTGCAAGTACATCCCGCCTGGAAACACTCGCCGATGCAAGAATAAGGGGAGATATAGCCGTCACGATGACGTCGCTTCGCCACCATTCCGTCTTGCCAAAAGTTGTAGAATTGTTGCCGCTGTTTCTTCGATGGATCGACGGGATACATTGATGACCGGCCAACCGTATTGGGTGAACAGGCGCCGAGCATTATTCACTTCATCTTTGACGGCTTCTTCATCCACGTAGTCCGTGTCTCCATCTTGGTCCAAGAACTTCAAACGCTGACGCCTAATCTCCAAAAGACGCTTCGGATCATTTGTCAGACCGACGATCAGAGGAATTTCATTAGTAAATAACTCATCCGGCAACGGGCAACCCGGCACGATTGGAATATTTGCTGCTTTAACCCCTCTGTTTGCGAGATAGACACACGTCGGTGTTTTAGATGTCCGCGAGACGCCGACCAATATGACCTCAGCCTCGGAAAGACCAGACTGCACTTGACCGTCATCGTGGCTGAGCGCGAAATGCATGGCTTCGATCCGTGCGAAATAGTCGGCATCCATCGCATGCTGGCGACCAGGCCGGGCGTGGCTTTCTGCATTCAGATATGCGCCAAGAGCACCAACAACAGGATCCAAAACAGGAACACACGGAATATGCATCTGCCGGCACGCTTCCTCGAGCGCGACACGAACGTCGTTGTTTACCAGCGTGCACATAACGAACCCGGGACGTTCCTGAATTTGCGCAACGATATCCTTCACCTGATCGACGTTACGAACCATCGGCCATAAATGTTCACGAACCTGAATATCATCAAATTGTACAAGACAGGCACGAGCCAGGAGCGTTACCGTCTCACCGGTCGAGTCAGACACCAAATGAAGATGAAAATCCTGCACGATTTAAACTCTTTCCTACATAAACATTCGTTTATAACCCCCTGGAAAGGGCAGGGGATGAATATGTGGATAACTTTCATATTCGCGTTTTGGCCGTTTAACCCCCAACAACCGGCTTCTGCTTACACACGTTATACCCCTGTGTAAATCTGCCGCTGAACATCCTTAGCCTATGGATAACCTGAAAACGGCTGAAATCCGGGGTTTTCTATTAATTTTAGGAAACGCTTGAAGGTCCTTGGAATCATTGGCGCTTTTTATGTTTTCATGTCGAAATTATGAACGGGACAAGATCTAATTCATCTTTTTGCAGGCTTGAACATCCTGTGGATGAAGGATAATCCCCAGCATTCTATGGACCTACTACAACAACAATATTCTTAATATTATATAGTTATATAAAGAGCCTCTGACCGATCTACGGAGCGGACAAGGGTAAAAAGGAACATCGGGTGACAAAGCCTTTTCTAAGAGTGTTCGAGGGAGAAAGTATTTCTCCGCCACCGATTTGGATGATGCGCCAGGCAGGAAGGTATCTGCCTGAATATCGCGAGTTAAGAAGCGGCGTCAGTTCGTTTTTAGAATTCTGTTATTCGCCGGATGCCGCGACCGAAGTTACCCTTCAGCCGCTGCGGCGTTATGACTTTGATGCGGCTATCCTGTTTGCGGACATTCTGGTCATTCCGGATGCGCTTGGTCAAAAAGTGGCTTTCCAGGAAGGTGAGGGTCCTGTTCTAGATCCGATCCGCGATGCTGAGGGCTTGAAAGCTTTGGAGGTGTCCGGTGTCGTCGATTATCTGGCACCTGTTTTGCGGACGGTCGCAAATCTTTCGAAAGCGATACCTCAGTCAACGGCGCTTATTGGGTTCGCCGGTGCGCCGTGGACGATCGCTATTTACATGGTTGAGGGAAGGGGACGCACCGAGGGTGAACGCGCGCGCGACTGGGCGTATCGTTCACCGGTAGAATTTCAACGCTTGATGGATATCCTGGTTGAGGCGACATCAGCGTATCTGATTGCCCAGGCGAAAGCCGGCGCCGAAACGTTGATGTTGTTTGATAGCTGGTCTGGCGTGTTGTCACATCGGCATTTCCGTGAGCTAGTGATCGAACCGACCCGACGCATCGTAGAAGCTGTGAGACGGGGCGCGCCGGGTGTTCCGATTATCGGTTTTCCACGAAATGGGGGTGTCATGATACCAGAGTATGTTGCGGAGACAGGTGTCGATGGCGTTTCGCTCGATCACTCCGTGCCGCTTTCGTGGGCTGTCTCTAACCTACCAAATGAATGCGTTTTGCAAGGAAATCTCGACAACCGTTTGTTGGTCGTTGGCGGTGAAGCCTTGGATCAAGGTATCGATACGATATTGAACGAAACCAAGGGGCGGAGATTTATCTTTAATCTCGGTCATGGGATCGTACCGCAAACACCACCCGAGAATGTTGGTCACACTATCCGGCGGATCAGAGAGGCTGCAGACTGATGCGAACGGCTGTCGTCCTGTTCAATCTTGGCGGTCCGGATAGTCCCGAGGCAGTCGAACCTTTTCTTTTCAATCTTTTTAACGATCCGGCGATCATTGGTGCACCAGGACTTATTCGCTGGCTTTTGGCTAAGTTAATTTCAAAACGCCGTGCGCCAATCGCACGAGATATCTATGCAGAAATCGGTGGTCGGTCGCCGTTGTTACCGTTGACGGAAGACCAGGCGCGAGCATTGGAAACGGCGTGTGATGATCTGGGCGAAGTCCAAGCATTCGTCTGTATGCGATATTGGCACCCCATGAGTGATGAGACGGCGCAAGCGGTGAAGTCATTCGAACCTGACAAGATCGTGCTGCTTCCACTTTATCCGCAGTATTCATCAACGACGTCAGGTTCATCTTTGAAAGATTGGAAACGTGCCGCCAAAGCGGTTGAATTGAACCAGGTACCGACGACAGAAATTTGTTGTTATCCCGAAGTGGATGGCTGGGTTTCGTCGCAGGTATCGTTGATCAAAGAGACCATTCATCGAACGGAGGCTCATGCGCCGCGTGTGCTGTTCTCGGCTCATGGCTTACCGAAGAAAGTGATCGACGGTGGCGATCCATATCAATGGCAGGTCGAAATGACGTCGAAAGCCGTCGTCGATGCGATTGGGATCAATGATTTGGATTGGCTCGTTTGTTATCAAAGCCGAGTTGGCCCATTGGAGTGGATCGGTCCATCTACGGAAGATGAGATCGCCCGAGCAGGTGCTGACAAAAAAGCCCTTATTGTCGTGCCGATCGCTTTTGTTTCCGAACACTCTGAGACGTTGGTAGAACTGGATATCGAGTACGGTGAACTCGCGAAAGAGAAAGGCGTTCCGTTATACGAGCGCGTGCCGGCGGTCGCTGTTCATCCGGATTTTGTCGGTGCCTTGGCGTCACTGGTGCGTCGTGCAGTAAATAGTACGGACGCGCGTATATCAGGTGGCGACGGTCGGATTTGTCCGATGCACTGTGGTAAGTGTGCCTGGGCAGATTAAGGAAAAACGATGGCCGGTGATATTTATACCTGGGTGAAGGCACTTCATATCATCGCGGTTTTGTCGTGGATGGCGGGTATGCTCTATTTGCCACGCCTATTCGTTTATCACTGCAGCGCCGAACCGGGCTCTGAGTTATCGGAAACGCTCAAGGTCATGGAGCGCCGGCTCATGCGGGCAATCATGAACCCGGCGATGTTCGTTTCGGTGGTATTGGGTCTTTGGATGCTAATTGATATCGGTATCGTCGGCGCCTGGATGCATGTCAAATTGACCTGTGCGGCCGGTATGATCGTCATGCACATGTTCATGGCGCGTTGGCGTAAGGATTTCGAGGCAGACCGGAATACTCGCTCGCACAAGTTCTATCGTATCGCTAATGAAGTTCCGACGTTACTGATGATCATTATTGTTATCATGGCGGTTGTGGAGCCGTTTTGAACCTTTATGATTTGCATGACACCAAAAAGCCATTTGACAGATGAGGCCGGTTCGCGTAACGGTTTGCAAATCAAGACCGACCCGGTCCGAAATCCAGTGAAACGGACGCCGCACTGACCGGCAATAAAAGCGCCCCGCCGAACTTCGACGGCATCACCGGCGTATTACTTCCCAATTGAAAATCAATCAAAGCTTGAGCCATGAACCTCAAAGAACTCAAAGAAAAATCGCCAGCCGATCTTTTGGCCTATGCGGAAGAACTGCAGATCGAGAATGCAAGCTCGCTCCGCAAACAGGACATGATGTTCGCCATCCTGAAACAACTGGCGGAAGACGACATCGCGATTTTTGGCGATGGTGTGTTGGAAGTTCTACAAGACGGCTTCGGTTTCCTACGTAGCCCGGAAGCGAACTATCTACCGGGGCCAGATGATATTTATGTCAGCCCGAGCCAGATAAGACGTTTTTCGCTTCGGACGGGAGATACGGTCGAAGGTGAAATCCGCGCGCCCAAAGACGGCGAACGCTATTTCGCGCTGCTGAAAATTAATGCTGTGAACTTCGCGGACCCGGGTGACGTCCGTCACCGGATCAATTTCGATAACCTAACGCCGCTGTATCCCGAAGAACGCCTCGGTATGGAAATCGACGATCCGGAAATCAAAGATCCGACGCACCGAGTTCTCGACCTCGTTAGCCCCTTGGGTAAAGGTCAGCGTGGATTGATCGTGGCGCCGCCGCGCACCGGTAAAACCGTGATGCTGCAGAACATGGCGAACTCGATCGCGCGTAATCATCCGGAATGTTATTTGATCGTTCTGCTGATCGATGAACGACCGGAAGAAGTCACGGACATGGCGCGGACGGTGAAGGGCGAGGTTATCTCATCGACCTTCGACGAACCCGCGACTCGTCACGTCCAGGTGACCGAGATGGTGATCGAAAAGGCCAAGCGCCTCGTCGAGCACAAACGCGATGTGGTTATTCTTTTGGACTCCATCACCCGCTTGGCGCGCGCCTACAACACCGTTGTGCCGTCGTCGGGGAAAGTTCTGACCGGTGGTGTCGACGCCAACGCGCTACAGCGCCCGAAACGTTTCTTCGGTGCCGCACGTAACATCGAGGAAGGTGGCTCGCTGACGATCATTGCCACGGCCCTGATCGATACCGGCTCGCGGATGGACGAAGTTATCTTCGAAGAATTTAAGGGTACCGGTAACTCGGAAATCATTCTCGACCGTAAACTCTCCGACAAACGGACTTGGCCGACCATTGACATCACCAAGTCCGGTACCCGGAAAGAAGAACTGCTGGTCGACAAGGGCACACTCTCGAAGATGTGGGTACTGCGCCGGATCCTTATGCCGATGGGTGTCACCGACGGCATGGAATTCCTGCTCGACAAGATCAAGCATTCGAAGAACAACAACGACTTCTTCGATTCAATGAACCAATAAGTTCCTTGCGGATATAGCTGCCGGCAACGAACCGCGTGTGCGGGCTGGATACTTGTTTCTTTTGTAAGAGAGCGATTGGCGACGGCCTCGAGTTTGAGACCGTCGCCTAAAAACCGTGTTTACATCGTAAAGATGGTAGAGCCCGTCGTCTCACGAGCTTCCAGTGCGGTGTGCGCTTTGGCGGCATCCTTCAGCTCATAAGTCTGATTGACGTGCGCTTTGACCTTACCGGAGATCAATGCCTCGAAGATACGGTCTGTCGCTTCGGTGACTAACTCGCGCGTTGCCGTGTGTGTGCCGACTGTCGGCCGTGTTACATAGAGCGAGCCTTTCGGCGCTAGGATGTTGACGTCGATGGGATCGACTTTGCCCGACGCGTTACCGTAGGTGACCATGGTGCCGAATGGCCGCAGGCAGTCCAGCGACGACATGAACGTTGCCTTGCCGATGCTGTCGTAGACTACTGGCACGCCCTTCCCGTCGGTGATTTCCTTGACCCGGGCAACAACATCTTCCTCTTGATACAGGACCGGATAATCGCAGCCATTGGCTTTCACCAGCTCGGCTTTCTCCTCGGAGCCGACGCAGCCGATGACGGTTGCTCCCAAGGCCTTGGCCCATTGACAGAGGATAAGACCAACACCGCCAGCAGCGGCATAGACCAGGATGGTGTCGCCCGGTTGCACGGCGTAGGTTCGGAAAATCAGATAGTGCGCGGTCAGGCCTTTCAGCATCATTGCCGAGGCCGTTGCATCGTCGATCTCGTCCGGCAGTTTGACGACTTTTAGGGTCGGCATGACACGTGCTTCGGCATACGAACCCGGCTGGCCGCCATAAGTGACGCGGTCGCCGACGGAGAACTCTGTGACTCCCTCGCCCACGGCTTCAACAACGCCGGCGCCTTCCATGCCAATGATGCCCGGCATCGGAAACGGATAGAGGCCGGTGCGGAAGTAGACGTCGATGTAGTTTAGGCCCGCCGTGGTCTGCTTGACGCGGACCTGACCCGGGCCGGGTTCACCGACGTCGATGTCTTCCCACTTCAGATTTTCCGGACCACCCGGTTCGTGGATGACGATGGCTTTTGTCATGTTCTTTTCCCTCCCTTTAGGTGCGTGTGGCTTTGACTGATATTGTGCCGATGGATACGGGCGGCAAGGACCTCGTTATAGCGAAAACCCTTCGAGGTTAAGCAGACGCTGTTTTGTCTCCGGCCCGTCAGCAAAAGAATAAAAACCGAGTTTCCTGTCGGCACCCAGAACTCGATGGCATGGCACGACGATCGGTAAAGTATTGCGAGCACAGGCGGTGCCGACGGCACGGGCCGCGCTGCCGATCTGTTTGGCGATGTCGCCATAGGTGCGGGTCTCGCCATAAGGGATTTTACACATCGCGGCCCATATCTCTTTTTGGCGCGGTGTGCCGCCCGGAGCCAGTGGCAGATCAAAGGACGTGCGTTTACCGTCGAAGTAGGCGTCTAATTGCCTTTTCGCCTCGCGAAGGACCGCGTTGCCCTTTCCTGTGGTCGGCGCAGCGCCGGTTTCGATGACGGTCAGGCCGTCCCCGGTTGCGAAAAGCGTCAACGCGCCGAGCGGCGACGGCATGACGAGGTGAACGAAATCTTCATCCAAAATGGCTAACCCTTTTCCTTGCGCCGCGGGGCCGCTTGCAGGGATTTACCACTGGTGCGATGCTGCGGAGCCAGCGGCAACGATGGGAGGGGCCGGGATGAAGGTCAAGATCGATATCGACTGCACACCCGAGGAAGCGCGTGCATTCATGGGACTGCCGGATGTGCGGCCCATGCAGGAATCCATGATGAAGGAAATCGAAGAACGGATGCGGGCCAACCTGCAGGCTATGGATCCCGATACCATGTTTAAAACCTGGCTGCCTGCCGGTATTCAGGGCTGGGAGCAGATGCAGCGCATGTTCTGGTCGCAGATGACCGGCGCCGCTTCCAGCGATGATGACGAAGATAAAAAGGACTAGGACCCTATGGACGACGCCGTCAACGACCCCCCGCAATTCTATAACCGGCATGTATTCGTATGTATGAACGAACGGCCGGAAGGCCATGAACGCGGATCGTGCGCGCGCCGGGGAGCGGTTCAACTCCGGAATTATATGAAGGCGCGGGCCAAGGAAATCGGATTGGATCGAATCCGAATCAATCAGGCCGGTTGTCTCGACCGTTGCGAATTAGGGCCGACGATGGTGATCTATCCCGAAGGTATCTGGTACCGGTGTGAGACGGCGGAAGATATCGACGAGGTCCTAAACGAACATCTTTTGAATGGCCGCCGGGTGGAACGCCTTATGTTGCGGCCTGAAGACGGCTGATAACCATATATTAGGTCTTCCCCTATATAATGGGGTTGATGGCGGGCAATGATCTATAAATCCGATACGATCTTCGCGCTTGCCAGTGGTGCCGGAAAGGCTGGGGTTGCCGTTGTGCGGGTGTCCGGCCCGGACGCAGGAAGAGCTTTGCTGGCCTTGGCGGCTGGGATGACATCCCTGCCCCCACCTCGTGAACTACGGCGCGTATTTCTTTTCGAATCCGAATCGAGTCCGCCTATTCCCATCGATGACGGAATGGCAGTTTATTTCGCCGCGCCTGCCAGCTTTACCGGCGAGGACGTCGTGGAATTCCACGTTCATGGTGGCGCGGCGGTATTGGATGCTCTCTTTACGAGTCTCACCTGTCTCGGGTGCCGGGTTGCGGAACCCGGTGAATTTTCAAGACGGGCCTTTCTCAACGGCAAACTGGATCTAACGGCCGTGGAGGCTATCGCCGATTTGGTAGACGCCGAGACGACGGCACAAAGGCGCCAAGCCTTGACCCAAATGGGCGGGGCGCTGGCCGAACGCTATGATGGCTGGCGGACACGTTTGATCGGCGCTATGGCGTTCGCGGAAGCGCAGATAGATTTTGCCGAGGAAGACATCCCTGAAGATCTGCGTCTTAGAAGCCTGGCGGAGATTGCTTCCGTCGCTGAAGAGATCGCGGCTCATTTAGATGACAAAGGTGTCGGGGAGCGTATTCGCCGGGGTGTCCGGATCGCTCTGACTGGCGCCCCGAACGTCGGGAAATCCAGCCTGCTGAATGCCCTTGCCCGCCGCGATGCGGCGATCGTTTCGGACATCGCAGGCACGACCCGGGATATCATCGAGGTGCCCTTGGACCTCGGGGGATACGCGGTGACGGTGATTGATACGGCCGGTCTGCGGGAGACAGAAGACCTAATCGAATTGGAGGGGGTCAAGCGGGCACGGTCCGCGGCGGATACCGCCGATCTTCGTATTGTCCTGGTGGAGGCCGGTACATCCTTACCCGATGGCGTGAACCCCGGCGATGTACTGGTTATGAATAAGATCGATTTGCTCACAGGTGGCCAGGAGCCTTCTGGACAAGTCCATCTTATCTCGGTTCAAACGGGCCAAGGGATGGACGATTTAATAACGGCGATAACGGAGCGCGTACGTATCCTAACGCAATCCCAGTCCGGTGAAACCGTTCCACTCACCCGTGCCCGCCATCGCCGGGGTCTGGAAGAATGTGCAGCGGCCTTGCGGCGGATTGTCGATGCCGGTCCTACGGTGCATGAAGAACTCGCGGCCGAAGATTTACGGCTTGCGGCTGAAGCGCTTGGGCGTCTAACCGGACGGATTGACGTCGAAGATATCTTGGACCGGATTTTCAGTGACTTTTGTATTGGGAAATGAAGATGATTGTTTCACGTGAAACGCGCGAAAGAGTTAAGTGTTTGTTTCACGTGAAACAAGCGCCCGGATTAATTGACTCGGAATGAGTGCAGCCCTATGTTCCGCGCCATGAATTCATGGGATGTCATTGTTGTCGGCGGTGGACACGCAGGCGCCGAAGCTGCTGCCGCGTCGGCCCGCATGGGCGCGCGCACACTGCTGCTGACACATCGCCTCGATACCATCGGCGAGATGTCCTGCAACCCGGCGATTGGTGGGTTGGCGAAGGGCCAACTTGTCCGCGAAGTGGATGCCCTGGACGGGATCATGGGCCGGGCGATCGACCGCGCCGGGATACAGTTCCGGATGCTCAACAAATCGAAAGGCCCTGCGGTTCATGGTCCCCGCGCACAAGCCGACCGGGCGCTGTATCGCCAGGCGATACAGGAGCTTCTTGCTGAGACGGAAAACCTTACCATCGAGGCTGACCCGGTAGAGGATCTCCTCCTCTCGGCGGACAGTAAAACCTTCAAGGGGGTACGCACGGCGTCAGGACGTGATCTGGCGTCGGGTGCGGTCGTCATCACGACGGGGACTTTCCTGCGCGGCCTGATACACGTGGGTGATCAGAAAATTCCGGCTGGCCGTGTCGGTGATAAACCATCCATTGGATTAGCGTATACCTTCAAACGCCTTGGGTTTCCGCTTGGACGTCTCAAGACCGGCACCCCGCCCCGCTTGGATGGACGGACAATTGCTTGGGGTGGATTACAATCCCAGCCCGCGGACGACCCGCCTGTTCCCTTCTCGTATCTGACGGATCGGATTACGGTGCCGCAGATCGAATGCCACATCACCTATACGACGCCAGCCACGCATGAACTGATTCAGGAAAATCTGCATCAGTCGGCGATGTATTCGGGCCAGATCGAAGGTATCGGTCCACGCTATTGCCCGTCCGTCGAGGACAAAGTCGTCCGGTTCGCCGACAAAGAACGGCATCAGATTTTCCTGGAGCCGGAAGGACTGGACGATCCCACGGTCTATCCGAACGGGATTTCGACATCACTGCCAAAAGCCGTGCAGCTGGAAATCTTGAAGACCATACCGGGTCTGGAGAACGCGGTCATGATCCGCCCGGGTTATGCCATTGAGTACGATTACATCGACCCGCGCGCCCTCACCCGCAGTCTGGAAACCCAAGCCGTGAAAGGCCTGTTCCTGGCGGGCCAGATCAATGGAACAACTGGTTACGAAGAAGCAGCGGCTCAGGGTCTTATCGCCGGAGCTAATGCCGCGATCCGGGCTGCACAGCCGGCGTCCGAAGACTCGTTCGTCCTTGACCGGGCAGATGCTTATATTGGCGTGATGATCGATGATCTGGTGACCCGAGGCACCCAAGAGCCATATCGGATGTTTACATCGCGTGCCGAATACCGCCTGCACCTCCGTTCCGATAACGCCGACTTGCGGCTGACGGACAAAGGTATTGAAATCGGTATCGTCGGGACCAAACGCGCCCAAAGATTTTCAGACAAAAAGCAAGAACTAGAGGCAGGCCGCGCCCTGTTGACGGCGGACGCCGCGTCACCGACCGAGCTCGCGGCGCATGGTCTCGATATCAACCGTGACGGCATACGCCGTACGGGCATGGATCTATTGGCCTACCCGCAATTCTCGTTCGACGATCTCATCCGCATCTGGCCGGCTCTTAGGGATATTTCGGAGACGATTCGAAATCAGTTGGCCGTCGAAGCTATTTATGCCACCTACCTGCAGCGTCAGGATGCCGACATCCAAGCTATGCGACGCGACGAGGGTCTGACGCTTCCGGCCGACCTCGACTATGACGTAATCCCTAGTCTTTCCAAGGAAGTCCGGACTAAACTCTCGCAAGTCCGTCCAGAAACAATCGGTCAGGCAGCCCGCATTTCCGGTGTCACTCCGGCGGCGATAACAGCCCTTCTGGCACATGTCCGTAAGCGCGACACGCGCTTATCGGCCTAGTCCGTTTCACGTGAAACAATTGCGTAATGTCGGATAGTGCCCCTCTCTCACCGCAAGAATGCGCGAATCTGCTTGGCGGTCTCCCAACAGAGGCGATAAACAGGCTCCAAACCTATATGAGCCTTCTAACCAAGTGGCAAAAGGCTATTAATCTTGTCGGCCCCAAAACTCTAGCCGATCCTTGGCGTCGGCATATCCTCGACAGCGCACAGATCGCCGCTATTTGCGGATCGACGAAGACGGTTGCCGACCTGGGAAGTGGCGCCGGGCTTCCCGGGTTGATCATTGCCCTTCTGACCGGGGCGCCTGTGACGCTGGTTGAAAGCGATCAACGTAAGGCGACGTTCCTCCGTGAAGCCGCGCGCGAAACCGGAACAAAAGTCGATGTAAAGACTGCCCGCATCGAAGAGGTCCCGCCGCTCGCTGCGGATATCGTGACGGCACGGGCCTTGGCGCCATTGCCGAAGCTTCTGCCCTGGGTAAGCAGGCATCTCAAACCAGAAGGAAAAGCGGTACTTTTAAAAGGTTCGGAGGCCGAACAAGAATTGACGCTCGCGGCGAAAAATTGGACAATGAATGTAGAGCGGAAGAAGAGCCTTTCCGAACCATCCGCTACCGTCCTGATCCTTTCAAATCTGGCGCCCAGAGATGTCTGCTGAGACCCTGTTGCAACCCCGACGCACCCGTATCATTGCTATCGCAAACCAGAAGGGTGGCGTCGGCAAGACGACGACGGCGATCAATTTGGCGACTGCATTGGCGGCTATTCAACAACGGGTTCTTGTTGTCGATCTCGATCCGCAAGGCAATGCGTCGACGGGTCTTGGAATTCCGACGGACGAGCGGGAGCGCAACACTTATCATGTCCTGATCCGCGAAATCGCCCTGCATGAGGCGATCATGGAGACCTGTATCCCAGGTCTCGACATCGTTCCCTCGGGGATTGACCTGTCCGGTGCCGAGATAGAGCTCGTCGATCTCCCTCGCCGCGAATTCTGTTTACGCGAAGCGCTGATGCTGGCGTCTGCCGATTACGACTACATACTGATCGATTGCCCACCGGCTCTCGGTCTGCTGACGATCAATGCACTGGTCGCCGCACAAGCCGTTTTGGTGCCGCTGCAATGTGAGTTCTTCGCGCTGGAAGGTGTGTCCCTTCTCGTCCGAACAATTGAGCGCGTCAAAGCGACCTTTAACCCGGGTCTGGATATTCAGGGTATCGTGCTGACGATGTTCGACCGGCGGAACAATCTGTCGGGCGCCGTCGCGGACGACGTGCGCGCCTTTTTCGGCGAAAAGGTCTACGACACGGTGATCCCGCGTAACGTCCGGGTTTCGGAGGCGCCATCCCATGGCCGTCCCGTGATTGTCTACGACATGGAATGTGCCGGCTCGCAGGCGTACTTGAGCCTCGCCGGCGAAGTCATTCATCGTGAACGGCGGATGAGCGTTTAATGGCTGAGAAAAAAAAATTGGGCCGAGGTCTCTCTGCCCTGCTGGGCGAAAGCGCCGACGATTATACCAAACTCGATAAGGCACGCGGCGCGAAACCCGTAGCCGTCGAACTACTGCATCCCGGCCGCTATCAGCCGAGGCACTTTGTTGACCAGGAAGCGATCGAAGCTCTTTCGATCTCCATTCGTGAGAAAGGCGTGCTGCAGCCTTTGCTGGTCCGCCGTCATCCAGAAGATCCGGCTGCATTTGAAATCATCGCCGGTGAACGCCGCTGGCGCGCCGCGCAATTGGCACAGCTGCATGAAGTGCCGGTCATCATCAAAGAATTCGATGATCAAACGACGCTCGAAGTTGCCATCGTTGAAAACGTACAACGCGAAGACCTCTCCGCTATCGAAGAAGCTGAGGCATATCAAAGACTTATCGACGAATTTACTTATACGCAGGAAGATTTGGCATCTCTGGTAGGCAAAAGCCGGAGCCACGTTGCCAACACATTGCGATTACTCGCCCTTGATCCAAAAGTTCGGAAACTGATTGAGCAAGGGGCGCTCAGCGCCGGCCATGCCCGTACGTTGATCGGTGTCGAAGGCGCTTATGATAAAGCGCGATTGATCATTGAGAAAAATCTCAGCGTCCGCGAAGCCGAAGAGCTTGCCCGCCAATCCAGTGCGAAACCGGGATCTAAGACTAAGTCTCGGCCGAGCAAGGATGTTGATACTATCGCCTTGGAGCGGGATCTCAGCAATTTGCTTGGCCTGAAAGTTAGCATCGATGGCCGTGGACCGAGAGGGACACTTCGTCTTTCCTACGATTCATTGGATCAGCTCGACTTCCTGATCGGTAAATTGCGTGATGTTTCGCCAGATATAAGCAGCGACGAAGACACCGGTCCGGCTCACACCGCGCCAAAGTCTGCCGAGGCGAAAACACCCGCCAAAGAGACCCCGAAGCTATCCGTCAGCCTCCGGCCAAAAACGGCAACAAAATAAGAAATAACGTTTCTTTTGCGAAACGATTAACGCATCCGTCGTGCCGCTTGCGCGAGTTGCATCAAAGAACGTTCGCAGATCGCCCATTCGATTTGTTGAGTCTGCTTCGATTGTCGATCGGTCTCCATCAACAAAGAAAGTGCTCGGGCGAGTTCGGGTTGCCGCCATTTTCTGGCTTGGGCCGAAAAACTGGATTTTAATTTAAAAAACACCGGCGGACGCAATTTCCCGATGGCGGCATCGATACCGCCACCTGCCCCTTCCGCGACGACTTCATGCAAACGTACGAAATGCCGCAACACGCCGCGCAAAATCGCATTGGTATCGATTCCTTCCGCCTGCGCCCGGACCAGGCCGGCCTCCAGTTTCTCAATATTCCCATCGCCGACTGCGAAGGCGATGTCGTCCAACGACATTGAAGCACCGTCGCCGACCGAACCTTCGACGTCCTTGACGGTAATCGACGAACCTTGTTCGCCCCCGGCATAGAGTATTAATTTTGCGATCTCTTGGCGTACCGCCAATCGGTCGGCACTCAGCCGATCCAGAAGCAAAGTCATTGCGTCATTGTCGATACGCACGCCGGCATCCGATAAGGCGCTGGAAACGGTGCTCCGCAAATCCCGGCCTTCGTCCGCATAGCAACCGATGGCCGCAGCATCGTCACGAGATTCGAACAAGGTGCGGATCTTCGCCCGTGGCGACAATTCACCTGCCTCGAAAATGACGGGGTGTGTGCCTCCCCCTTCGTCAAGCCAAGCTGAAACGATGGGTGCCAGCGCGTCCGTCGCGTCACGGATGCGGACCACGGGGGTCCCACCCATCAATGACATGGCGCGTGATGTATCGGCGAGTAAAGTCGGATCCTTACGAACCGCATCGCCTGTGAATTCTTCCAAACCGAAAGGATCGTCAGGGATCGCGAAAAATTTGCAAAGCCCGGCGCCCCGCTCGCGCACCATACCGGCGTCCGGGCCGAAAAAAAGTATCGCCCGAATGTTCTTAGGGGGCTGCTTTAAGAAACCGTCGACCTTGGCGCCTGAGAGTTTCAAGGCTGTGGGGGTTCCCCGGAAAGCGAACGGTTCAAGAGCGTCGCAATCCGGATACGGATTTGCTCCGCAGCTGACTCCAGCGCTCGCTCACGTGCACCTTGCTCCGCAATGAGCGTCTGAAATTCGGAATCGAAAATGTTGAAGCCGCCAGTCGCCGACACATTGCCACCACCGATAGTGGAGGCAGAGTCTATCGACAAAAGATCATACCGAACTTTAACCGTCAGGTTCGCCCGTGTGGCGATGGCACTCTGTTGCACATCCAAGTCGGTGCGTCCTTCGCTGAATGAAATTTGAAGAACATACTCCATCTTTTGCGCACGGCCACCGGGGTGCAGGAGTCTGACGAGTTTGTTCCGAAGATATTGCCCATTGCGATCGGGTATCTGACCGACGTCTACGGTCTTCAGCGCGTCGAATGCATAGACACGTTCGCCGGATGCATCTTCTGCCGGCGGCGCATATAGCGGCCGAAACCCGCACGCGGAAATCGCGAAGACGACAGACAGAACTGCAGCGGTTTTATACGACGACATTCACGATCCTATTCGGCACGACGATCACTTTACGGATTTCCTTGCCGGCAATGAAGCCCTGAACATTGTCGAGCGCCAAAGCAATCTCTTTGACTGTGTCTTCATCCGCATTAACAGGGACGTCGATAGTGCCGCGCATCTTGCCATTCACTTGAACAGCTAGAGTAGTTGTTTCATCAACCAGAAGACTTTGATCGGCCTCGGGCCACGCGGACTCCGCAACGAGTGACTTATGCCCCAAGGCCTGCCACATCTCCTCGGCGAGGTGCGGCATCATCGGCCCGACAAGCAGGGCCAATGTTTCGGACGCAAATCGCAGTGCCCAGGCGGCCCCAGCCGCATCCGGCGCCAAACCTTCCGTTGCATTGCTCAACTCGCGTATCCGAGCCACGGCTTTGTTGAAGTGGAACCGGTCCAAGTCTTCGGTCACGGCGGCGACGGTCTTGTGTACCAATCGCTCCAGATCGGCGGCCGCACCATCGACCTTCTCCGGTCGTGCCGTACTCAAAAGCGCCCGTTCGAACGGTGGCTCATCAACCAGACGCCAGAGACGATTGACGTAGCGCCAAGCACCTTCGATTCCGGCGTCCGTCCAGTCGAGATCCCGGTCGGGCGGGCTATCGGAAAGCATGAACAAGCGCGCCGTGTCAGCACCATAGGTTTTGATGATCTGCTCTGGATCGACAACGTTCTTTTTGGATTTGCTCATCTTCTCAGAGCGACCGCGTGTGACCGGCTTGCCGTTCGGTCCGGTCATGTTCCCGTCGTCATGGATCGTCACGTCGCTCGGCAGCATCCATTTGCCGTCGGCTCCCTTGAAGGTTTCATGACAGATCATGCCTTGGGTTTGTAGCCCCGCGAACGGTTCATCGACACCGAGATATCCTGTTGCTTTCAGCGCGCGGGTAAAGAAACGAGAATACAATAGGTGTAGGACCGCATGCTCGATCCCGCCGATGTATTGATCAACGGGCAACCAGTAGTCAGCGGCTTCGCGTGAAAACGCCTGTTTGGGATTGGGGTCGCAGAACCGTGCAAAATACCATGACGATTCAAAGAACGTATCGAAGGTATCGGTTTCGCGGCGTGCGGGCTTGCCGCATTTCGGGCAGTCAACGTTCTTCCATGTCGGGTGATGATCGAGCGGATTACCGGCGACGTTTATGTCGATATCCTCCGGCAGCAACACCGGCAGTTCTTCTTTCGGTACGTTGACGATACCGCAATCGGCACAATGAATGATCGGGATCGGGCAGCCCCAATAACGTTGCCGTGACACGCCCCAATCGCGCAGCCGGAAATTAACCTGGCGCTTGCCGACACCCTGGCCTTCGAAATGATCAATGGCTTTGGCCTTGGCATCATCGACTTCCAGACCATTGAGGAATTCAGAGTTAATGATTTTGCCGTCACCGACATAGGCCTCATCGCCAATCTCGAACGTTACCGGGTCGACGTCTTCGGGACAGACGACCGGAATTACAGGCAGGCCGTACTTACGGGCGAAATCCAAGTCACGCTGATCGTGCCCTGGGCAACCAAAGATCGCGCCAGTGCCGTAATCCATGAGCACGAAGTTGGCGACATAGACGGGCAGCGTAGCACCTTCGATCACCGGATGCTTTGCGCGTAGCCCGGTGTCGTAACCTTGTTTCTCGGCGGTTTCGATGGCTGCTTCCGATGTCGCCATGCGATTGCAGGCAGCGATGAACTCGGCAAGTTTCGGATCGCTTTCGGCACATGCCGTGGCCAGAGGGTGGTTTGCGGAAATCGCCATGAACGAAGCGCCGAAAATAGTATCGGGGCGTGTCGTGTAGATTTCCAGTGGCGTGTCTTGGCCCTCGATGGTGAACGCGAGGTGCGCCCCTTCGGAGCGGCCAATCCAGTTGTGCTGCATAATGCGCACGCGTTCCGGCCAGCGGTCCAAACCGTCGAGTGCGCTCAAAAGATCATCAGCATACGCGGTGATTTTAAGGAACCATTGCGCCAGCTTACGTTTCTCAACCTCGGCGCCGGAACGCCATCCCTTGCCGTCGATGACTTGTTCGTTGGCGAGCACGGTTTCCTCGACCGGATCCCAGTTGACCCAGGATTCCCGGCGATAGACGAGCCCGGCCTCAAGGAAGTCCAGAAACATCTTCTGTTCGAACTGATAGTATTCAGGATCGCACGTCGCGACTTCGCGCCGCCAATCATACGACAACCCCATGGAGCCAAGCTGGTCACGCATGGTATCGATATTCTGATGTGTCCATTTGGCCGGATGTACGCCGTTTTCCTTGGCGGCGTTCTCGGCGGGAAGTCCAAACGCATCCCAACCCATGGGATGCAGAACATTGAATCCTTGTGCTCGGCGCAACCGTGCGACCAGGTCGCCGAGCGTGTAATTTCGGACATGACCCATGTGAATGCGGCCGGAGGGATAGGGAAACATCTCAAGCACGTAATACTTCGGACGGTCGTGATCGATCTCGACCTCGAAGCTTTTCTGCTCCGCCCAAATGTTCTGCCACTTGGCTTCGGTTTCCTTGACGTTGTAACGCGCCATTCATTTATTCCGTTATTATCGAATTGATGTCCGGTGCGACGCGCGCCCGGGCGTGGAGGATGAAACTGCGACCGGGTTCTTTGCCCAGCCGCTAGTTGGTTTGCGTCGTCAACGTCTGGTGACGAAGGATGCGCGCTTTCGTCAGGATCGACTCTTCGATCTTGGTGCCCGTTCCCGTCGGTACGTTGGCGTCGGCCCATTGCCCCGTCGGGTCGCGAAGTTGCCGGAACACAGCAACTTTAACGCCGTCGGCGCGCAACGTGCGGCCGAGGATATAGACGTTCAGCTTGAAGCGTTCACGCGGCGATTCTGAAGGGCTGTACCAATCTGTGATGATCACACCACCAAAGGCGTCGGCGGTACTGATCGGCATGAAAGAAATCGTTTCTAAGGACGCACGCCAGAGATAGCTGTTGACGCCGATGACAGCCCCGGTCGGCCCGGCGTCATTGCCGAAAAGATTGCCCAAGCCGCCGTCACCGAAAAACGAAGGCTGGGGCTTTTCTGCGAGCGGATCTTCATCAGGGGTATAGTTTTCACACCCTGCGAGGGATACCAGAACCAGCGCGATCAGCCCGGCATTGAGCCAACTTTTGCGTCCGAACGTCGTCATATTAAAACCTCTCAGCCCGACCGATCATAGCGGTTCGGCCAATACTGGCATGGTGATACACTAAATGTCAGCCTACTTCCAGCATTCGAACCGTCTATGGGCTTGTTTCGATTCATTTTTCCGGCCCATTTATCGGTGCTGCAAAAAGCGAGATCCCAGCGATACCCCTAGCCCCCAAACGCAACAATCGGACGACGTCAGATGCCGTGATGCCGCCGAGTGCATAAACCGGAAAAGGGCACGCGCGGGCGATGGCTGCAAACCGCATGACGCCAAGCGCCGGATCCTTCGGATGCGAGGTTGTGGGCAGGACCGGCGACAGCAAAACAGCGTCTGCGCCGGCACACCAACCTCGCCAGGCAGCGGTGCGACTATGTGCCGATGTGGTGACGAAGCCGGGTCGCAAGCGATGTAAATCGGTGGCTTTCCATTTGGCCAAGGATTTTTCGGGAAGATGAAGGCCATCTACCGGCAGCGGCCCCTCGACGGGTACGGACAACGAGACCGAGACACCGACGCCTTGCCGGGAAGCCACGTCCCGTACAGCGCATGCATCGTCGATCGCGCGGTTCTGATCCCGGTTTCTGACGATAACGGTGCTCCCATAAGGCAAGGCCGAAACCAGTTCCGGCGACACCGGCAACCGTTGCTCATCCGTCATGACGATCCAATCGGGAAAAATCGCCGGGCCGCAGGTAGGACGCAGATTGTTTCTTGGCTTTAGCATTGCTAGGTTTTCCGCCCTGATACGCGGGCAAAGATGAGGGTCATGGCTGAAAATTGGGATACAGGCGCCGCGCTTGCGGCCGTCAAAGACGACATCGCCGAAGCCGCCCGAGAAGCCGGGCGCGACCCCATCGATGTTTCTCTGATTGCCGTTTCGAAAGTCCATGACGCGGAACGGATTCGCCCTGCGCTTGAGGCTGGGCACCGGTTGTATGGTGAGAACCGGGTCCAGGAAGCCGCTGGTAAATGGCCGGCCTTGCGCGAAGAATTTCCCGATTTGGTCCTGCATCTGATCGGGCCGCTGCAATCGAACAAGACGAAACAGGCCGTCGAGATATTCGACGTCATCGAGTCCGTGGATCGCCCGAAGATCGCCCGCGCCCTCGCCGGTGAGTTCGAACGGGTCGGCCGCTCACTTCCGGTCTTTCTACAGGTCAATACAGGCGAGGAAGAACAAAAAGCCGGCGTGCTTCCCGCGGACATTGATGCTTTCGTGAAAGATTGCACGGGAAACCTTGGTTTGGATGTCCGGGGTCTCATGTGTATCCCACCCGTCGATGAAGAACCCGCACTACACTTCAAATTGCTCGCTGACATGGCCGAAAGAAACGGTCTTTCCGGTCTAAGCATGGGCATGAGCGCGGATTTCCGGACGGCGATCTCCCTAGGGGCGACCCATGTGCGCATCGGCACGGCAATTTTCGGCACGCGTACCTGAAACACGGCGTATTCAGGCGGCATCATCGGCCGTAATCTCAATCGTCGTTTTGCAGCTCCAGTGCGGTAGTAATGAGAGCAAATCGGCTTTGGCGAGCGCGATGCAGCCTTCTGTCGGGGTGTAATCTGCCGACGCGACATGTATGAAAACCGCGCTGCCAAACCCCTTTCGGGCCGGCGCGTCATTGTGGCCGATCTCGATCACAACATCATACAGCCCGTCATCACGCCACATGCGTTCGTGGCTGGCACCGAACGGCAGCGTCACGGGGCAATTGTAAAGCGGATGCCCGGGCGCATCGCACCAGCCGTCGGATTCCGAAATTACGCGATTCGGTAGTTGGATTTCTGGTAGGACGTCTCTATCGGGACGAAAATACAGCCGCCGTAGCCGGAAAGTGCCGGTCGGCGTGGCGCCGTCGCCTTCGCGCTTGTCGACGCGGATGCCGCCCTTGCCGAGGGCACATCTAAAACGCTCGCCGCCGAAACGTAAAATGCGGTCGGGGGTTACGAGAATATCCATGCGCGACTTCACCATGCCGCAAAGAGTCCGTCAAAGTGAGGATAGCTGAGACGGTGAATTGGCGTAGGCATTCGGAACATTTGCAACGGCCATATAGGCACGCGACGCCGCGCGGATATCATCACTAAGAACAGCGACGTCGGTGGTGCGATCGGCGCGCGCGGCCCATCGTTCTTGTTGCGCCAGGAGCGGCCCGGCATCCGGTGGCGGCAGGTCCGGACCGGCATCCAGCGTGGGCGGCGCCGGCGTTGCGGCCGGGGTCTCGCCGTTCTGCGCCCAATCGATCTCGCCGCGTGCCCATACACTGATCGGATCGTTCGGGTCGAAGATGCCGGATGTGTTCTCCGTCTCCGCGACGGCAGTAGCCTCGGTGTTGGCCGACATGCCCGTCCAGTCGGCAACATGGGCGCCGATATCCTTGCCGGTCGACTCTTCGATCGCAATATTGGCAAGTGCGCCGATGATTCCGAGCGGGCCGAAGAAAAGCGTCGAGCCGATGACACGTGGTGCGGCGGCGATATCGTCGCCGGTTTGTTCGCGGTATATCGTCGAGACAACAGGGATATGCTGCAATGGGTTGATGGTGTCGATCAGATCGCCGAACGTAAAACCGTCATCACCGAAGACAGACCATTCCCCTTCGGTCGTATCTTCTATTCCCTCCGGCGTCAGTGCGATCTCGGTGGGGTCGGTCCGTCTTTGCACCGGTGCATATGTTGCCGTTGCTTCTTGAACGCTCGTCATGCGTCTGTTCTCCACTGTCCCGCAGTGAACAACGCAAGAGCTATGCCAAGATAGCACGTTGATTTTACATGATTTTCCAAACCTGTAAGACAATGGAATCGAGCGCCCGGCAGGATTTACCCGGCAGAGTCCGGCCGTTCAGAATTGATGGCCAGATCGTTTTGCCTTGGTTTGCAGATAGAATTCGTTGTGCTCGTTGGAAGGGAAGGCATGGTGGACACGCTCGGTCACATCGACACCGTACCGCTGCAACGCATCGACTTTGTCCGGATTGTTCGTCATTAGGCGGATGCCGCCGATGCCGAGAAGCTTCAGCATCCTGGCTGCCGGCAGGTAAACCCGTTCATCGGCATCAAAGCCGAGCTGCTCGTTCGCGTCGACCGTATCGAAACCGCTGTCTTGCAACTCATATGCACGTAGCTTGTTGATCAAGCCGATTCCCCGACCTTCCTGCGCGAGATAAAGAAGAACGCCGGCGCCTGCGGCTTTAATTTCTTCCAGGGCACCGTGCAGCTGGTCGCCGCAATCGCAACGAAGACTGCCAAGCAGGTCGCCGGTAAAGCATTCCGAATGAAGACGCACCAAGACCGGCTGCGTCGGGTCCGGCTGCCCGATGACGATTGCAAGGTGCTCGCGGCCGCCGTCCGCAGGACGGAACGCGACGATGCGTGTGTTTTCGGCGTTTCCGACGGGAACCCGTGCTTCGGCGACTTTCGTGAGATTGCGGTCCGCGGCACGTTCGAACTGGAATACGTCGCCGGTGTCGACACTCAAGAAATCGTGGCGGTGTGCCCAGGCGATCGGATCGCCGACGTCGGTGATCGGAGCGATCACAGCAGCGGGTAATAAGCGGGCAACCTTCGTCAGGACGACAGCGGCGGCGGCGCCGTCGTGTCCCGGTTCTTCGCGGACGGTGACGGATAGGCGCTCGCGCAATTCCACACTCGGGGGTGCCGAGGACAAGGGGTCGGCAATGGTGCGGATATCGTCGACGGCAAGGCCGTCGATCCCCGAGATGATCGCGATTTTGCCCGCCGCGACGGCAAGGTCCAGAACGGCGGCGCGGCGCGCCGTGATGGCGAGAACCGGATCGTGACCGGCCAGCTTGCGCATCTCTTCGACGCTTTCCGGCCGCATGGTTTCGGCGGCCATGGCGACATAAACGTGCCCGCCGCCACCGATCAAGGTTACGGGACGGCCGCGGCGTAACTCGCCAATAGCCCGCTCAACGGCGAGAATTGTAAAGGGCGCCCGGCTGGCAGGCGCTTCATTGATATCTGTGATCTTGCCTTCGCGGCTCTTCATGGGAGCGACCAATGCCTTTTAGAACGGACCGGCCTATTATATAAGGCATACGCGAGGAAACGCCATATATTGCGAGCACTTGCGCTGCAAGAGGTTGTAACATGAGCAACGGTAAGAAGATATTGGTCGTCGATGACGACGAAGAGTTGGTAGGAATGCTCGGCGAGCAGCTGAAGCTGCACGAAGAGTTCCAGGTCACGACGGCGCTGTCCGGTGCGGATTGTCTCGTAGCGGCGAAAGATGCGAACTTCGACGTTATTCTGCTCGATGTCGGCCTGCCCGACATGGATGGCCGCGAAGCGTGCCGACTAATGCGGCGTAATGGCGTGCGGGCACCGATCATCATGCTGACCGGAGCCGATACCGATGCCGATACGATTTTGGGCCTTGATGCAGGGGCCAACGACTATGTTACCAAGCCGTTCAAGCTGGGCGTCTTGCTGGCGCGGCTGCGCGCCCACATCCGGCAGCACGAGCGCAGCGACGATGCGGTCTTTGCCATCGGCCCCTACACGTTCCAACCGGCCAACAAGCTATTGGTGCGTGAAGCCGATCAACGCAAGGTCCGCCTGACGGACAAGGAAACGGCGATCCTCAAGTATCTCTATCGTGCCGGCGACGCGCCGGTGGCGAGGGAAAAACTGCTTGATGAAGTTTGGGGCTACAATGCCGCGGTGACGACGCACACGCTGGAAACCCACGTCTATCGTCTGCGCCAGAAGATCGAGGCGGATCCGTCGAACGCGAAGCTATTGGTGACGGAACCCGGCGGCTACAAACTCATCCCGTAGTAGCCGAGCCAAGGTCAGTCGAAGAACGTGGGCGGCGAGAATTCCACGTCCGGCATCGGAAAACCAAAGCGCGGATCGATCAGGGTGACGTTGGTAACGACGCCTTGAGCATCGACGATAACCCATTTCCTGAGCACGATGGGATTGTCCGAGAACACCAGCGTCAACTCGCCGGCGAGCGGATCACGGCGCTGAACCAGACTGACTCGGATCGTCTGCGCCGCATGCTCAAACCCTGTCACGATGACGTCGTCGCCGGCGAAATCGAATTTGTCGCGCAGCAAGAATGCCACGGGGGTGTCTTCTAGCGCGATGTGCTGAACGTCTTTCAGCTCCGTATCGACATAACTGAGATACGATCCGTTAGCGACGATCAACACCGGGGTTGGCGGCTTGTATTCGATACGCAGCCGTTTCGGGCGTTCCAGGTAGAGTGTTCCCTCGCCGGTATCGCCTGTCGAAGAGATCTGCAGAAAGTCCGCTTTCAGCGTTGTGATCTGGTTCAGGTAAGCCGAGACTTTATCCAGGCCTTCGCGGATATCCGGGGTCACCTTGATGGCGTCCGCAGCCTTCACAGGGGCCGCGAAACCGAGCACCAGTACGAATGCCGTCAGCGTCAAAAACCGGAATCTCATAAGTCTACTCATGCTCGGCGTTCTAGGCGGATATTGTGGCGAGGTAAAGGCGCAAGACGGCTCTTCGTCCTCGAATTCCGGGCGAATGCCTGAGTGTTGGGAGTAACGCGATTTATGGCGCTGTAGGGATAGAGCGGGGTTTAGGCGGAATGATCGCCGATCAGAACTTCGCGGCGGCCGACGCGGTTGGCGGCGCTGACGACCCCTTCGCGTTCCATGGTCTCGATGATCCGGGCGGCGCGGTTATAGCCGATTTGGAAATGACGCTGAATGAAGCTGGTTGAGGCCTTGCCTTCACGGGCGACCAGGGCCACGGCCTGATCGTAGTGTTCGTCGTAGTCGCTGTTGCCGCCGCCGGGCCCGGTCTCGCCGAACATCGCTTCGCCGTTATCTTCGGTGACGTCGTCAATGTACCGCGGCGAGGCCTGCGCCTTGAGGTGTTCGACGATGCCTTCGACTTCCTGGTCCGAAACAAACGGTCCGTGGACGCGCGAAATACGCCCGCCGCCGGCCATGTACAGCATGTCACCCTGACCCAGTAGCTGTTCCGCGCCTTGCTCGCCGAGGATAGTGCGGCTGTCGATCTTGGACGTTACCTGGAAACTGATACGCGACGGGAAGTTGGCTTTGATAGTGCCGGTGATGACATCGACCGACGGGCGCTGCGTCGCCATCATCAGGTGAATGCCGGCAGCACGCGCCATTTGCGCCAGGCGCTGGATGGCGGCTTCCACGTCTTTGCCGGCGACCAGCATCAGGTCGGCCATTTCGTCGACGACGACAACGATATACGGAAGCTCGTCCATGGGAAGCGGTACGTCTTCGTGGATCGGCTTACCTTGCTCGTCGAAGCCGGTCTGCACGGTGCGGCTCAGTTGTTCGCCCTTCTTACGGGCTTCCTTCAGACGCTGGTTGTAGCCACCGATATTGCGGACGCCGAGTTGGCTCATGGCGCGGTAGCGGTCTTCCATCTCGCGGACGACCCATTTCAGCGCGACCACCGCTTTCGTCGGGTCGGTGACGACCGGTGTCAGCAGATGCGGAATGTCCTGATAGACCGACAGCTCGAGCATCTTCGGGTCGATCATGATGAATTTGCATTTGTCGGGCGACAGATTGAACAGCAGTGACAAAATCATCGTGTTCATGGCGACCGATTTACCGGAGCCTGTGGTGCCCGCGATCAGCAGGTGCGGCATGCGCGCCAGGTCGACGGTGACGGGCGCGCCGCCGATGTCCTTGCCCAGCGCCAGCGGCAATTCCGCTTTGGTCTTTTCGAAATCGCTCGATGCCAACAGCTCTCGAAGATGCACCATCTCGCGGCCGGCGTTCGGCAGTTCGATGCCGATCACGTTGCGGCCCGGCACGACGGCGACGCGTACCGAAACAGCGCTCATGGAACGAGCGATATCGTCGGAAAGGCCGATGACGCGCGATGTCTTAGTGCCCGGTGCCGGCTCAAGCTCGTACAGCGTGACGACAGGACCCGGGCGGACCTTCACGATCTCGCCTTTTACGCCGTACTCCTCGAGTACGGTCGAAAGATAGCGCGCGTTCTGCTGCAGCGCCTCGCGGCTCTCGCGGGAGTCCTCGCGCTTTGTGACTTTCAGATCCAAGAGATCCAGCGGCGGCGTACTGTAGCCGTCGTCTCCACCGAGCGGCAGGGCGCGTTGGCGCTGCGCTTGCGCTTTCTTGCCGGGCTTCAGAATAGATTTCTTGGCATCGACGAGCGGTGCCTTGGCCGGTTTCGGTTCGCTGTCCTCGACCACTTCATAGTCGTCGTAAATATCGTTTTCGTCTTCGTCGGTATAATTGGTTTCGTCTTCGTCAACGTCATCTTGGCCAACGACGATCTCTTCATCGAAACGTTTGCGCAGCGCGGTGCCCGTTTCCCAGGCTTTGTTGCCGAAGGCTTGTGTCGCACCCGCGGCTTGACGCGCGGCGGCATATCCTTGGCGAGAGAAGCGCCAAGACGCACGTGCGGCGGCAATCCAATCTGACGGGCGCATGCCAAGGGCGATGATGGCGGCGGCGAATGCCAACGCGCGCATGGTCCATGTGACGATCAGCGCACCTTCGGCTAGACCGACACGACCGGCCCAGACGATTAACTCGTCCAGCGCTAAAGATCCCATGACGCCACCCAAACCGACGGCAAGGGGCCAACCGTCCGGTGCACCGGACGCGGCGAGTGCGAGACTGGAGAGCAAAACGGCCAGCACCAGCCAGCCGATACGGCTTGCCGGGCGTGATAGCGTGCCGTGCGTATAAATCATGGCCGACCACACGCCCATGGTGACGGGCACCAGCATGGCGGCGTAGCCGACGGTCTGCAGGGCGACATCGGCGAACACGGCGCCCCAGGCTCCGAGAATATTAATGGCACGGTTGTCGGTGGCGCTGTTCCAAGACGGATCGCCCGGCGCATAAGACAGAAGGGCCGCGGCTGTGGCTGTCGCTGCACACAATAAGAGGAGACTGACGGCCTGCCAGCCGCGGCGGCGCAATTCCACCACCATCGCCGCCGGCAGGAGCGGGTCTGAAGCCTTGTTGATAGCGCTTGAGCGAAGAACGGTCATGAACCCGTCGTAAGCCCCGTTTATTGACAGAAAGTTAACAAAATGAAGGGCACACAAAAGCCGCGATACATCGCGCATTAATGCAAATTAACCACTAAATATCGGGTACTTAGGTGGACATGTTCTTCTGGCGTCTAAGGGTGCCACCAAGGGATTGGCTACAGATTCGTGCCAAAGGCATAAAAAAAGAGAAAGCCGGGCGGAAACCGCCCGGCTTAAGGTAGATAAGTTGAAGGCCGGACGGTAAACCGTCCGGCCTTCTGGGGAGAACCGTCTGTCCTCGGAGGGAGGATCAGAGGGTTTGGGAGCCTTTGAATTCGGGATAGGCTTCCATGCCGAGTTCGCTGGTATCGAGACCTGCGGTCTCATCTTCTTCGCTGCAACGGATACCCATGGTGACCTTGAGGATCATCCAGATAATCGCGCTGGCGATGAAGACAAATGCACCGATCGAAACGATACCGATGATTTGCGTCGTGAAGCCCGCCTCTCCGTTCGTGAACGGAACCGCGAACGTGCCCCAGATGCCGGCCACCAAGTGGACCGAGATCGCGCCGACGACGTCGTCGATTTTCAACTTGTCGAGCAGCGGGACGAAGATCACGACCAAGATACCGCCAACGGCGCCGATGACCAGAGCGGCCAGAAGCGACGGAGCAAGCGGTTCGGCAGTGATGGAGACCAGACCGGCCAGGGCACCGTTGAGGGCCATGGTCAAGTCGACCTTTTTGTACATGATCTGCGACAGGATCATCGCGGCGATCACGCCACCGGCTGCAGCCGTGTTGGTGTTGATGTAGATGGTCGAGATGGCGATGGCGTCGGCGCCTGTACCAAGTGCCAGCTGCGAACCACCGTTGAAGCCGAACCAGCCCATCCACAGGATGAACGTACCGATCGTCGCGAGCGGCAAATTAGCACCCGGCATCGGGTTGACCCGACCGTCGGACGTGTACTTGCCGAGGCGCGGACCGAGGATGATGGCCCCAGCGAGAGCGGCCCAACCACCGGTCGAGTGCACGATGGTCGACCCCGCAAAGTCGGAGAAGCCCATCTCGGACAGCCAGCCGCCGCCCCACTGCCACGAACCCTGGATCGGGTAGATAATACCCGTCAGGACGACTGTGAAGATAAGGAACGGCCACAGCTTGATACGCTCGGCGAGCGTACCGGATACGATCGACGCGGTTGCCGCGACGAACACCATCTGGAAGAACCAGTCGGAAGCTGCGGCATAGCCACCGGCTTCGAACGGACCGTCGGCTTCAGCCGCCGGCGCACCCCACAACGAGAACGAGCCCATGTAACCGGCATCGACGCCATCGTACATAAGGTTGTAACCGAGCAGGAAGTACATGATGGCGGCGACGGAGAACAACGAGATGTTCTTCAGAAGCTGCATCGTGGTGTTCTTGGAGCGAACCAAACCGGCTTCGAGCATGGCAAAACCAGCAGCCATCCAGAACACGAGAACGCCGTGGAGCATGAAGCTCAGTGTGTTGAAGATGTATTGGACTTCACCGTCCACTTCGGCTTTCGCCGTGGACGCAAAGCCCGCGATCACCATCGAAACGACGGCGAACGGCAGAACTTTTACAAGAAAACTTTTCATCATTAGACCCCTCTTAAAGAGCTTCTGCGTCGGTCTCGCCGGTGCGGATCCGCACGGCTTTATCGACCGAGTACACGAAGATCTTGCCGTCACCGATTTTGCCGGTCATGGCCGTCTTCTGGACCGTTTCGACGACCTGTTCGACCAGATCTTCAACGCAAGCGATCTCGATTTTGACTTTAGGCAGGAAATTCACTTGATATTCCGCCCCGCGATAGATCTCGGCTTGACCTTTTTGCCTTCCGAAACCTTTGACCTCGGATACGGTCATACCTTCGATCCCAAGAGGCGTAAGCGCTTCGCGCACCTCCTCGAGTTTGAAGGGCTTGATGACCGCCATGATCATTTTCATTTTGCTCTCCTTCCGAATTCGTTCAAATGGCCACAAGGCGGCACAAAAAACCGCCATGCGGCCACTCTGGCGAGTAGTGAGGCCCGAGGGGCCGCGCCCTATTCCTTTCAAGGTCCATGCCAACTTGGTCTATTAAATAAAGCCCTTTTATTTCAACGTATTATTGGAACCAGGTCCGGCAAGAAAGACGAGACGTGCCATATTCTCGTCAATTTTGTGATTAATTTTTAGTCATGTTTAAAAATTAGACACTTGATAAGCATGTAAATTGCGGCTGGACAGACGCGGCATGCAGGGGCACCTAAGATACAGGGTCAAAGATCGGGAACGACGCAAATGACGATCGATTGCGACATTCTGATAGTGGGTGGTGGTCTTGTCGGCGGGGTTGCCGCCCGGGCGCTGGCGGGTGCTGGGTTCGAGGTGACAGTTGTCGACGGCAGCCCGCCGGACGAAGCGACGAATGCCACCTTTGACGGTCGTGCGTCGGCTATCGCTGCAGCATCCCGACGTTTTCTGTCGAATATCAATATCTGGCCGCATCTGGAACCGGAAGTCGCCCCGATCCTAGAGATACGTGTCGCCGACGGCGCATCGCCTTTGTTTCTTCATTACGATCACGAAGACGTGGGTGAAGGGCCGCTGGGGTATCTGACGGAGAATCGTTATATCCGGGCAGCGATCCAAGCCGCCAATCGGGACGTGCCCGGTATCACCGTGATCCAGCCAATGCGAGTCGACAGCCTGGAACGTATGCCCGGTGGCGTGACGGCAACACTCGCCGACGGCCGGCAGCTGTCCGCGCGGCTCGCCGTTGCGGCCGATGGCCGCGGGTCATCGATCCGCGACGCTGCCGGGATTCGGGTCACGTCTTGGCGCTATCCGCAGCAGGCCATTGTCTGCACCGTTGATCATGAAAAGCCACACGGCTTTGTGGCGCACGAACATTTTTTGCCGGCGGGGCCGTTCGCGATCCTGCCGCTCAAGGGCACGCCCGAACGCCCGGCCTGCCGCTCGTCGATTGTTTGGACCGAGCGCGCTGAGCATGCCGAAGCCTTGGTCGCCCTGCCCGATGACGCCTTTCTCGCGGAACTCGCCAAGCGTTTCGGGGATTTCATGGGGGAGATCTCGGTTACCGGCCCGCGGTTCTGCCATCCGCTTGGATTGCAATTCGCCGAAACCTCCGTCGCCGACCGGTTGGTGGTCGTCGGCGACGCCGATCACGGCATGCACCCAATTGCCGGGCAGGGTCTGAACATGGGTTACCGTGATATTGCCGCGCTGCTGGATGTGCTCGGCGAGGCGCGAAGGTTGGGTCTGGACATCGGCGGTGCATCGACATTGGAGCGCTACAAACGTTGGCGCCGCTTCGACAACACAATGATGCTGGCAGTTACCGACGGCTTGAACAGGTTGTTTTCCAACGATATCGCCCCGATCCGGGTGGCGCGCGACCTTGGTCTGGCCGCCGTCGACAAAATGCCGCCGCTCAAGAAGGTACTAATGCGCTCGGCAATGGGCCTGATGGGTGACCTGCCGACGCTTATGCGCCGCTAGGCTTTAGGGGTCGCGGCTGAGGCCCTGCGCCGCCAGGGCATCCAGATAGCCCTGCCAGAGAACGTCTTGTTCCGATCCCAGGTCATAGAGGTAATCCCAAGAAAAAATACCGGTGTCGTGCAAGTCATCGAACTTGATGCGGATGGCGTATTTACCGACCGGCTCGAGCCCCATGATGCCAACGTGGCGACGGCCCGGGACCGTTTTCTTTTGGTCCGGACTATGGCCCTGCACTTCCGCCGACGGGCTTTCCACCCGCAACAGTTCAGCAGGCAGGGCAAAGGTCTGACCGTCTTCGAAATCGATTTCGAGAACCTTCTCTTCGCGTTTTAGACGGATCTCGGTCGGTTTGTGTTTCTGTCGGAAATCTTGGCTCATTATTTGGGCGTCTCCTCATCCAACCGCCGGGCGGCATCGACCAACATGATCGGAATGCCGTCACGGATCGGAAACGCGAGTCCGGCCTTCTCGCTGATCAGTTCATGGGCGTCGCGGTCATACCGAAGTCCGGTCTTGGTGACCGGGCAGACCAGAATCTCCAGCAGCTTCGGATCGACATCGGATGCATTCATGTCCAGTTTCCTACTGTCGCGTATCAGTCGGCGGCGTTGATCCGCCATGGGCGGCGAACCGGAAAAGCTCCAACAGGAACGCGGCTCTGTCCGCAACACCTTCACATTCCAGCAACGCCTGCTTTTCCTGTGGTTCGAACGGACAAGACATTGCCAAGGTGTTGACGAGCACGGCGTCCGGCGCTGCGGCGATGGCGTCCTTGTCGGCGGAAATGCCGCGCACGTCGAAGTAGGCTTCCATAGCTTCAATCAGCTTGGCCTTGTCGAGAATATTGCCGGATAGCATCGCATCGATGTCATCTTTGTATGATGCGTAGTCGGGTGCGACACGACGATAGCCGTTTATGGGTTCCAGTTCGCTCAGCACGCGAAAGCGCTGACGTCCGGTCAGCGTAATCATATAGCGACCGTCATCGGTTTCGGAAAACTGAGTCAGGCGTCCTGCGCAACCGATGTCGCAAAGCCCGACGTCTTCCGGCACCAGGTGTTCGGTGACGCTGTGTGACGGCTGTATCATGCCGATAATCCGGTCATTGCGGAGCGCATCGTCAATCATATTCAGATAACGCGGCTCAAAAATATTCAGGGGCAGCTGCGTGCCCGGCAGCAATAAGACGCCGGGCAGCGGAAACACGGGCAGCACCGACGGTAGTTCGGCGTGAGACGGCGAGCGCCGCGTTTCGGACACGGCCAAGCCCTTCCGTCAGGAGAACAGAACCGACGAAAGGCGGCGGCGGCCGCTGAGCGTCAGTTCGTGGGTGGGGCCCAGGGCATCGAACATCTTGACCAGTTGTTCGCGCGCAGCGCCATCGTTCCAAGCCTTGTCGCGGCGCACGATCTCGACCAACTCCTCGATGGCGCGGTCGCTATTGCCGGCGGCGTGCAACGCTAGTGCCAGGTCGAAGCGGGACTGATGATCTTTGGGGTCGGCATCGACTTTGCTCTGCAGTTCGGCGACGTCGCCGGCGTCTTCCATTTCTTCCGTCAGCGTTAGCGCGGAAATGGCAGCGGCGATTTCGCTCTTCATCTTCCAGGCTTCGGGCAGTTGACTGATGATCGCATGTGCCCCTTCGGTATCGCCCGTCGCGGCCATGGCACGAAGGATACCGGCGACCGCACGTTCGTTCTCCGGACTTTGCGCCTGCGCTGCCTGGTACGTGGCGAGTGCGGCCTCGGCGTCACCTTCCGCGAGGAGTTCTTCCGCATCGTCCAAAAGCTGGTCGAGTGCACCCTTCTCGCCGTCGGTTAATTTTTCGACGAAGGTCTTCAACTGGCTTTCCGGCTGGGCGCCCATGAAGCCATCGACGGGCTGTCCGCCCTTAAAGGCATAGACGGCCGGGATAGACTGGATACGCATCTGCATTGCCAGTTCCTGGTTCTCGTCGACGTTGATCTTGACCATGCGGACGGTGCCACCGGCCTCACGGACGATCTTCTCGAGCATCGGGCCAAGCTGCTTGCACGGACCGCACCACGGCGCCCAAAAATCGACGATCACCGGTACGCTCTGCGACATCTCGATGACGTCTTGCATGAAGTTCTGCGTATTCGACTCTTTAATAAGGTCACCGTCGGCACTTGCCGCAGGGGCACTCACCGGCTTTGCATCAAGGCCTTCGGCGGACCCGGCGTCAATCACGAGACCTTGAGTTTCGGCAGGACCCGCAGCAGGCGTTTCCGCCTTCGGTGCGGCGCTGTCCTTGGGGCTCATGCTGCCGTCTGGGTTGAGTACGAATTCCATGTCATCCTCCAAGCCGTTTTCTATACGGCGCGTTTGATTCGTTTGGGTTGACTCGTTGGCCTATAAATGGCGGACAGAAGCCAACTCGGCAAGGGGGCTGGGCGCTTTTAGGTCTAGAGAACCGTCTCTTTGGGGTCCGAGAACACTCATTAAAAATCCGTGACTTCGCTCTTGAAATCAATGCGGCGATGCGTATTATCCCCTCTCCCTTCTAGGGGGAACCTCTTACCCAGGATGCGGGCGTAGCTCAGGGGTAGAGCGCAACCTTGCCAAGGTTGATGTCGTGAGTTCGAATCTCATCGCCCGCTCCATTCTTTCCAAAATACAAATCATGTTGTGATATTGGGCTTGGTTGTGGAAAACCGGCGTCTTGCCAGCTATGGTGTAGTTCGCGCCGGATCGATTGTTTAATTTTTGCCGCGAATATAGACGCACCGTCTATCGGTTTGATTGAACAAGGTCGTAAGAGGGACTGATAAAGGGGAACTGGGGTCAATGACTCGTATCGTTGGGGCTTTATCCGCCGCACTTATTGTCACTTTGTTTGCGGCGATGGCCTCGGCCGCGCCGATTGGAATCGTCAAGACCGTATCCGGTAAGGTCGAAATCGTCCGTGAAGGGAAGACTGTGGCGCCGGAAGTCGGCGCCGATGTTTTTCTCAACGATAACCTTACGACTGAAGACGAAAGCAGTATCGGTATCTCATTCAATGATTCGACTACCGTGAGCCTTGGTGCCGACAGTGAGTTGATCATCGATGACTTCATATACGAACCGGCGGAAAAAAATGTGTCCTTGGGTATGCAGATGCTAGGCGGAACGTTCACGTACCTCTCTGGCAAGATTGCATCGATAGATCCGGGGAAAGTGAACTTGACGACACCGACGATGGTTATCGGTATTCGCGGGACCAAGTTCCTGCTCAAAGTCGCGAAATAACGGTCGCGGACGGAGACAGAATATTATGTTGGAAATATTCGCCGGTGCAGTCTTGCTGTTTTTTGGCTGGGCACTGGATCAAGAACCGGACAATTTGATCGTTCTACAGGCTGATCCCAACGGAGAGGTCGGCGCTCTAGTCGTGACCACGACGGAGGGTTCGCAGGTACTCGATACACTCAACGCTGGCGTGGCGGTCTCAAGGTCGGGTCAGCTCGGCAACGTGCAAACTTACTCTGATGACGAACTGCAGAGATTCTTCTCATCGGCTCTCGCTGCGCAGCCGCCCGCCCCCAAAAGTTACCTGCTGTACTTTGATACCGGGGCCAGCGAATTGAATGCCGCCGCCCGCGCAACATTTGCAGATGCTCTCGCTGATATCGCTGAACGTCAATTGGTTCGGGTCGCCGTGATTGGTCATACCGACCGGGTCGGCAGCGCCGAGGTGAATGCCCGTTTGGCGTTGGAGCGCGCCGAGCAGGTACGTACGCTGTTGCTGGACGAAGGCGTTCTGCAGGATGCCGTGACAGCAGTATCGCATGGCGAAAACGATACCCTTGTGCCGACCGACGATGGCGTTGCCGAGCCGCGGAACCGGCGGGTCGAAATATTGGTTCGTTAATTGCGCGTGCATTTGCGCCTTAGACTGGGGTGAAAGTACAAAGCTGGAAGACGTCATTAAGATCGAAACAGAGTAAATTCAGCGGAATTTGGAAAGCTTGTCCGTTGGCCCCATCAAGGGCCGTTTTCTCAGATAGTTTTTGATCCGTTGACGCGTAGCTGCTTCCTTAGCGCCTCGTTTCGCGCTAAGTAGTCTGCATGAAGATTCCTTTCCTCTTTTGCCAAAACTTGGTGATATCGACACTTGTCGTCGGCAGTCTTGCTATGCCGGTTCAAGCCGGGACCTGGACGGTCAATGTCGAGAACGACCGCATCGCCAATACCGACCGGCATTACACCAACGGTTTTCGGGTGGGATGGGTTTCGGACGCCGAGGACGGCAACGACTTTCCGATCATTCGTGAAACCCTGCAGATGCTGTATCCGTTGGCGACGGTGCGTGAAGGACGGCTTGGACTGGAACTCGGCCATAATATGTACACCCCGTCCGACACCGAGACGCGGTCGTTGATCGCCGACGACCGTCCTTATGCCGGCTGGCTTTACGGGTCGGCGTCTCTCTATGCGGAGACCGCGAAGGGATTTTTCAAGCCCTATGATGAGACCCTAGATTCAGTCGCCATCGAGATTGGCGTGGTCGGTCCGAGTGCGCTCGGCAAGCAGGTACAGAACGAGTATCACAAACTGATTAACGTCGAGACTTCCAAAGGTTGGGCAAACCAGCTCAAGGACGAGCCGGGAATAAATTTCATCGGCGAACGAAAGTACCGCCACGCGCCGATCCGTTTCGCAGGCTTAGAGATGGATGCGATCCCGCATATCGGCGCGTCACTTGGCAACGTTTATACGCACATCAACGGCGGCGCGACGTTTCGCATCGGGCAGCAACTCGATATCGACTATGGCCCGCCGCTGATCCGCCCGAGCCTGACGGGCTTTGGCGCCATCAAAGATGTCGACGGGTTGGCGTGGTATGCTTTTGCCGGCGTCGATGGACGGTGGGTCCTGCAGAATATTTTCCTCGACGGAAATACCTTCCGCGACAGCCACAGTGTCGACAAAGAGCCTTTGGTCGGTGACTTCGTGGCGGGGGTCGCTTTCGTCTATAGCAATGCGCGGATCGCTTTCACTCATGTCATGCGGACGCGTGAATACGAGGGCCAGGACGAAGCCGACCGGTTCGGTGCCATCAGTGTTTCGCTGAAGTTCTGAGATAGCCGTCGCCGAAGCGTCACTTCCCCTAACCCGGGTCCTGGGGTAGCCTTCCCATAAGCACGCGTCGTAAAGCGCGGGACAAACTGAGGGAGGCGGAAATGGCGACAAAATCCAAAGTAAGCGATGGGTATCTATCATCCATGCGACGCGCGATAGCCGGGGCGGCCAAGGGTGCCGCGGGAAAGCGGCTTAAGGCGTTTGCGGAGACATACTTCGCCCAAATTCCGCCGGAAGAGCTTGCCGGTCTGAGCGGCCCGGACCTCGCGGCGATGGTGAAATCTCATCTCAAGACCGGAGCTGTGCGGAAACGCGGCAAGACGATTGTTCGCGCCTATACGCCGGAGCCGAAGCGTGATGGTTGGGCGTCTAATCACAGCGTGATCGAAATCGTCACCGACGACATGCCGTTTCTGGTCGATTCCGTCTCGGCCGAGCTGACCCGCCGTGAAGTGCCGATCCATTTAGTGATCCACCCCATTTACCAGGTCGTGCGTAACAAGTCAGGCGCGATCACCGGGTTCCTGGAGCGCGGGCACGCGCATCCGGAAGCGCGGGCCGAGAGCTTCATGCACTTCCATATCACACAGCAAACGGCGGAGGATTTGGTTGAGATCGCGTTCGCGCTCACCGAAGCGCTGAAGGACGTGCGCGCCGCTGTCGAGGACTGGCGGCCGATGCGTGAACGCATGGAAGAGATTATTGACGATCTGGCGGTAACGCCGAAGGGCGTCGCCGAGGAGGAATCCGAAGAGATCCGCGAGCTGCTGCGCTGGTTCCACGACAATCACTACACCTTCCTTGGGTTCCGCGAGTATAAGATTTCAGCGAGCGGAAAGAAGAAACAGATCTCTGTCGTACGGGATTCCGGCTTGGGTGTCTTGCGTGATCCGGCACTAAGCGTGCTCGAAGATGAGTCCGGCAGCGGCTCGGAGGCGGCGGACCTGATGGGCCGTCAGCATTTACTGACGATTACGAAGACAAGCGAACGATCAACGGTGCACCGCGCCGTGCACATGGATGCAATCGCCGTCAGCCGTTACGACGCCAAGGGGCGTATCGTCGGCCAGTGCCTGTTCGTCGGCTTGTTCACGTCGGTCGCCTATAACCTGTCGCCCCGGAATATTCCGCTTTTGCGCCGCCGCATCCGTAATGTTCTCGATCGCGCCGGCTACACGCCGGAGAGTCATGACGGTAAGGCACTCTCCAACATTCTGGAATCTTATCCGCGCGACGAGTTGTTCCAGATCAGCGAAGACGATCTGTTCGATATTGCAACGGGCATCCTTAATTTGCAGGAGCGCCAGAGGGTGGCTCTGTTCGTGCGCGAAGACCCCTTCCGCCGATATCTCTCGTGTTTGGTATTTGTGCCGCGCGATAGATATGACACCGCCCTCCGTCGGCGCATTCAGGAAATTCTCGCCACAGGTTTCAAGGGTCACGCGGCGGCGTTCTTTACACAGTTGGGGGATTCGCCGCTGGCGCGTCTGCACCTGATCATTACGTTGCCGGACCATAAGATCCCAAAGTTCGACCAAGATGTGCTGGAGGCGGAAATCGCCGAAGCAACGCGGTCGTGGGCTGACAAAATCCTTGAAGCGCTGGTCGCACGCGACGGCGAGGGCCCGGCGCATAGATTGTTCAATCGGTTCAAGGCGGCGTTCGGCCCGTCGTATCAGGCGCAATACGATACCGAAGAGGTTCTGTTCGATATCGATAAGATTGCCGAGATTTCGGCTACGGGTGGTATCGGTTTCAGTCTATATCGCCCGGCGGGGGCCGCCGAAGATACCGTCCGCTTTAAGCTGTACAGCCCCAATCAACAGATTCCCCTTTCGGATGTGTTGCCGGTCTTCGAACATATGGGGTTCAAGGTCAATTACGAAGCGGGCCCACACTCGGTCGACGTTGCCGGCGATGGCTTTTCGCATTTGATCGTGCACGACTTCGGTTTGCAGTCCCGCGCCGGCAAAGCCATTCCGTTGGCGGAAATCCGTGAAAACTTCGAAGAGGCCTTTGCCCGCGTCTGGTACGGCGACGCCGAGAGTGACGGGTTTAACGCTCTGGTCATCGATGCCGGCTTGTCCTGGCGCGAGGTCGTTGTGCTGCGGGCATATTGCAAATACTTGCGACAGGTCGGCATCCCGTTTTCACAAACCTACATGGAGCAAACGCTTGTGCGGCACGCGCCGTTGGCACGCCTCATCGGAGGCCTATTCCGGGCAATCTTCGATCCGCGCCCGGGCGGTAAGCGCCGGCCGCCGGAAAAGATCCGTAAGGAATTTATCGACCATTTGGAAGACGTCTCCAGCGCCGACGAAGACCGCATCCTGCGCCGTTTCTTGAATATCGTTGATGCGACATTGCGCACCAACTTCTTCCAGGCGACGGAAGACGGCGGACCAAAATCCTATGTCTCCTTCAAGATCGATTCCCGCAAAGTCCATGACATGCCTTTGCCTCGGCCGTTCCGGGAGATTTGGGTCTACAGTCCACGCTTCGAAGGCTTACACCTGCGGTTCGGATATGTGGCGCGCGGCGGCCTTCGCTGGTCGGACCGGCCGGAGGATTTCCGGACGGAGATTCTCGGACTCGTCAAAGCACAGCAGGTCAAGAACGCGGTTATCGTGCCGGTCGGCTCCAAGGGTGGTTTCGTCTGCAAGCAGCCGCCGCCGGCCGGTGGCCGAGACGCCTTCCTCGAAGAAGGGATCGCTTGCTACAAACTTTTCCTCTCAGGCCTGCTGGATATCACAGACAACATCGTCGGCGACTCGATTAAGAAACGCCCGAACGTCATTCGAATGGACGACGACGACCCGTATCTTGTCGTTGCCGCGGACAAGGGGACGGCCACGTTCTCGGATATCGCCAACGGCGTATCAATGGACTACGGCCATTGGCTCGGCGATGCCTTCGCATCGGGCGGCAGCCAAGGCTATGATCACAAGAAAATGGGCATCACCGCGCGGGGTGCGTGGGAATCGGTCAAACGTCATTTCCGCGAAATGGGGACCGACACCCAATCCGAAGACTTCACCTGCGTTGGTGTCGGTGACATGTCCGGCGACGTGTTCGGCAACGGCATGCTGTTGTCGAAACATATCAAGCTGCAGGCCGCCTTTAACCATATGCATATCTTTGTCGATCCTGACCCGGATCCGGCCTCGACCTGGGTTGAGCGCAAGCGGCTTTTCGATATGGGCCGCTCGTCCTGGTCCGATTACGACAAGAAAAAGATTTCAAAGGGCGGGGATATCTACGACCGCAATGCCAAGTTGCTCAAACTCTCCTCGGAAGTCCAAAAGCTATTCGGATTCGCGCAGGCGACCGTGACCCCGAACGAGCTGATGAAAGCGATTTTGAAACATGACGCCGATTTGATGTGGTTCGGCGGCATCGGCACCTACATCAAGGCCGGCCGCGAAAGCAACGCCGACGTAGGTGACCGGGCCAATGATGCCATTCGCATCAACGGTGCCGACGTGCGGGCCAAGGTGATCGGCGAGGGCGCGAACCTGGGGGCGACGCAGCTTGGGCGGATCGAGTACGCCGCGCATGGCGGGCGTCTCAACACCGACTCCATCGATAACTCGGCCGGCGTCGACAGTTCGGACCACGAGGTCAACATTAAGATCCTACTGGGTCAGGTGATGCAGGACGAGGGCCTGAAAGAAGCGGCGCGCAACAAGCTTCTGGCGAGAATGACCGAAGAAGTGGGCCGCCTCGTGCTGCGCCACAACTACGATCAGAGCCAAGCAATAACCCTAGTTCAATCGCGCGGCATTCACGGCTTGGACAATCAGCACCGCCTGATGAAGACACTCGAACGTTCAGGGCGTTTGGACCGTGACGTTGAGTTTCTGCCGGACGACGAGACAATTGCCGAGCGGGCTACGGACAAGCTGGCTCTTTATCGGCCGGAGATAGCGATCATGCTCTCCTACGCCAAGCTCTGGACCTATGATGAGCTGCTGGCGTCGGACGTGCCGGACGACCCGTATCTGTTCGAAGACCTGGTGCACTATTTCCCGACACCGCTGCGCGATAAATACCGCGGCGAAATCGCCAAGCATCGGCTGCGCCGCGAGATCATCGCGACCCGCCTGACCAACAACATGATCAACCGCATGGGCGGCACGTTCGTGAACGAAGTCATGGAAAAGACCGGCATGGCCGTTGCGGCCATTTCCCGCGCCTGGTTCATCGCCCAGGAAATTCTCGAGATGCCGGAAATCTGGTCAAAGATCGAAGCCCTCGACAATAAGGTGCCGGCGGCGACGCAAACTTCCATGCTTCTGGATACGCATCATCTATTGGAATGGATGACGCTCTGGCTGCTACGACACGGCCAGAAGAATTTGGATATCGGCACCAATTGCGGCGCTTTGGCGCCTGGGATGCGGGAACTGTCGAAAGGGCTATCGTCGGTACTGCCGTCGCATTACCTGGATGATGTCAAAACGCGTGCACGACCGTATATCGAGCATGGCGCTCCCGAGGGGTTGGCGTTGCGTGTTTCCAACCTCGTCAATCTATATAGTGCCTGCGATGTCGTTAAACTTTCCAACGCCCGCAAGCTCGATGTTTTGTTCGTCGCCAAGGTCTATTACGCCATCGGTACACGGTTCCGAATGGGCCGGCTGCGCGCCGCGGCGGAGTTCATGGAAGCCGACAGCCACTGGCAGCAGCTTGCAATCGCGGCGTTGGTGGAGGAGATCTATAGCCATCAATTACGCATCACCGAACGTATCCTGGACGCCACACGCAAGGGCGCGTCGCCGTCTCAGGCGGTCGAACATTGGCTTGAGAAAAACGTCTCGTTGGTTGGACCGACGGATCAAATGCTGGGAGAGCTCTTTAATGTCGAAATCAACGACCTCTCGATGGTTGCGGTTGCAAGCCGTCAGTTGCGGACAATGGTCGAAGGAGTAAGTCACTGAATGAGAGACGAGACATGGCCGCGCGTGGTGTTGTTCGATCTGGACGGCACATTGGTGGAAACACTACCCGATATTCAGGCGTCGGCGAACGGGATGCTGGCGGCGCGCGGCTTAACGCCGCTCGACGCCAAAACGGTCCGTGGATTCATTGGCAAAGGTTCGCGCAATCTGATGCTGCGGTGCCTCGAAACTCACGGACTGGCGCCGACGGAAGCAGACATCGACGCCGCTTTGCATGACTTCACCATTCACTACGACAGGGAACCGGTTGCCGGCAGTTTCGTCTATGACGGGGTGGTCCCGTTCCTCGAACGGCTGCGTGCCGGCGGGCATCGTCTTGCCGTCTGCACCAACAAGCAAAAGGGCACGGCGGTCAGCGTGCTCGAGGCGCTGGGCATCCTGAATTATTTCGAAGCGGTCGTTGGGGGCGATGACGTCGTCCATCGCAAGCCTGATCCCCGGCATATCGACCATGTTCTAACGCTGATGAATCTAGAGCGAACCGATGCGCTTTTCGTTGGGGACAGTGAAAACGATATCGAAGCGGCTGTTGCCGCCGACATCCCGTGCATTGCGGTGACCTTCGGCTACTACAGCGTTCCGTTGGAGGAGCTTTCAACGGTTGCCCTTGTTGATCACTACGATGAGATCTGGCCGCACGTGGCGGGCCTGCGCTCGTGACGACGGCTGCGCCAAGACCCGCGACAAAATCCGGCTTGGCTGCGTGGTGTTTCTACGATTGGGCAAATTCCGCATTTCCGACGGTCATCGTAACTTTCGTTTTCGCGGCGTATTTCACCAAAGGCGTCGCATCGGACGAAATTACCGGTACGGCAATGTGGGGTCAGGCCATGGGGTGGTCGGCGTTGATCGTTGCGGTGCTGTCGCCGTTCTTGGGCGCGGTCGCCGATCGTAGTGGCCGACGCAAGCCTTGGTTGTTCGCGTGGACATTAATTTGCGTCATTGCCAGTGCAAGTCTCTGGATCGTTACGCCATCACCGGCGATGGCGGTCACGGCATTGATTCTCGTTGCGCTCGCCAACGTCGGTTTTGAAGTCGGCATGGTCTTCTACAATGCCATGCTACCGGATATCGTGCCGCCGGAGAGGATTGGCCGCGCGTCCGGCTGGGGCTGGGGCTTGGGATATGTTGGTGGTCTTGTCTGCCTGGCGCTGGTTCTGGTGCTCTTCGTGCAGACCGAAGCCCCCCTGTTTGGGTTGGATAAGGACATGGCGGAGCACGTCCGCATTGCCGGCCCGTTCGTCGCGGTATGGATGGCCGTGTTCTCGTTGCCGTTGTTCTTTCTGACACCGGACCGCACGGCGACGGGTGTTTCGATCCCCGCTGCGGCACGCAAAGGGTTGGCCGACCTTGTCGCGACTTTCAAGGCGGCACGGCGGCACGCCGTCGTCTTTCGGTATCTCATCGCCCGGATGATTTATACGGATGGCCTCAACACGTTGTTCGCCTTCGGCGGCATATATGCGGCGGGCACCTTCGGCATGGAGTTCGCCGATCTCATCGTCTTCGGAATTGGCATGAACGTTACCGCCGGCGCGGGTGCGGCGGCCTTCGCCTGGCTTGACGACCGGTGGGGGCCGCTCCGGGTGATTTACATATCGCTGATCGCACTGACGATCCTGGGGACGGCTATACTCGTCGTTTCAGATATTACTTGGTTCTGGGTCATCGGGCTGTCGCTCGGTGTTTTCGTCGGCCCGGCGCAGGCGGCCAGCCGCTCGTTGATGGCGCGAATCGCACCGCCATCGATCCGCACCGAAATGTTCGGCCTTTATGCTTTGTCGGGTAAAGCGACGGCTTTCTTGGGGCCGATGCTGGTCGGTGCGCTGACCGCTGCGGCGGGCAGCCAACGGGTCGGCATGTCGGCGGTGTTAATCTTCTTCGTCGTGGGTGGGGTGATGCTTTACTTAAGCGTCGGTCGCCAGTTGTCGGTCAAAGACAAATCGGCTATAGCAGGCAAATGACTTTCCCTGATCGTGCTTTCAAAACTGCAGAGGACTTTATCGACGCGTACGCGGAGAGGGTCTCGGCTGCGTTGACGTCGATCGACCGCGGGCGTGTGGCGGCGGCTGCGAAGGTATTGGCAACGGCTTATTCAACGGGCGCGGCGGTGTATTCATGCGGGAACGGCGGCTCGGCAGCGATTTCAAACCACTTGCACTGTGATCACTTGAAAAGTGTTCAAACCGATACGGCCTTTAAGCCGCGTGTGGTTTCCCTCGTCTCGGTAATGGAGACGATAACGGCCATCGCAAATGATATTTCTTATGACGAAGTGTTCGCCTATCAGCTTCGTACCATGGCAACGCCAGGCGATGTGTTGATAACCGTTTCTTCGTCAGGCGACAGCGAAAACGTCGTGCGTGCACTCCAATGGGCCAAAGAAAACGGCGTTAAGACAATCGCGCTGACAGGATTCGATGGGGGCCGTTCTAGAGCCATCGCCGATATCTCGATTCACGTCGAAGGGGATAATTACGGGATTGTCGAAGATGCTCATCAGTCGGTCATGCACATGCTGGCACAGTATATCCGTATGAGCGGCATGCCCCCCGATTTGATCGACGAAAGAAAGTTCTAGGCGCCCTCTATGAGTTTCTTTCCGGAGAAGGACAGCTTTGTAATTTATGATACGGAATTTACAAGCTGGCCTGGCTTCATGGCGCAGGGTTTTATGTCGCCGGGTCGTTACCCGGAGATTATCCAGATTGGCGCCGTACGGATAGACGCCTCGGACGGTTTTACCGAACGCGATTTTTTGGACATCCTGGTGATGCCGCGTTTCAACCCCGATCTTAGTGATTACATTGTTGAATTGACGGGCATATCCCAAGCGCGGCTCGATGCCGACGGCGTGTCGTTCGAGACGGCTTTGAGTGCGTTCTTGGGATTTCTCGGCGATGAAAGTACGCCGCTATATGCATTCGGGGCCGACGGTAAAATAATGAAAAAGAATTGCGCCTTAAATAAATTACCGGTGCCAGCTCTTTTCGACCGGGAAGTAAACCTGAAGGCCCGGATGGCCGAAGCAGGCCTCATCGACAACACGGTCATGAGTTCGGAATTGCCGGCGCTTGTTGGTCTGCCGCCCGAAACTGGGGGGCACGATGCCCTTACCGACGTGCGTGCGGTCGTGCGTGCGCTTGGTCGTCTTCGCGCGCAGGGACACGCGATCTAAAGCCTAACTTTAGTGTCGGAAATGCCGCATGCCGGTCATCACCATCGCCAGACCTTTTTCGTCCGCGGCGGCGATTACTTCTTCGTCACGCACGCTGCCGCCCGGTTGAATGACGGCGGTTGCCCCCGCGTCCGCCGCGGCCAGAAGGCCGTCCGGGAAGGGGAAGAAGGCGTCTGACGCGACGACGGAACCGATGGCCCAGCTGTCGGCGTCGCCGGCGACCCGCGCTGCGTCGGCGGCTTTCCACGCGGCAATACGCGATGAATTGACGCGGCTCATCTGTCCGGCGCCGACGCCGACCGTGGCGCCGTCCTTGACGTAGACGATTGCGTTGGACTTCACGTGTTTGCAGACCGTGAAGGCGAACAGGAGGTCGCGCATCTCGTCATCGGTCGGCGCGCGTTTGGTCACGATCTTAAGGTCATCGGACGTCAGCTTCGCATCGCGGTTCTGCAACAGGTAGCCGCCCGAGAGAGAACGGACCGTCATGCCCGCTGCAGCAGGGTCCGGCATGGCGCCCGTTTCCAATACGCGGAGATTTTTCTTTCGCGCGAAAATGTCTTTAGCGTCAGCTGCGATTTCCGGCGCGATGATGACTTCTGCGAACAGATCCGCGACCAAAGCGGCTGTCTCGGCGTCCAACAATCGGTTGAAGGCGATGATGCCGCCAAACGCACTTTCGGTATCGCAGGCCAAAGCGCGGGAATACGCCGTCGGCAGGTCATCGGCGACGGCGACGCCGCACGGGTTTGCATGCTTAACGATGACACAGGCCGGACCGTCCTTGAATTCGGCGACCAGTTCGAACGCCGCGTCGGTATCGTTGAGATTATTGAAGCTCAGCTCTTTACCCTGAAGCTGCGACGCCGTCGCGATGCCCGGACGGGTTTCAGCATTTGTATAGAAGGCCGCGGCCTGATGCGGGTTCTCACCGTAGCGGAGTTCCTGGCGCAATGTTCCCGCCATGACCTTACGCTCGGGGAACGTCTCACCAAGCTCATTCGCGAACCAATCCGAGATCGCCGCATCGTAACTGCCGGTGCGGGCATACGCTTTCGCCGCGAGGCGTTTTCTGAATTCGGCCGACGTGGCACCTGAGCTTTTGACGGCTTCAATCACGTCGGCATAGTCCGTCGGATCGACGACGACCGAGACATAAGCATGGTTCTTCGAAGCGGCGCGGATCATTGCCGGGCCACCGATGTCGATATTTTCGATACATGTATCGAAGTCCGCACCTTTGGCGACGGTTTCCTCGAACGGGTACAGGTTAACGACGAGCAGATCGATACCTTCGATGCCGTGTGCTTGCATGGCGGCTTGATGATCAGCGTTATCGCGAACAGCCAAGAGACCACCGTGAATTTTTGGCTGCAGCGTTTTCACGCGACCGTCCATGATCTCGGGAAACCCGGTGAAGTCACTGACTTCGACGACAGGCACGCCGGCATCACGCAACGCTTTCGCAGAACCGCCCGTCGAGAGGATCTCGATACCGGCGTCAGCGAGGGCCTGGCCAAGTTCCACAAGCCCACTCTTATCGGAAACACTGATCAGGGCGCGGGTGATTTTAGGCTCGGTCATCTGGGTCTTCCTTTGTTGCGTGTACTGTCATGTTGCTTGAGCGGGTTTCTTTTCCGCATCGCCGTTCCGAATGTATTCAGGGATGAGTTCGGGAATCAGTTTTCGGACGGCGTCGTCGTCGCCGTCTGCAGCCGCATCGAAGAGTGGCTTAAAGGTATCTTTGAAGGCGTTGAGTGAAACCGCGCGCGGCGCCGCCAACAAGAGTCCGGCATGCGCTGTCTGAACCAATTCTTCGGCGCCGTGGAAAACCTCTTCGAAGAGTTTCTCGCCGGGGCGTATGCCCGTAAAGGCTATCTCGACATCAACGCCGGGCTCTTTACCGGATAGGCGGATCATCTGTCGCGCCAGATCGACGATCTTGACCGGTTCGCCCATGTCGAGAACGAAAATACGACCGTCCGCGTGTGCTTCGCCGTGGCCGACGGCGGCGGCCTCGAGCACCAGCTCGACGGCTTCACGGATCGTCATGAAATATCGCGTCATGTCCGGATGGGTCACGGTCAGTGGGCCGCCGCGTTCAAGCTGGCGCTGGAAAAGCGGCACGACGGAACCGGTCGAGCCCAGGACATTACCGAAACGGACGGTTACGAAGCGACACCCCCCCGGCGTCTTCTCGAGATCGAGGGCCTGGCAATACATTTCCGCCGCGCGTTTGGTGGCGCCCATGATACTAGTCGGGTTGATGGCCTTATCGGTGGAGATCAGCACCATGGTGCCGACACCGGTCGCAACGCAGGCGTCGGCAACGCTGATTGTGCCGCCAAGATTAGTGCGAACGCCCTCTGCCGGGTTGTCTTCGACGATCGGCACGTGCTTGAGCGCCGCTGCATGGAAAACAACTTCCGGCACATGCTCGGTAAAGACCGCGCGGATACGAGCGTGGTCACGCACGTCGGCAACGACACCGTGACGAAGAAGGTGTGGCTGAGATTCGCCGATCTCACGATCGATCGTGTAGAGCGCAAATTCGCTATGTTCGATCAGCGTAAGTTCGGCTGGCTCAAGGGCGGCAACCTGACGCGCTAGCTCCTGGCCGATGCTGCCGCCGGCGCCGGTGATGGCAACCCGGCGGCCTTTGATCATGCTCGCCATGGCGTTGCGGTCCAGCGGCGTCTGTGGACGCCCCAGCAGATCCTCGACGGCGACCGGCTTGATTTCGATGCCGTCGTCTCCGGCGGCGCGGAAATCGGTCGGCCGGGGGGCGCGCGCTAGCGTCAGCCCCAGTGCGGTGGCCCGGTCCAAAAGGTCGCGCACTTGTGCGCCTCGAATCTCGTCCTTGGTCAGAATTAGGCGCCTCGGTGCATCGCCTTTCTGGCGTAAAGTTTCGAAAACGCGCTCCAAGTCATCGACGGTGCCCATGACGCTGATGCTGCGGATGGTCCGGCCGACGCTGGACGGGTTCTCGGCGAGAATGCCGACGGGCCGGTAGGTGTTGTTATCCTGGCGTAAGCCGCGAAGAACGTGATCGGCGCCATCAGAGGCACCGATCAACAGCACCGGTATATGTGACGCATCGGATTGTGCCGGCAGCATCAGGCGACGGTCTTTCCAGAAGCGGTAGATAAACCTCGGTCCGCCCAGCAGTGCCATAAGGACGAACCAATTGATGAACGGGACCGAACGCGGCAGGTCGTCCATGCGCGACCACAGGAACATGATGACCAGGAACAGAACGATGGTCGTCGTGACGGCGCGCGTGATCGCCATCAAGTCGTCAAGCGACGCGTAGCGCCAGACGCCCCTGTAAAGGCCATAGAACGAATAGACCCCGGCGCCGATCACGGCCATGGCGATCGAGCCGATCATCAGCGTGTCCCAGGGGATGAAATAGTAGTTGAGGCCGCTCAAACGAAGGCCCATCGCGAGATAGAACGACAGCCCCGTCATGATGATATCGTGTACGAAGGCGATCAGACCACGTCGGGAAATTCGATGAAAAAACGTCACGCCGTTTCCTAAATTTCGTCCGCTGCGGCACGGGCGGCGATCTCCGCCAAGCCGTCCGTCATCTTATAGGGTGCCTGCCATCCGGCGTCACGGCAGAACGGCTCGATATCGACTTCAAAACTTTCGCAAAGCCGGTGGATCATCGCCGCGCGGCCAGTCATGGCGCCCGTCAGTTTCAACATCGATAAAGGTGCCGGGAATAGGCGGGCGCGCCCATTGAAGGCGTCGGCCGTTCGGCGAAAAAGTTCGGGTGTGGAGACCGCTTCTCCGTCCGAGACGAAGTATGGTCCTTGGCCGATACCGGGGGCGGTCAGAGCGGCCCGGACCGCGTCGGCCAAATTTCCGGCGTAAGTCATGTCGCGGCGGTTCTCGATTTCGCTGATCGGAAGCGGCACGCCTTTTCGAGCGGCTTTGATGACGGCCTTGAAGTTTCCCGTTGCAGGCCAGCCGTAAACGAACGTCGGGCGGAGAATCACTAAACGCCCTTCCCAATTCGCGGCTCTTTCGATCAACGCGCGCTCCGCAGCCAGCTTCGAGCGGCCGTACGCATCTTCCGGCGCGGGCGGATCGTCTGCCGTGAGGGGTCTGCCCGGCGAGCGTTCGCCCGCCGCTTTGACGCTGCTCATATATATGAAGTGCTTTGCGCCCGTCGCAATGGCGGCGTCAAAGACGGCGAGGCTACCGTCGACATTGACCGCTTTGAAGATATTCGGCGGCGGGGCCGATTTCATGACATGGACATGCGCGGCCAGATGAACGATGGCTTCGAGGCCTGTAACGGAGGCTTGGAAACCCTCAGGGCTGGTGGCGCCGAGGGTTGGCAGCTCGCGCGCCCCCGTCGATCCGGGGATGACTGCGTCGGTTGGGCTTCGAACCAGCGCGACGGGTTCCATATCAGCTGCGGCGAGTGATCGGCAGATATATTGACCGACGAGTCCGTTCGCACCGGTGATTCCGACTTTCATGTGTTGGGCTCTCCGGGTGCGGGGATCGATGCAACTGAAGCCCCATCGCCTGCGAAGACAGCTTCCATGACGTTCATCATATGCCGGGCTTGTGCCTCGCGGCTATGTAAGGGTGCTGCAGCCAAACTGTTTGCCGCCAGCATTCTGATCCGGTCCGGGGCCTGCGCCAACTCGGAAACGGCGTTGGCCAAAGCTGCCGGGTTTTCCGGTGGGACGATCACGCCGGCGTCGCGCGCTTCGACGATGTCGCTGCCGTCACCTTTCGGCCCCGCGAAAAGCACCGGGAGGCCCATGCCCATGGCCTCGAAGATCTTTGAGGGAATGACCTCGGCAAAGACCTGCGTATCCTTCAGGTGGACGAGCGCTACATCGCACAATGACCACAACGCGGGCACTTTGTCTTTTGGCTGCGGCGGGAGAAACTTGACGTTTGCAAGACCACGCACTGCGGCCGCCCCGATCAGGCGTTCGCGCTCGGCGCCGGGCCCCGCGAACAGAAAGACGATATCGGGCTGGTCTCTCAACCGGTCCGCCGCGTCGAGGACATTATCTAGCGCATGCGCCATGCCGTGCGTGCCGATGTATCCGACAACAAAATCGTCCGGTTTCAACGCGGCATCCCCGGCAAGGCCCGGATCGCGATCGCGCGGTGCATAGCGCCACAAGTCGACGCCGTTGATGACTACGGCGATTTTGCCCGGGTTAATGCCGCGCGCGGTCAGGTTCTTCTTGAAAGACGGAGTCAGCGCAACGACGCAATCTGCGTCACGGTACATCTTGAGCTCCAGCTTCTCGATCAGCGCCAATGCCGGGTTGGCGCGCATGGCGCCAACGGCGGTGATCGATGCGGGCCAAAGATCGCCCAACTCGAAGACGTATCGGATCTTGCGGCGCTTCGCGAACCACCAGGCAGCGACGGCGGCGAAGAATTGTGGCGACGTGGAGACGACGACATCGGGCCGAGGTTCCTTGGCGGCGGCGAGATATCCCGTGACCATGAAGCTCAGAAAATCGAGTATCCGACGCCCAACGCCACGATTTGGTGCGATGTAGGTTTTTGCGCGGACGACGCGGATCCCCTGTATATCCTCCGTCGCGTATCGGTTCGAGTAGCCCTCAAAGATACGGCCTTGCGGGAAGTTGGGCTGACAGGTGATGACCGTGACGTCATGTCCCCATTTAGCCCAATAGACGACGCGCTCGAACACGCGCGTCGCGGCGGCGTTGGTCTCGGGTGGAAAATTCTCGGTGAAAAACAGAATTTTCATAAAGCAAAACCTGTCGGATCGACCCAGTTGCGAAAGAAAAACCGAAAGTTGGACTTAGAGACGTTTTTCTAGGTTTTATGCCGACATTTAGCAACCAAGCTCCGGTTGCTTATGGTGCGATCAAGTTATAGTTGTAGGCCTTACTTTAAGGGCTTCCACGGAAAGGATAGCGACGTGTCAAAAGGTAACAAAGCAGCGTTATCTGAAAAACTTGCCGCGCATACCGCAAATGTCGGGGTGATCGGCATGGGTTATGTAGGCCTGCCGTTATCTCTTTTATTCGCTGAGGCGGGTTTTGCCCTGACTGGATTCGATGTTGATGAAGATAAGGTCGCTCGGCTGAACGCGGGCAAGTCGTACATCCAGCATATTCCCGCTGACCAAATTCAAAAAGCGGTCGCAAGCGGTACACTTAAGTCCAGCAGCGACTTTTCGCAGTTGGCAGAGATGGATGTCATTATCATCTGCGTGCCGACGCCTTTGGCGCCCAACCGTGAACCCGATTTGCGCTTTGTCGTCTCGACGGCCGAGGTGGTCGCGAAATATTTGCGCCCCGGCCAATTGGTTATACTCGAGTCGACAACCTATCCCGGAACGACCAACGACGTTGTAAAGCCGATCCTAGAGGCTGGCGGCATGACGTCGGGTACGGATTTCTATTTGGCATATTCGCCGGAGCGTGAAGATCCGGGCAACCCCGTTTTCAACACAAAGAGCATCCCCAAGGTTCTGGGCGGTGACGGCGAAGATGCGCGGGATTTGACCAATACGTTATACGGTCAAGTGATCGACAAGACGGTGCCGGTATCCAGCATGGATACGGCAGAGGCTGCGAAGCTGACGGAAAACATCTTCCGCGCGGTTAATATCGCTTTGGTGAACGAGCTTAAGGTCATCTACAAAGAGCTTGGGATCGATATCTGGGAAGTCATCCATGCCGCAAGCACCAAGCCATTTGGTTATATGCCTTTTTATCCGGGGCCGGGACTTGGCGGGCACTGCATTCCGATCGACCCGTTCTATCTAAGCTGGCGCGCCCGCCAGGCGGGTTTGCGCACCCGCTTTATCGAATTGGCCGGCGAGATTAACAGTGACATGCCGATTTACGTCGTCAACAACTTGGCGAAGGCCCTGGAAGAGCGGTTCGGTCGCGCGCTGCGCGGTGCCCGCATCCTGGTCGTCGGCATCGCGTATAAGAAAAATTGTGATGACCTGCGCGAAAGCCCTGCGTTGACGATCATCGAGATATTGGAAAGCCGCGGTGCGACGACGGCGTATCATGATCCCTATATCCCGGAAGTGCCGAAAACGCGTGAACATGCAGAACTGACCGGCCGCCAATCGGTCCCGCTGGATGCCGAAACTTTGGCCGAATACGATGCAGCTTTAATTTGTGCAGATCACGACAGCATCGATTTTTCGGCATTGGTGCAAATGTCAGGGTTGGTTATCGATACGCGCAATGCGACGCAAGCGTTGTCGGCGCGAGACCGCATCGTCCTTTCGTAACGTCAACGCGGCACAATGCATGCAGCCGGAGGTGCAGGTCTTTGGCTCAAAACAACGACGCAGGTTGACGTTCATTGCGTGAACAAGGTAACGTCAGATTAGTTTTGTTGTTGAGAATCGGATAATCGAATTCTTGTCTCGGCTGTCCCATAGGGGCCGGCGAAACGGAGATTTCAGATTGTCGAGTATAGCAATCCCGCCGACCGTTTCTGCTCTTGGCCCGTTTTCGCCCGGACGCGGTCGTATAAAGATCAATTGATCGCCGATATGTTAGATAAGCCCCGAGTTCGCGTTTTTGTGCAGGCCAGAATGAGCTCTGCCCGTCTGCCGGGCAAGATGCTTGCGCCGTTCCGTGGCCGCCCGATGGTTGATCACGTGATGGCAGCAGCCGCGAACGCGATAAAGGGGGACGCTTCCGCCGTTCTGTTGACGAGCACCAGCGCAACGGACGACCCGTTGGCGGCGCATGCACAAGCGCGTGGCTGGGCTTGTTTTCGCGGTGATTTGGATAATGTGTTGCTGCGCTTTGCGGAGGCCCTGGGCCCGTATCCGTGCGATTGGGTGGTGCGGGTCTGCGGCGACAGCCCAACCATCTTGCCGTCGCTGATCGAACAATGCGTCGACATCGCGCTCGAAGATAATTTCGATATTGTGACAAATGTGCGGCCGCGGACATTCCCGAAAGGCCAAAGCATTGAAATTATTCGTTCTTCATTGCTTGCGGCCGTGGATATGAAGCATACGAGCGCGGAACAGCGCGAACATGTCTTTCCGTGGTTTTATGAAAACATCGGCCCTGAACGCATTCACAATGTGCCGTGTCTGGGCGATTTCCCGATAAAAGACGATTGCGTCGTGGATACGCTCGAAGATTTAAGGCGCCTTGATGTCTGACACTGGGAACAAAAGCCCCATGTATACCGCCGCTGTTATTGGTTTGGGCGTTGGCGAACAACATGCCCGCACGCTGGCGGCCGACCCGCGCATCATGTTGAAATGGCTGGTCGATCACAATGCCGGAACAGCCCAGGCATTGGCCGAAACCCTTGGTGCCCAAGTGGGCACGGAAGCCGATGTCATGGCTGACCCGTCGGTCAATTTCGTCTCCATCGCATCCAATGACAACGATCACGCGGATCAAGTTGTCGCGGCCCTTGCGGCGGATAAGCATGTTTTCGTAGAAAAGCCGTTATGCCGCAGCATCGAAGAGCTGGCAGCGATCAAAAAGGTTTTTGCCGCGGGTCGGGTATTGGGCGTCGAGTCCAATCTCGTGCTTCGCGCCGCGCCACTCTATCAATGGTTGCGCACGGCGATCGCTGATGGCGTATTCGGCGAAATTTATGCATTCGACGCCGACTATTTGTATGGACGCGTGCATAAGCTGACCGAAGGTTGGCGCGGTGACATCGATGCATACTCCGTCATGTCGGGCGGTGGAATTCATATGGTCGATTTGATGCTGTTTCTACTGGATCAACGACCCGAAACCGTCAAAACGGATGGCAACCAAATCGTCACGCGGGGCACAAAAGTCGCCTTCGACGACTTCCAATCCGCGACCTATCGTTTCGCAGGTGGCCTAATTGCGCGGATTTCCGCAAACTTTGGCTGCGCCCACCACCATCAACATTCGATGCGCATTTTCGGAACAAAGGCGACATTTATTTTAGACGACCAGGGCCCTAGAATGCTGACGCTTCGAGACTCTGAGTTTCACGCTCAGGGTCTCGTCAACACACCGCGCGCAGCTGCAGACTTCCTGCCGTACGATCATCTGCCCAAAGGAAAAGGTGCCTTGATCCCTGACTATCTAAGCGCCATTGAAGGCGGCACGGGACTGACGGAACGCGCGCAACGTAACTTTGATTTAATTTCGGCAATCGTCGCTTCCGATGAATCGAGAGTTACCGGACAAGCAACGGTGATAGACTATGTCTAAAGAAAACAGACCTAATATTCCCTTCGGGCGGCCGATCCTGGACGCAGCGGACAAAGAGGCGGTGCTAGAGGCATTGGAAAGCCCTATCCTAACGCACGGCGCACGCTGCCAAGCATTCGAAGACGCATTTGCGGAATTTGTTGGTGGCGGACATGCGGTCACCACGAGCTCTTGCACATCCGCCCTGCATCTATACGGGATGCACATGAAATTTGGCCCAGGTGACGAAGTTATCGTTCCCGCGATCAGTCACGTTGCGACGTCGCACGCGGTTGAAATCACCGGCGCGACGCCAGTCTTTGTCGATTGCGACAGCGAGAACGGCAACATCGACCCTGAAGCCTTGGATGCGGCCATCACGGCGAAAACCAAAGCTATCTGCCTTGTCCATTTCAACGGTATGCCGGCGAATATGACGGCGATCATGGCGCTTGCCGAAAAGCACGGCCTGCCGGTTTTGGAAGATTGTGCAACCGCACTGGGCGGCAAGTGGGACGGGAAGCACGTCGGTTTGTTCGGCGATGGCGCGGCGTATTCGTTCTATCCTGCCAAGCATATGACCTCTGCAGAGGGCGGCATGTTCCTATCTCGCCACGCGGCCGTAACGGATTCGATACGTCGTTTGCGCGGCTTTAGTTACGACCGCAGCTTGAACGAACGCAAACTGCCCGGCATCTACGATGTCGATGGCCTCGGTTTGAACTTTCGTATGAGTGAGCTGCAGGCGGCCCTTGGCTATAGCCAATTGCAAAAAGTTCCAGCGTTCTGTAGTGCGCGTGCCGCGAATTTTGCCGAGTACAAAGCACGTTTGTCGGACAACGATCAAATCCAAATCCTAGAGCCGACCGATGCGCGGGCTGAAAACGCACATTACTGTCTGACTGTAAAATTGCGCGAAGGTGGCATCGATCGCCGCAACAAGCTGTTAGAAACCTTGCCCGCACAGGGCGTGGGCGTGAGTGTTCACTATCCGCACCCATTGCCGCGTCTTTCGTATTACCGTGAAAAGTACGGTTATAAAACCGGCGCATACCCGAACGCGGAAACCATCAGCGACACATCCTTCAACTTGCCGCTAGCACCCCATCTCGAAAATGGCGACATCGCATATATTTGCGACACGCTCGTTTCACTACTCTGAGGAAACCACCATGAACGTAGACGTCAAAAACAAACGTATCGCACTCGTCGGGGGCGCGGGCTTTATCGGCCATAATCTGGCTTTGGCTTTGAAAAAGCATGGCGCGGACGTGCATGTGGTGGATAGTTTACAGGTGAACCATCTGGGCGCTTTCTACGGCAACAAGGACATCGCTAACCGCGACGTCTACCTGAGCATCCTGCAAGAGCGCATGGATCTTTTGCAGGAAGCGCAAATCCCGGTTCACGTTGTCGATGCACGCGAGTATCATTTGCTGAGCCATACGCTGGATCAAATTTGCCCGAATATCTTGGTGCATCTTGCGGCTGTTGCGCACGCCAATCAGTCCAACAAAGACCCGCATTCGACGTTTGACCACAGTCTCCGCACGCTTGAGAACTCGTTAGACTTCGCGCGCGGCAGCAGCATCGAACGCTTGATCTATCTTTCGTCCAGCATGATTTACGGCAACTTTATGCAAGGGGTTGTCGACGAGGAAACGCCGCTCGATCCGTTGGGTGTTTATGGCGCGTTGAAATTTGCCGGCGAAAAAATGGTGATCGCTTACAACCAAGCCTTCGATCTGCCGTACACGATTATCCGTCCATCAGCCCTATACGGTCAGCGTTGCGTTAGCCGTCGCGTCGGACAGATCTTCATCGAGAACGCCTTGCGCGGCCATGAAATTACGATCCAGGGCGATGGTTCGGAAAAGCTAGATTTCACGTATATTAAAGATTTCGTCATGGGTCTGATGCTTGCGATGTCGACGGATAAATCGAAGAACGAAATCTTCAATCTGACGACCGGTAATGCCCGTGCGCTGTCGGAATTGGCCAGCATCTTGAAAGAACATTTTCCGGATGCTGCCATCAAGCACAGTGATTGGGATCGCTTGATGCCGAAGCGAGGGACGCTTTCCATCGAAAAAGCAAAAACGCTTTTGGGCTTTGAGCCGCAATACCAACTTGAACAAGGTTTCGTCGAGTACATCGATTGGTACATGCAGATGACGAGAAAGAATAATTATGGGCCCATGTCCCTCGTTGTCGAATGATCCTTGGTTGAGCGAGATGCTTGGCACGCTCGTTTTCTCCGTGAAGCCGGGACGTGCGAGTATCGAGCCAACGAAAGGATCGCGTTTTCTCTATACCAAGGTCGATGGGACAGACGACCAAGCGTATGCTTGGTGTCAACGCGAAGGCTTCGAGCTAGTATCGACGACGGTGACGCTCGAAAAATTTGCCGGCCAGCATGGCACGTCGACCGTATCATGCCGAAAGGCGCAAAAGGACGACGCAGACGCCATTGCCGCAATTGCCCGCCATGCATTTGTCCATGACCGGTTCCACCGCGACCCGCATATTTCGAAAGAGTGTGCAGACCGGATCAAAGAAACGTGGGTGCGCAACTATTTCGTCGGCGCTCGTGGCGATGACATGATTGTCGCTATTTCTGATGCGGGAACGGTAGGTGGTTTTTTGCAGGTGGTTGTCGGCGCGGACGGCGAGCATATTATCGATTTGATTGCCGTTGGCCCGAAGGCCCAAGGCAAAGGGTATGCAAAGGCGATGGTCGCCGCGCTTGAATCGGATGCAGGGGAAAACAGTTTAGTGCGGGTATCTACGCAAAACGACAACGAGTTGTCTTTGGCCTTATACCGTAGCGTTGGTTTTCGCGACTGCGCCACAAGTCATGTGTTTCACCGTTGGGATTGATGGACCGTTAAGATGAAGTTGGGCAAAGCAGATACGGACAGCCACGTCATCGTTATTGCCGAGGTTGGGAACAACCACGGCGGCAGCGTCGATCGAGCACGTAAAATGATCGATCTCGCGTACGAGAGCGGGGCAGATGCGGTTAAGTTTCAAACGTACCTTGCAGAGCACTATGTTTCGCGGACGGCAAACGAACAGCGTTTTCAGAACTTAAAACGTTGGCAGTTGTCGCATGAAGAATTCGACGTACTGGCCCGTCATGCCTGTGATATCGGCATCCCGTTTTTGTCGACGCCTTTTGATCTATACAGCGCGAAATTTCTGGGGGAGAACGATAACGTTACGGCGCTCAAAATTTCGTCCGGCGACAATACGTTTTACCCGTTAATCGACGCCGCCGCGAACAGCGGCAAACCGCTTATCGTTTCGACCGGCATTGCCGATGCGACGGAAATCCGAAAGGCTGTAGAGACGATAACCGGGGTTTGGCAACGTAACGGCGTTCAACAATCTCTATCGCTGTTGCATTGCGTTTGTAGCTATCCGGCCGATCCTAAAACAGCCAACCTGCGCGCAATCCAATCTCTTGCAGAACAGTTCTCCGATTTTGTCCCTGGCTATTCCGATCACACCAACGACACGGACGTATGTGTCTTGGCGGCGACCATTGGCGCACGGATTGTTGAGCGGCACTTTACTGACGATCGCAACAGCACCGAAGGCCCAGATCATAAAATATCCGCCGATCCGGAAATGATGGTGGCGCTTGTCCGGGCGATCAAAGAAGGCCGTTCAGATGACCTGAACGAGGACGAGACAACCATATTGGGCGATGGAGTCTTGGGTATGTTGCCGTGCGAGGCGCCGTTGCTCGAGGGCGTTCGGCGTTCGACGATTGCCGCGCGCGATTTGAAAAAAGGTACGCGTATCGAGCGCGACATGTTGAGTTGGGTGCGCCCCGCCGGCGGTATTGCGCCGGGGCATGAAGACGTGCTTGTCGGTGGCCAACTTAACTGCGACGTCGGCGCAGGGACATTGCTTAGCGCAGAGTACCTGGAGGGGGCGTGAAGGTCGTCGTTCTAACGACGGAAACGATGCATCACGCCTATTTCGTGCGCGAGATAGCGGCACGTTTCGATATCGCGCGCGTCTTCATCGAACGAACCGGCATCGCCGCACCGTTCGAAACGGCGCACGCATTCGAACACGCGCGCGAGCAATACGAACAGGCTTATTGGTTCGATGGCGAAGCGGCAAAAATCGCACAATTTGCGGATGTTACCGAAAGCAAAACCATCAATGACGCATCTGTCGTATCCGACATTCGATCCATCAATCCGGACGCGATTATCGTGTTCGGTACGCGACCGTTGGGCCCGGCGATCATCGATATAGCTCCGGACCGCATCTTTAACTTGCACGGCGCCGATCCGCAAAAATACCGCGGGTTGGACTCGCATTTATGGGCGATCTATCACCGCGATTTCGATGCCTTGGAAACGACGCTTCATGTTTTGAATGCCAAGCTTGATGATGGTGCAATCGTTGGCACGAAATCACTTAAAATCCATAAGGGCATGCCGCTTCATGCGCTGCGCCAGGCAAATACAGAAGTGTGCGTCGCGTTGGTCACGGAGGCGTTGAACGAACTTCAAACGCACGGGCGGATCGCATCGTCTGCGCAGGTTGGGAAAGGGCGATACTATTCCTTCATGCCTGCCGTATTAAAAGACATCTGTGTTCGCCGTTTCGAAAACCATACAGAAAAATTGAGATGAATATTCCTGTGGGTCCGTATGACCACCTCGTCGATCGTCTTATCCACGATCAGCTAGCGATATATTTGTTACATGGCGTTATCCGCGATGAAACATTTCGCGTGCGGAACTATACGGACAAACATCTGCGCGCCGATAGCTTCGAAGATTTTATCGGAAAGCTAAAAAAAACTGGTACGGCCGTATCGCTGGATGATGTGCTCGATTGCCGCGCTCAGGGAAAGCCATTGCCGCCAAAAGCATTTGCGATCACATTCGATGACGGGTTCGAAAACAATCTGACTGTCGCTGTGCCGATTTTGGAAAAATATAATGTGCCTGCGACATTTTATGTGGCGACGGACTTTATCAACTCCAACCGTATGTCTTGGATCGACCGTATGGAAGCGGTGATTGAGCTACGCGATGAGGTCGAGGTCCGCCTGCCGTGGCGCGACAGACCGCTACGCGCTGCGACGACGCCGGAACAAATTGCGTTGCTCGACGAAATCCGTAAGCAGGTCAAAAATGATGGATCCATCGACCCGGATGCGCTGGCGACCGAAGTACAACAACAGTGCGGCTTCGATGAAATTTGGTCGGGCACGAATGCTTTAGACCAAAAGCTCACCTGGGCGCAGGTCCGTGAATTGAACGACCATCCGCTGTTTCGTGTCGGCGGCCACACGCATACCCACGCTATCATGTCTCATTTGTCGCCGGCAGAACTCGACGAAGAGATCGATACCTCTTTGAGTCTATTGTCGGATAAAGCCGGTGTCGGGCCGACGCATTATTCTTATCCGGAAGGCTTGGCGCATTGTTATTCGGATGCGGTCATCGATGCGCTTCAAAGGCGAGGCGTACAATGTTGTCCGACCGCTGAAGACGGAACGAATGCGGCGGACGTAAGTTTATTTCATTTGAAAAGGATCTTTGTCGTCTAATGTGCGGTATTGCAGGATATTTCGGAACCAATCCTCCGAGCGAACAGGCGGTCGCCGCGACACTAGATCTTATGCGTCGGCGCGGGCCGGACTTTCGCGATAGTCGGACCATTCGGCACGCGAACGGGCATTGTGCCGTTTTTCTGCATACACGCCTTAGTATCATCGACCTGGATGCGCGCTCCAATCAGCCTTTCTCGATTGGCCCGTACACGCTTATTTTTAATGGCGAGTTGTACAATTACCGCGAAATCCGCGCAGAATTGATCGACTGCGGCTGTGTATTTCATACCGAGTCAGACACCGAAGTTTTATTGCAGGCTTGGATCCAATGGGGCGAGGGCGCCCTGGAAAAATTCGAAGGTATGTGGGCGTTCGCCGTCTTCGATAAAGAACGTGGCACGGTCACGCTGTGCAGAGATCGTTTCGGTGAAAAGCCGCTGTACTTTTTCGATGACGCACGAGGATTATACTTCGCTTCGGAAGTGAAGGATTTGTTCTCATTGAACGGACAAGGTCCCGACATCAATTGGTCGCAGGTCTATCGATTCTTAGTGAATGGCTACAAATCGCTTTATAAGAAACCGGACACTTTTTTCGGCAACGTCAACGAACTGTCACCGGGCACCGTGCGGGTTACCCATTCAGATGGGCGCGTCGTAACACGTCGCTATTGGCATCCCACGTATGCCCCCGATGAGCAAATGACATTCGATGACGCGGTCGAAGGTGCGCGCGAACGCCTTATACGGTCGGTTCAGCTGTGTCTTCGAAGCGATGTGCCGCTCGCATTTTGTATGAGCGGTGGGATCGATTCCGTTGCGCTTATCAGTATTGCTAAAAAGATTTTCAATTACGACGTTCATGGCTTCACTGTTGTGAACGATGACGAACGCTACGACGAAAGGGATTTGGTGGATACGACGCGAACTGAACTTGGCCTAAGGCACACGTTGGTTCCTATCGATACGACGGACTTCCTTACGCGGTTACGGACGTTGGTAAATTATCATGACGCGCCCGTTTACACGATCACCTATTACGCACATTGGCTATTGCAAAAAGCCGTGGCGGAAAATGGTTATAAGATTTCAATTAGCGGCACCGCAGCCGATGAAATATTTACCGGTTATTACGATCACCATTTGATGTACTTGAATGCGGTACAATCGGACCCGGATTTGCTCGCGCAGTCGACGGACAACTGGGTGTCCCATGTAAAGCCGATCGTTCGAAACCCATTTCTGCAAAACCCACGCGCTTTCATCGATGACCCGATGTTGCGCGATCACATCTTTTTGGATGCAGAAGGGTTTCGCGAATTTCTCGTAGAACCCTGGGAAGAAGCCTTCGAAGAAAGCACGTATGCACCCAGTTTATTGCGCAATAGGATGTTGAACGAATTGTTGCATGAGGCAACGCCGCAAATTCTGCACGAAGACGACTTAAACACTATGTATTACTCGGTCGAGAACCGATCGCCGTTCCTCGACCGAGACTTGGTTGAGTTCGGTCTTCGCATTCCGGACAGGCATTTGGTTCGCGATGGCAAAGCCAAAATGGTATTGCGCGAAGCTATTCGTTCTATTGCTCCGGACGCCGTGGTCGATAACCGGCGAAAAGTTGGCTTCAATGCGCCCATTGAAGATTTCCTGAACTATGACGATCCGGCGACGCGGAGTGCGCTGCTTGAGGACAGCCCCATCTTTGAGCACATTCGCCGCGATAAAATCGAAAAATTGCTGAAAACGAGTCACCTGCCAAATTCAAAGAGCAAGTTCTTGTTCTATTTCATTTCAACAAAATTTTTCGTTGAGGGTCAGCTGTCGTGAATTACTGCAAAAAATGTATTTTGCCCGATACACGGCCCGGCTTGGTTTTAGATGAGCACGGTATATGCAGCGCATGTCGCAGCCATGAGCATCGAACAAACATCGATTGGAAAGCCCGTAAGGAAGCATTCGGTCTGCTCGCCGAACAGGTCAAAGCCAAGAAAGCCAATTACGATTGCGTAATTCCCGTCAGCGGTGGAAAGGACAGCACGTGGCAAGTCGTGACGTGTCTTGAGTTCGGGCTTAAACCGCTTTGCGTTACTTGGCGCCCACCCGGCCGGACGGCTATTGGCCAGCGAAACCTGGACAACCTAATTTCACTCGGCGTTGATCATATCGACTTCTCGATCAACCCAGAGGTCGAGAGATTGTTCGCCTATAAAGCAATGGTCGAAAAGGGCATTCCAGGTCTTCCGATGCATATGGCGTTGTTTAACATCCCATTGAACGTTGCTTACCGTTTCGATGTTCCATTGATGGTATGGGGCGAAAATTCAGCGTCCGAATATACGGGCGAGTCGATGCACATGGGATTCCGGCTCGATGACGAATGGATTTCCACGCATGGTGTTTCTGCCGGCACCACGGCAAAAGATTGGATCGACGAAGACCTGACAGCCGAGCGTTTGACGCCTTACTTCGGACCACAAGCCATGGACCGCGAAGCCGTTCTCGGCGTATTTCTTGGATACTATTTCCCATGGGATGCCGACGGGGTTCACCAGCTCGCAAAGAAACATGGCTTTTCTGGCGCGCCGCAAGCAAAAACCGGATTGTACGATTATGCGGACATCGACGATGACTTCATTTCGATCCACCATTGGTTCAAATGGTATAAATTTGGGTTCACGCGCCTTTGGGATAACTTGTCTTTAGAGATCCGAAACGGTCGACTAACCCGTCAAGCGGCCATCGACATCATTGCAAGAACTGGTGACGAAACGCCGACCAGTGATATTGAGAAGTTTTGTAAGTTCTTGCGCATTGAGGTCGATCACTTTTTTGAAATCTGTGATCGTTTCCGCAATCCGGACATTTGGCGGAAAGAAGACGGAAAATGGATCATCGATGATTATCTAATCGAAGATTGGAAGTTTAGATGAAGCATAAAGAGGTTGTTCCACCGCGTGAAATCGATGTCGCGGACGCCAACCTAAAACTACACCACTGCATGAATGTTGAGCTTCTGAACGACGAACTCGTGACCTTCATTCAGCCGTCTGGGTCCGCACATGATGTTATACGGAAAAACTGGGGATACTATGCCAGCGGTTCGTTAAATGGCCGCTTGCCGCAACACGGTCTTCGTCCTGCCTTAATGAGAAACAGTGCTGGACGGATTTATCTCGTCCTTGTCGAGAACGACAAAGAGGACCCTTTTGAACAGTATTTGAAAGAGACGGGACAAGCGGTTCTAGGATGGTTCGATGATAACGATTTCATCGGTCACATTCTTGAGCATACCGATGAAGGGGCAACGAATGACAGCTGAGCATATGGATGCATGTATGTTTTGCGGTAGTACGACATATCGTCTGGTGCATCAGTACACGAAACCGCCTGTCTTGGAGACGACGTTTGCAAGTGCTTCTGGCGAAGCCTACCACCGTAATTTGTTTTCGTGCACGGGGTGCGGCCATTTTTACTCGCATCATGATATGGCCCTTTCAGATCTGTATGGTGGTGAGTACGCAGACTCAAATTATCCCGGTGATAAATTACGCCAAACCTTCGAACGCATAATTTCACTCCCGACGGACAGGTCTGATAATGCGGCACGGGTTTTGCGCATTCGTGCTTATGCCGAATCGCGATTGACGTCGGCAGGTCTGGAGCATTCGGTCATCGATATTGGATCCGGGCTTGCAGTGTTCCCTTGGGGCATGAAAGCTGCGGGGTGGGATGTTTCCGCCTTGGATCCGGACCCACGACAGGCTCAACACGCACGTGATGTTGTCGGCATCGAATGCCTTGAGGGAGACTTCATGCAGGTGGCGCCGACAAAGACTTATGCCGTCGTAACATTCAACAAAGTCCTGGAGCATGTTGACGATCCGATCGGAATGCTTGCCAGGACCAAAGAGTTTTTGTCCCCGGGTGGCCTATGTTATGTCGAACTACCGGACGCTGAAGCCGCTATCCACGATGAAATGGGGCCAGAGCGCGAAGAGTTTTTGATTGATCATCCACATGTATTCAGCGCGGCATCGATGGCATTGCTTGCAATGAAAGCCGGGTTCCGCGTGGATGAACTGAGGCGTATACGCGAGCCAAGCACAAAATATACGATGTACATGTTCTTAAGTGGCATGGCTTAGATGTAATATAAGCAATGCGATTATTTATCATAGACAAGACGGCCTTCGGCGAATTACTCAAAAGTTCTTACGCCCCAAAAGATGGGGACCATATTGCCTATATGCGTCAGGTCCAAATTATTAATGAAAAAGACGTAGCGCAGTGTGTTGCCCGCGGGGTCACTTTTTCGTGGATAGAAGAGAATATCGATTTCAAAGACCGCCAGGAGATCGACGTTTTCGTCCAAGACTTTGCTAGCTTTTGGTACATAAACAATGAAACAAAAAGCATTAAAGCGGATGGCCTTGAACTTGGACCGCACTTAACGCCCGATTTTATCCATGATTACGCGGCCGCCCACATGATTACGTTTGGCGAGATCTGCCAGCGTGAAGTGAAGCGACATGCGGAGATCGAGGAAATTATCTCTGACATCTCTGATGGAAAAGGAATTTTTGAGAGCGATCCACTTGGCTCGCCAAAGGAAAAAATTCTTCTTGATGTCGCGGAAAGATACGGCTGCGACGTTGTATTCTTTACCCCGAATGACCCGTTGCCAGCCTTTAGCTTTTGGGAAACACGCCAAAGCATATCCCAATATTTATACTCTCTTCTCGGGGGCCTGCGTTGGAAGTATCTAAGGGCTTGGCGCAGGCACCGAGAACAAAAAAAGAAAGCAGTGCGTTTCTATTTCTTTGTTCACAAAGGTGTCTTCGACCTTATTAAAAGAATCAAAGCGAAAACGGATGTGCAGGTTTTCTCAAATACAGTTTTAGATGATGTGACAGCCGCGAGAATTGACCACGTTTGGTCATTGCCGGCGGCCAATATCATTAAGCTGTTTATGACGGTTCGTGCCTGTCGCACAAAGTTACACGGGGCGGATAGCCATCCGTTGGCGACATATGGCGAAATCAACTATCTGCCTTACTTTGCGCGTATAATCGATCACTTGTATGGGCCCCGGCTTATAGCGACGATGTTTCGGTTTGCGCAAATTAAAGCTTTCTTGAATCGCTTAGATTTAGATTACATTTTTATCAATGGCATCAGTCGCGATATGCGAGCGGTGATCCACTTCGCAGAGAGAAATGGCAGCAAAGTCGTTTTTCTTGGCCACGGCATGAATTCTCTAAAAATGCCGGTGCGTGAATATACCCGACATAGAAATGGCGTTATTTGGTTTTGCCAGGGGCACTCCCATCCGTATGGCGCTGCGATACCTAACGAGCATGATGAGTATTTCCCCGCTGTCGGTAGTACCCTTATCGATAGTATGCGCGGAATTGTTGGTCAAAGAGCCGAAAAAACAGGGAAGCGAATATTGATGTCAGGGTTTTCCGATGCGATCGGGCAAACTGTGACGCGAGCATACCTTGCTGACACCTATATGTGTGACCTGTTTCGCGCTGCTAAGCAGCTGTCCAAGGAAGGGTTTCGATTTACCTATCGATTTCACCCGGGCCCAAGTTTTTCACGTAAGTACATTTACGATTTGATTGAGCGCTTGGAAGTTTCAGATGTTATTGAAATCGATGACTCTCCGAGCTTTGCGAGCGCTTTATCGCGTCAGGATCTCTTAATCACCAATTTGTCTTCTACAATATATGAAGCGATTTCCGTTGGTTGGCCTGTTATTATTCATGAGCCCGATTATCAAATAGATGAGATGATCGGCATCATGGCTGCGAAAGATTTTGAAAAGCCCATCTCTTCGACGTCTGACGCCTTGATCGATCTAATTCGTTCTCACGAAAACCCGAGTAGCCTTGTGAATACGTTTCCAAATTTCATTCTAGAAAATCACCGGGAACGGTTTTTTGGCGAGAATATCAAAGACGTAAATGAGAAAATGACCGACTATATCGTTGCGAACTTCACTGAAAAAAATGCCCGTCAGAGGGAATGTGCTGAAACTTAAGACGCTTAAGAGGCAATCGTCCGGCTATGGGATCGAACGCCCAAATGAGCGAGAAATAATATGATCAATATTCCACCGACAACACTTGCCCAAATCGTATATCCATGTACGGCGGCGACAGCACAGCCTATGAGTGAGAGATTTAGAACAAATATGCGCGTGCTGACCTGGGCATGAGATAGTCCGCGCTGATGGGCTTTTTGGTAAAAATGCTCTTTGTGCGAATGCCATACTTTGTCGCCGCGCAAAGCCCGGCGGAGAAGCGTGGTGGTCGCATCCGCTAAATAATACCCAGAGAGCAAGACCGCGGCGACGATCTCGTCCGCGGCGGCGAGGTTTACCAGGAAATACCCACATAAGAACCCAAGCGTGATTGAGCCGACATCACCAAGAAAAATCTTTGCTGGCTGCCAGTTCCACCATCCGAACCCTAGCATCGCCGCGGCTAGGATCGCGGCCGGCGCGATAAGATGTTCGGTTTCTGGTACGATGAGGCCGATAGCGATAACCCCGATGCATATGGATAACGTTTCAACGGTTGTGATCCCGTCGATGCCGTCCATGAAATTATATAGGTTTACGAACCATACCCACCCCATTCCGATGACGAGTGCGCTCAGCAACGGCGTCAGGTAGGGCAGCACTGCGCCGGCATCGACGGCCCAAATTAAGGCAATGGCAACCGAAACCACTTGGAACAAAATGCGCGGTAACACGGGCAGCGAATGCACATCGTCGATGAGTCCGATCAGGGCTAACGCGGCAGCGACGAGGATAATCACGAACGGCGTGGCGTCGAAGGCATATAACAGCGGCAGAACTACCAACACTACGGCTAGTCCACCACCGCGCGGTGTAGGTACATCGTGGCTAGATCGTGCATTGGGCAAGTCCATCACGGCGTTTTTAAGAGCCCATCGGCGCACGAGCCCCGTCAGGACAAACGAAAGGATTGTCGCGAGCGCGGAAACACAAACAAGGGCAAGCGGGCCAAAAACGTCGATCATTGCGCGGGTTATAGACGAAATTGCGGGGGCAAGCTATCGGAGTTGTAAGGCGATCAGACGTCTTTGTCCGTTGATGTCTCTGTAAGACGAGCGCTCGCAACCATCAACGCGGAGACGAACCAAAGGTATTGGAGCCACCAACTGGACCACAGATTGAAACTAACCAAGAAGTAAGCGATTGCCGTACCGAACAATCCGCCAGCGGCTATCCCGACGCCAAGCACCGGTGATGCGGTAAAAAGCCCAACGATAAAATAGATCATGGCTCCCGCAATTATGGTGCCGACGGCGCCGAGTTCGAGCCAAATCTGTAAGGGGCCGTTATGTGGATGGATCGGAATGGCCTCGCCATAAAATCGATGGCGATCGTCGTGAAGTTTGGCGGTTTCGCCATAGTGGCGGGATGCTGCGATCCCGGTACCGAGGAGCGGTTTTTCTGCGATTCGGTGCGATGTGAACTCCCAAATCAGTAGGCGATGTGTAACCGAGCGCCAAGCCGTGGACTTGGTTTGCTCCGGTGTCGTCAACAAAGACGGGTTGATGTGTTGTAATGGGAGCGGCATCAGCAGCATGGCCATTAAAAGCGGTCCAGCAATAACATACTTCGCCCGTGATTTCAGCAGACAGACCGCCCCGCAACAGCCTAGAGCGAGAATAAATGCCGGAATACTGGCATGAAATCCGATGGCGTACCCTAGACAGGTTGCAGTCAGGGGGGGAATCAGGCTCAACAAGACGTTGCGTCGTATCCGCCAGATTGCGTAGGCAAGCGGCCAGGCTACGAGCGTTAAAAGCGCTACCGTTGGTTTGAGCCAAAAGTACCCGTAAACGGGTCGATATACATACCCGAAGATCGCGTGGTCCAGGGCTCCGGCACCAAGGATGTCGATAATGATATATGCACTTGCTGCCACAAATCCGGCACTGCTCCCGATAATGAGGCGGCGAAGGACACGGTGATCAGTCACTAAGACCGATCCGCAAATTACCAAGCCGACCACACAACTGCCGGTAAATTTTGCGACCGTGGATAAGCTGTAGCCTTCCATGGGAGCCCAAAGCAAAGACAGCCCGGCCCATAGTACGCTGGCCAAACAAAACATACAGAGCAGACGAAACGCACGGTGGCTTTTAATCGTCGGTACTAAGGTGCCGCAGGCAAGACAAACAAGAGCGAACAAAATCGAGACCGGCACGACGGCGCGTTGTTCGGCAACCGCAACGACGATAAATAAAAACGCCCATACCGGCGCGGCGATTAATAGGGAACGTTGCAACATCGGATTTCTATAATTTTTACCTTCGCCCTGTTAACGGCGAATGGCGGGATTTTTTGTATGTCAGACCGTATCAGGTGACCCGATGCGGGCAAAGCGATTTACGACCGCGTTCCTTTGGAAATCGCTTTTGTGGTGGGCGTGGCAATGCGCTATCAAATACGTGCAATTTTCGTCGGGGACGGCTTCTTTGATTTTTCATTCCAGCGTATTTGTATTGCTGTTTCTGCCTGTCGTCGTCGCTGGGTTTTATCTGTTGGCCCGTTTTACCCGCCATAACGGTTGGACGTTGGCGTGGCTGGCGGTTGCGTCGCTGATTTTTTACGGCTGGGGTGAACAGTCTTTCATTCTGCTGATTGGCGGGTCGGCGGTTTTCAATTTCTTGGTCGGGCGTGCGCTCGATCGGCAAAACGCGGCGGGCGAAGAGCGGCAGGCCAGTGCCACCTTGACGCTGGGGATCGTCGTGAACCTATGTGTTTTAGGATATTTCAAGTATGCGGGCTTCTTTGTCGAAAACGTGACCGCACTTTTGGGTATGTCCCCAGTTACAGTGTCTATCGCCCTTCCTTTGGCAATTTCGTTTTTTACCTTGCAGCAGATCGCTTATTTGGTCGATGTGCGCCGTGGCTTGGTGCATGAGTCGTCGTTTTTAAGATATCTGCTATTTGTGACGTTCTTTCCGCAGCTGATTGCCGGGCCCATTGTTCATCATACGGAAATGCTGCCGCAATTCCGAGCCATGGGCCAAAAATTCCAAGCCGACGATTTTGCCGATGGCGTGTCACTTTTCATTTTGGGTTTGGCCAAGAAAATCGTTTTCGCAGATCAGCTGGCGACGATTGCCGATCCGATGTTCTTGGCTGCGGACCAAGGAGGCGCGCCATCGTTCTTTATCGCCTGGATCGGGTTGGTGGCATTTTCGCTTCAAATCTATTTTGATTTTTCGGCCTATTCCGATATGGCCATCGGTATTGGCAAGATGTTCGGCATTCGTCTGCCGGATAACTTTCGCTCACCTTACAAAGCGGTCAACATTGTCGATTTTTGGCGGCGTTGGCATATGACTTTGTCGCGGTTTTTGCGTGACTACCTGTATATCCCGCTAGGTGGCAGCCGGCTTGGCCCATGGCGGTGGTATCGAAATTTGATGCTCACTATGCTGATCGGTGGCCTTTGGCATGGTGCGGCCTGGGGGTTCGTGGTGTGGGGCGGCCTGCACGGGGTGTACTTGGTGCTGAATCATCTTTGGCAACGCTTTGATCTTGGCCCGGTCGTATTCCGAGGGGGGGTGGGCAAAGCTCTGGCCGTCGGCCTAACGTTTCTTTGCGTTACGGTTTCCTGGATCTTTTTCCGGGCTGAGACGTTTGCCGGAGCGAGGGCTATCGTGAACGGTATCACCGGCAACAATGGTGTCTTTCTACCGCACCAATTTATCGCCCATTTTGACGTTTTATCTTTGTTTGCCGATGCCGCTATGCCGGGAGGGGATGCCACACATGTGTTGCCGTTGCTGTCGGACTTAGTGTTGGTGGGCGTTGCGATGGCCGTTGTCTTCTTATCGCCGACGATTCATCAAATGGCTTATCGGACACGGCTGATAGTCATCGTGCTATGCGGCGGTTTGATTTTGCAGGGTCTGCTGTATGGCGTGCAGACTGAATTCATCTATTTCCGGTTCTAGGGAATGTGCCGATGAAACGCCTCTTGATGATCCCGGTCGTGCTGTTGGCGGCGTTCGTCTTTTACGGCGTCATAAACGGCTGGGTGCTGGAAAAGCGTCTGACGCATGGCCTGATCGGCGATGCGTTGGTCAAAAAGCGCGCTTATGCTGCGTTACACAAACCACCACGGGTATTCTTGCTGGGTGGTAGCAACATCTTTTACAGCTTCAGTTGTGCGACCATCGCAAAGACCCTTGGCGAGACCTGCGTGAATTACGGCACGTCGTTCGATGTCGGCCTCGCCTATGCCCTGGAAATCGTGGAACGCGACATCCAGCCCGGTGATACGGTGGTTATGGGTTTCGAATATTATACATATCTCGCGCCGATGGAGACGCTAAGACGTGGGTTAAGCCATCCCATCCGCATGACCCATGATAAAAGTACGCTTACACAGATTGGTGCCGAGGTAACGGCACGCACGATTTTTCGTTTCGATGCGCGCTATGTGGCTGAAGCATCGGTTGAAACAGTATTAGCGGCGATGGGATTGCGGCGCCGGATTGCCGAGGTGAATGTTACGGCAGCGGGCGACCTGCAGGGTATGTCGGCGGACAAGGCTCGCGCTTTCCAGCCGATTTTGGCGGCCGAGGTTTTCGACATTCACCGCGACCTAGGGACTTTCCGGGTGCATCCGCCGGCACGTGTTTTGTTGACGGAAGCGGTTGCTCGGTTGCGCAACAAAGGGGTGCATGTCGTTGCCACACTGCCGACCTTGGCCGAGGGGTATGGCGCCAAGTCCGATGTTTTTGCGGCGATTGAGGCGTTTTTCGCGGGCTTAGACGTGCCTATGGCGGTATTGGCAAATCACCATGTCTATCCGCAGAGCTGTTTTTTCGACACCCACTACCATTTGAATGAAAGCTGCCAGATCGTGCATTCGGAAAAATTCGCGGATACTTTAAAACAGGTGATGGAGACGCATGGTATGGGGCCTCGATCTTAGTTCCGGCACAACGTCAGCGGGCTTTTTAAGAGAGTCCAGAGTGCCCGAACTGTCTGTCTCCGAGCACGATAGGCGGTGAATGCTTCGTAGTGCACGGCCACCCAGCGATACGTAAAACTGACCCATGATGCGGCCCCCGGGTGTCGTGATAGTGTTGAATAGTGGCGCTTGGCGACACGCATCGTGCAGTTTAGGCGTTCCTCGATATTGCTGGTGATGCCGCTGGCATTCTTTAGATAGTGCGTCAGTGGCAAGTCGAATACCAAGCACGTTGCCGCCGGATCGGCTAAGACCTTCAGCCAAAGATCGAAGTCTTGCGCGGCGAATAGGCTTTCGTCGAACCCGCCCGCATCGACCAACGCTCTGCGTTTTGCGACCACGGTCGAGGTGCCGATGAAGCCTTTGCGGTATAGCCCGTGATAGATGCTCGTCGTGGCTGCGGCGCGGTAAAGTGCCGCGCAGGGCACATAGGTCTCAGGGCCATTAGGGGGCGCTTGCAGAAAGTCGTGCGCAACAAGCGTATAGTTGCCATCGCGAATCCGAGCGAAGGAATCTTCTAGTTTGCGGGGGGCCCAACGGTCATCGGCGTCGAGAAACGCGACATAGCCGGTGGTTGCGGCGAACAGGGCGTGGTTGCGCGCCGCCCCTGCCCCCTTATTGTCTTGCCGAACCAGGGTCAGGTCGATTTCTTTCATTTCGTTGCGCAGAGCTTCGACAGCTTCGGCGGTGCCGTCGGACGATCCGTCGTCAACGACGATAATCCGAGCAGGCGGCAATGTCTGGGCGGCAATCGATAGAAGTGAAGCGCCTATGCTGTGCGCCGCATTGTATGCGGGCACGATGACGGTGACGTCACAGGTGTCGGGGCTAGTCGTGGAGTTTACGTCAGCCATCGCTCCATGCTTCTAACGGCGCGTCGGGTGTCGTTGTCGGCATGGCGCTATCGACGAACATACGTGCCGTCATTTCCAGCGTTAAAAGGGTGTACAGACGATAGCCATGTTTCTCTGGCGCGGCGGCCAGAAAGCGAACGCCATCGGCGGTCCACCATCCCCGGTTCAAGGCTTGCGGCGAGCACAATAGTGCGACCGCCGTTTGTCCGAACGCACCTGAAAGCCAATGCGGGACAGGCGACACGAAACCATGCTTGGGCGCGGTCAACAGGGCTTCGGGTAAAAACTTGGCCGCGAGTTTGCGTTGCAGTCCTTTTTGCAGGCCGCCCGGGGTGCGCTGCGACGTCGGAACGGCCAAGGCGGCTTCGACCAGCCGGTGATCCAATAGAGGCACCCGGCCTTCAACCCCGACCATCATCGCGGTGCGGTCAAGCAAAGGCAGCAAGTTCTCGGTTAAATACGTTTCGATGTCGGCGACCAGCATACCGCTTTGACCCGCCAAGCCTGGATGGCGCGCCAACGCATTCAGGTAGGCGGCCTGTTGTGCTGGGGGCTTGCTGCTTGGCGGCAGGCCGCATTTGGCGGCCAATGGCGCTGGGAAATGCGTAGAGTGGGCATGTAAATAGGCGCCTGGCGCCTCTTCCAACAAAGACGTGCGCCCCAATTTCCATGCGGTGAACGGATCAACGCACCGGATCAAAGGCTCTATGACGCGTTGGCGGATTGCCGCCGGTAGCAAGGCATAGCGTTGTTCGATAGCGGTTTGAAAATAGCGGCTATAGCCCGCGAATAGTTCGTCGCCACCGGTGCCGTTCAGCGTTACCCGAACGTCTGCCGATAATGCCTTTTCAATTAGATAGTTGGGCAACTGTGCCGGATCGTTGAGCGGCTCTTCCATATGCCAAATCAACTTCGGCAGGTGCGTACCGATGGCATCGCCGTCGATATCGAACACGGTATGCCGTGTGCCGTAACGCTCCGCAACAAGGGCGGCGAGTGGGCTCTCGTCGACGCGTGATCCTTGGAAACGCGCGGTAAAAGTGCGCAGCGGCTCGCCGGTATGCTGGGCTGCCAACGCCGTCACCAAACCGCTGTCGATGCCGCCGGATAACAGTGCGCCGACCGGGACGTCGGCCCGCAGTTGTATACGCACGGCATCTTCCATCAGCGCCACAAGGTGTTCTTCTATATCGGCGGGATCGGTGGGCAGGTCGTCTGTAGGTCCGGCACGCCAATAGGGGGCGATGGTTCTATTACCGGTCCCGTCGATGCGCATCCGATGTCCGGGGGCCAGCTTATAAACGCCGGTAAACAGTGTTTCAGGCCCCGGCACATAGCCTTGCGAAAGGTACGCTGCAGCGGCATGATCGGTAATGGCTGGTGCGATCAGGCCGGTCGCGAACAGGGCTTTGATTTCAGAACCAAAGACAATTGCGCCGCCTGCGGTTTCGGCCCAATAAAGCGGCTTTATACCCAGGCGGTCGCGAACAAGATCGAGCGCTCGGCTTTTCTCGTCGTACAGCGCTAGACCATACATTCCGTTCAGATGATCGACATATGCATCGCCGACGGCACACTTGAGCGCCAACACGGTTTCCATGTCGCCGTGCGTTGCGTAAGGATAGTTTGTAAAGGCCGCCCGCAGTTCTTGGTAATTATAAATTTCGCCATTGCCGACCAAGGCTAAGCCGTTGGCCCGATCGATCAACGGCTGATCGCCGGTTGCTAGGTCGATGATCGACAAGCGCCGAAACGCTAAACGGCAGGCCCCATCCGGGCTGTCATAAAACCCGTCGCCATCCGGGCCGCGGTAACGGATGATTTCCGATGCGGCCTGCAAATCGGCGTGGTGGCGGGCTGCGTTCTTGGGATAATAAACGCCAACGAAGCCGCACATCAGTTCAAAACCTCAACTAGGATTTCGCCGTGCCAGGGGGCATTCGCTTTGGTCTCGAAAGTTAGCCGGAATCCCGCCGTCCCGCGACCATACGCCGACCATAGCGTCACCGGCGTTTTATACAAAACGGCACCGTCCATGGCCCGTACGGCAAGACGTTGCCCAGTTATATTAAGATAGGCGACGTTGCTTTCTATTTCGACGGGGCCCGCCGTGACCAGGGCACGTTCGATGCTGTGCTTGCCGTAGCCGGCAATGTTGTCTGCTATTTTTAGATGGCCGTGTTGAAACGACCAGCGTCGTGTCACGGCGTTGATGCCGTAACGGCGGTACCCATGATATGTGAGCTCGAAAACGTTGTCTCGTAGCGCCACGGTGGGTGACGGGCCGCCGATCCGTTTGCGGAAACGGTCGCTGTAATAGGGTTTGTTGGCGGGATAGGGATCTTGGTCATCAATGCGGAGCCCACCATGCACGGCAGCACTGCGATAACGTGCGGCGTCGCCGTCTTCTCCATAAGCGCCGCGGCCGGGATCGATGAACACCGGCACGCCGTTTAAGTGTATTTCGGGCGCGCCGATATCTTGGTGACCGTGGCCGGGGATGTAGGACCAGCCTAGCTGACTGACATGCCAAAGTGCCTGCCAACCTGCCGTTTGCAAGCGGTGCCACCCAGCGTCTCGAAGGGAGATATCGGCGGGCGCGGTGGCGGCAATCTCAGAGACGCGATGACGGGCTCCGGGGCCGAGCAACGATGGCCAAACGGCGGTGCCTTTTTCCAAGCCGTCCAAAAATTCTGGTGGACAGTCCGGGGAAATATCGCCGATCAGCGGTAAACGTCCGGCTAGGCGGAGTGTCTGGCACGCGCTCAGCATCCGGGTTGCGATATCGTGGAATGCCTGCGCGTCTTGATCGAACCCACCGCGCTCTGCAGCCAAGACGCAGTCTAGAAAGTTGCGGGTATAGAGATAATGATAGTGGCTTGACCCTTCACGCAGGACGCCGCACGGCGTGAGGATATTGGCGGCTTCACTCAGCAAAATATCGCGGCCGATCTCGCGTGCTTGCCTCAGCCCCAGATCGGCGCCCAGGCGATAAAGACCCCGTCCATTGTTGGCGAGATGGTTCCCGGTATTGTGAGGGCCAAAGTATTCCAGCCGCGACGCGATGGCCGGCGCATGGGCGGCTAGCAGGGCCACGGTCTCATCGATCGGGCTCGGTAGCCCTTGTCCAATGCCATAGTCCAACAGGTTGATGGCGCGCTCCGCTGCCGTATAAGGATGCCAGGCCCAACTGTCGTCGGGGCTGGCGAATGCGCTGCACCAATGCTGCCATATGTGTGCAACCCAATCCGCCGGCGCATCGCCGCCTAGAAGGGGCAACCACGCAAAGCGATGCAGAGCGAGTGTCCGCTCCAGATCGTCCTGCGGAGAGGCAAAAAGCTGCGCGGCTTGCTTGGCTGCGACGGTGATGGGCGCGCCCGGCATAGGCAGGACGATCACCGTATCGGGTGTCTGTGAATTCAGTGCAGTGAACAGTGCTTTGGGGGACTCTTGCGATAAGGGCAAGCGGTCGTCAACGCATGGCGGCACGTGCGGGGTGAACACTGTCTGAGGCTTTTCCCGGCCCAGCAGACGCGCGAGGAGCCATTGTTGAAGGGTCGGATCGTTGATGACCTGGGCAGCGCGGCGGGCAAGAGCAGACATCATGGCGTGTATCGGGAGCTCACCATTTGCCCGGTGGGAAGACGCCCGGCTCCGGGGGGTGGTGGTCGTCAAGACCGGCAATCGCCGCACGGCCCATGGCCAGGATCGCCTCTTCGGCACTACCGCCGATGTGCGGTGTGGCAAGGAAGTTCGGCAAATTTAAAAGTTCCGTGTCTTCGGGCGGCTCCCCAGCAAAGACGTCGAATGCGGCAGCTGCCAGCTTGTTGTCTTTAAGGCATGCCTTCAGTGCTGCTTCGTCAACCAGCCCACCGCGTGCGGTGTTGATGAGTACGCACTCGGGTCGCAGGCGTTGCAATTGCCGGGCGTTTAGAATGTCACGGGTCGAAGGGTCGAGCGGTAGATGCAAGCTAATGACATCGGCGTCGCTTAGGATCGTCTCGAGGGGCACCTGCTGGCTGCCTGTTTCCGCACAATATGCGGTAAGGTCGACCAAGTCGTGTACTAAAACCTTGCACCCGAAACCGGTCCGGAGAACGCGACCCAAATCTTGCCCGACATGTCCGCAACCGACGATGCCCACGGTGCGGTCCGATAATTGCCGCCCGACGGTTTGCCGCCAGGTGCCGCCGCGGACTTCGGCGTTGGTTTGCGGGACAAACCGAAGCAACGAAATGGCAAAGGCGATAACTAGCTCGGTAACCGACCGGCGGTTTACACCGCCGGTCCAGCCGAGTGCCACGCCTCGTGCGATCATTGCGTGCAGGTCGATCATATCGAAACCAACCCCGTATTTGCCGATGACCTTTAATTCCGGGACCGCGGCAAAGACCTCGTCGGACATCGGCTCTAGTGCGGTAATCGCTTTGTCGTGACCGCGCAAATAGTCGATCAACGCGTCGCCCCGCAAGCTCAGGCCGGCGTCGTTAAACGTCGTGTCCGGATAGCGTGCGAGCAGTTCGCCCCGCAAAATCGGGTGGCGCGAAAACGAACGCGACGTGACGGCTACCCGCGTCATGCGTCGACCTCTGATGCCGCTAACATGTCGACGGTTTCAGGCAGCGCGGCTAGATCAGCGATGGCGGCGGTAAAGCTCAGCGTTTCCGGTCGAGCGTGACAATAGCCGAAGGTTACGAACACGGATGCCAAGGCGGCGTCTTGGGCAGCAAGAATGTCGTTCTCGCTATCGCCGATCATGATCGCGGTGTCGACTTCGGCGTTCATGTCGTGCAGCGCGCGCAACAGGTGTCGGCCATCCGGTTTGCGGTAAGGTACATCGTCGGCGCACAACACCAACGGGAAAAAGGTATTGAGCCCAAAATGCTCAAGCACCGGTTCCGTCGTCGCGCGCGGCTTGTTGGTACATATGGCCATCGGGTGCCCGGCGTCTTTGACTTGCTGCAACATATCGATGGTGTTCGGGAAAAGCGTCGATACAGCGGCAGGTCGCGCGCCGTAGATCTTTAAAAAGTCGGCAAGCAGGCTTTGCATGTCTGCATCGTTGCCGCCGCCGGTGACCTCAAGCGCACATTCCGCAAGCCAACTGCCGCCTTTGCCGATCATGTCAAAGACTTCGCCCCGCGACAGCTCGCGTCGACCGCGTGCGCTTAAGGCTTCGTTCATGGACAATTGAACATCCGGTAGAGAGTCGACAAGCGTGCCGTCGAGATCGAACAGGAGGGCGGGCTTAGTGGTCATGCTCAGTACTTGCCCCACAGCGGATCTTGATCGAGGGCTTCTTCAACCAGCGCGACGTCTTCCGGACTGTCGACGGATTGATAGGCGCGATACGGGATCGGCGCGATGATTTGACGGCGGCCATTGTCGCAGATCCGGTTGCTGTCGCAAGCCTCTGCGATTTCAAGCGGCGATTCCGGGGTTTCGGTGAACCATTTGAGCGTATGCCAACGGAAGCCAAAGATGCCGCCGACACGCATGCCGCCAGCGTCCGGCGAAAACGTCTTCATATACGGGATCGGCGCGCGCGACGTGTAAAGTACGTTGCCCGCCAGATCATGCACCAGTTTGACGATATCGGGATTGAGGAAGGTTTCCTCGTCGACGATGGGCACCGCCAGCATGGTACCTTCGATGTTGGGGTCGGTCGCGAACGGAGCGATCACGGCTTCTATAACATCGGGGCCTAATAGCGGCTCGTCGCCTTGCACACAGACGACGATGTCGTTGTCGGCCAAATCGGCAACCAGTTTTGGTGCGGCTTCGGCGACGCGGTCGAGCGCACGCGTATGCATATCCGATGTCCACAAAACGGGGATGTCACGCTCGGAACAGAAATCGAAAATTTCCTGGTCACAAGTCGCGACACACAGCACATCCCATTCATCATAGAACTTGGCACGGTGATAGCAGTGCTCGAGCATCGCACGCCCTTTGATCGGGTGCAGAGGTTTGCCGGGGAATCGGGAAGAACCCATCCGTGCCGGAACGATACCGATTTTCTTGGCCATATTGGGAAATCCTATGCTGCGGATCGTTTAGAAATACATGTAAATGAAGAGATTGCTCTCATTACCCCGGAGGATGACCACTATCAGCACAATCGCAATGCTGAAAAGCATCGCCAGGGCCGCGACTTTAGCCCCAATCCATTGCGCTAAGCGGGTTTGTCGAAACCGGACCGACTCTACGAATGGGACGGTTTCTAAGGTGTTTCCTTTGTCGAAATTAAACAGCTTCTGCGTGCTGGGCCCAAACCACGTAACCGCCCATAAAACGCCGATCCAGCCCAATAGCATCGGTGTTACGTTGGGCGACATTGAAAGTTCTATGCCATTCAACCCGAACATCCCGGACAGCATGGCAAAGGCCGCGTCGAGGTTTTCCGCGCGAAAGAATACCCAGCTGATAACGACGGCACCAAAGGTCAACGTGCGGGACACTGCGCTGGGCATCGCGTTGACGATGCCCAGCCGCTCGCAGATATGGCGATAGCCGTGGTTGATGATGAGATAGAGGCCATGCAAGGCGCCCCAGATCACGAACGACCAGGCCGCACCATGCCATAGACCTCCCAGGACCATAACGACCATCAGATTGACGTAACGTCGCAATTTGCCGTAGCGGTTTCCGCCTAACGGGTAATACAGATAGTCGCGCAGAAAGCGCGATAGCGTGATGTGCCACGTCCGCCAAAAATCGATGATGTTTTTGGCTTTGTAGGGCGAGGCGAAATTAAGCGGCAGGTTAATGCCGAAAATACGCGCAATGCCGATGGCCATATCCGAATAACCGGAAAAATCGAAATAGATCTGGAACGCATAGGCCAGCGCGCCTGCCCAGGCTTCAATGAACCCCGGTCCCGTCGCCGCGTTTGCAAAAATTGTGTCGGCGTATGTCCCTATGCTGTCGGCAAAGACTACCTTTTTATAAACGCCGACAAACAAAATACAGATGCCAATGGTGACATTGCTAAGATCGAAACGGAACGCCTTAGACTTCGGAAGCTGGTTAGCGATTTCTGAGTGGTGGACAATGGGGCCGGCAATAAGTTGCGGGAAAAATGATACGAAAAAGGCATATTCGGCGAAGCCCATCTGCTGGGTTTTACGCTCGTACACGTCGACCAGATACGCGATTTGCTGAAAGGTAAAAAACGAGATCGCAAGTGGCAGCGCAATCTCTGCCATTGACCAAGCGCCCAATGCGTCGGCCCCAATAATCGAAAAAAAGAAGCCTGTATATTTGAAATAAAACAGTAGGGCCAGATTGAACGCGATGCCGAGCGTTAACGTCGCGCGGCACTTTTGGCGGACCAATCGTGTTGCCACGGCATAATTGATACCGATGGACGACCCTAAAAGCAGCACATCGCTTTGTGTCGACCATCCGTAAAACACGAACGAGGCGACAACGACGAAAATCATCGCCGGCGTCTTGCCGACAAACCGTGTGATGACAAAAGTCGACACTGCGACGACCGGTAGAAAATAAAATAGGAAGACTTCGGAATTGAACAGCATACCTAGTCGACCCAACCGGCTGGTGCATGCGCAAGAATGGCGCGCGCAATCACGTCATGCGTCGTGGAACGCCAATGCGGATCGTTGGCGAAGAATAGATTTAACGGGTTACCGTTGCTTGCCGTCTCGAACACCGGTTTTAAGTCGAGGACCCGCACATCTGCGGCGGTCAGTTCCTCAATAAACATCTCATGCCATTTTAACGTGGCCGCTTGTTCTTCCGCGGTACCGGACCAAAGCCGACGGCTCGGGTTGATGACCACCAATGTATCGTAGGCCGTGGCAAGACGGGCTAAGCGCGATGCCGACGATCGGATCGTTTGCGGATCGTTTTTGTCGCCGCGCGCACCCGCCAGGTTATCGGCGATAATGCCTAGTCGGACCATCAGGTCGCGCATGGCCGGAATCTGTTGCACGATGGCCGTTGCGGCACTGTAGGTCGCGAAGTTTTCCGTCAGGAAAATTTTGAGCCGTAATAGCTTGCTCGGCCCAGCGGCGGGTCGGGCCGTGGATGGCGCTTGACCGCGGCCACGGGCATCGTCGTAGATGCGCAGATCGTTTTCCATGGTCACAAACAAAACCACACGTTGGGGATCGGCGCCGTTCTCGTGGGCATAGGTCAACAGTTGCTGATAGCTGTCGAAATCGCCGGGGATGCTCAGGTTAAAAACATTATGCGGATAAAGCGCATCCATCCGTGATGAAACAACATCTTGTTGCCGGGTTCCCCAACCAAACGGATAGGAATCGCCGACGATATAGATGTCGTTTGTCGTGCCGCTTGATATGGGCTTGTTGTCGCGGAAGCCAAAACCGTTGAACGAGACCGTCACATTATAATCACCGGTATTTTTCGCTTGGCGCATCCGGGTGTTTCGGGGACCCAAAGGCGGTAGCGTGTCGGTACCGCTTTCGAACCGCAACTGAGCAGAGGGATCGAACTCCGGCAGGGCAAAGCGTACGGCGAACTCGTTAAAGCACAGTGTGGCGGCCAAAACCGACACGGCGATGAAAGCGCGTGATAGCTTTTGACGACGCAGGTTCATGCGATTTAAGGCTCTATCCCCCACTGTTTGGCCCAACCGGCGTCGGCCCGATAGATTTTATAGACCAACTGCATGGTTTTCAGCGCATCGTCGGCGGAGCCGTTCTCGATCGGGCCGTCGCGGAGCACGGCGTTGGCGAATTCTTCGACCTCTAGCTGCCAAGACGGATCCTGGTTATAGCGGGTCGTTTCCTCGCGCGGGTTGCCCATGTCGTTGTCGCCGCGGGTTGTCACCGTAAGCGTTTCATCGCCATAGCTTTTCGACCCCGACAAGATACCTGACAACGTCAGGGCACCCTTGCGCATGGATACTTCAAGCACAAATCGATGCCGCCATTGCGACGCGGATGAATGCAGCATGGCAACTTTGCCGTCACCTGTACGCATCAAGGCATAGGCGTTGTCTTCAACATCGTGACCCCATACCGAATTGTCGATGAAGCTGTGCACGTCTTCGAATTCACCGGCAAACAGGCGTAAAAGATCGACCATGTGGATGCCTTGGTCGAGCAACACACCGCCGCCCGCCAGTTCGCGCTGGGTCCGCCACGAAGTCTGATCGAAAGTGATAAGCTGCGATTTCCCATAAACGCCGCGCAGATTGATGATGTCGCCGAGCTTGCAGCTGCGGATCAACGCCAAAGCGTCTTGGACGCTGTCGTGATAGCGGTGATTGAAACCGTATTTGAGCTTTAATTCCGAATGCTTCGCATGGCAATCGACGACGCGCTGAATATCGCTGACATCGCGGCCGGGCGGCTTCTCACAGAAAACGTGTAGGCCGCGTTGTAGTCCGGCGACGGTTACCTCGGCGGCAATGTCATTCGACATGGCAACGAACAGAACGTCCAAATCTTCGCTCAACAAGGTCTGATAATTGTCGAAGAACTTCACACCGTCGTCATAGATGCCGCTGCCTCGCAGTGTGCGGTCGCAGACGGCGACGACACGCATATCGCCGCGCGTGTCGATGACGTCGCGGCGGCGTTTGCCAACGATGCCGAACCCGGCGATCCCGACTTTTAAGGTCATACGTCGCGCCCCGGGGCGCGGTAAAGTCGTGAAATATCTTCGTCTTCGCGCCCTAATCGGCGGGATTCTTTGCCGTCGGCGACGTTAACCCAGGTGCCGGTTTCGTCCGCACAATAAAATGCGTGCAGCAACCGCAATGTGCTTAGGCAGTCCGCGCGGTCAACTGGATAGGCGCGTTCGCCTGTCAGGTCGGCAACGATGTCGCAGTACATTTGCGTATGGCCAAAGCCGTATACGGCACCATTCCCCTTGAAGCTTTTGAAATCTTCGCTGTTGGCGGCGCAGGCGGTGGGATCGGGCGTGAAGACCTGCAATTCATTGACGGCGATGCCACCGATTTGTGCCATGCCGTTTTCGCAGACGAATGATATAGAGGCTTCAAAGTCGTCGGGCCGCGCGGCGGTGGTTGATTCCAGAGCGCCGACAGCACCCGATGCATAGGCAAGAGTTGCGACCGTGGTGTCTTCGACTTCGATGTCCGCGCCGAGCGTGCGCATTGTGGCGTTGACTTGCGCAACCTCGCCACCCAGGTGGCGCAGCAAATCGATATGGTGGATGGTCTGATTGGTCAGCGCACCGCCGTCGTGCGAGAACGTGCCGCGCCATGGTGCTAAATTGTAATAGCGTTGTGGACGACACCAACGTAGGCGCACGGAAACCGTGCGAATGGTGCCTAGTTCGCCGTCATCAAGTGCCTGCTTAACCCGGACTACGGCTTTATTGTAGCGGTTTTGAAAGACCGGAAAAATGCATTTGCCGGACGCGTCGGCGGCGTCGAAAGCGGCTTCGGCCTGACCCGGGCGCATAAACGTCGGTTTTTCCATGACCAAATGTTTGCCGAAGCCGGTCAGCATATCCATCCCGTGTTCGAAATGCATGCCCGATGGCGTGATAACCGCAGCGATGTCGATGTCGGGAACGTCGGCGAACATTTTGCGGTAATCAGCGAATGCGGGTACGCCGAATTCTTGGGCGTAGGCTTCGGCCTTGTCGATTTCCAGATCGCACACGGCCGCCAGCGCGATGCCGTCGACTTTGGCGATGGAACGACAATGGTGACCGGCTATCCGGCCGCATCCGATAAGTGCGACTTTAATCATGATCGGTCTATTTGCGTCGTGCTAGAGAAATTAGAAACGTGCCAAAAATGGTATGGGACAGACATCGCCGCTCACAGACCTATCATCGGATCCGTTAGCGATTTAAGGTCTGCAGCTTGAATGCGGTCTGGGCTAACACGAAAATCAGAGAGAGGCTGATTTTCTGTTATGGAGCCATTCTCTGTGACAAACTTTTTTGTCACGGTCTGGTCGTCGTTTAAGAAGTGTTGCGAATAAACGGCTGCTAATTCTTCACGGATACGTCGGCCTTCGGCATCGTCGATTTCGGCGCGGCGGATCCGCGGCCACTCGCTTTTGGGGAAGTAGCAGTAGAGTGGAATTGTCGCTAACAGCCCGTCGATTTCATCGGCGATCAAATAGGGCGGCGGCATGTTTAAGATCGAGCGCGAAGTGTTGTGGCGGGTGACAGCATTTGTATCTAGCCAGCCGTTATCAAGTGCGACCTGACGCAGCGCCGTGCCGCGGTAGGGGGTAAATGCCGTTACGGCGTCGTACCCTTTGATAGAACGGGCCAGTTCGACCGTGTCCATCACCAGTTCGCGAGTCTCTCCCGGCATACCAATAATTAAATTGATGCTAAAGGCGATACCGCTATCGGCAATAACCTTGAAGCGTTCGATAATTTCTTCGTTGGTAATTTTCCGGCGCAGCACTTTATTTCGATATTGCTGATTACCGCTTTCGATCCCAAACGCAATCCTGTAGCACCCGACTTCCTTTAGCCGCGCAAGCACACTAGCGTCGCAGTTCTCGGCCCGGGTGTTAAAGTAGAACGGCAGCTTGAATTCCTCGTACATGTCACAGAAATCGAAGATTTCCTGGCGCGGACGAGCTAAGAAACTATCGTCGACAAAGAAGAAGAAGTCGGGGTCATATGCGTCATACAGGGCTTTGAGCTTATTTCGCAGTCCATCCATGGTTTTGCGACGCAAAAAATTACCGAGCCCAGCCTGTTTCGCAAGTAATCGTTGGGTCGGCGAATTACAGTAGGTACAGGCGTATGGGCAGCCACGATAACTTTCAACTGGCACCATGCGAAACACTTTGCCGCCCATGGGTCGGTTGAAGCGGCTGGGGTGGAACAGCGAAAAATCGGGAATAACGTCGTTGAGATCAACCAGCATCGGCTGCGGGTTCTTTTCTATCGAGCCGTCTTCGTGTTTCAGCCAAGTTCCGGGTATGCCGTTGAGTGGCTTGCCTAGGCGAACGGCCTCCGCAACGTCAGCAACAATCTTTTCGCCCTCACCGATGCCAATCAAATCGATTTCCGGGGCCGCAATACATTGCTCGGGTGCCATGGTTGGGTATACACCGCCCGAAAGCGCCGGAATCTTCAAGTCCGCGATTGCTTGCATCATGGAGCGGGCCTGGAGAAACGTGTCCTCAACTAGAGAATACATGATGAAGTCGGGTTTGTAATTTTCGACCTTGCGCCGGAAATCGGCGAGCATTCCTCGTTTGATGTCGATACCAAGGTCTTTTTCGACATCAAATTTGCGGGCATTCAGGATGCGAACCCGGTTTTCTGAATAGTTGATTCGAGTTTCCGAGTAGGAGATATCGTCGGAGTCGTAATGCGTCGTTTCGAACAAATCGACGTCATAACCGAGGTCCCGAAAGATGCGAGTGAAGATGGCGATCGAGATCGACGGCACCAACATCAGTGGTAGATTCGGATATACTATGAGGACGCGGAAGCCCGTCGTTTTATCGACCGATTTCAGTGTCATAATATGCCTTTCAGGCCAAGACTTTCCGTGCGCCAAGCCAGTCTATGCCTCTTCATAAGGGGCATGAGCGATTATAGCAACAAGGCCTTCCATTTGGTGTAGTCTGGGGAGCTAAAGATATCCTGCCATGATATCTCGGGAGGCGCAGAGAGTTTGTCCAGGGCGTTCTTTGCCTCTGTTAGTCCGGACTTTGCGCATGAGACCCCATGGGGCAGGATATTAATCGAAATATAGTCTTCGCCGCATAGACGAAGAGATGGGACCCCGGCAAGTAAAGCTTCTATGCCGGAAGCACCGGTGGTGAATATAACTGCCGACAGATTTGTTTGCTCTGTGAACGGAATTTCCGTCTCTGATAAATTTGCCGCCTCAGGAATACGGACCGGGTACATCGGGTGCGCTTTTACCAGGACAGTGCGACCACTCTCAGCCAACTGTCTGGCGACGTTGAGTTGGGAGCCCGCGATCTTTAAATTTCCTGACAACGGCACAAAAACATGGCCGTTGGGATCGAACCGCTTTACGGTGTCGGGCTTAAACCGAAAGGCGCCGGCATCGACGACCCGTGTCTCTGGCATCCCCAGGGTGATGAGGTCGGCGCGGTAGGCCGGTCCGTTGGCGGCAATGGTATCTGGAATGCTGTCAAACCCATCCGGGTTCGCGTGGACCGAATAGTTGAACTGGTGGGGGCCGACGACGGTATGCTGATAGCCGACTGTTCGCACACCTAGGGCATGGGCGCTGCGGACCATAGCCCGTTCCCAGGCGAAGTTCTCCCAAGGCCAAGCGACGGCCGTGGGTTTGATTTGGCGCAACCAGCGGGCTTGGCAGTGCATTTGCCACACATTGATTGCGGGACCTCCGCCGCTATTTTCTAAGGTTTGTGCGCGATCCACCAGCCAGGCATGTGGCACCGATAAATCGGACGTGCGTGGTCGCCATCGCACGAACGGCAAACGGAACAACGCAAAGCCGGGATGGCCAAAGGCGTGTAGGCTGGCGGTGTTCGTGTCTTGGCAAAGCTGTCGGGCGCGGTCTGCCGAACAGTCGGTGTGCAGAAGTCGGGCGATGCCGGGGACTTTGACGGTCAGATCGCCGAAATAAGCGTCGTGGCCGTCGACGCGGCTTTGCGGGTGGCCATAGACGACGATTGCGGCTTTTTTGTCTTTGATGTGGCTGGCGAACCGCCGCGTTGTTTGCGACGTAAGCGCCAAGCGGATCGCCGTCTTTAGCCGCGCCGCGATGCCCCGCAAGCGTCGCTGCCAGCGCACACGGCGTATTCCCGGCGCAGACGACGCATCGACGCCGGGCAGCGCGGCCAGTGCACGAAACAGCCACGGATCGTCGCAAAGGACCAGTGTTTCTTGGTCCTTTTGTTGTGCCAGGTCACCGACTAAGTGCAGCCACGCCAGCATGACGCCAAAGTCCGACCCGAAAGAGGCACAGGCGGTCATATGTCCGATATTGCCCGTGGGTTGTGTGTAAAGCTGGCAACCGAGCCGCCACCACGTCTCGCGGCTGGTGACAAAGGCCTCTTCTAAGCGTTCTGCCAGATCCGATAACCGTTGGGCCGGGTCCAGGCCGATGGCCATGGTATCGGTGCCGGTCACCGCCAGCCAAGGATGGTGTCCCCGAATTTCCTCGGAAAGTGCGGAAGTAGAGAGGAGTTTAACTGTCATAGAATAAAAATATGGAAAAAGCGCTTGCTGAAGGGTCTGAATATGGCATTTTCGCCACCAAATCCTCGCATTTGACCGGAGCAGAGCCCGTTGTCCAGCCCCCTATTTATCGAGTCTGTTCTCGCCGCTGTTGAAGAAACCGAAGCCACGGGTCTGAAAACCGACCGCAGGGCAGATGGTCTGAGCGGCATTTCCGGGGCCAAGACCGTCGGTTTGTTGCAGCGTTTGGTCGGTTTGTTCGAAGGGCGCGATGACATTTGTTACTTGGAAGTCGGTGTATTTCAGGGGCTGACGTTGATTTCGACGGCGCTCGAAGCGCCGGGCCTGGCGTGTTTCGGCATCGATAACTTTGCAACGTTGGATCCGGAAGGGACCAATCTGAGAGTCGTTCGTGACCGTATGACGAAATTCGAGACCGCCAACGCGCACTTGATTAACGACGATTTCGAGGTCGCGCTCGAGGCCCTCGACCAGCATATCGGCGACCGCAAAGTCGGCGTTTATTTCGTTGACGGTCCGCACGATTACCGTAGCCAGCTGATTTGCCTAACGTTGGCCAAACGCTATTTGGCTGACGATGCGGTGATCGTGATCGACGATGCGAATTATCCCGATGTGCGCTGGTCGACCCGCGATTTCCTGTTGGGGCACGACGATTACCGCATGGTTTTCGATGCCTACAGCCCGGCCCATCCGGCGAACCTGTCCGATGACGTGAAAGCTCGGCACGAGGACGGTTGGCTTAACGGTGTTAACGTCCTCGTGCGCGATACCGACATGGTTTTGGCGGATATGTTGCCGCCAACGTCCGATCACGAGCGACGTTTCTATCTCAACGAATGGTTGGCGCACCGTTTGCGTTTGGCCGAATTGGCACCGGAAGCGTTGGTCCTGGCCGATGCAGTTGCGACGGGCGATATGGCGGCTGAAGAAAATGCGCGAGCTGTCTTGGTCAATGCGGTTGCCGCGCATGGCAACTTGTTCGAAGGCCGCTATGCGGACCGCAATATGTACAGCGCCGAGCTCAGCGAAGGCCGTATCAACAAAGGGCGTTAAGAGATTTTTTAAAGCCAGTCGCCGCCGGTCAGCGCGAACATCTGCCCGGTGATAAAGCTCGACCAGTCGGACAGTAAATAACACATTAGCGCCGCCGCTTCCGACGGATCGCCGCCGCGTTTTAGCGGGACCAGCTCCGCGCGCTCATCCATAAAGGCCGCGTCGCGGCCTGACCAACGCTGATGAAATCCGCTGGCGATAAAGCCTAATCGCACCCCGTTGACCAAGATGCCGTCCGGCGCGCCATCGCGGGCCATGCCTTGCACCATGCATTCTGTGGCGCGCTTGGCCATGGCATAGGGCATCGAATGGCTAGAGCCGCCATGCAGTGCAGACTCTGTGCCGTTAAATAACACCCGCCCGCCAGTATTTTGTTGACGCATGGCGGCCATGGCGCGGCGCGCCAAAAAGAACGGATGGCCCATGTTCATGGCCATGTCTGCGTTCCACGCGGATTCGGGCATATCGCGCCAGTGCCCTTGGTGGTTTAGGCAACCGTTCAACAGCACAATGGCATCGATGCCCCCGGCTTTTTCGATGAACGTATCGACCAGAGCGTTGCAATCGGCTTCGGCATTTAATTTTTGTTGAAGCGCGATAACCTGCGGATGATCGGCGCGCGCCGCCGCCTTCGTCGCACCGTGAGCGCCAACTGTACAATTGGAGTGTTCGACCAGCATGTCGACCAACGCAGATCCCAAGCCGCCGCTTGCGCCAACGACAAGAATGCGCATCCCATTGCGGACTTGCGGACTCCAGCCAGGATGGTGGAAAGGCGAACGGCTGGTCACATCGCATCTCCTTTATAAAACTGTTTCATATGCCGCACACTTTCTTGAACGTCGGTGAAGGCCGCTGCTGGTTCGAACATACGTTGTTCGATAGACACAAAGCCATCGTAACCGATTTGATCGAGGAATGACGCGAGCATTTGATGTGGGATCTTTCCGCTCCGACCAATCACGTCGAGACCTGGTTCGTTTGCATGGAAATGGACCAAGTCGTCGGCAACGGCGTGGAACGTTTTTAGTGTCGCTTCGTCGTTTTCGACCAATGCTTTTGCGTCCAACTGAATTTTGAGCGCCGGTGAATTGAAGTCCGCGATGAACGCTTTGATGTCGTGTGCCGAATTAAGAAAATCCGTATCTGCGGGGCCAAGTGGCTCGAAACAAAAACACGTGCCGTGTAATTCGAAGGTGGGAAGCAGTTGCTCCAACATTCGGGTCGCTTCTGCTTTTGCTTTTTCGAGAGAAACGGCGCCACGCCGTCGACCGCCGCCCCAGATCAATGTTCGTCCACCCAGGTCGCGGCATACGCCCGATAAATGCGCTAAAAAAGAAACGGTCTTGGCAAGGCCCACGTCGCCTTTGCACAGACCCAGTTTGGGCTGATCGAAAAAGAGAGAATGAAGACCGACCACTGACAGACCTGCAGCTTCAATTTGTTTGCGATAAGCGGTTACGTCGCCCGACGTCAGGCCATGCCACGTGTCGCGCCAAACGCGGCTAGGGGCGACTTCTATGCCATGAAGGCCCAGCGCCTTTAGCGCCATCAATTCGTCTTGATGTTCGTACGCCGGTAGCGCGATGTTCGATATGGCTAGCATCGCTTGCTCTCTTATTTCAACAAAGGCGCAACAGCAGACCGCACCATGCGGACGCAATGATCGACGCCTAAGTCTTGGTCTGCTTTCGTGATCGTCAGATCGGCTGCGGTTGGTGGGGGAAAGGGAATGTCGACGCCGATAACATTCGTTTCCGTGCCCGCACGCGCGGCGGCATAAATGCCTTTGGGGTCGCGGGCTTCGATCATCGATAAGGGGATGTCCAAATAGACCTCAAAGTAGTCACGAATGCGCGTGCGATTTATTTGCCGCCATTTAGGGAACAGCGCCATGGCGGCACAAATGACATGGATGCCTTGACGGTCCATCTCGGCACAAAAATTCGAAATGCGCTCGGCGTTCTTAAGCCGCGCTTCCACGGAGTAGCCGATATCGTCATCGAACATTGTGCGAAAAATATCGCCGTCGAGAAAAAATAAGTTCGGATGTTCGGCCTTCAACTCTTTGCAGAGCGCTGTGCCAATCGTCGTCTTGCCGGAGCCGGACAAACCTAATAGCCAAACTAACATGTCGCGTCTTCGTCCACGTCACGTTGACGAACTGCACGGATGGCTTCTCGTCCCCGATCGCCAAAACATTTCACAATACGTGCATCACTGATTTCGGGGATTTCGGCGACACGAAGAGCCAGAGTCTGTTCCAAGTCAGCAACATCCGGATGATCGTCGCGATATATATTGTGACGTTCGCCGGGGTCTGTATTCAAATCGAATAGGAGATTGCCGTCCGCCGTATATCGGTCCGCCGGATCGCGAAATTCTTTCCAGACGTATTTGCAGCCTCGGGTTCGAACGCCCAGATAAAGCGCCCGATGTTCAAAAATACAATTGCCGCCGAAGAACGTTTCCATAATCAGCCTGTCACGTGACTCAGCATCCTTAGATAAAATGTGTGCGCCTTCCCATTGCGGGTCAGGTGCAAGGTTTGCGAGATGGCTTAGTGTTGGCGCAACATCCAATAAGCTGACCAGGTTTTCGCATCTTTGTCCCGTCGCGCCAGGAACAAAGAACATCATGGGTACGTGGACGTTTCCTTCGGTCGGAAGAAAATAATGACCGACGAAGCCGTTCTCGCCGAACTCTTCGCCGTGGTCGCCGACCAGGACAACGATGGTGTTTTCCGACAGGCCGGTTTCGTCGAGAGCATCAAAGATGCGCCCGATCTGTTCGTCGGTCCAGCGTAACGCCGCATCGTAAAGCGCGGACGCCTTTTTCATGCCATCGGTCGATTGAAGCCGGGATCGCTGAAATGTGAGCCCGGCTTCAATGTCCGGGGCGTGACCGACGGCTTGCAAATATTTTGGCGTCTCTCGATACCAATTAAGGCCCCTTCCCGACACATAAGGAAGATGCGTGTCCATAAAGTGACACCATAAAAAAAACGGATTTTGTTCCGCTTTTCCATTGGCGCGGTCGCGCAACAGGGCGATGGTTTTGTCAGCCAGCGAGGCGGCATCCACATAAGAGCGATTGCGATAGCGGATATTGTTTGCCCAATGCGGCGCAAACGGCTTTGCGACTTTACTCAGCATCCGAACGATGGCTTCTTCGGCGAGTGCTTTTAAAGATCGTGCGTAACGCCATTCTTTGGCAAGCCAAGTATGTGCTTCGGGCACTGGAATCAGATGCCGTTCTACGTATTGCCACGGTGCTGCATTAAACTCTGATCGGTGGCGCTCGACGCTTTTTATGATCTTATGATAATCGAAGCCCGAGCGAACCAACTGCGCATAGGGGAACGCGGTACGAATTTCTTCCGATACGTTGAGGCGCCGACGTGCGTAATCTTCGATGTTGGTGAAGGCACGGGGCACCACGTCGCCGATAACTTTCATGGCTTCTTCCGACGTAAGCGATCCGTCGATATACCCTCTCAAGCTATTGCGCATGTTTGCGATTGCAACACCCATCACAGTATTGATGGTGAAAAGCTGCCACTCTTCGTCTATGCCTTCGCCGTATCCGAAATAACTATTCACCCAGTGGAGTGTCGATAGGGCCGTCGTTTGATATCCGGCGTCGTGAAAATGTTCAAATAAATTGGTCGGTCGCCCGGTTGCGCCATTGTCGTATCCGCCGTAAGAAAGGGCGCGCGAAGAGGTCATCATCTGCACGAACGCGCTTTGCGTAAAGGGGCCTAAGCTGAATGCCTGGGTACAGGTTGTCGCACGTGCCGCGAAACGGTCGATGTTCGGTGACGTCGGTCGTTGATAGCCGTAACAGCCGAGCCGATCGGCGCGGAGCGCATCAACACTCAAAAATAGGATGTTCGGCGGCATCAATTTAGACCGGAAGTTTAATTTCACCGTCGACAAAAACGGATGATGCGACGCTTAGGTCGTGCGCGGTGTCGACTTCGAACCAGCCGCCGTCGATCGGTTCTGCGTGGACGTCTTGCCCCATCAAGATCAATTCCATCAGAAGATCGGTCATATAGGCTCTTTCGATGGGACGTTTTTCCATCCACATGCGCTTGGTTGATTGCCAGTTATCGCGCGCCGCTTTTATGGCGGTAATACCGAGGCCTTTGAAGCGCATAAGCCCGATGTATTGGGCTTCGATTTCGCTTAGCGTTTCAACTTTGTTGCCGATGTCCAAAATGCGACCGTCATCCGAAAGCTTGAGGCTTTCGGCGTCGCTCAACGGATCGTCGAAACGCAGTGACCACTGACGCAACCAATCGCAGTCGACAACGACCGATAGATCGTGTGGTGCGGCGAGGATCGCCTGCAAAACGCGGCTTTCGTACACGATGTCGCTGTAGCATACGAGAATGTCATTGCCGAATTCTGCTTCGGCGCAAAACAGGCTTTCGACCATATTGGTGGTTGCCCAGTCGGGGTTGTGTGATTGTCGCGTGCCGGGCAGCGTGAGTTGTTCGGCCTGATAGCCGGTGACGATGACGATGTCGTCGATGTTGTTCTCTCGAAGCACGGACAATTGTCGTTCGATCAATGTGCGACCGCCGATCTCGGTCAGGCACTTTGGACAATTTTCGGTAAAAGGCATCAGGCGCGATCCGCGACCCGCTGCAAGAATTATGGCTTTCGTCACGAGGATTTCCTAAGGGCGGTTAGGCTAGAGAAAAGCGTTTCGTCTGCGGTGGGGGCGTCGGCGCGTTCCGGATGCCACATTATACCGGCAATGGGTAACGATTTATGGCAAATGGCCTCGACCGAACCTTCGAACGTTGCGGCAATATCGAAGGATGGCGCAACGTCGTCGGTGGCGATTCCGTCGTCGTGAAACGAATTCACCACGACATGGTCGCCATAAATGGACTTGAACCATGGTTCGACGATGGTGACCTGGTGGTTTTGGGCAACGTGCCCAGAAACCGGTCGCAGGGCACCGCCTAACGAAATGTTTAAAAACTGCATCCCTCGGCAAACACCCAGTAGCGGTGTCCGCGTTTCGGTTGCGTAGGAAAGCAACGTCTCTTCCGTCTGGCAGCGGTTGTCTTTTATGCGGGGATCGTCGCCCCCGGTTAGCACGATTAGATCGGGCTGCAGTGCCTGGATAAAAGCGCTGGGATTGGACAGGTTGTTCGGCATACCTATGGGCACGCTATCCAAGGGCTCAATAAAAGAGGTCCATTCTTGAGCCAAGCTGTCACGTGGCTCATCGTAGCTATTGGCTTGGGTGATCCGCATGGAAAGCAAAATGCGCATTTATTATTTTAGCGCCGATAGCAATCGACGTTGGTCGACGATAAACGATGCAAGCCGTGTGCTGCTAGCGTCGACCGTGTCTTCCTGCGTGTTGATGGTAAGGTCGGGAGATTCTGGCACTTCATACACGGCGCCAGGTGAATAGCCAATCAGGTTGGATAGGTCGCCGGATCGCGCTCGGGCATAAAGTCCCTTGGTATCGCGCCGCTCCAATTCCGGAATGTCGGCGAAGACAAAAATCTCAAAAAAGTTTGGCGCCAATTTCTTCCGTGCGGCATCGCGGCCTTCTTTGAATGGTGAGATTATTGGTACCAAAATAACGTCGTGCCGGTCTTGCTGTTCGAGACATGCATCGGCGATCAGTCCGTTGTTCAACAAAATATCCGGCCGCGTGAAGCCCAGCTTTTTTGTTCGGCTGTCGCGCACGGCATCGCCATCCAAGATCAACGTCCGCAAGCCCATGTCTTCAAGTTGCCTTGCGGTATTCGTTGCAAGTGTACTTTTCCCGGCACCGGATAGACCTGTGAACCAAAAAATCGAAGCGAACACGTCAGGCACTCAGTTCGCCGAGGTAGAAGGCCACTTCCTTAGTCATGGAAGACAGGTCTGCCAGCGGCGATTTCACCAAGCAAATAATCTTGCACCTCTTTGCGCATAAACCACTCCGGGACGTATTCACCCTGTTGGAGACGGTTGCGGACTTGAGTGCCGCTGATTGATATCGCGTTCTGAGAGCCTTCCACCAGCTTCTGTTGTCGTTCATCGAAACCGACACTGTCGAAGTAGACTGGCGTAATGCCAATATCACCCAATTGGTCGAACAGTTTGATGTTGGCGTCCGGCGCATAAAAGTTGCCAACACCCGTGTGGTCGCGGCCGATGATAAAATGGCTGCAACCCATGTTTTTGCGGCAAAGAGCAGTGAACACGGCTTCGCGTGGACCGGAATAACGGGAGTAGGTTGCAAAAGCACCAAGGACAACGCCGCCTTTTGGATAATGGCCGTTTTCAATTAACAACTGATAGCTGTTGAGGATCGGACCTGTCAGAAAATCATGCGGTTTCTTTGGGCCAATGACGGGTGAGATATAAAGGCCATCTGCGTCTGTCCGCTCGACGGCGGTAAGCTGAATAAATTCGTGAGCCCGGTGTGCTGGGTTGCGCCCGTGGAAGCCGACGACACGGCTCCAGCCTTTGTGATTGAAAATGAAGCGCGATTCCTCAGGGGTCAATTCGAATGCCCTGAAAAGCGATTCAGTGCGTTCGATCAACGTCACAGGACCAGCGATGAAGACATTCCCGCTATCGAAAAGGCGCTTTACACCGGGATGCTCCGTTGAAGCTGTTCCGAACCAGCGTTCGGCAACACTCTCGAGATTAGGTCGATAGATTTCCTCAATATCCAAGAAGCTGTGTGCCGTGCCGGATGGTCCGCGCAAGACAACGCGCATTCCTGTGGCAAGGTGCCTGGCTTGTTCATTGGTGATGGCCAAGACAATCGGTAACGTCCATATGGTGGCGTCAGGCAAAGCATGTTGTGCTAAAACGCTTTCCAGTTCTTGCGAGTTCATAAACCCGCTGAGAGGAGAATAGGCGCCGGTCGCAAATTGTTCGCAATCCATCAGATCGCTGACCGGGACGTTTAGTGATATGTGATCGTCCAATATTGTCAGGTCATCAGCCGTAGCCATACGTGTCATCAGTCGTCCGCCATGTGGCGGAATCAGGCTTGAAGCTTTTAAATCTAACGTTTCGAGCGTTGGGGTTATTTGGGTGTGGTTTTCAAACCTTTCGATCATGTTCGAAACCATGCGGGTACATTCGATAGGATAAGAGCCAATGGCCGTTTCAGCGGCAAGAACGAGCCCATCAGCGCCATCAAGTAGCGTATTATAAATATCGTTTACTTCCGCGCGGGTGGGTGCGGGATCGTCAACCATTGATTCTAAAAGGTTTGTCGCAACATAAACCTTCGCGCCCAGTTCATGGCCACGTTTTAGAATTTGCTTCTGCGTTTCGGGGACCATTTGAATGGCGACCTGACGAGATAAATCCCCGCGGTCGATCAACAATGCGTCGGACGCTTCGGCAATGGCATTCAGGTTTGCGAGCGCGTTCAAGCACTCGATCTTGGAGATAATCTTGGCCGAGGGGCCGACAAGAGCACGCATCTCGGCGACGTCCGACGCGCGATTTGCGAAAGAAAGCGCGAAATTATCGATGCCCTGTTTCAGGCCAATCTCAATGCACGTACGGTCTTTGTCGGTCAGGACCGGTAGTGGAATATCACGCTGAACCGTGACCGCTTTGTTAGAGCCGACTTTGCCGCCATTTAAGACGCGCAAGATCGCATCGGTGCCGTCGAAGCCAACGACCTGGCCCAAAACGGCATTGAAATCGACGCTGATGATGTCGCCTTCTCGCAGCGTTTGGACGACGCCTGCGGGGTACAGAGAAAATCGATCTTGCCTGCCGGCGATAACGTCGTCGGTTACTTTGACGTGGGCGTTTTCCTTAAGCTGCATTGCGCCATCGGCCATTCGGCCTGTACGCACTTGCGCCCCTTCGCTGTCGAGGCAGATAGGGACGTCTGTGTTTTCTTTGATGAGCTGTATCTGACTCGCTAAGTCGGCAGGTTGTGTGTGCGACAGATTGATACGGAACAAGCTGACGTCGAGATCGGTCAGCCGCTTTATTACGCGCGGCGTCATCGAAGCGGGGCCGAGTGTGCAGAGAATTTCTTTTTGCATAGTGTGGCTTATCATCATTTCAAACGCCGTCGGCGGCCATATGTGCCTGGGCTGGAAGGAAAGGGAAACAGATCATCCGTAGTCATACCCGAAATCATAGATAAGGTGTTTACGGATGAGCCCGCGCATCATTTCGATTTTCTGGTTGTCGACGGCAGAATTATCTTTGCGATAGGAAACACGGGTTTGCTCTTTGACGTTGGCGTCCGTCAGGCGTTTCGCCATCTCTTCTTTGGTCGTCATGGCGAACGCTTTTTCAAGACATTCGGTGGGAATGTCTAGGCCCCAGTGCTTGGTCATCCGCGCGTGCGAGCCGACGGGGTCGGCTAACAGGTCTTCATATCGCAGACAAATGCAGTTCGGGTGCCACTGCATTACGTCTCCCCAACTGTTGAAGAATTCGATAGCGTCGAGTGTCAACTTTCTCCACGCGAACGTAGCCGCGCTCTCATCGATTGGGTTGTCGGGAACGCCACCAAGTTTATAGAACTTGGACTCCATGCTGCCGAGGATATCCCGCAGCACGATGACGATCTTCATGTCTTTCAAACGCGCCGAACGGATGCGGTAATAGGGATGGTGGCTGTGGTATAGAAACGGTTTGTAAACCGGAACGCCCCAATGGGTTTCGTCGGCGATCTCGCCGGTCGCTTGACGCCAATCCAGCTTCGTATATCGGACCCCATATTCAAGACGCCAATATTCGCTGTTGTATGCGTTGTTGTACCAATATGTGCCGTCGCCACCCGCTGCCAGATCCATTGCGACAGTTATGCTGAGGATGGACCAATGCGAGCCGCTTCTCGTCAAAGTCGCGTAAAGATTTCGGATATCGCCGGATTGGAAGTAGAACTTCAAGCAGTTCAGCTTCTGCTGCATGTTGTAATCGGAATTTGAAAACAGCCGCGCCAAAGCCAAGGAGTCCCATCCATGCTTCAAGGGGAAATGATTGAATAGCGCATCGCGACGTCGCCAATCGAGCTTGGAAACGATGGCCTTTGGGGGAAGAATAAAATCGTGGGTCGTCATACGGTACGGGTTCCTTGTTTGTAGGCACTCGGGCGACCCGTTAACGGGCGCCGATTTTTCGCTCGGCACAGTTGAGCTCGATTTGCGTGGCGTGTTTTAAGCCGAGAAAGAGGCGTTCGCCGCAACCTATCGCGGCGGGCAGTCCGAACTCCGCGCAGCGGATGGCCATGTGCGAATTCGCGCCGCCATAGCAAGTGATCAGGCCGAGGATGTTCCGCGAGAATATCCAGTCGAACCCGGGGTCGGCGCTTTCGATCAGGAGTAATTTTCCGTCGACGTCCGTGACGTCTCCGGACCCTAGACACACGGCGGGCCCGACGATCTTCTCGCTGGTAATAAATGTCGCGCGACCGAGCGGCATGCGGATCACGTTGACGTCGTCGGGTTCGGAAATTAGATGCGGCAAATGTATTGCGCGAGTAACGGTATACTGTTCCCGCGCGGCCTCGATCCGCGCATGGAGAACGCCGAGGGATTGATCTTTCAATATTGCGTCGATGGGCAGGAACGAGACATCCTCGCGCGAAAGACCGTTTGACGCGCCCCACGCGCTCAGGTGCATCAACACATCACTGATATTTTTCGTAAAGGCGAACTTCGCGGCCTCGCGTCCCTTGATGGCCTGAATGGCATAGGACAGCAATTTGTCCGGAGTGAACCGGTATCCGACGCAATCAAGAAGCGACTGGATTTCAGTTTTCTGGGCGGCGCTTAGTTCGAAGGGCGCTATTTCGTTGCTCGTCTGTCTTCCGCCTTGGCCAAGGTAGGCGTCCGGATTTTCGTCGTAGCGTTCGGACATGATGTCATACGTCCCCGGCCGCAAATGACCATATCGCGAGAGAAACTGTGCTCGGGAGAGCGTGCCGCCCGTCAGCTTTGTCATGTCCGATACGAAATCCGATGCGACGGTTCGAATCCCGAGTAGGAACGATGCTAGGTCGGCCTCCGATAGAATCCCCGCGTCTTTGAGCGAGCGCAGAAAGCTCATCGCAATGAACGCATGCCGGGCTAGGACCGAGAACGGCAAAGTGCCGATTCTCTTGCACTCGTCCAAAAGGCTTTTCACGAGCCGCAACGATGAATCGGGTGCCGAATGCGTGCCGCGGGCAAGAAGATGGAGCGACGCCTTGAGCAGTCGGTCTAGCGCTCGCTCTTCCGAATTGAGAGCCCGTTGGGTCAAGCGGGTCAGTGCTGATTCGAACGTATCAATCTCGCGCCGTGCGAACCCGGCGTCGAGAAGTTCGTCCCGCTTACTTTCGAAATCGAAAGCTCTGCAGGTGACCGCGATATCGAATTCCACTTTATCGTGGAGTTCACGGTTGGAGCGTAGCTTCTCTAACTGGAAGTCGACGAGATGATCTGCGAACCCTGCGTCGATATCTGCAGGTAGAAAAGAATTGAAACTCAAACGTACGTCGATGTAGGGGCGGCCGTTGAACGAAATCATGAGCGGGCGGTCGACGTCTCGGTAGCCCATGTCGGCACGTGCCCGCGACCATACCCGGTCGGTGATCAGGTGCTTATAGAGTGAGAGTGCGAGCGGCCTCGGCGCATTTCCGATCATCTCAGCGGGATTCCAGTCTGGCATCTCGCCGAAGATGGGGGTGCGACCCGAAATGCCTGGATCTTCAACCATCCTACTCTTGACGTCGCTGTATGTCGCGGCGACAATCGAAAAGATGCTTTCGTCTTTGACCGGTACCCAACGTTTGCGGGCGGCGAGAGGTCGGACCTGCAGTATGAAGATACACTCTTTGTCGTCGATGCAGAACTCAATATCGAGCTCTTCACAGCAAGTAATTGCTTCGATCTCGCGAACGCTATTGATCAACCCCCGAAAGCGATTCGAATGCAGCGACGCATGCTGTCCACGGAGTAGATACATGGTGTGGCTAGCCGCGCCGCTGGTCACCGTATCGGTATTCCCCGATGCGTCATCGTAACCGATCACATAGTAGGGTCCGCCCGTGTCAAGATCTCGGGTCAGGACGACGCCGGCGACGGCAACATCTTCGGCCATAGGCTGAATCAATACTTCGTCACGTTCGTGATCATCTGCGTAGCTGCTGAATACCCGGTCGACGGCCTCTCGTAGCGCGGCTGAGTCGGCCGGAATATTGATCAAACTGAGGTAGCGGCCCGCGTTGGACTCCTGCCAGCCGTCTTCGTCGACCGCGCTTGAACGTACCGCAAGAGAGCTGTTCCCCAAGGCTTTGAAAACGTTATATAAACAGGCGTCTCTATTCCGCATCCAGTCCGAGCGCAGGATCGTCGTCTGCGAAAGCAGAGAGAAGTGCTGGGCATCCCAATCCGCGAGAAGCTCCAGCGTTCGCGCTTTGGAACCGAACAGGAAGGCCGTTTTCGACTTACGGGGAACTTGTTCCTTACTTGATTTGAATGGCATGCAACTGTTCAGTTGTTCTTTGTTTCGAGCACCGGTTCGAGCTTTATGCTAACTAGAGGCCGGCTGGACGCTGATCTTTCGGCGCCGGACCGCGGGGTTCGATACGGCGGAACAGGAAATAACTACGGAAGTTCCGTTTGGTAACCTCACCGGTTCGCTTGTCGCTAAGCTCCAACATCGGACCGTCGGCGCCTTTGAGTCCGTACGGGATGTAGGTTTCATCGGTTACCACATGCTTTTCTATACAGATGAAACCCTTCTTCGCGAGACCGACGTGCGGGTCGCGGTTGAAGTCGTCGACGCCTTCCTGGACCCACCAAAGAACGTACTTGTTCGCACACCGATCAATGGCGTCGAAGATACGGTAGCGGTAGGGGATACGCAGGATGGAGCCGAAGCAGACCAACAAGTCACACTGAACGTCGAACGACTTGTTGCCGAAACGACCTTCGACGAGGTTGAGAAACGGGCGGGTTTCCCGGCCATGCTTGATCGCCGCTTTCTGCGGATCGATGCCCCAAAGGTTTGTGAACCCCTTATTGTGAAAATTCTCCAGCTGGTAGCCGGTGTTGGCGCCGACATCTAGGATGACGGCGTCTCTAGGAACCCGATCCTTGATCATTTTGTATGCGAACTCGAAAATGTCGTTGGCCCAAGCTTTCTTCTCATCGGTGTCGTATTCGTAATCCAGCGTCGACAGATTTATCCACTTGTCTTCCTCCATCTTTTCGCGGACGGGGTTGGACAAAAAAGGCAATTTGTAGGTGCCATCATCGGACGAGAAAATTTGATGCCCGAAGAACTCATTAATTTCACCCCAACGTGATCTCTTGCGCCATAAATCATCCGGCGACGTAAACTGCTTGTGTCCGAAATCGCGGAAAAATTTTCTTAATGCATTCATCTGTTGGTACTCCAGTTGGATTTCATGTCGCTCAGGATCAGTCGCAACGTCATCGCGAGTTGTAGAAGTCGTCGTGTCGTTAACAGTTCGGGAAAAGCCTTATCGCCGGGAATATATTCGGGCGAGAATGATGTCTGCGCATTCATCGTCCGGCTTCATGCAGTTCGGAGAACCGACCATCCAGCATCATCAAATCATCGTAGCTTCCTGATTCGACAATTTTCCCGTGCTCCATCACGTGGATCTCGTCTGCATTTCGTAAGGTCGTCAGCCTGTGGGCAACAACGACGATGGTCATCTGCCGGGTCAGACTGTCGATGGTGTCGCGGATAATCTTTTCGGACTCGTTGTCCAGCGCGCTTGTCGCTTCGTCAAGGATCAACAATTCTGAATGACCGACGAGCGCGGCCGCCAGCGCTAGGCGTTGCCGTTGACCGCCGGAGAGGCGCGTCCCCCCCTCTCCGAGGATGCTGTCGAGTCCGTCGGGAAGATTGTCGAGAATTTCCGTGAAATGCGCGGCGTTGATCGCGTTGGCGAGATCCTGTTCCGACGCATGAGGATTGGAGAGCATCAGGTTATCGCGGATGGTCGAGCCCAGGATCATCGTTTCCTGCGAGACGTAGCTGATCTTGCTACGCCAGGTCTGCAGATCAAACGTAGCGAGATCGACACCGTCGACATGAATGGCGCCGGATGTGGGCTGACGCAGGCTGCACATCAGATCGACTAGCGTCGATTTGCCCGCACCGGAACCACCGACCAATCCCACCGTTGTTCCACGTTTGATAGTGAGCGAAACGTCATCAATCGCAGCGTTCTCCATTTTCGGGTAAAAATAGGAAACGTTTTCCAGGCTGATGCCGTCCGTCAGATGCTGTAATTTTCGGCCGCTCGTATTGAGGCATTCTTTATGACGGGTGTGGTTATTCACCGTCTCGAAAACCTTCTCTAGGCCGACGGCTTCCATGGCATAGCTGTGGTACGACTGCTGAATCTGCGTTGCCAATGGTGCCAACCGTGCCATGAACATCAGAAAAACCAATAGCTCCGGCACGGAAATATCGAACCACAAAGCGCCGCCGCCGATCGTCATTGAGACGGTGACGACGGGGATCGCCTGAACAATAAATTGCGATATCGCCATGTTGTTTTGATGCGACTGCTGTGCGTTAACGATGCGGTAGTCGTATGCCTTCAGGTGGGATAAGACGGTATCTTCGGAGCCCGTCGCTTTGACTCGCTTTAGGTTCCGGAGATAGTCGATTACGGCCGATGCGAAGATGTCGCTGAAATTAGACAGTATCTGGCCGTGTCTGATCGAGCTGCGGTGCATCGGCCGCAGCAGCAGGACCGCGATTACCGCAAGCGGTGCGATGAGCAACACCAGTTGATATGAAAGCAACAGTGAAAGGGCTACGAACGTCGTCGCCTGGAGCACGGCGGAGTACGCGGTTACTAGATGCGTCAAGCTTCGCGCAGCGCGAAAGCTTTCATGTACCAGATTGTTGACCGTCTCGCCGGAGGGAAGCGTGGAAGAGTATTTCCATTCCGCAGAGAACAACGATCGGATCAGGACCATACGGATGTCGTGTACATACTTTGTGAAGGAATAGGCATACAACAACGCCCGTTGCCCCGCGACAATGGCGAGACTAGTGACGACGACTATCGTCAGAATGGTTAGCAGCGGGATCGGTGCCGTGGGGATGCCGAGCCATTCCATGCCTTGGTCGAGCAACTTGAACAAAGCTCCTCCGCTGTCGGGTTCACCGCTCAAATTGTTGAGAAGCGGAATGAACAATGAGAGGCCCAGTCCTTGTGCGACTCCAGCGACAAAGGCGAGCGCGAAGTTCGTCTTCCACAACGGGAAGCGCCGCAGTGCCGCAATGGTGTATGGGCTCATCATTTTTACGAAACGACCGGATGCATCAGGCGGCGTTGGACGTGCTAGCAAAGACCACCCAATAGTGGGCTTCTGGATCTGGAAACTCTGTCGCTGTCGCATACGATTTGCGCAAGGCATTCAGGTCCGGCGGTGACTTGCTTGCGATCGCTTCCTTGAACGTGTCGAGTCGATCAAAGAATATCGTGCCTAATGGTGTGAAAATTGCAGTCGAAAAAGATATGTTCACTATAGTTTTTCTCTCTCTCTTCATTCACTGTGCAGCTAATGGTCAACAGAAGATAGAGTTTTCCACGCTACCGCACTCCGGGTGATATCACCCAGAATGAAAAAATTAATAATTAGAGCTGCTCAGATCGCCGATACTGCTTCGAGTGGCAATTGCACCCGAACCTCGCGTCCAAGCAAGCTCATCAGGACGGTGACGCGTTCGTCGTCATCCAGCTCAGCAAGCTCAGCGATGTTTCCCGCAAACACGCCGTCTTCTACTTTGAGCGGATCGCCCTGTTCGTATCCTCGCAGACGCAAGGGGTGAATTGCACCGCCGTCGTCTCTGCGCGATTGTAGGGTTTCAACTAAGCTGGTCGGCACGACTTCAGGTCCATTCCGGTTGCCGACCAAATTGTTTACGCCATACGTCGAGAGGATGCTGCGCCAGCGGTCTTGCGCCAAATCCAATGAGACGAATAAGTATCGGGGGAATAGGGGGCGGAGCACCGTATCTGTTTTGCGTGCGTGGCGGCGGGTCTTCTTAAACTGGGGTAGGTATGCGTGAAAGCCCTGGCGCATCAGGTTATTGAGCGCTTTCAGTTCGCTGTTCGCTTGTGTGTATACAACGTACCAGTTTCTCATGCAGCTCCCCCCTCTGTCTCTATAAAGGGTGCTGTGGTGCGGATTCCGAGGAAGTTTGGGTACAGCAAGCGTTCGGGCGGTAAAATTAATGCGGCTTCGTCATATAATTCTTGCGGCTTGGTCATGTCGGTTAATATGACCATTGCGCCGTCCGGCAGGGCATCCAGCGTTGCCGCGACAGGTATTTGCATGAATGTCGATGTCGTTTCGGCCGCTGTAGCGTCTATGATGAGGGCAAGGGACACGCCGTGTTCGGCGGCACTGAGTATGGCGACCTCGGCCAGATCGCTCTTGCCCAGCAAAACGACAGGTGTTTGATCCGGGTTGCTGAGATTCGCGAAAATATCGCCTAATTGTTTTCGTGAAACGCGGAAAAAATTGAAGGATTGCTTGAGAAATTCAGCCGTTAGGCGGCTTTTCTCCGAAAGCCCTTCAGGTGTCATGTAATAGGAGTATCGATTTGTTGGCGCCTGCTTTACTTTGATTAGGCCCTTGCGAATACAGCGCTTTAAATAAGAGTTTGCAAGCCCAAGGGCGACACCAAGTCGCTGTGCGAGGTCTCGCTGCGTGATGCAGCTGTCATCTGCGATTTCGTTCAGCAAGCCAAGGGTGATCAAGGCCTGCCCATCCAGTGATTGCGGGTTTTCATCCTTGGGTTTCACAAGAATATTGCCTCTATGGAGCCGACGTTGTTCACAACATGAACGCTGTGTTTCTTCTTGTCAATTGGGATGGGCAAGCGGGATATATCCGCGCGTCATGTGACTTTGAGATATCTGGATTTGCGAAAAATATGGGAAGCGAATGCAATGATGAAAACTAGGACTGCGAGCTTGCCGAGATTTCCGAAATAGAGAGCGAAATCCTGCTCAAAGTCGAGCCACCAGGGCGCGGTGGCAAAAATATAAACGGTGGCCGGGGGGCCCATCCGAAAGCACAAGAAAGTGAGCCCGCCAATAAAAAGCAAAATTATTGTACCGCCCACGGCGGCACCAATTTTGCCTCCATAAATTATCGGCTGGCCAAGCAAGGTAATTGCTGAACTATGATATGCGCTCGGCTTATTGCGACAGTACGGTTCAGAATAGTAATTGCCGAGTGAAAAATTAGGTTTGTCAGGCCACATTACCCTGGGGATGAATATTTTGGTCCAGTAGAATTGTTCGCGCAGATTGAACGGGTCGTCCCAATGTTTGTCGATAACGCCTGCTAGGCAATAACCGATTTCTATTTGCCGATATTCGACTTTATGTATCAGCAGGTATACTGCCGCGTTTAAAGCCTTGGCGACGTTGTTGGAGGGTGCGTTTTTATATTGTGGCGCATGCTGGAAACTCAGCAAGACGACGACGGCCAGAAGGCCCATTGCAATGCTTGAGGCAAAGATGCGACGCCATGAATATTTTTTCTTGTATAGAAAAATTGTAGTTAGGGAAATCAACGTAAAGACAGCTACTTTTGAATTAATATAAGAAGATTCAATATAAATACAAAAAATTATGCTATATAATAATAGTGCTATTTGAAATACGCTTGAAGGATGGGGTTTAATAATAACATTCAATATAAGTACTAATTGCAATATAACGTATATGCTCGCAGTTGTGCTGTTTACACAAAGTCCAACAGTATCGCAGTCACGCACCCACCCTATGACGACAAGGGCGTTCATTCCAAAGGTCAGCGCGCTGCAAAAATAAATAAGCCCGGTTGTGCTTCGCGACTCAGAGGTTGGGGGCTGTGCCGCCGATTCGACCCAGCGGCTTAGCAATAGATGCACCGCCAAAAGAAAATTCGTAAAAAGTAGAATCAAGCGCTCCGCCAAGCTACCGATGTATGAGTGAGGCTCAAAAACAGTTGGTGCGCCGTAAACCATTGTGTCGTCGGGTAATAGGTAAAGTGGCTTGGCGAGGCCATGCCACAAAAGAACCGGCACAATGGAAAAAGCGAGAAAAACAACAAGAGAAAAGACAAATGCAGGGGATATAAAAAGTCTCTTTTTTTCTTGTTTTCCAGAATAAATTAGTATGATTGCATATACTATAATTAAAGAAATTCTGTAAAATAACGCATCCGTAAAAAATAGCAAAAAGCAGAGTGCTGTGGCACCATAAACTATATTCTGATTTTCGCATCTTGGGTCTATCTGCAGAATTTTATACACCATATCTGTAGTGGAATGTCGCAGGTTCTGATTTCATCAGTATGTATGCGGTTTCCAAGGCTTTCAAGCTGGTAGCCCTGTATCATCGTTGCAAGTTACTGTTTTCATTTTTTGTGAAAACATCAAATTGGCGGCTCAATCTAGATCAACTCATTTATCATTAGAAATCGATGTTTATATAATCCTGTATCTTTTGATCGGAGGATTGTTTGGCAAAATATTTTTACCGCCCTTGGCCGTCATCAAGGCCGGGAAGTCGAGGCCGTGTACTGCCGAAGCAGAGAAATAATACGGTAGTTTTCTGGATATAGGGGCGTTAGACGGCGTTCGATGGAGAGCAAGATGTTGCTGTTGTCGGAAAACACGCTTGCCGCAGATCTCAAAGGCATGTGGCACGGCCTGGAATTTCCGCCTCATGTGGGCGTTGGTACCTCTAATGGCGTTCAGTAGGTTTAGTTGTCTTCTATCAGTGCATCTCCTTGGGTTTTCGCACGTCTAAACCACATGCCGGATATGAGCGATGTGATAAGAGCGGTCAAAACAAGTGATACATAAAAAGACGTGTCGATAATGCCGGCCTCCAAAGCGATACTCGCGAGAACAATGCCCGGTCCGCCGCGCGTATTCATAGCGACACCAAAATGCATTGCGGTCTTGGCACGTTGGCCTGTGATTTTAAGACCAATCCATACGCAAATGATAGTGACTATGGACGAGCTGATGAGAAAAGATAGCGTCAGATCGAGATTGAAGTCGTTCGGTAAATCGATCCTCATGCCGACCAAAGCGAAATAGAGCGGTACGAACAGCCCGAATGCGATGTCCTTGATCGTTTTTTGGCTTTCTCGGTATTGGGGCGCATCAACTGCGCCGACGACGATACCTGCGACCAATGCGCCAAACGCTAGATTGATGGACATCAAACCGCCGCCGGCGGCGACCATGAAACAAACAACAAAGAGATAACCCGTAGCCGACGCCTTAACGACAAGATTCAGACGCCATCGGGTGGCCCATGACAAAAGTTTGGGTCCAAGCGTAAGGGCAGCAACCATAAAAACGATAGTTTTTAAAATGTGCAGTGAAATTTCGTAGCCGTCGATATGGGCGTCGGTTGCTGTTTCCGTTGCCGCCGACAAAACCATCCAAAGCAACAAATCCTGAATTGTTGCTACGGTCAGTACGATGCGTGCAAACCGAGTGTCCATCAGGCCCAGTTCGACAAAAATTTTGGAAATGACAGGGATCGATGTAACCGAAAACGCGATCGCGACAATTAAACGAAAAGACAGCTCGTTGCTGCCGGATTGCATGTGTTTTAAATAATCGAACATATCGACGGCAAACCACCCTAAGATAAAAGGCACAGTGGTTGCCGTGATCAGGGTAACGATCACGATTTGCGCATCGACGCGCTGGATCTTCCGCTGTATGTGAAACCCGGCCGTAAACATCAACGCGATAAGGCCGAGCCAGTACAGAAAATCAAATACGGTCGATGAGTGTATAAGTGAAGCGGTTAGTTGTCCGTATGTCTCGGGGGCAAGGATGCCGAAAATCGTTGGGCCGAGCACCAACCCTGCTAGAATTTCTCCGATCACACGGGGCATGCGATACCGCTCGAATGCATAGCCGCATCCATGTGCTAGCCCCAACAGGAGGAATAGCATCATAAACAACAGAGAAAGGTCTAGTTTCTCCATGACGGAGCCTTTGTCTTTTGATGAGAGTCAAGACGGATACTGTTAAGACACTATCAGAGACCTACTCTAACGCTGCTATTCTATGCAAGGGATTGTCTTCGCTGCGCTTTATGAGGCGAGTTGACTATGCCTACCCATTTTTAATTTAAACGGCATACTCGTTGACAGTGCGTCGTCGATTAATGTCTGGCTCAAAGTGGCGTTGCATGATGTGGGGTTCGATATTGTCGAAGCAAACGATGTGCAGCGGTTGCTCGGGAACGATGCGCTCATGCTGCAGGGGACTTGCCTAGGTGAGATGTGGAAGACGTCGCTTGTCAGGCGTTCGCCATAGATTTCCTGGTCCAACGTTGGTGGCAAGGTTAGATCTTTCAATAACTATCATAGCCGGTGAACAAAACAGAGGGGGAGGGTCAATTGTTTATGGTGTTTTGCAGAGAAAGTTTGGACTCTAGTCTGCCATCGCCAGACGCCATTTAACCGTCGTCTCCGACGGTTCGTGATTGCCCAAAATAACGATCTGTTGCGCCCGGTGCTGACGGCCGTCGAAAAAATTCACGCTGTCTTCGAGCATCACCGGGAAGCGGCAATGAAACCGCCAGCCTCTTCCCTTCGGCGGTTTCAAGATAATCTCTCCTCCACCAGCGACCATAGACGCCCGGACGTCCGGGTGCAGATGGAAGCGGATCGAAAACGGTCTCGATCCGCCACCGCTCAACACGTCCTCGCCACGGACGTCAGTCCCGTCGGCGCTGAGATAGATCAGGCGACGGTGATGAATGCCAATCGACAGGCGGTAGGCATCATGGCTAATCTCGATCAGCCGCGCACCATCCTGATCGCGCCGCTCGACATGCGTGTCGGCGGTGGTGGCGCTATCTCTATCGTCGATGACCAGAGTCGATTGCGCGGCGGTCCTGGACAAGGCATCCCGCCAAGGATCGGCGCCGCGCGCATCCTTCAGCCGCATGCCGCAGCCGCCAATGAGGCGCGTTCGACCCGTGCTCAATTCGAAAGACGCCGCCGCAGGCAGACCTGCCGCCCGTCCCGGTGTCGCGCCCGCATCGACGATCAGGGCTGTTTGAGCGGCGCGCAAGCGATGAAAGCCGGTGTGGGGCGCCGACGACATCGCTCGGCCCTTACAGCCGGACGCGGCAAGAATTTCTTCGATCAGAGCGCTCGGCTCCGACGTTGTCCCTTGCAGCAGTGTGAACCCACCGTCGCCATGGCAGAGACCTTTGATAAAGGGCACCATGCGGTCGATCGCAGAGACTAGGCCCGTCGGCGGCTCTATCCCGCCCGCACTCAGCATATCCCGGATGTCGATTAAAAGTGACAGCGCGGCTAGGGCGATGGGCGGGCGGCGCGAACAATGGCCACCGTCGGCACGTATCTGTGCATCCACATCCTCGCCAAGCAGATGGAGGAGCTCCCCCAGTCTTGCGGCGGGCGCATCTAGGGCTCGGCAAGCGGCGAGCTGTCCGCGCCGTACCAACAACCGTCGCCAGTCATCTGCCGAGAGCGGATGCGCCCGCGGGAGGTGCTTGGCGCTCCTGGCAATAGCGCGCCGCCACGCTTCGCTCGCCTCGGCATCGAACAGAGAAAGCATGGCCGTATCCCGGTTCAGCCAATGTGATAGGCGCTCTGCCAGAATCTCTGAGCGCCATCCGGTTGCGCTCCAGTTCCTGTTCAATTTCAGCCATTCGGCGACGACTGCGGCGGCCTGTTGATCGGGCACATGCGCCGCAAGCCAGCGGAAATTGCCTTTTGTTTCCGAAGCCGGTGGCAGTGTTGCTGGAAACCGACCCTCGGCGAGATCGCATGCGCCGGCGCTTCTGGCCGGCGAGAACGGGACGGTGCTGACGGCGGCCGGTACACCGTTGCCGAGCGCTACATCGTAAAGCTTGCTCGCAAAAATCATGTCGCGCATGCGTGCGACAAGTTGCCCCGTCATCAAATCTCTCCAACCGACGCCAGCGGACAAGGTCATCCGATATTTTGGCAAATCCAAGGCGAGGTCACGAAGTTAACCGCAGTCGGGCGGCAAAAAAGCCGTCTAAACCGCCGATTTCCGCCATTTGACAGGGCAAAGTCCGGAGATCGCCCGACGGCGTGATTGCGGCACCCAAGCCGCCGATTTCGTCCGCCGATATCGTTTCGCGCGCGAATCGGGGGGATGACCTAAGAAATGTTTCGATCCTCTCAGCGCCCTCTTCCGGCTGCAAAGAGCATGTCGCATATATCAAAAGGCCTCCTGGGACGACGAGATCCGCCGCCTTTTCGAGAAGTGCGCTCTGTACGCCGGCGAGTTTTTCGACATCGCCCGGTGATTTGAGATGTTGGGCATCCGGATGCCTGCGGATCGTCCCGGTCGCCGAGCAGGGTGCGTCCAACAGGACCATATCGGCCTTGCCTGGAGCCTCCCACGTCCGGATGTCGGCGGCGACGAGTTCGGCCGCAAGGCCGGTGCGTGCCAGGTTTTCCTGAACCCGGCGCAGCCGCTTATCCGAGATATCCAGTGCCGTCACTCTGGCACCCGCCGCCGCCAAAGCGAGCGTCTTGCCGCCGGGAGCCGCGCAGAGATCGAAGACGGTCTTACCGTTGATATCCCCGGCGATAGTAACGGGCAGTCTTGCCGCCACATCCTGCACCCACCATGCACCGGCGTCGAAGCCCTCTAGCATTGTCACGGCATCGCTCTCTTGGGGCAGCCGCACACTGCCGCCCAGTACGACCGCGCCCGAAAGTTTCGCGGCCCAGGCGGCAGCATCCGATTTCGGTGTCAGGTCGATTGGCGGTGTCGCAACGTGTGCCTCGGCAATGGCGCGGGCGGTTTCTTCGCCATAGGTTTCGCACCACGATTTGAATAGCCATCCGGGCGTATTCAGCCGCGCGGCGTCTTGGTCGTCGATGAGGGCTTCGCCCTCCCGCTGCAGGCGCCGCATGATGGCATTCACGAGTTTGGCATGCGCTTGAAATCCCTGCGCGCGGCAGAGATCGACTGTCGTCGAAACGGCGGCGTGATCGGCGGTCACCGAAAAGAACAATTGCGCAATGCCGACACGCAGGCAGTCACGAACGCCGCGGGCTTTCTTCGGTAGCGGTGAGCTTAGGCAGTGGTCAATCAGCGCATCAATTTGACCCAGCCGCCGCAGCACCGTGCGCGCAATGAAGGCGCAAAATGCCCGGTCCGCACCATCCAGAGCGGCGAACCCACGAACACTCGCCATCGCTTCGTCCAAAGTCTTTCTTCGCAACAGGACGGCGTCGATCAGGTCAACCGCACCGCGTCGTGCGGCAAGTGGCCCCGTATTTGTGCTCTGGTCTTGCGCCATCATTTGTAGTCCCGGCCATGACGTCTGTCGTGCAGTTCCTGCGCACTGATAGGCCGAGGGCGAAGAGTCCGCAATGCCGACGGCGGATTTTCTCGGAAATCAGCCCCAGGGGCGTCCGGTCAGCCCCGCGAGTTCGCGAAGGGCGCGGACGCGGTTCGCGGTCTTGGGGTGGGTCGAAAACAGATTGTCGACGGAATGCGCGTGCAATGGATTGACGATGAACATATGCGCCGTCGCCGGATTTTCCTCGGCCGCCGGGTTATCGATGATGCGTGATCCCTGCTCCAGTTTCTCAAGCGCACTGGCAAGCCACATCGGGTTGCCACAGATATCGGCGCCGCCGGCATCGGCACCGTACTCGCGCGTCCTGGAGATGGCCATCTGCACAAGCATGGCGGCGACCGGCGCCAGGATCATGACGAGGATGGTGCCGACGATTCCCAGCGGATTATTTCGGTTGCCGCCGAAGAAAAGCGCGAAGTTGGCGAGCATAGACAGCGCCCCTGCGATGGTCGCGGTCACCGTCATGATCAGGGTGTCGCGGTTCCTCACGTGCGCCAGTTCATGCGCCATGACGCCGGCGATTTCTTCGTTGTCCAGAAGGCGTAAAAGACCTGTTGTCGCGGCGACGGCGGCATTGTTCGGGTTGCGGCCGGTGGCGAAGGCGTTGGGTTGATCGTTGTCGATGATATAGACGCGCGGCATGGGCAGGCCGGCTCGGTCGGCTAGCTGTTGCACGATGCCGTAAAAGCCGGGGGCGGTGCGTGCGTTAACCTCGCGCGCGTTGTACATCCGCAGCACGACTTTATCGGCGTTCCAATAGGCGAAGAAGTTCATCCCGACAGCGACAACCAACGCGATCATCATGCCGCTTTCGCCGCCGAGCATGAAACCGGCACCCATGAAGAGCGCCGTCAGCCCGGCCAGAAGAAAGCCTGTCTTGAACCAATTCATCGCGCGGACCTCCCTTTCGGCGGATTGCGCATTTCGCCTGGATGAATTAAGCCTATGTCGGTTGAAATCAATGCCCGACGAAGGGTTTATGGAAGTTTCATGATGACAGGCCACGAGACGAAAAAGACGGATAAAGATCAGCCTGTGGCGGGGGATGCTGCAGCAGATACACCTGCCGAGAAGGCGACTCTGAAAGAAATCGGCGGTCCTGATGGCCCCGAGCCGACCCGCTTTGGCGATTGGGAACGAAACGGCCGCTGCTACGATTTCTGACGGCGTGTGTTTAAGAGAATTGCCCCGCTTCCCGGGCGCAATTATGATTTCCGGCTGGATACTTGATCGACTTGACGGAGGCGCGAAAGCGTTCGTTTTGCGGTGGGACTGTTCTCGAGCATTTTAAAAAGTTTCAAACCGAGCCGGCGTCTGAAAAAGAAGCGCCGGCGCAAGGGGGCGAAGAGGGCAAGCGGCGGCTTTAGGCCGACGGATGGCGGGGGTACGTCTATCTTGATCGCCGACATTTACGGTTCCGGCGGCCCCGAAATTTCTGAGCGTCTTTCGAAAATGATCGGCAACGAGGCCGCTCTCAGTGTCTTGCGTATCAATACCGCGATTCGTCTCAACCCGCGTGTTGGTTTGGCTGAACGTCTGATGCTTGCCGCCGATGAGGGCGCGAAGCTTTTGGCGGCCGAAAAAGCCAACATTCTGGTCTGGGGCGAGATGGAGGAGTTGGGCACGGTCGCCCGCATCCGTTTGTTAGTCGACCCGAAACTCGCCGGTGAGCACGGGATCGTCTTCGGGCTTGGCGATACGCTCGATCTGCCAGTGCCAATTCCGCAGGGAAGCGGCGATTTGTTGCGCGCCTTTACGGTCGCCGCGGCACTGCCCGTCTACGGTGGCTCGCGGGGCGATCTGCTGGCGCGTCTCGGTACGCACTTGAAGGGCGCAGAGGCGGTGATGGGGGACCTTCCGGAAGATTTTCACCCTGAGCACAAGGCGTCTATGTACACCGACATCGGCGTTGCCTATGCCACGGCCTACAAGTTCGGCAACAAGAAAGCGGGCGCCAACGCCACCAAGGCCTTCGAGACCGCCGCAGCGCTAACGGCGCCAGATAAGATGCCGCTCGAATGGGCGCGGACGCAGATGCATTGGGCCGCGTTTATGGAAACCGACGCTAAGCTTCGCAAGGATGTCGCCACGCTCGAAGCCGTCGCCTCGCGCTACAAGACTGTTGCTGCCAATCTCGGCCGGGATGGCAATAGCACCGACTGGGCGCTCGCTAATTTGCGCCGGGGTAAGGTGCTCTATCGTCTGGCGACGCAAGTGCCGGCGAAGACGTCTGAATACCTGAAAGCCGCTGCGGCCGCGTTCGAAGAGGCGCTGACGGTCTACGACCGGAGCTTGGTGCCGATGCGCTGGGCCGAGGTCACGAATCACCTAGGTGTTGCGCAGATGGCGCTTGGCAGCTTCGCTGGCGGTAATGCCATGCTGCAGGAGGCGATCACGACCTTCCGCAAGGTCAAGGAAGTCTATAAACGCGATACCTCGCCGCTGCTGTGGGCGCAAACGTCCAACAATTTGGGTGCTGCCTGCGTGGCATTGGCCAAGCGCACCAAAGAGGACTACCTGCTCGATGAAGCGGCGGTGAATTTCAAGGGCGCCATGGAAGTGTTCCGCCGCCTGCCGCGCCAGAAGAAACGCGCGACCATGATCGCCAACAACCTCCATCGTGTGGAGCGCATGCTCGCCGCCGATGCGGCTTGATCCCGTTCACAACGCGCATAAAAAAGCCGCGCTCCAGAGAATTTGGAAACGCGGCTTTTTGGTTTGAGGTGTGCCGAACTTAGTGGCGGTTCTGCCGGTTGTCGACCAGATCGTCGACGACAGCCGGGTCGGCCAGCGTCGACGTGTCGCCCAGGTTGGAGAAGTCGTCCTCGGCGATCTTGCGCAGGATACGGCGCATGATCTTGCCGGAACGAGTCTTCGGCAGGCCCGGCGCCCACTGCAGCCAATCCGGGCTGGCGATCGGGCCGATTTCCTTGCGGACCCACTGCACCAGCTCTTTCTTCAACTCGTCGGACGTCTGCTCATCGGCATTCAGGGTGACATAGGCGTATATGCCCTGCCCCTTCACGTCGTGGGGCGCACCGACCACGGCCGCTTCGGCGACCTTCGGGTGGGCGACCAGCGCGCTTTCCACTTCGGCGGTGCCCATACGGTGACCCGACACGTTGATGACGTCATCAACGCGGCCGGTGATCCAGTAGTAACCATCTTCGTCGCGGCGGCAGCCGTCCCCAGTGAAGTATTTGCCGTGATAGGTCGAGAAGTAGGTCTGCTCGAACCGTTCGTGATCGCCATAGACGGTGCGCATCTGGCCGGGCCAACTGTCGATTAAGCAGAGGTTGCCCTCGGCGGCGCCTTCCAGGACGCCGCCTTCGTTGTCGACGATCTGCGGTTTGACGCCGAAGAACGGTTTGGTGGCCGACCCTGGCTTGAGGTCGATGGCGCCTGGTAGCGGCGTAATCAGAATGCCGCCGGTTTCCGTCTGCCACCAGGTGTCGACAATGGGACAGCGGCTGTCGCCGACGACGCGGTAATACCACTCCCAGGCTTCCGGGTTGATCGGCTCGCCGACCGAACCCAGTAGGCGCAGCGATTTTCGCGACGTCTTCGTGACCGGGTCGTCGCCTTCGCGCATTAGTGCGCGGATCGCGGTCGGTGCGGTGTAGAAGATGTTGACGTCGTGCTTGTCGCAGACTTCCCAAAAACGCGACATGGATGGATAGTTCGGTACGCCTTCGAACATCAACGTGGTCGCACCATTGGCGAGCGGCCCGTAGACGATGTAGCTGTGGCCCGTCACCCAGCCGACATCGGCCGTGCACCAATAGATGTCGCCGTCTTGGTAATCGAAGACGTATTGGTGCGTCATGGATGCATAGACCATGTAGCCGCCGGTGGTGTGCAGCACGCCCTTGGGTGCACCGGTGGAGCCCGACGTATAGAGAATGAACATCGGGTCTTCGGCGTTCATTTCCTCGGGCGGGCAATAGGCGGATGCGGCGGCGCAGACATCTTCATACCAGACGTCGCGGCCGTCCTTCATGTTGACGTCGCCGCCGGTGCGTTTGACGACGATCACCGTTTCGACGGACGGGCATTTTTCCAGCGCCGCATCGGTGTTGGCCTTTAGCGGGATCTTGCGGCCACCGCGGATACCTTCGTCGGCGGTAATCACGCAGTTGGAATCGCAGCCCTGGATACGCGCTGCCAGACTGTCCGGCGAGAAGCCGCCAAAGACGATGGAGTGAACGGCACCGATGCGCGTGCAGGCCAGCATGGCGACGGCGGCCTCGACGACCATCGGCATATATAGGGTGACGCGGTCGCCCTTTTTGATCCCCCGGTCCTTCATCGCGTTGGCGAGGCGGCACACGCGCTCGTGCAGATCCTTGTAGGTGACATGCGCGTCATCCGTCGGCTCGTCGCCTTCCCAGATGATTGCGGTCTGATCGCCGCGCGTCTTGAGGTGTCGGTCCAGGCAGTTGACCGATGCATTCAAGGTGCCGTCGTAGAACCACTTGATGGAAACGCCGGGCGTGTCGAAGCTGACGTCCTTGACCTTGGTGTACGGTTTGATCCAGTCGATGCGCTTGCCGTGCTCGGCCCAGAACCCTTCGTTGTCCTCGATCGAGGCCTTGTACATCTCTTCGTACTTGGCTTGATCGACCAACGCGTTCTTGGCGAAATCGGCCGGAACCGGATGAATGTGAGCTTCACTCATAACGTGTGTCCTCCCTGATGGATTGGGTTATCTGCGATCCCGTGTGGTTGACCCACATTAGGGGCGATTATCGCTAAAATCTCTCGAAAGCCAAGAGGTCCAGCGTGCTAACGTCGTTAATCCGAAAGGATATATACGGCGTCTTCGCGGACTTCGGCCTTGATCTGAGTCAAACGGTCTCCCTCGCACGGCCCGAAGATACAAACCCCGTCTTCGATGTTGAAAAGCGCACCATGGGTGGCGCATTCGATATGCTCGCCGTCATTGCTCAGAAACTCGCCCGGCGGAAAGTCGAGCCGCCCGCCGATATGCGGGCAAGAATTCTCATATACGTAGACGCCTTCGCCTTTGCGGATAACCATGGCGAGAAAGCGATTGCCGTCCAAATCGGCGATGAACTCGGCAGAGCCGTCTACCGGCACTTGTGAAAGCTCGCAAAGCCGGCTTTCCGTCATCTCAGAGGCCGCCCATCTTACAGATAAGCTTCCAGGACTTAGCGTCGATGGGGACTACCGAAAGCCGGGACTGTTTGATCAGCGCCAGTTCGGACAAATCCGGTTCGGCTTTGATGTCGGCCAGTGTGACCGGGTTCGGCACCGGCTCCACGGCTTTGACATCGACCATGCCGAAGCGGCCCGATTTGTCGCTGGGGTCGGGATAGTATTCCTTCACCACTTCGACGATGCCGACGATGCTCTTTTCCTTCACCGAGTGATAAAAGAACGCCTTGTCGCCGATCTTCATGGCTTTCATGTTGTTGGCGGCCTGATAGTTGCGCACGCCGTCCCAATGCTCGACGCCCTTCTTGACCTGATCGTCCCACGACCAGGATCCGGGTTCCGATTTCACCAGCCAATACTTCATGGTTTCGTTCCGCTTACTCGAACTCGGATTTCAGCGGCCGTTCCATCAGCGATATGATTGCGCTGTCGATGTCCTGGCCTTCGTGGATGATGGCATGAACCGTCTCGCAGATCGGCATCTCGATGTTCATATTTTTGGCGAGTTGCGTGACGGAAACGGCGTTGGCGACGCCCTCGGTTACGGCAACGCGCGACTCCAGCACGTCTTTCGGTTTCTGGCCTTCGCCGACGGCAAAGCCGAACGAGAAGTTGCGCGACTGCATGGCGTTGCAGGTCAGCACCAGATCGCCGAGCCCGCCAAGGCCGACCATAGTTTCCATTTCCGCCCCTTTGGCTTCACCAAGCCGCATCATCTCGGCTAAACCCCGGGTGATCAGCGCCGCCTTGGCGTTGTCGCCCAGTTTGCGTCCTTCGACGATGCCGCAGGCGATGGCTAGCACGTTTTTGACTGCGCCGCCGATCTCGGCACCGACCAAATCCGTAGACTGATAAATGCGAAAGCGCGAGCTGGCCAAGTCCTGCATGAGTTGTTCGCCGAGGGTTTCGTCGGCGCAGGCGAGCGTAATGGCCGCAGGTAGGCCGCGCGCCACTTCCTTGGCAAACGACGGGCCCGACAGCGCGGCCAGCGGATGGCCTGGCAGGGCCTCTTCCACGACCTCGTTCATCAGCATCAGGGTCTTTTGTTCGATGCCCTTGGCTGCCAGCAGAACCGGTAGGTTCTCGGGCAGATACTTTGCCAACTCAACCGCCGTGGCGCGCAGGAACTGTGACGGCACCACCAACAGCACCGCGTCAGCGCCGTAGACAGCCGCTTCCATGTTGCTTGTGGCGAAGATGCCTTCCGGCAGTTCGACATCCGGCAAGAAGGTCTGGTTGATATTCTTGGTATTAACGCTCTCGACGACTTCGGCTTCGCGGGCGTAAAGCTTGACGTCGCGCTCGGCGCGCCGGGCTGCGGCAGCAAGTGCCGTTCCCCAGGCGCCGGCGCCGATGACTGTGACATGTCTCATGCGCTTATATGTAGGTGACCGGCGGGCCTATGTCACCTATTCGGCTTAGGCTTTTACGCCTGCATAGGCTGCTGCTGGAGCGTCCGGGTCCAGGGGCCAGCGCGGACGCGCCTTGAAGTCCAACGGATCATTCGCGCCAAGACGCAATCGTTCCAATCCCGCCCAGGCGATCATGGCACCATTGTCGGTGCATAGCGCCGGCGCCGGTTTCAGAAGTGTCAGACTTTCTTTATCGGCGATCGCTTGCAGTGCTTCACCGATGGCGGTGTTGGCGGCGACGCCGCCGGCGACCACCAGGTGCGAAAGGCCCGGATGTTTCCCGCGCGCCATGGCGATGGCGTTCTTGGTGCGCCCGGCGAGCGTTTCGGCGACGGCGGCCTGAAACGACGCGGCGATGTCGGCGGCGTCTTGCGGTGTCGGCGCGCTATCCAGTTTCTCGACTGTACGCCGCACACTGGTCTTGAGGCCCGAGAAAGAGAAATTACAGCCGGGCCGGTGCAGCATCGGGCGGGGCAGATCAAAGCGCGTCGGATCGCCGTCCTTGGCGGCGCGCTCGATCATCGGCCCGCCCGGATAGCCGAGGTTCAAACGCTTCGCTGTTTTGTCGAAGGCTTCACCCGCCGCATCGTCAATGGTGGTGCCGAGCCGCGTGTATGTGCCGACACCCTCGACGATCAAAAGCTGACAGTGGCCGCCCGAGATCAGCAAAAGCAGATACGGAAACGCGACATCGTCGGTCAGGCGTACGGTCAGCGCATGACCTTCCAGATGATTGACAGCGATGAAGGGTTTGCCCGCGGCCAGCGCGATGGCCTTGGCGCTTAGCGCGCCGACCAGCACGCCGCCGATCAGGCCCGGCCCGGCAGTCGCGGCGACGGCGTCCAGATCATCAAAAGAAACGCCTGCCTCGCGCATGGCTTGGTCGATGATGCCATCGACGGCTTCCAAATGCGCGCGGGCGGCGACCTCCGGCACGACACCGCCGAACGGGCGGTGGTCTTCGATTTGCGACAGCACGACGTTTGAAAGGATACGTCCGCCATCATCAACGACGGCGGCGGCGGTTTCGTCACAACTGGTTTCGATCCCCAGAACAATCACGTCAAAGCCCTTTCGTTGCCGGCGCCCGGACTTTACTCTTGCTCTTCGAAATCGCCAAGTCCGCCACAAACGGATTCGTAAATGAGCCAATCAGACCAACCACTTGTGATCGGCACCCGCGCCAGCCCGCTGGCCATGGTGCAGACGGAAACCGTCGCCGGATTGCTGCGCGATGCCTTCGCCGAGTTATCCGCACCGGAAGCCCTCGTCATCGACGCGGTCAAAACAACCGGCGATATCGTGCTCGACCGGCCGTTGTCCGAAATCGGCGGCAAGGGCCTGTTCACCAAGGAACTGGACCGCGCCCTTATGGACCGGCAGATCGATATTGCCGTGCACTCCATGAAGGATTTGGAGACCTGGCTGCCCGACGGTATGGCCATAGGGTGCATTTTGCCCCGCGCCGATCCACGCGACGCCTTCATTAGTGCCAGCGTCGCGGCGATGGATGAATTGGCTCCCGGGGCCAGGGTCGGCACCGCGTCGTTGCGCCGCCGCGCGCAACTGCTGGCGCGCCGTCCTGACCTTGATGTCGACGTCATTCGGGGAAACGTGCAGACACGGCTGGCGAAGTTGGAAGCGGGCGAGTTCGATGCCACGTTCCTAGCGGTCGCGGGCCTGGACCGCCTCGGCATGCGCGACGTAGCCACTGAGATCATTGATCCGGATGTTTTGCTGCCGGCGTGTGCGCAGGGTGCTATCGGCGTTACTTGCCGCGCCGACGATGAGCGGGCCCTTTCCTATCTGGCCAAACTGGATCACGTGCAGACGTGCGCCGCCGTGATGTGCGAACGTGCCATGCTGGACGTTCTGGATGGCTCGTGCCGTACGCCCATTGGGGGGCTGGCGGAAATCGAAGGCGATACGTTGCATCTGCGCGGCCTGATCGCCAAGACGGACGGTAGCCGCATTATCAAGGGTGAGCGCACCGGCGCCGTCAGCGACGGTGAGGCGCTTGGGCGCGATCTTGGCGCCGAATTGAAGGAACAGGCGGGCCCGGATTTTTTTGACGGCACGCCCTGATGCCGACGCTGCTTATCACACGACCCGCAGAGGATGCGGTACCGTTAGCTGAGCAGCTGAGAGCAATGGGGGTCGACAGCGTGGTTTCACCGCTCATGGATGTGGTGCCTGTTGCCGGGCCAGAAATCGATACAGAAGGCTTAGCGGGTTTTCTGGTAACCAGCGCCAATGGTGCCCGCGCGCTGGCGGCCCGTACCGGCCGCCGCGATTTTACGGTTCATGCTGTGGGGTCTGCGAGTGCCGAGGTTGCGCGTAACCTAGGTTTTCAAAAAGTCACCTCTGCCGAAGGTGATGTCGACGCGCTGGCGGCGCACGTGGCCGCGTTACGGCAACCGGCGGAGGGTATTTTCCTTCATGCAGCCGGGTCGGTGACGGCCGGCAATCTGGCGGGTGCTCTTGGAAATTTGGGATTCGATGTTCGAGTCGCGCACCTCTATGAAGCGAAACCCGTGGCAACGCTGCCGGCGGCCGCGCTGGAAGCCTTGTCGATAGGAAGCATCGACGGGGTCGTTTTGTATTCGCCGAGAACGGCACAATTATTCGATAGGTTGGCGGCGGACGCCGAACTCGTCGAGGCGTTGCGGACACTGCGGCTTTTTGCCTTGAGCAATAACGTTAGCAAAGCGAGCGTTGCGCCATGGGCCGAACGTCATATCGCCGTTGCGCCGGATCAGGAGTCCTTGCTGCAAGCGGTCCGCTCTTGTTACGGTATCTAGAAGGACTGGATAACCCAGGGATAAAACGAATGGCCGACACGAGCGAGCCGAATAATAAAGACGACGACAAGCCGGAAAAGAACGATAAGTCCATCGCCAAGACGGCAGCGAAAGCCGAAACGCCTGCTGCTAAAAAAGCGGCGAAGGCGTCTGCAGCTTCGAAAGCAGCTGACAAATCAACGGATAAGAAGCCTGCTGATAAAACAGCGGACTCTGCCAAGATGAATGAGAAGCCGGCGACGGACGGCGGCAAACCGGTAAAATCCAGCTCCGTGCCGCCCTCGGGCGGAGGCAGTGCGCCGTCGCCTGCGGAAGAGAAATCCGGCAGTGGCGGCCGCGTTCTTGTGGTTCTATTGATCCTGGTTCTCGCCGTGGTCGGCGGCGGTTATGTGACGCGCGACGTCTGGTCGCCGATGATCACGCCGTATCTCAAAAAGTTCAGTCCGGGTCAGTCTGTGGCAAAGCCCGCCGAAGAAGAGAAAATGACGGTTGAGGAGCGCCTTTCGGCGCTGGAAGCCAAAGTCGAAGACGGTGACGGCCCCGCGATGCAGAGCTTGCAGGCCGAAGCGGACCGCGCTCGCATGGAACTGTCCAAGGCCCTGCAACGAATCGACGATCTGGAAGGTCGCCTTTCGGAATTACGCGAAGTTGCATCCGCGTTGACGAACAGCAGCGTTGGTTCAGGCGCCGATCTCTCCGCGGTGATGTCCCGTATCGACGGATTGGAAGAAAGCAGACGCGAAGACGCCGCTGAGATCGCCACCTTGTCCGACAGGCTTGATGCCGCCGCCGAAAGGCGTGGCGACAGTGCTGGTCAGGGTGCTGTGCTGGCACTCGCTCAGCTTCGTGACGCAGCGCTATCCGGCCGTCCCTACGCTGCGCAATTGGCTGCGTTCCGACAGGTCGCCGGCGAAAACCCAGACGTCGCAGCTGCTACCGCACGGCTTCAGGAAGGCGCTGAGACAGGGCTGCCGACTGCGGCGGCTCTGGAGGCGCGGTTCGACGATATTGCCGATGAGGTTCTGATCGCTTCGCGTGCCGCTAGCGAGGATTGGCTCGATCAAACGGCGGCGAAGCTCTCGACGTTGATCTCCTTGCGGCGGACGGACGGGCTCTCGGGGAATCCGGTCGAGGATGCCGTGGCGTCACTGGAAAAGCAGTTGGCCGACCGCGATTTGACGGCGGCGGTGGAGACCGCATCGACATTGGCGGATGTTTTGCCTGAGAATGCGCGCGACATCTTCGAGCCGTGGCTATTGGATTTGAAGGCACGGGTCGCAGCGATCCGTGCGCTGGACGCCATGCAGGCGTCGGCGCTCGCCGCTCTGGAAAAATAACTAGGAACGGATCGCACACTCATGTGGCGTTGGATCATTTTTCTGGCCGTCCTTTGCGTTCTGGCCGTTTGCGCCGTCTGGTTGGTGCAAAACCCTGGAGATGTGACGCTGCAATGGCGTGGCATGCGCATCGACACCTCGGTCGGGGTGCTCGCGGCGCTGGTGCTGATCTTCTCAGCGATCGTCGCTCTAATTTATCGTTTCTGGAATTTTCTGCGCCGCACACCTCGCAATATCAGCGCCGCCATGGCGGAACGCCGCCAGCGCCGGGGCTACACTGCGCTCGGCAGTGGCATGGTCGCCGTCGCTGCCGGCGACAAAGCCGAAGCACGCCGCGCCGCTCGCAAGGCCGACCGTCTCTTGGAAGGCTCAACGCCACTGACTCGTTTGCTGTTGGCGCAGTCGGCGCAACTGGACGGAGACGAACAGGCGGCCGAGAAATTCTTCGCCGACATGCTGGACGATCCGGAAACGCGTTTTTTGGGCCTACGGGGTCTGCTTGGGCAATCGTTAAAGGCCGGCGACAAGGTCCGTGCGCTTGAGATCGCCGAGATGGCGCATCGCCTCCGCCCGGACAGCGAGTGGGTATCTGCGACCCTTTTCGAATTGCAATCTGCAAGCGGCAAATGGCTCGACGCCTCAATCACCAACGACTCAATGCTCAAAGAAAAGCTTCTCGAAAAACCCGAGAGCGAACGCCGCAAGGCAATCTTGGCTTTTGAGCGGGCACGGTCTGACGATGATAAGGCCGAGAGCCTGAAACATCTGAAAGCGGCGGTCAGTGGCGCGCCGGATTTGGTGCCGGCGATTGTTGCGCTGATGAACCGCTACATCGATGACGGTCAACACCGCAAAGCGGTGACCTTGGCCGAGAAGTCATGGGCCTTCTCGCCGCATCCCGACATGGTCGAGCCTTACTGGAAGGCCAAGAAGGTCGAGGACGGCCTTGCGAAGGTTAAGGCAAGCGAGCAGTTGGCGGCAGCGAAAAAGGATCACATCGAGAGCCATATCATGCAGGCGCGGGCATCGCTCGACGCGGGTCTTTGGGGCGAAGCGCGCGCGCACCTTCGCGCTGCTGGCGCCGGCGACGGTATGGAGCCGTCAGCGCGCGTCTGCCATTTGATGGCGGAACTTGAAGAGAAAGAAGACAACAATCTTCAAAAGGCGCATGACTGGCTAGTCCGCGCAGCGACGGCGCCGGCCGATCCGAGGTGGGTCTGTGATTCCTGCGGCAACGCCGTAGATGTCTGGTCTGCCCATTGCGGCAGTTGTGAGGCTTTCGATAGCTACACTTGGCAAGCGCCGAAACGTGTGACGGCCATCGCCGGTCCGAAGGCCTCGAAAGCATCACTTGAAACGAGCGAGGAGTCCCCCGCGGTCACCGATCAATCCGCCACGTGACACATCCGGTTTGCGAGTAGCGGACAAATAAAGTTTCATTTCCTACGTGACCTGCCGGTTCGGCGCGTCGATAATATCTCCGGGAGAATCGAAGAAGGACGCGCCGTTTCTGGCTTGGGAGAGCTTGGCGACGTCCTCCAACATCGGAGGGAACTCATGGCTCATCTCAACCATTGGCGTCTCGGCGCGGCTGTCGTGCTGGGTATGCTGTTTAGTTCGCAGCCTGCGTTTGCGCAGGAAGTGAACGGCGCGAACACGGCGTGGATACTGACGTCGACGGCGCTGGTCCTTTTCATGACGCTACCGGGACTGGCAATGTTCTACGGCGGTCTCGTGCAGGCGAAGAACCTGCTGTCTGTCCTCATGCACTGTTTCGCCATCGCGTGTCTGGCATCGGTACTGTGGCTGGCGGGCGTCTACAGCCTCGCTTTCGGTGAAGGCAACGCGCTGATCGGTGATTTAAGCAAAGTGATGCTCTCCGGTGTCGGATTCGGAAGCGTTGCCGGCGATATCCCCGAGTCGGTCTTCTTCATGTTCCAGATGACGTTCGCTATTATCACGCCGGCGCTGATCGTCGGCGCTTATGTCGAGCGCATCAAATTTTCTGCCGTGTTATGGATCAGTGCGCTTTGGCTGATTTTTGTCTACGCACCCGTTTGCCATTGGGTTTGGGGGGGCGGCTGGCTTGCCGAACGCGGTGTCATGGACTTCGCGGGCGGTCTTGTCGTTCACGCAACGGCGGGCACGTCGGCACTGGTCATCGTCAAGATTCTCGGTACCCGTCCCGGCTTCCCCGAAACCCTGCGTCCGCCGCATAGCCCGGGCATGACGATGATCGGCGCGTCCATGCTGTGGGTCGGCTGGTTCGGGTTCAACGCCGGCAGTGCACTTTCCGCCGGTGAAGGCGCCGGGATGGCAATGCTGGTCACGCACATCTCGGCGGCGACGGCATCGCTGGTCTGGATCGTTATCGAATGGACCAAGTTCGGCAAACCGAGTCTTGTCGGCGTCGTCACCGGCATGGTCGCAGGGCTGGCCTCGATCACGCCGGCGTCCGGGTTTGTCGGGCCGCTTGGTGGGCTTTGCATCGGTCTTATGGGCGGTGCCGTCTGCTATCTGGCGGTCGGTATCTGCAAAGATAAGCTGGGTTTCGACGACTCGCTGGACGTGTTTGCGGTGCACGGTGTGGGTGGTATTCTCGGCACGCTCGCTGCTGCGGTCTTTGGGGCTGCTGTATTCGGTGGCGCCGGACTGGCCGAAGGCATGACCATCGGCTCACAGCTCACCGTTCAGGCAACGGGTGTCATCGCGACGGTCGCCTGGTCGGCGATCGCCACTCTTATCATCGTTTATGTCGTGAAGGCGATTTGTGGCCTACGGGTTCCTGACGACGCCATGGACGAGGGGCTGGACCTCTCTTATCACGGCGAACGCGACTACAATTTCTAGGAGCAGAAAATGAAACTCGTAACGGCAATTATCAAACCGTTCAAACTGGACGATGTCCGCGAAGCTCTTGCCGAAGTCGGTGTCGAAGGCATGACAGTCTCCGAAGTCAAAGGGTTCGGCCGCCAGAAAGGGCAGACCGAAATTTACCGTGGCGCCGAGTACAAAGTCGCCTTTACGCCGAAGGTCAAGATCGAAGTCGTCGTCGAGGACGGCATGGCCGAAGCCGTGATTGAAGCGATCCACCGCTCGGCGCTGACCGGCAAGATCGGTGACGGCAAGATTTTCGTCAACGAGGTGGCATCGGCAGTGCGTATCCGCACCGGCGAAACCGGCGACTCCGCGCTGTAGTTCGAAGGGACGAAGGCGTCAGATAACGCCTTCGTCCTTTAGCGCAGCCAACTGCGCGGGCGTCAGGCCCATCTCTTCGATATAGATGTCGTCGTTGTGCTGTCCCTTGCGGGGGCCGGCGTGGCGTATCGATGCGGGCGTTTCCGACATCACCGGAAAGGCGCCCGTCATGCGGATCTTGCCGAGATCCTCGTCTTCCATTTCGACGATGTCGTTGCGCGCCAGAAACTGTGCATCCTCGAATATTTGGTCGATGGAGTACGCGGGGCCGATCGCGGCTTCGACACGCTCGAATTCATCCAAGACAGTCTTCAGGTCGCGCTCAGCGATCCAGCCGGCGACGATGCCGTCCACTTCCTCAATATGTTCGACTCGGCTTTGCGGCGTCTGAAAGCGTGGGTCGTTGGCGGCTTCCGGTCCGCCGCAGAGCGTCAGCACGCGTTTGACGATGGCCGGTGCGTTGGTCGAGATCGCAACCCAGTGGCCGTCCTTGGTCTGGTAGGTGTTGCGCGGTGCGTTGTTCTTGGAGCGGTTGCCCCAGCGTTGCTGCACGGTGCCCAATTGATCGTACTGTAGCGGTTGCGGTCCCAGCACCTGGAACAATGGTTCGTAAATGGAAAGGTCGATGTACTGACCGACGCCGGCACCCTGCGCATCCCGGTGATAGAGCGCAAACATCGCCGCGAAGGTGCCGTAGGCGGCAGCGATCCCGTCGGCGAGACCGAAGTTGGGCAATGTCGGCGGGCCGTCCGGATCGCCCGTGATAGCGGCAAAGCCGGAAAACGCCTCGGCAATGGTGCCGAATCCGGGCCGGTTCTTGTAAGGGCCCGTCTGGCCGAAGCCGGTAACGCGGATCATCACCAGGCGCGGGTTAATGGCCTTCAGGTCTTCCCAGCCGAGACCCCACTTCTCCATGGTGCCGGTGCGGAAATTTTCGATCAAAACATCCGTGGTCTTGATCATCTCCTTAAAGAGTTCCTGACCCTTGTCGCTGCCGAAATTCAGCGTCACGCAACGCTTGTTGCGGTTGGCCATCTTGAACCAAAGGCCGATGCCGTCTTTCTGTGCGCCGGTAACGCGAAGCACGTCGCCGCGCGGGTGTTCGATCTTAATGACGTCGGCGCCGAAGTCGCCCATCAGCATGCCGATGGTCGGTCCGGCAATGACTGTCGATGCGTCGATAACGCGAAGGCCCTTCAGAGGGGGCGTTTTGCCGTCGTCACTCATTCGGCGGCGTTTGAGGCGAGGCCGGGTTCCGGTACCGCAAAGTCGTTCTCGTTGAGAAAGATCGTCGTACGGCGCGCAAAGCGGGGCTTCGATGCGTCGAAGGCCTCGCGGCGGTGCCACAGGCGCGCATTGTCCCACATCACCACGTCGCCGTTGCGCCAGACGTGCGAATAGACGTGATCGTCCTGCAGCATATGCTGTGACACGGCGTCGATCAGCTCGCGGCTTTCTTCTTCGTTCATGCCTTCGATGTGCAGAGTCTTGTTCGGGTCCAGGTAAACGGATTTCTGACCGGTCGCCGGGTTTTCCAAGATGACGTCATGCGTTGCCGGCGGTGTCAGATCGTCGATCTTCTTCATTTGCTCCGGATTGCTTTTGAAGTCGCGCTGCGTCGACGATTCCTTCTTCATGCCGTACTTCGCCGTGGCGCGCCGCCCTTCGAGTTGGTTGCGCAGGTTGTCCGGCATGGTCTCGTAACCGAGTTTGGTATTGCAGAACGACGTCATGCCTTCACCCGGCGGCATCTCGACGGCATAGAACACCGAGCCGCTGGCAGGCCGTTGACGATAGATCTGGTCGTGGTGCCAGTAGATTTCGTATGTGCCGAGCCCGCCCAGCTGCGAACCATCGGGGCGCTTCATGGCGGTGATATAAATGATTTCCGGATTGTCCGGGGAAATCATGTCGTCACGTACGAGGATATCGAGATCGCCGAAGCGCTTAGAGTAATCGACCTGTTCCCGCTCGGTCATGCTCTGGCGGCGGAACAGCAAGAGCGGCTCTTGCTGCCAGAGCTTATAGATTTCGTCGAATGTGGCGTCGTCGAGGTCGGTCAGATCGACGTCCAACACTTCAAGGCCAAAAGTATGATTCAACGGGCGGGTATGTAACGTCATGGTAGATGCTCCCAAATAACCACCGGGACTTAAATCCTCAGCTTTATTGTCATTATTCTACCCCGCCGTCAGCGGACTGCAATTGGGACGTATGGGGGTCAGCCCGAATTCTTACCTCGGATCGCTTCATATCGGGCCAGCAGCTTTTGCGCACGGATGACGACTGGCACGTCGATCATCTTGCCGTCGACGGAGATCGCCCCCTTGCCTTCCTTCTCGGCTTCGGCGTAAGCGGCGACGACTCGTGTTGCGTGATCGACGTCCTCGGCGCTCGGCGTGAATTCCTCGTTTAGAATCGGGATGCCTGACGGATGTATGACACTGGCGCCATCGAAGCCGAAACGGCGTGAGCGGCGCACCGTTTCGCGGAAGCCTTCGGTGTCCGTGTAATCGGCGACCGTACCGATGAAGCCCAATGCCATTAGGCCGGCGGCCTTAGCCGCGATCATGATCGTTTGTTTTGGGACCATCAGTGTGTCGGCATCGGGCACCATGCCGAGATCCAGGGCGAAATCCTCGCCGCCCAGGTTCATGGCGGCATTACGTGGTGTCGCGCGGGCAACCTCGTGAGCGCGGAAATAGGCGTCCGCCGATTCGATCATCGGAATCAGGCGGACATCTCCCGCGGGGCGTCCGGCTTCGCGCTCGACTTCGCCGACCAGTTCGGCGACGAGGCGCAGATGCGCAGCGCCGTCGACCTTGGTCACGAAGAGCGCGCGGGCACCTGCCAGAACGGCGGCTTCGACATCCTTGACCATGTGACGCAACGGCCGGTTGATGCGGACGGTTGCGTCGGCGCCGGACTGGGTTACGGACTTGATGGCGTCCGGCAGCATGTCGCGGGCACGCTGACGTTCTTGTTCCGGGACGCTGTCTTCGAGATCGAGGATAATGGCGTCGGCGCCGCGCGTATGCGCTTTGGCGATGAATTTCTCGTTGTTGCCGGGCACGTATAAAAGTGACCGCCAGACGATCTCGTTGTCTCCCATATTCGTCTCCGTTGCTTGTGGTTGGCGGCGAAGTGCGCCGACACCCTAAGAGCACGCCACAGGGCTTTCAAGCGGGATGGAAGCCGTATGGAGTGTCGGTAGGGCGAAAATGAAATCTCAGTTCTTGACAGATATTCGGGCGGGTGTAGTTTGCGCGCCGCACAGCGTCCTTCGGGCGCCGACCTAGAAAATGCCGCTTTAGCTCAGTTGGTAGAGCACATCATTCGTAATGATGGGGTCGTCAGTTCAAGTCTGACAAGCGGCACCATTTCTTTCAATGGCTTAGCGCCTATTTCTCCATTCCCGTCATTCTCGACTGTGCCCGAATTGTGCCCAAACTGATCGAGGGCATGGATGGCGCGTTCCTGATAGTCTGGTGCGAGATGCGCATAGCGCTGCACCATTTCTAGGGATTTGTGCCCCGTGAGGCTCATCACCTCGTAGAGCGGTACGCCACTCTGCACCAAACGCGATGCAAAGGTGTGCCGCAGGTCGTGAAAGCGGAGGCCTTGAATCCCCGCCCCCGCGCAAGCTGTTGCCCAGCTTGTCTTGAGGCTCTTGATAGGTTGGCCCCTGAACGTGAACACGGGGCCGCTGCTTTTGGGCCCGAGAGCCCGTAATGTTGCCTCCGCGCGTTGGCAGAGACGAAGGGCACGGTCTTCCCCGTTCTTGGTGTCGCGGAACGTCACGCGCTTCTGCATCAAGTCCACGTCCCGCCAGTTGAGGCCCAGTAGTTCCGATTTCCTACCACCGGTATCGACGGCGAAGCGGATCAGGGATTTAAGATGCGGCGTGGCATGTTCAACCAGCCGCGTTTCCTCATCGATTGTCAGCCATCGGTTGCGAGGCTTCGAGCCTTTGACGCGGGGGAAGTTAGGCACGAAATCAGTCTGTTCCTCCCGGCGAGCCTTGTTGAGGATCGCCTTAAGAATAGCTACGTCGCGGGCCACGGAGCCCGATGACACTTTCTCGATTTGCTCGTCTACGAAATCCTGCATCGCCCGAAATGTGAAGTCGGAGACATTCCAACCTTCAAACCGGTTGGCGAAGAATCTTAGGCGATAGCGTGTATTGCTCATAAAGTGCCTCGGATGATCGCGCTTCTGCGCCTTCGCATAACGTAATAGGGCTTCGGAAAACGGAAGCTCGGGTTTCTTCCCGAAGTGATCTTCCAGAAAATCTTCCTGCACCCATTTGGCGGCTAGCGCTTCGGCTAGCTTCCGGTCGTCAGTTCCAGTACTTCGGCGATGTCGCTTTCCGTTCTGGTTCCATGTTGCCCACCACAGGGATGAGCCTTTGCGTTTGTATAGTCGCATAGTTGCCTTCTCCTCGGTTCCGAGGTTCGGGCGCTGTCGCACCGCTTATTATCGTCGGCGTAACGGACGATGTCCACGATGTCCCAGCGCTTGAGCCGGGGGCCGAAATCGCAATAGGGGATGTCGAACGCGTTGAAGGCATCGACACCTACGCCGAGCCACGCTGCCGCTTCTTCGCGGTTCAGGTAGCGTCTTGGTGGAAGGGCTGTATCGATGCTCAACGTGTTAACCCGTATCGGTCTCGAATCATGGCACCGGAATACGTGTGCCCATGCTCTGTTGTCGAATGCCTTTAAAGGGTTGTGACCCTTTAAAGGAAACGGGTCCCTTTAAAGAGTGCGCGCAACATTATTTCGTTTTGCGATTTTCTCTTTAAAGGAAACCAGCGCCATGAAAGGCCGTTTAAAGAGACGTGTCGCGTTTCCGTATACGTATACGGGACAGGTCCGATTCGGCCGAAGGTCATTAGGCAAATTCCGTATACGATGGTTCTCGTATACGTAGGGCGAAACATGGGTGCGCGTCTCACACGTATACGTAACGTATACGTGCCGAAGCAGGAAAATGCGGGCGCGTCGAGGTGTAAAATAGGCATGTCGATCTCCGGTCCGTTAAGGCAGCTAGGTGCCGCCGTAGGGCCGTAATACATTCACAGAAACGCCTTCCCGTCGTTGAAGCCTTAAGGGATCGGCTTTCAGGTCAGATCAGCATCCGATTTTTCCCTTAAGGGGTGATCCCTTAAGGCATCCTGATCCCTTAAGGGATCGGAGGTAGGGAGTCTGTGCTAAACCCGCAGTGTGCGATGGTCAAATTCGAAGCGTTAGATTCGGCGGTAGACGCTAAATTGGCCCAAGGTTAAGTCAAAATCCGGAGTTACTTTGATCGGGTGTGTAAATAGCAAAAAGCGGCCAGCCTAAAGCATCGCAGCCGATGTAGGATTTATTGGAAACGCTGGCTTATGAATTCCAGACGATTCAAACGCAATGTTTCCTGAGCAGCGTTATGTCATCGACATGTACAACTTCACGTTCGACTTTCACGCCAACGGCCTTCAATCTCGCGAAACTGCGGGATAGGGTTTCCGGCTTCATACCCAGCCGCGCCGCGATCAAAGCCTTGTCAAAAGGCAATCGCACCGTGCCCGAACCACGATCCGTATTGCACAACCTTAACAAAAAACGGCCCAGACGCTGTTCTCCGCTCCGGCTTTGCAGCTGCTCATACTCGCGGGTCATCCGGTTTAAGTGCATCGACAACGATGCAAACATCCCTTTGCAGATGCTGGGGTTATTTAAAACCCGGTCGGCAAAATATTCACGCTCGAATTCAATCAACCGCACGGTAGAGACCGTTTCGGCAATTGCCGGGTACACTTCACTCATAAATAAGGCCGCTTCCGCGAACGTTTCCCCCTGAGTGAAAATTCCGAGAACGACCTCCGTGCCATCTTCCCGACGGTTGTAGAGTTTCACCCAGCCCGATACGACACCGTAAAAACAACGCACTTGATCGCCCGCTTCAAAGAGTATCTCACCACGTTCAGCAGTATGGATTTGCACATGGCTTGCCATCTCCGGCAAATCGATGGCTGACACCGCGCTAAACAAGCGCATCCGGTGCATTACTTCTAAATCAGATGATTTCGGCGACGTGCAGTTCATGGTGGCGGGCTCCAACACCAAAGCCCTCAACGATGAGGGGCGCTACTTGACTCGAGTCAAGGACACTCAACCGCGTCTCTGATACCGATTCAACAAAGAATATGGGAGCAGTCGATTGTACGAGTGGGAGCATAACTATGGTGTTTGGATTGTCTGACACCGATGACGGTGGCCAACAGGGTCCTGTGACTCGGGCCGACGAAGTCAAAACTTTCTTAGTAACGACATTCCTCATTATCCCCGGTGCCGCCGTCGGTTTTGTCGGTGCCTACGGTTTTGCGGTCTGGGCATTTCAGATGGTGTTCGGACCGCCGGGACCACCGGCCTAGGGCCGGGCCAAAGAGGTCACCATGGTTGCAAGTCCAGTGAATCAATCCAGGCGTGCAGCGCTGTTTGGCAGTACTTTCGCGCGCACAGGCCCAACCCGCCCCCCATGGACCGATGAAGAGCGGGTAGCCGAGGCATGCACCCGCTGTGGCGACTGCATCACTGCGTGTCCTGAAAATGTACTTAAGACCGGTCAAGGTGGTTTTCCTGAATTCACGCCCAATGAGGGCACAGGCATGTGCACCTTTTGTGGTGCCTGCGCGGACGCTTGCGCTGCGTCGGTATTCGACCTTGGGCGTGAAGTGCCCTGGTCCCTGACTGTTAGCATCGAGTCTTCGGCGTGTCTCGCGCATGCAGGCATTCATTGCTCCAGCTGCCGTGAAGCTTGCGATGAAAATGCTATCCGCATGGAGCCTCGGATCGGAGGCCCCTCGCTTCCATTGATCACTGAAACGAAATGTACGGGCTGTGGTGCCTGTGTCGGCATTTGCCCCGGGCAGGCAGTTTCTCTCCGGAATCCGCAGAATCTGGAGATGACCGGATGAGCACTTCCGTTCACGTATCTAGCCTTGTCGTGCAGGCACGCCCCGACCGCCTTGATGAGATTGCCGACGCGATCACATCGCGCGGCGCCGACATTCCTGCCAGTGACCCGTGCGGCAAGCTGGTCGTCGTTCTCGAGACCGATAACGAGGCAAAGATCGCCGACTTCCTGAACGAAATTGCTGTGTTGGATGGCGTGCTCAGCGCCAACTTGGTTTTTCATCACATTGACGACGAAGCACAGGATATCCCAACTGATATCCCTGAACTGTCCGTAGGAGAAGCAACATGACTGCAATGGCACTCACCAGACGACAGATGCTCAAGGCCCAGGCGGCAGCTGTTGCGGCATCCGCTGCCGGCATTCCGCTCTCTGTCGATGCCCAGAACCTCGTCACGGACCGGTCGAGAACGGACCTTAAGTGGTCTAAAGCGCCCTGCCGATTTTGCGGCACCGGTTGCTCTGTCATGGTCGCGACAAAAAACGAACGAGTCGTCGCAACGCATGGCGACGTAAAAGCCGAGGTGAATCGCGGGCTCAACTGCGTGAAGGGATACTTCCTTTCAAAGATCATGTACGGCGAAGATCGCCTTACCCAACCTTTGCTACGTAAAAAGAATGGCAAATTCGCCAAGGACGGCGACTTCACCCCGGTAAGTTGGGATGAAGCTTTCGACATCATGGCGGAAAAGTTCAAGACCGCGTTGAAGGACAAAGGGCCGACGGCTGTCGGCATGTTCGGATCCGGGCAATGGACGGTATGGGAAGGCTATGCCGCTTCGAAGCTCTATAAGGCCGGGTTCCGTTCAAACAACATCGACCCCAATGCGCGCCATTGCATGGCGTCTGCCGTGGGCGGCTTTATGCGCACCTTCGGTATAGATGAGCCGATGGGCTGTTATGACGACTTCGAACATGCCGACGCATTCTTCCTTTGGGGCTCCAACATGGCGGAGATGCACCCGATCCTTTGGACGCGGATCACCGACCGCAGGTTGTCTCATCCGCACGTGAAGGTCGGTGTGCTTTCGACTTTCGAAAACCGCAGTTTCGAATTAGCCGATATCCCCATGGTGTTCGAGCCACAAACCGACCTCGCGATACTTAATTTTATCGCCAACTACATCATTTCGAACAACAAGGTGAATCAAAAGTTCGTGGACGACCATGTCACGTTCCGGCGCGGGAATACGGACATCGGATACGGTTTGCGCCCTGAACACCTGCTGGAGCAATCCGCCAAGAACGCGAACGACGCAAACGGCTCTTCACCTATGAGTTTTCGGGAATTCGCCGACTTCGTGTCGGACTACACACTCGACAAAGTACACGAGATGTCCGGTGTTCCGAAGGAGAAGCTCCTGGAGATGGCCGAGATTTATGCCGATCCGAATACCAAGGTCATGTCGCTTTGGACGATGGGCTTCAACCAACACACCCGCGGTGTCTGGGCGAACAACCTTATCTACAACATTCACCTGCTAACCGGCAAAATCTCCGAGCCCGGGAACAGCCCTTTCTCGCTCACCGGGCAACCGTCCGCCTGCGGCACTGCGCGCGAAGTCGGCACGTTTTCACACCGCCTACCAGCCGATCTTGTCGTGATGAATCCGGAACACCGAGCCACTGCCGAGAAAATCTGGAAGCTTCCCGAAGGCACAATTCCCGACAAACCCGGCTATCATGCGGTACTGCAAAATCGCATGCTCAAAGATGGCAAGCTGAATGCCTATTGGGTGCAGGTGAATAACAACATGCAGGCCGCCCCAAATATGATGGAGGAAACGCTACCGGGATATCGCAACCCGGAGAATTTCATCGTCGTATCAGATGCATACCCGACCGTCACCGCGCAGGCCGCCGACTTGATCCTGCCAACGGCCATGTGGGTGGAGAAAGAAGGTGCCTACGGTAACGCTGAACGCCGCACACAGTTCTGGCATGAACTCGTGCCGGCCCCGGGCGAGTCGCGCTCCGATCTATGGCAAATTATGGAGTTTTCGAAACGCTTCAAGGTTGAAGAGGTTTGGCCTAAAGAGTTGATCGCGAAGAAACCGGAGTATGCGGGAAAAACGCTCTACGACATCCTGTTTAAGAACGGGCAGGTAGATAAATTCCCCAACGGCGAATTGAACTCAGACTATGCCAATCATGAAGCAGAACATTTCGGGTTCTATGTCCAGAAGGGCTTGTTCGAAGAGTATGCGATCTTCGGTCGCGGACACGGACACGATTTAGCGGACTTCGATACGTATCATCGAGAGCGCGGGCTGAGATGGCCCGTCGTTGATGGCAAGGAAACGCGTTGGCGATTTCGCGAAGGTTATGACCCGTACGTGGAAAAAGGCAAAGGCGTACAGTTTTACGGCAAGAAGGATGGTCGTGCTTGGATCTTTGCGCTTCCCTATGAGCCCCCTGCGGAAAGCCCAGATTCTGAGTATCCGTTCTGGTTGTCCACAGGACGGGTCCTGGAACACTGGCATTCCGGGTCCATGACGCAACGAGTACCTGAACTCTATCGAGCCGTTCCCGACGCTCTTTGCTACATGCATCCCGACGATGCGAGTGAATTGGGCCTCCGGCGAGGAGATGAAGTTCGGGTCAAATCGCGGCGCGGTGAAATACAAACCCGCGTGGAAACACGCGGTCGGAACAAACCGCCGCGCGGGCTCGTGTTCGTGCCCTGGTTCGATGCGAGCCAGCTCATCAATAAAGTCACTCTTGATGCGACAGACCCAATCTCGAAGCAGACAGACTTCAAGAAGTGTGCTGTTCGGATCGAGCGCGTTTAATTGCCGACAGGAGGAAATGCCATGAAATGCTTTAAAGCTATCACAATCCTCTCCCTCGCAACGGTAACTTTCATTATCGGATGGGGCGGTTCGGCTGTTATCGCGCAGGATGTTGGAACTTCCATCTCGACACTACGCGGCGCCGCCACCTTGGCGCGGACAAATTCAGCGCCCCGTATCCCTCAAACAGAGGAAACGGATCGCCCCCGTGCCCGGAACTATCCTGAGCAACCACCGACCATCCCGCATAGGATCGACGGTTATCAGCTCGATAAGAACGGCAATCAATGCTTGTCCTGCCATGCGAGGACTCGGGTCGCCGAAAGTGGTGCACCGATGATTAGTGTGACGCACTTTATGGACCGTGAAGGGCAAGTCTTGGCAACAATTTCCCCACGGCGGTATTTCTGCAACCAATGTCATGTCGTGCAGGCCAGTGTTCCGGAGCAGTTAAAGAACACGTTCGTCGATATCGACGCGCTCCTCGCCGTCGAACAATCACGCTGACGGCGGAGATCGGACATGTCCAAGCTTAAAGCATTTGTCGCCAAGTTCTGGCGTATTCTTTCTCGTCCGGCTGCTCATCTCAGCCTAGGCGCGCTGACGATAGGTGGGTTTGTCGCTGGCGTGATCTTCTGGGGAGGATTTAATACTGCGCTCGAGCTGACGAACACCGAGACCTTCTGTATTAGTTGCCACGAAATGCATGACAATGTGTATCAGGAACTCAAGACGACGGTCCACTTCACCAATAATGCGGGTGTCCGTGCGACTTGCCCGGACTGTCATGTCCCGCATAATTGGACGGATAAGATCGCTCGGAAAATGCAGGCTTCAAAAGAGGTCTGGGGAACGGTCTTTGGTACGATCAACACGCGCGAGAAGTTTCTGAATAAGCGCCTTGAACTCGCCAAACACGAATGGTCCCGGCTCAAGTCCAATGACTCTCTGGAATGCCGGAACTGTCATAGTGCGGAGTCCATGGACTTCTCACTCCAGAGCCCAAGAGCGGCGGAAGCGCACAGTACCTTCCTGGTGACCGGTCAAAAGACCTGCATCGATTGCCACAAGGGCATCGCACACGAATTGCCGAATATGGCGGGCGTCGAAGGCTGGAACTAACGGGCCAATAGGATGGCGCCATAACGGATAGAAAACAGTCCAAACGCGCCACACCAGAACACGGCTGCGATGATCAGGAGCGGTTCGTATACGTCCAGGGCTACTGAGGCAGTCACTCTGGCTAGGGCCGCGAGGAAGGCTAGGACATAGATAATCAGCGTTGTCTTGTCGGCCGTTAGCGCGCGGCCAGTATGCCCCAGTGTTGCGCGCGTCATGACGGCGAGAATCATCCCCCCCATCGCCCCCGATGTGAGGGCATGAATACCGGCACTACTGGACACATCCGCAAACAAATGAGACGCCCCTAACAGAGCCAGTCCTACCGGAAGCCACACGTATCCAACATGCAGACTCCAAACCAATGGCTCGCTCAGCGTTTTCAATCCGTGCCATCGTGCAATCCGCAAAAGGTTGGCGACGCCCGCCAGCAATAAGACATACCCGGAGACCTCGTGATCCGGGATCGCCGTCCATGCTCCGAGGGAAATGACGGTTAGCAATATTGTCGCTACATCGAACCTTCCGAACGAAGCAGGCCTGCTTTGCGTGCCGTGTTTCGCCAACCAGTTTCCCGTGAAGCTTGGGATGATCCGCCCACCGATCAGAGCTATCAGGGCGGCGACAACGGAAATGCCCATCCGGGTACCGAAACCATATGTCCCAAGGTAGCCTAAGTTTTCCAGATGGGAGACAGCATTCGCGACAGCAAGCAGGCCTAGAGCCGCGACCACAGGGAGATTTCGCCAATTGCGCCCGGCGATGATCTCACGGACAACAACCGCCAATAGAGAAATAAGAAAAGCACAGTCGACGAATGCGACAAGCAGGGAGTTGGTGCTATATCCGGCAAGCATTGCGATACGACCTGCAAGCCACAATGCCGTCAATCCGATAAGTGGCCATCCTTGCAAGGGTAGGCGGCCCGTCCAATTGGGGATAGCCGTCAGCAAGAACCCCGCAACGGCAGCCGACAATGTCCCGAAAATCATTTCATGGGCATGCCATTGCACCGGGTCCGTGACGCCTGCAAGGCTTAACGCGCCTTCGCGGAACGCGACCCATATGGCGACGAGAACGAACGCGCTAACACCGCTCGCGAGAAAGAACGGACGGAATCCATTCCGAAACAATGGAACCCCATCCCAAGATCGATAGCGAGGGACCCCAGGGCCACCGTTGGATTTTGGCTGTTTGTTCTTCACGCCGGTGTATCCTCACGAGCCGTCTGTGCTTGAGGAGCATATCAAACCGCAAGTACGCCGTCGAAATTTCCTTGGGTCGATAATAGTGTGCCCAAAATGTGCCTCGGTTATTCGGTTTTAATCCCGATTATCTACTTTTGTTCTGACACAGTGTGCGACAGCGCTCGAACAAGTTGTTGATATTTAACGTTTTATTTTCTGGTTAGTGGCATTCGTAATGATGGGGTCGTCAGTTCAAGTCTGACAAGCGGCACCATTTCCCTCAGAAACTCTGATGTTTATTTGTCTGCCGTCGGCACTGTCGTCGTACGCCGAACCATTAACTGCGTCGGCAGTTCCACTTGGCGAGCGACGGTGTTCCCCGCCAGATAATCAAGAAGATACTCGGCGGCGCATTTGCCCATGCGCCGGCTCGGGATGCGGATCGTGGTCAGCGGTGGGATCAGGCTCTCGGAGATCGGCAGGTCGTCGAAGCCGACAACCGACAAGTCCTTAGGCACGCTCAGCCCCATTTGCTGCGCTTCGAGCATGGCGCCGATCGCCAGAACGTCGTTCCCACATATGACGGCGGTCGGCCGTTCTTGGGCCGTATCGGACAGCAGCGCGCGCAAACCCAACCGGCCTTCCCAAACTTCGTACGGTTTTTCGATGATCAGGTGCTCTGGCAGTTCCAAGCCACGTGCCGAAAGAGCACCCCGGACGCCTAGAATACGGTCACGCGCGCGATCGTTGCCGGACGTGATGCCGGCGATCATGGCGAACCGGCGGTGCCCGAGGTCGAGAAGGTGATTAGTGAGTTCGGCCATTGCGGCGACATTGTCGAAACCTACGCAGGGGCCGCTGGCATTGTCGCGGTAGTTCCACGTCATGACATAAGGGCACTGGTGCCGCTCCAGCAATTCCAGCGTTTCGGGCAAGTGGTCGTAACCGACCAAGATCATGCCGTCGACGCCACGTTCGATCAGCTGCCGGACCTGGCGCAGTTCATGCGTCGGATCGTAGTTGGTCACCGCCAGCAGCAGCGTATAGCCGTTTTCATCGAGGCGGTGTTGCATGGCGTTGACGTCGGTCGAGAAGATGGCGCTTTCCAGGGTCGGAATGACGGCGCCCATGGTGAAACTCTTTGCGGATGCCAGTGCCCGCGCTGCGCCATGACGCACATAACCGGTGCTGCGGATTTGCGCTTCAACCTTCTCGCGAAGTGCGGGGCGCACGTCGTCCGGCCGGTTGAGAACACGTGACACCGTCGCGGTGGAGACGCCTGCGGCGTCCGCAATGTCCTGCAATGTTGGTGGCGAGGCGAGCTTCATAATAGCGCTTACAAATTATTTGATGGTCCCGCAGGACAAGCCCGCAAGGCATTATCGCTATAAAGCCATAAAGGCTCAAATAAATCAATAAGTTAAAAGCATTTTCGATTTTGCCTAGTTGCTACTGGCTCAGGCATCTTGACAGGAATTGCTCTTGCTGACACCATGTTTGTAAGCGCTTACAAAAATAGAGCAATAAAAGCGCGAACTATGGGAGGTTAAATGGTTCACGTATGTGTGACGCCGCACGCCGTTTGGGCAGGCCAAGCTGCCCGGTTTGTCGTGCTCGGCCCGAACTGGGCACCAACGACCTCTTCCAGCCCTGAACCTTTCGAAAATCTGGAACGCCGCGCGCGGACGATCCCGTCCGAATCGGCGCTATCTCAGCATCATCTGGAGGAGATATTTTATGATAAAGCTGACCACCGCCCTTAAGGGCATCTGTACCGCTGCCTTGGCGGCGGCCGTCGTCTCTGCGCCGAGTGCCGCAGACGCAAAGACCACAATTAGGGTTCAATCCGTGATCCCGGCTAAGGCCGACGAAGTCTTCATGCTCAAGGATTTCGCGGACGACGTGAAGGCTTTGACGAACGGCTCGCTTGAAATCGAGGTGCTGCCCGCAGGCGCAGTCGTGGGCGTGAAAGAAACGCTCGACGCTGTTGATAGCGGTTTGATCGAAGGTGGTTTCGCCTGGACGCACTATTGGTCCGGCAAGCACCCGGCGGCCATGTTGTTCGGTTCGCCGGTTGCCGGTGCTGGTGTCGGCATCGACAACATTGCGTTCGTTTCGTGGTTCCAGTACGGCGGCGGTAAGGAGCTTTATGACCAGCTCTGGAAAGAAATGGGCGTCAATGTGAAGGGCTTCATGCTTCAACCCGTTGGCCCCGAGGCACTGGGTTGGTTTAAAGAGCCGATCACGTCGATGGACGACTTCCGGAAGTATCGTTTCCGCACACCGCCCGGCATCCCGGGTCAAACGTATAAAGACATCGGTGTCGCATCGGTCGCCATGGGTGGTGGTGATATTCTGCCGGCGCTTGAAAAAGGCACTATCGACGCAGCAGAGTGGTGTTGCCCGAAACCTGACAGTGTCTTCGGCTTTCAAAAGGTGCTGAAGCACTACTATCTTCAGGGCCTGCACCAAGTCGTGGTCAATGCTGACATGTACATCAACGGCGACGTCTACAACAAACTCTCGGATCTTGAGAAGAAGGCCCTAGAAGTTGCAGCTAACGCATCGCTCTCGAAGGCTATGTCTTATCGGATTTATGAGAACGGCAAGGCCCTTAAGGACCTGACCGAAAATCACGGTGTGCAGCTTCATGACACCCCGGCCGACTATTTTCCGGCGTACATGAATGCGGCGAAGGCATCTCTTGAAAAGAACGCAGCCGAGAACGAATTCTTCGCCAAGGTCTGGCAAAGTCAGAAGGATTTCGCAGCCATTGCGGTTCCTTTCTGGGCCGGTGCCCAAGCGTCGAATGCGAACCTGGGTAAGGCGTTCGCCGACAGCCTGAAGAAGTAAGACTGAATTAGAAGGCGGGGCCATTCAGGCCTCGCCTTTCTTTCTCTTAAGTATTTTTCTAGTGGGAACACCGATTTTATCGGGTGGGATGTATCATGGCCGACGAAGTCGAGATGGATAAGCTTGATACGACGGATGAGTTGATCGCCGAAGCGCGTACCGAGGCGCCAGGTGAGACTCCTGAAGACATGACGCCTTGGCAGCGCCCGATTACGGCCTTTATCGATGTTCTCAATCTATGGGCAGGCCGCATCACCTGCATACTAATGGTCCCCTTGATTTTGGCCATTATTTACGAAGTTTTCTCGCGCAACATGTTTGCGCTGTTAACAGAGATGGGCATGAACGACGTGGCCATTTCTTGGGGATTTGGTCCGACTATATGGGTTTACGATATCAGTCGAATGCTGGGCGGCGTCATATTCATGGCGGCGGCCGGTTACGCATTGATGCGTGGTGTTCATATTCGTGCCGACTTCTTGTATCGAAATTGGTCCCCCAAGACACAGGCGACCGTCGATGCCACGCTGTATATGGCACTCTATATTCCTGCGATGTTGTTTTTTACCTGGGTCTCGGCGGAGTACTGGTACAAGGCATTCGCCATCGGTGAACAAGCGAGTGACTCGACGTGGGCGCCGATCTTATGGCCTGCGCGTCTCGCGATGCCAGTCGGTGGTTTTCTGCTCCTTTTGCAAGGCTTCCCGGAACTTTTCCGCGCGTTCCATCAAATGGGTAAGGAACGCGAACGGGTCTTCCTTCGCATACTCCCGTTCTATGGCGTTGCCTTGTTGGTGTTGGTCGGTGCGGTGTTCTTCCCCGAAGTTGTGCCAATAACAGAATGGTGGAACGAAACGTTTGGCGGTGAAGGATCGTTTGAAGTTTCAAAACCGGTGATCGGTTTGATCATGCTTGCGGTGATGCTGTTCTCGATCTTCGTCGGTTTTCCGATTTCCTTCACCCTCATTTTCCTCGGGTTCGTCTTTGGCACCTGGGGGGCCAACTTCAAACTCGCCACATTCCTCATGGCGCTACAAACCAATTCCGTAATGTTAAGTGATCAGTTGGTTGCGGTTCCGCTCTTCATTTTCATGGGGATCGTGATGGAAAAGGCGGGATTGATGGAGCGGCTTTTCCAGGCCGTTCAAATGATGATGAGCCGGACAAGGGGCGCGCTTTTCATTGCCATCCTGTTTGTGTCGACCATCTTTGCGGCCGCAACCGGGATCGTCGGAGCGTCGGTAACGATTCTAGGGATCATGGCAGCGCGGACAATGAACCGCTCTGGCTATGATGTGAAACTCGCGGCAGGGACGATCACAGCGGGTGGAACGCTCGGTATTCTGATTCCGCCTTCGATCATGTTGATCGTGATGGGGCCGGTTCTCGAAGTTCCCGTGACGGACTTGTTCCGCGCGGCGATTATCCCGGGCATCATGCTCGCAGGCCTTTACCTGCTGTATGCGCTCGGGCGGTGTTTTATCAATCCCAAACTCGGCCCCATACTGCCGCCGGAAGACCAGCCTGAAACGTCCAGCTTTTACCTGCTCGAAGTGGCGATGGTTATGGGTGCACTGGTTTTCCTGATCTGGCTGATCACGTATGGGATAACGGATGGCTTCGGCTTTCCGTTGGGCGCGTTGATTGTTCCGCTCGCATGGATTGCCGTGATGTGGAGCGTTTACAAATGGCTTGGGAAAGCACGCCCTGGCGGCTTCTACTTCTCAGATTTGTGGTACGAGTTTTTCATGGGCCTCGTGCCGCCGACCGTGCTGATCGCCTTTGCGCTGGGGTCAATCCTTGCCGGTTGGGCAACGCCTGCGGAAGCATCTGCCTGCGGTGCATTCGGTGCGGTGCTTCTATCCGTGCTGTATCGCAAGTTCACGATTGAAGGGCTCTATAGTGCGCTGATCAAAAGCTTAGAGATCACGGTTCTAATCATGTTCTTGGTGGCCGCCTCAAACTTCTTCGGGGCGGTATTCTCGAACCTTGGTACGCCAACGATGCTGACCGAAGTGCTGTTGGGTCTCGATATGTCACCCATCTTTGCCTTGATCCTTATCATGGCGTTGATCTTTCTACTGGGATGGCCGTTGGAGTGGGTGCCAATCGTCCTTATTATCGTACCAATCCTGATACCTACGGTGACGTCGCTCGATCTTGGGTTTGAGAGCCAGAACGACCTGTTGATCTGGTTCGCGATACTTGTCGCCGTCAATTTGCAAACGGCATGGCTCAGCCCGCCTGTTGCCCTATCCGCTTACTTCTTGAAGGGCGTTGTTCCAGAGTGGGATCTGCGTGATATCTATTTGGGAATGATGCAGTTCATGGTGATCCAGCTTATTGGCCTCACCCTGATCTTTGTGTTCCCGCAAATTGCCTTGTGGCTTCCAAACTACATCTACGGAAATTAGTGCCCTAGGTGACCTATGCCATTCGATTAGATGAAGTCTCTCGTCTGTGGGCGCTTACAAGAGGATCAAGAAAATGAGCCGCGAGTACCTAAAAAAAGCAACGTTGACATCCCGGTCGGATTCAAGCGAAACGGCAGCGATTGTTTCCAATATCCTTGCCGAGATTGAAGCGGGTGGTGAGGAAAAAGCGCTCGAGTATGCGGCGAAGTTCGATAAATACGAGGGCGATATCATACTGTCGGCGGAAGATATTGAAGCCGCGGGTGCAAAGCTTCCGCAAAAGCTGAAAGACGATATTCTTTTTGCTTACGACAATGTCCGCCGGTTCGCCGAAGCCCAAAAAAACACGGTTGCGGATTTTGAGTACGAGATCAATGAGGGACTGATTGCCGGTCAAAAAGCGATACCGGTATCTGCTGCCGGCTGCTACGTGCCGGCGGGGCGGTATCGTCATATCGCCAGCGCGATCATGACGGTGACGACGGCCGCGGTCGCCGGGTGCAAACATATTTCGGTTTGTTCTGCCCCGCAGCCTGAAACGGGTGTTGATCCGGGGGTCGCTTATGCGTCTCATGTTTGCGGTGCAGACACGATTATGGCCATCGGCGGTGTGCAAGCCGTGGCCTCTATGGCGTTTGGTTTGTTTGGACAACCTAAGGCGAACATTATCGTCGGTCCGGGTAATCAGTTTGTCGCTGAGGCAAAGCGTATGTTGTATGGCCGTGTCGGCATCGACATGATCGCGGGCCCGACGGACAGCTTGATCTTGGCCGACAAAGATGCCGATGCTCATATCGTCGCTACAGACCTCGTTAGCCAGGCGGAGCATGGTTACAACTCACCCGTTTGGTTGGTGACCGACCATCGGCCGTTGGCCGAGGATGTCATGGCCCGGGTGCCAGAACTCATCGCCGACCTACCGGAACTCAACCGTGGAAACGCAGAGGCGGCATGGCGCGACTATGCCGAGGTGATTGTTTGTTCGGACCGCGAGGAGATGGCCAAGACATCAGACGAATATGCGCCGGAACACCTGACCGTTCAGGCGGATGATCTGGATTGGTGGCTTGATCGGTTGCAATGCTATGGATCGCTGTTCCTTGGCGAAGAAACCACCGTCTCTTATGGCGACAAGGCGTCCGGGACGAATCATGTTCTGCCAACTTCGGGGGCGGCCACATATACGGGCGGCCTGAGTGTCCACAAGTATATGAAGATCGTCACCTGGCAACGGGCCACACGCGAAGGCGCTAAGAAAGTTGCCGAGGCGACAGCGCGGATTTCTAGACTAGAAGGGATGGAAGGTCATGCACGGTCTGCGGATGTCAGGCTTGCCAAGTACTTTCCAGGTGAAAACTTCGACCTTACTGCCAAAGGATAACTTGGCGGAGCGCTGGGGAATCAAAGGGAAAAACCATGTATCAAAAGATACTTGTACCCATGGCATTGGATCATGGAATCTCACCACAGACTTTAGAAATCGCCCGGGCGCTTTTGTCGCCAGAGGGGACGATCGTCGCCTTGCATGTATTCGAGGTCCCGAAGGGTTCCGTCTCCGCCTATGTGGGTGAAGACATCATCCAAAAGGGTTTCGATAGGGCAGCCGAGATATTGCGGGAGAAGGCGTCTCACCTTGACGGGATCGGGACAGATGTCGTTCGCGGAGAAGCCCACCGCAAGATTATTGATTATGCCGTCCAACATGATTTCGATTGTATCGTCATTGGATCCCATAAACCGGATATAAGTGACTACTTCATCGGCTCGACCGCCGCGCGCGTGGTTAGGTACGCACCCTGCGCAGTCCATGTTCATCGCGACTCTTAACCGCGCGGAAAAGCCGTGATTGCATTTCGTTGAAGCGTTGCCGAGCGATGTAATCGAACGTCATCCTTGACCGGATGGGATTGGAAAAACCATCAATGTTGTCGCAATTTGATCTTACGGGTTTAGTCGCGGTTATTACGGGAGCCTCTTCCGGGATCGGCCGACAGATGGCAGGCGCGCTTGCAAGGGCCGGTGCATCCGTGGCGCTCGTGGCAAGGGACGCCGACAAACTTGCCACGGCAGCCTCGGAAATTGAGAAAGCTGGCGGTCGGGCGCTCGCCGTACCGGTTGATCTTATGGATCGTGAAAGACATTCCGACATCGTATCGCAGGTAACCGCTGGACTTGGCGTGCCGGAGATTCTTATCAACGCCGCTGGTGTTAATATGCGCGAGCCTTGGGATGAAATCACGATCGAAAGCTGGGACACGACGATTCACCTAAACCTATCGGTGCCGTTCTTTCTTGCGTGCGCGTGCGTTCCTGGAATGCATGAAAAAGGCTACGGCCGCATCATCAATATTGCCTCGCTACAGAGTTACCGCGCCTTCCCCGACAGTGCGCCCTACGGCGCGTCGAAGGGCGGCATTCTACAGTTGACCCGCGTTATGGCGGAAGCTTGGTCCAAGAGCGGCGTGACGGCGAACGCGATTGCGCCCGGTTTCTTTCCGACGCCATTGACGGCGTCGGTCTTCAATGATGCCGAAAAGGTAAAACACAACGCGCACATGACGGCGGTCGGCCGAAACGGCGAACTAAGTGATCTCGACGGCGTCACGGTTTTTCTGGCTTCACCCGCATCCGCCTATATCACCGGTCAGACGTTGCCGGTAGACGGCGGCTTCACCGCTAAGTAGGGAGCGAGGATCATGCGCGCACTCGTTTATACCGGTCCGAAGGATCTGGCTTTTACCGATGCACCGGCGCCCCGGCCCGGCGACGGTGAAGTGACCGTCGATGTCAAGGCGGTGGGAATCTGCGGCTCCGATATGCATGCTTACCTCGGTCACGACGAACGTCGACCGGCACCGTTGATTTTGGGGCACGAAGCCGTTGGCGTGATCGCCGACGGCTCCGGTGCCGGTCGCCGCGTCGTGATCAATCCGCTGGTGAGTTGCGGGGTGTGCGAAGATTGTATGGGCGGGCGCGCGAATCTTTGCGCCAAGCGACAGATCATTTCGATGCCCCCACGCCAGGGGGCATTCGCCGAGCAAATCACCATCCCGGAAGGAAATCTGATCGATATTCCCGAGAGCCTGGATATGGACAAGGCCGTCGTCGCCGAACCATTGGCGACGGCGTGGCACGGCGTGGTCATTGCTGACCGCCATAGTGTGCGGCCGATCTCGGAATCGAAGGCGCTGGTCTTCGGCAGTGGCGCCGTCGGCTTAGGCGCGGCGCTGGCGCTACGGGCGTTCGGCTGCAAGGACGTGACGGTGGCCGAGACCAATCCGCTGCGCCGCCGTACCGCCATGAACGCCGGTTTCGAGAAGGTGATCGATCCGGTATCCGATGGTGCGTTGGAGGCCGGTTTCGCCGATGTGGTTCTGGACGCGGTCGGTATCAAGCCGACCCGGACCGGCGCTGTGCACGCGGCAAGGCCCGGCGGCATCATTGTTCATATTGGCCTTGGCGACGGTGCCGATGGCTTCGATGCGCGCCGCCTCACGCTGCAGGAGATCGGCTTTTTCGGCGCTTACACTTATACAATGAGCGATTTTCGGGCGACGTTGCGTGCCATGGCGTCTGGTGCGCTCGGCCCTCTTGATTGGACCGAGTGCCGCCCGCTCGCCGATGGAGCCACGGCTTTCGCTGATCTGCTTGACCAAAAAACGGAGGCGGCAAAGATTGTCCTTTATCCCTGAAGACGGCATTGAAATCCAAAGGCTGAGATGAGCGACGCGTCCTACGACTTCATCATCGTCGGCGCCGGGTCTGCCGGGTGCGTACTCGCCAATAGGCTGAGCGCGGACCCGTCCGCCCGCGTGCTGCTATTGGAGGCCGGCGGGAAGGATTGGTATCCCTGGATCCACGTGCCGGTCGGATATTTCAAGACACTGCACAATCCGCTGACGGACTGGAGCTACAAAACCGAAAAGGACCCGGGCCTGAACGGCCGCTCCATCGATTGGCCACGCGGTCGCACCCTTGGCGGTTCCAGTTCCATTAACGGATTGATTTACATTCGCGGCCAGGCCGAGGACTACAATCATTGGCGTCAGCTGGGAAACGTCGGCTGGTCGTTCGAAGATGTGCTGCCGTACTTCCGAAAGTCCGAAAACCAGCAGAACGGCAGCGATGAATTTCACGGAACTGGCGGTGGTCTCGCGGTTCAGAACATCCGCGCCAAGAGCGAAATTTCCGAAGCGCTGATCGCGGCGGCGCAAGAGATCGGCGTGCCGCGCAACGACGATTTCAACGGCACCGAGCAGGAAGGTGTCGGCTATTACCAACAAACAGCGAGCGGCGGGCGGCGGTGTTCAACGGCCGTCGGTTTTCTGAAGCCGGTCAAGCATCGCCAGAACTTGGATGTCGTGACACACGCCCTGGCGGAGAGCCTGACCATGGATGGCCGCAGAGCGACAGGCATCGTCATGTCGGTCAAGGGAACGGCGCAACGCTACGTGCTCCGTGACGGCGGTGAAGTGATTCTCTCGGCAGGTGCGATAGGCTCGCCGCAGATTCTTCAATTGTCGGGAATAGGTCCCGGTGGCTTGCTGCAAGGGCACGGGATCGATGTCGTCTTGGACGCACCCGGTGTCGGTCAGCACCTTCAAGACCATCTGCAGATCCGAACGGTCTTTGAGGTCGCGACGCCGACGCTGAACGAACGAATCAACAGTTTCGCCGGGCGCATGAAGATCGGTTTGGAATATCTTCTAAAGCGCTCCGGGCCGATGAGCCTAGCGGCCAGCCAGGTCGGTATTTTCGCCAAGTCGCGGCCCGGTTTGGATACGCCCGATATTCAGTATCACTTTCAGCCGTTCAGCGCCGATAAGCCCGGCATCCAGATGCACGGCTTTCCGGGGGTCACGCTCTCGGTCTGTCAGTTGCGTCCGGAAAGCAGGGGGCAGATTGCGATCAAGTCACCCGATCCACGAGACTATCCGGCGATCTCTCCCAACTATCTTTCGGCGGACCTCGACCGCCGGACCGCCATCGATGCGTTGAAATTCACGCGAAGGCTGATGTCCGCCGCCGCGATCAAGCCGCTGGTGGTGCGCGAGCATCTGCCCGGCCCGGCGGTTGAAAGTGACGAAGACCTTTTGAACAGTGCGCGGAATATCGCCCAGACGATCTATCATCCGACCAGTACCTGCCGCATGGGACCCGACTCTATGTCGGTCGTCGATGACCGGCTCTGCGTCAAAGGCATAAATGGTTTGAGAGTTGTTGATGCGTCGATCATGCCGGCACTGGTGTCTGGGAACACAAACGCGCCGACGATCATGATCGCCGAAAAGGCATCGGATATGATTAAGGCTGATAGGAAGTCGGCGGTCTAGTCAGACGCCGGGCCCTTGTCCGGGCCGTTTTCCAGAAGTTCCGTCGTAAGCGGCTCGTCGGTTTCGCAGTCCGAATCCTCCTGGCCGAGCGGCTCCAAGTCGTTCCGCATCCACCAGTACCAAAAGCCCTGCTCGCGCATCCACTTCTCAAGGCGGGTCAGGTCCGTCCATTCGCGCGGCAGGCCGCGCGCCGAGTAGATGCGGGCGACTGCGCCGTCCACATAGGCCAGGACGCCCCAGGCAAATGGGTGTTTTTGCTGATCACCGAATCCGCCGCCGGCTTGAGTGCGGTGACAACGATAAACGACGGCATACTCCCCAAGCCGCGCCATTTCACGCAGAGGCGCGATATCGGCCTGTGTAATAGTCGTCGTGACGCCCAGTTCTACATCTTGATCCATGGTGTTGACCATTTTCTTCGAATATGCTTACATTATGATACATGGTGTCGTGAAAATAGCAATGTTGCGCGATCGGCATCATACCAGTTTTCACCTTGAGGAGAGTATCATGCCCAAGAAGATCGCTATCCAGCCCAAAGGTTACCGCACTGCAACACCGTCGCTGATCGTCCGTGGCGCCGATGCCGCTATTGAGTTCTACGCCCATGTTTTCAGCGCCGAGGTTCTGAACCGCGCCTATGCTCAGGACGGCGTGACCGTTCTGCAGGCCGAAGTGAAAATCGGCAACTCAATCGTCCGCCTGGGCGATGAGATGCCGGCCTTCGGCATCCTGTCACCGGCATCCCTCGGGGGTTCGGGTTCCGCTGTTCACCTTTATGTCGAAGACGCCGACGCCGTCTGGGCGCGCGCGCTTGAAGCCGGCTGCGTTGTTGCCGTGCCGCTTGCCGACACCTACTGGGGCGAGCGCTTTGGCCGTCTCGTCGATCCGTTCGGCCACATCTGGTCCGTCGCCCAGCGCGTCGAAGCCCTGAGCAAGGCCCAGGTCGACGCCCGCGCCGAAGCGATCTTCGCGCCGGCACCGGTTGAGATCGCCGACGTCGAAGAGTTCGCCACCGCCTATGTGGAACCGGTTGAGACCGATGGATCGGAGGATATCGCCGCCGCTTGAAGGGCGGAGGCGGATATAGGAGAGACCGATATGGATCTGAACCAAAGCCTCAATGACCGGCGCCTCGCCGCAACGCCCCGCGGCGTCGGCTGTGCCACGTCCATCTACGCCGACCACGCCGATAATGCGGAACTGTGGGACGTCACCGGCCGCCGCTACGTGGACTTCGCGGGTGGTATTGCGGTGTTGAACACAGGCCATCGCAATCCACACGTTATGTCGCGCGTTGAAGAGCAAATGGCGCGTTTCACCCACACAGCATATCAGGTCGTGCCGTATGAGCCCTATGTGGAGCTTGCGGAGCGTCTGAACGCGTTGGCGCCGGGTGTCACGCCGAAGAAAACCTTGTTCCTGACGACCGGGGCCGAGGCCGTGGAAAACGCGATTAAGATCGCGCGCGCCCATACCAAACGGTCCGGCGTCATCGCCTTTGCCGGCGGCTTCCATGGCCGCACGCACATGACGATGGGTCTGACGGGTAAGGTCATCCCCTATAAAAAAGGCTTCGGCCCGTTTCCGTCGGAAATCTACCATCTGCCGTTCCCGATGCCGCATCACGGAGTAACGGAGCAGAATGCGCTCGAGGCCCTGGAACGTCTGTTCAAAGCAGATGTCGAGCCAGAGCGTGTCGCCGCCATTATCATCGAACCGGTTCAGGGCGAAGGCGGTTTTTATATCGCGTCGCCTGCTTTCCTGCAGAGCCTTCGCAAGATCTGTGATCGCCACGGCATCCTTTTGATCGCCGACGAGGTGCAGACCGGCTTTGCGCGGACCGGTAAGCTGTTCGCCATCGAGCATGCCGGCATCGAACCGGACATGATCACCGTTGCCAAGAGCCTCGCCGGCGGTTTCCCGCTGTCGGGTGTCATCGGTAAGGCGGACATTATGGATGCGCCCGAGCCGGGCGGCCTCGGCGGCACCTACGGCGGCAGCCCGATCGCCTGCGCCGCGGCGTTGGGTGTTCTCGAGGTGATCGAGAAAGATAACCTCATCGAACGGTCGCAGCGGATCGGCAACAATGTCGCGGCCCGTATCCGCGGTATGCGCGCCAATCTCGATCTGCATCCGATTGGCGACGTGCGCGGCCTCGGCGCCATGGTGGCCTTCGAAATGGTGCGCCAGCGTGGCAGCCACATCCCGGATGCCGATGCGACCAAGGCGCTATGCGCCAAGGCACTCGAGAACGGGCTAATCTTGCTAAGCTGCGGCGTCTACGCCAACACGGTGCGTATCTTGGTGCCGTTGACGGCATCTGATGCCTTGATCGAAGAGGGCCTCGATATTCTCGAGCGTGCCCTCGCTCAGTTAGCGTCGGCGGCCGTCGCTGCAGAGTGAAATAGTAAGAGGGAGGCTGAAAGGCCTCCCTTTTTACCTCTTGGCGGGTCCAGTTGACGATCACACATGTAGTTTGCAACCATATGATTATGACCTTGGGAAAAATCTAAAATGACGCCTTTTGCCATCGCCGGCGTTCAAATGCATATCGTGGCCACCCACGAGAACGTGACTGCGATGACCCACAAGATCGAAGAAGTTATTGCCCGGTTCCCTTGGGTGCAGATGATTGTGTTCTCGGAACTTGCCCCCTTCGGTCCGCTGCCTGATCAGCATCCGCACAGCATCGAACAGACGCTCGAAACCTTCCGGGCACTGGCCCGTAAACACGAGGTCTGGCTGTTGCCCGGCTCAATCTTTACCCGACGCGATGATGGCGGCCTGTATAACGTCGCCTACGTGATCGGGCCCGACGGCGGGATCGTCACCGAGTACGCCAAGATGTTTCCGTTCGAGCCGTATGAGCACGGCGTGTCCCGTGGCGACAAGTTCTGCGTTTTCGACGTGCCCGGTGCCGGGCGCATCGGCGTGTCCATCTGCTATGATATCTGGTTCCCGGAAACCACGCGCCAACTGACCGCGATGGGCGCCGAGGTTCTTTTGCACCCGGTACTTACGAACACCATCGACCGCGACATCGAGTTGTCTATCGCTCGGTCGACGGCGGCGATGTTCCAGTGCTATGTGTTCGACATCAACGGTTTGGCGGCGGGCGGCACAGGCCGGTCCTGCATCGTCGGTCCAGCCGGGACGGTGCTATATCAGGCCGCCGGCCAAGACGAGATCATTCCCGTCGAAGTTGACTTTGACCAAGTGCGCCGTCAGCGCGCGGTCGGTATGCGCGGTCTCGGCCAGACACTGAAGAGTTTCCGCGATCACCGCACCGACTTCCCTGTCTACGACAAGGCGCGCTTCGATGCCCGATACCTAAACACGCTTGGACCGCTGGAGATGCCAGCGCGGGGCTCCCTCGCCGGTGTCGGACAACCGGCACCAGCCGAGAGCGGACAACCCGTCGAAAATATAACAGTAAATAGCTCATCGGCAGCCGAGCCGGTTTTAAATCCGCCACGGCTGATCGAAGGAGGGGGAGGATAGAATTCATGCCAGACGATTCCGCGACCGATACTCGACAGTCAATCAGCCATTACTACAACGCCTCGCAATTCAGGGCTGATACGTGGAACCGCCTGAAGAATATCACCCAACGCGTCGCTGCCGGCCGGGGCCGGAAAAGCGACGTGAAGGCGGCGCTCCAGATTCTCAATGAACTGGAACCGCTTGAGACCTATTGGGCCTTTCCGGGACTGCATGTTTTCCGCCAACTCCGCCACCTCCTGAACGCTGAAGACTTCGAAGACCTGTCGACCATCGTCACTGGCATTGTCGGCGCGTTGATGAGCGGTCTATTCAGACGCCGGCATCTGAATCTTCTGGCACCGATCGAGGGCGGAGTCTTCGACGACGAAGAAGACGATAACGAAATGGACGAGCGCGCCCGGCGGCGCCCCTATTTCGAAATTCTGATCGTCGACGATATTCCACCACACCGTCAGCGCCAACAGCGCGACGACCTTGTCGAGATGCGGCGCGATGAAGACGCATTCACCTACGAGCCGGTTTTCGTGCCGTCGTTCGAAGATGCGCTGATCGCCGTCCTGCTCAATCACAATATTCAAGCTGTCGTTATTCGTTATGGGTTCCAACTGCATTCGCAACGCATGATGCCGGTGCTGGAGCGCTATCTACAGCAATCCAAGTGCGAGAACTTGGAAGATTTGGAACCGCATGAATACGGCATCCGTCTTGCCGACGTCGTTGCCCGGATCCGTCCCGAACTGGACCTTTATCTGGTCACCGATCAGAACGTCGAGGATGTCGCCGGCAACGTTGGTGACGCTTGCCGCCGGGTCTTCTACAACCTCGAAGACTATATGGAGTTGCATCTCAATATTCTGCGCGGGATCGAAAGTCGATACGAGACGCCCTTCTTCACGGCGCTGCGGAATTATGCCAAGCAGCCGACCGGTGTGTTCCACGCGCTGCCGATCTCGCGCGGCAAGTCCATCGCCAAGTCCCACTGGATCAAGGATATGGGCGAGTTCTACGGCATGAATATCTTCCTGGCTGAAACGTCGGCGACTTCGGGCGGTCTTGATTCACTTTTAGAGCCGCACGGCCCAATCAAGAAAGCGCAGGAACTGACAGCCCGCGCCTTCGGTGCCCGCAAAACGTTCTTCGCCACCAACGGCACATCGACGTGTAACAAGATCGTCGTGCAGGCCCTGGTGCGGCCGGGCGATATCGTGCTGGTCGACCGCGACTGCCATAAATCGCACCACTACGGTATGGTGCTGGCGGGGGCGCACGTCATCTATTTGGACTCCTATCCGCTGCACGACTATTCCATGTACGGCGCGGTGCCGCTGCGCGAGATCAAGAAAATGCTGTTGGAACTGAAAGCTGCCGGCAAGCTTGACCGGGTGCGGATGCTGTTGCTGACCAACTGCACCTTCGACGGCATCGTCTATAATGTTGAACGCTTCATGGAAGAGTGCCTGGCGATCAAACCGGATCTCGTATTTCTTTGGGACGAGGCGTGGTTCGGCTTCGCCCGGTTCGGCCCGACTTACCGCACGCGGACCGCGATGCATTCCGCTGGACGGCTGCGCGAGAAGTACCGTTCGGAGGAATACCGCGCCCTATATGCCGAAAAGCAAAAGGCGTTGGCCAAGGTCAAGGACGGCGATATCGAAGCGATGCTGGACCGTCATATTTATCCAGACCCGGACAAAGTGCGGGTGCGGGCCTATGCCACGCAGTCGACGCACAAGACACTGACGGCGCTCCGCCAAGGCTCGATGATTCATGTCCACGATCAGGACTTCGCATCGAAGGTCGAAGAGGCGTTCCACGAAGCCTTCATGACGCACACCTCGACATCGCCGAACTATCAGATTTTGGCGTCGCTCGACGTTGGCCGGCGGCAGGTCGAACTGGAAGGCTTCGAGCTGGTGCAAAAGCAGGTAGAGATGGCGATGGCGCTGCGCCTGCGCATCCGGACACACCCACTATTATCCAAGCACTTTAAGGTGCTGACTGTCGGCGACATGATTCCAGCGGAGCACCGTCAGTCGGGCATCGAGAGCTACTATGATGTGGAAAGCGGCTGGAATAATATCTGGGAAGCGTGGGACGGTGACGAATTCTGTCTCGATGCGACGCGGGTAACGCTCTACGTCGGCGACACCGGCCTCGATGGCGACACCTTCAAGAACGAAATGCTGATGGACCGCTACGGCATCCAGGTCAACAAGACATCTCGCAATACCGTCCTGTTCATGACCAACATCGGCACCACGCGTTCCAGCGTCGCTTACCTGATCGAGGTTCTGGTCAAGATCGCCCGGGAGCTGGAAGACCGGGTCGAAGACATGAACGGCCCGGAACGCAAAGTGTTCGAGAAGAAGGTTCATTCTCTGCGGCACGAATTGCCACCGTTGCCGGATTTCTCGCGGTTCCACGATTCCTTCCGCCCCGACCCGAAGGGCTCGACGCCGGAAGGTATCACCCGTGATGCCTTCTTCCTGTCATATGAAGAAGAAAATTGCGAATACCTGGGACTGAACGACGGTACGCTCGATGCCGCTATGAAGGGCGGACGCGATGTCGTGTCGGCGACCTTCATCATTCCCTATCCGCCGGGCTTTCCGATCCTTGTGCCCGGCCAGGTGATCAGCGCGGAGATCATCGAGTTCCTGCGCAACCTGGACGTCAAGGAGATCCACGGCTACCGGCCCGATTTGGGCTTGCGTGTGTTTACCGAAAAGATGCTGAAGGCTCACAAGGCATAAGCCGGGCCCGGCACCCACAATCAAGATCTAAGCCACGAGGGAGGCATAAAGATATGAACGCGAAACCCGCTAGGAAGAAAACCGCCGCCAAGTCGAAGGCTGCCGCGAAACCGAAGACTGCCGCCAAGGCGAAGGCCCCTGCTCGGCGCAGCAAAAAAGTCCGGTTGAAGAACATTTCCGAAGTACGGCGCTATTTCCACCGCAACGAAGACCCAATCTTCTTCATTTCGGCCACCAACTTCAATCTGCTGGGTATCGACGAGTGGTGCCGTAACTTCAAATACATCAATTACATCGATTGCTTCGATGGGCGCCATCCGAACGTCTTCGTGCCGACAGAGCAGGAGCATCCGGAATTCGAATCCATCGAAGACATCAACGCCTACCTGCTTGAGCACAAGGAAGTCATCGACTTCATCAAGTCGAAGGGCGGCAAGCCGAAGGCCGTGTTCTTGATGTTTGACCAACGCGTCGAAAAGCTGTGCAAGGAATTGGGCATAGAAGTCTGGTTCCCGAAAGCGAAGCTGCGTGAAAAGATCGACCACAAGATCGAAACGGTCCGCATCGGCAACAAAGCCGGCGTGCCGAGCGTTCCGAACGTCTTGTCGAAGATCGAAAGCTGGCCGCACCTGAAGGAAGTCGCCAAATCCGTCGGCAATGATCTGGTGCTGCAGTCGGCGTTCGGCGATTCCGGCCACACCACGTTCTTCATCAAGTCCGAGAAGGATTTCAACAAGTACGCTCACGACATCATCGGTCAGGGCGAGATCAAGGTAATGAAGCGGATCGATTGTCGGGGCTCTGCAATCGAGGCTTGCGCCACGTCAAAGGGTACCATCGTCGGACCGCTGATGACCGAGTTGGTCGGCTTCAAAGAATTGACGCCCTATCGCGGCGGTTGGTGCGGCAACGAAATCTTTGCTGGCGCCTTCGATCAGAAAATCCGCGATGCGGCGCGTAAATACACCTTCCAGTTCGGCAATCAACTGGTGAAGGAAGGGTACCGCGGCTACTTCGAGTTGGACTTCCTGATCGACCAAAACGACGGGTCGATCTATCTTGGCGAATGTAACCCGCGCGTCACAGGCGCCAGCTCGATGACCAACCACGCGGCATTCGCCCATGCCGATGCGCCGTTGTTCCTGTTCCACCTGCTTGAATTCTGCGGCGCCGATTTCGATCTGGATGTCGAAGAGTTGAACAACCGCTGGGCTGATCCGGATAACATCGACGGCTGGTGCCAGATGGTTATCAAACATACCGAGGATAACGTCGATATCATCACCGAAGCGCCGGAATCGGGCATCTGGAAGCTCAATAAGGACGGCTCGGTCAGCTATGATCGCTTCGACTATCACCGCCGTGCGGTCGATAGCGAAAACGAAGCATTCTATTTGCGTATTCAGAACGTCGGTGATTTCCGCTATGAGGGCGCCGATCTTGGCATCCTGATCACGCGCGATCGCGCCATGGACGACAAATTCAAGCTGACCAAGCGGGCGAAAGCCTGGATCAACGGCATCAAATCCCAGTATAAGGCAAAGCCGCTGCCGGCGGTGCACGCTTTGGCGTCATCAGAGCCGGCCTTCAAGATTCTATAGAGGAGACGCGCTCCGCGCGCGTCCCGGAGCAGACATGACCGCCGCACAGCCCGACCCTTATCGGCTGGTCTTTCGGGCCGTCTCCGAGGCAAGTCCCGGAGACAAGTGGCGTGAGCTATTCGAAGGCCTCTGGCCGGCGTACCAGCGATGGTACCTGTCCGAGGGTGTCGGCGCGCGTCCGACCTATCTCGCGTGTCTCCGCGCGCTCAAGGCACACATGCCAGAACTGCTGACGACTTACGAGTGCCTGTGCGAGCTTGCCGGCGGTGGTGATCTCGCGGCTCGGTTTTTGTCGTTCTATAAGCCGCCCCCCTATCTGAGCGGTTGCTCGCAAGCGATTTGGCCGGGCGCCGAGCCGTTGATGGTGCGCAACTACGATTACGCACCGCAGTTGTCGGACGCCCTGATCCTGGAGAGCAAGTGGAATAAGCGCTGGGTCATCGGTATGTCCGACGGACTGTTCGGCCTTGTTGACGGGGTGAACGACGCCGGACTCGCGGTGTCGCTGACCTTTGGCGGCCGCCGGGTGGCGGGCGATGGCTTTGGGGTGCCGATCATCATCCGATATATCCTAGAAACTTGTGAGACCGCCAAGGAGGCCGAGAAGGTCTTGAAGCGTGTCCCCTGTCATATGGCGTACAACGTCACCGTGGTGGATCGTAAGCGGGCGTTTCTGACGGCCTTTCTATCGCCGGACCGCCCGGCGCACATCACCGACAGCCCCGTTGCCACCAACCACCAGGAAAAGGTCGAATGGCACCGCCATGCACAGGCGACCGCGACGGTGGAGCGTGAGCGATTCTTGCTGCAGCGCCTGCAATTGCACGATGAGCCGGCGGCAAAGTTTATCGGCGCCTTTCTACGCCCGCCGCTATATTCGTCGGCATTTACGCGCGGCTTTGGCACTCTCTATACGTCGGTCTACTGGCCGAAGCGGGGTGAAGCCGAGTATCGATGGCCCGGCGAGACATGGAAATTCAGGGTCGGGCGTATGAAGGAAGGGGAAAGGATCGTCAGATACCCAATCTAGACCGGCCCTGCGCTTATGGTCTGAACCGCCGGTGTATTCTTAATCAACGCTCCGGATTTCGGCAGGCGACCGATGGCAAGCTGTCGACCGTTCAGTCTCGGCGCGTGCCGTTTGAGCACGTCTTTAGGAGCCATATTAGTAACGCTTGAAGCATCACGACAAAGAACAAGGCGAAATTCGCCTTGAGGCTGTGGAAGATACCAGTGGCGAGGGGTGCCGGTTTCTTGTTACGGATGAAAGGGATGGATAAATCCGATCGGCACGCGACATTGTTGCTGGTTGAAGACGATGAAATCGACATCGTCGTGGTCAAGCGTGCGTTGGCGACGTTGAAGATCGGTAATCCTCTGGCAGTGGCTCACGATGGGATCGAAGCACTGGATATCCTGCGTGGTACCAATGGGCGTGAGAAACTGGAACGTCCCTATCTGGTTATTCTGGATCTAAAATTGCCGCGCATGGGCGGTCATGAGTTCCTGGAAGAGTTACGCGACGACCCGGAACTCAAGGATACGGTCGTTTTCGTCATGACGACATCGAATGACAGCGAAGACCGCGAAAAGGCCTATAGCAAGAACGTCGCCGGCTACATCGTCAAAAGCGATCCAGTTGGCTCATTCCGCCGTGCCGTCGAATTGCTCAATCACTACTGGCACGTCGTCGATTTGCCCTAAGGTTCCCTGCAAACAAAAAACCCCGAGCCGAAGCCCGGGGTTTGATATTGTCGCTGCGGCCGCGCTTATTCGCGATTGCCGAAGAAGTGCAGCAGGAGCATGAACATGTTGATGAAGTCGAGGTACAGGGAAACCGCACCCATGACGCTCTTCTTCGTCGCCACTTCGGAGCTGTCGCCCTCGTAGTACATCGACTTGATGCGCTGCGTATCATAAGCGGTTAGGCCTGCGAAAATCAGCACACCCAAGACCGAGATCACGAACTGCAGACCGGTGCTGGCCAGGAACATGTTGACGATGCTGGCCAGGATAATACCGATCAAGCCCATGATCAGGAACGAGCCGAAGCCTGTCAGATCACGCTTGGTCGTGTAGCCGTAAAGGCTGAGGCCCGCGAACGCGCCGGCAGTGATGAAGAATACCCGGGCGATGCTGGTATCGGTATAGGTGATGAAGATCGTCGATAACGATACACCCATTGTCGCTGCAAAGGCCCAGAAGACGAGCTGTAGCGTTGAGGCGCTCATCTTATTGATGCCGAAACTCAATACGAGAATGAAAGCCAGCGGCGCGAGCATTGCAACGAAAGCGAGGCCTGTGCCGAAGATCGCTTGCATCATGGCAGGGGAGCTCGAGACCAGATACGCCACGAGACCCGTGATTGCGACGCCCGCCGTCATGTAGTTATAGACGCCGAGCATGTACTTCCGCAGGCCCATGTCGATCGATGCGTCATACGCCTGATGACCCGTCATCGGACGTGCGCGGGCACCGAATCTGGGGTTAGGACCTAAAGCCATTAGAAACTCCTACGTTTCAGAGATTAAACCTAATCTAAAATAGGGTGTTTTTAGCCGATTATCCAATGAATGCTCACACCTTACGAAAATTTCATGCGTACTAATTTGATTTTTCTCCGTTCTTTCTTAGTTCCGCTATGCGTATATGTTGGAGAGATGGTCCCTTTCTCAATGGTTCTCAGGCTTTTTTCAGCCAAAGTTGCGGTTCTCCCGCTGGTCGCGCTGATGCTGTGGCTGCCGCCTTCGATGTCACCGGCGAAGGCCGAAACGGTATTACTCGCGCTGGGCGACAGCCTGACCGCAGGGTATGGCGTGCCGGGCGGCCAATCCTTTCCGGATAAACTAGAAGCGGCCTTGCACGGGAAGGGGCATGCGGTGCGTGTCATAAACGCCGGCGTGTCGGGCGACACGACGGCCGGCGGCCGCGCGCGGTTGGGCTGGATTCTTGGTGATAACCCGGACGCGGTCATTGTTGCTCTAGGCGGCAACGATGCGCTCCGTGGACTGCCGCCGGCACAGATGTACGAGAATCTGAATGCTATTCTTCAAACGCTGAAAGAAAAAGGGGTCGCCGTCCTTCTAGCTGGCATGCAGGCGCCGCCTAATCTGGGACCTGAGTACACGCAGGCCTTCGAAGACGTCTATCGTCGATTGGCAGAAAGCTACGACGTGGTTTTCTATCCGTTTCTATTACAGGGTGTGGCCGCAGATCCGTCGCTGAACCAGGGCGATGGCATTCACCCGACGCCTGCGGGCTACGATGTTCTAGTCGCCAATATTCTGCCGTCGGTTGAGGAACTGTTGGCGCGAGTCGGCGGGTGAAACGGTCATGACAGCCTTCCCCTCCGCTTTCAGTAGTGCGCCCAACTGGGCGCATGTCGCCAAGGAATTGGCGGATGGACTCGCCTCCGCACCGATCCCGGGAGGCGGCGTCGGTATTCTTTATGCGACAGATATGCTTGCCGATGATCTTCGTTCCATCGTCACCTATCTGCGCCAGACGACGGGCATCGACACGTGGATCGGTACGCTCGGCTTCGGCGTCATTCATGATGCGACCGCCGTGATCGAGCAACCGGCAGCGGCGGCCATGGTCTTGGCTGTCGGCAGCAGTGACATCCGGCTCCTGCCCTTGTCACCCATCCCGGACCTTTTGTCAGAAGAGGTTGTTCAGTGGGCTGAAACAGTACGACCGGTCGCCGGTATTATCCATGGCGACGCCGCCGCGCCGACGGTAGCCGAACTGGTTGAAAAGCTGTCGCGCCGAAGCGGCGCCTTTTTGGTCGGTGGTTTGACCGGCTCGCGGACGGCGCAGCATCAGATTGCCGGTGACGTCGGCGCCGGCGGAGTTTCTGGCGTTCTGCTGTCGCCGGACGTTCCGGTCACGGTCGGTCTCAGCCAAGGCTGCACGCCACAGGGGCCCGTCCGGCAAGTCACCTCGGCCAATGCAAATATTATCGCCGAGATCGACGACCGCCCTGCCCTCGAAGTCTTCAAGGAAGATATCGGCGAGATGCTCGCCCATGACCTGAATCGGGTTGCCGGATACATCCACGTGGCTTTCCCCGTCGCCGGTTCCGATACCAACGACTACCTGGTGCGCAGTCTGATCGCCATTGATCCCGAACACGGTTGGCTCGGTGTCGGTTCCGACGTTGCCGCTGGCGACAGGATTATGTTTGTCCGCCGGGATCCTGCGAGCGCGAAGACGGACTTAAAGCGGATGCTCGATGACACCAAGCGCCGCCTGCCAGGTCCCGCCAGAGGGGCGCTATATGTTTCCTGTGTCGCGCGCGGGCCGCACATGTTCGGTGATGAGAACGCCGAGGCTGAAATCGTTAAATCCGCCTTGGGCGACATTCCCCTGATCGGGTTTTACGCGGCGGGTGAAATATCGAACGATCGGCTCTATAGCTTTACCGGCGTGCTGATGGTTTTCGGCTGAGCCCGTCGGCGCTCAGAACCCTTCTTGACGGCGCTCACGATCAGTGCGACCAAGGTTAAGCTAAGCATTCACCCCATGCCGAAGGCGCGGGCCGCACGACTATGAGACTGTTCGTCGCAATCCCTGTTCCGGAAGAAGTCCGCCTTCGGCTTGTGTCGATCTCCGCAGGTGTTCGCAACGCTCGTTGGGTCCGACCCGAGGGCATGCATATTACCCTATTCTTTGTCGGCGAGACTGACCGCGAGCGCGCCCGTGATCTCGACGCGGAATTGGAAGACGTGCGTCTGCCGGCGTTCGATGTGCAGTGCAAGGGATTGGGATATTTCGAGCGCGGATCGAATATTAAATCGGTGTGGGCCGGGGTCGAGTCGAATCCGACGTTATTGTTCTTGCAGGATCGGGTCGAAGCGGCGGCCGTGCGTGCCGGGTTTCCGCGTGAAAATCGGAAGTTCAAGCCGCACGTTACGCTGGCGCGCCTCAAGCATGGCCGGGCCGAAGATGTGGGGCCTTGGATCGAAGCGCACGATTCACTGCAGCTGCCACCGTTCACCGTTGACCGGTTCGTGCTGTTCCGCTCGCATCTGGCGCGCGAAGGTGCGATGTACGAGCCGCTCGTCGATTATCTTTTGAACTGAAGCTTAGAGCAGACGCGGCAGTTCCAGCATATCCGCGAAGATCAGGTCCGCCCCGGCGCGGCGCAGGACGTCTCCGTCCTCAGGCTGGCGGTGCGATGCGCCGATATATCCCAGAACGCGCATGCCTGCCCGCTTGGCGCCTTCGACACCGAGGGTCGAATCCTCAATCACCACGCAATTGTCGGGTGCGAAGCCCATGCGGTTCGCAGCCATTAAGAAGAGGTCCGGCGCCGGCTTGGGGTTTTTTACCTCGGAAGCGGAGAACACGAACGGCTCGAAATGGCGGATCAGGCCGGTCAGCGTCAGTTTGACCCGGGTCTTGTCGGGGCTGCCGTTGGTCGCCACGCACTTGGGCCGGTCAGCCAATTGATCGAGCGCGGCGGCCATCCCCGGCGGTGCCTTCAACTCGCGGGCAAAGGCCTCGATGTCCCGTTCGCGCAGCTGTGCTTCGAAATCTTCGGGCAGTTCAACCCCCTCCTCCGCCACTATCTTGATAACCCCAGGAATCGTCTGCCCAGTGAATTTGCCCAGGCTTTCGCTGGCGGTGATCGGATAGCCGTGACGGCTCAACAGCGCCGCCAGCACGCGGCAAGCGACGATCTCGCTGTCGACCAGCACGCCGTCGCAATCGAATATAATCAGCGTCTTGGGGTTAGCCATGATCAAGATGCCGCTGACGGATATGATCCAACAAGCCGGCGGACGCAGCTTCGATCATGTCGAAGACGTTACGAAATCCATCGGCGCCCCCATAGTAAGGGTCCGGAACTTCGCGCGGCCAAGAACCAGGCGCGAAGCTCATGAAAAGCCGAATTCGTTCGTGGCTGCCGTCGGGGGCGGCGGCTGTGAGGTCACGGTGATTTCTGTCGTCCATCGCCAGGATGTAGTCGAAAGTCTCAAAGTCGCCCGCCGCGAATTTTCGTGCTTTGAGGTCGGTGATGTCGACGCCGCGGCGCTTTGCTTCCTGCTGGGCGCGGGCGTCCGGCGGATCGCCCGTGTGCCAGGCACCGGTACCGCAAGAGTCGGTCTCGATCAAATCCGATAGCCCCTCGCGGTGCACGAGGTCGCGAAAAATCCCTTCCGCGGTTGGTGAACGGCAAATGTTTCCGAGACAGACGAATAGGACTTTGACCACGCGGACCTCGACGTTGTGATTGGAAAGCGACGGCGCCGGATTATCATGGGCTGGGAAGGGATGGGCAAGAACATGGATAAACTCTCACCAAGTGCGTCGATCGTCATCCTGACGGGCGCCGGTATTTCCAAGGAATCTGGACTGGATACGTTCCGGGACGCCGACGGTATCTGGTCGAAAGTGCGGATCGAAGACGTGGCAACGCCCGATGCATTCCGGCGCGATCCGGCGCGGGTCCATGCATTCTATAACGGTCGCCGTAGCGGACTGACAGGTGACAACATCCGGCCCAATGCCGCCCATCAGGCACTAGCGCGGCTCGAGCGCGACTGGCCGGGCCGCTTACTTATCGTGACACAGAACGTCGACAATCTGCATGAGCGCGGCGGCACGCAGAACCTAATTCATATGCATGGGGAGTTGCTGAAATCGGTGTGCGCGGGCTGTGGTGATATTCAAGAATGCAGCCGCGACCTATCGGTCAATGACGTGTGCACATCCTGTGGTGAGTCCGGCGGCTTGCGGCCCAATGTCGTCTGGTTCGGTGAAATGCCGATGATGATGGACGAGATCGAGGCGGCGCTGGTATCGGCGGACTTGTTCGTCTCCATCGGCACATCGGGGAATGTCTATCCCGCAGCCGGTTTCGTGGAATTGGTTAGACGATACGGCCACGGCCACACGCTGGAACTGAATTTGGAGCCGTCCGAAGGAGCAACGCTGTTCCAGGAACGGCGTTATGGCGCCGCCGGCGAGATCGTGCCCGCCTTCGTCGAGGAATTGCTTTCGACGGTCTGAGGCTGTCTTGAGGCTTTACTGGATACGGGTGCCGTCGAGTGCGGCGAGATTGTTGGACTCCATCAAGATTCTCAGACGGTCACCGTACTCTTCCGGAATCTCCGAGAACCCTTTGAGGTGACGTGACAATGCTTGGCCCGTCGGGGCCTTGCCGGCGGCCCGCATTTTTGCACGGGTCGCACGGAGCGATTTGTACGCATCGTTGGTGTTGATGGTGTGCATGTAAAAGCGAACCGAGTCGGCAATGCTCTCGAAGACCCGAACCTTGAAGCCGTCTGCTTCCTTCGGGTCGATGCCCGGGGCATCTTCGTCATAGGTGCGGATGCCGAAGAAATTATTGCCCTGGCGAGCGAATCGGGACGTGCCCCATCCGCTCTCGAGGGCTGCCTGCGCCAAGACCAGAGAAGCTGGGACCACATCGACGCGTTGCAGCAGAGCTTTCCCGCTCCCCGGTTCGACACCATATTGCTCGTACAGTTTATTTGCAGCGCCGTCCGGGTTTTCCGCGACTTCTTCGCGAAGGGCGCGGAGTCGGTCGTTTTCGCGTGCAATGATCGGCAACAAAATCTTGAAGAAAATGGATTTCTTCTCATCGACGTCCGGCACCTGGTCCAAGTCCGCATCCAATCGGCTTAGATAGATGCCAGGTGCAAGCTTGGTCTGTGCGACGTCTTCCAGAGCGTACCCTAGATCTTCGTGGATATCGGTGGCCCGCAATCCGGGTAGGTTCGCGACTTCTCGTGGCGACTTTGTCGAACTGCGTGCCGTGGTCTCAGACTCGCAACCGACGATAAACAGCCCAAGCCCAAGCGCAGCAATAGCTAACACCGTGAAGACGGCGCCGCACCTTACCATCAAATTCTCGGGATGTTGGGTACTCACGCGTCTCCCCCGCTTGTGATACTATGATCCAAGACTATCGAACATATAGGTAATTCCGCAAAATGGCGCAATTGTGTGAATCCCTAAAGGATTTGCTGTCACAAATCGACGCGTGCGACCTTTGTCGCGATCATCTGCCGCTAGGACCACGGCCCGTACTGCGCGCAACATCGACGGCGCGGTTGCTGATTATCGGCCAGGCCCCCGGAACTAAGGTGCACGAGACGGGTATCCCTTGGAACGATCCATCCGGTGAGCGTCTCCGCGATTGGATGGGCGTCGACCGCGCAACATTCTATGATGATCGTCGAATCGCTATCGTCCCTAGCGGATTTTGCTACCCGGGGCGGTATCCAAAAGGTGGCGACATGCCGCCCCGCCCCGAATGCGCGCCGACATGGCACCCAAGCGTCCTGAAGCATCTTAAAGATATTAAGTTGACCCTATTGGTAGGCATGTATGCTCAAAGCATTTACCTTAAGGGGATTAAGCGCAAAACGTTGACGGAAACCGTAAGGGCGTGGGAAAGTTACGGTAGCGGAATAATGCCTTTGCCTCACCCGAGCTGGCGCACCATGCGTTGGCAACGTGATAATCCTTGGTTCGAAGCTGATTTGCTGCCGGTTTTGAGGCGCAGGGTTGCCGCGTGTTTATGATTTGATAGAGCTGCGTTGTTTCGCTTGACAGGGAGTCAAGAGGCGACGATTGTGCACGTAACAACTAATAAGGTCAGGCGTGTGATCATGCGCTTGCCGTGCCGGAAAACCGGTGCGAAAGGGGTGTTGCCGTCGGCGGGTATCAGGTCAGGACGCCATGCATACCATTACCGATAACGACTTGTTTCAGCGTCTCGCCTTCGATAATCCGTGGTGGGAATTTACAGAGAATACAAAGGTCGCCTTCAAGAACCCGCCGAAACGCGCGTTCTTCCCAGCGTTTTTCACCCATGTGATGAAGGCCGGCCTCGGCAACGTGCTTATTCTCGCCGGGCCGCTGCGAGCAGGTAAGACCGTGCTGATGCGCCAGATGGTGGCGCAACTGGTGGAGCGCGGTGTCAAGCCGACGGCTATTCTGTATTGTTCGATGACGACGCCGAGTTACACGGCGGCTGATCTCGCGACCCTCTTTGAAATGTTCTGCCGCCGTTACCGGCATGGCCCCGACGCGGAGCTTTATGTTTTTTTTGACGAAATCCAGTACGCCAAGGATTGGGAAAAGAAGCTTCTGCGCCTCGCCAAGATGCGGCCCGGTGCTAAGATTGTCGGTGCGGTCTCGTCAGCGGCTCCGTCCATCGTTAGCGGCGACAGCGTCTTTGAAGGGCGGGGCGAAGTTTTCGTTCTGCCGCCATTGACGTTCCTGGAATTTCTGCGATTTCGCGGGTCCGAGCAGAAATTATTCGGAGATCAGCGTAAAGGATCCATGTCTTTGGAGCCGAACGCGCTACCCGCTCTCAACCAGGAGTTCGTTCGTTACGCTAACTTTGGCGGTTTCCTCGAGGGAATCCTTTCAGGCAAAGAGGGGGCCCCGGCGCCGACATTCATTCGCGACGGTGTCGCGGACCGGGTTTTGCACAAGGATCTGGCATCCCTCGCCGGTGTCAACGATTCGCAGGAGCTGAACCGCCTTTTTGGCCTGCTGGCTTTTAATACGGCGCGCGAGATTTCAATGGACGATCTGGCGAAAGCGACGGGCATCGCCAAGAACACACTTCGTAAATATCTCGACTATCTGGAGCAGGCGTTCCTAATCCGCCGCATCAACCGCGTCGATCGCGACGGCCAGCGGTTCCAACGCCAGGTATTCTTCAAGGTTTATCTGACCAGTCCGTGCCTCTATGCGGCGCTTTTCGCACCGGTGATGCCGTCGGACCAGTTCTTTCAGCGCCTGGCGGAAACGGCCTTGGTGTCACAATGGCTTGGGTCGGAAGCCGTTTCCAATCTCTATTACGCTAGCTGGCGCGGCGGCAGCGTTGATCTGCTGACGCTGCATCCGGACACTGGCAAGCCGGATCACGTTTACGACCTTGATTGGCTCAACGACTATGTGCGTACCGACAAGCGACCGGCGGATATGGTGACGTTCACGAAAGAGAACAACCCAAAGGCATCCGCCTATGTGTTGAGTGGCAGCGCGGCGCGCGCGGCCGAGATGCGCGGCGTTAACATCACCATCGCGCCGATCGCACTCTACACATATTGGATCGAGCGTGATCCGACGCTACGCCTCTTCCACGAAAAAGTCTGAAAGATTAGGGGCGGATATCAGCGCCGTTGGGCCGAAGCCTGACGCGAAGCCTGCGGTTTCAATGAATCGAGATTGTAGCCGATAAATATGCCGAACGCGCCGAAGCACAAGAACATCAACGTCCCGCCCAGCGCCTGAATAGAACCGTCATGGTAGAAAATGCCCGCGCAGACCGCCGCAGCTATCAAGAAAAACCCGGAGAAAATGTAGAGGAGCGTCTTGAGCATGCCGCCGTCCCATTTCGCGATTATGATGGTTAACGCATCGTCGGAAAAATAGGTTTAGCGGTCAACTTATTTCTGCACCGATAGAGCGAAATCCGCTGGAAAAGACGTTTAATCCTTTAATAGGCGCAACCGCAGCGCGTTCAAACGGATGAAGCCCTCGGCGTCGCGCTGGTCGTAGACTTGGTCTTCTTCGAATGTGACGATGGCTTCGTCATACAGCGAATTCGGCGATTTTCGGCCCGTAATGATCACGTTGCCCTTATAGAGCTTCATACGCACCGTCCCGGTCACGCGCTCGGACGCCTTATCGATAGCGGCCTGCAGCATCTCTCGTTCAGGTGCGAACCAGAACCCGTTGTAAAGAAGCTCGGCGTAGCGCGGCATTAGTTCATCCTTGGTATGCATCGCCCCCTTCTCAAGAGTGATGCTCTCCATCGCGCGGTGCGCGTGGAACAGGACCGTGCCCCCCGGCGTCTCGTAAATTCCCCGGGATTTCATGCCGATAAAGCGGTTCTCGACGATATCGATACAACCAATCCCGTTACGTCCGCCTAGTTCGTTGAGTTTGGTCAGCAATTCGGCGGGGCTTAAGCGCGTGCCGTTGATGGCCACGGCGTCACCCTTTTCAAAATCGATGGTGATCTCTTCCGGTGTGTCCGGTGCCGCCATCGGCGTAACCATGCGCGATAGGATCAGATCGTAATCCGGCTCCTGCCACGGATCCTCAAGAATCTTACCTTCAGACGAGATATGCAGAAGGTTCGCGTCCTGGCTGAAGGGTGCTTCGCCGCGTTTGTCCTTCGGCACGGGAATCTGGTGCTTCTCGGCATAATCGATCAGCTTGGTACGGCTGTTGAGATCCCATTCCCGCCACGGCGCAATGATTTTGATATTGGGCTCCAGCGCATAGTAGCCAAGCTCAAACCGCACCTGGTCATTACCCTTGCCGGTGGCTCCGTGCGCGACGGCATCGGCACCGGTCTCGCGGGCGATCTCGATCTGCCGTTTGGCGATCAGCGGCCGCGCGATGGAGGTGCCGAGAAGGTACGTGCCCTCATAAATCGCGCCGGCGCGAAACATCGGGAAGACGTAATCACGCACGAACTCCTCGCGCAGGTCCTCGACGTAGATTTCCTTGATGCCGAGCATCTCGGCTTTCTTGCGCGCCGGCTCCAACTCTTCACCCTGACCGAGATCGGCGGTAAAGGTGACGACCTCGCAGTTGTAGGTGTCGTGCAACCATTTCAGGATGACGGAGGTGTCGAGGCCGCCGGAATAGGCGAGGACGACTTTATTAACGGCAGACTTGGACATGGGCGCGCTCCGGAGCAGGGTCAGGAAATCGCGCGCAGTATAGGCATCGGCGAGAGCGCGTAAAGCGGCAACCGGTCTTAGTTTTTCGCGTCGGCGCCGAGAACTTCAAGGACCAGGCCGCGCTGGCGGGCACCCATAAACACGAGATCACGTTCCGTCAGGCACGCATCCATCAGCACACGCCGGGATTGCTCTGTCAGATCGGGAACCTGACGCCGGTCGACGACGTGGGCGGGCAGGGGCTTTTCCATGCCGGTCTCCTTTATTCGATGACCGGTAGGAGTAAAACAAACTCTGGTTGAGATTGAATTAACGGGTCGAAGAGCGGCAAGAAACGTCCTTATTGGTCTCCTTCCCGGTCATATTTGCCGGGCGCACCGTCACTCGTATTGCCTTCCATAGCTTCCAGCATCACGAAGGCCGCACCCAGGCCGTTTGGCGCAGCGCGGATCTGATCGGCAATGCCGCCGGGCTCAGAAAGGTTCTCATCGCTTGCCAACGCCTTCTCGGCGGAAAGCCTTTTCTGGATCTCCAGTGCTACCAATTTCTCGATCTGCTGGCGTTGCTCAGCGGGCATGTTCTCCAAGTCCTCCTCAGAGTAACCCATTGCTTCTAATATCTTTTCGCGCAGCTCTTCCAGTTTTTTCTCATTGATTTCTTCGGCATAGGCACTAAAGCCCTTGTCGAGAATCTCCGAGAGCGTTTGGCGGAATTCGTCCTTCCAAGCCGGTTCCTCGTCGAGCATCGGTTTGGATGCATTGCCAGTAGACGCCATTGCCATAGCGCTTGCGTTGGCTGCTGTGGAGGACATTTTGTCGTCGAGCATGAGCTTATCTCCCTCTAGTCATCGGAAGATAAAACGCAAAATTCAGGCCATATTTAAGCGTATCAGGAGACTTCGGCGCGTTCCGAGAATTTGCGTGCCGCTTCGCTGGCAGACTTCAACTGTCCGCACGCTGCCATGATGTCGCGGCCGCGTGGTGTGCGCACCGGCGACGAATAGCCGGCATCATTCACGATCTCTGCGAAGCGGTGAATACGGTTATTGGAAGAGCATTCGTAGATTGAGCCCGGCCACGGATTAAAGGGGATAAGATTGATCTTGGCCGGAATGCCTTTGACCAGCCGCACTAACTCACGCGCATCTTCGTCGGTGTCATTGACGCCGTTCAGCATCACATACTCAAAAGTGATCCGGCGTGCGTTCGACGAGGTCGGGTAACGGCGGCAAGCGTCCAGAAGCTCGGCGATCGGCCACTTCTTGTTGATCGGTACCAGAACGTCACGAAGATCGTCGCGAACGGCGTGTAGGCTGATCGCCAAGTTGACACCCAACTCGGCGCCGCAACGCTCTATCTCGGGGACGATCCCCGACGTCGACAGCGTGATCCGGCGTTTCGACAGCGAGATGCCGTCGCCGTCCATAATAATCTTAAGCGCTTTGGCGACATTCTCGTAGTTAAACAGCGGCTCGCCCATGCCCATCATGACGATGTTGGACAACAGCCGTCCGCCGTCCTGCGGCGTCGGCCACTCGCCATAGCTGTCGCGCGCACCCATAAACTGGCCGACGATTTCGGCGGCGGTCAGGTTACGCACCATCTTTTGCGTACCTGTGTGGCAGAAGCTGCAGGTCAACGTGCAGCCGACCTGGCTAGAGACACAGACCGCGCCGCGGTCTTCTTCCGGGATATAGACGGTTTCGACCTCGCGGCCGTCCGGGAAGCTGAACAGCCATTTGCGGGTGCCGTCAGTTGACGTTTGTTCGGTGGCGACGCCTGGACGGCCGACCATGTAGCCATCTTTAAGGCGCGTGCGGAAATCCTTCGACAGCGTCGTCATGGCGTCAAAGTCGCGCTCGCCCCGGTTATAGATCCAGTGCCAGAGCTGCTTGGCGCGGAATGGTTTCTCGCCCATTTCAACGAGCACGTCCGTTAGTTCGTCCCGCGAAAGGCCGACGAGGTCTGTCTTTTCTTCAGGTAGGGGTTCGTTGCTGTCCATGGCGGCGGGGTTTACACCCTTTCCCGCGCGCCGCCAAGGTCTCAGAGATCGGGGGCGGGAACGCCCGCCTGACGGCAGGCCGCGACCAGCGTGTTGCGAAGAAGGCAGGCAATGGTCATCGGACCGACGCCGCCCGGCACAGGGGTGATGGCTGCGGCGACGGCTGCGGCACTGTCATAGTCCACGTCCCCGACCAGCCGCGTCTTCCCTTCGCCTTTCTCGGGTGCCGGTATGCGGTTGATGCCGACATCGATCACGACGGCACCTGGCTTGACCCAGTCGCCTTTCACCATCTTCGAGCGTCCGACAGCGGCGACGAGGATATCCGCTTCCCGGCATCTTTCCGCCAGATCCTGGGTGCGCGAATGCGCCAGGGTAACAGTGCAGTTTTCGGCCAGCAGGAGCGCCGCCATCGGTTTGCCGACGATGTTGGAACGGCCGAGGATCAGCGCCCGCTTGCCCGACAAATCGCCTACGACATCCTTCAGCAACATCAAGCAGCCATAGGGAGTACACGGCACCAGCGCGTCTTGCCCGGTCCAAAGCCGGCCGACATTGATGACATGAAAGCCGTCGACATCCTTATCCGGCGAGATTGCGGCCAGCACCTTGGCTTCGTCGATCTGTTTGGGTAAGGGCAATTGCACCAGAATCCCATGCATGCTGTCGTCCGCATTTAATTCGTCAATCAGCTTCAGCAGCGTTTCTTCGGAGGTCGTTTCATCTAGACGGTGTGTCACCGAGCGCATACCGGCTTCTTCGGTCTGAATGCCCTTATTGCGGACATAGACCTGGCTCGCCGGATCGTCGCCAACCAGCACGACAGCGAGCGCCGGGACAAGGCCATGCGCGTCCTTGACGGCGGAGACTTCTGCACCGACGCGTGCGCGTAAACCCTCTGCGAACGCTTTCCCGTCGATGCGTTTCGCTTCCGTCATATCGTCGCTCCTTGTTGGTTTGCTATCCAAAGTTCGACGGCGCGAAGATGGTCTTTGCCGTCGCCTTTGATCAAAAGAGTTTTGCGGCGGTCCGTCTCGCCACGGATGATGGACATGTCGCTTTTACGGAACCGCCACGCCCGTGCCAAGAGTTTGATGACGGCGGCATTGGCGGCCCCTTTCTCGGGCGCTTCCGTGACCGACACGGCGAGGCGCTCGCCGTCCGCATCGGCGACGAACGCGCCGACGGCGTTCCTACGTGCACGCGGGGTGACTTTAAGTGCGATGGTCAGGCCGGCATCGCAGACGCTGGCAGCGCCCACCATGAATTAGCCGATGCGCATGGCCAGGCGCGCGATGACGCTCTGGGCGAAATACAGCAACAGGATCAGGATCACCGGCGAGATATCGACGCCGCCCAGGTCGGGCAAAATCCGCCGGATCGGCCGCAGCAACGGTTCGGTCAGGCGGTTGATGACCTCGTAGACCGTTCGCACGAATTGGTTAGACAGGTTGATGATATTAAAGGAGATCAACCAGCTCATGATGACGCCGATGATCAGCACCCAAACGTAGATATCGATCAGTCGGTAAATCAGTTCCAGTACCGGTCCGGCGATGACGTCCATCAAGCTCGGCGCGGATGTGCGCCCTGACGAGGACAAGGTACTTTCCGACCGGCGGCGCTGCAAGGGTCGCGGGCACGATGAGGTCGCTTGACAGGGATACGCGTGCGCCGCATATTCCGCGCCCGTCGGCAGGCGCTTCCCAGGCGCCGTAACGCCGGCGCATTTTGGTGCGGGGCCGTAGCTCAGTTGGGAGAGCGTCGCGTTCGCAATGCGAAGGTCAGGGGTTCGATTCCCCTCGGCTCCACCAATTCCTTCAATGACTTACGGCCATTTTCAGATTTTGGTGATTTTCCACCGTGACTAAATCGTGACTCGTCGTGTCACATAGCCCGGTAGGCCGCGTGTCCAACACGCGGATGGCGGCATCCTGAAAATCAGGTGCCAAGTGGGCATAGCGTTGAACCATGCTCAACGACTTGTGCCCGGTGAGGTTCATAACCTCATAGAGCGGCACGCCGCCTTGCACCAAACGCGATGCAAAGGTGTGCCGCAGATCGTGAAAACGTACGTCTTCCAAACCCGCAACGCGGCGGGCGCGGTCAAACGCATGCTTCACGTCCTTGATGGCGTTCTCGCCCCATGTGAACACCGGGCCCGTGTCTTTGGGGCCGATGGCCAGTAGAGTTTGATAAGCGCGCTCACAGAGCCGCACAGTGCGATCTTCGCCGTTCTTCGTTTCTTTAAACAGCACGCGCCGTGCGGTCATATCTACGTCACGCCAATCCAAGCTTAATAGCTCGCCCCGTCTGCCGCCCGTATCGACGGCAAAACGGATGATGGGCTTTAGGTGCGATGCGGCTGCGGCAACGAGGCGTTCTTCCTCGTGATGCGTCAGCCAACGATTGCGGGGCTTGGAGGGTTTTAGCTTCGGAAAGTTCGGTACGAAGTCCGTAAGTTCTTCACGCCGCGCCATGTTGATTGCGGCACGGACAATAGCCAGGTCGGCAAGGCACATAGCCGACGAGACTGTTTCCAGCCGTTCGTCTACGTAATCCTGCACATTGCGGTAAGTGAAGTCGGATACTTTCCAGCCTTCGAACCGCTTTGCCAGATACCGAATTCTGTATCGTGTCTTGGCCATGAAATTCTTCGTGTTATCCCGTTTCTTTGCCTTGGCGTAACGAAGTAGGGCTTCGGAGAATGGAAGCTCGGGTTTCTTCCCGAAGTGATCTTCCAAGAAATCTTCCTGCACCCATTTGGCGGCTAGCGCTTGAGCTAGCTTCCGGTCGTTAGTTCCAGTACTTCGGCGATGTCGCTTTCCGTTCTGGTCGATCCACGATGCCCACCATTTGGCGGAATCGCTTCGTTTGTAGAGTTGCATAATTGCCTTCTCCTCGTATCCGAGGTTCGGGCGCTGTCGCACCGCTTAGTATCGTCTGCGTAACGAACGATGTCTACGATGTCCCAGCGCTTGAGACGGGGGCCGAAATCGCAATACGGGATGTCGAAAGCGTTGAAGGCATCGACACCCACACCAAGCCACGCCGCCGCTTCTTCGCGGGTCAAATAGCGCCGGGGCGGTAAGGTCGTATCGATTTTCAACGTCAAATTCCCGAATCAGGTCCATTGATCGCTTTAAGAGAAATCGACGTGTCTTGTCCTGTCTCTTAAGAGCGCCTCTTAAGAGACAGGCTTACGCAAGACGTCACGCCGCTGTCGAATGCCTTTAAAGGGTTGTGACCCTTTAAAGGAAACGGGTCACTTTAAAGAGTACGCGCAACATTATTTCGTTTTGCGTTTATCCCTTTAAAGGAAACCAGCGCTATGAAAGTTGGATTTAAAGGCCGTGTCGCGTTCCCGTATACGTATACGGGAACGGTATGATTCGGGCGGTTGCAACGAGGCAAATCCCGTATACGACGATTCCCGTATACGTAAGGCGAAACGCCGTGCCGCGTCTCGTTCGTATACGTAACGTATACGTGCCGAAGCAGGAAAATGAGGTAAGTGAAGATTTGTCGAAAGGGCATGTCGATCTCCGGTCCGTTAAGGCAGCTTGGTACCGCCGTAGGACCGTATTACGTTCACAGATATGCCTTCCCGTCGTGGAAGCCTTAAGGGATCGGTTTTGCAGCAGTTCAGGGCCGCAATTATCCCTTAAGGGAAGATGTCTTAAGGGATCACAATCTCTTCAGGGCGGAATCGTTGAGATCTGGCCCTAAGCCATGATGCCGATAGATCAGACTCGAAACTCTATATTCAGCGAGGCGGTAGGGTCGTTTAGATCTTCAAAGTCATATTTCCGAAACAGGTGGATTGATCGCTCCAAGATAGGTCAGAGTGTCTTGTTCTGTCGCTTAAGGGAGTTTCGTAAGAGGTGGGAGTCGCAAACCAGTGCCTCGGTGTCGAATGCCTTCAGTGGGATCGCGCTATATTTTTTCGTTTTGCATTTATTCATTTAAATGGAGCCGAGAAGACACAAAGACTTGCTCCGCGGTGTTGTCACGGCGGGTATCCGTTTCCCAGAGCGAATCGATTCGTGGGGAATGTGGCTCAAAATTCACGTAATCGAATATTAGGTGTTTAAAAGGGAAGAAAAATAGATACTGGGTCGTTTGTCTGGGAAGTGAAAAAAATGAAGATTTCCAGTGATATTGGAGAGCGCGTAAGAATAATTCTCGCCGCGTTCGCATGTTCGCTTGGGTTTCCCCCTATTTTTTCGAGAGAAGTTGACGGATAATACAGACATATTTCGGGAGTAATGGGTTTGCCTCTAATCAACCTGGATTTTCTGAGTACGTTGACCAGAGCTACATTTGCAGTTGTCTTGATGCTGCCTATCTCGTTGCCGGAAACATCCGCGAGTAGCATTAAACAACGAATGCCGATACAGCAGGAAAATTTACGCAGGGAACCTATTCCTCAGAAGCCGCCTGTGTTGCCTCAGGAAAGGCTGCACGGGACTGAAGAGGAACTCCGCGGAGAGGCAGAGGCGTTGTACAATTTTTATCGCTATCACCAGTCGATGACCCATCAACAAGCTATAGACGTCCTCGACAAGGCGAATTTCCCGACTAGCCACATTGTTGCCAAATGACGGTCAGTTGGCGCGACGGGCCGCTATTAAGGATTGCGCGTTTGGCCTTCCGGCCACGGATTTCCACGGTAGTCATATTCATCTTGGCAGCAGGGAGTAGCGAGCCTGTCAGTGCCAGCTTTTTTGACTCTTACTTTGGCGGGCCAAAGTCCGATTTGGTGATTACCAATTCGATGCTCAAAGATGCGCCGCTCTCAGAGCAACGTGGTTCTGAGACGACTACCAAGCCTATATCATCGAAACTTAATGAGGTCGCGCAAACGGACACCGGTGAAATCCAACTGGCGGCTCTGCAGCCGGTCGGCTGGGTGGTCCTTGTCTACGTGCAGCCGAACGGAACGATTGTTCCGGCTAAGGTTGTGAATCAGGCAGGCGACGTGAAATCTGTCGATGATGTCGCAGATGGTACGGTCGTCTGGGTTGCGATTGACGATGAAGGCGTTTTGCACCCTCTACAAATCCAGCCGGACGGCCAACTGAAGCCGGCTCGTGTCGATCGCCAAGGCCAGCCGGTTCTTGATGGGCCTGTTCCCGAGAATATCAATATTCTTGCCGCTCAAGTGGCAGACGATGGGGATCTCCTGCCGATCCTATTATCGCCCACTAGAGACATTATTTCCGTGCGTCTGACTGATATTGGTGCACTGGTTCGTAGTGAATCGTTGCCAAAGGCCGCACCAGAGGAAAAAGGCAAACTGTCGGGGGCGTTGTTTATGGAGAATTCCGGCGGGGGAGAAACAGGGCCGATTAACGTCACGGGGACTGTAGCTTATGAGGATATCGTTGGGTCGGGGCACAGTGTATTGTTAAGTGCGACGACATCTGCGAGTCATCCAGACGACAGTAAATCCGTTTATGCAACATACTCCATTCCTGTCGCCGGGCGGGTTAAAGAACTGCCGAACAGGCTGTCGTTGTCGGCATATTATTACGATGTAGATTACGAGAACACGGTTCCCAACCAATCGGGGCGCGCGAAGTTTGCTATTAACGGTTATGGGGTTTCGCCCAGTTTTACGCAGTACCTTTCGCTGGACGAAGGCGCTGACGGGGCGCAAACGGTCCAGGCGCTTATCTACGCTGCTAGTTTCGATAGGTATTGGACTCGCGATTATGGCCAAGGTCAGGATAACAGGGCCTCATTGGTTCGAATTCCTTTGTCGGTCGCTTATGCTATTTGGCACAACAGCAACGTTGTTGGGACGGTAAACACCCAGTTCAGATACACTCGGGGCCTACCAATTGGCTCCGCTGGAGATGGAGACGATTTCCGCGCCGATCGAACGTTTGCTGAGCCGAATTACGACAAGCTCGATGCTTCATTTTTTCATCAGTGGCCGAACTTTGACGGGTGGCGCCTGAGCGAGTCCATTCGTGCGCAGTATGCCCGTGAACCACTGGTTGCAGCAGAGGGATTCTCTTTGGGCGGGCGATACTCCGTGCGCGGCCTTGAAGAATCTCGGACAATCGGCGACTCCGGCGTGACTTTGCAAACCGAACTCGAAACGCCAGATTTGATTGAGAACGATTATTATGAAGGTCGTTTGTTCGGATTCTTGGATATGGGTATGGTTGACCTACAGCGTCATACGACAGGCGTCGGGAGTGAATCCGCGGTAGGAACTGGCGTCGGACTTCGGATGAGTGGAACAAACGGTTTGTTCGCTAATTTTACGACCGGATGGCTGGTCGGGGGTTCGGCCCTTGAGCGATACAAGAAAGAAGATGGCCGTATCCAACTTTATTTTAGCGCCGGCATGAATTTTTAGTAAAAAAGGCGTGTTTCCTTATACCTAAGTATAACGTTTCTCGCTCTTTGTAGAATATATTCAAGGCCTCGAATGTTCGATGTTGCTACTGCGTAGATGCGCAGGAAAACGCGAAACCTCGCGTGCACAGAATCGAAGGTATCGAGGATTATGTTGAAGATTACGAAGTTCGTCGCCGTCTTATTGGCTGCCGTTGTCATGAGCATGGGGGCGAATGCCGCGATCAAGAAGTCGGAAATAGGGTCCGTCTCTGAGGTCAAGGTCGCTGCGCAAATCATCCCACAGGCCGGCAAACCGGTCGCAGCTGCTGTAAAAGATGCAATCAATCTCAATGATACCATTGCGACCGCTCAGGACGGAGCCGCCAAGATTCGGTTTGTTGATGATACACTCTTGCAGGTAGGCAGCAGAGCGAGCCTTCTGATTGACGAGATGGTTTATGACCCGGCGACCCATAAGGGCAAGTCGGTAATCACCCTCTTAGAAGGAACGTATTTCTTTATCTCGGGCCACATGCAGAAGGAAAATGTGCAAATTCGCACGCCGACGGCAACCATCGGTATCCGAGGAACGGAGTATACGGTTCACGTCGAAAAAAACGGCCGCACTAGTGTTTCAGTTATTGACGGCATGGTGGAATTGACATCGCGAGCAACAGGCCAGCGTGTCTTTATCCCAGCCGGCACGCATTCTGCGGTCTCGCAGTCTGGTCAACTGGCATCCGTCGAGGCCGGTCGTGTCGACACTGGAGACACGACAGTAGACTCAGTTGCCAACTCACGTGTGGCCGAGCTTGAAGTAAAGAAGGCTAATCAAGCTGCAATGAAGCAAGATAAGGCCGATGCGAAGAGCGAACTAAAGGAAGAGCGGGCTGAACGGAAAGCCGAACGAACCAAGAGTAAAGCATCGAACAAGGAGCGCGGCGTCGCTGGTAAGCTTCTACCAGTGAAGGTGAAGGTCGCGAATGTACGCTCGCCGAATAGCCGCAACGGACAGCAATTCGGCGGCTTCGAGATCAATAAGAGAGAGGTTCAGAAGTTCACTGCATCCTTTGACGCGAAGGATAACGGTCGTCGCGCCGGTAGATCCAGAGATGAATACAACGCCGCCAATGACGCAGGCCCTGCTCTCGTCGCGAGCCTGAAAGACAACTCAGCGAAGTCTAATATGCCGTCCAAGTCGAAGGGAATTAAGAACGGCAAGTTTGGTCCCACGTCCACGACTCAGGCTATCAAGGGAAAGAACTCAGTCGCAGCGTTGGTCAATGCCGGCAATGGCAATGGGAACGGCAATGGCAATGGGAACGGCAATGGCAATGGGAACGGCAATGGCAATGGGAACGGCAATGGCAATGGGAACGGCAATGGGAACGGCAATGGCAATGGGAACGGCAATTGATTGCCATAGCTTCCGCTAAATCTTCGTAGTGACTTTTTAAGGGGGGCTTCGTGCCCCCCTTTCTTGCAATGCCGACAGCGCGTCGTTGCTGCATCTGCCTGAAACTACCAACTTGAAAATCTATATTCACATCCTACTCAACCCACAATGACCGTGGTATCGTGTTGGCGCGTTAGATCAAGTGGGAGCAGGATCGTGCGTTTTTTGTTAGCGGACGACCACACACTTATCCGGGAGAATTTTCGAGACTATTTGGCTCGGACATTCGACGGCGTCAGTATCGTTGAAGCGGATTCCCATGACAGCCTCGTGAAAGCGCTTGAGGGGCCGGATCGTGTGACACTGGTTATCTGCGACCTTAATATGCCCGGTATGCGAGGTGCTGCGTCCGTTAAAGCGCTGATTAAAATGTATTCCGATATCCCATTCGTCATTTTCTCTGGCAGTTATCGCACTGCCGAAATCAACGAAATAATCGGCGACGGGGCACGGGGCTTCATTCCCAAGACCGTCAGTAGCGACACGATGGGGTCGGCGATTAAATTGGTGTTGTCGGGGGAGACTTATGTCCCGAAAGAGGCTTTGTCGAAGGATGAACCGCATTGGAGCGAAAACGATGAAGGCACAAGGATTCGCGCCCAACTGACGCGACGGGAGCACGAAGTCCTTTCCGAGTTGATCAAGGGTAGTTCAAATAAAGTTATCGCCCGCGAGCTTGGCATCCGGGATTTCACCGTCAAGGCGCATCTGCAAAAGATATTCGAGAAGCTGGGTGTGCAGAACCGTTCGCAGGCAATTATTAAGGCTATGGACGTCGGAATTTAAGGGAGTCCGGGAAATTTTTTAGGCGTGTTTATTGAGATTGTCGATCGTGCTTAAGAGACTGTCTCTATCGAACGGCTTTTGCAGGACGGCATTGATTTTGACCTGTCCTCCTAGTGGACCGAGCTTCTCTGGACTTGACGATATGACGACAATCGGAACAAAGACGTTTATCTGTCGAATTTCCTGGATCAGTTTCACCCCGTCCATCACCGGCATTTGCAAGTCTGTGATGACAAGATCGAAGTTTACAGACTTGAAAATTTGTAGGGCCTGTTTTCCGTTTTCTGCGGTCGATACGGTGTATTGCCTGGCCGCGAGAATATCCTGAATTTCACGGAGAATGACGGTGGAATCTTCAACGACTAAAATTCTCAGATCGCCTATGTCGGATCTTAGTTGTTCGGGTTGGCTGGGTGATCCCTCGGGTTCAATAGTGCTTCGGTTAGTGGACGAATGGTTACGGTTCACTAAAGGAAGCTCAATGACGAATGCTGCGCCGTCGGCAGTATTCTCCGCGTGGATGATGCCCGACATGTCTTCGATTAGACGTTTTGAAATAGATAGCCCAAGTCCTGTTCCTTTTGATTCACCCTTCGTGGTGAAAAAGGGCAGGAAAATTTTCGGCAATGTATCTTGGGGAATCTGTTCGCCATTGTTTACAATGCGAATAACTAGGTCTCCACCCTCAGAATCGGCCATAGCAGACACCTTTATAGCAGCTTTGAAATCAGTCTGTCCGTCCAATCGTTCCAATTTTTCGACCAGTACATCGCGGGCATTTGTGAGAATGTTTAGAAGAACTTGTTCAAGTGAGGTCGCATTCCCCTTCATCAAATGTTGCGAGAGATTCGTTTCCAACGTCAGCTCAATGCCTTGTTTTGCGAAATCATCGCGCGCGAATTCGAAGATGTACTGACAAGAGGCTAAGGGAACCAACAGTTCGCTTGTCGGTTGGTGCTTGCGACTGTACTTGCGCATTCGATCAATGATGCTCACGAGACGGCGTTGCTCGCGGAGAACACCTATCAGTTTGGTCCGAGCAATTTCAATATCCGGAGAGTCCTCATCATCTAACGCAGCCATCGCGGATTCGACGCTTAGACCGATGGCGCTTAGCGGTTGATTAATTTCATGGGCGATGCTGGCGGAAAGTTCGCCGAGCGTCGCAAGTTTTGCGGTATGCAATAATTGGCGATCGATATTGCGCAACTCAGTGACGTCCATTACGGCTGTCAACAAGACGTCACGACCGTTCAATACCATGCGGTGAGTCGAGAATTGCCCCCATTTCAATGTGCCATCTGGCGTTCTGAAACTTAATTGCTTATCGTGAACCGATGTGCTGGGCCCGCTGAATTCCCGCACGGTTCTCCGATTCTTCGTGTCAATGAACAGGCTAGATATTTTAAGCCCCAACAGTAACTCTACGGATATGCTGAGCATTTCAGACGCTGCTCTATTTGCAAATGTGATCTTTTGATTGGGAATTTCACTTAGGAATATCGCGACGGGTGATGTCTCGGCGATAATCTGAAACTGTTCCCGGCTTTCGTCCAATAAGGTTCTAGTTCTACCGTGGACGCTCCTTTCCGCGCGCATAAGGTGGATGGCATCGTTAAGTTCTTGCGTGCGGGTTTCGACGAGTTCTTCTAGAGATTCATATGATTTATGAAGTGCTATTTCTGTTGCCCGATGGCCGGTGACGTTCAGCATACTTCCACGGATGCCTCTGAACTCACCGCTTTGAGAGGCGAAGAATGGGAGAGTGGCGGCGCTCAAATAGAGCACCCCCTCGGAATTATGATGGGTACCTTTAAACGTTCCGCGAAAAGGCGTTCTTAGGTCGGGTAATGTCGAGGCCTCGTCATTATCTATAAACGTGCCAAAATCCATTAGATGTTTCCCGACTGCCGCCTCTTGGGGCAACCCGAAGTATTCGAACACATGATGAGACGTGTACACGAGCTGTAGATCGGCATTGGTTTCGAAAACCCAGTCCGGCCGAAGTCGCCCGAAATCGTAGCTCCTAGAGTCCATTTCGACTAAATTGCGTTTAAGTGCAAAGTCGCCACTCTCCGAAATATCGCCATCTGTTTTCATGTTGCCAAGCCCACTTGCGATCAAAAAACGAGTGATCTGAGGCTAGTTTATCGTCTCAAAATCATCGACTGTTATACATTTTCTTAGCGTTGATACGCTTCATGCAATAGCAATCACGCCAATTCCTTGCCTGGTTGTAAAAATCATTGTTTGGTTTCGCTCGACTGTGGCTAGTCGCACTGTGCCAAAACTGTGCCACGGCTATTCCTTTTTAATCCCGATTATCCCCTTTTGTTCTGACACAGTGTGCGGCAACGCCCGAACAAGTTATTGAAATAGAAGGGTTTCTAAATCGCTCTGGCCATTCGCAATGCGAAGGTCAGGGGTTCGATTCCCCTCGGCTCCACCAATCTCTTCAAAGACTTACAGCCTTTTTCGGAATTTGGTGATTTTCCGCTGTGCCAAAATTGTGCCTAGAAACATTTGGGCGCGTATCCAGCACGCGCGCTGCGGCCATACCCATGTCACGCCAATCCAGCCCAAAAAGCTCTTCTCTTCTGCCACCGGTATCGACGGCAAAGTGGATGATGGGCTTTTAGTCCGTAAGTTCTTCTTGCCGCGCCATGTTGTATGCAGCACGGATAATAGCCAGGTCGGCAAGACACATGGCGGACGAAACAGATATGTCTTCCCGTCGTGGCAGCCTTAAGGGGTCTGTTTTGGCTGTGGATTGTGACCGGATTTATCCCTTAACGGGTCGGCAGCAGCGAAGTGGCGCTAAGTACGTGGTGAGCATAGACCAAACTTGAAGATTCAAACTCGACGCTAGACGCTGAAACAGTCCAAGATTTGGTCAAGGCAAGAAGCTGCTTTGATCGGGTACGTAAAGAGAAAGAATCGGTCAGACTAAAGCCTGTCAACCGATGCATGATTTCTGAGGAAAGCGGTCATAAGACGCATTCGTTAAAGCTGTCCGCTTTAAGCTATAGTGGGAATACCGCTGCCAAGGATTCGTCTTATACCATTTTTCAAGGCGTTAAATTTCCTTAAGTAGCTTGCTGGCACTAGGCCAGGCCCAATCATCCAGACCCTTATAGGGTTCCATATCGGCATCTGATACGAACGCATTGATCGCATCCTGGAAGTTTTGACGTGCTTGGATGCGATCAAACCAAGCTGTAACTGCGGGACGGGTTTCGGTCCACATCGGGGATAACTGCAGCATGCGGAATCTGTTCACGTATGGTGTAATGGCAGCATCGGCTAGGGAGTATCTATCGCCTGCCATCCAGTCATGAGACTGCAGCCAGGCTTCCATATCGGTGAAAGCTTTATCATAGAACTGCAGCGCCTGGATCGCTTCGGGCGCTTCCATTCCGAGTTCGATCGCCGCTTTCTGCCGGGCGCGTGTGATCGGGTTTGGCACGCCTTTATAGTAGTCTTCGAGTTCCTGAGGCGACTTGGTGCGCATCTCAGCGGCATGAACCATGGCATATGTCAGTGTCGCGTTGCCAGGGTGCAGATATTCGTCGACTCGTTTCATCCACATACGCATGCGCGCACGCGCAACAGGGTCCGAAGGTTGTAACGGTGGCTCGGGAAAGATCTCATCAAGATACTGCATGATCACCGATGACTCGATGAGCACCAGGTCATCGTGAATCAGTGTTGGGACGACACCGTTCGGATTCAGTTTTAGATACTCAGGTTGGTGCTGCTCGCCAGCGCGAAGATTGAGATTGATAGGCTCCCATTCAATACCTTTCTCGGCGAGAACGAGGCGCACTTTGATGGCGCATACGGCAAGGCGAGCTTGGTAGAGTTTGAACATTTTTTGAACGATCCAATTGGGAAAAGTCAGAGCGGTACGCTTTACGCAAGGCAGCGAAGCGCGACGAATTCGGTTCACCTAATAAAATACCATGTGCTATACCGCAACAAAAAATTGACTCGGATAAACCGAGGTGGTTTCATGATCTCGGGAGTACATCAAGGGTAATGCACAAGAGTAGCCGTATTGCACGGCCAAACTACGATATTGAAATGTTGTTCTTTGTGCATTCTGCCTCGGAGAAGTGGAATGCGTAATATATTGAAATTTCTAGATAATTTTGAACTCTACGTCAGCTACATCCTTATAGTCGTGCTGGCCGTTCTCCTCACGCTACAGGTGATCAATCGCTACGTATTCCAAGTAACCTTCGTCTGGTTAGAAGAAATCGTGCGCCTCAGTTTCGTCTGGATGATTTACTTTGCTGTGGCTGGCGCTGCACGAGCCAACGCCCACATCCGTGTCGGACTGATCGACTTGATTCTGCCGCCCGCCGCCATCCGCGTGTTGACCATATTCGCCGACGTTATCTCCATCGGTTTTTGCGTCACCGTCGTTTGGTTCGGCATCCAGCTGGTCGAGTCCAGCCATCGGTACGGCAGCGTGTCACCGGTCACCGACGTGCCGATGACCCTCGTCTATTCGGTGATCCCGGTTTGCTTCACGCTGATCGCCATCCGCACGGCTCAGGCGATTTTCGCCGAGACGAGAAAGACCGATGATTCCGACCTCACGCATACAGCCCCACTTGAATAGTAGGAGTGACATCACATGATGCCAGCCATCCTTTTTGGTGTCTTTACTCTGCTCCTGATCTTGCGTGTGCCGCTTGGCTTCGCTCTCGGCATCGCGACCGTCGTAACGATGATGGTGGACGGCCTTCCGCTTGCTTCGCTGGCGGTCACATATTTTTCAGCGGTCGATTCATTCGCTTTTATAGCCATCCCTCTGTTTATTCTCGCCGGTAGCTTGATGGAGCATGGCGGCATTTCGAAGCGGCTTATCGAAGTAACGGACGTTCTACTCGGGCGACTGACAGGCGGCTTGAGCCTTGTGACCATCGGCACCAGCATGTTCTTTGGCGCCATGACCGGCTCGGGAAATACGGCGACCGCCGCCGTCGGGTCTCTGATGATCCCGACTATGGTCAAACGCGGATACGACGCGCCTTTCGCTGGCGCCGTCACAGCGATCGGCGGTACCATGGGCATCCTGATCCCGCCGAGCATCGCGCTCATCGTCTATGGGATCATGGCAGACGTATCGATCGCACGGCTGTTTCTTGCCGGCGTGGTGCCGGGAATCATCCTCGGCATCTTCCTGATGATCACTGCGTTAATCATCAGCAAACGTCGCGGCTATGCCGGCTCTGACACCAAGTTTTCATTACCGAACCTAGGTGCGGCTATAAACCGTGCCAAGTGGGCTCTCATGGCGCCGGTCATCATTCTCGGTGGTATATATTTAGGTGTCATTACACCGACAGAATCCGCTGTGGTCGCAGTCGTGTATGGCTTTGTCGTTGGTATGTTCATCCACAAGGAACTGACCTTCGAGAACGTCCTGCAAAGTCTACGTACGACGACCGCCGTGACGGGCGTCATCGGGATTATGTGGGGCACGGCTCTCGGCTTTGGTGAGTTGCTGACAATCCACCAAATTCCGCACCTAGTCAGCGATGCCATTCTTTATGTGACGGCCAGCGCCGCGGTTGCGTTGCTCCTGATCAGCGTCTGGGAGACGTTCATCGGCATGTGGATGAACACTATGGCGCAAATCATCATCATGACACCGATCTACATCAGCATAATCAATGCCGTCGGCATCGACCCGGTGACGTTTGGGATCATCTTCATACTCAATTGCGAGATCGGCTTTGTTACGCCACCGCTCGGTACAAGCCTTTTCGTCGCCATGCCGATCGCAAAAGTAAAGCTCGGGGAAATATCAATCGCCTCGTTGCCGTTCATCGGCGCGGTTTTTGCGGTCATAGGCCTGCTCATTGCATTCCCTGAAATTCCACTTTGGCTTCCGGACTTGATTATGGGGCCGCGTATTTAATGGGCACTCGGAGTTTCATAATATGGCGCAAAGGTGTGCCTGAAGAAACGGCCTCGTGCAGTTGAACTTATTCAAGAATACAAGATCCGCCATCAAGCGGACGGGCTTTGCACTGTAACGATAGATTGGGAGATTGAACCATGTACATGAAGTCCATACTCAGCGCTGCGGTATGCGCCGTGACGCTTTCCTTTGCCGCTTCGCAAACGCAAGCGGCTGACTACAGCATCAAATTCGCACACAACAACCCACCACTCGAGACGTCTAGCTACCATCTCTATTATAAGCGATTTGCAGAGCTGGGAGCTAAGTATACTGATGGGAAGGTCGAGTTCCGCGAGTTCCCGTCCAGTCAGATGGGTTCCGACCAGCAGATGGCAAAGAAGCTGCAACTCGGCTCCATTGAGATGATCGCTGTCGCCGCCAACAACCTGGCGCAGCTCTATGGCGGTTTCGACCTTTTCACATTGCCGTTTCTTGTCAAAAGTCCGAAATGCGCCGTGCAGACCGTTCTGAAAGACGAAAAGCTCATCAGAATGATTTCCGAGGGCGCCCAGAAACAGGCCAACATCCGCCTGTTGGCGCTTTCTAACGGCGGTGCACGCAATATGATGAACAGCAAGCATCCGATCCTCTCGCCTGCGGACCTAAAGGGGCTGAGGATGCGGGTCGCGAAGAACCCCATTCTGCTTGATACCTATGCGGCACTGGGCGCTGACGCCATCGGCATTTCTGCGGCTGAGACCTACGGCGCACTACAAACCAAAGTCGTCGATGGCCACGACGGCGGCACCGCTTGGGCTTTCGCGCAGAAGCTCCATGAGGTGCAGAACTTTTACTCTCTAACAGGCCATCAACTGGTGACCCTCGCTGTCATCGTTAACAATGACTATTTCGAGAAGCTGCCGGAAGACGTGCAGGCGGGTATCACTAGGGCCGCGCAGGAAGCCGCCGCGGAAAACATGGAGTGGATGCTTTCTTATGAGAGCAAAGTCTTCGACACATTCAAGAAGTCAGGACTGAAGTTCAGCAGCCCTGATCTTGCTCCATTCCAAAACGCCGTGAGCTCGGTTTGGGACAAGTACGCCGAACGCGTAGGCGGGAAAGAGGTCATTAGCTACATACAGAGCCTACAGGGTTCCTGCGGCTAAGTTAGGGGCAGCCCACCAGCCCTCAAGGACCAAACGCAACGAAAAGGGTGGTTATATAAAGCGGTCGCCGGTGGGAACGCCGGCGACCGTGCCCTGATCCAAAGATTAAACGGAGACTAAGGAAGACATGAGCAAAGGCGCTATCGGCATTATCGGACTGGGCAACATCGGCCGCGGCGTCGCGGCGTCCTATCTCGACAAAAGTCCTTTCGACGTCGTTGTTTGGGACGTCCACGAGCCGTCACGGGATCAATTTGCGGGGCAAGATCGCGTCACGGTGGCGCCTCCTCGTGAAATGGCGAAGCAGGCCGATGCCATTCTGTTTATTGTGCCGGCGACGCCGCAGATTGAAGAATGCTTCGATGGTCCAGACGGTATCCTTGCCGCCCAACCTGAAAATCTCATCGTTTTTGATTTAACGACGTCCGATCCAAATGCTTCGCGCGCCCTGGCCTCCCGCGTCGGCGGCGCCGGAATTACCTATTTCGATTCCGGGACCAGCGGTGGCCCCTATAAGGCCGAGAAAGGTGAGTTACTGTTCATGGTCGGTGGCGACGAAGCCTCCTTCAATGCAAACCGCAAGTATATCGAACCGATCGCCGAGCACCTGTTCTACGTCGGGCCGAGCGGTGCCGGCCATACGCTCAAGCTGCTGCACAATATCGTTTGCCACGCGACGACGCTGGCCACCGCAGAGGCGGGTCACATGGCGGAGATGTCGGGCATTCCGCTCGGCACCATGATTGATGTCTTCAATGCGTCCAACGCACGTAGTTATTCGACAGAATTCCGTTTCCCCAAACACATCGTCTCGCAAACATGGGATGGCCGGTCGCGTATATTCAATCTGCACAAGGACATCCAGATGGGCGCGGAAATGGGGAAGGCGCTTGGTGCAGATATTTCGTTCACCAACGCGACACTCGGCATTCTGCAACGTGCGATGGCGTGTGGAAAATCCGAGGACGACTATACGACTCTATACCGTGACTTCGATAAAATACGCGCCACCGAGCCGGAAACGACCTGATGTCGGACGTATGTTAAGAACCGAAGACGATAGGAGGAAATCACTATGAGTTCCACATCCCTTGGCGACGACGCGACCCTCAGTGCCCCGGCGATCGTGGGCGGCGCGAGTAAAGTTGACATCGTGCCGCTGCCGGGCGCTATCGGCGCCGAAGTCCGTTGTGACGTTCGTGCGCTCGACAAAGATGGCGCTGAGAAAGTCTATCAGGCCTATCTTGAGAACCTTGCCCTTGTTTTCCGCGGCCAGGACTTGAGCGACGACGACTTGATGGATTTTGGTCGCCTATTTGGTGACCTGATGCCGCCATTGCCGCCGGAACATACCGCAGCGGGATCACGCACGCTGACAGAGGAATATCCGCTGGTCTCCATCGTATCCAATGTTAAGGAGGATGGTGTTGCTATCGGAAACCTTGGTGACGGTGAAGCACAGTGGCATTCGGATTTTTCGTTTCACCCAGTGCCATGCTCTGCCTCGATCCTTTATGCTGTCGAAATACCGAAAAGTTGGGGTGGCGACACGTCCGTGCTGAACATGTACGCCGCCTTGGAAGCATTGCCCGAAAAGCTGCGACACTTAATAGAAGGTATGACGGTTAAAAACGATCTTCGCTACGACAGCGTTGGCAAGCCTCGGGCCGGTGTCGAAGGTTCTGACGATCTTCGCACGTCACCGGGGCCTAGCCATCCGATTGTGCGCACGAATCCAGATGCCGGCTATAATGCACTTTATATCGGCCGACGGGCGAATGCCTATCTTAATGGTCTGCCTATCGATGAGTCGGAAGAAATCCTCGATGAGGTGTGGTCATATGCGGATAATGAAGATTTCGCCTACCGCAATTCCTGGCAGGCCGGAGACATCCTGATGTGGGACAACCGGTGTACCATGCATCACCGTCAGGCGTTCGATCCAAATTCACGCCGGATCATGCACCGCGTGCAGACATATGGCGAACGCCCTTTCTTTGCGCCCCGAAGCAGTAAGCCGGGCGTGCATCCGCGGTCGGGTTCTTAAATCTGTCGTCATACTGAAGATTTCGTGCGTATCGACATCTTTCGGGTTGGCGCTTCGAGTGTCATGAAGGCCGTTCATTCGTCGTCGCACAGACCTCAAGTCATCCTGTCTTATCACTTGCTGTTTTTGTGTTAGAGGCTTTAGACAATGGCAAATAGTAACCCACGAATTAAATACGAATTATCAGGGCGGCATCGCCCATTACCTCCGTTGGACGGCAAACGTCTAATCATACACGTTGCTTTGAACATCGAGCATTGGCCTTTTGATCGCCCGATGCCGCGCACTATTCTCACACCACCTCATGGAAAGGCCCTTATTCCAGACGTGCCTAATTTTTCTTGGGTTGAGTATGGTATGCGCGCCGGCATGCCGCGGATCCTCGATATGATGAGCGAACGAGGCCTTACTGGGGGGGCGATCATAAATGCCAGCGTCATTGAAACCTATCCAAGTTGCGCGGAGGCTTTACTGGAGGCTGGCTGGGAGTTTGTTGGCCACGGATATAAGCAACGCGCGTTGCCATTGGAAGATGACGAGGCAGACGTAATTAGAAGCAGCCTTCAAATCTTGCGCAATTTTTCAGGACAGAAGGTACGGGCGTGGCTCGGCCCGGCCCTCGCGGAGACAAACAAAACCCCCGAACTCTTAATGGAGAACGGCGTGGATTGCGTCCACGACTGGGCTCTCGATGATGTACCCTGCTGGTTCACCACTGACCACGGCCCGATGATTGCCCTACCTTATTCTTTTGAACTCAACGATGTGCCTGTCTACGCGATAGAGCATAACCCCTCGGCTGCGCTATACGATCGTGTCGTCGATACGTTGACACAATTTGAAAGCGAAATGGATGCGCAGCCAAAAGTGCTGACACTTGCGCTACACCCTCACTTGATTGGGGTCCCACATCGCGCTGTTCATCTCGCCCGCACCCTTGATCTTCTCATGTCTCGCGACGACACGATTTTTGTTACCAGTTCCGTCATGGCCGATTGGTTCTCTCGCTCCAGTCAAGCGGAGTCCTTTTGAGTGCCGCACGTTGCAGATCAACTCGCCGAATGGCTGCTTGCCTTCAAAATTATCTGCCTCTAGCCAAGCCGGATCAAAAAACGGTGCTTCAAATTATTGATGAATAACGTGTGCGAGACATGGAATAACGTGTGGAAATCTCACAGGGTTCCGATGAGTTCCGCAACGCATGCCCGTGCTACCGAATTGTTAGGCAGTTTCGCACCCGGCATTGTCGCCCATCCGGTTTGCATAAGCATTTTCATTCGTATGTAGCCATTCGCATCGTTGATATAGGCAATGACATCCTTGGAATTCGGATCCAGCCGCGCCTGCGCGACACAAATAGGCACCATTGAAGCGATGACTTCTGTTTTGGCGAGTTGCTTCGCGTAATCATTGGCGTCACCGGTCGTCATCCATCCACCCCAACCAAATCCAATCATTGCGAGTAGGGCTGCGCCAACAAAACCGCCGATTGCGCCAATTGAAAGGCCTTGAATCGTGTTCATAGTGTTCTTCCTTTGGATATTCTTAGATCGCTCGGAGTCTTATCCTCGCTTGGGCGTGGGGCGCAGCGGCGCGCCGGTTTTCCATGCGGAGGAACCCTTGCACCTGGGACAGATTCTTTCGCCGGACCAATCGCTTTGGAACAACGCTCTACACCTAAGACAACTCCGTTCCTTGCGCAGCGCCGCAGATGACTGAACCGGCATTCGATCCGTCATTTGTCGTCCACCTTTTCAGCTGTGGACCTTATAGGCGGGTTCTTGGCAGCCGAAATCACCTTTGAACCGTGATGGTCTTTCTGCGACTCGCGAGAGCGCTTATCTTTGTGCAACGCAGAAGCCAGGTCCTGCGGCAGTACACGAAAGTCCTCCAGCATCCCTTTCAATCCATGAAAGTGCCTGATCGTAATCCAGGTCGATTGCACAGGGGCTTTTAGAAACTTAAGCCACCCGGCGCGGTCATCGCGCACCTCCACAGCATAGGTGCCGGACATTTGCTCGCCTTCAACTCCTTTGAGGTTAAAAGGATTTGTGAATTTGACCCGGCTAAATCCGATCGGACTTTTCATCGCGGACCAGGCGGGACAAGTGGCGCAGTGATGCCGGAATTCATCCCCTTCAGAAATTTAAAAATATCGCTATCCGTGGACAGGACCAGCGTTGTGCTCTCCCCGATCATTTGCTTGTAGGCCTGCATCGTTCGGGTGAATTCGTAGAAACCCGCCGACTCTTGGCTTGAATTGTATGCTTTGGCATAAATCTCGGACGCCTTCGCATCAGCGACGCCGCGAATTTCCTCAACCTGACGATACGCCTCTGATTGAATCTTGTTCAGATCCCTGACCCTATTGCCGCGTATCCGGGCCGCTTCACCGTTTCCTTCTGACAGGAACCGCTCAGCAATCTGCCGGCGCTCGCTGATCATCCGGTCATAGATTTTTGGTCTAACGCTCTCGTTGTAATTGATGCGCTTGAAACGGATGTCGAGCAGTTCGATGCCGAAAACGCGTACCTTTTCGGCAGCCGCCGAGAATATTTGTTGCTCAACGACAGCTCGTCCTTTTCCGATCGGGACCAACGAGCCGATGTCTTGCTTGCGCTCCGCTTCGCTCAGCAATGTATCTCGCAATGGTACGCGGTCTTTGCTTGTCCGAATAATCTCGATGAGCTCGTGCTTGGCAACGGCATTTCTGGTTTCGCTGCCCAAGATATCGTCTAGGCGTGATTGCGCGCTGCGTTCGTCGCGGAGCCTGAGAAAATACTGTAGCGGGTCAGTGATACGCCAACGGGCGAATAGATCGACAGATATGTATAACTTATCCTTTGTCGGCATATCCGATGGGCTGCCGTCCCATTCGAGCACCCGCTTATCGATCGGATTGACCTCTTGTACGAAGGGAAGTTTGACTTTGAGGCCTGCGGACGTAACCGGCTCGCCGACAGGTTTCCCGAACTGCGTGATGATAACCTGCTCGACCTCGTTGACCGTATAGATAGCACTGGTCGCAACGTAGGTCGTCAAGGCGAGCATAACGATGACGACTATTTTTATGATTTTACTCATGGCATTGGACCTTTTTGTCCCTCAACGTTCAGGAACGGCAGGATGCCGCGTGCTTCCTCGTCGATGATTATTTTGGATCGGATCCCCGGCAGAACGTCCTGCAGCGTCTCTATATAAATACGGCGCCGGGTAACTTCCGGAGCTTTGCTGTATTCCGCGAACAACGCGATGAATCGCGAGGCGTCGCCTTCCGCTTCGTTGATGCGCTTCAACCGGTAACCGTCCGCCTCACGGATGCGTTGATCTTTCTCTCCCTCGGCTAACGGTATGACCTTGTTGTAGTCGCGTCGTGCTTCGTTAATCAGCTTCTCTTTTTCCTGCTGAGCCTGGTTAACCTCGTTGAACGATTCCTGGACCGGTAGCGGTGGATTGATGTTCTTTAATTGCACCTGGTCGATGCTGATCCCCATGGCGTATTTGGTGGAGAGCGCTTGCATCTTGATCAGGGCTTCGGACTCTATTTCCTGTCGGCCGATCGTAATCACCTCATCCACGGTGCGATCGCCGACGACTTCGCGCATGACGGACTCAGATACGTAGCGGAGCGTTTCGCTCGGCTCACGCACCTCGAACAGGAATTTGACGGGGTCCGAGATCCTATACTGGATCACCCATTCAACCAGCGCCGCGTTCAAATCACCGGTCACCATCTCCGTCTCGCGCCTAGCATCGCGATCGCGCGGTCGTTGAAACGCATCTGAAGCGCCCGGCGTTGCAAAGCCGAACTCCTGCTTCAATTGGCGTTTAACGGGGACGGTCGTCGCGGCATCGACACCGAGCGGGATCTTGAAGTGAAGTCCCGGTGGGACCTCATTGACGTACTTGCCGAACCGCTGCACGACGGCGACGGAATCACTTGGGACGGTATAATACGACGTCCATGCAATCATGCCGGCCAGCAGGATCGCGACAAGGATGAGCCCGCCAAACGACCCGCCGCTTGGCATGAGACGGCGGATGCGCGCCTGTAAATCTCTGATGATTTGCTCCATGTCCGGCGGCCTAGGGCCTTGCCCGCCCCAGGGGCCGTCGGTTCCATTGTTGGAAGGCATTCTTTTCTCTTTTCAGTATTAATTGTGAAACACATTAAACGGCAGGCCGTTTTGTGTGCGTATGTGGGAAGTCTGCGAACGTGTTCGCAGTGGCGGGGCGCGATCCTTATCGGCGCGGCTTGGTGAATTCCATTCCTTCGGCCCCGGCGCGTTACTTGGCCGGTCGCTCAGCACGGTCGTCGGCTGATACCGGCTCGACGGCAGTATCACGCTTCAAGGCGGCGTCCAGATCGTTCGGATCTATCGTCATTGCCCTTCCCATGCCTCCCCTACCCGGTTTCGCGGGTATGTGAAATACGGTCAACACACGTTGATAGGCCTTGAATGAGAGCCCTTGTATGAGTTCCTCATCGGTCTCCACGACATAGTCGCCGGCCGGAAACCGTTCGTTGAGTTCACCAAGAACGAATGGCTTTTCGAACGTAACCGTCTTCTCAATCGTACGCGTCAGCATTTCGCATCTCCTTTGTCTTCGTCTTCATCGCGGCCATGGGCTTCGATATGGCAAGACACGGGAGCACGGAAGTCAGCTTTCCGCCTTTGGCGGTGTTTTCGCGCCGCCGGCTTCTGCCGCTTTATCGGACGGTGCGGGCTCCTTGACGGAATCCTTATTGGGTATGCTCTTGGACGGTTTTTGCGCTGTCGAGAAGGATTTAAATGACATTTTCATATTCCAGTTCATATAAATGATTGGCGGAACGAATGCGGTGATCGGCGGGCCGTAACGGGCGGCAATAGGCAAGTAGCGACATGTCCGCCGAGACGATCTCTTAGTCTTTCTTGTCGACCCGCGCGTGTTTGATGCGGTTTCGCAGCAGGGAATTGCTGAGTTCTCCGGCCAAACCGAGGATTGTCACAGCCGGTGCAGATATCGATTTCAGAGGCACGGTTTTCTTCGCGGGACGCTTTTTCGGCGGTCTTTCGCTTGCGACCCAGGGCGCGAACGGCGTCGCCGACAATCTATGGTCGATCATAATGACCTAAACCTTCATGTTTTCAGATTGGCGTCGCCGACCGTATTTTCGAGGCGAATAAAGCGCTATCCAAGAAATCGGCAGCGACAAAAAAGAAAAAATATATTTATATAAATATTTCATCCATATTTATAATTATAACGAATAAGTATTTTTTGTCAAAATAAATAAAAATTATTTATAAAATGAATGGCTTTAAATAATTAAAGGCGCGTGATTTTGCCTCTAACTATTTACTTGTTATGGATTCGACGTGGACATTTATATAGAAACTGGAACTTCCAGAGGGATGATATAGTTCAATCGGCCGGATGACTGATCGATGGTCAATGCCTCCGTCGTCGGCCGAGTCTGTAGAAGTTCTTCAAAGGCGCTTTCCTGCACAACGGGATAGATTTCTTCTGTCCAGACCTTCAGGTGCGCCAAAGAGTAATCGCCAAAAGTCGTCATCATCGCCACATCGGCGGCATCGCGCCCGCGCACCATGAGGATTCGACCGATATGCGGTTCATTGTGCCGTGCATCGAACGCATACCAGCGCCCTTCCAGAAAGACCTCACTCCAAGCGCAGAAGTCCCCCGGGCCATCCGGAATGAAGCCGATATCACTGAGGTAACCGCTTGCATAGCGAGCGGGGATATTCATCGCCCGGCAAAGCGCAATGAAAAGATGCGCGTAATCCCTGCATACGCCGGTCCCTTCGTTGAAAACGTCGACTGCTGTTTTAGTCGCTCGGCCGAACTCGTATCCAAATTTGACGTGGTTGTGCACCCAATTGGCGATAGCCTGAACGCGCGCCCATCCCAGCGGCGTATTGCCGAAGAGTTGCCACGCCTGTGCCGACAATTCGTCACTCTCGCAAAACCGGCTTGCGATTAAATACGTAAGCGTCTCAGGGGGAAGATCCGCAATCTCGTGCTGTCTGGCATTCCAATTGTACTCGTCGCTGGTTCCGTCGTCCTTGACGATACAATCTGACCAGAGACAGGTTCTCCCCGGCGGTATTTGGGCTCGGCCGCAAGTATTTCCGAACATATCCTCATAAACTTGGATGGCCAGTTCAGGCTCGAACCTGATATCGCTCGCCCCAACAATCCTCGGCAAAACCGATTGATGTGGCCACAACGCCAAGAGCATGGGCGTCGGGTGGGAACATTCGACGATGATTTCAAAACCGATGCGAATATGGATAGCTGACTCCTGTACTTTGACATAGTCGACTGCATGGATGCGACGCTTCATGCCAAGGCAGGGTGAAGCGGTAACAAGTCTTATTTGAAGAATTTTTACGACTGGATTGTCCTTCGCCGTCGGCGGCGACAATCGCGATAGAAACGCCTCGTGCAAAACGACGTATTCTATATAGACGTATACTGTCACACGACGCCCAGCATAAAAAGGAAATAGGGGCTCTCCAGACTTCGCAAGCAAGTAATAGGAAATCAGTTTCCTAAAATGCTGGCGAGAATGATTTTGGAGTGCGTAATAGAGCCATGATGATTATGCCAAGAGACATAACACGGACAACGGAAGTTCACTTAAAGCTGGAATGCCATCTTTAAGTGATTGGCCGGCGAAGTTGTGCGTAGCAAATATTTTAGACTATTTATTCTGGGGCTCGGTGAAATCCCGCCGTTTCTGAACGCTTTATAGATATATGCGGCGCGCTTCGCCGCGCGCTCTGAAGACAAACCCGCGCCCTGCCAAGCTTGACATCCTAGTAAAAAAATCGATTAAAATAAATAAAATCGAGATATTGGCGGTGTCGCGTACATTGACGGCATAGCCATTGATTTTCATATCGGAAGTCTGCGTTCATGTGAGCGCTGCTCATTTTCTGGCTTAATTTTTATCTAACTCAAGGGAATCCCATGCGACTTCAAACGTCTCTTAAACTGGAAACGGCCAATCAAATTGTGACGGAAGCGATACGCATTGGGCGTGAAGCAGGGATGCTTCCATTGACCGTTGTGGCGATCGATGCGGGCGGGAAACTCGTCGCCATGCAATCGGAAGACGGTTCCGGGGTGATGCGGTATGACGTCGCCTTCGGGAAGGCTTGGGGCGCTCTGGGGATGGGTTTCTCAAGCCGCCTTATTCGTGATCGCCTAGCCAGCAGGACGGCGTTTCAAGCTGCATTAGCCTCGGTATCGGACGGGCGCTTTGTGCCTGTTCCCGGTGGGGTACTCATCGAAACGCCAGACGGTACGACAATTGGCGCAATCGGCATTAGCGGAGATACGTCAGAGAAGGACGAGTACTGCGCGATCGAAGCGATCAAAAGCGTGGGTCTGATTTCAGAGCCTTCGGAACCGGACGCTGGGTGGCAGGACTCTAGTTTGTCAGGCAAACAACATTAAGTATCACGCCGTATCTTAGGAGGAACGTCCATGAACTGGGACGAGTACAAGCATGTCGCAAAGTCGCGTGGCGCACTCGCGTTCGAGTGTTATGTCGTGACGTCGCTTTTAGTCTCTGGTCGTGAAATGACCCCGGCTGTCTTGAAAGAGCACCTAGCTTATATTGGGAGCCTGGAAAAATCCGGAGCGTTGATGTTCGCAGGACCGTTATCCGATGACGCCGGCGAGAACGTAGGCGGAGGCCTCCTAGTATTGAAGACGGACGACCTAGCAGAAGCTGTTGCGCTGATGGAAGCGGATCCTGCGCACCAAGCGGGCATCCGCGAATTCTCCGTTCGGCGGTGGTTGATCAATGAAGGTGGGTTACAAGTGACCTTCGGCCTCGGGGGCCAGCGTGTCGATATCGGTTAGCGAGGGAAATCCACGTCGAAGCTTGCAATATCGGTAAAACATAAAAAATCGATTTTTTTGTTGTTGATCGGTTATAATTTCGTAGAATAGCGCCGTGATAAGGGAGCTAATCTATGAAGTTCGTTGTTGGTCACCATAAAACCGAAAATTCAAACTCGTCTGTCTTCGCCGTTCACGGCGAGCACGCCGTTGATATCAGCAGCGTGAACGCCGAAGTCGGACATGACTTATCGTTGCTGATTCCGATCTGGATGTCGGAACCGGATAAAGTGCGGAACTGGGCGCAGAGCGGCAAGCAAGTACCTATCAGCGAGATCGTGCCGTCTTTGCCCGTGGCGGCCCCCGGTAAGGTTGTCTGCCTCGGCTTGAACTATGTCGAGCACGCCAAAGAAGGCGGATATGACATACCCGACTATCCTGCCTTGTTCTTACGTGTGAACAGTTCATTGGTCGCGCCGGAGGCGCCGATCATTCTGCCGAACGCGTCCGAGACCCTCGACTGGGAAGCGGAACTGATGGTCATAATCGGCAAAGGCGGCCGCCACATCCCGGAAGCTACCGCGCTCGAGCACGTGTTCGGCTACACGACCTTCAACGATGCGTCCATCCGCGCGTATCAAAGAAAAACGCCGCAGTGGACCGCGGGTAAGAACTTCGATCAAACCGGAGCCATCGGGCCGGCAGTTGTGACGACCGATGATCTGCCCGCCGGCGCGAACGGCCTCAAGATCGAAACCCGTCTGAACGGACAAGTCATGCAAAGCTCGACAACGGCTGACATGATTTTCCCGGTTGCCCATACGATCGCGACTGTGTCCGAAATCATGACGCTTAACCCCGGGGATCACATCGCCTTTGGGACACCGCCGGGGGTTGGCCATGCCCGTAAGCCCTCCGTTTGGATGAAAGAGGGCGACGTGGTGGAGGTTGAAATCGAAGGAATCGGCATTTGCAGGAACCCGATTGTCGCAGAAAGTTCCTTGGCGAAGTGAGAGTAGAGATGGCGCAAGACCTATCTGAAGAAGATTTGTCTGAACTGCGTCAGAAGGCGCAGCAGCAGGTCCGTGATGCGCGTGCGCAGATGTCGAAGCTATCCAAAGAGGCGTTGGATCTCATTCTAACGGGTGCCAGGTCGCACTACGCGTGGACCGACAAGCCTGTCCCGGAAGCGCTTTTGCGTGAGGTCTATGAAATCGCCGCGCAAGGACCGACGAGCATGAACTCCTGTCCGGCGAGGTTCGTCTTTGTCTCGTCCGAAGAAGGGAAGGCGAAGCTCGCAAAGGCCATGAAGCCGAAAAACGTGCCGAAGATGATCGGCGCGCCCGTCACCGTCATCGTTGCGCATGACCTCGCCTTTTGGCACCGGCTCGACTTCCTGTTTCCGCATGAGGACCGTAAGCCTCTTTTCGACGGTAAAAACGCCTACGTCGAGGACACGGCTTATCGGAATGCCACGTTGCAGGGCGCGTGGTTCATGATTGCCGCACGGGCCGTCGGACTGGACACCGGCCCGATGTCGGGCTTCAGCAATGAAGTCGTCGACAAAGAGTTTTTTAACGGCACTACGCTGCGTTCGAATTTCCTTCTGAACTTAGGATACGCGGACGAAACGGCGCTGTTCCAGAAACTACCTCGGTTCGCATTCGAAGACGTTTGTTCGTTTGCTTGAAACCCAAGGCGCGGACCTACAACGCGCTGCAATCGAAATTGAAAAAGCATCAGCAAGGGAGGCAAAAATGAGCTTCAACATTTCTCGACGTACACTCCTCAAAACGGGCGCCGTCGCCGTGGCTGGCACCGCGATCGGGTTCCCCAAAATATCCGCCGCCGGCATGCGGGTGACGGCGATTGATGGCTACCCCGCCAAGGCAATGTGGGTGAAGGAGTTCTCCACGTTCTTCATTCCCGAAGTCAATAAACGCCTGAAGGCTATCGGTGCGGAACCGTTCGATTGGCAGGAATCCTATGGTGGCTCAATCGTAAAGCCGAAAGGTGTCTTGGAAGGGATGAAGTTGGGTTTGGGTCAGATCGGCGTCGTGACGACGATTTTCCACTCCTCGAAATTGCCGAGCCAGGCTCTTTCTGCGGTGACGCCGTTTATCTCGTCGGACGCGCGCGTGGTCTCAAAGGCAGTCGATGAAATCGCCAACGAGTTTCCGGATATGCGCGATGAGTTCGCCGCCGAAAATCAGGTTTATCTCACGACCGGTGTTGTCTTGGACTCCTATCAGGTCTTCTGCAAAAACAACCCGGGTGGCCTCAAGGGTCTTGAAGGGCTCAAGATTGCAGGCGCCGGTTATAATCTCCGTTATCTCGAAGGCATTAAAGATGCCGCCGGAGTTCGTGGCGGTCTGACGGACTTTTATAACATGGTTCAGACCGGTGTCACGGATGGTGCGATGCTCTGGGTCGAGGCTGCGAAGACGTTCGGCATCGCATCGGTGGCCCCTTATATGCTGCGCGCCAATCTGGGTGCCGTGAATACCAAGACCGTGACGGTGAACGCAGCGTTCTGGAAGAAGCTGACGCCAGAAGTTCAAAAGGTCCTTAAAGAATCGGCGACGGCATATCGTGACCGCTTGGCGAACGAAGCCATGCGGCGCGCCGGTGACGCTGAGAAAGCGTTCGTCGAACAAGGCGGAAAGATCATTGATCTAAGCCAAGCCGACCGGACAGCTTGGGCAAACGCCATGCCGAACATCGCGGCTGAATGGTCCAAGGGCTTGGACGACAAGGGCAAGAACGGCTCAAAAATGCTCAAAGCATATGTCGCCAAACTGAAAGCGGCCGGGGAAACTCCTGCCCGCGATTGGTCCGCCTAGGCGTTCTCTCGTTGTCCCTGGAGAAAAGCAGCTCGGGGCTATTTGCCTTTCCTATCCGCGCGGCGCAGGTCGTCGCGCGGCTGCTTTCTTTTGTTGCGGCCTCGGCAAATGCCGTTGGAACGATGGTTGTCATGTTTCTGGTGCTTGCCGTTGACGCGGACGTCATCGGGCGCGGGGTATTCAATGCGCCGATTAACGGAACTTACGAGATCGTTCAGTTCTGCATGGTGCTGATCGTTTTCTTGCAACTGCCGGACGTTATCCGCTGTAACAAGTTAACTCGCTCTGACGGCTTCTTGAGCCTATTGGCAAAACGTCAGCCCTGGATTGCCAAAACGATTTCGCGCGGGATCGATCTGACGGCCTGCATTTTTATGGTCCTCGTTGCATATGCAATGTGGCCGGTCTTCGTCGAGGTTTGGGAAAGCCAGGATTACTTCGGTATTCCAGGCGTATTTACGGCGCCACTATGGCCGCTGAAGCTGACGGTCTGTTTCTCGGCCGCGCTGGCGGCGCTGATATTTCTTTGTAAGGCGGTCGCCGGCAAAAGGCGCCCCGACCTTCCAACCGTTTAGGAGCTGTTCCCATTTCTCCGCTCATCATCGGTCTACTTTCGGTCTTGGCAATCGTTGCCTTGGTTTATGTCGGCGTATACATCCCCATCGCCTTGGGGGTCGTCTCGTTCGTTTCGATATGGCTGCTAAACGATAATTTCCAATTACCAATCGCTCTGTTGAAGATCGCGATGAGTGACAGCGTTACAGAGTATGCGTTTGCTACCGTGCCGCTGTTCACCTTCATGGGGCTCGTCGTATCGAAAGCCGGAATGGGCCGCGACATCTATTTGGTGATGAACAGTATTTTCCATCGGATCTCCGGCGGCGTCGGCATGGCGACAGTCGGCGCCAACGCGGCGTTCGCAGCTGTGACCGGCTCCTCGATCGCGTCTGCATCGGTATTCACCAAAGTCGCCGTGCCTGAGATGCTGGCGTTACGTTACAACCCGCGCTTCGCGGTCGGCGTCGTCGCCGGCTCTTCCGTTCTGGGGATGATTATTCCGCCCAGCGCCATGTTGATCATTTACGCAATCGTCGCGGAACAGTCCGTTGGGCAAATGTTCCTGGCCGGGGTCATCCCGGGATTATTGCTCGCCTTTGCCTATATCCTGTCCATCTTGTTGATGGCGCGGTTTACGCCGGGGTTCGTCGGTGCGGACAGCGGCAGTGCGTCGATTGAAAGATTGAGTGTCGGACAAATTCTCCGGTTGTCGGCACCTCTTCTCTCGCTTGTCTGTATTGTCCTCGGCGGCATCTATACAGGATGGCTCACGCCGGTCGAAGCCGGTGCGGCCGGTGCCACGATCGGCCTTATTTATGCCGCCGCCCGCAAAGAGATGGACCTGAAGTCATTCTGGGCGACCTTGCTGGAAACGGGCCACATTACCGCGAACATCCTGTTCTTGATCACGGCGGCTTCGATCTATAGCCGAATGCTCGGTATTGCGGGGCTACCGAATGCACTGTCTGACATCCTTGTGGCCTGGGATGTTAGCTTCGCGACGCTCATGGTGTTGTTCGTCCTCATGATGTTGTTCTTGGGGACGCTGTTGGACACGGCGTCGATCATTCTGATCGTCGTGCCGCTCTTCCTGCCGATCATCGAACCCATGGGAATTGATCTCGTTTGGTTTGGCATCATTACCGTGGTCGGCGCGGAAATCGGGCTTTTGACGCCGCCGCTCGGACTTTCGTGTTTCGTTATCAAAAGCATCATCGATGACCCCAGGATTGCTTTGAAAGATGTGTTCCTGGGGGCCCTCCCGTTCGCGGGTATCATGCTTATTGTTCTCGTCGTGCTGATTCGTTTTCCCGAATTATCGACGGTCTTGGTCAGGTAGAGGAGAGCCTTCATGCGCAACGTAACCGCTGACAGCATCACGCAGGCATTCATGGACTATTGCGGTGAAGATACGGACCCGCGTCTGAGAGAAATTCTCCAAAGCCTGTCGAAGCATTTGCATGCTTTCGTCAAAGAGACCGGTTTGACACATGACGAATGGCGCAAGGGGATCGAACTTCTGACCAAGGCGGGCGAGATCACAGACGCAGAACGTAACGAGTTTGTTTTGTTCTCGGATGTCCTGGGCATCTCATCTTTGGTCGATATGGTGAACTCGCCAGACGGCGCGACGTCGTCGAGCGTTCTTGGCCCGTTTCACATCCTTGGCTCACCTCCGCTGCCGGTCGGCGGCGACCTTATTCGTGACAACCCAGGCCCACAGGTCGTGGTTCAGGGTTACGTTAAGGACCTCCGCGGGAAGTCGATTGCCAATGCGAACATTGAAATATGGCAGACAGCCGACAACGGACTTTATTCTAACCAGGACAATGTGCAGTCCGAGTTTAACTTACGGGCGAGTATGACTAGTGATGACAATGGTCGGTACGCCTTCACGACCGTTCGCCCTGCACCTTACATGGTGCCGACGGACGGCCCTGTAGGCGAGTTGCTGCGTGCAACCGGACGCGATGCATGGCGTCCGTCTCATCTGCATTTCATTATTCAGGCGGACGGGTTCCGTTCATTGGTCACGGAAGTCTTCCCGGATGATGATCCTTATTTGGACAGCGACGCGGTGTTTGGTGTTCGTGAGGACCTGGTGACGACCTACGAACCTGCCGGCGATGCAAGTGCATTGGCGGATGATCTACAAGCACGTGATAATCTGGCTGATGATTTTACGACACTGAATTTCGACTTCGTTCTCGCAGACAAGTAGCCGGCAATCGTCATTCTTAAATTTCGGACATCTTTTTTAGCAAATAGTTTCCCGTTCGATCGTAGTGCGCAATCAACGCCTCAACGGCTTTGTCGGCGTTCCTGTCGAGCGTCTGCTTAGCGATTTCCTTGTGCTCGTTTTCGACATTTCGGCTTGGGTAAGCAATCAAGCTCGCGATATTCCGGTACCGTACATTCATATCGTATAGCTGGTTGCAGAATTGCAGCAGATAGTTCGACGGGCATGCCGCGATAAGGGCTTTGTGAAAATCCTGATGGACGTCTTCCCAGCCGTCGCCTTTGTCTTCCGAATGGGGCGCTCGGGTCGTGTTCGATAGACGATACTCTGTTAGTACGATCTGTTCCTGCCAAGCCGAATTTCCATACTTGATCGCTTCCCTTAGTGCCCGTTCTTCCGCCCAGCAACGGGTCTTGAGCAACTCCTTGAAGTCCTCTGCGCTGACCCGCGCCGCGCGAAACCCACGCTGCTCAACACGTTCAATCAACCCTTCTGATGACAAAAGGCTAAGCGCTTCTCGGACCGGGCTTGCGCCGATATCGAGCTGTTCGCGCAGTTCATCAATCTTGATTTTTCCGCCCGGCGCGATCTGTCCAGACAACACCAATTGACGGACGGCGTCATAGGCCTGGGAAGTCAGCGAAGTCGATTTCGGCATGCTTAATCTTTTCAGCTAGACGTAATAAAGAAATCGATATTTGCGTATAAGACCACTTTGCAAGGGTCTATTTGCAACTTTGAGAGCAAAGGCAAGGAAATCGTCATTTTTAGAATCTATACGGGTTTAGGGTCATTTTCTAATAAAATCGATTTTTTAGGTGTTTCTTGTATCCCGTCATTTATTGCGTATCGAGTCTCTGAGACCGCCGGGGAAATGATATAAATGGCCCTGCTTTTGCCAAGTGCCGGCTGAGTGCATTCCGCTTGGCTTAAGGGGGGATGGCCGGGATACTGCAACGCGGTGCTTTTCTTGGCATCGGATGAAGTGCGCGGTGTGATTTAGGATACTGGTTAGATTTTATGATCGATAGGACTATTGCTTCACTTCAGGAGGCAGTCGCGGATATTCCCGATGGTGCGACCGTTATGATCAGCGGGTTCGGCCCCGCGGGAAGCCCGGTTGAGTTGATCCATGCGCTGATCGATCAGGGTGCCAAAGACCTGACGGTGATCAGCAACAACACTGGGAACGGAGAGGTGGCTCTTGCCGCGCTGATCGCAAATCGGCGGGTTGCCAAGGTTGTTTGTTCCTATCCTCGTTCGAGCCAGTCGAAGGTGTTTCCAGAACTCTACCGCGCGGGAGAGATCGCGCTGGAACTCGTGCCGCAGGGTACGTTGGGGGAGCGAATTCGCGCCGGCGGCGCCGGTATCCCGGCATTCTTTACGCCGACCGCAGCCGGCACGCCGCTTGCCGATGGTAAGGAAACGCGCACCTTCGATGGGCGTACGTATGTAATGGAAACCGCCTTGAAGGCCGAGTACGCGTTGGTGAAGTGCGACACGGCCGATTCCAAGGGAAACCTTACGTATAACAAGACGGCACGAAATTTCGGCCCGATCATGTGCATGGCGGCGGCGACGGCCATTGTTCAAGCACGCAGGATCGTCGCGCCTGGCGCGATTGACCCTGAGCATGTGGTAACGCCTGGCATTTTCGTGGATCGCGTCGTCGAAGTGGCAAATCCCGCAAACGAAGACGATCTTATCAAAGAGGGGCGCCGTTACCCATGACGCACGGCTGGACAAGAGATCAAATGGCGGCCCGCGTCGCGCAGGACATTGCCGATGGGTCATACGTTAACCTCGGAATTGGTATTCCGGAACTCGTGGCGAACTTCGTTCCCGATGACCGCGAAGTGATTTACCACACTGAGAATGGTTTGCTTGGCATGGGACCGGCGCCGGATGACGGGCCTCGTGATCCGGATCTTATCAATGCAGGGAAGAAAGCGGTAACGATGCTGCCGGGTGCCAGCCTTTTCCACCACGCAGATAGTTTTGCGATGATCCGCGGCGGCCATATCGACTATTGCATCTTAGGTGCGATGCAAGTCGCTGAGAACGGTGATCTGGCCAATTGGTCGACGGGCGCCGAAGATGCCATACCGGCTGTCGGTGGCGCTATGGACCTCGTCGCCGGCGTGCGTACGATCTTTGTCATCACGCAGCACACCACGAAGACGGGCGAGCCGAAGCTCGTTGAGCGTTGCAGCTATCCGCTGACGGGTCTCGGCGTCGTCTCACGGATCTTTACGGATCTCGCCGTCGTCGATGTGACGGTAGATGGCTTCGAGGTGTCGGAACTTGCCCCGGGCGTGAGCTTCGATGAGGTCAAAGAGAAAACTGGTGCTGAGATCACTTAATCACGGATCTAGAGGCCAAGCCTTAGCTTGAGAATTTTTTTGTACAGGTTCTTGTAGCTTCTGCTGGCGTTTATTTATGTCAGGCCTTGGACCGGTCTCATGGCAAGGGCGTTTGTTCCCGGCGGAGGTGTTAGTTGTCGGATGCAACATCGGCGACATAGAATACGCTCATGAAGAGGCTTCACCTGTGTCTGCTCCTTACACTGTTCGTTTTGTCCTTGGCCATGCCGAGCTTGGCACAGGCGCCCGCAGCGGGCGAGGCGGCTGCCTTGGGCGATGCCGAGCAGTTACTGGACACCTTAAAGGACCAAGACAAACGCGAGGCCTTCATCTCGCAATTGGAAGCGTTCATCGCGGCCAAGAAGGCCACTGCACCCGAAACCGACCCATCTCTCGGCGAGGTCATGATCGAGACCGTATCGGTCAAGATGGACGCGTTCGGTCAACGGCTCGCGGCTATGGCACGCGATATCAGCAGCGTTCCCGAACTAGCTTCTTCGGCGATGGCCTTCCTATCGGATGCGGAGAAACGCAATCGCTGGCTTCTGCTGGCTGGCCAACTCTTGCTTATTTTTATCGCGGGGATCGTCGCCGAGCGAATTGCGCACCGGCTGTTAAGTCGTACTCGTGCATCAATCGAGAACCAGGAGCCCGATGGGTGGTCGATGCGCCTGTTCTTTCCTTTCGTTCGCGCCGTTCTCGACTTGGTCGCCGTCGCATCATTTCTCGCCGGGGCTTATGTGACGATGGCCTTGGTCGCACCGGTGCAGGGCGGACGTGTGCTGGCACTCGCGCTTATCAACGCCAGTGTGCTTGCACGGATCGTATTGACACTTTCGAACATGTGTCTGGCGCCACGGGTCGCCGGGTTGCGACTGGTGCCTCTGAGTGACGAGAGCGCCAACTACACGTTTATCTGGATTCGCCGCCTTGTCTATTTCCTAGCCTATGGCTATTTCCTCGTCGGCGCGTTGCCGGCACTTGGCATTTCCGAGGCAGTCCACACGGTCTTGGCAAAGTTGATCGGGTCCGTGACGGCCGCCATGTTGGTTTTGCTGATCATGCAGGTGCGAACGGATGTCGCTGACCAGATCCGTGGCGGCGCTGGTCCGATTGTCAGCCAGTTGCGCCATCGCCTCGCCGATATCTGGCATCTGATCGCCATTCTGTATGTAATAGCTATCTTCGGCGTTTGGGCGCTGGAAGTGCCGGGCGGCTTCGACTTTGTGTTGCGTTCAACGTTATTCAGCCTCGTCGTGATCGTCGCCGCCTTCACGCTTTCCTTGGCGGTCAAAAAAGGGCTGCGCAAGGTGTTCTCGGTCAGCGCCGAACAGAACGCACGCTTTCCAGGCCTCGAAGCGCGGGCTAACCGCTATCTGCCGGTTCTCATCGCCACCGTCCGTGGTGTTTTATTCGCCGCAGCGCTACTTACGGTCCTGAGGCTTTGGGGCATCGATGCAATCGGTTGGATCGCGACCCCAACGGGTGCGATCATCGCAAAGAGCATCATGAATATCGTCGTCATCGTCGTGGTAGCCCTTCTGGTATGGGAAATGATCAGCTTCGCAATCGAACGGTATCTGGTTTTGGGCGGGAAAGACGGGACGCCCACCGCCGGTGGGCAGCGCGCTCTTACCTTGCTGCCGCTGCTACGCACCGCCGTCCTGATCACGCTGGCGATCCTGGTGACGCTGACTGTGCTCTCGGAACTCGGCGTTGATATCGCGCCGTTGATCGCGGGCGCGGGGATCATTGGTCTCGCCGTCGGATTCGGCGCGCAGACCTTCGTCAAGGACGTCATCACCGGGCTGTTTATCCTGATCGAAGATTCTGTCGGTGTAGGCGACCTAGTCGTTTTGGGGGGCTATCGGGGTAAAGTGGAATCGATGTCGCTGCGTTCGATCCAATTGCGCGATCTGCAAGGCGACGTACATCGGATCCCGTTCAGCGAAGTCACGTCGACCACCAACCGCAGCAAGGATTTCTCGTTCGCGTTCTTCGACATCGGCATTGCCTACCGCGAGGACGTGGATCACTGCATGAACGTGATCCGCGAAGTTGGTGCCGATATGCAGCGGGACGAAAATTTCGCTTCGATGATTACCGAGAATATCGAGATCATGGGCGTGCAGAGTTTCGACGATTCCGCCGTCATCATCCGCGCTCGCTTCAAGGTATTGCCGGGCAAACAACTGGGCGTGCAACGGGCCTTTAATCGTCTCCTCAAGAACCGATTCGATGCAGAGGGTATCGAAATCCCGTTCCCGCACCGCACGATCTATTTCGGTGTCGATGGGCAGGGCAATGCGCCGTCGGCGCATGTGCAACTCCACGAACCTATGATGTCCGGCGAGAAGCGCCCAAAGGCCTCGCTGTTTCAGGCGCCCGAAGGTGAGCGAGCAGACTTTGTCGATGAACCGACAATCGAAGAAAAAGAGAAAGACAAATAAGCCCGGAGGAACGCTCGTATGCAATTTCTGACTTGGGGCATCAACAAGCCCGACATCCTGGAAAGGCGCGCCGCGATCAACGAAACGCACTGGGCGTTTTGGGACAATTACGAAGACCGCCTGATCGCACGCGGGCCGGTGTTGGATCCCGGGGACGGCAAAACACCGCTCGGCAGTATCCATATCGCCGAGTTGGACGGCTTCGACGACGCGAAAGTGATGGCCTATGACGAGCCTTACGCTGCGGCCGGTCTGTTTAAAAAACTGATCCTAACCCGTTTCCAATCGGCGTTGGACAAGACCCAGTTCGAGATCGAACAGCGCCCCGACAAGACGGGCTTTTGCGTCTATTGCACGGCTGCACCGGGGGCCATGGGAAAACATTCGGGCCTGCAGCTAAGGCACGAAGAATACTGCACCGAACACGCGAACCTGTTCGCCTGTCGGGGCGCGCTGCTGACGGATGAGGGCGTTTGGAATGGCGCCGCGTTCTTCATCGAGGTCGATGACCGGGAAGCGGCGGAGAAATTCCTTGCCGACGAGCCCTACAGCGCCGCCGGGCTGTACGCGACGACCGAGATCGTCCGCTGGCGGCGCGGCGGTCGTGCCAACGCGCCGAAATCCTGAGATCGTATAGCGGCATTGCTGCTGTCTTGCCCGGACCGGGTTTGATATAAGACGCCATTCAACCGGATCAGATTTCTTCTTATGCATTGCCGCCACTGCGATACCGAAACGGACCTGCTGCTCGTTGACCTTGGCAAACAGCCGTCCGCCAACAAACTGCCATCGGCAGTGGAACTCAGCGCCATCGAGAACGGTGTCGAAGAACCTATGTTCCCGCTCAGAGTATACGTCTGTGGAAATTGCTATCTGGCGCAGCTTGCCGACTTCCGCCGCCCCGAAACCATGTTTCGATCGGACTACGCCTATTATTCGTCTTACTCGGGAAGTTGGATGTATCACGCCAAACGCTATGTCGAAATGGTCTCGGAGCGCTTCGGCCTTAACAAAGACTCGTTCGTCGTAGAAGTCGCTTCCAACGACGGTTACTTGCTGAGAAACTTTGTGGCGAACGGGGTGCCGTGCCTTGGTGTTGACCCGGCGGAGAACTGCGCCGAGCGCGCCAAGCGGCATGGCGTCGAGACCATCGTCGACTTTTTCGGTGCCGACCTCGCGAAGCAATTGGCCGCCGAGCGCGGTCACGCGGATCTCGTTCTCGGCAACAACGTCCTGGCACATGTGCCGGATATAAATAGCTTCGTAGCCGGCCTGCGCGAAATGGTGTCGCCGGACGGCGTCATCACGCTCGAGTTTCCGCACCTGGCGCGTCTCTTGGAGTACACTCAGTTCGACACAATCTATGACGAGCATTATTCGTACCTGTCATTGGGTGCGGTCAGCCGTATCTTCGAGACACAGGGCCTCGACGTGTTCGATGTCGAGGAACTGCCGACACATGGCGGATCCCTCCGCGTGTTTGGCCAGCGCGCGGGAGCGGGCCGGCCGGCCAGCGCCGCCGTAACCGGCGTGCTTGAAGCCGAGTCCCGCATGGGGCTGGACAGCAAAGGCCTTTATGAGAGCTTCCAAGCCAAGGTGAACAAGATTCGCGACGATTTCCTGGACCTTGTTCAGCGCGAGAAAGCCGACGGCAAGAAGATCGCCGCCTTCGGCGCCGCCGCCAAGGGCAACACATTCTTAAATTATTGTGGAGTCGGGTTCGAGACCATCGACTTCGTCGTCGACGACACACCGGTCAAGCAAGGGCGTTTCCTACCCGGCAGTCATATCCCCGTTGTGCCGGAAGACGTGCTGAAGCACGAAAAGCCGGACCTTGTGGTTATCCTAGCGTGGAATTTCGCGCCGGAGCTGACGAAGCGGCTTTCCTACATCGCCGAATGGGGCGGGCAGGTTGCAACCGCGATCCCCGAAATCCGCGTGATTTCGCCATGAAGACGGCCCTCGTCACCGGCGCCACCAGTTTTGTCGGCCGCGCACTCGCGGCCCGACTGGCGCAGAACGGTGTCGAGGTGCATGCCATCATTCGCCCGGCGACGAACACGGCACTGCTCGGCAAGATGGACGGAAGCCTCAGGCTTCATCGCCATTCGGGCGAAGCGACGAGCCTCAACGACATTGTCGCCGAAGTCGCTCCAGGCGCCGTTTTTCATCTCGCCGGAAAGTATCTGAAAAACCATACGGCGGCGGATGTCGATGGCCTGATTCGGGACAATTTTTCGTTCGGAGTGCAGGTACTCGACGCGGCGGTGGCGGCGGGCTGCAAAATCGTCGTCAATACCGGCAGCTACTTTCAGTACGACGGCGGCGACGGTCCAAAACCCTACAATCTCTATGCTGCCGCCAAACAGGCGTTTACCGGCGTCTTGGATCATTACCGTATCGTCCACGGCATCCGCGCGGTGACGCTCGTGCTGTTCGATTCTTACGGCCCCGGTGATTGGCGCAGCAAACTGATTCCGGCACTCCTGAAAGCGCGGCAAAGCGGCGATACTCTCCCCGTTCCCGCCGATGATCCGCTGCTCGATCTCGTGCATGTCGACGACATTACCGCTGCCTTTGGGCGCGCAGCTGAATTGCTCGGAGCCGAACACGATATCGACGGAAAGAGCTATGCGGTGACCAGCGGCAAGCCCCTACGCATCAGCGAGGTCGTTTCCCTGGCTGAAGAGGTCGGTGGCAAACCGATCAAGACGGCCAAGGGCGACTGGCCCGCGCCGGCGCGGCCGCTGCCCGCGCTCTGGAACGGGCCGACGTTGCCGAATTGGCGTGCGGAGATATCACTCGCCGACGGCCTGCGAAAACTGATCGAGGCAGACGCATGAAGATCGAACCGACGGAACTTGCGGGCGTTTTCATGATCGAGGCCGAGCCTTTCGGCGACGCGCGCGGCCTGTTCGCGGATATCTATGACGCCGCCGTTTTCAAAGATGCAGGAATCGCCGACGACTACATTCAGGACGCTGTCACCCGCTCAACCAAAAAAGGAACTGTGCGGGGCCTGCATTTCCAACGCCCGCCTTTTGCACAGTCGAAACTGGTTCGCGTGCAGAAAGGCGCCGTCTTCGATGTCGTGCTAGACCTGCGCCCGAAGCAGCCGACATATGGTCGACATATCACTTTGGAACTAACCGACAAGAACTGGCGTGCGGTGCGTATACCGGTCGGCTGTGCACACGGGTTCTGCACGTTGGCCGAGGGAACCGAGGTGGTCTATAAAATCGCTGGTGCCTATAGCGCCGATCACGGTGACGGCATCCTTTGGCATGATCCTGACCTTGGTATCGACTGGCCGCTGGACGCGGAGGCGGTCACGGTCTCGGAGCGTGACACGAAATGGCCGCGCTTGTCTGACCGGCAAGACGGCTTTGACTGGTGAACGGAGAGACTCCATGAAGGGCATCATTCTGGCGGGTGGCACGGGCAGCCGATTGCATCCCATGACCGCCGTCGTGAACAAGCAGTTGTTGCCGGTCTACGACAAACCGATGATTCACTATCCGCTCTCTGTGCTGATGCTGGCGGGTATCCAAGACATCCTGATCATCACCACGCCGGACGATCAGCCGCTGTTCCAAAAGCTGCTCGGTGACGGCAGGCGCATCGGCGTCAATCTTAGCTACGCCGCGCAGCCGCGCCCGGAAGGACTGGCGCAGGCTTACCTGATTGGCCGCGAGTTCCTTGCGGGTGAGCCCTGCGCCATGATTTTGGGCGACAATATTTTCTTCGGGCACGGCTTGGTGGAGATGCTGAATAGCGCTGCGGCGCGGACGACCGGCGCCACAGTCTTTGCCAACTGGGTTGCCGAGCCGGAACGCTATGGCGTCATTAGGATAGATGCCGACGGCAAACCTTTGGAAGTCATTGAGAAGCCGAAAGAGCCGGTTTCCAATTGGGCGGTAACGGGTCTTTATTTCTTTGATGGACGCGCATCCGATATTGCTGCCGAGGTTAAACCATCGGCACGTGGGGAATTGGAGATCGTCGACATCATCAACACGTACTTGGCAGAAGGCGCTCTCAGCGTCGAACGCTTGGGCCGGGGGTTTGCCTGGCTTGATACCGGTACGCCACAAACGTTGTTGCAGGCAGCAAGCTTCGTACAGACCCTCGAAGAGCGCCAAGGATTGAAGATCTCATGCGTGGAAGAGATTGCCTACCGCAAAGGTTTCATAGGGCTCGATGAATTTAAGCAACTGGCAAAAGATCTCAAAGGCAACGCCTACGCCCAGTACCTGGAGAAAGTCATCCGCGAGACGGACTGATGCCTAACCGTTCGCCGCGATAGACGCCGGAGCGGATGCGCTCCCACCACCATTGATTTTCGAGATACCACGCGACTGTCGCTGCCAGCCCGTCCGCGAGATCATGCGACGGTGCCCAGCCGAGTTCGGTCCGCACTTTCTTGTCATCGACGGCGTAGCGGAAATCGTGCCCGGGCCGGTCTTCGACGAACGTGATTAGGTTCGCGTGTGGGCGCGCGGTGGCATCCGGCAGTTTCTCATCCAGAATTGTGCAGATCGTTTTGACGATCTCGAGATTGCTGAGTTCTGAACGCCCTCCCACCATGTAGGTCTCGCCCAACCGCCCCTTGGTGGCGATGGTCCAGAGTGCCTGGGCATGATCCTCGACGTGCAACCAGTCCCGGATGTTTTCGCCGGAGCCATAGACCGGCAGCGGTTTTCCCTCCAGCGCCGATAGAACCATCAGCGGGATTAGTTTTTCGGGGAACTGATAAGGGCCATAGTTGTTGGAACAGTTCGACGTTACGACCGGCAGGCCGTAGGTCTTGCCCCAGGCGCGTACCAAATGATCGGCGGCGGCCTTGCTGGCGGCATAAGGTGAGTTCGGTTTGTAGGGGCTATCCTCCGAAAACGATCCTTCCGCACCCAGGCTGCCGTACACTTCGTCGGTGGAAACGCCCAGAAAGCGGAAGGTGTCGGCTTTGCTTTTCGGTAACGCGGACCAGTATGCCAAGGCCGTGCGCAGAAGCGTGCACGTGCCGACGACATTCGTCTGTACGAACGCGTCCGGGGTATCGATGGAACGATCGACATGTGACTCGGCGGCCAAATGCATCACCAGATCCGGTGCGTGCTGCTCGAACACGCGGGACATCTCTTCTTCATCACAGATATCGGCCTGCTCGAACGTATAGCTGGTTGCGTCGGTGACGGGACGGAGAGAATCCAAATTGCCGGCGTAGGTCAACTTGTCGACGTTGACGACCTCGACGCCTTCGCCCAGCACCAGGTGCCGTACTACCGCCGAGCCAATGAAGCCGGCGCCACCCGTTACCAACACCTTCATTGCGACATGTCCTTTTTCAACAGCAGGCACACGCTATCGCCCCGCATCCTGGCGTTCAATTCGCGCGCCCGGGCCTCGAAGGCGGCGATATCGTCTGCCGAGAAAATCGATGCCGCCGGGTTTTTGCTATAGGAGCGTGGGTCTTCCAATGGCATATCCCGGCGATACTGTTCCGAGCCCCAGAACTGGAACGCGTTGGAATCACACCACAACTTTTCGACCTTGAAACCACAGTGCATGGCTGCGCGGTTGAGGCTGTCGTGAGAGAACAGAAACAAATGTCTGGGCGGGTCCATGCTGACCCAGTCAGTACCGTATTCATCCCACGCCTCTGACGACACGGTCGGCACTCGGATCAGCACGCGGCCGTCGTCGGCCAACAGGTCCCGGGTCCGCGCCAGCACCCCAAGTGGATCGGTCATGTGTTCATAGGAATGATGAAAGGTGATGAAGTCGGCAGTACCTTGATAAGTGAAGACATCCGCCTTCACGGCCAAAGTTTCGCCGTTGACGATCATATCTTCCGCCAGAAACGGATCGACCGCCAGCGCATTCGAAAAGCCTGCTTGGCGCATCAGCCACACATGACCGCCGCCGCCACCACCGATATCTAAAACCCGGTCGCTCAGTTTCACGCCGAGATCGCCATACATGATCAGTAATGGATCCGCCTTGTCACGCCACGAAAACAGCGGCCCCCAGATACCCTTTCGCTCGATGGCGTAGCGCGACCGCGCATTGCGGACTAACTTTTTCCACGGCCGCACGCGTTTCTTGTTGATGCCGTAGCTGTAGTAATTGTCGGGATAGTAGGGGCCAAGATCGTCCGGAATGTCGGTAATCTGAACACAGCCGCAGTCTGCGCACGTGAAGTAGTTAAAGACTTCACGCGTGCCGAACATCATCTCTTTGGCGTCGAAGGAATCCGCTGCCGCACCGCCGCAAATGCGGCAGACCGGCGGGGTTGTGGTAGGTTGCTCGATCATGGCGCGATTGTGGTCAGCACCCCTCGGATACGCAACATCTTATCGGCGTATATTCTGCGGACACCTGGACTTTGCGGGGCGGACTTGCTCTAACCTAGCGGAATACGCACCAGGGGGCTTCGAACGATATGACGCCGGCCGAAAAGGCACTTTCGGAAACAAGCGTGATCGTCGTTTGCTATAATTCGAGCGCGGTCATCGCCGACAGCCTTGCCCCCTTGAAAGACGCAGCCGCCGTCATCGTCGTCGACAATGCGAGCACCGACGGTTCGGCTGAGAGGATTGCCGTCGACTTTCCTGGGGTTACCTTGATCCGGAACGCGCGCAACCTGGGCTACGGACGCGCCGTCAATCAGGCCATGGCCTTGGTCGAGACCCCCTTCGCCTTGCACCTCAACCCGGACGCTGTATTGCCGCCGACAATGCTGGCCAAATTGCAGGAAGGAATGCTCGGTGCCGGCGACAAATGCGTTATTGCGGCGCCGCTGCTTGAAAGCCCGCGCCGTGGCTTCGAACTCTCCGTCTCCGGCCCTGGAGAGTGGGCGCAGTCTCCTATCCGCCCCGAGCCGGAAGGGCCTTTCTGCACTTGGTTCGTGACCGGTGCGGTCTGGCTGGTACGAACGGCAAAATGGCACGTTTTGGGTGGTTTCGACGAAAATATCTTTCTCTATCACGATGATTTCGAGTTCTGCCGCCGCGCCACGGAAGCGGACTACCGCATCGTCGTCGTGCCGGAGGCACGCGGCAAACATCTGGTCAGTCAGGGCACGACGCCGACGACACGCATTCGTTGGCGTAAGGAATGGAACATCATCTGGGGGCATCTTTATGTGCTCAGAAAGTACGAAGGCGCCGCCTCCGCCAAGCGCGAAGCTTGGCGATTGATCCGCAAACACGGTCCCAAGACCCTGTTCTATGCGCTGGTCCTGCAACGCAAACGCTTCATGCGTGATCTCGCCGTGACGCACGCGGCACTCACGCATTTGCTGCGTAGTGAGGATTGGAGACCAAACGGATGAAAGCAGGAAACCTTACACCGGGTGCACGGCTCCGCATTGTCCTCGCCCCCGGCATCGCCATCGGCCCGGGCAAGGCCGATCTGCTGCAAGGCATCCTAGAGACCGGTTCCATCGCCGCCGCCGGCCGTGCCATGAACATGAGCTACAAGCGCGCATGGCGTCTCGCCGAAGCTTTGAACGAGCATTTCAAGGAGCCGCTAATCGAGACCACACGCGGCGGCAGCGGACGTGGTGGTGCAGAACTAACGGCGCTCGGCCAAGAAATTCTGAAGCGCTACCGCCGCATGGAACAGAAAACCGAGAAAGCGACTGCCGCCGACAGCGATGCGCTGCGGGCACTTCTCGCAGAATAAGTCCTCTAGAGGACCAGATTGCATCGCCGATCACTTGGCGGTATGGTCCGATATGTTTGTTCGGACATATCGGCTACGGGTTGCCATGGCACACTGCCGAAAATCGGGATTCTGCTTTGCTCTCGGGTTTGCAGTTGTCGCCGCTGGCTGGGCCACTGGTGCGCGGGCGGAAAGTGCGCGCATCGCGGTCGCTGCGAATTTCACGGCAGCGGCGCAAGACATCGCCGAAGCCTTCCACCATAGCACGGGGCATGACGCGACCCTCAGCTTCGGCTCGACGGGACAATTGTATGCGCAGATATCGCAAGGCGCGCCGTTCGATGTTTTCCTTGCCGCCGATGGTGCGCGGCCAGAACTGGCCGTTGCCAGAGGATATGCAGTCGTCGGCAGCCGTTTCACTTATGCAACCGGCCGTCTCGCGCTACTTGTACCCTCGCTGACGGACCCGGGGCCAGACACGCTGAAGGCGGGGGCGTTCGAGAAGTTGGCCATCGCCAATCCGGAGACAGCGCCCTACGGGCGCGCCGCTGTCGAGACGTTGCGTGCCCTTGGTGTCTATGATGCGTTGCTTTCCAAATTGGTGCGCGGCAATAACATTGCACAGACATATCAATTCGTCCGTGTCGGCAGCGCCGAGGCCGGCTTGGTGGCATTGTCGCAGATCAAGGTTGGCGGCAATCCACCTCATTGGCTGGTGCCGGAAAACTTACATGCGGTGATCGCTCAGGATGCCGTGTTGCTGCATGACGGAAAATCGAACGCTGCTGCCGAGACTTTCCTCGCCTTCTTGCGGGGGACGGAAGCGATCGCGATAAAAGCGCGCTACGGTTACGGTTCCGGAGACTGAGGCTGCTCGTGGACGGTATCGATCTGAAATCTCTCTGGCCGCCGGTACGCCTTACGCTTGCACTGGCTTCTACCACGACCATCGTACTTCTGATCATCGGCACACCGCTGGCCTGGTGGCTGGCACGGTCGCGGTCTTTTTGGCGGGAACCGGTCGCAGCCATCGTTGCCCTGCCGTTGGTGTTGCCGCCGACGGTGCTTGGATTTTATCTGTTGATCACCTTGGGGCCGAACGGGCCGGGTGGCTGGCTCGCCGGTCTTTATGGGGCACGGTCACTCGCCTTCAGCTTCGAAGGATTGGTGATCGGCTCCGTCGTGTATTCTCTGCCATTCGTCGTGCAGCCGATCCGCAACGCCTTCGAAGCGGTCGGTGACAGACCATTGGAGGTGGCGGCGACCCTTCGGGCTTCGCCATGGGTGGCATTCTGGACCGTCGCTGTGCCGCTGGCGCGTCCGGGATTTCTGACGGGCGCTGTACTCGGTTTTGCACACACCGTCGGCGAGTTCGGCGTCATCTTGATGATCGGTGGCAACATTCCCGGTGAGACGCGTGTGCTCTCCATAGCCATCTACGATCTGGTGGAAACGCTGCGCTGGGCGGAGGCGCACATCCTCGCCGGCGGCATGGTGGTTTTCTCATTCGCGGTCATCCTGACGATGACGTGGTTCTCGAAACGGCTTTCCAAGGTGGCGCCATGAGTGTCGACCTTTCCCTGAAAGGCCGGATAGGCGGGTTCGCTCTCGATGTTGCGTTTAACTTGCCGGACAGAGGGGTTACGGCGCTCTTCGGCCCTTCGGGCTGCGGCAAGACGACCATCCTTCGCTGCATTGCCGGCCTGATGAGAATGGAAGGCCGCCTCAGTGTCGGCGCGGACACTTGGCAGGACTGTAGCACGGGCACATTCCTCGCGCCGCATAAGCGGCCGGTCGGATATGTCTTCCAGGATCAGCGGCTCTTTCCGCATCTGACCGTGGAAGGAAACCTTTTGTTCGGTACCAAGCGGCTGGGTCGGCGGCGCGCAGATATTCAAAAGCGGTTTGTCGAGATCGTGGAATTGTTGGGGTGTGGACCGCTTCTCCGTCGCGGCGTCGACGGCCTCTCCGGTGGCGAGCGGCAGCGCGTCGCCATCGGTCGCGCGTTGCTGGCAGAACCGAAGATCCTGCTTTTGGACGAGCCCTTGTCGGCACTTGACCGTGACGCCAAGGACGATCTGTTGAACCACCTGGAAGCTTTGCAGCAGGCGCTTTCGATCCCGGTTCTTCATGTCAGTCACGATATTGCGGAAGTGGCGCGGCTGGCGCCGAACGCGGTGGTGCTGTCGCGCGGCAGTGTCGTCGCATCGGGCGAGACGCCCCAGGTTTTCGAGCGCTTGGATTTGCATCCGCACACCGGACGTTTCGAGGCCGGCGCACTGGTGACCACGCGGTTCGTGGACACCGACCGGACATATCTTCTGAGCCGGCTCGAGCATGCGGGCCAGTCGATCTGGGTGCCCGAGGTCAATGCGCGGCCAGGCGATATCGTCCGGATCCGCATTCGCGCGCGCGACGTCGCACTCAGCCTCAACCGGCCGGAAGGGATCAGCATCCGCAATATCCTAAGCGGTACGGTCGCGGAAATCCGCGAAGAACCGTCGACGGCATTCGCCGAGGCTTTGGTGGATATCGGCGGTGCGCGCTTACGTGCCCGAATCACGCGGGCCACGGTCGCAGAGTTAAATCTCGTGCCAGGCAAGTCCGTTTATGCTTTGATCAAGGCCATCACCTTTGACAGGCGAAACGTTCTCACCGCCGCTTCCCCTACCGACCAAGAGACCTAATTATGCTGCAAATGCCCCATCCCCGCGATGATCGTGAAACGCGTCGTGGGAAGACCATCATTATGGACGTTGGACCCGATACTTATGGCTGGACCGGCCCGCGCGGCCTCGCCGACCTTCTGGACGCCGCAGGCAATTTCATCGACGCCGCCAAGATCTGGACTTTCAACGCGGTAACGCTGCCGGAAAATTACGTCAGAACCGTCGCGAAGCTGTATCGGGATGCGGGTGTGCGTACATTCTCTGGCGGCTTACTGTTCGAGTACGCGTTCTTAAAGAACGAAGTGCCTGCGCTGATTCAGCATCTGAAGCACATGGGCATTCACGGCGCCGAGATTTCCGAAAATTATCTGACCCTCGACGATAACGAACGGCTGGCCGCCATCTCAGCGTTTGCCGAGGCGGGGATTGAAGTCGTTTTTGAATATGGCGCCAAACATCCGACCGAGCCGATGGATCTAGAAGAACTGTCAAAGGTCATGGAGCGCGTGCTGGGTATCGGCGTGCACCACGTGATCTTCGAACAAGGCGAGTTCGATATTCTTGAAGAGCAACGCCCCGAAGACGCCAAGACACTGATGACCGACGATGCGTTCGCGAACTTATTCATCGAGGTGGATAATGACCGCTTCCCGAGCCAGCATACCGATCTGATCAAGCGTTTTGGCCCCGAGATCAACCTCGCCAATGTCGGGCCGGCGCACATCATCCGACTGGAAAGCTTTCGCCGCGGGTGCGGTCGCCAACTCGACTATCCGTTCATGAAGGATTTGGTGCGCGCCGCCGGGCGCGACTGACGCGTCAGAAGTATTCCGGGAACGATGCCGCCAAGGCCCGTCGGATGCGATCCTTGACGGGGATTTCCGGTGTCTCGCGTTCAAAGGTCCGGCCGGTGACCCGTTCATAGAGCGAAACATAGCGGTCGGAAAATTCGATCAGCGTTTCGCCCGGAATCTCCGGCAATGGGTCCGTATAGGGATTGCAGCGCGCGCGGATCCAAAGCCGCAGGAATTCCTTATCGAGGCTCTCCGGTTCTTCGCCTTTAGCATGCCGTTCGGCGTAGTTTGCCTGGATCCAGTAACGACTGGAATCCGGTGTGTGGATTTCGTCGGCGATGGTGACGATACCGTTTTCGTCCAAGCCGAATTCATACTTGGTGTCGACTAGGATTAGCCCGTTCTTGGCGGCGATCTCGCGACCTCGCTCGAACAGCGCCAAGCTCTTGGCGGCGGCTTCGTCCCATTGCACCTGAGTCAGCAGACCCTGCGAAACGATCTCCTCCGCGGTAATCGGATGATCGTGTGCGCCGACTTCGCCTTTGGTCGTCGGCGTGATGATGGTGCCCGGCAGCTTGTCGTTCTTGGATAGGCCTTCCGGTAGTGTGTGGCCGTAAACCTTACGTTCACCCGCCGCGTACATGGTCCAGATACTGGTGTCGGTGGTGCCGGTAATGTAGTCGCGGACGACCATCTCGACCGGCAGCATGTCCAACCGTTTGGCGACGATTACGTTGGGGTCCGGATGCTCGATCACGTGGTTAGGGCAGATATCTGCCGTCTGCTCGAACCAGAATCCCGCCGTCGCCGTCAATACATGCCCCTTGTCCGGCACCGCCGCCAGCACGTGGTCGAAGGCCGACTGGCGGTCGGTGGCGATCATGACACGGCGTCCGTCGGGCAGATCGTAGCTTTCGCGCACCTTGCCGCGATAATAACCGGGAAGTTCGGGAAACTCAGCGTCGGTCAGGACGTTCGCGAGTCGTTGCTGATTAAGATCGGTGAGTGTCATGAGCGGGAGTATAGTGACGCACTCGCCGGTTGCCAGACGAAATCGTCCCGGCCCATTATGTCCGTAAAGTCAGGATCGTCAAAATCCCCGCGATGACCAACAGGATGCCGAGAACTTCCAGCTTTGTGCTTTTCTCGCGGAAGAAGAGGACCGAGGCGACGAACGTGAATACCAATTCAATCTGTCCGACGGCACGGACCAGTGCTGCGTTTTCCAGGGTAAACGCTGTGAACCAGCAGATCGAACCAAGAACACCTGCAATCCCGACGGCCCCGGCCCACATCCAATTTTTGAGCACAGCCGTCATCTGACCCGGTTCGCGCCACATCAGATAGATCCCCATAATGATCGTCTGAATGACCACTGAAATCGCCAGCGTATAGGCCGCAGCCATGACAAAACCGTCGTATTCCAGATAGAGTGCAGCCCCCCGGAAAAAGACAACCGACAGGCCCAAAAACAGCCCCGAGAGCAGGCCGATTACCGTCGATCGTTCTGCAAGATTGGTAAATAGGGATATAACGGTGATCTTGGTCTGAGCGGCAGACATCGCCATAACGCCTGCGACGCTGATGACAATGCCAAGGATGGCGCCGAGCGACAGCTCATCTCCCAATAGAATAAAGCCGAACAACGCGACCTGAGCGGTCTCGGTCTTGGAGAACGTGGTGCCGACCGCAAAGTTACGGAACGAAAAAAGATAAATCAGCAGCCCCGTAAAGATGATCTGCGACAAACCACCCATCACGCAGTAGAACAGGAACATCCCGTTCGGCGTCGGATAGGCATGTCCACCGAACTCGTTCAGGCCCCAAACATAGATCAAAGCGAAAGGCCAAGCATAAAAGAACCGTGAATAGGTCGCGCCGCCGGTCGACAGCTTACCCTTCAAGTGCTTCTGCAACGCCGAGCGCAGGTTCTGAAAGAACGCAGCAACGATAGTGATCGGAATCCAGATTTCCATGCGTGGATCAGTTCCTCGTCGGCGGGTCCGATATTATGGCTTTCCGCACATGCCCCGACAATAGCAGGGGATTGGCGTACCAAGGGCGCCTCACTATCTTCATGCCATGACTGACGCCCGCTTCATCGGCAGCGACATCTATCGCGACAGCACCTATGGGCGCGGGCATCCGCTTGCCATACCAAGGGTTTCTCTCGCCATCGATCTGATGGCGTCGTTGGACTGGTTTCCGGTTGGAAGCTATCTGAATAGCCCGATGGCGGACTCGGCTTATCTTTCGCGCTTTCACGCCCCCGAATACGTCGCTGCCGTCATTGCCGCGGAATGTGACCAGGACGCCTCGCCGGAAGTGCGGGCGCGGTTTAACATCGGTGCCGGCGGCAACCCGATCTTTCCGGAAATGTTCCGCCGTCCGGCCACCGCCGCAGGGGGTGGCAGATTGGCGGCAGAGACGGTCGCCGGCGGCGGTATCGCTTATAATCTAGGCGGAGGCCAGCATCACGGCAGGCCCGACCGAGCCAGCGGTTTCTGTTATTTCAACGAACCTGCTCTCACCATCGGTATCTTGTTACAGCAAGGATGTGAGCGCGTGTTCTACCTGGACCTGGATGCGCATCACGGTGACGGTGTGCAGGACGCCTTTGCCGAGGATAACCGGGTCTTCACGCTCTCCGTTCACGAGGCCGGCCGCTGGCCCATGCAGAGGGACGACCCAGACCCGCGCGGCCCCGGTGGCGTGATGGACAGGGCCGGCGGCGCGGCGCGAAACCTGCCGGTGCCGTCGGGCTTCACGGATGATGAATTGGCCTTGATTATGGAGGATTGCGTCCTGCCGCTGATCCAATCGTTCCGCCCGGACGCTCTTTTTGTGCAAGGCGGTGTCGATGCGCTGGCGGACGATCCGCAGAGCAAACAACTGTTGAGCAATGGTGCGCTGTGGCGCGCCCTCGGTCTGGTCAAGGATATGGCGCCCCGGCTGATCTTGTCCGGCGGGGGTGGCTACAACCCGTTCAGCGTCGCGCGTGCCTGGTCGGGTATGTGGGCGACTCTTGCCGGATTCGAGGTGCCGGACCGATTGCCGGAGGTTTCGCGCAGTGTGTTGAGCGCCGTGCAATGGCGGCACCGGCGCGGCCGTGAAATGCCCCCGCACTGGTTGGAAATGCTCGCAGACCCCGCCGGCGTCCCGGGGATTCGCGAAGAAATCCGCCAAGTCATCGCGGAGACCAACAAGCCATAAAGGGTGAAATAGCCGCCCCGCGGATACTATTCTTTCTCCATTCCGTGGGAGGGAGATAGCATCACTAAGAGCCGCCAAGTAACTCGCCGAGTTGCAGCAGTCGTTTATTCGGGTTGAAGCGCACTAGGTTGCGGTCGCGAAGTGCTGTTTGATTGCCTCTTTCGTCGATATAGCGGCCTCGGCGTCAAAGGCATGGAATCTGGGCATCCGACACAGGGGGTATGGTGTCGAAACCGATCACTATGACGTTCTGACGGAAGTGTCGGGCGCCGTTCTGGACGAAGTGCTCGGCAACGACTTCACTTGGGAAGCCCGCGCTGGCGATTCCGGGAAAGGCTTCGCCGTGGTCGCCGGCGAGGTCAAAAACTTTTCCAGCCAGACCACGCGTGCAAAGGCGGAAGTTTCCGCGGTCGTTTCAGAACGCCAAAATCAGGTCAATCGGATCACCAAACTGATCGGCTAGACGAGAGACGGCGCCTTTATGGAACCCGGCACCTCGATTCCCATCAACGAAAGGACCGTTGGCGCAACGGACCGTTGAGAGACGGCTTCGTCGCCGATACCGGGTGTCGGATGGCCGATATCGTAATAGGCGACATCGCGCACGATATCTTCGGTTCCGCCATGATATCCACTGTCGGTAAATCCGTGATCGGCTGTTACCAAGACGCGGTATTCGGCGTCGCGCCACCTGGGAATATGCCGGGCGAGGGAGGAATCGACGGTTGTCGCGGCCCGGTCATACTGCCAAGAGGACCCACCGTGGACATGGCCGACACTGTCGACGGTCAATGTGTGGAGCAAAACATAGTCGGGCGCGTGCCGGACGATCATGCTATCGACTTGGGCACAGAGGTCGCGGTCGGACGGAATCGCCAGGTGAAAATCGGTGCGGTCCGGATCGTCATAAAAACGGCCATGCTGAATCGGCCGCGTCGGATCGTCGACTTCCATGTGCAGTGCCGGATCGTAAGGCCCGCCGTTATAAAGGACCGAGAACCAACTGTAAGCGACCGCTGCCGTGACCTTGCCCGCCGCCGAAGCGACCGAAAAGATATTGTCTACATTGGAGTGCCTGAGCACGCTATTCGCGGTGATGCCGTGATGCGCCGGATCGAGGCCGGTATGCAGCGTCTCGTAACAAGGTGCCGACATGCTCGGCAGCGCGGCCCGCATCTTCCATAGGCGGGCCTCGCCCGACTCGACCAGCCCCTCCAAAAACCCGCAATGGTTACGGGCTGTTCCGTATTTCAATCCGTCGATAACGACGAGAATAACCTTGTTCGACATGTCGGCTGTTCGTTCCTAAGTTACGGTTACGTGATTGCCGATCCCAACGTCTCTTATTCCGAAGGCAGCGAAATGACAAGAATGCGAGAATCCCGCCGTAAATCACCGAAAGCCGATGAACGCCCCGTCGAAGCCGAAATGCACGGCGACCTGCGTGTTGATCCATATCATTGGCTGAAGGACGAAAACTGGCAGCAGGTCGTGAAAGATCCGAGCGTTCTGAAAGCTGATATCCGTGCCTACCTGGAAGCGGAAAATGCCTATACCGAGATCTGCATGGCGGATACGCACGACTTGCAGGCGGCGCTGTTTGCCGAGATGCGCGGCCGCATCAAGGAAGATGATAGCAGTGTGCCCGACGCCGATGGGCCGTTCGAATATTATGCGCGCTACGTCACCGGCGGGCAGCATCCGGTATTCTGCCGCCGCCCGCGCGGCACCGAAGACGAGCAGGTGTTGCTCGACGGCGATGCCGAGGCGAAGGGCAAGGATTACTATAAGATCGGTTCTCTGGCGCACAGCCCCGATCACGCACTCATCGCCGTTGCCGAAGATGTGCTTGGCTCTGAAACCTACACCATCCGCTTCGTCCCATTGGATGGCGGTGATGGGTTTGCCGATACCGTCACCGGCAGCAGCGCCGATATCGAGTGGGCCGAAGACGGCGAGACGCTGTTCTATACGTTGCTCGATGACAACCACCGCCCGTCGAAGGTCATGCGTCATACCCTCGGTACGCCGCAATCTGACGACGTTCTTGTCTACGAGGAAGCCGACCCCGGTTACTTTGTCGGCATATCGAAGACCGAAAGTCGGGCGCTGATCCTGATCGACGCCCATGACCACGTGACGTCCGAGGTGCGGATGATCCCGGCCCAGACTCCAGCGGTCGAGCCGGTATTGATCGCGGCCCGCGATTCCGGTGTCGAATACAGCGTCTCGGAACGGGACGGCAAACTGATCATCCTGACCAATGCCGACGGTGCGGAAGATTTCAAGATCGTGACCGTCGATGCCACGTCGCCGGGGCGCAAGAACTGGCGCGACCTGATCCCGCACGTGCCGGGGACGTTGATTGTCGGCACCGATGTTTTTCGTGATTACCTCGTTCGTTTGGAGCGTATAGACGCGTTGCCGCGCATCGTCGTTCGCTGTTGGGACGACGCATCGGAGTTCACCATCCGCTTTGAGGAAGAGGCCTATGCCTTGGGCCTGGAGGGTGGCTATGAGTTCGCAACCGACGATCTGCGGTTCGGCTATTCATCGCCGACGACGCCGCGTCAGGTGATCTCGTACAACATGAAGACCGGCGAGCGTGTTCTATTAAAACAGGACGAAATTCCCTCCGGCCATGATCCCGCCAACTACGTCACCAAGCGACTATTCGCGGTAGCCGCCGACGGCGAACTGGTTCCGGTGACGATCCTGCACCGCGCCGATCTCGCCATCGGCGGCGGACATCCGACACTTTTATACGGCTACGGTTCCTATGGCATGTCGATGCCGGCATCGTTTGCCGCGCCGCGCCTCAGCCTCGTTGACCGGGGTGTCGTCTATGCCGTCGCGCATATCCGGGGCGGCATGGAAAAAGGGTATGCCTGGTACGCCAATGGGCGACGCGAGACAAAGAAAAATACCTTCACGGATTTCATCGCCGCCGCCGAAGCGCTGATCAAGGATGGAATCGCCGATCCTTTGCGCATCGCCATTCACGGCGGCAGTGCCGGCGGCATGCTGGTCGGTGCATCGGCCAACATGCGGCCGGACCTTTGGCGCGCGGTCGTCGCGGACGTGCCGTTCGTCGATGTGCTCAACACCATGTGCGATACGTCGCTGCCGCTGACACCGATCGAATGGCCGGAGTGGGGCAATCCCATCGAAGATGCGGACGCTTATGCCTATATCAAATCTTATTCGCCCTATGACAATGTCGAGGCCAAGGACTACCCGGCGATCCTGGCCACTGCCGGCCTGACCGATCCCCGCGTGACGTACTGGGAACCGGCGAAATGGGTGGCGAAACTCCGTAATCTGAAGACCGACAGCAATACGTTGCTGCTCAAGACAAACATGTCGGCCGGGCATGCGGGGGCGGCAGGACGCTTCGACAGGCTCGAAGAACTCGCCTTCAACTATGCGTTCGTTTTGAAAGAGTTGGGCTTCGCCGATCAGTAATGCGGCGGCTTGCGGTCGGCGACGTCTTCCGGCTCGACGTCCGCCTTGGTGTCCTCGAGCCGTTGAATGAGGCGTTTCAAGCGTTCGATCTCGTCCCATTGTTTGTGCACGAGATCGCTCAGCTCGTGAATCGTCTGTTCCTGATGGGCCAGCGTCATCTCGATATTGGTGAAGCGTTCGTCGCTGTCGCTCATGGGTACTCCGTCATCTCGTCGCGCCGCGCGCAGTGATTTCCCAAAGATCGACGACGCGGCCAGCCTGCGTCACAACGAACCAGTCATAGAGGTTTACCGTCGGGTCGCAGTGTCCGGGGATCAGCCGGATTTTTTCGCCGAGCACGGCATCGCGCGCCGCTTCGTTCAGTTCCAGCACACCGTGATCGTCGGAAGGGCGCACGTATCTGGCGCCGGCGATATCCGCGACCCACGGCATGCCCTGGTCGTTGCCGAGAGCCTTGTGCCCGGCATCGACGACGGCGCGGCCGGGCTTGGTCGCGCTCATTACCGTCGTCAGGACATAAAGGCTGTGACGGAATTCGTCGAAGGCATCACCATTAGTGCCTTCGTTCTGCGCGTAATCGGCATCCATGAAGATGTAAGAGCCACACTGCACTTCATGGTAAAGGTCACTGGCGATCTCGAAATGAAAACTGCCGGTGCCGGCGCCGGTGACAATGCCACAGGGAATCTGCGCGGCGTCCAAGGCAGCGAGGGTTTCGGTAACGTGCATGCATGCATCTTCAATGGCGCGGCGGCGGTCTTTGAACTTACGGATGTGCTGCGCCGAGCCGTGATAGGCCTGCAAGCCGCGAAACACCAGCCCCGGCGCATCCGTAACCGCCTGAGCCAGTTCCACGGCCGGTGTGCCCGGCGCGATACCGCACCGACCGGCGCCGATATCGATCTCGACATAAACGTCCAAGGTCGTTCCTGCGGTCTTTGCAGCGGCGGACAAGTCGGCAACGTTCTGCGCATCGTCGACGCAGACACCGATCCGCGCCTTTGACGCCAATGCCGCGAGCCGCGCCAGCTTGGACGACCCCCAGATTTCATTGGTGACGTAGACGTCTTCGATCCCGCCGGCGATCATAGCCTCCGCTTCGCCGACTTTTTGGCAGCAGACACCGACCGCGCCGGCCGCGACCTGCCGCCGGGCGATCTCCGGGCATTTGTGCGTTTTGGCGTGAGCTCTGTGACGCATGTTTGCGGATGAGATTTCGTCGGCCAAGCGTTGCAGGTTCGCTTCGAAAGGGTCCAGGTCGATGATCAGGGCTGGGGTGTCGATGTCGCGAACGTCGTCGCCGATTTCTGCTGGTGCCGTTTGCATGCCGTCGTCTCCGGTTGGTAGCCGATGGTACCGATGCGGCAAAGCCGTGTCACGCGCCCCTAGAGGTGCCTGAGACTTGACGCCAAGCCAAATAATGCCAAATCTCTTGGTGTGCCGGCGCGCCCAAGGTGGGAGCCGGCGATTAAGCCGCTGCAGTGCCGAAATGGGTGCGTGGGGCTGACATGCGCCCCGCCGTATGGGGGGCCGGAGGTAGACATGACCGTATTTAATAATCCCCACCTATTGGGGTTCGATCACTTCGAACGTATCCTGGACCGCGCCGCGAAAGCATCCGCCGAAGGATATCCCCCGTATAACATCGAACAGACCGGCGAGAACGATATCCGCATCACGCTGGCGGTCGCCGGTTTCACGATGGATGGCCTCTCGGTCAACGTCGAAGACAATCAGTTGGTCATTCGCGGCAAGCAGACCGATGACGGTGAGGAACGGGTTTTCATTCACCGCGGTATTGCGTCCAGGCAGTTTCAGCGGACGTTCGTTCTGGCGGAAGGGATTGAGGTCGACGGTGCATCGCTGGACAATGGGCTTTTGCACATCGACCTTCACCAGGTCGTGCCGGAGCCGGAAATCAAGACCATTGAAATCAAGAGCGGCGGCCGTAAGGCGCAGACCATCGATATGGATGACGCCTAGTAATAGGCGATACGGACGACGCCTAGTAATAGGCGATTTGGACGACGCCTAAGCGTCAGTCCTTTCAGGCTGCCCGCGTTTCCCGGGATTCGGTGATGATGCCGTAAAGCGCGTCGGTGTCGGACGTCGCTCGCAACTTCTTGCAAGTGTCCTGATCGCGAAGCAGACGCGAAACACGCGCGAGCGCTTTCAGATGATCCGCACCGGCGTCCTCGGGCGCCAACAGCACGAAAATCAAATCTACTGGCTGATCGTCGATGGATTGAAAATCGACCGCTTTATCCAAACGGGCAAAAACGCCGTAGACACGATCAACTTCGGGCAGTTTGCCGTGCGGAATGGCGATCCCGTTGCCGACACCGGTCGTGCCCAGACGCTCGCGATCCATTAGAACCGAAAAAATCGCCCGTTCATCCAGTCCGGTAACATCGGCGGCACGCCGCGCGAGTTCCTGAAGCGCCTGTTTTTTGCTCGTCGCCTTTAGATTGGCAACAATAGCGCCGTCCTCAAGAATAGTATTGAGTTCCATGCTTCAATTCCTGTCCCGTCGCCGGCAGAGCCGGAACCCCGAGCCTGGTCGATACCTGCCGTCTTTTTTAGTCGTCGTTCCCGGTCGCCGCCGGGTCAATCCAGCCGATATTTCCGTCTTTCCGGTGGTAAACGACACTGAGCGTGTTCGTCTGTGCGTTTCTAAACATCAACACCGGGAGATCGGCCAAGTCCATGCGCATAACAGCTTCGCTCACGGATAAGGTAGAAATGTGCGTTTGCATCTCAGCGACGATGACGGGTTGGGCGTCCATCTCAATTTCATCTTCGCTATCGTCGCCTTGGATAACATACTGCTGCGCGGAGAGTACATCCTCATTCGCGCCCCGGCGGCGATGCGCATCGACAAGGCGCCGCTTGTAGCGGCGTAGCTGTTTGCGGATGCGCTCCAGCGCTGTTTCAAAGGCCGCATAGACTTCTCCGGCCTCGCCACGTCCCTGCACGACAAGGCCGCGCGGTCCGGGATGCACGGAGATATCCACATGCATGGAAGACCCTTCGCGAGACACCGTCACGTGGGCATCGATCGCTTGATCGAAGTATTTGGTAACGGAATCCGTCAGCAGATCCTCTGCGTGAGTACGGAAAGCGTCGCCAACGTCAACATGCTTGCCGGAAATGGAGATTTCCATGCTTAACCTATAACCAGTTGATTTCGTTGAAATTTCTACAGCGAGGCCTGCATGTATTCCAGGCCGGTCCAATGCTCCTTTTCGCCGGTGCGCGGACCCTAATGAGGCGGTCTGTAGAAGTCAATACGAGAGGCGTAATCATTGTGAAATGATACGCCTAAAACGTTCCGTTGTCATTAGCGTCGCGAAATCAGCCTGCCGTCGATCATCACCAGCCCAAAGCCAATGACGGCCATGCCGAGACCGTGCCGCAGCAGCAGAGGCTCGTGCAGGAAAATCGTCCCCAACAGAACCGCTGTCACAGGAATAAGTACCGTGACCAACGAGATAGCCACCGCACCTGACGAAGCGAGAACGCGGAAGAACAGGATATAAGCCAGCGCCGTGGACAATAAGGCGAGACCGGCGATGGCGGTCATGGCGTGGCCGCTCGGCGTGGCTAGAGTCCACGGACTGTCGATGATCAAGACAATTGGCAGCAGAATCACGCTCGAGGCCGAGAGCTGGCCGCACGCGACGACCGGGCTGGCGATCCCGTAGCGCCGGAACCGCCGGCCGAAGACGCTGGCGAAGCCATAGGATAACGCGGCGGAAAGACACGCCGCCATCGCCAGAAACGTTCCTTCTCCGACGGAAGCATCTTCAAGCCCGGCGAGAATGGTGACCCCGCCGGCACCCAGTAGAACCCCGGTAAGTTTGGTGGGGCTCAGACGCTCATCCTGCAAAGTCAGATGTGCGATCACCGCCGAGAAGATCGGCGTTGTCGCATTCAGGATCGACGCAAGCCCGCTGGCGATTTCCGTTTGCGCCCAGAACAGCAGGCTGAATGGGATAACGTTGTTCAACACGCCCATGCCAAGGAAGGCCACCAAAAGCGTACGGCGCGACACCGTCTCCGGGAGATTTAGACGACCGGTGAGGTATAGAAAGATAAAGAGTGCCATTGCGGCGATGGAGACACGGGCCAGGACCACGGTCAGGGGTGGAACTTCGCGGACCGCGACGGCGGCAAAGAAAAACGCACCGCCCCACAATACCGAGAGCAGGGCTAGCAGGCCCCAGTCCGTCATCGACATACGCATCGGATTCTCCCCGGAGATTGAAAAGGCGGTTCGGTGTAGCGCCGCACGCTGCTATCCGCTGGCCATTTTCGGACCTCGATAAAGATCAGTACTCCCGCCCAAGGATGCGCGTGCTTATACTTCCCGCATGTTGGATTTCGACACATGCAATCAGGCTCGTCTTCGGCGCGACGTCGCATACGACGGCAAGTTCTTCACGGCTGTGCGCACCACGGGGATCTATTGCCGCCCGGTGTGTCCGGTGCGCCAGCCGCTCAGCCGCAATGTGACGTTCTATCCGTCAGCGGCGGCCGCCGAAGCCGCCGGGTTTCGACCGTGCCTTCGCTGCCGACCGGAAACAGCGCCGTTCTCGCCGGCTTGGAACGGGACGGCGGCGACGGTCAGCCGCGCCATGCGATTGATCGAAGACGGCGTGCTCGACGGCGACGGCTGCATCGGCGATCTTGCCGATAAGCTTGGCATCGGGTCGCGCCATCTGTCGCGCCTATTCAATAAACATCTCGGCACCAGTCCTGTTCAAGCCGCCAAGACCTGCCGCTTGCAACGCGCCAAGCGGATGCTCAGCGACACCGACCGACCCGTTACCGAGATCGCGCTGACATCGGGCTTTTCCAGTGTCAGACGTTTCAATGCGGCGTTCCGCGATCTCTACGGCCGCCCGCCGACCTCTATTAGAAGGATGACAACACATGGATGAGCAGACGCGCTATTACACCACTCTGAATTCTCCGGTCGGCGATCTACTGCTTGCCGGTGACGGTACGAATCTGACCCTGATCAGTTTTGCGACCGGCAGCCGGACGCGCCGCCCGCTCGACCATTGGCGGCGAGATGCAGCGCCCTTCAAGGAAGCCGAGCGTCAGTTGAACGCATACTTTGCGGGTGAGTTAAGAGCTTTCGATCTTGCGATCCGGTTCAATGGCACGGATTTTCAAAAGCTTGTCTGGCACGCGTTGTTGGATATACCTTTCGGCGAAACCGTCACCTATGCCGAACTGGCGCGTTGCGTGGGCAAGCCGAGCGCGAGCCGGGCCGTTGGGGCTGCGAACGGTGCCAACCCACTTCCCATCGTCGCACCGTGTCATCGTGTAATCGGCGCCAACGGATCGCTGACCGGTTTCGGTGGCGGGATCGCCACCAAGGAATTATTGCTGCGCCACGAGGGTGTGCCCCTCAAGGGCGACATCCCGCTGTTCCAGGCCGCTGAATAAAACTATTTAGGCGGAGCCTTTTGGCGGCGCCGCTCTACTGATGAGCCGATCCGCATGGCTTCACGGTATTTGGCGACTGTGCGCCGCGCGATGTCGTAGCCCTCACCGACGAGGATTTTGACCAGCTTGTCATCAGATAGGATTTTCTTCGGATCCTCGGCGTCGATTAATTCCTTGATCCGACTGCGCACGGCTTCGGCTGAGTGCGCTTCGCCGCCGTCAACCGCACCAATGGAAGCCGTAAAAAAGTACTTCAACTCGAAGATTCCGCGTGGGGTCATTATGTATTTGTTCGACGTGACACGGCTGACGGTGCTTTCGTGCATCTCGATCACTTCAGCGACGTCGCGCAGGACCATCGGCTTCAAGTGCTTTACGCCTTTGCGGAAGAAACCGTCCTGGCGCCGGACGATTTCCGACGACACCTTGAGGATCGTCGTCGCCCGCTGGTGCAATGCCCGGACCAGCCAGTTCGCGGATTGGAATTGCTCGGCCAGATATTTTTTGTCTTCTTTGCTCATAGGCTGCTTTTGCACGCGTGCATGATAGGTCGTGTTGACCAGTACGCGCGGTAGCGTGTCGCTGTTCAGTTCCACCTGCCAGCCACCCTTCGGATGCGGTACCATGATCACGTCGGGGATGACCGCTTCCGTTCTGTCGGCACCAAATTGCAAACCCGGCTTGGGGTCCAATTCGCGCAACTCGCCAAGCATATCTGTGATGTCTTCCGCATCGACGCCGCAGAGCTTTGATAGTTTCGAGAACTCGCGCGCGCCGACCAGTTCCAAGTTTTCGATAAAGATCTGCATCGCCGGATCCAGGCGATCCTTTTCGTGCAATTGGATCGACAGGCACTCGGCCAGGTCGCGGGCGCCGACGCCGACCGGTTCGAACGACTGTATGACCGAGAGCATGCGCCGGGCGTCCTCAAGCGTTGCGCCCAATTGCTCGGCGATGTCTTCCAGCGGTTCGGACAGATACCCATTGTCGTCGATGCCATCGATGAGCGCCGCGCCAATCATCGTATTGATAGGATCAGATACGGCGACACCCAGTTGCGCCGTCAGGTGCTGGCGCAGGGACATGCCGTCGGCCAGGGTCTCCTCTAGGGTCGGCAGGTCGCCGTCTCCGCCACCGCTACCGGTGCCGCCCAGTTGGCCGACCGGTGCGGAACCGTCTTCGAACGCCCCGGTCATGTCCGCGTCGAGGTCCTCGACGGTTGTCATTTCGGGCGATGCCGGGTCCGTGAGGCTCAAATCGTCGAGCGCCGGATCACCGGCCGTGTCGTCGCCGTCGATTTCGTTGTCGCGTTCCGGCGTGTCGGCGGGCTCGTTATCGTCGCGTTCGAGAAGCGGGTTTTCGTTCAGTTCGGTTTCGATAAAGGCGTTGAGTTCAAGATTGGAAAGCTGCAGAAGCTTGATCGCTTGCTGCAGTTGCGGCGTCATGACGAGCGACTGGCCCAGCCGCTGCTCGAGGCGGGGGCCGATCACCATCCGCCGTCTCCGGCAGACATCCTACAAAGAGAAACGGTCACCCAAATATACGCGCCGGACATCCGCATTGCCGACGATATCCGACGGCGCCCCTTCCATGAGCATCATGCCATCATGGAGAATGTAAGCCCGGTCGATGACATCAAGAGTCTCGCGCACGTTGTGGTCGGTGATCAGGACACCGATACCACGGTCCTTGAGGTGCGAGACCAGTTCACGAATATCGCCGACGGCAATCGGATCGATGCCCGCGAACGGCTCATCCAGCAGGACGAAGTGCGGATTGGAGGCCAACGCACGTGCGATTTCGACGCGGCGCCGCTCGCCCCCTGAAAGGGCCAACGCCGGCGCACGGCGCAAGTGCGTGATGGAAAATTCTGCCAGCAGCGCATCGAGGATCGCTTCGCGGCGCTCACGGCTCGACTCGACGACTTCCAGGACGGCGCGGATATTGGCTTCGACGGACAGGCCCCTGAAGATCGACGCTTCCTGTGGCAGATATCCGACACCGAGCCGCGCCCGCCGATACATCGGCAGATCGGTGATATCATTGCCGTCGAGCATGATGGTGCCGACGTCGGGCTGAATGAGACCCGTGATCATGTAAAAGCACGTCGTTTTGCCGGCGCCGTTCGGACCCAGCAGACCGACCACCTCGCCCCGGTGCACTTCGAGACTGACACTCCTGACGACCGGACGTTTCTTGAACCGTTTGCCGAGATTGAGCGCATAGAGGCCGCGTTTGTTTTCAGCGACGACGCGCGGCTTCTTGACCTTGCGGGGGCGCCTATCACCCCCGACGTCGGCCATCTGGCGCCCCATTTTTTCGAAATCGTCGCTCATCGTCCTACGTCAAATCCTTTTCGCGCCCACCGGGCTTCTTCGTTGGCATCAGCGCTGCTGCGGCACGAAAGAGCCGTTGACACGCTTCCCGTTGGCACACGGAAATAGACGGCTGATACCCGTGTTCAAATTCACTTCCGCGCGGCAACCGCTCAGCCGGTTATCGTCACGCACCAGTTGCACGTTCCCAGTAAGTGTCGCGATCCCGCTGTCCACGTTGTAGACCCCTCGTTGTCCGGTCGCCGTTTCTCGTTCGGTCTTAATCCTAACGTTATCATAGGCATCAACTCTGTAAACGCGTGTCTGCCCATTTCCGTCATTCTTGAGATGCGCGACCAGCACGTCGGCGCGCACTTGTTTATCTTCGCGGGTCGCAACGGCGTCACCGCGCGCAACGGCGAAGTTTCTGGTTTCCCAGTACTCCAGCTGCTGCGATGCGGTCAGCGTGTCGTTGCCGGAAACGAGGCGCGGCTTTTCGCCGTCGACGACCAGTACCTTTTGGTCCGCATTATAGATGGCGCGGCTGCCGTAAGCGGTTTCGCTGTTGGAGACAATCCGAACGTTGCCGATGGCATCTAGACGCCAGACCTCGGATTCGCCGGCCGGCGTTTCGCGGTAATAGGCGCGCAGTTCATCTCCCAGCACTTCAACCTCGCCGCGTACCGCGCGGGCATCGCCGCGGGCCACGAAAAGGTTTCCCTCCTGCTGCCATTCGATGCCGTTCTGCGCATAAACTTCAATCGGCGTGTCGCTGCCGACACCGCCCAGGTTGAGCGATTGCGCCTCGGCGCCGGCGATCACAGCAACGGACATAATGGCCGCGAAGGCCCATGCCGCGAAGCCGCTTGTCGCGCGCTTTATGTGTTGATCACTCATTGGCCCGCCTTTCCGGCACCCGGGTAAATCACGAGCTTGCTTCTGCCGGTGAAGTAAATGGTCTTGCCCTTGTCCACAAGACGGAACCCCTCCGCCTGCAGATTGCCGAACGGCCCCTGGCCGCGTACGGGGACATCGCCCTCGGCAATGCTACGTTCAAGATCAATCTTCGCTTTTTCGGTTAAGAATTCGTAACCGCTGTCATGGTAGAGGACGACAGAACCCTCCAAATCCAGACTTTCAGCCGAACGTCCGTAGATGCCCTTTGTCGCCGTCAGGACCAGCCAAGTGTCGTCTTCCAGTTCGATGTCCGCCTTGGGACTATCCAGTTCGACAACGTTACCGGTTTCGGCCAGCTTCCGGGCAATCTCTGCGGTGATCGAATACGGCTGGTTGGAATCGTCCGTCCCCAGGTATCTCGGGTTCACCATGCTCGGATCCTCTGCCTCACGCACGGTGAGGTCAGCAAAGCCGATCCGGAAGCGTGCATCCGGTACATCGATATAGGGCCATGCGATGATCAACCCGACCAACAGCAGCGCCACGGTCGGCAGAATGAACTTCATGGCGCGTACGAAACTCGAATAGTGCAACGAATGACGACGTGGCGTTTGGTCGTACTCGATGGTTCGCCGTCCCGGGCGCCCATCCAAGTCCAGATCGTGTTCTGCGTCGGGACCCATAAAAGCCTCTAAACGATACTAGGGGCGGTATAAGCGCCGGGGCCGAGGGCGGCTGTCACGCAACGCCTGCTCTCAGGCAATCGTGGATATGTAGGACGCCGACGGGCTTGCCCTCATCAACGACGAAAACGTTGGTAATCTTTTTTTCGTTCATAAAATGCAGGGCTTCGCTGGCCAGGGCTTCCGGATACAGCGCCTTGACGCCGGCGGTCATGATGTCGGCGACGGTACGTGTCGTCAGATCGGCGCTCATGCGGCGACGCAGGTCGCCATCCGTGACGATGCCCGTCAGCGTGCCAGCAGCGTCGACGACGCCGACGCAGCCGAATCCCTTGGACGACATCTCTATCAACGCTTCAGACATGACCGTTTCCGGTCTCACCAGCGGCAGTTTCTCCGAGGTGTGCATGATGTCCCGGACCTTGAGCAGCCGGCGCCCAAGCTTGCCGCCCGGATGCAGCGCATGGAAATCATCATGCGAGAATCCTTTGCGCTCGAGAATAGCGACGGAGATCGCGTCGCCAAGTGCGAGCATGACCGTCGTCGAAGTCGTCGGCGCCAGGCCGAGCGGACAGGCTTCGCCGGCATCGGGGATGACCAGCGATACCGTTGCCGCCTGCGACAGCGTGCTGTCGGCGCGGCCGGTTAATGAGATCAATGGAATTTCGAAACGCTTGCAGTAGTCCACAAGATCGGCGAGTTCGGATGTCTCGCCGGAGTTCGAGAGCGCAAATACCGCATCCTTGTCGGTGATCATGCCGAGATCGCCGTGCGACGCTTCCGCCGGATGCACGAACATGGCCGGGGTGCCGGTGGACGCCATGGTGGCAGCGATCTTGCGCGCGATGTGTCCGCTCTTGCCCATGCCCGTGACGACCACGCGACCTGTCACTGTCGAGAAAAGCTCGATGGCCGCGGCGATGTCGTCGCCGAGGGAGTCAGCCAGTTTCTTCAGGCCGTCGATTTCCACATCCAGGACACGCCGAGCCGACGCGACATCGTGTTCCGCGCTTGTATCGTTCTCGGTTTTCGCGGGTGCGCCGCTCATGGATGCTCCAGTTCAGGAAGATGTCCGGTTTATATGAGTATGCGCTCGCGCCGAAGACGGTTCAACCGGCGGAGACCGCTTAAGAATGGGAGAAAATGTCCGTCTCTCCCCAGCCGGCGAGGTCGAGTTCGGCTCGGGTCGGCAGAAAATCGAAGCAAGCGCGCGCCAAATCCAGACGGTCTTCGCGCGCCAGCATTTCCTGCAGCCGGTCGCGGATGGCATGGAGGTTCAGCACATCGGATGCGGCGTAGGCGAGTTGCGCATCTGTCAGCGTCTCGGATGCCCAGTCGGAAGACTGTTGCGCCTTCGATAAATCCAGGCCGAGCAGTTCCTTGGATACGTCCTTCAGGCCGTGCCGGTCAGTGTACGTACGGACCAGCTTAGATGCGATCTTGGTGCAGAACACCGGAGAAATCGTCACACCCAGCCATTTCTTCATAATCGCGACATCGAAGCGTGCGAAATGGAAAATCTTGGTCACAGACGTATCGGACATCAGTTTGACGAGGTTTGGTGCCGGAGCATCGTCGGCGCGACGCTGAACCAAGTGGCAAATGCCGTCTCCGGCCGAGAGTTGCACGACACACAGACGGTCGCGCAGCAGATTCAGGCCTTGGGTTTCCGTGTCGACGGCAACGGCGTCGCCGAACGAGATACCGTCCGGGAGATCGCCGATGTGAACCAAAATTTCTTTCGGTGAGGTGAATACTTCGCGAGCCACCCGTTTCCCCTTGCGTCCCATGTTTCGTATGGGTTGGAAGACGTGCACCATCGCACGAATTGGAAATGGTGCCCAGGAGAAGACTCGAACTTCCACGGCCTTGCGGCCACTGGCACCTGAAGCCAGCGCGTCTACCAATTCCGCCACCTGGGCAGGCGCGTGCAACGGTTTGCACGGCGGAGACCGGGGTTTAGTCCGCCCTGTGGACCTTGTCAACCGAATGTCATGACTGTGGTCGAATCTCTCGTAGAGTGCCCTTTTGGCAGGCGTAAAACCGAGGTATAACGCATCATCGTATGGACGCCGCGAGGAGCGATTATGGGGATCTCGAGACAACGCGAAATCGTAACCGTTTTTGGGGCATCGGGCTTTATCGGGCGACACTTGGTCCGCCGCCTCGCTAAGACCGGTTGGGTCGTCCGCGCCGTTTGCCGGGATCCCGAGGACGCGGCTTTTCTTAAAACCATGGGCGATGTCGGACAGATCATCCCTTGGGGCGGCAACGTCACCGACCCGGTCAGCGTCGGCGTCGCACTGGATGGCGCCTCTGCTGCGGTCAATCTGGTCGGTATCCTCTACGAGAGCGGCCGCGCCACGTTCGAGCGTATCCACACGGAGGCCGCCAAGTCGGTCGCCGAGGCTTGTGCCGCGCGCGGTATCGTCAAGTTTGTACACATGTCGGCGTTGGGCGCTGATCCAGAGTCGGATTCCAAATACGCAACGACGAAAGCAGCCGGCGAAGCGGCGGTTCTAAAAGCGCTGCCATCGGCGCGCATCGTGCGCCCCAGTGTCGTCTTCGGGCCGGAAGACAATTTCTTCAATACTTTCGCGGGTCTCAGCCGGCTTTCACCGAAACTGCCGGTGTTCGGTGCGCCGCTGTGCCCCTTTAACACCGAGAATGGACGTCTGGGCTTCAATTGGCTCGGCGACGGCGGCACGAAGTTCCAACCGGTTTACGTCGGCGATGTCGCAGATGCGATCTATACCTGCCTTGGCAACGATGCCACGGCGGGCACGACCTATACGTTAGCGGGACCGACGGTCTACAGCTTCGCCGACCTGATGCGTCTGATGCTGAAAGTAACGGGGCGAAAGCGCTTCTTGGCGCCGGTGCCTTTCTGGATGGCGAATATTCTCGGCTTTTTCCTGCAATGGTTACCGAAGCCGCTGCTGACCGTCGATCAGGTCAAGTTGATGAAGGCCGACAACGTGGCAATGGGTGGGCCGGGGCTGGCCGATCTCGGCATCAGCCCGACACCGGCCGAGGCCGTGCTGCCGACGTATCTCAAACGCTTCCGAACGCCAGCAGCGCAGGGGCATAAAATTAGCGCCGCCTAAAAGCGGCGCGGCAATCCCGACGATTCCGGATTGGCTTCAGAGTCGCCCGCCGCCGCGGCGACGATCAACTCGCCGTATTCCCGTAAGAACACTGAGCCGCGAACGGTTCGCTGCAGCAGGATGCTGCGTCGGTCATTCTCGTCGGTCTTGCGTCGAAGCAGGCCGAACTCGCTAAGCCGGTCAACGGCTCGGGTGATGGCCGGTTTCGAGACGTTCAACAATTCCGCGAGGCCGCGCACGGTGTGCGGTGGCGGCGTCAGATAGACTGTCAGCAATAATGCCATTTGCCGTGCCGATAGGTCCGGTGCATCCCGACGCACGCTGGCGACGGAAGTTCGTCGCCAAATATCCAGGGCTTCGAGATCGGAAACCGTAAAGGCCATGATTGTCTAGAATTGTTGCGGGTCCGAAACTTTTACCCTGATTCCCGCCGTTGCGTAACCCCTTAGAGGATTCGGCGTCTCAGCTTTTGCCGAAGCGCTCAAGTATCAATGATGCGACAGCTCGCATGCCCATCGCTTCGCCGCCTTCAGGCCGGCCCGGCTGACTGGAGCGGTTATAAGCCATGACGTCGATGTGTACCCATGGGGTCTCGGCGTCGACGAACTTTTCTAAGAAAAGTGCTGCAGTGATCGCTCCGGCGTAGCCACCCTCGGGCGCATTGTTGATATCGGCCGTCGAGCCTTCGATCATCTTGCGGTAGCCGGGCCACAGCGGCAACCGCCAGAGTGGGTCCTGGGCCGATGTGCCGGAGGCCAACAATGCATCCGCCAACGTATCGTTGTTGCAGAACAGTGCCGGCAGTTCAGTGCCGAGCGCCACGCGCGCGGCGCCGGTCAGCGTTGCGAAATCGAAGATCATCTCCGGCGATGCTTCGCCTGCGCGGGCGAGGGCGTCCGACAGAATGATGCGGCCTTCGGCATCCGTGTTGGCGACCTCGATAGTCAGGCCGGCGCGCGTTTGCACCACATCCATGGGCCGCATGGCGTTCCCCGAGATCGAGTTCTCTACCGCCGGCACGAGCACTTTCAAATGAATGTCGGCCTTCAACGCCATCAACACATGTGCAATGCCCAGCACGTGCGCCGCACCGCCCATGTCTTTCTTCATTAGCTTCATGCCGGACGCCGGTTTGATGTCCAGGCCGCCGGTATCGAAACACACGCCTTTGCCGACAAGGGCGACCGTCGGTTTCGAAGAATCGCCCCATGTCAACTCGACGATCCGTGGCGCATCGGCGGCGGCACGGCCCACGGCATGGACTGCCGGATAATTTTCTTCGAGCAGCCGCTCTCCCACGACTTCGGCATAGTCGGCGCCGAAACGGGCGGCCAATTCCTTGGCGGCTTTGGCCAGCGCCGTCGGTCCCATGTCGTTGGCGGGCGTATTGATGAGATCACGCACCATATAGGTCGCTTCGGCCAGCGCCTCGACGCGTTCCATATCGACGCCTTTGGGTGGCACCAGGCGAGCCGGTTTGCGCCCGTCCTTTTTGTAGGTCCTGAATTTATAGGCACCCAGTATCCAACCCAGCACGAGCGTGCCTGCGGCTTTTGGGTCTTCCACCGCGTCGCCGCTCAACATGTAGCTGCCGTCCGGCAACGAAAGTGCCAGACTGCCCAGGTCCCAGATTTCGGCCGGCGACGAGACACCACACAGAACACCTGCGATCTCACCGTCGCCATCCGGCAAAATCAGCAAAGCACCCGGCTTGGCCTTGAAGCCATTCGCCTGCACCCACGAACGCACCTCCACCGATACGTCGCCTAACCAACTATCCAGCGTGTCCTCTGTCACGGCGTGGAGTGGACGTGCGCCGCTCGTATCAATGGTGCTCAATGCATCCTTCATTTCTTTCCTCCGGTTTCAGGCGTCAGTCGATCTTACTTGGACGTTCATGAATCGAAACCCTAAACTCGGCTCAACGTCGTGAGGTAAATATGGTTCCTGAACTGCAACTCGTCATCGGCAACCGCAATTATTCGTCCTGGTCGCTACGTGCGTGGCTGGCTGCGAAAGCAAGCGGCCTTGCCTTCGAAGAAATTCTGATTCCCTTGGATCGCCCCGAAACCAAAGGATTGCTGGCACAGCATTCGCCGAGCGGCCTCGTCCCCGTCTTGAAGGTCGGCTCGCATACGGTATGGGACAGCCTCGCCATCATCGAAACCCTGAACGATTTGGCGCCGGGTGCCGGCATCTGGCCGCAAGATGCAATGACGCGTGCCTGGGCGCGAGCCGTCTCCGCCGAGATGCATGCCGGCTTCTTTCGCCTGCGTCGGGACATGCCGATGGACCTGCGCACGAGCCTTCCCGGCGCGCAGCATACCGAAGGCGCGCTCGGTGACGCGGCCAAAATCATCGATATCTGGTCAGCGTGCCGCGAAGCGCATAGCGCGAACGGGCCGTTTCTGTTCGGTGATTGGAGCGCCGCCGATATGATGTACGCGCCCGTCGTTGGGCGGTTCCGTACTTATGGCGTCGAACTGCCGGCACCGGTGCAAGCGTACAGCGATGCCGTGTGGGCGCAACCGGATATGGCGGCATGGCTGGCCGGCGCGCGCGCCGAACCGTATGTCATTGAGTACGATCTCGGGCCAGGGGCTGGCGCATGATCAGCAAACTGCTGGAATTGATCGGTCTCGGAGGGCCGAAGTATGAAGGGAAGATGTTGGCCAAGGATGCCCGCAACCTGGTCGATATGATTCACGGGCAAAGCGGTGCCGAGCGGCTGTCACACATCGCACAAACGACGCGCGAGAAAATAGACGAAGTGCATGAACGCGGGCTGAACGATGTCCAGTTCTATGGCCGTGGCGTGGAGCATCTGACGGAGTTGAATCGCGCCGCGCGGCAGCGCCGGGACGATACGACATGGTCCGGCATCACGCTGGCGATCGTTTACATCAAAGCGGAAATACTAGGCGAGCCGGGCTTGCCTGCACGCAACACAATCCAGGGGTTCTTGGATAGATGGCGACATACGACGGACACGCCGCCGGCCAATAATTCGGATGCTTAATCGACGGCCGCAGCGGCGCCGTTGGCCGGCAGGTCGGGGGTGACGGTCGGAACGGCGGGCACCTCGTCAACGGCGCTGACGAGACCGTTCTGCGCTGTTGCAAAAAACACGACGGTGATCGCTAGGAACACCACGGCGACGGCAATTCTCAACACCGACCCCAATCGATCCCATGGGCCCGATTCGGTGTACGCACGTTGGTTGCCTGCAATCTCGTTCATAATCGTCCTCGGCTCCATTCTGGTCCGCTGTTGGCCTTGATCGTCAGCTAACACCGCCATTAAGGCTAAAAAAGGGCGAATGAAAGGTTAATACTGTCGCATTGCGAAAAATAATTTTGCGCTGCGGTGGGTCAGCCCGGTTGGCGTCCGCGCCAAGCGGCGTAAACGGCTTCTACGTCATCGCCGAAGTCGCGCCAATAAGATGCATTGATCTGCAACGCGCTGCGAAAATGCCGGCGGGACGTCGGCAGGTCCTCCCGCACGTTCGGCGGCACCGCCTGGAGGCCGCTCTTCCGCGCCGGGCCAAACCAAAGTCGTGTCGAAAGATCTGCAAGCCGCGTCGGGTCCGTTGCATAGGCGACGAAGCGATGCGACGACGCCGTATCCGGTGCCGTTTTCGGAATGGCCCAATAGGTCGCCCGCCAGAGGTGATGATCGAGAATCAGACCGACAGGGCGTCTGGCCCCTTCCCGGGGGCGCAGAAAGGATCCCGCGTAGGCTGTACTCATCGTCACGGTGCCGTCGTCGATCAGATCTGCCGGACCGTCGCCGCCGTGCCAGAACGCGACGGCGCCGCCTAGGGTATCCAACTTCGCCAACGCCCGCTCCACGCCACCTGGACGGCGCAATACCTCGTAGACGTCTTCGGGTGGGATGCCGTCGGCCAGGAGCGCCATTTCGATGGTTCCCACGGCACTTACGCCGAGGCCGCGTTTGCCAGGAAAGCGGACCAAATCGAAGAAATCGCCGAGTGTCGTTGGTTTCTGTTTCTTTGCGGCCAGGGCATCGTAGGCAATCGCCTGGCTCCATATCAGAGAAGCAATGCCGCAAGGATGCACAGTCCCGGCAATGAAATCGTCTTGAGCCTGGCGGCCCAGTAACGCCCCGGGGTCGATGCCCATGACGGTGCCGGCTTCGCACTCGGCATCCAGATCGGCGCGTTCCAGGTCGACGACCGACCAAGCGGAACCCCCGTCGGCTTTGAGGCCGCCCAAGTCGCCGTCGTAATGCACGATACGGACACCAATACCGGTTTCGCGCGTGAATGGCTTAAAGACCGCAGCTTCCTGTGCGTTGCCATAGACACCGCTCCAGGTTGCGACGGATATTTCAGGACCGGCGGCGAGGGGCGCTGCGACGGAACCGCCAAGTAACGAAACGGCGAAGCAGAATAATGGAATCAGGCGCGCGGTCATCATGCCGGCGCAGTCTAGAGCATTCCGCGCCCGTGCGGGAGGGGTAACACCACGTTACCCCTCCGCTGGCACGAAAGTGCGTCTTAGCTCATCAGGTAGGTGTAGTTGGCGAGGAACGCCACGCCGACCATAACTGCGAGCAAAATCGTATCGATCACTGTCTTGGACATCGGACAACTCCTTTTTTCCAATTCCTGGATGACTGATGTAATCCGACTCACTTATTCAATCAATCGATATTTATTTGCTATTATATTAAATTAAACTTAATTTAAGCGCATGAATATACAGCAGCTTAGGACTCTGGTCGCGATCCATGACAACGCCCGCTTCGCCGACGCAGCGGAGGCGGTTCATCTGACTCCCGCCGCTGTCAGTCAGCAGATGCGCGCGCTGGAAGAAGTATTGCAGGTCTCGTTGTTCGACCGTTCGACAAGGCCGCCGCGTCTCAATGCCCATGGCCAGGACTTGGTGCGGGAAGCGCGCGATGTCCTTGCTCGTTTCGACAGGTTGGCCGAGAGGGCGCGCGCGTCGGGTGAGATCGCGGGGACATTGGTCATCGGTTCGGCAAGCGGCATCGCCGCCGCCGCCATTCCGCGCACGCTGGCGGCGCTGCGCGATAAGCACCCCCGTCTGATGATCCGGATCGAGGAAGGGCGTACGGATCAGCTGATCCATCGGCTGCGCCGCCGCGAATTGGACGCGGCGTTGATCACCGCACCCATCCTACCGGAAACCGGGATGCAGATCTTGCCGCTCTATATGGAAACGCTGATGGTCGTCGCTCCCGGCGGCGTCAAGGAGCGGGGCTGGCGGCGCATCCTGGAAAGCAGACCTTTCTTGCGCCTCAACCGTACGACCGGCGTCGGCGCTCTGATCGATGCGACGTTGCGTAACGAGTCCGTTGCCGTCGACGATGCCATGGAGTTGGACAGTTCCGAGACGATCGTCAGTCTTATCGCCGCCGGCCTCGGTGTCGGGATCGTCCCGGCCGGACGGCTGAGGGGCATCGATACCAAGAAGCTTCGCATCGTGCCGCTCGGCAAGCCCGTGGTGCGGCGTCAGGTCGTCCTGATGGAGGCTGAGGACAATCAGCGGTCTGACCTCGCGGCGATTTTGTACAGGGAACTCAGGGCGGAATTAGATTAACGGGCGAGTGCGTGCACAAGATCGTTTTCTGCCACGATGCGGACTGCCGTCATTTCGACGGCCTTTCTCAGGCGCCGAAAAGTGAACCATGCAAATGTTAGCGGCATCGCGATAACCAGGAGGTTCGCTTCGAAGCCGAATTGAGCCCCATTAAAACCCGCATTTTTTTGACATTATGCTGCAACTGCTCACAATGGGTGTAAGAAAACGGGTGCGGACCGAACTGCGCCAGGGAGTCACGCAGGGCGCGTTAAAGTCCCTGCGTAAGGCGAAATCGAAGATCGCCGAAGCCATCCATGAAGATAAGAGGACGAAGCGAGGACACGCATGTGCGGCATCTGCGGTGAAATTACTTTTGACGGCTCACCGGCATCCCTAGACGGATTGCAGCGAATGATGGATACGATGATGCCACGCGGCCCCGACGCCGCCGGTGCCATCGCGCGGGGCCACTTTGGGTTCGGCCATCGCCGTTTGAAAATCATCGACCTTTCCGACCGAGCCGAGCAGCCGATGACCGACGCCGGTCTTGGCATGACCATCGCCTTCAACGGTTGCATCTACAATTACAAGGAACTCAAAGCCGAGCTCGAAATGAAAGGGCATACTTTCTTTTCGGACGGCGACACGGAAGTCATCCTCCGTGCCTACAAGGAATGGGGCACGGATTGCGTAAAGCATTTTCACGGCATGTTCGCTTTTGCCATTTATGAGCGCGAGAGTGGCCGGCTGATCCTGGCTCGCGACCGTCTCGGCATTAAACCCCTTTATCTGTCTGAACGCTCCGGTGCGCTTCGTTTTGCATCCTCGTTGCCGGCGCTGCTGGCGGCTGGCGGTGTCGATACGTCGATCGATCCCAAGGGGTTGCATCATTACATGTCGTTCCACGCCGTGGTGCCGCCACCGAACACGATCCTCAACGGCGTCAAGAAACTGCCACCGGCGACAATCTCGATCATAGAGCCGGACGGGCGCCGCAAGGATACGGTATACTGGCAGGTGGATTTCGCGCCGAGCGCCGAAGAGGCCAATTACTCGCTTGAGGACTGGCAGGACCGCACGCTCGAGGCGCTTCGTCTCGCGGTAAAGCGGCGCATGGTCGCCGACGTGCCGGTCGGCGTGCTGCTGTCGGGCGGCGTCGACTCCAGCCTTATTGTCGGCCTCCTGGCAGAGGCGGGGCAGGCCGGACTTAAGACGTTCTCGGTCGGCTTCGAAGAAGCAAACGGCGAGAAAGGCGATGAGTTCCAATACTCCGATCTGATCGCCAAAGAATACGATACCGATCATACCAAGACCTTCGTTCCCTCTGACCGGTTGCTGGAAACTCTGCCGAAGACATTTCAAGCGATGTCCGAGCCCATGGTCAGCTACGACAACGCCGGGTTCTTTTTATTGTCCGAGCAGGTCTCTAAGCACGTGAAGGTGGTGCAAAGCGGTCAGGGCGCCGACGAGATTTTCGGCGGCTATCACTGGTACCCGCCGATGATGCAGTCGAACGACCCTGTCTCCACCTATGCGGAGGTATTCTTCGATCGCGATCAGACGGAATACGCGGAAGTTGTTGCCGCGAAGATGGTTTCGGACGACTTCAGCCGCGATTTCGTCACCGAGCATTTTGATATTCCCGGTGCCGACGCGGCCATCGACAAGGCCCTTCGCATCGATACTACCGTGATGCTGGTCGATGATCCTGTTAAGCGGGTCGACAATATGACAATGGCGTGGGGCCTCGAAGCCCGCGTGCCGTTCCTGGATCACGAGTTGGTCGAGTTGGCCGCGCGGGTGCCCGCCGAGCACAAAATTCGCGACGGCGGCAAAGGCATCCTGAAGGACGTTGCCCGCCGCGTCATTCCGTCGGAAGTGATCGACCGCCCCAAGGGGTATTTTCCGGTCCCGGCGCTGAAGTATATCGACGGCCCGTATCTTGAGTTTGTCCGCGACGCTCTGACGTCCAAGGCGGCGACGGACCGTGGTATCTTCCAAAGACCGTACCTAGATAAACTGATGGACGACCCGACCGCGCATATCACGCCGCTCCGCGGCTCGAAACTCTGGCAGGTTGGCCTGCTGGAATTATGGCTGCAATCCCACGGTATCTGATCGTCGAAAGGCGCGCCCATGAGCCGCAAGAAAAAAGACAAAGACAACAAGGTCGGGATCGAACGTGCATCCCAAGGTTCGCTCAAGAATTGGGGTGACCAGCCGGAGCACTTCAAGAATGAACTCGATCCACAGAATGTTGCCGTCACGTGCGGCTGGGGCAGGCTGATCTTCGGGCAGACCTATGCCAAGCCGGCGGAACTCGCCGAGGAGATTCAACAAGAAGGCGAAAGCAAGCGCGACGTCGCCATCTACGTGCGCGAACCGCACGTCGTCCTGGCAGTGGCGCCGCAGGCGTTATTTCTAGATCCTTCGCACACCTTTCGCCTGCAGCTCGACAAGCTCGCCAAGATTGAAGACGCCAGGGGCAAGTCTAAATCTGCGTCGGGGACGGACTTCCGTATTCGTCCTGCCGACGCGGGCGACGAGCGTCCCGTCAACCGGGTCTACAGGTCCTGGTCGATGGTGCCGGTCGAACACAATAGTTTCGCGCCTGGCAAATTACACAAAGCCGTACGCTTTCTTGTCGCCGAGGAGATCGAGAAATCCGGCAAGAGCCACATCGTCGGCGTCGTCATGGGGGTTGATCACACCGAAGCCTTCGGCGATCCGGATAACGGTTCCAGCCTATGGGCGTTGGCGGTCGACCCGCAGGTCCGCCGCCCCGGCGTCGGCCGCGACCTGATCTTTGCGCTCTCGTCTATGTTCCGTGACGCCGGCCGTTCGTTCATGGATCTCTCGGTCATGCACGACAACACTGATGCGATCGCCCTCTATCACAAGCTCGGCTTCGAGCAGATCCCGGTCTATTCGGTCAAACGCAAGAATCCGATCAATGAGAACCTGTTCGTCGGTCCTACTGAGGATTCCAAGCTCAACATCTACGCGCGTATTATCGTCGACGAAGCCAAGCGGCGAGGCATCCTGGTGGATATCGAGGATGCGGAAGCCGGCTTGTTCAAGCTGTCGCACGGCGGTCGCTCGATTTCATGCCGGGAATCGCTCAGTGATTTGACGACTGCCGTCGCCATGAGCCGCTGCGACGACAAGCGCATCACGCAGCGCCTGTTACGCCGCGCCGGCCTGAGGGTTCCGACGCAGAGGGTCGCCACCGGCGTCGACCAGGAAGTCGAGAAATTCGTCAAACGCTACAAACGGGTCGTCGTCAAACCAGCGCGTGGCGAGCAAGGCGTCGGCGTCGCCGTCGATCTGACGGATTTGGATGAAATCGAAGAGGCCATCAAAAGTGCGCGCGCCCATTCCGAGCACGTGATCGTTGAAGAGTTCATCAATGGCCAGGACCTGCGGGTCATTGTCATCGATGGCGAGGTCGTGGCCGCCGCAATCCGCCGCCCGCCGGTGGTGCGCGGGGATGGGACCCATACGATCAAAGATCTGATCGAGAAACTGAGTCGTCGGCGTGAAGCCGCGTCTGACGGGGAGAGCAGTATTCCCATGGACAGCGAAACGTTACGGTGCGTTAAAGCAGCCGGCTATGATATGGACGATGTCCTGCCCGAAGGCGAGACGTTGGCCGCGCGCAAAACCGCCAACCTACATACCGGCGGCACGATTCACGATGTGACGGACGCTCTGCACCTGTCGTTGATCATGGCGTCCGTCGAAGCCGCTCGGGTACTTGAAATGCCTGTCGTCGGTCTCGACTTAATGGTACGCGATCCGGAACAACCGACGTATGCTATCATTGAGGCAAACGAACGGCCGGGCCTCGCAAATCACGAGCCGCAACCGACTGCGGAGAGATTCATCGATCTCTTGTTCCCGCACACGCGGCCCGCATCCGTCACGAACCATAATCCGGGAACCGGAGACCAACGGAGGAGAGCATGACCCCATTCGATCCACTCACGAACGAATTGCGAAAAGCGACGCGGGAACGTGATTGGACGATTGACCGCGACTACATGGCCGATGTGCTGAAGTCGCTCCTCAATTGCCACAGCCCGAGCGGCATGACCGACAACGTCGTCAACCTGACGTGCGCGCTGTTGGACAACCTGGGCGTCGAGTACGAACTGACCCGGCGCGGCGCCATCCGCGCGACATTGCCGGGCGTCGCGAAAAGCCCCGACCGCGCCATCGTCGCACACCTGGATACGCTCGGTGCTATGGTCAAAAACCTGAAGGACAACGGCCGTTGCGAAGTCGCGCCCATCGGGCACTGGTCGGCCCGCTTCGCCGAGGGGGCGCGCGTCACCATCCATACCGATTACGGCTGGCACCAGGGCACGATTCTGCCGCTGAAGGCGTCCGGCCACACCTTCAATCAGGAAATCGATACGCAGCCGTCGAAGTGGGAAAATCTTGAAATCCGCATTGACCGGCGTATTCACAACAAACAGGATTTGATCAATCTTGGCGTCAATATCGGCGACACCGTGGTCGTACATTCCAACCCTGTTTTCGCCGACGACGGCTTCGTCTGCGCTCGCCATCTGGACGACAAGTCCGGTGTGTCAGCGCTGCTGGCTGCCGCTAAGGCAGTTAAAGACAAAAAGTTTGAGTTGCCGCTCGAATGCCACATCCTGTTCACGATTTCGGAAGAAGTCGGTGTCGGTGCATCGCACGTTTTACACGGCGACGTCGCGGAGATGGTCTCCATCGACAACGGCACCATCGCGCCCGGACAGAATACCTCTGAATACGGCGCGACGATTTCCATGCAGGATATGGGCGGTCCGTTCGACTGGCACCTGACGCGCAAACTGATTCAACTGGCCCAGGCCTTCGACATCGAACACAGCCGCGACGTCTTCAAGTACTATCGCTCGGATGCCGCTGCCGCGCTGGAAGCCGGCAACGATATTCGCACGGCACTTGTCTGTTTCGCCTGCGACGGCAGCCACGGGTGGGAGCGGACCAATCTCGACTCGCTGGAGGCTGTTGCCGATCTGATGGTCGCTTATATGCGCAGCCCGCTGTTATTCGAACGAGACGAGAACCCCATCGGACCACGAGACGACTTCCCGGAAGCGCGTGGGATCGACCTGCCGGAGCCGGATGAGGCGGAGGCTATGTCTGACGACGGACAGGAAACGAAACCCGACTCCACGGTCATACCGAAGGCTAAGAAGCCGAGCAAGTAAGGGCGGCTTGCCACCAAGCTGTCAGAGGGCGTTGACGGGGACTTTCAGCATCATCTTTCCGCTGGTGTCGGTCGGCACGTCACCGGCCCTCATATTGACCTGCAAAGAGGGCAGGATCAGGCGTGGCATACCGAGCTTTTTGTCCCGTTCCGTTCGGAAATTGACGAAATCCTCTTCAGATTTATCGCCACCAACATGAATGTTGTTGGCTTTTTCGTCGCCGACAGTGGTCTCCCATTTTATGTCGCGCGCTTCGTCCGGACCGCCGTAATCGTGGCACATGAAAAGCCGCATCGCGTCCGGCAACGAGAGCACTTTCTGGATCGAAGCAAAGAGCGTACGGGCATCGCCGCCAGGGAAGTCTGCGCGCGCCGAGCCACTATCCGGCATGAAGATGGTGTCGCCGACGAAAGTCGCATCACCCATGACGTGCACCATGCAAGCGGGCGTGTGGCCCGGCGTGGAGATGGCAAAGCACGGCATCTTGCCGACCATATAAGTGTCGCCGTCCTTGAACAGCGCATCGAATTGCGATCCGTCGCGCTGGAATTCGGTGCCTTCGTTGAAGACTTCGCCGAATACGTCCTGAACGACGGTAATCTTGTCGCCGATCCCGATCTTTCCGCCGAGCTTCTCTTGGATATAGGGCGCCGCGCTCAGGTGGTCGGCATGCACATGGGTCTCGATAATCCATTCGAGTTGCAAGCCCCGCTTCTTGACGCTGTCGATAATCGCGTCGGCACCGTCGTATGTGATCCGACCGGCCGCGTAGTCGATATCCATCACGCTGTCGACGATCGCACAGGCCGTCGAGGCCGGGTCCTTGACGATATACGAGATGGTGTTGGTCGCCGCGTCGAAGAACGGCTCGACCTCCGGGTGGATGTCCATGTTCACGGGATACTTTTGCATGACGAACTCCTACGCTATTCGCGTGATGACCGTTTCTCATTACATATTCAACAAATATATAATGTTATAATTCCGCTACGCAATCCCAGGCAGTGAATACTTTCTGCAATTTTCAGTGTTCGAACTCAGAGATCATGATGCCGGCGAGGCCCGGATTGACAGGGCTTTAATCCGTGTGCCCCATATACAGAACAAAAAGAACCGGCTGGGAGGCCAAGATGAACAGCGCATTACCGAAGTCCGACACACCGTTCGAGATTTCTCCATTGCCTGCTCCCTTTGGTGCAGAGGTACGCGGCATCGACCTCGCTCAGCCTTTTGACGACAGAACGCGAGACGCCATTCTTGACGTCTTCAATCAGAACCACTTCCTGGTGTTTCGGGATCAGGCGATGGACAAGCCGGCGCAGATCGTTTTCAGCGAGCGGTTCGGTGAGTTGGAACCCCATGTGAACCGCGACTTCCGTAGTCGTAACTTTCCGAACCTGCATCCGGTCAATAACCTTGGAGAGGACGGCAAACCGTCCAGCACGTTCAAGAACCGCGGCAACTATTTTTGGCACACGGACAAGTCCTATATGGCAGTCCCGTCGATGGCGACCATCCTGCACGCGGTCGAATTGCCGCCGGAGGGCGGCGACACAGAATTCGCAGACATGGAAGCGGCTTACGCCGCTTTGCCGGAAGAAACCAAACAACGGATTGAAGGCCTGCGCATGGTCCACAGTTGGGAAAGGTCGCGCCAAAAGTCGGGCAGCAAACCCGCAACACCCGATGAGATCGCTGACGCACCGCCGGTCAGTCACCCGCTGGTGCGCCGACATCCGGCGACAGGCAACAAGTCGCTCTATATAGGCACGCACGCCCACTATGTTGAAGGGTGGGATGTCGCCGAAGGCGAAGCGCTGCTGAACGAACTTCAGACCTTCGCTACGCAACCGCAGTTTATCTACCGCCATAAATGGCAGCCGGGCGATATGGTGATGTGGGATAACCGGGCGCTTCTGCACCGAGCGACGTCAAGCTACGACATGGACCGGCACAAGCGCATTCTCAACCGTACGGTGGTGCGGGGTGACGTCCCGGTATAGGCGACGTTATCCCATCGGCAGGATCGAAATCCACATAGGCTTGTCGCCCACATCATAGGTCGCGGTGTTTTCCAGCCCGCCGTCCTCGGCGATGCTGAAGACGCTCATCTTGCCGTCATGAAATCCGGCCGAGAGGATGAAGCGACAGTTGGGGGCGATATCCATGACGCGCGGAAAATCATGGCTCGGCGTGTGACCAAGCGGTGTGAGCCACCCGGTCTTGGCATCGACGCTGAACCCGGCCAGGGAATCGTGGCCGCGGTTCGCGACGTACAGATAACGCGCATCCGGTGTCAGCCTGAGTTGCGCGCACTTGCTGAATTCATGGAAATCCGCCGGTAACGTGCTCTGCAAATTCACGAACGTCAGTGTGCCTTTGTCGCGGTCGAAAGCATAGGTGCTAACACTACTGCCTTGTTCGTTCGAGAAATAGACGACGTCCAACTTCGGGTGAAAGACGTAGTGCCGGGGACCGACGCCCGGATCCGGCTTCTCTTCGAACGGGTCGTTGCGCGTAAGCGAACCGTTTTCGGGGTCAAACCTGAACTGCATGATCGTGTTAACGCCGCCGCGCTCGACGTTGGCGACATGCGGTACGAATGTGAAACGGTTAGACGCGTCGGTCTGCATGCAGTGGGCACCAATGGCGGTCTCTAGGTTCGTCGCCGGCTTCGGGTCAAGCATACCGTCCGGCGACACGTGATGAACCATGACACGCGCGCCTAAGTAATAGACCGAGAACAGAAACCGCCCTGTTTTGTCCATGGCCTGATAACAGGCGTCGGCGGGGGTCGGTACGCTGCTGATCTCGGTGAGGTCGCCGCTGACCGGGTCGCGGCGGTAGCTTGTCAGGCAAAGCGCCTCCCGCCTGGCAACGCACAGCAAGGTTTGATCCGGACTCACGGCAATGGATGCTGGGTACCCCGGCACCTTGAAATCCGCTTGATGGATAAGAGCGCCGGTTGCCTCGTCCATGCCATAGCGCGCGACGCGGTCTTCCGCCGAAAGGGTAAGATAAACGTGATAAGCCATTTGTGATGTCGAATAGTGGAAGGTAGAGGCGACAGGATAACGCTTCCCACCCATAAACCAAGGCACCTTTACCTAATTCGACGGCGCAGAGCTTGTGCATCAGAGGTTTTCGTGGAGTGCCCCTAGAAGAGCTTCCGGCGCATCCTCGTGCCCGAGATGTGCGGCCCCCGAAATCGGCGTGAAGCTTTTGGCCGCGACCAGCCGTGCGAGTTCACGCCCCTGCGAAACTGGAATGAAGGTATCCTCTTCACCCCAAATGAGATGAGTATCGAAATCGGTCTTGCCGTACAGCGCTTGAACACCCTGGATCGCGGTGATGTCGGATTGGCCGATTTGACGATAGAACGCTGCCTTGCCTTCATGTCCCGACCACGGCTCGAAATAGATCTGAATGGCCTCTTCGCGAAGCGGGTAGTGCGCGGCGTTCTGAATGTAGGCCCGGAACAGCGCTTCGTGTGCGTAGTCTGGCAAACCGGCGAACGCGGCTTCGTGCTGGCGCACGTGCGCATAAAACGGCGAGCCAGATGGTAGCACGGCGACTGCGTTGATCAGGTGCAGCTTGCCGTAAGCGATGCCGTTAACGAAGTGGCCGCGCAGAGCCGCGAGGCCGCCAAAGTCATGACCGATGACCTGTGGCTTCTCGGTTTCGAGGCCCCAATACCTTATCAGAGCTGCCAGCAGGTCACTTTGTACCGGTTCGGTCACGTCTTGGTCTTCGGACTTTTCCGACTGTCCGGTGCCGAGCATGTCGAAGTAAAAAACCTTGTGTGTCTTCGCCAGCCACGGTGCGATGCGTCGCCAAGCCTGCGACGACCAGGGAAACCCGTGCACCAGGACGAGCGGCGGCCCGTCGCCGAGCGTCCCCCATGCAACGGCTTGTTCGTTGTGCATGTAGCGTTGATCGAGGTCCAACATCTTTCATCTCCAATTCCATTGACATATAGCAAATTAACTATATAACTAATCATATGACAGTGCATGAAGATCAAATCAAGGCCTTGGCTAGCAAAACTCGGATGGAGGTGTTGCGGGTCCTCGTCGATCCGAGAGAACATTTCAGCCAACAGGAATCGGCGGACCCGGTGGAAACCGGTGTTTGCGTCCAGCTTCTGGCCAAACATTTCGACGTCAGCCAGCCGACCATGAGCCGTCATATCGAGCTTCTGAAGCGGGCCGGGTTCATTGTCACGAAACGGCAGCAAAAATGGACGTATTGTTCCCGCGATGAAGCTGCGTTGCGGACCTATGCCGATTGGCTCGAAGAGTCCTTGTCGATTCGCCCTTAAGAACGCGCGTTGTATGCACGCCTACGGCGAGAAATCGTTTCTATCAACCTATGAGAACGTTAAATTGGACAATGGCTTGTTCATTCTCCAATCTATAAGAAGTGAATTTGCCACATAACTAAAACACTTCCGTCCAGCAACCTGGGGCGGAAGAAAAATCAAAGAAGAGGAAGGATCCCCGGCGTGAACGAACTGAGGTATGAAGCCCCGGAAACGATAGCGGCGACCGTCGCATTGCTGGCCGCCGAAGGCGCGGCGGCAAAAGTTTTCGCGGGAGGGACGGACCTGATCGTCCAGATGAAGAGCGAGATGATCGAGCCAGGCCTATTGGTGGACATTAAAAAGGTATTGGAGGCCCGGGCTATATCCATCGGTGCCGACGAAATCCGGATCGGCGCTGCCGTTACAGGCGCGGAAATGGGCGAGAACGACGAATTGAAGGCGCTCCTGCCGGGTGTCGTCGAAGCGGTGCAACTCATCGGCTCTGATCAAGTGCAGGGACGCGCCACGGTTGGCGGTAACCTATGTAATGCGTCGCCCGCCGCGGACAGCGTGCCTGCGCTCATTGCTGCCGGTGCCAAGGCGATCATCGCCGGACCGGACGGTGAGCGTGAGGTCGCGGTCGAGGACCTAATGACGGGTCCCGGCAAAATATCTCTGAATGCGGGCGAGTTTGTTGTCGCTTTGGCGCTGCCGCGCCCGCCGAAGAATTCAGGCGATGCCTATCTGCGCTTTATCCCGCGCACGGAAATGGACATCGCTGTGGTCGGCGCCGGGGTTGCGCTGTCGCTTGATGGTGACGGCAAGATTTCCGCGGCGCGTCTGGCGCTTGGCGCCGTCGCACCGACGGCACGTCTTGTTACCGATGCAAGCGGTATCCTGGTTGGCAACACGCTGACCGACGATGTGCTTTCGGCGCTTGCCGGGGCCGCCAGCGCTGCTTGCAAACCCATCGACGACAAACGCGGCACGATCAAGTTCCGCACCCAAGTTGCCGGCGTCATGGCCTGTCGGGCCGCGAAGATCGCCTATGAAAGAGCGGAGAAGAATTAATGTCGAAACATCTTATCACCGCCACGATCAACGGCGACGAAGTAGATTTCAGCTGTCATGCCGATCAGACCTTGTTGGATGTGCTGCGAGAAAATCTGCACATGACCGGCACCAAGAACGGTTGCGGCTCGGGCGACTGCGGTGCTTGCACCGTTATTCTGAACGGTCGCCCGATCAACGCCTGTCTTGTGCTCGGTGCGGAAGTCGAAGGAGCCGATATCGAAACCGTCGAAGGCATGGCCAAGGGCACCGAGTTGCATCCGCTGCAACAGAAGTTCCTGGATCACGCCGCTCTTCAGTGCGGGATCTGCACACCGGGCTTTCTCAACATGGCGAAGGCCCTGCTTGAGAAGAACCCGGACCCGACCGAAACCGAAGTCCGTTTCGGTCTCGCCGGCAATCTCTGCCGCTGCACCGGTTATGACAAAATTGTTCGCGCCGTTATGGATGCGGCCGCTGAAATGAGGGCAAATCAGTCATGAGTGACATTACAGAAAACGCGAAAACCAACTTCAAATGGGTCGGTAAGCGGACGCGCCGTCCGGACGGCCCCGATAAGGTAACAGGCCGCGCACGCTACGGCGACGACATGGTCATGCCGGGCATGCTGCACGGTAAAATCCTGCGTAGCCCGCACGCCCACGCCAAGATACTCTCCATCGACACGTCGAAGGCCGAGGCCCTGAAGGGCGTCAAAGCGGTGGTCACGCACAAAGACATTCCCGATCACCCGCTGTCGAAGCCGCCCTATGGCCCGGCTGTTGCGGACCTGCATGATATTTCGCGCAACGTTATGGCGCGGGAAAAGGTGCTTTATGACGGTCACGCCGTCGCCGCCGTCGCGGCGACGTCGGAACGCATCGCCCGCCAGGCGATTAAATTGATCGAGGTTGAATACGAAGTGCTGCCGCACGTGCTGGACCCGCTGGAAGCGGCGCAGCCGGACGCGCCGGTCCTGCACGATCATCAGTTTACGCTCGGCGTTGAGCCGGCACCGGAAAAACCCTCCAACGTGTTCCGGGTGGTTTCAACGGGGCGTGGCGATATCGACAAAGGCTTCGCCGAAGCCGACGTCATCGTCGAGCGCGAGTTCCGCACGCAACCGGTGCACCAGGGCTACATCGAGCCGCAGGCACTTATTGCCTCGGCATCGGAAGACGGTGCGGTTGAGCTTTGGACGACGACACAGGGACACTTCGTGATCCGCGCGTTCTGCGCCAAGTTGCTGAAGATGGACATGGCGACGATTCGTGTCACTGCGTCCGAGATCGGCGGGGGCTTCGGCGGTAAGAACAATGTTTATGGCGAACCGGTTGCCATTCGTCTGTCGCAAAAGACCGGGCGCCCGGTGCGCATGGTCATGACGCGGGACGAGGTGTTCCGCGGCACCGGCCCGGCGTCGGGCACTTACTCGAAGGTGCGTATGGGCGCTAAAAAAGATGGCACGCTGGTTGCCGCCGAAGGCGTGATCTACAACCAAGCCGGTGCTTTCAAGGGGTCACCCGTTCTGCGGTCCATCGACTCGTTCTTCTCGTCCTATACGGTCGAGAACGCCAAGACGACGGCCTATGACGTCTGCGTCAACCGGCCCAAGGTCGCTGCCTACCGCGCTCCCGGAGCGCCAATGGCGACGCTCGGCGCCGAGATGGTGATCAACGAACTGGCCGACAAGCTCGGCATGGACCCGATCGACCTGCGTATGAAGAATGCTGTCCAGGACGGCGGGCAGAGCCTAGCCGGCGTCAAGTACGGGCGCATCGGCCTTCAGGAAGTGCTGGAGCGGGCGAAGAATTCCGATCACTACAAATCGGCGCTCGGTCCCAACCAGGGTCGTGGCTTCGCACTCGGCTACTGGATGCACGGCGGGGGCCTCAGCAGCGTCGTCGCCAACCTGCTGGACGACGGCACCGTGGCCATCGCCACCGGCAACCCGGACATCGGCGGCTCACGCTCGTCCATGCGGGCCATGGCGGCGGAAGAACTCGGCGTCGAGTTGGAGACCATCAAACCGATCGTCGCCGACACCGGTTCCATGGGCTACAGCCACCTGACCGCCGGTAGCCGCACGACCTTCGCTACTGGTCTGGCGGTAATCAACTCGGTGCAGGAAATCATCGAGAAGTTGCGTGCACTCGCTGCCAAGAAATGGGAAATCCCGGTCGAGGACGTGACCTGGGAAGCGGGTCAGGCCGTGACCCAGCGTGACGGCTTTGAAGCGATGAGCCTGAAACAACTCGCCGGTATGGCGACCAAAATGGGCGGTCCCATCGCCGGTCATTCCGAGATCAACGCCGGTGGTGCGGGTGCGGCATTCTGCGCGCAACTCTGCGATGTCGAGGTCGATCCGGAAACAGGCTTCGTTGCGCCGAAACGCCACACTATCTTCCTGGACGCCGGTCGTGCGATCTCGCCGGACTATGTCGAAGGGCAGATGCAGGGCGGTGCCGTTCAGGGCATCGGTTGGGCGCTCAACGAAGAGTACATCTACGATGAAAAGGGACGTCTGCTGAACACAGGATTCTTGGATTATCGTATGCCGGTCGCGTCTGACCTGCCGATGATCGATACCGTCATCATCGAGGTGCCGAACCCCAACCACCCCTATGGGGTGCGCGGTGTCGGCGAACCGCCTCTGGTGCCGGCGCCCGCCGCCGTGGCCAATGCGGTCGAGAACGCCATCGGTGTTCGTGCGACTTCACTGCCGTTGTCGCCGCCCAAGGTCCTGGACATGATCGAAAGCGCCCGGCCGGCTGTGGCTGCAGAATAACAATTCAAGCATTTACGACGCACTTATTGACAAACATTAAGGGCCCCTTCGGGGGCCCTTTCGTTCGAGTAATTGTACGGCCTAAGATTTGGTTGGCCTGCACCACCTTTAACCCTGTCCCGGTATATTCAAGAAAGCGGCCACAGGCTGTTAGAGAATGTCGAAGGATTGCTGCAGACCTCGGCCACATCGAGTAAAGTACACGCCGCCGAGATGCCGTGCGGGAACGGACGCACACTTCAGCATACGGCGCAAACGCCCTATACGCCGCAGGCAAGAACGCCGAGTCTGCTTGCGGTTTCCGGTCACACGAAACACTGAAAACAATACTTGTGCGATTAGGTACAGTGCTGCACTCAACTCAATATCACTTAAAGACCGAACAATAATGCTGCACCCTTCCGGCAGTGGAGGGAAGAGAGATGAAACCTCAAGTCGAGTCTCAGTTGCCGGAAACGGTCGCGTTCGCTCACCAATTTTTCAATTCCGTTCCCGGCATCTTTTTTCACAAAGATGATCTGCGGCAAGATGTCCTCGTATGTCTTCCGCTGGACGGCAAGACCGCGAACTTGCCAGTCATGGGCCTGAAGCATGAACTCCATATCGAAGACGGGTCGGCGGACGACGTCATGCTTGAAACCATCAGCGCAGCGTTGGAATACGTGACGGCGCTTCGCGTCGGCGATGTTATTCCGTCCGAGGTCCGCTCCGGTAAGGCGTCTTGGGAGGTCAACGAAAAACACCGCAAGACGGCGAGCTTGCGGCTATCGTTGCAACTTGTCGGCTGGATGTCCGGCGATGAAGAGGTTTATTGCGACGCTGCGCAACTTGAAACGGTCGCCGACGATCCGGCGATGCGAGATGAGGTGAACAAGGCGTTCGAAGAAGCGGCCGAAGCACTGGGACTTCCCGGCGTCGATAAGGAAAAAGTTATCGAGCTTATCAACGATCTTGCGGAAGAGCTGTCCTATATAGAGGCCTTGCGTTGCGAGTTCGAACACATCGAAACGGTCGAGAATCGGATCGTTGCGCTTATGAAAGTCTACGCGTCCGACCGGACGACATCGGCGACGTTGCTGAATCTCCGCAAGCTTTGCTCCGAACCGATGATCTATTTCCGCAACAAGTTCGAAGAGGTCGATGCGCAGACGGGCGAGATCATCGCCGTTCTCAAGAATGTGGAAGCGCATATTACTTTTATCCGCGAGGTTCGCGATGATCTCTTTAAACGGTTCCGCGCCTGGGATGAGATTGCGATGAAGTGGTCGCAGACGCCGGCAAAGCGCTCCCGCGCGTGCGAGACGCTTATTCAGGAAACATACAGGTTCCTGGCGCAGCGATTCTTGCCGCAGAAGGAATGGAATCTCTTCTGCAAGGCGCAGGATAACGCGGCAAAGGCGAACACCGAGTCCGTCTGGGCATAAAGGCTTAATTCCCAATCCTCCAAGTCGAAACTCAAATGGCGCCTTCGGGGGCCATTTTTTTGCCGCCGAGTGATCTGGGCGGCGCACGTTTGCCCGAAAGGTGCCACGCCTGCTACCGTTATGTGCCGCAATGACGGTGGAGAGTGGGGGAGACATCAAGAATGAGACCTTTTCGCGCCCTGGCCGTGTCCGGGATGCTTGGATACGGCTTCACGGAAGAGGCCTTTTACCGCGGCCTTGAACTTCAGCCGGACTTGATCGCCTGCGATGCCGGGTCCTGCGACCCCGGCCCCTATTATCTCGGCAGCGGCACATCGTTCGTATCGCGCATGGCCGTCAAACGCGACCTTGGCTTGATGGTCAAAGCCGGAGTTGCGCACGGCATACCCGTATTCATTGGTTCCGCCGGTGGCAGCGGGTCGGATGTGCAGGTTGATTGGACACTCGATATCCTGCGCGAAATATGCGCCGAGAACGGCCTTTCACCGAAGGTCGCGGTGCTTCGGACCGAGGTCGATGCGGATACGCTCCGCGCTAAGATCAGAAGCGGGCGCACGGCGCCGCTGGGGCCGATTGCGCCGCTGCAGGAAAAGGATGCCGACGATGCGCACCGCGTCGTTGCCATGATCGGTGTCGAACCGTTTGCCGCCGCCTTGGACGAGGGTGCGGATATCGTTATCGCCGGGCGCGCCAGCGACGCCGCTATCTATGCCGCGATTCCCGTGCACCGGGGATATGATCCGGGCCTCGCCTGGCACATGGGCAAAATCATCGAATGTGGTGCGCAGGTTGTGGAGCCGCGGGAAGGTCAGGACTGCGTCCTTGGAACTCTCTATGATGATCACTTCACGATTGAGCCTGGCCATCCCGACCGCCGCTGCACCCGCACCCGTGTCGCGGCGCATACGTTGTACGAGAATCCTAGCCCGTTTCTTTTGAAAGAGCCGAGCGGCACTCTGGATACCAGTGAAGCTGTTTTTGAGCAGATCAACGAGCGCACGGTGCGGGTCTCGGGCAGTAGGTGGCAGGTCGCCGACAAGTACACCGTGAAGGTGGAAGGGGTCCGCGAACTTGGTTTCCGCACAGTGTTCATTGCCGGCGTTCGGGACCCAATCCTGGTCGATACAATCGACGACTTCGTCACCGCGTGCCGCCAACGCACGGCCCGGGACGTTGCAGCGCTCGGCATTGATCCCGACAGCTACACGCTGACCATCAAGGTCTACGGCCGCGATGCCGTCATGGGCGCAACCGAACCGGTCAAGCAAAGCGCCGCGCACGAACTGGCCATCCTGGTCGATGTCATCGCGCCGGACGAGGAAACCTCCAAGGCGATCTGCGCCAAGGCACGCTACAGTCTGCTGCATACGGACTTTCCGGGGCGGATGTGTATTTCCGGCAACCTGGCCATCCCGTTCTCGCCTTCGGACCTGCCGGCGGGGCGGGTGTATGAATTCAGCATTTGGCACATCATGGAGTGCGATGACCCTATGGAGCCGGTGCGCATGGAGATGATCGACTTCAATGAAGCGGGAGCAAAACGCGCATGAGCAAGTTAAGGAGTCTGGCGAAAGTCATCCGCTCAAAAAACGCCGGCGCGCTGCTGGTCACGCTGGACGTCATGTTTGACGACGACGACGTTTATGCGCGTGTCCGGGATTCCGGTGTGCTGAACCCTCGCACGCTCGCCGCGCTCTACAATGTGTCGGACAACGAAATTACGGTCATCCCGTTCGACGTCGCGCGGGCGATCAAGATCACCCTGCCGAGGCCGATGCCGTCCGGCTCGCCCGGTGATTCCGATGTCTACGGCGCGCAGCAGCACGCCCCGCTCATGGATATCGAGGTTCCATAACGAAATTTGCCAACATTTCGTTGGATGCATCCAAGTTTTAATCTATTGAGTATGGCCGAGTGCGTGCAGGCGACCGCGCATCACGCGTGAGCAACGCCGCACAGACAAGAACCTGAAGTGGGAGAAATTTGATTATGTCGGAACTGGTGCCGCCGCACGGCGCAGAAGCCATTCAGCCCCTGTTGCTTCCCGAGGCTGAGCGTGACGCCGAAATCGCGCGGGCCCAAAACCTGAAGAAAGTGCCGCTATCGACACGCGAGGTCTCTGATCTATTTATGCTCGGCATGGGCGCCTACACGCCCCTCGCCGGCTTCATGGGTGAAGCGGACTGGCGCGGAAGCTGTGAGAAAATGCAGCTCTCGAACGGTGTTTTCTGGCCGATCCCGATCACCCTTTCCGCCAATCAGGATGTCGCCGACGGCATCGCCGACGGCGAAGAGGTCGCTCTCGTCGACGGCGAAACGGGTAATGTCCTCGCAACGATGGTCGTCTCCGAAAAATACGGCATCGACAAGGACCTGGAATGTTCGAGCGTATTCGGCACCACCGATGACAAACACCCCGGCGTGCAGAAAGTCATGGGCCAAGGCCCGGTCAATCTGGGCGGACCGGTAAAGGTCGTTTCCGAAGGACATTTCCCGGAAACCTATGCCGGTCTCTATCTGCGCCCGGCCGAGACTCGGGCACTGTTCGCCGAGAAAGGCTGGAGCACGGTCGCCGCGTTCCAGACCCGCAATCCGATGCATTGCTCGCACGAGTTCCTGGCGAAAACCGCCGTCGAAGTCTGCGATGGTCTGCTGATCCACCAGGTCTTGGGAGCATTGAAACCCGGCGACATTCCCGCCGACGTCCGCGTCAAAGCCATCGATGCGCTGGTGCAGAATTATTTCGAGCCGGAAACCGTGGTGCAGGCGGGCTACCCGATTGAGATGCGCTACGCCGGCCCGCGCGAAGCGCTGCTGCATGCCGTCTTTCGTCAGAACTTCGGCTGCTCGCACTTGGTTGTCGGCCGCGATCACGCCGGCGTCGGCGATTACTACGGCCCGTTCGACGCGCACGATATCTTCGACACGATCCCGGACGGCGCTTTGGTGACGAAGGCACTTAAGATCGACATCACCTTCTTCTGTCATAAGTGCGGCGGGATGGCGACTGGGAAGGTTTGCTACGAGCAGGCGGACGGCTCGATCCTCTCTGAGAAGGAACGCCTAGAGATCTCCGCCGACGTCGCGACCGGCAAGGCAGAGCCAAAGGCCTGCGCCTACGGACCGGAAACAAAGCTTAATATATCCGGGACCCGGTTGCGCGAGTTATTCGCCAATCACGAAACGGTGCCCGAGGAGTTCTCGCGCCCCGAAGTGGTGGCCGTGTTGCAGGCCTACTACGACTCGCTGGAAAGCTGATCTAATCGATCAGCTTATAGGTCAGCTCGCTGACGCGGTTCTCGGGAACGAGTTCGTCGTCGATGGCGTTCATCTTCGCCATGTCGATGATGGACTCGGACGTGATGATGGAATCGAATTGATCGACGAAGATCTCATAGGTATGGAGCAACTTTCCGTCGCCGTCGCGAACTTCAACATTTGGCATCGTTTCCTCCCATCCTCGGTCTGATGTATATAGCCATCGTCCGGAAGAGGAAACGGCTGAGAATTGGGCGGCGGCAAAGCGGAGCGGATAAAGCGCATGTCTGAAGCACCGGAAAGAATTGAACACCCGAATGGCACGGTCGAGTACCGACTAGACGGGCAGTTGCACCGCGAGGACGGTCCCGCCGTGGAGAAATCCGACGGCACCCGGGTCTGGTTTAAGCACGGCAAACAGCACCGCGAGGACGGACCTGCGGTCCAGCATCCCAACGGTAGCAAGGAATATTGGCTGGACGGCCAGTTGGTGCAGACGCCGCAACGCACTGAAGCGGATGACGGCATGATCGAATGGCGTCTTAACGACAAGCTGCACCGCGAAGACGGCCCGGCGGTGGAGCGGCCCGACGGCACCCGCGTCTGGTTCATCATGGGGAAACAACACCGCGAGGACGGCCCCGCTGTCGAACATAATGACGGCAGCCGGGAATGGTGGAGCCGCGGCAAACTGCACCGCGAAGACGGTCCCGCGATCATGGAATCCGACGGCACGCAGGAATGGCACGTCAACGGCGTGGCGCACCGCGAAGACGGCCCGGCAGTGGTCCGAGCCGATGGCGTTCAGCAATGGTGGGTCAATGGCGTGCGTCATCGCCTGGACGGCCCCGCTGTTGTCGAAGAGGACATTATGCGTCAATGGTGGGTGAACGGTTGGCTGCACCGCGAAGACGGGCCGGCCGTGGAATACGACGATGGCGATGTGGAATGGTATCTTCGCGGTGTTGTTACTGATGAAGAAACGGTTCTCGATCCCGAGAAGCGGCTTCAATTTCTCAAGAATCTGATCGACCCGACTTAGGGTTACGCAAAAAGAAAGGGAGACGCCCGGCGCCTCCCACATCTTTCCAATTGGACGCTTCGCGTCCGGCCGAGAGCCTCAGTTCAGGGCTTCTTCGGCGTTTCGTACGGCACTTCCTTGTGCCACGGAACCCACTCCGTGTGATAACCGACGAAACCCTTGTCGTTCGCGGGCTGCTGTTTGGTCGTGTAGTACTTCGTTTTGCCTTCCGGCACTGGCGCGTTCTTATCAACGTTGCCCATGAATGGCTCTCCCACTTTCTCGTAACTCATCGTGCCGGCTGACTGCGGAATCCACGGCGACGGCAAGAATTGATCATGTATCGAACTGGGAATTTATAGGATGGCGCAGCCAGAGGGAAGCAGCTTTTTGCATTACTCGGTCATGCAGCCTGCCAATTGATAAAGAAACTTTGTTGTATTTAGAAATTTATATTATTGATTAGTGCCCCAAGCGACCGATATTTCAAAAATACTAACTTTTTGGGCGGCGCGGTCATTAAAACGCGTTACTTTCATCAACGGCCTCCATATACTGCCGTCAATGTGGGGGTCTAAAATTTTACTAGTCTCCCCTTAAAAGAATCGACTTTTTCTAAGTGGGAGATATCCATGCTCGCTAGTAATCCGTTCGCTGATCTTGCGATGTCGATTCCGCTCGAGGTCATCCAGGGGTACGTCGTACTGATGTTCCTGTTGGTCGTCGGCGGTACGATTTTCGACGTCATTCACAAGAAGAGCGCCAAATATTTCTTCGACAAAGCCAAGTCGGCTGAAGCTAACCGCACCCGCGAGTTGAGTGGTGGCGACAAAGTTGGGATCGCCGTTCAGACCGCCGTGGTCGACGTAGCCACCTCGGCCGAGTTCTGCAATCCGAAACGCCGCATAGCGCACTTGATGACCATGTACGGGTTCATCGCGTTCATCGTGAGCACCATCGCACTGGTCTTCGCCTATCCGTCGGATGCGGCGCCTGCCAGCGTTGCGATGCTGTGGCACTTGGGCGCGCTGAGCGTCATGATCGGCGGTTACTGGTTCTGGTTCTTCATCCGCGTCGATATCTCCGCGGAAGGCAACCCCTGGTACAAACTCGTCAAGGCGGACCTGTTTATTCTGTCCCTGCTCGGCACGACGACCTTCGGTTTTCTGTGGTCCCTTGCGCAAAGCAGCGGCGGCATCGTGGCGACTTTGTTGCTGGCGTTGTTCGTGATTTCCGCGACGGTCCTGTTCGGCGGTGTGATTTGGTCGAAGTTCGCGCACATGTTCTTCAAACCCGCAGCTGCTTACAACAAGCGCATCATCAAAGCCGATGGCTCGCTGGAGAACCTTCCGGTCATCGGCGATCTTTCGGACCCGGAACTGCAGAAGCGCTTTCCCGATATCCCGGAGTATATGGGCACGAAACCTGGTTACATGGGCCTGGGTATCAAGCGCGAAGCGCCGCGTCACTACTGATCCGCAACCGACAGCAATCATTTAAATAGAGAGAAACATCATGCCTACTTTCGTTTACATGACACGATGCGACGGGTGCGGCCACTGCGTCGACATTTGCCCGTCCGATATCATGCACATCGATAAAACGTACCGGCGCGCCTACAACATCGAGCCGAACATGTGCTGGGAATGCTATTCCTGCGTTAAAGCGTGCCCGCAGAACGCCATCGACGTTCGCGGTTATGCTGACTTCGCGCCGCTCGGCCACAGCGTTCGTGTGCTGCGTGACGAGGAAAAAGGCGTCATCGCCTGGCGCATCAAGTTCCGCAACGGCGAGAAAGACCTCAACCTCCTGGCGCCGATCACCACAAAGCCGTGGGGGCAGGCCATACCCGATCTGCGGGACGAGCCTGAGCCGACCAAGGAACAGCGCGACAGCCAGCAACTCTACAGCGAACCGAAATACATTCGCTTCGATGATGGCGACGTGCACACCCTGGAATCGAACGGTCTGAAGATGAAGGTAGGGGTGTACTACTAATGGCATATAAAACAATCGTCGAAGACAACATCGACATCCTCGTCGCCGGCGCAGGTCTTGGCGGCACCGGTGCGGCTTTCGAAGCCCGCTACTGGGGCCAAAAACGCAAGATCGTGATCGCCGAGAAGGCGAACATTGACCGCTCCGGCGCCGTTGCGCAGGGCCTATACGCGATCAACTGCTACATGGGTACTCGTTTCGGCGAGAATAATCCGGAAGATCACGTGCGCTATGCGCGTATCGATCTCATGGGTATGGTCCGCGAGGATCTGCTGTTCGACATGGCGCGTCACGTCGACTCCACTGTTCATAACTTTGAAGAGTGGGGCCTGCCGATCATGCGCGATAAAGAAAAGGGCACCTTCCTTCGCGAGGGCCGCTGGCAGATCATGATCCACGGTGAATCCTATAAGCCGATCGTCGCCGAAGCGGCGAAGAAATCGGCCGATAAGGTCTTCAACCGTATCTGCGTGACGCACCTTTTGATGGACGAAGCCAAGGAAAACCGCGTCGCGGGTGCCGTCGGCTTCAACGTGCGAACCGGTGATTTCCACGTCTTCAAATCCAAGACCGTGATCTGCGGCGCTGGGGGGGCTTCCAACATCTTTAAGCCGCGCTCCGTCGGTGAAGGTGCGGGTCGCGTCTGGTACGCGCCGTGGTCGTCGGGTTCCGCTTACGCGTTGATGATCAACGCCGGCGCGAAGATGACGCAGATGGAAAACCGCATCGTTTTGGCGCGCTTCAAGGATGGGTACGGTCCGGTGGGCGCGTACTTCCTGCACCTGAAGACCTACACGCAGAACGCCTATGGCGAAGAGTATGAGTCGAAGTGGTTCCCGGAACTGCAGAAGTTGGTCGGCAAGGAATACCTGGATCCGGAGGTTTCGCACCTCACGCACCGCCCGATCCCGACCTGCTTGCGGAACCATTGCATCATCCATGAAGTGAACGCAGGCCGAGGTCCGATCCACATGGTGACGATGCACTCGTTCCAGGATCCGCACCTGGAAGAAATCGGCTGGCACAACTTCCTCGGCATGACCGTCGGTCAGGCCGTTCTTTGGGCCGCGACCGATGTCGATCCGAAGAACGAGAACCCGGAACTCACCGTCTCCGAACCCTACGTCATGGGCTCGCATGCGACGGGTTGCGGCGCCTGGTGCTCCGGTCCGGAAGATGTGTCTCCGGACGAATACTTCTGGGGCTACAACCGTATGACCACCATCGAGGGCCTGTTCGGCGCCGGTGATGCGGTCGGCGGTACACCGCACGCATTCTCGTCGGGGTCGTTCACCGAAGGTCGCCTTGCGGCGAAAGCGGCGAACAAGTACATCGACGACGGTAAAGCCGACGGAATCCAGTACTCGGAAGTGAAAATACAGCAGCTCAAGGACGAGATCTACAAGCCGCTGGAGCACTACAAAGTGCATCGCAACGAGATCGTGGCCGGCTCGGTCAACCCGAACTATCACAACCCGCGTCAGGCGCTCGACCGCCTGCAGAAGCTGATGGACGAATACGGTGGCGGCGTTACGGTCAACTACATGACCAACGATAAGCTACTGAGCATTGGCCTCAAGAAGCTCAAGATCATGGAAGAAGATCTCGAGAAAATCGCGGCGCAGGACCTGCACGAACTTCTGCGGGCCTGGGAAGTGAAGCACCGTCATCGCGCGTCGGAGTGTGTGTTGCAGCACACCTTGTTCCGTAAGGAAACGCGTTGGCCGGGTTACTACTACCGTGGCGATGCCATGAAACTCGATGATGAGAACTGGCACGTCTTGACCGTGTCCCGCCGCGATCCGAAGACCGGCGAGTACACGATGGAGAAAGCGCCGCTGTACCATTTGGTGGAAGCGGACGAAGCGGCTGCGGCCGAATAAGCATCAAGGCATCCGGCGGGCGCACACTTCGTGTGTCCGCCGGGCGTTTGAAAAAGATCAGCAGTCCATGTTGATCTTTTTTTATGCCTCTGCGACATTCCGCCTCCCGCAAGATTGAGGACGAAAATGAACATTATCGATCTCCCGGACCAAGACATTCTGGCCGTCGCCGAGCCTATGTGGACGGAACTCGTCCGCGCCTCTAACGATGGCGAATACGGGAAATTCATCCGCAATTTCGATTACAGTCTGACCCAGGGTTTGAACGAGGTCGAAGTCGGTAAGCAATTCGCCAACAGCCAACTGACGCGGAGCCTTTCCGAAGTCTATGACTACCTTGGCATCATCCGCCGCGGCGAACACGTGACGGTCTTGTATCGTGTCCGCAGCACCAAGAAAGAGGGCGAATGGCTCGGCCGTCTGGTGCTCGGTTTCAACAAGGACGACGAGATTAAAATCTTCGGCGCCTCGATCTTTTGATCGGCGATCTAAGCATGACTGAGACGATCCAGGACAACAAATACGTCGAACTGACCTATCAGGTCATTGACCAGAAAACCGGGGATATCCTCGCCTCGGTCGAGTTCCCGCTCGGCTACGTACACGGCACGAACGAAATTCTGTCACCCGACGTTGTCGAATCGCTGGAAGGCAAGACGGCGGGCGAGATTATCGAAGTGCCGTTCAACGGCGATCAGATCTATGGACCCCGGGACGAGAACCTGGTGTTTAGGGACCGGATTGAAAACGTGCCCGAAGAATACCGCGAAGTCGGTACCGCGATCATGGCCGAGAACGAAAAGGGCGAACCGCGACGCTTTCTTGTGACCCAGGTCGACGAAACGACGGTCACCGTCGACGGCAATCATCCACTATGCGGCCGGCAGGTTATTTTCAAACTGGAAGTCGTCTCGGTGCGCGACGCGACCGAGGAAGAGATTCTGCTGGGTGGCCCCGTTGAAGAAGAGCCCAACATCGACCCGAAGCGCACCGTTCCGATTCAGTGAATCAATCCGCGGCTTCGACCGACGCACCGCGTGCCGCGCGCACGTCGGTTTTGAAGGTGCGTTCGCCATCGAACGTGTGCAGATGGTAGATCGGGACATCGGCTAGATCGTCGCTGAACTCTCCCAGCCGCAGATCGCGGGCGACGCTCGGCACGCAGCTGAACGGAACGCCGGCGACGTCACCTGTGACATGGCGATGCGAATGTCCGCAAAAGCCTCTGATCACATGGTCTTGGCCCTCTAGCGCGGCGGTCAGGCGCTCGGCACCTTCCCAGGGGTCGTACTGACGCGGATACTTCGACGAGATGATTTCGAACGGCGGATGGTGCATGAACAGCACCGTCGGTTTGGAAGTATCCGCGGACAGGACTTCGCGCAAACTCTCTGCCCTAGCGTCGTCATAAGCGCCCTGGTTGCTTTCGTCATTGAGCGTATCGAGTGCAATGACGCGGAGCGGGAAATCATCTACGACATACTGGACGTATGGACTGTCGGGCAGGAGGCGCTTACCGATGCCGAAGCACTCCAACAGTAAGGCGCGTTCGTCCCGGTTGCCCGCCGAAACCAGTAGTGGTGGACGCAATGTGCCTAGAATGTCCAACGCGAGCCGGTATTTCTCGGCATCGCCGTTATGGGCGATGTCGCCGGTATGAATGACCAGGTCTGGCTGCGGCTCCAAGGCATTGATATCGGCTATGCAGGCCCTCAGATCACGCAGTCGGGCTTCGCCGTTCTCGTGCTCGGGGTCGATGTGAGTGTCCGAAATCTGGGCAATAATCATCGTGTTGCAGCTTACCAGGACTTTTTCTCAGTTCCCCGAAAGGTAAGCTTTTTGCGTAAAGGGTCAACGGCATCAGTAGTGATAATCGTGCCCTGGAATGATCGGTAAGGGGGGGGCGGGTTTGTGCATCCGCTGCATGGCCTTGGGGTGGAACGGGAGGTTGCGTTCCTTTAGATAGCTCCGCACCTCATCCTTGCTCCAGCCGACGAGTGGATCGGCACGCACGAGACGTCCTTCCTCGACTAACCTCGGTCGCGGCGCGTCCGAATAGGGTCCGTGATAGACCGCGCTGATCCAGCATTCGAAATCTTTGAGAGTTTCATTGAGTGGAATCGTTGTGTACGTGTGCGTGCCATCGATGGGGTCTTCGGCCCAGAGGGCCTCACTATGATAGCAATCATCATCGACAGCCCCAGAATCCAGCGCCGGCGTTCTGACGTCGGTGAGACCGAGCGCGTCGATGATTTCCGCGCGGTAATCCAGGCTTTCCTGAAAGACGTTCTTCACGTGACAGAATACCACCGGAGTTGCCGGTTCGATATCCGCGATCATGCGTAACGTCGCGATGCTGCGCGCGCGTAAAGATGCGGTCACCAGGACTTTTCCAGGAAACGTGTCTCGTATGAGATGGCTCAGGAATGATGCAGTGGACATTCCCTCACACGCGTCGACGAGCGCCGGTAGCGGTGTTGCCATGGCGGCACCTCCCATTGCATGCACATGACTTCCCAGCAATGTACTGCAAATTCGACGCGAATCCATGGCTAATCGGTCATTAGCCGCCGGACGGTTCGCGGGAGGTGTCGTCTAGAAAAGGCGTTCAGCGAACGCCGGAACGCAAAGACGTCAGCGCATGAGCTCGTAGTTGAGCGTCATCTTCGTCGCATAGGCGTTCATGTCTTCGAGCAGGGTTTCCAGGATGTCGCGAGAGCTGACCATCGCTGCCAACTTACCGTTCGACACCACTGGCATGTGGCGGATGCCGCGGTCGTTCATGACTTTCATGACGTCTCGGAGATCGTAGTCTTCCTCACACGTGGACACTTCCGTCGTCATCAAGTCGGCGACCTTGATACCGCTTAGATCGGACGCGTGATCGGAAAGCCAGCGCACCACGTCGCGCTCAGACAGGATCCCAACCACTTTTTTCGAAGCATCGCAAACCGGAAGGGCGCCGATGTTCCGTTCACTCAGAACATCGATGGCTTCCTTGATCGGCGCGTCGGGGGCCGTAACGACTAGCGACGAACAACCAATCCCTAAGATGTCTTCGATTTTCATTCATTCCTCCAATGGTGCGTCTAAGCAGCCGGCGAGCGAGAAACCGCCCTGCCGTGGCGCTGTTTATAAAATTTATGGTCAGGCTGAAAGGCTGAGGTATTCCATTCTTGCGTCTCGTGGCGAGGGGACTTGCTCAATACTGAAAAGAGGTGAAGTTCGAGCAATGAACCCACATTTCGTCCTTTCTCTGGCTGGCCGCATTCTTGAAGATTACGACCAATAAAGCCAACAAATTTTTATTGTCATATTCAGAAATATTTTTTATGTATAAGAATGACTCTAACGCAATTGAGAATCTTCGCGGCTGTTGCTGAATTCGGCCACGTGACCCGGGCGGCTGAGAACCTGGGGATTACTCAGTCGGCAGCGTCGGCAGCCATTTCTTCTCTCGAAAAATTCTACGATATCAAGCTCTTCAATCGTGTCGGGCGGACCATTGTGTTGTCAGAAGCTGGGCGGCTTTTCCTGGAAGACGCCCAAGACGTACTGAAACGCGCGCAGATGGCGGAGCGCACCCTAGGTGCCTTGGGTGGCCGTATGTTCGGGAAACTGGAAATCGCCGCCAGCCAAACCATCGCCAACTACTGGCTGCCGCGTCGTTTGGCGGCATTTCACGACCGTTATCCGGGCATCAACCTGAATATCACCATCGCCAACACCCGCGAGGTCGAGCATCTGGTAGTGGCGGGCGAAGCCGATATCGGGTTCGTCGAAGGTTCGATCGGGGCCAAGGATCTGGATGTTGACGAGGTGGACCACGATCAGCCGGTGATGGTCGTGCAAACCAAGCGCTGGCCGTCATTGGGGCGCGGCAAACGCTCCATCGACCTGACGTCGGTGCCCTGGGTGGTGCGCGAGCCGGGGTCCGGCACGCGGGCCGTGCTGGAAAAGCTCGCCCATGACGAGGGGCTCGCCTGGCGCGACCTCAATATCATTCTTGAGATTCCCAGCAACGAAGCGGTGCGCGAGGCGGTCGAAGCAGGTGTCGGCGCCGCCGTGTTGTCGCGGCACGTAGTTGCGTCGGCGATTGAGGTAGGATCGCTGCGCGCTCTACCCCTCGATGTGCCGCCGCGGAATTTTCTGATGGTCCGCCGCAAAACCGCGAACAAAAGCGACACCCAGGCCGCCCTGATCGATATGATTCTGCGTCCGAACTGACGCGGCGCTGTAGCGGTGTGAACGATAATCTCGGGTAGCCCTGAGCCCATCCCACGCAAGCATCGACCCTGATCGGGACGATTTCGGCAAGCTAAGGATCAAGCGAAGCGGGGATATGAGATAATGGCGGAGGGAGAGGGATTCGAACCCTCGATACGGTTTCCCGCATACACGCTTTCCAAGCGTGCGCCTTCAGCCACTCGGCCACCCCTCCTTGGAACGCGGCGGACCCTACCCGAGCAAAGGCGGCTCGGCAAGAGTATTGCGTCACGTTTTCGTGCGGATATTGTCGGTCTGCGGCATGCCGTGGTATGCCGGATTAGGACTCAGGAGATATTAACCATTCCGACCCACACTGACAGCATGCGGTTTCTGTTTTTGGCCGGTTGGGCTTTGTTGCTCGGCGCCTTCGCGGTCGCCGCGGCGGAAACGATTGCCCGCACTTTTCCCACTGAAACTGGCTGGATGATATCGGCCGGCGATTTGTGGCGCGCCTTGTGGCCGGGCTCCTATGTTTATGCGGAATTGCGCCTGGGCGCGCTGTCGCCGTGGCTCTGGGATCCGGTCATTTCTTGGATCTTAGCACCCCCTGCGTGGTTCTTGCTGGGCTTGCCGGGCGTGATCCTCGCCTGGACATGTCGTCCCAGCCGGAACGTCACGCCGATGCAAGAAGAAGAACTGCGCGAGCACGAGGCTTCATTATTCCTCTATGACGAACTGGCCCACGAGGCCCGCGAATGGGCGCGCCAGAGCGGCGAGCCGGCAAGCGATGACGACCGGCGGCCGAACCAAGATGTCGTCGATCTGCTGGAAGGCGAGGACGACGATGACTACGAGCCCATCGACCCGTTGCCGGAATTCGTGAAGCCACCCAACAAATAATCGAGTGCGGTCCTAACGAGGATTAATCGCTGCCGGTCTTGAGCGCCGCCAGGAATGCCGACTGTGGAATCTCCACGTTGCCGATCTGGCGCATGCGCTTCTTACCCTTCTTCTGTTTTTCCAGAAGCTTTTTCTTACGGGTGATGTCGCCGCCGTAGCATTTCGCGGTGACGTCCTTGCGGAGTGCCCCGACGGTTTCCCGCGCGATGACCTTGCCGCCAATGGCGGCCTGGATGGCGATCTTGAACAGTTGGCGCGGTATCAGGTCTTTTAGCTTCTCGCACACCTGACGGCCGCGCGCCTCGGCGTGGCTGCGGTGCGCGACAAAAGCCAGCGCATCGACCGGCTCCGCATTGACCAGGATCGACACCTTCACCAGATCGCTCTCGGCATAGCCGATCAATTCGTAATCGAAGCTGGCATAGCCGCGCGATACGGACTTCAGCCGATCGTAGAAATCGAACACCACCTCGTTGAGCGGTAATTCATAGACCACCATTGCGCGGTTGCCGACGTAAGTCAGTTCCTTCTGAATGCCCCGGCGTTCTTCACAGAGGCCCAGGACCGCGCCCAGGTATTCGTCGGGCAACATGATCGACGCCTTGATCCAGGGCTCTTCGATGTAGTCGATGTGCACCACGTCCGGCATATCGACCGGGTTGTGCAGTTCGACCAAGTTGCCGTCGGTCTTATAGATTTTATAGACAACGCTGGGGCTGGTCGTGATCAGGTCGAGGTCGAACTCACGCTCCAGGCGCTCTTGGACGATTTCCAAGTGCAACAGGCCAAGAAATCCGCAACGGAACCCGAAGCCGAGCGCCGCCGAGGTTTCGGCCTCGTAGTGGAAGCTGGCGTCATTGAGATGCAGTTTGCCGAGTGCGTCGCGCAGGTCTTCGTATTCCGACGCATCGACCGGGAACAGGCCGCAGAACACCACCGGAATAGACGGCTTGAAGCCCGCCAGCGGCTTCGCGGTGCGGCGTTTGTCCTCGGTGATGGTATCGCCCACCGACGTCTCGGCAACGGTTTTAATGGCTGCCGTCATGTAACCGACATCGCCGGGGCCGAGGGCATCGATCTTGGTCGGCTTCGGCGTGAAGACGCCGACCTGATCGGCTTGGTGTACGGAATCTTCCTGCATCAGCCTAATCTTCATGCCGCGCTTCAAAGTGCCGTCATAGACGCGAACAAGGGTCATGACGCCGAGATAGCTGTCGTACCAGCTATCGACTAGGAGTGCCTTCAGCGGCGCATCCGGATCGCCGACCGGCGGCGGCATCTTTTTGACGATGGCTTCCAGGACGTCCGGCACACCCATGCCGGTCTTGGCGGAAATCAGCAGCGCCTCGGAGGTGTCGAGCCCGATCACTTCCTCGATCTGCTCCTTGACCCGCTCCGGTTCGGCGGCGGGCAGATCGGCCTTGTTGAGGACCGGTATGATCTCGAGATCGTTCTCGAGCGCCAGATAGACGTTGGCCAGTGTTTGCGCCTCGACGCCCTGCGTTGCGTCGACGACCAGAAGCGCGCCTTCGCAGGCGGCGAGCGACCGGCTGACCTCGTAAGAGAAGTCGACGTGACCGGGCGTATCGATCAGATTCAGGGTATAGGTCTCGCCATCCTGAGCCTGATACTTCAGCCGCACGGTCTGCGCCTTGATGGTGATGCCGCGCTCGCGCTCGAGCTCCATGTTGTCGAGGACCTGTTCGGTCATCTCGCGCTCGGTCAGACCTCCGCACACCTGAATCAACCTGTCGGCAAGTGTCGACTTGCCGTGGTCGATGTGGGCGATGATCGCAAAGTTGCGGGTATTTTTTGTCACGCTCATGGCGCGGCTATTTATCACCCGTTCCCGGGCTTTACCATCCTAATCGTCTGTGCGGCCGGCAGCGGCCCGAATCGTTGCGAATTCCTGGTGACGTTCCGCCAGCAGGCGGCGGTACTCAGGCGGGGCGAAGGCGTATCCGCAGACCATGCAGCCGATCTTGGCATCCGACGCCAAGGGGTCGATCCCGCCGTTCATCGTATTTTGTGCCTCGCCGCACTGAGGGCAGCGAACAGGCACGATTTCGATGGAATACAAGTTGTCGGTCATGGCACTGCCTATCAACCGTGTTTCAGCCGTCGATTCCGCAGGCCTTAGATGCGGCATTGAGGGCGGCCGTGAACCCGGTCAGTGAAAACGTGTCGGTGGTCAGCGTGCCACGGCTCGACGTGCCGGTCACGACCATGTCTGCTCCCCGGATCATGGCTTCGACCAGTGGTTTGTCTTCGAAGGCGAACGCCAGCTCGCCGTCCGGGAACATGGGATATCCCTTGCCGCCGATGGTTGCTGTGATTTTCGAGTTCTTGGCATAGGGATAGCCGGCTTCGAAGCTGACGATTCCCGTCATTTTGTCGCTGGGGCGATGCGAAACGACGAGGAAGACATCGCCGCGCCGCGTGTAATCCCCGGCCGATTTTTTCGGTAAGGTTGCCGCATAGCAAACCTTAGCGCCGCCATCGTCGCGGGCCAACGCCTGCCAGTCACCGAACTTTCCAAGAAAATCCGCCGCAGATGCACCACTGGAAAAGGCAATCGCCATAACGGCGGCAGAAATGAATTTACCGAGTTTCTTCATGTCGTCCGTGATATACCGGAGTACCTACCTACCGCAAGGACCTATAACCAAACAAATAATAACCTAACAAAGCGAGGAAACATGCGTGAGCCGCTGATCTGTGAAATTACACGTGGCACCATGGTGGAAAGCCGCCACCGTGTTCACGCGGTCGTCGTTACCGAAGGCGGTGTCGCCGAAACCTGGGGCGATCCGTCGCTTATGTTTTACCCGCGTTCGGCGATCAAATTCGTCCAAGCATTGCCGTTTATCGAGAGCGGCGCAGCCGACAAGGTCCATGCCGGGCAAGCCGAATTGGCTCTTTCCGCAGCCTCGCATTCGGGCGAATGCAGACACGTAAACACCGTTGGCGCGTGGTTGGAGCGGATGGGAATGAACGCGGACACGCTGCGTTGCGGGGCGCATCTGCCGTTTGGCGAAGCGGCGATGCAGGAATTTCTGCGCCGCGACGAAATACCTAATCGGGTACACAATAATTGCTCCGGCAAGCACGCGGGTTTTCTGGCTACCGCGCAACACCTGGGCGAGAGCTTGGATGACTATCTGGAAATTGAGCATCCGGTTCAGAAACGGCTGTTCGATCTGGTTTGCGAACTGACCGGCGAAACACTCGAAGGCACGGGGCGCGGCATCGATGGATGCGGTATGCCCGTGTACGGCATGACCCTGGAAGGGCTGGGCCGAGCGGCACAAAAAATGGCCGCCCCGAAAGGCTTGGGCACTGTCCGGAAGGGGGCGATCGAACGACTTCTCGATGCCGTTACGGCGGAACCCTTTTATGTCGCTGGTACCGGTCGCGTTGACACGGATCTCATGACGGCCGCCAAGGGCCGGATCGCGACTAAGACCGGCGCCGAAGGCGTGCATTTCGCCGTCGACCGCAAAACCGGAACCGGAATCGCGCTGAAGGCCGAGGACGGCGCAAAGCGAGCTTCGGATGCGGCAATCGTGCAGCTTTTGGTCCATTTAGGTTTGTTGGAAGATACCGGGGCGTCGATCCTGAAGCCGCATCTCTCGCCGGTTATTCTGAACGCGGCCGGTGAGGTTGCCGGAGGTGTACGGGTGCGGTTCCCCTGATCTATTTCTTGATTACGTCATCCGGGACCAGGCGTGGCGGCGGCGCGAGATAAGCTTCCGCTTCCTTGCGGTGTTTCGGCGCGCCATGTTTGTGAGGCGGCAGTTCTTCGGTCGGTCCGCCGGGGCGGACCGGGCGGGGCGCAAAGCGACCAAGGCTTCTGATCCGGTCGTACATGACGACCGCACCGGCAACCCCCACATTTATACAGAACTTGGCAGGGATCTTGATCACGAAATCACAGCGGGCCTGCATTTCCGTCGACAACTCACCGCGCTCCGGCCCCAGCACGTAGGCGGCCTGGGACGGATGCGTGAAACTCGGTAGATCGACGGCGCCGTCGAGAAGCTCGATCCCGACCAACTGACACTTATCCGGTAATAGCATCGTATTGGCGTCGGGAAAGGCGTAAAACGGCATGTTCTTCAGTGAATCTGACGTGTCTGAGCGGGCGCCGACTTGGCGGCGATAGGTTGCCGCGACGGTAAATGCGAAACCGGCACCGAAGGCGTGTGCCGTTCTGAACAAGTTGCCGATGTTCATTTCCTTCGACACACCTTCGATGCCGATTCCGAAATATCCCCGCACGCGTTACTCCTTGATCCCACAGCGGTGGGCCTTTGTTTTTGTCAAACCGGCCCGTGTGTGCTGAATTCGCCTAAACCCGTGTCACCATTTCAGACCCCCTTCGGCAAATCAACCAGAGGCGCCGTGGGCGAGCAGGAGACGACACTATGCGCGCTGCCGTTTGTACAGATTTCACTGGTCCTGACGACATAAAACTGGGGGACTTACCGTCGCCGGAATTGCCGGCGGGCTGTGTCCGGATTGCCGTGCGTGCCGCGGGTGTCAACTTTGCCGATACACTGATGGCCAAAGGCGAATACCAAGTACGCCCGCAATTGCCGTTCGCGCCGGGATTAGAGGCCGCCGGTTACGTGACCGAGGTTTCTAGCGATGTCGATGGAATCGATGTCGGGGACCGTGTCATGGCGTGTGTCGACCATGGCGGCTTTGCCGAGGAAGCCATCGCGAGGGCGGTCGACGTCTACCGCATCCCGGACAAAATGCGCTTCGTCGAAGCGGCGGGCTTTCCCATCGTATACGGCACGTCGCATGTGGGGCTTGTCGAAAAGCTCAAACTCAAAGCCGGCGAAACTCTGCTTGTGCATGGCGCTGCCGGCGGTGTCGGCCTGACCGCCGTCGAGATCGGCAAGTCGCTGGGGGCCAGGGTCATTGCGACGGCGGGTGGCCCGGAAAAGCTAGAGGTGGCCAAACAATATGGCGCCGATGATCTGATCGACTATCGCAAGGAAGATATTCGCGAGCGGGTCAAGGCGTTGACCGACGGGCGCGGCGCCGATGCCGTCTACGATCCAGTCGGCGGCAGCGCCTTCGACGCCAGCCTGCGGGCGACGGTGCAAGGCGGCCGCATTCTGATTGTCGGCTTTGCCAGCGGCACGGTTCCGCAAATTCCCGCAAACATCATTTTGGTCAAGAACATCTCGGTGATCGGATATTATTGGGGTGCGCACCGTAAATTAGACCCTTCGCTGGTTAAGCGCTCGTTCGCGGAGTTGCTGGCTTGGTTCGAAGAGGGGCGGCTTAAGCCTCATGTCTCGTATGTGCTGCCATTGGCTGACGCCGCGAAGGCCATGGCGCTGCTGACGGACCGCAAGTCCACGGGCAAGGTCGTCCTCACCATCGGCGACGACGTCTGACCAATGCGGATCGGCACCAAACTCGCGATTGCTTTGGTTTGTGCCGCGGTTATTCCGCTGGCGGCGGGATCCGCCGTATTTCTGAAGACGACCAACGACGTCGGCCGCGAGATCGCGGAAGAGGGCGCCGCGCGCTTGGCCAGCCGTGTCTTTGGCGATATGCGCCGGTCGCTCGAATTCGGTGCGATATCGCTGGACGAACAGCAAAAAAGCGCGCTGCAGACCGCGCGGTTCCTATCCGTCGACCTCGCCGACCGGCTTTCCAACGATGGCCCGCAGGATGTGACGCCGAGCGAAGATGGAGAGTTCCTGTTCGGGCCGCTGCCGTCGGCTGGCGGCACCAAGGGGGCGGCCATCAATCTGGATCACATGAGCGCCACCGTTGCGGCGGATGCGGTGCGCGATGGGATCGCCGATACCCTTTCCAAGCTGACCGGGCTCACATCGCTGGCGAAGTCCGTCTATCTCCGCAATCGAGACCGCCTCAGCCATATTATTATTGCGCTAGACAGCGGCCTAACGTTTACCTTTCCCGCAGGCGTGGCACCGGATCAGAAGGATACACGGGAGAAATCTTGGTATCTCTCGACCCTAGAAAAAGGCGTGCCGGTATGGTCGGGACCGGACCCGGATGACCCCGACCATTTCGTTGCGTCCGCCCCCATCCAGTTCGGAGACGGACGTTACGCCGGTGTGGTCTCATTGGTCAGCAGAATGGATTCGACCTTAGCGAGATCGCTCAGCGTTTCGCATCTGCCGGCTGACGGTATGGCATACTTTATTCTAACGCCGAAGGCTGATCCGCAGCTGATGCCGCATGTCGTCGCAACGTTGATGCCGCAGAACGGTGATTGGCAAACGTCAGACGGGGTTCTTCCGTTGACGCCCGACGGCGATGATCTTTGGCTGAAAGTGGTGAGCGATATCCGCTCCGGTGTCCCGGGGGTCGAAAGCGTCAACCGCGAAGGCAACCGGGAAATCTGGGTATTCGGTCCGGCGATTACGTCGGCCAATGGCGAATTGAGCCTCGCTGTGACGATTCCCGCCATGATCGTGGAAGAAGTAAAATCCCAAGCGACCATTTTTGTCGAAAACGCGTTTGAGGGGCAATTACGAAACGCCATAGGCTTTGCCGTCGTGGCTGCGTTGTTAGCGGTGATCGCTGCGATCGTCGGCGCCAAGACCCTCACGCAACCGATCCGCCAATTGCGTGATGCGGCGCGGTCGCTGGCGCGGGGGAACTTCGACGTGCGCGTCACGGCTAACACCGGCGACGAGCTCGGCGATCTATCGATAGGCTTCAATAAGATGGTGCCGGCGTTGGAAGAACGGATGAGGCAGGTACGCGACCTGAACATTGCCCGGGAAATTCAACAGCATCTTATGTCCAAGGCGTTCCCAAGCGTCGAGGGATACGACATCGCCGGAATCACAGAATACTGCGACGAAACCGGAGGCGACTACCTGGATTGGTTCGACCTCGACGACAGTCATGTCTGTTTGGTGATCGGCGATGCAACGGGGCATGGTGTCGGCTCAGCACTTCTGATGGCGACGGCCCGCGCGGCGCTGCGTGCGGGAGCGCGGCACCACGGCGCGTCGATCGAACACCTCATCACCGATACCAACCTGCAACTTGCGGATGATAGTTCCGGCGGCCGATTCGTGACGATGCTGACCATCGCCGCGGATCGCTCGTCGGGCGATCTGACATGGATTTCGGCCGGCCACGAACCCGCATTGATCTTCGACAGCGAGGCGGACACGTTCACGAAACTTGAAGGCGAGGGGATCCCGCTCGGTGTCGATGCGGAATGGCGTTATGAAAGCGGTAGGGCGTCGTTGTCTGTCGGGCACATCCTAGTGGCCGTCACCGACGGTCTGTTGGAGGCGAAAAACGCCGACGGCGTCACTTACGGGGGCGAGCGCCTGCAGGACGCCCTGCGTGCGGTCGCCGACCGGGGCAGCGAAGCGATCTGTCGGCACTTGCTGGAGGACGTGCGGGCATTCTTGGACGGTCAAGCATTCCAAGACGATGTGACTGTCATGGTCATGCGGCGCGGAACGGTCGGCGCCTAGTTCTCTACATACGTTGCCGTCGCGGCACCGCTGATTTCCTTGCCATCATTGGAAAGCGGCAGACGGACGGTCGTCAGCGTGAAATGGCTGCCCCGCGACGATTGCCACAAGACCTGATGGCACATAGGTTTGCGCTCGGTCACCATGAGCGGCAGCAGCTTCGTGTTGGCATTGCCGTATTGTCGGACGCCGTCGGCGAAATGCAGTTTGCCCGAAACATCCGCACCGGCGACTCGCACTAACTCCGTACCGAAGAACCGGTAACGAAAATCGAACGGCGGGCCGACGAAATCGAGCAAGGACATACGCGGCAAAAGTGGCGACGGTATATCTTCTAGATGAAAATCCGAGCGCGGTGGAGCCAATCTGTCGGCTTTCTGGGCCGTCCAATAATCGACAACTTGCGCTATATCGAGGTCAACAATAGCTTCCAAGCCGACATCCGTCATTTCGACGAGACGGGCTTCTTGATGATCTGAGCCTAACAATTCACACTCCGAGAGGTCGTCTTTTTTATTTTATTTGGCACTTGTTTTTAATTTTATGCCTTCAAGATACGACCATCGCATAGGAGGCGGGTCAATAGCGAGATACTGTATTTTCAAGATTTTAGCGCTAAAATCCTGACTTAAGTCAGGATGTACAATCAGAGAGGGTTATAATGTCCGTAACGTTCGCGCGCCTTAGTTCCATCGTTTTCGCCGTCACCACCATCGCGATTCTCTCCGCGTGTTCACCTGAAGTCGGGTCGAAAGAATGGTGTGAGGACATGAAGGAGAAACCCAAAGGCGACTGGTCCGCCAACGAGGCTACGGACTTCGCGAAACACTGCGTCCTCTGACACCCGCCTTGCTCAGCCGGAGCAGGGAGCTTCGAAGATCGTGCGCCTGCCAAAGGTCAACAATCGCTGAGTCTTTCAACCCAGCGATTGCGCACGCTTGTTAAGACAGTGACTCTCGCGGCAATTTAGGCGCGCCAAAACGGCTTGGACGCTTCCTGGTCGGCGACGGCACGTTCGATACCGATATCGTCGAGTTGGTGGCTATCCATGGTTGCCAGCGCATGGCGGTATTCCGAACGGTTGCGCCAGGCTTCTAGCATTGCCCAACCGCGTTCCGGTAATGCAAAGACTTCCGACGCCGTACGCGCAAAGAAATCTGCTGACCGCACCGGAATTTCATTGGCGAATGATTTCGCAACCCGATCCAAATTCTGCATAGCTCATCTCCTAGATGCTGCGCCCTCTATCGGCACGGCACGTATGGAATAGACGTATGCGGGTTACAGGACAAACGATATAATCTCATTTTTTAATAAGAAAAACTAATCCAAATGTCATGGTAACAATTAATAAAATGAGTAAAAACAAATAGTTAAATTTTTTCTTGCTGCAACGTCACATAGAATGTTCTTATCCATTTTTATGGCACGGTATTTACCCTCTCTTAACGCGCTCCGCGCCTTTGAAGCTGCCGCTCGGCTACTCAGTTTCACCAATGCGGCGAATGAGTTGTACGTCACCCAGGCGGCGATCTCTCACCAGGTCAAAGCGCTCGAGGATCAGATGGGTATTCCACTATTCATCCGGCGTAATCGCCATCTTGTGCTGACCGATGCCGGGCGGGCGCTGCTGCCGGATGTCAGTGCCTCGCTTGACCGTATGGCGGCGGCCGTCGCCCGTGTCCGACGCGAGGACAATGCCGGTCTGCTGACCGTGGCGACGATGGATAGCCTAGCCGCAACTTGGTTGATGCCCCGGCTCATGCGATTCCGCGATGAGAACCCGGAGGTAGAGGTCCGCCTTGCCGTGTCGGACGCGGTGCGCGATTACGACCAGGACGGTATAGATATCGGCATCCGATACGGGCGTGGTGACTGGCCAGACCTCGTCGTAACCGAATTGATGCGGGAAGAAGTATTTCCGGTCTGCGCGCCGTCATTGCTGACCGAGAAAGGTGGCCTGGAGACGCCGCAGGATCTAAGGAAGTTCACGCTGATTCACGACGAACTGACCGAAGACTGGGAGATGTGGCTGCACGCCGCTGGCGTCGCCGATATCGACTATAAAAGAGGACCCGGTTATACCCATTCGAACCTTGTCATTCAGTCGGCCATAAACGGCGACGGCGTGGCTCTCGGGCGCGGACTTTTGGTCGCGGATGCCTTGGTGTCAGGTCTTCTGGTGCGCCCGTTTCCCCTCGCCCTGCCGGGAAGTTTCCACTATTACATTGTCACCACGGATACGAACATCGAGCGCCCCAAGGTTCGCGCCTTTTCCGACTGGCTCCGCCGCGAAGCCGAACGGACCGCAGCGGATTTGGAGCCTGCCTACCTACCGGAGCAGACGAAATGAGCAACCCATTCATCCTTGCTATCAAAACCAACCCGGGGCAGTTCTTAGGCGAACTGGAAACCAAGGAGCTGCGCGCCGTTGCCGAAGCGTGTGTGGAACAACTTGTCGAGCGTGCCAAACGCGGGGACGGTGCGGCGCCCGGCTCGTTGCAGGCGCTATACCGGGCCGTAGCCAACATCGAAATCTGATCCGTCGACTAACTGGTAAGTTCTTCGATCCCCGCGAACTGGTCCAGCGCTTCCGGGTTGGCGAGCGCTTCCTTGTTTTTGACCGCGCGACCATGGACGACGTCGCGCACGGCCAGTTCGGTAATCTTGCCGGACTTGGTCCTAGGAATATCGCTGACGGCGACGATCTTCGTCGGTACGTGGCGTGGCGTGCAGTTGTCCCGAATCTGCTTGCGTATTTTGGCCATCAGATCGTCGTTGAGGATGTGTCCCTCGCGCAACACGACGAACAGCACGACACGCACGTCGTTATCCCAATCCTGGCCGATGACGATACTCTCAAGAATCTCGTCTAGCTTTTCGACCTGGCGGTAAATCTCCGCGGTGCCGATCCGCACGCCGCCCGGATTGAGCGTCGCGTCCGAGCGGCCGTAAATGACGATCCCGCCGTGCTGGGTCAGCATGATGTAGTCGCCGTGCGTCCAGACGCCGGGAAACGCGTCAAAGTAAGCGGCGCGGAATTTTACGTCATCCGGATCATTCAGAAAGCCTATGGGCACCGACGGGAACGGCTTGGTACAGACCAGTTCGCCCTTTTCGCCCTCGATGGGGGTGCCCGCATCGTCGAAGACCTGAACGGACATGCCGAACAGGCGGCGCTGTATCTCGCCGCGCCAGACCGGCTTTGTTGCATCACCGCCACAGAACGAGCCGATGATATCGGTGCCGCCCGAGAACGATACGAGCTGTATGTCCGGCTTGATGTGTTCGTAGACGAAGTCGAAGCTTTCCGGCACCAACGGCGACCCGGTAGAGCCGAGAAAACGGACCGTGGACAGATCATGTGACTGACGCGGGCGGACGTCCGATTTTGATAGAGCATCCACGTACTTTGCGGAGGTTCCGAAGTGAGTCATGTTCTCTGCGTCGGCAAAATCGAAAAGCACCGCGCCCGACGGGTGAAAAGGCGAGCCGTCGTAAAGCAGTAGCGTCGCACCCCAGGCGAGGTTGGACACTAGCCAGTTCCACATCATCCAGCCGCAGGTGGTGAAATAGAAAACCCGGTCATCGGGGCGAACGTCACAGTGGATCGGCTCTTCCGACGCATGCTTCAAAAGCGTGCCGCCCTGTGAATGCACGATGCACTTGGGGACACCCGTGGTGCCGCTCGAAAACATAATGAAAAGGGGGTGTGCGAACGGTAGCTGCTCGAAGGTTACGTCCGTCGGCGTATACGCGGCAGTGGCGTCATCGATCGTTTCAGCGTTCGGGATCGGCCCGACGTCCGTTTTCTGGTCGCCGTAGGGGATCACAATCGTCTTTTCGAGACCGCTGAGCTTTTCGACGATGGCTGCGGTCTTGGGCCGGACGTCGTGGCGCTTACCGTTGTAAAAATAGCCGTCCGTGCAGAACAGCACCTTCGGTTCGGTCTGCCCGAAACGGTCGAGTACCCCTCGTTCGCCGAAATCCGGCGAGCACGACGACCAAACGGCACCGATGGAATTCGTTGCCAGCATCGCAATAATGGTCTCGGGCATGTTCGGCAGGTAGCCGGCGACACGGTCGCCGACGCCGACACCCAGTCCTTTGAGGAGTTGTTGATAGAGCGACACTTGGCGGTGCATCTCGGCAAAGCTGACACGGCGAGTCAGTTGGGCTTCGCCGTTGAAGACCATGGCGTCTGCATCGTCGATGCGGCGCATCAGATTTTCCGCGTAGCTCATGCGCGCGTCGGGGAACCACTTGGCGCCCGGTAGCAGATGCTCGTCGATTAGCGCGCGCTCGCCGCGCGTCTCCGCCTTGATCTCCGCGTAGTCCCAGACCGAGGTCCAGAACTTACCCAACGCCGTCGTTGAAAATTCCCACAACGCGTCGGTGTCCGGTAGCTTGACGTTCCAATCGGCTTCCACCTGTTTTCTGAATTCGTTTATCCGTGACCTATCTACGTGTTCGGGGGTCGGCGACCAGAGGGGAGCCGTCATTGTCTGTCCTCATGTTCGTGAAAAGGTGCGTCAATCTCGGCGTCCGGGTGTTTCAGGAATGCCTTGGCGCGTGACCTGTGGCCATCGGTGACGTGTGGCTTAATGGTACGCCACGCCGCCCAAAAAATAGCTGCGTCATCGGTAAAGCCCAACAGGGCAATAATGTCCGGAATAGCGTCGATGGGCATGACGAAGTAGGCAAGCGCACCAAATACTACGAGCTTAACCCGCTTGGGCGTCGTTGGATCGATAGCACAGTAGTAGGCGGCAACGGCCTCTCGGGTGAAAGGCACTTTGCCGAGCGTTCGGCGCACCTTATCGGCGAAGCCTTCGCGCACGATTTTCTCGTCCTCTTCTTGCTTTTGCGTCACGTTGTTCGACGCCCCAACTCTTGCTACAGATATGGACCGGAAACCGGAATCGTCCAGAGCATAGGATGGCCGCCCAGCATGGTCACGCAACGAATACTCAAGCAAACTCTGTCGATTCCGGCCATCGTGCTGGCGCTTAGCATGCTTCCAACGGGCGCTGCCGAGCCACAAGCCACCGACTATACCTACCGCCCGAAAAGCGTTTACGGTGCTGGCGACGTGCGCGTAAAAGCGGACTCGCGTGTCTATCCTTGGACGGCTCTGGGACGGTTCAACCGCGCTGGGCGAGGGCACTGCACCGCGACCGTCGTCGCGCACCGGATCGTCGCGACGGCCGCGCACTGTATCGTCAATAAGAACACAGGCGGCTACATGTCGCCGGACTCACTGCACTTTGTCGCCGGTTGGGACCGGGGCGAGTACATCTTTCACTCCATTGCGACGGAGCTTCACCCCGCGCCAAAGCATGATCCGCTAAAGCCGCCGACGCTGAGCATGGTCGTCAACGATTGGGCGTTGATTGTCCTTGAGAATGACCCCGTGCCGGTTACCGGCATCATCCGGCCTACTCCCTATACGGAAGACATTTTCTGGAAGTTGCGTGAAGTGAAGACCGTTTTCACTCAAGCCGGATACAGCGGCGACCGCGGCCAGGTGCTGACGGCGCATCCCAACTGCCTGATGTTGGGCTTTACGAAAGGCCGCAAGATCGCCGAACATAACTGCCAAGCCGTTCCCGGCGACAGCGGCTCACCCATCGTTTATGCCGACAAGGACGGCAAGTCCTATCTGCTGGCGGCAGTCCATTCCGCGCACACCAAGAACCGGCTCGGGGGCAAAGGTTTCGCCGTGCCGTCGTCGTCGTTTCTACAGGCGCTCGAAAAGCTGAAAAAACAGGTCGGCAACTAAGCCGCTTCAAGCGAACTTCGTTGCCGCCGCGTCCATGAACTTGGCCAGTTCGATATCCAACATTGTAATACCGCCTGCGTCATGGGTCGCCAGTGTCACGTCGACGCGGTTGTAGACGTTGAACCACTCAGGATGGTGATCCATTTTCTCCGCCTTGAGAGCGGCCTGCGCCATGAAGGCAAAAGCTTCGTTAAAAGTTTTGAACGCAAACCGCTTTTCAATGGCCTCTCGGCCTTCGGTCATGGACCAGCCGTCAAGGCTGGCGACTTCGCGCGATGTGTCTTCGGCATTGAGTCTTTCCGCCATGGTGAAACCCTCCTTTTCTTCAGGGTGGGGATACCTTGCACGGGCGTCAAGCGCCGCTAACTTATGCGAATGACCGCATCTAAAGAATGGCACGCCCCGCCAAGCCTGGATGACATCGCCGCACTCGGCGAGGCTGCGCTCGCATCGATTCCCGAGGAATTGCGCCGCCACATCGACGGCGTCGTCATTCGCGTCGATGATTTTCCGGATGCGGAAACGGAACGAGAGATGGCTCTGGAGAGCCCTTTCGACCTTTTAGGCCTCTATTACGGAATCGATATCGGCCACAAGGAAGCGGGCTTCACGCCCGAGCATGTCGATATGATTTTTCTCTATCGTCGTCCGATCCTCGATTATTGGTGTGACAGCGGCGAGGACTTGGCGCAGGTCGTCCGCCACGTGCTGATCCATGAAATCGGCCATCATTTCGGGCTTAGCGACGATGATATGGAACGCATCGAAAACGACGTGCCTGAATGACTCTCAGGTGCCGGTGAGCAAGTGCAAGGATTGCTTTGCTTCGACGCGCGCCGGTGGGAATAGAACGGTCGCTGTCGTGCCATTGCCCTTTTCGCTTTCGATCTGAAGGACGCCGTCATGCAAGCGCACCAATTCGATTGCCACCGGTAGGCCAAGGCCCGTCCCTTCGTAACGACGCGTCGCGACGTCATCGGCTTGGCCGAAGCGTTCCCGTGCCAAGGCGATTTCGTCGGCGGTCATGCCGATTCCGGTATCTGCGACAGTAAACCCGGCCCAGCCGTCTTGTGTACGGTACGACGAAACTTCGACGGCACCGTCGGCTGGGGTGAATTTAACGGCATTGGCGAGCAGATTTACAATCACCTGACGGACACGGTCCGGGTCGCAGTGGAGCTGAATATCACCGTCGCCTGAAACCGACTCGGAAAGTTTGACACCCCGTTCGCGCGCCAACGGCATAATCAAAAACAAGCTCGATGTGATGACCGTGCCCAGTTCCGCGGTCCGTTCCTTTAAAGTAATGGCACCGGCCTCCGCGGCACTGATATCCAAAATATCATTCACCAAACGCAAAAGGTGCTCGCCGGACTTCTTGATGTCGTTGACGGCTGTATGCTGGTGATCGCTGGCGAGCGGGCCGTAGACTTGATGTATCAAGCCGTCCGAGAACCCGATAATCGCATTTAACGGCGTGCGCAATTCATGGCTCATATTCGAGAGGAAGTCCGTCTTGGCGCGGTTGGCATCCTCGGCGGCGCGCTTTTCGCGGGACAACGCATCCCGGCTCTCCCGCAGCGCCGAAAAGGCCGCTCGCAATCGCCTTTCGAGGGGGCGGAATATAAACATCGCCTCGACCAGCAAAAGCAGGATCGCCAAACCCATGGCGACCAACTCGGTGCGTTTTAACGAAGCATTTTCAGATTCTGCATAGGACTCATACTCGACGACGGCCGCCTCGATCAGCGTCTCAAGCACGTAAGGGCCGTAATTGACGATAAAGATATAAGATGAGTCATTCAGGCTCAGCGCACCATATTCCTTGAGGTAAAGTTCCTCCGCACGCTCAATAAACAGTCTGACCGCGCGATCCAGTCCAAAATTCGGATCGAAATAGATCGTTTGCAAAAGCGGAGTCGTAATACGCGGCAGCGGAATATCGGGGTCGCCGTTCAGCAACAAATTATGCCGCTTGTGCATAAGCTTCAGCGCCCGACCGAGTTGCTCTCGCGCAACATTGTAGTCGGTGGCATTCTCCGCCGCCGCCATGACCCCGACGAAAAAGGCGATGCGGTTGGAAAGGCCCACTTGATTGCTGGCGAGCATGATGACGCGGCCGTTGTGCGCTTGGCGGTCGATCGCGACTTGCATGTGCCAGCAGAGCCCTGTGAGTAGTATGGCCAAGGCACCGAGGCCAAGGACATAACGGGCACGAAGACTTGTGACGGGGCTCATAGGCGGTCATTCAAAACGGACATTCGTTCCAGTCTAGCGGCATAGAATTGCGTATTTATGACAATTAGCCGCTTATTCGCTGCGAGATAAGATATTGCTCTACGCGCACGCGTTCCTTATGTGAGAGATCGCCTCTCGCCTTCGGATTCTCCCAATGTCACTCCTTAACGGTATTGATCCCATTTTCCTGAGCGTCGCACTGCTGTGCGTGATCATTATCGGCATATCAAAGAGCGGACTGGGCGGAGGTCTCGGTCAGTTGACCGTTCCCGTGATGACGATTTTCATTTCCCCGCTTGAAGCCGTTGCCATCATGCTGCCGATTCTATGCACTATCGATTTTTTAAACATCTGGGGGTACCGCAAACACTGGCGGAAAGATTTCCTGCTGGTCATGATTCCCGGTGCCGTTGTCGGTGTCGCCATTGGCGCTCTGACCTTTAAATACGTCGATGATAGCTACATCCGATTGTTGCTTGGCGTGCTGTCGCTTTTCTTCGCCTTCAGCTATTTCCGTCAGAAGAAAGCCGTAACCATCGAGGGCCGCCGCGCCGTCCTGTTCGGCACCTTCTGCGGCACCCTTTCCGGTTTCACGAGCACAGTCGCCCACGCCGGCGGCGGCCCGATCAAGATGTTCCTGCTGCCGCAAAGGCTCGAGAAACGCATCTTCGTCGGCACGCAGGTCTATTTTTTCTTTTTGGTGAACCAGATGAAGATCTGGCCGTACTTTTGGCTGGGCCAGTTCACCACCGAGTCGCTTAGTTTCAGCGCGATGCTTCTGCCCGCCATCCCCATCGGTATGTGGATCGGGTACAAGCTGGTGGATATCGTAAAGCCAGAAACGTTCTACAAGATCGTCTACGCCGTGTTGTTCTTAGCAGGGTGCAAACTGATTTACGACGGACTCTCGGGTCTCGGCTACGTCTAGGCCGCATTCATTTTTTTCAAAACGTTAATGACGAGATCTGCGGCTGTGTCCGGGTCCAACACCGCCGTATCGATTCTGATCTCAGGGTTGAGCGGTGTCTCATAGGCGGAATCGATGCCCGTGAAATTCTTGATCTCGCCTTTCCGCGCCCGTGCATATAGGCCCTTTGGGTCACGCGCCTCGCAGGTTGCCAGATCGGCATCGACGAAAACCTCGATGAACTCGCCGTCTTCGACCAACTCCCGAACCAACTGCCGGTCGCTCCGGAACGGCGAAATAGCGGCGACCAGAACGATCAGGCCTGCATCGAGCATCAGCTTGCCTACTTCACCCAAGCGGCGGATGTTTTCGACCCGGTCGTCATCCGAAAACCCGAGGTCACTGCTGAGACCGTTGCGGACGTTATCGCCGTCCAAAAGATAAGACAGCAAACCTTCATCGTGCAGCTTCTCTTCGATGCGGTTTGCTAAGGTCGATTTGCCGGCGGCCGACAGCCCCGTGAACCAGAGCATCGCCGGTCTTTGCCCAAGACGTGCCGCACGCGTCTTCTTGTTCACAGTCAGCTTTTGAAGGGGGGTGTTTCTCGTCTCGGTCATTTTCTCATGCTCTGTGGTGTCGGTCTGGCGATGTTCTATGCCTTGGCAGGCGCGCATGGCAGCTACGAGGCCGGATAAACGATCCCTGCGGAAATCTTCTCGGCGACCATCGTCGTTGGAATGTTGGTGTTGCCGCGCGGAACGGACGGCATAATGGATGCATCGACGACCCGCAAGCCTTCGACGCCGATGACCCGGCCCTCAGTGTCGACGACAGTGGTGGGATCGTCCGCTGCACCCATGCGGCACGTCCCGACATGGTGACAGGGGCCGGTGACGCTGTCGCGGACGAATTCCGATAATGCATTCTCGTCCCGAACCAATGTTTGGATATCGATGCCGCGACGGGTGAGGGCGCTCATCACAGGACGGCTGGCGAACGGCAGCAGATCAAGCACCGCTGCAAGCGCGCGTGCACGGAGAGCGTTGACCTTGGACATACGGTTGAAGCCCCCGACGCGGTCCATACGGAAGATCGGCACCGCCGTCCGCCACATTGGTCTTACTTCGGGCGACAAAAGCATCTCGGCTGCGCGCAGCACTGCACCCATGTGGCGCACCCGGTCGCGGTCGTCGTCTTGGTAGTTGAACTCTATCCTGGGGCTTGGTGGGCCTTTCCCGCCAACCAACGTGACGCGTCCCCGTGACATTGGTTTGGCCACCGTCGGCGTCAGGGAACTGAGCCGCTGGCCCAGCGCATGCCAGCCGGTATTGGCGACGAAGGGGATATACATGTCTTTCGCCGGGCAGCCCTCAAGGTTCGACGAATATCGATACATCGATGTGGTGTGCCCCCGTACACCCTGCGGCGCGCGTGCATGTGATCGCAAATGAAAAACCAGCTGAAGCAACTGATGGTTTTGCAGATTGGCGCCGACACCGGGCCGGTCGGCAATGACGGCTACGCCGGCTCCTTGCAGATCGGCCGCTGGGCCGATCCCCGCCCGTAGAAGTATCGTTGGTGATTGGAGTGCGCCGGCGGAGACGATGACTTCGCGCGCCGCGAACGAATGAACCGTACCGCCGATTTCCACCGTGATACCGTTCACGCTCGGCACGATGCCGGATTTATTGACATTCAAGGCACGTACGGTCGCTCCGGTCGCAATACGCAGATTGCGCCGTGCGCGGACCTCTGCGTCGAGATAGCAGATCGCTCCCGACGCACGCGTATCGGCGAAACGGCTGATCGGCAGCACCCCGTAACCTTCGTCGAAATCTCCATTTAGGTCGCCGATGATTTTCGGACCGTTATTCTTGAAGTGCGACCTGAAGGCGCTCTCTACCGGCGGCAACTCATTCGGGCCGGGTCGGCGAATAGGATAGGGGCCGTCCTTTCCGTGCAGGTCGCCGCCGTAATCCTGATCCGCTTCCAGCGCCCTAAAGAAAGGCAGGACGTCATTCCAGCCCCAACCGGTAGCCCCTTGCTCGGCCCATTCGTCGTAGTCGTCCGGTAGGCCCCGCAGCCCGACCATGCCCATGATCGATGAACAGCCGCCCATTAGGCGCGCTTGGGGTGCTTTGACTTCCGCCGATTTGCCGGCGGACTTCCAGTGCACCTTCATGTCCGGCCACATGTAATCCTTGTTGAAGTACGAGAACGGGTAGGTTGATAGAACGTCCGCCGGTTCCTGCCCGGGCGGGGTGTCCATGCCGGCTTCGACCAACAGAACCTGATTGGCGCTCTTCGCCGAAAGGCGGTTAGCGAGCACACAGCCCGCCGCACCCGCGCCGATAATGATGTAATCATATTGCGGGCTCTCGCCGCTGCTAGGCCTGCCGGATGTTGCCGCCATTGGTTTGTCCGCTTGTTATCGTTTATCGACAGCTTAAAGATGATGGACGCTAGACGAAAACGGGAAATCGCGATATCCGCGCTGTTACCATATATGGGAGTGTGAACGGGTGACGATATCGCCACCCGGCGCTGGTCACATCTATTCCGTCGGCGGGTAGTACTTATATAGCCAGGTCTCCGACAACGTTTCATCGGAGAGCTTCAAGTAACATCTGAGATCGAGAGGTTCGTTGCCGTCGAACGCGACATCGAACGTGGCGCGCCATATATCGGTTCCGACAACCTTCACCACAAATGGGTTGATGACCTCACCCCTGGAGAGTGAGACGACCGGTGTTACGTCGTAACGCGCCGCCATTTTCGACAACGGTCCACCTTTAAAATCGATGACGAACTTTCGGTTCCCGGCCGACGTTGGGCGTTCCTGTCCCGGCACGCCGGCGCGACCGGTCCGAGTCGCCATCACGCTTGCGATGTTCTCGGGTTGATACGGCTGTAGATCGCGCCAGTGTAGACGATAGCCCAAGGATAGATGGTCGTTTTGATCGACATCTCTTTCCGGGCGCCAGAATGCGACGATATTGTCGTAGATCTCGTCGTTGGTGGGGATTTCAACGAGTTGGACGGACCCTTTACCCCAAGTGCCATGGGGTTCGATCCAGACACTAGGTCGGGCCTCATAAAAGGCGCCGTCGTCCTGGTAGTTGGCAAAGTCGCGGTCGCGCTGAATCAGGCCGAACCCTTTCGGGTTCTCGTCGACAAAACTGCTGATCTGTAATGTCGGCGGGTTGCCGATAGGTCTGAAAATCCGTTCTCCGGTACCGGTCCAGAGCGCTAGGCCGTCACTATCATGGACCTCCGGCCGCCAATCGACCGCTTGCCGTCTGTCGTTCTCGCCGAACCAATACATACTGGTCAATGGAGCGATACCGAGACGTGCAACATTCTCGCGGAAAAACAGTTCCGCCCGAACGTCCATCGTGACGCCGTCGTCCTTAGATACTTCAAACAGATATGCGCCGGCGACGCTCGGTCCATCGAGCAACGCATAGATTTTGACGACATGCTCGCCGCTTTCAGGCTGTTCCAGCCAGAACTCTGTGAAGGATGGGAACTCCTCTTTGGAATCAATCGCCGTGTTCAAGGCGATCCCGCGTGCGGAAAGGCCGTACTGCCCGCTCTGTCCCGAACTTCGGAAATAGCTGGCACCTTGAAAAGCCAACCAGTCTGTCGGTTTGTCGGGGCCGTCAAGAATTCGGAACCCGGCAAAGCCCAGATCGCTCGGCAAGTCGGCCACCGCCTTTGGGTCTTCGTAATCGAACATGCTTTCAGCGTAGTCCAGCGGGCGGGCTTCACCGTTTGAGACGACGTTCACCTTGACCGGATGCGGAGCAAACCTGTGGAGATGAAAGAACTGCACAGGATAGGGGCGTTCGCCACCGCCCCATAGAGCGTGGTCCGGATTGAATTTGATCTTTTGCACGACATCGTAATCGATGGCCGCGACGGCATCGGCGGCGGGTGTCGGAATAGGACGGTACGCTTTCGACGCCAATCGCTCGGCGCGTTGGCGAAGCGTCTCGAAGTCAAAAGGGTTATCGGTGTTCGTCTGCGCAACCGCCAGCCGACCACTGAGCCCTGTGAAGCCAAGGGCCAGAAACGGTGCACTCAGTTTCAGAAAATTTCGTCTCTCGATCATTCTGCGTATCCCTAGGTTTGCCTAAAACTAAAGGTTTTCCAGCCGGCAAAGCGGCTTTCGGATAGTCCTATCTTCTCCTAAATCGAACCGATACGGGATACGTAGAAACAACCTGTGACCTTTTTGGGGCAATCATGGACTCGCCAAAAACCAATCCCAATTCTCCTTTTGTGACGCAATAAGAAGAAAAGGGAAGCCGATGTTAAAAGAGCTAAACCAATCGCCGCACCGCAAAATGACGATGAACGGCGATACATCGACGAACGCAACGCAGGGCCTTACGAAAAAGGTAAACACTATCGACTCTGGGATGGTAGAGCTGCTTCGCCCGAGTCCCGCGAGAAAGGGACAACGTTCGGAGGAATATGTCCGACGAGATGTGTCACAACCGGACGTGCCGCCGAAAACACCGTCACCCATGCCGCCTACACCGCTTGAGCGTTTCGGCGTTCTCGACATCTTAAAGAACCTGGGGAACATGCTCTTTGCGCGCCCGAAGTCGCAGACCTCTTGGGGGGGCACTGGAGGCGCCGAAGGCAGCAGCTACTTGGCTCGGCTGGTTTGGCGCCGCTGGATATTTCTTGGCCTTGTGGCCCTGACGACAGCAGCTGGGACTTTGCAGCTTGCGAGCGTCTTGCAGTCGGATGGCTTTACGATTGTCGAGATGGCGCTGCTTAGCGTCTTTACGGCGCTCTTTTCCTGGATCACGATTTCTTTCTGGATAACGCTTTTCGGTCTACTAGCCAGCAGGCGGGGGGCGCACTTGGACAACTTGACGCGCCTAGATGCAAAACAGATTAGTAAAGCCGCCGGACGTTCGCGAACAGCACTCGTGATGCCGATCTACAATGAAGACGTGCCGCGTGTATTCGCCGGCCTGAAAGCCGTCTGCGAGTCCTTGCGAGCTTCGGAAGGACAGGAAAAGTTCGACGTCTTCGTACTCAGCGATAGCAACGATCCAGACTGTGCCCGCAAAGAGGAAGTACATTGGCGCACCCTGCGTAAAGAACTCGCGGGGCACATCGACATCTATTATCGCCGCCGGACCGATAACAAAGGTCGTAAGAGTGGCAATATCGAAGAATTCTGTGAAAACTGGGGTGATGCATACAATTACATGATCGTTCTTGACGCCGACAGTGTCATGACCGGTGCTACGTTGCGCAATATGGTCCGGCTGATGGACGCAAACGGACGGGTTGGGCTCATTCAGGTGCCGCCGTCCATCGTTGGCGGCGGGTCGTTGTTTGCGCGGTTCCAGCAGTTTTCTTCCAGCGTGTATGGACCGGTCTTCGCCCGCGGGTTGGCGTACCTGCAGGGGCCGGACGGCAACTATTGGGGCCATAACGCAATCATTCGGGTATGCGCCTTCAAGGCCCATTGCAGTCTCCCGGTCTTGCCGGGAAGAGCGCCGCTTGGCGGCGAGATCTTGAGCCACGATTTCGTGGAGGCCGCGCTTCTCAGGCGCGCCGGTTGGGAAGTGTGGATGGTTCCCAACCTGGGCGGCAGCTTCGAGGAAACTCCACAGACCATCGACGACTACTTGGCGCGCGACCGCCGCTGGTGCCAGGGAAACCTGCAACATGCCAAGCTCTTGCGGATGAAGGGGCTTCGGACGGCGTCCCGTTTGCACTTTGTAATGGGCATTATGAGCTACGTTTCCTCGCCGTTGTGGCTCGCCATGTTGGTTCTGTCTTTGGCGCAAGCGTATTTCCTGCGCGCGATGCCGGCTTTTACCTACAGTGGGACTTACCCGGTTCTGAATTTTCCGATATCCCATTTCGAAGAATTAGTGCTCTTGGTGTCGGCGACCTTCCTCCTGTTGTTCGGGCCGAAGGTCTTCGGCACCATTGCGTTGCTGTTTGACCGTGCGCGGCTTAGGGCGCACGGCGGCAGCTTCAAGGTATTTCTCGGCGTTCTTTGCGAATGCGTTTTCTCGATACTGTTCGCGCCGATCGCCATGCTCGCGCACACTTGGTTCGTCGTGAACAATCTGATCGGGCGGAGCGTAGGCTGGAACGCACAGCAGCGCGACAGCCGACGTGTGCCGTTTTCGGATGCTGTCCGTGCCTTTGCGCCGCACACGGTCATTGGCTTGGTTTTCGGCTCGTTGGCGTATTTGGCGAATCCCGAGACGATCTGGTGGCTCGTGCCGTTCCTGGCCGGGCTGATGTTTGCAGTGCCGCTGGTCTATGTGGTGTGCGGCATAGAGGAGGGGGCGGCGTTCCGCCGGGCCAACCTATTGATGATCCCTATCGAGCGCTCACGAAACTCTATCATCGACCGGGTCAAACGGCTTGCCGTCCGCAAGACGTCGGGTCGTGCCAAAACCCGGCACCGGAACGGTCTGTTGCAGCTGGTGACGGCGCCGGCGGGCTCATAGGAGTCCGCATTTGTCAGTCTATCCGCCGGATGCCGTTGACGCATTTCGAACACTGAAACCAACGCTTACGGTTGATGATTGTTTCGAATTTGTCCAAGCAAAAAACAGACGTTGATTTCAAAATTATTTCGGTATCTTTGCCATGCGGGAAAATAATTTTGCATTTAATATTTTTTACTTCTAGTGCGTGCGCTTGACTTTATTAAAATAAGTTATAAGCTCGGCTGATACGTATTACAGATGTTTGGTGTTACCTGGACCGACCGGTGCGCCGTTTAGCTTAGTTATCCCCTGACAATGTGAACGTTATCCGACTGTGTGAGCACATGGTGTGCTGCACGTGATTACCATGCTGTTAGAGGAAAATGACAATGGCTAAAGGTACTGTTAAGTGGTTCAACGCAACCAAGGGTTTTGGTTTTATCGAAATGGAAGACGGTAGCAAAGACGCTTTCGTTCACATTTCCGCCCTAGAGCGGGCCGGTATCCGGTCTCTCAACGAAGGCCAGAAAGTATCTTTCGAAATTCAGGCCGGCCGTGACGGCAAGTCCTCCGCCGAGAATATCGAAATCATCGACTGATTACCGAGGAAGCCGCCTTCACTTCGGTGAGGGCGGCATTCTCGAGCACTCGGGCATCGTTGAACGCCCGACAAGTAGCCTCCCGCCTTCGACGCACATCCTGTTCGGCTATGACGGCTTGAGTGACGGTGTTGAAGCAGTTGGGGTAGGCACGACTAATCCAAAGAGAGAATAGAAAGGCGCTAGGTAGATGGCGAGAAAGCCAAACTACAGTTTCGAACGCAAAGAACGTGATCGTTTGAAAGCGGAGAAAAAAGCTCGGCGCGCAGCGGAAAAACAAGCCGTTAAAGATAAGAATTCGACCCCCGATCCATCTGATGGACCTTCGGACACGAATTCACCCGAAGACGGTGTCGCCGAGGAAAATCAATGAATAACGAAAACACGTTTCTCGTCAAATACGGCCTCAATCCTTATGTGAGGCACGGCAAAGATGACGGTAGAGGCACATTCACAATCCGAGCGGCTGAAGGCCAAGTGATGGTAAGCCACGCGACATCTCTGATCGTCGGACACTATGGCGATAACACGGCGATCCAGATTGCCTAACCACTAAACTTGAATTGGAATTGATCCCGTGGCCCGTATGAAACCAAAGTCTAAGACCGGCACGTTCTCGGTTTTCAACGTCATCTATGAAGATGGAACGGTAACATCCAACCGCCGGGTTCCCAGTGACCAACTCGACCAGTCATTTGGCGACGGCCTTTTGGATTTGGCAAAGACGGCAATCGAAAAGCAGGACATGGAAATCTCGGAGCGTTCTGGACAAAAACGCGCTAAGATTAAGTCTATCGTCGGAGCATGACGCGTGCGGTGCGGTCATCGTTCGTCGATGTCCGATAATGGACTAAGCCTCAAGAAGGGCGCAAAGGTGAACCACTCCAGATCGCAGATGAATGGCGCCGCTGACCGGACGAAACTGAAATCCATCCTCATTAAATTCGGTATCTCCAATGTGCCCGTCGATTGTTTTCATATCGGTGGATACAGATACGCCAATCTGGAAGACGCGGTGGCACAGGCAAAGAGAATGGCTGAGGCCGACGAATAGTGCCAGCCAGCCCGGTCATGATCCGGTCCCGCCTGATGCGATTATATATAAAAATAGAATTCAATTATAATGTTCGTCTTTTTAATAAAAATTGACTCCTAAGAAATTCTATATACTTTATTGTATAGTAAAAATATCGCCGTGTATTTTCTGAAAACACGGTTGATTTTATTGTCGATTTTGCGCGTTGCAGCATTGTCCGCATTGTGACAGGGCAAAACGCAATGTTTCGACTCAGTTCCTAAAAAGTGGAAATTGACGATTGTGCCGCGGCGCGGGTGATCGTTGTCGTTGGCTAGAAATAACGCCGGCCGGATCGGTGTTCGCGACATCGATAGGACGGAGTAAGGGTGACCAAATGAAACAGCAGAGCCGCAACATCGCGGAAGAAAAATTCGCCAAAACACAGAAGAAGAAAAAAGTAGCCGCCACTGAGGCCGAAGAGGCGAGACGAAAGCGGGCTGAGCATACGGCCGAATTGAAGGAGCGCCGTGTAGCGATGGAACTCGAGAAAGCACGGTTGGCTGAGAAGGCGGCGCAGGAGAAAAGCGAACGTAAAAGTAGGCGCTCTTAGGCCGGGCCAAATCCGCAGGAGCGGAATCCGATGACAGATGAAACGTTGAGCTTAGACAAATACCGGAGTACCGACGCACAGCAGCAAACAATGGCGCGTCGTCAGCGTCTGGAGCTTACACCAGCATCGCCCGATGAGTGCGACGAAATGCGTGAAAGGCTCGAAAGCTACACCTCCGCACCTTATGCCGAATCATGGTCGGAAGCGGCCACGATGGCGATCTATCTATTGCGTCTGTTCGCTATGGCAGATGAATCCCAAGAACCGGCGCGTCGCCGCCTCATCGCGAAAGTCATCGAGGATCTCTCTCAACTCTCCGATACCGAACCTAAATGAACAAGAGGCGGGGTACGGGCCTCCGAAAGGTTGGATCTGTTGGTGTGTCGACGGAGATTACGAAGCAGCGCAACTGTCTGAGGTGCCAGGAAGCTTTTTCAAGCGAATGGTCGGGCGCGCGAATATGCGACAGATGCAAGGGGTCTCCCTCTTGGCGCAAGGGTGAGCCTTTCCGGACACAGCGGGTCTCGGAAACGGACACATGAAATCCATGGCAATCGGCATCAACGAATTGAAAGAAGTGTATTATCTTTGATCACGTTCTCCTTGCGGTTATCAGTTTTGCGATTGGTGCGATTTGTCTTTTCGCCGTTGGGTTCATAGGACTCGATTGGCGTACCCAGGACGAAGCCGAAATTTTCGCGACTGAGTTCGCAAAGTCCGAGGTAACATCGGCACTGGTGCCGATCTGCTTAGAACGCGCACGCAATGACGCCGCGTACGGTGCAACTCTGGACCGTATGAAGACTCTGACAAATACAAGTAGAACGAAACTCGTCATCCAAGCGGGCTGGGCGACGATGCCCGGAACGTCTGAGCCAAATCGCGTTGTCGGCGAACAGTGCATGGACGAATTGGAAAAGACTTTCTGATTCCAGCGGCCCCTACTTTCTTATGACAACAAAAACCCCTTGGTTTCCCAAGGGGTTTTTTTATGGTGGAGCCGGACGGAATCGAACCGACGACCTCTACAATGCCCTGTTGGCGGTCCATGATGTCGCCCTTGATCTCACCAGTACAAAATTACCCGCGTATGGAAGCGTTTAGGACTTCGTTGATTTTCCCAACCATTTCCGCTGGTAAGCACGGCCGTGCGAAAAGGGCACTCATCGCGGAACCTGCCGTTCAACGAATCGACGAGACTGCTCTACATCGGCTTGATGGGGGCGATGTCGTGCCATTCGACCCGGCGACCCCGACTTCACTTGAGGATGGCGTTCGAAGTCAGCTCGGTGCCGTTGCCGGAGATCGCCAAACAGAGGTAGCCTCGGGCTTCGACGATGAGATCCAGTTCCTTGGCGATAAGGATGTCCAAGATCGAGTTGTCTACGACCGTCGCAAGGCCCGGTTGCGGCAGGAAGCGTATACGCAAAAGCGATCATAAATATATTTAGCATGAGTTCAGGCGTGTACGAGTCGACACATATTGGTAATTGCCTCACTATGTGAATCTCACTTATTTCCGCTCGTGGATATAGGATTATTTCCTTTAGAAGGCTGAGTGGCCGCACCTTGAAACAGTCGTATTCGAAGTTTTACGAGAAGCCCTCCGCTTTTGCCTCCATTCGGTTTTCTCTCGATGCGCTGATGGCCCCGAACAATGCTCGCAGAGTGTCCTTGCTCAATCGCCAGAAGGATTACACAAGCGCAATTCGAGACGAGAAGACCCTGCAATTTCACAGGCGGGTAAATAAACATCTCTTCGAACAAGAGCGATCTTGGCAAGAGCATGACTATGGAGAGGGATACCTCTACCAAGGGCTTAAGTGTGTTGGATTGACGGGATTGCGGGACACGGATGGCCGTGTCGATGTCATGGGACTGCTGGATCTGCTCAAGGGCGTGAATGTCCTTGAGATTGGATGCAACACTGGCTTTATCTCGGCACGGGTGGCCTCATCCGCTGCAAACGTCACAGGGTTCGACATCAACCCCTATCTCATAGATGTCGGGAATGAAGTCCTTGCTGAACTTGAGATCAATAATGTCCGGCTGTTTGCATCCGCCTTCGAAGCCACGTCATTTCAAGATCGGTTTGGCGCCGTCCTGTCGTTCGCAAACCATACGACCTTTGACGGCAATACGAAACAAAGCGTCGAGTCATATTTTCGTCGATGTTACGACCTGATTGAAGATGGCGGTCTGTTCCTTTTTGAGTCGCACACACCCAGCTATGAAGGGGATCGGTTACAACCGGTCTTAACCCTAATCGCTGAGTTGTTTCGCGTCGAACAATCTGGCGTCTTGGACTATGGGACTTTCCTCGACAAAGGACGCACTTTTGTTATCGCCCGCAAGGTCCGGTCAGCTTAGATAGAGACTTGGCTCCGCTCCCGAGTTGAGCGCAAAACAAAGCTATGCCTTGTCGTCATTCTCCTTGTTCTGCCCAGAGCTAAACGGCCGCAAGAATAGGTTTTTCAATTTCACAAAGAAGAACTTAATCGACAAAAGTCCGCCCACCAAAAAGCCTACGATCAATTGCAAAATCATAGACGTACTGCCCGGCTCCAAATACGCATAAGCCGGATTGATCGACAGAATGAAAAGTGCGGCGGCAATAAAACCACAATGGGCCAGCCGTCCAAATACGACCGACAAATCCAAGCTTTTATTCATAACGTTCCAGACCATATAGTGTGTACGGAAGAGGGCATGGTGGCATCGGCTTTCCTATTGGGCAAGTCGATCTTAGGTTATTGAGAGGGCGTTCCTGTTGCAGGTAGTCTGCTACGACTGTCATTCGCCTAATGTATTGCCCATATGACGGCGTTGCTGTCTCGTGTTGGCTTCCTTCTTCGCGAAGTTTTTCGGTTTTATTTCGCCCGACAGGAACACAAACACCTGATTGTTTTCGTGGAAGGCCTCTGGGCAAGACCTCATTTGCTCCCCGTCCTACGCGAATATACAGTGCGTACGGGGAAGAATGTCGCTTGGCTGACCAGTTCGATGGAAGATCGGTGCACGCCTTTCGATATAGATGGGATTGAGCCGTTCTACTTAGGAACCGGCATTGCCAGGGCTCTAGTCATTAATGGTCTTCACGCCGATTTGTTCGTTACGACGACGCCCGATTTTGGTTTGTACCAACTCAAACGATCACCGCTCGTAAAACGTTTTGTCTATATCCACCATTCTCCGGCGTCGATGCATTCCATTTATAATGCTGGTGCTTTCGATGACTTCGACACGATCTTTTGCGTCGGCCCTCATCACATGACTGAGGCTTTGGCAATAGCCCGACAGAGAAGTCGGAGCGCGCAGGAACTTATCGCCCATGGCTACGGTAAGCTCGACGATCTGATTGCCAAGTGTCGGGACCTATCTGAGCCGTTGGAAAGAAGCGTGCTGCTGGCTCCAACCTGGGGTGACCAAGCCATACTAGAGAAATTCGGTGAAGAATTGATCGGCGCATTGATCGAAAAAGGATACCGGACGACGGTTCGACCGCATCCGATGACGATACGCCGCCACCCGGCGCTTATAAAACGCATTCAGGCGCATCACGCTGCGAACCCGCTATTTTACCTGGATACGAATAGTGCAAGTTCGGAGAGCCTGTCCTCTGCAAATCTTCTCATCACAGATTGGTCCGGGGTAGCAATCGACTACGCGTTTGCTTTCGAGCGACCGGTTATATTTGTCGATATGCCGCGTAAGATCCGCAACCAGGATTTCCATCTTTATGAACTGCCGACGGTAGAAGATGCAATCCGCTCTCGGATCGGCGTCGTCGTCCCGCAAGAAATCTATCGCATCGTCTCCGCCGTCGAACAAGCTCTCGAAGAGAACGAACAATGCGGACCGACAGCTACACAATTTGATGAGTTCATTTTTAATATTGGTTCGTCCGCTGAAATCGGCGCAAAGGCATTAATGCGGCTTGGTAAAGAAAGCAGGGCAGCCGGCAAATGAAGTGTGCTTCACTGATTCCAAACTTTGTGTCGGCCACGTCGAACGATTTGAGCGAGACCGCCGCGCGTTTGCGCTTGGAGGCTGGAGATACGTCCGGTGAACTGCGCTCGGCCTTTTACCATGGGCTATGCCGCAAGATTCATGTCGCCGGCGTGTTGAAACAATCCTACGAGGGAGACGCGTGGGGCCGCCCAACGTCATCCGAGGCAGTGCCTTCATCAACGCTCGCACTGGCCGTTGCTCTTCTTGTGCGTGAAACCGAGAAGTCCTACGCCTTGAATTTGAGATTGAAATGGATGAACGCGGCTCTTGCTGGACTTGATTTGTACAAAAGGTCAAACGATCAACAGTTGGCACAAGCGGAACAGCTATTCGCAATGGTTGAAGAGGCCTTGGCGGGACTGCCAACATGACGAAGCCGTTTCCATTGACTGTTCTGTTTGTCGAGGGGCCGATCGCTCGCGCTTATCTCGTTGCGATGCGACGTCTTGGGATAAAAGCCGACCGCATCATTCAGTTGGTGCCGCGCCGACATCCCGTGAGTAGGAAGCCATCATTTCCTTGGCTGCCCACCTCGTTACGGATGGCTTGCGCACAAAGGGTCGATTTCGCGACTGCTCACCATTGGCCAAGGCGATTGGCCAAGAGCTTTAAGCCCAGGTTCACTGAAGACGACACGTTCGAGTGGTCTTCGGCGGATTTAGCGGAAATTCGCCAGCCTATTCCACTTGATCAGTATGCGCTAACCGTCGAGCGCTTATTAGTGGATGATGTAAATGACGCGGCGGTTTCGGCGGCACTCGCCGACGAGGTTCTTGGAGCGAAAATCTTGTTTACCGGCGGGGGAAAGCTGACGACCCCATTGCTGGAGAACCCCGAACTGAATTTTCTACATGTTCACCCTGGGGTGTTGCCGGACGTCCGCGGTGCCGATGGCGTCTTATGGTCTTACGCCGTGCGAGGTAAGCCAGGTGCCTCCGTTTTTATTATGGATGCCGGTATAGATACGGGGCGGGTTCTGCATATCGAGGAATTCCCGGGAGCCGCCGTAACGGTTCTCGGCCAGAGGCCCGACACAATAACCCAGTACCGTATATTGTTCTCTTTCCTTGATCCGATCATCAGAGCTGTCACGATGGAACGTTTCTTAAAGGTCGATCCTGCTCATTGGAACAACGCCCCCCAAACCGTCTCTGCGGGGACGACATACCATTTCATGCACGAACGGTTGATCGGACGAGTTCTTCCGCATCTCGTACACTGTAAAAATTTCTAATCTCGGTTTTTAAAGGCACGCAGCTATGCAATTTTTTCTGATCGCCATTACGTCCTTGTTCTTCCCTCTTTCCTTCTATGCAGAAAACATTGCGTTGGGAGTGCGGTTTGACGTCGTTGCGATATTTGCTCTCATAGGGTTGGTCGCAGCTGCAGTTATTTATTTTATTGCTCGATCGATTGTCCCGAACAGGCATTCTTACCGTGTCACGGGGGTATTTTTCGCCGCCATACTTCTTATATATATATTCGATGCGTGGACAATTTTTGTAAGGTCGCAATTCCCTAGCCTATCTGTTGCCATAAGCTTCATCGTACTATTCGTCCTTGCGCTCCTCGCGGCTGCACTACTTGTGCGGGGAAGAGTGATCGTGCGCTTTTTAGTAATTGCTATGATCGCGTCATCCGCAATTCCCGTGATCAATATTGCCAATCATTTCTGGCAAATACCGGGCGCCACACCCTCGGCATCCCAATCCAGCGCAATTCCAGCGAAAGGAAACACGAGCGCCTCGGCTGAGACGCTGCCGAGCGTGTACTACATCATCGTCGACGGATATGAGCGTTTGGATGTATTGAAGGCCGTAACCGGACATGACGCGACGAAATTCGTCGACGATCTAGAGCAGAGAGGATTCCGAGTAGCGACGGATTCGCGTTCTAATTTTATGGGGACAGATCTGTCCGTCGCCGGGCTATTTATGCAGAAGTATCCCTTTCAACAGACCGGCGGCCAAATTTCGACGATAAACGAAGCCATCAGCGTCGCACTTGGGAACAACCCGACGGTTAGATATTTCCGGGACAAACAGTATTCTTACGTGATGGCTGAATCTCGCTGGTGCTCGTTGGTAGAGGACCGTTGTCTTGTGCCTCAAAAATACGTACCGCGCGAAGTTTGGCGACTCCTGAATCTCACGCCTATACCTGTGGTGTTGAGTTACGTCGCCCCGACGGCGATCGATTGGTTGGCTTCCGCGCGGTATGTAACGATACCGTTTCTTACGGAGTCCATCGCTTCGATATCCCAAGAATCTGTTTTCTTGGTCGCCCATACAAACGTTCTACATGATATGATCTACACGCAGTCATGTGAATTGCGGAAAGACGTGATCGATCGGGATCGGGACATGCTCAAGAATGAGATGCGGGCTCTTCAAAAAATAGAGCCGTATACGGATTCTCTAACGTGCGTAAACAATCAGCTTCTGGATCTGACGGACGAAATTGTACGCCGGGCCCCATCTGCAATCATTATTCTGACTTCGGATCACGGTTGGTCGTTCCTTTACGACAAATCTCTTTCGGATGATGAGCAAACGCCGGCATTCTATGCTGAGAGAACCGCCAACTTTTTCGCGGCACGATTCCCATCCCGGTGCACCGAATACTTTCGCGATGACATTACCCCAGTAAATCATTTTCGTTTTGTGGAATCATGCATAGACGGTCGAGCGCGTGACTATTTGCCGAATCGGTTCTTCTCGGGCTTTAAGTTAGACTCTAATACGACTATTCCCGAGATCAGCCGCGATTTGATTCACCAAGGCCAAGCGCAGATATTTCAGAAAAATGAAACTTCCGGCCAGTAGCTCCCGTGTTGGTTTGAATAAAATTAGGCCTGCATTCAGCGTAGAACCGGTCATCGGAAATTTACAGGCTGGCACTTTTCTCCTTTTGCAGAGGGCGCACTTCATAGTACGCGGAATGCTATCCTGCTTTTCTAATCCTGGTAGTGGCGCCCTGGCCCTTCAGGCGTTAATTGCAGGCGTGGCAACGGAGCTTCTTTCTAAGGGCAAAGATAAAAAATATTTTTGCCGTTAATTTCTTACTTCAAGCGATAAATGGATTATCAGGTTTCAAATAAATCGTTGTATTCAGTTATTATTTGATCATTCAGCTCGAATCTTGTGGGTTCGTTGTAACAAGTAAGGCAACGGGATTCGCTTGAAAGGTCTGCTTCCGGTTACTTGTAGAAAGGGCGTTAACTGCCATTCCCATTTTTGGCGTGTTTCTGCTTTAATCTTTCATAATGAGCCACTCTGTACCCCCAGTTCGTCCCAATGCCTTTCCCTCCCCACTGTAATTGTGGGCATGCCCTCAGGGGAGACCCGTAGGGAAATCTGCCGATTGAAGGGAATTGGGAAGGGTAATAAAACAAACGCCTCAGCCGAGATTGACTAAGGCGTTGTTTTAATTGGTGGAGCCGGACGGAATCGAACCGACGACCTCTACAATGCCATTGTAGCGCTCTCCCAACTGAGCTACGGCCCCGAAATTTTTAGTGCGCCTAGTTTGGGCGGCGAAGTGATCGCCTCAGGCGGCCCGGAACATACGAACGCGTTACCGGGCTATCAAGCGAAAAGTGTCCGACGTTCTGGAAAGCCTTAACGATCCGTCTCGTCGTCGACCTCGATATGCTCTTTGACCTCGGCGACGTCGTCCTCGTCCTCATCCAGATCCGAGGTGTCCTCGATCAGATCCTCATCATCGTCGTCATCGAGTTCGATGTCGTCATTGTCCGTGTCGGGCAAATCATCGTCATCATCATCTTCGACGACATTGACCTTCGGTGCCGGCGTCTTCGGCTTAATCGCCTCTGACGCCGGGCGCTTCGGCTTCAGCAGTTGCTGAACCTCGACAGTCGTCTCGCACTTCGGACAGACGGCCGGGTTCTTGTTCATATCGTAAAAGCGCGCACCGCAGCTCGGGCACGACACCTTTTTTCCCCACTCAGGTTTTGCCAAGGCTCAACTCCTGACACTCACGATTCAACGTTCTCGGGCGGCATTTGCCATGAACATCGTCGCCTGTCAAAGTCTAATATCATAATATTTTCTCAGTCGTTCCGGGCTCGCTTCCAAGCCGACGCCATGCTAAGCAATCGCCCGGCTTTCTTTGTCCGGAGAATGCAATTCGTGCCTGTCCTTCGCGCCCACCCTGCAGCAGCTCTCACCGGCACCGTTCGAGTGCCCGGCGACAAGTCCGTTTCGCACCGCTCATTGATGCTGGCGGGGCTTTGCGTCGGCGAAACCCGCATCTCGGGCTTGCTCGAAGGCGAGGATGTCCTCGCCACTGCCGCGGCCATGCGCGCCATGGGGGCCGACATCAAGAAGGACGGTGATGTCTGGATCGTCAATGGTGTCGGCATCGGCGGCTTGAGGACGCCGGAGACGGTTATCGACATGGGCAATGCCGGCACTGGTGTGCGGCTGATGATGGGCGTCGTCGCGACGCATCCCATCGTCTGTACCTTCACCGGCGATGCATCGCTGTCACGCCGGCCGATGGAGCGCGTGATGGGACCGCTGCGCGCCTTCGGGACCAAATTCACTGCGCGCGATGGCGGCTTGTTGCCGATTACGGTCGAAGGCGCGACGGATCCGGTGCCCGTGACGTCGACGATGACGGTGGCGTCGGCGCAGGTGAAATCGGCGGTATTGCTAGCGGGGCTGAATACGCCGGGCGTGACGACGGTGATCGAGCCGGTGCCGACCCGCGACCATACGGAGAACATGCTGCGCCACTTCGGTGCCGAGGTCATCGTAGAGGCCCGCGAAGAAGGCGGAACTGTTATTAAGCTGACAGGCCAGCCGGAATTCGCAGCCGCCGATATCGTCGTCCCCGCAGACATTTCTTCGGCGGCGTTTCCAATCGTCGCCGGCCTGATCGTACCGGGCAGCCGTGTGCGCATCGAGGCCGTCGGTCTCAACCCGCTGCGTGCCGGGCTGATCCAAACCTTGCAGGACATGGGCGCAGACCTCGGCGTTGAAAACGCCCGTACCGAGGGCGGCGAGCCAGTTGGCGATATCGTCGCCTCATACAGTTCCCTCCAAGGTATCGATGTGCCGCCGGAACGCGCACCCTCGATGATTGATGAATACCCGGTGCTGGCGATGGCGGCGGCATGTGCGACGGGCACGACGCGGATGACCGGTGTCGGCGAATTGCGCGTCAAGGAGTCTGACCGTCTGGCGGCGACGGTCGAGGGACTTCAGGCTTGTGGCGTCACCGTCCGCTTCGGTGATGATTGGATGGAAGTGGACGGTCTTGGCGGCCAAGGCAATGCTAAGCCGAAAGGCGGCGCGGATATCGCCGTTGACCTGGATCACCGGATCGCCATGGCCTTCCTGGTTCTGGGGCTCGCCGCGGAAAATCCTGTTACCATCGACGATGCTGCGGCTATAGCCACCAGTTTTCCGGGCTTCACGGACCTGATGAGCGGCCTCGGCGCCGAGATAACGGAGGTTAGTACATGATCATCGCCATCGACGGTCCCGCAGCGGCGGGCAAGGGGACGTTATCGAAGCGCTTGGCGGCGCATTTCAACTATGCGCATCTGGATACCGGCTCCATCTACCGCGCCACGGGCGTGAAGGTTCTAAAGGACGGCGTCGATATGGAAGATGCTGAGGCCTGTGCGGCGGCGGCGCGTGCGCTGACACCCGAAGATCTCGCATCTGACGGTCTGCGCACCGAAGAAGCCGGCCAAGCGGCGTCCAAAGTCTCGGCGATCCCCGAGGTGCGAGCAGCCCTTTTGGACTTTCAGCGGGACTTCGCGGCCAACCCGCCGGACGGGAAAAAAGGCGCGGTATTGGACGGCCGTGACGTCGGCACGGTTGTCTGTCCGGCGGCCCCGGTCAAATTGTTCGTCACCGCGTCGGTGGAAGTCCGGGCGGAAAGACGGTATAAAGAGTTGCAGGAAAAGAGCGATAACGCTATATACGCGCGCGTTTTGGCGGAATTGAAGGAACGCGACGACCGCGATACGAACCGCGCCGTTGCCCCATTGAAGCCCGCCGAGGACGCCCACCTGATCGATACATCCGATATGGATGCTGATCAGGCGTTTGACCGGGCCCTGAAGATCGTCGCCGACGTGGCGTCATAAGCGCCCCAAAGCCCAGAACCGTTCCACGTCAAGAACGGCATTGAACCGCCCTTGGGCCAATGGTCCGAGGGCATGTGTGTTGGATCAGTTTCAAGACCGCCGGAAAAACCGGCTGGCCGGAAACGTCAAATTAGGAAGTACATAATTTATGTCTAGCTCGAATGCCGCCCAAGAGGCGCCGAAGATTACCGAAGATTTTGCAGCTCTCCTTGACGAACAACTCGGGACCGAAGACGAAGGCTTCGAAGGCCGCGTCCTAAAAGGTACCGTGATTGCCGTCGACAGTGACACCGTCACCGTCGATGTAGGCCTCAAGTCCGAGGGCCGCGTGCCGCTGAAGGAATTCGGCGCCGTTGACGAAGAAAGCGCCATCAAGGCGGGTGACGAAGTCGACGTCTTCGTCGAACGTTACGAAGACCGCGACGGCGTCATCAAACTGAGCCGTGAAAAAGCCCGCCGCGAAGAAGCCTGGGCCGAACTCGAGAAAGCCTTCTCGAAGGGCGAGCGCGTCAAAGGCGTCATCTTTGGCCGTGTCAAAGGCGGCTTCATCGTCGATCTCTCCGGCGCCGTGGCGTTCCTGCCGGGTAGCCAGGTCGATATCCGCCCGGTCCGTGACATCTCGCCGCTTATGGGCACGCCGCAGCCGTTCCAGATCCTCAAGATGGATCAGGCACGCAACAACATTGTCGTATCGCGCCGCGCGGTTCTCGAAGAAACCCGCTCGGAAGCCCGTTCGGAGCTGATGCAGAACCTGTCCGAAGGTCAGGTCCTCGATGGTGTCGTCAAGAACATCACCGATTACGGCGCCTTCGTCGATTTGGGTGGCGTCGATGGTCTTCTGCACGTCACGGACATCGCCTGGAAGCGTATCAATCACCCGTCGGAAGCGCTGCAGGTCGGCGAAACCGTCAAGGTGCAGGTCATTCGCTTCAATTCAGAAACGCAGCGTATCTCGTTGGGTATGAAGCAGCTTGAAGCCGATCCGTGGGAAGGCGTCGAAGCCAAATACCCGGTTGGTGCCAAGCTCAAAGGCCGCGTCACCAACATCACCGACTACGGCGCATTCGTCGAACTGGAAGCCGGTGTCGAAGGCCTGGTGCACGTTTCCGAAATGAGCTGGACCAAGAAAAACGTCCACCCGGGCAAAATCGTTTCCACGAGCCAAGAAGTCGAAGTCATGGTTCTGGATACCGATCCGGAGAAACGCCGCATCTCGCTGGGTCTCAAGCAGTGCATGGAGAACCCGTGGGGCGACTTCCTCGCCAAGCACCCGATCGGCAGTGAAGTCGAAGGCGAAGTCCGCAACATCACTGAATTCGGTCTCTTCGTCGGCCTCGACGGCGATATTGACGGCATGGCGCACCTTTCCGACCTCAGCTGGGACAAATCCGGCGAGGAAGCGCTGGCCGACTACAACAAGGGTGACATGGTCCAAGCCAAGGTTCTCGACGTCGACGTCGAGAAAGAGCGCATCTCGCTTGGTATCAAGCAGCTCTCGGACGACCCGATCGGCGGTGCCTTCGAGGGCGTCAAGAAGGGCGACGTCGTGACCTGCACCGTCACCAGCGTTCAGGACAACGGCGTCGAAGTGATGGTCAAGGACGCGATCCCTGGCTTTATCCGCAAGGCCGACCTCAGCCGCGATCGTTCGGAACAGCGTCCGGACCGTTTCGCTGCCGGCGAAAAGGTCGATGCCAAAATCACGCAGGTCGACAAATCCGGCCGCAAGGTCAACCTGTCGATCAAGGCGCGCGAAGTCGAGGACGAGAAGAAAGCCATGGAGGAATACGGTTCGACCGACTCCGGCGCGACGCTCGGCGACATCCTCGGTGCCGCTCTCGCGGGCCAAGACAAAGCCGACGACGACAAGTCGGAAGGCTGATTTCGAAGCGGGCGGCACCTTGGTGCCGCCCGTTTTCCGTTCCCGAACTGACGGGATATATTTATGAGCAGTCGCCTCGATAGTGATGCAATCTATGCCCTCCGGCGTTTGCGCCGCCATTTGACGTGGTGGCGAGTTCTCACGGTCATTGGTTTCACGCTCGCCATTCTGGCGAACCTCGATGCGCGCGACATAAAAGCCGGTAACGATCATGTTGCTCGGGTCGAGATCACCGGCATCATCGTCGATGATCCGGATTTTGTCTGGATGCTGGACGAAATTGCCGAAGACGCGCACGTCAAAGCACTGTTGCTCGACATTGACAGCCCCGGCGGCACGTTCACGGGCAGCGAGGCCGTCTTCGATGCGCTGCGCCGCGTCGCCGAGCAAAAACCGGTTGTCGCCGTCATGGGTAGCATGGCCACCAGTGGCGCCTATATGTCAGCCGTTGCCGCCGATCGCATATTTGCGGGGCGCGGGACCATTACCGGCTCGATCGGCGTCATTATGCAAAGCGCCGACATCACCGATCTGATGGAGAAGATCGGCGTGACGCCGGAAATCATCAAAAGCGGTGATCTAAAGGCGACGCCGAACCCGTCAGAGAAGCTTTCGGACGCTGCGCGGACGCAGTTACAAGGCGTTATAGACGAACTGCACCTTGCCTTCATGGAGACCGTGGCCGATCGGCGTCATCTGACGCTCGACGAGGTCCGTGCGCGGACGGGTGATGGGCGCATCATGACCGGCCCGTCGGCGTTGCAAGCGGGACTTCTGGATGAAATCGGCAATACCGACGATGCGCGGGACTGGTTGTCGACGGAAAAGGGTATCGACGCCGATCTCCCACAGGAAGAGTGGTACTTGGACGATGAATATGACTGGTTGCGTGCCGGTGCATCGACCGTCAGCCGTGCATTTTTCGGAAAATCACTTTTGTCTGAAAGCCTTAGACTTGACGGCATCCTAGCCCTTTGGCACCCTTCTATCAGCGGCGGGCGATGATGAAGGTCCGGCGTACGTCTTTGGAGGATTTTCGGCCATGACCAAGTCGGAGCTCATCGCGAAATTGGCGGCGGATAATCCTCGCCTCTATCATCGCGAAGTCGAGCGGATCGTCTCGACCATCTTCGAGGAAATCACGTCGGCTCTATCGCGCGGGGACCGGGTTGAGCTTCGCGGCTTCGGTGCATTTTCCGTTAAATCGCGTCCATCGCGCGTCGGCCGAAATCCGCGGACCGGCGAATCCGTCAGTGTCGACGAAAAGTATATCCCGTATTTCAAGACGGGTAAGCAGCTCCGCGAACGCCTTAACGGCGGCGAGTGACGCCGTTCTTTGTCGGCAGCTTGCCGGGGCGTATGTTCATGAGGATTGACGCGTGAAGCGATTCTTATCCTGGCTGATCATGGTTCCTTTCGCATTGGTCGTGATTGTCTTTTCAGCGGTCAACCGCGAGCTTGTTCCGCTCGACCTATGGCCGTTTCCCTACGAAATTACGGTTCCGGTCTTCACGCTGGTATTGGCTGTTTTCATTTTCGGATTCCTATGGGGCGGCGCCGTCGCATGGTTTTCCGCCGGCGACAGCCGCAAGCGGTCGCGGAACAATATGTGGCGTGCCGAAAAGGCCGAACGTGAATTGCGCCAGCTCTCCAACAAGCTGCAGGACCGTGAGCGCGAGCTTCAGCAAGCGCGCGCCGTCGAGAACGGCTCGACCAATCTGCCGGTGACGACGAATTAAAGCCCCTTCGGCGGTACTTGCCTCGTGCCGCTTCGCCGGGTAAGACGAGCGCCATGAAACCTACGGACCGCATCTTCTGTGCCATCGACACGACCGACGTCGACGCCGCGACGGCGCTGGCGGAACGGTTGGTCGGCCATGTCGGCGGCATAAAACTTGGCAAAGAATTCTTCACGGCGCACGGTCCCGAGGGTGTGCGCAAGGTTACCACGTGCGGCATGCCGCTGTTTCTGGATCTCAAGTTTCATGACATACCGAACACGGTCGCCGGCGCAGTGCGCGCCGCATTGCCGCTGAAGCCGGCGGTCCTCAACGTCCACGCTTCGGGCGGCCGCGCCATGATGGAAGCGGCGGCGGAGGCCGCAGCCGGTGCCGACGGGACGCTGTTAATCGGCGTGACCGTTCTGACGTCACTCTCGGATGAAGACGTTGCCGAGATTGGCTATGCCATGAATGCGGCTGAGAGCGTCGTCCGTCTCGCCAAACTTTCTGAAGCGTCGGGGCTGGGCGGAGTCGTCTGCAGCCCGCGCGAAATAGAGGCTATCCGTGCGGCCTGCGGGCCGGATTTCAAACTCGTGGTGCCGGGTATCCGCCCCACTTGGTCGGCGACCGGCGATCAGAAACGCATCATGACGCCTGCTGACGCGATCCGTACGGGCGCCGACTATATCGTCATCGGCCGGCCCATCACCGCTGCCGACGATCCCATCGACGCGGCCAAGCGCATCGCCGACGAACTGGCGAGCCTCTGAGGCCGTCATGACCGCCGCCGTCAAAATCTGCGGCTTGAGAGAGCCCGAACACGTTACCGCCGCCGTTGAAGCGGGGGCCGCGCTCACAGGCTTCGTTTTCTTTCCGCCATCGCCGCGCAGTATCGATATCGAAAAGGCGCGTGCTTTGACCGCGACCGTGCCCGAAGGTGTTCGCAAGGTAGCGCTGACCGTCGATGCCGACGACGATCTGCTCACCGCCATCGCCGCGGGCGCCGGTATCGACATGCTGCAGTTCCACGGTAAGGAAACGCCCGCGCGGGTTGCGGATGCGCGGGTCAGATACCAATTACCCATCATAAAGGCGTTGCCGGTTGCCGAAGCCGCCGACGTCTCCGCCGCCAAAGCGTATGAGTTCAGCGCCGACATGATCCTGTTCGACGCCAAACCACCCAAGGACGCAACCCGGCCCGGCGGCAATGCCGAGACCTTTGATTGGGATTTGCTCTCAGGCTTGGAACTCGGGCTGCCGTGGTTGCTGGCGGGTGGGCTGACGATAGATAACGTGACCGACGCCGTGCGCCGCACGAACGCCGAGATGGTAGATGTCTCGAGCGGCGTCGAGGATGCGCCGGGACAAAAAAGCAGCTCTAAGATCCGAGCCTTTATCGAGGCCGTAAAAGCTGCATAAGCGCCGGATTTTCGGCAGAAATCTCTGTTAAAAGACGGGGGCGGGGGGTAAGTTTCCGCCCCTGAGGAAGGACGACCATGACTAGCTTGAACAAGCTCAACACGCTCCGCGATGGTGTCGACGAAGACGGCCACTTTGGCATTTTCGGCGGCCGCTTCGTCGCCGAAACGCTGATGCCGCTCATTTTGGACGTCGAGGAAGCCTGGGAAACGGCCAAGAACGACCCGGCTTACTGGGCCGAGTTCAACGACCTTATGACCCATTATGTGGGGCGACCGTCGCCGCTGTATTTCGCCAAGCGTCTGACCGAGCACTTCGGCGGGGCCAAGGTCTACTTCAAGCGCGACGAGTTGAACCACACCGGCGCGCACAAGATCAACAACACCATCGGTCAGATCCTGCTGGCGCGCCGCATGGGGAAAAAGCGCATTATCGCCGAGACCGGCGCCGGTCAGCACGGCGTCGCAACAGCGACCGTCTGCGCGCTGTTCGGCATGCCCTGCGTCGTCTACATGGGCGAAACCGATGTCGAGCGGCAAAAGCCCAACGTCTTCCGGATGAAACTGCTCGGCGCCGATATCGTGCCGGTGACGGCGGGGACGGGAACGCTCAAGGACGCCATGAACGAAGCGCTCCGTGATTGGGTCTCCAATGTCGAAGACACGTTCTACATCATCGGCACCGCGGCCGGCCCGCATCCCTATCCGGCGATGGTCCGCGATTTCCAGTGTGTCATCGGCAACGAAGCCAAAGAACAGATGTTGGAGCGCGAAGGCCGCTTGCCCGATTCACTGATAGCGGCGATCGGTGGCGGTTCGAACGCCATCGGCCTGTTCCATCCATTCTTGGACGATGACAGCGTCAAGATCATCGGCGTCGAAGCGGCGGGCCACGGCATCGAGACGGGCGAGCATTGCGCGTCGCTCAACGGTGGTCGTCCGGGCGTGCTGCATGGCAACCGAACCTACCTGTTGCAGGACGAAGACGGTCAAATTAAAGACGGGCATTCCATCTCGGCGGGCCTGGACTATCCGGGCATAGGCCCCGAGCACGCGTGGCTGCGCGATGTCGGACGTGTCGAATACGTGTCGATCACCGACAAGGAGGCGCTGGAGGCGTTCCAACTGTGCACTAAGATGGAAGGCATTATCCCGGCCCTGGAGCCTAGCCATGCGCTTGCCCACGTGGCCAAGATCGCGCCGGACTTGCCCAAGGACCATCTTATGATCATGAACCTCTGTGGCCGTGGCGATAAGGACGTGTTTGCCGTCGCCGGACACCTCGGCTTCGATATCTGACCCATGAGCAAAAGACCTGAAACCCGTATCGCCCGTCGGTTCGCCAAGTTGAAGGCCGAAGGCCGCGCCGGTCTGGTGACTTTCATGACGGCTGGAGATCCGGACCTGGCTACGTCAGCGGAAATCCTCAAAGGTCTGCCAGCTGCCGGCGCCGATCTGATTGAACTCGGCGTGCCGTTTTCGGATCCGATGGCCGACGGTCCTGCTATTCAAGCCAGTTCGCTCCGGGCCATCAAGGCGGGCATGACGCTGACCAAGGTGCTGGCCATGGTGGCCGAGTTCCGCAATGGTGACGACGAGACGCCGGTCATCCTGATGGGCTACTACAACCCGATTTATATCTATGGCGTCGACCGTTTCCTTGCCGATGCGCTGAAAGCGGGCGTTGACGGACTGATCGTCGTCGATCTGCCGCCGGAAGAAGAGGCCGAGCTTTGCCTGCCCGCGCTCGATGCCGGGATAAACTTCATTTATCTGACTGCGCCGACAACGGACGACAAGCGTCTGCCGCGTGTCGTCGAACATGCCAGTGGTTTTGTCTATTTCGTGTCCATTACCGGTATCACCGGCACCAAGTCGGCGCAGGCCGCCGACGTCGCCACGCACGTGACGCGGATCAAAAACCATACCGATCTGCCGGTCGCGGTCGGCTTCGGTATCCGCACCCCCGAGCAAGCGGCGGGTATCGCTGCCGTTGCCGACGCGGTGGTTGTCGGCTCGGCCCTGGTTGACCGCGTCACGGCGAACCTGGATGATGGGGGTAAGCCAACCGCCGCGACCGCGGAGGCCGTCCTTGGGCTGGTCCGTGATTTGGCCGGCGGTGTGCAAAGCGTGAAAACGACGGAGAAAGCGTCTTGAGCTGGATCGCCAATTTCGTCCGACCGAAACTCCGCGAACTCGTGGGTGGCCGGAAAGATGTTCCGGATAATCTCTGGCATAAGTGCCCCAACTGCGGGCAGATGATCTTTCACCGGGACCTGACCAAGAATCTACAGGTTTGTCAGCACTGCGATCATCATATGCGCCTCGACGCGAAGACGCGTCTCGAGATGCTATTCGATGAAGGCAAGTATGACGTGGTCGCCGTGCCGAAGCCGCCGGTCGATCCTCTCAAGTTCCGTGATATCAAGCGTTATACGGACCGGCTGAAAGAAGCACAGTCCAAAACCAAGGCGGATGACGCCATCCTTGTCGGGGCCGGTAAGGTCGGCGGCAGCGATGCCGTTCTGGCGGCATTCGACTTCACCTTCATGGGTGGCAGTATGGGGATCGCTGTCGGCAACGGGATCATCGCCGCGGCCCGCCGCGCGGTTGCCGACAAGGCGCCGCTGGTCGTCCTCACGTCGTCCGGCGGTGCGCGCATGCAGGAAGGGATACATTCCCTGATGCAGCTCGCGCGCACGACCATTGCCGTCGAAGAAGTCCGTGAAGCCGGCCTGCCTTACATCGTCATTTTGTGCGACCCGACGACGGGAGGGGTTTCCGCATCGTTCGCCATGCTCGGCGATATCCATATTTCCGAGCCGGGCGCGGTAATCGGCTTTGCCGGTCAGCGCGTCATCGAGCAGACGATCCGCGAGACCTTGCCGGAAGGCTTTCAGCGTGCCGAGTACTTGCTGGAGCACGGCATGGTCGACATGGTCGTGCAGCGCAAAGATCTAAAAGACACCTTGGCGCGGGTGATCGGCATTCTGATGCAGCCGGGTTGGAAGGGCGCGCTTCTGCCGGCGCCGGCAACCGTGTCCGCGGCGAATGACGAAGACGATTACGTTGAAATCATGCCGCCCGATGTTGCCGCACCGAAGAAAGAAAATGGCGCCAAAGGGACGGAAAGCGGCCTCAAATCCGGTGACAAACCCGCAAAGTGACCGGACGCTCGAGCGTCTCCTAGAGCTTCATCCAAAACTGGTGGATCTGTCCTTGGGACGGATAGAACGTCTGCTGGCGGCGCTGGACCATCCCGAGCGAAAGTTACCGCCGGTCGTGCATGTCACCGGTACCAACGGCAAGGGATCGACCCTCGCGTTCCTGCGCGCGATGCTTGAAGCCGCCGGCTACCGGGTTCACGTTTACACCTCGCCGCATTTGGTGCGGTTTCATGAGCGCATCCGTTTAGCCTCGGGGATTATCAGCGAACCGCATCTGAATGCCGTACTGGAACGATGTGAAACGGCGAACGCCGGTGAAGCGATCACCTTTTTTGAGATCACAACGGCGGCGGCGTTCGTTGCCTTCGCCGAAGAGCCGGCGGATATCGTTTTGCTCGAGAACGGTCTTGGCGGGCGATTGGACGCGACGAACGTTATTGAGAAACCGCTGCTGACCGGGATCACTACCGTGTCGATGGATCATCAGCAGTTTTTAGGCGATACGTTGTCACTCATCGCCGCCGAAAAAGCTGGGATCATTAAGCCGGGTGTGCCGTGCGTGCTCGGCCCGCAGGCGGACGAGGCACTGACGGTGCTGCGGAAAAAGGCGGAGGAGGTCGGTGCGCCGTTGTTGATATACGGTGCCGATTGGCAGATCGAAACGCTCGACCTGCCGGTGCCGAGCCTTCCCGGGGGGCACCAACGGATTAACGCCGTCATGGCGGCGGTCATGGCACAAAATCTCCAGGGATTTGAGATCAGCGACGATGCACGCCGTGCCGGTGTACGGTGCGCGGAATGGCCGGGGCGTCTGCAGCAATTAAAATATGGCCCCGCCGTCGACGCTCTCCCGCCAGAGTGGGAGATTTGGTTGGACGGCGGCCACAATCCGGATGCGGGGCTGGCGATGGCCGCACATGCCGCGGATGCTTGGTCTGATCGTCCGTTGTATCTCGTTGCCGGGATGATCGATAGCAAAGACCGGAGCGGTTTCTTTCGGCCCCTTGCGGCCCAGGCTGCGTCCACGTTGACCGTCTCCATCCCGAATGAGAAGGCGGCTGTCTCGGCGACGGACTTGGCCGCGCAAGCGGCGGCAGCAGGTCATCAGGCTGCAGTCGCGGGCAGTGTTCTGGATGCGGTGCGCATGCATGCGGCCAGACCTGGCCCGGCGCGAATCCTGATCTGTGGTTCGCTCTACCTGGCGGGCAAGGTCCTTAGTCAAAACGGCTAGAGGACTGTGCTATTAAGAATGATTTGCATTTGCAAATATGTGTGGTATCCCTGTTGCAACAAATGTCAGGGAGTTACCCATGAATCTTCGCAAAGTCAGCGACGCGACGACCGACCCATGGGGGGGGACGCGCTTTTGCAGGCCGGAAAGCCTATTTTTGGATAGTCTTCGGTTGTGGTCACAGAACCCGGCCAATCTTGAACACATCCGCCGCATGATGATGCGTGAACTGGGACCGGCACCGGCGGAGAGGGCGACGAAGGCGCTCAAGTTCTTCGGTCATGTGGTCGGCCTGCACGCCCGGCGCACACTGCAGCTTCTGCATCCCGGTATCCTCGGCGCGACGACGGACGAGCGCGCCATGCTGGCTATGATCGGCGCGGTTCTTTACGGCCGCCGTTCGCAAGCGCATGCCATTGCCAACTGGTTGTTGCCGCCCGACTGTCACGGCACGGTGCTCGCGCTTTCCGGGGAACTGGGTCGCGCCTTCCGTGCCGGCGGACTTGAGATCGCACCGCCGAGAGAGGCCTATGCGCCGGAAGAAGTCGTAATAGAGCTGCGGGCGGTCGGCTGACCCTATCCGAATTTAGAGAGTCGTTTGGGACCACTGTCCCCGCCGCCGTCGGGATCGTGTCCGTGGCCGTCGCCTAGTACGATCTTGGTGCCGCACTCGGGACACTCTATGGTCCGGTGCGTAATTTTACGATAGCCGGCCTTGAGCATCTTCGCCGCTTCGTTGTCCGTCAGCCCCAATTCGTCACGCATCGTGCGAAGCTCTTCGTGTTCGTCATCATCGATGACGCCGTCCTCAAGAACTTCATCTACTAGGGTCTCGAATTTTTGTCGCCGCTTGTGCAGCGCTTCGTTGAAGCCTGAAGCCATGATGCCGGCCGGCAAGGCGACCATGCCGACGCTGATAACACCAATGATGGCGGCGCAAATACGCCCTATTAGCGTTTGCGGCACCACGTCGCCATAGCCGATGGTCGTCATCGTTACCACGGCCCACCACAGTGCATGCGGGATCGAGGCGAATGCTTCCGGTTGTGCCGCATGCTCCGCAAGATATGTGATGCTGGCGGCTATAACGATCAACATCAACAAGACGAACAAGGCAGCGGCGATGACCGGACCCTCGTCGCGGACAACCTGCAAAAGCAGGTTCATGGAGCTGGCGTAACGGGTCAGACGGAAGGCACGGAGTAGCCGTAACGCCCGTAGCATCCGAAGATCGACGCCGATCAGCGAGCCGAGAAAAAACGGTAGCAGGACGATCAGGTCGATCAGCGCCAGCGGTGACAACATAAAGCGGAAACGGCCTTTGATCGGTGACTTGTAGCGAGGGGTGTCGCTCTCGACGATAGACCAGACGCGGAGCAGGTATTCGACGGTGAAGACGGAAACCGAGAATATCTCGAAGGTATCGAAGTATGGTTGGTAGGCGGCATAAATATCCGGCATAGACTCGAATACGACCGCCGTTACGTTCAATGAAATCAGCAGGATCAGGAAAATATCAACGACCCGGGCGAACGGCGTTTCCGTATGCCCCGCGTCAAGTAAGAGATAGGCGGTATGGCGCATTGTCCCCCCCGGGCAAGGTCTTTTCCAAGGCAAACCCTACCCGGACGGCTCCGTTACGGGAAGACCTCGGTTTGTGATATATCGTTAAGCGCTCAAGTGTGAGCGATTTATTATGCGCTCAAGTGTGAGCGATTTATTATGCGCTCAAGTGTGAACGATTTATTATGCGCTCAAGTCTGAGCGACACATTACGAGCGTTTAAATGCCGCGAAGACGAGGATGAGCCAGCCGGCGATCATCGCTATGCCGCCGACGGGTGCCGCGCCTGGAACCGGGACGATACCGTCTAAGACGAACCAATAGAGCGATCCAGAAAACAAAACACTGCCGATCAGGAACAGCCACCCCGCTGCGTGTGCGGCTTTGGCGATCCCGCCGCTGCGTCGTGTCGCCATCCAGGCGGCGGCGAAAGCCCCAAGCGCATGCCACATCTGATAGGCGACACCGGTCTCCCAAATTCGTTTGATGCTCTCGTCCACATGCAGGCCGTGCGCGCCATAGGCCCCCAGCCCGACCGCAAGGGCGGCCAACAGGGCAGCGGCGGCGGACAAATAGTCACGGGTCATTTGGTTTCTTCTATCAACCGCTTGAACAGCCGGAAACTCGGGTCGGCGTCGTCCAAGAAAAATTCGGGATGCCATTGGACGCCAAGCGCGAACCGCCGGTCCGGCAGTTCTATGGCCTCAATCACGCCATCCGGCGCGCGGGCGCAGACTTTTATGCCGTCCGGGACATCGCGGAGTGCTTCATTGTGCGCGGTGTTGACGGCGATCTCGTCGGCGTTCGCGATGTCGCGCAGCAGCGTGCCCGGCTCGATCATGACCGTATGCGCGGCTTCTTCGGCAGGCTTTCCGTTGAGGTGATCGACGGTGCAGTTCAACTCGTTCTTGATATCGGACCACATGGTCGCACCCCTAGAAGCCGCCATGGTCTGCATACCGGCGCAGATACCGAGTGTCGGCATGTCGCGTTCAAGTGCGTCCGTCATGAGAACCCGTTCAAAGGTGTATCGCGGGTGCTCGGGCGCACCGTCATCGGGTCGCATATAGATCGCCGCGGGATAGGGGTAAAAGCCGCCCGGTACGATCAGGCCGTCGACAGCGTTCAGAAAGTCGGCGCGGGCTTCGTCTAGGTAGGGCAGACCAACCGGCAATCCGCCCGCCATCCACACGGCATCGAAATAGGCCGTGCGCAACGCATAATGCGGGCGCGACGAGAACGAGCCCTTGGCCTCGTAATCGAGAAGAATTCCGATGAGCGGACGGTTCGACATAGACCGAGTCTACGATGGACCGGGGGGAGAGGAAATAGCCTCTGTGCGTCGTTCCGGTTGCGAGGCAACCAGCCGAGCGCACCGGGGCCCTTGAGGCTTATCGTTATTCGAAGATCCCGGCGCGCGATGCGGCCGGGATGACGCAAGTGGATAATGGCCAAACAAGTTCAAAGCGACGCAAAGGAAAAGGAATTGTTTATTCCCCTGCGGTCTTGATCGCTGTTTCCTCTTCGAGCGTTGTCGGATGCTCGAGTTTGCCGATCATTTCTTTCGGTACCACCTGGACGAACTTCGGCAAGGCGCGTTCCCAATCGTTGAGAATACGGAGCGCGTGCCGCGAGTGGGTCCGTTTGACGTGCAGTTGGATCTGCACCTTGAGGACTTCCTGCCAGTATGCCGTTTCCACGCTCTGCCAGGTGATGTTTTCCGAATTGGCCTGATCGGGGAACGATCCTTTGGTGTCATAGATGAAGGCCATGCCGCCTGTCATGCCGGCACCGAAGTTGGCACCAACTTCGCCCAGAATAACGACGAGGCCACCTGTCATGTATTCACAACCGTTGGAACCGCAGCCTTCAACGACGGCGGTGGCGCCCGAGTTACGGACACAGAAGCGCTCACCCGCCTGGCCTGCCGCATATAAACGGCCGGCGGTCGCACCATAAAGTACGGTGTTGCCGATAATCGTGTTCTGTTCGGACTCCAGCGGGCTGGACACCGGCGGCCGCAGCACGATGGTGCCGCCGGAAAGGCCCTTGCCGACATAGTCGTTGGCATCGCCCAGAACCTCGATGGCAAGGCCCTGCACCGCGAACGCGCCGAGGGATTGGCCGGCGGAGCCGCGCAAGCGCACCGTCAGGTGGTTGTGGTCGAGCGTTGCCATGCCGAACTTCCGGGTGATCAACGAACTGGTGCGCGCACCGACGGCACGATGCGTATTGCGTACTGCATAGGTCAGTTGCATCTTCTCGCCGTACTCGAACGTCGGCAGGGCGTCGGCGATGATCTGCGCATCAAGGGTGTCCGGCACTTCGTTGCGACCTTCGCCGTCGTAGTAACGCGGATAACCGCCATGGTCGGCCTGTTGCAGGAGCGGGTTGAGGTCGAGATCATCCAGATGAGCGGCCCCACGGCTGACCTGCGCAAGCAGATCGGAGCGGCCGGTAATATCCTGCAAATTCTCGTAACCGAGTTTGGCGAGAATTTCCGCGACCTCTTCGGCGACGAAGGTGAACAGGTTGACGACCTTTTCGGGCGTGCCGGTGAATTTCGCACGCAAGGCCTCGTCCTGGGTGCAGACGCCGACCGGGCAGGTATTGGAGTGGCACTGACGCACCATGATGCAGCCCATGGCTACCAGAGACGCGGTGCCGATACCGAACTCGTCGGCGCCCAGCATGGCCGCCATGACGACGTCACGGCCGGTTTTAATGCCGCCGTCGACCCGCAGCTTCACCTTGTGGCGCAGACGGTTGAGGGTCAGCACCTGGTTGGCTTCAGTGAGGCCCATTTCCCAAGGAATGCCGGCAAATTTGATGGAGCTTTGCGGACTTGCACCAGTGCCGCCGTCATTGCCGGAGATCAGGATTACGTCTGCTTTAGCTTTGGCGACGCCGGCGGCAACGGTGCCGACGCCGGCTTTCGCGACCAGTTTCACGCAGACACTGGCGTCCGGATTGATCTGTTTGAGGTCATAGATCAGCTGCGCCAGATCTTCGATCGAATAGATGTCATGGTGCGGCGGCGGGCTGATCAGCGTCACGCCTTCCGTCGCGTGTCGCAGCTTGGCGATCATCGACGACACCTTGAAGCCCGGCAGCTGTCCGCCTTCGCCCGGCTTGGCGCCTTGTGCGATCTTAATCTCGATTTCGCGGCAGTTATTGAGGTATTCCGCTGTGACGCCGAAGCGACCCGACGCGATCTGCTTGATCGCGCTCGACGGATTGTCGCCGTTGGGGCGTGGCTGGAAACGTGCCGGGTCTTCGCCGCCTTCGCCGGAGTCGGACTTTGCGCCGATGCGGTTCATGGCGATGGAGAGCGTTTCGTGCGCTTCCAGGCTGAGCGCGCCGAGCGAGATGCCGGGCGCTACCAGTTTCTTGCGGATCTCGGTGACACTCTGGACGCGCTCGACCGGGATTTCGTTGCGGTCCGGTTTGAAGTCCAGAAGGTCGCGGATGTAGATCGGCGGACGCGAGTGAACGCCGTCCGAGTAGCGCTTATAAAGCGAATAAGATTCGGTGCCGACGGCGGACTGTAGCACATGGATCAGTTTGCCGTCGTGTCCGTGTGGTTCGCCACCGGAGCGGACCTTGTAGAAACCGCCGACGGGCAGCGGCACCACATCGGCCTCAAACGCCTGGGCGTGCATTTCGGCGACTTTCTGCTTGATGCCGGAGAGGCCGATGCCCGAAATGCGGGTCGACATGCCGGGGAAGAACTCGGCAACCATGGCACGGCTTAGGCCGACGGCTTCGAAATTGTAGCCGCCCCGGTAAGAGCTGAGGACACCGATGCCCATTTTCGACATGACCTTCAGGAGGCCTTGATCGATGGCGTACTTGTAATGCTCGATGGCGCGTTCGACGTCGACGCCTTCCAGAAGGCCGCGGCGCTGGCGGTCGTAGATCGCTTCCTCGGCAAGGTAGGCGTTGACCGTCGTCGCGCCGACACCGATCAATACGGCGAAGTAATGCACGTCGAGGCATTCTGCTGAACGGACGTTGATCGAGGTGAAGGTGCGCAGCTCTTCGCGGACCAAGTGCGTGTGCACGCCCCCGGCGGCCAGGATCATCGGCACGGGTGCACGATCATTGCTTACGTTCATGTCGGATAAAATCAGATGCGTCTTGCCGGCGCGGACGGCGGCCTCGGCTTCCGAGCGGATGCGCTCCAGCGTCGCCGTTAGTGATCCGGCGCCTTCGGGCTCGAAGGTGCAGTCGATCTCGGCTGCGGTATCGCCCATGTAGCGGCGCATGGCTTCGAAGGCGGCGTTGGTCAGCACCGGGCTTTCCAATTGCAGCAAATCACATTGCGCCGGGTTTTCGTCGAGAATGTTGCCGAGGTTGCCAAGGCGCGTTTTCAGGCTCATGACCCGGCGTTCGCGCAGACTGTCGATTGGCGGGTTGGTAACTTGGCTGAAGGCCTGGCGGAAAAAGTGATGCATGCCGCGATAGCGGTTCGACAGTACTGCCATTGGCGCATCGTCGCCCATGGAGCCGACTGCTTCCTTACCGGTTTCAAGCATCGGCTGAAGGATCATTTCCATGTCCTCCATCGACAGATTGAAGCAGTGCTGGCGGCGTCGAAGCTCTTCCGGCGACATCATCGACCCTTTGAGGTCGGCGGCATCGACCAGTTCGTCCAGGACGTCGATCCGCTCGGTCCATTTGCCGAACTGGGCGCGCTTGGCGACAAGGGTTTTCAGTTCCTCATCATGCAGGAACTTGCCTTCTTCGAAATCAACACCGATCAGACCACCCGGGCCCAAGCGGCCTTTCTCGGTGATCATATCCTCGTTGATCTCGACCATACCCGCTTCCGAACCGACGACCAAAAGGCCGTCCTTGGTGGTGACATAACGCATCGGGCGCAGACCGTTACGGTCCATGCCGGCGATGGCCCATTTGCCGTCGGTGGCGCAGATCGCGGCCGGACCGTCCCACGGCTCCAGCACTGCATTACAGTATGAGAACAGGGCCTCGTGTTCCGGCGGCATGGTGCGGTTCTGGGCAATGGATTCCGGGATCGTCATCGCTTTGACCATGGGTGCCGGGCGGCCGGCGCGGACCAACAGTTCAAAAACGCTATCCAGCGCCTCGGAGTCCGACGCACCGGACGGCACAATCGGCTTCAGGTCCTCGATGCTGTCGCCGAAACTCGGCGAAGCCATTTTCGGCTCGTGTGCCTTCATCAGCTTAATGTTGCCGGTGATGGTGTTGATCTCGCCGTTGTGCGCGAGCATGCGGAACGGCTGCGCTAAGCGCCACGTCGGGAACGTGTTGGTCGAGTAGCGCTGGTGATAGATGGCGAAGTTCGAGATAAAGCGTTCGTCCAGCAGATCCGGATAGAACGACGTCAGCTGTTCGGCCAGGAACATACCCTTGTAGATGACCGAACGGCAGCTGAGTGAGCAGATGTAGAAGTCGTTGATATGCTCGGCCAGGACGCGCTTCTCGATGCGCCGGCGCACGACATAAAGGTCGCGCTCAAATTCGTCGTAGGACGTGGACGGGTCCGTCGCCAGCATGATCTGTTCGATCTCGGGACGGGTCGCATTGGCTTTTTCGCCGATGACGTCGACGTTGATCGGCACCTGACGCCAGCCGTGAATGTGGTACCCGGCACGCAGAATTTCGGTCTCGACGATAGAGCGGCAGACCTCCTGCGCGGCCAAATCGGCCTTCGGCAAGAATACCATGCCGACGGCGATGCGGTCATCGCCCGGCTCGTGGCCGGTGTGGCGGATATGCTCCTTGATGAATTCCCACGGAATCTGCACATGGATGCCGGCGCCGTCGCCGGTTTTGCCGTCGGCGTCAACGGCACCTCGGTGCCAGATCTTCTTGAGTGCATCGATACCGGCTTCGACAACGCGGCGGCTCGGCACACCGTCAATGGCGGCAATCATGCCGACGCCGCACGACGAATGTTCTTCGGTGGGGTCGTACATGCCTGTTTCGGCAAGGCGCTTGGCGTCTCTCTGCCAACTATCGACAAACTGGGTGGCCGTTTCTTGGATTCCGTTCTTCATCTTTCGTCCCTCCGGCGTAGCCGCTGGAAAATATCTCTCTGTCGAATTTGGGTCGTCTTATTAGGCGTCTTCGTTGTCTTGCCCGTCTGGCGCATACTTGGCGAAGACCTCTTCACCCGTCAGCGCGGGCACGTCGCCTGCGAAGTCATAGTAGGCCGGCTTTTCTTCGATGAAGATTTGCTCGACCAACTTTAAGCCCGGTGCGTTCTTGAGGGCGCCGGCGGAAACGGCATACATCGGTGTATCCCCCAAGAGGCGATAAAACAGGTTGGTGCCGCATCCGGCGCAAAAACCACGCTCCGCCCAGTCAGAGCTCTTATACCACGTTACGTGTTCGGCGCCCTGGATGTCGGGTGCTTGCTTCGGATGCACCGCCAGGAACGGCCCGCTTGACCAAGTTCGGCACATGGCGCAATGGCATGCGCCTATCGTGGCGGGCGGTTCGGACAACGTGAAATTGACCTTACCGCAGAGACAGCCGCCGCTGGTTTCCATCACGGACACCGCCCTGCCTCAGGCTGCTTTCGCGTCGGCGGCGCGTTGAATGTATGCGTGGATGCCGTCGGCGGCATCGCGCCCGTCTTTGATGGCCCAAACCACAAGCGACGCACCCCGGTAGATATCGCCGGCGGCGAACACGCCGTCGATGGCAGTCATTTTGTCTGGTTCCTGAACCTGGATGGTGCCCCACTTGGAAACCGGCAGGTCCGGCTCGCCGAACAGGGTCGGCAGGTCTTCCGGATCGAAGCCGAGTGCCTTGATGGCGATATCGGCGTCGAGCGTGAAGCTGGAGTCCGGGATCGGTTCCGGGGTCTGGCGACCGGTCACGTCGGCAACGCCCAGGTGCATACGGTGCGCCTGCACGCCGGTTAGCACGTCGTCGCCGTGGAACGCTTCCGGCGCCGACAGCCAAACGAATTCAACGCCTTCCTCTTCGGCGTTTTGAACTTCGCGTTGCGAGCCGGGCATATTCGCGCGGTCGCGGCGATAGAGGCATTTGACCGACTTGGCGCCCTGGCGCACGGCGGTACGAACACAGTCCATAGCGGTGTCGCCGCCGCCGATGACAACCACGTTTTTGCCGTCGGCATTGAGCGTGCCGTCGTCGAATTCGGGGACGTCGTCGCCGAGGCCTTTACGGTTGGACGCGGTTAGGAAGTCCATCGCCGCGAAAATGTTCTTGAGGCCGGAGCCCGGCGCCTGCAATTCGCGCGCCTTATAGACACCGGTTGCGATCAGCACCGCGTCGTGTTCCTTGCGCAGGTCCGCCAGTGAGGCATCGCGGCCGACTTCGAAATTAGCGTGATACACGACACCGCCGTCAGCCAGCAGCTTAGTACGCCGCTCAACGATCTCTTTTTCCAGTTTGAAGTTGGGGATGCCGTAGATCAGCAGGCCACCCATGCGGTCATAGCGGTCATAGACGTGGACCTGATAGCCGATGGTGCGCAGGCGGTCGGCGGCGGCAAGACCGGCCGGGCCTCCGCCGATAATGGCGACGGACTGCTTGAGGTCCGCGCGCGCCTTCGGTGCCTCGACCCACCCTTCTTCCCAAGCGATATCAGTGATGGTCTTCTCGATGGCGCCGATGGTGACCGTGCCGTGCTTCGACTGCTCAAGGACGCACGAGCCTTCGCACAGACGGTCCTGTGGGCAGATCCGGCCACAGACTTCTGGGAAAGTGTTGGTGGCTTGCGAGGTCTCGTAGGCTTCGCGCATACGGCCCTCGGTGGCGAGCCGCAGCCAGTCCGGAATGTTGTTTTGCAGGGGGCAATGCACCTGGCAGAACGGAATGCCGCATTGCTCGCACCGCGAGGACTGCTCGACCAGCCCCTCGGAAGAGTAGTCGTCGTAAATCTCACCGAAATCCGCGCGGCGATCCGTGGCACTACGTTTCGACGGCATGGCGCCTTTAAGACGGACGAATTGCTGCATGCGATCTGGCATTGCGACTTCTCCCACTCGTTTCTAGGCGGCCGTTTGGAGGCGCCAAAAACGCGCGCCGGCGTCGCTTTTCTGCCGATGTCGGCGGGACAACGTCGATGCACGATTATTAGGTCAGTATCTTTTACCAATTTCTGGCAATTGACGCAAGCAACAAATTGAAAATAGACCCTGTAACGCAACAAAACAACAAGAATGCAAAAAATTTCGGCACATTAGTCCCAAATCGGACCTAAATTGCCGTTTGTTGCTTAGACGCTTTCGCGGTATGTGTCACAAGGTTTCGCGGGACAGTGTCATGCCTATCCTACATCTAGTGATTATTGCGCTTGTTCAAGGGATTACGGAATTCCTGCCGATTAGCTCCTCCGGCCATCTCGTTTTGGCACCCGTTGTCATGGGATGGCAGGACCAAGGCCTGATTATCGATATCGCCGTCCATGTCGGGACTCTCTTCGCCGTCATGGCCTATCTGTACCGGGATGTCGGCGCCATGGCGGGCGGCTTGACGCGGGCACTTAGAGGCCGCCGCGACCCAGGCGCCAAACTATTCGTCTATCTCGTCTTGGGTACCATTCCCGTCGTTATCGCCGGGTTTCTGATGCACCGCTACATGCCGGGAGGCCTGCGCTCGCTCGAAGTCATCGCTTGGGCGACGCTGGGCTTCGGTATCTTGTTGTGGATCGCGGATGGCGTCGGCATGACCGTGCGGCGTATTGAGCACTTGCGTGTGCTCGATGTGCTTGTCATTGGGCTAGCGCAGTGTCTGGCCCTCATTCCCGGTACAAGTCGTTCGGGGATTACCATGACGGCTGCGCGCCTGATCGGGATGGAACGCCCGGATGCCGCGCGCTTTTCTTTGCTGCTATCGATTCCGACGATCATCGCCGCAGGCACGCTCGCTGGGATCGATCTCTACGAAAGCGGCAACGTCGAACTGGCCGGCGATGCCTTCGTTGCTGCCGGGCTAGCATTCTTTTCAGCATTGATCGCCATCGCGCTGATGATGGCGTGGCTGCGCCGCGCGTCATTCACGCCGTTCGTCATCTACCGGATCATCCTGGGCGGCATTCTATTAGCCTACAGTTACAATCTGATCCCCTTGTATTGAGTTGACCAGCTACGCCTTCGTCCTTGTCGTCGGATTGATTGCCGGATCGATCAGCGGCATCGTCGGCAGTGGTGCATCGATCATGTTATTGCCGTTGCTCGTCTATCAGTTTGGCCCGCAGCAGGCGGTTCCGATCATGGCCGTCGCCGGATTGCTCGCCAACTTCGGCAAGGTCACCGCCTGGTGGCGGGAAGTGAACTGGCGATTATTCGCGGTCTATTCGGCGGCATCTGTTCCCGCGGCGGCGCTGGGCGCAAAAACGCTTTTGACGCTCCCGCCCAGTGCGGTTGAAACCGCGCTGGGCGCGTTCTTCATCGTGATGATCCCGGTGCGCCGGTGGATGAAGAAACACGATTTCCGCATCCGCGCCTGGCAGTTGGCACTGGCGGGCGCCGGTATCGGCTTTCTCAGCGGCATCGTGTCGTCGACCGGCCCGCTCAGTATCCCGGCGTTCTTGGCGGCGGGGCTGATGAAAGGGGCACTGCTCTCGACCGAGGCCATGGCCTCTATCGTCATTCTGATCAGCAAAGTGACGACCTTTAGTCAGCTGGGTGCGCTGCCGTGGGATGTGGTGTTCCAGGGCGCCATCATCGGAATCTCGGTGATGATGGGCGCTTACGTCGGCAAGTTCATCGTCCTGCGGATGAGCATGCGCACGTTTGAAATCCTTTTGGACGGTCTTCTGGCTTTGTCGGGCGCGTCCCTTTTATGGGCGGGTCTCGCCCATTAATAACCGCGCTTCAGATCGACGCGGTTGAGCGGCGGCTTGCCGTCTTCGATCAGCTTGACGTTCTCGGCCATCCAGTCCGCAGCGCTCGACGCCACCGTCAGACTGGCCATATGCGGCGTCACGGTCACCTTCGGATGCGACCAGAACGGATGATCGGCGGGCAGCGGCTCGACATGAAAAACATCAAGGGTCGCGGCGCGGATATGGCCGCTGTCGAGAGCCGCCAATAGATCTTCGTCGACAACGTGGGGACCACGCGCGGCATTGATGACGCAAGCCCCCTCGGGTAAGGCGGCCAAAAGGTCCGCATTGACGATACCCCGGGTTTCGTCCGTCAAAGGCAGCAGCACGATCAAAATCTCCGATCGTTCCAGAAACGATTTCAAACCGTCAGCGCCGTGAAAGGAAACGACGTTCGGAACCTCTTTCGGTGTCCGCGACCAGCCGGCAACGTCGAAGCCGAGCGCTGCGACTTTAGTTGCCGCGTCCGTGCCCAATTCACCAAGACCGAGGAACCCGACCTTGCGTGCGCGCGTGTCGATCTGACGGGTGCGTTTCCATAGACCCTCGGAAACCCAACCCTGATACAGGTCCATCTTGCGGTGATAATGGATCACCCAATATAGCACGTATTCGCTCATCCCTTCGGTCAGACAGCGGTCGACCATGCGCACGATAGGGACGTTATCGGGCAACTCGGTATCGACAAGGATGCCGTCGACGCCGGCGCCGAGCGAGAGAATCGCCTTCAGATTCGGAAATTTGGCTAGTTCACCGACCGGCGGCTTCCAAGCGATTGCGTAATCATAGCTCTCCCTATCGCCGATTTCATCCGGCCAGACATCGAACTCGGTACCGGGCAGGCGCTCTTGAATGGCTTCGCGCCAGTGTTCCGGTTTGTCCATTTCCGAGATGAAGAGAAATTTCATACGAAGTCCTTAGTTGTCGTTAGGAGCTCACCACGCCGGTATCGTCGGCGTGTAATTCGAAGGCGGCAGCCATCAGCGCTTTGGTGTAATCCGTCTTAGGGTGATCGAAGATATCGTCTGCGGCGCCTTGTTCGACGACTTTGCCGTCCTTCATGACGATGACGTTGTGGGCCAGGGCGCGAACGACCTTGAGATCATGGCTGATGAACATATAGGCGAGGTCATATTTCTTCTGCAGGCCGCGCAGCAGTTCGACGATCTGCGCTTGCACCGACATGTCCAGCGCGCTGGTCGGCTCATCCAGCACGATGAACTTGGGTTTCAGAACAAGCGCCCGGGCGATAGAGATGCGCTGCCGTTGACCACCCGAGAATTCATGCGGGTAGCGGTCCTGCGTCGCCGGGTCGAGCCCGACTTCCTCGAGCGCTGCCGATACCATTTCGCGCCGGGTTTTGGCGTCGCCGATATCATGGATTTGCAGGCCCTCAGCGATGATCTGCCCGACGGACATACGGGGGCTGAGTGCCCCGTAGGGGTCTTGGAAGACAATCTGCATTTCGCGACGAAGAGGCCGCAGCCCACTCCAGTCCAGGCCTTGGATTGATTTGCCCTCGAATTCGATCTCGCCCATGGAGCGGTCAAGCCGCAAAAGCGCGCGGCCCAGGCTGGACTTGCCAGAGCCGGACTCGCCGACGATACCAAGCGTGTGCCCGGTACGAATGTCGAGCGAGATGCCGTCCACCGCCTTGATATGGCCGACGGTGCGGCGCAATACGCCGCGTTTGATCGGGTACCAGACTTTAACATCGTCGCCTTTGAGGATGCTCTTGCCGCCGACCGCCTGGTCGGGCCGCCCCTTGGGTTCGGCATCTAAAAGGTGGCGGGTGTATTCATGCCCTGGCTTTTCGAAGACAGCTTTGGCGTCACCGTCTTCGACCACCTTGCCGTGGTTCATTACCGAGACCGTGTCCGCCATGCGTCGTACGATCCCAAGATCGTGGGTGATCAGCAGCATCGCCATGCCGAGCTTCTCTTGAAGGTCGCTCAGGAGTTTTAAAATTTGCGCCTGCACCGTCACGTCGAGGGCCGTTGTCGGTTCGTCGGCAATCAGCATCTCAGGTTCGTTGGCGAGGGCCATGGCGATCATGATGCGTTGCTGCTGGCCGCCCGAGAATTCATGCGGCAGGGCATGGAGGCGGCTGGTGGCCTGGCCGAGGCCGACCAGTTCCAGAAGCTCAACAACGCGGTCGCGGGCTTGGCGGGCGGTCATGCGCTTGTGCACGAACAGCACTTCCGAAATTTGTTTCTCGACCGACTGCAGCGGATTGAGGCTCGACAGCGGTTCTTGGAAGATCATGGCGATGCGGTTGCCGCGGATGGTGCGCATATCGCCCTCGGCGGTCTGCAGTAAATCCTGTCCACTAAAATCGATCTTCCCCGCCGGGTGGTGCGCGTTGGGGTATGGCAAAAGCCGCATGATCGATAGCGCCGAGACCGATTTTCCGGATCCGGACTCGCCGACCAGCGCGTGCGTGCGCCCGGCGTCGACATCGAACGACACGCCTTCGACGGCTTTGACCTCGCGCGGGCCTTGGCCGAACGAAACGTGCAGGTCTTCGACGCTCAGGATTTTGCTCATTGCAGGGTCTTCCTTGGGTCGAAGGCATCGCGCACGGCTTCACCGATGAATACCAGTAACGACAGCATGACGGCCAGGATCATGAACGCGGTGATGCCGAGCCACGGCGCATGCAGGTTGTTCTTGCCCTGGTTCAGAAGCTCGCCCAACGACGGAGATCCGGGCGGCAGGCCGAAGCCGAGGAAGTCGAGAGACGTCAGCGCCGTCACCGAGCCGGACATGATGAACGGCATGAACGTCAAGGTCGCGATCATAGCGTTGGGTAGGATGTGGCGGAACATGATCTTGATGTCGCCGGCGCCTAATGCCCGTGCGGCGCGCACGTAGTCGAAGTTTCGGGTACGCAAAAACTCGGCGCGCACGACGCCGACCAGCGCCACCCACTGGAACAGCAACAAGAGTCCCAGCAGCAGCCAAAAACTCGGGACGAACACACTTGCCAAGATGATCAGTAGATATAGCTGTGGCATCCCGGTCCAGATTTCGATCAGCCGCTGGCCGATCAGATCGGTCCAGCCGCCGAAGTAGCCCTGCGTCGCGCCGACGCAAATGCCGATGATGGAACTGGCGATGGTCAGCAGCAGGCCGAAAATGACGGATATTCGGAAACCGTAGATGGTCCGGGCCAACACGTCCCGGCCCTGGTCATCGGTGCCGAGCCAATTTTCCGCCGTCGGCTGGTAGGGGGCAGGGCCCGGCAGGCCGAGGTTTACGGTATCATACGAAAACCGGACCGGGGGCCACACTATCCAGCCCTTTTCGTTGATCAGATCTTTCACGAACGGATCGCGGTAATCGGCCTCGGTCAAGAATTCGCCGCCGAATGTGGTCTCAGGATAGGCGGTCATAAACGGCAGATAGATGCCGCCGTCGTAGGACACCAAAATCGGTTTGTCGTTGGCGATCAACTCGGCGCCGAGCGACAGCACGAAAATAATCAGGAAAAGCCACAGCGACCAATAGCCGCGTTTGTTGCGGCGAAAGTTCTCGACACGGCGTGCGTTCAGCGGCGACAGCGGAATGCCGAACAGCGTTTCTCGCGCAGCATCGGCCATGTCAGGCGTTCCGGCTCTCGAAGTCGATTCGCGGATCGACAATGTGATACATGAGATCACTTATGATCGACATCAAAAGGCCCAGCAGGGTGAAGAAATAAAGCGTTGCGAACATCACCGGGTAGTCACGATTGAGCGCCGCTTCGAAGCCCAAAAGCCCAAGGCCGTCCAGAGAGAAGATAATCTCGGTCAGCAGCGCACCCGTGAACAGAATGCCGACGAAGGCGCCCGGAAATCCGGCGATGACTAGGATCATGGCGTTCCGGAACACGTGGCCGTAGAGCACGCGACGTTCGGTCAGACCTTTGGAGCGCGCGGTGACGACGTACTGTTTATTGATCTCTTCCAGGAAGGTGTTCTTGGTCAGCATGGCGAGGCTTGCGAAGCCGCCGATAACCATGGAGACGACGGGCAACGTCAGGTGCCAAGCATAATCCTTGATTTGCCCCCAAGTCGAAAGCTCGTCGAAATTTTCTGAATAGAGGCCCCTGAGCGGGAACCAATCCAGATAGCGCCCTCCCGCGAACACGACAATCAGCAGAATCGCGAACAGGAAACCGGGAATGGCGTTGCCGACGATAACCACGCCCGACGTCCAGACGTCGAACTTCGATCCGTCACGTACCGCCTTGGCGACGCCGAGCGGGATCGAGATGAAATAGACCAGTAGCGTCGTCCATAGCCCGAGCGATATCGAAACCGGCATCTTGTCGATGACAAGATCGACGACGGTGGCGTCCTTGAAATAGCTTTTGCCGAAATCAAACGTCAGATAATCGCGGAGCATCAGAAAGAATCGCTCGTGCGCAGGCTTATCCAGGCCGAATTGCTTTTCCAACTCGGCGATATATTCCGGCGGCAGGCCCTGCGCACCGCGGTATTGGCTGTTACCTGATGATTGAGAGGCGTTGTCGTTGCCTGTCTCGGAGCCGCTGTTGCCGCTCACCCGTGCCGTCGCGTCGACCGCTGTGCCGGACAACTCGGCCGCGACTTGTTCGATGGGGCCTCCTGGCAGAATCTGCACCACCGCGAAGTTGATCAGAATGATCACGAACAGCGTCGGCGGGATGAACAGCAGGCGGCGTACTATATAAGCGAACATGGCCGGAGTTTAACGATGCCAATAGGAAGCGTCACCCTGAACTCGATTCAGGGTCCATTCATGATCACAATGATTCTTGGCCATGAGAAATGGGTCCTGAATCAAGTTCAGGACGACGGCATTGCATAATGATTGCTGGGCAGGCACCGACGTCGGCCCTAGTTAGCATTTTTACGTGAAGCGTTGATCCTCTTGGCCTTCTCAGCATCGATCCACCACGCCATGAATTGCGTGCCGCCTGAAGGCGTCACCGAGGGGCGACCGAATTTATCCCAGTAAGCGATGCGGTCGTAGCCGGAGTGGAACTGCGGGATGACGTAGTGTCCCCACTGCAGGACGCGGTCCAGCGCGCGGCACGCCATGATCAGCGATTCGCGGTCTGGTGCGGCAATGACTTTTTCGATCAGGGCATCGACGACCGGGTCTTTGATGCCGATCAGATTACGGCTGCCCTGGCGGTCGGCGGCGTCGGAACTCCAGAAATCGCGCTGTTCGTTGCCCGGTGACTGAGATTGCCCCCAGTTGCCGACCACCATGTCAAAATCGAAAGTATCGAGGCGACGGCGGTACTGCGCTGACTCGACCGTGCGCGCGCGCGCTTTGACACCGAGCTTCTCGAGGTTTTGTGCGAACGGCAAAACGATACGTTCGAACAGCGGGCTTGAGAGAAGTATCTCGAACTCAAGCTTCTGACCGGTTTTTTCGTTAACGCGGATGCCGTCTTTGATAACCCAGCCAGCGTCGCGCAGCAGTTTGGAGGCGGTCCGTAGGTTGGAGCGGACGTTGCCGCTGCCATCCGTTTTGGGCGGCTGGTAGGCCTTGGTAAAGACTTCCGGCGGCAACTGATCGCGATAAGGCTCCAGTAAAGCTAACTCTTCCGGGCTCGGCAGGCCGGTCGCACCCAGTTCCGAGTTGTCGAAGAAACTACGGGTCCGCTCGTACTGACCGTAGAACAAATTCTTGTTCGACCATTCGAAATCGAACGCATAGGCCAATGCTTCGCGTACTTTCGAGTCCTTGAACAGATCCCTGCGCAGGTTGTAGGCGAAGCCTTGCATGCCTTGGGTGCGGTCGTGATCGAAGCGCTCAAGCTTGATCAGCCCCTTCTTGACGGCGGGAACGTCATAGGACGTCGCCCACGCTTTTGATGAATTTTCCGAGCGGTAGTCGAAACGTCCTGCGGTGAAGGCCTCGATAGCGACCTGGCTATCGCGGTAATACTCGAACTCGATAATGTCGTAGTTATACATACCCTTGTTGACCGGCAGGTCTTTGCCCCAGTAGTCGGGCACCCGCTCCATGACTACAGACCGCCCGGGGTCGACGGCTTTGACGCGATACGGTCCGCTGCCGAGTGGAATTTCCAGCGTTGCCGAGTCGAATTCCTTGCCGTCCCAGAAATGCTTCGGGAGCACCGGCAGTTGGCCCAGGATTAGCGGCAGTTCGCGGTTCTCGCCCAGTTTAAAGTGAAACCGCACGGTGTATTCACCCAACTTGGTCACTTCATCGACGTTACCGTAATAGTAGCGGTAGAAGGGCGCGCCTTTGGACACCAGCGTTTCGAAGCTAAAGATGACGTCATCCGCTGTGACCGGTTTGCCGTCGTGCCACTTGGCTTCCTTGCGCAATGTGAACTCCACCCAAGAACGGTCCTCAGGCGTGCGTACGGTTTCAGCCAATTGGCCGTACTCGCTGAAGGCTTCGTCAGCGGCATTCGTCATCAGTGTGTCGTATATGAATGACACCCCGGCGGCGGCGTCACCCTTGATGATGAACGGGTTCAGGCTGTCGAAGCCACCAAGTGCGGCCATCCGGATCGACCCGCCCTTAGGCGCGTCCGGATTGACGTATTCGAAGTGTTTAAAATCGGGACCGTACTTCGGTTCGCCATGCATCGCCAAACCGTGTGCCGGTGCGGGTTCCTGCGCATGCGCGATGCTGGCCGATAATAGCGACAACGTCAGGGCCGCAGCGGCAAACGGGCGAAAATGGGACATCGAAGTTCCTCCGGTTCTCTTGAACAGGATATTGCGCTGTGCCATGCCTGGGTTCAAGCGAGCGCGTGCACTCCGCTGATAAACAACACGTGAGAGCGTGGGGCAACTTAAGGATCGTTTAGTTTGCAAGCGCTTCTGATGAACACCGTCATGATGAACCCTGGATCAGGTCCAGGGCAGGCCTGGTTAAGTCTCCATTTTCATTGCTGTTTGGTTGGAGGAATGGGGCCTGATTCAAGTTCAGGACGACGACCATCATTTAGTCAGAAAGAATACATACCGCTGCTTGATGCAGTTCCGGCGTCGCCGCGGCGATGACCGAGTACTTCTTGCCGCCGTCGGAAGCGAAGCTCAGCGGCGCGCCATCCCAGCCCGTTATGACGCCGCCAGCGCCTTCGACGATAGGTACCAGTGCGGCGTAGTCGTAGGGTGCCAAGTCGGACTCGCACACCAAATCCACCCAGCCGCACGCAAGTTGGCCGTAACCCTGGCATTCGCTGCCGAAAGTCGTGTATCCGGCAGCGGACATCAGCGCGTCGAAACGGACGGCTTGCGCGCCCTTGAACATCTCAGGCGTGGTGCTTGTAAGCCACGCAGCGTCCAGTGCCGGTCCCATGCGGGTCTTGACGGGCATGCCATTGAACAGGGTCGGGTGGCCGACAGCGCCGCTCCAGCGGTCGCCGGTGGCCGGGCCGTCCATAACGCCGGCGATTGCTTTGCCGTCCCGGACGACGCCGATCAGCGTGCCGTAGACCGGCTTGCCGGTGATGAAAGCCTTGGTGCCGTCGATGGGGTCTAGAATCCAGACGGTATCGGCATCCGGGTTGGTGATACCGAATTCTTCGCCAAATATGCCGTCGCCCGGGCGTTCGGCCTCGATCAACGCGCGCATCGCTTTCTCCGACGCGCGGTCGGCGGCAGTCACAGGGCTTACGTCGGCTTTGGCGTCATAGCCGATACCGGTGCGGAACCTGGAAAGCGTTTCGGCGCGGGCCGCATCTGCAAGCCGCGCGCCGAGCGCTAGAATTTCATCAATGTCGGCGGTCACGCCCGCCCTCCGATTACGGCAATGGGATCGGGTTGTCGCTCTGCTGACGCAGGTAAAGAATAACCTTGGCACGATCCGAAGCTTTGCGCAGGCCGGCAAATGTCATCTTGGTACCCGGCGCGAAGTTACGCGGGCTTTCCAAGAAAGCGTCCATCTGCTCGAAAGTCCACTCGCCACCAACGTCCTTGAGCGCATCGGAGTAGGCGAAGCCGTCGTGGCTCGCGATCTGTGCGCCCATCGTGTTGTAAAGGTTCGGTCCGACCTTGTTGGCAGCGCCAGCTTCCGCGTTGTGACAGCTTGCGCATTTTTTGAACACTCTTGCGCCGTCATCCGGTGACGCAGCGGCAAGAAGTTCACCAAGGCTTTGTTCTGGCTCGGCTTCCTTAGCCGGGCCATCGCTGCTGCTCTCGGCAACTTCAATCTTGTAGGCATTTTCGGCCAGGCTGTCGGCATGGACCAACATATCGCCAATCTGGTTCGATCCCCACGTAACCCAGGCCGCGATCAAAAGTGCAAAACCGGTCTTTTCCCAAAACGAGAAGTGCATGAGCTGGTCTCCTTGCCCCGAATTGCCTTTCTTTTAGCCGCTCACGCCCAGGTGTTCAACACTCCTTATTGCGCCCAAAAGGTCTGGGACGGAACCTAATGAAAGGCTATACCAAGGGCCGGGAAGATATTGGGAATGCGAGGAAAATGAAGCCGATTGTGATCGTCCCGGCGCGCATGGCGTCAACGCGACTGCCGGGGAAACCGCTCGCGGACATTCACGGCAAGCCGATGATCGTGCAGGTTCTGGACCGTGCTGCCGAAGCGGGCGTCGGTCCCGTTATCTGTGCGTGTGCCGAATCCGAGATCGCCGAAGCCGTCCGCGAAGCCGGGTATCAGGCGGTATTGACCGATCCCGATCATCCCTCGGGCTCGGATCGCATCTGGGAGGCCCTGACGATTACCGACCCCGACGGCGAATTTGATACGATCATCAATCTCCAAGGTGATTTGCCGACGTTGGCACCGGCCTTGATTTCCGATGTCGTGGCGCCGCTCTCTGGGACGGATGCCGATCTTGCGACGTTGGTGGCTGAGATCACGGACGCCGAGGAACGCACGAACGCCAATGTCGTCAAATGTGTGACGCCGCTGGAGGCGCCCAATAAGTCTGCGCCTGCGCTCTATTTTACGCGCACCACGGCGCCGTCGGGCGACGGTCCGTTATGGCACCACATCGGCATTTACGCCTATCGGCGCGCGGCCCTCGAGAGATTTGTCGCATTGCCGCCGGGTGTCTTGGAAAAACGCGAAAAACTCGAGCAACTCCGCGCCCTGGAGGCCGGTATGCGCATCGAGGCGGTGCGCGTTGACACGGTTCCGCTCGGTGTCGATACTCCGCCCGACCTTGAACGCGCCCGCCAGATGCTGGACCCGAACCGATGACCGACACAGACAATTTAATCGCATTCCAAGGGGCGCCCGGCGCGAATTCAGATATCGCCTGCCGAGAAGCCTATCCCGAAATGACGACGTTACCGTGCCGGACCTTTCAGGAGGCGTTCCAGGCCGTGCAGTCGGGCGGCGCGAAGCTCGCGATGATCCCGATCGACAATACGGTCGCCGGTCGCGTCGCGGATATCCATCACCTGTTGCCGGAAAGCGGCCTGCATATCATCGGTGAGCATTTCGAGCGCATCAATCACCAACTGTTGGGACTGCCCGAGGCCGAATTGTCGGACATCAAGGAAGTGCACAGCCATGTGCATGCCCTCAATCAATGCCGCAGCTTGATCAACGAACTGGGTCTCAAAGCCATTGTCCACGCCGATACGGCGGCGGCGGCAGCGGATATTGCCCAATGGCGCGACAAGTCCAAGGCGTCCATTTCGTCCCGGTTGGCGGCAGACGTCTACGGCCTGAAAATTCTACGTTCCGATATCGAGGACGCGGAACACAATACCACCCGTTTCATCGTGTTGTCGCAGGATGCGGTGGAACCGGCCGCCGACGCCACGAACGTGATCACCAGTTTCGTCTTCAAAGTGCGGAACATTCCGGCCGCACTTTATAAGGCCATGGGCGGGTTTGCGACCAACGGTGTAAACATGACCAAGCTGGAAAGTTATGTTGGTGAGGGTTTCATCGTTGCGCAGTTCTATGCCGAAGTTGAGGGACGCCCCGAGGACAAGGCGCTTTCCCTGGCGCTCGAAGAACTCGATTTCTTCTCCGAACAGGTAACCATCCTGGGCGTTTATCCGGCCGACCCTTACCGCCGTGTTATCGGCGATGGGGACTAAGTCTTAGCCTCAGCCTTAGACTTTTTCGTTCAGCCATTCCTGGATCAGCCAGCGGGCGATGGAATCGCGCCGCGGAAGGCGTAGTTCGCCCTCGTCCGCGTCCAGCCATTCCCGCATCGACATCATTTCGTCACGGCTGAACCATCGGCAATCGACAAGCTCCTCGGTATCGAAACAGATGTCGTAGGTCGTCGCGCGGGCGTGAAAGCCCAACATGAGCGACGATGGAAATGGCCATGGCTGCGAGGCCATATATTCGACATCGTCACATTCGATCCCGGATTCTTCGAAGACTTCGCGCTGAACGCATTGCTCCAGGGTCTCGCCTGGTTCCAGAAAACCAGCAAGCGTCGAATACATGGCGACGGGAAAGCGCGGGTTACGGCCCATTAGACAGGCCCCGCCCGGGATGTCGTCGCGGTAGACGAGCACGATGATTGCCGGATCCGTGCGCGGAAAGTGACTGACGCCGCAGTCTTCGTTCACGCATTGGCGTTCATGTCCGCTGTGGCGCGAGATCGTCGGCGAACCGCACACGCCGCAAAACCCGTGTCGTGAATGCCAATGGATCATGCCGCGCGCATGCGCCAGAAGGTGCGCGTCCTTGGGCGGCATCAACGAGCCGCATTGACGGATATCAATGAATTCAGCTTCACCTTTGGCGGCCCAGAAGGGAGCATCGTCTTCCGTCACGGCGACGGCGAAGACGGGGCGATGACCGTCGGTGCCCAACAACACGTGCTGGCCGCCACTTTCCAAAAGCGCCAGGGCATCTTCGCCATGGAAGACCGCCGCCGAAGGGCTGTCGCCTGGCTGGATTAGGTTCCTGGGCCCCAGCACCGGGACGGCGTGCAAGCCGTTCTTTCGCTTGGCTTGCAGCCATTCCTCGCTGCGTCGCGACATACCGTCTCGGCGCAATGAAAGGGTGGTATATGTCAGGTGGACGGGCATGACGTAACCTTGCATACGGCGGACGGCTCGGCAACGCTCGGTCGGCCAGTGATCCCGCGCTGGACTCTCGCGCTGATAGAGGCTTTGTTAACCATTCTTGTGGACACTGCTTACCGATGACGTTCCCGCACCCTTGGGTGCCGTTGCGTTAAGAGCAAACGGTAGGTGGAGAGGACGGTGGAAAAAACTGGGACCGAATTGTGCCGTAAACTGGGTCGGCACGCCGTTAAACTGAGCTTGGCCGCCGCGTGCGTGCTGGGTCTGTCTGCGTGCGCCGCGAACGAGGGAATCAGTTCGCTCGGCACAACAGACTGCAAGATGATTTCTGATCGCGCCGAAGCCAAGATCAATTGGGCCCGCGTGCCCGAGATCGAGTTAGTGGTGCGTGACGGCGCATTTTCACCGATGGTGACGCGTCTGCGCCAAGGGCGGCCTTATGTGATCCGCATTCGCAACCGTGACGATGAAATGCGGGTATTCAGATCTGGCGACTTCTTTCAGAAGAACGCCGTTATCGCGATCGGTGTCGAGGGTAAACGGGCGCCGGAAACCTGCGTGACGGCGGTTTCGATCCCGTCGCGTCAGGCTGCGGAAATCCGGATGGTGGCGATCACCGACGGCACCTACGACTATGAGGACAACTATCTTCTGCTGCCGTGGGTGATCTCGGCCGGGCCTAACGGTGTGATCATCGTCGAAGAACGGCGCGAGACCGCAGGACTTAATTGACTCTGACCGCAGACGACCTGATCCGGCAGTTGGGCTTGGCCCCTCTGCCGTGGGAAGGCGGTTATTACAAGGAAACCTGGCGTGCCGGCGTGTCCATTCCCAAGGACGCGCTCGGCGATGCCTATAGCGGGCCGCGTGATGCGGGCACCGCGATTTACTATCTGCTGACACCCGACACACTTTCCAGAATGCATCGGCTGCCGTCGTCCGAGACGTTCCATTTTTACCTCGGCGACGCGGTCGAGATGTTGCTCCTCGAACAACCGCCGACGCACCGCACTATTACTTTCGGCCAGAATTTGGCCGGCGGCGAGTTGGTCCAGTTCACGGTGCCCGGCATGGTGTGGATGGGGGCGCGCCTCAAATCCGGTGGATCGCACGGGTATGCATTGATGGGTACAACCGTCGCTCCGGGCTTCGATTTCGACGACTTGACCATGGGGGAGGCGGATGCGCTTTCGGCCGCGTATCCCGGCGCTACCGAGATGATCCGAACATTGAGTTAGTTTTCCCGGGATTCAAGCCTTTCGAGTCCGCCTAGCCGTTGCTATATTCCCGTCGGGAGATCGGCCCGGACGGGCTTCTCGCCAACCCGGTCAGGTCCGGAAGGAAGCAGCCGTAACGAGTTTCGGCCCGGGTCGGAGTCCGGTCTCCCACTTATTCATATGCCCGGATGGACTTCATGAACGATAGCCAGCCCGATACAACCGCCGAAGCGACCGCCGCCGGCGAGTATCAGGTGCTGGCCCGCAAGTACCGCCCCAAAACCTTTAAGGAACTGATCGGCCAAGACGCCATGGTACGGACGCTGTCGAACGCGTTCGCGCAGAACCGCGTCCATCACGCTTTCGTCATGACCGGCGTGCGTGGGGTCGGTAAGACGTCGACGGCCCGGATCATCGCCCGTGCGCTCAACTGCATCGGCCCGGACGGCAAGGGTGGCCCGACGACGGAGCCCTGCGGCGAGTGCGAGCACTGTGTCGCCATCGCCGCCGACCGCCATGTCGACGTGCTGGAAATGGATGCGGCCTCCAACAACAGTGTCGACAACATCCGGGAATTGATCGACGGGGTCAGGTACCGGCCCGCGTCGGCGCGTTACAAAGTCTATATCATCGACGAAGTGCACATGCTCTCGAAGGCGGCGTTCAACGCGCTGCTGAAAACGCTCGAAGAGCCACCGGAGCACGTCATCTTCATTTTTGCGACGACGGAAATCCGCCGCGTGCCCATCACGGTCCTGTCGCGCTGCCAGCGATTCGACCTGCGCCGTGTGCCTGCCGAGACCTTGGCCGAGCATTTCGCGGGCATCGCCAAGAAAGAAGGTGCCGAGATCACCGAGGGGGCTCTTCACCTTCTCGCCCGCGCTGCCGACGGTTCGGTCCGCGATGGTCTCAGTCTATTGGATCAAGCGATTGCGCATGCCGAGGGCACCGTCGACGACGTCCGCGTCCGCGATATGCTGGGGCTCGCAGACCGCGCCAGGACTTTCGATCTCCTGGAGGCCGTGCTCAAGGGCGACATCGAAAAAGCGCTGAACGAATTCGCGGCGCAATACAAAGATGGTGCCGATCCGATCTCGGTGATCGAGGATATGCTCGACCTCGTGCACTGGCTGACCCGTGTCAAAGTCATGCCGACCAGCCTGGACGCGCCGGAAGTCCCGGAACAGGAACGCACCAAAGGCGGGGAGATTGCGTCCGCACTCCGCATGCCGATCCTGACACGCGCCTGGCAGTTGCTTTTAAAGGGCCTGGAAGAAGTCCGCTATGCGCCTGCACCGGCGGCAGCGGCGGAGATGGTATTGGTGCGCCTCGCTTATGCCGCCGATCTGCCGACGCCCGGCGATGCCGTGAAAGCGTTGCAGGAAGGTGCCGACATGCCTGCCGGTAATCCGGCGCCCGGTTCTTCGGGTGGCAGTGGTGGTGGTGCCCGTGCGGCAGTCATGGGTGTTGGAAGCGGCGGCGCGGAAGCGCGCGGCCGGCCAATGGAACAGCAATCACCCGCACCTGCGCAAAGTCCTCCGGCGCCGCAGGCACGTGCGTTCCCCGATCTCGCCGCGGTCGCGGCGCTTGCCGAAGAACTGCGCGAAGGCTTGTTGGCGGCGTTCCTTGTCAATCAGGTGCGTCCGGTAAGATTTGAGCCGGGCACCCTCGAATTCGCCGCCGAGGGCAACGTCGGCCGCGATATGGTGCAAAAGCTCAAAGGCTTTTTGGAAGAGCACACTGGCATGCCCTGGTCCGTCGCGCTGGCTCGCGAATCAAGTGCCGAGACCATCGCCGATAAGCGCGCCCAAGCGCGCCAAGCGGCGCGCAACGACGCAGCGGGCCATCCGCTGGTCAAAGCCGTGCTGGATACTTTTCCCGGTGCCACGGTCGAGGATGTCCGCAAGATCGCCCGCGCGCCCAGCGTCGCCGACGCGCCGGAAGCCGTGGTCGACCCCGACGAAGTACCCGACGACCTGCCGGACGTTTGATTTAACCGTCATGCTGAACTTGTTTCAGCACCCATGGTAGACCCGGCTGGAAACGTGCCTGTTGAAAAATAGGTCCTGAATCAAGTTCAGGACGACGGTTATTCCAGGATAAACCGGTTCCCTGACGCTTCGCCCCAGGCTTCCATGAAGTCGCCGAGGTAGGGCCGCGCCTCTTTTTCGCTGTCGATGTACTGGATCAGGCCGGCAACGGCGCCGTTGTAGTCGTCCTTGCCGATCGTGCCGACATGCAGCTGATAGCGAAGATAGACCAAATAGGTGTTCAAAACATCGGTCTCGCAGTAATTGCGGACGGCTTCGACTTCGCCATTGTCGATCATCTCGGCGACCATCGATCCGTCGACGCCGAACTTGCCGGCGAAACCGAAGGCGGCGCAGACTTCGTTGAGCTTGACCCGGGCCGACGCGCCGAAGTCGGATAGCACGTCCAAAAGGTCGCAATGCCAATCGGTGGCGTAACGGTAACCGTAGCTGTTCCACTTATCGCCGGATTTGTGCAGCCAGGGTGCCGAGATGCCGTGCACCATGGCCCGGTATTTCAGTACCGGGAGATCGAAGGTGCGCCCGTTGAAACTGACCAGCCGCGGCTTCATGCGCTCCATGTACGTGAAGAAACCCTGCAGAAGCTTGGCCTCGTCGAAGCCGGTCTCGCCGCCCGAGCGCAACTCTCGCAAGTGGTAGGCTTCGCGGCCGCCGTCGCGCTCGATCTCGGCGGCCAGGAACGAGATTGCCACGACCTTGTGGAACGGCTGGCGCGGGAAGCTGTTTTTCCCGTCGGTCACGTCCAGGTGATATTGCTCGACGGCGGCGCGGCGCACCTCCACGTCCGGCGAGGTCTCGCCGGTCAGGTTAGGCGCCACGTCGGTGTCGGGCACGGTTTCGATATCGAAGACGAACAGGTTTTGGTGCTGCATATGAGATGTTATACAGGTGTTCAATCGTAATTCCCAGGAGCCACCCGATGAACCTCGCACAAATGATGAAGCAGGCGCAGCAGCTTCAACAAAAGATGGCCGATCTGCAGACGGAGATGGAGGCGCTGGAGGTCGTCGGTAAATCGGGCGGCGGCATGTGCCAGGTCACGTTGAACGGCAAGGGCATCGCCAAGAATGTGCTAATCGACCCGTCGTTGGTGAAACCCGAGGACGCCGAAGTCCTGGAAGACCTGATCGTCGCTGCCATCAACGACGCTAAATCCAAGTCCGAAGAAATGATGCGCGAAAAGATGCAGGAAATGACCGGCGGCATACCGCTGCCGCCCGGCATGCAGCTTCCGTTCTGATCGGAACCGCGCCTTGGCGGAACAGGAACTCGAACGTCTCGTCTCTCTGCTGGCCAAGTTGCCGGGCCTGGGGCCGCGGTCGGCCCGGCGCGCCGTGCTGCATCTGATGAAAAAACGCGAAAGCCTGATGCAACCCCTAGCGGCGGCAATGGCCGAAGCCGCCGACCGGGTCCGCGCCTGTCACGTCTGCGGCAACCTGGACACCCGCGATCCTTGCTCGATCTGTGACGACGGTCGCAGGGACGGGCGCGTCTTGTGCGTGGTCGAGGATGTCGCTGATCTCTGGGCGTTGGAACGGACCGCCAGCTTTAAGGGGCGCTATCATGTACTGGGCGGCACGTTATCGGCACTGGACGGTGTCGGCCCCGAAGATCTTCGCATTCCCGAACTGATCGGCCGCGCCGCGGAATCAGAGATCGCCGAAGTGATCCTGGCGACCAGCGCCACCGTCGACGGCCAGACCACGGCGCACTATATCGCCGACCGTCTGCGTGAAAAGGGGATCAAGGTCTCCGGCCTCGCGCACGGTGTGCCGGTCGGCGGGGAATTGGATTACCTCGACGACGGTACTCTTTCCGCCGCGCTCAGGGATCGGCGTCCCGTCTGACACGTACGTCATCCTGATCTTGTTTCAGGATCTATTTTTCAAAGGGTTTGGCTCCAGCCGGATTCGCGATCGATGCTGAATCAAGTACAGCATGATGCCAATGGGATTGGCGTCATTCCGCCGCTTTGTCACCGGGAAGGAGCGCCGGTGTCTCGTCCTCATCGCCTAGTTGCAGGGCGTCGATCTTGGCACCGCGCTTGGTGACCTTGTCGGTCGAGATGCGGATGTCGCGGATGTCCTTGTGTGCCTGATCGAAGTGCGTTTCCAGCTTGCCGACCCGGTCGTCCAGGCGGCCCACGTCTTCCAGCATCTTACGCACTTCGTTCTGAATAACGTCGGCCTGTTCGCGCATATGTACGTCGCGCAGGATCGCGCGAACCGTGTTGAGCGTTGCCATCAGCGTCGTCGGCGAGACGATCCACACACGGCGGCGGAAACTCTCTTCGACCACGTTGCGGAAATTGGCATGCAGTTCCGCGTAGACGGCTTCGGACGGCAGGAACATCAAAGCACTCTCTGCCGTCTCGCCGGGGACGATATAACGCTCGGCGATGTCCTTCACGTGCTTGAGGACCGAGGCCGAAAAGGCGCGCCCCCCGGCGGCTTTCTCTGCATCCGTTTCGGCGTTCTTGAAATCGGAATAGCTCTCGAGTGGAAACTTGCTGTCGATAACGATGGAACCGGGTGGGTTCGGCAGCTTCAAAAGACAATCCGCGCGCTTGCCATTGGATAGCGTCGCCTGCAGTTCGTAAGCCGAATTCGGCAGGGCTGACGTCACCAGATCATTCAGCTGAATCTCGCCGAAGGCGCCGCGCGCCTGCTTATTGGAAAGGATGTCCTGCAAGCCGACCATCTGCGTTGATAGTTCGGTGATGTTCTTTTGCGCGCTGTCGATGACGGCGAGGCGCTCGTGCAGAACCTTGAGCGTCTGGCCTGTGCGCTCCGTCTGTTCGGTAAGGCCGTCGCCGAGCCGCTTCGATAGGCTTTCCAAGCGTGCGTTGGTATCGGCCTGGGCCTGCTCCATACGACCGGCCAGCGCTGCTTGCGTGTTCGCGAGGTTTTGGGCGGTCTCGGCCATCTGCATCAGGCGCGCGGATTGTTCGGCGCGGCTTTTTGACCCGCTCATGGCAATCCAAAGGATGACGAGGACGACGACGCCCAAGCCCATCAGGATCGCGATCGTGGCGTTATCCAGCGGCACGCTGCCTCTCTTTCGTCAAATTCAGTGGGCATGATCTATCCGGATCGAGATTGCCCGACGGCAGTCTCGGAGGCAAATTAACGTCTGTCGGTTCCGAAAACGGTCACACTGAGGATAAAAAGCCACATGAAACTTTCTGCAGTCGCCGCTACCGCCACGTCTATCGCATTGCTCGCTGCCGCGCCCGGCGCGAAGGCCCAGGAGGCGGCGGAATCCGCCATGAATCTGACGGTCTACACCAACGGTCTGGCGCTCGTGGATGAAGTGCGATCCCTGGCGCCGACCGGCACGGACCGGCTGCGGATCGATGGGATCGGCCCGCAAGCCATTGCCGACAGCCTGATCTTTGCGACTGCCAAGGATGCCGCCGTGCGCGAAATCGCACTCGATTCGGACATTTTGTCTGAACGCGTCCTTCTGAAGCGCGCGTTGGGTAAAACCATCAAAGTCGCGCGCATGAACCCGGCGACAGGCGCCGAGATCATTGAAGAAGCGACGGTGCTGAGCATCTCGGACGGTATCGTGCTTAAGATCGGTGATCGTATCGAAACCACGGTGCCGGGTCGTCTGATCTTCGACGGCGTGCCGGCCGATCTATCGGCGAATCCAGCGCTCTCGGTACGCATGGCGGCACCATTGACCCAGGAAACTACGGCGCGGTTGGCCTATCTCACAGACGGACTCAGTTGGGATGCGGTCTACACCATCGTCCTATCGCCAGCGTTGACGGCCGCCAATCTGGACGGTTGGGCGCGGATTACCAATCAGGCCGGGATCGACTTCGGCCCGGCGCAGTTGTCATTGGTGGCAGGGTCCGTCAACCGCGAGCGGCCGCCGATGCAGGGCAAAATCCTGATGCGCGCGGAAGCGATGGCCTCTGACGCCGGGGCGTCCGCGCCAATGCGGGATGAGTTGGCGGCCTTTCACCTCTACCGTATGCCCGATGTCGTGACATTGGCCGACCGTGAAACCAAGCAACTGTCGCTGATGTCCGCCGAAGGTGCCGTGACGCGGCGCGTATTGGAATTTCGCAGCAGCGCGCCTGTTTACGGACCGATGCGCGGCGCCGCCCAGCCGGTGCACGCCATGCAGAAGGTTGCGTTCGTGAACGACGCTGCGTCGGGACTCGGCATGCCGTTGCCGGCGGGCCTTGTTCGTGCCTATGTGCCGGATGCGGACGGTGCGTTGCGCTTTGTCGGCGAGGACCGGATCAACAACGTGCCGATTGGTGAGGATACGGCCCTCGACCTCGGACGTGCTTTCGATATCACCATGACGCGCCAGCAAACGTCGTTCCGTAGTCTTGGTGACCGTGCGTCCGAAGCGACCTTTACCTTGAAGCTCAAGAACGGCGGCACATCGTCGGCGCGGGTCTCCATCGTCGAAGACATCGCTGGCGACTGGGAAATGCTGCAGGCCAGCTTGCCGCACAAACGTGACGGCCTGTCTGCGAAGTGGGCGGTGGAAATTCCGGCGAAGGGTGCCGTCGATCTGGTCTACAGTGTTCGCGTCCGGCGTTAAATACTAGAAGAACAATCCTGCCACCGCGCCGGTTAGACACGTGGTCAGCGTCCCCGAAATGATTGACCGGCCGCCGAGAGTCACGATTTCGGCGCGTCGTTCCGGGCACATGCTCACCAAACCGCCGATCATGATGCCGAGGCTACCGAAATTGGCGAAGCCGCACAGCGCGTAGGTCATGATCAGCCGCGACTTGTCGGATAGAACGCCCTCCGGCGAGCCGGCAAGTTGCAGATAGGCAACGAATTCGTTCAGTACCGTCTTAACGCCCAGCAGCGAGCCGGCATCGGCGGACTCAGCCCACGGCACGCCCATCAGGAACGCGATGGGCGCCATGATCCAGCCCAGCAAACGCTGCAACGTAATCGGTGCGCCGTCCAAGACGGGCAGAGCGCCGAGTATCTGGTTGACCAGTGCCACCAACGCAACGGCGACGATCATCAGTGCGATGACGTTGATCAACAGGCCCACGCCTTCCATTGTGCCGCGTGTGATGGCGGCCATGGCGTTACCGTCGTCCGGTACATCGACATCACCGGGAGTCGGTTCGCCCAGTGGGATCATCAATTGCGAAATAGTGATGGCCGCCGGTGCGCTCAGGATCGACGCCGTCAGAATATGACCGAGTGCGCCGTCGATCGCGCTGCCGATGACGGTGGCGTACAACACGATTACGGTGCCGGCGATGGTCGCCATGCCGACGGTCATCATCAGGAACAGCTCGCCCCGGGTAAGCTTCTGCATATAAGGCCGGATCAGGATTGGTGCCTCGACCATGCCGACGAAGATATTAGCGGCGACGCCGACGCCTGCCGCGCCACCAATGCCGAAGGTCTTGCCGAGCGCCCAGGACGCGGCGCGGACGATGGCCGGAAGGATGCGCCAATGGAACAGCAACGCTGAAAGCGCGCTCATGACCAAGATGACGGGCAGGGCTTGAAAGGCGAGGGTAAAGGTCGAACCGGGGCCGGTTTCGTCGTAAGGGAGTGGCCCGCCGCCCAAAAAGCCGAACAGTAAACTGGTCCCGGCGCGGGTCGCTTCCATGAGGCTGAGGACGACACTATTCAATGCCAGAAAGGCGTCCCGAACAGGAGGCACGCCAAGCATCAGGGCGGCCAGCGCCAGTTGGAGCGCCAAGCCGATGCCGAGTGCCCGCAACGATACGTTTTTACGGTCTTCGCTGAGCGCCCAGGCGATCAGCGGAAACGCTATCAGGCCTAAAACCCCCTGCCACATAAGCCGTCCCCTTAATATTCGAAAAGTCTGGTTCCTTGACGCGATGATGCCAAGAGCATATTTCCTGAACAGTCAATTTAACCGAACAGGATCAATCGGATGGCTGTATTGCCCATCATCGTCGCGCCCGATCCGCGTTTGAAGATCAAGGCCAAGCCCGTCGAGACCGTCGATGAGGGTGTGCGCCGCTTCATGGACGATATGCTGGATACTATGTACTCGGCGCAAGGCATCGGCCTGGCGGCGCCGCAGGTGGGCGACGAGCGGCGCATCATCGTCGTCGATGTGGCGCGCGAGAATGAAGAGCCGCAGCCTATGTTCATGGCCAATCCGCAAATCGTCGAGATCGCCGACGAGGACCGATACCACGAGGAAGGCTGCCTTTCGCTGCCGGATCATTATGCCGAGGTGGTGCGCCCGGATTGGGTCAAGGTGCGCTATTTGGACCGAGACAACGAAATCCGCGAACTGCGCGCCGAAGGCATTCTGGCGACCTGCATCCAGCACGAGATCGATCATCTGGACGGCGTTCTGTTCGTCGATCATGTGTCGGCGCTGAAGCGCAACATGATCCTCCGCAAACTCCAAAAAGCCAAAAAGCTGGCGCAGCAGCCGGCGTAGCGCTGATGCAGCAGCTCCGTATCGCCTTCATGGGCAGCCCCGCGTTCTCGGTACCGTCGTTGCGGGCGCTTGTGGATGCCGGCCACGATGTCGTCTGCGTTTATGCTCAGCCGCCCAGGCCGGCCGGCCGTGGGCACAAGGAAACGCCGTGCCCAGTGCATGCCGCCGCTGCCGATCTTGGCATCCCGGTACGGACGCCGGTTAACCTCAAGGCCGATGAAGACCGTAAGGCCTTCGCCGATCTGAAATTGGACGTTGCTGTCGTCGTCGCCTACGGGCTGATTCTGCCGCAGCCGGTTTTGGATGCGCCCAAGCTGGGCTGCATCAATGTGCACGCATCGCTGCTGCCGCGCTGGCGTGGTGCCGCGCCGATCCAGCGCGCCATCATGGCCGGTGACGATAAAACGGGCGTCTGCATCATGCAGATGGAGGCGGGATTGGATACCGGTCCGGTGCTGGCCCGCGCCGAAACACCGATTGCGCCGACCGAGACCGCAACGACGTTGCACGACCGTCTGTCCGAGATGGGCGCCAAAGCGACCGGCCCGGCGCTTGAAGATTTGGCGGCGGGCAGAATCGATCCTGAACCACAGCCGGAAGACGGCGTGACGTATGCGTCGAAGCTGACCAAGGATGAGTCGTCGCTTGATTTCTCGGAACCCGCACAAGCGCTCGAGCGCAAGGTCCGCGCCCTCAATCCTTGGCCGGGCGTGTCGTTCGGTTGCGACGGTACGCGGATCAAGGTCGGCGACGCCGAATGCGAGGATCTAAAATCAGATAAGACGCCGGGCACCGTCCTGGATGACCGCTTGAGCATCGTCTGCGGTGACGGCGTTCTACGTCCCTTAGTGCTGCAAAGGCCGGGTCGCGGTATGACGCCGGTCGATGAATTCCTGCGCGGTTATCCGATTCCGGTGGGAAAGGTTCTTAAGCCGGCATAGCCTTTAGGTTTGCGGCATCTGTCGCGCCCATGCGCTCCATACCCTGGCGCATTTCCGTCATAATAAATTCGCAGCGTCGTTGCGGGCTGCCCACGTCGCGCTTCGGAAACAGACGGTTCCAGGCATCCAGTTTGACGCTGAGGGAGCACAGCACGCCGCCGAGCGTTCTGTGATAGCTGCGGATGACTTGCTGGAGTTCGCGGAATCTCTCGGCGGAAATATCCTCCCACATATTATTGGTGTCGCGCTCAAAGCTCTCAAACCGCTCTGTGATTTGAATAGTGAGGTCGGTGATCTTGGCTTCGAGCGCCGTTAGCGTCTTCTGGAAGCTGCTATCCGATTTCAGGGAATAATTGGATCTTAGGTCCGGCACCGATTCCAGGAATGACGAAATGATCGGCGTTACAGAGTCGAGGCATCGACGGTAGTACGACAACGAGAGAAAGATATCGCCGTAATCTTCGATGAAGGCCGGTACTTCCTCGGGCTCGATGCCGAGTTTCGAGGCCATGACTTTCAGCTTCTCCAAAGCTTTCTTTACGTCCGGGTCGCGGAAAAGTGCTACGACATCCTCGAACGTCTCGATCTTCATATCCTCGCTTTCACCGTAGACTTGGATAATTAGCGGCCGCGTGAAATCGGTCATATACTTTGTGAGATCTTTATTCATCTGATCGGAAAGCTTGAGTGTCGACACGTCGTCGATGGGAATCTTAAGCTGACGCAACGCGATCCTCAGCGAGAACACGTCATAACTCGGCAGTGCCGCGATTTTTCGCATCAAGACCATATCTGAATGAGAGGAGCTATCCGGCCAATCGAATTCCGTCGGCAGATCATTGATGTTCAATTGTCCGCTGCCGGTGTGTTTGTCGTGGAAAAGTTCGACGACGCTGACAAGTTGCGCATTCTTGATCATGCGCGCACGTTTCAATCCGGGTGTCTGGACCGGCAGGATTTCGAGCGGCAGTATGTGCAGTGCGTCGCGCTCATTTTCGATGAGTATCGATTTGACGTCGTTGTCGTCCATGGTTCGCTCGGTCACTAACTATACGCTTTCCTGATTATACGGTTTTCTGAAAAAGTCGCTAACCTCGCACGCTCATTGTGGTTGAATGTAGAAATCAAGTTCAAGCTTGGACCTATGCCGAAATACAAACTCCTAATTGAATACGATGGTACACCTTTCGTGGGCTGGCAACGCCAAGACAACGGACTCGGTGTACAAGCCGTGTTGGAAGAGGCTGTGCTTAGACTGTGTGGTGAAGAGACGCTGGTGCAAGGGGCGGGGCGGACGGATGCGGGCGTTCATGCGCTAGGCCAGGTCGCCCATGTAGAGCTTACGAAAGCGTTCCCGGCGGATACGGTGCGCGATGCGCTCAATCAGCACGTCCGCCCGCACCCGGTGTCGATCCTCGAAGCGGAAGAGGTGGACGATGATTTCCACGCCCGCTTCTCAGCGACGGGTCGGGGGTACCTCTATCGCATTCTCGACCGCCGGCCGCCGCCGTCGCTCGATCGCGGTTTCGTTTGGTGGCATGCCCGCCCCTTGGATGCGGGCGCGATGCACGATGCGGCACAGGCGTTGATCGGGCACCATGATTTCACCTCGTTCCGGGCCTCGGAATGTCAGGCAAAATCACCGATGAAGACGCTCGACCGCCTCGATGTGTCGCGCGCCGGCGAAGAAATTCATGTCGTCGCCGAAGCACGCTCGTTCCTGCATCACCAGGTGCGCAACATTGTCGGGACGCTAAAGCTGATCGGTGAGGGAAAGTGGCGCCGGAAGGATCTTGAGGCCGCACTTGCCGCTTGTGACCGCCGCGCTGCCGGTCCGACCGCGCCGCCGGAAGGATTGTATCTGACCAAAGTGACTTACGATCAGAATGGCTCCACCGGTACAAGATGATATGCTGTCTTTATGAGTAAGATTCCCCTGCAACTTTCCGATGGCGAGGCCGGTCCGCAACGCACGCAGCGGCCGCAACCGGCGCCGACACCGGTCTCCGGCTGGCTCGCCGTTGTATTCGGCCTTCTCGGCATATTCGGGCCGACGCTGTTCTTCACGCCGCTGGCACTGATCTTTTCCATCGTCGCGATTCTTCGCGGCCAAGGTGGACTTGGCTTCGTCGGATTGCTTTTAGTGGCGGGCGGTATCCTGACGTCGCCGATCATCATGGGTTTGCTGGGCCTGGGGGCGATGTTCGTGTTGTTCGACTGGCAGGAAATTCTGAAGCCGGTTTACGACTTCATTGGCGGCGGCATGGATGTCTGAGCGTCATTTACGCTAGGTTAGCGTTTCCCAGACGGCGGATAGAAATAAATCCAAGGAGACGACCAGAACCGCTTGCGGGGCTGATATCTGCAGCGCGTTCTTGGCGACGAACCAACCGAACGCAAGTAGATAGCACATCAGGACAAGGCCGAAGAAACTGCGGGCACCATCGGAAGCCCCGAGACCCAGCGTCGTGAGGTCCAGCACCAAGAACAGTGCATTTTGGTACGAGGCCGCCCAGTTATAAACGCAAACGAAGTGCGCGAAGTGCTGGCGGCGGCCGAAGGCACTGATGACATGCCACATGACGACCGGGAACAGCAGCCACAAGCCGACATAGGCAAGTCCTTCGTGCAGAACGTAGCCGAACGTCAGTTCCTTGTCGGGCGTTTCCGACCAGTGCATCGCCGACCAGATGACGAACATCGGCGCGACGATGGCGACGGCCAGGAACGATCGCCAGGCGGCTGAGGCGTCGCTGCCAAAAACGGCGAAGCCGTTATGGTCGAAACGCGCCAGGCGGCTGATACCGTACCCTGCGCGGACCAGATCACCGATCAAGACGATGTCTCGAAAAAGCCCTCAAGTACGCGGGTGTAAATGTTGTCGAGGGCGGCGATGTCGTCGAGCGTGCTGAATTCGTCAACCTTGTGCGCCGTCAGATTGATCAGACCCATTTCCACGACAGCGCAGTGATCCTTGATGAAACGGGCATCCGACGTGCCGCCGGTGGTGCTGAGTTCTGGCGCCGTGCCTGTGACGGCTTCAACGGCGCCGGCAACGACGTCGCTCAACTGGCCCGGGGGGGTCAGGAAGCTCTCGCCGGATACTCGGATGCGCATTTCATAGCCGCCGCCGGCCTGATCCAAACGGCCGCGCAGCAGTTTCTCTACACTTTCCGACGAATGCAGATCGTTAAAGCGGATGTTGACCCTGGCTTCGGCTTTCGCCGGAATGACATTTGTCGCCGCGTTACCGACGTCGAGCGTCGTCACCTGCAGCGTGCTCGGTTGGAAATGGTCGGAGCCTTCGTCGAGCGGAACTTCCGTCAGTGATGACAGCAGCCGCAACATCTTGTGGATCGGGTTGTTGGCCAGATGCGGATAGGCGGAGTGCCCCTGCACGCCATCGACCGTCAGCCAAACGTTCATGGAGCCGCGGCGGCCGATCTTGATCATGTCGGAGACGGATTCCGGGTTAGTCGGCTCGCCGACGACACAGGCGTCAATGGTCTCGCCGCGCGCCTGAAGCCAGTCCAGCACCTTCTTGGTGCCGTTGGTGGCGTCGCCTTCTTCGTCCCCCGTGATCAAAAAGCTGATGGAGCCGCCGAAATCCGATCCCTTGTCGGCCAGAAAACGTGCCGTCGCACTCATCATACAGGCAACGGCGCATTTCATGTCGGCGGCGCCACGGCCATACAGCTTGCCGTCGCGGATGTCAGGCGTGAACGGATCGCTTTGCCAGTCGGCGGGATCGCCGGGTGGGACCACGTCCGTGTGGCCGGCCCAGCAGAAGTTCGGCCCCTCGGTGCCGAGGCGTGCGTAGACGTTCCGTGTCGGTTCACCCGCGGGGTCGTCGAAGGTCAGGTCGTGGATTTCGAAGCCGAGCGGCTCTAGGAACGCAACGAGGACGTCCAGCGCGCCTTCATCGGCGGGCGTAACGCTGGGACGTTCGATGAGCGCTTTCGAGAGCGCGACGGGATCAGGTGCGGAGGAGCTCATTGATCGATGTCTTGGACCGGGTTTGCGCGTCGACGCGCTTAACGATGACCGCGCAATAGAGTGACGGACCCGGTTCACCGGACGGCAACGGTTTGCCGGGCAGGCTGCCGGAAACGACGACCGAGTACGGCGGCACCTTGCCGATGAATACTTCGCCAGTTGCGCGGTCGATGATCTTGGTTGAGGCGCCGATGAAGACACCCATCGACAGCACTGAACCTTCGCCGATGATGACACCCTCGACGACTTCCGAGCGGGCGCCGATGAAGCAGTTGTCTTCGATAATCACCGGACCCGCCTGCAGCGGTTCAAGCACACCGCCAATGCCGACGCCGCCCGACAAGTGCACGTTCTTGCCGATCTGCGCGCACGAACCGACAGTGGCCCAGGTATCGACCATCGTACCTTCGTCGACGTAGGCGCCCAGGTTGACGAAGCTCGGCATCAGGATCGTGCCCGGCGCGATATAGGCCGAATGGCGCACAATGGCGCCGGGAACGGCGCGGAAGCCGGCTGCCCGGAAGGCGGTTTCATTCATGCTTTCGAACTTGGAAGGCACCTTGTCCCACCAATGTGCGCCGCCCGGGCCACCCGGGATCGGCTTCATGTCATTTAGACGGAAAGAGAGGAGAACTGCTTTTTTGAGCCACTGGTTAACCTTCCAGTCACCGCCGTCAGCCTTTTCGGCGACACGCGCTGCGCCGGAATCCAGCATACCGAGCGCCATATCCACGGCATCGCGGACCTCGCCCGTCGTCGTCAGGGAGACGTTCTCGCGGTCTTCCCAAGCGGCGTCGATGATGGTTTCAAGCTGACCGGCGTCCATACCTTCACTCCAATTCCGAATATCATCTTTAAATCTGTGCGCCAGGGGCGCGAGCGCCGGGACTGTGCCCGCCGACCGCGCGGCTGTCAACGCTCAGAGCCGTTCACTCAGCGCACCTTAGCGAGCGATTTCGGCCGTCTCCGCAAGCCATGCCGAAAGAGCGTCGGTCCGGTAATGGATATGCCCCTGATCGCTGTGTTCGCGCGACCAGTCGGCACCGGTATCGACCCAGACGGTGGTCATGCCTAACTCGGCGGCGGGTACTAGGTTCTTTGCCATGTCCTCGACCATGACCGCCTCGGCGGGGTCGATGCCGAAGGCGTCGCACATGGCGTGATAGGACTCCAATGCCGGCTTCGGCGTGTAGGCGGCGTCGATAATATCGAAACACCCCTCGAAATAGCCGTCGATCCCAAGATGTTTGGTGATGTTGTCGGCATGGCCCTTGGAGCCATTGGTGAATATGACCTTGCGTCCCGGGAGGGCGGCGAGGGCATCGATCATTAGCGAATCGACGGGCAATCCGGTGACGTCGATGTTGTGGACGTAGTCGAGAAACGCCGCCGGGTCGATTCCGTGCACCGTCATCAAACCGCGCATCGTAGTGCCGAAACTGCGGAAATAGTCCTTTTGCAGTCGGCGCGCTTCAACTTGATCGATCTCAAGCAATTCGGCCACGTAGCGGGTCATATTCCAGTCCACCTGATCGAAAAGGCGGGAACTCGCGGGATAGAGCGTGTTGTCGAGATCGAAAACCCAGACTTTCGTGTCGCGCAAGCTCGCCTCGGCGGCGGATGTGACTTTCTGATCTTTAGACATAGCACTGATTAACCATTCCCGGCGCTTGAAGACAAGGTCACATGCCGCACCGCATCGTGGAAACATAAGGAAAACAGACCTTTAACCGGCGGGCGGTTTTTTCTAGAATGATGCATTACGAAACGCCTGTGCAGGACAATCCAATGGCTGACGATGCATCCACCGCGCCTCCGAAGGTCGAGGCCAGCGATAGCGAAGTCAAGCTGATCGCGGGATATCCCGGTCCTGCTGTCCTTCTTGAACCTGACGGCCAGTTGATCCTCGCCAACGCCAAGGGGGCTGGGCTTGAACGTGCCCTGGTCGGCGGCGCGGTCGGCGATATCAATGCGCTGATCGACGGTGCTTCGGAAAGTGCCAGTATCGCCAATGCGACGGTCACCGTCGATACCAGCCGCGGCGAGTTAGTGTTGGACGTTACGGCAATGCCGATTTTGCAGGCCGATGGAACCGTCGAGAAAGTTCTGGTCCTCGCGCGCGACCTGACGATGGAACGCAACCTTCGCTCGACACTTGTCGAATCCCGCCAGCGCTACAAGGATCTGGTTGAGATCTCCAATGATTTTTCATGGGAGGTCGATCTAGAGGGAAAGTTCATTTTCGTCTCGCCGCAGGGTGCACTCGGTTACAAGCCGGAGGAACTGATCGGCCAGGAGGCCCGCAGCTTTGTCATCGATCCGGACGATTTCGTGCCGTTTCCATTCAGTTCGAATCGCCGTCTCGAAAACATCGAGATGTGGATGCGCACCAAGGAAGGCGCAACCGCGTGTATGATTGTCTCGGTTCTGCCGCTGGTCAAAAATGACGAGAGCGAAGTCTGGATCGGATGTCGCGGTGTTTGTCGGGATGTCACCGAAGAACGCGAAAGCGAAGCGGCTCTGGCGCGGGCGCGACACCGCGAACAGCTTCTGAACTATATCGTCAGTCAGATCCGCGACGAGATCGAACCCGGCGACATGCTGACGGCCGCCGCCGCCGCCACCGCGCGCGCCTTGGGCGCCGGTGGTTCGCGCATCTACCGTGACGATAATCATCGCGAGGGTTATGTCGTCGCCGCGGAATTCGGCAACGTCACCGGTGTCGATCCGTTGAGTGAAAAAATCGCCGCTCTGCCGCCGGGCAAGGTGTTGGATGTCGAAGTCGGCGAATGGGCCGCCGTCGTCACCACGACCCAGTATCGCGGCACTGCCAACGGTGCGCTCGCCATCTGGCGCCCGAAGCGCGAAAAAGCTTGGGATGACGATCATCGCGTGATGCTATGCGACGTTGCCAACCAACTGGGTATCGCCAACGAGCAAATCTCCAATCACGAACGTATCGTCCGGCTTTCGCGCACCGACGGCATGACCGGTCTGTTGAACCGCCGCGCGTTCTACGAAGAAGAATTGCCGCGTCGTATCTCGCGCCTTGCCCGCAGTGGTCTGACAGCGTCGATGTTCTACGTCGATATGGATAACTTCAAACGGGTCAACGACGTGCACGGCCACCAGGCCGGAGATGACGCCATTCTGTATCTCCGCGATATGTTGATTAATTTCTCGCGGCCGGGAGATCTGGTCGCTCGTCTCGGCGGCGACGAATTCGCCATGTGGCTCGACGGGATCGACGAGCCGACCAGCCGTAAGCGGGCGACACAATTGATCGCCGAGAGTAAGTCGATGGTATCTATGTCGGGTGACGACGACCATCCGTTGGGAATTTCCGTCGGTGTGGCGTTTTTCGACCCGAATGCAGGTGAGAGCCTGGACGATCTTCTACTTCGCGCCGACGCCGCCATGTATGCGGTCAAACGCGCCAGTAAGGGTGGTTTCGAAATGGCGCCGCCACCCGGCACCAAACCGCCGTTGCAAGACGATTGACGGTCCGGATGAGAGTTATCCTCTCATGACGGGTTGCGGAATCGGCTGAACTCGGGCGAAATTACCGGTATGGACAAAGCCACGTATCAAGAGGCTAAGGAGCTTGCTCAGAGCAAGGATGTAAACGTGCGCGCGGAATTGGCGGCAAGGAAAGACTTGCCTCCCGAGTTGCTGTACTTCCTGGCTGGTGATCAGTCGGCCGATGTCCGGCGTGCCGTCGCCGCGAACGACTCGGCGCCGCGCCAAACAGACCTGATCTTGGCTCAGGACAAGGACGCCGATGTTAGAGGCGACTTGGCTTCCAAGATCGCCAAGGTGGCGCCCGGCCTATCCAACGAAGAAACCAACAAGATCAAGGCACAGACATATGAGGCGCTGGAGACTTTAGCGCAAGATCAGTTGGTGGTTGTCCGCGCCGCGCTCTCTGAGGCGCTGAAGGATGTGGCCGACGCGCCGCACGACCTCATTCGGAGACTTGCACGTGACCTTGCGGTCGAAGTGTCAGGGCCTGTTCTCGAGTTCTCACCGGTCCTCACCGAGAGTGATCTTATCGAGATCATCGACTCCACGCCGGAAAGTGCCGCGGTTGCCGCGGTGGCCCGCCGTTCGGACGTTACCGAGAACCTGGCTGACGCCATCATCGAAACCGATGACCTGGAAGGTGTCGCGGACCTGTTGGGGAACGGCTCGGCGCAAATTCGCGAAGAGGCGTTGGATGACCTCATTAGTCGTTCGCAAGATGTCGAACTTTGGCAGGCGCCGTTGGTCTCGCGGCCGAAGTTGCCGGGCGGTGCGGCACAGCGGATGGCCGGCTTCCTGGCCAAGAATCTGGTCGATCAACTGCGTCAACGGACCGATCTGGATAGCTACACGATTGACGCCGTGAGCAATATTCTTAACGACCGTTTTGGTTCGGATGGCTCCGATGGCGCGGGCGGTCCGAATGCCGACAATGCAGTTTCGGCCGGGTTTGATTTTTTGAAAGTCGAGCCGCCAGTCGCCACGGCCGAGCGATTACAGAATGCAGGCAAGTTGTCCAACGACGTCGTCGTCAAGGCACTGCGCGCCGGGGATCATTCTTTCGTATTCGCGGCTCTGATCGTCCGCTCCAAGGTGGCGGTCCCGGTTGCGACACGAATTTTCATGGAGCGTAACCCGAAGGCGATCGTCGCCTTGATCGCCAAGGCAGACCTGCCGTCATCGATCATCGTAACGACGCAACAGCAGATGGGCCGAATCGCACCGAGCGAGATTGTCCATCCGGATGGTACAAGCATGCCGTTGAGCAAGGACGAGATCGACTGGCAACTCGAATTCTTCGCCGATCTGGCGGAGCGCGGCTAAACCGGAGTATGGGAAGACATGTTCTCGAAGTTCTTCTCTCGTAAAGGCGGAAAGCGCGGCAAGGCGATCTCCTATGAAGACGCCAAAAGCCTCGCTAAGGCCAGCAATGAGGAAGAGCGCGCCGACCTGGCCGCGCGGACCGACCTGCAGCCCGAGATTTTGTATTTTCTGGCCGAAGACTCGTCGCCGAAAGTTCGCGGCCGGATCGCAGCGAATACAGCGGCGCCGCGCCAAGCAGACTTGCTGTTGGCCGGTGACACGGATGAATCCGTACGAGGGTCGTTGGCCGAGAAGATCGTCCGCGTGGCGCCCGGTCTGTCGACCGCCGAGCAGGATAAGTTGCGGCAATTCACATACGACGCCCTGGCCATGTTGGCCAAGGATCAGGCCGTGCGTATCCGCCAGACGCTGGCCGAGGCGCTGAAGGAAGTGACGGATGCGCCGCCCGAGGTCATACGGCGTCTGGCGTGGGATGTCGAAGCGGCGGTCTCAACGCCGGTTCTCCGGTTTTCTCCGGTCCTGACCGATCAGGATCTGATCGAGATCATTCAGGCGAAGCCGTCACCGGAATCCATCTCCGCGATCTCTCAGCGAAACGGCGTCTCGGCGCAGGTCAGCGATGCAATTGTCGAAAGCGACGATGAGAACGGCATTGCCTTTCTGTTAAGGAATGACAGCGCGCAAATCCGCGAAGAGACTCTGGACAGGATTCTCGATCATGCGGTGGATATCGATGTCTGGCATATGCCACTCGCGATGCGGCCGAGGCTGCCGACAGCCGCCGCCGTCAAAATCGCCCGCTTCGTTGCCGAGGATATCTTGAAACGGATGGTGGCGCGAAACGACCTGAACGCGAGCACGCTGCATGCGGTACGCTCCGTCGTCCACAAACGGCTGGGTGACGCCGAAGCCATTTTCCAAGAAGAAGATGATACCCCACACGGCGGGGCCATCGGCGTGCGTGTCGATGATGACGATGCTTTCGATTGGGCGAGCAAGCTCTGGGCCGAGGGAAAGCTGGATGAAGAGACATTTCTCCATGAGGTTGGTAAAAGCCGGAAGAAGGCGGTCGCGGTTCTTGCCGTCATGGCCGACTTGCCGATCCGGGTTGTCGAACGCAGCTTGGATCTAAAAAGCGTCAAAGGCTGCGTCTCAATCGCCTGGCGAGCGGGCATGAAACCATCGACGGCGGAAATCGTGCAGACGAAACTGGCGGGTGTGTCTTACAAAAGCCTGCTGCGCACGGAAAACGGGGGGTATCCCCTGGAAGAAGACGAGATGAAGTGGCAGATCGACTTCATGACGCGCTTATTGTAACGGCGCCGGGCTTTAGCCGCGGGTAATAAGCGTTCCTGCGCCGCCCTCGGTAAACAATTCCACCAGCACCGTGTGCGCGACGCGGCCGTCGATGATGGCGGCACCTTCGACGCCACTTTGAATGGCATCGATGCAATTTTCGATCTTCGGAATCATGCCGCCGGTAATAACGCCCCGCTCAATGGCGGCGCGGGCTTCGCTGACCGTCAGTTCCGAGATCAGGTTCTTGTCTTGGTCGAGCACGCCTTCGATATCGGTCAGCATGTACATGCGTGCGGCCCCCATCGCCGCGGCAATGGCGCCGGCAGCGGTGTCGGCGTTGATATTCAAAGTCTCGCCGTCCGGGCCGACACCGATCGGTGCAATAACGGGAATGACATCGCTGTCGGCGAAAGCATCAATGACTTTGGGGGCGATCGCGCGCGGTTCGCCGACAAGACCGAGATCGATAACCTTTTCGATGTTGCTGTCGGGATCGCGTTTGGTGCGTTTCAGCCGGTCGGCGCGGATCAAGCCGCCGTCCTTGCCCGAGAGACCGATGGCGGTGCCGCCGGCGGACGTGATCGACGCAACGATTTGCTTATTGATCGAACCAGAGAGCACCATTTCGACGACGTCAATGGTCGCCTGATCGGTCACGCGTAGACCGTCGATGAATTCCGATTTGATTTGCAGTTTTTCCAGCATGGCCCCGATCTGCGGGCCGCCGCCGTGCACGACGATGGGCCGGATGCCGACTTGGCGCAGCAAGACCATGTCGCGCGCAAACAGGTCGAACAGTTTCGGATCGCCCATAGCGTGGCCGCCGAACTTGACGACTACGGTTCGGCCGGTGAAGCGGCGCATGTACGGAAGCGCTTCGGAAAGGACCGAGGCTTTCTCCAGATTCTCTGCGCGGGTATCGTCGTGCGTTTTTGTCATGGCGGAAAATTAGCCGATGGATTCCTGAAACGCCAACTCTTTGATATCAGTCGCAGAAAGACGCCAACTCGGCCCGCAATTCCGGGATGCCGGTGCCGTCGTTTGAACTGGTCGCGAGGATAACGGGATGCGCGGCGCCATGCTTAGCGAGTTCCGCCGAAACGGTGTCTTTTAACTTCGTGAGCGGTCCCGGTTTCACCTTGTCGCACTTGGTCAGAACGACTTGGTAATTCTGCGCTGCCTGATCCATCAGGCCCATGGCCGAGCGGTCTGTTTCCTTGATGCCATGGCGCGAGTCGACCAGCAGGCAGACCCGCCTGAGACCGGCGCGGCCTCTGAGATAATTTTCGATCAACTGTGTCCAGCCGATCACTTCGGTCTTTGGCGCGCGGGCATAGCCGTATCCCGGCAGGTCTGCCAGCATCAGCCTGCCGGCGACGTCGAAGAAATTCACCTCGCGCGTACGGCCCGGCGTATTTGATGTGCGTGCGAGCTGTTTGCGACCGGTCAGCGCGTTTAGAAGACTCGACTTGCCGACGTTGGAGCGGCCGGCGAAGGCAATCTCCGGCACCGAGGCGACGGGAATCTGCTCCATGGAGCGGACACCCAGCACAAAATCGACGTCGCCGACGAACAGCTTACGGGCCGCTTCGATGCGGGCGGGATCGATGTCGGTATCCGTCATCGGTTTGTTATCCCTTTTGCCCACCGAAGCTTACTTGAGTGCGTCTTTGCTCGAGATCCCCATACGCCGCATGATCACCCATTGCTGCAGAATCGAGAGCGTGTTGTTCCAAGCCCAGTAGATTACCAAGCCGGCCGGGAACTGCGCCAGCAGGAACGTGAACATAATCGGCATGAACAGGAAGATCTTGGCCTGGATCGGGTCCGCGGGCTGCGGGTTCAGCTTTTGCTGCAGGAACATGGTGATGCCCATGATCAGCGGCCAGACGCCGATCATCAGGAAGTCCGGCGGCGTAAACGGAATAAGGCCGAACAGATTGAAGATGCTGGTCGGATCGGGCGCCGAGAGGTCCTGGATCCAGCCAAAGAACGGCGCGTGGCGCATTTCGATGGTGACGTACAGCACCTTATAAAGCGCGAAGAATACCGGAATCTGAACTAGGATGGGCAGACAGCCCGAAGCCGGATTGACCTGTTCTTTCTTGTAGAGCGCCATCATCTCTTGGTTGAGGCGCATTTTGTCTTCGGCATAGCGTTCGCGCAGCTTGGTCATTTCCGGCTGCAATTTCTTCATTTTGCTCATCGCCCGGTAGGACTTGTTGGCGAGTGGGAAGAACGCCAGCTTGATGGCAACGGTCAACAGCAGAATGGCGATGCCGAGGTTGCCGACCAGCGGATGAATCCAAAGCAGTGCTAGGAAGATCGGTTTCGTCAGGAAATAGAACCAGCCGAAATCGATGGCCTTGTCGAAATTGACGATGCCGTAGGTCTCGCTATAGCCGTCGAGGAGTTTGACCTCCTTGGCGCCGGCGAACAGCAGATTCTTGGCCGAGCCAGTGGCACCGGCGGGCACCTGCACGGCGTCGCCGAGGTAATCCGCCTGATATACGTCGACCACGCCTTCGTTACGATGCAGGAAGCGCGTCTTCACGGTTTCCGACGGATTGGGGATCAGAGATGCCAGCCAGTACTTGTCGGTGATGCCGACCCAGCCGCCGGATGTCGTGCTCTCTCGGATCGGCTCTTCGGCGTCCAGGTCGTCGTAATCGACTTCCTCGAGTTGACCGTCGACGACACCCAGAAGGCCTTCGTGCAGGATATATAGACCGGTCGTGTCCGGCTTGCCGTGGCGCGATAGCACGCCGTACGGATAGAGCGTCACCGGCTGGCCGGTGTTGTTCGCGACACGCTGCTCGATCCCAAACATATAGTTCTGGTCGATGGTGATGATGCGCTTGAAGACGAGGCCTTCGCCGTTGTCCCACGTCAGCGTGACAGGGTTGTCCGGTGTCAGGGAATTACGGTCGGCGGTCCAAATGGTGTCAGGTGCCGGGACGGTGATGCCCGGGGTGCCGGCCCAGCCGAAGCGTGCGAAGTAAGCGGTCAGGCTACCCTGCGGCGAAAACAGGATGATCTCGTCACTATTGGGATCAATGGTCTCGCGATAGTCGGGCAGGGTAAGGTCGTCGATGGCGCCGCCCTTCAGCGAAATAGAGCCGTGCAGTCGCGGCGCGTTGATGCGGACGCGCGGCGCGGCGTCGAGCGCGGCCTGGCGCGAAGCCGACTTCATCTGTGCGGCCGGCGCGGTCGGCACGGCACCAGGGGTCCCCGGTGCGGCCGGCGTGCCTGCGGACGGTACGGAGGGTGCCGTAGGGGCCGATGGAGCCGGCTGTCCGGCCTCGGGGATGACTTGCTGGGTCTGCTGTTGCGGCTGGTCCGTTCCGGGTTCGGGCGCGACATTCGGTTTGAAGAAGGTCTCGAAGAGCAGAAGGATCGCAACCGACAGGGCGATCGCCAGGATCAAGTTCTTGTTATCGATCATTGACGTTCCGTTCCCCCTTCCGGGCAAATTTCGTGTTTTGTGGCAACTGGCGGCACCGGGTCATATCCCGAACCGCCCCATGGGTGGCAACGACATATCCGTCTGAGCGCTAAATACAAGCCTTTTAAGGCTCCATGGGTGCGAAGAGCGTTTTCGGCATACTGTGAACATGTCGGATGAAAGCGGCAGGTGCCAGGCGTTATCGGTGAAATGCCGTAGCGATAGACAAGCACCAGGGCGCGGAACGGCAGCGCAAATATCTTAGCGATCATTGCCGGCCTCCGGTGCCAGGGCGTCCAATTTTTTGAGGCAACGCAGCAGATCCGCCTTCAGATCGTTGAACGGGCGCGCCAGCGTCGCCGTGCGTCCGATCAGAACAATATCCAGGCCCGCCGCAGCCGACTCTGGGATGATGGCATCGGCGCAAGCGCGCAGACGGCGGCGCGCACGGTTGCGGGCAACGGCGTTGCCGACTTTTTTGCTCGTGGTGAAGCCGACGCGGATCATGGAGCCGCCGCTTTCGTTGTCACGGCGTTTGCGGACTTGAACCACCATACCCGGCATCGCCCACTTGCGGTTTGCGCTGGCCGCAGCCAGAAAGTCCCGCCGCCGCTTGATGCGGTCGATGCGGGACGGTCGGGTATCCAAAAGCATACGGGGTGCGGGAGCGACCGCCGCCCGATTAGGCGGACAGGCGCTTGCGGCCCTTGGTGCGGCGGTTTGTCAGCACACGGCGACCTCCAACCGTCGCCATGCGACTGCGGAAGCCGTGACGGCGCTTGCGAACAAGCTTACTTGGCTGATACGTGCGTTTCACGGAACTTCTCCTTCGAAAAACGCCCGCTGTATACGGGCTCATGGGGACCAAGTCAACGCCTCGTGTGCACAGGGCCGTGTTAAAAATTCGGCTTTGTTCACGCGAACTTGAGACATCGTGTCATGGACGTTGCTTGCCCAAAGCCGTCAATCGTTCAGAATGCCGCCTGAGAGTGTCGACAACGCTTCGAAAAGGATTCAGCCGGATGGTGGAACAGTCACCACAGACAGACGAGGGTCAGAGCCGCGCTTGGGTTTCCCGAGCGGTGCCGCTGCTCGTCGTTGCGGCGGGCATCGGGGCCTTTTTTGCTCTCGGCTTTGACCGCTACCTGTCATTCGAAGCGCTCAAGGATAACCGCGCCTTTTTGCAAGATTGGACGGCCGAGCACAGTTTTCTGTCGGCGGTCATCTTTATCGCCGCTTATTGCATCATGGTGGCGCTGTCGCTGCCGGGTGCGGTGTGGGCGACGCTTGCCGGCGGCTTTGTGTTCGGCACCTTGATGGGTGGTCTCTATGTCGTTATCGGCGCGACCCTAGGCGCATTGCTGATTTTCCTGATTGCGCGCTACGCGCTTGCCGATTTTTTTCGCGCCAAGGCTGGCAACGCCGTCAAACGGATGGAAGCGGGTTTCAACGACAATGCACTGAGTTACATGTTCGTTTTGCGCCTGATCCCGTTGTTTCCATTCTGGCTGGTGAACCTCGTTCCCGCGTTCCTGGGGGTCAGCGTCAGGACATACATTATCGGTACGTTCTTCGGGATTATGCCCGGCTCGTTGGTTTACGCCAGCGTTGGGAACGGCCTGGGCGCCGTGTTCGAGGCGGGCGGCACGCCGGACCTCGGGATCATCTTTAAGCCCGAAGTATTGTTGCCGATTTTGGCACTGGCGGCGCTATCGCTGGTCCCGGTCATCTATAAGAAAGTAAGATCGGGCCGAGCGGCCAAGAACGGTGCCGCGGCAGGGAACTGTAATGGCTAGCGAACTAACACCGGATATTTGCGTGATCGGTGGCGGATCGGGTGGATTGTCGGTTGCCGCCGGCGCTTCGCAGATGGGCGCGGAAACCGTGCTGGTCGAGCGCGGCAAAATGGGTGGCGATTGCCTGAACTATGGCTGTGTGCCGTCGAAGGCGCTGTTGGCGGCGGGACACGCGGCAAAAAGGATTGGTGAGGCGGCGAAATTCGGGGTCCATGCCGCGGCGCCCAGCATCGACCCGGCCGGTGTGTTCGCGCACGTTAAGGGGGCCATTGCCGCGATTGAGCCGAACGACTCGGTGGAACGTTTCACCGCGCTGGGCGTCAACGTCATCGAGGCCGAAGCCCGCTTTATCGATCCCCGCACCGTCGAGGCCGACGGTAAACATATCCGTGCGAGGCGCTTCGTTATCGCCACCGGCTCATCGCCGTTCGTTCCGCCGATCCCCGGGTTGCAGGACGTGACCTATCACACCAACGAGACGATTTTTTACGCGGATGCTTTGCCGACACATCTGATCGTCATCGGCGGCGGCCCCATCGGTATCGAACTGGCGCAGGCGCACCGTCAACTGGGATGCAAGGTGACGGTGCTGGAAGCGGCTAAGATCATGCCCAAGGACGATCCGGAATTGGTGGATGTCGTCCGCAAGGAGATCGAGCGCGACGGCATCGTAATCCGCGAAGGCATCAAGATCGCACGCGTCGAAAAGGCATCGGGTGGTATTTTCGTCGTTCTTGAAAGCGAGCAGGGCGAAGAGCGGATCGAAGGGTCGGATCTGCTGGTTGCCACCGGTCGGCGCGCCAATGTCGCCGACCTGCACCTCGAGGCGGCGGAGATTTCCTATACGCCCAAAGGTATCGAGGTCGATGCGCGGCTTCGCACCAGCAACAAACGCGTGTTTGCCATCGGCGACGTGGCGGGCGGTCTGCAGTTCACGCACGTCGCCGGGTATCACGCAGGTGTCGTCATCAAGAATGCGTTGTTCCGGTTGCCGGCCAAGGCAGATCACAACTGTGTGCCGTGGGTCACATATACCTCGCCGGAGTTAGCGCAAGTGGGCCTCACCGAAGAACAGGCCCGCGAACACTATCACGGCAACTTCAATGTGCTGCGCTGGCCGTTCCACGAGAACGACCGTGCCCAGGCGGAAGGCGAGACCGAAGGCCTCGTTAAGGTGATCACGAGCAAGAAAGGCGTTATTCTCGGCGCCGGGATTGCCGGACCGATGGCCGGTGAGTTGATACAGACTTGGGTGCTTGCCATGAGTCAGAAGATTAAGATCGGCGGCGTGGCGACCATGATCGCCCCTTATCCGACGCTGGGTGAGGTTAGTAAGCGTGCTGCGGGCAGTTATTACACGCCATCGCTGTTTAGCGAGCGCACGCGGAAAATCGTAAAGTTCCTGAGCCGCTTCGGTTGACGTCGTGATGGACGAATCATCTTCGCAGAGCACCGCGCAAGAATTCTCACCCGCACCTCCCGGTAAGTTCACAAGCCTCTCGGGCCGGTTGCTGATCCTGACGGTCGTGTTCGTGATGCTGGCGGAAGTGCTGATCTGGACGCCGTCCATCGCGCGCTTCAAGAAGACCTATATCGAAGATCAGATCGCACGTGCCTATCTTTCCATCCTAGCCTTGGAATCGTTGCGTGAAGTGCGGCCTGACGCCAGCTTGGAAAGCGCGCTATTAAACCAGACGGAGACCCTGGCAATCAGCCTGCGTGCCGCTGACCGGCGTCTGCTATATCTCGGTGACGATATGCCGAAGACCGTCGATCTGACGGTCGATATGATGTCCATGTCATGGGTCGGCTACATCATGAGCGCGTTCGACACGCTGTGGCGAACGGATGATCGGGTGATCCGCGCCATCGGCATGCCACCAAACCGGCCCGATATCCAGATCGAAGTCGTCTTTTACGAGAGTAACCTCAGGAAAGCGATGGTCGATTTTTCGGCCCGCATTCTGACGCTCTCCATTGCGATCTCATTGTTTACGGCGGCGCTTGTCTTCGTCTCGCTGCAGTGGCTGATCGTGCGCCCGATCCGCAGGCTGACCCGCCGCATGATGCGCTTCCGGAACAATCCGGAAGCGCCAGTGACGCCGCCTGACGGCGTGCATAGAAGTGACGAGATCGGTGTCGCTTTGCGTGAACTGATGGAAATGCAGCATCAGATTCAGTCCGCCATGCGACAGAAGGATCGTCTGGCGACCCTCGGCGCCAGCATGGCGAAGATCAACCACGATCTCCGGAACACCCTGGCGACGGCGGTGCTGGTGTCCGACCGGTTGCAGTACGTCGAGGATCCCGAGGTCAAGAAGGTCACGCCGCGGCTGATGCGCGCCATCGACCGGGCTGTCGCCATGTGCAGCCAAACCTTGAATTACGCCGCCGAGGAAACCGTTCGCCTGCGGCCCGAAACCTTCACGGTGCTCGGCCTGCTCGAAGAGTTGCGCAGCAGCCTGCCGATAGAAGACGGCCGCGAAGTCGAATGGCATATCGACGTCGATCCCATGCTCGGCGTGACGGTGGATCGCGAAAGGATGCTGCGGGCTCTCTTGAACCTCTGCGCCAACGCTCTTCAAGCCGGTGCTCGACGGCTAAATATCCGCGTCACCTTGGAAGACGGCTGGGTGCATGTCGAAATCGCCGACGACGGTCCCGGTTTGCCGGAGGCGGCCAAAGCGAACCTGTTCAAGCCGTTCGCGGGCTCGGCGCGCAGAGGCGGTACGGGTTTGGGGCTGGTGATCGTCCGAGACACTTTGCGCGTGCACGGTGGTGACGTGAGCCTCAAACGAACCGGCGCCGACGGTACGGTGTTCGAACTGACCTTCCCGCAGGGCGACGTCGAAGAGGCCTAGCGGCCGAGGACCACCCCTTCGCGCCTGGGATCTGCGCCGCCGATCAAGCGGCCGTCCTTTGCCAGAATGGCGTGCAGACCGCTGGTCATCGGCCGGATTTTAACCTTGTGGCCCAACGCCTGCAGCGCCGGTGCCAAGGCTTCTGCCGCTGTACCTTCTTCCAGATCGACAGGACCGCCGCGGCTGACGATGTTGGGGGCAGTGACGGCATCTGCGACATCCATATTCCAATCCAGCACGGCAAGGATGGTCTTGAGGGTATACCCGGCGATTCGTGAACCGCCGGGCGAGCCGGTCGCCATGAAGAGTTTCCCGCTCTCGTCCAGGACCAACGTCGGCGACATGGTGCTACGCGGCCGCTTACCGGGGGCGACGGCGTTCGCGGCAGGTCCGTTCGGCCCTTCGGGGTGGAACGTGAAGTCGGTGAGCTGATTATTTAAAAGAAATCCAGCCGCCATCATCTTAGCGCCGAACGGGCGTTCGATGCTGGCCGTCATGGACACTGCATTGCCGTCGTTGTCGACGATGGAGAAGTGCGTCGTCGACGTGCCTTTCTCAGGCTCAATCTCGAAAGAAAGAGACCCGGTCTGCTTGCCGGGCGTCCCCGCTGATACTGAAGGCATACGCCGGTCCGGGTCGATCAGGCGGGCGCGACGTGCCAGATAGTCCGGGTTGATAAGGGCATCGACGGGCACATCGACGAAATCCGCGTCGCCGACATAGCGCGCCCGGTCCGCGAATGCGAGCCGGCTGGCTTCGACGATCAGGTGCACGGCTTCCGGCGAAAACGGTTTCATCGACGGCAGATCGAAGTGCGACAGGATACCCAGCATTTGTGCAATCAGGATACCGCCGGACGACGGTGGACCCATGCCGCAGACGGGATGGCCACGATAGACCACGCAGACAGGCGTTCGCGGTTTGGCGTCATAATCGGCAAAGTCGGCAGCACGGATCGTCGTAGGCATCTTCTCGGTCTTGGCGACGGTCGCAGCGACTTGGGCCGGAATGTCGCCTTCATAGAAAGCGTCGGGGCCTTCTGTTGCGATCCGTCGTAATGTATTGGCCAGCGCCGGATTGTTGAGTGTGTCACCGGCTTTCAGGGCTTTGCCGCCCGGGTAGAAATAGTCGGCGAGGACCGGCAGAGCGTGCATCTCATCGTCGTCGGCCAGCAGGCCGGCCAGACGCGGCGAAACCACGAAACCCTTCTCGGCCAGTTTGATTGCCGGGGTGAACAGGCTTCCCCAAGGGCGCTTGCCATATTTTGTGTGCGCCAGCGCCAACATACGGAGCGCACCGGGGATGCCGACACTCGTGCCGCCACCCGCGGCGTCGCGCCAGCGCATGGGTTTGCCGTCGCTTTTCAAGAACATCTCCTTGCGTGCCGAAAACGGCGCCGTCTCTCGCCCGTCATAGGACGTCACCGCACCGTTCCGGCCATCAAAATACATCATGAAAGCACCGCCGCCGATCCCCGAGGATTGCGGCTCGACCAGTGTCAGGACGGCTTCTGCGGCGATCGCCGCATCGACGGCACTGCCGCCGTCGGCGAGGATGCCCAAAGCGGCACGCGCGGCTAGCGGGTTGGCAACGGAGACCATGTAACGGTCCGCCTCGCCCCGGCGATGGCTTTCGATATCGATGGAGGGTGCCGCGCAGGCCGTCAGAAAAAGCGGCGCGAGCAGGACTAGGGGCAGAAATTTCGACAAGGCAGCGCGGAGTTTCATACGAATAAACCGTCAAATCTGGATGGGGCCACCCATGCGATATCGGCATTATTTGCGGATATTCAAACTTTTCCTGAGAGTTATACCCAAAATAACCTGCCGTAAATTGTTGAAACTGCAAACCAATTCTTATTATCCCCATCATTCTTGCCTTGTGCGCTGCAATATGGTGTGAATATCCGCCGCGGACGCTATGGGAGTAGCGGGGAGAGGAGCCGCACTGAATATGACAACTCAGCGCTTGAGCGTGGATGACATCCGCGCGTTCAAAAACGAAAAAAAGATCGTCTGTCTGACTGCTTATGACACGCCCATCGCGCGTTGTGTCGATAAGTACAGCGATATGATCTTGGTTGGTGACACCTTGGCGATGGTGGTCTACGGACTGGAATCGACGCGTGGTGTAACGCTCGACATCATGATTGCGCATGGCCAGGCCGTCATGCGCGGATCGGAGCGTGCCTGCGTCATTATCGACTTGCCGCACGGCACCTACGAAGACTCGCCCGAACAGGCCGTCCAATCGGCAAAACGTGTCGTTGCCGAAACCGGCTGCCAGGGTATCAAGCTCGAAGGTGGCGTCGAAATGGCGGCCACGGTGAAAGCCATCGTCGATGCCGGCGTGCCCGTCTTCGGCCATATCGGTCTGTTGCCGCAGAAAGCCGAGCACCGGGGCGGTTTCAAAATTCAGGGTAAGGACGACGCCGGAGCGCAGCAGGTGATCGCCGATGCCATCGCCATCGCCGACGCGGGTGCGTTCGCCATGGTTATCGAAGGCACGGTCGAGGAAGTTGCGCGCACGGCGACGAAAAGCGTGGCCGTGCCGACCGTCGGGATCGGTGCGTCGCCGGCGTGTGACGGCCAGGTTCTGGTGATTCACGACATGCTCGGCCTTTTCAGCGATTTCGTTCCTAAATTCGTCAAACGCTATGCTGACGTTGGCTCCGTCATCGAAGATGCGGTCAGCACGTACGCCAAAGAGGTGCGCAGCGGCGACTTCCCCGAACTGAAGCACTGCTACGGCGTCGCCAAGAAAGCCGGATAGGCTGTATGGACGTTGTCCGTTCTATTTCGGATGTCAGGGAGCGGGTGCTGGCTTGGCGCACGGGCGGTGAACGCGTCTCGTTGGTGCCGACCATGGGATCGCTACATGCCGGTCATTTGTCTTTAGTGCGGCGTGCCGCTTCGGATGCATCCCGCACCGTGGCCTCGATTTTCGTTAATCCGACACAATTCGCGCCGAACGAGGATTTCGCGACCTATCCGCGCGACGAAGCGCGCGACCTGGAAATGCTGAAAGACGCCGGCGTCGATCTGGTATTCGCGCCGCCGATCGAAGAAATTTATCCGGACGGCCACTGCACTCAGGTCGAAGTCAGGGAACTCGGTAAGATTCTTGAAGGCGAGTTCCGGCCACACTTTTTCATTGGTGTCGCGACTGTCGTAACCAAGCTTTTCAATCAGGTGTGTCCGACGTCCGCAGTGTTTGGCGAAAAGGACTACCAGCAGCTTTGTATTATCCGCACCTTCGTGCGCGACCTGGATATCCCGGTGGAGGTGATCGGCGGGCAAACGATTCGCGAGCATGACGGCCTCGCCATGTCGTCCCGGAACGCCTATTTGACGCCGGAACAGCGCGCCATCGCGCCGAGCCTATATGCGGCTATGTCGGCCTGCGCCGAAAAGGTCGCCGACGGTGCGGACCCGGAGAAGGCGGCGGTTGAAGCGACCGCGGCGATCACGGACGCCGGTTTCGACAGTGTCGATTATGTTGCCGTCCGCGATGCCGAGACGCTCAACGCGCCCCAGCCCGAGCGTCCCATGCGGGTGCTTGTCGCGGCCCGCATCGGTCGCACGCGGCTCATCGACAATATGGCGGTGTAGCGCTTACTTCTTTGGCGGAACGTCTAGACGCGCGACGATACCCTGTAGATCCGGCGATGGCGCCGGATAGAAATCAAGCACCTGCGGATCGTGGCCGGGGATGATCAGGTCTTCGTCGTTGCCCGCCAGTTTGCGCAGTTTTTCGTGACCTTCCATCATGTCGCCGACGTTGAGAACCGTCGGGTACGGGTTGCGGTCCCACATGTTGTGATAGAGATGCGACGCATCCGAGGCGACGACGACGCGGCCGCGCTTCGTTTCAACGGTGACCGACTGTAAACCCATAGTATGGCCGCCGATGAAGTGCAGGCCGATGCCCGGATATAGCTCTTCGTCGCCGTCGTGGAATTCGACGCGGTCCTTGTAAAGTTCCGCGACCATACCGGTAATGTGCTCGATATCGAAGGAATGGCGCAGTGTCTTGTGGCGCATATAGCGCCCTGTGGCGTACTGCATTTCCTTGTCCTGAAGGTGGAACATCGCCGCCGGGAAGAGATCGAAGTTACCGACATGATCGTAGTGAAGGTGAGTAATGATGACGTCCTTTACGGTCTTGGCATCGACGCAGACCAGCGACAAGGCCTCTGCCGGGCAGCGGATGTGCTCGCGCTTGCGTTTGGTGGCGGTTTCGGCGCTGAACCCCGTGTCGATGACGACGGTACGGTTTTCGTTCTTTGCGACCCAAACAAAATAGTCGAGCGGCAGATTGCCTTCGTGCGGATCGTGTGGATCCATGAAGTTGGCGGACGCCGGGCGATCATGATGCGCATATTTGATGGCGAACAGTTCGTAAGTCTCGGTCATTATTTGATTTCCTCCTCCGGTTGCCGGGATTTTGCCACCGCAATGATGTTTCCGCCAGTTCTTGTCGCAGCGGCGTTACGGTGTCACTTTAGGTGATGAACCAAGAAGGAATGCACCATGGCTCTAGACGATCTGAATGCGGAAATCGCCTATCTCATGGACGTAATGGAAGGGGATGTCGGCGATCTGTCGGAGATTGAGTTCAAGCTCCGCCAGGTGATCGCCATGCTCAGGGCCGAAGGACTGCCGGTCCCGGACGACCTCTTGAAGTTCGAGGCCGAACTGGACAGCAGCTTGTCTTCAAAGGGCTGAGTTATTCGGCAGCGTTCTGCACGCCGTCCGAATCTTTCTTTTCGGTATCTTTTTTGTCGTCTTTCGCAGCCGATGCGGGCGCGCGCGGCGGTTCGCCTGTCTCGTCCATGTCGCCATGGATGCGCCCACCCTCTTCGACGGTCAGTTTGCCATAGCGGATCGTGCCGTCAACGTCGCCGGTGGAATGAATGACCAGACGGTCGCGGGCGGTTAGATGCCCTTCGAAGCGGCCGCGGATGATCGCGGTGTCGATCTCGACCTTGCCTTTGTAGACGCCTTCTTCGGCAATCTCGATGACCCGGGAATCCATCGACGCTTCGACATAGCCCTCGACAACGAGGGTGTCGCAGTCCTCGATCTCGACGCCTTTCAGCTTGATGTTCGGACCGACGATGAGGCGGCTTTCGGACGCAGTGGATTTGCTCGCGGATTCTTCGGTGCGTGACGGTGCCGACGGAATGTTATCCGAGGCAGGCAGGCCCATCAGGCTTTGCGGTTGCGATTTTGTGCGCGCAGCCGGTTTTGCGGGAATTTGATTATCTTTGTTGAACAGCGCCATCGGGTCCTCCTGTCTATTGGCGAAACGATGGTCATGTGTCTACGGAGCGATTGCGTTCCGGGATTGGCCGGAACGTGTCTTTTTAGAGGCCATTTAGGGGCGGTGATGAAACGGCCGAGGTTCAGTTCTCGGATAGCGGGCGAGCGTACTGCGGTTCCGTGTCCCACGGGAAGAAGATCCACAGATCCTGCTCGATTTCGTGGACGAAGGTGTCGACCAGATCAATTCCCTTGGGCTTGGCGTAAACGGTCGCGAAGTGTGCGTTGGGCAGAAGCTCTCTTGATTTGCGTAAGGTCGTGCCGGTGTCCACCAGATCGTCGATCAGCAGCCAGCCTTCGCCGCCGGTCGCCATGGCCTGCTCCGGCTCTTTAAGGACCTTAAGGTTGCCCTGTACCTGTTCGTCGTAGCTGGTGATGCACAGCGTATCGACGACGCGGATCGACATTTCGCGCGCGACGATGGCCGCCGGCACCAAGCCGCCACGGGTGAGCGCGATAATTCCCTGCCAAGGGCCAAGTTTCATCAAGCGCCGGACGAGGACCCGCGAATCGCGGTGCACTTCGGCCCAGGTCACGATGTGGGAGTCTACGTCGTCGCGGAGTTGAACCATGCCCGCCCGTTCATCCGTTACCCGGCTACCGTCCGGCGGACTTAGCGGACGTAAAGATGAACTTCATTCGACGCGATCTGCGGACGTGTCAGCGCCGAGACGGCGACGCGGTTCGGCGGCAGGCCCATCTCGACCAGCGAGCGCATGACGTTTTCGGCATGCTGGCGCGCTTTCTGCGAGTTGAGCGCCATGCGCGCGGCGCCACCGGCTGTCGGGGCGACGGCGACGAGATCGAACAATGCATTCGGTCGGCGCTCCAGCGTTTTCGAGACGGCGGTGTACAACGCTTGCTGATACGGCACGTCGGCGCGGTCAAAGCGGATCACGATCAGCGGCGTGCGGCCCGTCGGATCGGCCGGGGCGCTGGCGATGTCGAACTGACCGGCGTTAGCGAGCACGGCCTTGTTGACCAGCGAGCCGCCGAACAGTTCGCCCGATTTGATGCCGGCTGAAATCAGGTTGAGGTTGGCGCGTTCCGTCGTCACGTAGTTGGTCTGACGGCGGACATCGGCGCTGAGTTCCTTCAGAAGACGGTCGATCAGAACCGCGGTACGGTTCACTTCGTCTTCGAGGATGGCGAGCTGGCGGTGATCTTCGTCAACGGCGCCGGACACCGAGAACGCGGCACGCGCGGCTTCGGACATATAAGCCGACAGTGTCGAGTTGTTGCCGACGGCGGACGCCAGATTATTCATTTTATCGATTTCGGTACCGATGCGGTCAAGATCGGCCTGCGCGCTCTTGAACTGCTGCACCAGGATCGGGTTTCCCGGCGTGGTGCCGACCTGCAGGCGCGAATTCACGGCGGCGATGGTGCCATGGTACTGCTGCGAGCTTTGTACGAGATCGGTGCGCAGGCGCTGCAGTTCTTCGTTCTGCTGGCTGATCGAGGATTGCAGACGGGCAAGCTCTTCACGGAGCTGAACGACTTTCTCGCCGACGAAGGTGCCGGTCGGCTGACCCGGGGTCACGCCCGTCGGTACGAACTGGGTCGCACCGATCGGCGGCTGGCCGGAACCAATGACCTGAACCTGACCATCACCGTTTTCGGCTTCGGCGGTTTGCGTTTCGGTCGCGCCCTGTTCGGCGTCGTCGGACGGCCAAAGAAGATTATCCCCATAGGAGCATGCGCTCAGGCCCAGTACCGAGCCGATGGCGACGACCCGCAGAAATGATATGCTTGAGAACGTCATCCCGAAAGACTGCCCCTTTAGTGGTTTATGGAACGTAGCCACCCGCAGAACTTTTCGCGCCGCGATGCATACTATGTCCCCCATTGTTGCCGCGATCTTAAACAAAGCCTCTCAACGCGACAAGATGATTGTATTCTTTAAGGAATCCGGAATTCAAGGGGTTCCGTTGCCCAACGGTCAACACAGCGGAAAGTGTGCCAAATTTGCCCGCGATTGAGGGCTTGAAACAGACGGTTCCGTTGTGTAGGTTCCCGCACCTTGACCGATACGGTCCTGCGCGCCCGTAGCTCAGCTGGATAGAGTACTTGACTACGAATCAAGGGGTCGGGAGTTCGAATCTTCCCGGGCGCGCCATTTCTTCCCGCAGAGAGCCTTTTCAAACCCGGCCCGAATCTTGTTGCTCCGCATTCACCAATGTCCGGGGCAATGGCCACAGAGAATGGCCGAGATCGGCAATTTTAGATTATCCCTATGAAAAAAACGCGCGGCAGGCACAATCGCCCACCGCGCGCTTTTTGAAATTAGACCGGCTTATTCGGCGGCCGGGATCGCTTCTTTGATCTTGGTACGGGTCAGGTTGTCGCAGTTCTGACCTTCGATGCGGATCAGGCGCGTCGAGTCTTCGCGGAACGGCGCGTGCACGGTCCCGACCGGATAAACCTGGGCGTCGCCCGGCTTCATTACGTAGGTCTTTTCTTTTTCGACCAGTGCCGGCTCGTCACCGTTGGCGGGACGGACGATTTTCCATTCGGTCATCGTCGTTTCGCCGGAAGCCTGGCCGTAGATCGCCCAGGTCGGGCCGTGGTCGTGCGGCGCGCCGCCCTTGGCGCCCTTGTAGTTGTGAGCACGGATGACGAAGCCGAGTTCCGGATCTTCGAAGATGATCTTCTTCTCTTCTTCCATATCCTCGGGGACGTACTTTTCGACCAGATCCTTGTCGCCCAGCGCCTTGCGGAGGCATGCCGCGACGGCATCGAGTGCGGCATCGCCGGTATTGTTTCTCAGCGCCGTTTTACAGTCGGCGGCAAACTCTTCGAGTGTGTAACCCATGGATCAGTCCCTCCTACAAAAATTTGTTGGAAAATATGCTCCCTCGCAGCGCGGTGCGTCAAGTGACGGTGCGGTTCACAAAGTGCTTTCGGTTTGCTCAGGCTCCGGCCCACGGCTTTAATGCGCCCGTCAACCGTAGAGGATTTCAATGACCGTTCTATCCCATGTCCGTGTTCTCGATATGACCAACGTCCTGGCGGGGCCGTTCTGTTGCCACCAGCTTGCCCACATGGGGGCGGATGTCATCAAGGTCGAGGTGCCAGGCACCGGTGACTTGGCACGTCAGCTCGGCATGGACCCAGCGCTGAACGAGAAACTCATGGGCGTATCGTTCCTGGCGCAGAACGCGGGCAAGCGCTCGATCACCGTCAATCTTAAGACGGAAAGCGGCAAGGCTCTGTTCAAGAAGCTTGTCGCCACCGCCGACGTGGTGGTCGAGAATTTCCGGCCTGGCGTCATGGAGCGCCTGAGCCTCGGCTTCGACGTCCTGAAAGAGGTGAACCCCAAGCTGATCTATTGCGCCATCTCGGGCTTCGGCCAGGAAGGCCCGCTGAAGAACCTGCCGGCCTACGATCAGATCGTGCAGGGCATGTCGGGACTGATGAGCATCACCGGTGATGCAGAGACAGCGCCTTACCGCGTCGGCTATCCCGTCGCCGATACGGTCGGCGGCATGACGGCGGCCTTCGCCATCGCTGCCGCCTTGGCCGAGAAAGATCGCACCGCGCACATGATCGATGTTTCGATGCTGGAAGCGACCATGGCGACCATGGGCTGGGTGGTGTCGAATTTTCTGATCGCCGGCCAGACACCGCGCCCCATGGGCAACGAGAATTTCACCGCCTGTCCATCGGGCACCTTCAAGACCGGCGACGCGCCGATCAACATCGCGGCGAACAAACAAGAACAGTACGAGTCCGTCTGTGATGTTGTCGGCCGGCCCGATCTCAAAACCGACCCCCGCTTCGCCGACCGCGAAGCGCGTTTGCAGCACCGTGCCGAATTGAACGCGCTCCTGGAAGAGGCGATGTCCACTGCGCCCGCCTCGCATTGGCTGGCGGGGCTGGGCGAGCGCGGCGTCCCGGCGGGGCCGGTAAACTCGGTCCCCGAAGCACTCGCGCAGCCGCAGATCGCGGATCGCGGTATGCTTGCCAAGTTCGAAGACGTGCCCGGTGTCGGCCGCGACATTCAGGTCGTGCGCTCCGGCTATAAAGTCGACGGCGCACCTGTGAAGGTGGATACCCCGCCGCCGACCCTCGGCCAGCACACCCTGGATCTGCTGGCGGAGTTGGGTTTCGACGACGCGGACATCGACAAATTGAAGAACGAAGGCGCGATTTAGGTTTCATTCTTCGCCGTCCTGAACCCTGGATACATTCCAGGCCATGCTTGATTCAGGACCCTTTTTTCGAGCGGCACTGGTTGTGCCGGTATTCGAATGGATGCTGCATCTCGTTCAGCATGACGGTATGGGGTTGTTGAAAGCGTTCGCTCACTCTCCGATACTCACCCCATGAGCACACGCAACGTCACCATTATCGGCAACGGCATCGTCGGTCTCGCTTGCGCCTATCATCTGCGAAAGGACGGTTGGGACGTGACGGTTCTGGACCGCGCGCCGGTGGACGAAGGCACCTCGACCGGCAACGCTGGGGCCATAGCCGCCGCCGAGGTCGCGCCCATTGCCTATCCGGGTCTGTGGAAGCGGGTGCCGGGCATGCTTGCCGATCCGCTTGGCCCGCTGCACCTGCCGCCCGGGCATCTGCCGAAACTGGTGACGTGGCTGTGGTATTTCATGCGTGCCTGCCGGCCACGTAATTTCGAGTGTGGCGTCGCGGCCGTGGCCGCGATCACATCGCAGGTTATGGGTGATCACATGGCGATGCTGGACGATCTCGGCGCCAGACACTTGATCGCCAAGGAAGGCGGGCTGACGGTCTATCGCACGGCCGAGGGCTTTGCGCGCGGCAAGGCCGATTGGGATCTGTTGGCGCGCTTCGGTTTCGAAGGGAGGCGGATGGACGCGGCGGCCCTGAAAGAGATGGAGCCCGCGTTCGGCCCCAATGTCATCGGCGGGTATCACACCATTGATTGGGCACACTACCGCGATCCCAAGGAACTGCTGACGGTGCTGCACGCGGCGCTGATCGAGCGCGGCGTCAAGTTCGAGACCGCGAACGTTATGTCTTTGCGCACAGATGGTCTGCGCGTCTCGCATCTGGAACTGGCCGATGCGACGCGGCCCGAAGTTGACCGGCTGGTGATTTGTGCCGGGGCTTGGTCCGGTATCCTGAGCAAAAAGCTGGGAGAGCCGTTTCCCATCGAGGCCGACCGGGGCTACAACACGACGCTGCCGTCACCGGGGATTGTGCTCAATCATTACGTTACGTTTGCCGAGGACAGCTTTGTCGCGACGCCGATGTCGATAGGGATCCGCATCGGCGGTGCGGTCGAGATGGGCGGGTTGGACGCGCCGCCGAACTATGAGCGCTCGAAAGCGTTGGTAACACTGGCCAAGCGCTATCTACCGGACCTTAAAGAAGACGGTGGCACGCAGTGGATGGGTCACCGCCCCGGCACGCCGGACAGCCTGCCGGTGATCGGTAAGTCGACGCGCGCCGCCAATGTCGCGTACGCTTTCGGGCACGGCCACTTGGGTCTGACCATGTCGATGACGACAGGGCGTCTGATCGCCGCTCTGTTGGACGGTCGTGACCCGGGCATGGATGTGGCGCCGTATCGGATAGATCGGTTCTAGGAGGAGGGGGTGGCGTCTCACACTTTCCAATGCGTTGACGGGCACACCTGCGGCAATCCGGTGCGGATGGTTGTCGAAGGTGCGCCGGCGCTGGACGGTGCCGACATGATCGCACGTCGCCGCCACTTCGAAGCCGAATACGACTGGATCCGCCAAGCACTGATGTTCGAGCCGCGCGGCCACGACATCATGTCGGGCTCGATCCTCTATCCATCGACGCGGGACGACTGCGATATCGCAATCCTCTATATAGAAGTTTCGGGCTGCCTGCCGATGTGCGGGCACGGCACCATCGGCACCGTGACGTTCATGATCGAGCGCGGGCTCGTCATGCCGAAGACGCCGGGCGTCGTTTATTTGGATACGCCGGCGGGCCGGATTGAGGCGCGGTATACGATGGACGGCGAGTTTGTCGAGAGCGTCAGCCTGACCAACGTGCCGTGTTTTCTCGCGGCCTCGGACATTGAGGTGGAGGTGCCGGACCTTGGCGTTTTGAAGATGGACGTGGCCTACGGCGGCAACTATTACGCCATCATCGAAAGCCAGCCTGGTTTCCGCGATATGGCTGATATGTCACCCGCTGATATCCAGCGCCTCAGTCCTTTGGTGCGCGACGCCGTCAACGCCGCACATGATTTCGTTCATCCGGAGCAGCCGATGATCCGGGGAGTCAGCCACGTGATGTGGACAGGCGCGCCGACGGTTGAAGGTGCCGATGCCCGTAACGCGGTGTTCTATGGTGACAAAGCCATCGACCGTTCGCCCTGCGGTACCGGCACATCGGCCCGCCTGGCGCAGCGGCATGCCAAAGGGTTGCACGCTGTCAGTGACGACTTTGTTCACGAAAGCATTATCGGCACGTTGTTCACGGGGCGGATCGAGGCCGAGACATCGGTCGGCAACCGGCCGGCTATCGTGCCGTCGATTTCTGGGTGGGCGCGGATGACCGGCCTCAACACGATATTCGTCGACGAGCGCGATCCGCTCGCGCACGGATTTATGCTGAAATAGAAAAAGGGGCGAGCCAATGGCCCGCCCCGGTCGCGAAGGTTATGACGGCAGGGGGCGACGTCAGGCAGCCTTCGACGATTGTTTGCTCTTGAGATACTTGAGCATCGTGTCCGCATCCGACACTTCAAACGGGTCGGTCGGGCAATTGTCGCCGTAGTCGGGTTCGACGAACATCTGTTCGATTTCACCGTTTTCGACGACCATCGAATAGCGCCAGGAGCGCATGCCGAAGCCGAGGTTCGACTTGTCGACGAGCATGCCCATTTTACGGCTGAATTCGCCATTGCCGTCCGGCAGCAGGAACACGTTTTCAGCGCCTTGCGCCTTGCCCCACTGATACATCACGAATGCATCGTTCACGGAAACGCAGACGACCTGATCGACACCGAGCGACTTAAACTCTTCATACAGTTCTTCATAGCGCGGCAAGTGGCTGGTCGAGCATGTCGGCGTGAAAGCGCCCGGAAGCGAAAACACGACAACCCGCTTACCATTAAAGATTTCCTCTGACGTCAGGTCCTTCCATTCGAAAGGGTTATCACCTTCGATCTTGTCGTTACGGACCCGCGTCTTGAAAGTGACATTGGGAACAGTGCGTTGCATTTGTAAATCTCCTGAATTGGCTTTTCATTTCGAGGCGCACCGCGCCATCGACTGACCCCAATATGGCAACCGATAATAAATCCGTAAAATCGTTTGATTAAATGGAAATGATAGGAGATGCCGATTTATAGTCCGGGCACGCCGCAAGGTTCTGTGGCCGCCAGTTCCAGCGACGGCATGAGCGTACCAAGGACGATCTCAGCTTCTGCCTCGGCGGGTCGGAGGATCTGTTCGCCTCGCAGACCCGCAAACAACCATGGGAAATCACCATGTGCTTCTCGCGCCGTCGGCAGTTGCTCCGGCGCATCAATGCCATTGAGAATGCCGCCGGCATCTTCGGCTAAGGCAAAGCGGAACACGTAGTTTGGCGCCAGCCCCATCCTGAGATCGGCAAAGACGACGCGGTTGTCTTGTTCGTAGAGCCGGAAATAGCCTTTTGTGAAAGTTCTCAGATCCTCGTACTTCGGTAAATTCGCCAGGCACGCGCGAAGGTCTGGACGACGCGGATAGGTGTAGGCCGTGACGTTCGTCTCGTCCCCGTAAACCGGCATGTAGAGGCTGATCTGGCGTGTCGGTGTGATGGCGATTGCCTGCCAATAGATCGTATTGAACGGGGTAGGAATGGCGAGCAGGCGCTCAGAGTTGATGCCATTCTGTTTTAGAACCGCTTCGGCGCGCGCCGTGACAATTAATTGCATCGGGATGGTTGCCAGCATGTAGGCGGTCGAGAGACCCAACGCGCCCCAGGCCCAGCGCCCGAAACGCGTTCGCCATGATCCCATGAACAACGCCGCCAGCGTCACGATCAGCAACGGCAGCGTGTAAATGGGATCGATGATGAAAATCGAACCGACACCAAACGGATAGTCAGTTAGCGGCCACAAAAGCTTGGTGCCGTAAACCGTCATGGCGTCGATCAGTGCGTGAGTCGCAAATACCAAATAGACCGCGAGGTACGTGCGGATGCGACTATCTTTGAGGTCCTTGAAAAGCCTTATCAACGGTTCCGCGAACAGCGGCGTGGCGATGGCCTGGATCACAAGCGAATGCGTCGCGCCCCTGTGCGAGACGAACTTTTCGACCAGATCGGCGCTCGGTACGAAGGTGTCCAAGTCCGGCACAGTGCCCATCAGACCGCCAATGATGGCGGCCTTGCGCGGGCCCATCCTAGGGCCGAGAGTGACGACGCCGACGGTGGCGCCGAGGGCGAACTGAGTAACGGAATCCAAAGCTGCTCTCCTGAAGTGCCCCCCACATATTGCCCTGCGGCAGCGTGCTGGCAAGGGCTCTGACGAGGGCAAGGGTTTGCGCCCGGCTATTGTTGGTTATACTCGCCGCAATGAACTCACGAACGACCCATCATCAGGGAGACATCTCATGCAGACCCGCGCCGCCGTTGCCTTCGAAGCAGGCAAACCTCTTTCCATCGAAACCGTTGAATTGGACGGTCCCCGCGAAGGCGAGGTGCTGGTCGAGATCAAGGCGACCGGTATCTGCCACACGGATGAGTTCACCCGCTCCGGCGCGGATCCGGAAGGTATCTTCCCGTCGATCCTGGGTCACGAGGGCGCGGGCGTCGTCGTCGATGTCGGTCCGAATGTGACGTCGCTGAAAAAAGGCGACCACGTGATCCCGCTCTACACGCCCGAGTGCCGGGAATGCGAATACTGCACGTCCGGCAAGACGAACCTCTGTCAGGCGATCCGCACTACACAGGGCCAGGGTGTGATGCCCGACGGCACGTCGCGCTTTCGCATCGGCAAGGACCCGATCTACCATTACATGGGCACGTCGACGTTCTCGCAGCACACGGTGCTGCCGGAGATCGCACTCGCCAAGGTCCGCGAAGACGCGCCTTTCGATAAGATCTGCTACATCGGCTGCGGCGTGACGACCGGCATCGGCGCCGTCATCAACACTGCCAAGGTGCAGGCCGGTGACAACGTGATCGTGTTCGGCTTGGGCGGCATCGGCCTCAACGTCATTCAGGGCGCCAGACTGGTCGGCGCGGACATGATCGTCGGTGTCGACATTAATCCCAAACGCAAAGCCATCGCTGAAAAATTCGGCATGACGCATTTCGTCAATCCGCTCGAGGTCGAAGGCGACTTGGTGCCGTATCTCGTCGATCTGACCAAGGGCGGCGCCGATCATTCGTTCGAGTGCATCGGCCGTACCGACACCATGCGTCAGGCGCTGGAGTGCTGTCATAAAGGTTGGGGCGAGAGCACCATCATCGGTGTTGCCGGCGCCGGTCAGGAGATATCGACACGCCCCTTCCAGTTGGTCACCGGCCGGGTCTGGCGCGGCACCGCGTTCGGTGGCGCCAAGGGCCGCACCGATGTGCCGAAAATCGTCGACTGGTACATGGACGGCAAAATCAACATCGACGACCTGATCACGCACAAGCTGGCACTCGACGACATCAACGATGGTTTCGACCTGATGCATAAGGGCGAGAGCATCCGCGCGGTTGTCGACTTCTGAGCCGAGCGCAAGCGGCATATGCCGGAGGACACGCTCCGCGTTGTCACCCAACTAATGCCGTCCGCCGATGGTCGCGAGGGCTACGGCGACCTCAAGGTCGTGGTGTCGCGCCCGGTCTCGGTCGTCTATCCGCGAACCGTGCTCCCCGCCCTTGTTAAGAAAATCGAGGGCGAGGGGTCTCTTCAGGTTTGGCTGAACCAGAATGTCGCCGCCGTACGGACCGAATTCGACGCCGTGAAAAGCCTGGACGAGTTGGGCCTGCTGCCTAAGACGCAAAACGGCTCGGCGGTAAGGCACATCGATTCCGACGCGTTGTTGCGTCTCCGCCATCCGACGATCCAGAAGGCCTACGAGAACATGTTCCGCTCGTCCTTGAATCTGATCGCGATCAGCGACGTCTTCCGCAAGCGTACCGGCGAAGCACTGCCGATCGTGATTACGGACTGGGCCGGTTAAGCCGACGCGCCCAAAGCCGCTAGGTCAGGCGCGCCGTCTCTACGTAGTCCCAATCGATCTCTGCGCCGAAGCCCGGGGCATCGGTCAGATGCACCATGCCGTCTTTCACCGAGGCACCCTGCGTATAAAGATGGTGCTGGATCGGATGGCGGTCATGGCCGCCGTGTGATTCCGCACCGAACGCCGCGTCGCCGAACGCCGAGACAAGATGCCCGTGGATGTGAGGCGCCGTGTGCGGCGCGATCATCACGCCTTCCTGTTCGGCGTGATGCGCGATACGAAGCGATTCCGTAAACCCGGCGTGGCGGGTCGAGTCGAACTGCACGTATTTCAGTGCGCCGGAGTCGATGAAGTCTCGGATCGTGAAGCGCGTCCATTCGCGCTCGCCGTGCGCCAGCGGGATCGGTGAAGCATTTGCGAGGCGCACGTAATCGGCGGGTTGCAAGTGCCAGTGCAGCGGCTCTTCCAGCCAGAAGATGTCATAGGGTGCGACTGCGTGGGCGAATTCGATGCAGTCCTCGACGCCGTAAGGCGCATTCATGTCGAGCATCAGAAGCGTGTCCGGCCCAATGGCGTCGCGCACGGCGCGAATGCGGACCAATTCTTTTTCGAGGCCCAGCGCCCCGGTCTTCATCTTGACCGCACGGTATCCCATCTCGACGAAGCCGCGCATTTCCTCGGCCACCGCTTCCAGCGGCTCACCCTCGACGTAGTAGCCGCCTGTCGAATAAGTGAAAACACTTTGCCGCGTGCCGCCCAACAGACTGTAGACGGGCATGCCGGCGGCCTTACCCTTCAGGTCCCAAAGCGCGATGTCGATGCCGCCGATCGCCGCCATCGCCTGAGGACGCTTGCCGCGCGCCAGCGGCGCAGGCAGACCGTCCCAGCCGCCGAGGCCGCCTGGGCGCGGATTGGTGACCGAGAAAAGCTTTTCCCAAATGTCGATGTGGCCCAAGGGGTCCATGCCGGCGATCACCTCGCCGAAGGACGCGGCCAGATCGCAGATGGTCGATTGCGGGCCGCCCTGCACTTCGCCGTAGCCGACCAGACCTTCGTCGGTGCGGACCTCGAAAAGGGTCAGCGAGGCGTGGCTGCCGTATTCATGCGCCGTCCAGCTCGGCTGGCCCATCGGCACCTTCATGGGATGGGTTTTGACTTCTGTGATTTTCATTTTGGATGTCCCTGCGTTGATTGGTTTTGCAGGAACTTTAAAGCGCTGGTTCAACGGGCACAAACAGCAGGGAAAGCTGGAGCGGGTGAAGGGAATCGAACCCTCGTCTTAAGCTTGGGAATCTTTCGTCTCACTATTACTTATTGAAATTAAATAATAAAAATGACCACTTGTAAATGTAGCATCGAAAGAACGCTATTTTAAGCAGCCTCAAGATAGTTTTTGACGGTCGTTGGATACCACTTGCCGCCGTTGGCAGTCGGCACTTTCATTTCATTCAATCGCTTGGCAATTCCGTAGAGGGATGACACGCCCTCGGCCTGGATACCCTCTATGGTCGGCATAAGGTCCGCTGCGAAGGCTTCTTTGCGTTCGCGGTTCTCTTGCGCCAGCACCTTTGAATAGGCCCCTAGCTGCACCCCCTGGGCCTTGCGAGCGGCCAAGGCCTCTTTCGTGCGACGACTAATCATCGTGCGCTCTTGCTCTGCCAGTGCCGCGTAGATGTGCAACTGAAACAAATCAGCTTGGGGCATTTCGGCCACTTTAATCGAAATCTTACTTTCCAATAGGTTCGCTACGAATGAGACCTTGCGACTTAGTCTGTCCAGTTTTGCCACGAGCAATGTAGCTCCGGTCTTTTTGCAATGGGCTAGAGCCTTTGCCAATTCCGCGCGGTCGTCTTTGGCACCTGATACGTGTTCCACATACTCGGCAATCAACTCTGACCCTTCGGACAGGAAATTAGCGATTGTCCGGCGCTGGGCTTCCAAGCCAAGGCTTTGCTTATCTGTTGAGACCCTTATGTAGGCTATGTAGTCCATCATTTTGTCCTATTCCTTATACGACTAACGACCGTTGACTTTATAATAGTTTCTTTATCGTGCTTTATAAACATTTTTGTGCGTTCTTTGCCGGTTATTTTTTTTTTTTTTTTTTTTTTGGTTTTTATAGTCCGGATAGGGGCGGTTCCTATGACTATAGTATGGCGCTCCTTTTGCGACGGCCTCTCTGACGGCTTTTATGAAATTTTTTAAAGTTTTGGGGTGCAATGATAGCAGGTTATTTTGTTTAAACTTTGCCAACTGTTTGGCGATTTTATAAAATAGATAATGGAAAGTTTGATAGAGGCAATTCGTAGAAAAATCCTTCATCCGTTTACGGCGGTCCTGACGTTTAAGAACGCATCTGCGGCACGTTCAATGGACCTGAAACGTCTCGCAAAGCGCATTCTGCACCCCTATTCGGGCGAGGCGTGGTTTGAGAGCCATTCAATCAACGGCAATGGCAAATACCCTCACATTCACCTCATAACGGCGGTGGATGCGGAGCAAGCCTCGACGGTTGAAAAGCAGTTACCTAACCGCGTGGCCGCTCTCTCCAATGGTGAGGTGCGCGTGGCATACATCAAGACGGTAAAAGACTGGACCGCTTGTCGTGGATACATCGCAAACCAAAGCAGTAAGCACGACAAGGGGGAAAACGAGTTTCTCTATGCTTCGTATAAGCCCATAGCAATTGAAAGCTGTGATGACCTGTAAGGCGTTATGCGCGAGGTCGGTTTTCACAAACGAAGCACTCAATAAGACATCCCAGGGATGCTCTTACAGTCCAGTCGTGCCTACGGCACATGAAAGAATAACGATGAGACAAACACTAGATGAGAATGACAAACGATGGGCAGAGAGTTTTAAAGACCTCGTAATGCTCGACCTCTTAAACGAGGATGAAAGAAACCTATTCTTCTGCCTTAGAGAGATTTACGAAGCCCACGAAGAACCTGCGATGACCCCCGATGAATACTCCGCTTTCTGGGCCTGCTGGTATTATTCAACTGACAGCGGCAGACGAGTGAAGCTCCTCAACAGTGGTGCATTTTTTAAGGGTCTTGATGCGGACCCGGCATACATCAAACCCCGCGACCCATTCGCGCAAGAGTGATGACCCGCGACGAAGTCGCGCGCACTCTGTATCGCATCAACATGACGGACGAGCGCAAGATTTCAGAACCGTATAGGAAAATGTGGAGAGACATAGTCTCTCTATTCGATAACGGCTCTTATAAAGAGCTAACCGAAAAACAGCAAAACGTAATCCTAGTAAATTACGAAAGGCAGAATAATAAGCCAAGCAAGAAACGAAAAAAGTTTAGTGCAGACGCAAACACACTTTTAAACAAGTGGTATAACGCATTGTAAAAAAGCAAATTGGTAAGATGCTAAAGAAAAATGGTATCATAAGTTTATGAAATAAAGGAACAAAGATGAGCGGAATAGTTCAGAAATACGAAATGGAATACATCGGTAAAGAAAAGTCAGGCCCCATTGTGGATGGTCTATGTATGTATTTGCCAGATAACGAGGCCCTATACCTCAAAGAATACCTAGCCCGAAAAACTGCGGGTTGTCTTCAAAACCGCGTGGCAATGATGGCCGTCATCAAAGCGTGTGAGCTAAAAAACGCCCACGCTCGCGGCCAAAAAATTAAAAACTTTGAGGAAGCAGAAGAATTAACAAGCCAAAATTCAACTTTCTGCGAAATAACCTCTTAAAACAGACAGGAATAGAATTATGGGAAATCAAAAGCTATTTAACCAATTAGACTGGCTATGGAATAATAGAGCGCACTTAAAGCAATTTGAGATTGAGCTTGTAGAGGATTGCTTCGAGCAACTATCCAAGCGCACATACATTGACGCCGACAAGTGGACTTACATTCAAGAGCTTGTAAAGCGCGTTCAAAATGCGATGGAAGCGGCAGTTAACCGCTATCATCACAACAGCTTTAAGACCGGCAGCAAAGATAGATACGGGCGCTATTATAACCAGTATGCTTTATCTCAAGGTGGCAGCTAATGTTCTTTGGCCGCGTCATTCGTAAAGACAAAATCAATCAGCGAGTGGACAACAGCGCGACACTAAACGCGAAGTCTATCCTCACTCTTTGCGACAAGTTGTATGCAGCGCTTAAGGCCGCGCCCCAAAAGACAAGCGACGAAGTCGCTTTCCTCTGCCTGTATGACACTATCCGCAAGAAGGCGCATTTGGACAAAGACGACCTTGTTTATTGCGAACGTAGGCTAGCGGAGTTTGGGGCCTTGTTAGAAACAGATGCCCGTTAAACTCACGTTTCAACAGGTCGTCACAGAGAACGGCAAGCGCCTCAATTCTCTGGCACGTTCAACGACCTTCCGCCAATTAACGGACAGGTCTAAGGGCCTCCTAAAGTGGCTCACAATGCTTGAGAAAGGGTCGCCTTGGATTGCGACCTTTATTGAGGAAGGTCCAGGCAAGGACAGCAGGGGGGCGTCTAGGGCCACTCTAGGTGACGTCATCCGTGAGGCCGCCGTGAAACGTGCCTTAGCGGCATCGCACGACATCTGGCAGTATCCATCCAAGCTCTACGGTGTCGGCCAGCCAAAGCCCGAGCGAGTGAAGGCAGCGCGTGAAGCGATGCTAAATGACCCTGCTATTTTGAAACAATGGGAGCTAGTTCGCCGCGCCACAGACCGCGACTATGCGAAGGCCCAGTATGAGCTAAACATTCCGCGCCGATAGCGGTGTCGGCGCGTGAAGGCCGTAGCCGTGGCCTCCTCTGCGGTTGCGGCCTATCACGAACCTATAGCGCGTGAGCGCTACTCCGAGGCCGTTGGACTGTTTCTGCTTCCAGTCCTAGTGTCTTTCCTTGGGAAAGTAGGGGGCTAGCGCCGTTAGCCCCCATTTTCTTTGTCTATGAGCCGTCGCACGGCGTAGCTGACCGGCGCATACACCAGCCAGCAAAACGCCAAGACGATAACGAGACCGACTAAGACCTTCACTTCTTTTTGCCGCGTTTAGAACGTTCCCAAGCGGCTTTGACTTCCTTGTCCCATTCACCCTTTTGAATTTGCTTTATCGTCTCATCGATGAGCGGCCCCATTTCATTCTCTGCAATGTCCAGAGACCAGATGAGCTTGGGTTGTTTGGGGTCAACTAGGACGGCCGCATTGCCGACCTTCATTTGGAACATCCAGGCCGCGCCGCTATCCATCTTGCGAAACCAAATGCTCCGCTTAGTCCAGCCGCGAAAGCCTGCTTTCGGCGCGGTATCAGGAAGGCTCTTGCCCTTATCCTTTTCCCAAACTGCCCTTACGTCTTGCAGTTTAACTATCAGAGTTTCTTTTGCGTCATCCAGCGTGTTGGTTTTTGAAGCTGCTAACGACGATGCGCCAAGTCTGCGTTCTTTTAGAGATAAAACCATAACGGCCTCCATGCATTTTTTTGCGTAATCGTTGTAAGAGATTTTGCAAAAAATAGCTATACGCGGTCTTTGCGCAAATAGGCCGCGCTCTATTTCGATTTTTTTGGGGGAGAATGACAAGTCGAATTATGGAATTTCTGGAGCGGGTAGCGGGAATCGAACCCGCGCGTTCAGCTTGGGAAGCTGACAGGCTACCATTACATCATACCCGCGATCGGCTCCTTATCGTCCTATCCGCTGGCTTCGTCAACGTCGTCATCGGAAGCCTCGGACGGAAGATAATCGACATCAGTTAGAAATTGCTGCACGCGATCGATCAATCCAGAATTTTGCTCTTTGTGAACGACGACCCATTGGAAAGCATTTAGGGCGGCGCGCTGCTTAAGGGGATCCCAAAGGGACACGATTTGGAGCAGATTTTCGAGCGACAAAGGGTGCAGACCAAGGGCTTCTATTTGTTCTCTTACGCCTTCCTGAAAATCTTGTGCGATGAGTAGCCCTAGTGCGGCTCTCTCAGCAATGCTCGCTGCGAAGTGAGTAAAATCACCAAGATTTCCCTCGCCAACGACAAAATGTTTCACCTCCGCAGAGATTACGAGCCGGTCTCCCTCCCACGCATCGATGTCGCCAATGCCTTTGGTGCGAGCGGACCCGGCACGGGCTTTGCGGGCCTCGACCTGTAGGTGAGGCGCATCCGCTCGAATGTAGCCAAATACCATCGCTTGGAACGCGGCGCCTGTCGGTTCTCCTTTGGCTCTTGCGCTGAAATCAAAATCACTGAGTAGCCATTTGAAGATTGGCGGATCAGTGCGGACAGTTGACGGATCGAAACTTTGATCCTTCAACTCATCCAGAACGAAGGCGACGGACGCTTGTGCGATCCATTCGAGATCGTCTTTTGACATCTGCACAAGCGCATCAAGCCAGCGACGATAGTCGCCCCACTTCCCTGTCGCGTAAGGGCCTGAACGGGGGTAATCGAGCCGGTGATTTTCAGTAACGTAGAGATGATGATAACGCTCGTAAGCCGGGCGAATTGTTTTCTGTCCGCCGTCCGGCAACGTAACTGTGAGTGTGGACACACCCTCAGTGATCTGCGGGAAATCTGCAAACAGGTCTTGGAGCGACGTATAGCCTTTCACGGGCGTGTTTAGCTCAATAAGGAAATCGCAAAATGAGGGGAGTAGGCCTCCCACATACTTTCGAGGCTTTCCGACGCCAGCGCCTCGGAAGTCCCGTTTCATCTCATCGATAATTTCATCTCTATTCATAGTCGGCCCCAAGTGCGGGACCGACGGCCTAGTCCTCTTTGATCGGCAATTTTGCCAATCGAGGAATGGCCGAGTTTGCCAACTCTAGGTAGGCGTCGTCCCTCTCAATACCTAAGCTCTTATAGCCGACAGCAGTCGCGGCAGCCAGCGTTGATCCGGAGCCCGCAAATGGATCAAGAATTGTTCCCTCTCCAAGAGGAAGTGCGCCCCTGACCAATTGCCTTAGAAATGCTTGCGGCTTCAAAGATGGGTGTGGCGCGATTTTCTTTTCGTTTGGAGGCGTCGGGCGCGACTTAATGACATCTCCAAATGGGCGAGAAGCATCCGGGCGACGAAATCCGCCGGTCTTCCATTTTCGCAAATTGTCTTGAACACGCCCTTCAAGTGGCGCGCGAAGAATAACCCAAGGCTCGTGCATAGACCGAGGCATTACACTGACATCGGCAAATTCCTCGTGCGCGTTCTTGGGGCGATCCCCGCCGCGCATTGTCATAACAAGTCGGGTCAAATACCCACGCATCTCTAACCCGCTTTCACTCATTGAAGAGGCAACCAAATGTGCAAGCAACGGGTTTGATGCGACAAGAATGTTTGCGCCAGGAACAACGACACGCGCAAGCAACCGGCCAAAGTCGATAAAGAACAGGCGGAGCGCCGCGCGGTCGTCATCTGTCAAAATAGTAAAGCGCGGGAGCGGAGCTCTTTGGTGGCCGTCAAAAGATGGGGGTATTCGCCATACGCCACCTTTCCCATTTCGCAATTTGACCTGCTCTTTGGAAGTGTATTCCACAAGCCCATAGGGAGGATCAGTCACGACGGCTTCAATAGATTGCGATGGCTGCGCACGTAACCACTCAAAGCAATCGCAATGCACAAGCGTTGCTAGGCCGTGTTGATAGCATGCCGGCTCGGCAACAATAGGCGAGTGGCCGTTGACCTTCTTTGCGAGACGGTATCGTCCTCTTGATACGCGCACGAACAAATCTGGCACATTCAAGTTGAGATAAGACCTCACTGACGATGCGGCCACATCTCCAATCCGTTGCTCAACAGCGGACTGAATTTCTTGGATTGATGCATCGCTTGCGGATGTCAAAAATTCGACCACCGCGTCCCGGACACTGCCTGGCGAATGACGGCTCATTTGAAAGCTCCCTTCTTCTCGAAGGTAAGCGTTTGACGTCTAGACGTCAAACGCAAATGCGCATTCAAAAGTGCTTCCTGCAATTTCCACAGTTACGACGTTCGGCGCAATGGGTAGAGGGGAGGCCCAGCTAGTTGTCGCCATCGACGTCAATAGCTTGTCCAGGCCGCGAGACTTCGTCTCGTCGGATGTAAAATCGTTCAGCGGTGGTCGGTAGGTTTCCAATGTCGGCGGCAATGTCGTCCAGAGGTTTGCCGCGTTGCCGCGCTAGGTGCGCGTGAGTGTGTCGGCCAATGTAAGGGGTCCGCTTCTTGCCGTCCTCATCGTAGAGCAAGCCGCAAGCGTCCAAGGCCTTTTCAAAGGTGTTTCTAACCTCTGCAATGTTCCGGCCCGACCACCGCAAGTTTGCGGTCTTGGGGTGGGCGAAAATGTAGTCCTCATCCGCTGGATAATGGACCCTCGTGCGGCGGTCATCGAGTAGTGCCGCAACCCTATCTGAAATCTTGAACGTCCTCGGGTTGCGCGTCTTTCGCGCGCCCTTTTCTTCTGCCCTTACCGTCAGGAATGGAAACTCCTCACCGTCCTCAATCCGGTGAGTGAAGTCTTTCCATTTGAGCTTGAGGATTTCCGTCTTGCGCATTCCGGTCCAGACCTTCACGCGGAAAAAATCAACAAACGATTGCCTATAGTATTGGGGAACGGAATTTCCCCGCATCCCGTCCAATTCGGCCACAAAATCATTCACGATGTAATCGTGTAGCTTTTGCCATTCCTTTTTCGTGAGGCCCTTTTTGTAGTCGCTACTTTCGCCGTCCAGCTTCGGGAATGGCGGCACAAGATTGATAAAGCCTTGCGACACGGCATACCGAAAGATGCCCCGCAAAACCGACATTTCGTGTGATAGATGGCTCTTAGAAATGCGCTTGGGCCTTAACGTCGCTTCTGTGTCCGTCTTTACCATTTGTTTGCGCAAATTAGTATCGTTCTGTCTCTTGCTTTTGTATTGGTCTAAGTCTCTGCCTGTTATCGTTGCTATGCCGCGCTCTTTGAAGAACGGGTTGAGCTGCTTATCAACCGTCTTTGTATAAAAACGAAGCTTCTCATCCGAGCAACCAGCGCGCGTTTCATTGTCAGCCTCATTGTCTTTCTCAAGCGACTTAATGTATCGCCAAGTCACTTCCTTGAACGAAATAACATCCGTGCTGATACCCATACTCTTGAGGCCGCGTAGCTCATCTCGCTTGGCCAGCGCAACCGATGCGGCACGGTCCTGACGGGTCTCGCCTGTTGAGCGTTTTGCGGCGGGGGTGCCACGCGCAAGTTTGATTTTGTAATGCCAAACGGGGTTGAGTTTCCCCGCCGATGGATGTCCAGCGCGATACTTTTCGCGGAAAATAACGACACCCTTTTCAAGGGTAATACGATTTTCATTTCTCATTTTTGGACCACTTTCAATGTAGCGTCAAAAGAACGCCAATTTCAGCACGAAATGATGTTTTGTTTCTGGTCTATTATTTATAAGAAAGTAATCATAAAAGTTAACACAATCGTTTAAATACAATAGGTTATACGAGAGAGAATCTATTTAAGAATACAACTTATCATACTAAATAGAGTTTGGGAAGCTTCTGCTCTACCATTGAGCTACACCCGCGCGCGCAATCTTTTAGAGGCGGCGGCGTATCTGATGCAAGCGCTTTGCTTAGACCGGCCGTTCGCTGATACAGGTCGTGCGCTCCATGTAGCGGCTGACGGTATCTTGCAGCGGTGTTTCGTCCGTTTACTCGGCGGGTTGTTCCGCTTTCGGCGCGTCGTCGGCGGCGAAGGTGCCGTGCGAGCCGTCGTGCGGTTTGGTCAACGGCCGGTTGCCCGCGAGCGCGCGGATCAGGACATAGAACACCGGTGTCAGGAAGATGCCGAACGCGGTGACGCCGATCATGCCCGAGAACACGGCGACGCCCATGGCGTGGCGCATTTCGGCCCCGGCGCCGGAGGCCAGCACCAGCGGCACCACGCCCATGATAAAGGCCATCGACGTCATCAGGATCGGTCGCAGCCGCAGTTTGCTGGCCTCGATGGCAGCGTCATAGGGCGACTTGCCGGTGAATTCCAACTCGCGGGCGAACTCGACAATCAGGATGGCGTTCTTCGCCGACAGCCCGACCAGCACGATCAGGCCGATCTGCGTAAAGATGTTGTTGTCGCCACCGGTTAGCCAGACGCCGGTCAGTGCCGCCAGCAGGCTCATCGGCACAATCATGATGATCGCCAGCGGCAGGGTCAGGCTTTCGTACTGTGCGGCAAGCACTAGGAACACCAGCAGGATCGCCAGCGGGAAAACGATGATGGACGAGTTGCCGGCGAGGATCTGCTGATAGGTCAGGTCCGTCCATTCGAACGAGAAACCCTTGGGCAGCGTTTCGGCGGCGACTTCTTCGACCGCGGCTTGGGCTTCGCCCGAGGAATAGCCCGGCGCCGGTCCGCCGCTGACGTCGGCGGCGAGAAAGCCGTTGTAGCGCATAGCCCGCTCCGGGCCGACATCCGGCTTTACGTTGAGGAGCGCCGATAGCGGGATCATCTCGCCGCTCTTGGAGCGCACTTTCAGATTGCCGATGTCCTCAGCCCGCGCCCGGAACGGCGCGTCTGCCTGTACGCGAACCGAATAGGTGCGTCCAAAACGGTTGAAGTCGTTCACGTACAGACTTCCCAGATAGATCTGTAGGGTATCGAACACGTCGGAAACGGAAACGCCCAACTGCTGTGCCTTGGTGCGGTCGACGTCGGCATAGAGTTGAGGCACGTTGACTTGGAAGCCGGTGAATAGGTTGGCCAGTTCAGGGCGTGCATTGGCTTTGGCGAGGAAACCCTTCACCGTCGCGTCCAGCGCTTCGTAGCCGTGCGAAGCGCGGTCTTCCACCTGCAGTTTGAATCCGCCCGTAGTGCCGAGGCCGAGGATCGGCGGCGGCGGGAAGATCACGGCATAGGCATCCTTGAGCCCCGCGAAGTTTCGGTTAAGCCGTCCGGCGATAGCGCCCGCACTCAAGCTCGGGTCGGTGCGGTCTTCGAAGGGCTTTAGGGTCGCAAAGACGATACCTGCGCTTGAGCTGTTTGAGAATCCGGAGATCGAAAGGCCTGGAAAGGCGACGGCGTGCTCGACACCCGGATCGGCTATGGTGATCTCACTCATCTGCCTGACTACGTCTTCGGTACGGTCAAGGGTGGCGCCGTCCGGTAACTGTGCGAAGCCGATCAGGTACTGCTTATCTTGCTGCGGCACGAAGCCGCCGGGGACCGTCTGGAACAAGCCGTACACAACGCCTAGAAGCACCAAATAGATGCTCATCATTATGGCTTTGCGGGACAGGACGCCCTGCACGCTTTTGCCGTAGGCCTTGGAGCCGCTGCCGAAGGCGCGGTTGAAACCGCGGAACAGCCAGCCGAAGGCGAAATCCATGCCGCGGGTAAGCGGATCCTTCGGCGCGTCATGTCCCTTCAGCAGCAAAGCAGCGAGTGCCGGTGACAGAGTAAGCGAGTTGATGGCCGAGATGACGGTTGAGATCGCGATGGTCAGCGCGAATTGTTCGTAAAAGCGGCCCGACAGTCCACTGACGAATGCCAGCGGTACGAACACCGCGACCAGCACGAGGGCGATGGCGATGATCGGACCCGAAACCTCCCGCATGGCGCGGTAGGTCGCTTGTTTGGGGCTTAGCCCCTCTTCGATGTTCCGTTCCACGTTCTCGACCACGACGATGGCGTCATCGACGACGATGCCGATCGCCAGCACCAGGCCGAACAGAGAGAGCGCGTTGATGGAGACGCCCAGAAGGTGCATCACCGCGAACGTGCCGACGATGGAGACCGGCACCGCCAGAAGTGGAATGATCGATGCGCGCCAAGTCTGTAGGAACAGGATAACAACCAGCACGACCAGACCGACCGCTTCGAACAGGGTGTGAATGACGGACTTGATCGAGGCGCGGACAAATTGCGTCGGGTCATAGACGATTTCGTAGTCGACCCCTTCCGGCATGTAGCTCTTCAATTCTTCCATGGTCGCGCGGACGTCGTCGGAAATTTGAATGGCGTTGGAGCCGGGTGCCTGGGAAATAGGAATGGCGACGGCGGACTTGCCGTCGAGCAAAGAGCGAAGCGCGTACTCCGCCGCCCCTAGTTCGATCCGGCCCAGATCACGCAGACGCGTGACGGCACCGTCCGGTGCGGTCTTTACAATGATATTGCCGAATTCTTCGACCGTGCTAAGGCGGCCCTGGGCATTGATCGGTAACTGCAAGTCGACGCCCGGCTGGCTCGGCGACGCTCCGACGACACCCGCGGCGGCCTGGATGTTCTGCTCACGGATCGCCTGCACCACGGCGCCCGCGGACAAGCTGCGCTCGGCGACCTTTTGCGGATCCAGCCACACACGCATGGCGTAATCGCCGGAACCGAACAACTGCACTTGACCGATGCCCGGCAGCCGCGCCAAGCGGTCCTTGATATTTAGGACGGCATAGTTGCGCAGATACGTCATGTCGTAGCGGTCGTTCGGCGACAGCAGGTGCACGACCATGGTGAGGTCGGGCGAGCTTTTGATCGTGGTGATGCCGAGACGCCGTGTCTCCTCGGGCAGGCGGGGCTCCGCCTGCGAGACGCGGTTCTGCACCAGTTGCTGGGCGCGGTCGGGATCGGTGCCGAGCTTGAAGGTGATGGTCAGGTTCAGGTTGCCGTCAGTGGTCGCCTGGCTCGACATATAAAGCATGTCTTCGACGCCGTTTACCGCTTCTTCCAGCGGCGTTGCGACGGTCGCGGCGATGACGGCGGGGTTGGCGCCCGGGTACTTGGCATTCACGACCACGGTCGGCGGCACCACGTTCGGATATTCCGAGATTGGCAGGACCCGAAGCGACAACAAGCCGGCGACGAAAATCATGATCGACAGAACGCCGGCAAACACCGGCCGGTCGATGAAGAATTTAGAGATGTTCACGGGATTGCTCCGCTAGCTGTATGGTTGCTCAGCGTTCGGCGGTTTCAGCGCTTGCGTCCGGTGCCGGGCCCGAACCCGGCGTCATGCCGGTCATTTCGGGTTGCACCGGGGCGCCGGGGCGCACCCGCTGGAGACCGCTGACGATGATGCGTTCGCCGCTCTTGAGGCCGCTGGTGACGATCCGCAGTTGACCGACCTCGGCACCCAGCGTGACTTCCCGGTACTGCGCCTTGTTCTCGTCATCGACGACGAGCACGTAGCGGCGGTCCTGGTCATTGGCAACGGCGCGTTCGGTAATCAGCAACAGTGGTGACGAATTAGCTTGGCCCATGCGTAAGCGCGCGAACTGGCCGGGAATCAGCATGCCGTCCGGGTTGGGAAAAACGGCGCGCACACGGATCGTGCCGCTGGCGGCATCGACCACGTTGTCGATCATCTGCAACTGGCCGTGCACGGTATCAGCACCGGCAACGACGCCTTCCATCTCGACAGGAATACGGCCGACATCGAGGCTGCCGTCGCCTGTCGATTTCAGATCGTGCAGTGCCTGCATAACGATCTTTTCGTCGACATCGAAGGTCGCATAAATCGGATCAATCGATACCAATGTCGTCAAAACCGGCGCGCCGGCACCTGCGGCGACGAGGTTGCCTTCGGTAATCAACGCCTTTCCGACACGGCCCGATACGGGGGCGCGGATCTCGGTGTATCCGAGATTGAGGATGGCCGTTTTGAGTTGTGCCTCAGCGGCGCGCAGCGCAGCCTGTGCCTCGCGATAGTCGTTTGCACGACTATCCTTTTCGCGCACCGGCACAGTGCCGGTATCGGCGAGTTTCACCGCACGTTCGTTCTCTTTCTTGGTGAAGGCCAGACGGGTCCGTGCTGAAGCGACCTGAGCCTCGGCACGCGCGACTTCGGCTTCGAAGGGCGCGGGATCGATCAGCACCAACAGATCGCCTTCGTCCACGAGAGATCCTTCACGGAAAGGAACATCCAGAACCTGACCGGCGACGCGCGAGCGGATGTCCACACGCTCGACCGCTTCCAGCCGGCCGGAGAATTCCTGCCAACGCATGACGTCCTGGGTTTCGACGGTGGCAACCGAGACCGGGGTCGCTTGCGGCGCCGTGGGTGCCGGCGAAGCTGCATCGCCGGCGCGGTAGGTCGTCACCGCGACCGCGGCGATGCCGCCGGCCACGGCAATGCCCGCTAGCCAAAAAAATACCCGGGACCGCTGGCCCGGTTTAAGATCGTCCGACATCGGTAGTGCTCCATCAGCAATAATGTACTGTACGGTACATAATAACCCTGGACTTGGAATCGTCAAGAACTTATTATACCGAAAGGTACATAAATCAATAAAGAGGAAATTATCCAATGGTTCGCCCGCGCACATTCTGTGAGGAAGAGGTGCTGGACAAGGCACTCGACGTGTTTTGGCGATACGGTTACGAAGGCGCGTCACTGAAGGTTCTGACCGAAGCCATGGGCATCAATCGGCCCAGTATGTATGCCGCATTCGGCAACAAGGAAGACCTCTTTCGCCAAGCGCTGGCGCGTTACACCTCTATCAAGGACGCTATTTTCGAGGAAGGTTTCGCGGAGCCGGATGCCCGCTCGGTGGTGCGGCATTTGTTGCGTCGCGCTGCGGAAATGATGACGGAGCCCGGCAACCCCGTCGGTTGCCTGTCAGTGCAGGGCGCGCTCAGCGGCAAGGATGAGAACGAACCAGTGCGCCAGGAATTAGCGAAAATTCGCGCACGCTACCACGATAAGATCGAGGCGCGCTTTTCCGAAGAAAAAGCAGCTGGGAGAATGTCGCCGGAATCCGATCCGGCCGCAATGGCTTTGCTTCTCTCGGCGATCGCCAACGGCATGGCCGTGCAGGCGGCTTCCGGTGCAACACGCGAGGAACTTCTGACGGTGGCCGAGAATGCTGCCCGCCTCTTTCCATCGCTGTCACCGGCGGTTGATGCTGCGGAATAATCAGCACAACCCGTCTTCACGAACCGTTTATTTGAGTTGAGGCAAAAAGCGCTCTACGCCATCCTTAGTGTTTGAATGAAGGAAGGCAGCGCCGCATGCCAGATACGTCTGTCGCCCTCGACCCCCGAAAGTTCCGCGATCCGTTTGTGACGGCAAACGGCGAGCAACGCGCCGCCGTGGCGCTAAAACGGTTGCGTACTCTCTGGTTCAATACCGGCAGCCTCTGCAATATTACCTGCGTCAATTGCTATATGGACTCGTCGCCGAAGAACGACGCGCTGGCATACCTCACGCTTGGCGAATTCGAACCGTATCTTAACGAGATTCGCGACACCGGTTTGAATGTCGAGGAAATCGCCTTCACCGGCGGTGAGCCTTTCATGAACCCGGACATGATCGCGATGATCGACCTTGCCTGCGCGTTCGGCTTTCATGTGCTGGTGCTGACCAACGCGATGAGGCCGATGCTGAACAAGCGCCAAGCCTTGGCCGATATTCTCGCGCGCTACCCGGGACGGGTAATGCTGCGTGTCTCCATCGATCATTTTACCCAGGTCCAGCACGAAGAAATCCGAGGTGCCGTCAGTTGGGCGCCGATGATCGAAGGGCTGCACTGGCTATCCGATCAGCCGTGCGGTCTGGCCGCCGCTGGTCGCACCATGTGGAACGAGGACGAAGTGGCATCCCGCGCTGGTTATGCCGCACTGTTCGAGAAAGAAGAGATCGGCATCGATGCCGCCGATCCGTCGCAACTCGTCCTGTTCCCGGAAATGGACGCCGAGATCGACGTCCCTGAGATCACCACCAATTGCTGGGGCATTCTGGACATTTCGCCGGACAGCATGATGTGCGCGACATCCCGCATGGTCGTAAAACGCAAGGGGGCGGACGCCCCCGCCGTGGTGCCGTGCACCTTGTTGCCTTATGACCCGGCGTTCGAAATGGGCCAGACGCTGGCCGAAAGCGTCGGCGAAGTGCAACTCAACCATCCGCATTGTGCACGTTTCTGCGTGCTCGGCGGTGCGTCGTGCAGTCCGGATTGACCGGTGACGGATAGTCTCGACCTCGGCCGGATCGAAGCGCCGCTGCTGGTCTTCGGCGGACCTTATTCGAACCTCCGCGCGACCACCGCAATTAAGGCCGAAGCGGAAGCACGGGATATCCCGGCAAGAAATGTCATTTGCACCGGAGACGTCGTCGCCTATGCGGCAGAGCCTGGCGAGACCACTTCGCTGATCATGAACTGGGGCTGCGTCACCGTGATGGGAAACTGCGAAGAGAGCTTCGGTGCCGGCGCCGACGATTGCGGCTGTGGCTTCGATGAGGGAACGGCTTGTGACGTCCTGTCGCGGCAATGGTACGCCTATGCCGACGCCTCGCTGACTCCCGAAATGCGGGCCTGGATGCGGGGGACGCCCCGGCGTGTCGCTTTCGAAATGTGCGGTCGGCGCTTTGCCGTCATTCACGGCAGCGCCGAGACCATCAATGAGTTTGTCTTTGAGATGGGAGATGATGTTCCGAAACGAAACGGGCTCGATACCCTCGGCGTGGACGCCGTGATCGGCGGACATTCGGGCGTGCCTTTCGCACAGATGCTATGTGATCGTCTTTGGCTCAATGCCGGGGTTGTCGGCATGCCGGCCAATGACGGCACGCCGCGGGTCTGGTTCGCGGTGTTGACGCCCGCAGGGAACACGATCGAGATCGAGGTTCTGCCGCTCTCATACGATCATGCCGCCGCCGCCCAGGCGATGCGCGCTGCCGGTTTACCCGAAGGCTATGCGTCCTGTCTGGAAACCGGGTTCTGGCCGAACATGGATGTCATGCCCGAGGCCGAGAAAGCCAAATCAGGTCAGGCGATAGTCCCTATTCGGATGACTTTGCCGGAAGTGCGGGCAACGGCAGCTGAGTAATACTAACGGCTGCCGAGTAATGTTTGTGGCGGGTTTTGCCATAAAATGACCTCGAATATTTCCGGTTTTGCCATCCGCGTGCCGAATTGAGCGGTGATTCTCTGCCTATGAAATGTCATGGACGGAGGAGCCAGATGACCAAACACCTAAATATCGTAACGCCCTTGGCGCTCGCCGCCGTCGTGACCGCGTCGTGTGCGCAGCCTGAGGTAGACGCCGCCAAATCCCTGGATATCACCGGACGCGATGCGACCGCGGAAGCGGCGCGGGAATATAAACGTCTCGCCTATTTCGAGTCCGAGGTGATGAAGGATCGCGAGTCGGCGTCCGTTTATTCCCAAAAAGCCATCGAAGCCGCGCACGGCAAGTTGCCGGTGCCGGGCATCACCCGGAAGATCGCTGATCAAGCCACGCGGGCAGAGGTCGAAGCCGCCTATAACCAGTTGGCGGTTTTGATGGCCGTCGGTGCCGACCGGATTGCGCCGCAAGCGACCGGGCAAGCATTGGCGCGGCTGGATTGCTGGGCCGAACAGGCTGCCGAAGGCAATCAGGCGCAACATATCGCGTTGTGTCGTGACGGCTATCGCGACTATGCCGTCGAGGCGGCAGTCGCGCTAAAGGCTGCCGGCGTCGCCGGTGCGACGATTCCGCTTCGGAATTACACGGTTAATTTTCCGTTGGGCAGTAGCGAGCCGTCCGCCGGCGCGAATGCTGTGCTCGATGCCGCCGCCCAGGCGGCGCTTGCCGACAACCGAACGCGCATCGTTCTCGGTGGTCATACCGACCGCTACGGCAGCGCCCGAACGAACTTGCGCATCTCGGAAATGCGCGCCAAGCAGATCGAAAAACTGCTGATTGCTCGTGGTGTGCCGGCCTCTAGGATCAGCACCATCGGTTTTGGCGAGACCTATCCGACGACGGTGACGCCGGACGGCGAGCGGAATGATCTCAATCGCCGCGTCGAGATTATCATCGGTCCTGGTGGCGAGATCTGACAAGCCGTTGGGTCGCTGGACAAGGCGAGGCGCTTATTGCTAAATGCCGCGACGGCGGTAGCACTCTAAGCGCCTCGCCGGTAGCGACTGATACGGAGTAGAACATGGCCGATTTGCCGGTCTTCGAAGAAATGACGGATGGCATTCTGATCCAGGTGACGCCCGCGTACCTGAGTGAGCAATCCGATCCCGAAGACGGGCGTTTCGTCTGGGCCTATCAGGTACGGATGATCAATCAGGGACAGGAAACCGTGCAATTGCTGACTCGGCGCTGGCGCATCACCGATGCGCACGGCCGCGTTCACGAAGTGATCGGCGACGGTGTCGTTGGCGAAAAGCCGGTTCTGCGGCCGGGTGATTCCTACCAGTATTCCAGCGGCACGCCGCTCGAAACATCGAGCGGGTTTATGGCGGGCATCTTTCAGGTCGTCGATTCCGCCGGTAACCGCTTTGCCGTCCGTGTCCCGACGTTTTCCCTGGATCAACCGGGTACGCGCGGCGCGGTTCACTAAGAAACAGTATCGGACGCGCGGCCGACGATGATCCGAAAGCGCGATTGCACCGTAAACCTGACTGAAACACTCGGAATTACGGGCGTGCGCCCAGCGGTAAAAGCCGCTATGTTCCGGGGCGGGCAAAGAGACGAGGAAGCATCGTGACAGATCAAAAAAATCCGCTAAGCCTGATCTCGGAAAAGAAGCGGCGCCACAGCCATTCAGCGCCGCCGCTGGATGAGGCACGTATCGTTGAACGGCCGAGTCGCGACGAGGCCGAAGACGCCGTCCGGACGCTGATTCGCTGGGCTGGTGATGACCCTTCGCGCGAAGGCCTTCTGGAAACGCCGTCCCGGGTTATCCGCGCCTATGAAGAATTTTTCAACGGCTACGACGTCGTTGCCCGCGAGTTCTTGGAGAAAACCTTCGAGGAAACAGACGGCTATGACGAGATCGTTCTGCTCAAGGACATTCGTGTCGAAAGCCATTGCGAACACCACATGGTGCCGTTCATCGGCCGCGCCCATGTCGCGTACCTTCCGAACCGCCGTGTTGTCGGTATCTCCAAGCTGGCGCGCGTCGTCGAAGCCTTCAGCAAGCGTTTGCAAATTCAAGAAAAACTCACAGCGCAGATTGCTAACACCATCGATGAGGTGCTGGAACCGCGCGGTGTCGCGGTTATCGTCGAAGCGGCACACCAGTGCATGACCATGCGCGGCGTGCACAAACCGGGCGTCAATCTGGTGACCAGCCGTATGCTCGGCGCCTTCCGCGACGACCCGTCGACCCGTCGTGAGTTCCTGGCGATGGTCGGCCAAGGCGGCGGTAACTTCTCGTAACGCCTGTAAAGGCCGTTTTCTTAATTTTCGTCGTCTCTTGACCCTAGGCGGTCGCCGGGCTTGAGTGTTCCTGGAAGCTCGAACAGGGCAGGCGAGGGGCCGCTAATATGATGGATTTTCGTCCGGCGATCTTCGTCGTCGGCATCCTTTTGGCGACGTTGGCGGTTGTCATGGTCATTCCCGCCGTCGTCGACTTTATGCTGGGCCACAGGGATTGGCAGGTTTTTGCGGCGGCATCCGCGACGACGTTGTTCGTCGGCGTGACCATGGCGCTGACGTCGCGCGCGCGGAGTATCAAGCTGACTATCCGCCATGCCTTTTTGATCACCAGCCTCAGCTGGCTGGCGCTGACGCTGTTCGCCAGCTTGCCATTCGTCTATTCCGCCCTCGACATGTCCTTTACAGACGCCTTTTTCGAAGCCATGTCTGGGATCACGACCACAGGCTCCACGGTTATCGTCGGCCTCGATAATGCACCGCCCGGTATTCTGTTGTGGCGCGCACTGCTGCAGTGGCTCGGCGGGATCGGTATCATCGTCATGGGCATCGCCGTCCTGCCGATGTTGCAGGTCGGTGGTATGCAGTTGTTTCGTATGGAAAGTTCCGACCAGTCGGATAAGGCCATGCCGCGCGCGGCGCAGATCGCATCGGCGATTTCGATCATCTATCTGGGTTTAACTATTATTTGGTCGGGCCTTTATTGGATGGCCGGTCTGAACGGCCTCGATTCGGTCGCGCATGCCATGACGACGATTGCCACCGGTGGCTTTTCGACGCATGACGCATCGCTGTCGCATTTCAGCTCGGCGGCTGTGGATTATATCGCTAGCGCCGGCATGTTCATCGGCGCGCTACCGTTCATTCTTTACCTGAAAATTCTACAGGGCAGGGGATCGGCGCTGTTCAAGGACAGTCAGGCGAAGTGGTTCATGGTGTTCGTGGCGATGCTGATTACGGTGACGACGATTTGGCTCGTCCTGGAGGTTGGCAAGGATCCGCTGCATGCTCTTAGGCTCGCGACCTTCAATATCATCTCGGTCATTACCGGTACCGGCTATGCCACCGATGACTATGGCGTCTGGGGCAGCTTCTCGCCGGCGCTGTTCTTCTTCATCATGTTTATCGGCGGCTGTGCGGGGTCGACCACGTGCGGGATCAAGGTTTTCCGTTTTCAGGTGCTGTATGCCGCCGCGCGAACGCAGATCATGCATCTGATGCAGCCGCACGGCGTGTTTATCCCCTACTTCGACCGCCGGCCGGTGTCGCAGGATATTATTATTTCAGTGCTGTCGTTCTTTTTTATGTGGTTCCTGACCTTCACGGCGCTGGCGTTGGGGTTGTCGCTGCTCGGGTTGGATTTCATGACGGCATTCTCGAGTGCCGCCACTTCCATCGCCAACGTCGGCCCGGCGCTTGGCCCCATCGCCGGCCCGGTCGGCACCTTTGCCACGTTCCCGGATGCCGCCAAGTGGCTGATGGCTGTCGGCATGATCCTCGGCAGGCTGGAACTGTTCACCGTCATCGTGCTGTTCAGCCGCAACTTCTGGCGTCCGTAACGTGCTACAAGCGTTGTTCAAAGGATGGGCGTCCAAACGCTATGCGCAGGAAGCCAAAACGCTGATCCAGCATCTGCGAAGCCTCCGCGACGGAGATGTGGGATTAGTGCTCGCGATCGCTATCCATCACCGCAACAAGCTGATCGAGACGGGGGCGGGGCTAAACGATCTGACCCAGTTGGCAAAGGCGCAGCCCATGTATCAGCACGAGTTGGCCAAGGCGGTGAACGTCTTGACCCGCGAAAAACGCCAGCAGGACGCGCTCGGTCTGCAGGTTTGGGTTCATTCGCTGCGGGCCGCCGTAGATCCGGCGCTGCACCCGGTCGGCCAGGACCTCTGGCGGGAGCTATCTAGAGGCCGCCAGCACATCACAGCCGCCGAAAAGGCGGTGCGAAAGGAAACCGGGTTCGAACTGGATATCGCGAACGCCGAGGCGCCCCGCGAATTTAGTTGATGCTTAGCGGACGAAATCCGCGAGGTGTTTGCGGATCGAAGCTTCCATCGCCCGGTTGAACTCCTGCATCGACGATTCCGTAATGTCGAACCAGATCTGTTCGCGGTCGTTGATGGTGGCGTTCTCGGCGACGGTCTGCGAGCGGTCAACGGACGTATCGGCAAAGGCCTGATTCACGCGCGGCACACCTTCAAGTTTAAGCGTCGCCCTGATTCGCAATTGGTAGCGCTCGGCCTGGTCGTTAGTGAAGGCGCCCTTGATGCCCGGCGTCGTGGCCAGATCGGCGCCAACGACGGAGGCTTCCTCGATGGTGAATATCGCCGTGCCGGAAACGCCGTTGGCCTTCAGGCGATCCTGTGCCCAGTTACGCATCGCCTGCGACGGTGGGCGCGGCATCCGGTTTTCGACGTGGTTGCCGGTCAGGCTATCGCCACCGGCCTCAACGATTTCGATATTTGCGACTCCCAGCGTGATGGGGTCCAGATGCGTAAAGCGCAACTCCGGGAACTGCGGCCGCTCGGGGGTCGCGCATGCCGTCAGACCGGCCGTCAATACGATGAGCGCGGCAATGTGCCGAAACGTCGGGGTCAAAATGTGCGCTATTTTTTGCATCGATGTCATTCCTGTCCTGGCTGTTCGCCGCTCCCGGCGAACAGCGAATCAAGATCGTCCAGACTATATACGTAGTCAGTCCTGCAGAACTCGCAAGTGACGGTAATGCGACCGTCTTCGGCCATGGACGCGACTTCTTCCTTGGGAAAAGAGGTCAGCGTGCGTTGAACACGCTCTTCGGAGCAGCGGCAACCATGCCGGACCGGGCGTCTGTCGAACATCCGCACGCCGTCTTCGTGATAAAGCCGGAACAAAAGATCGTCCGGCGATAGGACAGGATCCAACAACTCTTCCGCCGTGATGGACTGCATCAGAACCGATGCGCGGCGCCAGGGCTCGTCATCGTCCGTTGCGGCGCCTGGTAGGCGCTGCACCATCAGGGCGGCGCCCCTGGGCGCGCGGCCGTCCGCACCGTGATCCGAAACGATGACGATGGCGGTATCCAATTGCTCCGATTGGCGGAAATAGGTCTCGGCGCATTCCGACAGCGTCGTGCCGCCCAGTTCGGTGATGCCCTGATATCGGTCCGTCTCCGGCCCCTGGTCGACGGTGAACGCCATATGTCCGTTGCCCAAAAGCTGCGATACGTTGACATCATCATCTCCGGGCAGCTGCGCGCCGTCCTTGATCTTGCAATAGGCACGCATGTCGCCGGCAGATGTCATGTCCGCCATCACCAACCCGACGGGTCCGGCCCCTTGAATCTGCAGCGTGAAGACGCCGTCGTACTTGAGCGCACTGCCGAGCACGGCAGCCAGAACCATGGTTTCGCAGACGAGCTTACCTATAACCGGCGGATAGCCGTGTCCATCGACGGCGCGGGCGGTCGTCGCGTCGAGGCGGACCAGCCGCCCTCTGACGTCGAGCCCCTCAATTTCAAATGTCTGCACGATGTCGCCGAGCCACTGGCCCGATGCGTCTTCGGTGTTCATGTCTCTGTCCATAGCGTCCTGTAATGATAGCTGTAGGCGATCTCGAATCCCAACCGCGCATAGAGGCGGATCGCTGCTTCGTTCTTCTGTTCCACTTGAAGATAGAGTGTCGAGCGGCCGTTTGCGATGGCATGCGCCGCAAAAGCGTCAATGATTGTGCGCCCAAACCCGCGTCTGCGCGCCTCCGGTTCGGTAAACATGGAGAAGATGCCAAGGTAGCTGCCGCCTTCGACGGCGAGGCCAATGGCGATGGGTTGGTCGCTCTCTCCGGCAATCTGCGCAAACACCGGCCTCTCCCGTGATCCGGCGACGATGCTGCTGGCGTCCCGGCCGAAGCCTTTCTTGTAAATATCCCACCAAGCCGTGCCGGCCTCGTAAGCCAATTCGAGACCGCTCATAGTCGGGGGCTCTTTGTCGGCGGCGTCACATATCATCAGATAGACCGGTGCTTCGATCTCATAGCCGCGCTGGGCGAGAACGCCGTCCAGGCCATCCGGGGCGGCAGCGGGGCTGATCTGAAACCGGGGTGGCGTGTCGTTGGCGCGGTAGGCGGCCTCGATCGCGTCCAGGCGCGCACTCAAAACCGGCATGGCGCCATGGACGGCGAACGGTGCGACCGAGTCGGCGCGGCGGCTGATTCCGCCCGAATGACGCAGGACCCACCCGTCCATGTCTTTGCTGAACGCCGCTGGCCATGCGGCAGCTGCGATCTTGTCCAATGTCAGAATGGCGCTCTTACCTAATTTCGGCGCCTGATCGTGCGCCCTCAGTTCAGACACCAGTCCAGGATCGCTTTTTGGATATGCAGACGATTCTCGGCTTCGTCCCAAACCACCGATTGCGTGCCGTCGATGACCTCGTCGGTAACTTCGTCGCCGCGGTGTGCCGGCAGGCAATGCATGAACAGGGCGTCCGCCGAGGCGCGCGCCATCATGGTGGCATCGACGCGGTACGGCACCAGCATGTTGTGGCGGGTGCCGGCATCCTCGTCGCCCATGGAGACCCAAGTATCTGTGACGACCAGGTCGGCGCCACTGACGGCTTCGGCCGGGTCTTCCGTGACCAGCACTTTGGCTCCTGCCTCCGTGGCCCATTCAACGGCGCCATTCTGCAGTTGCAGCGCCTCGGGTGTCGCGATCTTGAGCGTGAAGCCGAATTTGACGGCGGCATGGACCCAACTTGTAACGACGTTGTTGCCGTCGCCGGTCCACGCGACCGTGCGTCCGGCGATGTCGCCGCGATGTTCTTCGAACGTCATCACGTCGGCCATGATCTGGCACGGGTGAGAATAATCGGTCAGGCCGTTAATGACCGGCACCGTCGCATGTGTTTCCAACTCGGCGAGTTTCGCCGGGTCGTCGGTGCGGATCATGATGGCGTCGGCATATCGCGACAGCACGCGTGCCGTATCGGCGACAGTCTCGCCGCGGCCGAGCTGTGACTCGTTGTCCGTCAGCAGGACCACGTTGCCGCCCAACTCCTGCATGCCGACCTGAAACGACACGCGGGTGCGCGTCGACGGCTTTTCAAAGATCATGACAAGGGTCCGGCCGGCCAACGGCTTCGGCGCGGAGTTGTCGCGGCGCAGCGTCTTTAGTTCGCGGCCACGCGCGACGATCCGGCGAAGCGTGGCTTCGTCAAACCGGTCGATGTCCAGAAAATGCTTCGGTCCCGACATCTCAGGCAGCCCCTGCCTTCAGACTTTCAAGCGCACGCTCCAGCATACCGAGGGCTTCGTCGACCTGGGCCTCGGTAATGATCATCGGCGGGACGAAACGGACGACGTTGTCGCCGGCCGGCACCGTCAGCAGGCCTTCGTGCATGGCACGGACGACGAGATCGTTGTTGGCGATCTTGCACTTCACACCCAGCATCAGGCCGGCGCCGCGCGCATCTTCAAGGATGTCCGGGTAAGTAGAGACCAGTTTATCAAGGCCGGCGCGGAATTGCTTGCCGCGTGCCTCGACGTTCGCCAGGAAGCCGGGTTCCAGTACCACGTCGAGCACCGCATTGGCCGCCGCCATGGCGAGCGGATTGCCGCCGAAGGTGGAGCCGTGTGAACCGGCGGTCATCGCCTTAGAGACCCGCGCATTGGCCAGCGTCGCTCCAATCGGAAAGCCGCCGCCGAGACCCTTGGCCGATGCCAGGACGTCCGGCTCCACGCCGCTGTGCTCATACGCATACAGAGTGCCGGTCCGCCCGACCCCCGTCTGCACTTCGTCGAACATCAACAGAATGCCGAATTCATCGGCGATCTTGCGGAGTTGGCGCAGATAATCCGCATCCATCGGCCGGATGCCGCCTTCGCCCTGCACCGGCTCGACAAGGATGCCGGCAGTTTCGGGGCCAATGGCGGCTTTCATCTCGTTCAAATTGCCGAACGCGACCTGATCAAAGCCGTCGACTTCGGGACCGAAGCCCTGCATATGCTTGGCTTGTTTACCGGCGGAAATCATGGCGAGCGAGCGGCCGTGGAACGCCCCGTCGACCGTGACGACCCGGTAGCGTTCCGGATGTCCGTTTTCACTGTGGAATTTGCGCAGCATCTTGACGCCCATTTCCACCGCTTCGCCGCCCGAGTTGTTGAAGAACACGGCGTCGGCAAAGGTGTTGGCGACGAGACGCTCAGCCAGCCGGTCCTGGCCTGGGATGTGGTACAGGTTGGACGTGTGCATGAGTTTCCCGGCCTGCTCGCGAATCGCTTCGACGAGGTGCGGGTGGCAATGGCCGAGTCCAGCCACGGCGATTCCCGCACCGAAGTCCAGGTAACGTCGGTTTTCCGTGTCCCACAGGTACGCACCTTCGCCACGATCGAAGGCGAGGTCGTATCTCGCGTAGGTCGGCATGACCGCCGTATTCATCGTTCCGCTCCTTAATAATGGGGGCCAGGAAAGCCCGGGAGTATCGGGATGGCGTTATCCGCTGTCAACAAGCAGCTGGTTTTGAAAATTTTCATAAAATTTGAACAAATATACGTAGTTTCCACACGCTCCAAATTTTTATGTATAGGACCACTAGTGAACCTAGTTATCTGCGCGTAAAGTGATATAGCTTTAGACCTGAGGTTTATTAAGGAACGGATATGTCCGTCTTCTTTCAGTTCATCGCCGGGGTTTCGCTTTTCTTCGGCATCGGGGCGATCGTCTTCGCCACTGAGATTTCGAAACGCTGCCAGCAGCTGATCGATGCTCGCGTCGATGAGATTGAGAACGAAACGATGCGCCGCCTGAATAGGCAGGATAAGGCCGTCGGCGACGCTTTGCAGACCATCCGCACCACCATCTCGAATTTCGAGGACACGCAGTTTTCCCAGTCGCGCGATATCAACGCGCTCCGCAAGGCACTGGAAGCGTTGACCGACGATCTGCAAAAGCGCGCCGAAGAAGAGAAGAAACTGCTCGCCCTACAGGCCCGTCGCCGCCGCGCTTGAGGCGAATCCCCTACGATTTCAGCTTGTAGCCGCTTTCGAACAGACGGTGGCAGAGAAACCAAAGGATCGCGTTCGTGCCGGCCATGACCACGATACCGATCCAAGGGGCGGTATCCGAATGGCCGATGAAGCCGGACCGGAACCCGTCGATCATGTAGAAGAACGGGTTGAAGTGGGCGATAATCTGAAAGGTCTCGGGCAGCCGCTCGATGGAATAGAAGGTGCCGGACAGGAACGCCAGCGGGGTGATCACGAAGTTCGTGACCGATTGCATGTGGTCGAACTTATCCGCCCACACACCAGCGGCGACACCGATTAAGGATAGCATCAGCGACGCTGCGACCCCGTGATAGATCACCATCGCAATGTCGGCGATGGACATATCGACGACGAATGACATGGCGGCGGTGACGACGATGCCGACACATATGCCGCGGGTCAGGCCGCCGCCTGCGTATCCGGCGACCAGTTCGGCCGACGTCAGCGGCGGCATCAGCGTATCGACGATGTTGCCCTGAATCTTGGAGATCATGATGCTGCTCGACGTGTTGGCGAAGGCGTTCTGGGCAATCGCCATCATCACCAGGCCGGGTCCCAGAAACTGGCTGAATGGCACGCCGTGTACGTCCGGGCGCAAGCCGCCGAGCGCCAGCGTGAAGACGGCGAGAAACAGCATCGTCGTGACGATCGGCGCCAAGAGGGTCTGCGTATAGACTTTCGCGAAACGGCGGACCTCACGCGTATAGAGCGTCCAGAGACCGATTGGATTACTGGTCATGGGTTGCATGGATGGATGGCCCGACCGTTGGAACTTGGATCACACGGGTCTCGCTTTGCCCGCTTGCATGTCTCTATATAATAGTGGTCGCATGCCATCACAAAAAGACAAGCCGATTAAATGACCGAATCCAAAAGCGATGACCGCGCGCCGGGCAAACGTCGGCGGCGTGGACCGAAGAAGGCGACGGCACGTTCCATCGAGAACGCGGCGCTCCACTATCTCGGCCGCTACGCCGCCTCCAAGGCGCACCTGCGCCGAGTCCTGATGGCCCGGGTGCAACGCTCTGCCTATCACCACGGCACCGACGAAGGAGAGGGCGCGAAGTTCGTGGATGCCGTGATCGAGAAGTTTGAGCGTTTGGGATACCTGGATGACAAGGCATTCGCGGCGATGCGGGCGCGCTCGCTCTATACACGCGGTACACCGCTTCGGGGAATCCGATTTAAACTGGCGCAGCAAGGCGTCGAGGAGGCGGACGTCGAATCTGCGCTCGCCGTTCTTGTCGAAGAAGAAGGGGTCGCCGAGCCGGACTTGGCGGCGGCGGTCAAATTGGCCGAGCGGCGGCGGCTAGGGCCGTTTGGCGATCAGGACCCGGAAACGCTGGACGCACGGCGCAACCGCGATTTGGGTCGGTTGGCGCGGGCGGGGTTCTCTTATGACATCGCCAAGCGGGTGATCGAAGCCGAGGACACGGACCTCTTGAAGTACGAGGCCGGTCTCGAAGACGAGAGTTGATCAGGCGGGCTCGTCTTTGACCTCGTCATCCGCAGGCGGTGATTCCGGATCGAGTTCCATGACCATCGGGGTGGTGTTCGGCGCCGGCACGAACGCGGTCTGTTCTTCGACAGGCACGGCTGGCCGGCGGGTCATGCGCCATAGCCCATATAGCCCGACGAAGCCGAACGTAACGGCGATATGATAGAATAGCGCCCCGGGTATGAAATTCTGCATTAACGGGCCGACGATTAAGGGGCCGATGACGGCGCCTGCGCCGTATATAAGAAGCAATGTACCGCTGACGACTACACGTTCATCGGCTTCGACGTAGTCGTTGGCGTGCGATACGGAAAGGGTATAGATCGGGAAACTCGCGGCGCCGAAGACAATCGCCGCGGCGGACAGCCAAGCAGGCTCAAACTGGCCGATGACGGCGATGACAATCGATAGGCCAGAGGACGCGAAACAAGTCGCCGTTAGGACCGTGCGGCGGTCGAAGCGGTCGGAAATTCGGCCGATGGGCCACTGCATGATGCCGCCGCCTAGAATCGAGATCGCCATGAACAGCGCCACGCCATCGTTGTCCAAGCCGATGTTCGAGGCGAACACCGGCGCTAATGCCCACCATGCACCGATGGCAACGCCGTAAGCCAAGCACGAGATGAAGCCCAGCGGCGAAATCTGGAACAGGTGGCGGATCGGCAGCGGTTTAGGCTTTTGCGGCGTTGGCGCTTCAGTCTTGGTGATCGATACGGGAATGATTGCCAGAGAGACGATGATCGAAACCAGGCAGAACAGCACGTACCCGTTGGGATCGCCGACCCCGATCAGGAACTGGCCGATGGTCAGCGAGAACAGATTGACGAGCATATAAGAGGCCAGCACCCGGCCCCGGGTCTCGTTCGTGGCCCGTTCGTTGAGCCAGCTTTCGATAACCATATAAATACCGGCGAAGCACATTCCGGCGAGCGCCCGGAAAATCGTCCATGCGACCGGATCGATGATGATGATGTGGCCGAGAGCCGCCGCCGATGCCAATGACGCCAGGGCCGTGAACCCGCGAATGTGGCCAGCGCGCTCGATCAGATGAGCCGTGACCAGGGTGCCGATGACGAAACCGAGAAAGTATCCCGATGCCATAATACCGATACTGGCTTGGGAAAACTGCTCATCGACGGCGCGAATAGCCAGCAACGTGCCTTGCAAGCTGTTGCCGACAAGGAGCATAGACATGCCCAGCAACAGCGATGAAATGGAGAATATTTGCGATCGAACCGTGGACATTGCGCCCTCCGCCAACCTTTACGGCGGCATTCTACATATTGGCGGCGTTGGCGCCAGGGTAGGATTGTCCCGCCCTTTGATTGATCTGCCGCCAAAGGTTCGTTATCCCTTTGCGCGGGAGTGCACCATATGACGTTGCAAGATCTGCAAAAGTTTTGGGAATTGGTCGTGGAAGTCTGGCAGGACGGTATTGTCGGCATCGATGTCGGCCGAATCCTGGTGGCGTTGGCGATTCTGTTCGTGTTCTTCGTTCTGCGGGGTCTTATCGCGCGGTTCCTCGTTGCGTGGCTGAGGAGCCTGACGAAGCGCACGAATTGGTCGGTCGATGACCAAATCGTCGATGCGATTGCACCGCCGTTGCGCGCCGTGCCGGTGGTGTTCGGTATTTTCGTCGCCGGAAACTATCTGCAGTTCGACGGTGTCGTCGATGAGATCGCGCAAAACGTGACACGCTCGCTGATCGCCGTGGTGATCTTCTGGACGATGGCGCGCGCGGTCGAGCCTCTTTCCAATGCCTTTACGGCCCTGGAACATCTGTTAGGCCGCGAGCTGATTGATTGGATCATCAAGGCCATGCGCTTTGCGGTCATCGTCATTGGTGCCGCGACCATTCTGCAAATTTGGGGGATCGAGATCGGTCCGATCATCGCCGGGGCCGGGCTTCTCGGCGTAGCTGTTGCGCTCGGCGCACAGGATCTCTTCAAGAACTTAATCGCCGGCATCCTGATTCTCGCAGAAAAGCGCTTCCGCAAGGGAGATTGGATACGTGTCGACGGTGTTGTCGAAGGCATCGTTGAGGCCATCGGCTTTCGCTCGACGGTGGTGCGCCGTTTCGACAAAGCGCCCGTCTTGGTGCCGAACGCGCAATTATCGGATACGGCCGTGACTAACTTTTCCGAGATGACGTATCGCCGGATCTATTGGCATATCGGTGTCGAATATCGGACCACCATCGACCAGTTGAGGACGATCCGTGACGAAATCGCGCGGTACATCGATGAGAACGAGGATTTCGTCGACGCTTCGGAAACCTCGACGTTCGTCCGCATCGACCGCTTCAACGATTCGTCCATCGATATCCTGGTTTATTGCTTTACACGCACGACTGTCTGGGGCGAATGGCTGGAGGCCAAGGAGGGCTTGGCCTATGCGATTAAGGAGATCGTCGAGGATGCGGGCACGAGCTTCGCTTTCCCGTCGACGTCGATCTACTTGGAATCGACACCCGACGACCGGCCAGAGACGTTCGTACCGCCGTCATCCGATGAAGTTGAACCCACCCCTACCGACAAAGCTGGTGCCTTACCCAGAGAGGACGAAGGCGGGTCCGAGAAGGGCGATGCTGAGTGATGAAGGATCAAGCCGCTGCCCTTAGTTGCAGCGTAGCCTTGCGGTCGCGCGCGACCCCTTGCAATATGCTTGCAATCGCCGCTGGGGGACAGCGGTAAAAGGGGACGGTGGGATGGCGAAACAGGCGACGACGGGCAAAGCGCCCCGCAAACGGCGGGCGAAGGCGACCCTCAAGCCGCGTGCAGCGGAAGAAGCGCCGGCACCGAAAGGCTCTCGGGCACATACCGTCGATCCGGAAAAACTAGAACTCTGGCGATCTCTGCCCGAAGAGCAGCGTCACGCGCTCCGCGAGCGGGAATCCATCCGTTTGTTCAACCGCGCCGCGGAAATGCACCGCGCCGGCCAGCTAGAGGACGCGGTCGCCGCCTACGGCAAGTCCTTGCTTCTCAACCCACGCCAGCCCGAGGTCTACAACAACATGGGCGTGGCGCTCCGCAACCTGGGCAAGCTCGAGGCGGCCATCGCGTGTTACCGGCGTTCATTGGTTCTGAAGCCGAATAATTCCGGCGTCTATTCCAATATGGGAAACGCGCTCCGTGAACTGGGGCGCCTCGACGTCGCGCTCGCCAGCCATCAGCAGGCAGTGCGCCTACAGCCGCGTTCGACCGAAGCCTATTACAACCTCGGTCTCGTGCTACGTGACCTGGGTCAGACCGATGCCGCACTGAGTTGCATGGACAAAGCCTTGGCACTGAACCCCGAGCATGTCGATTGCCAGTGGGACAAAGCGCTGACGCTGCTTGAGATGGGCCGACTGGAAGAGGGCTTCGATGCCTATGAAAGCCGCTGGAACCTCGACCGCAGCCCGCCCAGGACTTTCGATAAGCCGATGTGGGACGGTTCGGACCTAAAAGGAAAGACCGTGCTGGTGCACCACGAGCAGGGCTTCGGCGATATGATTCAGTTTGCGCGCTACCTGCCGATGATCCGCGAACGGGGCGGGCGCGTGGTTGTCGAGGCGCAGCCCGAATTGGCGCGGCTCATGGGGTCCGTCGACGGGGTCTCGCAAGTATTCAACCGGGGCCAGACTCCGCCTAAGTTCGATTTCTATATTCCGATGATGTCGCTGGCGCGCATATTCGGCACCGGTCTCGACAGCATCCCTGCCGATGTTCCTTATGTTGCGCCGCTGGACCCGAACGCGGTCCAATTGCCGCCGTCGCTGGGCAGGATCAAGCGGGTCGGCATTGCGTGGGCCGGTCGTCCGACGCACCGTAACGACAAGAACCGCTCTGCCGGCTTCAGAAATTTCATCGAGATACTCGGTTTGCCGGGTCTATCCGTCTATTCGCTGCAAATAGGCGATGCCGTGAAGGACATCGCCGAGCATGGATGTTCGGGGTTGGTCACGGATCTCAGCGAACGAGTGCGGGACTTCGCTGATAGCGCGTCGGTGCTGTCCCAGTTAGATTTGGTCATCACCGTCGATACGGCTCTGGCGCACCTGGCCGGGGCCATGGGCAAGCCGGTGTGGGTCGCGACGCCTTTCGTACCGGACTGGCGCTGGCTCAGGGGGCGCGACGATAGCCCTTGGTATCCGAGTATGCGGCTGTTCCGCCAGCGTCGCCATGGTGCCTGGGAAGGTGTGTTTACCGATATTCGCCGTGCACTCCGTGACGAAATCGTCGAAAACTGATCCTGATTGTTCCCTGACTATTAACCGCTTCTTCAGGTTTTAAACCCACCATAGGGCCTCCTGGGCGTCTGTCCGACGAGGAGACATGGGTGGCAGCGAAGAAGTTCAAGGCTGGTGAGATTCTGCTCGCCGCGGGCACCGTGCCCGAGGTGGCATACCGGATTCAGCAGGGTTCGGTCGAAGTGATGCAAGACAGCGACGGCATGGCGATGCCGGTCGCCGTGCTCGACCGTGGCCAGCTTGTCGGTGCCGAGGAACTCACGTCCGGCCAAGCCATGGCGGACACGGTCCAGGCGCTCGGCCTCGTTATTGCCGACGAGATTAGTAAACAGCAAGCCATGCAACTGCTCGGTCGTTCGGAAGCGCCGGCGGCGAAGACTGTCAAACCAGCCCGCGCAACCGCGAAACCGGGTCAGGATCTTGTGCCGGTCTCCGAGCCGAAGTCTTTCGAGCAATTGACCGAAGACCCGGCGGCGTCGTTGTTTAAGCCGGGATTACTGCGCCGGCTTTTGAAACCCGAATTTGCCGATGTCTACGACAGGCTCGACGTACGGATCGCGGCATTGTCGGGTGAAGGTGGCGAGCAAACGTCGCACCACCTGATGAACGAATTAAACAAGCGCCGGGGCCTTCGGGCGCGGACCGTAAATGCTTCTTTGGCGATGCCGCCGGAAAACGACCGGGTCACGGCGATCCTAGATATGCACCGCGCCGCAACACGATGGCTTACCGACAATGGCGGCGATGTCCTTATCTGGGGCGAGCGTCCAATAGAGGGTGGCTTCTCGCTGGTGCGCATGTTCACCGCCGAAGGCGGCGCCGTTGACGCCTACCGCATCGGCGACGGGTTCACCGTGATGGCGCTGCCGGAACCGCCGGACGGTATTGGCGCGCACCGTCTGCACGCTACACTGTTGGCGGCGCTCCGCACCAAGGCGGCGGGCAAGCTGCTGACCATCAAGCGCGACCTTGAACTGCTGATCGCCGACGCCCGCGAAACCCTGTTGCGCGAAACACCGGGGCTCGATCCCGTGGCCCGCGCCGACGATCGCGCCGCGGTCGCCCGGATCTACGCCAACGCGACCCTGCATAAACGCCGTGCCGACGATGCCCGGACGGCAATCTCGCTGCTCGATCAATCTTTGAGCGTCTATAGTGCTGAACGCTCGCCCGTTGAATGGGCGATGGCGCATCGCGACCGAGCTCTGCTGAACCAATTCATTGCCGAGCGTACCAACGACACGGACGCCTTGCGGAGTTCGATCCAGGATATCGAAACGGCGATCTCGGTTTTTGGTCCGTCTCTGTTTCCCTATGACTGGGCCAGTCTGAACGACCGATTGGGCCGTGCCCTATATCGACTTGATTTTGACAACGGCGACATCGAGACCTTGGAACGCGCTTTGTCTGCGTTTGAAAGTGCGCTCGACATTTTCGACAAGCGCCGCACACCCGTCGAGTGGGCGGAAACCATGGCGCACCTGGGCCAAGTCGCCTTGGTCATTGGCCGCGAACGCCGCAGTCCGGCAATCCTGCTTCGAGCCGTAGAGGCGTGCAACGCCGTGGCGACGTCGCGGGACCGCAAGAATATGCCGCAGCACTGGGCGTCCGCGCAGAATAATCTCGGCTCGGCCTTGTTCCTGTACGGCCGCGTCGCCGGGGATACGGCAGCGCTGACCGGCGCCAGGGATGCTTTCTGCACGGCGCATGCAATCTATCAGGAAAAGGGATCGGAGCGCTTGGCCGCCGTCGCCGCTAAGAACTTGGCGCACGTCGAAAAAGCGCTCGGCCGCCGCCGCACGAGAAGCGAAACTCCGCCGCAACTGCCTTGGGAGCCGGACCAGAACGAGCCACCGACACTGCCGTGGGAGTTCGAGACGAAGAGCCCGGCATCATCCGGTCACGATTCCGACGATCCTTGGGTCGATGACCGTCTGCGCTGAGTGTCCTCGCTTCCGCTGGATCAGGAGGCACGCTCCTTACCGGTGAAATGCCGGATCAGGTCGGTCGCACTGACCATCCCCGACAAATATCCGTCATCGACCACCGGTATGTGGCGGAAGCCGCGTGTTGCCATTGTCTCCGCGATGCTCATGACGGAATCGCTCCCTTTACAGGAAAATACCGATGCCGACATGAAACGCTCTGTTCGCATGTCCATGGCGTCGTGGCCGTGTTCATAGATGGCGCGGACGACGTCCCGTTCTGAGATCACGCCTGTCAGCAGTTCCTGCTCGTCGACGACGAGTGCCAAGCCGATATTGTTCTGTGCCAAATAGTCGATGGTTTGGCGTAATGGCCAGTTCAACACCACATAAAGAACGTCATCCTGGCTAATCGATTTGATCTCGTGGACAGTCTTTGGCTCGTTCATCGATGTATTCCTGGTTCAATTTCTGGCAAAGATCTGCAGACCAAGCTTATACCCGGAAATTGTTGCAGCGGGTCGACTTTGGGTTCGTCCTTGATCGCACCTAGTGCTGTCGCCATCATATTCGATGGGTGGGAGCAAAATGGACCTAAGACATTTAAAAACGCTTATTGCGATTGCCGAATACGGTTCCTTCGCCGCTGCGGGTGATGCCATCGGTCTGACACAGTCGGCCGTCAGCCTGCACGTAAAGGCACTGGAAGAAACACTCGAAACCAAGCTTTTTGACCGCACCACACGGCCGCCTCGGCTCAATTCGCGCGGTCGCAATCTAGTGACGCGCGCCCGCTCAATCGTCGAGCAGTGCGAAGGATTGACCGAACTAGTCGCAGGCGAGGCCCTAACCGGCAGCTTGGATATCGGCTCGGTGCCGACGTTACTGTCCGGTGTGCTGCCGCCGGGGCTGCGCGAAATTCGTAACCGTCACCCCGATCTGCGCATCCGGGTCTCAAGCGGTCTTTCTGCCGATCTTGTCGTGCGGGTCCACAAAGGCGAATTGGATGCCGCCGTAGTGGCCGAGCCGTCGCAACTGATGACCGGGCTGAGCTGGCATGCGGTAACGGTGGAGCCGCTGGTCGTAATCGCGCCGAAGGGCAGCAAGGCAGAGAACTATCGCCAGCTTCTGTTATCGGCGCCGTTCATCCGATTCCAACGTTATGCCTGGGCCGGGCGCCTAATCGATCAGCATTTGAAGGAGCGGGGCATCCAGGTAACCACCGGTATGGAGATCGACACGCTGGAAGCGGCCGCCGCGATGGTCGAGCATGGATTGGGTGTTTCCGTGGTGCCCGATCGTATCCGCCCCGAATTGCCGAAGGATATCGTCAAGGTTCCCTTCGGCGACCCTCAGATCAAGAGAACGGTTGGCGTTGTCGAGCGGCGCGACAATCCCAAGACGCACCTTATCAAGGCGCTCGTGGAAATCCTCATGACGCAGACGAAGCGCTAGCCGTGCGCGACTATGGGCGCTTGAACGACTTGCGGGCTTTCTCGACTTGGGCGCGGACGGTGCAGCCCTCGGCGTGATCGTTGACTAGCCCCATTGCCTGCATAAACGAGTAGACCGTGGTCGGACCGACGAAACGCCAGCCGCGCTTTTTCAAATCCTTAGACATGGCGACGGATTCCGGCGAGGTCGATCGGGCCTCAGGGGCGCCGAGCGTCGCCGCGTCGGGTTCGAACGACCAAGCGTAGGCGGCGATGGAACCTTTGCTCTCGATTAGCTCAAGGGCGCGGTTGGCATTATTGATAACCGCCTCGATCTTGCCGCGGTGACGGACGATACCGGCATCTTGCAGTAGGCGTTCGACGTCTTTGTCGCCGAACTTGGCGATGCGCGCAAAGTCGAAGTCGTGAAATGCTTTCCGGAAGTTTTCCCGCTTGGTCAGAATGGTGCGCCAGCTCAGGCCGGACTGAAAACCTTCCAGGCAGATCTTTTCGAATAGGCGTCGGTCGTCATCGACGGGAAAGCCCCACTCGGTATCGTGATAGTCGATGTACTCCGGTGTCGCGCTGCACCAGTTGCAGCGCGGATTGCCGTCGGGGCCGATGAAGTCCGCTTTCATGGTGTGACCAGCCTTGCTTGTTGTGTGTTCAAGGGACGAGAAACGAAAGGGCGTCGACCATTTTGGACGGCGCGATTTCGTGGATTTCGGGATGCACGACATCTGCCGCGACAAAAGGATCATCCTGTAGTCTTTGCTCGATGTCGTCGCGCGACGACGTGCAGGCGATGATCGCGCCGCCGTCGCCCGAGCTTAGACTGCCGGAAATCAGGAAAGCCCCGTCATCGAAGCCACGTTTCAGCCAAGCGTTATGCTCGGCCATGAACGCGCCGGCCTGGGACTTGTTGCTCGAGAACCTAAGAAATACGACGAACATCAATCGTCTCCATTCTGTTGGGCGATATCATCTAACCATTTATCCATTCGCGCGACGTCGGTATCGAGAAACACTTCATCCCCGCAGGCGTTGTAGATGGTTGCCGCTCCTTGACTCCAAGCCAGCACCTGAAGGGCAAGGTCGTTCGCGTCGCTCTTCCGACCCAGGCGTTCGAACTCGCTTTTGAGCCAGGCTCGGAACAGTTCAAACAGGCCCCCTGCGCTGGATCGTGCATCGTGACGGAGCTTCGCCAATTCATTGCAGAGCGTACCGACTGGGCAGCCGTATCGCCTGATCTCAGCGCGATTGGTGAAAAGGATATGGATGTAGCAGCGGATGCGTTCCGCGGGATCGGACGTCTTCGCCTCCCACGCACGCATCATTTCCCGCGCCGCGTCGAGCCGGGAGTCGATAACGGCGTCCAGAATGGCGTCCTTGGTCTTGAAGTGATGATAGAAATTACCGCGCGAAATCTTCACCTTCGAGGCGATATCCGCGAAAGAAGTATGATCGAAACCCTGCTGGTAAAACAGGCGGTCTGCGACGTCGATGATTTGCGAACGTGTCGATCTTTGCGGCATCGGATTTCGTGTGCGGATTGAAGTCAGTACGCTTCTAGGACAAATGTCCTATTTCGTCAACAAGGAAAAGTGCCGGTGCCGCCTGGGTGGTAAGTCAGTCTGATGAACTGGGTGTGGTGACGTCGTCTATGGCTGACGTCAGGCCTCTTACGCCGCCGTCGCCGATGGTCACGACCAAGGCACTGATCGTGCCTTCGACAGCGTTGATCGTGCGGACAATGCTGGAAATTCGCTGACCGATGACGTCGTGTACAGCGCAACTGTCCGCAATAACCTGGCTCTGTTCGCGCAAGGTATCGAAATAATGACGTGCCCCGGCATACCTGATTTGAGACGCGAGGTCGTCAGTGACTGCGTCAATCTTTTTAGATGCGTCGCGGATCGTATCCTTCGCAGATTCGGATTCCGTCGCTATTGAGTGCAATTGGTCGGCTGCGCGGTCAAGCGCCGTGCCGTCTTCGTTCGCAGTCGTCACGCCGGCAAGTTCGCGGCGCGATTTCTACACGAATTGATACAGCTACAGGGCTTCGCCCTCCAGTACCTTAACAGTGTTAAGAGATGTCATTGCCCGTTCCCCACCAATAAGGGATGGTAACTCGTTAAGGATAGCTGACGAAGGCCCGGAACAAGGAATTAGGTCCGCCTGAATCCTTATTTCCAATGGAGGAATTAAAGATGAGCGAAAAATTCACCAAATCCGAGAAAGAGTGGCTGGATCTGTTGGGTCCGGAAGCTTTCAAGGTGCTGCGCCGGAAAGGAACCGAGCGGGCAGGGACAAGTCCGCTCAATGCCGAAAAACGCGACGGCGCCTTCGTCTGCGCCGGCTGCGGCGCGCCTTTGTTCGCGTCGAACGCCAAGTTCGAGTCGGGAACCGGTTGGCCGAGTTTCTTCGAGCCGATAGATGCCGCTGCCGTCGAGGAAGATGAAGACAATAGCCTTTTCATGCGCCGTGTCGAAGTGCATTGCCGGGCGTGCGATGGCCATCTGGGACACGTGTTTCCCGATGGGCCGGAACCGACCGGGCTGCGCTATTGCATCAACGGTGTGTCGCTGAAGTTCGAGCCTGACGAAGGCGAGTCCTAATCAGGCGCATCGCCGATGCGGACATAACTGGGCAGCTGCTGTATGCGTGCCAGCCAAGCCAAGACGTCGGGGTAATCACGCAAAGTGAAGCCGCCCTCTTCGGCAACGTGGGTGTAGGCATAAAGCGCGATATCGGCGACAGACGGTGCCGTGCCGACGAGCCAGTCTCGCGACGAAAGGTGATCGTCCATCAGCTTGAGCGCCGCCTCGCCATTCCGCTTCTTCAACGGCTTTTGCATTTCTTGTTCGGGTGTCAGATCAGGAAGGTGTGTCCAGAAGCGCAGCGTCGCGACATTTGGCTCGTGCGAGTACTGCTCGAAGAACATCCAACTCAACACTTGCGCGCGTGCCAAGCGGTCCGCCGGTAGCCACGGAGTACCGTCGGCCAGATAGCAGAGGATGGCATTGGATTCCGCTAAAGCCGTGCCGTCTTCCAGCAGCAGGACCGGAATTCGGCCGTTCGGATTGATGCGTAGGAATTCCGGAGTCCGCGTTTCCTGCTTCAGGATGTCCAGCGGACGGTAGGTATAAGGTGTTTTCAACAGTGCCAGCAATAGGCGTATCTTATACCCGTTACCCGAAATCGGGTCGTCATATAGTGTCAGCATACGCCCTCCATTATTGCCAAGCTCGCGCCTAATTCCCATTTTACCTTAGTCGCGCGGGCAGGTGCGTCCAACGAACTTTTCTAATCGGCATTTGCTGAAAGCTAATGGAGGATACGATGGCGGAGACGGGGAAAATCGCGGTTGTCACGGGGGCTGGTTCCGGGATCGGGCAGGCATCGGCACTAGCGCTCGCCGAAGACGGATGGCGCGTCGTGCTTGTCGGTAGGCGCAGCGAACCGCTGCAGGAAACCGCGGCCATGGCGGGAGATGCAACAACGCTGGTGCAGTCCTGCGATGTCTCTGACCCGGTGGCCGTCAACGGTATGTTCGACAACGTCGTGAAAGAATTCGGCCGGGTTGACCTTTTGTTCAACAACGCCGGTCTCAATGCGCCGGGCATCCCCCTTGTCGATCTGACGTTCGAGCAATGGCAGGACGTTGTGAACGTCAATCTGACCGGGACGTTCCTATGTCTGCAGGCGGCATTCCGCGTGATGCGGGACCAGAACCCGCAGGGCGGCCGGATCATCAACAACGGCTCGATCTCGGCGCACGCGCCGCGTCCGGAATCAATCCCTTATACCGCGTCCAAGCACGGCGTTACGGGGATTACGAAGACGGCGGCGTTGGACGGGCGGCAATACAACATCGCCGTCGGACAGATCGATGTCGGCAACGCCATGTCGGCGATGGCCGGTCGTATGGCCAAGGGCGTCAAACAAGCCAACGGCGAAATCAAGCCGGAGCCGATGATGGATGTTGCCGAGGTCGGCAAGGCGGTCGCTTACATGGCGGCACAACCCGCCGGCACCAACGTTCATAGCTTGATGATCATGGCGACCGACATGCCCTTCGTCGGCCGCGGCTAACCACAGAAGTCGCACGCCGGGCGCTAAAGAGCTGTCTGGCAGACCGATTTGATCATGCGCCGAAGCCACTGATGCGCGGCGTCCGCCGTAAATCGTTCGTGCCAGATTTGCGAGACGGTGAACGAGGGTGTCCGTAACTCTTTGGGCAGCTCTGCGCAGTGGATCTTGTCGGTCATCACTTGTTTCGCGAGAAGCGCGGGTACCGTGATGATCAAATCAGTTGGTTCGAGCACCGCGCTGATGGTCAGAAATTGAGAAAGGCGAAGCGCGATCGTCCTGTTCAGACCATGCTTTTTCAGCACGTCGTCGACGCGGCTGCCGCCACGACCCGTGATGCTAAGCAGAGCATGGGACGCGGCCGCATAGCCGTCGAGAGTCATAGGCTTTCCGGCAAGGGGGTGGCCTTTGCGCATGAGACAGATCTGCCGGTCGTCAAGGAGCGCCTGAGCGGCAACGTTTTCCAGGACAGGGCCGTCATCGACGACACCGAACGCGAGTGCAAGCTTTCCTTCGCACAGGTCTGTTACGCCCGTCGCCGAAAGGTTCTCGATTTCGATCCGAATGTTTGGTGCCGCGTTGAAAACCTGGCCTAGAACAGTCGGCATAATGAGTTGCGCCATGTAATCCGGCGCCATGATACGGAAACGGTCCTGCGCCTTGGATGGATCGAATGTCTGTGGCCGAAGCACCTGTGAGACCTTGGCCAAGGCATCGCGAACCGGTTCGCGTAAGGCCTCGCCGCCCGGCGTCAGAACCATTCCCCTGCCGGCTCGAACCAGTATCGGGTCCTTAACAACGTGTTGTAGGCGATTGAGTGCTCTGCTCATGGCTGGCTGAGAAAGGTTCACGAGGTCAGCCGCCTTACTCACGCTCTCGGTTTCCAGCAAGGCATCGAGCGCTTTCAGCAGGTTCAGATCAACATTATTAATATTCGTTTGGTGCATGTATAAAATATAAAACATGCATTATAGTTATTCAACGGTCTCCCGTAGGATTGCCTCATCGCAACCACACAAGGAGATATCGTTATGTTTGTTGTTACAGGCGTTACCGGAAATACGGGCTCCATCGTCGCCGATACGTTGCTCGACCAGGGCCAAGCGGTCCGCGTCATCGTGCGCTCAGAGGCGAAAGGGAAGCCGTGGAAAGCTAAAGGCGCGGATGTCGCCGTTGCTGACCTGATGGACACGGCGGCAATGACCCGTGCTCTCGACGGTGCCGTCGGTGCCTACTTCCTGCTTCCGCCCGACCTCGCGAACGAGGACTTCATCGGCGAAAGCTTAAGGCGCGCCGAAGCGATCGTCGCCGCCTCGGTCGCGGCGCGGCTGCCACATGCCGTCGTCCTGTCGTCTGTCGGTGCGCAGCATGCCGGCAAGGTCGGCCCGATTGCGACCATCCGCCATCTCGAGACATTGTTCGTCGCGTCGGGTATTCCCGTCACTGCCGTTCGTCCCGGCTACTTCCTGGAAAACATCCAAGATCTCTTGCCGGCGGTCCTTTACGAAGGGGTTTATCCGAGCATGATCCTGCCGCTGGATTTCAAGATCGACATGGTCGCGACGAAAGACATCGGTTTGACGGTCGCGGGCGCTCTGATCGACCCGCCGTCGGTGCCGCATCGGGTGCTCGAACTTAAAGGGGCCGCGCAGTATTCGGCAGATGACATCGCCGCCGCCTTCTCAGAGGCGCTGGGCCGTCCCATCGCCGCCGTGCCGGTGCCGCAGGAAAGCTGGGTCGATGTGCTTATGCAGAATGGGCTGTCCCGGCAATCGGCGGAGAGCCTTGCCGAGATGCACGATGGTATTAACAGCGGGCGAATCGATTTTATCGACCCGGGCGCGAAGAAAGGCCGCGTTGACCTGGCCAGCTTCGTTCAAAAGCTGGCGGCATGATGTCCTGGAATAGAACCGGTGCCGACTGCCAATTCGGCAGGGTGCCGGTTCACCCGGAAGCGTTAAGTGATCGGCAGTATGGCTGGGGCGCTAGGATTCGAACCTAGGAATGCCGGAATCAGAATCCGGTGCGTTAGACCACTTCGCCACGCCCCAGCAGGATCGCACGTGGGTGCAGGGGCCGGAAATTAGTCGAACGTGCCGCTTCGGGCAAGTCCGCAATCAAAAAAGGGCTCCCCCGTAGGAAAGCCCTTTTGTGGCTGGGGCGCTAGGATTCGAACCTAGGAGTGCCGATACCAAAAACCGGTGCGTTAGACCACTTCGCCACGCCCCAAGCGCTGCGAAAATAATGCATCGGCCGGGGTGGGACAAGCCCGCGTGTGACAAGTTTTTGGCGCTAGAGAAGATTTGCTGCGCGTACCCACCAGGCAGGGTGCAGGGCCTGTAGATGGGCGGCGGCGGCATCCGCATCTTCTCGGCGTTCATAAAGCGCGAAACAGGTGGCGCCACTACCCGACATACGCACGAATTGGGCCTTGGGGTCGGATTCCAGCGCGTTCAGGACATCACGGATGACAGGTGCCAGTTCGATCGCCGCCGTTTGCAGATCGTTATTCGTCGTCGCGAGCGCCGAGAACAGCGCCGCCGTACCCTGGGGTTCGCGCGGCCAATCCGCGGGTTCCGAGAGATCGCCCTGCCGGGCGCGAAACACATCGGGCGTGGACACTGCGACACCGGGATTGACCAAGACGATCGATGTCGGCGGGAGTACGGGGATCGCGCTCAACATTTCTCCGACGCCCTGCATGCGCACGCTTCGGCTTTTCATGCACACCGGCACGTCCGCGCCGAGGCTGAGCGCCATTTCCGAAACCGCCTTCGGATGCGCATCCAAATCAAGGCCCCAAAGCCTTGCAAGCGCGCGAATGGCTGCCGCCGCGTCCGCTGAGCCGCCGCCGATGCCTGACGATACGGGCAAGTTCTTCTCAAGGGAGATTTCCGCACCCGACGTGACGCCGAACAGTGCCGCCAGTGCGGCAGCCGCCCGTATGACGAGGTTACTGCCATCCGCCGTCAGGCCATCCGCGAAGGGGCCTTCGATCCTTAGCCTGAACGTCTCCGACGGCTTGGCGCGAACGATGTCGCCGGTGTCGGCAAACACGACGAGGCTATCCAACAGGTGATAGCCGTCGTCGCGGCGGCCGGTGACGTGCAGATAAAGATTGATCTTGGCGGGCGCCGCCTCGGCGATGGTGAAGTCAGCCGCCATCCGTCGTGGTCTTGGTGATCGGATCGGGGGCTTCCATGCCGTTTTCGAGCTTCTTCTCGATTGTCTCGCGCACATCCTCATCGGGGCCTAGCGATAGTGCGTGACGCCACTGGAAGGTTGCTTCCAGACGCCGGCCGACGCGCCAGTAGGCGTCGCCCAGATGGTCGTTGATGATAGGGTCTTCCGGGCGCAGTTCGACCGCGCGCTCCAACTCGGGTACGGCTTCCTTGTAACGGCCGAGCCGGTAGTAAACCCACCCTAGGCTGTCGGTGATGTAACCGTCGTGCGGTCGCTTGGCGACGGCGGTTTTAATCATCTCCAGCGCCTGCTCCATGTTTTTGCCCATCTCGATCCAGGAATAGCCGAGATAGTTGAGCACCAGCGGCTGGTTGGCCTTGAACTCCAAGGCTTTTAGAAAATCCGCTTCGGCGCGGTCCCAGTCCTTGGCGCGCTCCAACGCGATGCCGCGGGTATAGAGTAACTGCCAATGCCGTGGCTCCAACTCGCCGATGCGCTCAACGGCGCCGTCGTAGGCGGCGATGGCTTTCTCCCAACGCTCATGACGGCGCTGGATGTCGGCAAGGGTAACGAGCGGACGGGAATCGTCTTTACGGTTGGCGGCCAGTTCTTCGAGCATTTTGACCGCTTCGTCGGTTTGGTCCAGTTCGTTCAGGTTCTGCGCCATCCGAAGCCGCGCCGCCGACGTGAAGGGGGATGCCTTGGCGAGTTCCAAATAGACCTCGTTGGCGTCTTCATAGCGCTCGAGTTGCTCCAGCATGCCGCCGACCATATAGCGCATGATCGGAAAATCGGGGCGAAGGGCGAGGGCCAGGCGCCCAAGCACGAGCGCGGTTTCATTGCCGCCCTGGCGGTTCAATGACGAGGTTATGCCGAACAGCGCCTCGGCCACGCCGTCCTTGGCGTCGCGGACCAGCGTCGGCGTGTCGCGCTCCGACTCGCCGGCAAGACGCGCCAAGTCTTGGTCGACGAACTGTGAGTTGGGTTGCGCATCAAGATAAAGCTCGAACGCGGCCTTAGCCTCATCGGCTTTGCCCTGGCGCTCGTACATGGTGCCGAGAATGCGCGCCGCACGCAGCGATGCGCCGGATTCGTCCTCGACCACGCCGAGGTAATACTTCTCGGCGGCGGCGGTATCGCCGGACAGTTCATGCATCAGGCCGGCGTGCAGATCGTGCATTGCACGCGTGCCGCCGACATCCTTCAGCGGCTTCAAGGCCTCTAAACCCTTTTCGAGACCTTCTTGCGCGAAGGCGGCCCAGGCCAAAATGATCGGTTTGGTGAAAGCGTTGAGACCACTGTCGTCGAGCGCGTTCATGCGTGCCGTCGCTTTTTTCCAGTCACCGTTCTTAATGTCGGTGATGGCCAAGGCGAGTGTTGCGATGGGGGACTGCTTCTCGATATTCGCATACCGTTCGGCCAGCGGCATCGCAGTGTCGATTTGTCCATCCATTACGGAGAACAGAAAGGCGCGACGAATGAGATCCGGCCGTTCGGAATCGAGTGCCAGGGCATCGCCGTAATGTTTGATTGCGGCGCCCAGATCGCGGCGTTTTTGTGCCACGTAGCCTGAGAGGAAACTTCCAGAAAGCGAGGCCGATTGCGGACTGTCGGCATGAGCCACGTTTGGCGTTGCGACAGCAAGTATCCCCGCAGTCAGGATGATCACGGTAGATGTTCGGAAGGCTAGCACCAGGCGATTCATTGGCAGACGCTCCATCGGCGACGGTGACTAAACATAGATATTAGTGACCGTCTGGCGGCAACGCCAGTCTGCCATCATGAATGCCCGGAAAAAAGCGGATGAGCGGTCAGGACGCCTCGGGGGTGTCTTCAGACTCTTCCAACGGCAGAACTGCGCCAGTTCTGCGCGGTTCAATCGGCTGCAGTTCGTCCATTTCTTCGTTCGCCCAACTGGCGATTTGGATCACTTCCGCTTGAGCAGGGTCTGTCTCAGCACTTTCGACTTCCTCGAGAACGTGCAGGCCGTTCGGATCGGCATAGAAAGTGTGGTCGCCGAAAACGTCCTGCAGGGCTTCCTGCGCCGGATTATCGTGCGGAATGGGTTGCGCGCCGGTCTGACGCGCCACCGCGTCAACCTGATCGGTCGTCAACTTCATAAGGGGTCCTAACTGTTTTTCGTTCGGGCAACTGAAGCGCGTGTCCACGTGTTTGCCCTTGGATACGACGAGGTCGTATGCGCTCCTCACTTGCCGTAATGCTCGCAAATGACGCACTGCAACGCAAGGGGGGGTGCGTTCATTACTTAGGGTAGGTTTTACATGTTTGGGTAGTTCGGTCCGCCGCCGCCTTCCGGCACCACCCAATGAATGTTTTGAGTCGGATCCTTGATGTCGCAGGTTTTGCAATGGACGCAGTTTTGCGCGTTGATCTGCAGTTTGACTGCATCGCCGCCGGCGTCCTCGTCGGCGACATATTCGTAAACACCCGCCGGGCAGAAGCGCGCTTCCGGACCGTCGTAGATCGCGTAGTTGGTGGCGACAGGGACCGACGCGTCCTTGAGCGTCAGGTGCACCGGCTGATCCTCTTCATGGTTGGTGGCGGAAAACGACACGTTGGTCAGCTTGTCGAAGGTGATGACGCCGTCCGGCTTCGGATAGTCGATCTTCGGCATGTCATTGGCCGGTTTTAACTGCTCGTGGTCGGGGTGGTGGCCCAACGTCGGCAGCAGGAAGCCGAGACCGATCTGGTTAACCCACATGTCGAAACCCGCATAGAGCGAGCCAAGTGCGACGCCGAACTTGGCAAGTGCCGGGCGCGCGTTGCGCACCTTAGCGAGGTCCTTGTAGACCCAGCTGGCGCGGAAGGCAGGCTCATATGTGTCGAGCACATCGTTGCCGCGGCCTTCGCCCAAAGCGGCGAACGCGCTTTCGGCGGCAAGCATGCCGGTCTTCATGGCGTTGTGTGATCCTTTAATGCGCGGCACGTTGACGAATCCGGCTGAGCAGCCGATTAGTGCGCCGCCCGGGAATGCCAGCTTCGGCACGCTTTGCAGGCCACCTTCGTTAATGGCACGGGCACCGTAGGCCACGCGCCGCCCGCCTTCGAGCATCGCTTTGATGTCGGGGTGCGTCTTGAAGCGCTGCATTTCTTCGTAGGGCGACAAATGCGGGTTTTCGTAGTCCAGCGTCACCACGAAGCCGACGGCGACTTGGCCGTTTTCCTGGTGATAGATAAACCCCCCGCCGGCGACATTGCCGAGCGGCCAGCCCTGGGTGTGGATGACCGTGCCGGGCTTGTGGTTGCCTTCCGGAACATCCCAAAGCTCTTTGATGCCGATGCCGTAGGTCTGCGGCTGGCGGCCTTCTGTGAGCTGAAATTTTTCCTGTAGCCCTTTCGATAGATGTCCCCGGCAGCCTTCGGCGAACAGGGTGTATTTCGCGTGAAGCTCGACGCCCGGCTCGAAGTTGGGCCCTTGGCCACCGTCGCGGGTCACGCCCATGTTGCCGGTGGCGATCCCTTTGACAGCACCGTCGTCGGTGTAGAGAACTTCCGCGGCAGCGAAGCCCGGAAAGATCTCGACCCCGAGGGCTTCGGCTTGTTCGCCGAGCCAGCGCACCAGATTGCCGAGCGACAGCGTGTAGCAGCCGTGATTCGACATCAACGGCGGCATCAGGATGTGCGGCAGCGATGCGCTGCCGTTCTCGGACAGCACCCAGTGCTGGTTGTCGGTGACCGGCACGCCCATGGGCGCGCCCTTTTCCTTCCAATCCGGAATCAGTTCGTTTAGCGCGATGGGATCGATCACGGCGCCCGACAGAATGTGCGCACCGACCTCGGAGCCTTTCTCGACGACACAGACGGTCAGCTCGCGCCCCTCGATCTGGGCCATCTGCATAAGACGGATCGCCGCCGATAACCCGGCAGGTCCGGCGCCGACAACGACCACGTCAAATTCCATACTCTCGCGTTCGATGGTTGTCTCGTCGTTCATTCTGGGGCTCCCACTCGGAAAATTGCCTTTGATTTCCGCCCATACTATTCCCGCGCGCGGCCTTCGCAAGTCCGGGGCAATACGTGGTGGTCTTTGCGCTGGCCATGGCACTGGTTTGGCGGCGGCGGCGTGTTATGATCCGGCCATGTTGGACCGCGCCGATTTGATGGCATCGTTGCAGTGGCATGTGGATGCCGGCTGCGACGAATGCATTGCCGATGAACCGCTCGATAGATTTCAGATCGTCGAGGCGGTGCCTGCGGTTGCTGAGACGCCTCAGCCTGCCGCTTCCGGCACGGCGGCGGCCAAGCCCGCGGTGAGCCGCGGCACCAAGACCGATCCCGCCGAGGTCGACAGTAACGTGCAGATCAAAAGCGCGATGGAGATGGCAGCGGCGTGCGAGACGGTCGAGGATCTGCGTGGCGCGCTGGCGGCCTTCGAAGGCTGTGCGCTAAAGAAGACGGCGACCAATCTTGTGCTCGCCGACGGCCCTGAAGATGCGCCGCTAATGTTCGTGGGCGAGGCACCGGGCGCGGAAGAAGACCGCCAGGGTTTGCCGTTCGTCGGTCCCAGCGGAAAGCTCTTGAATGCCATGCTGCAGAGCATCGGGATGAGCCGGGGCGAGGTGATCATCTCCAACACGGTGTTCTGGCGGCCGCCCGGTAACCGCACGCCGACGGCGCAGGAATCGGCGGTCTGCCGGCCGTTCATCGAACGTCTGATCGAGATCGTCTCGCCGCAGGTGTTGGTCTGTGTCGGCGCGCCCTCGGCGCACGCGCTTTTGGGTGAGACTCAGGGCATCAGCCGCCTGCGCGGCAAGTGGTTCAGCTTTCAGACGCCGCGCCTGTCGCACCCCATCGACGCCACGGCACTGTTCCACCCGGCTTACCTTCTGCGCACGCCTATCAAGAAGCGGGATGCCTGGAACGACGTAAGGATGATTTCGCGCCGACTGAACGGCGGCGCGTAAGGCACCTCACCGATCTGTCACATCTAAGTGAGGCGGCGTGATTTCACGCGCCATGACCTACGTGGGATACAGGGTGCGCGGGTAACAGATGTCCCGCACCCCGTTTCAAACCCGCAGGAGATGACATATGAACCGTTCTCTGACCACTGCCGCCGTCGTTGCCGGCGCGCTTGCCACCGCCGGTGCAATTGCCGCCACGACCCCGGCGAACGCTGCCGACAACGTTAAATGCTACGGCGTTTCCAAAGCCGGCCAGAACGACTGCGCCGCCGGTCCGGGTACGACGTGTGCCGGCACCTCGACCGTCGATTATCAGGGCAACGCTTGGAAGCTGGTGCCTAAGGGTTCTTGCGAAACGGCGGAACTGCCCGGCAACCGTAAGGGTTCGCTGGAGCCGCTGCAGCGCGACCTGCCGAGCTAACAGCGGGACAAGGAGGGGGCTTTGGCCGTTACAAAGGCCATATCGCACCGCACCGGCGTCTGCTTCAAGGCGCAGCACGCCCGGGCGGTGTTCGAGACCGCACCTAATGTCGGCTTCTTCGAAGTGCATGCGGAGAACTACATGGGCGCGGGCGGCCCCCCTCATGCCCAGCTCACGGCGCTTCGCGCCGACTACCCGGTGTCGGTGCACGGCGTCGGCCTTTCCATCGGCGGCGACGGTTCTTTGGATGAAGATCACTTGGCGCGACTGAAAGTGGTCGTCGACCGCTATGAACCGGCGCTGGTGTCCGAGCACCTTGCCTGGTCGACGCACGCAGACGGTTATCTCAACGATCTCCTTGCCGTGCCCTACACGGACGAGATTCTGGCAACGGTGGTCGATCACATCGATCACGCGCAGGAAACGCTAGGCCGCCGTATTCTTCTGGAAAATCCCGCGACCTATATTCGGTTCCACGAGAGTACTTTGGACGAGGTGGATTTCATCGCCGAGGTGCAGCGCCGTTCGGGCTGCGGACTTCTTCTCGACGTCAACAATGTCGAGGTCTCGGCGGTCAATCACGGTTTGGATGCAGAAGACTATCTGCGCCGCTTCCCCATAGGTGCGGTCGAGGAAGTCCATCTCGCCGGATACGATGAAGCCGTCGACGGACAAGGCCGACGGTTCTTGATCGATGCGCATAGTCGTGCGCCCGCGCCTGGTGTAATGGCGCTCTATGCCGGCTTGATCCGCAGAGCGGGCCCAATCCCGACGCTGCTGGAATGGGATGCCGATGTCCCAGATTGGAGAACCTTGATCGCCGAGGCTGCACGTATTCAAGACATCGTCTCGGCGGCCCACCCTGAAGCGGCGAAGCGTCATGTGGCGTGAGACACAGACTGCTTTCGCCGACGCCGTTCGATTCCCGGATCGCGTTAAACCCGCCGCCGTCGTTGGCGATGCCGAGCGTTTCGCGGTCTACCGAAACAACGTGGCTGTTTCTCTGCGTAAAGCGCTGATGCAGACGTTCCCCGTCGTTAAAGCGCTTGTCGGTGAAGAATTTTTCGACGCTATGGCCCAGATCTATGTGCGCGGCCACTTACCGAAAACGCCGGTGCTCCTGCACTACGGTACAGACTTTGCCGATTTCATCGACGCATTCAAGCCGGCGTCCGACGTGCCGTATCTGGCCGATATGGCGCGGCTGGAACGGTTGTGGCTCGACGCCTATCACGCGGCCGATGCGGCGCCGGCTGATATCTCCATCCTCGAAGATGTGCTGGAAGACGATCTGGACCGCGCCGTGATAAAGGCACATCCGTCGCTGGGCGTGCTTCGCTCCGCATGGCCCGTCTTTTCGATCTGGCAGGCGCATCGGCAGAGCGACACGCCTGACCTGTCATCCATTGCATTCGAGCCCGAGGCCGTCTGCGTGGTGCGGCCACACTTGGACGTGCAGGTGACGCGCTTGCCGCCCGAAACCGCGATGTTCGCTCAGTCGGTTCTGGCCGCAGCACCGTTGGGCGCGGTCTTGAATGGGCTGCCCGAGGGCGTGGATGCGTCAGTTGTGCTTTTACAATTCTTTCAATCGGGCGCCGCCGCCGGAATTACCATTGTGGACCACTGAGGGGGAACTCAACCGATGTCATCATTCGTCTCGACCGTGCGCTGTATGCACGACACTGCATTCGGCACCTTGGCACGCGTCGCCCAGGGCTGGTTTCTCGGGCTTGCCGCTCGCTTGGTTTTTTCGTCCGTGACGATGGTGTTTTTCCTTAACGCCGCCAAGACAAAGGTCGGCAGCGGTTTCCCGGATATTCTGATCCCGCAGATTGGTGCGTACGCACAGATACTCCCGCCGGTCGCCGAGGCGGCAGGCTACAACCCTGAAAACATCGCGTTCTTCTGGAAGGTGGTGGTGTTGGCCGGCACGTATGCCGAGTTTCTGCTGCCGGTCCTTATTTTGGTCGGACTGTTCACGCGTCTCGCCAGCGTCGCCATGATCGGTTTCATCGCCGTGATGAGCGTCGTCGACGTTTGGTTCCACCAATTGGATGCGGCGAGCATCGGCGCGATGTTCGACCGACTGCCGACGGCGCTGATTTTCGATCAGCGTCTGCTTTGGGTTTTCCCGCTCGTCTATCTGGCGATTAAGGGGGCGGGCAGGCTTTCAATCGATGGCCTGCTGGCCTCTCGCTCTAACGGCTGAGCGCCACCAGCACCATCGACGGCATCACGATCAGAATGGCGATCACGAGCTTCCAGGTGATCTTTTCTCGCCGGAAGATGAAGACGCTCATCAGCATCGAAAAGATCGGCGAGGTTGCGATCAGCGGCACAACGGTGACGATGTCGCCTTTAAACAAGGCCGTGTTAAGCGAGATGATCGCACCGGCGAAGGTCGTGCCGGCGGCGAGGAACCACAGTACGCCGGGGTTCTTTAGCGAAATCTCGGGACGGTTCGGGGTAACCCGCCATAGCGTCCCTGTGGCGATGAAGGCGATTGTCGAGCCGACAAGTCCGACGAAATAAGGATCCGGGATATATTCCAGGCCGATCTTGATGAACAGGTGCGCCGTCGCGCGGATCAGCGCCGCGCCGATGGGTAGCAACAGCGCCCATGCCGGCCACGTTGCGGGCACGCCGCGGCCGCGCCGCGTCAGGATGATGACCGCCAGGACGATGCCGATGGTGCCGATGGCGATCTGTGCGGTGAGCATTTCGTCGAGAATCAAAATCCCGAAGGTGGCGCCGAACAGCGGCGATGTCGCGGCCAGCGTCATGGTCAGGGTCGGCCCCAGATGCTTGATCGCCGCGACCGAAAGATTGGCCGAAATAGCCGGGCGAATCAGGCCGATAGCGGCAAAGATCAAGACGACTGGATGCGAGAAGTAGGATACGTCCAGCCACCAAGGCGCCATCAGCCAGAACACCAACCCACTTGTGCCGATGGCGATCATGGTCGCCGTTCTGGAATCGAGAGTCTTCAGGCCGATATTTTGGAACTGGCTGCCGATGGCGAACATAAAGGCAGCCGTCATGGCCAGCATGTAGGGGGGAATCTCGGTAAACAGCGGCGTATCCTCAGTCTTGTTTTATTGGCCGGCGGTTGCCACCGGCAAATTATTTGGTCCGCATAGACGCGGCGCGAAGGACACTTTATCGCGCACACGCCAGTCGGCAAGACTCTGGCACGATTCAATTGATGATATATGGCCCGGATAGAGTACCGGCCCGCCCTTGTTTGTCAGGGTCGGGCCGGTACGGAGGAAACGGACTTCAAAGAAAGGGAGATAACTTCGATGCCCGTCAGTGGGTAGAGTTGACGGCCTGATTGTCCGGCGTTTTGTGGAACAGTCCGGCAATGAACTTGCCGGCGCCGACAAAGGCACGGTAGGCGGTCACCGTTGCATTGGTGATGGCCTCGGCCCGCGCAAACTCGTACGCATAGATGCGGCGTACGTTCTCTTCCGGCGTCAGGCTGTCGTCATATTTGGATATAAAATCACTCGACATGGCTTGATCTCCTTTTCTTGGGTTCAAGAGGCTATATTGCGCTGCACCATTCTTGTTGCAATGCAAAATATACATGCTATTTCTTTCCGTGAATGCCTTGCTTGCTCACAACCCCGTTGCGTTACACGCACAGATGAAAATGAGCCGACATGGATCTGGCTAACCAAATGATTTTGTTCGCGAAAGTGGTCGATAACCATGGGTTTTCGGCGGCCGCGCGAGAAATGGGACTAACGCCGTCGGCGATCAGCCGGCAGATTAGCCATCTTGAGGACAGATTAGGCATTCGTCTGCTGAATCGCTCGACCCGGCGGGTTTCGCTGACGGACGTCGGGCGGACGTTCTATATCCGCTGCGCCGAGGTTTCCCGGAACGTCGTTGATGCGGAGGAACTGGTCCGCTCGTTGGTCGATCATCCGCAAGGCAGGCTGCGGGTCGCCTCGACGGTCGCGTTCGCGAAGGCGCAGTTGATGCCGCTGATGCCCGAATTCATCGCGCTCAACCCGGACGTAAAACTGTCGTTCGAGTTGACTGACCGCTTTATCGATCTGGTCGGCGAAGAAATCGATGTGGCGATCCGCTTTACCGAGCAACTCAATGATCAAAGCGCCATTGCCCGCAAGCTGGCCCCCAACAAGCGGGTTTTCGTGGCCTCGCCGGACTATCTCAGGGAGTTCGGAGTTCCGAAAAAACCGAAGGATCTGGTCAACTTCAACTGCCTGCAACTATCGACCGTGCGTGCCTTCAACTTGTGGCACTTCGAGAATGGGACCAGTGATTCCGAAATCAAGATCGAGGGAAACTTCGACGCCAACTCCGCCGACGCGGTCTATCACGCGGCGCTGTCGGGGATCGGCATTGCCAAGCTCTCAACCTATTTGGTCAACGATGCCTTGGCCGACGGTCGGCTCGAACAGGTCCTGCCCGATTATTGGGATGCGACGTCGGATATTCTCGCGGTCTATTCCAACAAGCGAAACTTATCGCCCAACGTGCGTGCGCTAGTCGACTTCCTCGCCGACAAGCTCGGCCCGGTCCCGCCCTGGGAACGCAAGGTCGTTCAATAATTCATTCGGATCGGGTGCCGGCTTAGCGCGGCCCGCTCAGAATCTCCGTGACCGGCGTAATTTCCGGCAGTTTCTCCAACTTCGCGACGTCGTCAGCCAACGCGGCCGCGCCATTGGCGCCGAGTACCGGCCCGGCAAGTGCGTCGAACTTGGTGCGGATATCCTCGGGAGAGACCGGATTCTCCGGGCTGCCGCGGCGGTTGGTCTCTTCATGCTTGAAGGTGCGCCCGTCCTTGGCGGTGACCGATACCCGCGCCATGTGCCGGAAGGTGGCGCCGCGCGCTTCGATCTCGGGATCTATCTCGGCGTCGATGCATTTGATAAAGCCCATGACGTCGTCGGAGCCGATCCGGGATTCAGCGAACTGATCGATGAAAGCCGCTCCTTCCAACGCGATCATCGCCAAACCGTAATAGAGGTTCATCTGCGCCGCTGTAACGCTCTGCGCTTTATAGTCCCAGGCGCAATGGACATATGTCGGCTTGCTGATGTGCGCCGTGATCTTGTCGATGTCGCTGGCGGTCAGGCCGTTGTCGTCCATGATCGTCTTTAGGCAATCGAGGGCGGCGTGAATACTGGTCACCATGGCATATGGCTTGAAGCCGGTCTTCAGGACTTCCCACTCGGTACCTAGGCCCTCCAGCGCGCGTTCGACGTTGGTATGTCCGGCATAAGCCGAGGCGAAACCGCCGTACTCGGCCTCGACCAGGTCCTCAATGCCGGTGAAACCCCGGCTGGCGAGCTGTGCCGCGCGCACGCCTGCTTCGGCGGTGCGTCCCGAATGCAGCCGCTTCACCATGGCGCCTTCCTGTGCCGCCATCAGGCCGGCGCCGAGCGATCCTGCAATGCCGATGGCGTGCAGCATCTTGGTCTCGTCAAAGCCCATCATATGTCCGGCGGTTGTTGCGCCTGCCAGCGCGCCGCCGACCCCTTGTGGATGGAAGCCGCGCAGCAAAAGCTGTGAGCCCGCCGCCGCGCCGATGCGGTTGGCGACCTCATAGCCGGCGACGATGGCGGTGATGACCTGCTCGCCGGTGGCGCCGCCGAGACTCTCGGCCGTGTTGAGAGCGGCCGGCACGGCGACGGAGTTCGGGTGGATGATGGAATCCCTGTGAATATCGTCCAACTCGAAGCCGTGTCCCGAGGTCGCATTGATCAGCGCTGCGCCGGCAAGCGATGTCTTATGCGGCGTGCCGAAGACGGTCGCCGGGCCGGTGGCGCCATCGGCAAGCACGGTTTCGATCAGCATCCGCGTCCATGGCAGATCGGCGCCGCAAAGGCAGCAGCCAAGACCGTCGAGGGTCGCCAGCTTGACGTGTTCGACCACGTCGGAGGGAAGATCCTCAAAGCGGAGCTTGGCGGCGAAGTCGGCGAGCCGCTGTGTCACGGGCACGGTGTCGTGAGAAGGCATATTCATGAGGATTCCTGGATGTTTCTTGAGGTTTCTTCTGATTTTCTAAGGAGAAGCTAGCACCATTTGCCCAATCCGTACATTTGTTGCGACGATTCGAGCCTTCCTGTATAGATGTTGTGTGTAATTGAGGGGTGTCGTCTTTGACGATGACGAGGAAGGTCTTTTCGCTGTCGCGATTGCTCGCGGCGGCAGGAGCGGGGATTCTTATTTCCGTCAGCGCGCCGGTCGGTCATGCCGATACGGAAACCGCTCGTCTTGCCGTGCCTGCCGAGGCCGTCACCAAGATGCCGACGCTGCTGAATGCCGAAGATGCCGATGCCTATCGACGTATCTTCGCATTGCAGGCCGACGGCAACTGGCGCGCCGCCGACAAGATCATCAAGCAGGTCGGCGACCCTCTGCTGATGGGCCATGTCCTGCATCAGCGTCTGATGCATCCAAATAAGTACCGGGCCAGTTACAAGGAACTGAAGGCGTGGATGGACGCTTATGCCGACCATCCCGATGCCGACCGGGTCTACCGGTTGGCGATGAAGCGCCGTCCTGCGAATTGGAAACGGCCACGGGTACCCGAGCGCGTTCGCTACGTCGCGTATCAGGCCGAGCGTTCGTCCGTCGACCGCATCCGAATTCCGGGAAAGAAACAGAGCGCCGCCGAGCGGTCGCGTGCACGCACGCTGATGTACCGTATCAAGCGGTCGCTGCGGCGCGGGCATACGCTGGTTGCCAAGCGCTATATCCAGACAGCCGGCTTCAAACGGCTGCTGTCGACGGCGCAGATGGACGAAGCCAAGGCGCAGTTGGCCAAAGGCTATTTCATCGACGGCCGTGACGATTGGGCGCTGGAATGGCTGCTGCCGGCGTTGAAGCGATCGGGCGAATATCTGCCGGAAGGCCATTGGACGGCGGGGCTGTTGCTATGGCGGGCCGAGAAGTACGCCGACGCGGCCCGGCACTTCCAAGCCGCGGCTGAAAATCCAAAGGTTTCCGGCTGGTTGGCGTCGGCTGCCGCGTTCTGGGCGGCACGCAGTTTCAACATCGCCCGCGAGCCGGGTCCGGTCCTGGACATGCTGGAGCGGGCGGCCTCGGAGCCTCGCACATTCTATGGCCTGCTGGCGACACGGTTGCTGGGCCGCGATCTGCCGTTCAAGTGGACACCGCCGGCGATCGAGCCCGCGACTTATACCGAGCTGATGGCGTCGCCCCGGGCGCGGCGTGCCGTGGCGCTGATGCAGGTCGGCGAGGATGTACGTGCCGAGGAAGAGCTGAAAGAGATCGCCCGTGGCGGCGATCCGGAAGTCCTGCGCGGTCTGCATGCACTGGCGGCGCGCGGCAACATGGCGTCGTTGGCGAGCCGCCTCGACCGTTTGCTGTATCCCAACGGCGGCGGCTTCGACGGTGCGGCCTATCCGATCCCGGATTTCGTGCCGCCGGAAGGCTTCAGCGTCGACCGGGCTTTGGTTTATGCCTTGATCCGCCAGGAAAGCGCTTTTAATCCCAAGGCCAAGAGCTGGGCGGGCGCACGTGGCCTGATGCAATTGATGCCGGGGACGGCGCGCTTCGTTGCGCGCTCGACGGGGATCAAACTGAAAAGCCGCAGCAAGCTTTATACGCCGGAGACCAACCTGGAGTTGGGGCAGGCGTATATCGAGATGCTGCTGGACGAGAGCGATGTCGCCGGCAACCTGTTCAAGCTCGCCGTCGCCTGGAACGGCGGCCCGGGCAATCTGCGCAAGTGGAAGCGCCGCACCAAGTATCTGGACGATCCGATCTTCTTTATCGAGAGCATTCCGTCCTACGAAACCCGCACCTTCGTGGAACGGGTGCTGACCAACTTCTGGATTTACCGTCACCGCTTCGGTCAGGACACGCCGTCGCTGGATGCCGTTGCGCGCGGCGAATGGCCGCTGTATACCGCGCTAGGCCACGGAGATCATGAGGTTGCCACCAATGCCCCTCGCAAGTGACAGAGAATTCAAGCCGGTCAACATCGCGGTCCTGACGGTTTCCGACACACGGACCCTCGATGACGACCGTTCCGGCGACACCCTGGTCCAGCGTCTGACCGGCGCCGGGCATAAACTCGCCGACCGTAAGATCGTCACAGATGACGCGGACAAGATCGCCGATCAGTTCCGCGCCTGGATCGCCGACCCCGAAATTGACGTTGTGATCACCACCGGCGGCACCGGCGTCACCGGCCGCGACGTTACCCCGGAAGCGCTGAAGTTGGTCACCGACAAGGAAATACCGGGCTTCGGCGAGTTGTTCCGCTGGATCAGCTTCCAAAAGATCGCGACCTCGACGGTGCAGTCCCGTGCCACCGCTGCCGTCGCCGACGGCACTTATATCTTCGTGCTGCCGGGGTCGACCGGTGCCTGCAAGGACGGCTGGGACGAGATTCTCGTGCACCAGCTCGACTACCGTCACATGCCGTGCAACTTCGTGGAACTGATGCCGCGCCTCAAGGAAACCTGAGGTCGGCCTGATGAGCACCGCCATCGACGCCGTGCTGTTCGATATGGACGGCGTGCTCTACGCCTACGACCGCGCGCACAGGTTCGAACTCCTGTCATCTGCACTCGATGTGCCCGCTGCAGATATCCACGAGAAGATTTTCGCCTCGGGCCTGGAAGACGCGCATGATCTCGGCCGGCTCGATGTCGATGCTTATATCGCCGAAGTTGGGCGCGTGCTGGATCGCGACGTGACGCTGCGCCAATGGGTCTCGGCGCGGAAATGGTCTATGTCGCCGGAACCGGAGATGCTCGATCTGGCAATGCGCTTGGGCGCTGAGTACGAAATCGCGCTGATGACAAACAACGGCATGTTCATCGCCGACGCCATCGACCAGCTGGCGCCGGAACTGTCGGCGATCTTCGGCGAACGAATTTTCTTCTCCGGCGCGCTCGGTTCAGGCAAAGAAACCCCGGCGACGTTCGATCTATTGATGAACAAGCTGGGCTGGCAGGCAGGCCGGACCCTCTTTGTCGACGACGATCCGTCCTATATCGCGGCGGCGACCGAAGCAGGGCTCACGGTTCATCATTTTTCGGATGCCAGCGCCTTTAAGGCGTACTTGGCCGAGTTGGGTTGCGCTTAGCCCGCCCGGCCCTCCAGCAAATCCACATCACCCGACAACGCACCCGCCATGAAATCCATGAAGGCGCGGACACGTGCCGTGTGCCGCAGGTCTTCGTGCGTGAGTATCCAAAGCGCGCTGGCGGCGTCCGGTATCGGCTCGGTGACGCGCACCAGTGCTTTGTCCGGGTCGCCCATGAAACACGGCAGCAACGCCGTTCCCATCCCAGCCCGCGCCCCCAGCAGCACGCCGAGCAAGCTGTTGGCCGCCAGCGCAATGCGGGCCTCGGGCAATTCGCGCTTCAACCACTTGGACGCCGCCAGATGTGACAAAGTGTCGTCGGTGGCGAGCCAGTCCATCTCCGAAAGCGCGCCCGGGTTTTTCTTGGCGTAGCCCTTTGACGCATAGGGCGCGAACGCCAGTTCGGCGATTCGCCGCCCGACCAAAGTGTCCGGCGGCTGGCGCGTCGGCCGTACGGCGATGTCGGCCTGACGCTTGGAAAGATTGATGTGCTGATTGTCTAAGATCAGCGTCACCTGAATGCCTGGATAGTCGGCGTGGAAATTCGCCAGATGCGGCATCAGAAGACACTCGGCGACGGTATCCGTCGTCGTGACGTTGAGCGTGCCGCTGAGGCTCAGGTCGCGTCCGGTGACGCGGCGGTCGAGGCGCTCGATCTCATGCTCGACGCGCTCTGCCGACGCCCGCATTTCCTCGCCCGCTACAGTCAGCGCATAGCCCGACGCCAGGCGTTCGAACAGGCGTACGCCGAGGGTCTCTTCGAAGGCATTGAGCCGGCGGAACACCGTCGAATGATTGACGCCAAGCGTCCGCGCCGCCCCGGCAAGACTGCCCGCCCGCGCGATGGCGAGGAAGATCCGAAGGTCGTCCCAGGCAAGACTCATGGCGAATCCGTATTTGCAATAATGCAAATTAAAACTGCATTTTTCTCCAATACCTTTGCAAGAAAGAAATGTCTACGGTCCTTCTCAACGGCGGCGGCGAGGTGCCGCGCCCCAAAATTTACGAGAGAGGACGACCCTGATGAATACCGAAACGAACACCTTATCGACAGCCCCATACGGCATTTTCGCCATGCGCGTCGCCCTTGGCGTCATGTTTGTGGCGCACGGCCTGATCCTGAAGTACTTCACCTTCACCCTGGGTGGCACGGCGCAGTTCTTCGAAAGCCTCGGTCTGCCGGGCTTTCTGGCCTATGTCGTGTTCGCCGCCGAAACGCTGGGCGGCCTCGCGCTGATCGCAGGATTTCAGACACGCTTGGTGGCGTTCGCCCTGGTGCCGATCCTGATCGGCGCGGCGCAGGTTCACATCGGCAACGGCTGGGTGTTCAACGCCCAAGGCGGCGGCTGGGAATATCCGGTGTACCTCACGGTAGCAGCCATCGCGCAGGGCCTGATGGGCGCCGGTGCCTTTGCCGTCTCGAAACGCGAGATCGCGCTGCCGCTGCTTTCGAACAAAGCACTGGCCTAGTGCCGAACCAACCGGCGGGCGGCATAGCCGTCCGCCGCTTTTGCCGTCATATGATTGGATACATGAGATGACCCCGCTTCCTGCTATCTTCGTTTCGCACGGCGCGCCGACGATGATCCTGAGCGACGCGCCCGTGAAGGGTTTCTTGACCAAGCTCGCCGAGATCGCGCCGAAACCCCGCGCCATTCTGGCCGTCTCTGCGCATTGGGAGACCAAGGCACCGGCGGTCAGCATCGCTGATAACCCCGAGACGATTCACGATTTCTACGGTTTCCCGGCACCGCTCTATGAGCTTCGCTATCCTGCGCCCGGTGCACCGGACCTGGCAGAGCGCACCGCTGGGCTTTTGAGCGATGCCGGTCTCGGTCCCGCCAACTTTGAGGCACGTGGACTGGATCACGGCGCCTGGGTGCCGCTGATGCTGGGTTATCCCGACGCTGATATTCCGGTAACGCAGCTTTCCGTGCAGACGGCTTTGGGGCCGGATCATCATATCCGTATCGGCGAGGCGTTAAGGCCGCTCAGGGATGAGGGCGTACTGATCCTGGCGTCAGGGTCGCTGACCCATAACCTTCACGAATTCCGCGGTCAAAGCGTTGACGCAGACGTGCCCGATTGGGTTTCGGCATTCGACGAGTGGGCCAGTTGGGCCGTTGTCGAAGGGCGGCGCGACGATCTGGTTGCGTACCGCACGCGCGGCCCCGAAGCCGTCCGCAACCATTCGACCGAAGAACACTTATTGCCGCTGTTCGTGGCGATGGGTGCCGGCAATCCGACGGTGCCGGGCCGGCATATCCACAAGAGCCACACCCACGCCGTGCTGGCGATGGATGCCTACGCTTTCGATTGAAGCCGTTTCAGGTCAGACCCGGTATCGACATCGATCAGGGTGTCGAGCCGGGCCACGCCGAGCCCCCGCATGTTCTGCAGGGTATCGGCCATGGCGTGCGGGCCGGACCAGCGCACGCCGTCGAAGATATGCGGGATGCGAGGGCGGCGTTTGAGACCGATCAGCCAATAGCCGCCGTCGTCCGCCGGGCCGATGACGGCGTCCGACTGTCCCAGGGCCATGAACGCCGACCGGATGTGATGCTTCTCGACACCGGGAATATCGGCGCCGACGATGACGACAGGACCGGGCGGCATGCCGTCGAAGACGCGCTGCATGCGCTGCCCGAGACCCCCTCGGCCCTGTGGAACGAAGAAATCACATTCGGGCCAGCAAGGCGCATTGAGCGACGTGTCGGGGGCGACGGCGAGGACCGTTCGCCAGCGCGGATCGCGCCCGAGATCGCGCGCCAGCCGTATCAAAGATCGCCGATAGAAAGACCAGGCGCCGACGGTCCCGATGTCACGGGCGAGGCGGGTCTTCACCCGTCCCATCCGGGGTTCCTTGGCAAACAGGACCAGATACCCGGCGTTCATTTATATAGCCTTGCGATAACTGAGATCGGCACGCCTAGGAAATAAAGACAAAGACAGGTGACGTTCTTAGCAGGCCGCGCCCACCAACCGTCGTGTCGATATTTGATTGCAGACGTGACCGCCGCGGTCGCCAGCGGCACCAGGCGCTTCGCACCGATCCGGCGTACCAGGTCGACATCCTCCATCAACGGCAACTTTTTGTAGCCACCCAAATGCCCATAGTACTCCGCAGAAATCAGCAACCCCTGATCGCCATAGGGCAGCCCCAAATTGTCGGCGCGCCAGTTCGCCAAGCCTTCGACGCGCCGCGCTTGCGCGGACGGGTCGTTCAGAACCAGGCGTGCGTATCCGGCGCGGAACCGGTTCGCAGGGTCATCCATGAATCCCCGCAGGATGCCGACCCAACCCGGCTGTGGTTGTGTGTCGGCATGCCAAAAAAGCAGCCACGTACCGCGCGCCCGGCGCGCACCCGCATCCAACTGCGGGCCGCGTCCACGTGCGCCGGTGATAATGCGTACGCCGGCAAGCTCGGCGAGTTCCCGTGTGCCGTCTTCGGAGCCGCCGTCCGACACAATGATCTCCCAGTCCGCCGGGCGCAGATCGAGCGCTTCCAAAGTGCGCTTCAGATCGTCACGGCAATTCAGAGTCGGGATAACGATGCTCAACATCCGGTGAATGTCTCGTAATTCCGCATCGGAGACAATGGGGGCCCGCTTGACCGCCGGAGGGTTGCCGATATCCTCTCGAAAACCGGAGGACACAATGAACGAAGAACACTTCAATCTCGAAACGCCGGACGGCGATATGATCACCTACGCCTGCTGGCCGGACGGGGACGGGCCGTTTCCGGCGGTGGTCTTTTATATGGACGCCCCGGGCATTCGTCAGGAACTGTACGATATGGCGCAACGCATCGCCGCCGATGGGTACTACGTGATCCTGCCCGATCTTTTCTATCGCTTTGGCCTGCTGCGCTTTCCGGTCCGCAGCCAGAAGACGCAGTTCATCTGGCGCGAAGCCATGCGGCATCTGACCAACGCCGACGTGGTGTCGGACACAAAAGTGATGCTCGACTACATGGCCAAGCAACGTCAGGTCAAAGACGGTCCCAAGGCGACCATCGGTTACTGCATGAGCGGCCGTTTCGTCACCGCCGTCGCAGGGGAAATCTCCGACGTGTTCGCGGCCAATGCGTCGCTCTATGGCGTTGCCGTCGTGACCTCACAAGACGACTCGTCGCACTTCCACGTGAAGGATATCAAGGGCGAGATGTATTACGGCTTCGCCGAACACGACGGTAGCGTGCCGGCCTACGTCATCCCGACGCTCAAATCCGAACTGGATGCGCACGGCGTCGACTACACGCTCGATGTGCATCCGGGCACGGAACACGGCTTCTGCTTCAAATCGCGGGACTGCTATGACGATGCCGCTGCCGAGAAGGTGCACGCGCATTTCATGGATATGTTGAAGCGCAAGTTGGGCTGACTTCTCCAATGGTGTCATCCCGGCCAAGCGCCGCAGGCGCGCGCGCCGGGACCTAGTAGTGTCACCTATCGTAGCTCTCAGATCCCGGCGCACCGCCCTGCGGTGGCCGGGATGACACAGGTCGCAGTTTGTTCTTGATTTGTTCTAATCATGCCGGCTACACTCAAGTATGCTCGAACCACTTCCAGATCATGCCCGAAAGGGCCGGGGTGCCGTCTCTAACCGAAGCGGGCGGTTCGAGCCGGACTCGCGGATTTCCACCGACGACGGCTGGGGTGCCGGCGAAATGCTGGCTGACGAAAAGGCGCGAACGTCCATCACCGACGAGCATCCGCGCACGATCATCGCCCGCAACACGTCGCCGGATATTCCCTTCGACCGCTCGATTAATCCGTACCGGGGGTGCGAGCACGGCTGCATCTATTGTTTCGCGCGGCCGACGCATGCCTATTACGGTTTGTCGGCGGGCCTGGATTTCGAAACCAAACTCTTCGCCAAACCGAACGCGGCGGCTTTGCTGGAGAACGAGTTGCGGAAACCGGGTTATAGACCGGCGACGATTCAACTAGGCGCCAACACCGATCCCTATCAACCGATCGAACGCACGCGGCGGATCACGCGGGATGTGCTCGAAGTTCTATCCAATTTCAATCATCCGGTCGGCATCACTACCAAATCCGATTTGGTGGTGCGCGATCTGGATATCCTGGCGCCGATGGCCGAGAAAGGCCTTGCCGCCGTCGCGGTGTCCGTAACGACGGTGGACGGTGCGCTGGCCCGCACCATGGAGCCGCGCTGCCCGACGCCCGCTAAGCGGTTGGCGGCGGTGCGTAAACTTTCCGACGCCGGTGTGCCGGTCGCGGTGATGGCGGCGCCGCTGATCCCCGCTCTCAACGATCACGAGCTCGAAGTAATTTTGGCCGAGGCCGCAGCGGCGGGTGCGGTCGCGGCGAACTACATCCTTTTGCGGTTGCCGCTGGAAATTCACGGTCTTTTTGAGGAATGGCTTGAGGCGCATACGCCCGACCGTGCGTCGAAGGTGATGAAACTCGTGCGCGAAACCCGTGGCGGCAAAGCCTACGACAGCGACTATGCGCAACGCATGCGGGGTACCGGCGTTTATGCCGATCTGATGCGGGCACGCTTTAAGCTGGCGCTGCAAAAGACCGGCTTTACCAACCGCGCGGCCGCCGGTTTCCGGCAACGGACCGACCTGTTCCGGGTGCCGATCGGCACACTGGCTCAGCCATCGTTGTTCGAAGGTCTGCCTGAGGCTTGATTGTGAGCGCTTGATCCGGAACGCCGTCCCGGCGATTCTAGCCGTATGCGAACGCTCATGATGCTTGCCGCCTTGGTTGTCCTACTGACGCCCGCCGCCGCCCGGGCGCAGGCAATGTCCATGGATGACGCGGCGATCGCCTGGGGCGAACGCGACGAGCGCCATACCACAGTCTGCGCCAAGCGCTGGCACGCTATCGTTATCCGCGACATTCGCACGCGCACCGTCGACATGGGCCTCGGTGCCGACGAGCAGGTGAAGCAGGAGAGTAAGGCAATCTTCGCGGGCAAGGCGGACTGCTTCACGGCGCAGATCGCCTATGCGCCGGTCGAGCATGCCGATGTCATCCTGAATGCACGGACATGGGTTCAGTTGGTCGAACGCGACGGACCCGTCGCCTGCTTCGACGGTCTGCGCTGCCGCTGGACGATCCAAAATCAGCAGTTCGTGGAATCGCGGATCGTCATCGACGGCAAGACTCATCCGGAAACGGTGTATGTGGCCACGCCCCGGCATGTGCAGCCGGCCCGCATCGTCGAGCCCTCTAAGTAACCTTACGCGGCAGCCGCATGGCGTTGATCAGCGCGAACATGGAAGCGACGCAGCCGAACTCCAGCGCAATCCTGTAGTCACCGCTGAAGTCGTAGAAGTAGCCGCCGAGATAGGGGCCGGTCAGACCGGCGATGCCCCATGCCGTCAACAAGAGCGCGAAGTTTCGGCCGTGTGTATTCCTGGGAAGCAAAATCGCCAGTGCCGAGGGATATGCGCTCGACGCCATACCATAGGCAAAACCTTCGATGACGACGGTCAGCATGGCCCCTGTCGCATCTGGGCTGGCGAGCACGAACATGAAACCGCCGGCGCCGATGAGATGCGCAAGGCCGGCGGTAGAGCGCACGCCGATGATGTCGCTCAGAGCGCCGGCGCAGAAGCGGCCGAGGGCATTGCTGAGGCCGATCAAAGTCACACCCAGGATTGCGCCGGCCGCAGTTCCGCCGAAGTGCAGGATGATCGGCGCAGCGTGGCCGATGGCGATCAGGCCGGAGAAAGTGCCGAGTAGGAATCCGAGCCAAGAGATGCCGAGTATCCGCCGGTCTTCCTTGGGCATGCCTGTCCAGGTCACGCGTTCAAGCCGGGAGCCGGCAAAGAACAGCACCAAGGATGCGGCAGCGACGATCAGGGCAACGGTGGTGCCGAGTAAGGCCAGGGTCGGTAGTGCGCCCATGGTTTCTATATTCGGCGCGAGCACGGCGGCGGCGATGGTGCCGCCGAGCGCGAAGCCCGAAATCACCAGCCCGTTGGCGAGGCCTGGGCGCGAGATCAGCGCCGCCTGCGCCAATTGCAGCGTCGCGTTATAGGCCAGCCCGGCGGCAAAGCCGAACATCAGACCAAAGCCGATCAGAAGATGCAGATAGTCGCCGCTGGCTCCCATGTTGAGGCCGATTGCCGCCAGCACGCCGCTGATCAGCGGCAGGAACGGTGCGGGTATACGCCCGAACAGTGCCGCAGAGGTCAGGTTGCCGGTCATGAAGGCTGCGATGGCGAGGGAAAAGACAGCGCTGATCTCGGTGCGCGAGACGCTCAGTTCCAACTCTAGCGCCGGGACGAAGACGCTCCAGGCATATAGTGCCCCGAAAGAGGCGTTCACCGCGACCGCAGCCGCCAAGGCGGCGATGCGCCGAATGGTTCCGTTGCCGTTCATGCGCTCTGCATACAGGGACAATTCGACGCTGTCCCGCAGAAAGTTCCCATCTTGCGTCCCGGACGAATGTGTTAGTCTGCACCGTATGGAAGCATCCCATCACGTTGATCTTACCGGCATCGCAATTGTCGTTTTGGGCGCGCTGGGGCTCGGTTTCGCCCTTGAGCGCCTGAAGCAGCCGGCCATCGTCGGCTATATCGTCGCCGGGGTGGTCCTGGGCCCGGCCGGCCTCGGCCTGGTCAGCGCGCGCGAAGGTATCGAGGTGCTCGCCGAGTTGGGCGTGTTGTTGCTGTTGTTCATCATCGGCATGGAACTTTCGCTGCGCTCGTTCTTGCGCATTTGGAAAATCGCCGTCAGTACGACGTTGGTGCAGATCACGGCCTCGACGGGCATTATGCTCGGCCTGACGCAGTTCTCGGACGTGCCTTGGCAGTTGGCGGTACTGCTCGGCTTCGTTGTCGCTCTGTCGTCCACGGCCGTGGCGATCAAGATTTTAGAAGGCATCGGCGAGCTTCGAACCAAGGTCGGCCAGATAACCATCGGCGTGTTGATCGCCCAGGATATCGCCGTGGTGCCGATGATGCTGACCGTCAGCGCCTTGGGCGGCGACGGTTTCGATATGGCGCAGATCCCGGTTATGGTCGGCTCCGTGGTCTTCCTGGGCGGACTGATTTTCTACGGCAGCCGCGATAAGAAAATCCCGCTGCCGTTCGCGGAGCAGGTCTCCAACAACAAGGAATTGGCGCCGCTGGCGGGGATCGCGTTTTGTTTTGGCTGTTCGGCGGTGGCTGGTTTGGTCGGTCTGTCGGCGGCTTACGGCGCCTTTATCGCCGGCCTGATCATCGGCAGTTCGAACGCGCGGCACAGCATGCTGGATGCCGTGTTGCCGATCCAAAGTGTGCTGATGATGGTGTTCTTCCTGTCCATCGGGCTGCTGATCGATGTTGGCTTCATGCTCGACAATATCGGCATGGTGCTGACGTTGTTCCTGCTGGTAACGGTCTTCAAGACGCTTCTGAACGTCGGTTTTTTGCGGCTGGTAGGCCAAGCCTGGTCGACGGCCTTTGTCGCCGGGGTCAGCATGGCGCAGATCGGAGAGTTTTCGTTCCTGCTGTCCGTCGTTGGTATGCAGTCGGGTGTGCTCGACGAAGAGGGGCGTCGGCTGATCGTCTCGGTAACGGTGCTCAGCTTGGCGCTCAGCCCGCTCTGGATGTTTACCGCGCGGCGTCTGCAACTGCTGACCAATTACGGCGTGACCGAACTGCGGGACCTTATCCGTCTTGTGTACGGACCGGAAACCCAGGCGTTAGCGCACGCTCTTGAGCGAGCCTCAAGCCGGAGCCAGCGGACCCTGCGTGCTGCAGCGCTGGAATTCCGCCGCCGCCGTCAGCGCAAGAATCAGGAGCCGCCGGGCCTCAATATCCAGCGCTTGAAAGAAGACATCGATTCCAAGGGCGACAGTAAGAGCAACAATAAGAAAGACGGCAAGAAGGATGCCTGACTTCTCGCTCGAGACGGCGTCGGGTGCTGCACGGGTCGCCGGAATCGACGAAGCGGGCCGCGGTCCCTTGGCGGGACCGGTTGTCGCGGCGGCGGTGATCTTGAACCCTGTACAGTTATCGGCCCCCGAGTTGATCGGCTTGAATGATTCCAAGAAAATAACGGCCCGAGCCCGCGACCGCTTGTTCGCCTATCTGACGGCGCACGCCGAGGTCGGCGTCGGTATCGCCGATGTTGAAACCATCGACCGCATCAATATTCTGCAAGCGACCTTGGCGGCGATGACGGAAGCGGTCGCCGAACTCGCCGCACCCCCCGATCTGGCACTGATCGATGGCAATAAGATTCCGCCCGCGATGACGTGCAGAGCCGAAGCCGTGGTCAAAGGGGATAGCCGCAGCCTTTCCATCGCCGCGGCCTCGGTGATCGCCAAGGTGACGCGCGACCGACTCATGCTCGACCTCGCCGAACGCTATCCCGGATACGGGTGGGAACGGAACGCCGGTTACGGTACCGCCGAACATCTGGCGGCGTTGCAACACCTCGGTGCGACCCCCGCTCATCGAAAATCTTTTGCCCCCGTGCGCAATATATTGAGTCCCGATTGACGCCGGACTCCCATATATGCCCCAAGGGAATCCTTCTAAGGCATTGAATCCATTTAATTCTTGACGCCGAGTCCCGCGCTCTACAGGATGCCCGGCATGGGGGCAGAGAGAAAAAAATCCTGGGTCAATAAGATCCTCAGCGGCGATTGCGTCGAACTCATGAACAGCCTGCCGGAAGGCAGCGTGGACATGGTGTTTGCCGATCCGCCCTATAACCTGCAGTTGTCGGGCGATCTGACGCGGCCGGAAACGCACAAGCGGGTCGATGGCGTCGATAACGACTGGGACAAGTTCGACAACTTCGCGGTCTATGATCAGTTCTCGCGTGATTGGCTTGCTGCCGCGCGCCGGGCGCTTAAGCCCGATGGCACGCTGTGGGTCATCGGCAGCTATCACAACATCTTCCGCGTCGGCACGCAGTTGCAGGATCTCGGCTATTGGATCCTCAACGACGTGGTCTGGCGGAAATCCAACCCGATGCCGAATTTCCGCGGCCGCCGCTTCACCAACGCGCATGAGACGCTGATCTGGTGCGCGCGTTCGGAAAGCAGCAAGTACCGCTTCAATTACGACTCCATGAAGGCGCTCAACGACGATTTGCAGATGCGCTCGGACTGGCTGTTCCCGATCTGCGCCGGCCAGGAACGCCTGAAGGATGATGACGGCCGCAAGGCACACCCGACGCAAAAACCCGAAGCATTGCTGCATCGGATCATCATGGCCTCGACCGAAGTCGGTGACGTCGTGCTCGATCCCTTCTTCGGAACCGGTACCACCGGCGCTGTGGCGAAGCGGCTGGGCCGTAATTTTATCGGGCTCGAGCGCGAAGAGGCCTATGTCGCCGTCGCCAAAGAGCGCATTGCCAAGACCAAACGCCAGGCGGAGGACGAATTGCTTAGCACCCCATCCAAGCGCGACGAACCGCGTATTCCGTTCGGCTGGCTGGTCGAGCGCGGCTTGCTCTCGCCGGGCACGGTCCTGACAGACCAGAAGCGCCGCCATACGGCCAAGGTCCGTGCCGACGGCACATTGGTAACATCCGACTTCAAAGGTTCAATCCATCAGGTTGGCGCCAAGGTGCAGAACCTACCGGCCTGTAACGGCTGGACATTCTGGTGTACCGACGTCGAGGGCGGCACGGTGCCGATTGATGTGTTGCGTCAGAAGCTGCGCTCGGAACTGCACTAAGTTCTAAGGTAACCACCAAGCAATAATCTTCGCTTCGTCCCGGTTGAAGCCCGTCACTTTTGCCGGGCGCGCGCCGGGAGCTTTTGACGTCGCCAGTACGTACTCTTAGATGCCGGCGCGCCGAAGGCGGCGACCGGGATCGCACATGGGATATTGGTCTTAACGGGAAAGCGAATCATTCAGTCCATTACGGACAGACCGTTCGGCGGCGGCGGCCAGCGTCTTGCGGTCCGGGAACGCGACCGGTTTCAGCGGCGTATGAAAAGTTACTTCCACGATCGCACCCCTCATGCCGAATACCCGGATCAGATGGCCAAGCATGGTCATGTCGCCGTACCAGGCGTAGAGGTCCGTGAGGTGTCCCGTCAGCGGACGACCGTCGGCAAACATCGTATAAGCGACGGTCACCGGCTGAACCGATGCGTCCGGTGCGGCACGGGCGGGATCGACGGCAGCGAACAGCGAGGTGCGGAACGGCAGCACCGAGCGGCCGTTACTCGATGTGCCTTCGGGGAACAGAAACAGCCGCTCGCCCTTGGAAACAAGGTTCTCGATCTTGCCGCTGTCGCGTGCGGCGCAGCGCCAGTCACGGGTTACGAATACGGTGCCCGAGAGCTTCGCCAGAAAACCGAACAGCGGCCATGACGCGACGTCGCTTTTGGCGACAAAACGGGCATCCGTCAGCATGCCGAGAACGATGATATCTAGATAGGACACATGGTTGGATGCCATGATGGTTGCAAAGTCACGGGAGGGTTCGCCCACGACGTTGACCTTCAGACCGCAGATGAAAACCGATGTCTTGAACCACAAACGCGCAATCGGGCGTTTCGCCTTCGGGCCGAACAGACCTAAAAAGGCGTAAGGACCAACCAGGAGAAACGTTACGAAAACGAAAGCTGCCGCGCGAGGTACCGTCCGGAGTGCGGACGGTGCCGTTGCGGCATTGTCGTCTAGGACGTCCCAGAGTGCCTGTAGTGGCGATGGTATCTCTCTGTAATTTTCGTACATTCTACGATCACACATATATCCGTGGTGTTGAATTGGCGGTCGATGACCGCGCCCTCGCCGACGACACCGCCGACGCGAAGATAACCTTTGATCAACGGCGGTAGTTCGCTCAACGCCGAGCGGCGGTCGAGCCAGTTAGGCGCCACTTTGCCCATTTCGACGTAGTGATCGTCGAGTGCTCGCGGGCGGATATCCTCCGGCGCCAGGTGATAGTGGTGCAGATAGGATAGGCCTGACTTAATGGCGTCGGGATCGGTACCGGGAAAGCTGGCGCAACCGAACATCATCTTGATGTCATATGCGTCCAGATAGTCGGCGATGCCCCGCCACAGCAGTTGCATGACGGCGCCACTGCGGTAGTCGGCGTGAACGCAAGAGCGGCCCAATTCGACGATTTCGCCCGGATAACCGAGGAGCGACGATAGATCGAATTCATTGCGGGAATAAAAGCCACCGGCGAATTCCGCAGCGCTGCGGCGAAGCATGCGGTAGGTGCCGACGACGCAAGGCAGACCGTTCGAGCGGCTTTTGTCGATGACCAATAGATGGTCGCAGTGTGCGTCGAATTCGTCGCCGTCACTTTCTGTCCGCCGTGCGGTGAGCGATGGGACGGCGCCCATCTCTTCATAGAAAACCTGGTAGCGCAGACGCTGCGCCAATTCGATTTCTGCCGTACTCTCCGCTTGGCGGACCAGCAGATTTTTTGTGTCCATTGCCTGCTTCACGATGCCCTCCTGGCCCATCTCGTTGGGCGCATCTGGAGACACGAAAACGCACGATGCGTTCGAGAAGATGTGGCATGAGGAAGCGAAGCGGATCAAATAAACATTAAGTGCCAATCCGGTGTCTATTTTGTTACGGACTGCCCTTAAATATTTTGAATATGCGCAATTATTGCTCTCGATTTGAGAGCATAAAATAAAATCTCAATAAGCTTGTCTTTAAAGCGTCACAAACCCGAAATGGTGGCCAAATCGGGTTTGCGGGAATAGCGAATCGCTTAGAGCTAAAGCGCCGGTCAGGCGCTGCTGGAAGCGCCCTCACGATCCGTGCGGGCGGCTTCTTCAGCGGCGGCGATCGCTTCTTCCCGAGCGCGGCGGTCCTCGTCGACCTCCATTGCGCGACGGCGCCGGTCGGGGCCGAAGAATTCGCCTGCCCGAATGAAGGAACGCGGCCGTTCGGCAATGATCTGCAGGCGCAGGAAGATCAGTTTCGGCGAGTACGGTTTGGCGAGAAATTCGGTCATGCCGAGATCACGTGCCGTAAGCACATGCTCCTGGTCGGTCATCGATGTGACGACGATGACCGGTGCATAGCGGTTTGGGCTTTCGGGGTCGCGACGGATACGCTTCAACAGCGACATGCCGTCAAAACCCGGCGCCCAATCGGCGAAGGTCACGTCCGGTTGGCGGTGTTTAAACATGTCCCATGCTATGTCGGGCGTTGCCGCTTCATCGATTTGGCCGATGTTAAACGTCCGCAACACGCTGCGCATGGTTTGGCGCATGTAGGAATTATGTTCGGAGACAAGCACGGAAATGTCCGAAAAATCGTAGCTTTTCATGTGACTGCTCGCATTTTGCTTTACCCAGGCGGTCCCGAAATCAAGATTACCGCTCGGATAACACTGCCAGTTGTGCGTCACATAACAATTTCAGCTTGGTTAGAAAGTGTTTCAGTTTGTAAAAGCAAAAACGGGGCCCAAAGGCCCCGTTCTCGAATGCTTATCCGGGATATCCTTAACGGGTCGGTACCGGCGTGTCGGTGGAATAGTCGTAAAAACCGCGACCCGTCTTGCGGCCGAGCCAGCCAGCTTCGACGTATTTCACAAGCAGCGGGCAAGGGCGGTATTTGGTGTCGGCGAGGCCGTCGTGCAGCACGTGCATTACGGCCAGGCAGGTATCGAGGCCGATAAAGTCGGCCAGTTCCAGCGGGCCCATCGGATGGTGGGTGCCGAGTTTCATGGCCGTATCGATGGCTTCGACGGAACCGACACCTTCGTAAAGGGTGTACACGGCTTCGTTGATCATCGGCAACAGAATGCGGTTGACGATGAAGGCCGGGAAATCTTCGGCGTTCACGGCTTTCTTGCCGAGACGGCCGGTCAGATCTCGCACCAAGTCATAGGTGACTTCGTCCGTGGCGATACCGCGGATCAGTTCCACCAGTTCCATGCGCGGCACCGGGTTCATGAAGTGCATACCCAGGAACTTGCCGGGGCGGTCGGTCTGCGCACCGAGTCGGGTAATCGAGATCGACGACGTATTCGAGGCGATGATCGCTTCCGGTTTCAGGACCGGGCACAGCAACTTGAGGATTTTCTTTTTGATGTCCTCGTCTTCGCTGGCGGCTTCGATGACCATGTCGCAGTCACCGATTTCCTCGTAGACCGTGGTCGTCGAGATGCGGGCCATCACCTTGGCGATGTCTTCATCGGAGACGTCGCCGCGTTTCGCAAGGCGCGACATGCTGTGTTGGATCTTGCCGAGGCCATTCTCGAGTGCGTCTTCGCTCACGTCGAGGATAGCGACATCGAAATCCGACTGTGCACACACTTGGGCGATGCCGCTGCCCATCTGTCCGGCGCCGATAATGCCGATTTTACGAATGTTCACTGACATGTGTACTTCCTCGCCGTCAAAGGCGTCCGTAACGTGTTTGTCCATATGAGATATAATTCCATTCCTGCTTACTTGTCCAAGGCCTCGGACAACGCCGGGACGGCGTCGAATAGGTCCGCAACCAAACCGTAGTCAGCAACTTGGAAAATAGGGGCTTCCTCATCTTTGTTGATCGCGACGATGACCTTGCTGTCCTTCATGCCGGCGAGGTGCTGAATGGCACCGGAAATACCGACGGCGATGTACAGGTTGGGTGCGACCACTTTGCCGGTTTGTCCGACTTGATAATCGTTTGGGACGAAGCCTGCGTCGACGGCTGCCCGTGACGCGCCGACTGCGGCGCCGAGTTTATCGGCAACGGCTTCGAGCATTGGGAAGTTGTCCCCGGACTGCATGCCGCGGCCGCCGGAGATGACGATGCTGGCGCTGGTCAGTTCGGGGCGTTCGGATTCCGTCAAGCTTTGGCCGACGAACGACGACAGGTCGTTGCTGATGCTGGCGGAGACGTCTTCCACCGATGCACTGCCACCCTCGGCGGAGGCCGCGTCGAACGCGGTGGTCCGGACGGTGATGACTTTCTTGGCGTCCGACGATTTCACCGTTGCCAGTGCGTTACCCGCGTAGATCGGGCGCTGGAAGGTGTCGGCGTCGATAACCGCCGTGATTTCAGAAATCTGCTGCACGTCCAACTTCGCGGCGATGCGGGGCAGGACGTTCTTGCCGGTGGTCGTCGCTGCCGCGCAGATCACGTCGTAGCCGTCGGCAATCGACAGCACCAGAGCGGCCATCGCTTCGGCCAGGTTGTGGGCGTAGGCGTCATCGTCGGCGACGAGCACCTTCGAGACACCTTCGGCGGCGGCCATGGCGGTCGCAGCAGCGCCGCAATCCTTGCCGGTCACCAGCGCCGTCACGTCGCCTAACTGGCGCGCAGCGGTCAGGGCATTCAACGTCGCCGGCAGAACCGCCGCGCCGTCGTGGTCACAAATCAAAAGTACGTTCGCCATCTCAGATCACCTTCGCTTCGTTGCGCAGCTTGTCGACAAGTTCCGCCACGTCGGCGACTTTGACCCCGCCTTCTCGTTTCGGCGGCTCTTCAACCTTGAAAATCTCAAGGCGCTGCGCCGTGTCGACACCCAGATCCGTCGCGGCGAGGGTATCTATCGGCTTCTTCTTGGCTTTCATGATGTTCGGCAGCGACGCGTAGCGCGGCTCATTGAGGCGCAGGTCCGTCGTCAGCACCGTCGGCAGCTTGACCTTGATGGTCTCAAGACCGCCGTCGATCTCGCGGGTGACTTCCGCTTCGCCATCGCCGAGTTCCAGCTTGGACGCGAAGGTGGCTTGCGGCCAATCCATCAGCGCCGCCAGCATCTGCCCGGTCTGATTGCTGTCATCATCAATGGCTTGTTTGCCGAGAATAACGATATCCGGCGTTTCCTTCTCGCACACGGCCTTCAGCAACTTCGCGACGGCAAGTGGCTCAACGTCGGCCGCCGCGTCGATCTGGATGCCGCGATCGGCGCCCATGGCGAGCGCAGTGCGGATGGTCTCCTGCACGCTGGCAGGACCAATGGAAACAACGATCAATTCTTCAATTTTTCCCGCTTCTTTGAGACGGACGCCTTCTTCGACGGCGATCTCATCAAAGGGGTTCATGGACATCTTAACGTTTTGCAGTTCGACGCCCGAATTGTCGGTTTTGACGCGAATCTTGACGTTATAGTCGACGACTCGCTTAACGGCGACAAGTGCCTTCATTCGTACTCCCGTAGCCGCAATTTGCGGCTTTTCCTCCCCGTGACAACGAACGCGTCGCCGGCTCCCCCCGAAACGACGCGCCTCTTCGCAGGCGCAACATTAGGGCTTCGGCAGTGCAGCGGTCAAGGCACGTTTGAAACAATTATGACGGTAGCCGACGCGGGTTTTGGGCTTAACGATTCCCGCCCGGCACCCAGAGAACGTCCATTTCGCCGTTCTCGTTGAGTTTACGGGCGAGCACGAAAAGGTGGTCGGACAGACGGTTGATATACTTTATCGCCGCCGCATTGACCGGCTCCGATTGTGCCAATTCCGTCATCAGGCGCTCGCAGCGGCGGGTCACGGTCCGTGCCAGATGAAGCTGCGCCGAAGCCGGGGTTCCGCCCGGCAGAATGAACGATTTCAGCGGCGCCAGATCGGCGTTCATGGCGTCGATTTCCGCTTCCAGGCGGTCGATTTGGCTATCCTGGATACGCAAAGCGCCTTCGGAGCGCTTGCCGCCTTCCGGCGTGCAAAGGTCAGCGCCGAGGTCGAACAGGTCGTTTTGGATGCGTGCCAGCATTGCGTCGGCGTCGCCGGACGTGTGCAATCGCGCAACGCCGATCACGGCATTGGCTTCATCCGAGGTGCCGTAGGCGGCGACACGCAGATCGTGCTTGGCGACACGATCGCCGCTGCCCAGCGATGTTTCGCCTTTGTCGCCACCACGTGTGTAAATCTTCGATAAGGTAACCATGAGACGGCCTTAGCGGCCCATCATGAACATTATCAGCGCAAACAGCAGCAGCGCGATGCCTTGGGCGATGACCCGTGCGCGCATCAGTTTGTTGGCGTTCTTCTTATAGAACGGCCCGTTGCGGGCGAAGCCGATTAAGCCGACGACCAAGATCCCCAGTGTGGCGATCATGGCGATTCCCAACAAAAATGGCAGGAAACTATCCATGGGAAACATATACGCTTCCGAAAGCGATGTTGCGAGGCCTAAAGCAAACAAAACTGTCACAGGCGGGTCATGGGCCGGACACCAAAAAACGAGAGATTTGCGGATCGCGCGCCTGCGCGAAGCCATATAAATGATGTAGTAGGAGTCAGCCATCATGTCTTCCCGCAAACCGATGTCTTTAGACGAATTCGACGAAATCAACCGAATCCCGCCCGAAACCGTGGACTTCGACCGTGTCTTGGACCGCGCCATGTCGCGGCGCGGCTTCCTCGGGGCCGGTGTCGCTGTCGGCGGTGCCGCCCTGGTACTTGGCTCGACCGCGCTGACGCCGGTCCCGGCACTCGCCGCCGACCGCTTCGGTTTCAAGCAGGTCGCCGCCAACAGCCTCGATACCGTCACCGTGCCGGATGGCTATAGCTGGCACGTGGTTGCCAGCTGGGGTGACCCGTTGTGGTCCAAGGGTAAATCCTTCGACGGCGCCAGCCGTGGTGACGGCGCCAGCCAGGAAATGGCCTTTGGCGACAACAATGACGGCATGTCGCTGTTCGTTAAGGACGGCCGCAGCGTTCTGGTCGCCAACAACGAGTATGTGAACCGCAACGTCTTCCACGGCAACCGCGGTAGCGGCAAAGCCGAAACCGTCGATGATGTCCGCAAATCCAAGGCCGGTCACGGGGTCACGGTCATGGAGATCGACAACAAGGGCGGCAAGTGGGGCATTGTCAAAGACGCGCCGCTGAACCGCCGCATCACCGCCGACACGCCGATGGACATCACCGGTCCGGCCCGGGGGCACGACCTTTTGAAGACCGCCGCCGACTCGAGCGGCACCAAGGCGCTCGGCACCTGGAACAACTGCGGCAACGGCCAGACGCCGTGGGGCACGTTCCTGACGTGCGAAGAAAACTTCAACGGCTACTTCTCGTCGTCAGACGAAAGCTACCAGCCGGACGCCGATATGAAGCGTTACGGCGTAAGCGCCAAGGAAAGCGGCTACAATTGGCGCATGGGCGACGAGCGTTTCGATATCTCGAAACACCCGCACGAGCCGAACCGCTTCGGATACATCGTCGAGATCGATCCCTTCGACCCGAACTCGACGCCGAAAAAGCGCACAGCGCTCGGCCGCTTCAAGCACGAGAACGCCGAACTCGTCATCAACGGCGACGGCACCGTGGTGGTCTACCTCGGCGACGATGAGCGCGGCGAGTTTCTTTATAAGTTCGTCAGCACCGGCAAGTACATTGAAGGCGGCAACAACGCCGATCTGCTTGAAGACGGCACCCTTTACGTTGCCAAGTTCGACGACAAGCTGACCGGCCAATGGCTTGCGCTGACGCCGGATACGACCGGGATGTCAAAAGCCGAGCTTTGTATCCGTACCCGACAGGCGGCTTCCAAGGTGGGTGCGACCACCATGGATCGCCCGGAATGGGTCGCTGCGCATCCGACCAAGGCCGAAGTCTACTGCGCCCTGACCAACAACAAGAACCGTGGCAAGAAGACCAACGCCGGCGGCGATGCAACCCCGGTGGGTGGCCCGAATCCGCGTGAAGCCAACAACTATGGCCAAATCGTCCGTTGGCGCCCAAAAGGCGGCGATCACACCGCCGACACGTTCGAATGGGACCTGTTCGTCATCGCCGGCAACCCGACGGTGCATAACGATGCCTACGCCGGATCCAGCAACGTCAACGCCGACAACATGTTCAACTCGCCGGACGGTTTGAAGTTCGACAGCCGTGGATACCTCTGGATTCAAACCGACGGCAACTATTCGAACGCCAAGGATTTCGCCGGCATGGGTAACAACCAAATGCTGATGGGTGATCCGGATACCGGAGAAATCCGCCGCTTTATGGTCGGCCCCAAAGAATGCGAAATCACCGGCATTGCCTGGAGCGCCGACAAGAAGACGATGTTCGTCGGCATTCAGCACCCGGGCGAGAAGGGCGACAGCCACTTCCCGGGCGGTGGCTCTTCGGTGCCGCGTTCCAGCATCGTCGCGATTGTCCGCGACGACCAGCAGCCGCTCGGCTAATCCCGAGGGCTTAACGAAAAACGCCGCCCCAGTCCTGCCGGGGCGGCGTTTTCTTTGTCCGATGAACCGTCGAGTTTACGCGACCAATGCCCGGTTCACGGCGCTCACCAATGCCGTCAGGGACGCTTTGGTAATGTTTTTGTGGCGGCCGACGCCGAACACGATCGGGCCGTCGCCACGCTGCACCTCGACATAGGCCACGGCGTCCGCGCCGGAGCCGACACCGACGGCGTGCTCGTGATAGCTGGAGACCTTGATGTCATCCGGAATGTGGGTGTTGATCGCCGACATGAAGGCGTCGATGGGGCCGGAACCCTTGCCCTTTAGGACGACATCTTCGCCGTTGTCGGTGATGTTCGCGGTCAGTTCGCGGACCTCGCTGGCGTGCGTGTCCGGTACGGTGCGGTGGTCGACAAAGCGAAAGCGGCCTTCCGGTTGGACCAAGTATTCATTGTCGAAGATCGACCAGATTTCCTTGGACGTCAGTTCCTTGCCGGTGTCATCGGCTTGGCGCTGCACGACCCCCGAGAACTCGATCTGCAGACGGCGCGGCAGCTCGAACCCGTAGTCGGTTTCCATGACATAGGCGACCCCGCCCTTGCCGGATTGCGAATTGATGCGGATTACGGCTTCGTAACTCCGCCCGACGTCGGTCGGATCGATCGGCAGATAGGGGACGTCCCAGGCTGGGCTGTTGGCGGATTTCAACGCCGCCAGGCCCTTTTTGATGGCGTCCTGGTGCGAACCGGAGAACGCCGTGAACACCAGATCGCCGACATAGGGGTGACGTGGGTGCACCGGCAATTGGTTGCAGTACTCGGCGACGCGCATCACGGCGTTGATGTCCGAGAAGTCCAAAGACGGATCGACGCCCTGGGTGAACATATTCAAAGCCAACGTCACGACGTCGACGTTGCCGGTCCGCTCGCCGTTACCGAACAGCGTGCCTTCGATGCGGTCGGCGCCGGCCATCACGCCCAATTCGGCGGCGGCGACACCGGTGCCCCTGTCGTTGTGCGGGTGCAGGCTGAGGATGATGGAATCCCGGCGCGCCAAGTTGCGGTGCATCCATTCGATTTGGTCCGCGTAGACGTTGGGCATCGCCATCTCGACGGTCGCCGGCAAGTTGAGGATGGCTTTCTTGTCCGGGGTCGGTTCCCAGACGTCCATCACCGCATCGCTGACTTCCAGCGCGTAATCCAATTCAGTGCCGGTAAAGCTCTCGGGCGAATATTGGAAGATGATCTCGCCGTCTTTGAATTTCTCGGCGTGTTCGCGCACCAACTTGGCGCCGTCGACGGCGATCTGCTTGATCCCGTCGCGGTCCATGTTGAAGACGACCCGGCGCTGTGCCGTCGAGGTCGAGTTATAGACATGCACGATCGCGCGCTTGGCGCCCTGCAGACCTTCGTAGGTCCGCTCAATCAAGTGTTGGCGCGCCTGCGTCAGCACCTGAATGGTGACGTCGTCGGGGATCATGTCCTGTTCGATCAATTCGCGCAGAAAATCAAAATCGGTTTGCGAGGCGGATGGGAAGCCGACTTCGATCTCCTTAAAGCCGATTTCCACGAGCTTTTCGAACATGCGGCGCTTGCGCTCTGGCCCCATGGGCTCGATCAGTGCCTGGTTTCCGTCGCGCAGATCGACCGAACACCAGACCGGTGCTTCGGTGATGGTGCGGCCCGGCCATTGGCGGTCGGGTAAATCGATGGGCTGAAAAGCAACGTACTTGTCGCCGGGGTTCATGCTTTTGGTCGTCATTTCGGGTCTCCTTGGATCCCGTCCGGTTTCAATGTGTCCGAAACGGGCCGCTCTGTCGTCATTAATCCTTTGTACGAACGGCGCGGATATCGACCGCCGGTGGGCCGTGAATTACCGACGGCCGCAGGTAAGTCGGACATCCCGACGAGCGGAAGAAGAAAAGCGTATAATCATGATGAAGCTCTTAATACGATGAACGAAAAATGCGCAGGCGTTACCCGACGTCCCTTTAGGACCCCGGGCAAATAAGCGCTAGGCGCAGAAGTGCTGCATTCGTATTCATCATAGGTAGAAAGTAATTCGGTGTTGGATGGCGGTCAAGCTTTGCTGATACGATAGTAACGCTCGGGTCTTTGCCGTCAGACGGTGATCAGCGTGGATCGATTAATGCGGTAATCCCTTAGTGGGAGAAATCGCGATAAAAAGTAGTCTGGCCGCGTGGCACACGCTGATAAAAGCACTAAGATTCGACCAGCGTTGTCGATGTTGGGGAGGGAGACATTAATGACACTGACGACATTAGGGCGCCGATGCCTATCCCGTCATCGCGCGTGAGTAAGGCGACTCTTTGGCGTACGTATTTCGTTGCCTTGCTCATCTTGACCGGAACCATCACGGCCTCTCACTTTCTCACCGATTGGGTCGTGCGCATGCAGGAGCAGCATGCTTCGGTCATTAATATTTCCGGCCACCAGCGCATGCTGTCGCAGCGGATCACGGGCCTGATCGTCAAGGCGAACCTCGAGGCGCAGATCAAGAACGAGCTGCGCCAAGAGGATATCGAACACATTATTGCATCCATCAATCGCATGCAGGGATCCCACGATAAGCTCATGGGGCGGACCACATTCGATAGACGCCCAACTATGAGCGACGGTATTCAGGCGCTGTATTTCGGCGGCGAACGGGGGCTCGCGGAGAGGGTAGACGAATTCCTCGAACAAGCCCGGCTCCTTGTTGCCCAGATCGTCGTTCACGAGGAGATTGATCATGAAGTGATCGACTCCTTCAGTGACGATGGCTTCGGCGGTTTGCTCGGCGAACTCGATGCGGCTATCAGCCAATATCAACGTGACGCGGAATCCATACTCGCCCAATTGCGGACGTTGAACGTCGCGCTGTGGGTCGCAACATTGGTCATCATCTTCCTCGAATTATTTTTTATTTTCCGCCCCCTGACGCGTCGGATCGACTCTGCCCAGGATGCGTTGGAAGCGGTCGCACGGACGGATCCGCTGACGGGATGCTGGAACCGCCGCGCCTTGATGCAGGCGGGCGAAACCATGTGGTCGTTGGCGCGTCGCCAGGAACGCCCGTTGTCCACGATTATTTGCGATATCGATAAGTTCAAGGGCATCAACGACGCCTATGGCCACGGCATCGGTGACGAGGCGATCAAGTTCTTCGCGCAGGTTTGTCTGGATGCTCTGCGTCAGTACGACGTACTAGGGCGCTTCGGCGGCGCAGAGTTTGTCCTGATCCTTCCGGACACGAAAGAAGAGGATGCCGCGCAGGTCGCCGAACGAATCCGCGCCGGGTTTGAATCCAAAACGATCGAGGCCGAGGGGGTCAGTTTTCAGATGACGGCGAGTTTCGGTGTCGCGGCGTTAAGCCACCAAGACGATATGCTGCATGCCATCATCGACCGCGCGGAACGGGCGCTTTATGTCGCCAAGGGAAGCGGGCGCAACCGCGTCGAAATCTGGAATCAGGAATTTGCGGCGGCAAACAGCTGACGGGTCGCAACGCTTAGATATTTACTCTCGCTGAAAAAAACACCCGGACCGTAGAACGGGCCGGGTGTTTTTCTTACTCAATAGATCTTGTCGTCAGGCACGCAAATCCTGCGTCACATGCGTACCGTCCGGTGCATAAGCTTCGTCTGCCGACGCGACCGCTGATGAGTCTTCTCTCAGCGATTTTAACAATCCCCACACCATCGCCAGCAAGACGAAGGAAATGGGGAACGCGGCTGCAATCGAAGCTGTTTGCAATGCCTTCAGGCCACCCGCCAGGAGCAGCACGGCGGCGACGACGCCTTCGCCCATTCCCCAAATGATACGGAAGGACTTAGGCGGATTGTCGTCGCCCATGGAAAGCATGGTTGTGATAACCAGCGTCCCAGAGTCCGACGACGTGATAAACCACGTCGCCAGAAGGAAGGTCGCCAGTGCCGACAACGGCCAGGAAATCCAGCTGACATCGCCCATCCACGAGGTCGTGCCGAGGTTGGCAATCGTGAGGTAGAGCGCATTCGGCAGGTTCCAGGCAACGACCGTCTCGATGACACCGGCACCGCCGGCGGCGCCGGGGCCACCCACGGCATTTAGTTCCTGCCAGATCGCGTTACCGCCGAACATGCAAATCCAGAAGAAAGCGATGGTGGTCGGGACGAACATGACGCCGACCATGAACTCGCGGATCGTCCGCCCACGGGAAATGCGGGCGATGAACATACCGACAAACGGTGCCCACGAGATCCACCAGCCCCAGTAGAAGATGGTCCAGCCACCTTGCCACGCAGCGTTGCCGGTTTCGTTCGCGGTCCAGAAGCCCATCGGAATAACGCTCCACAGATAGTCACCGAACGACGTTACGAAGAGGCTCATCAGGAATTCGAACGGCCCGACGACGATGAAGACGGCGAGAAGTATGATTGAAAGCCAGATATTCCACTCGGAAATGATACGGATACCGTTCCCGACGCCCGACACCGCAGATGCTGTTCCAATCACCGAAATGACCAAAATGAGGACCAACTGTGTTGGGATGCCCGGGTCGACGCCGAACAGGACATTAAGCCCGGTCGCCATTTGGCTGACGCCGAGACCGAGTGACGTGGCGACACCGAACACCGTGCCGAACACCGCTAGCAGATCGACCGCATGGCCCATAGGGCCATAGATCTTATTGCCGATCAGCGGAAAGAGCGCCGAACGCATCGTTAGTGGAAGCTTTTTGCGGAAGCCGAAATAAGCGAGGCAAAGGCCGACGACCACGTAAACGGCCCAACCATGGAAGCCCCAGTGGAAATAAGTCACCCGCAGCGCATCGACGGCGCGCTGGATCGTCAATTCCGTGTTGCCGTTCATATCCGCGTGCGGGTTATTCGGGTATCCGAAAGCGCCGGAGTTGTCGAAGTAGAAAACTGGCTCCGCCACGCCGAAGAAAAGGATGCCGATACCGACGCCGGCCGAAAACAGCATGGCGAACCATGAAAAATTGCTGAATTCGGGACGGCTATCATCGTCTCCAAGGCGGATCGATCCCCACTTGGAACACATGAAATAAACGCACATGAAAAACATGCCCGTCATCGCCGTGATGTAGTACCAGCCCAGACCGCTTTCGATCCAACCCCGGATAGTGCTGTAGACACTGCCGGCAAATTCGACATTTAAAACCGTGAAAATGACGAACGCGGCGACCATTGCTTTCGAAGCGATGCCCATACCCGGATGCAAGCCGGTAAACATACCGGACTTTGCTACGAGCTTATCGACAGGCGTAGTCATTGAATTCTCCCTCAATTCTGATCCCCAATGCGCACGGTTTGCAGATGACGAAATGCGTCATCTGCAGGCGCGTTGATTTTATTGATGGAGCAATACTAACTGCTTGCGGAAAAATGTCTAATTTGCGGCTTCCCGCCGCGACCGCTGGCCCGGTTTTGGCGCGGCGTCATTTCCTTTATGTTCGCCGTGCCAGCGCGATCCCTAACCCCGTCCCCAGCAATAATGTGCCGGTAATGCCGTGGCGCAGCCGGGCGCGCTTGGCGCCGACCAGCCAGCCGCGGGCCTTGCCGGCAAGCACCGCGTAAGACCCATCCAGGAAAAATGCGATGACCATGAAGGTCACGATCATGATCGCGATCTGCGGCGCGGCGGCCAAATCCGAATTGATAAACTGCGGGAAAAAGGCGACGAAGAAAAACATCGTCTTGGGGTTGGTGACGGCGACCAGCAAGCCGTGAAAGAACACGCCCTTGGCTTTCTTGTCGGCGCGCATACCGGCTTCGGCTTCCGGGTCGGGTTTCTTCAAGGCGGAACGCCACTCACGAAGGCCAAGGTAAATCAGATACAGCGCGCCCGCCCAACGGACCCAATCGAAAATCTCGGCGGCGAACGCCATGATCGTCGTCAGACCCAGGCCGCCGGCGGTGATCAGAATGCCGGTTCCCAGATTGGCGCCGACCGACGTCAGAACCCCAGTGCGCATGCCGTGCTTCAGCGAATTGGCGATGACCAGCGTGACGATAGGCCCCGGCATCAGAACCAGAAGGGTCGTCGCGAAAACGTAAGCGAGGTAAAGCTCGGGATCGATGGGCATAGGGTGTCTCCGGTGGATGATTGCCGTTTAGCAATCCACTCGTCGGCAATTGTGTCAATCACTTCCGAACAACAATTCTCGTCGTCCTGAACTTGATTCAGAGCCCATTATTCAAGCGGCAGGTTGGGAGCAGTTCTTGGAATGGATCCCGGATCAAGTCCGGGATGACGCCAGAGTTTAGGATTGAAGATAGTTTCAGAGCGACTTGGTGTAGACGTACTCGATCGACTGCGATGCGTCGTTGCGATGAACGAGGCCCGGTTGGCGTTCGTAGCCGAGCCGCTCGTACAGCCGGTGCGCATCTAAAAAGCGCGAGTCCGAATACAGCATTATCATCGACGCGCCCATATCGTCCTTGGCGGCCCGTTCGACCAGTCGGCACAGCGTCTCACCAACGCCACGGCGGCGCGCGGCGTCGGAAACATAGAGCTTGTGCAGCCGGGCAACGCCGGGGGCATCGGTCTCAGTCATGGCGATGGTGCCGCAAATGCGGCCCTGGCACTCGGCAACCCAAAAACGTCCGCCAAGGCGCTCATACGCGGTGTGCGGGTTCTTGAGTTCCGGCTCTTCTTCGTCGACCAGAAGCACACAGCCCTGATATTCGTCGAAGACTTTGCGGATCAATTCGATGATCTGTTCGGAGTCACTGTCTACGGCATCGCGGACGATGACGTCGGCGACCCGCGCCTCGATCTGGATACCCCCCATCGAGTCCATTTTAGTTTCGTCCATCCAGGAGTCCGCGTGCGATGACCTGTGCCTGAATTTCGGCAGCACCTTCGAAAATATTGAGGATACGGGCATCACACAAGACCCGAGAGATCGGGTACTCGAGTGCGTATCCGTTGCCGCCGTGAATTTGCAGCGCGCCGTCGGCGTTGGCCCAGGCGACGCGCGCTGCCAAAAGCTTGGCCATACCGGCTTCGATATCGCAGCGGCGGTCGGAATCTTTCTCGCGGCCAGAGTGATAGGTGATCTGCCGCGCGATCATGGTTTCAACGGCCATCCAGGCGATCTTTGAATGCACGCGCGGGAAGGCGTAGATCGGCTTGCCGAACTGCACGCGGTCCTTGGCGTACTGCAGGCCCAGTTCCATGGCGCATTGCGCGACGCCGACGGCGCGCGCGGCTGTCTGGATGCGGGCACTTTCGAAGGTCGCCATCAGCTGTTTGAAGCCCTGGCCCTCTTCGCCGCCGAGCAACTGTGACGCCGGCACCTCCATGGCGTCGAAGCCGAGCTCGTATTCCTTCATGCCGCGATAACCCAACACCTCGATCTCGCCGCCGGTCATGCCGGCCTTCGGGAATGGGTCGTCTTCGGTGCCGCGCGGCTTTTCGACCAGGAACATGGATAGACCCTTGTAACCGGGCTCGTCCGGATTGGTGCGCACCAACAGCGTCATCATGTCCGAACGCGCAGCGTGCGTGATCCAGGTCTTATTGCCTGTCACTTTATATATGTCGCCGTCTTTGACCGCGCGGGTCTTGAGTGACGCCAAGTCGGACCCGGTACCGGGTTCGGTGAACACCGCCGTCGGCAGAATCTCGCCGGAGGCAATCTTCGGCAGATAGTGTTGCTTCTGTTCGTCCGTGCCGCCGAGCCGGATCAGTTCGGCGGCGATCTCGGAGCGCGTGCCCAGCGAGCCGACGCCGATATAGGCGCGGGACAATTCTTCGGTGACGACGCACATCGCCATTTTGCTGAGACCCAGGCCGCCGAACGCCTCGGGGATGGTCAGGCCGTAGACGCCCAGTTCGGCCATTTGTTCGACGATCTCGATCGGGATCAGTTCGTCCTTCAGATGCCATTCGTGAGCAAAGGGCAGGACTTGTTCCTCGGCGAAGCGGCGGAACTGATCGCGGATCATATCCAGCATTTCGTCCGAGAGACCCGGTGCGCCGAAGTGGCCGTCTTCGATCAACTCGGCGATGCGCAGACGCGCGGCGGGAGAGTTGCCGCCCGAAACGAGCGCGCGCACACCTTCATTGGAAATAAGGTCGTGCAAGGTCTCGTCGTCGATGCCGAGATCGTACGGGCGGACCATTTCGACTTGGCTGAGCGGAATGCCGCCGGATAGTTGCGACAGGTATTCGGCGAAGGCGACCTGAACCATCAGTTGTTCCAACTCGCCAAAGCGGCCTTCGTCGTTCAAGCGTCCGCCCCAGGCGTGCATTTCGCGGAGGCCCGAAACATAGGTCGCAACCCAAGCGAGGCCGTGCACGGCGGTCTGTTCCTGTTCCACAAGTTGCGACTTGGTGCGCCCGTCACGGATCACCTTGTCGCCGACGGCGGCGCGTGCCTGCGCGAGATAGCTCTCGGCGGCGCGCAAAGCATTGCCGGCAACGTCCAATAGGTTGTTGATCACGATTTGTCCCGTATTCACACTCGCGTCCATTTTCTTGCCCTCGTTCTCCCGCAGGGTGGATTGGCCGCAGAGCTTGCCTGTTGCATGGGCAACGGGCAAGTCCAGGTCGGCGTGACGCCGGTTTCTCCCAAAACCGGCGTCAGCTTTTCATCAACCCTCGATGCAGTCCTCGATCGTGCGGCGGCCCGGCAGTTTTGCCTGGACCAACACGGCCATGTTGCCCGGTTTGTGCTCGTTACGGCGCATTTTGACGTGCGCGGCCGGAATGTCGTCCCAGGAAAACACCTCCGACATGCATGGGTCGAGACGGCGCTCGATCACCAGGCGGTTGGCTTCGCTGGCCTGCTTGAGGTTGGCGAAGTGGCTGCCCTGGATTCGTTTCTGACGCATCCATACGAACCGTGCATCCATGGTCAGGTTGTAGCCGGTGGTGCCGGCGCAGAACACAACCATGCCGCCGCGCTTCACGACGTTGCAGCTGACCGGGAAGGTGGCCTCGCCCGGGTGTTCGAACACGAAGTCGACGTCGTTGCCCTTGCCGGTGATTTCCCAGATGGCTTTGCCGAACTTGCGGGTCTCCGACATATAGTCCTTGAAGCCGTCGCCGTTGACCGGCGGCAACTGGCCCCAGCAATTGAAGTTCTTGCGGTTGATGACCGCCTTGGCGCCCAAGGACATGACGAAGTCGCGTTTGTCGTCGTCCGAAACCACGCCGATGGCGTTCGCGCCCGAGACGGCGCAAAGCTGCACCGCCATGGCGCCGAGACCGCCGGAAGCTCCCCACACCAGAACGTTGTCGCCCGGACGGAGAATGTGCGGACGGTGGCCGAACAGCATCCGGTAAGAGGTCGCCAGCACCAGCATATAGCAGGCACTCTCTTCCCAGGTCAGGTGTTTCGGACGCGGCATGCACTGACGGTCCTGCACGCGGCAGAACTGTGCGAACGAGCCATCGGGCGTCTCATAGCCCCAGATCCGCTGCGAGGTCGAGAACATCGGATCGCCGCCATTACATTCCTCGTCGTCGCCATCGTCCTGGTTGCAGTGCACGACGACTTCGTCGCCGACCTTGAAGCGCTTCACCTTGGAGCCGACGGCCCAGACGATGCCGGCAGCATCGGAGCCGGCGATGTGATAATCCGCCTTGTGATAATCGAACGGTGAGATCGGCGTGCCGAGCGCGGCCCAGACGCCGTTGTAGTTCACACCCGCCGCCATCACCATGATCAGAACGTCGTGCGAATCCAGTTCCGGCACGTCGACGACTTCGACCTGCATGGCCGTGTCGGGTTCGCCGTGGCGTTCCTTGCGGATGGCCCAGGCGTACATGCGCTTCGGCACATGCCCCAGAGGCGGAATTTCGCCGACTTCGTACAAATCTTTCTTTGGCAATTCAGGATAAAGGCTGATCACTTCAGCAGCTTCGGTCATGGCTCGTCTCCTAAAACGACTTCTATTTTACGAACCGTGCGTCTCCCAACGCAGCGATTCTCCCCTGTTTCTTCACGGGCTCGAATCGGCCCGATTAGTGTCGTAAGCTCTCGTCAACGACGTCGAAGCCATAGACCGAATCTTTTTTCTTCGCAACGCACAAAATGCTACATTGCAAAAAAAATTAGCCAATTTTGAAATTTTATTGCGTTGTTAGATAAAAATAGGTTATTTGGGACTATTATTTGTTTCGTTGCGAAAGAAAATTACAATGAGCGATATTGCAGACGCGAAATACCCTGCCGCCATTGAGCGCGATAGGCCGTGGCTTTTTCGAACCTACTCGGGGCATTCTTCGGCGTCTGAATCGAACAAGTTGTATCGCTCGAATCTGTCGCGCGGACAGACGGGACTCTCCATCGCCTTCGATCTGCCGACACAGACCGGCTACGACAGCGACCATCCGTTGGCGCGGGGCGAAGTCGGCAAGGTCGGCGTTCCGGTCTCGCATCTTGGCGATATGGAAACTCTGCTCGACGGCATTCCGTTGGACAAGATGAATACGTCGATGACCATCAATGCGCCGGCGGCGTGGCTGTTGGCGCTCTATGTCGCCGTCGCGGAGCGTCAGGGCGTTGCCCGCGATCAGCTTTCAGGCACGGTGCAGAACGACATCATCAAGGAATACCTGTCCCGCGGCACATATATTTTCCCACCGGCGCCGAGTCTTAAGCTGATCTCTGACGTGGTCGGCTTCACATACCGGGAAATCCCAAAATGGAACCCGATGAACGTGTGCTCGTATCATCTGCAGGAAGCGGGGGCTAAGGCGACGCAGGAACTGGCCTACGCGCTGGCCATCGCCATCCAGGTTTTGGACGCCGTTCGCAAAGAAGTACCCGAAGAAGATTTTCCAACCGTCGTCGGGCGCATCAGCTTTTTCGTTAATGCCGGTGTCCGCTTCGTCACCGAGATGTGCAAGATGCGCGCGTTCACCGAACTTTGGGACGAGATCTGCCAAACGCGCTATGGCGTCGAAGACCCGAAACTGCGCCGCTTCCGGTACGGTGTGCAGGTCAACTCGTTGGGTCTGACCGAGCAGCAGCCGGAAAATAACGTCTATCGTATCTTGCTCGAGATGCTGGCGGTGACCTTGTCCAAAAACGCCCGCGCCCGTGCCGTGCAGCTGCCGGCGTGGAACGAAGCGCTGGGCCTGCCGCGCCCGTGGGACCAACAGTGGTCGCTGCGCTTGCAGCAGATCGTGGCTTTTGAGACGGACTTGCTTGAATACGGCGATCTGTTCGACGGCTCGCCGGTCGTCACAAAGAAGGTCGAGGAACTGAAGGCCGCCGCGCGCGAAGAACTGGCGGTCATCGATAGCATGGGAGGCGCGGTCGCCGCCGTCGAGAACGCCTACATGAAGCGCCGCTTGGTTGAGAGCAATGCCGAACGCCTCGCCAAGATCGAAGCCGGCGAGCAGACTGTGGTCGGCGTCAACAAGTTCACGGATGCCGAGCCGTCCCCTTTGGCAACCGCTGCCGACGCCATCCTGACCGTCGATCCGTCGGCCGAGCGCGATCAGATCGAACGTCTGAAGGTATGGCGCGAAAGCCGCGATCAGGCGCAAGTCGATGCCACGCTGGCGGAATTACGGGCGGCGGCTATCGAGGGCGGCAACGTCATGGAACCCTCCATCGCCTGCGCGCATGCAGGCGTGACGACCGGCGAATGGGCTCAGACATTGCGCGATGTTTTCGGCGAATACCGCGCACCCACCGGTGTCGGCGGCGCTCAGCCTGCGGCGGCGGCCGAACTTGCTGCCGTCCGGGCACGTGTTGAGGAATTGAACCATGTGCTGGGCACGCGGCTTAAGATGCTGCTCGGTAAACCGGGTCTGGATGGGCACTCCAACGGCGCTGAACAGATCGCCGTCCGCGCCCGCGACGCCGGGGTCGAGGTGGTCTACGAAGGTATCCGCCTCACGCCGGCCGAGATCGTGCAGGCCGCCCTGCAGGAAGGTGTGCACGTGGTCGGCCTCTCGATCCTTTCAGGTTCGCACGTGACGCTGGTCGCCGATGTGGTGCGGCAGATGCAGGACGCTGGGATCGGCGATGTGCCGGTCGTGGTCGGCGGCATCATTCCGCCCGAAGACGCCAAGGCGCTTTTGGCGAGCGGCGTCGCCGCCGTCTATACGCCGAAGGATTTCGACCTGAACGCCATCCTCGACGGCATCGTCACTATCGTCGAAACGGCGAACGAACGCGCCGCGTAGAACGTTCTTTGTGCTTCACTCGTTGGGGAGTTTGACCTTCACTGGGCCGTCCTTGATGGACGTCGCCGCCGGGTTGGTCACCTTCGGCGCCATGGTCTCGTGCAGGAAACGGACGACACCGCTTTGACGCTCTTCGCGCACGGGCGACCAGGTTACGTAAAGGCCGCCGTTTTTTTCGAACTCCATGACCTCTTCGTTGTCGATTATATCATCCAGCGTGTTTGCGAGATTAGCTGACTTGCCGACGTAGACCCAGCCGGGCTTCACGCCGGAATGCCAAATCACGTAAACGCCGCTCAGGCCGTTCAGGCCTTCGGCCAACGTATCTAGGTGCTCAAGCCGTGGATATTTGCCGCGCTTGTTGCGCGCCCATTCCGGGTCTAACGGCGGACCGTCATAAGCTTTTGCAGGTTTTTTCTTATTGAAAAACATATAGCTGCTTTGTCCAAAATCGTTCCACACCAGAGTACATGTAGAATTGTTGCCTGGAAATTAATTTGAGGAATTCTCAAATGATAAAAATGATCATTTTTATTTCTAATTTCGAGAAAGCGGATTTGCCGAGTGACGCTTTGGCGCCATGAATGAGTCAGGCTAGGATGCGTTCCGGGAGAAACGACATCATGCAAGTTCAAAGGATCGATCATTTTGTACTGACGGTGCGCGAGATCGACGCGACCTGCAGTTTTTACGAACGCGCGTTGGGTATGACGCGCGAAACGTTCGGCGAGGGGCGGACGGCGCTCCGCTTCGGGGATCAGAAAATCAATCTTCATCCCGCCGGCCGCGAACTGGAACCGAAGGCAAAAGCGCCGACGCCCGGTAGCGGTGATTTCTGCGTCATCACGGAGACGCCCATCGACGACGTCGTGCGGCATTTGCAGGATGTGGGCGTCGAGATCGAGTTGATGCCGAGTCGCCGCACCGGCGCTATCGGCCCGATTACCTCCGTTTACTTCCGCGACCCCGATATAAACCTTGTGGAGGTATCCGTTTATGAGTGAGGACTCAGAGATTGCCGAGATTACCGGGCCGCTGAGCGGCCTCCGTGTTCTTGAACTCGGTCACTTTATCGCAGCACCATTCTGCACGCGCATTCTCGCCGACCTGGGTGCGGACGTGATCAAAGTAGAGCCGCCGGTGCGTGGTGACCCGGTGCGCTCGTGGGGAGAAATCCCGGACGGTGAGACGTCCTCCGTATGGTGGTCCGTGCACGGACGCAACAAGCGTTCGATCACGGTCGATCTGAAATCGCCGGACGGCATTGCGCTGGTCAAACGCCTGATCGCCGATGCCGATGCGGTGGTCGAAAACTTCAAGCCGGGCCAATTGGCCAAATGGGGCTTGGGTCCCGATGACATCAGCGCCGCCAATCCGGAAGCGATCCTGGTGCAGATTTCCGGCTATGGTCAGGACGGCCCACATGCCAAACGCGCCGCCTTCGGCGTAATCGGCGAAGCGATCGGTGGTTTGCGTCATCTGACGGCGCACCCGCCGGAAGTCTCGGACTTGCCGCCGGTGCGTACCGGCGTTTCCATCGGTGACAGTATCGCCGGGCTTTACGGCGTCATCGGTTTATTGTCCGCGCTTTACGAGCGCCAAGCCGGGCGCGGGCGACCTGGGCGGCGCGTAGACGTGGCGTTGAACGAAAGCGTGCTTAGCATGCTCGAAGGTTGCCTGCCGGAGTACGGATATCTCGGCAAGGTGCGCCAACCGCAAGGATCGACCATCCGCACGACGGCGCCGTCGAACGCCTATCCGACGTCGGACGGACGCTGGTTCCTGATCGGCGCCAACTCGGATGCGTTGTTCGCGCGGCTGTGCCATGCCATGGAGCAGCCGGAGATTTTGGAAGACACCCGCTTCAAGGATAATCCGTCGCGGGTGAAGAACGCCGAGGTGCTGGACGCGATGATCGCCGATTGGACGCGCACACTGGATATAGCGACGCTGGAGCAACGCATCGCCGATGCAGATATCCCGTCGAGCCGCATCTATGATATCGCGGACATTGCTGCCGATCCGCAGTATAAGGCGCGCAACATGGTGCAGCCGATCGACGATCCCAGGTTGGGCGAGGTGCTGCACCCGGGTATCGTGCCGCGTGTCGCGGGTGGCCCGTCGGGCGGTGTCCGGTGGACGGGGCCTGCCGTCGGTCAACATACCGAAGAAGTGTTGCGCGAGTTGCTCGGCATGGACAAAGCTGAGATAGACGAATTGAAGAAGGAGAAGGTGATATGACGGCTCAAGAGCATGTGGAAATTTGCGATGTCGCACCCCGCGACGGTTTTCAGGTCGTAAAGACGTGGATTCCGACGGAGATCAAGATCGTCGTCGTCGAGGGTCTTACCGACGCAGGGATTTCCCGGATCGAAGCCGGCGCCTTTGTCAGTCCTAAACACGTGCCACAGATGGCGGACAGCGCCGAACTGCACGAGCGCGCACGGGTCGGCGATGACGTCCGGCTGACCGCGCTGATACCGAACTTGCGTGGTGCCGAAAACGGTCTGCACGCCGGTGTCACTGATCTTGCTTTTGTCTTTTCGGTTTCCGAAAGCCACAACCAGTCTAACGTGCGCCGGCCCGTCGCCGACAGCATCGCCGAGCTGGGCGAGGTCATCCGCGTCGGCCGCGATCACGAAGGGTTCAAACTGCGCGTCAACTTGGCGACAACGTTTGACTGTCCGTTCGAAGGGACGGTCGATCCCGATGCTGTCTACCGGGATTTGGAAGCCGTCCTGGCGTTCGGCTTGCCGGTCGAAATCGGCTTGTGCGACACCACAGGACGGGCAATCCCTGATCATGTCGGTGCGGTCTGCGCCGGCGCAATTGAACGCTTTGATAGTGACGTCGTCGATTGGTGGTATCATGGCCACGACACGTTCGGGCTTGGTGTCGCCAACGCGCTCTATGCCTATCAGGCGGGTATCCGTTGTTTCGACTCTGCTGCAGCCGGTTTGGGCGGTTGCCCTTTCGCGCCGGGGGCAACCGGCAATACGGCGACCGAGGATTTGGTTTTTACCTTCGAAAACATGGGCATCACGACCGGTATCGATCTTGAGAAACTTCTCGCTGTCGCCGACAAAGTTGCCGAACTGCCGGACGCGGATACGGGCGGGCATGTTCGCCAAGTACCGCGCAAACGGGCGCTCGCAGCGGCGTAAATGCTCGGCGGCGATGCTGCTGGTCTAAATTCAGTGTTTCGTCGTATCTCTTATGGAGAGGGATAGATGAATAAAACGCAGACCATCGTACGAGACATCCTGCGTGCCAAGCGAGTTCTGGCACCGATGATCGTTGTCGTGACCCTTGCCGGATGCTCCAGCGTTTCCATGCTGTATACGTTCGCCGATTACGCCATCAAGGACCGCGCCGACGATTTCTTCTATCTGGACGATGCCGCAGAAGCCCGCCTTAACGAAAACATCCAGAAAATGAAAGATTGGCATCGCAAGACGATGCTGCCCAAGTATGCGGGGCTTCTGTCCGACATTGCCGAGCGGGCCGAGCAGGCCGAGGCGGGTCCGTGGACGCGGCCCGCGGTTGATGACATCTTCCGTCGCTTCAGGGGATTGCTGGACGAAACGGCAAGAGGTGCGGCCCCCTATGCTGCGGCGGCGCTCGCGGCCCATACGTCGCCGGAAAAAATCGACTATTTCCGTGAGGCTTCCGCCGAATACATCAATGAAGAACAGGATGAAGAGACGGCGCCGCTGGATGAGCGCATCGAAGAAGGTGTGGAACGTCGCACCAAGACGTTTGAACGCTTCGTCGGCACGTTGACCGATGATCAGATCGAGATCGTGCGCGGGCATGTTCGGGGCATGACCGGAAACCGTGCGCTGTGGCTGTCCCATCTTAAGAAAAGGCACCAATATTTGGCTCAGGTGTTGTCTGCCAATCCAGATCAGGCGCTTCTTGCCGACACTGTCTACAGGCTGAGCGTGCGGGGTTACGACTTGGTAGATCCGGCCTATGAGCAGATATCTGAGCGGCGTTGGAACGCACTCGCTGCAATGTATTTTGATATCTTGAAATCCCTGAGTGATGAGCAAAAGGCGACGCTTGTCGCGACCTTGAAAACCTATGCGGCAGACATGCGGGAACTGTCTGCGGGCAGTTAGTCGCGTGACGTCTCCTAAGGAGTGACGCGCGCCGAGTTGCGTGGTAAAGGGTTCCGGCAACATCACGGGACTATACTTCTTGGAAGCTATTATTGACTTAGTGATCGGCGGGACCGAATTGTCCTTGGCCGACTTCTCCTTCTTGGCGGGCGTTTCTCTCGTCGCCAGCTTTGCCACCGCGGCTTTCGGCGCCGGCGGTGGTATCCTTTCCCTGGCGTCCATGGCGCTGGTTTTGCCTCCCGCCACATTGGTTCCTTTGAACGGTATCGTGCAGGTCGGCTCCAACTGCGGCCGCGCTTGGCTGATGCGCGAACACATTCAATGGAGCGTTGTTCCGGTCTTCTTTGTCGGCACGATCATCGGTGCCGCGGTCGGCGGTAAATTCGTCATTACGCTGCCGACGACGACGCTACAGATCATTCTGGCGATCTTCATCATCTACGCCATGTGGGGACCGAAGTTCACAGCCTCGCGTCCGGGCAAGAAGACGTTCTTTGTGGTCGGGATATTTGCCGCGTTCGCGACCATGTTCGTCGGTGCCACAGGGCCGTTGTTGGCACCTTTCACCGTGGCGTCGTCGGACAAGCGCCAGGAAGTCGTCGCCTCGCACGGCGCCTTGATGACCATCCAGCATGGATTGAAGTGCATCGTATTCGGGCTTTTGGGGTTTGCGTTCGGTCCCTATATACCGCTCTTGGCGGCAATGCTGGCGGCTGGGTTCGTTGGTTCTTTCTTCGGCAAGATGGCGCTCAACAAGCTGCCCGAAAAGGCCTTCCGTCAAATTTTCAAATGGGGGATCACCCTGATCGCGATCAGGCTGCTCTACAAAGGGATTGTGGGCTAGGCGGCTCTACAGCCCGCGCACGGCCTTGATAGGCTTCGTCGCTTTTTCGAGCCAAGACCGGGTCTTTTTATCCAACTGCTTCGAGAGCTGCTTGCGAACCCAGGCGTGGTACTCGTTGACCCAGTCGACCTCGGCCTTGCTGAGCAGCTTCGGTTCGATCAGACGGATGTCGTAGGGCGCGCACGTCAGTGTCTGGAAACCGAGCAGACGGCGCTCCGATCCTTTCGGCTGCTTGACGCTGTATACCATCACCAGATTCTCGATGCGGATGCCGTAGGCGCCGGTTTTGTAATAGCCGGGTTCGTTTGAAACGACCATGCCGGGTTGCAACGCAGGGCCGCCGCCGGCTTTCGAAATACGCTGCGGGCCTTCGTGGACGCCGAGATAACTGCCGACGCCATGCCCGGTGCCGTGTTCGTAATCCAGGCCCACTTCCCATAATGCTTCGCGGGCCAGGGCGTCCAACTGACCACCGTTGGTGCCTTCCGGGAACACGGCACGCGCCAGGCGGACATGGCCCTTGAGGACACGGGTATAGCGGTCCTTCATTTCTTGTGTCGGTTTGCCGAGGGCGATGGTCCGTGTCACGTCGGTGGTGCCGTCCAGGTACTGGCCGCCACTGTCGACCAGCAACAGCGTGCCGCGCTTCATCTTGGCGCTGCCTTTCTCGGGGGCGCGGTAATGCACGATGGCACCGTTCGCGCCGACACCGGCGATGGTCTGGAAGCTCGGTCCTTGGTGTAGGTCGAGTTCCTGACGCAATTCGTCTATCTTGGCGCCGACGTCGAACTCGGTCACGGAGGGCTTGCCGCCGGGACCGTCGATCCAGGCCAGGAATTTTGCCAAGGCGATGCCGTCGCGGAGATGCGCATCCTGCATTCCCCTGCGCTCACCTGCATTTTTTACGGCTTTCGGCAGCGACGTCGGATCGCTGAGGCCGATGACCTCGGCACCCGCGTTTTCGAGCGACATGACGATCTTCGCCGGTGCGCGGGCGAGGTCGATGCCGACCCGGAGATTGCGGCTGCCGAGATGCGAAAGCTCGTCGGCAATGGCATCGGTTTCGAGAATGACAACTTCCGGGCCGAGGTGGTCTTCCAAACCCGGCGCGATTTTGTGTGGATCGGTGAAAAGTTCGATGCCGCCGCCCGCGTGTACAACGACATACCCGAGCGAGACCGGGGTGCAAGGCACGTCACGGCCACGGATGTTGAGCAACCAGGCAATGGAGTCAGAACTCGTCAGCACCAGTGCGTCGAGACGCTTGACGGTGAGAACATCCAGGAGCTGTTTGCGTTTGGTCGCCGATTTGGCCCCGGCATAGGTGTTCTTATGCGGCACCATTGGCGACACCGGCGACGGCCATTGGCCGACCCAGACCGCGTCGATGGGATTGTCCGCTACCGCCACCAGCTTGGCGCCGGCGTCGGCGCAGGCTTGCGCCAGCCGTTTGCGTTCGGCTTCCGTATGCAGCCAAGGGTCAAAGCCGATCTCGGCGCCGCCCTCGGCATTTTCCGTCAGCCATTCCGGCAGGGATTTCTCGGCGACCGGGATACGCTCGAACTGTTTGGCGCTGACTTCGGATTTCACTTGAAGGGTATAGCGGCCGTCGACGAACACGGCGGCTTTGCCGCCGGTCAGCACGCAGGCGCTGCCGGCGGAGCCGGAGAACCCCGTCAGCCATTGTAGGCGTTCGGCGCGGCGGGGAATGAACTCGCCCTGGTACTCGTCCGCTTTGGGGACGATGAAGCCGTCAAGGCCGCGTCTTCCCAACTCTTCGCGCAGCGCCTTGAGCCGCGCCGGGTCGGTGCGGCGGCGCGCCAGGCCGTCATCTGTGATGCTGGCTTTGATGCGTTCGCGCAGGTCGCGCAGATCGTTCAACATCGCCTCCGAAGCCTTTGGCGCGATGAGCGAAATCCAGGCGCCTTCGTCCTCCGAGGCGTTACTGGCCAGCGATCCGCGTAAAATTTCCCTGGCGCCGACCAAATCGACTCTGGCGCCGGTTTCTCTTAGAAACCGGTCCAAGTTTCGGTCACTTTGGCGGCGGTCTGTCATGGTGTCTGAAAGCTAGGGTGCCGGTTCTTCGGGTGCAAGAGATATCTTATGTCAGTTTTGCGTGCAGAATCGCCAAAGCCATGCAAATAACGCATACCTGTTCTGACCATCTAGCGCTTTTGTGCAGCGCAATATCGACGCATATATAATCCCAACAAGGGTGCCGCGAAATGGTTGTGAAAAGGCGGCGTATTTAAAGAAAGGACATTAGAGATGTCACAGTACGTTGAAAAAAATGACCAATTATCGATGTTCCCGGAACAAGTCGTTCCGCCGATCGCCGTTTTCGTCGCGCGTGCCGCGCTTTTCCCGTTCTACGCATACCCGTATGTTCTGAAGGCATTTGACGCGCTGCAAAACGTTGTGCGTGCCGCCGATGCCATGCGCAGGCTTATGGACATGAGCGACCGCGCTTTGGCCGAACGGGGCATTGAGCGCGCCGATATCGGTTTGCTCGCCGCCGCCATCTCGGAAGGCAAGGAAGCGGAATTCTGGGCGGCACGCCGTCCGGCCGCCGAACAGGTCGCCGAAGTCAAAGCGCAGCCGGAACTGAAGCTGGCTGCGTAACACGGGGAGCCGGCGCTTCGCCGACTCTTACGAGCCTGAGATCGGCGTGTATCCCTTTGCGCGCATACACGCCGAAAAGGCGCGTTCCTCAAGACGTTCGAGATCGTAATTCGTCATACGCTGATTGTAGGTTCCCATGCCGCCGCCCAGGTTATCCACCGGTGCGGCGGTCGCGGCAGGGCCGGCAGCCCGCTCCACTTCGCGGCGCGCATAACGACTGCATTCTCCTCTCGCCAAATTCCACTCGTCCCGGGGAACGTCCGGGTTCTGCCAGTTGACGCGGGATTGCGTGGTCCGGGAACAGCCGCCAAGGGCGGCGACACCGATCAAACAAACCGCCGCCAGCACGCCATATCTAAAAAGAGCTTTTGATCTATGCATAGCTTACCTTTCATTTTCGCCCGTCCGCGATCAAGGGGCGTTGTCTGCGGCCTCGATCAATCGCCGAAGCGTTTCGTCTCCGGCCGGGCGCTCGCACGGTTTGACGGCAAGCGTTACGGCAGACCTGTCTCCGTCTGATTTTTCGACCGCGAGGCGAACGACCTGGCGGTCATCCCGCCAAATCACCCCTGTCAGTGCATCCAGGCACGCCTTGGCGACGTTATCGACGTCGATGCGCGCATTCGGCGCGGCGTTTAGCCATATGCGGACGTCGTAGGGTCTGAAATCCGCCCGGCAGCCGCGGTAATCCTTGCGGAAGAATGCGCCCATATCCGATTTCAATTTACCGGCATTGGTCGTCAGAAGCTGAAAACGCACCAACAACATGCCGTCGATGCGGGCGACCCGGAAACGGCCGCCGCCGCGCCAGCCATGGTCCGGGCCCTTAAAGCCGCTCATTCGCCGCCGATGCAGCGCTCCAGATAAGCGCGCGTCTCGGGCGTGTCGTATTTGTGAATGCCGACGATCCGCGCCACTTCGCGCCCCTGGGCGTCAATGATTAGCGTCGTCGGCAGGCCGATAATATCGGCCTTGCGGCTCTCGGCGCCTTTCGGATCCCAAAGCGACGCCAGATGCGCGATCTTGGTGCGTGCATAGAAGTTCTCGATGGCCTTGTGACCGCCCCGGTCGAGCGACACCGCCAGCACATCGATGCCCTTGTCCTTGAGGTCGTGGTTGAGGGCGTCCAACTCCGGCATCTCGCGCACGCACGGCGCGCACCACGTGGCCCAAAAGTTAAGCACCACGCCGCGTCCGGTAAGATCGGCAAGATTCAAGTCGGTGCCGTCCGGGCGCTTGAAGGTCATTGCCGGCAGCGCTTCGGGTTTGCCGAGCGGTTTGATGGCGGTGAGTGCCTTGCCCGACGGCTCGCACCTGGTGGCGTCACTACTTGCAAGGACGGGGGATATCAGGCAAACCACCGCGGCGACGGCACTCAGTGCCACCCGCAGGGCGCCCAGGCTCTTGCCGTTCCAGTTCGAACGCTCGATAGTCATGACCATACGGGCTCCTGGGATCGGTGTGTCCGTTCGACGGTAATGTAGGCAGCAGGCGGCAGGATTGCCATGACCGATAAGAAAAACAAGGGTGCATCAGACACCAGCGCAATGTGGGGCGGACGTTTCAGTGCCGGCCCGTCCGCGGTGATGGAAGCGATCAATGCGTCGATAGACTTCGATAAGAAGCTATATGCGCAGGATATCGCCGGTTCCATTGCGCACGCCCGGATGCTGGCCCAGCAGGGGATCATTGCGGCCACCGACGCCGACGCCATCGTCGACGGTCTGGAGAAAGTCCGGGCCGAGATCGAATCCGGTTCGTTCAAGTTCTCGGCGGCCCTCGAAGACATCCATATGAACGTCGAATCCCGGTTGCGCGAGATGATCGGAGACGCCGGTGGCCGCCTGCACACGGCGCGGTCCCGAAACGATCAAGTCGCGACGGATTTCAAACTCTGGGTGCGCGACGCGCTGGACGGCCTCGATACCGATATCCAGGCACTGCAGGCGTCGCTGATGCGCCAGGCCGAAACTCACGCCGCCAGCGTCATGCCAGGTTTCACCCATTTACAAACGGCGCAGCCGGTGACGCTCGGCCATCATCTGATGGCGTACGTCGAGATGCTTGGCCGCGACCGCTCGCGGGTACAGGACGCGCGGGCGCGCATGAACGAAAGCCCGCTCGGCAGCGCTGCGCTGGCGGGCACATCCTTTCCGATCGACCGCGAGGCGACGGCTTCGGCGCTCGGCTTCGACCGGCCTACGGCGAACTCGCTGGATGCGGTATCCGACCGTGACTTCGCCATGGAGTATCTGGCCGTGGCATCGATCCTGTCGGTACACCTGTCCCGGCTTGCCGAAGAAATCGTGATGTGGGCGTCGGACCAGTTCGGTTACATCCGGCTCGACGATTCGTTTTCGACCGGCAGCTCGATCATGCCGCAAAAGCGCAATCCGGACGCCGCCGAGTTGGTGCGTGCCAAGGCGGGACGCGTCATCGGCGCGCTGAATGCGATGCTGATCGTCATGAAGGGTCTGCCGATGGCTTACGGCAAGGACATGCAGGATGATAAGGAACCGGTATTCGAGGCTGCCGATACCATTGCCCTTTCGCTGGCGGCGATGACCGGCATGTTCGACGGCGCCTCGTTCAACGAAGCACGCATGCGGGCCGATGCAGAAAAAGGTTTCTCGACGGCGACCGACCTTGCCGATTGGTTGGTGCGCGAATTGGGCATGCCGTTCCGCAATGCGCATCACGTGACGGGCGCTCTGGTCAAGATGGCCGAGAATAAGGACGTGCGGCTCGACGAATTGTCACTCGCCGACATGAAAAGCGTCGAGGACAAGATCACCGACGACGTATTTAACGTGCTCGGCGTCGACAATTCGGTGGCCAGCCGGACCAGCTTCGGCGGTACCGCGCCGGACGGCGTGCGTTCGCGCATCGCCGATGCGAAACGCCGTTGGCTGTAGTCGTCAAACCGCCAGAGCCAACTATGGCCAAATGAAATCGTTGAGATGCCGGACTCCGTGTGTCCGGTGAAGAGAGGACCGCGAAACGATGCGGACCATCGTGAGTGGCGCTCGACGAAGCCCGGGCGCGCCGAGAGGGCACCAAAGGTCGCGTTTCCAAAGTGTCGACGTTGTCAGGAAAGCTTGCCGATGCACGACATCGACTGCGCGTTCTTTCCTGGTCGTCAAATTAGAAACGCGATCTCAATCGCTTTTATTTGGCCATAGTTGGCTCTAGGATACATATATGATTATCAAGGACCGTAGCGGACGGTTTCCCAGGCTTTTGGCGGTTGTGGCGGGTGTACTTCTTCTTGCCGGCTGCGGCGTCAAATCGGACCCGGCGTTTCCGGAAGGCTCAAGCTATCCCCGGGAATATCCGGCCGGTGCGCCGCAGGCCAAAGAAGCCACGGATGAGCCTAGGCAACCGCCTACCGCCAGTCCCGCTCCGGCTGCCGCCGGTGATATCTATAGCCCGCCGCCGGCGGCGACCGACCCGAACTTCCGCTGACGCACTTTTGTCGGCGGTACGCTGATGAAGGAAACGACGTGGACCATTTCGCCTATAAGAACGGACGCCTTTTTGCCGAAGATGTGGATCTGAGCGATCTGGCATCGCGTTACGGCACGCCTTTCTATTGCTATTCCACGGCGACCCTTGAGCGGCACTATACGGTGTTCGCCGAAGCGCTTTCCGGCCTGGATGCCGACATCTATTTCGCAGTGAAGGCCAACAGCAACCTGGGCGTATTGGCGACGTTGGCGAATCTTGGCGCCGGTGCGGACATCGTGTCCGGCGGCGAATTGACCAAGGCCATGGCCGCCGGTATTCCGGCGTCGAAGATCGTTTTTTCCGGTGTCGGCAAAAAGCCCGCCGAAATGGAAGCCGCGCTCAAGGCCGGCGTGCATCAGTTGAACGTCGAGTCGATTCCCGAACTGGAGACCCTTTCCCAGGTCGCCGAAGGGTTGGGTGTTAAAGCGCCGGTTGCCATCCGTGTGAACCCCGACGTTGATGCCAAGACGCACCGCAAGATCACCACCGGTTTGTCCGAGAATAAGTTCGGCATCGCCTGGGAGCAGGCCGAGGATGCGTTCCGCAAGGCGTTGTCGCTGCCGGGTCTCGATGTTGTCGGCGTTGCCGTGCACATCGGTTCTCAGTTGACGGACCTGGCACCCTACCGGGCTGCCTATACTAAGGTGCGCGAATTGGTCGAACGTCTGCGTGACATCGGCGTCGACGTCCGTGTTTGCGATTTGGGCGGCGGCCTCGGCATTCCTTACGACGCCGAAAACCCGCCGAGCCCGGCAGACTATGGGGCCATGGTCAAAGAAGTCATGGGTGATATCGGCTGCCGGCTCGGATTCGAGCCTGGTCGCATGATTGCCGGAAACGCGGGTATTCTGGTCAGCAAAGTTGTCTACGTGAAGGACGGCGTCGATCGGCGTTTCCTTATCTTGGATGCGGCGATGAACGATTTGATCCGTCCCGCCATGTACGATGCCCATCATTCGGTGGTGCCCGTTAAGCAGCCGTCGGCGAACGATCTTTCCCCCGTCGATATTGTCGGGCCGGTTTGCGAGTCCGGCGATACCTTTGCCCGCGAACGGATGATGCCGTCCGTCGCCGCCGGGGAGCTTGTCGCGTTCCGTTCGGCAGGTGCCTATGGCGCCGTGATGTCATCTATGTACAATGGACGTGCCTTAATACCTGAACTACTGGTCAACGGAGATCAGCACACCGTCGTTGCCGATAAGGTGGAGGTTGAGGATATGCTACAGCGCGAACGTTTGCCGTCCTGGTTGGCGCCGTCCCCGGCGCGGGAGGCTTCATGAATGAACAGGTGACCGACGCGCGCGAAGCCGCGGCGTCGAGATTGGGGCGGGCGCTACAGGCGGCCAGTCTTTCAATCCGCTGGGAGCGGATGTGGCGCGTTATCTGGGCGCCGCTCGCGGTCATCCTGTTGTTTATCGGTATCGCTTTGACAGACGTCCTCACGGCGCTGCCCGATATCGTCCATGGTGCGATCCTGGCACTTTTGGCTGCGCTTTTCGGCCTGACGCTGACCGGCTTGCGCGAAGCGTTCGTTCCCGTCGGCGGGGCCGAAGCGGCGCGCCGCGTCGAAACGGCATCGGGTTTGAAACACCGTCCGCTGACGGCGCTTTTCGATACCCCGGCGCACGAAAAACTGACTCCCGATGCCGAAGCACTGTGGCAGGCGCACGTCAAACGCGCCGTTGATCAGACGCGGTTCCTGAAGTTGCCGTCGCCGAAGCCGGGCCTTGCCGCGCGCGATCCCATGGGGCTGCGGTTCGTGCCGGTGCTGGTGTTGTTCGTCGGTCTGCTGATGGGCGGGGCCGACCCGGTTGATCGCCTGTTGCGCGCCGTGACGCCGGTTGGTCCGGGCGATGCCGCCCGCCAGGTGCGCATGGACATGTGGATTACGCCGCCCGCCTATACGGGGTTGGCGCCCAGTGTGTTCAACGGCCTTTCGCGCCAGGCAGCGGTGGACGACGACGCGCCCGCGCAACCCTCTCCCTTGCTGATCGTCCCTGTCGGCACGCAGATTCTGGTGCATGCCACGGACGCCCGCACCCAGCCGGCATTGCGTCTCGGCGCCAAGGACCAGACAATGGAGCGCCTCGGCGACAAGTCGAGTACGTCCTATAAGCTCGAAACCACGGTCAGTGCCGATAACGTCGGTGCCGATCAGCTGAGCCTCAAGGTCGGGGGCGACGCGCTTGCGTCTTGGCCGGTTCGCATCGCCGTCGATACACCGCCGACCATCGAGTTCGAGCGAGCGCCGTCGCGTCGCCGCGATACGCAATTGGATGTAGCGTATCTCGCCGGTGACGACTACGGCATCAAGACGGTCACCATGACGATTCGCCGGCCGGGCGGCCAACCGGTGCCGGGTGGCGAAGCGGAGATTCTGACCGACCTGCCGATCAGCGGTGACCGCCGCAACATCAAAGGGGCGTCGGGGCGCGATTTCTCGGCGCATCCATGGGCCGGTCTGCCGGTCCACGTGACCTTGACCGCCGAGGATACCGCCGGCCAAAAAGCGACGACGGAAACCGTCGAAGTCGTTTTGCCCGAGCGTATATTCAATCACCCGATCGCGCGCGGTCTGGCGGAAGCGCGCAAGGCGCTGAACGACCCTAGCGACGACGTGCGCAAGGCGGTCTCCGACGACGTGCACCAACTGTCTCTCAGGCCAAAGCAATACTACGACGATACGGTCGCCTTCCTGGCGATGCGCAGTGCCGCCGGACGTCTCGCCTATGGCGAGGACGCGGCGGACATCCCGGGCATCCAGAAATTGCTATGGGAAACCGCGCTCAGGATCGAAGACGGAGAGTATGCGCTGGCCGAGGCGGATCTCATGCGTCTTCAGGAAGAGGCGATGAAAGCCTTGCAGGAAGGTAAGTTCGGCGAAGAGCTGGACCGTGTCATGCAGGAACTGCAACAGGCGATGCAGCGCTACATGGAAGCGCTGGCCGAGCGCCTGCAGGAGATGGGCCTGGATCAAATGCCGCCCATGGCGGACATGCAGAATATGCAGGTGCAGGACCTGCAGCAGATGATGGACAAGATTCGCGAACTGGCTGAGACCGGCAACCGCGAGGCTGCCGAACAGATGCTGGCGGAAATGCAACGGATGCTTGAGCAAATGCGCCAGGGCATGCAGATGCAGCAGTCCAACCCGGCGATGGCGGAGGCGAAAAAGCTAATGGATCAGCTGCGCTCGCTGACCGAGGATCAGCAACAGCTTCTCGATCGCACGTTCGAGCGGGCCAACCGTGAACGTGAAAACGGGCGCTCGCCGCAGCAGCGCCCACGCCTCGGCCAGGGCCAGCCGCCGCAGCAAGGCCAGCAGATGCAGCAGGGCCGGCAAGGTCAGCAACAACAGCAAGGCCAGGAAGGCCGTGAAGCTCAGGAAGCCCAGCAGGGTCAGCCGTCGCGGGCCGACCAGGAAGCACTGCGTCAAAGGCTTGGTGAGCTGATGATGCAGATGGATGAGCTGATGGGCCAGATTCCCGACAACATGGGCCGCGCCGAGCAGCAGATGGAGCAGGCCGGCAAGAACATGGGCAAGGGCGAGTTTCGTGACGCCACGGGCAACCAGTCCCAGGCGTTGCAGGAACTGCGCGATGCCACCGGCAAGATGGCCGAGCAGATGGCGCAGCAGTTCGGCGCGCAGATGGGGATGACATCGGGCACGCAACCGATGCCGGGCGGGCAGTCCGGGTTCGATCCGTTCGGCCGCCGCAACTCCGAGGAGAACGGGCAGGGGACGGCGGTCGAAGATTCGGACGTCGAACTGCCGAGCGGCATGGAGCTGCGCCGGGCGCGGGAAATCCTCGACGAACTCCGCCGCCGTTCAGGCGACCGCAATCGTCCGCCGGTTGAGTTGGACTACATCGATAGACTGCTGGATATCTTTTAAGGCTTAGCGGCAGCCAAGGCTTAGTTGCTGCCGTCTTCGGCTGCCGGCTCGACGAACGTCACTTTCATGCGCCGCGCCAGATCGCTTGGTTGTTCGAGCTGAATCTTGAAGCCGATCTGTTCGCCCGCCGCCAGTTGCGTCTTGAGCGGTGTCGCAGAGGTGCGTTGCAGGATCACACCGTCCAGGTCGGACAACTGCAGCTCCAGAAGCGGCACGTCGCGTTCGCGCTCCGAGATGTTCGCCAGAACACCGCGTACCACCAGCACATCCTTGCCGGCGATGGATTCGCGCGTGCTTTTGACGTCGTTGATGCTGAGACCGGCACCGGGGGAGTCGTCGACCAGGCCGATGGCTGCGTAGATGCTTTCCGTCGACGGCAACATGTCGACCACGGTGTCCTTTAAGAACACCATCGCGCCGCCGACCCCGAGAATCAGAACCAGCACGGCGACGGCGGCGATCATGAAGATCTTGCTCTTGCTCGATGCTTCGTCCTCGTATTCGTCGTCATCTTCGTCGTCGCCGGTTTCGGCGGCGGTGAAGACCTGTGGGATGGGTTCCGGCTCTTCCAGGTCGTCTAAGTCGTCATCGTCTTCGTCATCATCTTCGTCGTCGTCTTCGACGATGGATTGCACGGCCTCGGGCTCGTCGGCGTCACCGAACATGGAATCGATGTCATCGACGGAGAGATTCTCGTCTTCGTCGCCGGCGGCCTCTTCGGGAGCGTCGTCGCCCTCGTCGTCGTCGCCCATGCCCATTTCGGCCATGAGGTCATCCATACCGGGCAGACCGTCTTCTTCCTCGGCCTCGGGTTCTTCAGGCGGCAGTTCCGGTTCGGGCGCGGGCTCCGGTGTTGGTTCCGGCACGGGCGCCGGCGCCGGTTGCGGCATCGCTGCTTCGGCCGTCTGCGGCGGGTAGCCCCCGGGGGGATAGCCGGGCGGCGGATACCCCGGCGCACCGTAGGGCGGTTGCGGATAGGGCGGATAGCCTTGCGGCGGATAAGGATAGGGCTGTTGCGGTGCTGCCGGCTGCGGCGCGTATCCCGCCGGGCGCATGGGTGGCGGCGGCGGATCGGCGACCGGTCGCTGATGCCATGTATTGCCGCAGTTTGAACACCTGACGGATTTGCCCTCGGTGCCGAGTTGGGCTGGCGTGACGTTATATCGGGTCGCGCAGGTCGGGCAGGAAATATACATGTGCTACCGGCATGTTAAGGCTCATTCGTTTATAGGCGTTCGGGTTTCCCCACGCAAGCGAACGGCGTAGGGCTGCGCAACCAAGATACTGCTAAAAGTGCGTTCTCGCCTGGACGGCGGGCAAGCCGACATGGCATTGTTTTCCGTGATGCATCCGACCCGCCGGATGCCAACCCGCTATCGCATTTGGACAGGTGACGTCGATTGCCCGACGCGAGCATCACACGGTTCGAGAATGTCGGCCTCCGTTACGGCCTCGGACCCGAAGTGCTGCAGGACGTAACGTTCTCGCTGGCCCCCGGTTCATTCCATTTCCTGGTCGGCGAAAGCGGCGCCGGTAAATCCTCTCTGCTCAAGCTGATGTATTTGGCGCTGTCGCCGTCGCGCGGCCTGATCTCGATGTTCGGCAAGGATATCGCGACCACGCCCCGCCAGGAGCTGCCCGCATTGAGGCGTCAAATTGGCGTTGTTTTTCAAGAATTTAGGCTTCTCAATCATCTCAGTACTTTTGACAATGTGGCGCTGCCGTTGCGGGTCGCCGGGGTGCGGGAAGGCGACGTCGTGCGCCATGTCGCGGAGCTTTTGGAGTGGGTCGGCCTCAAGGATCACATGAAGGCGCGGCCGCCGACTCTGTCGGGCGGGCAGCAGCAGCGGGTCTCCATCGCCCGCGCCGTCATCGCCCGGCCGAAGATCCTGCTGGCTGACGAGCCGACCGGCAATGTCGACGACCGTATGGCGCTCAGGCTGATGCATTTATTCGAGGAGTTGAATCGATTGGGCACGACCATCGTCGTCGCCACCCACAATACGGCGTTGGTCGAGCGTCTCGGCTATCCGGTGATGCGTCTAGATGACGGACGCTTTTCCCTGATCGAAGGTAGCGGCAAAGTCTCTCCGGCACGTGCCTGGCACGAATCGCGCGAATCGGCACAGGAGTCCGCAAAGACGCGGCGGCGCGTCCGCAGATCCCGCTCCGAGACGGAAAACGACGAGTCGGATACCGATCCGCCCGGCATCGAAAACTTTCTCTGAGGCCGACATGCTGGGAGTTCGACGTTCAGACCTGCCCCTCGATAAAGATGCGCACAGCCGGTTTCTGCCCTGGCTGATTGCCTTCATGGTGTTTTTGGCGGTGCTTGCCATCGGCGGCATTCTGGTGCTGGGCGCGACGGCATCGCGCTGGGATCAGGGCGTCGGCGGCACAATGACGGTGCAGATCGCGGCGACCGACGACGCGGCGCAGGATCAGAACAACCTGCAGGAAGTGCTAAACGTCATCGCCGCCGAGCAGGCCATCGAGACATATCTGGTGATCGATGAAGAACGTATGATGACGCTGTTGCAACCGTGGCTCGGCGCCGAAGCGGATCCCGCCGACCTGCCGCTGCCGAAACTCGTCGACATCGGCCTCGCCGACGGTGCCCGCTTCGATATCCTGGGCTTTACCGAACGCATGCAGCAGCGCGTCCCCGAGGCGACCATAGACGATCATCGGGTCTGGTTGCAGCGTCTGGTCAATCTGATCGAGACGGTCGAACTGATCGGTTTGGCGACCCTTGGATTTATTGCGCTGGCGACTGTCGGTACCGTGGTCTTCACGACGCGGACGGGCCTTGCCGTGCACAAGGAAGCTATCGAAGTGCTGCATCTGATCGGCGCGCAGGACAGTTACATCGCCGGACAGTTCGCCGGGCGCGCACTGATGCTGGGCCTCAAGGGCGGCCTGATCGGCATGGCACTCGGCCTTCCGGCGTTGCTGGTGGTCGGCTATCTGTCGGAAAGCCTAGAAGGGGCAGCGCTGCCGGAAATTACTTTCGGCATTTTCGAATGGGTGCTGTTTGCCATGATTCCCGTGGCGGTGGCATTGTTGGCCATGTCGACGGCCCGCGCGACGGTGTTGCGGTCCCTCGCGCGGATGCTATAGGCGTTACATCATGGCCTATCGAAGCAGATCGCGCGACCGCCGTTCGGGGCGTTTTTTTCTCAGCCTTTTGTTGGTGTTAGTGGTCGTTTGGGTCGGCGGACTTTTCCTGTTCGCGGAATCGATTCCGGACCGCGTCGAGGATGCCGAGGCCCATACCGATGCCATCGTCGTCCTGACCGGGGGGAGCGGGCGCCTTCGTGCCGGGATCGATCTGTTGTTGGCCGATCGGGGCGAGCAGTTATTCGTGTCGGGTGTCTATCGCGGTGTCGAAGTCACGCAGCTGCTGGCGGTGCTCAAGCAACGTACCGACGATATCGAGGACCGTATTGGCATCGGCAATGCCGTCGACACCATCGAGAACGCCATCGAGACGGCGGCCTGGATGAAGGAGAACAGCTACACGTCGATGCGTCTCGTCACGGCGGCCTATCATATGCCGCGCAGCCTGTTGGAGATGCACGACATGATGCCGGAGGTGAAGATCGTGCCGCACCCTGTGTTCCCCGATCACGTCAAACAGGACGAGTGGTGGGCCTGGCCCGGCACGGCGGCGCTGACGGCGAGTGAATACAACAAGTTCCTGATCGCGTGGCTGCGGCTCAGGATCAAAGATTTCGATCCCGATGCGGTCGAGCCGGCGGTGGGTGGCTGACATGGTGCTGATCCGCTCAATCCTGATGAACATCTTTTTCTTCAGCTGGTTGCTGGTCCTTTTGTTGTTCCTATGGGTGCCGGTCATCTTCGGCCGCCCCGCCGTCCGCGAAACGTTGCGCTGGTGGTCACGGACCGCGCGCGCGGGTCTGCACGTGTTCGGCGGCATTCGCGCCGAGTTCCGAGGGTTGGAAAACCTGCCGAAGGGGCCGGCGCTGATCGTCTCCAAGCACCAGTCGATTTGGGACACGTTCATCTTCTATCTGTTGTTGGATGATCCGCAGTACATCCTGAAACAGGAACTAAGCGACCTTCCGGTTTGGGGGTTTTATGCCATGCGCTCGGGGCACATCGCCGTTGACCGCAGCGCCGGCGCCAAGGCGCTTCGGGGTATGGCGCAGGACGCCGCCGCACGGCTCGCGGACGGCCGTCAGGTCATTATCTTCCCCGAAGGGACTCGCATGCCGCCGGGCACCAGCCATCGCTATCACCCCGGCGTAGCCGCACTTTACGGGGCGCTGCCGGACGGCGTGCCGGCGGTGCCGGTGGCGCTGAACTCCGGTACGTACTGGGGGCGGCGGAAATTCTTTATCAGGCCGGGCACCATCGTCTTGAGCGTTCTGGAGCCCATTCCCCCGGGTCTGAACCGCAAGAAGTTCATGGCGCTTTTGGAAGAGCGGATCGAGACGGAAACCCACCGCCTGGAAGCCGAGACCGGCGTCTAAGGCGGCATCCCATTTCCCGGTGCACCGAGAGACCAACCTTGCTGTCGGTTTTCACAATGAGTGAAAAACTTTGCCAGTCCGGTTCAGCAGAGAGTGCCGGACGCGGTATTCTGGCGGCAGTAATGGCGGCTTTTAGCCAGAAAACGTCATTGGTTACCTTCGGCACCTAATTTGCCGATGCCAGAGATAAGACGAACTCGACCCAGAGGCTGCACAAGGCCCAGGTCGTCAATCCGTTGGGATTTTCCAAGACGCCTCGACGTGCTCCTTTGACGTTACATCTACAACGACGCCGTTTGGGTCACGAAATTTACGTTCATAATCGGCACCTTTGCCGATGTTCTTAATCTGCCCATGGTAGATGCCACCAGCCGCCTCAACCGTTTCACTCGCATCCGGCACGCTATCGACGATAAATCCCATATGATGCAGACCGACATAATCTTTGCCCCGTTCATCCGGGGCGGTGTTTTCATTTTTCTTGAGGTCGAGAAGAGCAAGCGAAACCACGCCATCGGATAGCATGACGGCGACATCGGACTCACGGACGCGTTCCATGCCGAACGCTTTCTCATAAAACTCTGCACTCTCCTGCAAATCTCTAACACTCAAAGCGATATGGCGAAGTTTGCTCATCTTTTCCTCCACTTTTAATTCTTCTGTGCGATTTAATCAGTCGTTGAAAGGCAGTTACAAGGAGTTTGCACCGGACCTAGCGTTCTTGATTCACAGAACTCCGAGAATATCTCATTTGGGTCTTGGCTGTGTGGAAACGTATATTTTGCGAAATATTGGGTCGTGCCAGCATCCTTAGGAGCAAAGTTAATTCACTTGAGTGAACTTTCCGATTCTACCGTTGCAATTTCAACCTTAAGCTGAGCGTTTTCGCGCAGCCGGGGCGGGTGCCATCAAAAGACAGATTCCTCTCACAATGCTGTCAGGCCGGTACGTCACCTTGCAAACACATCCGATGTAAGATGCGGGCTTCCGACAGTTCGTAGTTTCGGTGTGCCAAATGCATTAGGGATCGATTGTCCCAGAGCACCAAGTCGCCAGACGAAGGCAATTTGACCGCATATAGCGTCGTCATTTTTTGGGGGGGAAGGATAACCTTCAATCTCGCAGATGACCGCTTCGGTTCAGAAACCGACCATCGGACCGGGGAGCGGAATGGGTCGCTTTCTAGCCACTAGCAGCCATCTGATATATCCGGGAAAAGGTACGTTCTGCCACGACACTAAAAATGCCGCATTTTATGAGTAACGAGACGCTCTGCGTCGTCGCCTCTGTTAAATACAAGGCATCGGTTATACCCTCAAAAACCGGAGGCTCTGCATCAAGTACAATCGACCGATTGTTCGCAACGACAGCCCCGTCAAACCGGAGCGTTTAAGTATGCCTAAATTTCCCGAACCATATAGCCTGACTGCGACAGAGGCCTTGCGGCTGATTGAGGCCGGGGACATGACATCGGCGGACTGGTTCCGGTCTTGCCTGGGACGGATTGAAGCCCGTGAGCCGGAGGTCATGGCGTGGGCAAGCTTAAATGACCAAGCCATGTCCGAGGTTGAAGCGCGAGAACGGCAAGGCAAAGGTCCATCGATTCCTGTTGGAGCAAAGGACATTATCGACGTGGTCGGTCTGTCGACAATGATGGGCACCGACTTCCACGACCCGACGCCGGTTACCCGCGAGGGCGGCTCGGTATCATTGATGCGTGAGGCCGGATGCGTCTTTTTGGGCAAAACCGTCTCGACGGAACTAGGTCACCGCGCACCCGGTCCGACCCGTAACCCGCACAGCCCAAGTCACACGCCAGGCGGGTCCTCGTCCGGTTCGGCGGCGGCTGTCGGTGATATGATGGTGCCGCTTTGTCTGGGCACGCAAACGTCGGGCTCGGTGATACGCCCGGCGGCCTACTGTGGGGTGATCGGTTACAAGCCGACCTACAACGATTTCGACAAATCCGGTATTCTGCCCAACGGACCATCGATGGATACGCTCGGCATCCTGGCGCGGTCGATCGACGACGTATCGCTGCTGCGTGATATCTTGCTCGAAGAGTCAGCCGGTCCCGTCGAACCTTTTGACCTGTCGGCGATACGTTTCGCCTTGGTCACCGCCGACCCCTGGGAACAGGCGGATGACGAGACGCGGGCGCTGGTCTCGGGCTTCGCCGATGCGCTGGCGCAAAAGGGCGCCAAGCGCATCGATGCCGGGATCGACGAGGTTGTTGCCCGGTTGAACGATCTGCACGGCACGGTCAGCAGCTACGAATTCCGCCGCAGTATTGCGTTCGAGCGTATCCATCACTACGAAAAATTAAGCGCCGCCCTGCGGGACGGCCGGCTGGCTGCCGGTCACGACGTCACGAATGCCGAATACCATGCCGCGGTTCAAGAGGTGGCGCGGCTGCGCGTGCGTCTGGCCGAGGCTTTCGAAAGTGTCGATGTTTTGGTGCTGCCGAGCGCGCCGAGTGCAGCGCTCGAACGCCTCGACTATACCGGTCCGGCCATCTTCAATTCCGCTTGGTCGCTTTCGGGCAACCCGGCACTGACGTTGCCGCTTTTCAAATCGACCGCTTCCGGGCTTCCCATCGGATGCCAGTTCATCGGCGGCTACGCGCAGGATGCGAAGCTACTCGCCGTATCGAAGGCTGTTTTCAAAGGCTTTACTGCTTAAATCGTCAAAGCGGCCTCATTCAGCTCTCGGTTATAAGCCGCCGGCACCAGAGAGCATCATTCCATTGCAGGAAAAACGGATGATGCACTAACATTCAAATCGGACCAGTCAACGGGGGCGGGTCACTTGAGGCTTAGGGGCGGCATAAAGATAATACTGATCTAATTGCGCATCTGGGCGCACACTGTGATTTCAACGCGCGAATCCTCGACCAGTCGCGCCGCCTGAACGGTGGTTCGCGAAGGAAACTTCCCAGCCTCGAAGTATTGTCCGTAGACGGCATTCAATCTGTCCATCTCGTCCAAGTCGGCCAGATGAATATCGACGCGGACGATATCGGCATAGCTTAACCCTAGGGTTTCGAGAAGACTGCCGATGGCGATCATTACGGACTCCGTCTCGGTGGTGATATCGCCCATCGCCTGAGCACCCTGCGGCAGATCGGCGGCGACCAGGCCTGACAGGAACACATAACGGTCGTCGATGACCATGTTGCTATAGGGGGCGGAATCGGCGGCAACAGTCTTGGGGACGTTTTGGTGCTGGATCATGGAAAACTCTCATTCTGGTGATTTTCTGGCGACGCCGCGTATCGGTTGATGGGCCTGTACTGCGAAGGCCGACCTTTGCAATGTATGCTAACGTCCAGAAAACTAACGCGAAAAGCGGCCCAAATGGAAACGCGAAAAATCGGGAAACAGAATCATGCACAAAACCTACGTCAATCCGCCGGCAGCGCCGTCACCGCGCAATTATCACCATGCTGTCCCGGTTCAAGGAGGGCGGACTGTTTCCCTTTCTGGGCAGATGCGCCAAGCGCCCAGGAATAATCAGACAGGTTTGACAGCGGCCGGAGCGGATAGGACTTTTTTCGAGGGCTTTGAACTCGAGATGATAGAAGTTGCGGGTGGACGTCTTCGCGTGCGTCACGGCGGCGACGGTCCACCTCTTCTTTTGCTGCATGGTAATCCGCAGACACACGCCATGTGGCATGCCGTCGCCCCGCATTTGGCTGAACGATATCGTGTCTACTGCCCGGACCTACGCGGTTACGGTCAGTCCTTCAAACCGGAGGCGACTTCCGATCACGCACCCTATGCAAAGCGGGAGATGGCGAAGGACTTGGTCGAACTCATGGCGCATTTCGGCCATGAGACGTTTCGCGTTGGCAGCCACGACCGGGGCGCGCGCGTCGCACATCGTCTGGCGCTGGACCATCCGGAACGGGTCGTGAAACTCGCGGTGTTGGATATCGTGCCGACGATTGAGCATTTCGAGCACGCGGATATGGCGTTCGGTCTTGGCTATTATCATTGGTTTTGGTTCGCGCAACCGCATCCGTTCCCGGAGAACGTTATTTCTGCCGCCCCGGACGCCTGGTTCCGAGCACACACCTCGCGCGAGCCAAAAGACGACGGCTTTTTTCATCCAGATGCGTTGGCGGATTATCTGTCTGCTGTGCATACGCCGGAGATGATCCGCGGCATGTGTGAAGATTACCGGGCGGCAGCGAGTATCGACCTGACGCACGACAGAGAAAGCCGGGAGCAAGGGGTTAGAATTCAATGCCCGATTTTGGCGCTGTGGGGGGCAAAGGGCAAGATCGGCCAATGGTACGATCCGCCGGAGGTGTGGGCGCGTTATTGCGATGGTCCCGTTGAATGTGGTGTCGTCGAAAGCGGGCACTATCTCGCTGAAGAAGCGCCGCAGGAAGTGCTCGCGCACGTCATGCCGTTCTTCGCGCACGAAGATTCCTAAACCCTTTCATGCTAAATTTTTGGCTGCCAATTTGGTTTTTGGATAAAGAGAAACCCCTATGCCTATTGCCAGAGTAATTTTTGACCGCGCTTTAGACCCTCAAGTCGAAGGCGCCGCGCAGAATCTCATCGACGAGTTGTCAGACGCGCTGGAGGAAGGTTTGCAGTCCAAACGGGCTAAACCGCAGATTATGTTGCAGCCTGGAGCATATGTGTCGGAGCCCTATCGGATTTACGTCGACTTACAATTTCGTGCCGATCCCAGCCGCGATAAGGCGCGAGTTGAACAGGTGCTTGCCCATATGGCCGAAATTCTAACGGCCCGCTTTCCAGTGTCGGTTCGACTGCGCGGTTTCGCCGTCGATCAGGAGACATTGTCGGCCTTCGATGCTGAGCTAGCCGTTGAAGGACCGATGTTATGAGCCGAACCACTGGCCCTGCCGCGGGTTCGGTGCAGTCCGGCGCAATTGCCATCCGCGAGATGGGCAGCTTTGCCGCCGGTGCGCAGATCGTAACCGTCAAAGACCGGCCGGTCCGTATGGTGCGTGTGGCCCGCAATGGACCGGAGCGGGCAGTGGATTTGAACGGCGATTACGTAACGGGTCAGTGCTACGTTCACTACACGCGCCTAGAAGCGCCGAATGCGGATACACCGCTGATGTTCTGGCACGGTGGCGCGATGACCGGCGTGACGTGGGAAACGACGCCGGATGGCCGACCCGGTTGGCAAATGTTCTTCCTGCGCCGGGGGTTCGATGTCTACGTGTGCGATGCGATGGAGCGGGGCCGCGCCGGGTGGTCCCCCTATCCAGAGATCTATTCGGATGCGCCGATTTTCAGAACCCAGGACGAGGCATGGACGTTGTTTCGTATGGGACCCGCTGGGAGTTATCAAACCAACGCGGCGGCACGCCGGCCCTATGCAGGGCAACAGTTCCCTGTGCAGGCCTTCGACCGCTTGGGAGGTCAGTTCGTTCCCCGTTGGACCGATCATGGCGTCGAGACCTTGCGCGCATATGGTGAAGCTCTTCATGCCGTCGGTCCTGTAACCCTTATAGCGCATAGCCAAGGTGCAAATTTCGCGCTCGAAGCTGCACAAACTTTCCCCGAATTGATCAAAGGGGTCGTTGCCGTCGAGCCGGCATCAGCCCCCGATTTTGACGAAGAACGTTTGGCGCGAGCGGCTGCTATCCCTCACTTAGTCGTGTGGGGTGACTTTATCGACAAAGATCCGTTATGGGCGCGCTATCGCGCTGTCGTCGATACGTATGTCGAAAGGTTGCGGGCATTGGGCAACCGAATCGACGTATTGGACTTGCCGAAAAAGAACATTTCCGGCAATTCGCACGTCCCGATGATGGACAAAAACTCAGACGAAATTGCGGCTCTCGTTGATGGTTGGCTCCAGGCTCTTTGAGAAGACTGCCGCGATCAAGCGAACTCAATAATTCTGCATTGAGTTTGTCGAGCCATACGGTCCGAAATGGGTCAGAAACCGACCATCGGACCGGGGAGCGGAATTGGTCGTTTTCTAGCCATTTGCAGACTTATTTGTCGTCACTTTTTTAGTTTGAGAGACGCACATCTGCTGCCTTTAACAAATGTGCGTCAACTTTCCTGGCTATCTGATAGGTCTCACCGCATTGCACGTTTTTGCATCGCTTCATGGACAGCTTCCATGCCGCGATCAACCATAGCCGTTACCTCTTGAGCATGAGTTTGCAATGCATTAACGACATCCGGATCATTTGACGTTTGCGTTACAACAATGCCAGTTGCTGTCATCTCAATATCCGTTGTGATCGCCTCGCGGCGTTCGAAAAGAATATCGAGGGTTGGGCTTTGGATAAATACTTTCGGGTCACGACCTTCATCTACCCGCTGGATCATTCCTGTTACATGGCTTACGACAGTGGATAGCAACTCTGGGTCATCTGTTGATGTGACCGTTCGGATGCCATTTGGTAAATTTGTTACTGTACGTGAAATACGCTCGAAATTACGGAACATCTCCGCGAGTTCTGCGCTCTCCTCTGGTGTAGCATCCAATCCGCGCAGGCCTGGCATATTCACCATGTCATGGCCATTTCCGTCAGCGCCATGGCCATGCATTCCGCGTCCAACACCACCCGACCCGTGATGTTGCATCCCATGCCCTGAAATTTGTGCAAGTTCAGCAGCGTTCGAAGATGCGCCCGAAGGAATTTCATAACTGCCTGCGAGGGCGCTTGTAACTGTAATGACCGATACGATGACTGCAGCCAGTACTAGTTTACGCATCATTTGGGGTAATCTCCTTCTTAAATTTGGCGGCCAAAAACATTCTCAGCGCTCCTCACTGTGATACACGACTGCCATCGCTAAAGTTTGTCAGGAAATGGAAAAAGTGTCGCAAATTGTAGCAACGCATGCGGTGTCGCACCCGAAGTCTCATCCGTACCGTTCGAAAAATAAGGGATGTAGCCCCAACGGAAATTGCTAAGGCGATTACCCAGGTCATCACGTGATCGTAGGGTCTGAGCCCGAAATACATGGAATCCTGATGCCATGCGGTGATGACCTCTGACTTAGGTGGTTTAATGAAGGCACGACAGGTGTAAAGAACGATGTTCGGCCCCATCAGGCTCTCGATCACGTCCAAGATCGCGGGGTGTCGGACCAGCTCGTCCGTCCAGCGGCGGAGAAGATGTAGGTTGTGGCTATATTTGCCCTCGGCCTGCGCCAATGGCACGCCGAGGTGAGCTTCCGTTTTCGACAAACCGTCGCGATAACGCGCGACTTCTTCCGCGCTCAGCGCATTTAGATAGTCCGAGCAAGGCGGCAGGGACGCCAGAATTCTGACAAACCATAGCTTGTTGGATCGAGCGTTCGAGCTGACGAACGAGACGCACGTCAGTCGAACAGAGGCAGGCCATTGATCGCTGAGAAAAGGATGATGACGTATGCGACAGAGCGGTATGTACGCTCGTACGCGGGATTGAACAGCTTTGCGCCAATCTGTCCGCCCACAATCGTAGGAATGACGAGAAGAAAGCCGAGGAGGATGGCCGATGCTTCCAAGCGGCCGAACGCGGCCAGGGTGCAAAACGCGGCAACGTTGGCAAGCATCAGATAAAGCAAAATATTTGCGCGAATGACTCGGGGTGAAAGCGGGCTTGCCATGTAGAAGAATATGACCGGTGGACCTGCCAAACCAGCAATGCCTTGGAGGAATCCCGAGAGCCCACCCGTGCCGAACAACAAAGCCGGTGTTACCTGGCCTCTATAGCGAAATCCCAAGACCAGGAAGCACAGTAAGACCAGTGCGATTACGGATACCGCGTAACGAAATATTTCGGGCGCCGTAAGAGTCAGGATGAACAGACCGACCGGCAGCATAATGGCGAGTCCAATGAGCAGACGTATCAGATCTGGAGGAGCACAATCCCGGAATGCTTTTCGGGCAATCAGGAGTGGCCCGATGAAATCGATGATGGCATGCGTCGTTATGGCCTCGAACGGCGAGAGGATCTGGCCGGCACCGGGCAAATAGATGAGTGCAGCCCCAAACCCTGCAAACCCGCGAACCACGGCCGCCGTGAATGCGGTCGCCATGAGCACAATCAGATCACTCGCCGGAATAGGTAATTCCATAGCTATAGTAGGTCCTGGCCGCGGATGTTCTCTTGAAGATGATCAGTGAGACATAGGTCGCACGAATTCGTCCGCCGCGATTATGAAGGAATGTGCATGACGAACAAGGACGCGCAATCAGGTCGAACGAGTATCTGGCGTAAACTCAGATCTTCATCGGTGCTGACAAGCCGATGGACTGAGAGAATTGGCGGCTTTGGGTCATGATCAGACGATTTCACCAAAGGCGATACAGGTCCGCTTCTGCCGAACTACCAGCCGACGACGAGAACGCTAGCTCATATCACTAATTCTGAGAACCGACACTTGCGCCGTCCCGTCGGGACTCGGCTTATGGCCGGACAGAGCGCCAGGGTCTTCTAAGTGCCGGTTTTTATCAAGATCCCGGCGCGCCGCTTGGCGGCGGCCGGGATGACGCAGCGCTATATGTGCGTTACCGATATTTTCAGGTTCCGTGTGAGTTGCGGGGATAAGGCTGCAACCTATTGATTTTTAATCAGGAATCCTCCCTCTGGCGGGGGTAAAACTGTTGACAAAAAATGGAAACATTTCAAGAACATACTTGTTGAAGCCGGAACCGGATGGGCTTAAATTAAATGCCCCTGACAACAGCCGGACGCCGCCGACGCGTGGTGCGCCATGGCGACGGACCGCCGGGAATATAGAAATGACTGAAATCGCGCCGATCTCGCAGCAGATCTGGGACATGAAGTATCGCCTCAAGGACGCCGAAGGCCGGCCTTTGGATAAGGCCCTTTCGGACACTTGGCGACGTGTCGCCAAGACGCTGGCGACGGCCGAGAGCGATCCCTCGGCTTGGGAAGACCGCTTCTTCGACGCGCTGGAGGATTTCAAATTTCTGCCGGCGGGTCGAATCTTGTCGGGTGCAGGCGCGGACCGCCGCGTGACGCTGTTCAACTGTTTCGTCATGGGCGACATCCCGGACGATATGGCCGGGATCTTCGAAAACCTGAAAGAAGCCGCGCTGACCATGCAGCAGGGTGGCGGTATTGGTTACGACTTCTCGACGCTGCGTCCCAAAGGGGCGGCAGTCAAAGGTGTCGGCGCGGATGCGTCCGGGCCGCTGACCTTCATGGACGTCTGGGACAGTATGTGCCGCACCATTATGTCGGCGGGTTCGCGCCGCGGCGCCATGATGGCGACGTTGCGCTGTGACCACCCGGACGTCGAGGCCTTCATCGACGCCAAGCAGGAACCGGGCCGGCTGCGGATGTTCAATCTGTCGGTGCTGGTCACCGATCCGTTCATGCAGGCGGTCAAGGACGATGCGTCCTGGGACTTGATCTTCGACGGCACGGTGTACCGCACCGTCAAGGCGCGCACGCTGTGGGACAAGATCATGCAGGCGACATATGCCTATGCCGAGCCGGGCGTGATCTTCATCGACCGTATCAACAAGCGGAACAATCTGCATTACTGCGAAACCATTCACGCCACCAACCCGTGCGGTGAACAGCCGCTGCCGCCGTATGGCGCGTGCCTTCTGGGGTCGGTCAATCTGGCACGGCTGGTGGAGCGCCCGTTCGAAGACGACGCGCAACTGGATATTGCCGCTCTTGCCGACCTGACGCGCACGGCGGTCCGCATGATGGATAACGTCGTCGATATTTCCGGCTTCCCGCTTTCCGAACAGGCCAACGAAGCCCAGGCCAAACGCCGCATCGGTCTCGGCATCACCGGCCTGGCCGACGCGCTGATCATGTGCGGCGTGCGTTACGGCTCGCCCGACGCCGTCGCCATGACCAAGACGTGGCTCCGCGAATTGCAGCGCGCGGCGTATCTGGCGTCCGTCGACCTCGCCAAGGAAAAGGGCGCATTCCCGTTGTTCGACCGCGATGACTACATGGCGGGCGAAACCATTCAGGCGATGGACGAAGACGTGCAGGCGGCGATTGCCGAACACGGTATCCGCAATGCGCTGCTGACATCGGTGGCGCCCACGGGAACGATCTCGCTGCTGGCCGACAACGTGTCGTCGGGGCTGGAGCCGGTATTCAGCTTCACCTATCGCCGCAACGTTTTGATGCCGGACGGTTCGCGCCGCGAAGAAGACGTTTCGGATTACGCCTATCGCCTTTACCGGCGTCTGCACGGTGCCGACCAGCCTTTGCCCAAGGCCTTCGTCGATGCGCAGTCGCTCAGCGTCGAAGATCATCTGGTGATGCAGGCTGCGGTGCAGGAGTTTATCGACAGCTCGATCTCCAAGACCATCAACGTCCCCGAAGATACGACGTTCGATGATTTCAAGAACATCTATGAACGCGCCTACGAGTTGGGCTGCAAGGGGTGCACGACGTACCGCCCCAACGACGTCACGGGCGCGGTGCTGGTCGCCGACACAAAGGCCAAGGAAAACACGTCCAAGTCCGGCGGCGCCGAGCCGGAATTGCCGCTGGAAGCGCCGGCCAAGACCGCGCTGCCCAAGGACGAAGGCGACTCGGGCGCCATCGTGCGTATGTTCCAGCCGTTGGATCGTCCCGGCGAACTGCCCGGTAAGACCTATAAGGTGCGCTGGCCCGAGAGCGATCACGCGCTCTACATCACGCTCAACGATATCATCGACGATCAGGGGCGCCGCCGTCCGTTCGAAATTTTCATCAACTCCAAGAACACCGAGCACTATGCCTGGACCGTGGCGCTGACGCGCATGATCTCGGCGGTGTTCCGGCGCGGCGGCGACGTCTCGTTCGTTGTCGAGGAATTGAAAGCGGTGTTCGACCCGCGCGGCGGCTATTGGGTCGGCGGCAAGTACGTGCCGTCGCTGCTGGCGGCCATCGGCGGCGTCATCGAAAATCACATGATCGATACCGGTTTCCTCGCCAATCCGAACGCCATCGGCCCGGACCCGGCGGACATCCGCAAGGAATTGCCGAAAGCGGTTGGCGACGACGACCCGCAACCGCAGAACCTATTCCGTCAGTGCCCGAAATGCGGGCAGGCATCGCTCATGCGCCAGGAAGGCTGCGACACCTGTACGTCCTGCGGCCACTCCAAGTGCGGGTGATATGCGTTGGGCAGCGACAAAACTTCGCCATGAAGGGGTTTTGAAGGCTGCAGACGATAGCCCGCGTGGTTACTGGCAACTGAACAAAAAATAAGTCGTCATCCCCGCTTTCGCGGAAATGACGGTAAAAAAGGTGGCAAGATGGAGCCTCGTATTAGTCTGGTGACACTTGGTGTTCGCGACTTGGCCGCAAGCCGCGAATTCTACGCACGCATGGGCTGGACGCCGCATCAGACCGAAGGCGAGGCGGTCGTTTTCTTTCAAGCGGGCAGCATGCTCTTCGGACTCTACGGGCGGGCGGCGCTGGCCGAGGATGCGGGACTTCAAGACGCCGGGCCGCAGGCCTTCACGGGGATCGCGCTCGCCTATAACGGCCGCGACAAGGCCGAGGTCGATGCCGTTCTGAAAGAAGCGGAAGATGCCGGCGGGCGCATCGTCAAACCGGCGGAGGACGTTTTCTGGGGCGGCTATTCCGGCTACTTCGCCGATCCCGACGGTCATCTGTGGGAGGTTGCCTGGAACCCGTTCTTTCCCATCGCCGAGGACGGCTCGATTTCGCTGCCGGACTAATCCAGTTTCTTGGCGATCCGCTCTAGCTTCAAATCGCGAATGCCTTCGCGGCGCAGCGCCGAAACCGTGTTGGTGATGTAATCGCAGCATGGGCCGTTCATGCCATGGCCCTGGCGGATCAGTTCCGTCGCTTGATGGTCGGTGAGCCGTCCCGTGTACTGCGGATGGGCATTATCGGCGACGAATGCCAGCGCCGTAGTGCGGCGGATGCGCCCGTCCAGCAGACGCACCGGCAACCATGACGGGCGGTACACCTTGGTCGGCATCTCGCGCTTAAAAAGCTCCTCGAAGGTGCGGCGGGCAAAGCGCGCACCTATGCGGTAGGCGATTCCCTGCGTCATGCCGCCCCGGTCGAGGCCGAACACCAGTCCGGGCTTTTCGATGGAGCCGCGATAGCGCCAGGAATAGACGCAAAGCGAGCGGTGATAGCCCGTCAACACGGCGCGTTTACGCTCGGAGTATCGGAACTCTGCATCCCACATCAATGAGCCATAAGCGAACAGCCAAAAGCCACGATGCGGGATCTTCAGACCCTTGATACTTGCTTCGGGAAAATTGTCCTGGTCGAACGGTAGTGACGACATTCCTGGACGCTAAGCTGTTAGACCTTCGGCTTCAATGCCTAGATATAGGGTGCTCGCACCGGAATTCCACCGCTTTAGCCGCGGGTGACCATGGCGACGCCGATGGCCGTCATGGCAATCCCGATCACGGCGCCGGTGGTGAGCGTTTCGCCGAATAGAAAGTAAGCCTCGACGGCGACGACCGGCGGCACCAGATAGAACAGGCTGGCGACCTTCGATGCTGCGCCGCGGCGGATCAACATATACAGAAGTGTGATGGCGCCGACCGATAGCACGAGCACCAGCCAGGCCATGGCGAAGATGGCTTCCGGGACCCAGTCGACGACCATCGTTTCGGTCAACGTCGCGAGGGCGATCATGGGGACGGCGGCGGCCATGTACTGGATCGCGGAGCCGGCCCTGAGGTCGATCGCACCGGCGAAGCGTTTTTGATAAAGCGTCGCCAGGGTGATGCCCAGCAGGGCGGCGGCACACGCGGTCAAGCCGACCCAGCCGCCGGTATCGCCGGCCTGACGCCAGACGACCAATGTGATTCCGGCAAAGCCGAGCGCCAGACCGGCCCAGGCGCGAACACTCAGGCGCTCGTTCAGGATAACGCCCGCCAGAATGGCCGTGAGCACCGGCTGCACGCCGACGATCAGCGCGGATATCCCGGCCGACGTGCCGTGCCTGACGGCAAAGAAAACGCCTCCCAGATAAACCCCGTGCATCAGAAGGCCGACGACGGCGGCGTGCGCCCACGTGCGCGGGTCGCGCGGCCATGCGGCGCGGCTTAGGGTGACGATAATGATCCACACGACCGCGGTCAGCACGAACCGGTAGCCCAGGAAGGTAAACGGCTCCGCATGCGGCATGCCGAACTTGGCGCCCAGGAAACCGGTCGACCACAAAAGCACGAACGCTACCGGCGTGGCGGCGATCAGAAAATCGGTGCGGGTGGCTGCGTTCGTCATGGCGCGCGCAAGCTAGGCCCTTCCATGGGGCCGGGCAACGCCTTAGATAAAGAACATGAAAAACATAAAAGAAGCGCAACCCATCACCCCGAAGCGGCTCCGGTTGAGGCCCTTCCTCTTAAAATTCTTCACTGGATTGGCGGTCATCACCGTCATCGGGTATGGCGGCTATTGGTTTTGGCTGGCCAATGAAATCGCTGAGGGCATAGACGACTGGGTCGCCGCCGAGCAGGTGGAAGGACGGGTCGTCGCCTTCGGCTCCCGCGATATCACCGGCTTCCCGGGCGAGATGCATTTTTCCTTCAAAGGCATCAGTTATGAGGACCGCGCAGGCGGGCGGACCCTGCACCTGCCGGGGCTGACGGGGTCAATGTCGCCGCTGGATCTCGGCCGCGTCACCGGCCGCGCCGAAGGTCCGCTGGTGGTGCAACAACTGACAGGCCCGGCGCCTGGCCGCTACGAAATTAGTGCCGCCGACAACGCCATCCGCTATCGAGCCGCCGAACCGCAGGAAGTCGTCGTCAGCCTGCGCGACGCCCGGGTCGTGGGTGCCGAGGCGCTGGACGGCCTCACGGCCACCAAGTTCGATATCGGCTTGGAGCGGGGCTCGGTCCCTGTCTTCGGCACGTTCAGTATCGATGCGGAAGGCATTAAGCTGCCGCCGGTGCATGTGACACCGCTGGCCGATAACATCCGTTACCTTCGGGTTGTCGCCGATTTGAAAGGCGCGGTGCCGCCTGCCGCGATCACGTCGGCATGGTTGGAGGCTTGGCGCCAGGACGGTGGCGATATCGATTTCCGCAAGCTCGCATTCGGGCACGGCGATGCGGATGTCGTTTCGGAAGGCACTTTGGCGCTCGATAACGAATTGCAGCCCATCGCCGCTTTCACCGCCAAGGTCAGCGGCTTCGCCGAGACCATCGACACCCTAATCGAAGCGGGTTACGTGCGCCCGCAAGAGGGCGGCATGGCGAAAGCGGTGCTCGGTTTTCTTGCGCGTACGCCCAAGGGCGGCGGCGCGCCGACACTGGGCGCGGCCATCTCTGTTCAGGATCGGACGTTGTCGGTTGGACCCGTGAAGTTGATGCGGCTGCCCTTCGTCCGCTGGGACAACTGATCAGCGCACCCGGCACAGCACGCGGGCAACGCGGAGTCCGGTAATGAGCGTCCGCGCCGTTTGCGGATAGCTGTTCCCGGTGAACGAAATGCCGGGCGTGCCGGAGACTTTATCCGCCACTAGGTCTCGCAACGTCGTCGGCTTGGCCGAGATGATGCGCCCGCGCCGGGGCTCCTCGGCCAGCACGGCACCCAAGATACGGCCCTGTCCATCGAACACCGGCCCACCGGAAAGCCCGCCCAGCGAGCCGAAGCGGTCCGGAATGCGCGAGCGCTCGGCCCAGACGTCGGCGCGTTCCCGCGTCCGGTAGCGGCCTTGCTCGCGGAGCACCGTCTCGCCGATCATGCGGGCATGCACGGCGCCCGGGCTGCCGCCGGGAAAGCCGACCATGTAACCGTCTTCACCGGCCGCCGCTGCTTCGGCCATTTCGAATGGTTCCGACGCGCGCCTTGTCTGTAGCAAGGCGACGTCGGCGTTCTTGTGCAGCCGCACGTTGGTCACTTTGATCGCCTTGCGCGGCTCGAACTGCACGCCGATATCGTCGCAGCCATCGATGACGTGCCGCGCCGTGATCCATGCACCCGGCCCGACGGCAAAGGCAGTGCCGACACCGGAAGACCGTTGACGGGGAATATCGACGACGGATTCCCTGGGGATGGAGGAGAACGGCGAAGACCGGTTCGGATTTCGGCTCGGTGTGCCCTGTATCCAGTCCCGCGTTTCATTGTCCCAGGTGCCGCTGCCCGGATGTTGGGGTGCCGGGCGGCGCGGGTTGTCCGGCTGAGGCACGGGCGGCGGGGTGTCTTCGCCGCGCATGAGCTGACCGCCGAAAGCCACGACAACAAGAATGATGAGCGCCATGATATCGCGGGCGCGCATGGGCTTAACCGGAAACGGCGGCGGCGTTGATCGCGGCGGCGGCGAGTTTGATGGAGACGAGCAGCACGGCGGCACCCATCTCGCCCGCTTCGATCCGCGCCGGCAGGTCTTTCAGGACAAGATCGGCGAAGCGGTAGGCGATGATCTGTAGCGTCAGGGTGACGACGCCCCAAATCAGAATTTCATAGATGCTGACGCTTGCCGCCATGGCGAAGGCCAAGGGAAGCGCCAGGCCGACGATGGCGCCGCCGAAGGAAACAGCAGCTGCGGTGTTGCCGCCGCGCACCAACGCCAGTTCGTCCCACGGCGTGATCCACATATAGATGAGGACGCCGGCGAACAACATCACCAGTGTCGTCGCCGAATGCGCCATGAGCACGGGGAAACCGGCCAGAAAACTGTCGAGGACGGCTTCCATGGCTTAGGCCTGATCCGCGTCGATGACGCCGCGCCGGATGGCGCGGGTGCGGGTGAACTGGTCGAACAGCTTGTCGCCGTCGCCGCGCCGGATCGCGCGCTTTAACTCCGTCAGGTCTTCGTCGAAGCGGCCCAGGACTTCCAGTACCGCGTCCTTGTTCGACATAAAGATGTCGCGCCACATGGTCGGGTCGGAGGCCGCAATACGTGTGAAGTCACGGAACCCCGTTGCCGAGAACTTGATGACTTCCTGCTTCAGATCGTCGGCCAAGTCGGTCGCCGTGCCGACGATGGTGTAGGCGATCAGGTGCGGCAGGTGCGACGTAATGGCGAGCACCTGGTCGTGATGACTGACATCCATGGTCTCGACGTTGGCACCCACGCGGCGCCATAGCTCGGCGACATTCTCGACCGCATCCGCATCGGTGCCTTCGGCAGGGGTCAGGATCGTCCAGCGTTTCTGAAACAGTTCGGCGAACCCGGCGTCCGGGCCCGAATGTTCGGTGCCGGCGAGTGGGTGCCCCGGCACCAGATGCACGTGATCGGGCAGCGTCGGTGCGAGATCAACAAACACCGGCACCTTCACCGATCCGACGTCAGTGACGACCGCACCAGGTTTAAGCGACGGGGCGATTTCCTTGCCGATAGCGGCATAGGTGCTGAGCGGTGTGCAGATAACGATCAGATCGGCATCTTTGACGGCTTCGGCGGCGTCCAAAGTGCCGACGTCGCATAGGCCCAGTTCCTCGGCACGGGCGAGGGTTTCGGCTCTGCGCGTCGTCACGGTGATCTTGCCGGCCAGGCCTTGCTTCTTCATGGCCCGCGATAGCGACGAGCCGATGAGACCGATGCCGATCAGGGTCACGTTTTCGAAGATGGGTGTGCTCATGCGTCCGCTCCGGTATCGTTGCGGCCGAGGAACGCGCTCAGCGTCTCAACGACGGCGCGCATCTCGTCTTCAAGGCCGATGGTGATGCGCAGGCAATTGGGGAAGCCGTAACCGCCCATGCGCCGCACGACGATACCGCGCGATTTCAAAAACGCATCGGCGGCTTCGGCGTTGCGTGCGGGGTCGATGGCTTCTGCATCGCTGGACGCAGACCCGAAACAGACCAACAAGAAGTTGCCGACGCTCGGCGTCACGTCGAGGCCGAGCTTGCGTAGCTCAACCGCCGTCCATTCGCGCCACTTGATGTTATGCTCGCGGCTCTTGTCCTCAAACGCGCGGTCGGTAATCGCGGCGACCCCGGCGGCCATGGCGGCGGCAGAGACGTTGAACGGGCCGCGCACGCGGCTCAGCACGTCGATCACGTTGGCCGGTGCATAGGCCCAGCCGAGGCGCATGCCGCCCATCGCGAAGATCTTGGAAAACGTCCGCGTCATGACCGTGTTGTCGGCGGCGTCGACCAATTCGATGCCTGGCGTGTAGTCGTCGCTGACCACGTATTCGGCGTAGGCGGCGTCGATCACCAATAGCACGTCATCGCGAAGGCCGGCACGCAGGCGCGCGACCTCGTCCGCCGGCAGATAGGTGCCGGTCGGGTTGTTGGGGTTTGCCAGAAAGACGATCTTCGTCCGCTCGGTCTGGGCGGCGAGCAGCGCGTCCACGTTGGCGGTGCGGTCGGTTTCCGGCGCGGTCACCGGCGTCGCACCGGCGGCGTGCGCCGAGATCGGGTACATCAAAAAGCCATGCTCGGAATAAAGGACCTCGTCGCCCGGCCCGGCATAGGCTTTGCACAATAGCGAGATGATCTCGTCAGAGCCCGCGCCGCAGACGATCTTGGCCGGGTCCAGGCCGTAGCGTTCACCGATGGCCGAGCGCAGCTTGATGGCGCTGCCGTCGGGATAACGGTGCAGGGATTTCGATTCCGCTTCAAAGGCGGCGGACGTCGCGTCGCTCGGACCGAACGGGCCTTCGTTGGACGACAGCTTGATAATGCGTTCTACGCCGGGGATGTCGGATTCGCCGCCGACATAGGGCGCGATGTTCATCACGCCTGGTTTTGCGACCGGACCCATGATCAGGATTCCTTATCCGTGGCAGCGACGTCGCGCGCGCCCAGCGGCGTGCCGTAACCGCCGAGATGCAGGATACGTTGTGCACCTTTGCCGATGCCGTCGATGAAGCGCGGAAACTGTTTGCCGGCGGGATCGATGAAGCCGAACGCTTCGACGAGGTAGATCCAACCCGGCGGCCGGTTCGGATCGTGCCAGTGCTGCACGGCGGAGGCCGATACACCGACCGCGTTCAGCGCTTCCTCGATACGGCGCGAACTGATTTCGGTATCGGTTTCGACGGCCAGGAACGAACGGTCGCGGCCGGTCGGTTCTTGTTCTATGGGGCAGATGACGGCGGCTTCGAGGCCGGCGCCGCGGGCGTTGGAACCCGGGACGAAGGGGAGACGGGCGATGACTTTAGGCGTGTTTTCAGCTTGCGAGACCATGTATCGCCACCACGGATCGTGATCGTCGCGGCTTGGCCAAGGCACGATTCCGACGGCAGCTTCGCCCTTGCGGACGGCCTCGACCACGGAACGCCCCGAAGCGAACCGGCTCATCTTGGTGAAGGTCCCGTATTGATCCCGTGCGATGTCCCAGTAGCCGGGTTCGGACTCCGGATCGATCACGGCGACGGAAAACGGCCCTTCGAAGCTGAGTGTGGCGACGATGATCTCGCGCCAGATGCGGCAAAGCTCGCGCTTCGGAAAATTGCCGTGATGGCGCGCGGTCAGCCGGTACATCATTTCCGCCTCGCGCGCGGGGCGGATTTTGACGTCTTCGCCTTCCTTAATCTCGCGGACTTTCTCCACGATTTTGGTACGGCGAATCAGCAGATCCTGAATCTGTTCGTCGATGGCGTCGATTTCCTGGCGAACGCCCGCCAGCGCCTTTTGTTTGTCCGTCATCGTATGATCTTCCGTTACGCACCATTATGGCCGCGTAGTGATAACGGCATAGCCCTCTGAAATCAAAGCAAAGGTGGTTGTTCAGGACGAGGGCGACTGGCCGAGTGCGGTCTGGATCAGCTCTCGAACGAAGGCCAAAATCTTATCCAGGAATTTCAATTCGCGGGCCCGGTCTTCGGCGGCCTTTCTGTCGGCGGCTTCCATCTCGGCTTTACGTTCGGCCTCGATCTCCTCGTAGGATTTCTTCGGCACGGCTGCTGCATCGGTTGTGTTCGTGCAGACGAGGTTATTCCCCGAAAGATCGCACACCGCGATTTCGCCGGTCTGCGTGTTGAGCCGCCAAACCCTGGTCTCCGTCGCCTTCATGATCTGATAGACGCCGTCCGTTTTGGTGTCCTGCGCATGGGCCGCCGTGGATAGGGTCGCGCCGATGGTCAAAAGAACCGCCGTCAGGCCAAGAAATCGCTGCAGTTTCATGTCGTCCTCTCGTTAATCGGCGTAGCGCGTCGGGTCCGGAATACCCGCTTCACGGAAGCCTTTCCGGCGCAGGCTGCAGGAATCGCAATGGCCGCAATGCGCGCCGTCCGGCGTCGGATCATAGCAGCTTAACGTCTCGCCGTATTGCACGCCAAGGGCGGTGCCCGCGCGCACGATATCGGCCTTCGTCATGTCGATCAGGGGCGTGTGCAGCTTAAACGGCCGTTCACCCTCGACCCCGGCTTTGGTTGCCAGGTTCATCACGTCCTCGAAGGCCTTCACGAAATCGGGGCGGCAATCCGGATAGCCGGAATAGTCGAGCGCATTAACCCCGATGAAGACATCGAAGGCGCCCGACGTCTCGGCGAGCGCCAGTGCATAGGCGAGGAACACCGTGTTCCGCGCCGGCACATAGGTGATCGGAATGCCTTCGCCGATGGCGTCGTCGGTTCGGTCTTTCGGCACGTCGATGTCGGCGGTCAGCGCCGAGCCGCCGAAGGCCCGCAGATCGATATCCGCGACCACATGGCGGTCGACGCCTGCTTTTTCGGCCAATCGGGCGGCGGCATCGATTTCGGCGCTGTGCCGTTGACCATAGCGGAACGTCAGGGTGACCGGTGCGTAGCCCTGGTTCTTGGCGATGGCGAGAACGGTCGCTGAATCCAGGCCGCCGCTTAAAAGAACTACGGCATTTTTAGGTGTCGTCATCTGCTGCCTGCGTGCTGGCGGTTGATAATCTGGCTGGTTAGCACAAAGCTACGGAAATGACGAGCGCACCATCCCCCTCGGCGGACACCGCCGCCGTGAAAGACGCGATCCGCGCAAAGGCGCTGGAGATCGGTTTCGACGCCGTCGGCTTTACCGCCGCCGATGCCGACCCGGCGGATGCGGCGGCGCTCGCCCGGTTCGTCAAGAATGGCTATCACGGCGACATGGCCTGGATGGCGCGCGACGATGGGCGGCGCGGCGATGCGAAGGCGCTGATGCCGGGTGCCCGCACCGTGATCGTACTGGGCCAGAACTACGGACCGGGCAGCGATCCGCTGAGCATTCTGAAAGAAACGTCGCGTGGCGGGATAAGCGTCTACGCGCGGGGCAAAGATTATCACGACGTCGTCAAAAAGCGGCTGAAACAGCTCGGCCGTTGGATCGCCGAGACGTATAGCGCCGACATCAAGGTCTTTGTCGATACGGCACCGGTGATGGAAAAGCCGATGGCGACGCGGGCCGGGGTTGGTTGGCAGGGCAAACACACCAATCTGGTCAGCCGCGACTTCGGCAGCTGGCTGTTTCTGGGCGAGGTGTTCACCGATCTCGACCTGCCGCCGGACGGCCCGGAGGTCGATCATTGCGGCTCTTGCGACAAGTGTCTTAGGGCCTGTCCGACGGAAGCGTTTCCGAACGCCTACGAGTTGGATGCCCGGCGCTGCATCTCGTATCTGACGATCGAGCATCAAGGCGATATCGCAGACGACCTGATGGACGCCATGGGTAACAGGATCTACGGCTGCGACGACTGCCTCGCCGCCTGTCCGTGGACTAAATTCGGCGCGGCGACCGGCACGGGCGCGCTGCAGCCCAAGATCGAACTGATGGCACCCCGGCTCACCGACCTGGCGGCGCTGGATGACGCCGAATTCCGCGCCTTGTTTTCCGGCTCGCCGATCAAGCGCACCGGGCGCGACCGTTTCGTACGCAATGTGTTGATCGCCATCGGCAATTCCGAGGATGCGACTTTGGCACCCGCCGCCGAACGCTTGGTCGACGATTCGTCTGCGCTGGTCGCCAAGGCGGCGCGCCGGGCGGTGAAGCGGCTGGCCGGGGCTTGACCCGGTTTCGGGCGCGGGACACCTTATGAGCATGATAAAGCGCATGACCGCCGTTTTCATCTTGGCCGTTCTTTGTCTGGCCGCGCCGGCCTGGGCGCAGGGCATCTATCCCGCCGAGATTCCGCCTAAAGAAATCCCCATTGCGCCGGTGCTGCAGCCGGGCCAAGTGCTGAAACCCGGCGACATCTTTCGCGATTGTGAGAATTGCCCCGAGATGGTCGTGGTGCCGCCCGGGTTGTTCGTCATGGGCTCCAAGACCGATAAGAACGAGCGTCCGACTCGGGTCATCCGCTTTCGAAAGCCGTTCGCGATCAGCCGCTTCGAAGTGACGCATGCCAACTGGCAGGCGTGTGTCGAAGCCGGTGGCTGCACGGAAACGCCCAACGACCACAATTGGGGCAAGAACCGCATGCCGGTGATTAACGTCAACCACGGCATGGTGCAGGGGTATGCCAAATGGCTGGCCTCGGCGACCGGGAAGGGTTACCGCCTGCCGAGCGAGGCCGAATGGGAATACGCTGCCCGCGCCGGGTCCAAGGCCAATTACTGGTTCGGTGACGATGTCGGCGCCAACATGGTCAATTGCCGGAAATGCGGCAGCCCTTGGTCGGGTATCGGCAACGCGCCGGTCGGCAGTTTCGAGCCCAATCCGTGGGGCATCTACGACATGCACGGCAACGCCTATGAATGGGTCGAGGATTGCTGGCACGACAATTACGTCGGCGCGCCGAAAGGCCCCGAGGCCTGGGTCGACGGCAACTGCCAGATCCGCGTGATCCGTGGCGGATCCTGGTACTACTATTCGCGCATGTCCAAATCTTCGACGCGCCAAAAGAACCCGGCGGCGGTCAAAAGCTACTGGCTGAGTTTCAGGGTCGTGCGCGCGCTACCGTGACGCACTGCCGGCTCTTATTTGGAGCCGGACAGCTTGTCCAGTTTGCGCTGCATTTCCAGCATCTGATTGCGCAGTTCGTCGAAATTATCGCCCGCGGCTTCGGTGGGTTTCGACGCGGATGGCGCCTCGTCACCGGAATCCGGCGGATAGAACGGTGAGAAGACCTTCATGGCGTTTTCGAACATCGCCATGTTCTGCTTGGAGATTTCCTCCATCGGACCGAACGGGTTCAAGCCGCCGAACGTATCCTGCAGATAGTTGCGCATCTGCTCCTGATTGCGCGCGAACGAACTCATGGAATGATCCAGATAGTTCGGCACGACCGCTTGCAGGCTGTCGCCGTAGAAGCTGATCAGGTGTCGGAGGAAACTGATCGGGAGCAGGTTCTGCCCCTTCGATTCTTCCTCGACGATGATATGCGTCAGGACCTGGCGAGTGATGTCCTCGCCGGATTTTGCATCGTTAACGACGAACTCTTTGCCGTCTTTCACCATCTGCGAAAGGTTGTCCAACGTTACGTAACTTGAAGTCTCGGTATTGTAGAGGCGGCGGTTCGCATATTTTTTTATCGTGATGGGTTTAACACCCTCACTATTGGTCGCCGCGTCGTTAGCTTTATTCGCCATAGTCAGCTCCCTATCCCAACAGCCTGACGGTAACGCCGAATGTGCTGCACCGCAATGTAAAAACCATGCTGCGGTTTTGCTGCGCAAAACGTCCAGCCGTTGGCCATGCTGCATTGCCGAGATATACTGGACCTTGGCGTCGAGACAGCCGCGATTTCAGGAGCTTCTATGGCGGACGACGAAGAACAGGACGACAAGGCCGACGATCCCGGCGAAGCGATCCGCAAGATGGCCGCCGACTATGTCGATATGTGGGAGCAGCAGATGCGTGCGCTTGCGAAAGACGAAAAGTTGGCGGAAACCATGGCGCAGACGGTACAATTGATGAACGCAGGCGCCGTAAACATGGCGTCGATGATGCAGCCGTTTGCCGGTGCGAGCGGCGGCCCCCAGGGAGCGACCGATGACGGAGCAGACAGTCACACCGACGCCGAGGCCGCTACCGCTGCACCTGGCGATGCAGACGTTGACCTACGCGCTCTCGCTCGGCGCCTTGCCGACATTGAAGAACGGCTCGACCGCCTGGAAAGCGCTGCTGCCGGAAAAGATAAATCCCGCAAACGCTGATCTGAGCGACGAAGACTGGAATCAATTTTGTGCGGCGGTCGCCGCCGAGACCGACCAGCGGGTGCGCCTGTTCGCCGACGGTGTCGCGGCATTTGCGCGCGCTGTCTCAGGCCCGCCGCATCGCAGCAGCCTGCCGGATGTCTGGCGCGAAGGCACGACGACGCTCCGCCGCGCGGCGGCGGACGGCCCGCCGGTGATCCTGGTGCCGTCACTGGTCAACCGGGCCTACATCCTCGATCTGCAGCCCCGCCGAAGCCTTGTCCGTCATCTGGCAGCTATGGGCTTCGACACTTATCTGGTCGACTGGGACGGGCCGGGGCCAGACGAGCGGCGCTTCGGTTTTGACGATTATGTGCAGCGTCTGGAACGTGTGCTCGACCACGTGACGGCCGAGACCGGGCAGAAGCCCGCCGTCGTCGGTTACTGCATGGGCGGAAATCTGTCGCTGGCGCTGGCGGCGGTGGCGGCCGGGAAGATCGCGGCCCTCGGCCTGCTGGCGACGCCGTGGGATTTCGAAGCGATGCCGGCCGCACCTCGTACCCTGCTTGCGGCGTCGATGCCAATGCTGCGCCAGATGATTGCGTTCATGAATGAGCTGCCTGTTGACGTATTGCAGGCGATGTTCGCGAGCCTCGATCCCGGGGCCACGGCGCGCAAGTTCCGCAATTTCGCGGCGCTCGATCATAAAGGCCGAACGGCGCAGGAATTCGTGCGTCTGGAAAGCTGGCTCAACGACGGCGTGCCCCTGGCCCCCAAGGTCGCCGAGGAATGTCTGCAGGGCTGGTACGTCGAGAACCTGCCGGGGCTGGGCCGGTGGACGTGCTGCGGTGTCACCGTCGATCCGGCAAAGATAGAAATTCCGGCGCTCTGCCTCGTGCCCTCCAACGACGTCATCGTACCGCCGGAGACCGCCAAGCCGCTGGGGGAAAGATTACCTAAGGCCAAAACGTTGGAGGTAAAAGCCGGTCACATCGGTATGGTGGCGGGCTCTCGCGCGAAAAAAGTGCTGTTCGATCCGTTGACGGAATGGCTCCATGAGAACCTGGATGAGAACCAGGGTCACATTGAAAAAAAAGGTCATTTGACTTAAATCAAAGTGTAGCCGTGGCAACTATGATCAAAGAACGACAGCACAAAGAATAAAATTAAGAAATTCACCCCAAGGAGAGAGAGAAGACATTATGACGGAAGTAGTAATTACGGGCGCGGCTCGGACACCGGTCGGCGCATTCCTGGGCGGATTGAGTTCCGTCCCCGCTTCTTATCTCGGCGAAATCGCGATCAAGGAAGCACTGAGCCGCGCGGGCGTCAGCCCGGAGGACGTCTCCGAAGTGATCATGGGTCAGATTCTCGCCGCCGGTGGTGGTCAGAACCCGGCCCGCCAAGCCGCTATGGGCGCCGGCATCCCGCAGGAAAAAACCGCCTACGGCATCAACCAATTGTGTGGTTCGGGTCTGCGCACGGTCGCGCTCGGCTATCAGGCGATCATGATGGGTGACAGCGACGTCGTCGTTGCCGGTGGTCACGAAAGCATGAGCCAGGCACCGCACGTCATGCACCTGCGCAATGGTATAAAAATGGGTGCCGGTGAAATGATCGACACCATGCTGCGCGACGGTCTGATGGATGCCTTCGCCGGTTACCACATGGGCAACACGGCCGAGAACGTCGCCCAGAAATGGCAGCTCACCCGCGACGAGCAGGACGCGTTCGCCTTGGCCTCGCAGGAAAAAGCCGAAGCCGCTCAGAAAGCCGGCAAGTTCAAGGACGAGATCGTTCCGGTCACCATCAAGAGCCGCAAGGGCGACACCGTCGTCGACACCGACGAGCATCCGAAACACGGCACCACCATGGAAAGCCTGGGCAAGCTGCGTGCGGCCTTTGACAAAGAAGGCACCGTCACCGCCGGTAACGCATCCGGCATCAACGACGGCGCCGCCGCCGTTGTGCTGATGAGCGCCGACAACGCCGAAAAACGCGGCGCACCGGTTCTGGCCCGCATCAAGTCGTGGGCGACCGCGGGCGTCGACCCGGCGATCATGGGCACGGGGCCGATCCCGGCGTCGCGCATGGCGCTCGAGAAAGCCGGCTGGACGACCGACGACCTCGACCTGATCGAAGCCAACGAAGCGTTCGCGGCCCAGGCTTGCGCCGTGAACAAGGACATGGGTTGGGACGTCGAGAAGGTGAACGTCAACGGCGGCGCGATCGCTCTTGGCCATCCGATCGGTGCGTCCGGTGCCCGCGTCCTGGTGACGTTGCTGCACGAAATGCAGAAGCGGGACTCCAAGAAGGGTCTGGCGACGCTTTGCATCGGTGGCGGTATGGGCATCGCTATGTGCGTCGAACGCGACTAACATGATCCTGTGTCCGGGCCGGCGGGGGATGCCGGCCCGGGGCACATATGAAATGGATCGCCCTAAGGGCGGCATATGCAGGGAGGAAATAGATGGCTCGAGTAGCATTGGTTACGGGTGGCACGCGCGGGATCGGCAAAGCTGTCTCGATTGCGCTCAAGGACGCCGGTTACAACGTCGTCGCCAACTACGGCGGCAATGACGAAGCGGCGGCCAAGTTCAAGGACGAGACAGGCATTCCGGTCTACAAGTTCGACGTCGGCGATTTCGATGCCGTCTCGGCGGCGCTGGCCCAGATTAAAAGCGACGTCGGTGCCGTCGAAGTGTTGATCAACAACGCCGGTGTGACGCGCGACAAGCCGCTGCACAAGATGGACAAGGAACACTGGGACAAGGTGATCAACACCAACCTCTCGAGCCTGTTCAACCTGAGCCGCAACGTCATCGACGATATGCGCGGCGCCAATTTCGGCCGCATCGTGAATATCAGCTCAATCAACGGTCAGAAGGGGCAGTTCGGCCAGACCAACTACGCGGCGTCGAAAGCGGGTGACATCGGCTTTACGAAGGCGCTGGCGCTGGAGACGGCGTCCAAAGGTATCACCGTTAATGCCATTACGCCGGGCTATATCGGCACTGAAATGGTGTTGGCCGTGCCACAGGAGGTTTTGGACAAGAACATCCTGCCGTTTATCCCTGTCGGGCGCTTGGGTGAGCCCGAGGAAATCGCGCGCTGCGTGGTGTTCTTGGTCTCCGACCAGGCCGGGTTCATCACCGGATCGACGATCAGTGCTAACGGCGGCATGTATATGGCCTAAGGCGTCATCAATCCATACGAAAGGCGGCGCCTGCGGGTGCCGCCTTTTTTGTCGCCGGAAAGTAGGTATGTTTGCCGAGGTAAGCCATGCGGACAAAAGCCACCCTGATCGGCGCGACGGCGGTTCTTATGTGGGGGACGCTGGCGTTGCTGACGACGATGACCGGGGATATCCCGCCGTTCCAACTGGCGGCGATGTCGTTCGGCGTGGCCTCTGTATTCGTCGCCGCCAAGTGGATCGTCCGCGGCGATGCCGTCGGTGTGTATCTGCGCCGCGCGCCCAGCGTTTGGCTGCTCGGGGTCGGCGGTCTGTTCGGCTATCACTTCTTTTATTTCATGGCGCTTAAGAACGCGCCGCCGGTGGAAGCCGGATTGATCGCCTATTTGTGGCCGCTGTTGATCGTCCTCGGCTCGGCGCTTTTGCCGGGCGAGCGTTTGCGTTGGTGGCATGTCGCGGGTGCCGTGCTGGGCCTCGCCGGGGCGGCACTGCTGATCACCGGGGGCGACGGCTTTGACGGCTTCGATAAACGGTATGCATTTGGCTATGCGATGGCGGGCGTTTGCGCACTCACATGGTCCAGCTATTCGGTGCTGAATCGTCGCCATGCCGGTGTGCCGACGGATACGGTCGGCGGTTTTTGTATTGTCACGACCGTGCTGGCGGCAATCTGCCATCTGATTTTCGAAGACACACTCTGGCCCGCGTCGGCGGTTGAGTGGGGCGGCGTGATCGGTCTGGGTCTGGGGCCGGTCGGCGCGGCGTTTTTTACTTGGGATTACGGCACGAAGCACGGCGATATTCAGGTGTTGGGCGTGTTAGCATACGCGGCGCCGCTGATCTCGACGGTGCTGCTGATCCTGTTCGGCAAGGGCGAGGCGACATGGGCCGTGTTCGCGGGCTGCGCTTTGATCATCGGCGGCGCGGTGATGGCGTCGCGGGGGCTGCGCAGACAATCGACCGGAGGCGACGAATGAACGAGACACCAATCATTCTGTATCAGTTCCAAGAACGTTCCGATGTCCCAAGCGCGTCGCCGTTTTGCGCTAAGCTCGAGTTTTGGCTGAAGCTCGTCGGTATTCCCTACGAAACCGAGCGTGTCGCAATGACCAACAAGGCGCCGAAAAAGAAAATTCCCTATGTGGTCATCGATGGGACGGCGATGGGCGACAGTACCCTGATCATCGACCATCTGTCGCGGACCCGCGGCATCACTCTGGACGACGGGCTGACCATGCTCGAGACGGCTCGGGACCAAGCCCTTCAGGGTATGTTCGAAGAGCGTCTTTATTGGTACATGGTCCACGACCGTTGGCTCGGTGACGGTTGGTCGTTCATGAGCGAAAAGGCCTTCGGGCATATGCCGACGCCGTTTCGTCAGATCGTCAAAGTCATCGCGTTGCGCAGCGTCCGCCGTATGCTTTGGGTCCAGGGTACCGCTCGCCATACGTCGGGCGAGATCCAATCGATGGCGGAACGGGATATCGCGGCACTTGCCGAAATCGTCGGCGATGGTCCTTATGTGCATGGCGCACAGATACGGTCCATTGACGCGGTCGTCTATGCGTTCGTCTACAATCTGACGGCCATCAAGATGGATACGCCGATGATCCGTGCGGCGCGGGCACACGCGAACCTTGTCGCCTACGCCGAACGGATCACCCGGGAATACTTTCCTGAATTGACGTGACGATTAGGGCTTCGGCGGGACCGTCGCCTTGAAGGACGGACGCTCCGACGCTTTGGCGTGCCACTCGGTCAGGCCTGGACGGCCTTTACGCCAGTCGAAGTCCGGGAAGCGCAGATCGATCCAATCGAGACCGCCGCCGAGCGTGACTTCGGCGATGGTGATCGGACCTTCGGCTTTCAGTTCGCCGGCGGACTTCTCGATCAGATCAAAGGCGCTTTTCATGTTGGCGTTTTGGCGATCAAGCCACCACTGCCAGCGCAGTTCCTCCGGCCGGCGCAGCGTTTCGACGATGCGCAGCACACCGGCATCCAACGCACCATCCGCCGCCGCTGCCAGCGTTAACGTCTTGAAACGCGTTTTCGGGTCGGTCGGGAATAGTGAGCCGCCGCCGATGGTGTTCAGGTATTCGCAGATGACTAGGCTGTCGAACAGGATATCGCCGTCGTCGGCAATGAGGCACGGCACCTTGGAGAGAGGGTTGTCGGTGCGAAGATCCGTATCCGCCGCCCATGGGTCGGTAGAGACTTTCTCGATTTTATCTTCGAGGCCGACTTCATACGCCGCGATCAGAGTTTTACGTACGAACGGCGATGTCGGGGAATAGCGAAGCTTCATGTTTCTCTCCTCATGTTTGGTTGCATCAGTCATATGGGAAAAGACCTGGGCTTGTCATCCTTGGAATTACGTCTTCCGACTTTCGGCTGACCCCGCCCGGTAAACCGGATAAGGTCTCGGCATGTGGACAGATGTTGTCGATTTGCGGGATTTCTATGGCCGCCGCCTGGGGCGGACGGCAAAACACATGATTCGCGGACAGGTACGCGCGATGTGGCCGAATGTAAGCGGCCAGCGCGTGCTGGGGCTCGGTTTCGCGACGCCGTATCTGAGCATGTTCCGGGGCGAAGCGGAGCGGGTCTTGGCCGTCATGCCGGCGGGGCAGGGCGTATTGCATTGGCCGGTCGGCGAACAGGGGCTGAGCGCGCTGGCCGACGAGACCGACCTGCCGCTTCCCGATCTTTCCGTCGACCGCGTGCTGATCGTGCATGGGCTGGAATCCGCCGAACAGTTGCGGCCCATGATGCGCGAAATCTGGCGGGTGCTGACGGACTCTGGGCGGATCATCGTTGTAACCCCGAACCGCCGGGGCCTTTGGGCTCGCTTCGAATCGACGCCATTCGGTTTCGGTCGGCCGTACAGCCGCAGTCAGATCGTTCGTCTGCTCAGGGAAAACATGTTTATGCCGTTGGATGTGCATCGCGCTTTGTTCGTGCCACCCGTGAATTGGGGGGTGGTCCAAGGCTCTGCGACGGCCTGGGAGAAAGTCGGGAAGCGATTGTTCCCGGCGGCAGCAGGCGTGCTGGTCGTTGAGGCCGCGAAACAAATGTATGCGCAGCCGGTGAAGTCCGGCCGTGCGGCGGAGCGGGCATTCGGGGCTGTGACCCGCCCACAGGGCCTTAACCGTCATGGCCGGAGCCGTATAGATGAGGACTGAAACGGATTTGGCCTTCATTCGCTGCCGCGTCGCGGCATGTGACGAAACCACCGCGGACGTCCGTGTCCTGCGGTTGGCGCCCGTTGCCGGTGCGCTATTCGACTGGCGGGCAGGGCAGTACGCCAACCTCTCCGCCGAGGGCATGCCGCCGCGCGATTTCTCCATCGCCAACGGTCCCGGTGACGACCTGTTGGAGTTTCATATCCGCCGCGCCGGCAGCGGTGGGCTGAGCGATGCGCTCTGCGACGATGCCGAAAACACCGGCGAGATCGAAGTCCGTGGACCTTTCGGCGCAGCTTACTGGCGCGACCGGCACCCGGGGCCAATCCTGGCGATTGCCGGCGGCACGGGTCTGGCGCCCATGAAAGCGATTTGCGAAGCCGCCCTTAAGGCCGGTCATAAACAGGACGTTCACCTCTATTTCGGTGTCAGGACCGAGGCGGACCTGTATCTGGAACGTCACTTCATCGGGATGCAGCGTACCTATCCGAACTTCCGCTTTATCAGCGTGGTGTCGGAGCCGACCGAAGAGTCCGGGCGCCGCCGTGGTTTGGTCGGCGATGCCGTGGCGGCTGATTTTCAGCTTTTGTATGGGCATCAGTGTTACATCGGCGGGCCGCCGGCCATGGCGGAAGCCTGCCGCTCGATGTTGAAACTCAAGGGTGTGCCGCCGCACGATATGTTCTGCGACCTGTTTTATCCGTCGGTCTAAAGGCCAACGGCGTTGCGGGCGGGGGCCTGGGGGCTTAAAAGGCGCGCCATGACCTATCAGGTGAAAGAGATATTCCACACGTTGCAGGGCGAAGGCTGCTACGCCGGGCGTTCGGCGGTGTTCGTGCGCTTCGCCGGCTGCAACCTGTGGACCGGACGCGAAGAGGACCGTGCGGATGCGGTCTGCACCTTTTGCGACACGGACTTTGTAGGTACCGACGGTGTGGGCGGCGGTAAGTTTGCCGACGCTGACACGCTTGCTAAAGCGGCTGCCGGAAAATGGCCGGGCGGCGACGGCAGGTTTGCCGTGCTGACCGGGGGCGAGCCGATTTTGCAAGTCGACGCCGCATTGATCGACGCCTTGCACGCCGAAGGATTCGAGATTGCGGTCGAAACCAACGGCACGCTGAAAGTGCCGGACGGCATCGATTGGATCTGTGTCAGCCCGAAATCGACGGCGCCGCTGGAACAGACGTCGGGCGATGAGTTAAAACTCGTCTATCCGCAAGCAGACGCGCACCCCGAGGCGTTCGAAGGCCTGAATTTCAGGCATTTTCTGCTGCAACCCATGGACGGTCCCGATCTTGCCGCTAACACCAAAGCCGCCGTCGCCTACTGCAAAACGCATCCCGCGTGGCGGCTTTCCTTGCAAACGCATAAGCTCCTGGGTATCCCCTGATCATGGAAATCTTCAAGGAATTCACGTTCGAGTCGGCGCACCACCTGCCCAACGTGCCGGAAGACCACAAGTGCCGCCGTCTGCACGGACATAGCTTCCGCGTGCGCCTTGCCGTCGAGGGCGAGGTCGATCCCGTCACCGGCTGGGTTATGGACTTCGCCGACATCAAGGCGGCTTTCGAGCCGCTCCTGAAACGGCTCGACCATTATTATCTGAACGAGATTCCGGGCCTCGAAAACCCGACCTCGGAAGTGATCGCGAAATGGATCTGGGCGGAGCTGAAGCCCAAGCTGCCGCTGCTGTCCGAAGTCAAACTCTGGGAAACCTGCACTGCGGGCTGCACGTACCGGGGCGACTAGTCCGGTCCTCAAATAAAACATTGTCATCCCGGAGACGACGGACCTCCAAATCTTTGATTTGGCGAGGGCCGTCAGTGATCCGGGACCCAGGCAGCATTGATGGGGCCAGCTATGGGTCCCGGATCGTAAGTCTCACGCCCGACTGCCTCCGGCCTTCGGGCTCTGCTAACGTCCGGGATGACACATGTTAGTTAGCTGTCATCAACCCCGGCCACGATAGGGTTGCACGCCCTGATCCGGCAGCCACACACCTTTGGGCGGCTCGCCTGTCTGATAGAACACATCGATCGGAATACCGCCGCGCGGATACCAATAACCGCCGATGCGGAGCCAATGCGGCGACGCGGCGGTGATGATCTTCTGCGCGATGTCGACGGTGCACTGTTCGTGAAAGCCGGGATGATTGCGGAAGCTGCCGAGATAAAGCTTCAGTGATTTGCTCTCGACGATCAGATTTTCCGGTACGTAGTCGATGACCAGGTGTGCGAAGTCGGGCTGGCCGGTGACCGGGCAGACGGAAGTGAACTCCGGGACCGCGAAGCGCACCAGATAGCGCGCATCCTTATGCGGGTTGGGCACACACTCCAGCGCCGCCTCGTCCGGGCTTTCCGGTATCTCGTTGCTGCCGCCGAGTTGGCTCAGGCTCTCGTATGTGTCGGTCATGTCGCGTCAATCATAAGCTATTTCACAAAGGCTCGATATCCCCGCCCGTGTATTCTGCGTGAAAGGCGGTGCGGAAGTCTTCGAACGTGGCGGCTTCGATGGCGCCGCGCATGCCGGCCATCAGTTCCTGATAGTAGTGCAGATTGTGGCGTGTCAGCAGCATCATGCCGAGGATTTCCTTGGCCATCACTAGGTGATGCACGTAGGCACGGGAATAGGTTTTACAGGCATAGCATGCGCAGTCCGGATCGATGGGGCGTGTATCTTCCTTGTGCCGGGCGTTCCGCATATTGACGGTGCCGCGCCGGGTGAAGGCCTGATCGGTGCGGCCAGAGCGCGTCGGCAGCACGCAATCGAACATATCGATTCCGCGCGCCACCGCCTCGACCAGATCGTCGGGCTTGCCCACACCCATCAGATAGCGGGGCCGGTCGGTCGGCAAAAGCGGCATGGTGAAATCGAGGACGTTGAGCATCATCTCCTGACCTTCGCCGACGGCAAGACCGCCGACCGCGTAGCCGTCGAAGCCGATCTCGGTGAGCGCGTGTACGCTCTCGGCGCGGAGGTCTTCGAACACGCTGCCCTGGACGATACCGAACAGTCCGTATCCGTCCCGTGCCGTAAATGCGTCCTTGGAGCGCGCCGCCCAGCGCATGGAGAGCGACATGCTCTCGGCAGCTTCGTCTTTTTCGCAAGGGAACTGCGTGCACTCGTCGAACGCCATGGTGATGTCGGCGTCCAACTGCTCCTGGATCAGCATGGAGCTTTCCGGCGTCAGTTCGATGTAGCTGCCGTCGATGTGCGAACGGAAGGTGACACCCTTTTCGGTCATCTTGCGCAGCCCCGCCAGCGACATGACCTGAAAGCCGCCGCTGTCGGTGAGGATCGGCCCCGGCCAGTTCATGAATTCGTGCAACCCGCCCAGGCGCTGGATGCGCTCGGCCCCTGGCCGCAGCATCAGATGATAGGTGTTGCCGAGGATGCACTCGGCGCCCGTCTCGGCCACCCACTCCGGCGTCATCGCCTTGACGGTGGCGGCGGTGCCGACCGGCATGAAAGCGGGGGTTTCGAACGTGCCGTGCGCCGTCTCGACGCGGCCGCGCCGGGCAGCGCCGTCGGTCTTCGAAAGCGTAAAGCCGGTGCCGCTCATGCCGCGTCCGCCTTTTCGATGAAGCACGCGTCGCCGTAGGAATAAAAACGGTACTTATTCTCTATAGCGTGCGCGTAGGCGGCCTGCATGCGCTCCAGCCCGGCCAGCGCCGAAACCAGCATGAACAGCGTCGAGCACGGCAGATGAAAGTTGGTCATCAGCGCGTCGATGCCGCGAAAGGTATAGCCGGGCGTGATGAAGAGATCCGTGTCGCCGCTATAGGGATGAAACACGCCATCCTGGTCGACGGCGGTCTCGAGCGTGCGCAGCGCCGTGGTCCCACAAGCGACGATGCGCCCGCCATTGTTGCGGACCTCGTTCAAGGTGTCGGCCGTCTCTGCGCTAAGGATCGCGCGCTCGGTATGCATGACGTGGTCTTCGGTGTCTTCGACCTTAACCGGCAGGAACGTACCCGCACCCACATGCAGGGTCAGGCGCACGTCGGAAACACCGGCCTCGTGTACCCGGGCCAACAACGCGTCGGTAAAGTGCAGCGCCGCCGTTGGCGCCGCAACCGCGCCGGCGTTCTTGGCGAACATGGTCTGATAATCGTGGCGGTCGCTATCCAGACCTTCCTGGCCGCGCTTTATATAAGGCGGCAACGGCATGATGCCGTGCTTTTCCAATTGCTGGATCAGGTCGTGACCGCCGACATTGAACTTCAACCAGCGTTCGCCCATGTCCCCGGCCTCGACGCAATCGGCGGCGAAGCCGGGCGCGAAAACAATGTAGTCACGCGGGTTGAGTTTCTTCGCCGGTTTGGCGAAGACGCGCCAAGTGTAGATATCGACCGGCTGGTGCAGGGTGACCTCTACCTTGGCGCCGCCATCGGGCCGTCCGCGGTTGGTGGCGTCGCCGCGCTTGCCGGTCAGTCGCGCCGGGATCACTCGGGTATCGTTAAAGACCATGACGTCGCCAGGGCGCAGCACGCTTGGCAGATCCGAGACCGTGAGGTCCTGGAACGGCGTGTTGGGCGGGCCGACGTGCAGCATGCGCGCGTGATCGCGCGGCGATGCGGGGGACTGCGCGATCAACTCGCTCGGCAGATTGAAATCGAAGAGTTCGACGTCCATGCCGCGGTTTATAGTGCGGGAACGCTCAATCGCAAGCGATTCCGCGCTCTTACACCTATCCCTTACTTGGGAAGATCAACTTCCGAGCCCTTTTCTGCCGCTTTCGACATGGCATTCAGAATATGGATGCCATGCACCGCATCGGCAGTCGGCACCAGATAGGGCGTTCCGTCCTTGATGGTGTCGGCGAAGCCTTCAAGCTCCGCGCGGTTCATGTCGAAGCCGGAGAAGTCCTCGACACTCGGCTCTTCCCCCAAGAGGCGCATCTCGAAATTGGTCTCGTCGCGGACTTCGGCCCAACCTTTATCGCCGAAGACACGGATGTGCCACAGTCGCTGAGTTGCATAGATCGTTGTCAGCACGCCGGTCAGGCCGTTTTCGAATTTCAGGGAGGCGAAGGTCGTGTCATCGACGTCGATCGGGGTCGCGTGACGTTCCGAGACGGCACGCAGAGATTTGACGTGGCCCATGACCGAAATGATGGCGTCCATCATGTGCACGCCCATCGCCGTCATGCCGCCGGCAGGGCTTTCCGCGCGGGCGGAACGCCAATGATCGGCGGGATAACGCAGCGAGCCATTGCCAGAGATATTGCCTTCGATGTGCAACAGTTTGCCGAGCGTGCCGTCCTGAGCGACCTGCACCAGCTTTTGCATGCCGGGCAGAAAGCGGCGGTTGAAGCCGACACAGAGCGGCAGGCCGGCACCGGCCATGACGTCGGCGCAGCTTTGCGCTTCGGCGCCGTCCAGGGTCATCGGTTTTTCGACGAAGACAGGTTTGCCGGCATGCGCGGCGGCTTCGATCTGCTGCGTGTGCTGTGAATGCAAGGTGGCCAGCACGACACCGTCGATTTCCGGGTCGGCGATCAGGTCTTCATAGCTGTCTAGGAGGCGGATATTTTTCTCGGCGCAGTAATCGACGGCGCGTTCCTTGCGGCCGGTGGCCCCCGCGACGAAGACCGCCTTGTCCGATTTGCCCTGCACGGAATTGACCAGGGTCTGTCCCCAGCCGCCCAGGCCCGCTATACCGAGTTTGATCATGTTCGCCTCCCTTTTCTTGACGTCGGCAGGGACGGTAACAGGATTTTCCGGATCGGCAATTGTTCGAAGGAAAAGATTTTGAAGATTTTTACGGGTTGCCTGGGAACGGAAACGCATACGGCGGCACCTTTGCCGACCGACATGGCGGCGTTCGAGACCTCGCATCTGGTTCGCGGCGGGGCGCACGGCGAGCCTGCGCATATGTTCGGTGCCCCGCTGGTGATCTGGCGCGAACATGCAAAGGCGTTGGGCTGGGAGGTCGCCGAAGGTCTTTCCGCCTTCGCGACGCCGTCGGGGGTGGTCGTGAAATCGGTTTACGAGCAATTGCGGGACGAGCTTCTTTCCGACCTCAAAGCGGCGATGCCGGTCGACGGCATTCTGCTGAGTATGCACGGCGCCATGGTCGCCGAGGGTTATCCGTCCTGCGAGGAAGACACGCTTTTGCGTATCCGCGAGATCACCGGACCGGACATCCCTATCGGTGTCGAGTTCGATTTGCATTGCCATATCACCAAGCCGTTCATCGACGCTATCGACGCGCTGGTCATCTATAAAGAATATCCGCACACGGATTTCCGGGAACGCGCCGAAGACCTTTGGCGCATTATGGAAGGCGCGCTGACCGGAAAATTAAAGCCGAAGATCAGTGTTTTCGATTGCCGCATGCTCGGCTGCTTCCATACCACGCGCGAACCGATGCGCGGCTTCGTTGACCGCATGACGGCGTTGGAAGGCAAGGACGGCGTGCTGTCCGTCTCATTGGGGCACGGCTTTCCGTGGGGCGACGTGCCGGACGAAGGGGCGCGTATCGTCGTCGTCACCGACAACGCGCCCGAGGTCGGCGAGCGGGTCGCCATGGAGTTGGGCCGCGGGTTCTGGGATCTTCGCGACGATGTCACGCCGCAATTTCTCGGTCTCGACGACGCCGTCACCGGGGCTTTGAACGCATCAAAAGGCCCCGCCGTGATCGCCGATATGGCCGACAATCCGGGCGGCGGCGCGCCCGGCGACAGCACGTTCATCGCGCGCAGACTTCTGGAGCGCGGCATCGGCATGGCTGCCGTCGGCGGGATCTGGGACCCAGTCGCGGTCGGCATCGCCTGCGGCGCGGGTGAGGGCGCGACATTTCGCCTGCGCCTCGGCGGCAAGACCGGCGAGACATCGGGCCCGCCGCTTGATCTTAACGTGAAGGTGATGCGCGTGCTGCGCGATACCTGGACGATCAGTCTCGGCGGCTCGCGCCGGAACTTGGGCGACGTGGCGTGGCTGCACGCGGAAGGCATCGATTTTGTCGTGCATTCGGTGCGCGCACAGAACACGACACCGCATTTCTTCGAGGCGGTGGGGATCGACCCGACGGCCTATCGATTGCTGGTCGTCAAATCGATGCAGCACTTCCACGCGGGGTATGCACCCATCGCGGAAAAGATCATCTATTGCGCGGCTCACGGGACTCTCGAATGGGATATGGCGCAGGTGGCGCACAAGCACATCCGCCGCCCGGTTTGGCCGATCGATGAGGACCCTTGGGTCAGCGATAGGCCGTGGTGAGGCACGCATCCCGCAAAAAACAAACATTAGTTGTCATCCCGGCGAAAGCCGGGACCCAGAGCGGACTGAACGCCTTTGCTGGGTCCCCGCCTGCGCGGGGATGACAAGTGTATTTGTATTAAGGTTACTTACACCGGGAACGTTTCCAGGAATTTCTTCTCGCCGTTGCGGCTGAAGACGATGACCCGCGAGTCGGGACGCCGGGATGCCCATTTTAAAACTTGAATGCGGCCGAGAAATGCCGAGCCGAGAGCCCCCGCTAAATGCGTGCGCCTCGAACTCCAGTCGAGGCACGACCGGCACAGCGGCCTACGCCCTTTGATGATCGCCGAAAGATCGATGCCGAAGGACTGTGCGAACACGGCGCCTTCATCCGTCAGCGAGATTTCTTCGTCGTCTTCGAGAAGGTAGCCCTGTGCGATCAGGCTGTCGAAAAGCTGCACGCCCATATCGCCCGCCAGGTGGTTGTAGCAGACGCGGGCTTTGCGCAGTTCATCGTCCTTGGGGCCGGTCCTGGTGCGCAGCATGCCGCGTTTGGCCGCCATGCCCATCATGGCTTCCAGCAAGTCACCGACATCGTCGGCGGCAAGCGCGAAATAGCGGTGCCGCCCCTGCTTGCGCTGGCGCAGAAGGTTCGCTTCTTCGAGTTTCTTGAGATGCGAACTGGCGGTCTGTACGGTCACGCCCGCCTCGGCGGCAAGCTCGGTCGCGGTCAGCGCCTTGCCGCTCATCAGTGCCGTCAGCATGTTCGCGCGCGCCGGGTCGCCGATCAGGGCGCCGAGAAGTGCGATGTCGGGACCTTCTTTCATACTTCGACGTTAATCGAAGCATGCACGTAAAACAATGGGGTATCAATCTGGTCATCAACATGGAGAGACCAATGATTACCTGCGTTATCCGCTACCACATCGACCCGACGAAGAAGCAGCAGTTCGAGTCCTATGCCCGGAACTGGGGGCAGGCAATTCCCAGGTGCGGTGCCGATCTGATCGGCTATTTCGCCCCGCACGAAGGTTCGAGCACGCTGGCCTACGGTATCTATAATATTGAAAGCCTAGCGGCCTATGAGGCGTACCGCGAACGTCTTGCAGCGGACCCGCTGGGACGTGAGAATTACGAATTCGCACAGCGCGAGAAATTCCTGCTGCGCGAGGACCGGACGTTTCTGAAGCTGGCGTCCGCGCCGCATGGAGAGGGGAACACGCCATGATCGCCGTCATTTTCGAGGTTTATCCGGCCGACGGCCGCAAAGAGACCTATCTGGACTTGGCGGCGAAGTTGAAACCGCTGTTGGAGGAGATCGACGGGTTCATCTCGGTCGAGCGGTTCCAAAGCATCACCGATGAGAAAAAGTATCTCTCGCTGTCGTTCTTCCGGGACGAAGACGCGGTCCGCCAATGGCGTAATCTCGTCGAACACCGCTCCGCACAGGCGGCGGGCCGGAGCGGCATATTCTCGGACTATCGGTTGCGGGTCGCGCACGTGCTGCGGGACTATGGATTGGACGACCGGGCACAAGCCCCCGACGATTCCCGAAACGAACACAACGGGTGAACGCGCCGCATCGCGGCGGGCCCCTTAGATCGGCCCTTAGATCGGTAGGCGGATACGGACCCTGAGACCACCCATCGGCGAATCCATCAGTTTCATATCGCCACCGTGGCTCTGGATCGCGTCCCGGGCAATGGAAAGGCCGAGGCCGACGCCGCCCGTACCTGGGTTGCGGGACTGTTCCAGGCGATAGAACGGCCGGAAGACTTCTTCGCGCTGATCTTCGGGAATGCCTGGGCCATCGTCGTCGATGACGATCTCAATTCCATCGCCACGCACCCCGGCCCGGATCGAAATATGCTCGCCGTAGCGGTGCGCGTTCTCGACCAGATTGGTGATGCAGCGCCGGAACGCATCGACCTTGAGCTTGGCGTCAATGCGGCCTTCGCTATGCAGGTCGATCCGGGCACCGCGTCGGCGCGCTTGTGCGGCGACGTCTTCCAGCAAGGCGCTCAGATTCGTCTCGACCGGCGTCTCGCCGCCTTCGCCCCGCGCAAAGGCGAGGTAGCCTTCGAGCATGCGCTCCATTTCGGAGATGTCTTCCTTTAAGTCGTCGGTGCCGTCGCCGCCGCCCAACATTTCGAGTTGCAATTTCATGCGTGTCAGCGGCGTGCGTAGGTCATGAGAGACGCCGGACAGCATGTCGGTGCGTTGTGCGATCTGGCGGCGGATGCGGTTGCGCATGGCGACGAAGGCGGCGGCGGCCTGACGTACCTCGGTGGCGCCTTCCATCTTGAAGCTCTCGATATCGCGGCCCTTGCCGAAGTCGTCGGCGGCCATGGCCAGGCGCCGGATCGGTTTGACCTGGTTGCGCATGAAGGCCATGGCGACGGCAAACAGGATTAAGGATGTGCCGACCATCCAGATGACGAACACGTAGGTCGTAGAGCTGAACAAACGTTTCCGGGTCGTCTCGATCCGCAGCACGCCTTCGGCAAGTTGCACCTTGATGATGACGTCACGTTCGAGTGTTTCGGTGTCGATGACGAACGGCCGGTTGACGAAGCTGGAGAGCGACTCGGCGAGGGATTCCTCCAGCAAGCCCGACGGTGTCGGCGCCTTGTTTGGTAAAACTTCGCCATCGGAAAAGGCGATGCGGAATTCCATTTGGCGCGCCGCCAGATCAAAGATCCAACTGCGGTTCTCCGGTTCCGGGTATCGCCGTAAAAGCGACACGACGAACCCGGCGTCGCCGGCGACCGATCGGGCGAGCCGATAGGTGACCTTGTCCCAGTGGGATTCGAAAAAGATCAGCGCCGCGACCAACTGCAATAACACCAGCGGCGTGACGATAATCAGCAGCGATCGGCCGAGAAGCGACTTCGGGAGGAAGCGTTTGACGGACTGGCTCAGGGGTTGTCGGGCCACAGAACGTATCCCTTGCCGCGAACGGTCTTGAGGTATCTAGGGGCGCGCGGATCGCGCTCGATCTTACGGCGTAGCCGGGTGACTTGCACGTCGATGGCGCGGCTCTCGCCGCCGGCATCCGTCGCTGCGATTAAGTCCTCGCGGCTGAGCACGCTGCCCGGTCTTGCCGCCAGGGCGCGCAGCAGTGCCGCTTCGACTTCGGTTAGATGAACACGGCGGCCGCGCCGCTGCATCTCGCCCTTGTCGATGAAAAACACCGCCTCGCCCAGAATGACTTCGGTGACGACGGTGCGTGCCGGACGGGCGCGTTTCAGAATGCTGTGGATGCGGAGCACAAGTTCGCGCGGCTCGAAAGGCTTGGTCAGATAGTCGTCGCCGCCTTTCTCCAGGCCGCGGATTCGATCTTCCGATTCGCTCATCGCCGTCAGCATGAGGATCGGAATATCGTCGGTCTTGCGGATGCTTTCGGCAAATTCCAAGCCGTTTTCGCCGGGCATCATCAGATCCAAAACGATTAGATCGAAGGCCAGAGAGCGCATGAGGCGGCGCGCGTCCTGGGCGTCCGTGGCGGCAGCGACGAGGAAGCCGTTGTCGCCGAGGAACTTGGCGATCAGGCCACGCAGCCGGTCATCGTCATCGACGACCAGGACATGCGGCATATCTTCCGGCAATTTGGCGGCGTTCTCGTTCATCGGGGTATTCTAGCGTGCCGGATGCGGTTGGTCATTGCCCGCGAACAAGCGCTCAGGACAGGTCGGTTTCGCGTTCCGCGACGCGGTTGCGGTCCTGCTCGTTGATAATGCCGCGCAGCACGGTTCTGAAGCCGGCAACGGCATCAGCGCCAGCGAGGCGGTAGGCCTCGGCAATACGCCGGCTTTGTTGATCGGTCAGCAGGCGCTCGAGGGCGTTCCCCTTGTCGCTAAGGTAAAGGCGTCGGCGTCGGCGATCTTCCTTATCCTCACGCTGCTCAATGAAGGCTTCCTCGACCAGTTGGCTGAGGACCCGGGAAAGCGACTGCTTGGTGATCTTTAGGATCGCCAGCAGGTCGCCGACCGTGATTCCCGGGTTGGCGCCGACGAAATAGATGATGCGGTGATGGGCGCGGCCGAAACCGTAATCTTCGAGGATCGCGTCGGCCTCGCCGGTGAAGTCGCGATACGCGAAGAACAGCAGTTCAATGGCTTCGCGCAGATTCTCGTCTCTGAGAAACAGCGGATTGGCGCGCGGGCGGCCTCGGTGTTGCTGATCGGGCATGATGGACTGTCGCCGTGGTTAAAAAAGAAGTCAAGAAAATTGGTCAGTGTTATTGACATATATATCCGTTGGTGGTACGACACGCAACATCCAAGTTGTTAAACCGCTAGCCGCGAAAGAATATTACAATGTCTGGTCCAAACTTTGCCGATCGCGATGGGAAGATCTGGTACAACGGAGAAATGGTGGATTGGCGGGACGCCAAAGTGCATGTCCTGACCCACGGCCTTCATTACGCGTCCGCCGTTTTCGAGGGCGAACGCATGTATAGCGGCAATATCTTTAAGCTCCGCGAACATACAGAGCGTCTTTTTTATTCCGCGCGTGAACTGGGTTTCGAAATTCCGTGGTCGTTCGAAGAGATTGACGCGGCCAGCACCGCCGCCTGCGAAGTCAATGGCATCACCAACGGTTATGTCCGTCCCATCGCCTGGCGGGGCAGTGAAATGATGGGTGTCTCGGCGCAGTCGAATAAGATCAACGTCGCTATCGCGGCATGGGAATGGCCATCTTACTTCTCGCCGGAAGCGCGCATGAAAGGCATCCGCCTGCAGATTTCCAAGTGGTGCCGTCCCGATCCCCGGACCGAACCGGTGCACGCCAAGGCGGCGGGTCTCTACATGATCTGCACGCTGTCCAAGCACACGGCCGAGGCAGCCGGCTACCAGGACGCCCTGATGCTCGACTGGCGCGGCCAGATCGCCGAAGCGACCGGCGCCAACATTTTCTTCGTCATGCCGGACGGCAAGCTGCATACACCGACGCCGGACTGCTTCCTGGACGGCATCACGCGCCGCACGGTCATCGAACTCGCGAAGAAGCACGGTATTGAGGTCGTCGAGCGTGCGATTATGCCGCAAGAGATGAAGGACGCGACGGAATGCTTCATCACCGGGACGGCGGCCGAAGTGACGCCGGTGTCCGAAATTGGTGAGCACACCTTCCAACCGGGTGACATTACACGTCAGTTGATGGAAGATTACGACCGTACTGTCGGTAAATCTCTCGCCGAGGCGGCCGAATAGAATGTGAACCATGGCCGTTCTCCGGCGATCATAAGGATCGGAGGAAACGGCCATGCCGCAGCGTAGTCAGACTACTTTTCTTGTCTCGGAAGAGCGCCCGGACGGGTATCGCCTGGAGGATCTCCTGCGCGAAATTCGCAACGATATCCTCGTCCGCTGCACGCACGCCATGAACGACGAGCGCCCGGAGACGGGTGTCGTCATGGCCAACAACATGCAGATCCTCTCCAAGATGTCCGAAATCATCGCGCTTGCCGAAAACTCGACCGAGGTCCTTAGCCGCGTGTTCGGCACGGAACAGGGCGCCATGCACGAGCCGCCCACGTCATAGTCGCGCGGCCACTTGATAATATTTAAACAAGTAATTAAATATGGGCTATGGATGTTATGGACCAAGCCCCCGCCGTTACCCCTGACGCGCGCGCCGAAATCGCCGATCTGTTTCATTTGCTCGGCGATCCGACGCGGCTCGGTATCGTCTACGCCTGCCTGACGACGCCGCAGTCGGCGGGCGTCATCGCCGACGCCATGGGTGTTTCGGCGCAGCTTGCCAGCCACCATCTCCGGCTGTTGAAAGCGGCCCGCATCGTCCGCGCCGAGCGGCGCGGCCGTCATATCTATTATGTTGCCGCCGACGCTCATATCCGGCGCATCCTCATCGATATGGCCGAGCACGCTATGGAGCCAAAGTCATGAGTGGATGCTGTCGGAACGATCATTGCGATGCGCCCGTCGAGGACGGCGCACGTAAAGCGCTCTGGATTGCCGTCGTCATCAATGCGGGGATGTTCCTGGTTGAACTGTCGGCGGGGCTGGCAGGTGGCTCCGCCGGTCTGCAAGCCGACGCCATGGATTTCATGGGTGATGCCGCGAGTTACGGCATATCGCTTGCCGTTCTTAGCATGGCGGCTGTTTGGCGGACCCGGGCGGCGATGCTCAAGGGCACGACCATGATGCTGTTCGGCTTCTGGGTTGCGGGCACGATCGTCTACCATTGGCAGACCGGTACGGTGCCGTCTTACGAGTTGATGGGTGGAATTGGACTCGCTGCGATGGCCGCGAATATCGTCTGCGCCGTTATCCTTTTCAGGTTCCGAGGCACCGACGCCAACATGCGATCGGTCTGGCTGTGTACGCGCAACGACGTGCTGTCGAACATTGCCATCGTGATCGCCGCATCGGGTGTCTGGGTCAGCGGCAGTGGTCTGCCGGACCTGATCGTCGCGGCGATCATCGCCGGCCTCGCGTTCACAGGTGCTGTCGATATCCTCAAACGCGTGCGACAGGAATTCCGCGACCTTGCACCGGTTGGCGGCGACTGACCGGCCCTCATTTCCAAGGCCAAATTCCATGTGTAATTTGACGAATACGCACAAAGTGCGTATTTATGGGGTCGAGCGTCTCGGCCTTTCAGACGGCAACGCACTGGTTTTTTAGGCGGATATCACATACGGCATGGAAACATTGCTCGAAATTTTTGGCGGTGTCGCCCTCATGGTCTGGGGGATTCGCATGGTGCGCACAGGTATTATGCGGTCGTTCGGTGCCGAGCTTCGCCAAGTCCTGGCGCTATGTTCCGGCAACCGGTTCAAGGGCTTCGGCGTCGGCTTCGCGGTGACGTCGGTCCTGCAAAGCAGCACGGCGACGATCCTGATCATGTCTTCGTTCGCGGGCCGCGGTCTCATCGCGGGCACGGCCGCTTTCGCCGTGATCCTGGGTGCGGATGTCGGCACCACCGTCGTCGTCCAGCTTTTGTCTTTCGATCTCAGCTGGTTGTCGCCGGTGCTGATCGGCGCCGGCGTGGTGACGTTCATGTCGTCCGAGCGTGGCCGCCGCAAGAATTTGGCGCGGGCATCCCTCGGTCTTGGCCTGGTGCTGTTGGCGCTGCACCTGATCAGCGCGGCGTCGGCACCGCTCCGCCATGACGAGACATTCACGCTGTTGCTGGGCCCCCTGTCGCACGAGATCGCCTTGGCAATCCTCATCACGGCGGCGCTGACGTGGCTGACCCATTCCAGCGTCGCCGTCATCCTGTTCGTGATGTCGCTGGCCTCGCTCAACGTCATCAGTGCGCAGTTGGCGTTGTCGATGGTGCTGGGCGCCAACCTGGGGGGTGCGATTATCGCGGTGGTCGCGACGCTGAGCGAAAAACCGGCGGGCCGTCGCCTTGCGGTCGGCAATCTCTTAATGCGGGCCTGCGGTGTGGCAATCGCCGCGGCGATGCTGCCCTGGTTGCAGCCCTATCTGATGTTAGGCGACGACGCGGCACGCATGGTCGCGAATTTCCATACCGTCTTCAATGTCGCCTTGGCGCTGGTATTCTTGCCATTGTTGGCTGTCATCGACCGCTTCACGCGATATCTCATGCCGGATCCGGCGGTCGCCGATCAGCCCGGCACGCCCCGCTATCTTGAGGCGTCTTCGCTCGACACACCAAAGGTCGCGCTGGTCTGTGCGGCGCGCGAATCCCTGGCGATGTCGGACGTCGTCCGCGACATGCTCGCCAAAAGTCTGGAAGCGTTCAGCACCAACGACGCTAGCAAGGTGCGCGAGATCGAGCGCACCGACGATATCGTCGACCGGTTGCACGAAGCCATTAAGTTGTACCTGACACGTCTCAGCCAGGAAGAACTGGACGACGCCGAGAGCGAACGGAATATCGAGGTGCTCAGCTTCACCACGAACCTCGAACACATTGGCGACATCGTCGACAAGAACCTGATGGAATTGGCCGCCAAGAAGATCAAAAAGAAAGCTAACTTCTCGGATGCGGGATTAGCAGAGTTGGAAGCCTTCCATGCCTGCATTCTCGAGAACTTCGATCTTGCCGTGAACGTCTTTATGTCGGGCGACGCGACGGTGGCGCGGTCGTTGATCCGCCAGAAAGTCGTCGTCCGTGACCTGGAGCGTGCCTATATCGAAAGTCATTACGCGCGGGTCTCTGAGCGCCGCCCCGACACCATCGAGACCAGTGCCATGCACCTCGACATCCTGCGGGATTTGAAGCGCATCAACGGCCATCTGACGGCCGTCGCCTATCCGATCCTGGAACGCGCCGGCGAGCTGACGGAAAGCCGTTTGGTCGTCGATTTGGTCGAAGAGAACTTGCCCGACGGCGTTCTGCCGACGCCGACGCAGCGGTAGAGACCGCGGCCTTCAACGCGTTCTATGCAAGGCCGCGTAATTTACGAACGTAGGAAATAACAAACCACGTCCGTCATGCCGAACGTGATTCAGCATCCATTCATGGCATTGCACCGCTTCAGATCCACTCAGCGATGGGCCCTGATCAAGTTCAGGGCGACGCAATCGGAGTGCTAGAAGTTGTCCTTCCGATGCCGCACTTCGGCGAACACATCGACGACGTCGGCGCCGACCATGCCCAGCGTCGATTGGATGCCGGGGCTGTCGGCACGCAGGAACGGGTTGGTGGCGCGCTCTTGGCCCAGGGTCGACGGTACCGTCGGGATGCCGTTGGCGCGTTTGTCGTCGACCTCTTTCATAAGATCGATCAGCGACTGGTTTTCAGGATCCACGGTGAGTGCGAAGCGGCCGTTGGATTGCGTGTATTCGTGCGCGCAGTAGATCTTGGTCTGGTCCGGCAGCGGCTGGAACTTGGAAAGCGAAGAAACCATCTGCGCCGGCGTGCCCTCGAACAGGCGGCCGCAGCCCATAACGAACAGGGTGTCGCCGCAGAAAAGTGCGTCCGAATCTTCGAACCAGTACGCGATGTGGCCGCGCGTGTGGCCGGGTACGTCGTACACCTTGGCGGTCGATGCGCCGAGGGTATAGGTGTCACCGTCGCCGACTTCGACATCGATGCCGGGAATACGGTCACGGTCGGCGCGTGGGCCGACGATGGTGCAGCCGGTCTTGTTCTTGATGTCCATGTTGCCGCCGACGTGATCGCCGTGGTGATGGGTGTTGAGAATGTGCGTGAGCTTCCAGCCGGTATCGTCCAGCGCATCGAACACGGGCGCCGAGACAGCCGGGTCGACGACCGCGGTCTCTCCCGTTTCCGGACAGTGCGCGAGATAGACGTAGTTATCGTCCAACACCGGGATCTGTTTGATTTCCAATCCGCTCATTTTACCACTCTCCTAAAACGGTGAACCCCGCCTTTGGGGCGGGGTTCAAATTTCGATACCCCGAGGGGTGAAGCTCAGAGATTCTGCTCGATCCACTGCATCAACTGGCTCTTCGGCAGGGCGCCGACCTTAGTGTCCGCAACCTCGCCGTCCTTGAACAGCATCAGCGTCGGGATACCGCGCACGCCATAGGTGCTGGGCGTATCCGGGTTTTCGTCGATGTTGATCTTGGCGATGGTGACCTTGTCGCCCATTTCCGCCGAAATCTCTTCCAGCGCCGGGGCGATCTGTTTGCACGGGCCGCACCATTCCGCCCAAAAATCGACGACGACCGGACCGGACGCCCCCAGAACGTCATCGTTGAACGAAGAGTCGGTTACTTGCTTGGGCATAGATCGTTCCTCTCAAGAATAAGTCTCATAGCGTGGCCCCGTATATGGGGCCGTTAACTATGTTGTGCAAAGAATCTATGGACGGTCTTTCAGTGCGTCAAGGTGCGTAACTTCGCAACAGGTTGTCCGGCAGTTCCATCCAGTTTGGCCCGTCGGTCCACAAAAGGACGCATCTAATTGGCATTCCAGGGAAAACCGGCCCAAGGGCGGCGCGATAGGTGGCCATTTGCCGTAAATAAACGGGCGCCGTTTCTTCCGCCGTCGCCGGCGGCGGGCGGTTGGTCTTGTAATCGACGATCAGCACGCTGCCATCCGTTACCGCGAGACGGTCGATCTGACCGGTCACGACGCGAGGCCCAGCCTGGGTTTCGATGGTCCCGGCGATGGGGACCTCGGCCCGCGAATCGGGTCCGAACACGGCCGAAATGGCAGGATCGGTGAGTATTGTCATGACCTCGCCGACAATGGCCGACTGCGCGTCCCGAGCGAGGCCGAAGACGGGCCGCGCGGCATAAGCGGTCGCCGCCTCGACGCGCCTTTCCGGCGATAGTTCGGGAAGCGTCTGCATCAGGGCGTGGACGATGCGTCCGCGCAGGAAGCGGCTGCCGTCATCGGAATCCAGCGGTGTGCGCACCGGCGGCTCGGCATCGTCGGGCCGGGACGGGCTCAGGGGGGCCGGCGGTGTCGGTTCGGCGGGTGCGGTCACGGCGGCCCAAGGGGGTAGTGCGGTCGTTGCCGCTGCCGTTTGTTCGCGCACGCTGCCGCCATCGGGCTCGGCTTCCTGGGGCGTCTCAAAGATCAGACTGTTCTCGGCATCCGCCACGCCGATCTCGGACAGTGCACGGTGTGCCATGTCGTGCCAGGTCAGCACGTCCTTCGGCATGCGCTTTGAGGTATGCCCGGCAATGTAAAGCCGATCCTTGGCGCGGGTCATGGCGACGTAGAACAGCCTGCGGTATTCGGCCAAGGTCTCGGCACGGCTGGCAGCCTTCAAATCTTCGCTCAGGTGTGTCGCATTTCCGTTGTGTGCCGGCCATACCGGCAGCCGGTCGTCGACCCAGCCGATGCGGTCTTCGTTCTGCGCCGCCGGAACCGAACAGGCATCGGCCAGGAACACCACTTCGGCCTGCAGCCCCTTGGCGCCGTGCACGGTCATGACGCGGACTTCGTTCCGGCCCTGTTCAAGATCGCGTTTAACCTCGGCCTCGCCGGTCTCCAGCCAATGCAGGAAGCCCTCCAGGGACGGCACGTGATCGCGCTCGAAGTCGATGGCGGCGCCGAGGAAATCCTCGATTGGCTCGGCGGCTTCTGGGCCGAGACGCGCCAGCAGCGATTTGCGGCCGCCGTCACCGTCCAGGATCGCCGAGAAGAATTCGAAGGGCGGCATGAAGTCGGCGCGGTTGCGCCATTCGGAGACCTTAGCCCAAGCGTCCGAAAACGGCGCTTCGTCGCGGCACGCCCTAAGTGCTGCCAACAACGAGCCATTGCGGCCGTGCGCGAGGTGGAAAAGATCGTCCTCGCTCAAACCCACCAGCGGTCCTTTGAGGACGCACGCCGTTGTCAGGTCGTCCTCGGGCAGCAGCGTCAGGCGGCCCAGCGCGATCAAGTCCTGGATCGCCAGCTGCGTTGCCAGCACCATGCGGTCGCGCCCGGCAACGTCGATGTTCATGGCCTTCAAGGTGGCGACAATCATCTCGGCGAGGCGGTTACGCTTTTGCACAAGAATAAGGAAATCGCCGGGCCGGCACGGCCGCCCTTGCGCTGGAAGAACCTCGCCCGATTTCAACATGTCACGAATAGTCATGGCGATGCGCACGGCAACGCGTCCCGCGGGGCTGTCCGATGCCACATGGTCAACGGGCGCATCCCAAGGCACGTCCGCGTCATCGTCGTCGCCCGGCTCTTCCGCCGGCCATAAGGTGACCCGGCCCGCTTGGCCGCGCCGGGCCGAGACGTGGCGGATTTTGCCGTCGCCGAACTGCAGCCCTTCGGCGTGTTCCGGCACGTCGAAAACGCGGTCGACGACATCCAGAACCGCTTGTGCGGAGCGGAAGCTTTCGGCCATTTCAACGCGCATCCAAGGCCGCTTGACGGCTTCCACCTGATTCTTGAACACGCCTTCCATAGAGCCGAACATTTCCGGGTCGGCACCCTGGAAGCTGTAAATCGACTGTTTCTCGTCACCGACCGCGAACACGGTGCGGGGATGCTCGCTGACCTCTTCGTGGCGGCTCTCGCCCGAGAAGAAATCGCTGCCGACTTCTTTGATCACCTGCCACTGCGACGGGCTGGTGTCCTGCGCCTCATCGACCAGGATATGGTCGATGCCGCCGTCGAGTTTGTAATGCACCCAACTGACGCCGGACGGCGAATCCAGCAATAGCGAGGCGCGGTCGATCAGGTCGTCGTAATCAAGCCGCCCGTGCCGCGCCTTCACATCCTCGTAGCTGTCGGTCAGTTCCGCCGCCACCGTGATCAGGGCGCGGGTCGCGTGGTAGGTGCGAACGGCGCGAAGCCGCTGCTTAACCTCAATGAGTTCCTCGGCGATGCCAAGCGCCACCGGCAGCGCCCCTTCGTCGGCGGTGAGCGCACCCTTGGAGAGGATCGATTTCTCGGACCGAGGTTCTTCCTTTTGTGTCAGGAACAGGCCGACGACGTCATGCCATGTTCCGACGCGGCACTCGATGGCGGCACCCAAGAATGCGTGAAGCGTAGCCGCCCCCGCCTGATTGGTCGGCGATCCTTTGGCCCATGCATCGGCAACCCTTTGGTAGCGGGCGACATTGTCCGCATTCAAGTCACAGGCGGCGCGGATGATGTCTTCTTCCTTGGCGCCGGGGTCGGTGCCAAGCGCCTCGGCGACGGCGGCGGCGATCCCCGCCGCACCACCGAACCGGTGCAGCGCGGCACGGAAGCGGGCGCGCTTGCCGTCGATTTCCCGCATCAGGCCGGCAAGGCCGTCTTCATCGACCAGTGCGGCGAGTGCGCGGAGCGCCTCGGTCAGCGCGCTGCCTTCGGCGAGGGCTTGGGTGAATACCCGGTCCCGTGCTTCTCCCTGTAGTTCGCGCTGGCCGCGATCGTCCATGACACGGAAGTCGGGCGTGATCCCGGCCTCGATGGGGAAGCGGCCCAACAGCGATTCACAGAACGAGTGGATGGTGCGGATACGCAGTCCTTCGGGGGCTTCCAGGGTCTCGGCAAACAGCCTTCGGGCGCGGTCGATCTTAGCGGCATCGGTTTCCGTCTCGCCGAGTGCGTGCAGTTCGCGCTCCAGGTCTTCGTCGGACATGGCCGACCAGCCGCTCAGCAAATCCGTCAGGCGGTTCGCCATTTCCGCCGCTGCCGCCTTGGTGAAGGTCAGACACAGAATGCGCTCCGGCGGTACGCCTTCCAGCAAAAGCCGCGAAATGCGGTCGACGAGAACACCGGTCTTGCCGGTCCCGGCATTGGCTGAAACCCAGACCGAGGCCTCCGGCCGTGCGGCTGCGATCTGTGCCGCCGTGCGGTTGCGGATGCGGACGGGCGTCTTGGTGGGCGCGTTCATTCCGCATCCTCCGCCGCACCGCCCCACTCGCCGACGCGGGCCAGATGGTCGAAGTCGCCAAAGCGGCTTTCGAATTGCGGGCGCGGCCGCGACAGGTACGGCGTCTGGGCGTCCGCGAACTTGGTCACCAGCTTGGCGACCCCGGCGCGGGTGTCTTCGATGACTTTCGCAACGTCCAGTTTCTTGAGGTTGTTGACCTTTGCCGGCTCGCGGCCGCCCGATAGGTGTACGTAGACCAACTCAGAGACCGGTGCTTCCGGCACGCCCTTGAACTGACCGGCGAGTGCGATGATCGCTTCCAGCGGCAACTGCGGGGTCAAGCCGGCTTCGACCTGTTTGGCGGATGGCGGCTGTCCGGTCTTGTAGTCGATGATCGAAAGACCGATGTCGGCGCGGTGGTCGATGCGGTCGGGCTTGGCAAAGACTTTGAACGGCGTCTTGGTGGAGCCGACTTCGGTGCCGCCGAATTTTTCGACCAACACGGGCTCCCAGCCCTCGGCCAGGCGCGATGAGTGCCAATCGACGAACCAGTGTGCGATACGTTCGAACCGGGGCCACCAGAAGGTGCGCACGCCAGGCCGGTCGAAATGCGGCGCCAGCGCCGACTGGCCGATCTCCATCAGCCGTCGTACGGCGTCGTCCGGTACGGTATCGGGATAAGTACGGACGAAGGCTTCCAGCGCATCGTGAATGAAAATACCCCGATCCGCTGCGCCGGGGTCGGCGTCGATGGGATTTAGCAGTTGCAGGCCCAGAATCTTCCGCGCATAGATCGCGTAGGGATCGCGGATCAGGGTCTCGATCTGCGTTGCCGAGAGTTCCGTCGGGCGAGCTTCGACCGGTGGGCAGGGGCGGGGCGGCTCCGGTTTCTCGTGCGCCGCCGCGTCCAGCATTCGGCCCCAGGTGAGCCAGGCCTCGGTCTCGTTAGGTTGAAGGGCGTCCTTTGCCCCTGCGCGGGCCAACAGGTTATCCAGCCGCAAAAGCCAGCGTGACGGCACCGTCGGCGTGCCGCCGACACGGTCGGCGCGAGTCAGATAGACGCGGGATGCCATGAAGGCTTGCTGAAAATCGTGTGCCGTCAGGCCGATGCGTCGCTCCGGTGCTTCCAGGCCGATGTCGGCCATCATGGGGCGGCTCATCCAAGGATTGGTTTCCGGCTGCGGCGGCCACACACCTTCGTTAAGGCCACCCAGAATCACAACGTCGGCGTGCTGCAGGCGGGCTTCTAGAAGGCCCCAAACGAACAGCCGGGGGTGCCGCCCGAAGCGGGGCCGCACGACGCGCCCATCCATCAGGGTTTCGAACACCGCGGGATAGCGCGCCGCCGGGACTTGGCCCAGATGGCCGAGGCTGGTCGCAAGCTCGCCGACGAAGTTAGCCACCGCCTCTCCGGCGTCTTCGGCCCAAAGCACTGCCGCGCCGGATGTCGTGTCGGTCGCGGCCAGCGCTTCGGCGCAGGTCACGTGAACTTTCAAGATTTCGACGTAGTCCAGACCGTCCCGCCCGGTCGCGTCCAGTATAGGCGCGAGCAGATCGTTCAGGCGGTTCAGAAAACCTTTCAGACGTTTTTCATACTTGGAGCCGGTGATAGCGCGCGCCAGACCGTCCAGTCCCGGTCCCGGGCGCGGCCCGCGCAGTGCTTCGGTTTCCAGCAATCGTGCAAGCTCGCGGAAGTCGGCTTTGTTCATGCCGCCCGCCGCTAGCGGGTGTTTTAGAATGGCGAGAAGCGGCACCGGTGCCAGACGTGTGCGCGCGGCATCGGCGAGCAGGCGCAGGAACGTGCCGGGCGGCGTCTCGCCCAGGGGGATTCCGGCACTGTCGTCGATCTCGATATCCCAGCGGCGCAGCGCCGCCGCGACCCGGCGCGCCAGATCGCGGTCGGGTGTCACCAGCGCTGCCGTGCGGCCGGGTGTCTCCAGGGTTTCGCGCATGATTAGCGCGACGGCGAGGGCTTCTTCGCTCGGCCCGGGACAATCCAGCCGCGTGACATCGGAAAGCGCGGCAGTGATATCTTCGGCGGTGGGGATGGCGGGCGCCGGTGCATCGGCGGGGACCAAAGCGTCGGATAAGACCGCACCGCGTGGATGGGTAGAACCATCGTCCCAATCACGAACGTCGCTGCGTCCAATATCGAGACGGCTCAGCAGTTGCTTCAGGCCGAACTGTGGGTGTGTCAGCGGTAGCTTCTCCCAGGCTTTGTCCGCTAGGTGACGGTCGAGACCCGGCAGCACCACAGCCCCCTGCGGCAGGCCGGCGACGGTGGCCAATAGGCCGGCGGTCGCGGGAATGGAGCCAGTGGAGCCGGCGGCGATGACGGGAGTCTCAGGCGGGTGCTCTTGCCACAGCCGCGCTTGGGCGCCGAGGAGTGCATTGCGGCGTGCGGCGGGATCCAGGGCGCCCGCCTCAGATAAAATCTCCGGCCATGTGCCGATCAGGATTTCCAGGAAACGCAGCACTTTTTGCCAGTGCTCGGCGAAACTGTCGCCGACCAGATTGCGAAGCTCTTTAGGATCGACTTGTTCGGTGGCCAGACGGTCGATCAGCTTCGCCAGTTCCAAGGCCAGCACCGTCGCCTGTTCGGGCCGGAGCCCGTCGCCCGGCAGCGCCATGACGGCGCGGGCCAGCATCATCTGGCGCTCCAGACTCGGGATCGCGGGCGGCAGGGACGCGGCGCCGGCAACACCCAGACCGGCATCGGCGATAGAGAGTTCTTCCTCGTCAATATCGCCCAGGGGCGTCATGCGCGGGAGCAATTGCAGCTTGCCGTTGCCTTGGCGGAGGAACGCTTCCTGCAGGGCACGGCAGGCGCGCCGCGTCGGTAGCAGGACGCGCATCTCAGCCAGTTTCAGCGGTTCACCACCGGCGTTTTCCAGGAGTTTCTTGGCGAGACTGTCGACGAACGGCTCGGCGCTCGCGATGGTGAAGACACGCGGTGCCTTACCCTCGAACATCCCGGCCTAGCGCTTTTTCTCGCCGGGGTAGGGATCGTCGAGGAACGCTTCGGCAACGGCGAGCCCGTCGGGCGTGCCGATGTGGAACCATTCGCCGTCATGCACAACACCGAAAAGGCGCTCGGCCTCGATGGCTTTGTCATAGAGCACGTTGAGTGAGAACGCGCCTTCGGGCGCGCTATCGAACAGGCGCGGGTGCAGGATTTGTACGCCGGTAAAAAGCCAAGGCACGACCTCGCAGTCCGGACGGCGGCAGAGCTTGCCGTCGGCTTCGGCCATGAAATCGCCGACGCCCGCGTACCCGTATCCGTCGACCGTCGAATGCAGCATCAGAAGTCCGTCCATCTCTTCTTCGTTCCAGCGCTCGGCAAGACGGCCGAGGGCATCTTCGAAGCCGTTCAGCCAGAACGCATCCGCATTGGCACAATAGAAAGGCGATGTGCCCAAATCGGTCATAGCATTGGCAACGCCACCGCCGGTCTCAAGAATTTTCGGCTCTTCCGAGTATACGATCTCGAGGCGCGTCTCGGCTGAGAGGTAGTCTCTGATCTGCTCTCCCATGTAATGAAGATTGACCACGGCCTTCTTGACCCCGGCATCCACCAGCCGGTCCATGGTATGGCCGATCAGCGGCTTGCCGATCAGCGGCACCATCGGCTTAGGCATGGTGTCGGTTAGCGGTTTCATCCGCTTTCCCAGTCCGGCGGCAAGGACCATGGCGGTTTCGATCGGGGTAGATGACGGCACTTTGGACCTCTGAGCTTAAGCGGTGATCTCGGGTTTGCGGCGATGTTCGGCGGGAACGTGACGTTCGAACCAATGGCGGACGGGTGCCAGGGACGGATGCGCAAGGCTGCGTTCCAGTAAGCCCCAGACGCGAGGAATGTGTTCCAGGTACTGAGTTTTGCCGTCGCGCTTGGCGAGGCGTGTGAAAATGCCGATGACCTTGGCGTGGCGACAGGCACCGAGGATAGCGATATCGCGGCTCAGGTTTTCCGGCGACAATTCCGGGAATGCTGCCAGATAGCGTTCGATCATCGCGGTGTAGAGATCGCCGGGGATGTCGCGCCGGGCGTCTTCGATCAGCGACATCAGGTCATAGGCATACGGTCCAACGACGGCATCCTGAAAATCCAAAAGGCCGCAACGCGCGACGCCGTTGCGATCGGGGAGCCACATCAGGTTGTCGACGTGGAAATCCCTGAGAACCAAGGTCTCGCGGCGGGTCGCCACGGCAGCGAGCGATTCTCCCCAGACGGCTTCATAATCGCCACGCGCGACAATGCCGATCTCTTTGCCGGTCACCGCAGGGAAGTGCCAGTCGATCAAAAGGTCAGCCTCGGCCATCAGCTTTTTCATGTCGTAGGGCGGGGTGCCGGCCGGCGCGGTTTCAGGTGACGAGAGCTGATGCAGCTCGATCAGCGCATCGACGGCGCTTTCGTAGAGCTTGCGTTCGTCGCCGCCGGTAGCGAGCACTCGGGTGTAGGTGTCGTCGCCCAGGTCTTCGAGCAAGAGAAAACCGCGCTTTTCGTCTTCGGCTAGAATGCGTGGCGCGCTGAACCCGTGCTGCGAGAGATACTTGGCGACGCGGACGAACGGGCGGACGTCTTCTTCCGGCGGCGGTGCGTCCATCAGGACCGCGACCCGGTCGTTCAAGCGGACCCGGTCGTATCTTCTGAATGAGGCATCGGCGGCAAGCGTCTCGGTCGTCGCCCCCGCCCATCCGGCATTGCCGAAAAAAGTCTCGCGGGCTTCTGCACGCCTGTTCATGCCGTTCGTCCCCAAGTTCCGGCGAGTCCGGTGAGCCGTTCCGCCCAGTGCTCGTCCCCGGATAGTGTCACCTCTCGCGCCGTTTCAGCGGCGCCGGTGGAGAGGTTGACCCGAAGCAGGCCCCGGGGCAAGAGGGGACCGAGCTTGTCAGGCCATTCGATTAGGCTGATCGCATCCTGGAAGGCGTCTTCGATGCCAAGCTCAAAGGCCTCGTCCGGGTCTTCGAGGCGGTAGAGGTCGAAGTGCCAGATCTCGACGCCGCCCCGCTCATAGGTTTGAACAAGAGTGAAGGTCGGGCTGGGTACATCCTCGGGGTCGCCCGGCAGGGCATTGATCAGCGCACGCGCAAAGGCCGTCTTGCCGGCGCCGAGATCACCGTCGAGCGCCACGACGTCACCGGGCTTTAGGATAGGCGCCAACGCTACCGCAAGGTCTGCCGTCGCCGTTTCGTCCGCGAGGGTGGCAGAGAACAATCGGGAGGCGGAAGCGCTCATGGATGGGTTTTATCGCTGCCGGTTGGCGGCGGCAAGTGTCGCGGTATCCCCCGGTTTGAGTTGTGGGACTTGATCGTGCCGGGCGCGCCTCCCATGCTATGTCCATCGTAAAGACAAACATCCGAGAATCCCGTGACCGAAACAGCCGCCCCTTCGATTTTCGAGACCGACGTCGCCATTATCGGCGCTGGACCGGTCGGGTTGTTCGCTGTTTTTCAGTGCGGCATGCTGGGGATGTCATGCCGCGTCATCGATGCGCTCGAAGATATCGGCGGTCAATGCACGGCGTTGTATCCGGAAAAGCCGATCTACGACATACCCGGGTTTCCCGAGATTTCCGGCGGCGATCTGATCAAGAATTTGGAGCGCCAGATTGCGCCCTTCGCTGCGCCCATGCATCTGTCGCAACAAGTGACGGCGCTCACGGGCGAAGCCGGCGCTTTCGAGCTAGAAACATCGGCCGGGATAAGAGGCCGCGCCAAGGCCGTCATCATCGCCGCTGGGGTCGGGGCGTTTGGGCCAAAGCGGCCGCCGTTGCCGGGAATTAAAGCCTTTGAAGCGGCGGGTCCAGGGCTCGGCGTCAAATACATGGTTCGGAGAACTGCCGACTTCGCGGGCAAGCGGGTCGTCATCGCCGGCGGCGGCGACAGCGCGGTCGACTGGGCGGTGCTTCTGGCGGGTGTCGCCGAGCACGTCAGCATCGTGCATCGCCGCGGCAAGTTCCGCGCCATGGACGAGATGGTGCAACGGATGCGGCTTTTGGCGGACGATGGAAAAGTCGATATCGTTACGCCTTACCAACTCGCCGCACTTGAAGGTGCCGATGGTGTTCTGGACGCCGTCGTCGTCGCCGATCTGGACGAGAATGAAAAACGTCTGCCGGCGGACGTGCTGTTGCCTTTCTACGGCCTTTCACAGTCTCTAGGACCGATCCACGAATGGGGACTGGGCGATACGGCGCGCGGTGTGACCGTCGACCCGTCCCGGGCGGAAACCGATCGTCCGGGTATTTTCGCCGTCGGCGACGTCAGTATTTATCCCGGCAAGCTGAAGCTTATCCTGACGGGCTTTGCCGAGGCTGCTTTGGCAGCGCACAGCGCCCATGAGTTCGTCTTCCCGGACAAGGCGCTGCATTTTGAATACTCGACGACCAAGGGGGTCCCGTGACAATTGATCTCGCACGCGTGCGGGCGGAAACGCCCGGTGTCGCCAACGTGCTTCATTTCAACAACGCGGGCGCCGGGTTGTTGCCGACGCCGGTCGTGGATGCCGTTAGGGCGCACCTGGAACTGGAAGCCAGTATAGGCGCCTATGAGGCAGCGGCACCCGCGGCGGGCGCGATTGGGCGCACTTATGACGCCGTTGCCGAACTGATCAACGCCAATCCTTCTGAGATCGCGCTGATGGAAAACGCCACCGTTGCTTGGCAGGCGGTGTTTCATGCCATGTGCCGTCGCTTCCGGTCCGGCGATAGAATTCTGACAGTCGAGGCGGAATACGCTTCCAACTACATTTCCTATCTACAGGCGAAGCAGTTGTATGGGCTCGACGTTGCCGTGGTGCCGTCGAATGAGGCCGGCGCGGTCGACGTGGATGCCCTTGCCGGCATGATCGACGACCGGGTGAAGCTGATTTCCATGACTCACGTGCCGACCAACGGCGGCTTGATCAATCCCGCCGCCGCCGTCGGTAGGATCGCAAAGGATGCAGGCGTTCTCTATCTACTGGATGCATGTCAGTCGGTCGGCCAATTGCCCGTCGACGTCTCCGAGATCGCTTGCGACGCGCTATCCGTCACGGGCAGGAAGTATCTGCGCGGGCCGCGCGGCACGGGTTTTCTATATGTGCGCAAGGAACTGGCCGAGGAATTGGAGCCGTTGATGCTGGACCTGCGGAGCGCGGTCTGGACCGGACCCGACAGTTATGAATTGGCGTCCGGCGCGACCCGGTTCGAGAACTGGGAATATAACCTCGCCGCGGTCATCGGCTTAGGTGTCGCCGTCGATTACGCCCTGGAACTCGGCATGGAGGCCATCTTTGAAAGATTGAGCGGCCTTGCCGGGGAACTGCGGGAAGGGCTTGGCGACGTGAGCGGCGTCACGGTCGCCGATATCGGTACGGCCAAGGGCGGGATCGTGACGTTCGCCAAGGACGGCCTGCAGCCCGAAGACATCAAGACCCGGCTCGCCGCCGAAAAGATCAACGTGTCGGTGACGCGCAAAGGCTCGACCCGCATCGATATGGAAAAGCGCGGCCTCGACGCGCTGGTGCGTGCGTCGGTTCATTACTACAACGATGAGGAAGAGGTCGCGCGTTTCGTTCGCGCGGTCGAGGGGCTCAATTAGAACTCCTTTTCATGGCGTTATCCCGGCCGCACAGCGTGCCGGGACCTTTGAGTAAGACACTTGGGGTTTTTAGGTCCCGGTGCGCGCGGCAGTATGACTTGCGACCGGGACGACGCTAATTGTTCTTGAAGTACTTCAGAAAGAGGGCAGGCAGTCAGCGCGAGCCGCGTAAGGCGGCGTCGGTGAAATACGTCTGAATGCGCGAGAAGTAGACGCCCCGGAAATGCGGGTCGCAGGCGTCGATGCCGTCCAATTCGCCGGCGGCATAGCCTTGCTGGCCGCTGTCCGTCGCGAGCACGCGCGACAGAGCATCACTGCCGCTGACGTTGGCGCCGAGGCCAAGGCGGATGATTTCCATGCGGATCGGAGTTTCCAAAGCGGGACCATAGGGAACGCGGTTCATCTTGGCGACCTCGTGCGTGATGCCCGCAAGGTATGCGATGTAGAACTTGGCGCCTTCCGGGTCATGGCGGCCCGGGGCGTGCGTGCCGAGGGTGTCCTGAAGAATGCGGATCGTTTCGTTCACCTTGTCGAGAGAGTCGTCGAGAGCGAAGGCGGCGTTTGGCAATTTTTTACGGACACGTGCCGGGCGGGCCTGGGGCTTGCGTCCGGCGGCGACGATGGCGCGGAGTATCATCACGACGACGCCAGCCAGAATTACGATTATGCAGAGAGTCTGCAGGTCCAAGGGTTTTCTCCGTTCGCGGGCTTATTCGGCCGCTTCACTGTCAAGGATAGCACGATCATCCGCGAACGGTGCAAGCCCTTCGGCGTTTTCGCCGTCGATTGGCAGGCGACACACGACCGTCGTCCCGCGCGCCTTGTTGCCGCGAATCTGTACGGCGCCGCCGTGCATTTCGATGAACCGGCGCACGATGGTCAGGCCGAGACCCGGGCCATCGGTCTGATGTTTGCTGTCCTTGATGCGGTTGAACGGCTCGAACACGCGCTCGCGTTCGTCCTTCGGAATGCCGGGGCCGCTGTCGCTGACCGCGATGTCGAGCCAGTCGTCGGTGCGTTCCGCCGTGACACCGACCTGGCCGAGCTTCGGCGTGAAGTGCACCGCGTTGGAGAGGATGTTGTTCAGGACTTGGCGTAGCCGCGCGAGGTCGGCACTAATGAAGCCGATATCGTGATCGCAGTCGAATGAGACCTTGAGGTTCTTTTCCTTGGCGCGCGGTGTCACCTCGTTGATGGCGTCGACCAAAAGCGTGTGCACGTCGACGGTGCCGCGTTTGAGCGACAAGCGCCCGGCCTCGATGTTAGCGAGGTCCATGATGTTGTCGACGACGCCCATCATGCGGTTGGCGGTGTTCAGGATGCCACCGGTGTATTCGTGCTGGCGGTCGGTCAGCGTGCCGAACATCTCCTGGCGCAGGACGTCGGCGAAGCCGGTGATAGTGGTGACGGGATTGCGGATTTCGGTCGCCACGTTGGCGATAAATTCGGTCTTCATGCGGTCGGTCTCGGCCAACATGCGTGCACGCTCGCGCAGCGCCTCCTCTACCTTGAAGCTGTCGGTGATGTCCGAATAGCTGACCAGCGACGCCCCGTCCGGAAGCGGAATGTTGGCGAACGCCAGCACCTTGTCATTGACCAGTTCGACCCGGCCGGTGGACGGTGTGCGGGCAAGTATTTCCTGGGCGATGCGTTCGCGCCGTTCGGGCCATGGTTCGGCGTTGGCGGCCATGCGCATGCCCAAGGTGTCGACGATGTCGGCGAGGCGGCGTTCGGCCGCTAAATCGTCCTGGGTCAGATCCCAGAGCGTCAGCATCTGCGGGTTGATCAGGCGTAGCCTTCCGTCGCCGCCGAATACGCACACGCCTTCGCGCAGATTGTCGAGGGTGGTACGCTGCACACGGTCGGCGGATTTCAGCGAGCGCTGCAAATCGAGGCGGCCCGACACGTCCTCGCACACCATGACGATACCGCCGTCGTCCAAGGGGCCGATGCGGCGGCGGATGGTGCGGCCGTCGGGAAGATATAGCTCGTCGTCATACAGCCGATCCATGCCGCCGAAGCGGCTCAACTCCTGGCGGCGGAAGGCGGCGAAGTCAGCGACTTCGGGCAGGCGGCGCAGTTCGCGGAACCTTGCCAGCATGTCGTTCATGGCCGGGCGCGAGTCAAGCCAGTCCGCATCGACACGCCATAAATCGGCGAAGGCACGGTTGGACGCGACAAGCAGCGTTTCCTTGTCGAACACCGCGACCCCGGCGGTCAGCGGCCGCAATAGATCGATCGGCGCATGCGGTTTCGGCATGGCGGGGACAGGGGCTGGCGGCGCGGCGCGCGTCTCGCGATCCACGGCGAAGCCGATGGTGCCGCGGTTGGCTTCGGGCGACAGTGGCGTCTCGATGGTGCTGACCGGGCGCGGCTGGCCGTTCTCGGTCAGGTCCATGTCGCCGCGCACCGGGCCGCCCTTGGAGCGTGCTTCATGGGCGATAGCGTCGCCGATTCCCTCGACGCGCTCGGCGGCGCGGTTCAAAAAGGCGATGTTCAAATCCGCGTCCCGCAGCCAGAGCGGCACCGGCAGCGCGTCCAGGAGCGCCGTCAGGTGCTTGTCCTCAAGGCCCGAGCGGTTGCGGTCGCCAGGTGTAGGTTTTGCGGTCGGCGTACCGTCCGATTTCCGGAGCCAGACGATGTCGGCGACGGTGGCGCCGTCCGGCGCGAAGGCACGCGTGCCGACCGCCTCCAACTCAACGTCGTTGTGCGATAATCGGACCTCGAACGGTGTGCCCTTGGCGCGCAGCAGGCTGACGCCCTGTTCCAATTTCTGCAGATCGTCTTCGCCGAAGCAGGCGCGAATGTCGTCGTAACGGGCGAGGGAACCTGCTTCCAGGTCCAGCATATCTGCAAGCTTGCGCGAGCACGTGATGCCGCCCGTGGCGTGGTCCCACAAGAAAATACCGTCGGGGGCGGCGGCCAGGATATCGCGGGTGCGGTTGGCGCGGGCTTCGACGCGGCGGCGCTCGACCGAGGCGTCGCGGGCGCGGGCACGGTAAGTCATCGCCATGCCGCCGAAAATCACGGCGGCGGGGACGAAACCGGCAAGCATCCAAGGCCAAATGGAAGAGAAACTTTGCACGGCGCGAAGTCTAATGCCGAATGTGCGCCGGGAAAAGCTGTGTCGGGCTTAAGCACGCATGAAAATCACGGCTGGTGCCGTGCTTCCATTGTCACGGCCCGCGCCGTGCTTCCATTTCAGCAGCCACGGCCATCAGATGATCGATTGTCGACTGCCAGCGCTGCAATTGGCTGAAGGTGCCGGTGACGGTTTCTGACCAGGCGCGGTCGATGCGCACCGAGGCGGCGGCGGGCAGGAACGGATAATCCGGCAACAGCGCGCCCAGGGCGTCGGACTGTTCCTGCACGGCGGCGGCGTAAGAACCCCTGGCGATCACGGGTTTTCTGGCCCCACTGGCATCGAGTACGATCCATCGCGCCGAAGCATCAATATATTTGGGAAGGTTGTCGAGCGCCGCGCGGAAGCCTTTTTCCATCAAGTAGTCAGAGACTTCTTCGCCCCCCTTGGACACCCTTGCGCGGATACGGTTCCGGCAGAGATCAATACGTGGCAGTGCGAGATAGATCAGCGCAACACCCCAGCCGCGCCGGCGGAGTCTGACGGCGGCGGACAGCGGCTTGCGGTTGATAAGGCGGCTTTCGACGACAAAGCTGCGCCCGCCGGCCTCGGCGATCTCGAGACGTTTGGAAACCGGAACGATCTGCTTGATCAGGCCGTTGGGAAGATCGTCCGTCTCGTCGAAGCCGCGCGTGTCGTCAGCGTCTATGTGCCGGGTCGTGCCGATCCTGTCGGCGAACAGCGCCGCCGTCAGCGTGCTTTTTCCGGCACCCGGCGGCCCTGCGACAATCCACATGGTGGGCGGCTTGCTCATGCCCACCGTCATAGCGGATTTCTGGTTTCCGAGGAATTAAAAGCGTCGCCCTGAACTTGATTCAGGTCCCATTTCCGCATGCGCGCAAAAGGTGCCGGGGAAAGATGGATCCTGAATTAGGTTCAGGATGACGAGAAGAAGTGAGGGCGCCGAAGCGCCCTCATATTTGATTAGTAGCGATACGTGTCCGGTTTGTGCGGGCCGTCGACGGAAACGCCGATGTAATCGGCCTGTTTCTTTGACAGCGTGGTCAGTTGCACGCCGAGTTTCTCCAGGTGCAGCGCCGCGACTTTCTCATCGAGGTGCTTCGGCAGCACATAGACCTCGTTCTTGTAGTGGCCGTCCTTGTTGTTGGCATAAAGCTCAATCTGCGCCAGCACCTGGTTGGTGAAGCTGGCCGACATGACGAAGCTGGGGTGGCCGGTGGCACAGCCCAGGTTCACGAGGCGGCCTTGCGCCAATAGGATAATGCGGTGGCCATCCGGGAATTCAATCTCGTCGACCTGCGGCTTGATCTCGTCCCACTTCATGTTCTTCAGGCCGGCGACCTGAATTTCGCTGTCGAAGTGACCGATGTTGCAGACGATGGCCCGGTCCTTCATGGACCGCATGTGCTCGACCGTGATGACGTCAACGTTGCCCGTCGCGGTGCAGAAGATATCGGCGCGCTTGGCACCTTCTTCCATGGTCACGACCTCGAAGCCTTCCATGGCGGCCTGCAGGGCGCAAATCGGGTCGGCTTCGGTGACCATGACGCGGCAGCCGGCCTGACGCAGGCTTTCGGCGGACCCCTTGCCGACGTCGCCGAAACCGGCGACGCAAGCGACCTTGCCGGCCATCATGACGTCGGTGGCACGGCGGATGGCGTCGACGAGGGACTCGCGGCAGCCGTATTTGTTATCGAATTTGGACTTGGTGACCGAGTCGTTGACGTTGATGGCCGGGAACATCAGCGAGCCTTTTTTCGCCATGTCATAAAGGCGGTGCACACCGGTCGTCGTTTCTTCGGTGACGCCCATGATGTCCTTGGAATGATCCGTGTACCACGTCGGGTCGGTCGCCAGCTTGGCTTTGATGGCGGCGAACATCACTTCGGCTTCTTCCGAGTCCGGATTATCGAGAACACTCAGGTCCTGTTCGGCTTCCTTGCCCAGATGCATCAGCAGCGTCGCATCGCCGCCGTCATCCAAGATCATGTTCGGGCCGGTATTGCCGTCCCAGTTGAAGATCTCGTGCGTGTACTGCCAGTAATCTTCCAGGCTTTCACCCTTGATGGCGAAAACCGGGGTGCCGGCTTCGGCGATGGCGGCGGCGGCGTGATCCTGCGTCGAATAGATGTTGCAGGAGGCCCAGCGCACCTCGGCGCCCAGTGCCTGTAAGGATTCGATCAATACCGCAGTCTGCACGGTCATGTGCAGCGACCCGGCGATCTTAGCGCCCTTGAGCGGCTGATCCTTGCCGTATTCCTCGCGGATGGCCATCAGGCCGGGCATTTCGCTCTCGGCGATATCCAGTTCTTTGCGGCCCCATTTGGCGAGGCTCATATCGGCGACTTTGTAGTCGGTGAAGGCGTTCATGGCGCGGTCTCCGTCGGTTCGGCGTCAAAAATTGAAATCGTTTAAAGATATAAACATTTCTTTATATCTTCGAATGCGCAAGTTTTTACCAGCGTTGATCGCGGGGTTCAAGTGGAAATAGGCCTAGGGATGAACAATCACATTCCCCCCGTGGGAGAGGGGGGCTACGCCAGCCCGTTGAAGTCATCGATCAGGGCGGCGATGCGGCCCAGATCCGTCTGCTCCATGATTTGCAGGGCGCGGTTGCGGGCCGCCAGCGTATCCAGTTTCAAGATGCGCTGCTTGACCAGCGGCACGTTGGTTGCACTCATGGAAAGGTCGCGCAGGCCCAGACCGACCAGGAGCGCGGTGAGGCGCGGATCGCCCGCCATTTCGCCGCAGATCGACACCGGGATACGCGCGCGGAGCGCGGCTTCCGTCGAGAACTGAATGAGCCTGAGCACCGCCGGATGCAGTCCGGTATAAAGTGCCGCGACATGCTCGTTCGCGCGGTCGACGGCGAGCGTGTACATGGTCAAATCGTTGGAGCCGATAGCGAAGAAGTCGCATGTCTGCGCCAGGGCGTCGGCGGCCAAGGCGGCGGCTGGGATTTCGATCATCGCCCCCAACGGCGGCAGCGGTTCCTTCACTTTTGTTTTCGCGCGGCGCAGCGACGTCGCGGCGTCGCTCAAAATACGGCGGGCACGGCGTACTTCGGAGACCGTGCTGACCATCGGTAGAAGAATGCGCACGTTGCGGCCCTGAGCGGTGCGGAGGATCGCCCGGAATTGGGTTTTTAGAATATCCGGGTTCGCCAGCGACAGGCGGATACCGCGCAGACCAAGTGCCGAGGCGGCCCCTTCGTCCAGATCCTGCATTAAGGCGGCGGCGGGTTTCTCGCCGCCGATATCGAGGGTGCGGATCGTCACCGGATCGTCACCGACGGTCGCCATGATCTGCGTCAGGGTGTCGACCTGCTCGTCCTCGCTCGGAATATCTTCACGGTTCATGAACATGAACTCGGAACGCAGCAGGCCGATGCCGCGCGCGCCGGATTGATGCATCAGGTCCATTTCCACCGGCAGTTCGACGTTGGCCAGCAGATTGACTCCGATACCGTCGAGGGTGACGGCGGGTTTGTCGCGGAGCCGATCCAGCGCCCGTGCACGGCGGCGCACCTGAGTACGCTGCTTTTCGTAGCGTTTAACAGTATCCGGCAGCGGATCGACGATAACGATTCCCTGGCCACCGTCGACGATGATATCGGCGCCCGTCTCGATGGCGCCGATCAGCCCGTGCACGCCGAGCACGGCCGGCAGCCCCTGGGCGCGTGCCATGATCGCGGTATGCCCCTCGGCGCCACCCAATGCGGCAACGACGGCGCGCACATTCTCGGGATCAATCTGCGCCATGTCGGCGGGACTGATTTCAGACGCGACGAGGACCGACCCGGCTGGCACCGTGAATTGCACACGGTCAGGCTGGCGCGTCAGGATGCCGATCAGCCGGGACGCGACTTCGCGGATATCGTCGATGCGCGCCGCGATATAGGTGTCCTCGATCTGGCTGAACTGCCGTGCGATTTCCGTGTATTGATGCTGCACCGCCGCTTCGGCGTTCAAGCGGTCGGCCTCAATGGCGTCGCGCGAGCCGCGAACCAGCCGCGAATTGTCGAGCATTGCCAGATAGGCATCGAACAGAAACAGGATCTCTCGCCCGCCGGTGCGGCCCATCCCTTCGGCACGGTCGCGAAGCGCCCTGATCTGCCGGCGGGCAAGCCGAACGGCAACGTCGAAGCGGCGCAACTCGGCCGATACCTTCGACTTGGCGACAGTATAGGATTCGACATCGGCGATACCGCCGATACGCACATGGGCGCGGCCGAAGGCGATTCCGGGTGCGGCGGCGAGACCATCGAAGGTTCGTTCCGGCTTGCGGCTAGGGTGTATCGTTTTTGCCATTCGGCGTTTAGTCCTCGTCGAACTTCGCCGCGACCATTTTCTCGATGGCGTCGAGCGCGGCGTCTGCGTCCGGGCCGTCGGCGCGGACGGTGATCTCGGTATTGATGCTGGCGGCCAGCATCATGAGGCCCATAATCGAGCGGCCGGAAACAGCCTGGCCATTGCGCTCGACCTCGATGGCGCAGTTGAAGCCGCCTGCGACGGTGACGAACTTGGCAGCGGCGCGGGCGTGCAGGCCGCGCTTGTTGATGATGGTCAGCCGGCGTTCGTGCCGTGCTTGGGAACTGTCGGTCATCTTGCGTTAGGCGTTGCTCTGCCCGAGAAGCTGAGAAGCGATGTTGATATACTTACGCCCGGCTTCCTGTGCTTCCTGCGCGGTCTTTGCAATCGGTGTCGATGCGCGGATCGACGCCAGCTTGATCAGCATCGGCAGGTTGACGCCGGCGATCACTTCGATCTCGGCCTTGTCCATGATGGAGATCGCCAGGTTCGACGGCGTACCGCCGAACATATCGGTCAACACGATGACGCCTTCCCCGTTATCGACGCTTTTCGATTTCTCGACGATCTCGCTGCGGCGCTGTTCCATATCGTCGTCCGGGCCGATACAAACGGTCGCGACCGAGTCCTGCGGACCGACCACGTGTTCGAGCGCGGACACCAATTCGACGGCAAGTTTGCCATGCGTTACGAGTACCAAACCTATCATAGGTGCTTCTTTCCGAGCCTTCCCCAGTTGTACGGCCCTGTTCGGCGGACCCTGTTAATCGGGAGTGTGGTCCGATTCTTACGTTTTGTACAAGTCCCTGTGCCGAATCCGTGCCGGCCAGTCGTTCGCTTCGAAAGTGGCTGCCAGCCGTTCCGTCAGGAAAACCGAGCGGTGTTTGCCGCCGGTGCAGCCAAAGGCGATGGTCAGATAGCTTTTTCCTTCGGCACGGTAGCGCGGCAGCAGCGGGAGCAGCATGGCCGTCAGATTCGCATAGAAACCGTCGAATGCCGGGTCCGCCGCAACGAAAGCCTGAACGTCGGGCGCCTGTCCCGTCAATGCGCGCAGGTCGGCGTTGTAATGCGGGTTCTTGAGGAACCGGACGTCGAAAACCAAGTCCGCGTCCCGCGGCATGCCGCGCTTGAACGAAAATGACATGACGAAAATCGCCAGTCCCGGATCCTCGGCGATGGCGAAGGCCTGATCGAGACGCATCTTCAGATCGCCGAGAATAAAGTCCGATGTATCGATGACCGTGTCAGCACGGACCCGCACCGGCTCCATGATCTGCCGCTCGAGGCGCAGCCCATCGCTGACCTGGCGGTCGGCAGCCAGCGGGTGGCGGCGGCGGGTCTCTTCGAACCGGCGTCCTAGGACCTCGTCGTCACAATCGAGAAACACCAGATGGACATCGATTTTGGAAGCGTCGTGCAGTTGATCCAACAGCGACATCAGCTTGGAGGCGTCGAAATCGCGCGTTCGGATATCGATACCGATTGCGAGCGGCTTGGCGTCCGATGGGGTTGCATCGCCGTCGCCGCCCAGGACCAGCCGTTCGACCAGCGACAGAGGCATGTTGTCGACGGCTTCGTATCCTAGGTCTTCCAATTGGCGCAGCGCGGAGCTCTTGCCCGCGCCGGAGACGCCGGAAACCAGGATCAGACGATTGCGTGTCGGTTGCTTTGCCATGTCGACGGCACTTTAACGCCTTAAGCCATATCGAGTGCAAGCCGGATTTTGGCGGGCGTCGAAGCGTCAAAGGCATGCAGGCGGATCAGGGGCAGGGGGCAACCCAGAAATTCGCTGGTCTCAACCAAGGGCATCCGCTGAACGTCGTCCCGCGCGACCAGTTCGACGGTCAGCGTTACCCGGGCTTCGACCGCCGGGATGTCGCGAACGATTCCGAGGCCACGCACTTCGAGCATGCCGGCGATGTTCGAAGGGGACGAAGCGATCACGCCGTCGCCGTCGCGCCTGAGATCGACCCTGTCGTCGGCGATCAGCATGGCGCCGCCATCCAGCAGACGTAGCGCCAAGTCGGATTTGCCGCATCCGGACGGGCCGATCAGCAGCACGCCCTCGGCGTCGACGGCGACGGCGGTGGCATGGATTTGCGTTATATTTCCGGCCTCGTTCATTGGCGCAGCATGCGGGTTCGCGCTTTGCCCGGCAAGTCCGCCTTGCGTCGCCGCTTTATCTGATGGCGGGCAGACTGATCCTGAATCGTGCGCCCGTCACCTCGCCCTTGGCGCCGTGTCGGTTTGTCGCGGTGATCCGGCCATCGTGGGCGTCAATGATCTGTTTGGAAATTGAGAGGCCGAGACCCGAATGGGTGCCGAACTTCTCGCCTTCCGGCCGGGACGTATAGAAGCGGTCGAAAATCGCCTCTTCCTTGCCGTCAGAAATGCCGGGGCCGTCGTCATCAATGACGAACCAGACGGTGCCGTCTTCGCGGCCCAGCGTGACGCGGATGCCGCCGTTCTTGGGCGAAAACGTCCGCGCGTTGGTCAGCAGATTGCGGACCACCTGCACGAGCCGGTCCTCGATTCCTTCGACGACCGCCGGCTCCCGGGTGACGATCTCAAGGCTGATGGGGACGTCGCCTTCGTGTTCGGAGGCGCGGGCCATATCGACGACGGCGCTCAGCATTTGGGCGATGTCGACCGGTTCATAGGCGGTCCGGCTTAATTCCGCGTCGAGCCGCGACGCATTCGAGATGTCGCTGATCAGCCGATCCAGGCGTGCGACGTCGTCGAGAATGATCGCCATCAGTTTCTGCCGTCGTTCCGGGTCATCGACGCGTCCGGCGGTTTCGACGGCCGAGCGTAGCGATGTTAGTGGGTTCTTGATCTCGTGCGAGACATCAGCGGCAAAGCGTTCGATGGCGTCCATGCGCAGCCAAAGCGCTTCCGTCATCGCCTTTAGACTTTCGGCGAGATCGCCGATTTCATCGTCTCGGTCGGTTAGGCCGGGCATGGTTTCATTGCGGCCGCGGTCGTTACGGATGCGCTCTGCCGCCACCGCCAGCCGGCGGATCGGTCGCGCGATGGTGCCGGCGAGATAGAGCGACAGCAGGATGGTAACCGTCAGCGCGACGCCGACTACGCGCAAGATATCGACGCGGACATCATAGAGCGCCGATTCGATCTTGCGTCCGTCCTTCGAAAGCATGATTGCGCCCAGTACCTGCTTGTAGCGTTGTACCGGCACCGACGCCGTCAGCAAAAGGCCGTTGCGGCCCAGCCGGCGCGCCGCGATCGCCGACTCACCGGTCAGGGCTGCGAGTGTTTCCGGAAAGTCGCTGGCTGACTGCACGGCGTTCTCCCGGTAGCGCGGCAGCGGTTCCTCGTCGCGCAATTTGCGGGCAAGTTCGTCGTAAAGCTCCAGAACGCCGCCGAGTGGATCGAAGCTACTCTCCGGAGGCGGCAGTTCTTCGATCTGCACGGTACCGCCGGCGCCGCTCAAGCGGCGCGAGTCGACGATCAAGGCACCGTCGGCGCGGAACAGACGGGCACGGGTTTCGGTGATGGCGACGAGCCGGCGTGTGATCTGATGCGCGACGTCGGAGACCAGGAATTGGCCGTTCCGCGCTTCGGAGACCACGGCGCCTTCGCCCAACGCAGCGGCGAACATTTCGGCTTGTGCCCGAAGCGAGGTGAGTTCGTTGGCGATCAGCGAGCGGCGGTATTCGCCGAGGTACAGAAGACCCGCCACGAGCGAACCGATGGCGACGAGGTTGACGGTCAGGATGCGGCGGGTGAGCGGCGAGATCAGGCGTTCGCGCCTGGGGGCACGCGCCTGCGCTATCGGCCTATCCGCACTATCCCCCTTGCTCATGGTCTCCCCTGGAACGCTGCCGGCTCATCCGGGCCGCCGCAATAGCGACGGTCAGGCTTTATATCTGTATCCGACACCGTACAGCGTTTCGATTTCGGAAAATTCCGGATCGACTTCGCGGAACTTGCGGCGCAAGCGTTTGACATGGCTGTCGATGGTGCGGTCTTCGACGTAGATGTTCTCACCATAGGCGGCATCGATCAGCTGATCGCGGTTCTTAACGTGACCGGGTCGCCGGGCCAGTGTCTCGACAAGCAGAAACTCGGTGACGGTCAGTGTGACCTCCTTGCCTTGCCACAGGCAGAGGTGACGGTCCGGGTCGAGCATCAGTTCGCCGCGGCGGATCACGTTTTCGCCGTCGGTGCCGTCTTCCGGTTCGGCGAAATCGTTGCGGCGCAGGATGGCGCGGATGCGTTCGATCAGCAAGCGCTGGGAAAACGGTTTCTTGATGTAATCGTCGGCGCCCATGCGCAGGCCCAGAATTTCATCTACCTCGTCGTCCTTCGAGGTGAGGAAGATCACCGGCATTTTGTCATTCTTGCGGATCTTGCCGAGCAGCTCCATGCCGTCCATGCGCGGCATCTTGATATCGAGCACGGCCAGATCGACGGGCTGCTTACCAAGCCCTTCCAAGGCTTCGACCCCGTCCGAATAGGTATCGACGGAAAAGCCTTCGGTCTCGAGCGCCATCGACACCGACGTCAGGATATTCTGGTCGTCATCGACGAGTGCAATCTTATTCATCGCGGTAATTCCCCTAGCAGCCTACTATAGCGGTGACCGTGGTATCCGCTCAATGTGACCAAATTATACGCCAAATGAGGCAAATTGCGGCAATGCTACAACCATTGGGCCCCCACGCCCATCTTGACGTAGCCGTCTCGCGCTCCGCACACTCAAAATCACAACAAACAAAAGATGTGAGTGAAGGAGACCATGGTCAAGACGACGATTGCAGGCAGCTTGCCGAAACCGGCTTGGCTGGCGGAACCCGAGAAACTCTGGGCGCCTTGGCGGCTGCCCGATGAAACGCTTTTCGAGGGTCAATGCGACGCCGCGCTGGCTTGGATGAAATGCCAGGAAGACGCCGGCATCGACATCGTCGCCGACGGTGAGCAGTTCCGGAAACACTTCGTGCACGGCTTCTTGGAAAAGGTCGAAGGTATCGATTGGAACAAGATGACCACCATGGGCATCCGTAATGACCGCTACGACGCCGACGTGCCGACGGTCACGGGGCCTGTTCGCCGCACGGGATCGGTGCACGGCGACGGCGCCAAGTTCTGCATCGATCATACGACACATGCTTATAAGTTCACGCTGCCGGGGCCGATGACCATCTGCGACACCATCGCCAACGGTTACTACGACACGCGCCCTGATATGGCTCGCGCCTTTGCCAAGCTTCTGAACGAAGAAGCCAAGGAATTGGAAGCGGCCGGAGTTTCCGTCATTCAGTTCGACGAACCGGCGTTTAACGCTTTCACGAAAGAAGCGGTCGAGTGGGGCGTCGATGTCCTGGATATGGCGCTGGATGGTCTTAAGTGCACCACGGCCGTGCACATCTGTTATGGCTACGGCATTCAGCAGAACCTGGATTGGAAGGAGACCCTCGGCGCCGAGTGGCGTCAGTACGAGGAGTTCTTCCCGACCCTGAATAAGAGCAAGGTGGATCAGGTCTCGTTGGAATGCGCCGACAGCCACGTGCCGCTTTCGGTGATGAGCCTGCTGCCGGACAAAGTCATGTTGGTCGGTTCGATCAACGTCGCGACGGAAGAAATCGAGACGCCTGAGAAAGTCGCCAAGACCTTGGAGGCGGCGTCCGAGTTCGTGGAGCCGGAGCGTATCATCGCGTGCACCAATTGCGGCATGGCGCCGCTGCCCCGGCCAGTCGCCGAGGGCAAACTTAAGGCGCTTGGCGCCGGTGCCAAGCTGTTCGCCGGGACGGCCTAGATGGCCCAGAGAGTCGACAGACGGAACGCGGATGCGGCGAGGCTTCTGGTTCGCCGACGGGGCGTCGGCAGCCTAGCGACGGCGATGGCGGATGGCGGCGCGCCCTATGCATCGATGGTGACCTATGCCTGCGATCATCGCGGCCAGCCGCTGTTTCTGTTTTCCGGTCTTTCAGACCACACTCAGAATTTGGCCGCCGATGCGCGCGCTTCTTTGTTGGTTGAGGAAGCATCGGCGAAGCGCAATCCGCAGACCGGCCCGCGCGTCACCCTGTTGGGCACCATCAAGAAAGACCGCGACCCGGCCACGCGGGAGCGCTTTTTGGCGCGGCATCCCGACGCTGCCCTTTACGCCGGGTTCGGCGATTTTACGTTCTACCGCATGCGGGTCGAGCGGGCGCACTACGTTGGCGGTTTCGCCCGCGCCGTTTGGTTCGACGCGAAGCATGTTCTGAGCCCCCAGGCCGCCGCCAAGACGATGGCCGAAATAGAATCGGGCGTCGTCTCGCACATGAACCAGGATCACGGCGATGCGATTACCGCCTATGCGATCGGCCTTGCAAATAGAAAACCCGGTGACTGGGTCCTTAGCGGGTGTGATACCGACGGAATCGATCTGCGCGCCGGGGGACGCTACGTGCGAGTCGATTTTCATAAATCCGTAACAGATTCAAAGACATGCCGTGAAACTTTGGTGGCGATGGCGAAAGCGGCTCGGTCGGGTACGTGATCTTGTAGACGCAAATTTTCGATGTGAATCAAAAAACGGCGGAAATCCGCCACTCCGGGTTGTTTCACCAAAGCAAGTTGGCTAAGGTCCAGACCTGTTCTGCAAGGTGCCGACGCAACGTTTTGGGCGTCAAAAAAGGGAGCGAACACAGGTGCAAAACATCGGAGACAAGATCAGCCGGAACGGCCTTGATCTTCACGGGCTCAAAGGGCTCAACAACGTATTCTGGAATATGTCCGCACCTCGTCTTTACGAGGAATCTATTCGTCGCGGCGAGACCGAGATGGGGCAAGGCGGTTCGCTTCGTGCGATCACCGGCGTCCATACAGGCCGTTCGCCGAACGACCGTTTCGTCGTCGAAGAGGACGAAAATTCGGGCGATATCTGGTGGGGCTCGGTCAATAAACCGATCTCCGAAGAGAGCTTCGAGAAGCTCCTCAAAAAGATTCAGCGCCACTTCGAAGGCAGCGATGCTTTTGTTCAAGACTGTTATTCCGGTGCCGATTTGCAGTACCGCTTGCCGGTGCGCATCGTTACCGAGCACGCTTGGCACAACCTGTTCGCGCGCAACATGTTCATCCAGCCGACGAACGACGAACTGGAATCCTTCGAACCGCGGTTCACCGTTCTGCATGCACCGAGTGTCAAAGCCGATCCGGACAGCGACGGCACGAACTCCGAGACGTTCGTTATCCTCAACCTGAAGCGCCGTATGATCATTATCGGTGGCGGCTACTATGCGGGCGAAATCAAGAAGTCGATCTTCTCGGTTATGAACTTCCTGATGCCGGCACAGGACGTCATGCCGATGCACTGCTCCGCCAATATGGCCGAGAATGGCGACACGGCGATCTTCTTCGGCCTGTCCGGCACCGGCAAGACGACGCTGTCGGCAGACAGTTCGCGCACACTGATCGGCGATGACGAGCATGGCTGGTCGGCCAATGGCATCTTCAACTTCGAAGGTGGCTGCTACGCTAAATCGATCAACATCACGGCTGAAACCGAGCCGGAAATTTTCGCCGTTGCGTCCGAATTCGGTACCATCGTCGAAAACGTCGCCATGGACCCGAACACACGGGGCTATGACTTCTTCGATAGCTCCATCACGGAAAACGGACGGCTTTCCTACGATATTTCGAAGGTGCCGAACGCCTCCATGGACGGCTGTGGCGGTCTGCCGAAAAACATCGTCATGCTGACCTGCGACGCCTTCGGCGTCCTGCCGCCGATCAGCCAGCTGACTCCGGAACAGGCCATGTACCACTTCCTGTCCGGCTACACCGCCAAGGTTGCCGGTACCGAGCGTGGCCTGACGGAGCCGTCGGCGACGTTCTCGACCTGCTTCGGTGCGCCGTTCATGCCGCGTCATCCGACCGTCTATGCCAAGCTGCTGGGCGACAAGATGGCGGCGCAGAACGCCAAGTGCTGGCTCGTAAACACGGGCTGGTCCGGTGGCGGCTACGGTGTCGGCGAGCGGATGCGCATTGCGCACACGCGGGCCATGCTCAATGCCGCGCTCGACGGCAAGCTCGAAACGGCCGGCTTCGCACCCGATCCCAATTTCGGCGTGCTGGTCCCGCAGGGCTGCCCGGACGTCCCGTCGGAAGTTCTCAATCCGAAGAACACCTGGGATGACGGTGGTGCTTATGACGCCACGGCCCATGATCTGCGTCAGCGGTTCGAAGCCAACTTCGAGCAGTTTGAATCCGAAGTGAACGACAGCGTCAAAGCCGCCGCGATCCGCGCGGCCGCCTGACGGTTCTTGTCCAATCAATTGCGGCGCGCCCCGGCCATCGGCCGGGGCGTTGTCGTTTCCGGCTCGCCTCCCGGTTGCACATCTTTGGTACCTGTGTGATCGTTTTCGGAATGATCGCATAAATGCGCGGGAGGTATGCCGATGGAAAAAATTCATATTCAATTCACCCTGTTCTCAGCTTTCTACACGCCGCTGATCTCGACCATGTCGGGCGGTTTCCTGAAAGAAGAAGGGCTGGACGCCGAATGGTCCGTGTCGCCGCCCGGCAAATCGGCCATCGATGCGCTACTGGACGGCACTGCCCAGGTGGTGCAATCGGCGCCGCGCCAGGGGTTCGGCTCGCTCATGAAGGGCGAGACGCCGCCGGCCGTGCATTTCGCGCAAATCAACGAAATGGACGGTTTCTTCATCACAGGCCGTGAACCGGACCCGGATTTTTCGTGGAAGAAGCTGGAAGGTGCCGAAGTCGTCATGTTCAAGGGCGGTCAGCCCAACGCCATGTTCCGCTATGCCTGCATGAAGGCCGGGATCGATTATGACAAGATCATTCCGGTCACGCCGGGTGGCGCGGCGGCGATCGACGAAGCCTTCCGGAACGGCGAAGGACAATATGTCCAACAACAAGGCCCGTTCCCGCAGCAGCTCGAGGCCGACGGCATCGGCCATGTGGTGGCGCAGGTCGGCCCGCTGATCGGTCCGTGCGCATTCTCGAGTCTGGCGGCAACCCGTGAATGGCTGCAAACGGACATGGCGAAGGCTTTCCTCCGGGCTTATGCCAAGACACGCGCCTACATCAACGGAACCCCGGCCGCGGAGATCGCCAAGGCCGAGAAATCCTACTTCCCGGATATCGAAGAAGCTGTTCTGGCGAAGTGTATTGAGACCTATCAGAAGCTCGGTTGCTGGACGCCGCACCTGGAAATCCGCCGCGAGGCCTATGAGGTCGTGCTGGATGTTTTCCAGCATTCTGGAGATATCGAAGAACGGTACCCTTATGATCTGGTGTGTTGCGAACCACCCGTATACGATTGATCGGAATCTTTGATCGCCGCTTGGCCGCGTGCCGTGGCTAATCTATGATCGGCGCAAGGGGAGAGGCGTATGCTCTGTCACGTTCTGGCTGAAGAGGGGGATCGCGTCTGGCTTGCGTTTCGCCGGCCGGCCAGAGAGCTTTTGGGCGCGCGCCCGACGACCCATTACGTGATTTGCTCGAAGGGGCAAGCCGTACTCGTCGATCCCGGCGGCACCGCAGATTTCGGCCCCTTGTTGAACGCGGTCTCCGAGAAAATCGATCTGACGCGCATTACGGCGGTCATCGCGACACAGTCGTCGTCTTATGCGATCGGCTCCATCGGCTACTGGGCCGAGGTGCTCGGCCCGGCGACGCCGGTTTATGCGTCCGAGATGATCTCCAGCGACCTTCTGCATATTGATCCCGATCTCAACATTCATGCCATTCCCGAGAATGGCGGTGAAGTCACCATGTCCGATGGTTCCGGCCTGCATATAGTCGCGGCGCCTTATCTGCCGTCGGCGGATTCGATGACGTTGTACGATCCTGTCGCGCGGGTTCTCTACACTGGTGATATCGGCACCGCCGAAGGATCTTGGGCCGACGATGCGACGCCGTTTGCGGAACGGTTCTCGATGGTCAGCCACGCCATGAACGCTTTTCACGAAACATGGTTTGCCTCTTCACAGGCCATCGAAGACTGGCTGGCGCGCATCGAAGGTTGTGAAATCGATGTCGTGGCTCCCCGTGCCGGACCTTGCCTGCAGGGCCGAGAGGTCGGCCACTTCCTGAAATGGGTCGAGGCCATGGGCACGGGCCTGTTGGTCGAAAGCAAGCAGCCGTCGTTCCTGTCGACCGAGGACTATGCTCCGGACCCGGCGCATCAGGACGACGACGTCTACGCGGACGAGGCCGAGAGGGTCATGGACGAGGAGCCGGAAGCGCTGCCGGAGTTGCTCCTGGGCAAGGACGACGGGAGCGATCCCGACGTCACCTACGACATGGAATACGAGGCCGAAGACGACGAGGAAGTCTCGCGTCTGGTGGATGCGGTCGCCGATGACGGGGATGTCATCGAAGACGCAACCGACGATTCCGAGGAAGAGTTCGACATCGTTTATGTGGACGAGGACGGCAACGAAATCGATCCGGCCGAGTTGGAGGACGAAGACCTTTACGAGGAAGAGGACCCGCTCGTCGGCAATGACGAAATCCGCTTGGAGTTTCCGCCGGGCAAGATGTTCCGTCTGATCACGCGAAGCGATTTCGACGGTCTTGTCTGCGCCGTACTGCTGGAGGAACTGGATCTCATCAATGATATCCTGTTCGTGCACCCGAACCAGATGCAGGAGGGCGAAATCGAAGTGTCGATGGACGACATCTCGACGAACCTACCCTACACTCCCGGCATCTTTGCGGCGTTCGACCACCACTTGTCCGAGATCACCCGTATCGGCAAGCACTTTGATAACCACATCATCGATCCGATCGCGCCGAGTGCGGCGCGCGTCGTCTACAATTACTTCGGCGGCAAAGAGACATTCCCGGATGTCTCAGAGGAGATGATGGACGCCGTCGACAAAGGTGACAGCGCGCAATTCACATTGGACGAGGTTCTTGATCCGGACGGCTGGCCGCTTTTGAACTTCATTATGGATTCCAGAACGGGTCTTGGGCGTTACCGTGGCTTCCGCGTGCCCAACTACGAACTGATGATGTCGCTGATCGACTATTGCCGCCGCTATCCGATCGAGGAGATTTTGCAGCATCCCGATGTGGTTGAGCGCGTCGAGTTGTATATGGAGCATCAAGAACCGGCGAAGGAACAGATCCAGCGCTGCACGACAATTCACGACAACGTCGCCGTCATCGACTACCGCGACGAGGAAACGATCTACGTCACCAACCGCTTCACGGTCTATGCGCTCTATCCGCAGTGCAATATATCGATGCACATCCTATGGGGCCGGGCGCAGCAAAACACCGTGTTCGCGGTCGGCAAGTCGATCTTTAATCGCACATCGAACACCAACATCGGTGAGCTGATGCTGACCTACGGCGGCGGCGGGCACAAGAATGCGGGTACGTGTCAGGCGGACAATGCGCTCTCGGATGTGATCCGCGACGCGTTGGTACAGCGAATGGTCGCCGACGGCTGACGCGCTCTAACCCAATTGGTTTGCACGTTTGATTTGCAGGGGCTCTCTCCCAATGGGAGAGAATACTCTTAGGCCGCCAGATCTTCGCCGCGGATGGCGCGGTCGATCAGTTCCAAAGATTCATTCAGTCCGTAGAGCGCGATGAACGACCCCATGCGCGGGCCCTGGCTTTGGCCGAGCAGGATTTCATAGAGCGCTCGGAACCAATCCTTGAGTTCCGGAAACGCGTCGCGTTTGCCGATCTCGTAGACCTCGGTTTGGATCGCTTCGGCGTCGGCATCGGCCGGTAGCGCGCGCAGGCGATCGGCGAGATCCGATAGCGCCTGACGTTCGTCGTCCGTCGCCATGCGGTAGGCTTTGGCCGGACGCACGAAGTCCTGATAGTAATTGATCGCGTATTCGACCAACCGGTCCAGCATCGGCGCTGTTTCGGGGGCGGCGTCGGGGCGGTAGCGGCTGATAAAGTGCCACAGCACCGACTTGTCCTCGGTGTGGCAAACACTGGCCAAGTTCAGCAAAATTCCGAACGAAAGATGCGCGCGTTCCGCCGGCGGCTCGCCCATATGGATGAACCACGTCGGGTTGTCGATCTGCTTGGCCGGTGCCTGCTCTTCATAGGCATCAAGCATGCGGGCGTATTCGTCGACCTGGCGCGGAATGACATCGAAATATAGACGCTTGGCTGCCTTCGGCTTTTGGAACATGAAGTACGCAAGGCTTTCCGGCGGCGCATACCGCAGCCATTCGTCCACCGTCAGGCCGTTGCCGCGCGACTTGGAAATCTTTTCGCCGTTCTCGTCCAGAAACAGCTCGTAAGAAAAACCGGCAGGCGGTTTGCCACCGAGGATGCGGCAGATTTTCCCGGATAGATTAACGCTTTCGATCAAATCTTTGCCGGACATTTCGTAGTCGACGTCGAGCGCCGTCCAGCGCATGGCCCAGTCGGCTTTCCACTGCAGCTTGCAGTTCCCGCCAGTGACGGGGACTTCCGTCTTCGAGCCGTCTTCTTCTTGGTAGACGATGGTGCCGGCTTCGACATTTCGCTCGACCACCGGGACCTGAAGTACGACGCCGGTTTTCGGGCAGACCGGCAGGAACGGCGAATAGGTGCGGCGGCGCTCTTCGCCGAGCGTCGGCAGAATGACGTTAATGACGGCGTCGTAGCGCTCGAGGATACGCAGCAGCGTCTCGTCGAAGGCACCTGCTTTATAACGCTCGGTAGAACTGACGAATTCATACTGGAAGCCGAAGTCATCCAAGAACTTCTGCAGGCGGGCGTTGTTGTGCTCACCGAAACTCGGGTGCGTGCCGAACGGATCGGGGATCGACGTCAACGGCTTGCCCAGGTGCTCGGCAACGATTTCCTTATTCGGAATGTTGTCCGGCACTTTGCGCAGGCCGTCCATATCATCCGAGAATGCGAACAGGCGTGTCGGAATGTCTGAGAGCTGATGGAAAGCGTGGCGGACCCAAGACGTGCGTGCGACCTCGCCGAACGTGCCGATGTGCGGCAGACCGGACGGGCCGTAGCCGGTTTCGAACAACACGTAACCTTTCTCGGGCGCCTTGTTGTTCAGGCGTTTGAGAATGGCGCGGGCTTCGGCAAACGGCCACGCGTTGGATTTTTCGGCAAGTGCGCTCAAGTCGGTCATATCGGCCCCGGTCAATCGGTCTCCAAGCGGCGGAAACTAAGGGGCATCTCGCCAATAATCAAGCTGGGGCGTCAGCGCCCGACTTTCAGGGCCTCCGGATTGATCATGTTGATCGGCTCGCCGCGCTCGAACGCCAGTACCTGGTCGAAGATTTCCGTGAACTGGACCTGGTACTCGTCCTCGGTGACGTAACCGATATGCGGCGTGCAAAGCACATTCGGCATCTTGAGGAGCGGGTAGTTCGGGTCGTGCACCGGTTCGTTCTCGTGCACGTCGATGGCGGCGTAACCGGGGCGACCGGCTTCGAGCGATGCCTGCAGGGCGCCCGGCTCGATCAGTCCGGCGCGGCTGGTGTTGACCAACAGCGCCCGCGGTTTCATGCCGGCGAGATCCTTGGCTGTGATACAGCCCCGCGTCGACGGGTACAGACGGACATGCAATGACACGATATCGGCTTCGCCGAAGAAGGCCTCACGGCTGTCCGGCACACGGATGCCGGCTTCGCGGGCCTTGGTCCGCGAGTTCTCGGTGCCCCATGCGATGATGTTCATATTGAACGACTTGGCGATGTCGGCGACAGCGCTGCCGATGCGCCCGAAGCCGTAAATGCCGAGCGTCTTGCCTTTGACGGAGCGGCCGACGCCGCCCTGCCAATTGCCGGCTTTCATCGACGCTATTTCGCGCGGCAGTTCGCGCATGGCGGCAAGGATCAGGGTCCAGGTCAGTTCCACCGTGGCGCTCGACGGGGCATCGGGATGCTGCCCCGACGACAACAGAATACCCAGGCGCGTGCAGTCCTCGACGTCGATGTGTGGGTAGACGCTGCGCTGCGAGATGATGCGCAAGTTAGGCAGACGCTCCAGCAGTTCCTTGCGAAGCGGCGTGCGTTCGCGAAACAGACAGACGGCCTCGGCATCCTTGAGCCGGTCGGCGAGTTGATCGACGTCTTCAACATGGTCGTTCCAGATCGTCACATCGTGGCCGTCCAATTTCTCGAAGCACGGCAAGTGCTGCAGCGTGTCGTACCAGTCGTCGAGAATGGTGATCTTCATGGAGTGTCTCCCTTGTCTCATTATTTATGTACGTCAGAATTCCGGATCGAAGGCGACCAAAAGCGCCAGTACTTCCAGGTGCCCGGCCAGCATGGCAAAGCTGAACAGACACTTGGCGGCGTCGGGCAGTGAAGAAAAAATACCCGATGGGCCGATGATGTCGCCGAGATCCGGTCCGATATTTGTGATAGCCGTGATACTTGCCGAGTACGCGGTCGTCAAATCAAGGCCTATGAAGGTTGGGGCGACGGTGAGCAGGCCGATGGTGACGACGAAAACCGATGAAGACGCGAACCTGCTGATCGATCACCGCCGGGATGCAGAGAATGATCGCCAATGTACACGTGATCCAACCGAGTACGTAAATGACGGGTCGAATGTCGAGCATGGATAAACCCGGAATCGTCAACCGGGCATAGTGGGAACCCGTCCATCTATGAATGCAAGCCCGGGCCGCACGCGCTTGATTCGACGCCATATTCAGCGCGTAATGGCGGCACAATTCGAAGGAGACATCCATGACCATAAAACATATCGATAGTGGCGAATATCTGAGCCGGGCCGTGACACACAACGGTATCGCCTACATCAGCGGCATGACCGCGACCGACAAAAGCAAAGACATCGCCGGGCAAACGGCGGAAGTGTTGGAGAAAATTGACACGCACTTGGCAAGCTGCGGTACGGACAAATCGAAAATTCTGTTCGCGACCATTTATCTTTCGGATATGTCGCACAAGAACGACATGAACGCGGTATGGATTCCCTGGCTCGGCGATCTGGAACGGCCGGCCCGTGCATGCGTCGGTTCGTCATTGGCAAGTGCCGAGACTTTGGTTGAGATCGTGGTGACGGCTGCAATCTGAGTCTATTCAGTTGGACACGGCAAAAGACGTCGCCAGATCGAATGCGCTAAAGGGGATCGGCTTTATGCTGATCTCGACCATTGCCGCTGCGGGTATGAACTCGACGGCGCGGCATGTGATGGAAACCGTCCATCCGTTCGAACTGGTTTTCTTCAGAAACCTGTTTGCCATGTTTTTCGTCGTGCCGATGATGTGGAAGGTCGGCTTTTCCGTGTTCCGCACAGAGCGCCCCTGGATGCATGTCAGCCGTGCCGGTCTCAACACGGTCAATATGCTGGTCTGGTTTACGGCGGTCAGCCTGGCGCCGCTGGCCGATGTCGTGGCGCTTGGGTTTATGGCGCCGATCTTCACGACACTCTTGGGTATTTTTATTCTGCGTGAAGTCGTCGGCCTGCGCCGCTGGACGGCGATCTTCGTCGGCTTTGCCGGTACCATGATCGTTTTGCAACCTGGCTTCGACACGGTTTCCAGCGGTCATGGGCTGACCATTGTCGCCGGCATGTTATGGGCGGGCGTGCTGTTGATCATCAAATCGCTCAGCCGAACCGATTCCAGTCTGACCATTGTTGCCTACATGTCGGTGCTGATGACGCCGATGTCGCTGATCCCGGCGCTGTTCGTCTGGGTCTGGCCGACGTGGACCGAGTTAGCTTGGCTGGCGTTGATCGGTACGCTCGGGGGCATCGGGCAGTACTTTCTGGCCCAGTCCCTGCACGAAGCGGATATCTCGTCGGTCATGCCGTTCGACTTCGCCAAGTTGATTTGGATATCCGCGATCGCCTACATCGTTTTCAGTGAAACGCCCGATCTGGCCACATGGGTGGGTGGTCTGATCATCTTTGGTAGCGGACTGTATATCGCGCGCCGAGAATCCAGGTTGGCGCGCGAGCGAAGTAAGCCTAATCCGCCGGTTCAACCCTGAGAATCTCGCCGTCGCTGTCGTCGACCAGCAGATACAGATATCCGTCCGGGCCGTTGACGACAGTGCGGATGCGTTTGTCCATGCCGTCGAACAGGCGTTCTTCGGCGACAATCTTTTCGCCGTCAAGGGTCAGGCGCGCGACCATCTGATACTTGAGCGCCGAGACGAACGCGTTGCCGTGCCACTTCGGAAATTTATCGCCCGTGTAAAACGTCATGCCGCCCGGGGCAATAGAGGGGTCCCAATAATGAACAGGCTGTTCCATGCCGTCCTTGTGCGTGCCTTCGCCGATCTTGGCGCCGGAATAATGAACCCCGTATGAAATCACCGGCCAGCCATAGTTCCGGCCGGCTTCTGGTATATTGACCTCATCGCCGCCGCGTGCGCCGTGCTCCACGGTCCAGAGCTTGCCCGTTTCGGGGTGCAGGGCGGCTCCTTGCGGATTGCGATGGCCCATGGACCAGATTTCCGGGCGGTAACCGTCGCGCCCAACGTAGGGGTTGTCCTTGGGGATCGTGCCGTCGCGGTTGATTCGGATGACCTGGCCGCGATTGATGCTCGGGTCCTGGACGTATTCGCGCTGTCCCCGGTCGCCGATGGTAATGAACAGATGGCCGTTCGGGGAAAAAATGAGCCTAGAACCAAAGTGTCGGCCGCCGCCGCTCTTCGGATATTGCCGGAACAAGACCTCGACGTTTCTCAACGCATTAGCGTCACGGTCCAGAACGCCCCGCGCCGCTGCGGTTCCGGCACCGCCGTCCCCCGGTTCCGAGAATGAGAAGTAGACGAGATTGTTGTCGGCGAAGTCAGGGGCCAGCGCCACGTCAAGCATGCCGCCTTGGCCGCTGTTGGCGACCTGGGGAGTGCCGCTCAGTGGCGCAAGCTTTTGGCCGTCCGGCGTGACGATTCGAATAGTGCCCTCATCGCGCTCGGTGACCAACATGGCCCCGTCCGGCAGGAAAGCGAGACCCCAAGGGTAGTCCAGTCCGTCGGCGACGGTGACGACCTTGAGTTCATAGTCCTGTGATTTAAAGGCACCCTCAGCCAACGCCGGCGCGGCGAAGGAAAGGCAAAGTAGAATGGAAAATAGTCGCGGCACGGCATTTCTCCGGCAGCTTCAACTCCACAATAGATAGAGCGCATGGCTGCGGGTTCAATACGTGGTGTCAGAACATCCGTCCGCCATTGGGAACTTTGAGGTCCGGATGCAACAGGACGACTTCGCCGTTCTCGTCCGGAGCGCCGAGGACAAGGAACTCCGACATGAACTTACCGATCTGCTTGGCCGGAAAATTTACCACGCCCATGACCTGACGGCCGGGCAGGGTCTTTGGATCGTAGTGCTTGGTGATCTGCGCGGAGGTTTTGCGCTCGCCGATCTCGGGGCCGAAATCGACCCACAGTTTAATGGCGGGGTTGCGCGCTTCCGGAAACGGCTCGGCACGCACGATGGTGCCGACCCGGATGTCCACCTTCAGAAAGTCGTCGAACGAAATGGTCATATCCAGACTGTGGCCGGGTCGGCCAAAAAAGAAAAGGGCCGCCCGAGTGGACAGCCCTCTTCTCATCTCGTTTGCGAAGAGATTACTTCTTTTTCGCGGTCGCTTTGACGACGGTCGTTTTCAGATCGTCGAGAACTTCAACAACGCGGCCGTTAAGGGCGTCGCTTGCTTCGGTGTTCGACTTCGCGACCAGTTCGGCCAGTTCGCGGGTGTTGTCGATCGACTTCAGGAACGAATCTTTCAGAACGTCGGCCTGGGCCGCGGCGACACCCTGCGGGTTTTCGATCTTCGAGAATTTCTCGATCATTTTCGAGACTTCTTCGAGACCCTGCTGCAGCATTTCAGACTGACGTTTGGCCAGCGCCTGGGCACCTTCGACGGCAACCTGGTTGGCGGCGGTCAGCGCATCGAAGTTCTTCTTCTGAACGTCGAGGTACAAGTCGAAATCGATTTTCGAAACTTCGAACGTTTTCGTCATTTTGGCGAACTCGTCCATCATTTTCGTCGGGTCGAACTCGGCGACCATTTTGCTGTACTCGGCAAAGAACGGGTTGTTCTTCTCGGCCATTTTCATGAATTCGGCATACATTGGATACTCTCCATCACTAACTTCGGATGCAGTGCATCCGCTTGAACTTCTGTTGCCAGCGCGAGACACCATGTCTTGCTGCACCGCAACATGAGAATAATATGCTTATTTCCGTTCCCGAAGTCAACAGATTTTGTGCATTGCACAAAAATTTTTTCGCTATTGCGATAAGTATATGTTTTTATGTGAGAAAATTATGGTGCATCGGCGTGGGACGGGGTGTCACTAGCCGTTTTGCGATTGCGAAAACCGGCGCAAGTCCCTTCGATCCGCTCAGCGCGGGCGAGGTCCTTGTCGAGCCGCGCCATGGTGCTGGCGAGGCCGGGATCTTCGTCCTTCACCCAGACGCGTGCGGCGTCCAGATAGATGGCACCGAGGCCTTTGACCCTGAGCGCGCCCTGCAGACCGCCCGTGCCGACGCCGGCCGCTTCTAGCATCCGCGCCATTGATCGGCGGAGATCGTTGGAGAGGCAAAGGGCCGTGACGGGATCGCGCATGATGTCCGCCGTGATTGAGGCCATGGCCGCTTGGCGGCCTTCCAAGGAATCGAAACGGCGCATCAATAGATCGAACAGTTTGTCTTTGATGGCGCCGTCGAGTGGGTCTTTAGCGAGGCTTTGCAGCACCGCCGTATCGATCCGGCGGCCGATTGCTTTCAGAATCTGCAGTCGACCGGGCATCTCAAGCAGGGCATCGCCCAGCGGCACCCCGGCGGCATCGGCGATATCGGCCAAGCTGATGTCGCGCCATCGCTTTCCCGCAGCCAAATCCAGCGCCGCATCGACGAGTTTGTCCTCGGTACTGCGCTTGTCCGCTTTCGAACGTGATTTCGTTTGTTTCGCCGCCATGTGCGTTCTCCGGTCCGCCGGATCAGTCTTCAAGGCTCTCTATCAAAGATGGGAACGGCGCGGCTATTCTGCAAGTTCCTTTGAGCGCTCGGCGGCGCGGCGGATGGCTTCGGTCATCAGCGGTTGCAGCGCATCCTCGGCCATCAGCACCTTTAGCGCCTCGGCGGTGGTGCCGCCGGGACTGGTGACGTTCTGGCGCAGCACGGCGGCGGGTTCCGTGGCCTGATGCAGAAGCTCCCCGGCACCCGCAACCGTGACCCGTGCCAGACGCATCGCCAGTTCGGCGTCGAGCCCGGCATCGATGCCGGCTTGCGCCATCGCTTCGACGAGCAGGAACACATAGGCCGGGCCACCGCCGGACAGGGCCGTGACGGCGTCCAGATCGCTTTCGTCATCGGTCCAGGCGACTTCACCGACGGCGGATAAAAGAGTATCTGCCCAGGCGCAGGCCTTGTCGCTGACATGTTCGTTGGCACAGGCCACCGTAATGCCGCGTCCGACCGCTGCCGGCGTGTTCGGCATGGCGCGGATGATCGCCGCGTCGGCACCAAGGTGACTCTCGAAAAACTTGATCGTCTTGCCGGCGGCGATGGAAAGAAAAGTGGCGCCGCCCGGGGCAAAGCGGGCATACCCGGGGGCAACCGTATCCATGACCTGCGGTTTGACGGCGAGGATGATCGTTTCGGGGGTGGCGGCGTCGGGAATATCGGAAGCGTCGGAGACAACCGTAACGCCGAAGCGTTCGGATAACTCGGCGGCGGAAGCATCGGCGGGTTCGACGACAACGACTTCGTTCGGCTGGAGGCTGCCCTGCAGCCATCCTGCCAACATCGCCGAGCCCATCTTGCCGCCGCCGACCAGAACGAGTCGGACTGGCATTGCGTTCATGGGTCAGGCTTCGCCGACGGTCTCGATCATGGCCGCGGCAATGGCGTCATTGGCCGACTTGCCGCCCCAGATCACGTATTGGAAGGCCGGGTAGAATTTCTCGCACTCGATGAGCGCGGTTTCGACCAGGTCTTCCATCTGTTCGAGCGTCGGCTCCTGCTGGCCGCGCATCGGCAGCGCATGACGGTACATCGGCAGACCTTCATCCGCCCACATGCCGAAATGCCCCATCCATAGGCGTTCGTTCACTTCCGCCAACAATTCGAAAACAGGCTGACGGCGGTCGGCGGGTACGCGCATGTCGAAAGCACAGGTAAAGTGCATCGCACCCATATCGTCATTCCAGGCGAAGTATAGACTGTAGTCGCACCACGTCCCCGGTACCTGCACCGCCATTTCCTGCTCGTTACGGCGATCGAACGTCCAATCGTTGTATTCGACGATCTTCTCGACGATATCGAGGGGGTTGGCGAGCTCGGTTTCTTGGGTGATTTCAGTGGTTCGCATGGGGAACTCCTCTCATGCCCGGCCGGCGTTCGCAGGGACAGATTGGAGCTAAAACACAATACCTAGCGGTGATCCCTAGATATCGCCTAAAGCCATCTGACCACCTACAAGATTTACCCTGCACCAAGTCGGAATCGCGCGCAAGCGGAATTGCGCCGCGAGAATCAAAGTTTTGTGGATAAAGCGTTAAGATTACACGACAGGTTGGGGATATAGGCGGTAGAGGCCGAAAACGACATCGATACGGCCATTCCTGCGGCCCCGAGGATTCGGATCACAGTACATTAAATCCCGATGGATCCCCGCCTGCGCGGAAATAACACTTTAGGACGCGTTTTTCGGCTTTGCCGTTTTACGCGTTGCCGCTTTCTTCGCCGGGGCTTTCTTTGCCTTCAGCGCCTTTTCCAGGGCCTCGACGCGAGCCGCGAGAGCTTCGTTCTCTTCGCGCGCTTTGGTGGCCATCGCCTTGACGACATCGAACTCCTCGCGCGGCACCAGATCGGCGCCGGCGAGGAATTTCTCGACGCGCTGACGCACCAGAATGTCGATCTCGTCCTTCATGCCCATCAGCGTCGAAACGGCACCGTTGGCGACTTTCGCCAGATCGTCGAACAGTTTGCTTTGCGTTTGCATCGCATCCTCCTGAATCTCCCCGGAATATGGGCCGTGCGCGCGGGCGGCGCAAGCCGTCAACGCGTCGCGTGGCGGCGCTTGCTCCGATCCCGCTCGGAGGCCTATAAGGACGGGCAGGGACGGAAACGGAGAGCCTCATGTACGTCATTACCGGTGGCGCCGGTTTCATAGGGTCTAACATTGCCGCGGCGCTGGAGGCCGAAGGCATGGGGCCGTTGGTTATCTGCGACCGGCTGCGCGATGGCGACAAGTGGCGGAACATCGCCAAGCGGTGCCTCTATGATATCGTCGATCCGGCGAACCTTTTCGAATTCCTCGAACATTATCAGCACACCGTTGATGCGGTGATTCATATGGGCGCGATCTCGGCAACGACCGAGCGCGATGCGGACCTGATCGTCGACACCAATTTCCGTCTCAGCCGCGATCTCTGGCGTTGGTGCGAGAAGCACAAGAAACCCTACATATATGCATCGTCGGCGGCGACTTACGGCGACGGCTCTCGCGGTTTCGAAGACCTGATGACCGCCGAAGCCTTGTCGGCGCTACGGCCGTTGAATGCATATGGCTGGTCGAAGGTTTTGTTCGACCGCTGGGTCATGGACAGGCTGGGTCATGGTGTCGGCGGCAATGGGCCGCCGCAATGGGCGGGCCTGCGGTTCTTCAACGTCTATGGCCCCAACGAGTACCACAAGGGGCGCATGTCCAGCGTGGTGTCGCAAATCCAGCCGATTGCCGCCGCCGGCGAAACCTGCCGTCTGTTTAAATCGCACAATCCGGATTACGCCGACGGTGGGCAACTCCGCGATTTCATCTATGTGGAAGACTGTGCCGACGTGGTTCTATGGCTTTTGAAGAACCCGTCCGTGTCGGGGCTTTTCAACCTCGGTACCGGCAAGGCGCGCAGCTTCGCCGACCTGGCCAAGGCCGTCTATGCCGCATTGGATCAGCCGTTCAAAGTCGAATATATCCCGACCCCCGAAGACATCCGCGAGAAGTATCAGTACTTCACGGAAGCCGACATGACACGGCTTCAGGGTGCCGGCTATCCAGGCCAATTCACGCCGCTTGAAGAAGGTATCGCGCGTTACGTCCGGAATTATCTCGCCAACGACGATCCGTATCGCTGAGCGCGCATCGGCAATGTTTTTTGCACTTCCGTTTCCAAGCATAGACCCCATCATCTTCGCCGTCGGCCCGGTGGCGATCCGCTGGTACTCGCTGGCCTATATCGCCGGGTTGGTGCTCGGCTGGCTCTATATGAAGAGACTGGTGCAGAAACCGCCGGCTGTGTGCAAACCCTTGGCCGTCGACGATTTCCTGGTGTGGGCGACGCTCGGCGTAGTGCTTGGCGGGCGTGCCGGTATCGTGCTGTTTTATCAATTCGACTATTACATGGCGAACCCGGCGAAGATCATTGCTTTGTGGGAAGGCGGGATGTCGTTCCACGGCGGTTTCCTGGGCGTCGTGGCGGCGGCTTGGTTGTTTTGCCGCAAGCGTGACATTAGTCCATTGCGGTTTGGAGACATGCTAGCCTGCGTGGCACCCATCGGCCTGTTCTTCGGGCGCATCGCCAACTTCATCAATAGCGAGTTGTGGGGCCGACCGGCGGACGTCGCATGGGCTGTGATGTTCCCGAACGGCGGTGGCATTCCGCGCCATCCGAGCCAACTCTACGAAGCGCTCTTGGAAGGAGCCTTGCTGTTCGCCGTGCTGTTCGTGCTGTCTCGGAACGAAACCTTGCGTCGCCGCCCGGGATTTCTGATGGGGGTGTTCATCGCCGGATACGGAATCGCCCGCACCATTGCCGAGTTCTTTCGCGAACCGGATGCCTATATCGGATTCCTGGCGTTCGGTACGACGTGGGGGCAGTGGCTGTCGCTACCGATGATCGCGGTCGGGGTGTATTTTGCTCTCCGCGCCATGAAGCGTGACCCGATTCCGGCCGCGTAGAGTCGCCAATCTTCAAATATTGTCATCCTCGCGGAGGCGAGGGTCTAAATTGGTCGATGATAGATTCCCGCCCGAGCGGGAATAACACCGGGTTATAGATAGTTTGATGTCAGTCCTCAGCGAGCAATTGCGTAAGAGAATCGAAGCCTTCGGTCCGATCCCGGTGGACGAATGGATGGCATCGTGTCTCGCCGATCCCGAACACGGCTACTACATGACACGCGATCCGCTGGGCCGTGGCGGCGATTTCACGACGGCGCCCGAGATCAGTCAGATGTTCGGTGAACTGATCGGCCTTTGGTGCGCCGTGGTGTGGCAGCAGATGGGCGCGCCCGGTGCGTTCAATCTGGTCGAGATGGGGCCAGGCCGCGGCACGTTGATGAGCGATCTTTTGCGCGCCGCCTCGGGCGTGCCAGGATTTCTGAAAGCCGCCAATGTGCACATGATCGAAACCAGCCCCATTTTGGCCGGGCGACAGCGGAAGACCCTGGCCGGTGCCGCGCCGCCGGTGACGTGGCATGCCGAATTTGGCGACGTGCCGTCCGGCCCCGTGATAGCCGTTGCCAACGAATTTCTGGACGCGCTGCCGATCCGCCAGTTTGAGCTTTTCGAGAACGGCTGGTACGAGCGCGCGGTCGGCCATACGGATGGCAACTTTGTCTTCGTGCCCGGCGCGCCGGTCGATGCGGGTGCTTTGCCGGCCCATGCCCGGCATGCCGTCGTCGGTGCTATCGTCGAGATGTCACCGGCCGCCGCATCGGTCGTCACGGGCGTCGCCAAGCGCATCGCCGAGCAGGGCGGCGCCGTCCTTTTTGCGGACTATGGTCATGCCCGGCCGGGTGTCGGTGATACGCTACAAGCTGTGCAGGGGCACGGCTACGCGGACCCGTTGGCGGAACCCGGCGAGGCTGATCTCACGGCACATGTGGATTTCACCGCCGTTGCCGAGGTTGCCGAGGCCGCCGGCGCACGGGCTTGGAACGTGTTGCCGCAGGGTATTTTTCTAGAGCATCTCGGTATCGGCGCACGTGCGACAGCCTTGCTCGCCAACGCCGAGGAACGTCAGGCGCTGGAGATCGCTACGGCCCGCCGCCGTCTCGTCGACGGCGACGCCATGGGCAGGCTGTTCAAGGTGCTGGCGCTCACCGGCAAGGATGCACCGGCGCCACCTGGTTTCGAAGAAGTGCGCCTATAGACCGGTCAGGTGGTCTTGCAGGTTTTGATGCCGAACGGCAGATACGCCGGGCACCAGCCGATCAGCGCGGTGCCGAGCGGAACGACACCGATCCAGCCCCAGGGCGCCAGTTCGTGCGTGCCGAACAGGGCAAAAGCGATCAGTCCCAATCCGACGATGATTCGCAAGATGCGGTCAACTCCACCAACGTTCTTAGTCATATCAGATACTCCCCAATCCGGAACGATTAAGCGCGGGCAACGGTGCCGTTGCCGGTACGCCGAGGCTGATTCCACGGCATCTTCATCAAGACCGCCGCTAAGGCACACGTCCCGGTCAGACCTGCCACCAAGAGGCCAAGGCCGATGGCGCCGGCCAAAACGATGAGGCTCGGCCAAAGCGTGTAAGCGAGCGTCGAGATTACCACGAGCATGATCCCGACGGTGATCTGCACCTGACGCTGAAGGCTCGGCACTGACGACCCCGTCGCGGAAGCTGTGGTTTTCTGCCCACTCGCCGTCCAGGCGCCGAGGCCGCCCTTGATATAGGCGGCGTTAGTGCCGGCCGCACCGTCTAGGCGCGACACCAGCATCGAGGTCCTTTGTCCGGAGGCACAGACGAATATCGGCTTAAGTGCCGCCAGTTTCGAAGCGGTGTCATCGGAGATCCGGTCGGCCTCCAGATGAATGGCGCCGGGGATGTGACCTTGCGCGAACTCATCGGCGCCGCGAATGTCGATCACGACACCGTTGCCGGATTCCAGACGTTCAGCAGCTTCTTGTGGGGTGATGGTTTGCATCGGGTTCTCCATGCGTTATCGCTTATATTATATTCATAAAATAGAATATGATTACGATTTTGTCCAGGGATGCTTTCATCGCATCGTGACTTCACCGATAATCCGCGCATGATTACAGCACAATCCCTCCAGGGCCTTTCAGGCATCCGGCACATGTTCTTCACCCGTCTGGGCGGCGTGAGCACCGGCATTTACAAGGGATTGAACTGCGGCCCGGGTTCGGATGATGACCGTGCCAACGTGATGTCAAACCGGGCCCGTGCCATGGCGGCACTCGAAGTCGATCCCGATGCGCTTGTCACGGTGCATCAAATTCATTCTGCCGACGTGGTCTTGGTCGAGACACCTTGGTCGGTTAGTGAACAACCGCGCGCGGACGGGTTGGTCACTACCAAGCCCGGAATTGCGCTCGGGGTGCTTGCCGCCGATTGCGCGCCGGTGCTTTTCGCCGACGCCGAAGCAGGCGTTATCGGCGCCGCGCATGCCGGTTGGAAAGGCGCGCTCGGCGGTGTCTGCGATGCCGTTGTCGAAGCGATGTCCGATGCCGGCGCGCGCAAGGACCGGATTGTCGCCGCCGTCGGCCCTTGTATTGCCCAAGAGTCATACGAGGTCGGCGGCGAGTTCCGCACCGCCTTCATGGAAGCGGCGCAAGGCAATTCCCGTTTTTTCCGTGAAGGGGGGGCGCCGGACAAGTTTCAGTTCAACCTGGGCGGCTACCTGCACGACAGGCTCGGTAATCTCGGCCTTGGCACCGTGGATTGGTTGGCATTGGACACGTACACGGACCCGGAGCGTTTCTTCAGTTATCGCCGTGCCACGCATAAGGGCGAGCCCGACTACGGGCGCATGCTTTCCGCGATTGCGCTGTCATAGCAGATGCCGCACATGGTCATCTTTATGTTGTTGATGTTGCTGGGCCTGCTGGCGACCTGTGTCATCGGGGCCGGTTCGGCATGAAGGCGAGGCTGATGGCCACGCTTCTGCTTGTCGTTGCGGTCGCCGCCTGTGGGCCGTTGCCGCGGCCCTTTGGGCGGGATCAAGGAGAAGTCCCGAAACCGCTGGCACGGAACATTTCCTTGGATACCATCGAGGTTGAACCGCTCAGTGGTACGACACGTCCGATGGGCGAACTCTTAGCGCGCGCGGTCGCCAAACAGCTCGAACGGGAGTACGAGATTCCGGCGGCGCTCAGCGGTCTCGACAAAAGTCGTTATATCCTGACCGGCCATGTCCACATGCAGCAGATCCCCGGATCGGACGAACCCGATATCTCCATCGGCTGGCAATTGGACGTGCGTGGCGGAGACGTACTCGCAAACTATGTCGAAGAAGTCGAGGCCACGCAGATCGAATGGGACTACGGCGCGCCGGACCTGCTCGACGAAATCGGGCGCCAAGCGGGCGAATGGGCTGCGCGCGCGATCCTCGGCGAACGGTTCGACGACGCCGGCACGGACCGGCTGTTGGGCAAGCGTGGCGTTTACGTCACCGACGTTACGGGCGCACCCGGCGACGGCAATTCGGCACTCAGGCGCTCAATGATCGTCGCCTTGGGCGGGCACGGGCTGAAGATGGCGGAAGGCATTGAAGTCGCCGCCTTCGCGGTCAGTGCCGAAATCTCGGTCGGTATCCCCGAAGACGGTGCACAGGCGGTCCGCATCGTTTGGAGTGTCCGTGACGTCACCGGTGCCATAGTCGGCCGGGCGGAACAGGCTAACGCCGTACCTGCAGGTTCGCTTGACGGACGCTGGGGGCAGACGGCGGCCTTCGTTGCCGCCGCCGCCGTTGACGGCGTGGTCGACATCATTGCGCGCAACGATCCGTCGAAACTACGGGCACCGAACCTGGGCGCACCGTCGTCGAGAAGCACCACGCCGCCGCCGCCCTCGCGGCAATTGCCGCGAACGCCGGGTCGCGCGCCGCCACCGCCGGGATAGCAATGAATACCCCCGCCCGTCGTTTTTACTGAAAACAGGCCCCAGGGCTGGTAGATTCCAAGGGTGGAAAACCGTCTTTTCTCTGTCGCCTACCGGCTTTGGCGGGTGTTTGCTGCTACGCGCCGCCTGAAAGCGCTGTGTGCCGCGCTGGTGCTTGCGTTGGCGCTGTCGGCGTGCGCCAACGGCAAGGGCGGCAGTGGTCCGGGCGGGGCGATGCTCAGCGGCGAATCGGCGGCGCGAATGGCGGATTCCTCCGACATCGTCTACGTGGTGCCGCCGGACGGCATGCCGTTGCAGACGTCGCTCGTCCTGGCCGATGCCATTGCCGCCGAGATCAGAGACTCGGATCATCCGGCGCTCTTAGCGCGGGCACCAAACCAGGCGGGCGCGTCGGTCGTCGGTGTCGTGGCGTCTGCGGTGCCGCGCGATCGCGTGACCTGGATGATCATCGATTGGTCGATCCGCGCCCCCTACGGCACCTTGGTCTCGACGTATCGCCAGCAGATCGTCGTCGATACCGCGCTTTGGCAGCAGGGCGCCGTCGAAGTCATCAACCTCGTCGTCAACGATGCGGCGCGGAACATCGTCAATATGGTGCATGCCTATGTCGGGCCGCCGTCGGCGACGGCCATGAACCATGCCCGTTTCACGGAAGAACCCGAACCGGCCAAGGCGCCTGAACCCGAGGCGGCGCCCGAGTCGCAGATGACAACGATTGAGCAGCGTCAATTGATGGCCGAAAAGGAAGCACCCGCACCACCCCAGGAGGGGCCGCTCGCCCGCATTTCGGACGGCACCAATGGTCAGGTCGTGCACGCCGAAGGCATGCAGAGCGCGCCTGAACCGGCACCGCAGCAAACCTCATCTGCCGCGCCGGAGGAACTGCCGTCGCTGCTGTCCGGCGGCATGGTCGATAACGCTGAGGTTTCCGCACCGCAACCGGCAATGGCTCCCGCGCCGCTGCCTGTGATGGCTCCCGCGCCGCTGCCTGCGGCGACTGCACCTCGTGCGCTGACGCCGGGGACCCAAATCGTCGCACCGCCACCAGGCGGCGTGCCGGAACCAGGCGGCGTGCCGGAACCAGAAGACGACGGCCTCCTCAGTAACCTGTCACCGAATATGGAAAGCGAGACTCGCCGTCCCGGCGATGCGCGTCCCGCAGGCCCCGGAGGCGCCGCGTTCGCGCCGGTTCGCTGGGGACAGCCTGCGTTCCTGATCAAGCCCGTCATCGGCGCGCCCGGCAACGGCAACGAAGCGCTGACGGCGGCGCTGAAGTCCGCATTGCGCGACCGCGACCTGACAATTTCCGAGGATCCGCGCCAGGCGGGCTTCGTGATCCAAGGTAATGTCGATGCGGGGCAACCGGTCAACGGCCGCCAATACGTGCGGATCAACTGGCTGGTGAGCACTGTGACTGGCGAGGAGGTCGGCAAGGCCGTGCAGGAAAATACTGTTGTCGCCGGTAGCCTGGATGGCGAATGGGGCCGGGTCGCCGAGGTCGTCTCGCACGCCGCGGTGCGTGGCATCCAGGACCTTTTCGGCGAGGCGGACGAGACCCGTAGACAACGTGAAATCCTGCCGGACTTTCCGGACGTGAAACTGCCGCAAATACCGGGACGCGCACCGCCACCGCCCAGTAGTCTTTAAAACGGCCCCTAGATCCGCCCTCCGGCGGGTTTGGCCTATTAACAAAGTCGTCATCAAAACGTTTACAGGCGAGGGTGACGTTGATATGTTCCGCCCGCTTTTCTCGGGGTTCGGATATATCTTATGAAAATTATGGCCTGCAACAGCAATCGCCCGCTCGCTGAGGCGATTTCGGCATACGTCAACCTGCCGCTGACCAAGGCCAGCGTGCGCCGCTTCTCGGATATGGAAGTGTTCGTCGAGATTGAAGAGAACATGCGCGGCGAAGACGTTTTCGTGATTCAGTCCACCTCGTACCCCGCGAACGACAACCTGATGGAATTGCTGGTGACCCTGGATGCGCTGCGCCGCGCCTCGGCCCGCCGCACCACGGCCGTCATTCCTTACTTCGGCTATGCCCGCCAGGACCGCAAATCTGGTCCGCGCACGCCGATCTCCGCCAAGCTCGTCGCCAACCTGATCACCGAAGCCGGTGCCGACCGCGTTCTGACCATGGATCTGCACGCCGGTCAGATTCAAGGGTTCTTCGACATTCCGACCGATAACCTGTTCGCAGAGCCGGTGCTGAGCCAGAACATTCAGGATAACGGTGGCGGCAGCGACGATCTGGTCATCGTATCGCCCGATGTCGGCGGTGTGGTTCGGGCGCGCGGCTTGGCCAAACGTCTGGGCGCCGATCTCGCGATCATCGACAAACGCCGCGAACGCGCCGGTGTGTCGGAAGTCATGAACATCATCGGCGAAGTCGACGGCCGCCGCTGCATCCTAGTCGACGATATCGTTGATAGCGCCGGCACACTCTGCAATGCCGCCGTGGCGCTGATGCAGGAAGGCGCCAAATCGGTTTCCGCCTATGTGACGCACGGCGTGCTGTCCGGAGGCGCCGTTGCCCGCGTGACCTCGTCGCCTTTGGAGAAGCTGGTCATCACCGACAGTATACAGGCGACCGAAGCGGTTCGTGTTGCGCAGAACATTCAGCAGCTGACCGTGGCGCCGTTGATGGGCGAAGCGATGCAGCGGATCAGCCTCGAAAGCTCGGTTTCGTCGCTGTTCGACTAAACAGACTTGATATTTTTCGGCCGTCGTGAGATAGGCCCGCAGGTTTTTTCGGCCCCCATGGAATAGGTCTTAGGTTTTTTACCTGCCTCTATGGAATTGGCCGGTCGATATTCCGGTTCGGAGGTTCGAACCGGGTGGCGTGGACGGACACCCCTGGAGGCCGTCCCATAGTAGGAGAAGTGAAATGGCTAATACCCATGCACTCGCAGCGGAGCTTCGTGAACGGGCCGGTAAGGGGGCAGCCCGTGCGACCCGCCGCGCCGGACGCGTTCCCGGCGTGATTTACGGCAACAAGCAAGACCCCGTGTTGATCTCTGTCGACCCCGTGGCACTGGTTAAGGAAATGAGCCAGCCCGGTTTCTTCGGTCATATCTACGAAGTTTCGGTCGGCAGCGATACGTATAAGGTGCTGGCCCGTGATCTGCAGACGCACCCGATCAACGGCGTCCCGACGCACATCGACTTCATGCGCTTCAGCGCCAAGACGCGTCTTGCCGTCGAAGTTACCGTGGAATTCGCGAACGAAGACGATTGCCCGGGCCTCAAGGAAGGCGGCGTGCTCAACGTCGTCCGCCATGCAGTCGAGCTGATGTGCTCGCCGGAAAGCATTCCGGAGACCATCGTTGCCGACCTCGCCGGTCTGCAAATTGGTGACAGCGTCCACATCAGCGCCATTGCGCTGCCGGACGGCGTCGAGCCGACGATCACCGATCGTGACTTCACCATCGCGACCATCGCTGCGCCGACGGTCATCTCTGACACCGACGAAGACGAAGGCGAAGAGGGCGAAGGCGAAGAGGGCGATACCGAGGCGGAAAACACCAAGGACGAAGAGGAAGAGTCCGAGGACTAATCGGTCCCGGCTCGGAAAGCCACGATGTTTCTCATCGTCGGTCTCGGAAATCCCGGTCCGGCCTACGCGGCCAACCGGCACAATATCGGTTTCATGGCGGTGGACGAAATCGTCCGCCGCCATGGCCTTTCTGCGTGGCGGAAAAAGTTCGATGGTGAGATCGCCGAGGTCACCATCGGCGGCGAGCGCGCCGTTGTCCTAAAACCGATGACGTACATGAATGATTCCGGTCGCTCCGTGCAGGCGGCGGCGGCCTTCTACAAGATACCGCCGGCGGAGATTGTCGTCTTCCATGACGAGATTGATCTGGCGCCGGGTAAGCTACGCGTTAAACGGGGCGGCGGTCATGCCGGGCACAATGGCCTGCGTTCGATCCACGCTGCCCTGGGCGAAGGCTACGCCAGGGTCCGCATGGGCGTCGGTCATCCGGGTGAAAAAGCCGAGGTGAAGAACTACGTGCTTAAGGACTTCTCCAAGGCGGACAAGGAATGGCTGGAGCCGATGGTCGATGGATGCGCCGAGGAAATCGGCCGTATCCTAGACGGTGACGATCCGGCCTTTATGAGCCGGGTCGCGCAGCGCATTACGCCGAATAGGCCGAACGCTCAGCGCCCCAACGGGGGCAGTTCTTCGCGCCCCAATGGGGACAGTTCTTCGCGCCCCAATGGGGACGACGCACCCAACCCGGCCAAACAAAAAAAGAACGGAGACGCTTAAGATGGGTTTTAACTGCGGTATCGTCGGCCTGCCCAACGTCGGCAAATCGACCCTGTTCAACGCCCTGACGCAGACGGCGCAGGCGGAAGCGGCGAACTTCCCGTTCTGCACCATCGAGCCGAACACCGGACGCGTTACTGTCCCGGACCCGCGTCTGGACAAGATCGCCGCCATTACCAAGCCGGAAAAAACCGTGCCGACTAGCCTGGAATTCGTCGACATCGCCGGTCTTGTGCGCGGTGCGTCCAAGGGTGAGGGACTCGGCAACCAATTTCTCGCTAACATCCGCGAGGTGGACGCGATCTGCCACGTGCTGCGCTGCTTTGAAGACGAAAACATCACGCACGTCGAGGGCAAGATCGATCCCATCGCCGATGCCGAAACGGTCGAGACCGAGCTGATGCTCGCCGACATGGAAAGTCTTGAGAAGCGCGAGATTCCACTGACCAAGCGCATCCGCGGCGGCGACAAGGAGGCGGCTAAGGAACTGGAAGTCTGCAACCGGGCGCTGGCACTGCTCCGTGACGGCAAGCCGGCGCGCATGCTCGAAGTTGCCGATGACGAGCGCAAGGCGTTCCGGATGTTGCAGCTTTTGACCGCAAAGCCGGTGGTCTATGTCTGCAACGTCGAAGAAGACAAAGCGCATGAAGGTAACAGCCAGTCCGCGCGTGTGTTCGAGAAAGCAGCGGCGGAGGGTGCCGAAGCGGTCGTGATCTCGGCCAAGATTGAAGAAGAGATCGCGCAGCTTGGCTCCGATGAGGAAAAGGTAGAGTTCCTGGAAACACTGGGGCTCGAGGAAACCGGCCTCGCACGGGTCATCCGCGCCGGCTATCGGCTTTTGGATCTGATCACGTTCTTCACGCAAGGCCCGAAAGAAGTCCGCGCCTGGACCGTGCGTAAGAACGCCAAAGCGCCGGAAGCAGCGGGCGCTATTCATACTGATTTCCAGCGCGGCTTCATCCGCGCCGAAACCATCGCCTACGACGATTTTATCTCGCTTGGCGGCGAGCAGGCCTGCAAGGACGCCGGCAAGGTACGCCAGGAAGGTAAGGAATACCTCGTCAAGGACGGCGACCTGATGCTGTTCAAGTTCAACGTTTAAGGCGTCTCTTGGCGTCAGACCGGTCGATGCCGCATACTCTGTCCGCATTAGAATAGACTGCGGCGGATTTCATCATGACGGCACTTTTGGAACCTTTGCCCTTTGGGGCCGAGATCGGTCCGGATCATGTTTGGCGCCAAGTGCTGACCCGCGTGCCCGGGCCGCCGCTGCGCCCGGCCCTTTTCCTGGACCGCGACGGAGTCATCGTCGAAGAAGTCCAATATCTTCACCGTGTCGAAGATATGCGCCTGGAAGACGGCGCCGCCGAGGTTATCGCGGCGGCTAATGCCGCCGGCGTGCCGGTCGTCGTCGTGACCAATCAATCTGGAATCGGGCGCGGCAAATACGCTTGGCCGGACTTTGTGATGGTGCAGGAGGCCATGCTGGATGCGTTGGCCGATGCCGGAGCTTTCGTGAACGCCGTTTACGCTTGTCCGCATATCAACGGCGGACGCGCACCCTATGACATCAAGGATCACTCCTGCCGCAAGCCCGGCCCAGGTATGCTGTTGGCGGCGGCGGACGCCCTGCCGATCGACCTTTCGCGGTCCTGGATCGTCGGCGACCGCGCGGGCGACATGGGGGCAGGACGCCGCGCCGGTTGCGCTGGCGGGCTGCACGTTTTCAGCGGGCATGGCAGTGCCGATGGCGAGCGTAAGCTGGCGCGCGATGAAATCCGCGGCAGTTTCGACGTCCGGTCCGGCGGCAATATCGCCGACGCCATGCCGCTCGTCTCTTTACTGTCACTGAACCAGGAGTCTGATTAATGATCGAAGCCGATCTGGTGATAGAGAACGCCGTCGTCATAGACGGTACGGGTAAGTCCGGCTTCAACGGTGGCGTCGCCGTCAAGGATGGGCGCATCGTTGCGGTTGGAGACGTGTCCGGCGTAACGGCGGGCCATCGCCTCGATGCGGATGGCGCCGTGGTCGCTCCCGGGTTTATCGATTGCCATACCCACGATGACCGTGCGCTGCTCGACGATCCGGCCATGAACTGCAAGGTCAGCCAAGGCGTGACGACCGTCGTCGCCGGGAATTGCGGGATAAGTCTGGCGCCTTTCGCACCCTCGGACGACTGGCAGATGCCGGTGCCGATGTCGCTGCTGGGCGACAAGAAAGCCTATGCCTTCCCGACCTTCGCCGACTATGCCAAAGCGTTTGCCGCCGCTATGCCGGCAGTCAATGCGGCGATGCTGTGCGGGCACAACTCGCTCCGTGCCGAGGCGATGCGGGGCGACGTTGCACGGCCCGCGAACGACATGGAAATCGAACGTATGCAGGAACGGCTGGCCGAGGCCATGAAGGCCGGCTGCGTCGGCGTCAGTTCCGGCCTGATGTATCCGGCGGGATTGAATGCGCCGACGTCCGAGCTTGCAAAGCTGGCGGAAACGGTGGGCGCGCATGGCGGTTTGTATGCAACGCACCTGCGCGATGAGGCCGAGCATCTAATCGAGTCGGTCGAGGAAGCCGCTGAGATCGGCCGTGCCGGAAATTTGCCGGTGGTGCTGTCGCACCACAAGATCACCGGTCGCGCCAATTGGGGTGGTACGAAGGAATCGCTGGCGCGTATCGATCAAATCGCGGAAGGGCAGACGATCCATATGGATGTCTATCCCTATGTGGCGAGCGCGACGACCCTGATCCCGACGCGCATCTCGGTTGCCGAGAAAGTTTTGATCGTCGCCTCGGATCCGCACCCGTTGACCGCTGGTTGGTACCTACACGATATTGCCGAGGAATGGGGGCTGAGCGAGGCCGAGGCGGCGGAGAAGCTGCAGCCGGCTCAGGCTATTTACTTCGCCATGGACGAAGCGGACGTTCGCCGCGTGCTGCAACATCCGCGCGCTATGATCGGCTCCGACGGTATCCCCGGCACGGATGCGCCGCACCCGCGCCTTTGGGGTAGCTTTCCGAAGGTGCTGGGCCACTATGCGCGGGACGAAGGGCTGTTTTCGCTGGAGGCTGCGGTGCACAAGATGACCGGTCTGACCGCCTCGGTGTTCGGCTTCAAGGACCGGGGCGTGCTTCGCGTCGGCGCCGTCGCCGACATCACCGTTTTCGATCCCGCCGAGGTCTTGGACCGCGCTACTTATAAAAAGCCGACAACGCCGTCGGCGGGTATCCTTCATGTCATAGTGTCGGGCGATCTGGTTTTGGAGAATGGATCCAGGACGGCAGCGCGGCCTGGGAAACTGGTGCGTCGGGAAGCTGCCTGAAATCAGCGTGCCGGCCATCGGATATATGAAGCCGATAAGGGAATAAGAATTGATGGGGTTGGAGGAAGGCGTGTCAGATAAATTTGTCGGTCGGAATGGAATCATCCTGAGACTCGCCGTCGCCGAAGACGTTGCCGATATCGTTTCGTTGCTGGCGGATGATCCGCTGGGACAATCTCGCGAAGCACCTGGCGACCCCGCCTACGAGAGAGCCTTTCAGGCCATCGACCAGGATCCGAACAACGAGCTATGGGTTTTGGACGACGGCGCCGTTGCCGGAACGATGCAGTTGACGATCATGCCGGGGTTGAGCCGCAAAGCAGCGACCCGCGCGCAGATCGAAAGTGTGCGCGTTGCCGACCGGTTGCAGGGGCTGGGCATGGGGACTTGGTGTTTCGAGTGCATGATCGAGCGTGCGCGCCAGCGCGGCGCCGATATGGTGCAACTGACGTCAGACGTCACGCGGCCCGATGCGCACCGTTTCTATGAGAAGCTCGGCTTCGTCGCCAGTCACACCGGGTTTAAACTTTTTCTATAGTTTCAAAGTTTCTTGCGCATGAGGCGCGACCTGTTGGCCTCCAGATAACCTCGCTTGAGGTAGAACGCTTCGGCGTCTTCGCGGTATAACTGCGTATAAAGCGCCACCGAGGTAATGCCGCGTGTCTTGGCCCAGGCCTCGGCTTCGTCCATGAGGTGGGCACCGATCCCAAGGCCGCGCAAGCTCTCGTCGACAACGAGAGACTGCACGACCGCTTCGACCGGTTTTTCGAGCGCCGCACGCACGTATATGTGAACCAACCCCGCAACACGACCTTGGCCGGTTTCCGCGACCATCAGTGCATGTTCGTCGCGCCGGAGAATCTGAGCGGTGCGGGCGCGGAGCTCGTCCGCTTCGATGGTGTATCCAAGTTCCCGCATTAACTGCGAGGCGTCTTTTAAATCATCCGCCCTCATGCGGCGGACGGTTGGTTCCGTCAATGTTCCAATACTCCGCTCGCAGCGAGAACTATACCCCCACGAAACATTGAAATCGTGAGTTATAGTCCGACATATATAGCAAGGAGACACAATGGCCAACGAGCAACTACCCGATATCGATCCAGCGCTACAGCCTGTCCCGGCTGCATTCGACTTCGATCTGCGGGCTTCGCTGCGCGCTGTTTACTTACTGCGCGCGCAAATTCCCGCGGACGGTTTTACGGTGCGTTCGCTCGGCGCGGAGCGCACGGGTCACGCCGTCCTGATTGACGAGCGTGGCCTGTTCCTGACGATCGGTTATCTGGTTGTCGAGGCTGAGAGCGTTTGGCTGATCGACGCCGATGGCGCCGCCGTCGAAGGAACCGTCATAGGTGTCGATAGCGAGAGCGGTCTGGGTCTCGTGCAGATGTTCGGGCGGCCGACCGCAGCACCGTTACCCATCGGGAGTGCCGCCGACCTGAAGATGGGCGAGCACGCGGTGATTGCCGGATATGGCGGCTGCGCGCAGTCGGTGGACGCCGAGGTTGTCGGCCTACGCGAGTTTGCGGGCTATTGGGAATATCTTCTGGACCGCGCCATCTTCACCACGCCACCGCATCCTTTCTGGGGCGGTGCGGCGCTGATCGGCCAGGACGGAACGCTTCGCGGTATCGGATCTCTGTTTGTTCAAGAAAGCGACGCCGATGACGATTCCGAGTCTGGCGTGGCGCGCGAGGGGAACATGATCGTTCCCGTCGATCTGCTGGCAGGCGTCCGCGATGATCTGATGTCGCACGGCAGCCGCACGACGCCGCCCCGGCCGTGGCTCGGACTGTTTTCGGCCGAGACCGCCGGCAAGGTGGTGGTCGCCGGACTTTGGGATGGTGGCCCGGCGTCAAATGCCGGGATTGAGCCGGGTGATCTGGTGCTTGAAGTCTCGGGTAATCCCGTCGGGAGCCTGTGCGCGTTTTACCGAAACGTCTGGTCCCTCGGCCCCGCCGGCACGCAGGTACCGCTGACCCTCTATCGCGACCGCCGGATCATGGAGGTTGTCGTCGACAGTGCCAGCCGCGCCGATTTCTACAAGAAACCGGGGCTGCATTGAGTTCGGCCGCTGCCTGGACGGACTATCCCGGCGACTTCGACTATATTGAAAATGCATTTTCTGATCCGGACGCCATCTTCGGAGCGTTGCTGGATGACACTCCATGGCGTCAGGAGAGCATCGTTCTGTTCGGCAAGAAACGGCCTATGCCGCGACTAACCTGCTGGATGGGCGACGCTGTCTATACCTATTCCGGCTTGGAAAATACGCCGGTGCCGTGGCTGCCCGCGGTGGTGGATATCAAACGCACGGTCGAAGAATTGAGCGGTGCCGCGTTTAACGGCGTGTTGCTTAATCTCTATCGCGACGGCGCCGACTCCATGGGCTGGCACGCGGATGACGAAGCCACGCTGGGGAGTAATCCGGTTATCGCTTCTGTTAGTCTGGGGGCATCCCGGCGCATGCGCTTCAAGGCGAAGATCGGGGCAGCGGCACATGTCTCCGGATTCGAGATCACCTTGGCGCATGGCAGCGTTTTGGTGATGCGGGGCGACAGTCAACGCGATTGGCTGCACGCGATCCCGAAGTCGAAGCGCGTCACGACGCCGCGCATCAATCTCACGTTCCGGAACATCGTTGCTTAAGAAAGACGGTGGTCAGTCAGCTTCGGCGGCGAGATCTTCCGCGATCTCGACTGCATAGCGCTGCAGGGTCGGTACCAAATTGACGGCTGTATCGATACTCATCCGTGCCGCCGGCGCGTGGATGGCGAGGCCGGAGATTACGGTATCGGTGGCCGCCCCACGGATCGGCACGGCCACGCTGATGATGCCTTCGTGATATTCTTCTTCGTTCGTCGAATATCCACGTGCGCGAATTTCAGCGCAGGCGGCTTCGAGGGCATCGGGATCGGTGATCGTGCGCGACGTATAGGATCGCAAGTCCAGCCGGCCGATGGTCCGTTTGCGGGTTCTGCTGGGCAGGTACGCGAGGAACAACTTGCCAAGCCCCGTACAGTGCAGCGGTACCCGGCTGCCGGAATGCAGTTCGGCGCGGAGCGGGAAGTTGCTCTCGACCCGATCCAGATAGAGCACCTGATCGTTGTCCAGGATACCGACGTTGCAGGTCTCTTCGACTTCGCCGACGAGCCGCGCTAGAACCGCATGGCGTGGCGCGTAACGCGTGCTCCAGGCCAGCACGTCACGGGACACATCCATGAGTTTTGGGCCGATGGCGTAGCGATCGTGTGCCGGTTCACGGAATAGAAAACCATGATCCTCCAACTGACGGGCCGTACGGTGGACCGTCTGCTTCGGCCGGCCCAAGGCTTCCGCCAGTTCCGGCAGCGACAGAGGACGATTGGCGGCAAGGATCGCTTCGACGAGCGCGAACGCTTTGACGACGACCGGTTCGTTGGTGTCGGACATCATTTTCTCCAAAACTCGGACAAACGATAACGTTTTCTTGGATAAGAGAAAAGCCGAACCGGCGGCATCGGCCTTGGCAGCGCCGGTTCGACCGCCCATCATCGTCACCGGGTTCCGATTTTCCGATACCTTGGGGGAGAAACGATGCCGGATTACAAAGTCGCCGTGGCCGGACTGGGCACGATGGGGATGGGAATTGCCGTTTCCGCACTTAGAGGTGGCCTTTCCGTGACCGGGTGCGATATCAGCGAAGGCGCTCGGACGAAGTTCGAGGAAGCTGGCGGTGCCGCTTCCGAGCAGTTGGCCGACGTTGCTGCCGATGCCGATGCGTTGGCCGTCGTGGTCGTCAATCAAGAGCAGACGGAAAGCGTGCTTTTGGGCGAGGCAGGTGCGCTCAAACATATGAAGCCGGGGAGTGTCGTTCTCGGCTGCGCCACCGTGCCGCCGGCATTCGCCGTCGACCTCGCGGCGCGGGTCGAGGATGCGGGGGTGCTATATCTGGATGCGCCGATCTCGGGCGGTGGCGCAAAGTCCATGCAGGGTTCCTTGTCGGTTATGGCATCTGGATCCGAGGCGGCGTTCGACCGCGCGGCGCCGTTGCTCGACGTTATCGCCGAGCGGGTGTTCCGCCTTGGCGATGCCGCCGGCGCCGGATCCAACATGAAGATGATCAACCAACTTTTGGCCGGGGTTCATATCGCCTCGGCGATGGAGGCTTTGGCGCTCGGTATCAAGTCGGGACTCTCCGCCGAGTCAGTGTTCGAGGTCATCACCGCGTCGGCGGGCAATTCGTGGATGTTCGAAAACCGCGTGCCGCATGTACTGGAGAACGACTACACACCGAAAAGCGCCGTCGATATTTTCGTCAAGGACTTGGGAATTGTGTTGGAAACGGGCAAGCGGGAGGGCTTCCCCTTGCCGTTGTCAGCCGCCGCGCATCAACAATTCCTGGCCGCCAAGGGCATGGGCCTGGGCCGCGAAGACGATGCGGCGGTCGTCAAAGTGTTCCAGGCGCTGACCGGGATCGATCTGCCGACTGGCGACGCATAGGGCAAAAAACTGGTAAAAGGGGCTTCGACGCCTATATTACCGGGACGCGCCAAGGGGCGGCGTGCAATCCGGCGAAATAGCAAGGGGCGCCGGGAAACCGAAGAGGAGCATCATGACCAACCGGATTCAGGCATCTGGCCTGCAAGTGGAAGAGACACTGCACAAATTCATTGCAACCGAGGTTCTGCCGGCGATCGGCATGGACGACGACGCTTTTTGGTCGGCATTCGGCAAACTTGTCGCGGAACTCGGGCCCAAGAACAAAGCGTTGCTGGCAAAGCGCGACGAATTCCAAGAGAAGATCGACGCCTGGCACCTGCAACACAAAGGCAAGGATACCGACTTTGCCGCCTACAAGGCTTTTCTGACAGAGATCGGCTATCTGGTTCCTGAAGGCGATGACTTCGCCGTGCAGACGGCCAATGTCGATCCGGAAATTTCGACCATCGCCGGGCCGCAGCTTGTGGTGCCGCTGACGAACGCGCGGTATTCCCTGAACGCCGCGAATGCGCGTTGGGGCAGCCTCTACGATGCGCTTTACGGTACCGATGCGATCCCGGTTGATCCGGCCGACGGCGACGTCAAAGGCTACAATCCGGCGCGCGGTGCCAAGGTTATCGCCTGGGCGCGTAAGTTCCTAGACGACAATATGCCGTTGGCGTCGGGTAGCCACACGGACGCCACGTCCTATGCCATTGAGAACGGTTCCCTCTCTGTTGCGCTGTCGTCCGGCGATAAAACCGGCCTCGAGACCGCCGAAGGCCTGGCCGGCTTTATCGGCTCGGAAGATGCGCCCGAGAAGATTCTCTTCGTCAATAATGGCCTGCATTTCGAACTCGTCATCGACCGCAGTCACCCGATTGGAAAAGATGATCCGGCGGGCGTCGCCGATATCATTATGGAATCGGCCATCACCACGATTATGGACTGCGAGGATTCCGTTGCCGCAGTCGATGGCGAGGAAAAGGCGCTGGTCTACGCCAACTGGTGCGGCCTTATGAAGGGCGACCTGAAGGCCAGCTTCGAGAAGGGCGGCAAGACGGTCAGCCGCGAACTGAACCCGGACCGCAAGTACACGACGCCGGGCGGTGGTGAGGTTTCTCTGGCCGGCCGTTCGCTGCTTCTGGTCCGTAATGTCGGTCATCTGATGACGACGCCGGCGGTGCTGGACGGCGACGGCAATGAAGTGCCGGAAGGTATCCTCGATGCTCTGGTCACGTCCGCCATCGCCAAGATCGACATTGATGGCAAGGGCCGCTATCGCAACAGCCGTACCGGTTCCATGTACATCGTGAAGCCGAAGATGCATGGCCCCGAAGAAGTCGCCTTCGCATCGGAACTGTTCGCCGCCGTCGAGGACGCACTCGGTATGCCTCGCAACACCCTGAAGATGGGCATCATGGACGAGGAACGCCGCACCACGGTCAATCTCAAGGAATGCATCCGCGCCGCCAAGGAACGGGTCGCCTTCATCAATACCGGCTTCCTCGATCGTACCGGCGACGAGATTCACACCTCGTTCGAAGCCGGGCCGATGATCCGAAAGGCCGACATGAAGGCCGCCGCGTGGATTGCCGCCTACGAGGATTGGAACGTCGATACCGGCCTGCTGTGCGGGCTCAAGGGCAAAGCGCAGATCGGCAAGGGCATGTGGGCCGCGCCGGACATGATGGCTGACATGCTGACGCAAAAGATCGGTCATCCGAAAGCCGGCGCCAATACGGCGTGGGTGCCGTCGCCGACGGCGGCGACCCTGCACGCCACGCACTATCATCAGGTGCTGGTCTCGGATGTTCAGGATCAGATCAAGTCTCGGGAACGCGCCAACGTCGACGACATCCTGAGCTATCCCGTCGCTGAACGCCCGAACTGGACGCCGGAAGATATCCAGGCCGAGTTGGACAACAACGCGCAGGGGATCCTGGGCTATGTCGTTCGCTGGGTCGATCAGGGTGTCGGTTGCTCGAAGGTGCCGGACATTAATGACGTCGGCCTCATGGAAGACCGGGCGACGCTGCGGATCTCATCACAGCACATCGCCAACTGGCTGCATCATGGTATCTGCACCGAAGATCAGGTGATGGAGACCATGAAGCGCATGGCGGCGGTGGTCGATGGTCAGAACGCGGGCGACCCGGAATATACGCCGATGGCACCGGGCTTTGATGGCATTGCTTTCCAGGCGGCCTGCGATCTTGTGTTCAAAGGCCGCGAGCAGCCGAACGGCTACACCGAGCCGGTCCTTCATGGGCGACGCCTTGAATTGAAGGCGGGCTGATCACAAGTCACTGACAAGTCACGGGACAAGCTGGGCGATTTGCTTCAGCTTGTCCCGACGAGCCCGTTTTTCCGGGTGCGGCCCTTAGCGGCCGTCCTTAATGACTAAAAAAACAATGCGTTTTACGACACTCCTACTTCTCGGCTGCACGGCGCTTTTAGTGTCGGCATGTTCTGGGAATAGGGTTACACAACCCGAACATACGGCGACCGAGCAGCTGCTGATCACCAAAGCTGCAGACGATGCCGTGGCTCAACTGGAGTTGCCGCTTGCGCGCGGCACCAAGGTTTTCCTTGATACGACGGGTGTTTCCGGCGACTACGCCGGGTACGTGACGGCACTTCTACGCGAGCGGCTGCTCGAACTGGGGGGCCGGGTCGCACAAAGCCGGGATCAGGCGGAGGTCATCGTCGAGGCGAGAACCGGCGCCCTGTCGGCCGACGACTTCCAGACCTTGATCGGGCTCCCCTCGGTTACCATTCCCGTGCCGCTGACGGGCGATCTGACGACGCCGGAGATGGCGCTCTACAAGCGTGCCGAACGCCGCGGGATCACCAAGATCGCGCTGAATGCCTATCGCCGCGAAGACGGTAGTATGGTCGGCAAGACGGACAATAAGTTCGGCTTCTCGACCAAGAAGGAATGGACCGTGTTCTTCTTCTTCTCGTGGGGCAGCAGCGATCTTTACCCGAAGGGCGTGTCGCCATCGACCAATACGATCGACCACCCCTGGTAAAGTTCCGGCCTTTCTTTGGCAGGTTTTCATGCATATATTCCGCATATTGTTTGTAAAGATTTCATAGCTTCTGTTTATGTAGGGGGATGCGTTGAACCTGCGCGATCTGAAATATGTCGTTGCCGTCGCCGAAGAGGAACACTTCGGCCGCGCGTCGGAGCGTTGCAACGTTTCTCAACCGGCATTGAGCGGACAGATTATCAAGCTGGAAGACCAACTCGGCGTGAAGCTGTTCGAGCGCACCAACCGCCGTGTTGCCGTGACGCCGGTCGGTGCCGAGATCGTCGTGATGGCGAAGCGCCTGTTGGTGATCGCGGATGAAATCGAGTCTGCCGCCGCCATCCATACCGACCCCCTAGCCGGACGATTGCGGCTCGGCACGATCCCGACAATCGGTCCCTATCTTTTGCCCTCTATCCTGCCGGCGATTCGCTTGGCATTGCCGAAGGTCACGCTTTCATTGAGCGAAGACATGACCGCCGATCTGGAACGGCGCTTGGTCGCGGGCGATATCGACGCGGCCGTGACGGCCACCCCTATCGCGATGCCGGGCTTGGCGGAGATCGTTCTTTACGATGAACCGTTCCGCGTCGCCGTACCCGCTGGCCACGAACTAGCGAAGAAGCGCAAGGTCGATGTGCGCGAGCTTGATACAAAGGACCTGCTTTTGCTGAAGGACGGGCATTGTCTTAGCGATCAGATCGCGGGGCTCTGCGGGGTGTCCCGAAACGCCCGGCCGTCGAGTCTGGATACACAGGCTTCGAGCTTGGAAACCGTGATCGGCCTCGTCGCGGCGGGTGAGGGGATGACACTGCTGCCCGTGACTTGCCTCTTGGGGTCGGACACGCTCCGGCCCGGTATCGCGACACTGACGGCGAAAAACCCGGAAGCGTTACGGCGCGTGCGTCTGATCTACCGGGAAACGTATCCGAAGCGTGAATTGCTGGCAGCGTTGTCGGCGGTGATTGCCGGCCATTTACCGCCGGGAGCTAATGTTTCGGCGACTTGAACCCGGCGGTGACCGCTAGTCCCGCCTTCTCTCGCCCGAAGGGCAGTGCGCCGTCCGCAATATCTTCGGCCTGTTTCAAAGTAAGCAACATCCTAATTCTCTTCTCTTAGCGCCTGCGCGAGATAGGCGGTTGCAGCGGCAACGCCGCCGGTCGATTCTTCATTGGTCAGGCCCAGGGTATCCAGCGCAATCTCCAGCGCGCCCAGTGTGCCCATCAGCATCGGCGCGTTGATATAGCCCATGTGCGCGATTCTGAACGCCTTGCCGCCAAGTTCGCCGATGCCGATCCCCAGCGTGACGCCCATTTTCTCGACGCAGAGCGTACGGATCGGGTCCGGCGCGACACCGTCGGCCGTACGCAGCGTCGTGACGGATGGCGAACGTTCGGCGAGTGCCGTTATGTTGTAATCAAAGGCGCCGCCTTCGCGCCAAACGTCGATGGCGGCGTGCGTGGCGCCGGCCAGCAATGCATGCCGGTTCCAAGCGTTCTCCAAGCCTTCGTCCATGAGCATGTCCATGGCTTGGCGTAGGCCGAAAAGCATCTGTACCGGCGGCGTACCGCAGTATTTGCGGTAATGCTCGTTCAGATCACGGTTGCTCCAGTCCCAATAGGATGTGCGCAGGCCGGCGGTGTTGTGCCGCTCCTTGGCTTTGGCATTTGCCGCGTTGAAGCCGAGCCCGGGGACCATCATTAATCCCTTTTGCGAGCCACCGACGGCGACATCAATACCCCAGGCGTCCATCTCGAAAGGCATGCAGCCAAGCGAGGCGATTGTATCGACCATGAACAGAGCATCGTGTCCCGCAGCGTCGATGGCGGCACGGATCGCCGGGATGTCGTTGACGCAGCCGCTGGCGGTGTCGATCTGTACGACCAGCACCGCTTTGATCTCGCCATTGGTATCTTCGCGTAATCTCTTCTCTACGGCGCAGGGGTCAACCGCGCGCTGCCAACTGCCGGCGAGGGTTTCGATGATGATCCCCATCTGCGCCCCCATGGCGCCCCAGCCAGTGGCGAAGCGCCCGCTTTCCAGAACCAAGACCTTGTCGCCGGCGCTGAGCACGTTGGACAATGCCGCTTCCCAGGCGCCATGCCCGTTGGCGACATAGATGTAGGTATCGCCTTCGGTGCGAAATATGTTCTTCAGATCGGCGAGACAGCTCATGGTGACGCCGAGAAGCTCGCCCCCATGGGTGCCGCCGTAGATATCCACTGCTTGACGGTGCATCGCTTGCAGAACCTCGTCGGGGACGGTTGTCGGTCCGGGGATGCTGAGAAACTTGCGGCCGTTTGAGAGAGTCATCGAAGGCGCTTTCGGTCAGAGTGGTGTTACTGAGTCACGCTTAAATAGTTTCCCGAGCCGCCGCGGTTGTCCAGCGGCAAGAGCGCCTTTGACGTGGATTTGGCGTTTTTCAGCGCGTGTCCTGTCGTTAAGATGAAAACAAGGGACAGGGAGCAGCGGGGAAATCCATGGAATTCGATTATGTGGTTGTCGGCGGCGGCTCGGCGGGCTGTGTGCTGGCCAACCGGTTAAGCGCCGATGGCCGCACCACGGTCTGCTTGCTGGAAGCGGGCGGTGAGGACACCAACCCCTGGATTCATATCCCGGCGGGCTACGTGAGGACCATGGTCGATCCCGCTATTAACTGGCTGTTTCAGACGACGCCCGACGACCGTACCGCCGGGCGGTCGATCCCAGTGCCGCGCGGCAAGGTGCTCGGCGGCTCCAGCGCCATCAACGGCATGCTCTACGTGCGTGGGCAGGCCATGGACTACGACGCCTGGGCGCAGATGGGCTGCACGGGCTGGTCCTATGACGACGTACTGCCGTTCTTCAAGCGCATGGAGAACCGGGAACAGGGGGCGGACGATTACCACGGGACCGGTGGGCCGCTCAACGTGACGGTGCCGACGGTACGCTATCCGACGCTCGACAAAGTCATCGCCGCCGGCGGTGAATTAGGCTACGCCACGGACCACGACTATAACGGCAAGGACCAAGAAGGGTTCTCGTACTTCCAGGTGACGCAGCGCCATGGCAAGCGTTTCTCTGCCAAGAACGCCTACCTTGATCCGGTGCGCGCACGCGCGAACCTGACGGTCAAGACACATGCCTTCGCGCAGAAGGTCCTGTTTGAAGATAGGCGCGCCACGGGAGTCCGTATTATGCAGCGGGGCGAGACGCGGGATATCACGGCTAAGTGCGAGGTGATCGTCGCCGCCGGTGCCGTGCAGTCTCCGCAGTTGCTGGAACTATCCGGCATCGGGCAGGGTGCGCGTCTGCATTCTCTTGGCGTGCCGGTGTTGGCCGATCTAGCCGGTGTCGGTGAGAACCTGCAAGACCATTACATATCGCGCCTGTCTTGGCGGCTAAAGGGTCTCAAGAGCCTTAACCAGATGACGCGCGGCTTTGGGCTGATACAGGAAACCTTGCGTTTCTTCGCGACCCGCACGGGGGCGCTGACCATGCCGGCGGGAATTGTCGCCGGCTTTGTGCGCACGCGCCCGGAATTAGAGGCGCCGGATATGCAGTATCACATCGCGCATGCGACATTCGCCGATCCGCATAAACGCGTTTTCGACAAATTCCCGGGTCTGACCATCGGTCCGTGCAAGCTGCGGCCCGAGAGCCGCGGAAGTATCCACGCGATTACGCCCGAGATGGCGGACGCGCCGGATATCGCGCCGAATTTCCTGAGCGCGCCGGAAGACTGCGAAACGCATGTCGCCGGGATGAGGATTGCGCGCAGCTTGATGGCGACCGACGAGTTACGACCGTTTGTGGATGCGGAATTGCAGCCGGGGCCGGAAGCGAACACGGATGAAGCGCTTTTGGCACATGCGGCCCGCACCGGGGCGACCTTGTATCATCCGGTCGGCACCTGTCGCATGGGGGGCGACGAGAAAGCCGTCGTCGACCCGGCGCTGAGGGTTAAGGGCGTTCAGGGATTGCGTGTCGTGGATGCGTCGGTCATGCCACGCCTGATCAGCGGTAACACCAATGCGCCGGTAATGATGATCGCGGAAAAGGCGTCAGACCTGATTATCGCCGCCAACCGCTAAGTCAACCGCTTAACAATCCAGCGTGTGTGTCCGCTCCCACGCTGTCAGTGCGCGGCTGAAGTCGTTCCATTCGTCATTCTTTAGTTTGACGAAGGCATCGACGGTCTCTTCGCCGAGCGCGGCTTTCAGGGCCTTGTCCTTTTCGAGATTGCGGAGCGCATCCAAGAGGTTCAGCGGTAACTTCTTGGCGCCTTTGACCTTGTGGCCTTCGGTGTACATGTCGATGTCGAGGCGCTTGCCGGGCTCGGTCTTGCACGCGATACCGTCTAGACCGGCCGCCAGCACCACCGCTGGCATCAGGTACGGGTTGGCGGCGCCGTCTGCGAGGCGAAGCTCGAACCGGCCGCCATCCGGTATGCGGACCATATGCGTGCGGTTGTTGCCGCCGTAGGTCACCGTGTTCGGCGACCACGTGGCGCCCGACGTGGTGCGCGGCGCGTTGATACGTTTGTAGCTGTTGATGGTCGGATTTGTGATGGCACAGAGCGCCTGGGCGTGATTGAGGATGCCCCCCAGGAAATGATAGCCGAGCTTGGAGATACCCATCTCGTCCTTTTTATCGTCGAACAGGCACTTCTTCCCCGTCTTGTCCCAGACGCTGACGTGCATGTGACAGCCGTTACCGGTGAGATTCGCGAATGGCTTCGGCATGAAGGTCGCGCGCAGACCATGCTTCTCGGCGATGGATTTCGTCATGTACTTGAAGAACGCATGACGGTCGGCGGTCGTCAGCGCATCGGCATAGTCCCAGTTCATCTCAAACTGGCCGTTGGCGTCTTCGTGGTCGTTTTGATACGGACCCCAGCCGAGCGCTTGCATCGCGTCGCAGATCTCGCTGATGACGTCGTAGCGGCGCATCAGCGCCGAGATGTCGTAACAGGGTTTTTCCTGAATATCGGCGGCATCCGAGATGGCATCGCCTTCCGGGGTGATCAAGAAGTATTCGCATTCGACCCCGTGCTTCATCACGTAGCCTTTCTTGGCGGCGGCGGCTGTGACTCGCTTCAGTGTGTTGCGCGGCGCGTGGTCGACTTCCTTGCCATCCATCCAGAGATCGGCGGCGAGCCAGGCCACTTCCGGCTTCCACGGCAGTTGAATAAGGCTGTCGGGATCGGGGACCGCGAACATGTCGCTGTCGGCGGGCGTCATGTCGAGCCAGGCCGCGAACCCGGCGAAGCCCGCGCCGTCTTTCTGCATGTCGGCGATCGCCGATGCCGGTACTAGCTTCGCCCGCATTACGCCGAACAGGTCAACAAATGAGACCTGAAAATATTCAATGCCTTTCTGCTTCGCGATCTGCGCCAGATTTTTAGCCATGTGAAATCCCCTGTTTTATATTTGTGGTGTCACCTTATCAGTAGCCACCGCGTCCCGGTATCCAGTCGGTGCCGGCCAGCGGCACGCGCGCCATGGCGGCGGACTCGACGGTCAGCGCCACCAAGTCTTCCGGCTCCAGGTTACGTACATCCGACTTGCCGCAGGCCCGGGCGATGGTCTGGCATTCCAGCGTCATAACCTTGAGGTAATTGGCGAGGCGATGCCCCGCGGCAACGGGGTCGAGGCGCTTGGAGAGTTCAGGATCTTGGGTCGTAATCCCCGCCGGATCACGGCCGTCCTGCCAGTCATCGTAAGCGCCCGCCGTGCTGCCGAGTGCCTGATATTCCGATTCCCATTTCGGGTCGTTGTCGCCGAGTGCCACCAGCGCCGCCGTGCCGATAGAAACCGCGTCTGCGCCAAGCGCCAGACACTTTGCGACGTCGGCGCCGTTGCGGATGCCACCGGAAACGATCAGTTGCACTTTGCGGTGCATGTCGAGGTCCATGAGCGCCTGCACCGCCGGGCGGATCGCGCCCAAGAGCGGAATGCCGACATGTTCGATAAACACGTCCTGGGTCGCGGCGGTGCCGCCCTGCATGCCATCCATGACGATAACGTCGGCTCCCGACTTCACGGCGAGTGCAGTATCGTAATAGGGGCGGCTGGCACCGACCTTCACGTAGATCGGTTTTTCCCAGTCGGTGATTTCGCGGAGCTCTTGAATTTTGATCTCTAGATCGTCCGGGCCCGTCCAGTCCGGATGACGGCACGCCGAGCGCTGATCTATGCCCTTCGGCAGGGTGCGCATTTCGGCGACGCGGTCGGTGATCTTTTGGCCCAGAAGCATGCCGCCGCCGCCCGGCTTCGCGCCCTGGCCGACAACAACTTCGATTGCGTCGGCTTTGCGGAGATCGTCCGGGTTCATGCCGTAGCGTGACGGCAGGTATTGGTACACCAAAGTCTTGGAATGGCCGCGTTCTTCGGGCGTCATGCCGCCGTCGCCGGTGGTCGTCGAAGTGCCTGCCGCATTGGCGCCGCGCCCAAGCGCTTCCTTAGCCTGTGCCGAAAGCGAGCCGAAGCTCATGCCGGCAATGGTGATCGGGATTTTCAGTTCGACCGGCTTCTTGGCAAAGCGGTCGCCGAGCACGACCGAGGTGTTGCAGGTTTCGCGGTAACCCTCCAGTGGATAACGCGAGACGGAGGCGCCCAGGAACAGGAGGTCGTCCAAGTGCGGCAGCTTTCGCTTGGTGCCGCCGCCACGGATGTCATAGAGGCCCGTTTCAGCAGCGCGGCGGATCTCGGACAGGGTGTGCGGATCGAAGGTCGCGGAAAATCGGGGCAGGGTGCGTGGGGTGTCTTTCATATTTTTCGTCCACTCTCCGCGTCACCCTGAACTTGATTTAGGGTCCAATTGTCCACTCGCAAAATCCTTGCCGAGGCAGGAATGGGTTCTGAATCAAGTTCAGGACGACGGTGTAACCTAAAACTAATACGCATCGATGTTGTCGATTTTGAAGTTATATAGCTGTCGCGCCGAGCCGTAGCGTTTGAACGCCTTGGGGTCGGCCTTCATACCGGCCATGGTCAAGAGGTCCGAGAGCTCGCAGATATCCTGGTCGCGCATTTCCTTTTCGATGCAGTCCGCACCAAGGCTGGCGACCGAGCCCCTTACAAAGAGCTTGGCTTCGTAGATGGAATCGCCGAGCGCATCGCCGGCATCGCCAAGGACGACCATCCGGCCCGCTTGCGCCATGAACGCCGACATATGACCGACGCTGCCGCCGACGACGATGTCCGCCCCTTTGAGTGAAATGCCGCAGCGCGCGGATGCATCGCCTTCGATGATCAAAAGGCCGCCGTGCGCGGTCGCCCCTGCCGACTGGCTGGCATCGCCTTTGACGCGAACCGACCCCGACATCATGTTTTCGGCGAGACCCGTCCCCGCGTTCCCTTCGACGATGATATCGGCTTCTTTGTTCATGCCAGCGCAGTAATAGCCCGCATGTCCCTTAATGGTGACGTCGACGGGGTGCATCAGACCGCAGGCAAGCGCATGCACGCCGTTTGGATTGAGGACCGTGAAGCTGCCGCTCTTGGCGGTCTTGAGCGCGCTATTGATGTCGCGGACGGTCATGTCCGCGAGGTCGAGGGTTGAGTTCTTGGTCAGCGTGTCGCTCATGCGGCGCGGTTCCAGCTATAGATCTTCGCCGGCGACGGTTCCCATATTTCGGCATGGGTGACGTCGGGCAGGGTGGCGATGGCGCGGAATTCGGATGACATGGCGACCCAATCGTCGGTTTCGGCGATTACCGCCGGCTTGCAGGCAATGGGGTCGCGCAGCACCGCGAAGCCGTCCTTGGTACCGATGGCGAACGTGTAAAAACCGTCCAGGTCGCGAAGCGCCGTTTTAAGGGCGCTATCCAGGCTGTCGCCGGAGCGCATGCGCCAGGCCAGATAGCCGGCGGCGACTTCCGAGTCGTTTTGCGTTTGGAACGTTTCGCCGTGGCGGCGCAGTTCCTCGCGCAGCCGGTTGTGGTTCGAAAGAGAGCCGTTGTGCACTAGGCACGTGTCGGCGCCGGTCGAGAACGGGTGCGACCCGGCTGTGGTCACAGCGGATTCGGTCGCCATCCGGGTGTGTGCGATGGCGTGCGTGCCGGTGCGCGCCGAGAGGCCGAACCGTTCGGCCACGACGTCGGGATCGCCAACGCCTTTGAAGACTTCGATTGTGTGTCCCTGTGACAGTACGGTGACGTCGGGTGCATTTTCGATCAGCCAACGCCGCGCCGTCTGACCGTCGCCGCCGATGGTCAGCACCGCATGATCGCCGATAGGACGTGCGTCGGCACCAATGGTCGTGGCGGCGGTCAGACTTTTGGTCAAGGCCGCCCAGTCGGTCTCGCCGGTGGTCGACAGCAGTACTAGCTTATCGTCGTCTTCGGCTTCGCCATAGACCGCGAAGCCGGCACTGTCGGGGCCGCGTTCTCGCATCTCATGGAGCATGTCGGCGGACAGCCGGCCGAGATCGCCAGTGTATTTAGGTGTTTTCATGTACAAGCCGACAATGCCGCACATACGTATCGCCTCCGTCTGAAGTTCGTTCGAAGGTACAGATGCGAAGCTTCATCCTCAAGAAATTATTTTTCCTGAGGTGAAATTTCCTATTTGTCAGGCGTGGAAATAATCGAGAGGTAGCGGCAGGGAAACTTTTTGATTTCCAGCGGACCGTGCGGCGCTTCGGAGTCGAAGTGCAGCGCATCTCCCGGCTTGAGGTTGTAGTCGTGATCGGCGTGGCGGTAGATCAGATGGCCTTCGAGCATATAAATGAACTCGATCCCGGGATGCTGGAAGAACGGATAGGCATCCGAGTCTTTGGTCAACGTGATCAGGTAAGGCTCCATCTTGACGCGGTTGCGAAGCGGCGCGCCGAGAAGCTGATAAACGTGACCGGAGCGCGTGCCCCGGCGCTCGATCACCAGCCCGTCACCGGATTTTACGTAGCTGGCCTCGCGTGCGTCGTCGAACTTCTGAAAGAAGCTGGCGAGGGGGATATTGAGGGCGCCGGCAAGTGCCTGCAGCGTCGCCAAGGACGGCGAAGTCTGACCGTTTTCGATCTTGGATAGCATGCCGACCGAGAGCGACGTTGATTTCGAAAGGTCGGACATGGTGATGCCCAATGACGACCGCAGTTCACGGACCTGCGCGCCGATCCAGGCTTCTAGAGTCTTGTCGGTTGATTGCTCTCCCATATTCGGACAATACCGGAAAAAAATCTGAATAACAGGAAAAGCATCGCCCCTGTGGCGGCGCCGCTATTGACGCCGGGCGCGCACGTTTTCATTGTCACGGAAACGGATTGGGGAGAGAAGTCATCGAAACGCTTTTGACCATGGCCGGAACGGTCCTCGCCGGCTTGGCGCTCGGCGGCATGGTGATGTTCGCCGCCGTCGTCGCGCCGCAGATTTTCATGAAATTGGATGCGGCGAACGCGGCAAAGATTATCCGCGCGATCTTTCCGATCTATTATCTCTACATCATCGTCGCGGCAGGGGCGGGAGCTATGGCCATCGTGACCATCGACTTTCGCCCGGCCGTCGGCCTCGGCATTGCCGCCCTTTCTGCGCTTTATGCCCGCCAAAGCCTGATGCCGCGTATCAACGGTGCCAAGGATCAGGCCAACGATGGCGACCAGGAAGCACAACAACGTTTCGACGCCCTGCACAAACAAAGCGTGCGCCTGAATGCCGCCGGGTTGATCGGCGTCTTTTATGCTACGGTTATGATCGGCCTCGGCTTGTAACGGAGGAAACGATGCGTTCACTGCCATTTCGCGTGGAAACGGCGACCGGTGATGTCCTGGATATCACCTTCCCGCTGCACGATGATACCGGGTCGGCGATGCGCGTCGATCAGATGCTGACGGCCATCCTAGAGGCCGTCGACAAGGATATCGCCGTTTGCGGCGAAACCTCGAACGGCGACGTCCTTCAGGCAGTGGCGATGGCGCTTGCGGTGCGTGCGCGGATGATCCACGCACCCGAGGACGTGACCATGCAATTGGCGAACGATTTGCTGGCCTCTGCGGCGGCTGCGGCGAAGCAGGCGGAACGGGTAGAACCGCCGTCCGGCAACGCGTGAGCGTCAGCCCACCTTGACCAGCAGCCCGCCGTCGACAGGTACCAGTACGCCGGTAATATAGCGGGCTTCGTCGGACGCCAGGAACAGCGCCGCGTTGGCGACATCCCAGGCGTTGCCGATGCAGGTTTGCAGCGGCACCATCTTGGCGCGGCTGTCGCGGACGACTTCGCGCTCGATGCCCTGTTCGCGGGCCCGGCGTTCGATTGCCATCGGCGTATCCAAAAGACCCGGCAGGATTGCATTGGCGCGGATACCGAATTTGGCGTTCTCCCAAGCGACATGCTGGGTAAACGTGTTCACGGCTCCTTTCGACGTTTTGTAAGTCACGGTCTGACGTGCGGCCAAAGACGATGTCGACGAGACGTTGACGATGGCGCCGGCACCTTGCTCGCGCATGATCGGCAACACATGCTTGCACATCAGGAACATGGTTTTGACGTTGAGCGTCATCAACTCGTCCCACATGTCCGCATCCATTTCCGTCAACATCCGATCACCTTGCGAGCGGCCGACGTTGTTGTGCAGGATATCGATACGACCGAAGCGGCTGTGCGCCTTGGCGGCTACGTTTCGGCAAGCGTCTTCGTCCGTGACATCGACGCCGAAGGCCTCGGCCTCGCCGCCTTCGCGGTGAATCAGATCGGCGGTTTCCTGAGCGCGCTCCTGATGCAGATCGACGCAAAGAACCCGCGCCCCTTCCTGTGCAAAGCGTAGGGCCGTTGCCCGGCCGTTGCCCATGGTTTCGCCCGGCTGCTGCCCGGCACCGACGACAATCGCCGTCTTGCCTTTTAGTCGCACTTTTCTAGCCCTCCCGTGCCAGTTTCAGATAAAGCTCCCGCAGTTTTTCCGCGATGGGTCCCGGCACGCCGTTGCCGAGGATATGATCATCGATTTTGACGATCGGCGTAACAAATCCCGACGCACTGGTCGAAAAGGCTTCACGTGCCTCGTACGCTTCTTCCGGCGTAAAGGCCCGTTCTTCGACTTTCAGGTTTTCCTGCTTGGCCAGTGCCATCACGGCTTTGCGGGTAATGCCGTGCAGGATCTCGGTGCCTAGTTGTCGGGTGACGATGGTGCCGTCCTCGGTGACAATGAAAGCGTTGTTCGAGCTACCCTCGGTGATGTAGCCGTTTTCGACCAGCCAGGCATCTCCGGCGCCGGCTTCGGTCGCCGCTTGTTTCGCCATGGACGCCGCAAGCAGCGCCACGGTCTTGATGTCGCGGCGTTGCCAGCGGATATCCGGCACGGTGATGACGGAGATGCCGTTCTTGGCGCCCGGATTGTCGGTGAGGCTTTTAACCTGCGTGAACATGATCAGCGTTGGTTTCGGGTCCTTCGGGAAATTGAAGTCCCGGTCGGCGGCGCCGCGTGATACCTGCAGGTAGATCACGCCCTCGGTCAGATTATTCCGTTTGAGCAACTCCAATTGTGCGGCTTCGATCTCTTCGTTGGAGCAGGGGGGCGGCATCTTCAGTTCGCTCAGGCTGCGTTGAAGACGCGCCAGATGGCCGGCGTTATCGATCATCTTTCCATCGACGACCGCCGAGACCTCATAGACCGCATCGGCGAACAAAAACCCTCGGTCGAAGATCGAAATCTTCGCCTCTTCCTCTGGTACGAAATCTCCGTTCACATAAACAATCCGGCTCATGGTTTCCTCCGCTCGATAAAATTGCAGAACGTATTTGACGGCCCAGGACGGTGGGGATCAATGGATTTTGGAAGGTTTTTCGCGCCAGTGCCGGATTTTCGAAGGGGCCAGTCGGCACGGTATCAGATGACGCCTGCGTCCAGTGCGGTCGCCATGGTGGCGCCCAACTCGCGTGCGGTCTCGGCAAACTCGGGGTTCCAGTCACCCTTCAACAGCACGGGTGGCTGCACTTCCCGCCACTTCAGCCCGGTGACGATGGATGTGACGCCGCGAATCGTGCCGGTGCCGTCCAAGCCTGCCCGGACATAAAGGGCGTATGGCATGCCTTGTTTTTCTTCGATGACACCATAGTAGGTGCGGTCGAAGAAATCCTTCAGCGCGCCGGACATGTAGCCCAGATTTTCGGTCGTGCCGAGGATGACCGCATCGGCGGCCAAGACGTCTCCGGGGCCGGCGTCTAGAGGGGCTACCCAGCGCGCATCTACGCTAGGCGCATCAGCGGACGCGGCACCGTCCATGATGGCGTCCATGAGCATACGGGTATTGTCGGATGGTGCGTGCGCGACGACCAGCAGACGTTTGCCGGCAGATCCGCTCACGTTAGCGCCAGAGCGTCAGGGCGATAGCGGTCAGCACGGCTACGACGCCGATGATTGCCCACGTCTTGTTGCCGGCGCCGGACTTAACCGTGTCCACCTGATCCGGGGCGGGAATGGTTTCTTCTTTCTCAGCGCTTGGTTCCGCAGCGGGTTCGGGCGCAGGCTCTTCGGCAGGCGCCGCCGTTTCGTCGTCTTCGCCCTGAAGCGCCTTCTCGAAGTTGTCGAAAAACTCGGCGGAAAGTTTCTTTGACGTGCCTTCCAAAAGACGGCCGCCGATCTGGGCGAGCTTCCCGCCGACATCCGCGTCCACATCGTATTTTAGGATCGTCGCGTCGCCGTCTTCGGTCAGCGTGATGGTCGCACCCCCCTTGGCAAAGCCGGCGGCGCCGCCCTTGCCTTCGCCAGAGATGCGGTAGCTCTCGGGCGGGTTTAGGTCGCTCAGCGTGACGCTGCCTTTAAACTTTGCTTTGACCGGGCCGACTTTGGCGCTCACGGTGGCATTGAATTCGGTGTCGGAAACTTTTTCTAGGCTTTGGCATCCGGGAATGGATTTTTCCAAGATATCGGCATCGTTCAGCCCGGCCCAGACTTTGTCGCGCGGCGCCTCGATGCGCTTTTCCTCGGAAAGTTTCATATTCTGCCTCCGGCGTTCATTCGTCGTTCATTCCCGGGAAATATGTCATTGTTCCGGGACTTGTAACGTCTGCGTAAATGACCAATCTTGATTTAGGAACTGAACACACGTTTTGCCAGTGTCGGTAAAGCGAGTGAGCGGTTTGGGCAAGCGTGCATTATTTATGATCGTGCCGGAACCGTGACTGTTGAATAGATATTCGGGGGAAAACATGCCGTCAATTACGGTGCGTGTGAATGGGGTCGAAACGACCAAAGAGGTCGATCCGCGCACGCTCCTTAGCACTTTCATTCGCGAGCAGATGAAGCTGACCGGCACCCACGTCGGCTGTGACACCAGTCAGTGCGGTGCCTGCGTCGTTTCCGTTGATGGTAAGACCGTCAAAAGCTGCGGTGTCTTCGCCTGGCAGGTCGACGGTAGTGAGATCGATACCATCGAGAGCCTGGGCACGGAAGATAACCTGCACCCGATGCAGGCGGCGTTTCGCGAACATCACGGGCTGCAGTGCGGCTTCTGCACGCCGGGCATGGTGATGACGGCGGTGGCAATGGTCAAAGACAAGCCGGGTCTGACGGAAGAAGATGTCCGTCACGGCCTTGAAGGCAACATCTGCCGCTGCACCGGGTATCAGAATATCGTCGACGCCGTTATGGCGGGCGCCAAAGCGATGCGGGGCTGAGCCATGTATCTTTTCGAAACCAAGACACCCAATGATGTCGACGCAGTAAAAGTTGCTCTCGGTGAAGATGATGAAGCGCAGTTCCTAGCCGGCGGACAGACGTTGATTCCGGTCCTTAAGCAGCGCCTCGCCATGCCGTCGACGCTGATCGATCTGAATAAGGTCGAGGGTCTATCCGGTATCACGACGAAAGGCGACGTGATCGAAATCGGCGCCATGACGCGGCATGCCGACGTTGCGTCGAACGAAGACGTGCAAAAGGCAATCCCGGCGTTGGCGCATATGGCCGGCGGGATCGGCGATCCGCATGTGCGTAACCGCGGTACCATCGGCGGTTCCATCGCCAACAACGATCCGGCGGCGGACTATCCTTGCGCGGTGCTGGGCCTGGGCGCGACCGTCGTTACCGACCGCCGCGAAATCGACGCCGATAAGTTTTTTCAGGGCATGTTCGAGACCGCGCTGAACGAGGGGGAATTGATCACCTCCGTTCGCTTTCCGGTGCCGGAGCGTTCCGGCTATCTGAAACTGCCGCACCCGGCGACGCGCTTTGCGTTGGTCGGTGTCATGGTGGCCAAGTTCGGACCGATGGTACGGGTCGCCGTGACCGGCGCAGGTCCCTGCGTTTTCCGTGTTGCGGAAATGGAGCAGGCGCTGACCGAGAAGTTCCAGCCGGAACAGATCAAAGACGGTTTGGTCGAAGCCGACGAACTGAACAACGACATTCACGCCAGCCGCGAATACCGTGCGCATCTGGTGGGCGTCATGGCACGCCGCGCCGTCGCCCAGGCACTCGGCTAAGGAGGGATCGAACATGGACGGTACCCCTACACACGATCATATCGGCGAGAGCGTTCGCCGCCGCGAAGACTTCCGTTTCCTGACCGGGCACGGCAACTACATCGACGATATCGAACTCGACGGTATGGTGCATGCGATGGTGCTGCGCTCGCCGGAAGCGCATGCGGACATTGTCTCTATCGATGCGTCAGAAGCACTGGCGCTGGACGGCGTGCTCGCCATCGTCACGGGCGAGGATTGGAAGACCGCCGGATACGGCCCAATCCCGACTCAATCCCGGGTGCGGACGTTCAAGGACGGGTCCGACCTCAAGGAACCGCCGTTTCATCCCATCGCTATCGACCGCGTTCGGTACGTCGGTCAGCCGGTGGCGCTGGTCGTAGCGGAAACCAAGGACATCTGCCGCGATGCCCTGGAACTAATCGACGTTGATTACGACAGCCTGCCCGCCGTGGTGCTGCAGGACGAAGCGATCAAGCCCGGCGCACCGCAGATTTGGGATATCGCGCCCAACAACATCTGCCTCGATTTTGAGTTGGGTGATGAGGAAGCGCAAAAGAAATCCTTTGCTGAAGCGGACCATATTATCACGCTGAAGCTGCGGAATAACCGAGTGACGGCAACGCCGATCGAGCCGCGCGGCGCCGTCGCCTCTTTTGACAGCGCGACCGGCAAGTACACGCTTTGGAATTCGTCGCAGAATATTCACGAAAACCGCAAGATCATCGCCGAGAAGGTTTTGAAGATCGGCAAGAAGGACCTGCATCATGTGGCGCCGGACGTTGGCGGTGGTTTCGGTGTAAAGAACGCCGTTTATCCGGAACCGGTCCTGATTCTGCATGCAGCAAAGGTGCTGGAACGTCCGGTTAAATGGATCAACGATCGGGCCGAGAGCTTCCTGGCCGACACCCATGGCCGCGATCAGATGACGACGGTGCAGTTGGCGCTGGATGCCGACGGTACCTTCCGCGGGCTGCGCACGGAAACGATCGGTAATTTGGGCGCGTTCTGCGCCACTGTCGGCCCCTTCACGCCGACCGGCGGTTCCTCCAGAACGCAAGGCGGTCCCTATAAGTTCGATGCGATCTACTACACCGCCATCGCGCCGTTCACGAATACCTGTCCGCTCGATCCCTATCGGGGCGCCGGGCGCCCGGAAGGGTCTTATCAAATCGAACGCATCATTGATTACGCGGCTGCCGAGCTCGGCATGGATCCGATCGAACTCCGCAGAAAGAATCTGATGCCGGCCGAGGCAATTCCCTACAAGACCCCGATGGGCCTCGATGTCGACAGTGGCAATTTCCCGGTCGTGTTTCAGCAAACGCTGGACCTGACCGACCGCGACGGCTACTCGGACCGGGTCGCCAAAAGCGAAGCTGCTGGTAAGAAGCGCGGCTTCGGCGTCTGCATGTACATGGAATGCACCGGCGGCGGCGCGAAAGAACAGGCCAAGATCATGTTTCTGGAAGACGGCAAGGTCGAGCTTTCCGTCGGCACCTCTTCGACAGGCATGGGGCACGAAACCGGTTTCGCGCAGGTCCTGGCCGGTCAGCTAGGCCTGGAAATCGAGGACGTCATTTTCCGCCAGGCGGACACAAACGCGACGGCACTCGGTGGTGGACACGGCGGCTCGCGCGGCATGGAAGTCGGCGGTAGCTCCGTCATGCAGACGTCGCGTGAAGTGATCGAAGTTGCAAAGAAAATCGCCGCGCACCGGTTCGAAGTCGGTGCCGATAAAGTAGCTTATGAGGACGGGCGTTTCTCTGTGCCGGGCACCAACCATACGATGACTATGCGCGATGCCATCGATGCTCAGAACGATCCTTCGCAACTGCCGGATGATCTGGCGCCCGGATGTATGAATGTCTCCAGTGTATTCGAACGGAATATTATCTCCGTGCCGAATGGCGGTCACGCGTGCGAAGTCGAGGTCGATCCCGAGACCGGTGTTATCAAGGTGGATGGCTATTGGGTCGTCGATGACTTCGGCACAATCGTCAATCCGCTGCTTGCCGACGGTCAGGTTATGGGCGGCGTGGCGCAAGGCCTGGGGCAGGCGATTCTGGAAAACATCGTCTATGACGAAAGCGGTCAGCTGGTTACCGGCTCGCTGATGGACTATGCGTTGCCGCGTGCCGACGATATGCCTCGTATGGTGATCGGTTATTTTGAAGACGCACCGACTAAGAAGAACCTATTGGGCGTCAAGGGGGCGGGCGAAGCTGGGTGCGTCGGTGCGCCGCCCGCTATAGTCAACGCGGTCTGCGATGCGCTAAAAGACTACGGCGTCAAACATATCGACATGCCGATGACGCCTGAAAAAGTATGGCGCGCCATCCAAGAGGCGCAGTCCTGACAGTCCTTAGACTTGGGAGCGATCCAGGACGATGAACGGCCGGTTTTCTGAATATGTTGTGGAAGAGCTGATCGGTTGGCGCCGTGCAGATAAGCGCGCGGCGTTACTGACCCTCTATAATGTCGAGCCGACGGGGCCGCGCCCGGCGGGTAGCCAAATGGCGGTATCGGATGCTGGCGATTTTATCGGTTTCCTATCCGGCGGCTGTGTCGAAGGGGCGCTGGTCGAAGAAGCCAAGGCAGCCATGGAGGCGGGCGAGAATCGCACCATCCGCTACGGCGTCAACTCGCCTTACTTCGATATTGCGTTGCCGTGCGGCAGTGCCATCGACGTCTTTATCGATGTCGGCTTTGCCGACGACGACGCGGCGGCGATCCATGAAGCCATGTCGGCGCGCACGCCGGTGCGGCTGTTAAGCAATATCGAAACCGGCAAGAGCGAGGTCATTCCGGCGGAAGAATGTGATCGGCAGCAGTTGATCTTCGATGATATAGGGTTCGACAGGCTCTATCGCCCAAGATTGCGGCTTGTCGTTGCGGGGAAGGGGCCGGTCATCGCGGCGACGGCGGAGGTCGCCGTGGCGGCGGATATCGACGTACATGTCGTAACTACCGAGGACGATACCGGTGCCATGGCAGCCGCTGCCGGGGCGCAAGTCTCGAAAGTTCTGAATCCCGAACTGATCGATACCTGGACAGCCGCGGCCACCCTATTCCACGAACACGAATTGGAAGCGCCGCTGCTGACCGCCGCGATGGCGTCGGACGGGTTTTATATCGGTGCGCTGGGCAGCCGCAGCACGCATGCCGAGCGTGTCGCGCGTTTTCTGGCCGAAGGCATCGCGGAAGATGACGTGGCCCGGATCAGAGGGCCGTTGGGGATTTCTATCGGCTCCCGCAATCCGCCTGAAATCGCTATCTCGCTGGTGGCGGAGGTCCTGCAAACCTATCGCGCGCGGTTCGCCGTATGACATGCCGCGCCGATGCGGCCGCCATCATTCTGGCAGCGGGCCGTTCGCAGCGTTTCGGAGAAGAGAACAAGCTCCTTCATCTCATTGGCGGCGAGCCGATGGTCCGAGTGACCGTCGGCAACGTGCTACGCGTCGGACTGGGAAGCGTGGTCGTCGTGACCGGCCACGATGCCGACGCCGTGGAGCGCGCCCTCAACGGTTTGGACGTCAAGTGCGAGCGCAATGCGACACCCTGGGCGGGGATGGGCAATTCGCTTGCCGTCGGCGCGAACGCCGTTGCCGACGATATTGAAGCCGTTGCCGTATTTCTCGCGGACATGCCGTCGTTGAAGCCTGAGACCACCGCCGGGCTGATAGACCGTTTTCAGCCGTTAACCGGCAAGGATATCGCCGTGCCGTCGTTCGGCGGCCGGCGTGGACATCCGGTGATCTTCGGCGGCCGATATCTCGGCGCACTCAGGGCGTTGTGCGGCGATCAAGGTGCACGCGCGGTCTTGAGCGATAAGGCCGAGCGCGTGCTGTCCGTTGATGTTGACGATCCGGGCGTGTTGAAAGACGTGGATACGCCTGGCGACTTGCCTTAAAGATCCAAGACCAGTTTCGGGCCCTTTGCCCGCGAGACGCAGATGCACATGGTGCCGCCGGAATCGTGCTCTTCGGCAGTCTGGGTCGAGTCGCGATGGTCGACCTCGCCTTCGATAACGTCACAGGTGCAAGCCCCGCAAACGCCCGCCGTGCAACCGAAATCCGGCGAGAGGCCGTTTTCCAGCAGCACGTCTAGAATCGACTTGTCATCGGGGATTTCGAACGAGCCGCCGGTCTTTGCGAGTTCCACGGTAAACCCCGACGCCGGTTCGCTTGCCGCAGCCGGGTCGGCGGTAAAGCGTTCGAAACGGACGCATTCGGCGGGCCAGTCGCGGGTCAGGTCCAAGATGGCGGACAGCATGCCCTCCGGCCCACAGAAGTAGACCTGATGTCCAGCAGGCAGGCGGCTCAATTCCCCTTTGAGGTCGTAGATCCCGTCGGCATCGTCGAAGTGCACAGTAAGGGCCTCACTTGGAATTATCTCTTTCAGAATATCCAGGAAGCCCGCCGCCGCTTTATTGCGGGCCAGATACAGGAACCGGAACGGCTTACCCAACGCAGTCAGGCGCCGCGCCATCGAGACCATCGGCGTCACGCCGATCCCGCCGGCGATCAGCAAATGGCCAGGCGCGTTTTCGTCCAAACCGAAATTATTGCGGATGTCACCGATATCGACGGAGGCGCCTTCGGACAGGTTAGCGTGTAGCCAAGCCGAGCCGCCACGGCCGGACACCTCGTTCTTCACGCCGATCACGCCCCAATTACCGATAGGGTCGAAGTCGCTGAGCGAATATTGGCGTGTCAGTCCGTTCGGCAGGAAGATGTCGATATGCGCGCCCGGCGTCGCGTTCTTGAACGCGCCAGGGGCTACCAATTTGAAAGTTTTGATTTCCGATCCGAGTTTCTGGATTTCGGATACGGTTGCAGGTGTCGGCATGAAGTCGCTGGTCCCATCTGTTTGTAATCGGCCTATGGTGCCGTAATGGCGGGACGTGTGGAAGGGCTATCGGCGGAAAATCTTCACCGTTGTTCCTTGGCCCCGCGCGTGGCAGTTAAGGAAGAACACAACCACGGGGAAGACCGTTTTGACGATGACTCGCCCCGCATCGGCGCCGCTGACACCGATTTTGCTCGTTCTCGTAACGGGATTTCTGCTTGCAGGCATGGACTCGCTGGCCAAGTGGCTGAGTGCCGCTGGATTGCCGGTGCTCCTCGTGCTGTGGGGGCGGTATTTTTTCCATGCTTTTCTCACTTTTGCCGGTTACGCGGTGACGCGGCGTTCTGTCGGATTTCTGCGGGCGCGCCATCCGTGGCTGCAATTCGTGCGCGCTGCCTGTCTGTTTGGTGGCACCAGCAGTCTCTATTTCAGCCTTCAGCACCTGGATATGGCCGAAGCCTCTTCGATCCAGTTCTTGGCGCCTGTACTTGTGACGGCGATCTCTGGCCTGTTTCTGGGTGAGCACGTTGGCCCGCGCAGATGGATCGCCGTGCTGATTGCCTTTGCGGGCGTGCTCGTCGTCGCACGGCCGGGCAGCGGTGTCTTGGGCTTTTGGGCGCTGCTGCCCTTCATCACGGCGGTACTTTTGGCTTTCTATATGATTTTGACGCGGACCATTCGGGACAAGGACGATCCGGCGACGACGACGTTCTACTCTACCGCAGTGGGGGCGGTGGCGCTGACGTTTCTTCTGCCCGTAATCTGGGAGCCGGTGCCGGCGGGGTTATGGCCTTTCATCGTCCTGACGGGGGCGGCGGGGGCCGCTGGGCATTATCTTCTGGTACGCGCTTTCCAGGCCGCCGAGGCTTCCATGCTGGCACCCTTCACCTACTCGCAAGTGGTGGCCGCGGTGTTCTGGGGTATCGTGATCTTCGGTGCGGTGCCAAGCATTTGGACCATTGTCGGTGCGTCTATGGTCGTTGGTAGCGGCATCTATGTCTGGTACCGCGAAAGCTTTGCCCGGCGCCTTACCAAGCGGGACGCTTGAAGAGCGCCGAGCCGCAGCTTACAACCCGCTCATGTCACCGCCTGTCCTGATGCTGAACGATATTCGCCTAACCTTCGGCGGCACGCCCTTACTGGAGGGCGCGTCACTGTCCGTCGCCACGGGCGAGCGGCTATGTCTTGTCGGGCGCAATGGCTGCGGAAAATCGACCCTATTAAAAATTGCTGCCGGAATGGTTGAGGCAGATGGCGGAGAGATCGTCCGCCAGCAGGATGCGACGGTCCGTTATCTGGCGCAGGAACCTGACTTCGAGACTGCGACCAAGTTGATCGACTGGGTCGAAGCGGGGCTTGCCCCCGGTGATCCGCCGCACCGGGCGTGGCAGTTGCTGGATGAGTTGAGCCTGGACGGCGATGCCGACCCGGCTAAACTGTCGGGTGGTGAGCGGCGCCGCGCGGCGCTGGCTCAGGTGCTGGCGCCGGACCCGGATATCCTGTTGCTGGACGAGCCGACCAACCATTTGGATCTGCCGGTCATTGAATGGCTGGAAAAGAAACTGATGGCTTTTCGCGGGGCGTTGATACTTATTTCCCACGACCGTCGTTTTCTCGATAACCTGTCGCAGGCGACGGTGTGGCTGGACCGGGGCCGGACTCGGCGCATGGATAAAGACTTTTCCGCTTTCGATGCCTGGCGCGACGAGATTTTGGAGCGAGAAGCGACCGAGCGGCACAAACTCGATCGTAAAATCTTCGCCGAGACGGAGTGGCTGCATAAAGGAGTCACGGCCCGCCGCAAGCGAAATATGGGACGCCTCCGCGCACTGGTCGATCTACGGAAGAACCGGAGCGAGGCGCGCCGTCAGACAGGCACCGTCAACCTTACCGCCAGCGACGCCGAGGCGTCGGGCAAGCGTGTTATCCAGGCTGAAGGGATATCAAAGACGTTCGGCAGCACCACTGTGGTGAAAGATTTCTCGATCCGAATTCTCCGCAACGACCGTATCGGGATCGTTGGGCCCAACGGCGCAGGCAAAACGACTCTGATCAATATGCTGACGGGCGCGTTGCCGCCCGATACTGGTACCGTGACCTTGGGCACGCGCCTCGAGATCGCCAGTCTGGATCAAAAGCGTGCGGCGCTGGGAGCGAGCACGACTCTGATCGACGCGCTCACCGGCGGCAGCGGCGACAGCGTTACCGTCGGCGGCGAACAGCGCCACGTCATTGGGTACATGAAGGATTTCCTGTTCTCGCCCGAGCAAGCCAGAACGCCGGTGTCGGCTCTATCCGGCGGAGAACGTGGGCGCTTGATGCTGGCGCGTGCGATGACGCGGCCGTCGAACCTTCTCGTCCTCGACGAGCCGACCAACGACCTCGATCTGGATACCCTTGATCTGTTGCAGGAGATGCTCGCCGACTATGCGGGAACCGTCTTGTTGGTCAGCCACGACCGGGATTTTCTCGACCGTGTCGTGACGTCGGTCATCAATTACGAAGGTGATGGCCAGTGGCAGGAATATGCTGGTGGATTTTCGGATATGGTGGCGCAGCGGGGCAAGGGAATAGAGAAAGCGGCCCGCGCACCGGCACCGGAAAAAAAAGCGGCGCCAAAGCCTGCCAAGGAAACCGCCAAGCCTGCGCCCAAGGCCCGCATGACCTATAAGGATAAGCACGCGTTGGAAACGCTGCCCGCCAAGATCGCGGGATTGCAGCAGGATATTGCGGCGCTGGAGAAGACCCTCGCTGATGCCGGTCTGTTCACGCGCGACCCGGATGCGTTTTCCAATGCGACTAAGACGCTTGCTGAGAAATCAACTGCGCTTGGTGAGGCCGAAGACGAGTGGCTGCGCCTCGAAATTCTCCGTGAGGAATTGGATAACGCCTGATTTTTCTGACCTCAGTGCGTACTGGGGATATCGCCTTCGTTGATCGCCGAAACTTCGGTGTCGGTTGCCTTCGGATAAACATAAAAAATATGCCGTCCGATCCGTGCCGTTGCGGACTTAACCTTGGCCCACGTCGGTTCGACGTAATCGGCATGGTACCAGAGTGCGCCGTCCGTCGGATCGGCAATGACACCAGCGTAAACCAGTCTCGCAACCATGACGGCCCGGTTCCAGGCCCGTTTTTCCAGTGGTGTGTCCTGTTTGCCGTCGCACCACCAGGAAAACTGGCAGCGGTGACGATGTTTCTCTCCGCCATCGCGCACGACTTCGCAGACATCTTGCGGGAAACGGGGATCTTTGGCGCGGTTGAGCGTCACAGCGGCCACGGCGAATTGTCCGGCTACGGGTTCCGACCGGGCCTCCCAATAAACGTTCAGGGCGAGGCAATGCAGCTCGGATGAGTCTTTTTCGCTCAGGTCGTGGCGGATGAAATTGGCTGTCGAAGTGAAAAGCGATTTGTTGGGTTCGCTCATGGAATTGGCTGTGGCTTGTTCCGTCGAACCCCCAAGCGCGAGCGTCAGCGAGGCGACGGCTGCGATCGCGAGAATCGCGCCGCACATAAGTCTATTCGTCATAGATTTACCCTCTCCTTATCTACTCCCCCACCTAGTTACTCGCGATTCTCTACCCCGGGCGAAACGCGAACAGTCCCTCAAAACTCACGTGTACGCGGTATATAAAGATGGTTAACGCGACTTCAAGACTTTATTGTGCACTGCACAATTAATTTTTTGTGGATTATTGCCGTGCGAAACGAGTCTCCCCATATGAAAGTCACGTCGTAACTATCTGACGAAAATAGAGGATCATTTATGAAACCAATTCGAAAAGCGGTTCTGCCTGTGGCGGGCCTCGGCACACGTTTTTTACCCGCGACGAAGTGCATGCCGAAGGAAATGCTACCGGTCGTCGATAAACCGCTCATTCATTATGCCATCGACGAAGCCCTAGAAGCCGGGATTGAGGCCATTATGCTGGTCACCGGACGCGGTAAAACGATCATGGAGGATCATTTTGATCACGCTGTGGAGCTGGAGCAGACGCTCGCTTCGCGCGGTAAGGACGTGGAACTTGAACTCGTTCGTGATTTTCCGGCGCCAAGTAAATTGATGTACACCCGCCAGCAGGCACCACTTGGGCTCGGCCATGCGATCTGGTGCGCGCGTGAATTTGTTGGCGATGACCCGTTCGCGGTGATCCTGCCCGACGATATGGTGCTGGCCGACAAGGGATGCCTCGCACAGATGGTGAACGCCTATGGCGACGTCGGGGGCAACATCGTCGCCGTCACCGAAGTGCCCCGCGAACAGACCAACAAATACGGTATCCTCGATGTCGATAGCGACGATGGGCGGTTGGCCAAGGCAAGCGGTCTGGTGGAGAAACCGGATCCGAAGGATGCGCCGTCTACACTATCAATCATAGGACGCTACATTCTGCAGCCGGAAGTGTTTGGCCATCTCGACAAAAAAGAGACAGGGGCGGGCGGCGAAATTCAGCTGACCGACGCCATCGCGGCGACCCTAGGCTCGGTGCCTTTCCATGGTCTGCGTTATGAGGGACGCCGCTTCGATTGCGGCTCCAAGGCTGGCTTCATCGCGGCGAACTTGGCGTATGCGCTCAAACGCGACGACCTGGCAGACGATGTTCGTTCCGAATTGAAGGATATTTTAGGCTAGCTGTGGCCAGGCGGTTGAATGACCGAAACAACCTGTTACGCTCGGTGCTTGGGGAAGAACCGGTATTTGGAGAGGAGCGAGGTGACAACGGAAGCGACGTAAGGATTTATGCAAGATAACACCTACGACATCGTCATTGTCGGTGGCGGAATCAACGGCTGCGGGATCGCACGCGATGCGGCGGGGCGCGGCCTGAAAGTCCTGCTTTGCGAAAAGAAGGACTTCGCTGCCGGTACATCCTCTGCCTCCACCAAGCTCATCCACGGCGGACTTCGGTATCTCGAACACTACGAGTTCGCGCTGGTCCGGGAGTCTCTCTCGGAACGAGAAATCTTGTGGCAGATGGCGCCGCACATCATCTGGCCGCTTCGCTTCGTTTTGCCGCATAACGCCGGTCTGCGCCCTGCGTGGATCATCCGCCTCGGCCTTTTCCTTTATGATTACATCGGCGGCCGCAAACTGTTGCCGGCCTGCCGTTCTTTGGACCTTCGGACCGACGAAGCCGGTAAGCCGCTGAAACAATCGATCGGCAAGGCCTTCGAATATTCCGACTGCTGGGTCGACGATGCGCGCATGGTTGTTCTGAACGCCATGGACGCCGCCGCCCGCGGTGCCGACATCCGCGCCAAGACCGCGTGCACGGAAGCCGTTCGTGAGGAAGATCGTTGGCGCGTTACGCTCAAGAACGGCAACGGTGAGGCTGAAATCGTCTACGCCAAGGTATTGCTGAATGCCGCCGGCCCGTGGGTCGCGGATGTGATCGAGCAAAAGATCGGCGGCAACGCGAAGGCCAGTGTGCGATTGGTCAAGGGTAGCCATATCGTGGTGCCGAAAATCTGCGACCATGACCGCTGCTACATCTTCCAGAACGCCGACCGCCGGATCATCTTCGCCATTCCTTATCAGGACGATTTCACGCTGATCGGTACAACAGACGTCGAGTTGCCGTCGCTACCCGACAAGGTGGAGATCGAGCAATCCGAGATTGATTATCTCTGCCGTGCAGTCAGCGAGTACTTCGAAAAACCAGTGACGCCGGACGATGTCGTCTGGACCTATTCCGGTATCCGACCGCTCTATAACGACGGTGACGGCTCGGCACAGGAAGTTACGCGCGACTACGTCCTGGATCGGACCGGCGATGTGCCCGGGCCGGTTCTGCTGAATGTTTTCGGTGGCAAGATCACCACATACCGCCGCTTGGCTCAGGACGCGCTGGCAAATCTGTCCGATGTGTTTCCGAATGCGGGCAAACCCTGGACGCGTGGTGTTGCGCTCCCGGGTGGTGATTTCAGTTACGACGGTTTCGACGCCATGGTAGGACGTCTCATTGCCGACTATCCGAAACTGCCGCCGAAGATGCTACGCCGTCTCGTGCGGTCATACGGCACCCGGGCCAGAACCATTCTCGGCGATGCAATGGACATTGCCGCATTGGGACAACATTTCGGCGATACGCTATATGAGCGCGAAGTGACTTACCTCGTGCGCGAAGAATGGGCGGGCAGTGCAGAAGATGTGCTGTGGCGACGCTCCAAGCTCGGGTTACGGCTCAGTGCGGACGAAGCGGAAGAGTTGGAACAATGGTTCCAGCGTGACGCTAAGAATAAACAGCCGCTTGAAGCCTAGTTAGGCGCAGTGGGAGGAAACGACACAATGGCGAAGTATGTTCTGGCGATTGATCAAGGGACAACGTCCTCGCGTGCCTTGATCCTTGACGAAAACTACTCGGTCGTCGGTTCCGCACAACAGGAGTTCCGGCAGATCTATCCGGCATCGGGTTGGGTCGAGCACGATCCCGAAGAGATTTGGAAATCAGTGGTGAACACCTGCCGCCGCGCGCTTGAACATGCCGACCTAAAAGCATCCGATATCGCCGGGATCGGCATCACCAACCAACGTGAAACGGCCATCATCTGGGACCGCGCCACGGGCGAGGCAATTCACAACGCCATTGTCTGGCAGGACCGGCGGACGGCGGAAACGACGGCGGCGCTGAAGCACGATGGTCATGAGGAAACGGCAGTCGTCAAAAGCGGCCTTTTGCTCGATCCGTACTTTTCCGGCTCCAAGGTGCAGTGGCTGCTCGACAATGTCGATGGCGCCCGGGCCAGGGCCGAGAAGGGTGAATTGGCGTTCGGCACGGTCGATAGTTTCCTCATCTGGCGGCTCACGGGTGGTGCGAGTCACGTCACGGATGCGACCAACGCCAGCCGCACGCTGCTCTACGATATCCATAAGGGCGCGTGGTCGACGTCGCTGATGAAACTGTTCAACGTGCCGGAATCGCTGTTGCCGGAGGTCCTCGACTGTGCCGCTGACTTCGGTGTCGCGGACTCCGATATTCTCGGCGCGCCGATTCCGATCCTCGGTGTTGCCGGCGACCAGCAAGCCGCGACCATCGGTCAGGCCTGTTTCGAGCCCGGCATGGCGAAATCGACCTACGGCACCGGGTGTTTCTGCGTGCTCAATACGGGGAGCCAACCGGTGCGATCCAAGAACCGGCTTCTGACGACGGTCGCCTATCAGCTCGACGGCAAGACGACCTATGCCCTCGAAGGTTCGATCTTCATCGCCGGCGCTGCCGTGCAGTGGTTGCGCGATGGCCTCGGCATCATCGACAAGGCAAGCCAAAGCGGTGCTCTGGCGGAGAAGACGCGGGACGACGGCGTCTATTTGGTACCGGCGTTTGTTGGTATGGGTGCCCCCTATTGGGATCCCGACTGCAGGGGCGCACTGTTTGGCCTGACGCGGGATACGGGACCGCGCGAACTGGCCGCGGCAACGCTTGAGAGCGTCTGTTTTCAAACCCACGATCTGATCGACGCCATGCACAAGGATTGGTTGGTCGAAGGCGGCGAGAAAGTGCTCCGCGTGGACGGCGGCATGGTCGCCTCGGACTGGATGCTGCAGCGGCTCGCAGACATATTGGATGCCCCCATCGACCGGCCGAAAATGCTGGAGACAACGGCTCTCGGTGCCGGATACCTTGCCGGCATGCGCGCGGGCGTTTACGGCGATCCCAAGACGTTCGCCGGTAACTGGGCGCTGGACCGGCAGTTCGCCCCCGACATGTCTGCAGACGTCCGTGATCGGCGTATCTCTGGGTGGCACGAAGCGGTTTCGCGAACTTTGACAAGAACGGACGCAGCGGACTGACATGCCCATGAATGCTCCTGAACGCCAGGAAACTACGGCCGACCTGGTGCGCGACGCGATGGCGTTCGTACTGGCGGGTGGTCGCGGCTCGCGCCTAAAGGAACTCACCGACCGGCGCTCCAAGCCCTCGGTCTACTTCGGCGGCAAAAGCCGCATCATCGACTTTGCGCTGTCCAACGCCGTCAATTCCGGCATCCGCCGGATCGGCGTCGCGACACAGTACAAGGCGCATTCCTTGATCCGCCATCTGCAGCGTGGCTGGAACTTCTTCCGGGCCGAACGGCGAGAACTGCTCGATATTCTGCCCGCCAGTCAGCGCACCCATGACGGCAACTGGTACCTGGGGACGGCGGACGCGGTCTACCAAAACCTCGACATCATCGAAGGCTACGGCCCCAAGTACGTGGTGATCCTCGCTGGGGATCATATCTACCGCCAGGATTACGGCCTGATGCTGAAGGATCACGTGGAAAGCGGCGCCGACGTGACCGTTGGCTGCATCGAAGTGCCAATCAAGGACGCGTCGGATTTCGGCGTGATGCATGTCGATGAGACGATGCGCATAAAGAATTTTTTCGAGAAGCCCGCCGCCCCGCCCCCGATGCCGGGCAAACCGGATCGCGCCCTGGCATCGATGGGAATCTATATCTTCGAGATGACGTTGCTGGCCGACGCCTTGACCGCCGACGCCAACGACCCGTCGTCGGATCACGATTTTGGCAAGAACGTCATCCCGGCACTGGTCGTCAAAGGTAACGCGCGGGCGCATCATTTTGCGTCCAGCTGCATTATGACCGGCGCCGAGTCGGAACCTTACTGGCGAGATGTCGGTACGCTCGACAGTTTCTGGCAAGCGAACATCGATCTGATGGACGATCAGCCCGACCTGGACCTCAACGATACCGAATGGCCGATCTGGACGTATTCGGAACTGACGCCACCGGCGCGCTTCAGTGGTGCCGGGGATTTCATGGATATCAACCATTCGATGGTGTCCGGCGGGTGCGTCATCAATAACGCCAAGTTGCATCAGAGCCTGTTGTTCACGGGCGTCGAGGTTGCTGATCGCAGCATCCTCAAGGGGGCGGTGATGCTGCCCTACGTCAAAGTCGGCGCCGGTGCCCGTCTCTCGAATGTGATTATCGAACGCGCCGTCGAAATTCCCGACGGCCTGATCGTCGGTGAGGATCAGGCGATGGATGCGCAACGATTCCGCCGTACCGATGGCGGTGTCACTCTGATCACGCAGCCCATGATTGATGCATTGGAAGCCCGATGAAAGTTCTGTTCGTCGCCGCTGAATGCGTGCCGTTCGTGAAAACAGGCGGTCTCGCCGATGTGGTCTCATCGTTGCCCAAAGCGCTTAAGGGGCTTGGCGCCGATGTCCGTATTTTGCTTCCCGGATATCAGGCGCTGCAGCCGTTGCTCAAGAAAGGGCGCGAAGTCGCTCGCTATGGCGATTTGATGGGCGGCCCGGTGCGCATCGTTCTGATCAAGTCGAAAGGCCTTGAGCTGCTCTTGATCGATGCGCCGCACCTCTATGACCGGCCCGGCAATCCCTATGTGCAATCGGACGGGACGGACTGGCCGGACAACCATCTCAGGTTTGGGGCGCTGTGTCGTGTCGGCGCGGATATTGCGCGCTTCGGCGCCGATGGATGGCAGCCAGGTGCGGTGCATTGTCACGATTGGCATGCCGGACTGACGCCAGCGTATCTGGCGCCGTTTGTCGAAGCGCCGCCGACCATGATGTCGATCCACAACATCCTTTATCAAGGGCTTTTCCCGGCGCCCGTGCGCGCTGATCTGGGGCTACCGGAACAGGGGTTTACGGCCGCGGGTTATGAATACTATGGCAAGGTCGGCTTTCTGAAGGCGGGGCTCGCCTATGCCGACCGGGTGACCACGGTCAGTCCGACTTATGCCAAGGAACTGCTGACCCCCGAATTCGGGTTCGGCTTGGAAGGTATGCTGGCACATCGGGCTTCATCGTTCATCGGCATCCTAAATGGGATAGATACCGAGACTTGGGACCCCGTCACCGATAAGCTGATAGCGGGCAACTACCGTGTCCCCAATAAGAAGGTGCGTGGCGTCAATCGACGCACATTGGAGCAGCGCTTCGGCCTCGGAAAAGAACAAGGCTCGCCTCTGTTTTGCGTGATTAGCCGCCTGACACCGCAAAAAGGTCTGGATCTTCTTTTGGAGGCGTTGCCCGCCTTGTTGAAGGCCGGTGGACGTCTGGCGGTGCTCGGCACCGGTGATGCCAAACTGGAGAATGCCTTCCGTGCCGCAGCCTCAGACAATCCGGGCCGGGTGGCGACGATTATTGGTTATGACGAAGCATTGGCACACCTCATGCACGCGGGCTCCGACGCCATCGTCGTGCCGTCGCGGTTCGAGCCGTGCGGCCTGACGCAGCTATGCGGTCTTCGTTATGGCTGCGTGCCGGTGACGTCGGTGACCGGTGGTCTTGCCGATACGGTCATCGATGCCGATGGGGCGCCCAACAGCGGCACCGGCTTTACGTTTCAGCCGACAACGGCGGAGGGGCTGGCGGACGCCCTGTTGCGGGCAACCGAATGTTATCGTGATGGCGCGCGCTGGCGACAGATCATGGCGCGCGGCATGCGCAAACAAGTGGGCTGGGACACCCAGGCGCGTACCTATTTGGACATCTACAAGAGAATGCTGCGCGAGCAGCGGGTTCCCGCATGACGGAAGGCGCAGCCATCGCCACACGTCCGGTCGACTTGAACGCGGTGCAGGCACCGCCGCCACTGGGCGCGCACGTGACGTCTGCGGGCGTGACCTTCGCGGTGTTCTCGGCCAACGCGGAACGGATGGAGCTTTGCTTGTTCGGCGAGGACGACACGGAAATCGCGCGGCTCGAGATGCCGTGCCATTTCGACGGCGTATGGTGCGGACTGCTGGCCGATGCGAATGAGGGGCTTCGGTACGGCTACCGTGCGTACGGGCCGTACGCTCCAGCGGAGGGCCATCGCTTCAATCCGCATAAGCTTCTGATCGATCCTTATGCGCGGGCGCTTTCGGGTAACTTCAAGGAAGACCCGGCGTTGTTTGGGTATGCGCCGGAAGGCGACGGACCGGATTTCCGGGACAGCGCGGCCTTCGTGCCGAAAGCGGTTGTGACGTCGGGCGAAGCCGCACCCGACACCCGACCGCGCACGCCGATGTCGGACACGATAATCTACGAGGCGCATGTCAAAGGTCTGACTCAGCAATTTCCTGGAATCCCGGGCGATCTCCGCGGCACCGTCGAAGCCCTGGCGACGCCGGCGATGATCGACCACCTGACCCGGGCCGGCGTTACTGCCGTCGAGCTGTTGCCTGTGCATGCCTTCAAGGATGACACGTTTCTTTTGAAACGCGGTCTTCGGAATTACTGGGGCTACAACACGGTGGCCTTTTTCGCGCCGGAGCCTCGCTACCTCGGGCCGAACGGTCGACAAGGCTTTCGCGATACGGTGCAGACCTTACACGCGCACGGCATCGAGGTCATACTGGACGTCGTCTACAACCACAGTTGCGAGAGCGACGAATTCGGCCCGACGGTCGGCTTCCGGGGGCTCGACAACGCGACATATTACCGGCTGCAACAGGACGATCCGGCGAGATACGTGAACGATACCGGCTGCGGCAACACACTTGATGTCGATCATCCGGCGGTCACGGCGCTGGTGATCGAGAGCCTGTGCCACTGGGTGACGGCTTATGGCATCGATGGCTTTCGGTTCGATCTCGCGACGACGCTGGCGCGCTCGGCGGACGGCGTCGATTTCGGAGGAAGCTTCGTAACGGCGCTTCTGAATGATCCCATCCTAAGCGACGTCAAGTTGATCGCCGAGCCGTGGGACATCGGCCCCGATGGCTATCAGGTCGGCGCTTTTCCGCCGCGGTTTTCGGAATGGAACGACAGGTTCCGCGACGACGTGCGTGCGTTCTGGCGCGGCGATAGGGGGAGTACGCCGCGACTCGCGACGCGATTGATGGGGTCGGCGGACATGTTCGATCACGACGGGCGTGCTGCGTGGTCGTCGGTGAATTTTCTAACGGCACACGACGGCTTCACGCTCGTGGACGTGGTCTCGTTCACGGAGAAACACAACGACGCCAACGGCGAAGAGAACCGCGACGGCCACGGCGATAATCTTTCCGATAATTTCGGCGTCGAAGGCGAGACGGACGATGCGAGGATCAACGCCGCTCGGACACGCCGCCGCCTTAATATGCTGGCGACGCTTTTCCTATCGCAAGGTACGCCGATGCTGCTGGCCGGTGACGAGACCGGCAATTCCCAATTCGGCAACAACAATGCCTATTGTCAGGACAACGAGATCGGCTGGGTCGACTGGCAGGGCCTGGAATCGGACACGGACCGCGCGGTCGCCGAACTGACCGCTATTCGCAAACGGCACCCGGCGTTGCGGCCGGATACGTTCCTGCATGGCGAACCGATAAGCGACGACGGTGCGCCGAACGTTGAATGGTTGCCGTTCCAAGGCGAGTTTCTCGACTGGGACAATTCCGATTTTCGCCGTTTTGCCGTCCGCATTCGCGCCCAGGACGACGATGTGTTGATCGCGATCAACGGCGCCGAAAATGGTGGGGCGCTTACCCTGCCTACCGACACTAGTTGGCGGATTGCGCTGGATACGGCGGACCTCGCAAGGCGCGATAACCTTTCCGGCGTTGTCGAAATCGCTGGGCCGAGCGTTGCCGTATTCGAAGCGGGAGGTGCCGTTGTCTGACGATGATATCCGCCGGCTCGCCGATCTTGTCGGTATCCTGCCGCACTATCACGATCTTTCGGGGATCGAGCACGAGACACCGATGGAAACGTATCGCGCGATCCTCGACGCGATGCTCTTGCCGTCGGACACCGCCAAGGAACAGGCCGACCGGATCGAGGCTGCGGATGCCGAGCGGCCGCTGCCGGATACGGTCGTCGTGACGGCAGCTGAAGACGTCTACCTTGGTGCCGCGCACCCGGTGGGTGAGTGGACATTGTCGCTGGAGGACGGATCGTCCCGGGGCGGTCATGCAGAGCATGATTTGGCTCTCGGCGCGTTGCCCATCGGGTATCATATATTCATCTGCCGTGGATTTGAGACCTTGGTGATATCGGCGCCGCGTCACGCGCCGTTGCTCTCGGACATGACCGCGCGGCAGCGAACCTGGGGCGTGACGGGGGCGATCTATGCCTTGCGTTCGGAACGCAATGCAGGTGTCGGCGACTTCGAGGACTTGGCACGGACAGGCGAAATCTGGGCGGAGAAAGGCGCCGATTTCATCGGCGTCAATCCGCTGCATGCATTGGGGTGGTCGATGACGGGTTTCAGCCCCTATTCGCCGACGTATCGTAAGTTTCTGAATACGGCGCACATCGCGCTCGACAAGCTGCCCGGATACTCGCCGGGCGTCGAAGTGATGGCGGCAATGGACGCGGCGCGTGGCGCCGGTGATATCGATTATGCCGCCGTCGACAAAATTATGAAGATGGCGTTGCCAGCGGCGTTCGAGGCCTTTCGCGCGCAGGCGGCCCCGGATCTGGTCGCCGCGTTCGAAGCCTTTCGCAGCGCCCATGACGTGTCGCTCGAACTGTTCGGCGTGTTCGAGGCAATCAGCGCCATGCATGGTGCCAATCCCGATGACTGGCCGCTGGAACTGCGTTCGCCGAACAGTCCCGACGTTGCCGTCTTTGCTGAGGCCCACGCGGATGAAGTGGCCTTACATATCTATCTACAATGGATTGCCGATCGTCAGTTGGCGGATGTCGCTGGACGGCTGAGCGGTGCCGGCATGTCGATCGGGCTATACGCCGATCTTGCGGTCGGTGTCCGACCGGATGCAGCGGAACCTTGGGCCCGCCCGGATATTTTCGCGCGCGGTGTTTCGCTTGGCGTGCCGCCGGATGCCTTCAATCCTGGAGGCCAGGTCTGGGGGCTGGCGCCGATCAACCCGGATGGACTTGCTAAAGCACGGTATCTACCGCTGATCGAAACACTCCGTGCCGTCATGCGGCACGCCGGGATGATTCGTATCGATCATGCCATCGGTCTGATGCGTTGTTTCTGGGTGCCCGAAGGCGGCCTGCCGGGTGCTTACGTGCAATCGCCGCTGGATATCCTGCTCGCTATCGTCCGCCTGGAAGCACACCGGCAAAACTGTATCGTCATTGGGGAAGATCTGGGCGTGGTGCCGGACGGGCTGCGGCATGCGTTATATGAGAGCGGTCTATACGGTGTTTCGGTTCTTCAGTTCGAGCGCGAGAATGACGGCAGCTTCCGCAAGCCGGAACACTGTCCCGTCCGCGCTTTGGCGAGTTTCGGCACGCACGATACGCCGACCTTCGCCGGATATTGGAAAGGCGCCGACATCGAGACGCGCCAGGCGCTTGGCCAGTTCGATGAGACCGGGGCCGGGCATGCCCAGGACGGCCGCGCCTGGGATCGGCACACGTTCCTGGTCGGGCTGCGAGACGCCGGGATGTTGCCGGAAGGATGCGACCCTGATCAGCCACAGGTGGACCCAGACCCCGTTCTGTCGCTATCGATGCATGCTCAACTGGCACGCTCCGCTTCCGAGATCGTCGCCGTGCAAATAGACGATGCCTTGGGCAGTGACCGTCAGCCGAATTTCCCAGGCACCACGACCGAGTATCCGAATTGGCGGGTACCGATGCCGTGTCCGGTCGAGGCACTTGCCGAGGCGCCAGGTGTAACGGCCGTGGCCGACGTGATGAACCACTACCGGCCGAGCGTATCGGCCCCGAATGAAAGGAGAGAGTCGTGACGCAGACCCCGACAATGAAAACGGTGGAAACGACACCCTTTGATGGCCAAAAACCCGGGACATCCGGGCTGCGCTCCAAGACGGCACAGTTCATGGTGCCGAACTATCTGGAGAACTTCGTGCAATCTGTCTTCGACGCAACGGGTGGCCTCGAAGGCAAGACCCTGACCCTTGGCGGTGACGGCCGTTATCACAATCGGGCGGCGTGCGAGACCATCATCCGCATGGCTGCGGCGAATGGCGCGAAAGCAATCTATGTGGGCCAAGGCGGGATTCTGTCGACGCCGGCGGCATCGGCGGTTATCCGCGCGCTCAAGACCGACGGCGGCCTGATCCTGTCAGCGAGCCACAATCCGGGCGGACCCGAGGCGGACTTCGGTATTAAGTACAACGTGCCGGCGGGCGGACCGGCACCGGAAAGCATCACCGGAGCCATTCATGCCGCGAGCGAGAAGATCACTGCATTTAAGATCGCCGAAGGCGGCAACATCGACATCGACAAACTAGGCGAGCATGCGTTCGGTGCCATGACCGTGCATGTCATCGACCCGGTCGAAATCTATCTGGACCTCATGAAAGATCTCTTCGATTTCGATGCCATCAAAAGCCTGTTCGCATCCGGCTTCTCGATGCGCTTCGACGCCATGAACGCCGTGACCGGACCCTATGCGAAACGCATCTTGGAAGGCGAATTGGGTGCGCCCGCAGGAACCGTCGCCAACGCGACACCGCTGGAGGATTTTGGCGGTCTGCACCCCGATCCCAATCCTGTCTATGCCGCCGATCTGATGGACCGGATGATGTCAGATGACGCACCTGATTTCGGTGCCGCGTCGGACGGCGACGGTGACCGTAACATGATCGTCGGTCGGGGGTGCTATGTGACGCCGTCGGACAGTCTTGCCATCCTGGCGGCGAACGCGCACTTGGCGCCAGGCTATGTAAAGGGCCTTGCCGGTATCGCGCGCTCCATGCCGACCAGCCGTGCAGCCGATCGGGTGGCCGAGAAACTGGGCGTCGAGCTTTTCGAAACGCCGACCGGTTGGAAGTTTTTCGGCACGTTGCTGGATGCGGGCCGGGCGACGATTTGTGGCGAGGAAAGTGCCGGGACCGGTTCCGATCACGTGCGCGAGAAAGACGGCTTGTGGGCGGTGCTTCTGTGGTTGAACGTGTTGGCGGTGCGCAATCAATCGGTGGCTGAGATCGTGCACGATCATTGGCGGACGTTCGGGCGGGATTTCTATACCCGTCACGACTATGAAGGGGTCGAGAAGGACGCCGCAGACGGTATGATCGCAGATCTTCGCGATAGGCTGGCGAGTATGCCTGGCGAAACATTCAACGGCTTGACCGTGGAAACAGCGGTCGATTTCAGCTATGAAGACCCTATCGACGGGTCCGTCGCCGAACATCAGGGATTGCAGCTCCATTTCGACGACGGGTCACGATGCGTGATACGGTTGTCGGGCACGGGAACCAGCGGCGCGACCATTCGTATCTATCTGGAACGGTATGAAGCTGATCCCGAAAAGATGGATGCGGATGCGCAGCAGGCCGTCGCAGCCGTGGTCGGGGCCATGGCGGACATCGCGAACATCCGCGGACGAACCGGACGAGAGAGACCGGACGTCATAACATGATGGAAACATTCAATACGTGGACGGATTTTGCCGTCGGCTTTTTGCCGTCGGCGACAAAGGGGATTATTGAATAGATGGATCAATTCATCGACAACGCCGCCGCAGCCGAACCTCGTGTCACCGGTGGTTCGCTTAAGGAAGCCATCGAATATCATTTGATGTATTCGAGCGGCGAGGCGTCCGTGAACGCGACGACCGCTGATTGGCGCATGGCGCTATCACGCGCCGTCCGCGACCGGGTCGTCGCACCTTGGTTTCGCACGGCGCAGCGTATCCGCGCAGAGAATCGCAAGCGGGTCTATTACCTATCCATGGAATTTTTGATCGGGCGGCTGATCGAAGATGCGGTCCTTAACTTGGGCCTTCAAGACGAAGCACGCCAGGCACTCGCCGATCTAGGCGTCGATTTCGACGTCGTCGTCAAAGACGAACCCGATGCAGCGCTCGGCAACGGCGGCTTGGGCCGACTTGCCGCGTGCTTTCTGGATAGCATGTCGACGGTTGGGATCGCCGCGCACGGTTACGGCATCCGCTATCATCACGGTCTTTTTAAGCAAACTTTTCACGACGGCTGGCAGATCGAAGAGGCCGAGGATTGGCTGACTCAAGGGCACGCTTGGGAATTCGAGCGTATGAACGCGATCATTCCCATCGGCTTCGGCGGTGGTGTCCGCGAAGCAGGCAGTCGTGCCGTATGGGAACCGGCCGAGACCGTCCTGGCCTGTGCCTATGACACGCCAACGCCGGGCTGGGAGGGCCGCTGGGTGAATACATTGCGCCTGTGGTCGGCACAGTCGACCGAAGTGTTCGATCTGGAACCCTTCAACCGCGGTGACTTCATCGGCGCCGCCGCGTCTACGGTGGTCGCCGAGACCATCAGTCGCGTGCTGTATCCGGACGACACCACAGAGGAAGGCAAGAAACTGCGTCTCAAGCAGGAATTCTTCTTCACCGCCGCCTCGATCCGCGATCTCGTGCAACGGTTCTTGCGCGACGAGGGCGACATTCGTGATCTGCCGAACAAGGTCGCTATTCAGCTTAACGATACGCACCCGGCAATCGCCGGGCCGGAGCTGATCCGCGTCCTGGTCGACGAGCATGGTGTGCCGTTTGAAGAGGCCTTCGAGATGGCGCGTGGTACCCTGCACTACACCAACCACACGCTTATGCCGGAAGCGCTGGAGAAATGGTCGTCACACCTGATCGCCGAAATTTTGCCGCGTCATATGCAGATCATCGAACGACTGGACGATGTACACGCGAAAGCCGTCCGCACGCTTGGCCGCGAACGCTCGTCAGCATCGTCGATTCTGCACGACGGACAAGTACATATGGGTACGCTCGCGTTCATCGGCGCGCGTAAGGTTAATGGCGTCTCGGCGCTGCATACCGATCTGATGCGGGAAACGGTTTTTAAGGATCTCAATGATTTGCACCCGGACCGGATCTGTAACCAGACCAACGGTGTCACGCCTAGGCGTTGGATCGCCGGTTGCAACCCGGCGCTCAGCGAACTGTTCGATGATGTCTGCGGGCCGGAGTGGGTCACCGACCTGACACGGACCGAAGTGTTGAAAGAGCGTCTGGATGACGCCGGTGTTCGCGAACGCTTCGCCGCTGCGAAGTGCGAGAATAAGGTTCGTCTGGCCGAATACCTGAAAGGTCGGCTGGATATCGACGTCGATACGTCGGCCATGTTCGATATCCAGATCAAGCGTATCCATGAATACAAACGCCAATTCATGAATATCCTGGAAGCCGCGGCACACTGGAACGACATCCATGACGGTACTGCCGAGAACGTGGCGCCTCGGGTCAAGATCTTCGGCGGCAAGGCAGCCCCCGGCTATCACATGGCCAAGCAGATCATCAAACTGATCAACGACGTGGCGCGGACGGTGAACGCCGACCCGGTCGCCAAGGGTAAGCTGCAGATCATTTACGTGCCGAACTACAACGTCTCGGTCGCGGAAAGACTGATCCCCGCGGCCGACCTTTCGGAACAGATTTCCACCGCCGGCATGGAAGCGTCGGGGACCGGTAACATGAAGCTCTCGATGAATGGAGCTTTGACCATCGGTACGCTCGACGGCGCCAACGTCGAGATCAAGGATGCCGTCGGGGACGACAACATCTTCATCTTCGGCAAGACCGCCGAGGAAGTTACCGCCATTCGCGAAACCGGCTACAAGCCGGAAGACGTAATCGAGGCCAGCCCGCGTTTGGCACGGGTCGTCGAGCAGATCAGAAGCGGCGTCTTTTCGCCGGAAGACCCGGGCCGTTTCCACGGCCTGATGGATAACCTCTGCCACCATGACTGGTTTATGGTGGCGGCGGATTTTCAGTCTTACTTCGATACGCAGCGTGCCGTAGACGAGGCGTGGCACGACAAGGAAGCTTGGACGCGCATGGCGATGATCAATGCGGCGTCCATGGGCTGGTTCTCTTCCGACCGGACGGTACGCGGATACGCTGCAGAGGTTTGGAACGCAGAAGCATACGTGTGAGGTAATGTGACTTTAGATCGACTTATAGGCGATCAAGACGAGTATCTTTTTTCAGAAGGAACGCACCTCCGGTTATGGGAGGTGCTGGGCGCCCATCCCGAAAAGCGGGACGGCAAGCCAGGTGTCCGGTTCGCCGTCTGGGCACCGGGAGCCGGCAAGGTCTCGGTGCTGGGTGACTTCAACGACTGGGATGGCAACGCTCATCCTCTCATGCCGTCAGGCAGCACCGGCATATGGGCAACGTTCGTACCGCGTGCGGAAGCCGGGCAGCGCTATAAATACAAGATCACCGCGCGGGATGGTACCGAGCAGCCCCTAAAGGCTGACCCGTTTGCCTTCAGCGCCGAGCATCCTCCTGAGAACGCTTCCGTGGTCCGTGACCTCACCGGTTATACCTGGCGCGACAGCGGTTGGATCGAAAAGCGCGGCGGTATGCAGCGCATCGACCAGCCGATGTCGATTTACGAAGTGCACCTGGGGTCTTGGCGCCGCCGACCGCAGGAGGGCAACCGCGCGCTCTCATATTATGAGTTGTCACTGGAACTGGTGCCCTATGTCCGTGATCTGGGCTTCACACATATCGAGCTGATGCCGGTCTCCGAATATCCGTTCGATGGGTCCTGGGGCTATCAACCCACGGGTCTTTACGCGCCGACCATCCGCCACGGCACACCGGACGAGTTCCGGGAATTCATCACCGCCTGTCACGATGCCGAACTCGGCGTCATCCTGGATTGGGTGCCGGGGCACTTCCCGACCGATCCGCACGGACTTGGCCGCTTTACCGGCGAGGCCGTCTACGAGTACGGCGACCCGCGCGAGGGCTTCCACCAGGACTGGAACACCTACATCTATAACTATGGACGCACGGAGGTTGCGAACTTCTTGGTCGCGAATGCCATCTATTGGCTGGAAGAGTTTCATATCGATGGCCTGCGTGTCGATGCGGTGGCGTCGATGCTGTACCGCGATTATTCCCGCAAGGAAGGCGAGTGGGTGCCAAACGTCCACGGCGGCCGCGAGAATCTGGAGGCCATCGCGTTCCTGAAGCGGATGAACGAAGTCGCCTATGGTACGCAGCCGGGGACCATGACCATTGCCGAGGAGTCTACCGCTTTCCCGGGTGTGTCGCGCGCGACCAGCGATGGCGGTCTCGGTTTCGGCTTCAAGTGGAACATGGGATGGATGCACGACACCCTGGAATATATGAAGCAGGACCCGTTGCATCGCTGCCATCACCACAACCAAATGACGTTCGGTCTGCACTATGCGTTCTCTGAGAACTTCATCCTGCCGCTGAGCCATGACGAGGTCGTGCACGGAAAAGGCTCGCTACTGGGTAAAATGCCCGGTAACGACTGGGAGCGATTTGCGAACTTGCGCGCGTACTACGCCTTCATGTGGGCGCATCCCGGCAAGAAGCTTTTGTTCATGGGTGGCGAGTTGGCGCAGGCACAGGAATGGAATCACGACGGGGAGCTTGCCTGGGGCAGCCTTCTCGATCCGAGCCATGCCGGCATGCAATTTCTGATCCGTGATTTGAATAATCTTCACCGGGACCAGCCGGCACTTCACCGTCGCGATACCAGAGAAGACGGTTTCCAATGGATCGACGGCGGTAACACAGCCGAGAGCGTTCTATCCTGGGTGCGCTGGGGTGAGGAGGGCGACCCGCCCGTATTGTGCCTTTTCAACTTCACGTCGGTCGAGCGCGCAGGCGCACGTTTCGGCGTGCCGTGCGCAGGTTATTGGCGTGAGGTGCTGAACTCGGATGCCGACATCTATGCCGGTAGCGGACGTGGCAATCTTGGCGGTGTGACAAGCGAGCCAGAGCCGTGGCACGGCCAGGATCAGTCTGTTGTGGTGACGCTGCCGCCGCTGTCGGGTGTGTATTTTGTTCTGGAAACGTGATGCGTCATGCTGATCTTGAATCCGCATCCATTTTAAACATTCGCAGCGAAAATGCCGGGGATAAATGGGGCCCCTGAATCAAGTCAGGGTGACGGGGGCTTAGTTCTTCCGCACGTACAGCAAACCCATGCTGTCGCGGAGCGTGATCGGCCCGCCGTGGTAATCGGTGCCAATCGACGGGGTATGCATCGCCAGTTCCCAACCGAAACCTTCGATGCCCGGCACCGGCAGGGTCAGCGGTTCAAGCTCCCCGGTCGAGCCACCTTCCATATGCGCAACCATGAAGATCTGCTCGCCATCCGGGCCGTGGCGGAGTGAGGTGAGCAGAACCGTGCCGTTGACCGGCTGCATGTAATCGAAATGATCTTCAGGTTTTAGGTTATAGCGAAGCCACGGGCGCTCGGCTCGGAACTTGCGAAGCGCCAACGTGAAGGCTGTCTGATCGCCGCTTAGCAGCGGCAGATAACCCGAGACGTTACAATAGTCATGCATATCGTCCATCCACGCGCGCGCGATGGCTTTCAGAACCTTCGGCGTATAGGGGTGCGGCCCGGCCAAGGGCGGGTCGACCTGATTCAGTAAGGTCGTAATCACGTCCAGATCGTACTCGGTGACATCGACCAGCGCCGGCAGGAATTCCATGAAGCGCATCAGGCTGTCGCGGTCTTCAAAGCCCATCTCCTTGAGGCGCGGGAACGCCGCCGGCATGGAATAGGCATAGGCGTCGACCTGCCATTTGAGGGAAATGCTCTCTTCAGCGACGACCTTTACACCGTACTTATCATCTTGGTTGCGGATAAAGCCCCAACTTGCACGCGCCGCCGCGTTAAGAAAGTCCATCGGCACGCCCGGGAACCCGGCATAGGTGATTAACTGCACAACCGGGTTATCGTAGGCCTTGTCGAGGATTTCCATCCGCGTCTCACCGAGTCGCGTATTGACGTTCATCTTGGGGCTGATCTGCGTGCCGCGCCGGAGTGTGTCATGGTTAGCGCAGCCGGAAATCCAGTTTTCGCCGCGCTCTAGAATCTCTTTTATGCGCCACCACTTCGACAACCAGAAGCAATAGATGAACGGTGTGTTGTGTGCGAAGGTCAGCGGCCCCCATTGGAAGACGTCATCGTCGTTCTGATTTTCGATCACGGCGCGGTAGGTGGAGGAAAGTTCCCAATCCTCCTGCGGCCAAGGACGCCCGTCTTCGAAGATGAACCACGGACGGTATTTCCTTCCGGCGACTTCCTGCACCACATCCGACATGGACTGTAGATATTCATCGTCGTGGCGCATCGTCTCGGAGTCCGAGTCCCACCACTTGAAATCTTGCGCGCCGTCAACGCGGACACCGTCGGCGCCGAAATTCACTTTGCGGCGCTGCATCTCGAGCAGCATGGCGCGGACGATGCCGTGCTTATAATTGATGTTCTGGCCGTACATGTTTGGCCCGGCGAAGAAGTAGTGGTTCAGCGCATCCAGGCCCTGATTGTCGCTGTGGCCGAACACGACGTCGAAGATCAGCTTGATTGGCTTGCCGGGGAAGTTGTGCAGCGCCGCCGCCAGGTCCACCAGTTCGTTGGGTCGTCCGGTTTCCAAGAGCGCCGGGTTTACCGTCGACATACCGGCGATGACGATATCGTAGCCCCAGTTTGTGGTGTCGGGACGGCGCAGTTCAATGAGGACGGATTCATCTGCGCCCTCACCTTCACTCCAGAAATCTGGACCGGTCTCGTAGACCGTCGTCGGTTCTACCGGCAATAACTGCACGGCGTCGTATTCCAAGAAGATGCGGTCCGCCGGTTCGGGTTCGTGACCACGCCGCACCCGCTCGCCCAGATGCTCGAAATGACGCGCCAGACTGGCGAGGGTGCCGCCCATGGTGGCGGTCGGTGCATGGATTTGCAGGATCGCCGATGTCGGCCCCAGCTTGACCGGGTCGCCTTCGGGCAGGTTCTGGAAATATTCGGTGTCGGCGCGTTCGGCCTGCATGGCGTCGATGTCGAAGTACTCTGCCGGCGCGAAGACACCAAACGGCAGCGAGTACGCCATTGGATCAAGAACGCGGTGCCACGTACCTTCAGCATCGCGCCACGTCAGCGAATAAAACGATCCGACTTCGTCGCGTGTTCCCGGCCACATACCAACGACTGCGGTAAAGGCGAATGCCTCGTACCGGGCGACCGGCAGCCGCGAGCGGTGAAACGGGATGGATTGCCGGGCGACGCTGAGGTCCAGTGGCTCTAGCGGATCGAGGACCTCGAGAAAGATATCCCCGTCCGGGACCCTGCGTTCCTGAAGTTCCGGTATCCAGAAGCCGATCTCGCAGACGTCACCGCGGCGGTGTGCCCCGAGATGCGGGGCGATGCGCATGCCGGACTCGAAGGTCGTCTCGGCGCCGTCTAGCGCATCGCGGCAGATGTCGATCAGCGCCGCGGTGCGGGCTTCATCGACGACGATTTCGCGCTCTTGCCATGTCACGTATTAAAGGGCCCTAATCGTATCAAACATTTCGCTGTGTGCCTCGCCCCAGGCTTTGATATTCAGGCGCTCGACCTTTTCCTTGAGTCGTTGCATCCTCGCCTGACGTTCTTCGACCGGCATATCCAGCGCCTGGTCGATCGCCATATCCATGGAGCGATAGGAAAACGGATTGGTCAGGACGGCCTCGTCGAGTTCGACGGCGGCACCGGCGAATTCCGAAAGAACGAGTACACCACTGCCATACTTGCGCGCCGCCACGAATTCGTGCGCGACGAGGTTTAAACCGTCGCAAAGCGGCGTGATCCAGCAGGTGTCGGCAGCGCGATAGTAGGCGACCAAGTCCTTGAACGGCACTTTGTTGGACAGCAGAGAAATCGGCTGCCATTCGAAGGTGCCGAAGCGACCGTTGATGCGGCCGACCGCTGTTTCGATTTCGCTCTGGACCTGTTCGTAAGCGACCATATTTCTGTTGGCGGCGACGGAGACGAACATCAGGCGGACGTTACCGATCAGTTCGGGGCGGCGTTCTAGCAAGCGCTCGAACGCTTGAAGGAGTTCGTGCCCCCCTTTGGTGTAGTCGGTCCGGCCCACGGAAAGTATGAGTTTCCCGCCGCGTAAGTCTTCCTTGATCGCGGTGAGTTTCTCCTCTGTTTCGTCGGACAGCGCAATCTCACGAATATAGTCGGTGTCGACGCCGACAGGCTGGGCGCTTAGATAGATATCACGCCCCTGGTAATGCATTTTAGTGACGACGGTGTCTTCCGAAAGGGCCATGCCGTGCGATGAAAACTCCGGACGGACATCCTTTTCTTCGACCACGTCGCAGTCCAAGAGGCTGCACGCCGTCGACGCAAAATTGTTCACGTACCGTGGAATATGGAAGCCGATCAGGTCGCAGCAAAGCAGGCTGTTCACGATCTCGCCGCGCCACGGCATGACGTTGAACATATCGGCGGCGGGGAAAGGTGTGTGGTGATAAAAAGCGATCTTGGCCTTCGGTTTGATCTTGCGAAGGTATTCCGGGACCAGCCAGAGATTGTAGTCATGAACCCAGATGATGCCGTTTTCCGAAACTTCCGACGCTGCTGCTTCGGCGAAAGCCCAGTTTACTTCGCGGAAGGTCGGCCAATCCACCGGGTCATAGTTATAGCGTTCCTTAAATGAGTGCAGGATCGGCCACATCGCCTCTTTCGACGTCACGTGATAGAAACTGTTGACCTGCTGTGACGTCAGCGCCAGACGCGCCACGCGGTATTCGCCGTAGCTGTCGGTGACGGTGACGACACGCTCGAAGTCGGGCCGTTCTTTTTCGGATTGCTTCCAGGCGACCCACGAGCCGCCGTCAGCGCGGCCGAAGAAACTCTTCAATGTAGGAACAATGCCGTTCGGACTCGCGTTCTCGCGGTACTCGACGGCGCCGTCGACCTCTACCTCTTCGTAGGGTTGGCGGTGATAGACAATCACCAGATCAGACGGCATGGGGATGTTCTCCTTTGCTGGGATAAAGGTTGAATGCGTCAATGGCTTCGCGGATACCGGCGGCACCGTGTCCCTTGGCGAAATGAACGTTCGCACGTCCGTCGATCCGCTCCAAGAGCCCTGCCTCGCTGTTGCCAACGGCAACGCCGTTGAGGCCGGTTTCGAACAGCGACAGATCGTTCAAGGTATCGCCCGCAACCAATAGCCGCGACGGATGATAACCGATCCATTCGATGAGGCGCAGAAGCGAGGGGCCTTTGCTGATGCCTTTGGGTAACACGTCGAAGAACCTGTTGTCCGAGATCAAGACATCGTGTCCCATGTCGCGGACAACGTTTTCGGCGGCAGAATCATAGGCCTCGGGATCGTAGTGGTAGCTCATCCGGTAGCGGAACGGCGTTTCCTGCGGCTTTAGGCCCGGTGCGTCAGCGAGGGCGTCTCGGACATTCTCGCCTGCGTCGCCCCACAGTTCGGAAATTTCAGTTTCCAGGTCGGTGATCGGATGGATCTGCTTGTCGCCGTCTTCGTCTTTCACGTGCGCGATTGTCGTGCCGACATCGCCAATGACGAAATCAGGCCAGGGAACAGGCGTGCCGTCGCAAAGCTGTTTGATAAATGGGAGGTCGCGTCCGCTGACGAAAATCAGGCCAATGCCGTCACGGTTGTCCTCGATCCACTGGTAAAGAGATTGCCGCTCTGCGTCGGAGCCGCCGAGAAAGGTTCCGTCGAGATCCGTTGCGAGCACCATCCGCTTGTCGTTGCTGTATTTTTTTTCCAGCATGGGGTGGTTAGGAGGTGTTGCCTGCCTCCGAAGTCTCCTTAGACTATTTATTATGCCTTAATATGATGCATTGCAGCATTTTTTCAATGCCTTGGCGCATATTAACTTTTCAATGCGCCGTCTCGATGTGCAAACGGGTGGAAAATCCTGGATCGGCGGAGTAGGGTCCCCGCTCTAAACCGCGCTCGGCGCATGAAATTTGGACGGATATATAAGAATGAAGGCTTCTCAGATCGGAATTCAGGTTCTTCGTGAAATGCCGGCTGATGCCGATGACCTCGCGCAGGCTTGGCTGGTCCGGGGTGGCTATATTCACCGCCATGCCGCCGGGATTTATTGCTTCACCGGGCTGATGTACCGCGTCGAGAAAAAAGTATCGGACATCGTCGCCGAAGAGATCACGCGCTTCGGCGGCATGCAGGTGCGTTTGCCGATTCTGCAGAGCGCCGAGATTTGGCAGGAGTCCGGCAGATGGGCGGTCTATGAACGCGAAAAGTTGATGTTCCAGTCAACCGACCGCAAAGGGCGGATGTTCGGGCTCAGCCCGACCGCCGAAGAGGTGGTGACCGACCTTGCCAAAAACCTTGTCCGCAGCCCGAACCAACTGCCGCTGAACTTGTTCCAGCAAAACCACAAGTTCCGTGACGAACTGCGGCCTCGTTCGGGTCTTCTGCGGTCGCGCGAATTCATCATGATGGACGCCTACAGCTTTGATCTGGATACGGACGGCCTCGATCTCGCGTACCGAAAGATGAGCCAGGCCTATCACGCGATCTTCAAGAAACTCGCCTTCGAATATATCGTCGTGCAGGCGGATTCCGGCGCCATCGGTGGTTCGGCGTCCGAGGAATTCATGGCCGTCAGTGCAGCGGGCGAGGATACGCTGCTCTATGCCGACGGTTACGCCGCCAACGTGGAGCGTGCAGTCAGCACGCCGCCGGATGCCGTCGCGGCGGAAGCCGGTGATATGGAAATCGTCGATACGCCGAACTGCGAAACCATTGCTGATGTGGCGGCCTTCGTCGGCGTGTCGGAAACGGCGACACTGAAAACGCTGGTGTTTAATCTGATTTATGAAGACCGCGTCGAGCCGGTCGTGGTGCTGATCCGTGGCGATTGCGATCTCAACCCGGTCAAGCTCTCTAATCATTTCGCGGCCATTGCCGCGGAGCCCGCGGAGCTTGAGACGGTCACCGAAGTGACGGGGTGTCCGCCGGGCTACGTCGGCCCCATCGGCATTAAGGCGGGCGCCAAGATGATCGCGGACAATTCCGTTACCGGTCTGGAAAGCCTTGTCGCCGGCTGCTGTCAGCCCGGCAAGCATGCGGTGCGTGTGAAGCCCGGTCGCGATTTCGATATGCCCGAGACCGCTGATTTCCGTCTGGCTTGCGCCGGCGAGACGGCGCCTTCGGGCCAACCGCTGCAGGAATGCCGCGGAATTGAGATCGGTCACGTCTTTAAACTCGGCACCAAGTATTCCGAAAAACTGAATGCGGGCGTTGTTGATTCGACGCAGACGTTCCAGCCGTTCCAAATGGGCTGCTACGGCATCGGCACTACCCGGGTGCTGCAATCCATCGTCGATCAGAACTGCAACGAGGATACCGGCATCAACTGGCCGATGGTGATCGCGCCGTTCCATGTGCACCTGATTCCGGTCAAGGCCGAGAACCCCGACATGATGTTGGCGGCGGAGGCGATGGCCGCCAATCTGGAAGCGCAGGGAGTGGAGTGCTTGCTCGATGACCGTAAAGGTTCCATCGGCTCCAAACTCAAGGATAGCGATATTCTGGGATTGCCGCTTCGTGTCGTGTTCGGACGCGATCTTGCCGACGGTAAGGTCGAGACATTCAACCGCATGACTGGCGAGAAGGACGTCGTCGTTATTGCTGACGCGGAAGCGTTCGTGGCGGCAACCGTCAAAGCCGAACTGGATGCGGCCGACGCGCGCCGTGACGCAGTCGTCGCTGAAGGCTTCTGACTCGTCAAAGTTTGTCGACAGTCTATCTTGCCCTTGGAATTGGGAAGTGTGCTGTCTACATATCTAGCCAAGATACCCATGGGGGCGCTTTACTGTGCGCCAGCCGATTGTTTACAATTTCGGCAATCAATAGAAACGGTGAGAGTGGTGAGGGAATATGGCGCAAGACGGCGCACGCACGATCTTTGACAAAATCTGGGACACCCATATCGTCACCAAGCGCGACGATGGCGAGAGCCTGCTTTATGTCGATACTCTGCTTTTGCAGGAGAACTCTTTTCACGCCTTCGATCTAATCCGCCGCGAGAAGCGCACCGTGCGCAACCCGGGGCAGGCATTCGGCTTTACCGATCACTACGTGCCGACCACCGACCGCTCTAAAGGGCTGGCGTCGATCCCGGACCCGGAACGCCGCGCCATGGTCGAGCTGATGCAGAAAGACTGCGCCGACTATGGGATTCAGCTGTTCGGTTTGGGCGATATTCGCCAAGGCATTCTACATATTGTCGGCCCTGAACAAGGCATCACCCAGCCCGGCATGGTGATCGCCGGCGCCGATTCGCACACCGCGACCCACGGCGCACTGGGGGCCTTCGCGTTCGGCGTCGGTTCATCGGAGTCGGCACATGTACTGGCGGTTCAGGGATTGTGGCGCCGGCGTCCGAAAACCATGCAGGTCCGAGTTGTCGATCCGATTCCCACCGGGACGACCTCTAAGGACTTGATCCTTGCCATCATCGGCAAGATTGGCGTTGGCGGTGCCATCGGCCATGTCATCGAATACACGGGGCCGGGTATTGCCGAGCTCTCAGTTGAGCAGCGCATGACCGTCTGCAATATGTCTATTGAAGCGGGTGCGCGCGCCGGATTGATCTCACCCGATGATAAAACGATCGATTACCTCAAGGGGCGCCCTTATGCGCCCGCCGGGGAACATTGGGACGCCGCCGTGGCGTACTGGAAGTCTCTCCGTACCGATGCTGGCGCCGTCTACGACAGCACCGTTGATATCACGGCCGAAGACGTGGCGCCGATGGTTACCTGGGGCACGGTACCCGATCAGGTTGCTGCGGTGACCGGCAGTATCCCGGATCCTGCGTCGGCAGTAGACGACGCTGAGCGCCAGCGAATCGAGCGCGCACTCGGCTACATGGATCTCAAACCCGGTCAGCCGGTGGCGGGCATTCCGCTGGACCGCGTGTTTATCGGGTCGTGCACTAATAGCCGTATCGAAGACCTGCGCATTGCCGCCGCTGTTGCCAAGGGGCGTCAGGCCAAGGTGCCGACGATGGTCGTGCCCGGCTCCGGGCTTATTAAAAAGCAGGCCGAGGAAGAAGGTCTGGACGAAATTTTCCGCGCCGCGGGTTTCGAGTGGCGCGAACCCGGCTGCTCCATGTGCGTCGCCATCAACGGCGACAATCTGCAACCCGGTGAGCGCTGCGCCTCGACGTCGAATCGCAACTTCGAAGGACGTCAGGGACCGGGAGGCCGCACTCATCTGATGAGCCCGGCAATGGCCGCGGCGGCCGCCGTGACCGGGTGTGTTTCCGACGTTCGCGATTTGATGGGGGAGGGCTAAGCCATGGAAGCGTTCAAGCGACTCAAGGCCGTTGCCGCGCCGATCGAAGGTACGGGCGTCAACACCGACCAGATATTCCCGGCGCGGTTTCTGCGTAAACCGCGTTCCGTCGGCTACGCACAATTTGCCTTTCACGACATCCGCCGCGATAGCGACGGCAACTTCCGCGAGGATTTCCCACTCAATCAGGACAAGTTCAAAGGCGCCAAAATACTGGTGGCGGGGACGAACTTCGGGATCGGCTCGTCGCGCGAAGGTGCCGTCTATTCGCTGGTCGATGGCGGCGTCCGGGCCGTCATCGCCAACAGCTTCGGCGATATCTATGCCGCCAACTGCCTGAAGAACGGGGTTTTGGTGATCCGGCTCGACCCGGAGATCACGGCGTCGCTGCGCGCCCAGTTGACGGAGGCTGCAACGCCGGAACTGGACATCGACCTGGAGGGCCAGACCGTGACCGCGCCTGACGGCAAGGAGATCCCGTTCGAGATCGACGACTTCCAGAAGCATTGTCTGTTGAACGGTTTGAACGAGATCGATCTGTCGTTGGAGTTCGGCGAGGACATGGATGCGTTCGAGGATTCCTATCGAAAGTCATTGCCTTGGCTGGTTCGCGAAGGCGTAGCGGAATAAAGCCTCAAGCCTAAGTATCCCTGCGCGGATAGGTCCTGACCGTGCCGAGGCACGGTTGGAGCCGCGTGGGTAAAATTGTCGACAATCGAGGGCAGCTATGTCCGTTTCGACCATCCGTCGCATGAAGCGCTGGCGGAAATCTTAGGTGCAAAGCAGCAAAATTAAGAAAACGCGACTAATTTGCTTATGCGTTTGTTGACAATAATTTGCAGCAGCATATCCTACGTCCCGCCTTTCGCCGCTGATGCTCCGGTGGATTGGTCAATAAGGACAAAATTCGGTCTACAAGCCGGGCATCGCAAAGAAACGACTAGATTGGGAGACAAGTTTATGAGTAAAGCATCACACTTCTTCAAGACCGGCCTCGCCGTTGCCGCTATCGGCTCGGCTGTTGCCTTTTCCGCCACGACCGACGCCAAAGCGGCTTTCCCGGATTGCACGGTTGAAGTCGTTATTCACTCGTCCTACGGCGGTGGTACCGACACCACGGCGCGCATGATGATGATCCGCACGCGTCGCGAACTGAAAACCGAAATGACGGTCAACGCGCAGCGTGGCGGTTCCGGTGCCAAGGCGCAGAACTATGTTCTCAGCAAACCGGCCGACGGTTGCACAGTCATGGCTCTGACCCAGACGCACCTCTACACGATGGCGCAGGGTAAGTCGGACATGAAGATCGACGATATCGTCGGTGTCGCGCGTGCGATGGACGATCCGACCCTCATCACGGTTGCCGCTAGCGGTAAATACAAAACGCTTGATGATCTGATCAAAGCCTCCAAAGACAAAGCGCTGAACTGGGGTGTTGCACAGATTGGCGGTACCGAGCATATCGGTCTGGCCAACTTTGCCAAAGCTGCCGGCATCAAGTTCAAAGTCGTGCCGTTCGGTTCCGGCGCCCAGATGGTTCAGGCCCTGATGGCCGGCGCCATTGACGCCACGCTGCCGAACGTCAGCGAAGCCGGCCCGCAGGTTCAGGACGGTACCTTCAAAGCGCTTGCCGTGATGGCCGAGAAACGCCTTGGCGATTATCCGGACGTCCCGACCACCTTCGAGCAGGGTTATGAAGTCGCGACCTCGACCACCCGTGGTTATGCGGTCAAAGCTGGCACCCCGCCGGAAGTGATCGAGAAGATCTCCTCTGCCATGGTCAAAGCCATGAAGCACGATGTCTTCGCCGGTTACCTGCGTAGCTCGGGTCTGTCCCCGGAAGAAAGCCCGGCTCCGACCGATGTTTGGGATAAGCAGCTTAAGGCCGAATACAAGAAGGCCGCCGAGTCGCTTAAGGAACTGGGTCTTCTTAAGTAAGTCCAACTTCTCCTTCAGGAGGACATAATGTCCGATTCCCCCCAAAATACCGGGGGTGTGGATGACGCGCGGCAGGCAACCGCCGCGCGTCTCATCCATCCGGTAGATACTGTCATAACCGGTATCTTGCTCGCCTTTTGTGCGTGGCTTTGGTACGAGACGACCAACTTCGAAGAGGTTTCGTTCCTTCTCGCCGACAACCTACCGCCGGCGACGTTCCCGCGGATTATCATTGCCACCATTGCGCTGTTCGCCATTTTCATGCCGTTTGAACATCTGCTTCTGGCGCGTGTCGGCAAGAACATCGATAAGGACCGCACTGATCCGGTCAAGCGGATCACGTGGTCGACGATGGGGCTTCTGATCGCCATCATGGCGGCATCCGAGTTGATTGGAACGGTCTTGACCCTCGCGGCCGTGTGTTTGCTAGTCCCTTATTTGTGGGGCGAGCGGCGCCTGCACGTGATCATTCCGTTCGCGATTCTGTTCCCGAGCTTGGTGACGTTGGTCTTTAACGTCTTCCTCGGCGTTTATTTTCCGCCGGGTCCGCTCGGCCTCAATTTCCAGTAGGAGTTAACACCTGATGGAACCGATTATTCAGGGGCTCAGCCTTCTGGTCGATCCATACAGCATCGGCCTCATTCTGATGGGGGTCGTGATTGGTGTGTTGGTCGGCGCGTTGCCGGGCTTGAGTTCGCCGATGGCGATTGCCCTGCTGATACCGTTTACGATCTCCATGGAGCCGGTGCCGGCTATCGCGATGATGGCGGCCCTCTATTGCGCCGGTACCTTCGGTGGTTCGATCACCGCTATTCTCATTAATGCGCCGGGCGCGCCGCCCGCTGCAGCGACGGCCCTCGACGGCTATCCAATGGCCAAACGTGGCGAGCCGGGCCGTGCGCTCGGACTGGCGACGGTCTCCAGTGTCATCGGCGGCCTCATCAGCCTGGTGATCTTTATCTTTGCGGCACCGCTGTTGGCGAAACTGGCGCTCGAATTCCGGCCGCCGGAATACTTCGCGCTTGCCGTTTTTGCGCTTTCGATGCTGGCGTCGATCAGTGGTAAGTCTTCGCTCCGTAACTTGATATCCGGTGCGGTCGGTGTCCTGATCGGGACGATCGGGGTGCATCTGACGACGGGGATCGAGCGTTTCACGTTCGACATTCCTGAGCTGGTCGAAGGTATTCACTTCGTGCCGGTGCTGATCGGTCTGTTCGCGTTGGCAGAAATGCTGACGCAAAGTCAGGCGTTGGACAAAACGTTCGAGCGTATCCGTGCTACGGCGATGCGTTTGCCGAGTATCAAAGAACTCATGGATCTGAAATACACGATCCTGCGTTCGTCCGGTCTTGGCACCTTCATCGGCATCCTGCCGGCCGAAGGGTCCACAGTCGCCGCGATCATGGGCTACAACGAAGCCAAACGATGGTCGAAGAAGAAAGAAGAGTTCGGAACCGGTACGCCCGAGGGCATCGTCGGTCCGGAAGCCGCTAACAACGCCGCCGCCGGCGGTGCCATGGTGCCGACACTGGCGCTTGGTATCCCGGGCAGTGGTTCGACGGCGCTCATTCTTGCCGCACTGATCATGCACGGCTTCCGTCCCGGTCCGTATCTGGTCCGTGAAACGCCGGAATTCATCTATGCGATCTTCGGCGCCATGCTCGTTGCCAACTTGGCGTTCCTGGTCTTCGGCTTGGTCGGTGCAAAGTTCTTCTCGCTGATTACGTTCGTGCCGACGCGCCTTCTGTGGCCGGCGGTGTTTACGTTCTCGATGATTGGTGCGTACGCGTCCGGCGGTTCGATGTTCGACGTCTGGGTGATGCTTGCCTCAGGTTTGGTTGGCTTCTTCATGCTGCGCCATGGCTTCGGTCCGGCGCCGCTGGTGATGGGGTTGATCCTCGGCAAGCTCGTCGAAGAGACGTTCTCGCAGGCGATGATCATCCACGACAACAACTTCCTGTCGTTCTTCGAGAGCCCGATCGTTGTCGGTTTCTTTGTTTTGACCGTCATCAGCTTGTCGTCTCCGCTTTGGGGAGCGGCTCGGAAAAAGCTCAACTCTAAGAGAAAAGCCTAAGGAAAACGTGCCTATGTCGACGACTCAGCCACCGATTGCGGAACAGATTGCCGGGTGGGCGGCTGGTCTAAACGCGGCGGATATTCCGGCGCCTGTACGCGAAACCCTCTGCCGGATCGGGATTGATGCGCTTGGCATCATGGTCTCGGCCCGGCAAGAGGATTTCGTCTCGGCAACGGTCCGCTCCGGTGACGCGAGCGGTCCGTGCACCATCGTTGGTCATGTCGGTGGTTTCGACCCGCAGACGGCGGCGCTTTCAAACGGCACCGCCGTGCACGGGGAAGACTTCGACGATACCTTCGAGGGCACGCCGGTTCATGTCAGTTCGATCATGATGCCGGCGATGATGGCGGCGGCCCAGGTGCGCAGCCTGTCAGGCGAAGATTTTCTCCGTGGCTATGCAGCGGGGGCGGAACTCATGTGCCGGATGATTCTGGTCGCGCCGACGGCAATCCACCGCCAAGGCTTTCACCCGACGGCGATCTGCGGCGCGTTCGGCGCGGCGCTGGGTGTCGCCACGGCGCTGCGCCTGCCGAAAGAACAAATCGCTTCGGCAATGGGGATCGTCGGCAGCTTCGCGTCGGGGGTCATCGAGTATCTGGCCGAAGGCACATGGACAAAGCGTATGCATCCGGGCTGGGCTGCGTCCGCCGGTTGGCGGGCGGCGCGTATGGCCGAGAATGGATTTTTGGGGCCGCGTACAGTGTTCGAAGGTGAGCACGGTGCGTTCTTCGGCTTTGCATCTTCCAAGATCGAACGAGATTATTCGCACCTGACCGACGGTTGGGGCGAGAAGTGGGGCGCCGCAAATCTGGCGCTGAAACCCTATGCCTGCGGTACGATGAACCAGCCCTACATCGACTGCGCTCTCAAGGCGCGAGCCCAGATCGACGATCTCAAGGCTATTCAGTCGATGCGTGTCAAAGTCGGCGAAGGTATCGTGCACCGCCTCTGCGAACCGGTGGCGGAAAAAGCCACGCCTTCGACACCTTATGGCGCCAAGTTCTCGGTGAACTATTGCGTTGCCGTTGCGCTCGTCGATGGCGATGCCGGCTTGGCGCAGTTCACGGACGAACGGATCAACGATCCATTGGTCTTGGACCTGTCCAAGAAAGTTCAGTACGAGATCGATCCCGACAACGAGTATCCCAAGAACTATACCGGTGACCTAGATGTGACGCTTGCGGACGGCAGTGTTGTCACCACACGCCAGCCATGCCTTCGCGGCGGGCGCCAAGAGCCTCTGTCGGATGATGAATTGGTCTCGAAGTTCATGGCTAATACCCGATTTGGCGGCTGGAAAGACGATGATGCGGAGGCGCTTTTGGCGTTTGGCCGCAACATGTTTGAACTGCCCGACCTGGGCGACTTGACGAAATTTGCGAAATAAAACGGCCAGAAGTCGTTTGGCCGAGAATAAGGAGGATCATCCCATGCCACATACACCAGCTTCAGACGTTCTCTCCCATGTCAAAGTGCTCGACTTGACCCGAGTCCGCTCAGGGCCGACCGCCGTACGCCAGCTTGCCGATTGGGGCGCGGACGTGATCAAGATCGAGGCGCCGGAAAGCTTGGAGCCCGATGGCTCGCTCGGTGCGAAACGACACACGCCGGACTTCCAAAACCTGCAGCGCAACAAGCGCAGCTTGACGTTGAATCTGAAGGATCCGGAAGGTCTGGAAATCCTCTACAAGCTCGTCGCCGAGTCCGATGTTGTCGTCGAGAATTTCCGACCCGACGTGAAGGAGCGTCTTGGTGTCGATTACGAGAAGCTCAAGAAAGTCAATCCACGCATCATCCTCGCCAGCATCTCCGGTTTCGGCCAAGACGGGCCCTACGCCAAGCGTCCTGGTTTCGATCAGATCGCCCAGGGCATGTGCGGTCTGATGTCGATCACCGGTGAACCGGGCCGAGGTCCGATGCGCGTCGGTATTCCTATCGCCGACCTGACGTCCGGGATGTTCTGCGCACACGGCATTTTGCTGGCACTGATCGAGCGCGATAAGTCCGGCGAAGGTCAATGGATTCAGACGTCGCTGCTGCAGGCACAGATCTTTATGCTCGATTTCCAGGCGGCGCGCTGGCTCATGACTGAGGAAGTCCCAGGGCAGGCCGGTAACAATCACCCGACCAGTATTCCAACCGGTGTTTTCGAAGCGTCGGACGGTGAGCTCAACCTTGCCGTCGCCGGCAACAACATCTGGGAACGCTTCTGCAAAGCCATCGACAAGGAAGAATGGCTGGCTGATCCGAGGTTCACGGATAACGCCGATCGTTTGGCTCACCGTGACGAGTTGAACGACTTAATCGCCGAAGTCTTCAAAACGAGCACCAGACAGGAATGGGTCGACAAACTCGCCGCCGTCAGCGTGCCGTGCGGCAAGATCAATAAGATCAACGAAGTCTTCGATGATCCGCAGGTCCAGCACGTCGGTATCGCCACCGAAGGTGACAGCGTACCTTACGGCAAGACTCGTTACGTCGGTCAACCCATCAGTATGAGCCGTACGCCGAGCAAGATTGTCGCCAGGCCTCCGGAGCGGGGCGAGCAGACGGAAGAAATTCTGGGCTCTATCGGTATCGATGCGGAAGCGATCAAAGAGCTGCGCGAGAAACAGATCGTCTGAACCGATGGCCGCGTTATGCGGCCTTCGAACGCCTCAAACGGGCCGGGAAGCTTTTGCTATCCGGCCCGATTTTTTTCGGAGGCGGATGAAGCATCGGCGCGCTCCGCTTTGATCGCCGCGATCAGACGTTGCTTGGCGGCAAGCACGTGACCTTTCAAGGCGGCACCTGCGGCGATCGGATCGCGCGCCGCGATGGCATTGACCACTTGCCGGTGCTCTTCGTTTGAGAGACGCATAGAACCCAATTGGATTAAGCCTTTGCGCCGGAACAGGTGCAATTCCTTGACGAGGGAGCGATAAAGCCGGTCGAGTCGCTCATTGTTCGTCAGAATGACCAGCTTGTTGTGGAACTTCAGATTGGTTGGATAATACTGCTCAATATTCTTCGATGCCGCGTGGCTGTCCATCTCTTCCAGTAGCACGAACAACTCGTCCAAACCTTCTTTGGTAATCCTTTCAGCGACAAGTGCGCCGATCAACTCGTTCAGCGAGGCTCGTATATCGTATACTTCTAGGGCTTCACGCAGCACCATTTCCCGGACAAAGACGCCCCGGTTCGGTATCGCCACCAGCAGCCCTTCTTGCGCTAATGCCCGGCAGGCTTCCCTGAGCGGCCCCCGGCTGGTCCCGAACTTTTCGGACAATGCGATTTCGTTAACACGATCGCCCCCTTGCAACTCGCCATTGACGATCATGCTTTCAATTGAGGCCTGAACGCGTGCTGTTAGTGGCAGCGATTCCGCTGCTTGCTCAGTATTCTTGTCTCCCAAGGCGTTTCCCCCGTCTTTCCCCTATTGTCGACGATTTTTTGGATTTGGTGAAGGGAATTCACTACGTGCCCTTTATTGAAGGGCAGAGAAGGGTGCCTGCGTGTGTTAAATTGATGGTCGATGATCACTTGCGCCATTGCATCGATCGATCCCAAGCGACATATTACAGTCCAGTGGCGTACAATAAATCTGCGCCGCGATTGTTAAAACCCGCATCAATCGTTTTGAGCGGGAAAATTGGAGAGTGGTACTTATGTCGTTTCGTTTCGTACTTCCCGCGCTTGCCGCTAGCATCATTTCGTTTACTACCGCCTTGCCGGCGACCGTCCAGGCTGCTGACGGCGAAGCCGTGTTCCGCAAATGTAAAGCCTGTCACACGCTCGAAGCCGGTAAACACCGCGTCGGCCCGTCCCTGGCGGGAGTGGTTGGTCGCCAAGCCGGCTCGGCGGACGGCTTTACCCGGTATAAAGGCCTCAAAGGTGCTGATTGGGTCTGGACCGAAGAAGAACTCGCGAAGTACCTCAAAGACCCGAGCGGCTATACCAAAGAGAAAACGGGCCAGCGTTCGGCAATGGCTCTTAAACTTACCAAGGACGACGAAGTCGCTGCCGTTATCGAGTACTTGAAAGCACATTAATCGCTTCAGTTTTCGTAGTATTAGGGCCGCCGGGTCATGCCGGCGGCCTTTCTGTTTCGAGCGAGGTGCTGAGGGGCTTTGCAACGGCGTGTCCGGGAGCCCATATTGAGGATACGTGAAAGGGAGCCAGTATCCGATATGCCGAATGAAGCCTTCCGCTTCGACAATAGTTACGCACAACTGCCGCCGCATTTTTACGCGCGCCAAGCGCCCGCGCCGGTCTCTGCTCCGAAACTGATCCGCTTGAATAAGGGTCTCGCAGAGGTTCTCGGCCTCGATGCGGACGCATTGAATAGCGACGCCGGCGCCGCTGTCTTTGCGGGAAACGATGTGCCGATCGGTGCAGAGCCGATCTCGCTCGCCTATGCCGGGCACCAGTTCGGCGGTTGGGTGCCGCAATTGGGTGACGGCCGCGCTGTTTTGCTGGGCGAGATCGTCGGCACGGACGGCGTGCGACGTGATATCCAACTCAAGGGCTCGGGACAGACACCGTTCTCACGCGGCGGCGACGGCAGAGCCGCGCTCGGCCCTGTTCTACGCGAGTATATCGTTTCCGAAGCGATGCATGCCATGGGCGTGCCGACGACCCGGTCATTGGCCGCCGTGACGACTGGCGAAGAAGTGTTGCGCGAAGGGTATCTTCCTGGCGCCGTGTTGACCCGGGTCGCCGCTAGTCACATACGTGTCGGCACATTCGAGTTTTTCCTGGGTCGCGGCGATACGGACGGCATTCGCACGCTCGCCGACTATGTGATCGAGCGGCACTATCCCGACGCGCGTGAAGCCGAGAATCCTTATCTCGGCCTGCTGGAATGTGTGCTGCGTCGTCAAGCCTCGCTTGTCGCCAAGTGGTTCGGCATCGGCTTCATCCATGGTGTCATGAACACGGACAATACATCCGTCGTCGGCGAGACCATTGACTACGGTCCTTGCGCCTTCATGGATACGTTCCATCCCGATACCGTCTTCAGTTCCATCGATCACATGGGCCGCTATGCGTTCTCGAACCAGCCCGGCATCCTGCAATGGAATTTGGCGCAACTGGCGCAGTGTCTGCTGCCGGTCATCGATGATGATCCCAAAAAAGCGTTGGCACCGGCGCAAGAGGTCATCGATACCTTCCCAGGCCTTTTCGAAACCGCGCTGATGGGTGTGATGGGCCGGAAGCTCGGTTTCGCCGACGCGAAGCCGGAGCATCTGCAACTTATCTTCGATCTTTTGCAGATACTGTCCGAACAGAAAGCCGACTTCACCAATACATTCCGTGCTTTAGCAGATAGCATTGACGACGGCCCCGATGGTGCGTTCGCGGTGTGGTCGCGCGAATGGCACGCAAAACTTAAAGAAGAGGGCGTCTCTCCCGAGGAGACCAAGTCGATGATACAGTCCGCAAACCCTGCCGTTATCCCGCGCAATCATTTGGTCGAAGCGGCGATCCGCGCCGCAGAGGACCGCGCGGATTTCTCCGTGTTCCATGCCTTGGTTGAAGAGGTGACTGATCCCTATCGCGCTCGGTCCCCGGACTCTCCCTACGTGCAACCACCGGCGCCGCACGAGGTTGTTCACCAGACCTTCTGCGGGACCTGAGGAATGGTCCGCTACGGCCGCCCTAAGCTCGGCACAGACCGCCCGAAAGCAAGAAGCCTAGGCGTTCTGCGTCGCATTTTCGATTTCCTGGCGCCCTATTGGATGCGCGTCATCTTCGCAGTTATAGCCCTGGTGGGCACGGCGACGGCGACGCTCTCTATCGGCCAAGGGTTAAAATCCCTGATCGATGTCGGCTTTGCCGGCGAAGACCCGTCGACGCTGCAAAACGCTATTCTCGGGCTCGGCGGGCTTGGGTTGGTCATTGCCGCCGGGACGGCGTTTCGGTTTTATTTGATGACGTGGCTGGGCGAACGCGTTGTCGCGGATATGCGCAACGCCGTATTTCAGCGCGTCATACGCTTGGACCAGAGTTTCTTCGAGGTGACCAAGACCGGGGAACTGCTGTCACGCCTGACCACAGACACGACGATCCTACAGGCCATCGTCGGATCGCGGATTTCCGTGGCACTTCGCAATGTCATCTTGATGGCAGGCGGTACGGTGATGATGTTTGTGACCAACCCGCGCCTCGCAGTGCTGTCGCTGTTTTTGGTGCCGGTGGTCATCGTCCCGGTCATCGTCATCGGCCGGCGCGTGCGTGTGCTGTCACGTGAAAGTCAGGACCGGGTCGCCGATGTCGGCGCTTTTGCCGAAGAAAGTTTGAGTGGTATCCGCACATTGCAAGCGTTTACGCACGAAGCGCGGGATACCGAGCGTTTCCAGGGCGAGGTCGAAGGGGCCTTCAAGGCGGCACTTGCGCGCGTCACGCTACGCAGCGTGCTGAACGCCACGGTGACCATCGTGACGTTCTTTGGCTTGGGTGCGGTGATCTGGGTCGGTGGTGGTGACGTGATCGCCGGGCGGACAACGGGCGGCGAACTTGGCGCGTTTCTGTTCTACGCCATGATGGTGGCGTTCTCGGCGGGCAACGTCACCGAGGTATACGGCGACGTACAGCGTGCCGCCGGTGCTACAGAGCGTCTGATCGAAGTGCTAGAAACCGAGCCTGAAATCTGTGCACCGGAGACCCCCGTGAAACTGAGTGGGCACGCTCCCGGCAGTGCACCGCGCGGCCGGGTCACGTTCGAGAACATCGATTTCCGTTATCCGTCGCGACCGGATTTCAAGGCACTCAACAACTTCTCACTCGATGTGCAACCGGGTGAAACCGTGGCTCTCGTCGGCCCATCCGGCGCCGGCAAGACCACTGTCTTCCAACTGATGTTGCGGTTTTACGATCCGGCGTTGGGCCGCGTCTGCCTGGACGGCATCGATGTTCGGGATACGGATCCCATCGACCTTCGCCGCCAATTGGCACTGGTGCCGCAGGAACCGTTTCTATTTGGTGATACGGCGCGAAACAATATTCTCTACGGCGACCCAACCGCGTCCAACGATAGCGTGCGCGCGGCGGCACGGGACGCCCGGGCGGACACCTTTATTGAGGACCTGCCTGACGGCTATGACAGCTATCTAGGGGAAAAGGGCATCCGCCTCTCGGGTGGGCAACGTCAACGGCTTTCCATCGCCCGTGCGATCCTGCGCGACCCAGCGGTGCTATTGCTCGACGAAGCAACGAGCGCGCTGGATGCCGAGAACGAGCGTTTAGTTCAAGAAGCCTTGCAACGCCTGATGGCCGACCGAACAACGCTGGTCATCGCGCACAGGCTTGCGACAGTGGTCAATGCAGACCGGATCGTCGTCATGGACGAAGGCCGCATTGAGGCCATCGGCACCCATTCGGAATTATTGTCGTCGAGCCCGCTCTATGCGCATCTGGCGGAACTGCAATTCTCGGCACCGGATATTAAAGCAGCGTCCTGAGAACGGTTTCGCTCATTTTCCCTCGATCTGAGATTTCAGGGCGTGAACGGCGCTGACCGTGCTGGTAAGAACCGGCAGATTAGTTGCCTTGGCGACAACCACCGCAGCGCGCGCCATCGAGAACTGCGCCAGCATGACGGCATCTGGCGGCGACAGCGCGCAGGCGGTCTCGGCAATGAGCGCGTCGTGGCGGGCACCGTCTCCTGCGGCCAGTGCCGGCATGGCGTCATCGACAACGTGACAACTGAGGTCGACGTCATTACCCGTCGCCATCTCTTCGAATTCGTCGCGCATAGACGGAATGCTTGGCGCGAATGTTGCTAGAAGCGCCATGTTGCCACCCTTGGCCAGAGCCTCGGCGAACATCGCTTCGTTGGGTTTCAGGACCGGCATGTCTGAAAGTTCGTCGGCGACGATCTCGATGGCTTTGCCGAAAGCCGAGCAGGTGAAAAGAATACCGTCGGCGCCGGTGTTGGCCGCATACCGGCCGAGGGTGCGGAAACGGTCGATCATCACCTCGTCCAACGAGCCGCTTGCCGCAAGGTCTTTGGACAACGTGTCATCCAGCAAATTTTGGACATCACAAGCCGGCCAATGTTCGCGAAAGGCATTGACGATAGGATCGATGGCAAGGGGCGTGGCATGTATCAGCGCGATACGGGGCAGAGCAGACATGTTTGGATTTCCTAGACAGAGAGATAGGCGTTCTTGATTTCCGGATCGGCGGCCAGCGCTTCGAAGGTGCCGTCGAAGCGGACCTCCCCCCCTTCGAGGATGACGGCGCGGTCGGCGACGCGTCCGGCGAAGTGCAGATTCTGCTCTGAAAGCAGAATGGTCAATCCCTCGCTTTTCAGCCTGCCGATGGTTCTCGCCATGTGTTTGACGATCACCGGAGCGATGCCTTCGGACGGTTCATCAAGCAACAACACGGTCGGGTTTCCCATCAAGGTACGGGCAATGGTCAGCATCTGCTGCTCTCCACCCGATAGTTCGCTGCCAAGGTTACGGCGACGTTCCTTAAGGTTCGGAAAAAGATCGAAAAGGATCTCCTCGCTCCACGTCGGTGCGCCGTCCCGAGGCGGCTGGCGGCCTACCTCAAGGTTTTCCTCTACGCTCAACGAGCCGAAGATGCGGCGTTCTTCCGGAACGTAGCCTAGGCCGGCCTTGGCGGCAAAATGCGGCGCACGTCCGAGGAGTTCAGTGCCGCCGATACGTACAGACCCTCGCGCGGGCCGTACAAGCTGTATAATCGATTTCAAGGTCGTCGATTTGCCGGCGCCGTTGCGCCCGAGCAGGGCCACGACCTCGCCTTTGCCGACGTTCAGACTGACGCCGTGCAGGATGTGCGCCTTTCCGTAAAAGGTATCGATACCGGCGACCTCAAGCATGGGCGTCGTCTCCTATGTCGTCGAGGTCGTCGCCGAGATATACCGCCTGCACATCGGTGTTGGCGCGGATCTCATCGACTCCGCCTTCGGCGATGAGTGTGCCCCGGTCCAGCACCAGAACTCTGTGCGCGTGCGTGAACACGGTATCCATATCGTGCTCGGTGAACAGCACACCGATGTTTTGCTCGGTAACAATCTCTGCCGTCAGCGCCATCAGGGCGGCGCGCTCCTTCGGTGCCATGCCGGCGGTGGGTTCGTCCATCAGCAAGAGGACCGGTTCATTGGCCAGAGCGATGGCGAGTTCCAGGCGCTTTAAGTCGCCATAAGCCAGGACGGCCGCTGCGCGTTCAGCCTGTTCCGCCATGCCGACCCTATGTAACAACGCCATGGCCGGATCGATGAATTGACGCCTTGCCGCACGGACCGCATCGAATGCCTGCCCATGATGTGACAGCAGCGCCATCTGCACGTTCGCAATGACGGTCATTGAGGAATAGGTCGCGGTGATCTGAAAGGTTCGTCCAACGCCCTTGCGCCAAATATCCGTTGTCGGCAGGCCGGTGATGTCTTTGCCGCCCAAAAGGACACGGCCGTGATCTGCCTTCAGTTGCCCCATGAGCATGTTGAAGCAAGTTGATTTGCCGGCGCCGTTGGGGCCGATCAGCGCCAGCATCTCGCCTGCGGCCACGTCGAAGGAAACACCATCGACGGCACGGATGGCACCGAAGTGTTTTCTTAAGTTCTGCACCTCGAGGAGTGCTTTCATGACTGGGCCTCCCGCCCAGGAAAAGCTTTCCGCCAGATACGGTCGGCAATTCCGGCGATACCATCGGGGGCCAGCACGACGATGATCAGAATCAGCCCGCCTAGCAGTAACCGCCAGTATTCCAAACGAGACAGGGCGTCATGCAGGATCGTCAGCGTGCTGGCGCCGACAATGGGACCGGCCAACGTCTGCACGCCTCCCAGGAACACCATGATCAAGGCATCGAAGGATTTAGCGATCTCCAGTTCTGTCGGGAACACACTACCCTTGGAGAAGACGAAGATCCCGCCGGCGAGGCCGGCCATGGACCCCGCAGCCAGCATGGCAAGCCATTGCACGCGCTTGACGTTGATACCCGTCGCCAGGGCGCGGCGCTGCGAGTCGCGCTGTGCACGGAGCGCCCAGCCGAACGGCGTGTGCGCCATATGCCGCAGCGCCAAAATGCCACCGACGCCGAGAACCAGCGCGAGATAGAAGTATACGTGCGTTTCGGACGCCCAGTCCGACGGCCAGATTCCGATCAAGCCGTCGTCGCCGCCGGTGACGTCACTCCACTGAAAGGCAACGGACCAGAGCAATTGCGCAAAGGCGAGTGTCAGCATAGCGAAATAAACACCGGTGAGGCGGAGACAGAACCAGCCGACGATCACCGCTAATGCGCCTGCAATCAACGGGGCGGCGAGCAGCGCCAGTTCCATAGGTGATTCGGCGTAGGTCACCAACAGCGCCGCGGCATAGGCACCGCCGCCATAGAACGCTGCGTGACCGAAAGACACCAAGCCGCCCAGCGATAGCATGAAATGCAGACTGGCGGCGAACAACGATAATACGATGATATCGATGGCGAGAACGGTGACGAACTCACTGCCGACCCAAGGCAGAAAACAAAGCGCTGCCAATAGCCCCGCGACGATTAGGCGCCCAGTCGTGCCGAGAGGGGCTATGGGGGTCGACGGTGCGGCGGAAGGCGGCGGACCGCTATCGGCTTCGGGCTTTCCGAGCAGGCCATAGGGGCGCAGCGTCAGTACCACAGCCATGACGACGAACATTAGCACGAGCGTGCTTTCCGGCATGAAGCGGACGCCAAACACGTTGACGACCGATATCAGGCATGCGGCCAAGAAAGCGCCGGTGATCGACCCCATCCCGCCGACCACGACAGTGACGAAAACGGCGGCGAGAATATTGAAATCCATCAGCAGATTGGCACCGCCCTTCGGCAATTGCAGAGCGCCCCCCAGTCCCGCCAAGACCGAACCCAGAAAGAACACACCAGTGAATAGCACCGCTTGGTTGACACCTAGCGCGCCGATCATTTCCCGGTCCTCAGTTGCGGCGCGGACAAGGATGCCGACCCTGGTCTTAGTCAGCAAAAGCCACAGCAAGCCAAGCGTGATCGGCGCGATGGCGATAAGCACCAGGTCGTAGCTGGGAACGGGCTGACCGAGGATCGTAACGGCGCCGCGCAGGCCGGGGGCGCGAGGCCCCAAAAGGTCTTCGGGTCCCCAAACGATGAGGACGAGATCCTGCGCAACCAAGATAACCCCGAAGGTAGCGACGAGTTGGAAAAGTTCGGGTGCGCGGTAGATCCGGCGCAGGATGAGGAATTCGACGATGACGCCTACGATGCCGACGCCGACCCCAGCCAGCAACATGGAAACCCAGAAGCCGAAACCGCCGATCAGCATTTCGGTCAGCGAATATCCCATGTAGGCGCCCAGCATATAGAACGTGCCGTGCGCAAAATTCACGATCCGGGTGACGCCGAAGATCAGCGTAAGCCCGGATGCAACCATGAAAAGGGCCGAGGCGTTCGCCAGGCCAGCGAGAAGCTGTGCGACAAGGATATCCATCGACGCCCCCCGCCCATTGCCGCCCGATTGGGCGGCTTGTCAGATCAGTTGGACGCCGGCCGCATGGCGCGGACGTCTTCGTCGGACGGCAGATAGTTCGCACCGTCCTTGTATTCCCAGTCGACCATGATGGGCTTGCCGTCCTTGACCGTGGTCTTGCCGACATAGGCACCCATCGTCGACTGGTGATCCAGCGCACGGTAGGTGATTTTGCCGATCGGCGTTTCGACATCAAGGCCCTTGAACGCTTCGACCAGCTTTTCCGTATCGGTGCTGCCTGCTTTGTTTAGCGCGGCGGCAATGGACAGGATCGTGTTGTAGCCGACCAGCGCGCCGTTGCGCGGATAGTTGCTGAACATGGCTTGATAGTCGGCAACGAACTTCTTGTGCGCATCGTCTTCGATCGCATACCAGGGGTAACCGGTGACGATCCAGCCTTCGGGGGCCTCGTCCTTGAGCGGGTCCAGATATTCCGGCTCGCCGGTCAAAAGGCCCAGCACCAGCCGATCCTTGAAGAGATTGCGGACGGAGCCTTCGCGGACGAATTTCGCCAGGTCGGGGCCGAAGGTGACATTGTAAATCGCCTCGGGCTTGGCCGCTTCGAGAGCTTGCGTCTCGGCGGCGGCATCAATCTTGAACAGCGCCGGCCATTGCTCGGCAACGAATTCAACCTCTGGGTCGAGCGCGGTCAGCGTCTTCTTGAAGGCGGCGACAGCGTCTTTGCCGTAGGCGTAGTTGGGCGCGATGGTCGCCCACCTTTTCTTGCCGGTCTTCGCCGCCTGCTCGGCGAGCATGGCTGCCTGCATATAGGTCGATGCTCGGAGACGGAAGGTGTAGCGATTGCCTTTCTCCCAGACCAGTGCATCGGAAAGCGGCTCGGCGGCGAGATAGAGGCGTTTCTTCTGGCCCGCATAGGACGCCAGCGCGAGGCCGACGTGGCTGAACAGGTTGCCGGTGATCAGCGCGACGTTTTCGCGGGTAAACATTTCTTCGGCGATTTTGACGGCTTCGCCGGGCTGGCCCTGGTCATCGCGGGAAATAACTTCGAGTGTCTTGCCGCCCATGACACCACCGCTTGCATTGATCTGCGAGACAGCGAGGTCGACGCCGTTCTTATAAGGAAGGGTGAAGGCGGGCAGGCGCTTGTAGCTGTTCATATCGCCGATCTTGACGGTGTCGGCGGCGTGACCGGCTGAGATCGCCGGTAGCATCAGGCCGACAGCGGCGACAATTCCGGTGAAGTGGCTGCGGAACATGGTCTTACTCCAAATTAATCCTGTTCGGATACGTCCTCGCTAAACGAGGCCCATTTGCGGGCAGGGTAGGCCGCAAGTGGCCCAGGTCAAGGATGTTACGATCAATCCTCACGTTTCAAGGTTTTGAGGTAGGTCAGCATGCCGGAAAAATCGCGTCCGCTGCCGCCGTTTGCGACAAAAGTCTCATAGAGTGCCGCCGCCGCGTGGCCCATCGGGGTCGCGGCCCCTGTCGCGTCGGCCGCTGTCTGGCTGAGTTTTAAGTCCTTGAGCATCAGATCGGCAGCAAAGCCCGGCTTATAGTCGTTGTCGGCAGGTGATTGCGGGCCGACGCCGGGCACCGGGCAGTAGGCGTTGACCGACCAGCAATATCCTGACGATGTGGAGACGACGTCAAACAGCTTACGTGGGTCCAGGTCCAGTTTCTCGGCGAGGGCAAAGGCCTCACAGGCACCGATCATGGAAATACCCAGTAGCATGTTGTTACAGATTTTCGCTGCCTGCCCAGCGCCGCCGTCGCCGCAATGTACGGCCTTGCTGCCCATGATATCAAAAAGCGGTTCGGTGCGTTGATATGCCTCGTCGGAGCCGCCGACCATGAATGTCAGGGTGCCAGCAGCGGCACCGACGACCCCACCAGAGACCGGTGCGTCCAGCGAAAGCGCGCCCACACTTCCGGCCAAGGCATGGGCTTCGCGGGCGCTGGCGACATCGACGGTCGAGCAATCGACCAACACAGTGCCGGGCTTCACGCCGGTGACAATACTCCTGTAGACGTCCAGCAGAATAGCGCCGTTTGGCAGCATGGTGATCACGATATCCGCGTTCTTGGCGGCGTCTGTGGTGGAGGAGGCGCGGGCAACGCCATCCAACGTCACGCCCGCAACGTCGTAACCGGTGACACTGTGCCCCGAAGCAACAAGATTGGCGGCCATGGGTGCGCCCATGTTGCCGAGGCCGATGAATCCGACTTTCATGGCATCCCTCCCTGAAATGGACCTTGAATGCGGGTATCTTGCCTCTTTGTTCGGGGAGGAGTCACGCTCGTGCGTGACTTAGGGGTGCGATATCTCACCCAACGCCAACGTCAGGCGGTTCGGCGGAATATGGTACTCCTGATAGTACATGGCATCGCCTAAAAGGTCGAAACCGACCACGGTCAGGACCGAGACCGTCGTGTCCTTGGGCCAGCCGCACTGCTTGGCAATCTTGGACGAGACGTCGCGGACGTTCATTTCCTGTTCGATGCGATTCACGACGAGCCGATGCGTGCGCGCCATCAGTTCCTTAAGGTTGCGGGATTCGAGGTTCTCGGCTGGCGTCTCGACAAGCTCCGGAAAACGGTCGGCGCGGGCGCAGAAGAGATTGTAAACCTCGAACCGACCGTCAATAGACATCATCCGTTCAAGCCGGACAACGTCTTCGTTCTTTTGGCTCAAGGGGGCTGTCCAAGGACCAGCCCGGTCCGCGACGGTCCTGCCGATGACACGGGCGAAAACCGGCAACACAGCCTTCTCAGGATCATCTGGCCGGTGAAAGCGCATATGCCAAGGTGTGTCCAGCGGGCGCTCGGCTTCGGCGACGACGGTGCCGCTGCCGCGCCGACGCTGGACGACGGCGGCATCCGCCAACGTTCGCAGCGCCTTTTGCACGGTGCCGAGGCTGCAAGGCGAGGCGCGAACGAGTTCGGTTTCGGCAGGAAGCCGTGCGCCAGCACGCCAAAAGCCATCGGCGATGGCATGGACGAAGGCATTGGTCAGCCGTTCGTGTTTCGGGGTTGCCGCGTCCTCGGACCAGTAGCGGCGTATAAACTCGCTCGTCTTGGTATCGGATTGTAAACTCATGGGGGTCCGTAAATCTGCCGTGAGACTCATTTTTCCGGTGGCGAAGCGACTTGACAACAAAAATAACTGCGTATTAATTACTATATAGTAATTGGCGGGAGAGGCAATCTCTAATTGCCCCCGAGAGAGGGAGAGGAACGACGTGAAACTCACCGATGAAGAGAAGGCCATGCTGGCCGGAGAGATGGGAGAAGCCAAGAAGTGGGCTATCGACCATCAGATGCAGGTCGGCGGTATGTTCGACGCGGTCGATTTAGTGCCGGTCAGCCAAGGCCATATGATGCTGGATCCGGAATCCATTGGTGAAGCCGGTGTCGAGTTCCTGGAAGGCCTAGCCGATACCGGCGGCAAGGTCGCCATTCCGATGATCACCGACCCGCGCGGTGTAGACCTCAACAACTATCGTCCGTTGGGGCAGACCGAGGACATGGCGAATATCGAACGCCGCACCATCGCCGCGTTGGAGCGTATGGGCATCCTCATGACGAACACTTGCATCAACTACCAGACAATCATGCCGCCGGTGCAGGGCGATCACGTCGCCTATGGTGATACCGGCGTGGTCATTTATTCCAACAGCGTCTGCGGTGCACGGTCCAACTTCGAAGGTGGTCCGTCTGCGCTAGCTGCGGGCTTGACCGGGCGCACGCCACGCTACGGCCTGCATCTGGACGAGCACCGTGTGGCGACGAAGCGCTACGTCGTCCGCGAACAGCCGCGTGAGTTGACCGACTGGGGCGTCCTGGGCGCCGTCATTGGCAAGATGGCCGGCTCTTACTGGGAAGTCCCGGTGATCGAGGGAATCGATAGCGTACCCACGTCCGACGAGATCAAGCATTTCGGCGCTGCCATGGCGAGCTGGGGCTCGACACCGTTGTTCCATATCGTCGGTGTAACCCCGGAAGCGGATACTCTGGCAACGGTCGGCGGTGAAGATTTGCCGGTTACCGAAGTCACCAAATCCGACCTGGATGCGTTGCGCTCCAACTTCGGCGCCAAGGGCGACAAGGTCGATGTCGTGGTGTTTGCCGCACCGCAGCTATCGCTGGTGGAAATGCAGCAAGTGGCGGCGCTCTGTGACGGCAAGAAGATGACCTCTTCGTTGGTCGTCTGCACCTCGCCGCAGGTTTATCCCGATGCCAAGCGCATGAAGTTGGTCGAAAAGATCGAAGACTCAGGCGGTATGGTCTTGGAAGGGACCTGCTTTTATCAGCAGTGTGCGCGTGAAATCGGCGAGTCTAACGGCTGGAAGAGGCTGATGAGTAACTCCGCCAAGATCGTCAATATTCTGGGCGGCTACGGCTACGAGCCGAAGCTTGCCAGCATGGAGCGGTGCATTGCTGCCGCCGTCGCGGGAGAAGTCGTATGACCATCGAATTGAAATGCCACAAGGGAATCGGCGGCCTTGTCGAGGGTGAGGCGCTCGTCGCCGATGACAATTTCTCGGCCCGCTACGACCTGGACCGGATCAAGGGCATCTTTTCCCGTCCGCAGCACAAGCTTGCCGGCCAGTCCTACGTCGATAAGGTTTTGGTTCTGAACACGGCCAAGGGCGGTGTCGCATCCGCGTGGATGTTGCACGAGATGACGTCGCGCGGCATCGCGCCGAAGGCAATCCTGTTCAACTCAGCCAACACTATTCTCGCACAGGGTGCCGCTCTGGCCGACATGGCGATGTGCGACCGCTTCGAAGGTGGCGATGTGACGACGTTGATAGAGAACGGTGACCAATTGATCGTTGACCCGGCTGCCGGATTGGTGACCATCACGAATAGATAGTTGGCCGATCAGGCCACCGAAAAGGGAGGCCGAATTGGACAACGATACCGTGATCAATGAGCGTGTGGATAGGGTCTGCAAACTGACTCTCAACCGCCCAGACCGTCTGAACGCGTTTAACGAAGCGCAACATCTCGCCTTGCGCAGCGGGTTTGAAGCGGCGGCGGCGGACGAAGGCGTCGGCGCGATCTTGCTGACGGGAGCCGGTCGCGGTTTCTGCGCGGGCCAGGACCTGGGCGATCGCGATCCCGACAAGATGGGCGAGGCCCCCGACCTCGGTCATACGATCGATACCCTCTACAATCCGCTGATCCGCCTGATCCGAAGCATCGATAAACCGGTTATCTGTGCCGTCAATGGCGTCGCGGCCGGAGCCGGGGCGAATATCGCGTTCGCTTGCGATATTGTGCTGGCTGCTAAGTCGGCAAAGTTCATTCAGGCCTTTTCCAAGCTCGGCTTGGTGCCGGACTGTGGCGGCACCTTCACCGTTACACGCCTGATCGGCGAGGCGCGGGCCAAGGCGTTGATGATGACGGCCGCGCCGTTGATGGCGGAAGAGGCTGCATCCTGGGGACTGATCTGGAAAGCGGTCGAGGATGACTCCCTTGCTGATGAAGCGATGGTACTGGCGTCCAGTCTGGCAATGGGCGCGACGCAGGGGCTAGGGCTGACGAAGCGTGCTATCCACGCAGCGGCGAGCAACGACTTGGATGCGCAACTGAACCTGGAACGTGACCTTCAGCGCAGCGCCGGGCGTGGGCCGGAATATGCCGAGGGAGTGCGTGCCTTTTTGGGTAAGCGTCCCGCCGACTTCGTCGCGGCGCGCAAGAAACAAGACTAGCGGGGCTTAGTCGTCGTCGTTCAGAATTCGCCGGGCTGCGCCGTCCAGGTCTTCGAACTGGCCGCTTTTCAGGCACCACAGAAATGCCGCGAGGCCGCAGAGGCCTAGGAAGATCGCAATCGGGATTAGGTAAACCAGAATTTCCATCGGCTTATCTTAATACCTTCAGCCGCAGCGCGTTCAAGGTTACGACCAGTGAACTAGACGACATGGCGACGGCCGCGACGAGTGGCGTTGCGAAGCCGAGCGCTGCTGTCGGCACGGCGACCAGATTATAGAGGAAAGCGAGGGTGACGTTTTGTTTGACTAGCCGGTCGGCCAGCCGTGCGACGCGTATCGCCGCCACGACGGGGGCTAAGTCTTGACCCTGGAAAACGAGATCGGCTGCGGTCTGCGTGACATCGGCGGCGTTGGCGGGTGACATCGATACATGCGCGGCAACGAGCGACGGAGCATCATTCAGGCCATCACCGACCATGAGCACACGCTTGCCGTCCTTGGCCAGTTTTTCCAAGGCAGCGGTCTTTTCGGTCGGCAGGCAACCTGCGCGCCAATCGGCAACCCGCAATTCTGCGGCGACCGATTTGACGGCGATTTCTGTATCGCCCGATAACAGTGCGATTTCCAAGCCCATGCCTTTGAGGCGGGTGATCGTCGCATAGGCATCGCCGCGTGATGCATCGGTCAGAAAGAACGACGCTGGTTGTCTGTCGTCGGCGGTTAGCCAGACCGTGCTTCCCATTGGGTTCGCTGTGCCGTCCGCGCCGCACCAATCGCGGCGACCGAGGCGCACGCGACGACCGTTTATGCTCCCCTCAATTCCGGCGCCGGGAATCTCTTGAATATCCGTTACGTCCGGCAGAGGTGCGTCGTTCCCGTCACCCTGCGCACGCACCAGAGCCCGCGACATCGGGTGTTTGCTGTTTCGTGCCAGCGCGGCGGCAAGTGCTAGGTCTTCCGGCGCATGATCGCCGCCGGTCAGTGCCGGCATGCCAAGCGTCAGGGTGCCGGTTTTGTCGAAAACGACCGTGTCGACTTCGGCCAGCTTCTCTAGCGCGTCAGACGATTTCAGCAGCACGCCGCTTTTCAGTAGGCGGCCCGAAGCGACAACCTGGACCGCCGGCACGGCGAGCCCAAGGGCGCAGGGACAGGTAATGATCAGCACGGCGATGGCGTTCATTAGAGACGGCTGCCAACCCGCGTTGGTGAAAGCGATCCAGGCGATGAACGTCGCCAGTGAGAGGATGTGAACGGCGGGAGCATAGAAGCGCGCGACACGATCAGCGATGCGGACGAATTTGGCGCGGCCCTGCTCGGCGGCCTCCATCAATCGTACGATTTCGGCCAGCAAAGAGTTGCCGGCGCCGGCGGTCGCCGTCATCTTGAGCGGTGCGCCGATGTTCATGGTGCCACCAAATACCTGAGTGCCTGGTTGCACCAATTTCGGCATGCTTTCGCCGGTAATCAGGGCTGAGTCGATCTCGGACGTGCCGGTATCGACGACGCCGTCAACGGGTACGCGTTCTCCGGCGGCGACCATCAGTTTCATACCGGGACGGACGTCTTGAATGCGAACCGCGTGGTGCGCGCCGTCGGCGCCGATGACCGTCGCGGCCTGCGCCTGTAATGCCAATAGATGCAGCGCAGCCGAGCGCGCCCGCGTCCGCGAGCGGTGATCCAGGTATCGGCCGATCAGCAGGAAGAACAGCAACGTCACCGAGGCGTCGAAATAGGCATGCTCAGCCTCCTGCATGGTCTGTACGACACTCATGCCGGACGCCAGGATGACGGCGAGGCTGATCGGCACATCCATGTTGAGGCCGCCGCCACGTATCGCGGCGATGGCCGAACGGAAAAACGGCTGCCCCGCAAAAATTACGGCGGGCAGCGCGATCAGCGCGGATATCCAGTGGAACAGCGTTCGCGTGCCGTCGCCCATGTCACCGGCATGGCCGGACCAGATCGCAACGGACAGCAGCATGACGTTGGCCGAGGCAAAGCCGGCGACGGCCAGCGCCGATAGCAAACGCTTGTCGTTTTTGTCTTCAGCACCGGCGGCGGCTTGTGCATCGAACGGTGTCACCGGATAGCCGAGCGCGGTGACTGTGCGCATCAGGTCGGCCGGATCGGCACTGCCGGGCTGCCACGTTAGATTCAGCCTGTGCGTACTGAAATTGACCCTGGCAGAGACAACGCCGGGCGTGTCGCGTAACGCATGTTCGATCTTGCCAATGCACGCCGCGCACTGGAGGTTCTCGACCAGCAGCGTCAGACCTTGATTGCCATCCGTTTGTTCCGCGATGAAGGCGGTCGGATCGACAACCTCGACGTATTTGGGGTCGCGGGCGACGGGTTGCGAGCGTGCGGAAACGGTCTCGGCCAACAGCGCGGCATCGCAGCAGCCTTCGGCGGTGCTGCCGATTTCAGCCGGTGGCGTACGCTCGAAGGCGACCATTACTTCACCATGACTTCATGGATGGTGCGAAACCGATCCGACCCATGGAGGATCGTCACGTCAACTTTCCAGCGGCCCTTCAGGGCAGGAGCGAAGATTGATACGTATCCGCCGTTGCCGTCGGGCGAGAACGTCAGCGGAGTCTCGTTCAGATCGCCGACTGGTCGGGTGGCGACCGCGGCAACGACGGCGCCGACCAGAGGCTGGGCATCCGTTCCGGTCAGGTTCAACGTAAGGCGGCCGTCCTCGGCGCTCATCGCCGTCTTCCAGCCCAGAGCCTTTTGACGTTCGCCGTCGGCCAGTGTTTGGTTGTAAGCAACGCCGTGCTTGTAGGCTTCCTTGTCGGTGAGGCCAGGAAAGGTATCGAGGGCGAAGAACATGAACGTGCCGTTGACCGCCATGATGACCGCATAGAACGCGATCATCCCAAGCAGGACTTTCTTGCCGGTAATCCGGAAACCGCCGTTATCCGCCATGGCCGCCATTTTTCATCACCCCTTTGCTGGAGTCCAATTCGATTATTTTTCAGGTGCCCGGAAGACACTTTCGTATCTCGCCGTATCGCCGATGAAGTAGTCACGAAGCTCGAACGTCAGATCCATTGCTTCGCCGGTGATCAGTTCCGGTGGCAGCTTCACGAACAGGCGGAAGCTGGTCAGCGTGTCGCCTTTGACGTTGAATAGGTGAGACTGGGCGAAATCCACGTCGGAACCGCCGACCACCTTAAGGGTGGCGCCCTTCGGTTCGACGATCTCGAGATACGCCGCCCGTCCCTGTCGGGATTTATTCAGAATTTTGAACGTATAGGCGTTCTGGATCGAACCGTTCTGCAGTTCCGTGTAGATCGGGTTACGCTCGCGCAGCACGTTGATGTCGAGTTCCTTGCGATCGACGAAGACGACCAGCATGACCAAACCGATGGATGCCCACAGAGCGAAGTAGGCAATCGTGCGCGGGCGGATCACCCGCAATTTTGAGGGCTTGCCTTCAAGTCTGTCGTTCATTGCCGAGACCGAGTCGTAGTCGATTAGGCCGCGCGGTCGGTCGAGCTTGCCCATGATGTCGTCGCAGGCGTCGATGCAAAGACCGCAGGTAATGCATTCCAACTGCTGGCCGTCGCGGATGTCGATCCCCATCGGGCAGGCGACGACGCAAGCTTTGCAGTCGACGCAATCGCCCCGGTTATCGAAGCTTTCGCCCTTGCGATATGCCGCTCGCGGCTCGCCCCGGTCGGCCTTGTAGGTCACCGTCAGCGAATGCTCGTCCATCATTGCCGCTTGAATGCGCGGCCATGGACACATGTAGGTGCAGACCTGCTCGCGCATCAGACCGCCCAGCGAAAAAGTCGTGAACGTCAGAACTGCGACCGTCATATAAGCGACCGGCTGCGCATCGAAGTAAATGAAATCCCACGCCAGTTGCGGCGCGTCGGCGAAGTAGAAAATCCAGGCGCCGCCGGTGGCGACCGAGATCACCAGCCAAATGGCGTACTTAGCGAGACGCTTTACCGCTTTAGAGGCGGACATGGGCGCGTTGTCCAATCGGATACGCGCGGCGCGGTCGCCTTCAACGATACGCTCGACCCAGATGAACAAGTCGGTCCACACAGTCTGCGGACAGGCATAGCCGCACCAGGCGCGTCCGACGGCACTCGTAATCAGGAATAAGCCGACGGCGGCCATGATCAACATGCCGGCGAAGTAATAGACCTCTTGCGGCCAGATCTCGATGAAGAAGAAATAGAAGCGGCGGCCGGGAATATCGATCAGCACTGCTTGATCGGGGTTGCCCGCACCGCGATCCCAACGGATCCATGGCGTGATGTAATAAACGCCGAGCGTGACGGCCATGACCCACCACTTGAGCTTGCGGAAAATACCCCAAACGCGCTTCGGGTGAATTTTAACGCGAGACTTATAGAACGAACGCTTTTCCGCCTTGTTGACGGCTTCAACGTCATGGCGAACGATACCTTCTTCGCTTGGCAGGTTCGTGTCTGTCGTCACGTTCATGACCGAGGATCCTTTTCTTATTCGTGGTCAAGAGTGTCATCCCCACCGAAGCGGGGATGACATCCTTAGACTTGACGTTCCCCCGTTACTGGCCGCCTCCGAGCGAGTGCACATAGACGGTGAGCTGTTTGACTGTCGCGCTATCGAGGATTTGACCCCAGGCCGGCATGACGCCGCTGCGGCTGTTGGCAATGGTCTCGGCAATGGACGACTTGTCGCCGCCGTAGAGCCACACGTTGTTGTTGAGCGCGGGTGCTCCCAACTCGGCGTTGCCGACGCCGCCGGCTTCGTGACAGGCGACACAGTTGTCTTCGAACAACGGCTGGCCGGCCGCTGCGGCGGCATCGTCCGTGGCCTGACCGGACAGCGACAGCACGTACTCAGTGACCTGATCAATCTGTTTGGCGGTCAGGATTTGATCGCGGCCAAAGGCAGGCATCTCGTTGAAACGCGCTTCATCGCTTTGCGTGTTGCGGATGCCATGGGTGATCGTGAAGTTGATCGCTTCGAGCGAGCCGCCCCAGAGCCATTCGTCATCATTGAGATTTGGATAGCCGACGTAGCCTTGCGCGCCGGTGCCGTGGCACTGCGAACAGTTGACGTTGAACGCCGAACGGCCACCGGCCAACGCGAACTCCAGCAGTTCCGGATTGGTCCGGATGTCCTCTAAAGAGGCCGCATCCAGCTTCTGCAGATACTCCGACTGCGCTTCCTTGGCGGCGGCGACATCTTTCGCGACTTCGGCGCGGGAACTGTAGCCCAAGACGCCCTTGGTGTAGCTAGAGACCAGCGGAATCGCCGGATAAGCGATGTAATATCCGATGGACCAGACGACGCAGGCGTAGAAGATATACAGCCACCACTTCGGCAACGGATTGTTGAGCTCTCGGATGCCGTCCCATTCGTGTCCGGTGGTTTCGATGCCGGATAGTTCGTCGATATGTTTCTCGGCCATGTCTTAGTCCTCCTTGAGCGGCATGCGCGCGGCTTCGTCGAACTTCTTCTTCGCGCCGGGGCGGAGTGCGTACACGAGTACACCGATGAAGATGATCACCATGTAGACGAGTCCCCAGGTCTGGGCGAACTCGGCAAGTGTTTTGTAATCCATGGTTCCCTCCGTCAGCGCTGGTTGGCTTCGGCATCGTAGGTCGAGAAATCGACCATCGTGCCCATGACCTGCAGGTACGCGATCAATGCGTCCAACTCGGTTGGGGCACCGGGCTTGCCGTCGAAGTCCCGAACGTTGGTGCCCGGATAACGCTCGGTCACCGCATCCGCACCGTCGGAGTCGGGATCGGCCTGAGCCACGATATCCGTGACCGCAACTTCGATCATTTCATCCGTGTACGGTACGCCGATGGCCTTGTTGGCGGCCAGGTGATCGGCGATATCTGAGGTCTTCAACGGTGTTGTAGCGAGGAACGGGTAGCCGGGCATGACGCTTTCCGGCACCAAGTCGCGCGGATTGATCATGTGCGCGCGGTGCCATTCGTCCGAGTATTTGCCGCCGACACGGGCCAGGTCCGGACCGGTCCGCTTGGACCCCCATTGGAACGGGTGATCGTACATGCTTTCCGCCGCCAGCGAATAGTGGCCGTATCGCTCCAATTCGTCGCGGAACGGGCGGACCATCTGGCTGTGGCAGTTGTAGCAACCTTCGCGGATGTAGATGTTCCGTCCGGCCAGTTCGAGCGGGCTATAAGGACGAACGCCCTTCACCTTCTCGATGGTGCTTTCCAGATAGAACAACGGGGCGATTTCGACGATACCGCCGATCGAGATCACAACGATGATGCCGATCGACAGCAGGATTGAGTTCCGTTCAAGTTTTCCGTGGTCGAACATGTGTCGGTACCTCCTTAAGCACTGGCCGGTTGCGTGAGAGCTTGGACATACGGACGTTCGGACCGTTCATCCCCGCGCGACGTGCGATAGACGTTGTAGGCCATGATCAGCGAGCCCAAGACATAGAGGCCGCCACCCAAGGCACGGATGACGTAGAACGGATGCATCGCTTCGACAGTCTCGGCGAAGGAATACTCCAGGAAGCCCAGCGCGTCGTAGGAACGCCACATCAGGCCCTGTAGAATACCGGACACCCACATCGCCGAGGCGTAGAGCGCGATCCCCAGTGTTGCCAGCCAGAAGTGCATGGATACGAGGCGCAGTGAGTAAAGTTTTGCCGAGCCGAACATGCGGGGCGCCAGGAAGTAGATGGCGCCGAAGCTGACCATGCCGACCCAGCCGAGCGCACCGGAGTGCACGTGGCCGATGGTCCAGTCGGTATAGTGGCTGAGCGAGTTGACCGCCTTGATGCTCATCAGCGGGCCTTCGAAGGTCGACATCCCATAGAAGGCGACCGAGATGGCCATCATGCGCAGGATCGGGTCGGTGCGTAGCTTGTCCCAAGCGCCGGAAAGCGTCATCAGGCCGTTGATCATGCCGCCCCAACTCGGCATCCACAGCATGATCGAGAAGGTCATGCCGAGGGTCTGGGCCCAGTCCGGCAGCGCCGTGTAGTGCAGATGGTGCGGTCCGGCCCAGATGTACAGAAAGATAAGCGACCAGAAGTGCACGATCGACAGACGGTAGGAATAAACCGGACGGTCCGCCTGTTTCGGTATGAAGTAATACATGATGCCGAGGAAGCCCGCTGTCAGGAAGAAGCCGACAGCATTGTGGCCGTACCACCATTGCGTCAGGGCATCCTGAACACCGGCGAAGATAGGATAGGACTTAGCGCCGAACCAACTGACCGGCAGCGCCAGGTTATTGACGATGTGCAGAACCGCGATGGTCAGGATGAACGCCAGATAGAACCAGTTGGCGACATAGATATGCGGTTCCTTACGCTTCCAGATGGTGCCGAGGAAGACCAGAAGGTAGACGACCCAAACGATGGTCAGCCATAGGTCCACGTACCATTCCGGTTCGGCGTATTCCTTGCTCTGGGTGATGCCGAAAACGTAACCGGTCGCCGCCAGCAGGATGAACAACTGGTAGCCCCAGAATACGAACCACGGCGCGAAGCCACCGGCGAGGCGGGCGCGGCAGGTGCGTTGCACGACATAGAAAGAGGTCATGATCAGCGCGTTCCCGCCGAAAGCGAAAATCACAGCCGATGTGTGAAGCGGACGCAGACGCCCGAACGTTGTCCAGGGCAGATCCAGGTTAAGGGCGGGGAAAGCCAATTGCAGGGCGATGACGAGACCGACCGTGAAGCCGACGACGCCCCAGAAGGTGGTGGCGATCACGCCGGCGCGGACGACGCCGTCATTGTAATTCACAGATGCATCGGTGGCGACGGGGCCTCCAGTATCACCGTCCCGCGTCATGACCCAGAAAATTCCGGCGACGCAGAATACCGTCAGGAGCAATCCATGGGCATAGATTGTTGTGTCCACCGATCCGGCCGCAAGGTAGAGGCCCAGTAGAGCCCCCAGTCCTAACGGCGTAATTGTCAGCAAGGTCATGTTATTTTCCCCATCTCCATAAGCTCGCAAGCCGCCTCTGGGGCAGCTTCGCAACGCACAATAATCCAATGCAATATTGTGCAACTTGATCCATGTCAATTGAAGGCAATTGACCGGGGGGATATCTGGGGAGGGTGGGCTAGCCTTCGCTGCCTTGCAGCAGGAACTTGGAGAGAAGCTGCTCAACCGGGGCGAAGTCGTCGGTCAGGACCGGAATGTTGTCGCCGGCGGCCAAGCGTTCCAACTCAGTGGGATTAATTCGTGCCCAGGAACGGACGATCCCGAACGTCGCCCGCATATGGGTTTCGCCGGTTGGCTGCTGCCCGGCGATGACGATGAAGGTGATTCGTCCCGAGGGATCGACCTCTTCCAGGGGGGTCCACACTTCAACGGCCGAGAAATCGAGCGCAAGTGTTTGCGCCAGGGCTAACGTAAAGCGCGGATTGACGCCGTCGTCGATGACATTGAGAGCATAGAAGCCGTTGTCCGTCATGCGTGCCGCCATCAACTGATGGAACTCACGCGTGACTAGGTGGGCCGGCACCGCGATGTCGTGAAAAGCGTCTCCGAACATGACGTCGAAGCGGGGTTCAGGCGGGAATTTCGCCAAAAGTACGCGTGCGTCTTCGTGGCGGATGTCGAGCGCCGGATTTTCGGTATCGAGCCACATGTGCTCGGCGGCGGATGTCGTGACCATGGGATCGATTTCGGCGACGGTGATCTGGGCGCCCGGGATCGTGTGTGCCCAAGCGCGCGGCAGCGTGTAACCCCCGCCACCGATGAAATAGGCCCTAAACGGATCGGCATTCTGCAACTTTTTACGGCGCAGTTCTTCGACGAAATGCATATAGGGGCTATAAAGCAGGCCCGGATTGTCGCGGTCGTTGATGCTGTGCACCAGATGATCGAGGATCATCAGGCGGCTCGGCCTGGCGCTGGTCGGCGAAAAATCATCGAAACGGATGCAGAAGTAATCGCTCTCGAGTGTGCAGGGCGATACGTAAGCTTCCTTGGCATAAGTCCAGCCGGAAACGGCAGTCAGGGCCAGCACCATAACCCCGGTGATAACCGCGCGGCGCTTCGCCCATAATGCGAAGCCAAGGCCGATGACGGCGTAAAGCACGGCGACGGTCATGACGGTCTTTGTCGTTCCCAGCCACGATATAAAGAAGTATCCGGCCGCCAGCGTGCCGATGATGCTGCCTGTAGCCCCGGCCGCGAACATTCGGCCTAAGACATGCCCGGCGTTGTCGGGGTCTTCGTCGATGGCGATCTTGGTGGCGATCGGCGACACGATGCCGACCAACAGGCTGGGTAGAAAGAACAAGACGCTCGTCAATACAACGACGTCGAAGATGGCACCGAGCGGACTACCGAGAATATGGCCCGCGACGGCTCGGACCAGCGGCAGAATAATCAGTGATGCCGGCGCCGCCAGGGCCAGTGACCAGGCGATATGTCGATAACCGCGTGCGGCATCGGGTGGACCCGCCGCGAGGCGGCCGCCGATCCAGTGACCGACGGAAAGCCCGGCCAGCACGACGGCGATGATCGCCGTCCAGGTATAGAGGGACATGCCGACGTAAGGCGCGATCAGGCGCCCGGCGACGATCTCGAGAATCAAAGAGCCGGCGGCGGTCAGAAAAACCGCGGCTGTATACAGAAACTGGCGCAGCGTTAGAAACCGATTCGGTCGAAGACGTCGTCGATGGCGCCTTGGGCACAGGCTTCGTCGATGGCACCCGTGGGCGCACCGCTGACACCGACGGCGCCGATGCGGAACCCACCGGACTCAATGGGCAGGCCACCGTCCATGACCAAAATGCCTTCAAGGTGATTCAACTCGGCGCGGATGTCGCCGCGGTTGGCGCGGAGTTCCTTCGATGCGGCACCGCTGAGGATGACAGCGCGTGCTTTGCCGGCAGCGATTTCAAGTGTGAAGCGAGATGCCACGTCGCCCCGGATTGCGACCATGGTATCGCCGTTGCGGTCGACGACCACCGCGCTGGCGGCATAACCTTCATCGGCGCATTTCTTGACGGCGCCGTCGGCGATGTCGCGTGCCAGGTCGGTGCCGATGACTTTGACGTCGAGGACATCGGCGGCATTAGCCTGAGCAGTTACGACGACCCAGGAAATAGCGACGGCTATGCCGGTCGCTGCAATTCGTTTGATGGTTCCGTCGTTCATCGTTTTCCCCCCGAAAAATTCTGAATGTCCGTGACCTTTATACAAAAAGGCGGGCTACCGGCATAGCGGCAGCCCGCCTTCATATCACGATCAAGGTTTGATGTAGGTATAGCCCTGCTGTTGCAGATAGCTCAATTCGGCGACGCCGCTCGGCACGATGTTGTCTTCGAACACTTCGAAGAGATCTTTCTCGTAATTGATCTTTCGGCCCTTGAGCGTGTTGTTGCAGACGGAAAACGCGACCTGCTGAGCTTTCAGGCTGGTCACATCCGACTGCAGTTTCTGGTTTGAAACGGCGTTTTTCAAAAGGCCTAGTCCGTTACCGTGCAGCACAACTTTGATGTCCATATTTTGAGCGCCGACGGCGTTGATATGGTTTTGAATGTTCCGCAGCGCGCCGCGGTACGCCTTGTCGTCTTCACCGCCATTGTAGTTGATGTGATAGACGACTTTCTGTTTACCGTATTTCCCGTCTGCTTGCGCATTCGAGACGAATGCCGCGGATGCCAGAACAAGCATTGCAGCCAAAGTAACAAGTAGCTTCTTCATGGATTTTAAGCCTCCCACAGCTTTTGGTTAGAACAATAACGTATCACGAAACATGAATGTGTTTAAAGGGGACTCTCAAGATAATAAAACATTATTTAATTGCAATATATTTTAATAATGTCATAAACTTGTGTGAAATAGATGTGTGGACATGATGCTCATCGTCCGATGAGGCACGCCTGATTCGTGCTGTGACAGCCAGGACATCGTACGGGTCGACCTATGCTTACTTCACAGATCGTACTTTGCTGATATATACGGTTGTATGAATATAAAAATTATCCAGGTCCTAGCCTTTGTCGTGTCGATTCTCACACTTCCCGTGCCAACGGTATCGGCGGCAGCCGAGCTCGTTATGTTCGAAAGCGCGTCGTGTTCGTGGTGCCTTCTTTGGCATGAAGAAATCGGCCCGATTTATCCCAAGACGGACGAAGGGAAATGCGCGCCGTTGCGGCGTGTCGATATCAATGATCCGTTGCCGGAAGACCTAAAGCATATTGCGGCAGTCATTTATACGCCGACATTTGTCATCATGAATGAAGGTAAAGAAGTGTCGCGAATGGTTGGCTATGTCGGCGACGACTTCTTTTGGCCATTATTATCTGAGAAGCTTGCCCCTCTGGGCGATTACTGTCAGCATTAATTGTGGGAGCACGTACGTTCATATTCGAACTTGATATATCGTATCAGCTGAATATGATGTTCTCGAGTGGGGGCGATGATCGAACGGTAATATCCGTTGCGGTTCCGCAAAGAGACATAATAAGCGTCGCTTCCGTATCGCGTATGTTTGGGAGGCGACAAATAATGCCAAAAATGAGACTACTCCTATCGGCTGTGGCTGCGATGACGATTGTCGCGGGGGTTGCCGGTGCCGATGATCTCGTGAAGTACGAGGTTGTCGATCATGCTATTCCGAAGTCCTTGACGGGAACGCCGGGTGATCCGGCGAACGGCGAGAAGGTTTTTCTCAACCGTCGGCTCGGAAACTGTCTGTCGTGCCATGAGGTAACGGCTCTATCCAACCAACCGTATCATGGGGATATCGGACCATCGCTGGATGGCGTTGCGGAACGGTATAATGAGGCACATTTGCGTATGCAGGTGGTCAACGCGAAAGTGTTCAACCCCGATACGATTATGCCGGGCTTCTACCGGGTCGACGGTCTGCACATGGTGCAGAAGAAGTTCGCCGGTAAACCGATCCTCGATGCTCAGCAGATCGAAGATGTCGTGGCGTACCTTCAGACACTCAAGTGACGCGTTGCTTTAATTCATGATCCAAGTAGAGGAAACTAAAATGTCTCAAGCGAAAGGAATGCCGGAATTGACGCGCCGTCAGGCACTTCTGCTTGCCGCAGGAGCGTCCATGGTGTTTGCCGGTGGAACCATCCTGGCAAGTGGCGCCGCGCGTGCCGACGCCAAGTTGGTCGACGAAGCCATTCAGAAACTGACCGGCGGGAAAGCCATGTCCGAGGGTAAAATCGCCCTCGATGTGCCGCAGATCGCCGAGAACGGCAACACGGTGCCGATCGGCGTCTCCGTCGAAAGCCCGATGACCGATGACAACTATGTGAAGGCGGTTCACCTGTTTGCCGACGGCAACCCGGCGGCGGATGTCGTGAGCCTGCATTTCACGCCGATGTCGGGTAAGGCAGAAGCGGCGACCCGCATGCGTCTTGCCGGAACGCAAAACGTCGTCGCGGTTGCAGAAATGAGCGACGGTTCGGTCTTCCGGGCCGCCAAGGAAGTTAAGGTCACCATCGGCGGCTGCGGCGGCTGACGTACGGGATAGGAGAATAGAAATGGCAAATGCTAAACCTCGCGTTCGCGTCCCGAAAAAGGCAGCGAAAGGTGAAATCATCGAAATCAAAACGCTGATTTCTCACATCATGGAAACCGGCCGCCGTAAAGGTAAGGACGGCAAGCTGATTCCGCGACAAATCATCAACAAGTTTGAAGCAACGTTTAACGGTAAGCCGGTATTCACGGCGGATATGCATCCGGCGATTTCGGCGAACCCGTACCTTGCGTTCTTCGCCAAAGTCGATGAAAGCGGTGAATTCGCGTTCAAATGGACCGATGACGACGGATCTGTTTACGAGAAAACTGCAAAAATCTCCGTCGGTTAAAAATAAGACGGATCACGGTAGCAAATTGGGAGGCGCATACCGATGAAGAAACTAAACAGATACGTCGCAAGCTGCGTGACGTCGGCCATGGTACTTGGTGCCGGGGCCGGTATCGCCAGTGCGGCCGATTGGGGACCTTATCAAGCCGGGGACACCCGGAGCGGCTACACCTACATGACCGATGAAACTCGGGAAATGCAAAACGACGATTTCCAGAACCCCGGGATGCTCTGGGTGGAATACGGTGAAGAGCTATGGACCAAGGCTGAAGGTGAAGCCAATAAGTCCTGCGGCACGTGCCACGAGGACCCGGTCGCTTCAATGAAGGGCGTTGGGGCAAAGTACCCGGTTTACGATGTTCTTCTTGAGAAGCCGAAATCGGTAGAGCAGCAGATCAACATCTGCCGCGAGCAGAACATGCAGGCGAAACCCTACAAGTGGGAATCGCGTGAGATGTTGGCGATGACGGCCTATGTGAACCACCAATCCCGCGGCATGCCGGTCAACGTATCGGTAGATGGTCCGATGGAACCCTTCTTCGAGAAAGGTAAGGCATTCTACTACGAGCGCCGTGGCCAACTCGATTTGGCGTGCAAGCACTGTCACGAGGATTTCGCCGGTGGTCAGATCCGGGCAAATACACTCTCGCAGGGTCAGATCAACGGCTTTCCGACGTATCGCCTAAAGTGGCAGAAACCCGGCTCGGTTCATCGCCGTTTCCGGGGCTGCAACAGCATGGTCCGTGCCGACCGCTTTGCTTATGGTGCAGACGAGTATGTGAACCTCGAACTGTACGTGAAGTGGCGAGGCCAAGGCCTGCCGGTCGAAACTCCGGCGGTTCGCAACTAAATTAAGAACATCGGTTCGGTCGGCGGAAACGTTTTCCGCCGGCCGACCACCATCCATATCAACCTATTTTGACGAGGATCGCGCCGTGCTTTCTCGCAGGGAATTCTTTCACTTAGCTGCAGCCACCGCCGTCGTGACGGGTAGTTCGAGTGTACCGTTCTCGCGCGCCATGGCGCAGCAGGCGATAACGCAAAAGGAAATCCTCTCGTTCGATCCGCTCGGTCAGGTAACGCTGCTTCACTTCACCGATATGCATGCACAACTGACTCCGATCTATTTCCGTGAGCCTTCGGTGAACCTCGGCGTTGGCGAGGTCTTGGGCCTGCCGCCGCATATTACCGGTCGGGATTTCCTCAACAGATATGATATCGGCCCGGGCACGCCCGAAGCCTACGCACTGGCGAGCACGGATTTCGAAGCGCTCGGGCGAACCTATGGCAAGGTCGGCGGCGTCGATCGTTTGGCGACGTTGGCCAAGGCGGTGCGGGCCGAGCGACCGGACAACACTCTGTTCCTGGACGGCGGCGATACCTGGCAGGGGTCCTACACCGCGTTGAAGACAAACGGCGCCGATATGGTGAAGGTCCAGAACGCGCTCGGCCTCGACGCCATGACGGCGCACTGGGAATTCACTTATGGCGAAGAGCGCGTCAACGAACTAAAAGATACGCTCGACTTCCCGTTCCTGTGTGGCAACGTGACAGATACCGAGTGGCAGGAAGACGTTTTCGAGTCGACGGCGTTCTTCGAGCGCGGCGGCGTGAAAATTGCTGTTATCGGCCAAGCTTTTCCCTATACGCCGGTCGCCAACCCCCGTTTTTTGATTCCGAACTGGTCGTTCGGCATCAACGAGAAAAAAGTGCAGTCGCATGTCGAGAAAGCGCGCGCCGACGGGGCGCAGCTTGTCGTTCTGCTGTCGCACAATGGCTTCGACGTCGATCGCAAATTGGCGAGCCGTGTCTCCGGCATCGATGTGATACTGACGGGCCACACGCACGATGCGCTGCCGCGCGTCGTCGAGGTCGGGAAGACGATCCTGGTCGCGTCGGGCAGTCACGGCAAATTCCTGTCGCGTCTCGACCTGGACGTGCAGGGCGGTGAGGTGAGGGACTTCCGCTATAAATTGATGCCAGTGTTCTCGGACGTCATTACGCCGGATCCGGAAATGGCTTCGCTGATCGCCGAGATTCAGGCGCCGTTCAAATCCGAGATCGGGAAAGTTCTGGGTCGAACCGAGTCTTTGCTTTACCGCCGCGGTAATTTCAACGGCACATTCGACGATTTGATCTGTCAGGCCTTGATGCAGGAGCGGGATGCCGAGATTGTCTTATCCCCGGGCTTTCGTTGGGGATCATCCCTGTTGCCGGGGCAAGAGATCACGCTCGACCACGTCCACCACCACACGTCCATCACCTATCCTGCTGTTTACCGAAGCGAAATGACCGGTGAGTTCCTGAAGGTCATCCTGGAAGACGTTGCCGATAATCTGTTCAACAAGGACCCGTACTATCAACAAGGTGGCGATATGGTCCGCGTCGGCGGCATGGGCTACACCATTGATATAAATAAGGAGATCGGTCAGCGGATTTCCAACATGACGCTGCTGAAGGACGGATCGCCGATCGATCCTGGCCGCAACTACGTGGTCGCCGGGTGGGCGTCGGTCAACGAAGGCACCGAAGGTCCGCCCGCCTACGATCTGGTGGCGAACTACATTGCCAAGGAAAAGGTTGTCCGCGTGCCCGAGAACCAGTCGGTCATCGTACGCGGCGCATAGTGTAACGAACGGCACCGGAGGTGCTTATGGGCGGTTTTGACGTCGGGTTTGCAGGTGCGTTTTTGGCCGGACTTTTGAGCTTCCTGTCACCTTGCGTCTTGCCCTTGGTGCCACCTTATCTTTGCTTTATCGGCGGCGTCACGCTTTCGGAAATGACGGACGAGGGAGGGCCGCCAGCCGGTGCAAAAAGACGGGTGTTCATCTCGTCGGTTGCCTTTGTCTTCGGTTTTTCACTGGTCTTCATTCTATTCGGGGCGACGGCGTCGTTCCTCGGTCAATTGCTGGCGGATAACATCGTCTGGATTGGCCGCGTCGCTGGCGTGCTGGTGATCATCATGGGTGTGCACTTCCTCGGCATTGTTCGCATCCCGCTGCTGTACCGAGAAGCGCGTTTCCATGGTCCGGCCAAGCCCATCGGCCTTTTGGGCGCATTTCTGATGGGCCTCGCGTTTGCTTTTGGTTGGACGCCCTGTGTCGGCCCCGTACTGGCGGCTATTTTGATGATCGCGGGAACCGAGGAATCCATCGTCAACGGTACGCTATTGTTGGCTAGTTATGCGGCGGGTATCGGCTTGCCGTTCCTGCTTGTCGCCATTGCCATTGGCCCGTTCCTCGCCATTATGCCGGGTATCCGAAAGCATATGGGCAAGATCGAAAAAGTGATCGGTGTCTTTCTGATTCTGACCGGGATTCTATTCCTGACCGGCAGTATCGCGGACATCGCCTATTGGCTGTTGGAAACCTTCCCCGCGCTCGGCAAGGTCGGATAAGGTTTCAGCCGCCGAACCGGAAGAAGATGATCCGGTCGAACGAGATCAATTCACGGATAACGTTGATGACCGCATTCGCCGAGCCGCTGTCGATGGCCGGATACATCGACTCGACGGAGTTCCTTGTGCCGTCGAACAAGCGAATGAACTCCGGGTCGCTGGAAATCGAAGATGGTGCGAGGTCGCGGCACTTCTGGAGCGTTTGCTCATAACTCTTTGACGCGTCACGCATGCCGCTGATGACCTTGTTGTCACTCATGTCTGGTTCCGGGCGGCGGTAAGCGAACACGTCGTCCATCGCCGTGTTCAATTCGGTGATGCAGTCGGCATAAGTGTTCATGCCGTTGCGGCGTCGGAGGTCGAATAGAATGTCTCGGACCGGCATGATCGCCGCGCGGGCCGCTTTGGGATCGCCGGCTTCTGCTTCGCTGAGGCCCTTCTCGAGCAATGCGGCGATTTCATTGATGGCGTCGGCGTACTTCGGGTCTTTCGCCAGCGGTGGCGGTGCGTCAGAGCTTTGCACCTCTTTCCAAATATCCACCGTCGCCGCGAGGTCAAGCAGAGCAAGGCCGGTGTTCTCCGTCCTGAGATAGCTACTCGCCGTCCGGTAAGTTTCGTATGCCTTGTCGATGGAAGCCGATGCGTCGGCCCGCACATTGCCGGAAGAGACGAGTACCGTGGCCAGGACGATCACGGAGAGGGAACAAGTTCCAGTCATCTTAAGAATGCGTTGCATGGCGGGCCTCCCAACCCATCGACGAACTTGACAGAACAGCGATATCATATTCGAATCCTAGAATACGATCATGGCATGGGAGGTGGCAATGATCTCTCGACGCGGTTTCAATCTAGCTGCGTTCGGCGCCCTTGTTGCGGGTGCCTCGGGTTTGCCGATGGGCGCCCGCGCAGAGGAATTAAAATACAACGACGACGGACTGATCATGCAGCCGTGGTTCCTGGATTCCTTCTTGATTATGGATGAGGATCTTGCCGAAGCGAGCGCCAGCGGAAAGCGCTTCGCCGTGTTTTGGGAACTGAAGGGCTGTCCCTACTGCAAGGAGACCCACCGGGTAAATCTTGCGCAGCCGAATATTCTCGACTTCGTTAATAGCAACTTCACGGTGCTGCAGCTGAATGTAATCGGCTCGCGGATCGTCACCGATTTTGATGGTGAAGAATTGTCCGAGAAGGCATTGGCGGCGAAATGGCAGGTCCGGTTCACGCCAACGATCCAATTCTTCGGCGATGACGCCGAGGCCGCCAAAGGTAAGTCCGGCAAGGAGGTGGAGGTCGCGCGCATTCCCGGTTACTTCAAACCCGAGCACTTCTTGGCGATGTTCGAGTATGTCAAAGAAAAGGCATACGAGCAGCAGAAGTTCCACGAGTATGTGCGATCGCGCTCATAACCACCGTAAACGATGGGAAGAAACATGACGCTGTCGATAATGGATAAAGTGAAAGCCGCTAAGGCAGTGGTGCCGGAGATCACCGCAGAAGAGGCGCTCAAGCTGCATGGACAAGAGGGCGTTGTCTTCATTGATGTTCGCGACGCACCGGAAATCGCCAAGACCGGCAAGGTCTCCGGTGCTTGGAACGTGTCGCGCGGTGTCTTAGAATTCAAGGCGGATCATAACTCGCCGATGTACAACGACGACTTCGATGATGCGAAGAAGATCATCCTTTATTGCGCGACGGGCGCCCGCGCGGCCTTAAGCGGCCTCGCCCTGAAGGAACTGGGGTACGACGACGTCGTCTCGATGAATTCGATTTCATTCTGGCTCGACGCGGACGGCCCGGTCGACACGTAAGGACCGCGCCGTGGGGGTTTGCAATAGACGGTCGATCCGGCACCATCTCCCATGGGAGGCGATATGAAACTCGACGTATTCCTGGAGATGGCGTCACCGCCCTGGGTTGACCGAAACCCAGCCGGCATCATTCGCGAGTCCGTGGAGATCGCTACCGCTGCCGAGGCGGCCGGCTGCGACACCTTGTGGCTACCCGAGCATCATTTTCTCGAGGGCTATTCCAATTCTGCCGCACCCGACATGGTGCTCGCCGCCGTTTCGCAGGCGACGAAGCGAATCAAGCTTGGTTTCGCCATCATCCCGCTGCCGATCCATGATCCGCTCCGAGTCGCCGAACGCCTGACGATACTGGATGCGCTGGCGCCGGGCCGGGTGCGCTGGGGTGTCGGACGCGGTGTGACAGTGACCGAGTTGCAGGCTTTCGACATCGATCCCGCCGACAGCCGGGCTGTATTCGAGGCACGGTTCCGGGAACTTTCAAATATCCTGTCCAGCGGCATGGCCGAGCGGGGGGGCGAACGCCTCACCGTACAGCCGCCGGTTTCCAATAATCTCGGCGCCGGATGGCTGGCGGCTGTCAGTCCTGAGAGTTTTGATTTCGCTGCGGCGCGTGGTCTCAACGTGATGACCGGGCCGTTCAAGCCTTGGGCCTTCGTTAACGCCGACCTCGCCCGCTACCGCGCGATGAAACCGGACGGGAAGACATCGTTTACACTTTCCGTTTATTGCGAAACGGACCGGGATGCGGCCCGCGCCCGCGCTTCCGAAGGATTGATTTGGGTGTATCGGCGCCTGTTCGAAATCGCGCGGCCGATCCTCTCAAAACAAGTTGAAGGGTACGAGCATTACCGGCAGTTGGGTTGGACGGTGCCATTGTTGAATAAAATGCTGTCGGTCTCCGTTCTGGAAAAGTTGGGCTTGGCTGCCATCGGCACGCCGGCGCATGTGGTAGCGCGCTTGTCCGAGTTGCAGAAAAGCGGGCTGGATCGAGTCAATTTGATGGTCGGTGGCGGTGATCTGACGCCCGCCGAAGTCGGCGCCGCCCTGGCGCAGATCGGCGAAGTGTGGGCAGCGCATGAAGCATCGGTCATCGCATCAGACATGACGGTGCCAGCATGAGTACAATCTTAGACCGTCTTGTCGCTGCGACCCCACAGTACCGCGATCCATTGCAGGAGATCGATTGGAACGCCGCTGATCCGGGCCTGCCCTGGCTGCCGGAAAAAATGATTAGCATCGCCAATACGCCGCTTTGGCAGACGCTTGACGATGCGCAACGGCTGCGCGTTTCCAGAGTCGAATTCTCGCGCCTTTGCGCGGCCGGGCTGTGGCTCGAAGGGTTGCTGGTGCACCGTGTCACGCACAAAGGGTTTGTCGCCGCCGACACCAAAGAAACACACATCGTCTTGCAGGAAGTTCGCGAAGAGACCGGGCACGGCCTGATGTTCCTGAAGATGATCGACAAGGCCGGCATGGGCGGAAAACATCTGTTGGGACCGACGCGGCTTTTGACATCGGTCGCCAAGATGCTCGATCCCGAAGGGCCGGGGTTCTGGGCCATGGTCTATCTGGGAGAATCGATCACGGACAACTTCGCCATCATGGCGCTACGCGTGGCATCCGAAGACGGCGAAGATATTTGCCCGGTCGCCCGCCAGGTCATGAAGTGGCACCACAACGACGAGGCGCGGCACATCGCGGCGGCGAAGGCGATGCTCCGAGACAAGATCGATACCATGTCGGGTGTCGAGCGTGCCTTCTTCAAGGCCGTCGTCGGCGTTCTGGTGAAACGTTTCCTACGCGCCACACTGTTTCCGAGTCTGCCGAGCCTGGAAGCACTTGGCCTTTCCGACGCGGAACGGGTGTGGCGCAATGCACATGCCGATGCTGATCGGCACGTTCTGGCGCGGTCCTGCGCGGACCCGGCGCTGACGACGCTTTTCAAGCGCTTAGGCCATGAATGTACGGCGCCCGTGGACGCATCCTAACGCATGTCCGGTGCGACTCTGATAGGCGCCGAGATCTATCGAAAGCCCGGTTTCGGCAAAAACCATCCCTTAGCTATTCCACGTGTCGGTTTGGTTATGGAAACCTGCGAGGCGATGGGCTGGTTTGGTAACGACTATCGGATAAGCCCGATAGCGACGATTGCGGAAGTCACGCGCTTTCATGATCCGGCTTACGTCGAGGCCGTTGCCAGGGTTAGTGCGACGGGCAAGGCCGAAACTGCTGATCGTGAGAAATACCAACTGGGGACGATGGAGAATCCGGTCTTCGAAGGATTGATAGACCGCGCGCTGACGACGTGCGGCGGCTCGATCCTTGCGGCCGAGATCGCCTTGGGCGGTAGCGTCGCCTTCAATCCTGCCGGCGGCACGCATCATGGCATGCCGGACCACGCGCACGGGTTTTGTTATTTCAACGATCCGGTGATGGCGATCCTGACCTTGCTGGAAAAAAGCGAGGGGCACGTTTTCTATCTGGACCTAGATGCGCATCACGGAGACGGCGTGGAGCAGGCCTTTGCAATGGAGCCCAGAGTAACGACGGTTTCTATTCATGAAACCGGCCGTTGGCCCGGCACCGGGCAAAAACACGGCCCGACGGGTAGCGGCATATATAATTTTGCTGTGCCGCGCGCCTTTAATGATGCGGAATTGAAGTGCCTGATGGACGAGGCGGTACTGCCGATCTTGCTGGAAACAGCGCCCGTGTGTGCCGTTATCACTTGCGGTGCGGACGCATTAGCGGGCGACCCGCTGTCATCGATGACGCTTAGCAATGTTGCTTTGTGGGACGCGGTTCTACAAGTGACGTCGCGGGTGCCGGGGGCCGCAGTACTGGGCGGTGGGGGCTACAACCCCTGGACGGTGGCACGGTGCTGGTCTGGATTGTGGGGACGGCTTTCGGGCCGCGTGCCGCCATGGGAGTTGCCGCCCGACATTGTTGCACGCTATCGGGAGATAGAGTGTGACCTTGTCGACGAGGACGATCAGCTACGGTCTTGGTTCGAGCGGATTGATGATGTTCCGGATAAGTGCGATGTGCGATCAGGGGTGCGGGACCTCGCTGCCTCTGTTGCACAAAAGCTCCGGGAAGTGGTTTGATTGATCGGCGGAAAACTGGCACCTTACATATTCGTCTTTTATAAAATGTTACACTAAGAGAACATCAGGGTAAGGACGTTCAAGTGGACTGGTTACAGGCGGCAACGGAGATAGAAGCGCTGGAGGACGCGCCGTTCGAGCGCGATCTCGTCTCGGCCTTCGAAGCGCGCAAGGCAGCAACGCTGACGCGCCCGATCCGCTTCTCCACCCCCACGTTCAAGGACTTCGAAACCTCCGAAATGCAGGGCTGTTCCAAGAACAGTTTCCCCGCGTTTTCAATCACCGCAGGCGGTTGCGCGCTAATGTGCGATCATTGCGAGGCCAAGATTCTGGAACCGATGATCCCAGCGACGTCGCCGGAGATGCTAGATCAAAAGGTTCGCGACCTGATCATGCTGCAGGACCTTAAGGGTTTCCTGCTGTCGGGTGGTTCCAACCGCAAGAATGAAATCGCGTATGAGCGGTTCTATCCGGTGATCGAGGGGCTGAAGAGGGACTTCCCGGACCTCAAGGTCGCGATACACACCGCGCTGCTGGACGAGCCACGCGCACGGCTGATGGAAAGCGCTGGCGTCGACACAGCAATGATGGATGTCATCGGTGCTCAGGAAACGATCCGCGACGTTTATCATTTGGATCGTCCGGTCGACGATTTCGAAAAGACTTTAGAGGCCTTGGTCGCCACTAATATGGAGATCGTGCCGCATATCGTCATCGGTCTGCATTACGGCGAGTTGCTGGGCGAGGATAACGCTCTCGACATCGTGTCACGGCACGACGTGCACGCTTTGGTGTTGGTTGTCGTCATGCCGTTTTATGCTAAGAACCGGCCGTTCGTGACGACGCCGGCGGCAGACGTCGGGCAGGTGTTCCTGCAGGCGCGCGAACGGCTGCCGGAGAAACAAGTATTGCTCGGGTGCGCGCGGCCAGCCGGCATGCACAAGCGTATCACCGATGCCTATGCCGTGATGGCGGGCCTGGATGGCATCGCCTTCCCGGCGGACGGTGCTGCAGCGCTGTCGACGGCAATCGGCCGTCCGCATCATCAGGAACACGCCTGCTGCTCGATCAAAGTCGGCGGCAGCTTGTCCTCCAACATGAAAAGCGGGTCTTGCGCGGCGTAATGACAGAGAATACCGCAAAATTCGATAGCGACGTTCTGGTCATCGGCCTGGGACCGGCGGGCGCACGCGCCGCATATGCGTCGGCGAAGGCCGGTAAACATGTCATCGCGCTCGATCGGAAACGTGTCGCGGGTGCGCCGATCCAATGCGCCGAGTTCATTCCGACCATGCTCGGTCAAGAGTTGGCCGGCTTGGACGCCGTCACCCACCAGCGCATCCGCGCCATGGAAACCTATATCGAAGATCAGCCTCGCGACCGGACGGAGGACTTTCCGGGCCGCATGATCGACCGCGAGGCGTTCGATCGACGCTTAGTCGAAGACGCGATCGCGGCAGGTGCCGACTGCCGTTTCGGGGTGAAAATCGAAAGCGTTGGAGCCGATGGCACTGTGGTGCTGAGCGATGGTGTGCGGCTCTCTGCACCGGTTCTGGTCGGCGCGGATGGTCCGCGCTCAAAAGTCGGTGCGGCTATCGGACGGCTAAATACGGTGATCGTGGAAACGCGCCAGGTGACCGTACCGTTGCTGCGTCCGCACGATGCCACGGATATTTTCCTGTGTGAGGATTTGCCGGGCGGTTATGGGTGGCTGTTTCCACGCGGAGGTGTCGCCAACGTCGGCGCTGGGATCGTGCCTGAAGAGCGTGCGACCCTAAAGGATGTCTTGGCCGAACTGGTTGAAGAACTGTGCGCGCAGGGTCGCATTGCACCGGATGTTATCTCATATACCGGAGGCGCCATTCCCGTCGGCGGACGTTTGCATTCGTATTCTCGGCTGGCTGAAACCGTTGTGCTTCTATGCGGCGATGCGTGTGGTCTAGCCAATCCGGTGACGGGTGGCGGGATCGCCGCGGCGGTTATTTCGGGAGAGTTGGCGGGTGAAGCCGCGGCCGCTTGGTTTGACGGCGACGCCGACAGCTTGGAAGAGTTGGAAACTGAGCTTTCTGCAATCTTCGATCCGGCTCTGAACAGAGCCTTGGCGCGGCGCACGGCACTGATGACGTCGATGGAAGCCGGCAAGACCACATCCGGCGATTTCCGCCGAGGCTGGATTGCCTACGCAGAGTATTGGGACGACAACGCAAAATCAGTTGAAGGGAATGCAGCATGACCTGTCTGAAACCGGAAGGAACGAACCCGGGCAATCAGGGTGCCAAAGGCAGGGACTACAACGCCTATAACGACATGGCACCGCGCGTCCCAGAGGCGACTCCTCGGGAGATGAAGAACGGCGGCCGCGTCAAATCGCAGGCGGCGGTGCCGGCGGGTGTGTACTTGCCAAACAACAACATTCAGACGCCGGACATGCGCTCGCCCGAGTATGTGCAGATGTCGACGGCGGCGGCGATCACGCTCGGTATCATGCCTGGTAAGATGCATCGGTGCGCATGCACGCGTTGTCTGAACCTTTTGCTGACCTATCCCGAAGGCTGCCGCGCCAACTGTGCTTATTGCGGCTTGGCACGGCACCGTGAAGCGGACCGCGATTACGCCGACCGAAACTTTATTCGTGTTGACTGGCCCTCGGTGCCGATCGCCGAGATCGTCGAGAAAGTTTCGGCGGATGGTGAAAGCACGCCGTTCCACCGCATGTGCATCAGCATGATCACGCATCCCAATTCGGACGAGGATACGATCACGGTGCTCAAGTCCTGGACAGACAAGATCGATCCGTCGACGGTGCCGGTGTCGATTTTATCGAACCCGACGACGATGGAGCGCCGTGATGTTGAGGCTTTGCACGAATTGGGTGCTGATATCTTTACCGTCGCCCTGGATGCGGCGACGCCGACGCTTTTCGACCGAACCCGAGGCAAAGGCGTTCAGTCGCCGCACAGTTGGAAGAAGTACTGGGAGATCCTCTCGGACGCCCGGGACATTTTCGGCAAAGAGAAGTTCGGCGCGCATTTGATTGTCGGCATGGGCGAGACGGAGCACGAAGTCATCGAGGTCATTCAGCAACTTCGCGACATGGGCGGGCACAGCCACATGTTCTGTTTCTTCCCGGAAAAAGGGTCGCTGATGGATCACCTGCCGGCGACGCCGCGCGACCAATGGCGCCGGGTGCAGGTGGCACGCTATCTAATCGATTATTGTGGTGCCCGGATCGAACACATGACGTTCGATGAATTTGGCCGCGTCGCTGACTTCGGTCTGCCGCGGGGTGAACTGGATGGTATCATCGATACCGGTTTGCCGTTCCGCACTTCGGGGTGCCCCGGTAAGTTTCAGGAAGATATCTCGGCCTGTGACCGGCCCTACGGTGACTCGCCACCGAGCAACATCGCCAGTTATCCGTTCCAGCCGAACAAGACGGACATCCGCAAGATCCGGCGTCAGCTTGGGATGCCGAAGGTCGTCAATTAAGACAGGCATATGGCTCACGTATTTCGCGTTATCGACACCGGCGTCGGCGAAGGCACCCGGAATATCGCGTTCGACCAAGCATTGATCGATGCCAGGGCGGCGAACGAGATTCCGGATACCATCCGCTTTCTGCGCTTCAAGCCGACGGCCCTGGTGGGGCGGCATCAGTCCCTGGCCCGCGAAGTCGATACCGATTATTGCTTGGCCAACAATATCGGTTTGGCGCGGCGTATCACCGGCGGCGGCACCATCTTTTTCGACGAAGGCCAACTGGGGTGGGAGCTTGTCTTTCACCGCTCCACCATTGGTGCGAGTGATCTTGGCGAATTGGCGCGTCTGATCTGCGAAGCGGCGGCATCGGGGATACGGGGACTCGGCGTCGATGCGCAATTCCGCCCCAGGAACGATATTGAAGTCGATGGCCGGAAAATTTCCGGGACCGGCGGCTTCTTCGACGGTGACGTGCTTTTCTATCAAGGCACACTGCTGATCGACACGAATCCTGAGGCCATGATGCGCGCCCTCAAGGTGCCGCAGGCAAAGCTGGCGAAGCGTAATTTGGATACGGCCGCGCAGCGGGTAACGACGCTGCGTGCTCTGCTGGGTGACGCCACACCGAGCATCGAAGCGGCCCAGCGTGCTTTGCTGTCCGGGTTCGAAAAGGGCCTCGGACTTAACGCCGAGCCAGGGAGTATTACCGACGCAGAGCAGTCCCGTGCCCGCGCGCTACACGATGAAGAGATCGGCACCGAGGACTTCCTGACGGAAGTTGAGCATCCGTCAGGCGACGACGGTTTTCGCACGGCGACAAAACAAACGCCCGGCGGCAGCGTGACGGTGCATGTGCGGCTTTATCCGGGTGGTGGGGCTCCCAGGATTCAGCAAATTCTTATGACCGGGGACTTTTTCGCCAATCCGCCGCGCCTGGTTTTTGACATCGAAGCGGCGCTCAAGGAAGCATTGATTTCGGATATTGAGAACATCCTGGAGCAGACCCGCGCCGTCGGCATGCTGACCGTGCCGTCCGATGCGCTGGCCGAGGTGATCCGCAACGCCGCTCTTGGGGAAGGCTGATGGTTCGTCCGACACGCAACGTCTTTATCATCCAGCATACGGATAGCGAGTATCTCGGTCTGATGGAGGATCACTTCGAAGGCCGCGGCATTCGTTTCACCTATCTGCGTCCGCATACCTCTAATGGTAAGCTTCCGTCGACGGCGCAGCACTTCGACGCCATCGTTTTTCTGGGCGGTGGCCCGTGGGGCGCGGCGGGGACGAACGATCTGCCGACGCTAAAGGCCGAGGTCGCCATGGCGCATGAATGCTTTGTCCTCGGGATCCCGCAGATCGGGGTTGGCCTCGGTGCGCTGATCGTGGCGCTGGGCGCCGGGGGCACGGTGGAAGACGCTCCGCTGCGCTTTAAAGTCTTCGACGCGATCCGCCAGAAGGAAGATGCTTTGTTTGGCTTCATGCCGGAGACATTCCCTGCCGCCGTATACATGCGAGATAAGCTCGTCCTGCCGGCCTACGCCGATGTGCTGGCGGCAAGCGTGGACGGCGAGCCGCTGGCCTTTCAGTTCGGCGAGAAGGCGTTGGGTTTTCTCGGCCACCCCGGCACGAAACGTGCTATGATTGAGGACTTGGTCATGGAATTCGACGCCGCGCCCGAGGATATTGGTTCGGAACTGGACAAGTTGACTCAGGTGACGCCGTTGATCGAAGACGCGTTGGTGCAGTTGATGACCGGAATCATCAAGGTGACTAACCTGATGACGCCTAAAATATTGTAATACATTAATATTTCGTCCCTTAAAGGACGGCTTTCACATATTCACAAAATTGAATTTAATATTGATTTTACGGCATTCCTTTGTGAGAATGCCTCAACAGTAAATCAATAATGTGGGAGGGATCATGGCTGAGAAGCTTGTGATCATTATGGTCAACACGGATCCACGTAACGGCGAAGAGCTTGGTGCGCCTTTCTTTCAGGCGACAGTTGCCGCTGCCATGGACTATGAAGTTGAGGTCATCTGCACGGCGACGGCCGGCCAGCTCATGAAGAAGGGCTTTGCCGAGAAACTCGTTGTCAAGGAAGGCTCCCCCAAGACGGTCTACGACTTTATTAAGGATGCACACGACGCGGGCGTCACATTCTATTGCTGCTCGCCGAACCTCGACCTCTTCGACATGTCCGAAGATGACCTAATCCCGGAATGCTCGGGCATCGTTGGTGGTGCACACGTCATCGAAGAGGTGATGGAGAATGACGACGCGAAAGTGCTGACCTACTGATCCCCAGATCCTTAAGGATGAATCTATGAGCCACGCATCAGGCAGCCGCATTCAGGAATTCATCGGCGATCCGGTTTCGAACGAAGCAACCGTCGACTACGATGTCATGGAAAAGGTCTTCCAGGACATCCAGGCGGACATCCGGTTCGACCACGAGCTCAATGGCTGCCTGAATTGCGGGATCTGCACCGCGACCTGCCCTGCCGCCCATTATTACGACTTCAGCCCGCGCGAGATCGTACAGCTCCTATGGACCGAGAACCTGGAAGGCATCCACGATGCGATGCAGGAGAAAATCTGGTCGTGCGCACAATGCTATACCTGCGCCGCGCGTTGTCCGTTCGGTAACTCGCCGGGTGGTTTGGTGATGATCATGCGTGAAGTAGCGATCAAGCACGGCATGCAGTCCGCCAAGGATGTGTTGCGCCCGTTTTCGCGCGTCATGCTGAAACTGATCTCAACCGGTAACCAACTGGCGCCGAATATGATCACGCCGGACCACTTCCCCGACTGGGGGCCGAATATCTCGAAGGTCGATGCCCCGCTGAAGCTGTTGCGCGCCGCCATTCCGATGCCGACGCTGAACACGCTTGAGACCGCTTGGGAAGTGAACCTCAAGACCTCGGTCGAGCTCTACACGATCTGGGAGATGACCGGTGTGCTCGATCAGCTTGAAACCATCGACGAGAACCTTTTCGACGTCATCTCCGACATCATGGATGAGAAGCGGGATGACTATGACGACTGGTTGGAAGACCAGGAAGACAATGACGACGACGATGATGATGACGACTGATCGTCGGCCGCACAGGCGGCGCCACGGAACATTCGAAAGGACGGAACCATGAGCGATCAACAGGACGATACCCGCTTTACGGGCCACGGGTCCGAATGGCGCGATTCCCAATTGAATGCCCAGGATGCGCAAATCGCGACGCAATGGGTCGAGGCCCGCGTCGACAAACGCTCGATGCTGACCAACAAGGACCGCGTCGAGGACGTGCGCGACATCATGTGGCAGTTGGAGAAAGACGGCGAGATCGTCGTTCACCGCATGCGTGACGAGTACGAGCCGATCACGCTCAAAACGCTGTTCGGCTGGGAAAAGAAAATCCCGACGACACGCCTCTGGCACCACAAGTCCTGCGGCCAGTGCGGTAATATTCCGGGTTATCCTACGTCGTTGCTGTGGCTCATGAACCAGATGGACATCGAGTATCTGGACGAAACCGATCAGACATCGTGCACGGCGTGGAACTATCACGGTTCCGGTATCGGTAACGTAGAAAGCCTGGCGGCGGTGTTCCTGCGCAATTTCCATCAGGCCTATGTCGCCGGCGAAGCCGAAGGAAAAGGCAAAGGCCATTACTACCCGCTGGTCCACTGCGGCACGTCGTTCGGCAACTACAAAGAAATTCGTGGCTTTTTGCTGCACTCCGCCGAACTACGCGAGCGCGTGAAAAAGATTCTTGGCAAGCTGGGACGTCTCGTCGACGGCAAGCTGCTGATCCCGGAAGAGATCGTGCATTATTCTGAATGGCTTCATGCCATGCGCTACAGGATCAAAGAACATCAGACCATTGATGTTTCCAATATACGCGCGACGGTTCACCCGGCGTGCCACGTCTATAAGATGATCCCAGAAGATGCAATTTACGACGACGATATCCTGGAAGGGAACCGCGTCGCCGTTTCCACCGGACTCCTTCAGGAACTGGGCGCCGACGTTCAGGACTATTCGACCTGGTACGACTGCTGTGGTTTTGGCTTCCGCCACATCATTTCCGAGCGGGAGTTCACGCGTTCCTTCGCCATTGACCGCAAACTCCGCGTTGCCGTCGAAGAAGCGAAATCGGACGTGATGATCGGTCACGATACAGGCTGCATTACGACCCTCGACAAGAACCAATGGATCGGCAAAGCCGCCGGCAAGGACGTATCTCTGCCGGTTGTCGCCGACTGTCAGTTCGCGGCTCTGGCTTGCGGTGCGCACCCCTACAAAATCGCACAGATGCACTGGCATGCGTCGCCGGTCGAGACGCTGCTGTCGAAGATGGGGATCGATTGGGAAAAGGCGAAGGCCGAGTTCGAGGCCTATCTCAAGGAGGTCGAAGCCGGCAAGGGCGAAAACCTCTACGACCCACGCCGCATGATTACGTCGGGTCCGGGCTATAAACCGGCGGCCAAATAACGGCCCTTTCGGGAGAGTGGGAGAGAACATGTCCAAACCAGTTCTAGTCGTCGGCGGTGGCCCGGCGGGTCTGTCGGCCGCGCATTCGCTGGCTTCGGTCGGCCAAGAGGTCGTTCTGGTCGATAAGGCGGACCGTCTCGGTGGATCGCCGATCCTGTCCGGCTATGCCAAGTTGGTGCCGAGCGGCGCCTGGGCCAAGGATGCCATCGGTGGCATGGTCGATCGCGTCACCGGCAACGGTGCCATCAAGGTTGCGACCGACACCAGCGTGCAGACGTTTGATGGTACGTCGGGGAACTTCACCGCACAGTTGTCGGACGGTACAACCGTCGATGCGTCGACGGCGATTCTCTGCACCGGTTTTACACACTTCGATTCCGTGAATAAGCCCGAGTGGGGCTTCGGCACGTTTCCTGACGTCGTCACCACGACGCAGGTCGAGCAGATGATCTCGTCGGGCCAGGGCGTGCGCTGCCCGTCCGACGGCCGCAAGCCGAAGCGCGTTGCGATCCTGCTTTGCGTCGGGTCCCGCGACCGCCAGATCGGCCGCGAGTGGTGCTCGAAAATCTGCTGTACCGTATCGTCGAACATGGCCATGGAGATCCGCGAAGAACTGCCGGATTGCCACGTCTATATTTACTACATGGATATCCGCACCTTCGGTCTCTACGAAGACCTCTACTACTGGAAGAGCCAGGAAGAATTTAAGGTCAAGTACATCAAGGCGCGTATTGCCGAAGTGACGTCGGACGGCGAACGACTTGTCGTGAAGGGCGAAGACACCCTGGTCAAACGGCCAATCACGGTGCCGTTCGACATGGTCGTGCATGCCATCGGTATGGACCCGAACGTCGACAACTTCCTGATCTCGTCGATCTTCGGTATCGAACTGCAAAAGCACGGGCATATCAAACGGCTGGAAACGTACAGTTCGATGGCGCAGACGTCGCGTCCGGGTGTGTTCGTCGCCGGTGCCGCGACCGGTCCGGAAACCATCGATGATTCGATCGCGCAAGGCCAGGGGGCGGCGATTGCCGCACTCTCGGTCGCGAATGGCAATATGATCGCCGCTGAATAGGCCGAACCGGATGGATGGGATGACACTGTCGAAGACCAGATACGCCGTAACGCCACGCCCGGTCCTTCATCTTGATGGGCCGAAGTTGGCGGAAGCGCTGCAGACGGTCGTCTCGAAATCGGACGGTGTCGGCGGCATCGAGTTTCTTGTCCGCGGTGTGCAGTTCAAAGCCGAAGTGCTGGCCGATGTCTTCGGTCCCGAGAAGCTCGACAAGCTGGACATCGACACACTGCTGAGCGCGGCGGCGTTCATGTCGTCGGTACGACGTCGCCTTGGCCCGTGGCTTGAAGAGAGCGGCGTCGACGGCATGGATACTGTTAAGTCCGCTGTGAAAACGCTGATCGCCGAAGCCGCGCAACCCGGCGGCGTCGATGACGCCGTACGCCGCTTCTGCAATGCCTTTCCGACTGGACGCAACTTTCGCTGGGTGCGTGATCTTGCCGCAGAAATCCTACACGCGGTCATGCCGGAACAGGTCCCGCTGATGACCAGGTGGGTCTGGGACGTGACGGCCAACACGGGCGTGGTCCGGGAGTTATGGCACGACCCGAACATCGATCACATGACGCTGGATATCCCCGACAGCCACGAAACGTTTCTGGTGTTGCGCGAAGAACTGAGCCAGTACCTTTCGGACAACGGCGTGTTCCGCGATGTCCTGGCTTATGTGGATATTCTGTGCGCGCAGATTTACGGCAATTACATTTGTGAGCAGGGCGGTAGCTATCTGCGGACGGATTTCTCGGCGACGGAAGACCCGCTGCTCTATACGCGCCGCATGCTGGGACTCGACGGTATCGATCCCGAAACCGGGCGCACCCGCGCCAAGGGGGTGTCGGGCAGACCGATCATCCTCGATATCGACGAGACGACGGATTAAACGGAAGGACATCATACATGCCTATCCATGAGAAATCGCTGATCCGCCCGGAGAATATTCTCGAGAACCAAGAAATCGTGGTCGATGGTATCGATGTTTCCGGTCATTGGAGCACGTTCATCGAGTCCCGGGTCATCCGGGATTACAACGAGGATATGGAGGAAGAGGTTGCGGCCCTGCCGGGCGGTGAGCACATCCACCGCTGTTGGCAGTGTGGATCATGCACCAACGCGTGCACCGTGAATGCGGTTAATCCTGAATTTAACCCGCGCTACTGGATCTATCTGACCCGTATCGGCATGGAAGAGGAATTGCTACGGGACAAAGACATCATCTGGCAGTGCGTGTCCTGTAACAAATGCACCTATGCCTGTCCGCGCGATGTGAACCCCGAAGGCGTCATGAAGGCGTTGGCGCACTGGTGCGAACTCAAGGGCCACACCCCTAAGTCGCCATCGACACACTTCGACGAAGTGTTCGCACAACAAGTCATCGAGACCGGCAAGATCGAAGAAGGCCGGATCATCCGCGGCTTCTTCCAGCGCACCGGACAATCGTTGACCCAGGACTGGCTTATCGAGATGGTCCGCCGGATGCTGCGCCATCTGCCGGTCAAAATGCTGTTCATGATGGGGCTTCAAGGCGTGCTGCGACCGCGCACCAAAGGCTGGGACAGCGCCCGTGCGGCCATCGAAGAATACGTCGAGGAAAAAGAGGCCGAACATCGCAAGGCGCTTAAACTGGACCAGCCGCAGGCGGCTGAGTAAAGGAGACGGACATGAACGAGTCCTCTAAGAAATATCAAAAGACGGCTTACTATCCGGGCTGTGCGCTTGAAGGTTCCGGCCATGCGTACAACACCTCGACCAAGGCTATCGGTAAGAACCTTGGTCTGGAACTGACGGAGGTTGAGAACTGGAACTGTTGTGGTGCGATGGAGGTCAAGAACATTGACCCCAAGATCCAGACGTACCTTTCGTCGCGGGTGATGAGTATCGCCGCTAACGAAATGGGTTTCGATACGGTGATGGCGCCATGCAACGGTTGCTATCATAACCTCAAGAAAGCCGAATATGACTTGTCGCACGACCAAGAAAGCGTCGAAGTGGTCGAGCGTCTCTCCAGCAAGGCGGGACACGAAACGTATAAGCCCGGCCAGGTGGACACCATCCACGCGTTGGACTGGATCAAGGAAGGCATCGGCGAAGAAGGGCTGCGCGCGCGAGTGAAGAACTCGCTCGACGGCCTAAAGGTCGCCAACTACTACGGCTGTATGTACACGCGGCCGCGCCACATCTTCCCGGAAAAGGACCAAGGCCCAGGCAGCGAGTCGACGTCGCAGCCCCACTTCATGGACGATCTTTTGGAAGCAGCGGGCGCGGAGAATGTGGACTTCCCGCTCAAGACCGCGTGCTGCGGCGGGGCGCATACGCTTTCAGATTCCGATACCTCGACGAAATTGGTAATGAACATCCTCCGCGCCGCCGAAGCGTCGGGTGCCGAGGTTATCGCCACCGAATGCCCGACGTGTCATTCAGGACTGGAAATGCACCAGATACGCGGCGAGAAGCGTTTCGGCTTCAAATCCAACGTGAAGATTCTCTATTTCACGCAGTTGCTCGGCATGGCACTCGGGGTCCCGATGCGCGACCTCGGTGTGCAGGAGAACATATCCGATTCCATGGATTACATGACGGATAAGGGCTTTTCATGACGTCTTTCGCCGATATGGAACTGCAGATTTCCGTTGCCGCCGGGGAAGCCGATCCTCGCGAGGGCGCGGCTGCGCTTCTCGCCATCGGTGAGATGACACTCGAGAATTGGATTGCTGCCCGCGGCGAGACGCCGACGGACGCCATGCACGAAGGTTTCCGTTTGTTGGCTCTACACCGTCAGGGTGCTCGCGGCGAGCCGTCCTTCAATGCTTGCCGGGAGACCTGCCGTGAGTTGGTCTATCACTATAATCTGATTGCCCAGGAGCAGGATGCCGAAGCGCGCCAAAAGCAGCTTCAACTGATGGCACTGGTCGCAAACCATCTTTATTTATTTATCAGCGGGAAGATGGAGGTCGCCGGATTGGGCGAATTCTGTTGTTCCTCGAAACCATTGCATGCGGCACAATAAGACCATTGATGGTGCGGATTTGAGCGATAAGGGAGCTTCGTAAAATGCCCAACGTAAAGGGATGTCATCTGCCGGACGATTTGTTGTACGACGTCGAAAACCAGACATGGTTCAAAGAGATGGGCGATGGCAACGTGAAACTCGGCATGACCGCGGTCGCCACCGCGATGGCCGGTCAGCTCGTCGCGGTGACGCCGAAGAAAGTCGGCCGCAGCGTCAAGGAAGGCAAATCCTGCGCAACCATCGAATCCGGTAAGTGGGTCGGTCCGGCTAAGTCGCTGGCGTCCGGAGAGATCGTCGAGATCAACGACGCGGTTGTCAGCAAACCGGACATTGCCAACGACGACCCTTACGAGGCCGGCTGGTTGGTGATCCTGAAGCCTGACGATTGGGGATCGGTGCGTCCCCAATTAGTGATGGGCAGCGATGTGGCAGCGCCCTATGAAGCGAAAATGGAAGCCGATGGATTTGCCGGCTGCGGCTGACCGTCTTTGCGGATCATCTGAAAAAGGCCCGCATTTGCGGGCCTTTTTCGTTGTGGTTGAGAGACGGACTATTCGCGGCTGAACACGGCCTTCAGTGCTGCGCCAAATTCGCCTTCCTCGATATACTTAATGCCGAGGACCCCGCCGAACACGATGCTCAAGAAGGCAATCACCGATCCGATGGCAAGCGTCGAAAGACCGGTCAAACCCTGGCCTATGGTGCAGCCGAGAGCGATGACGCCACCGATGCCCATCAGGACCGCGCCGCCCATGTTTCGCAGCATGTCTTCGGTGCCGTTGAACGCTTCGAACTTGAACTCGCCGCCCGCTTTCGCAGATAGGAACGAGCCGACGATAACGCCGCCGACGGTGGCGATGCCGAAGTCGATGATCGCACCCGTAAAGGTCATCAGGTACTGAATGCTGTTGGCGACCGGCGCGACGAATGTCAGCGACGCCATTTGCGTCGGCGAGAAATCGTCGAAGCCGACGATACCGGTAATGATCCAGCCGGCCGGTACGCAAAGCCCGATGATGATACCGGCGACGACGTCGGCCTTTGATGCGCGGAACTCTTCATCCTTGAAGCAGAACCACAACAACCCCAAGACAACGACCGCCGTCACGGCCATCCGGGCGGTGTTGACATCAATGGCACCGCTGGCGGCAATGATGTCGGCGATGCCCTGGTTCGCTGCGCCGATGGATGCCATGTCCGCGTTGGCGGCATCCTCAAGCGCGGTGCGTCCAAGAGCGATGAGCCCACGCAATGTCATATACGCAAAGATGCCGAGAATGATGGCGACGACGAGTGACTTCAGGTTCCCGGCGCCGATACGGATCAGCGTCTTGGAACCGCATCCACCGGCTTGGGTCATGCCGAAGCCGAACATGGTGCCGCCGATAGCAGCCCCCGCCCAGCCGAGGTTCGGTGTAAGATAGATCGACTCGTTGAGGTCGAGCATACCGGCCATGTGCAGGCCCTGCGACCCGGCGATACCGACGGCGATGGCCAGCAGCCATGCGCGGAAGCGGTTCCAGTCATCCATCATGACTAGATCGGAGATTGCACCCATGGTGCAAAAGTTGGTGCGATGCGCCGTGGCGCCGAAAACGCCCCCCAGCAGGAAGCCCAGCATCGCGACCTTTGTCGTGACCGAAATCTCGTCCATGGTTCCCCCATTCTCTCCACATCGCCGTGATGCGTGGTATTTTAATAATCGCTCGAATGATATATAAACTATATTCATTATATAAAAAATGAATATGAAGTGTAAGGCTCCAATTGCGTATTTTCACGCATCAACTTTGTCTTTAGTTCCACATATGAAAAATATCTGCAGATGGAGGAAAACGAACTATGGCTGATCAAACCCTGGACACAAAAGGTCTGAATTGCCCGTTGCCGATCGTAAAAGCCAAGAAGGCGCTGAACGACATGTCGGCTGGGCAGGTTCTGGAAGTCCTAGCGACGGACCCGGGCGCCGTGAAGGATTTCGAGGCGTTCAGCCGCAAGACGGGTAACGAAATCCTCGAATGGAACGAAGCGGACGGCGTTTATACTTTCCAGATCAAGAAGAACTGAACCGGGGCTCGTTCGGGTGCCGTGGCGTCGGGGGCGGCGCCAGCGGCATAACGTTTCAGGTTAGCCTAGAGAACTCGTCAGGCAGCCTTGTTCTTGCCGGCCTGTTCTTCGATCTCTTCGTCGCGTGCGGCCTTCGCTTCCGGCGAACAGAACAGGCCGTACATCATCTCCAGCATCTTGGCGACGTTGTCGTCGCCCAAGGAGTAATAGATCGTTTTACCGTCACGCCGCGTTTCAACGAGACCGTCGGCGCGTAACCGCGCCAATTGCTGGGATAACGTCGGCTGTCTTAGGCCAAGAACGCCTTCCAGTTCGGAAACCGACATTTCACCTTCGCTGAGGTGACAGAGGATTAAAAGCCGGTTCTCGTTTGCAAGAGCTTTCAAAAAATCGGCGGCCTGCGCGGCGCCGGCTAGCATTGAATCATCAACCATAAGTCTCTCTTTCCACCGGCTGCCCGGTGTTTCCTTGTGGGTTTGTTTCTGTTCCCAAGGAATCTATATTTTTGAGTTGTTGAGAATAATTATACACACGCTTTTCAGAGGATGCCACAATATATTCGTAAAATGAGATATTTGCCGAATAAAAGTCGTAAAATAGAGATGTTTGAGAGCGTCCAATACCCTTCTAAACAGGATATGGCTGATAGGTTGGCGTCCCAGATAGCCGATAGGTTGGATGCTGCGATAGGCCAACGTGGCCGAGCGTTGCTGGCGGTATCCGGCGGTTCGACACCGACGCTTTTGCTTGGGGCGTTGCAGAAGTCCGATTTGGATTGGGCGCGAGTCAGTGTGACGTTGACGGATGAGCGCTGTGTGCCCGATACGGATGAAAGATCCAATGCGCGCTTTGTGCGCGAATTACTGCTGTTGGGCGATGCTATGGCTTCGTCGTTTCTGCCACTTTTCGGGGAACGTAACCTTGCGGAAGCGGCGGCTGTACTTTCATCTCCGCTCGACGTCGCGGTTTTCGGTATGGGAGAAGATTTCCACACGGCTTCATTGTTCCCGGATGCGAAAGAAACCGCTGCCGCGCTGGCGCCGGATTGCGAATCGCCTTTGGCACTTATACGGCCACCTTCGCAAAGGGAGGAACGGATTTCGCTGACTGCGCCGCCTATTCTGGCGTGCCGCGACAAGGTTCTGATTTTGCATGGGGGGGCTAAGAAAGCAGCACTTCTCGAAGCTCGGCGGATCGCCGATCCGCAACGTGCGCCGGTCAATATTCTCTTCGCCGGCGACAATCCCGCCGAAGTGCATATGGCGCCCTAGGGGGCGAACGCCAGTTGGCTTATCGGAAGTGCGACCCGCATATAGTGTTGAAACATACAAAAAGACGGGGGCGGGCTTTGCACGGATTATCATCGGCGTTGCCCGAGTTCATCACTGAATGCACTTGGAACGACTGGCGGAAGACGTGCGGCATGTGGCCCACCGCTCTCTCCTGACTGGGTTCGGCACTGTGTTCGCAGGCTGCAGGGATGCGGCTTTGGACGCTATCGTGACAACCCGACGCCGTTTGCCGGTCCGGAAGCGGCGTCGTTGACCTTAATTACGGACGCACGGAAGAAATCGTCGTCGATCACGCACGTGGCACGGATGAGCGCCCCTCTGAGATCGAATTGAAGGTGCAGATCTTGGCAAAAGGCGCGGACGCGCCGGGCGTTAATGTGGAACGCCTGATCGATGCCGTTTTCCCTGCAACCCTTGTTCTTTTCATTGCGTCTACGATGGCGCGGTGCGCTGCGTTTCGGAAGAATGGCATTGATGCGGTTTCCGGCGTTTGCTCCGCCATCATTGGCGCAATATTATCCGCCAACAAGAAACACCAGGGAGCGGAACATGGGCGATGATCGTATCGGAATGAAGCGCGGGTTGACCCGCTACGGCGACGAAGGGTTCTCGCTGTATCTGCGGAAGGCTTTCATCAAAGCGATGGGTTATACCGATGATGCGCTTTCGCGCCCCGTCATTGGCATCGCCAATACGTTTTCGTCCTATAACGCGTGTCATGCCAACGTGCCGCAGCTAATCGAGGCCATCAAGCGGGGCGTCATGCTCGCAGGCGCGCTGCCTATGGATTTCCCGACGATCTCATTGCACGAGTCGTTCGCACACCCGACCAGCATGTATTTCCGCAACCTCATGTCCATGGACACAGAGGAAATGATGCGCGCCCTGCCGATGGATGCGTGCGTCCTGATCGGTGGTTGCGACAAGACGGTACCGGCGCAACTCATGGCGGCGTGCAGCGTCGACATTCCGACCATTCAGGTGGTGACCGGGCCAATGTTGTCCGGTACGCACAGAGAAGAGCGGCTGGGCGCCTGTACCGACTGTCGCCGTTTTTGGGGTGAGTACCGTGGTGGTAGCATCGACGACGCCGAGATAAACGAAATCGAGGGCCGTTTAGTGCCGACGGGCGGCACTTGTGGCGTCATGGGAACTGCTAGCACTATGGCATGCATGACCGAAGCCCTCGGCATGATGCTACCGGGCGGCGCCGCCATTCCCGCCGTCGCGGCGGATCGCCTGCGCCATGGCGAGGCTACCGGTGCTCGCGCCGTTCAGATGGCGGTGGAAAAACTGCTCCCTTCTAAGATCATCACAACCAAGTCGCTCGAGAATGCGCTCCGCGTTTTGCTGGCTGTCGGCGGCTCGACGAACGGCATTGTTCACATCGCAGCGGTCGCAGGACGCATGGGCATCGAGCTGGACATGGAGGCGTTCGACGCCTTAGGCGCGGATACGCCGGTACTCTTGGACCTGAAGCCGACCGGAAAATATTACATGGATGATCTACACCGTGCCGGCGGTATGGCACCGATCCTGCGCGAGTTGAAGCCGTTGCTTAATCTGGATTGCCTGACGGTGACAGGCCGTACGCTCGGCGAAGAGATCGAGGATCTGCCGCCCGCGTTCCCGCAGGATGTGGTGCGGCCGATGTCGGACCCCATTCACAGCGGTGGCGGCATCGCGTTCCTGCACGGCAATCTGGCCGGCGAAGGCGCGATCATTAAGCAGTCTGCGTGCACGCAGGAACTCCTTGTACACCAAGGTCCGGCTATGGTCTTCGACAACCTGGAAGATCTTGCCAACCGTATTGACGACCCAGATCTGGACGTGACCAAGGACTCAGTTCTGGTGCTCCGCAACGCGGGCCCCAAAGGGGCGCCGGGCATGCCGGAAGCAGGGTATCTGCCGATCCCAAAGAAGCTGGCGAAGCAAGGCGTGCGCGACATGGTACGGATTTCCGATTGCCGCATGAGCGGCACGGCCTTCGGCACAATCGTTCTGCACGCGACACCGGAAGCCGCCATCGGCGGCCCGCTGTCACTTATCGAGACAGGCGATATGGTGCGTCTGGACGTGCCGAGCCGTACTCTGGAAATGCTGGTCGATATCGAAGAACTGGAGCGCCGCCGCGCTGCCTGGACACCGCCGGAAACGACGCACGCGACGCGCGGCTACAAGAAACTCTATATGGACCACGTCACACAAGCGGACGAGGGTGCGGACTTCGACTTCTTGCAGCAAAAGCCGTTCACGGCGAAAGTGCCGGAATAATTATCCCGCGTCGGCGAGGCTGTTGCAGCCGAGTTTGAACGCGGCATCGGGATCGACCGTGCCGATCAGGCCGACCGCATAGAGCATGTATCCACGGTCCAAAAGGAATTTCGGATTGCGCGGGCGCATGGAGTGCATGTCGCTTTCGTCGAAAACCGTGCCTTTAAGGACTCTGTCCGCGTATCCCCCATGCACCAAGACGCCACCGGTGCCGATCACGGTCGGTACGCCGGTTAAGTCCTTACCGCGCAGCGCCAGTTTCGGGCCGTCCACGGTCTGAACGACCTCGGTGCGTCCGGCGTGCCGGGACATGGCGAATTTGACCGCGAAGTAACCGAGCGCACCGTCGGCGCGCATCTCTTCATCGCTGGCCGGTAGCCTCTCAACGTCGGTGCGGAACGCATCGAGGATCGCGGAAAGGGCCGTTTCGTCCTGTTCCGTATGACCGGCCAATGCTTCCATGCCCGCCATTTCGACAATGGCGTCGATATTGTGACGCATACCCAGGTCGCCTTCGACGGTTCTTTTGACGCGAGGTTCCGGCAAACCGATGGGCACCACACCGTCTTTTTCCGGCGCGCCGTCGGCGATGGAGTGGATATCCGTTGTCGCCCCGCCAACATCGACAACGATCAGCGGTCCGAGACCTTCGAGATTTCCGGTGCCTTCCGACATAAGTTTGGCGCCTTCTAGCACCGCCGCCGGGGTCGGCATCAGCACGGCGTCGAACGCGGCCGCCGCTTTGTCTATCCCTTTCGCGTGCACGATGTGGTCAATGAAGACTTCACGGATCGCAGCGCGGGCGGGTTCGATGTTCAGTTGGCCGAACTCGGGCATGACGTTTTCGCAGACCAAGAACCGGCCCTTGGGCGAGAGCGTTTCCTTCGCGTAATCGGCGACGCTACGGTTCCCGGCGAATACCACGGGGCAGGAGATGTCGGCCTTGGCGAGGGCGTCGCAGTTGTGCATCAAAACTGCGGAGTTCCCGCCGTCGGTGCCGCCCGCCAGTAATAGGATATCAGGCGACGTCCGCTCGATCTCGGCGACGTCTTCAGATGTCAGCCGGTAGGCATAAGTGCCGGAGAGTTTCGCCCCCGCACCCAGCGCCGCGAGACGAGCCGCCTCGGCGGTGAGTTCCTTCACCAAACCGATGGTCACCATCTTCAGACCACCGGCGGCGCTGGAGCTGGCGAAACGATGCTGGAAGTCCGGCAGTACACCCATATGCGATTCCAGGTCGCCGAGCGCCGCTGACATGCCTTCGTTGATATCGGTGGTAACGGTCGACGGACCTTGCCCGGAGGCGAGGACTTTGCCTTGTTCCAGGTCAACGGCGCGGAGTTTCGTGTAAGTGCTGCCGAAGTCGATCAGGAGTGCAGTTGGTTTTTTAGCCACGACGATCTAGTCCTGCGGCGAAGGCGTAAAATGTCGAAGAGGGTAGAGATTGCATTTTCGTCCTAGTAGTCCTGACGTCTTCGGGCCATTCAACCACAATTAGACCAGCACCGCGACGGCGCGGCACGGATTCTGTTCGTTTTTCGTCCGCCATGCAGATATTCTCAAACAAACGGCGTTCGTATAGGGGCGTCACCGACAAAACGACGGGAGAAAACAATGAAACTAGCCATCATCAACGATTATCAGAACCTTGCGAAAGGCGCCGCCGATTGGGACAGCCTGCCGGACGAGGTGACCGTCGATGTGTTCGGAGGCAAGCTCACGGACAAAGGCGAAGCCATCAAAGTGCTGCAACCCTATGATATCGTTGTCACGGCGCGCGAAGAGACGCCGTTTTCCGCAGATGTTGTCGAAGCACTGCCGAACTTGAAGCTGCTGATTTCACATGGTGTCCGCAACGCGGCGCTGGATATGGACGCGCTGGAAAAAGCCGGCGTGACGGTGTGCGGCACCGCCTATGGCTACCCAAACGCCACGGTCGAACTGACATGGGCCATGATCCTGGCGCATTATAAGAACCTCGTCGGCGAAGTGCAGGAGATCCGCAGTGGCGGTTGGGGGGCAGGCCTGCCGCACGGCCTGACCAATCAAACGCTAGGCGTCGTGGGTCTGGGTCGGCTGGGTGGAGGTGTCGCCCGTGTGGGCGCCGCACTCGAAATGAATATTATCGCGTGGAGCGAGAACCTGACGCAGGAACGCTGCGACGAATACGGTGCGAAGCTCGTCACCAAGGAAGAGCTGTTTTCGCAGTCCGACGTCATTTCAGTTCATGTCGTCCTTAGCGACCGTTCGCGCGGACTAGTCGGTGCCGACGACATCGCACGCATGAAGCCGACCGCTTTCCTTCTCAACACGTCTCGGGGCCCCGTTGTCGATGAGGCGGCGCTCATTAAGGCGCTTGCCGACAAGAAGATCGGCGGCGCCGGGCTAGACGTCTTTGACGTGGAACCTTTGCCGGCTGATCATCCGTTCCGCACGGACGAGAACGTCATTTGTACGGCACACATCGGTGGGCGCACGTATGAGAATTTCGCTGCGCGTTATATCGATGCCTTGGATGACGTCAAAGCGTGGCTTGACGGCAATCCAATCCGCCTGTTCGGGAAATAAGTACGCGTTAGCTGGGCTTGTTGCCGAGCACATGTTGCTCGGCCGCCTTGCGCGCCTTGGCGGCGCTGCCACTCGCGACCGCATCGACGATTTCGGCGTGTGATAGCGCAATCTCGTTCAAATCCAATTGGCTACGCGTCACGTTGACGAAGGTCCGCACCTTAACGTTTAGCGTCTCCCAAAGGTCGGCGAGGATGACGTTGCCTGCCGCGTCGACGATCAGCCGGTGAAATGTTGAATTGTGCTCAGCAAAGGCGGCTGAGTCTTTTTTTCGGGCAGCCTTCTTCATGTCTTCAATGCAGGCGTCGAGATCTGCGGCGATCGGTGCTTTTCGGCGCGCCGCGAGCTCCGCGGCATAGCCTTCGAGTTGCGCGCGCACGTCGTACATGTCTTTAAGTTCGTCGTCGCCGATGACTCGAACTCGCGAGCCTTTGTTGCGCATCGACTCGACAATTCCAATGGCTTCCAATTCGCGGATCGCTTCGCGGACCGGGGCTTGGCTGGTCTCCATCTCGGCAGCGATCTTCAATTCGACGAGGCGGTCACCCGGTTTTAGCGTGCCTTCCATGATCCGCGCTAAAAGGCGGTCACGAATCTGCTCTGATAGGGAAGCGCGAGAGAGGGCGTCGGCGACTTGCATCGAAAAAGGCATCCTCAGGACGTGGTCTTGGGTCGTCACGATCGAATAGAAAGCATCGTTTCTATCTTTGTAACGTGTTTGACGCCCGCCGCAATACCTAACCGATTAACAACTTGCGATTATCGATAAAGCGTGATGTAGTTCCTCGCAAGCGGGCGAATGACCTGCAGTACATCAGCCTTTTAGGGAGGGGCGCCGAGTGAACTTTTCGCAGTTCAGTGCGCTGTACGGCTGTCTTTAATGAGTAGCCATTCTGACTCGTCCGGCGCGAGAAGCGGCTTTCAGCCGAGTGCGCATCTCGTCGTCGCTATCATCAGTGCGCTTATTGCCGCCGCCCTGTGGTTGCTGGTGCCGTACCAAGTCGATAAGCCCATGGTGATGTTCGGCTTCGGCGCCAAAGGCCTCGATCCCAAAGTCTTTCCTTATCTCGTTACAGCGATCTGGTTCCTGGTCAGCGTTTGGAACATTGTCGAGGCGATCCGCCAGCAAGACGACGATGGCGCGACCTTGCGCGGCTCGATGTCGGGCAGCGTCATCGTCACGGTGCTGGCGTCGTTCGCCTATGCCTTTTTATTGGAACCGCTCGGCTTTGTGATTTCTAGCGGGCTCGTCGTTGCAGGGCTCTCGATCTATTTCGGCGCGCGGGATTGGCTCCCTGTTCTAGTCTGCGCCGTCGGTGTGCCGTGCTCTATCTTCTATATCTTTACTGGCCACCTGCACGTTTCGTTGCCCCCCATGCCGGGTTGGATACCAGGGGGCTAGAGGATGCTGTATGACCTCCTAGATGGCCTGGCCATGGTCTTGCGCTTCGACACCGTTGCGATGACGGCACTCGGCCTTGTGCTCGGCATTTTCGTCGGATCGCTGCCCGGTTTCACAACGGTGATGGCGATGGCAGTGCTGTTGCCGGTGTCGTTCTTCTTGGATCCGCTGATCGGACTGCCCTTCCTGATCGGCGTCTACAAAGGCGGTATCTACGGAGGCTCGATCCCGGCAATCTTGGTCGGTATTCCGGGTACTGGGGCGTCGGTCGCGACGACGTTCGACGGGCCCAAGCTGACCAAGCAGGGTAAGTCCCGTAAGGCGCTGGAAATGGCGCTCGCCGCGTCAGTGTTCGGCGACACCGTCTCCAGCTTCCTGACGATCTTCCTCATCGGTCCGATTGCATTGATCGCGGTGCAGATCGGCCCGCCCGAGCTTGTTGTGGTGCTGGCGTTCAGCATGATCGTTATCGCAGCAACCACAGGCGGCGATATCGCCAAGGGTGTGCTGATGCTGCTGCTCGGCATGTTCCTGTCGATGATCGGCCAGGACCCTATCGGCGCATTGAATCGCTTCACGTTCGATTTCTTCGCCATCCAGGCCGGCATCGATCTATTGCCTATGCTGATTGGTTTGTTCGCGATCCCCGAGATTCTACTGGCCGTCGAAGAGCGGGCGAAGCTGGCGATCAAGAGCGCCAATCTGCGCCCCGAAGGTGAGCGTCTACGCTGGTCCGAATTGATGCAGTCGCGCCGCTCGATTTTGCGTTCCACGTGGCTTGGGGCATCCATTGGCGCCATACCGGGGGTGGGGCAGGTCGTTGCCGCCTTCATGGGATACGCAGCAGCCAAGAATGCTTCAGATACGCCCGAAAAATACGGCACTGGCGAGTTGGACGGTGTCGCCGCGCCCGAAGCGGCGAACAACGCCGTCAACGGCCCGACGATGGTGCCGCTGCTGACGCTCGGTATTCCCGGCGACAACATCACGGCGATCTTGCTGGGAGCGCTTGTGGCGCAAGGACTGCGCCCGGGTCCTGAGCTTTTCACCACACAAGCGCCGATGGTTTATGCGCTGCTGTGCTCGATGATCATCGCCTGTATTCTGCTGGCCGTCGTCGGTTATCTGTTGATTCCTGTGTTTGCGCGGGTTGTCGCAATCCGCCGCGCCTTTCTGGTGCCGCTCACGCTCGTCTTCGCCGTCGCCGGGACGTATGTCTACCGCTCCAATCCGATGGACCTGATGTTCCTGATGGGTTTCGGCCTGTTCGGCTACATGGCACGGAAACTTAAATTCGATGTTACGCCGCTGGTCATGGGCTTCATTCTGACGCCGCCGCTGGAATACGCCTTCGGCCAGACCGTGCTTTTGTCGCAGGATAACGTAACAAACTTCATTTTGACCGAGCGTCCGGTGGCGCTCGGCATGATCGTGATCATTCCGATCATTATGGGATTCGTCTGGTGGCGGAGACGCCATCAACGGAAGTCGGCACCACCGGCCTAAGGCCAGGGGTGCATCACTAGGGGTAGGTTTCACACTAATAACAGGAGGAAACGATGAAAAAGCTTACCAAGTTCGCCGGCGCTTTGGCCGTCGGTGCGGTTTTGACGGTTGGCGCCACATCCGCGAAAGCTGAATTCCCGGAAAAGCCCATTACGATGATCATTCCGTTGGGCGCGGGTGGTTCGCACGACTTGAACGCGCGTGTGATCAGTAGTGTGCTGCCGAGCTACCTCGGCCAGCCGGTTATCGTCAAACTGATGCCGGGCGCTAGCGGTCAAACCGGGACGGCTGCCGCCGCCGCCGCGCCGGCCGACGGTTACACGCTGCTGTTTACGCACAACTTCATCGACCAACTGCAGCAGCACGTCGCGAAGCTGCCATATGACCCGAACAAGGATTTTGTTACCGTCGTTCGTCCGAACACGGCAACACCGACCTTGATCGTGCGCAGTGATAGCAAGTTCAAGAGCCTCGAAGACGTTCTTGCCTACGGTAAAGCGAACCCGGGCAAGCTCAGTTTTGGGCACTCTGGCAACTGGGGCGCCTTCATGGTCCCGGGGGCAATGATGTTCAGCGCCGCGAACGTGCAGCCGACGTTGGTGCCGCACAAAGGCGGTGGCCCTGCCATGCAGGCGCTGCTGGCCGGTAACGTCGATGTCTCCATGGGCTTTAACTCGTCGATCGGTGGCCAGGGCGACAAAGTTCGTCCGCTGGTTTCCGTCGGTAACGCGCGTGTCCTCGACGGTGTCCCAACGGTCGAGGAAAAAGGCATCACGGGTGTCGCCAACTCCGGCACAATGCACCGTGTCGTTCTGGTACGCCGTGACACGCCGCCGGAAGTTATTGCCAAGTTGCGTAAGGCGTTCGCCGATATGCAGGGCGATAAGACCTATAAGAGCCTGCTGAAAAAACTCGGCGAAAACACCGAGTTCATGGATGGTCCGGATTACGAGAATGTCCGTCAGGAACAGTCCGATAAGTACAAGGCATTCGCCGCGTCGCTTTCGGGTAAGTAAAACTATTCCCAGTTGGGCGGGCGCCGATGGGCGCCCGCTCACCGCCGGGGTTTTATGCATATGAAGACACGATTGAAAATTGGCGGTTATCAGGGAACGGGGTCCGTGCATACACGGGGGCTGAAGGCGCTCGTGCAAGCGCTTGCCGATGCCGGTGCGCCGTTTGAACCTGAATTACATATGGACGTCACCGCCGAGGGCAAACCCGCCGGCGACCTGTTCATGGGCATCGAGACTGGCGAGTATGACCTCTGCTATATGGCGAGCGGATATCTAACAGCACGTGTGCCGTCGCTTGGCGTGCTGGACGTGCCCTTTTCTATCTCCGATCGCACCCGCGCATATGAAGCCTTGGACGGAGACGTCGGTGCTCGTTTGTCGTCCGATGTACGTGGTGCGACGACGCTTCAAGTCTTGAGTTATTGGGACAACGGCTTCAGGCACGTCACAAACAGTAAACGCGACATCCGCACGGCGGCCGACTGCGACGGCATCGTCGTGCGCACCCTGAACAATCAGACTTATGTGGATGTTCTAAAGGCGCTGGGGTTCGATCCGGTCATCACGGACGTGAAGGATATGGTCGAACGGGTACAGAACGGAACCGTTGATGCACAGGAAAACCCACTCACTAATTTGGTGAACTTCGGCATGCACCAGTATCATCGCCATGTGAGCATGACGGGGCATATCTTTGGCTTGGCGTTGCTGGTCGCAAACGGCAGTTGGTGGGCGTCTTTATCCGAAGAAGCGAAAACAGAATTGGCGGCGGCTGTCGAAACGGCGACGGCCGTGCAGCGCCAAGCCAGCATTGACGATGATGAGGCGCTGGTGAGATTTCTCAGGGACGACGGAGTCTCGGTTCTGATGCCGGAGGAAATGGACATGGCAGGGTTCCGGGCTGCAGCGTCGAACGTGTCCGCCGGGCTTCGCAAGGTGCTGCCGGCGGATCTTTGCGCCGCATACTTGCAGGTATAAGGGGACTCCCTATCTTCGAACTAGTGTGTTATGGTTATCGATAATCGAAAAGGCAGGCATTATGGAACAGAAACCGGTTAAAACGTCGCAAGATTTTCCGATCCCTGAAAAGATGAAGGCATGGGTCCTGGGTGATCCGGGAGAACTGATTCTGACGGAAAAGCCGGTCCCGACGCCTAAGCGAGCCGAGGTGCTGGTCCGTATCGACGCGATCGCGATCTGTGCGACGGATCTGGAGATCATCGACCACGGCGTGCCGGCGATGGTTCAAGGCGGGTTGCCGTTCAATAAGAACTTCACCTTCGGTCATGAATATATGGGCACTGTCGTTGCCCTTGGGCCGGGTGTGGACGAGTTTGATATCGGTGATCGCATTACCGTGGAAGTGCATGCAGGGTGCGGGCAGTGCAAACGCTGCCGCCAGGGTATGTACACGTCTTGCCATAACTACGGGCTTAACTATGGCGACGTCGATAAAGGCCATCGCGCCAACGGCTTTACGACGGACGGCGGTTTTGCCGAATACGCGGTCAACAACATCAATACCATGATCAAAGTGCCGGATCACATGAGCGACGAGGAAGCGACCCTCGTGGTGACGGCGGGCACGTCTATGTACGGCTTGACCGAACTTGGTGGTTTGGTCGCCGGTGAAAGCGTCGTCGTTACTGGTCCGGGGGCAATCGGTTTGCTCGCGGTCGGCGTGGCGCGGGCTCTGGGCGCCAGTCCGGTTGTCCTTACGGGGACGCGCGACAACCGTCTTGAGATCGGTAAGAAGCTTGGTGCTACGCACACTATTAACGTACGGAATGAAGACGCGGTCGAAGCCGTCAAAAAGATCGTCGGGAAGGGCGCGGATTATTTGATCGAGTGCGCGGGCAACGACACCGCGATCAACGAAGCGGTTAAAATGGTCAATCGCGGCGGCAAGATCTGTCTAGCGGCATTCCCTGGCAAACCGGTCGAGGTCGATGTTGCGCAAATCGCCATCAACAACATCTACGTCTATGGTATTCGTGGCGAAGGAAAGTCGGCGACACACCGTGCTATGACCTTTATGTCAGAGCGCCGCTTTGACGCATCGCTGATTCACACGCATACATTCCATCTTGATGACCTGCCCGAAGCGATCCGCTATGCAAAGGAACGGGTCGACGACGCGATCAAGGTCGTGGTTAAGATGAAGGATGTTGAACAACAGACGCACGCCGCCGAATAGGCATTGCGTGCGGAGGAGAAAGTGAAGATGACGAAAGCAAAAACCGGCGTTTATGCCGCTGCCCTGACGCCTTTTACCGCCGCCGGCGATGTCGATATGGCGAAGCTGGCCGATTACTGCGAATGGCTGCTAGCGCAGGGGCTGGACGGCGTTGCACCACTGGGCACGACCGGTGAGGGAAACTCGATCACCCTGCAGGACCGTTGCCGTGTGCCGGAAGCGCTGGCCAAGAAAGGCATTCCGAGAGACCGGGCGATTATCGGCACCGGGTCGTGCGCGACCGGTGATGCGATCAAAGCAACGAAAGCGGCCCTCGGTGCCGGTTACAATAACGTGTTGGTTCTGCCGCCTTTCTATTTCAAGAACGTTTCCGACGACGGCGTTTATGCCTATTTCGCGCGTCTGATCGAAGGCGTCGGCGACGACAGCCTGCGCGTATATCTGTATCACTTCCCGCTGATGTCGATGACGCCCTTCACCGTTGATTTGGTTAAGCGCCTGAAAGCAAACTTCGGTGCGGTGATCGCCGGTCTCAAGGACAGCTCCGGGGATCTTCAGGGCTCCATCGCGTTTGCCAATGCGGCTGACGACTTTGACGTCTATCCGAGCAACGAAGGTGTTTACGTCGATGCAGTGAAGGCTGGTTGCGCCGGCGTTATTTCGGCGACGACCAATGCCTCTGCCCTCTATTGCAAGAACGTAAAAGTAGACGATGAGGCCGCTGCTCTGGATGCACAATCCAAGCTCGCCGCCGTGCGTGCCGCGATTGCCGCTTATCCGCTGAGCGCCGCGCTCAAGGAAGTACAGATTGCGCGTTCCGGCGATGCTGGCTGGCGGGAAATTCTGCCGCCGCAGGTTGCTTTGAATGCCGAACAGCGGACGGCTCTTTTGGAGTCGCTGGCGTCGCTTTCCGACGTGGTCGGCGTGTCGTCGCTACAATCCAAGGTCGCCTGACGACCAGTTTTTAGGAGAAGAGCCATGCCTCAACCTGTCCTGATCGCAGAGCCTAGCCCGGGGCCGAACCCGCGGGCACACTGGCCCGTCGAGTTGCAGCAGGAGTTCATGGAAAACCTGGACAACCCCTGCGTCGGCAACGTTTTGGTCTCTGAGACGGACGAGGTTCGGGTATGGCACTTCAGCTTGCCAAAGGGCGAGCGCTATACGTTTCACTGCCATGTGCTAAATTACTTTTGGACCTGCCATACCGAAGGTGTTGCACGCGGCTGGTACGATGATGGCCGCATCCAGGACGTCCATCACTATGCCGGTGAAACCAAACATTTCACCTTCGACAAGGGCGAGAAGTTCATCCACTCCGTCGCCAATATCGGCGAAACGGACCTTCTGTTTACGACTATCGAATTCAAGAACAGCGCCAACACGCCCTTGGTGGTGCCGGAAGAGGCGCGTTTGAAGGTGCCGTCGTAACGCTTTTCGGTTTGCTGCAACAGAATCGAATAGCGGTTATCAACTAAAAGAAATGCCGGTGAAACGGCCAATGAGATAACAACAAGAACGCAAGAACGAAGGACATAAAGTCCCAACTAAAATCGACATCCATATGGGAAACAGGAGACATCACTATGCGGGAGAAGAAAGATAAGCTCACTGAGCTTGATGCCGCGACGGGTCTGCAGGTAGACCGTCGGACCTTCATGGGCGGCCTCGCCGCTGCGACGGGCGTGGCGGCATTCACTATTACACCGGGCAAGGCGAACGCCGCCGACTGGCCGACCCAACCGATAACCTTGGTCGTCATGTATTCGGCCGGTGGCGGTACCGATACGGTGTTGCGGACCTTGGCCGGTGAAATGGCCAAAAACAAAGGCTGGAACATTAACGTCATCAACAAGCCGGGCGCCGTCGGCGCCGTCGCGACAGAGTTCGTTGCCGGCAAGGCGGGAGACGGTCATTGGCTGCTGGGGGCTGCGAATTATAACAAGTTCGTTCGCGTCATGGGCCACACCGACGCGAAGCCGTGGGAACACTGGACCTACTTCCAGGCAGCCAATGCCGTGGCTTCGTGGGCCGTGCCGACAGACTCGCCCTTCAAAACGTTCGACGACGTGATCGCCGCCGCCAAGAAGGATCCGGGTAAGCTGACGATCTCGACGTCGGGTACTGGTGGGATCTGGCACGAGTTGGCGCTGATTGTTGCCGATGCGGCGGACATCCGTCTTAGCTTCGTGCCTTACAAGGGCGGAAAGCCCGCAGCCCTGGCTGGTCTGCAAGGCGAGACCGATATCGCCGGCGGCGGTGTGCACGAGCACATCGAACTAATCCGTGCCGGCAAACTGCGTTGCCTGCAGCAGACCTCTGCCGAGGACATCACGCTTGCGGACGGCACTGTTCTGCCGACCGTCGGCGAGATGCTGCCGGATCTGAAGTCCCTGCTGCCGATCGGCCCGCAGTATAATCTGGTTATGAGGCGAGATACGCCGGTTCCGGTTCTCAAGGAACTTAAAGAGGCCTTTGTCGCAGCCGTGAAATCGGATGCCTTCGAGAAGATCGCCAAGAGTAAATACTTCACCGTCGACATTCGAACGGGCGATGCGGCCGACCGCCGCGCCGCGCAGTTGGAAGCGCTGACGGCGTCGACCTTCAAAAAGTACTCGGACCAGATCAAAGGCAACGTGAAGTCGCCGGAGGAACTCGGTCTGCCCGAGCCGAAGGATTTCGACAAGTGGTGGCCGCCGCAGGGCTACAAGCCGATCGACGTCTGACGCAGACGAAACGACGTTAAGATGAAAAGTCCCGACGACGGCACGGCAGCTGTCTCGAGCGCGCCTTTCCGCGGCGAGGATGAGAGCGCGGGTGCATCCCACCCGGTTCTCGACCTCGCTGCGGGCATCTTTTTAATCGTGCTGGGGCTTTGGTTCGTCGCCATGTCCATAGCGCTGCCGATCCCAGGTGGGATCACGACTGCACCGGGCCTGTTACCCTTTCTGACCGGCGCCAGCCTTGCCTTGATGGCGGGTTTTTTGGCGTTCTCGGCACTACGCCGCCGCTCTGTCGAACGTCCGCTGCAGTTCACGGCTATGGTGACGACACTGGAAGCGCAACGGCGAATCGTTCTGATCGTCTGCATCGTCGTCTATATCGCGGCTCTCGATGTGCTTTCCTTCGAGAAGTACGTGAATATCGCCGGTCATTCGGTCCCCGTCGGTAGTTTTGAGCCAATTACCGTTGTCGCGTTGGCGACCATGCTGCGGTTCTTCTGGACCCGGAACATCGTTCATTGTCTTGCCGTCTCGGTCGCTTGGACGCTGTGCCTGAGCCTCGCCTTCCGCGGCTTGTTCAACATACCGATGCCGAGCTGACGCCATGATCGACGCCTTCATAGCCGTTCTGTCCCCGTATCTTTTGTTCATGACCCTGTCCGGGGTGACACTCGGCATTATCTGGGGGGCGTTGCCGGGTCTTTCGACGACGATGGCGATGGCGTTGCTGATCGGCCTGTCGGCGGGCATGCAACAGGATACCGCTCTGTGCTTTATGCTCGGTGTCTACACGGGATCCGTCTTCGGCGGCGCGATTTCCGCCGTTCTGATCAACATCCCCGGAACGCCTGACGCCGTGCCAACCATGATCGAAGGGCATGCCTTGGCGAAGAAGGGCGAGGGCGGTCAAGCGCTCGGAATGGCCATCGGTGCGTCGTTTATCGGCAATTGGATCGGGATTTTCTTGCTGGTGGCATTCATTCCGGCGCTGCTGACGTTCGCGCTCAACTTCAAGTCCTGGGAAATGTTCATGCTGGCGATCATCGGCATCATGATTTGCGGTTCCATGGCGGCGGGCGCGATGCCGCTCAAGGGGTGGATAGCCGGCTGGATAGGCCTGTTGGTAGCTTTCATCGGCCTCGATCTGATTCATGCGGTTCCGCGCTTTACCTTCGGCATCCGTATCCTGGAAGACGGTGTCAGCTACGTAGCAATTCTGATCGGTGTTTTCGGTATAACAGAGATTCTCAAGGCGTTGCCGCAGAGCAGTCGCTCGGGGATTCCGGAAGAGTGCGGAAGCGTCATCCCGCCCATCGGAAAACTCATTAAGTATGCCTGGGCGGCGATCCGCTCCGGTCTGATTGGTACGCTCGTCGGTGCTATTCCGGGAGCGGGTGCCAACGTTGCGTCGTTTTTTGCCTACGACATCGGCCGCCGGCGCGCCAAACCGGAAGAAAAGGCCAAGTGGGGCAAGGGCAGCTATGAAGCCATTGTCTGTGCCGAGACATCGAACAATGCCAACATCGGCGGTTCCATGCTGCCGACGTTGACCCTTGGCATCCCGGGCAATGCACCTGCGGCGGCGTTGATCGCGGCGCTGCAGCTTAAAAACGTGGTTGTCGGTCCGACCATCGATATCGACCATCCGGGGCTAATCTATTTTATCTATGCCGCGCTGGTCGTCGCCAACTTGTTGATGTACGCCGCAGCCATCGCGCTCATTAAGCCATGCGTGAAACTGTTCAGTTTGCCACGCGGGCTCCTAATGCCCTTGATTATTCCGGTCTGTGTCGTCGGCGCTTATGCTGTCCGTCTTTCCATGTTCGACGTTTGGGTCATGCTGTGCGGTGGTTTGTTCGGCTATCTATTGGTTGCATTCCGCTTCCCGGTCGCGCCCATCGTGCTCGGCGTCATTCTGGCACCGTTGGCCGACGAAAATCTGCGCCGCGCCCTTCTGGTCTTCGACCGGCGCGGCTTTGAGTACGCCATAGAACAATACATCGGCAACATCCTGCTAGTTGCCGTGATTGCCGTGATCGCGGAGGGGCTGATTCGCGGTTGGCGGCAGCAAAGAAAAGACCTCGCCGAGCCGAAGAGCGGCGCTTAGCGGCTCCATTTCCTATTAATCGTTGAGGAAGCCTGCGACAGTGGCCGTAAAGGCTTCTGGTTGTTCGATATTGGACAGGTGCGCCGCGTGGGGAATGACGGCCAATGTGCCGCCCGGCGTTTTGTCGGCCATTTCCTGCATGACAGGGACCGGAGCCGCCGGATCGGAATCGCCCACCACGAACAGCGACGGGCTGGTAATCGACGGCAGGTCCTTCAATAAGTCCAATGAGCGCAGGCACCTGGCAGCCCGGAGATACCCCGCAGCGGATGTGCCCAGGATCATCTCGCGGACTTTGTCGAGGGTGTCGGCATTGGCCGGGTTGGCGCGGTACGTTTCCGTGAACCAGCGTTCCAGCGTCGCATCTGCAATCACTTCGGTGGTGCCCGTTTGTCCGACTTTCTCTATGTTGCTGTCCCACATGGCTTTGTAAGGATCGGGAGCGTCAGCCCGGGCGTCGCAGCAGATCATACGTTCGATCCTCGACGGATGTTTGATGGCGACAGCGAGTGCCGTCATGCCGCCCATGGAAAGCCCCATGACATCGGCCTTTGCAATGCCCAGCGAATCCATCATCGCGACGATGTCGTCGGCGAGAGTCTCAAACCCATAGTCAGCGTCCGGAATGGAACTACGACCGTGGCTGCGGGTATCAAAGCGCAGCACGCGGCGGATTTTCGAAAGTTCCGCAACCTGCGGGTCCCACATGGCATGGGTCGTTGCCAGCGAGTTGGAGGCTATCAGCCAGGGTGCATCCTCAGGTCCTTCGACGGTATAAAACAGCGAAACGCCGTCCTTGGTTGCGATCGAGCCGAATGTCGCTGGTGTTCCGGAATCCATCATATCTATGCCGCCTCCGATTTAATGGCGTCGTTGATCTTGGGCATGACCTCTTCGGCCATGAGGATCATGGACTGGCGGCCAAGGTCCACATCGGTCCAATCATGACCGGCGTAGACGAGATGCCCAAAATCGCCGACCTCCTCCCGGAAGGCAAGGACCTGCTCGGCAACGCTCGATGGATCACCGTAGATGACCAGATCATCCAAAACGCCGTCCAGAGTCACTTCGTCGTCCGGCATGTCCTGATCCGCTTTGAATAGGTTGACGCGGCCGCCGACGCGCATCTTATGCAGCAGTTGCGAGTAATAGAGGACATAAGGGCTGCCAGGGTCGCGAGCATACTTACGTGCCGTTTCCATGTCCTTGGCGACGCAGATGTTTTTGGCGACGCGCCAGTTGGCGGCACGGACCTCGCGCCCGCCTTCCTCGCAACCTTCCACGTACTTCGGCCAGTGCGTCGCCACCCATTTTGGCAACAGGAAGTTGGCGGAAATTGGATCCCAGCCCCGCGCGGCCATGGCCGTGACGCCCTTAGAGAACGGGGCGACGGCGGTGCCGACGATGGGTGGGTGCGGATCCTGGTAGGGCTTCGGAATTTCACCCTGGCCGATTTCCGCAATCATCGTCTTTTCGGTCGAAACGGTGAAGAACTCGCCTTCCAGGTTGTATGGCGGCTTCCCAGCCCAGATATCGAGAACCATGTTGATGCATTCCACAAACATGGCGTTTCGGTCGCGCTTGAGGTTGCCAAACACCTCGGCGTCGGACATCAGACCACCGGGTGAGATGCCGAAGTTCAACCGCCCTTCAAGCATGTGATCGAGCATCGCAACTTCCGCCGCGACGCGTGCGGGGTGCGAGTTCGGCAGGTTCACGGTGCCGGTGCCGAGGCGGATATTCTTGGTCTCGTAGGCGAGGCTCGCCAGAAATGCCACGGACGAAGTAATGATTTCTGCCTGATCGGTAGTGTGTTCGCCGCAATACGCTTCAGCGAAACCTAATTTGTCGGCAAGGATGAACGCCTCCCGATCTTCCTTGATGCTTTGCGCTATCGGTTTCCCGACGGGATGGATCGGCATGGTGAAAAAGGAAAGTTCCATGGCAGTTTCCTCGACGTTTTTGTGATCAATGCTTTAGTTATCGCAATGGATGCCCTATCAGCGTTAATGATTGTTTTTTATGCCATGTATAAACTTTTCAGATGGCCTTCAGGTCTTGGCGCCTTCGGCGATAGCACTGTCCAGTTCTTCCTGCAGGATGTCGGAGAAGGCTTGTGCGGCGAAGGTCATCGGCGATGCTTGAGGTTCGACGCGGAGGTACTGCACGGGAAGTTCCGGCTCAACGATGGGTGCAATCTTTCGCAGGCCCTCGATTCGGTCCGGTACGCACAATATTCCCGGCAGGATCGTCACCCAGTCCGAATTAGCGACCAGGTCAAGCGTACCGAACATGGCATCCAGTTCCAGGATGCGGCCGACCTCGATGCCGTGCGCAGCGATATAGGAATCGATCATGATGCGTCTGGCGTTGGCGCGGCTCGGCAAGACGAGTTTCGGCAGAGAAAGCTTTGAGAGTTTCGCCTTTTTCCCGGGGTTCAAGTCGCTACCGGCGGACCAGACCAGGAATTCCCTGTCAGTGCCGAGCGCCGTGACTTTTAGTGCACTGTTGGTCTCGGAGTATGGCACGACGGCGAAGTCCAACTCACCCTCGGCGACTTGGCGGGAAAGCTGACCCGAATAGGCCTCGGTGATTGAGACACGGACGTTGGGATAACGTTCAGAATAGGCCACAAGAGTGGGTCGCAACACGGCGCGGGTGAATGTCGGCATAAGGCCGATGCGGATGTGCCCGGTCACGTCGCCGGAAAGCTCGCGCAGCATTTCTTCGGCGTGGTATGCAGAGCGAAGTGCCTTGACGGCGACTTCGTAGAAACGCCGGCCGGCTTCGGTCGGCGTCACGCCGACGTGGCTGCGTTCCAGCAGCACGACGCCATAGCGGTCTTCGAGCCAGCGTACATGCATGGATAGGCCGGACTGCGTCGCACCGACCCGCTTGGCGCCGGCAGAGAAGGAGCCTTCCTCGCAGACGGCGACGAAATGTCTGAGGTGTAATAGTTTCATAGGAGCCTCCGAAGAGACAAATAGGCTATCAAGTTTTGTGAAGTCAATTATATATTATTATCACTTCAAACTGATAGCCTCTCGGCTATATTCCTAATTCGGCAAGAGTTGGAGGATTTCATGGACGCAACCTTCGTCCAAAACGAGAAGGACATCATCGACCCACGCAGATTGCGCGACGTGCTTGGTTGTTTCGCGACAGGTGTAGCCGTGGTGACGACCTTGGGCGACGGCGGGGCACCGGTCGGATTGGTGGTGAATTCATTCTCTTCCGTGTCGCTGGAGCCGCCGCAAATTCTTTGGAGCCTTGCTTTGAGCGCGCCGTCGCGGGGTGCCTTCATGAAGCACCCGGGGTTTGCCGTGAACATCATGCCGTCCGAAGCCAAGGAGCTGACCATGCAGTTCGCGCGGCCATCTGACGATAAGTTTGGCGGCATCGATTGGCGACCCGGATGCTTCGACGTACCGGTACTGGGCGCGGCGCTGGCGACCTTGGAATGCCGCACAGAACGCCGCATCGAAAGTGGGGACCACGAAATCTTTATCGGCCGTGTGCTGCAGTTGGATTTGACCGACGGCAGCCCTCTTATTTTTCATCGCGGACAATTTGCAGACTTGGGACAATCCATCTCATGACGAAATCGGTTTTTAATATTGCCATCGCCGGTTATGGCTGGTGGGGGCGGCATATCTCCACGCGCCTGGACGGGCATCCGACCTTTAAGGTTCAGGGGATCGTCGATCCGGTGCCGGCGCAGCAGGAGGATATCAAGGCAGGAGGCTTCGAGGCCTACGATTTGTTGGATGAGGCTCTGGCGGTTGATGCCGTAGATGCGGTCATCCTGACGACGCCGAACCCGGTGCACGAGGAGCAGGTGATTGCCTGCGCCAAGGCGGGCAAGCACGTCTTCTGCGAAAAGCCGCTCGGTCTCAATGCCGCCAGCGCGCGGCGCTCGGTCGCGGCGACTAAGGAAGCAGGTGTACAGTTGGGCATTGGCCACGAACGCCGCTTCGAGCCTGCCATGACGGCGCTGAAGAGAGCTATCGACGCAGGTGAGTTGGGTACCATCATGCACGCCGAGAGCGCCTTTTCGCATGACAAGTTGATCGGCGTGCCGCAGGGCGATTGGCGCACCACCAAGGCCGTATCGCCCGCCGCCGGCATGACGGCCATGGGGATTCATCTGACGGATATGCTGATTTGGTTCTTCGGTCCGGTCGAGACAGTGCAGGCGATGACCGCCAGCCGCTCGCTTGGGTGGGAGACGGGAGATCTGGTTACGGTGCAACTCGGTTTCGAAGCCGGGATGACGGCAACCCTGTCTGCGGTTCTGCACACACCGCACTTTATCCGAATGCATGTATTCGGCACCGATAAGTGGATTGAAGCCCGCAACGAAACTCATCCGGATACGCCGGGCGGCAAGGTTTCATATGTCGAATCGGTGACGGGCTCACCGCATAAGACGACGATATTCGATTGGACCGACGCCGTCATAGAGAACCTGGAATCATTCCGCGCCGCGGCGCTTGGCGAAGCCGATTACCTGTTCACCAACGAAGAGATGGTGCACAACATCGAAGTGCTGGAAGCCATTGCGACTTCCGCCGAGGATCGGCGGACCGTTTTCATTAAAGAACTACGCTAACCGAGATCAGCCGCCCTGGTTGGTCTTCTTGAGGTCGGCCAGGTGCGCGAGGCTCTGGTTCGAGAGGGGCAGTTCGACCGGCTCTCCCGTATCGGCGGAAATGTCGGCGGCGCAATAGGTCTCCATGACCATACGTGCGTGCGTCGGCTCAACCATAACCGGCTTGTCGAGCAGCACGGACTCCAGGAAATGGATCGTCTCAGGTCCCATTTGACCCGCAAAGACATGATCCAAATGCTCGCCCGGCATCGTCGACATCGGATACTGGGTGCCGCCTTCGACCGTATTGAGCCAGTTGTCCCGTGACGTGTCGTCGAGGATCAGCGCCCCTTCGGTGCCGGTGATCTCGATCCAGGTGCCGCAGTAATTGGGGTAGCTCGGCGGCAGGTTCCAACCGCCCCCGACAACGACCAGCGTGCCGTCGTCCATGGTGACAGTGGACCACATGCAATCATAGGAGCCGTTCAGCTCTTTCATGTAACCGTAGGCGCCCTGCGAATAGACCTTCACCGGCTTGGTGGGGTCCAGCAGCCAGAAGACGAAATCCAGGTCGTGCGTGGATTCCATCGCCGCTGGCGACAGTTTGACCCGGTTGGCAATCTTTGCGCCGAGACTCCTGGATAAATGACGGCTCACCATGATGTTCACGACCTTGCCGAGTTTGCCTTCGGAAATGGACTTCTTGGCGTAGGCAATCTTGGAGTTGAAGCGTTGCGAATAGCCGATGGTGAACTTGAGATGGTTATCCTTGGCCAGCGATATTAACTCGTCCGCTTCCCAGAACTCGAGCGCGATAGGTTTTTCGAGAAGGACATGCTTTCCCGCTTTCAAGCAATCCCGGGCGATGGGGTAGTGCGTGCCTTCCGGCGTCGTCGAAATGTAAACGATCTCTATGTTCGGATTGGCGGCAATTTCTTTGTAGTCGAGCGTCGCCGTCGCGGGGGCGGTCAGAGCAGCGACCTCCTTGAGGCGCTCAGGGCGAATCTCGCAGATGTGCAGCTTGTCGACCAGCGCGGAATTGGCGAGCGAAATGGCGCGGATACCGCCACACCATCCGGTTCCGATAACGGCGGCTTCAACTTGTCTCATGTGCGATGTTCCCTCGATCTCTTGGACGTTTGCCGACTATTCTAACGTTTGTGCGCTATCCCGCACGGACGAAGCGTGTCTATCGGCGGTCAAATTTGCTGATGCAGCTTATCAGGAAAAATACTAACTTCGGCAGCACTGCTAAATGCTGAGTCCCGCCCCTGGAAAGGCTAGTATTGTCCTATAAAGCGCGTTGCCGCGCGCCCTCCTCGGAGATTGCTCTTTTGATCGAAGGTACCTTAGCCGTTGTCGCGCCGCTGTTCTTGATGGCGGGGGTCGGTTATCTGCTCAACCGCACCAGCCTCAAGCTGGACACGGAATCCATTGGCCGCTTGGTTTTGTGGATTGGCACGCCGTCGCTGGTCTTTTCTTCACTGACGTCGCCTAAGTTCTCGGCCGTCGCGCTGACGACGACGGTGCAGGCGGCGATCGCCGTGGTCTTGCTGGCTGCCGTCTTTAGCGCGTTGTCCCTGATCGTATTGCGTCAACCGGTGCGTACGTTCCTGCCGAGTCTGACGGTGCCCAACTCCGGCAATATGGGATTGCCAGTCCTGCTGCTCGCCTTCGGTGAGGAAGGGTTGGCGGTGGGTGTCGCGTACTTTTTTGTTATCGCCATTATTCAGCACACCATTTCGCCGATGATTGTCATTGGTGAGATGAATATCCGGCGGGTGTTCAAGGAACCGCTGATCTATTCGGTGATGGCGGTGATCTTCTTCCGAGTCACAGGGTTTACGCCGCATCCTATTCTTATCGATACGACGCGGATTCTTGGCGGCATGATGATCCCGCTGATGGTCATCCTGCTCGGCTATTCATTGGCGACACTGAAGGTCTCCGACATGATCTTGTCGGTGAAGCTTGCCGTCGCCCGACTGCTGATCGGCATGGCGAGCGGCTCGGCCATTATATGGGCGTTTGGACTCGAAGGGGTGGTCGCGGGGAGTGTCTTCCTGATGGCATCGATGCCGAGCGCCATCATTATTTATATTTTCGCACTCAGGTACGACAAGGCACCCCGGCGGATCGCCGGCCTGATCGTCGTCTCGACTGTCATGACCTTCCTGGCACTGCCGTTCCTGTTGTGGATCGCCCGGGACATCAGCGAGAGCCGAAACCCACTGCTGGCGCCCTTTATGTGATCGCCCAGCGGCGTTCAAATTTGTCGATGCCGAATATCAACTCTTGTGATGTTTTCCGACGGGGTGCGGCGGGATATTCTGAGGGCACAAGGCGTTAACGCCGAAATCAAAAATAGAGTTGGGAGGGCGCCATGCCTCATAAAGTTGGAGAACAGATAGGACTCGCAATTATCGGTTGCGGCACCATCGGCCGTATCAGGGCGAAGTTTGCGCGGGATTATCCGGGCGTCGGCTGGATCGGTCTTTGTGATGTTAAGACGGATCTGGGTGAGAAGCTCAAGGAAGACGTCAACGCCGACTTCTTTACGACCGATTACAAAGAGTTGCTTGCCCGCCCGGAAGTCACGGCGACGATCATTGCCACCGATGAGAACTTTCACACCGGCCCGACGCTGATGGCAGCGGACCATGGTCAGGATATGTTCATCGAGAAGCCACTGGCGACCGATGCGCGCCAGTCGGCCGAAATTCTGGCGGCCATTGAATCGGCGGGAGTCGACGCGGTGGTCGGCTATACCCAGCGCTTTCGCCGCCGTTTCCTGACCGTGAAGGAAAAGTTGATCACGGGACAGATCGGCGACGTGCATTCCGTCGTCACCCGTGCCTTCATGAACCGTATGGTGCCGATTGCGACCGTGCGCCGGACCCAGGACCGTACAACGCTGACACCGATGGTGGTATCGGGCACGCACAGTCTCGACATGTCGCTCTGGTTGATGGAGGGCAAGACGCCCGTTTCCGTTTATGCCCGCTCCACGGAGAAGGTGTTGAGCGAATGGGGTACCAAGGATTCCACGTTCGGCGTCTTTACGATGGATGACGGCACGATCTTCTCGATGAATATTTCTTGGGCGCTGCCCGAGGTTTGGCCCGGCGCCGTTTACGGGATCGAGATCGGTATCGTCGGTACGGAAGGGGTGATCGACATCGAAGACACACACCGAGATTTGGTGCTGGCCACCAACGTGGTACAGGGCGGTGGGTATGTGCCGGAAGGTTATCACCCGCCAGCGCGCCATGTCGACTTCCTGACCAGTTATCCGCCGGGCGACCTGCACGACGGCGAGCTTTGGGGGCCGATGCGCGAAGAAACGAACTCATGGTACCAGCGGCTCTATACGGGGCAGCGGACACCGCATGCCACTGCTGCAGACGGTCATCGCAATCTGCTGATGACCATGGCGATGGACATGTCCGCGAAACGGGGCGAGCCCGTTCAGTTGCCGCCGGACCCGGCCGAACTGATGCGCGCTTACGAATGAGCGCGAATACATCAAGAAAAAACCGGCGGCTCTGGGGCACCGCCGGTTTTAGTTTCAGGGAGTCGTTTTTAGCGGCTTACTTACTACGCCTGTAAGCCGCTACGGCGGCGACCACTGCCAGAAAGATGATGAACATCGTGATGGGGCGGGTAACGATCTCTAGGAAGTTCCCGAGGTGAATGACCATCGCGCGGTTCAGGTTCTGCTCGATGATGGGGCCCATGACGAAGCCTAGGATCACCGGGATCGTCGAAAATTTGAACTTGTCCAGCAGGAAGGCCAAGGTCCCCAGCACAATCACCATGGCTGAGTGCGCCAAATTGTTGTCGTGCGCATAGGCGCCGATGATCAGCATCACCATGATGAATGGGCCGAGGATGCGGCCCGGGACGTCGACGATCTTGGCAAAGTGCCTGATGCCGACAATCCCGCACAGGAGCAGGAACAAGTTGCAGATAATCAGGCCGATAAACACCGCCATGACGAGGGGGCCGTTTTCTTCGAACAGAAGCGGACCCGGGACCATGTTCTTGCTGACCAAGACGCCGAGTAGCACTGCGATAGCCCCGGACCCCGGAATGCCTAGTGCTAGCGCTGGTACCATGGCGCCCGCGACGACGGCGTTGTTGGCGGATTCAGGTGCCGAGATTGCCTCGTCGACGCCGGTACCGAACTTGTCGGAATTCTTCGACCAGCGCTTTTCTTCGTTATAGGCGATGACCGTGCCCACAGTTGGGCCTGGGCCCGGAATGGCGCCGATGGCAGTGCCGATAATGCTGCCCCGGATCATGGTCGGCAGAAGTTTATAGAGGTCACTAAAGCCGAAACCGGACGCTTTGTTTTTAAGAAAATCCTTATCAACCCCTTCGGCCATTTTTTTCTCATCCGCCTTGGTCAGCATCATGAGACGAAAAATCTCCGGGGCCGCCAGCATGGCGATGATCATAACGATGAGCGGGATGCCGTCAGAAAGGTACGACTGGTCGAAGGTAAAGCGCACAGCGCCAAACGGAGACTCGCCGACGGTCGATAGCAATAGGCCGAGACCCGCCGCGATGAAGCCCTTGGTCGGATTGCTGCCGACGAAACTGCCGATGATGGCCAAGCCCAAAAGACCAAGCGCGAACATCTCCGCCGGGCCGAACTGTAGACCGACCCAAGCCAGCGCCGTCGCGGCGACGATGAAGATCAGGCTGCTGACGATGCCGCCGAAGACACCTGACGTGATGGAGATCATCAGCGCGCGATAGGCGTCACCTTTTTGTGCCATGGGGTAACCGTCCAGCACGGTCATGGCGGCGGCCGTGGTCCCGGGTGTTCGTATCAGGATAGCTGGGATCGAGCCGCCGTATTCCGCGGCCGAATAGACCGACATCATGAACAGAATGGCGGCCGGTGGCGACATAATGAACGTGAACGGGAACATCAGTGCCAAAGCCTGCGAGCCGCCGAAACCGGGCAGGATGCCCATGATCACACCAGCCAGAACGCCTAGCGCGATCACCAGGATGCATTCGAATTGAAAAACGAGACCGAGTGCGGGGGCGATATTCTCTACGATATTTTCCATGTCCGGTCTTTCCTAGAAACCCAGGTATTCTGGAAGGAATAAGAGCGGCAGACGGACCTTCAGAAGAATGATGAAAGTGAGATACATCAATCCCATCGAAACGAGGCCGACGGCGGATGCCCATATCCAGCGTCCGGTGCGGATGCCGAGCATGTAGGCGAGAAAGACAAACACCGAGATTTCGAACTTCGCGAAGGCGATGCCTATAACGAGCAGCCCCGAATAAGCAATCGTCGCGATCAGGCCCGACAGTTCGATGTCCACCGTTAGTGACCTTGTCGGGTCCTCTTCGTTAGCCTTGGCCTTATTGCGAAAACTTTGAAACAAGAGAACGGCGCTGAAGATGAGAATGACGATCAGTGCGATCTGCGGGAAAAAGGCTGCGCCCGGATCGCCTGGCAGCACCGGTGGGATCCACGTCGTGGTGGCGTAGATTGCGCCGACGCTAAAAATAGTGAAGAGCACGGCGCCGACCATGTCGGCTTTTCTTAGATTGATTGAAATATTCTTCATGACCGAAGCAGTCTTTTGAAGGAACGGGAAAGCGAAATGTGAAAAAAGGCGGCGGCATAGTGCCGCCGCCCTTGGTCGTTAGGTTTCGCTTACTTCAAGAGACCGGCGTTCTTGAGGAACTCACCGGTTTCTTTACGTAGTTTGTGAAACTTCGCCGTCAGCTTGGGGCTGTCGGTGTTGAAGACGTTGAAGGCGCCCATCGTGTTGTCGATGTAGTCCTTGTATTCTTTGGACTCGGCGACTTTGCCCAGGGCGGCGACGATCTTCTTCTTCACATCATCCGGCGTGCCTTTCTTTAGGAAGAAGCCCTGAACCTGGTGCTCGATCGGATAGTTCTTACCGAAGTCTTTCGGCAGAGGGGCGTCGATGCCCGGATACGGCTCTTCGTTGATCAGCAGGAGAGTGCGCGCCTTGCCGGCTTTGACCTGAGGCATCCAGATGCCCGTCGGAATGATGCCGACCGGTACGTGACCGCCAAGGACATCGCGCATGGCGCCACCTGAGCCTTTATACGGGACGTAGTTCCATTGCACGTCGAAGGCACGGAACAGGTTGATGAGGTGAACGTGGTGAACCGAGCCCGGTTTGTTGGCGGCAATCGAGATCTTGCCGGGGTTGGCCTTCATGTCGTCGATCAGGTTCTGGAAGGTCTTGTATTTGCTATCGGACGGCACGCCGATGACGTACAGGAACTTGGTCATTTCGACGATGACCTCAAACTGATCCGGATCGACCTTGAACGTCGGCAAGTTCATGTAGCCGGCGTAGCTGGTATTCCGGTGCAGCCACGTGTAGCCGTCGGTCGGTTTGTTGGCGACTATTTCAGCCGCGGTGTTGCCGCCGCCGCCACCTTCGAACAGAGGCTCGACGCGGGTGTCCAATTCCTTGGCAAGTGTGTTCGCCATTACGCGGCACCAGTGTGCTGCGCCGGATTTCGGAGACGTTGCGCAAACGAGTTCGATCGGTTTCTCGGGCCATTCCGCAGAAGCTTGGCTGCTCGCGATGACCATGGACGCGGTGCCGGCGAGTAGCGCGAAGCCAGCATTTCGAAAAAATGCAGTGAATTTCATTTGATGAAGCTCCCAATAGTTTTTTGTTGGTTAGAGAAAAACAGTGTAGCAAAAACTCCTCATCAGAGAGACAACAAAAGATATTAGATGTTTTGCTACTGGTATTAAATTTCGCTATAACTATTACGAAACACGATACCCCCAACATGTCGACGGAGGGACGGTTTTTTGTGATCAGACGATCGATGAGGAGACGTGACGCAGGAAGCTGCCACGCATTTGCTCGACGGACATATCTCGGAAAATAAATACAAGGCGCGTCAGGGGCTGGCCGTCGGGCCATGCCTGGAGCTGCTCGATGGGGCTGAGGACAGGGCCGACGGCTTGAATGAGTAGCGGTTTGTCCTGGTCGAGCGTGCGGACGAAGCCTTTCATCCGCAGCATCGATGGGGCGCGCAGGGAATAGAGCGTCCGCAACCAGGCCAAAAGCCTGTCTTTGTCGATCGGGGTGTCGTCGGTATACGACCATGTCGCGATGCCGCCATGGTCATGCTGATGCTCTTGCCCATGCCCATGCCCATGCTCCGAGGCGTGTTCGTGTGTGTGGTTATGATCCGCATCGTGATCGTTGCCGTGATGCTGATGATCGATTGCTGGCTCCGTCTGCAATCGGTTGAGACCGAAAAGTTTTTCCGGCGCGATGCGCCCGTGCGACATAGGCTCGATCGTGATCGACGGGTTCACGGCTTGGATGAAACGCCGCAATTTCGTGACCTTTTCTGCGGGTGCCAGGTCGGTTTTAGAGATTAATGCCAGGTCCGCCTGAGCCATCTGCATCATCGCTTCTGCGTGGCTGTTGGCTTGCGCTTCGCCTTGCACGCCATCGACCAGTGTGACCACGCCGTCCAGTCGGCAGCGGTTGGAAACCGCAACTTCGCCCTGGATAGTGTTGACGATTGGTGCCGGGTCGGCAACGCCCGTGGTCTCAATCAATATCTTGTCGAAGTCCGGGATCTGCCCGTTCCGGGCCTTAGCGAACAAGTCGCCAATCGTGTCGATAAGATCGCCACGGATCGAACAGCAAATGCAGCCATTCTCTAGCAGTAAGGTGTTCTCGATCGATGTTTCGACCAGCAGGTTGTCGAGACCAACTTCCCCGAACTCGTTGATGATCAAGGCCGTGGATTCCATCCCCGGCTGCTTTACCAAATGGTTCAAGAGCGTTGTTTTGCCGCTGCCCAGAAATCCGGTGATGATCGATACGGGGATCCGGTTCGAACCGTCGACACTATTTGTTTGAAGCATAGCCATTCTGAATTATAGACTTACGGCGCGCAGAAATAAATCTATTCGCAAAGCCGGAAATGAAACACCGGATAACGGAGGAAACATATGTCAGAAACGCTTTCAAAGAATATGACCTTGATCGGCCACAACGATATGTCGGGCTTCGGCGGTGTCGGTGAGGGAATGTCGCTTCAGGTGACCAAAGACGGGCGACGGATTCTTTGGATCGCGCACGAGGGGCCGCCGAAAAACTTCACCGGTGTAGACGTAACGGACCCACGTAACAGCAAGGTCATCTGCCAGACCGAGCTCGCGCATCAGAACATGCGTTCCAACTCGCTAGAGGTCACAGGGGATATTCTCGCCGTTGCCTATCAGGTTTTCAATTTGGGCGACAAGCCGGCGGGCTTCGAATTGTTCGACGTCAGTGATCCCGAAAACCCTAAATCCATCGCCCACTACGATACGTCGGGTCCGCATTCGCGCGGCTGCCACTGTTTGTGGTTCGTCGACGGCGAATATGTTCACCTGTCGTCGGGGGCGCCGGATTTCACGCCGCGGCATCCGCGTGACGATCAGATCTATCAGATTATTGACGTCCGTAATCCGTCGAAGCCGGTCGAGGCCGGGCGTTGGTGGATGCCGGGGACACGTGAAGGGGATGACGAACCGCTGCCGGAGCGTATCATTCCTGAGCCTCTGGATCAGTTGCGTGGCGGCGATGCGTTCCGTTTGCACAATGCCAACGTTTATCCCAGTCATCCGGACCGGGCGTACTTGGGCTACATCGACGGCGGTGCCTTTATTTTGGACATTTCTGATAAGTCCAAGCCTGAGGTCGTCTCTCATTGGTCGCCGCACAATCCCTATCCGGGCTTTACCCATACCGTCATGCCGCTGTTCGAGCGCGACCTAATGATCGTTACCGACGAATGCATCAAGGACGACGCCAAGGATTGGCCGAAACTGACGTGGGTGCTCGATGCGCGGAATGAAGAGAACCTCGTGCCGATCAGCACGCTACCGTTGCCGCCGGTCGAAGAATACGGCCATAAAGGAGGCCGCTTCGGTTCGCATAATGTGCACGAAAACCGGCCGGGTCCGTCGTTCTATAGCGAAGAGATCATCGTTGGTGCGTTCTTCAACGCCGGCATCCGTGTTTACGACATTAAGAACCCGTACCAGCCCGAGTGCATCGGCTACTTTGTACCGCCAGGGCCTGAGAATTCGCGCGTGCCGACCATTCAGATGAACGAAATCTATGTCGATGAGAACGCGATCGTCTATTGCGGTGACCGCTGGTCCGGCGGCCTCTATATCCTGGAAATGGATATCTGACCCACGGGAGAACTCATGGGGTTGCCGTCCCTCGACTTTTTGACGCGTGCTGACCCGGCGACTTTCGTCGTCTACGGGTTGGCAAGCGATCCGCGCATCGTGTTGGCGGACCTAGCGAAGTCAGAAGAGGATAAAGCACCTCTAACCGGCCGCTATGCCGTGCTGCCCGATGCGGGAGTAGATATTAGGATCAATTCCCTAGGTTGGATCGACGTCACGGTGGACGAGCGCCTCGAACTGGCTAAGACGGAAGATCTCCAGCTCTTGTGCCGCGAAGCAATACTGCACGGCGTCTCGAATTTTTCGGGTCCGCTACGCCGCTTTCTTGAGAGTTATCTGAACTTCACCGAACGCCACCTTAAGGATAACGCGGATAATTTGGCACCCGAGGGGGCGGAGATATTCACTCCTAATGATTGGATATTTTCTGCCTTTCTGCCGATGCCGCAGGCCCGCATATTGTTGGCTGAAGCGGCTGATGACGGCGGTCCGTTGTTCGCCGAACTGGACGCCGTGTTCTACCATCGGGGCCGGTTGATCTGTGTACTGATCGAGGGCACAGGCATGGTGCGAAAATCCGTGCAGCGGGCGCGCGATATATTATTCGAACGGCACCCGGCGTTGGACGTCGTGAGCCTGTCGAAGGAGGCATTTTCCGCCGATGCATTTCCCGCAGACGCTTTCCCGGGTACGTTCGTCAACTTCTGGGAAGGTCTCGACATGCCGGTCGGGCCCTGTCCGCCGCGTATATAAGCCTGAACAACGATTGGCTGCTTTCTAAGGTCCGTGTCCGTTGGAATGTGAAAACCTGAATCTAAGGCATATCCGGGCGTTCTGCGAAGTCGGGCGCTGCGGCAGCATCACGGCCGCGACCCGGCGGGTGTTTCTATCGCAGTCGGCGATAACTCAGGCTATCGCCAACTTGGAGCGGATATTCGAAGTGCCGATGTTTTCCCGCAAGAATACCGGCATGTTGCTGACGGAGCCGGGCGCCATGTTCTTCGGGCGCGCCAATCGGGCGTTGGAAAGTATTCGTGTCGGGGCACAGCGTTCGCAACGGGGCAGCGAACGCCTCGACCCGCGTAAGGTCACGGCCTTCGAACATTCGGTGACGTCGGCGCAGTTGCGCAGCCTTTTGGCAATCGATCGTTCTGGGAATTTCACTTTGGCGGCACGAAACGTCGGTATCTCCCAGCCGTCGCTCTATCGGGCGGCCAGGGATTTGGAGCGCATCTCCGGCCTAACGCTGTTCGTCTCCAACACTCGCGGTGTCGAATTGACAGCGGCGGCAACGACCTTTGCGCGTTTCGTCCGATTGGCATTTGCGGAGTTGAATCAAGGCGCCGATGAAATCAGTGCTTGGCGCGGTCGGGACATGTCGCGCATCGCCATCGGCACATTGCCGTTGTCCCGGTACTACGTGCTTGCCCAGGCTATTGAGGAACTGATCGAACGGAGACCGGATATCAACGTTCGAGTCGTCGATGGTTCTTACGACGAACTCCTAAAGGAACTGCGGGAGGGGAGCCTCGATATCATGATCGGTGGCCTGCGCGACCCTTTGCCCATCGACGATGTCGAGCAAAAGCTGTTGTTCCAGGATGTGCTTTCCGTCTGTGCCCGTGTCGATCACCCACTGTCGCAAAGGTCGAAAGTAACAATCCGCGACCTCACGGAGTTCCCCTGGGTTGTCTCCCGGCCCGGCGCGCCGGTTCGTCAGGCTTTCGAGGCATTATTCAAGAGTGGTGGGATCGCACCGCCGAAACAGATCATAGAATCCAATTCTCTGGTTCTGATTCGCGATCTGCTGGTCGAGAGCGACCGGCTGGCGCTGGTCTCAGCGCACCAGATCGAACGCGAAATGGATCAAGGACTGGTCAAAATTCTCGATGTCGAGGGACACGACCTCAAGGATACGGAACGCTCCATCGGCACGACGATGCGACGCGACTGGCATCCGACGGGAACGCAGGTGGAATTGTTAAGCCTGTTGGAGAAAGCGGCGAGTCAGCTCACGCGGACCGCGCCGCACTCCTATACGTCCGCTTGATCTTATCCGATGCGGGCGACACCCATGTCGTCGGCGGTCTCGTCGAGCGCCTGTAAAAGTTGCGGCGGAATCGGTACGCCATTCTTCTCCCGGTCCTGACGCTTTTTGTAACTTTGCTCGCCCGGCAGCAGCACTTCATCGAATCCTGGAAGGGTGGGCGAACCTTTTATGGAACGGACGACGTCATCGACGCCGCGCTTGAATGTCTCGGGATCGGTGAAGGCGGCGACATCGATGGCGACGATGAACTGGCCGGTGTTCGTCGGTGTCTCAAAATCGGCGTTGAAGTCGACAACGGTATGGCCGCAAGCGGCGCCGTTCAGGAGCCCGGCAAGAAGCCCGAACATGAGGGATAGGCCATACCCCTTCGGGCCGCCGATAGGGAGTAGAAAGCCTTCATTCGCTTTGGTGGGGTCGGTCAGAGGCTGCCCCTGTTTGTCGATCATCCAGCCTTCAGGCATGGTTTCGCCACGCTGTAGTGCTGTTTTGACCTTGCCGTAGGCCGCGACCGTCGTCGCCATATCGAGGACCACCGGCGGTTTGTCTTTTGCCGGGACCGCAATGGCGATGGGGTTGGTGCTCAGCAGCATTTCGGTGCCGCCCCATGGCGGCAAGTGATTGGCGTTTCCGACTGCGACATATAAACCGATCATGTCATGCGGCAGCGGCATTTTGGCGTAGATCGATGCCGGGCCGGCGTGGTTGGAATGGTGGCAGCCAACCCAGGCAACGCCGCTTTCCCTGGCTTTCTTGATCGCCAGGTCGGCGCAGTACTTCATCACCAGATGGCCTTGCGCGTTATCGCCGTTGACCAACGCCATGCCGCTGCGCTCGCTGTCGACACGGATGTTCGGTGCGAGATTAAGGCCGCCCGCCTTGATCCGCTTCATGTACATTGGCAGACGGAAAACGCCATGGCCGTCCGAGCCGTTGACGTCGCCCTCGGCCATTAATTCGCCGATGGTCTTAGCGTCCTCGTCTCGCATGCCGGCTGCGCTCAGAACGCGATGGATGAATGCAGCAATTTCGGCGCCTGGGATGCGGCGCACTTCTGAAGTGCCGTCGGTCATTGGGTGATTTCCTCCGTCTTGAATCCCTGCACCGTCCGTTCGTCGGCGGCACTTATCGATAATCTAGAGTATTGGCTCCAAGACCGGCGCGGCAAGAACTTACCGACCGTTGTTTTATTTCTCGGTCGGAAGATCGTCACCGGAAACTGATTTCACGGTTTCCTTACTGTCCACTTCCCACTTCTGCTGGCGCGACGAATAGAATAAGACGGCGAGGATCAAGGCGATCAGCACCAGTGAGATCGGGCGTTGCAGTGTGAACAAGACCGGGCTGCCGTGCGACACAACCATTAAGTCGCGCAGACCGTTCTCGGCGATTGGACCCAGAATGAGGCCGAGCAACACGGCGGCAGTCGAGAAGTCGAACTTGTACATCAAGTATCCCATGACGCCGAAGCCCATCATCAGCAAGACATCGTAAGGGTTGTTGCCGTTGGAGTAGGTGCCGACGATCGAGAAGATGATGATGAGCGGCGCCAGAAGACCTTTCGGCATGACAGTCAGATACGCCATCGCGCGGGCCATGAAAACCGCAAGCACACCCATCAGAAGGTTGGCGAAGATAAAGCCCCACATGACGGTGAAGATGACGTCGGGATTGTTCGAGAACAGGCGGAAACCCGGTTGTAGGCCGTGAATGATCAGGGCACCCAGAATAACGGCCGCGGAAATGCCGCCGGGCACGCCGAGCACAAACATTGGAATCAGTGAGGTGCCGGTTGAGCCGTTGTTTGAGCCTTCAGTTGCGGCGAGGCCTTTGATCTCGCCCTTGCCGAACTGGTCTCCCGGTTTGCGTCGCTGAATTTCCCAAGCATAGGCGATCCACTGCGCGACGCTGGCGCCTGCGGCAGGGATGATGCCGAGGATAAGGCCGCAACTCCAACCTCGGACCAATGGCCAGCGAAGTTGCCAGATCTCCTTGGATTGTGGCCAAATGTTCCAGCTCAGTTTCTTGACGCCGGCGACGGTGTCGTGGGCTTTGGCCTCACTAAGTTCCAGGCCTTGTGCAAAGGCAAACAGCCCTATGATCACCGGCAGAATACCGATGCCGGACTGCAACGGTGTGATCCCTGCGGAAAAGCGTGGGAAGCCGGAGTAGATGTCGATACCGATAGTCGCTAAAAACAGCCCGATGCAGCCCGAGATGAGTCCTTTGATAAGCGAGCCGAACGAGACCGATGCGATAGCGGTCAGGCCGAGGATCGCGATGAGAAAGTATTCTGACGGACCGAAGAATAGGGCGACCTGTGCCAATGGCGGCGCCAAGAGCAGCAGGACGAGACCGCTGATCAGGCCGCCTACAACGGACGCGAAGGTAGAGATGCGGATCGCCTGAATAGCCTTGCCACGCCGTGTTAGTTCAAAGCCTTCAATCGACGATGCCGCCGAGGCCGATGTGCCTGGGGCGCGCAACAGAATAGCTGAGAACGAACCGCCGTAGATGCCGGCGGCGTAGCAGGACACCATGAGTACCAGAGCCTGCTCCGCCGGCAGATGGAACGAGACCGGGATCATCAAGGCGATTGCCATCGGCGGGCTGAGGCCAGGTATGGCGCCAATGACGAGGCCAATGGACGTGCCGAGAATCAGCATCGTCAGCATATCGAAACTCGCCATGCCGACCGCGTAAGAAAAAAGTTCCTGTAAATATTCCATGTGCCCGTGCCTTCTATAAAAGGATGCCCTTGGGCAGATTGGAGCCGAGGAACATGATGAAGAACCCGTAGAGAAGCGGCAGCAGAATAACTGCAGTCAATATGACCGACCTCAAGCTGGTAACGCCAAGGGCGAAGGCCGCAACGAAGATAAAGAGTGCCGTAGAAACAAAATAGCCGAGATAAAAACTAAGAGCGAAATAGGCTGCGCTGATGATGAGGATCAAAAATGATTTCAGCACCCCCTTGGAAACAGGGGGGATTGCGCGTACCAGCGAGTCCTGGTTGCGTGCAAAAACGAGCTCTTTGACGATCTGTGCAATGGAGAAAATGATTATGCCGCAAGCCGCGAAGGTCGGCATCATATTCCCGCCGCCAGGCAGGTCGTAAGACATCCAAATAATCCAGATGCCGAAAAGGATAAAAAGAAAATGGACGAGAGCTGATCCTGTAACGTATCGATTTTGCATCTGAAATTCTTTGCCTAAAGGAGGCTTGGCTGATTTCGCCACATTAGCGCCGAAAAGCATTCGGGGCCGGGAAAATTACCCGGCCCCGGACGCAGAGCATAGGATCTATTTGCTCTTCCAGTATTCGACCACTTTCACGCGTTCTTCGGTTGCTTTGATGAAATCTTTGAGTTCATCGCCGCTGACTTCCCAAATGGTCGACGAGTTATTCAATTCTTTGATGCGGTATTCAGAATTGGCTTGCGCCTTCTTCATTGCCGCTTCGAAGACTTTATATTTCTCGGGGGCAAGGCCAGGTGCTGCGACTAGGGTGCGGCCAGCGAAGCAAATGTTATCCGCCCCGGTGACTTCCTTGAATGTCGGGACCGACGGCAGGAACTGCGAACGCTCCTCGCTGAGAACAGCAAGAGGCTGCATTTTGCCTTCGATGATGTGGTTGACATAGTAGGAAACGTTCCCAGCAACCGCGTCGGTGTGGTTGCCGAGCAACTCCTGGATTTTCTTGGCATCGTTATTCGCATAGACCTTGGCGACTTTGAAGCCATCGACCTTCTTTTCGGCATAAGCGAGGCCCTGATAATCATCCGAGCCGATCGCCGTGGTGCTGACAACGACTTCGTTCGGATTTTTCTTGGCATAATCGATGAACTGCTCCAGCGACTGGAAGCGATCGTCGCCAGTGCGTGCGACCCAAAGGCACGGGTCGAAGGTCTGACCACCGATGAAATTGAAGTTTGCGACGGTTTCTGAGCGGCCCATCTTCGGATCGAGATAAGCAAAGACGTGTGGCAGATTGACTAGGCCGATCTTGTGATCGTCTTTTTCCGGATCCCAGGCTGCCATTTGTGCCCAAGCGACCCAGCCACCGCCTCCGGCGATGTTGACGACATTCACGGGTACGCCAAGAGCTTCAGAAAGATATGGTGCAAACAGACGGGCGCTTCTGTCCGTGCCGCCACCGGTTTTCCACGGAACAACTAGCTCTACCGGCCCCGACGGGAAGCTCTGCGCTGTCGCGACTTGACCATAGAGGACGACGCCGGAAAGCAGGCCCGTAAAGGCAAGCGCACCGGATTTGAGAATTTTCGTGAGTTTCATTGTGAACGAACCTCCCTAAGTTCGGATGTTTGGCAACAATTTGCTAATATGCGATGACCGCGATGCTTCTTTTGGGGCAGCTTCTTCGGCTGGTTTAAATGATACTCTACGCTAAAAGTGTATCTCTATGTCAACCATTGTTTCATTTTTTTGCTAAAGTATCCATTTTTGGTCGTTTTGTGAGTATTTTTAAGAGGATGCGGGCAAGAAGGATGATGAAAGAGATCCGCGCTACCTGAACGCTGACAACGATGGTCACGTCGGCGCCAAGGGCCAAGGCCATCAACGCCATTTCCGGGATGCCGCCCGGTGCGAAACTCAGGAGCACCTGGCGTAGCGGCAGATTGACGAAATTGATGACGGCCATGGCTGCAACCGCCGCGAAACCGATCATGATAAAGGCGCTGACGACCCCCAAGATCAGGAGTTTGGGGGCTTCTTTTCGGCCGGGTAGGGTCAGTCGGGAGCCGACGGACGTCCCCAACGCCAGTTGGGCGAAGGCGACGAATTCGGAGACCGGTTGCAGATCGGTGATTCCGCCCAGTTGCAGAAAGACACACAAGAACAGTGGGCCGATCAGGATCGCCGCCGGCAGGCGCATGAGCACGGCTGCGACTCCGCCGACCAGAGCAATGGCGCCAATCAGCGAGATTTCCTCCCAAGAGACGGTCGAAACCGGTACGGAGAGGGGGATCTTGCCACTGGCATAGGTCAGTCCTTCAGAAAATCGGAACCATAGCGGAACGGCCATGACGACGGTGAACACGCGTACCGCCTGCATCAACGCGACTTTGGCCGTATCGACGCCGGCGCCATCGCTGAGAATTACCATCTCGGCAAGTCCGCCCGGCATGGAGCAAAACACCGACGTAGCCTCGTCCATGTCGGTGGTTTTCCGATATAGGGCGTAGCAACTGACGGATGCAGCGACCATCGCGGCGATCAACGCGATGAGGCCAAGTCCCATCTTGATGAGTGCTTCCAGCGAGTGTGGTGAGAAAACGCTGCCAAGCGAGACGCCGATAATCGGGATCATGAGCGATCGCAGTTGTTTGGGGTTGCCGATGGGCAGGCCGAAGACGGCGGCGGCCGCGCACGCGGCCATGGACCCCAGCATCCAGGGGAGCGGCATGCTCAACAGAATGAATAGCTGCGCGCCTAGATATCCGATTCCAAGTGCGAACAGCTGTTTTACGAGATCCATGCGATTCTTCGGCAGGGACTCCCTAAAGAAGAGTTGAACGTACTTGTTCTTGAGGGCCGCCATCTCAGAACCCAATCCGGTAGGATTTGTAGAGTAGGCCGGTGGCGCTGCCCAAAAGCATGAGGAGTACAAACTTGCGGAACTGTGCGTCATTGATCCGCGCACGCAGCCGGTTGCCGAACCACATACCGGCGATGGACGGCAGGACGGCGAACGTAGAGAACAGAAACAGTTCCGGTTTCACCAGATCCCAATACAGAAAGAAGCTGATCGTCGGAATGATGATTGCCAGGTAACACACGCTGACAGTCGATACGAAGACGTCCTTCGGTAACTTCAGTGAGAGAAAATACGGGACGAGAAAAGGCCCGCCGAGAGACGACATGCCTGCGGCAAGGCCCGCGATCAGCGCCAGAGGAAGGCCCACGGGGAGCCGCATCTTCGCGGACAGTGCAAAGTCCGGCTTAAGGTGCAGGAAGATCACCGTCGCGATACAGACGGTGCCGAGGAAAGCGAACAAAATCCCCGGAGGCGCGACGCGGAGAATGCTGATGCCGACGATGGTCGTGCAAAAGAGCGTAATGAAGACCGGCCAGTGCTGGAGTGCCAGTGATGCAGGCTGGTCCTTATAGCGAATTTGCAAAAGATTGATGGAAAGCGCCGGCAATTGCACCACTGCCATCGCCGTCGGCACGTCGGTGATCAGGGCGATGACAGGGACCGCGACCTGCGGCAGGCCGGATCCGGACGCACCCTTTGCGAAACCGCCGACGATGCATCCTACAAGAATGGCGGCTATTAATCCGCCATCGAACATCAATGAAGTGCGCTCAAAATGAACCCGGGCGCTACGGCGTGCCGCCCGGGTCGTGTTGGTCCTGCCACCGGCGTTACTCGCCGGTGCTGAGGCCCGCCGCGGCAACGCCTGCGGCGGCGAACTGCTCGTCGCGCGGGCCGCTATCGCCACTGATGCCGACGGCACCCAGCAGATTGCCGTCCGCGTCGAAGATCGGTACGGCTCCTGGGTTCGGCAGCAGTTTGCCCCCGGCGGTTACGGACAATGCCTGCACGAAAGCGGGATTTTGCTTCGCTTTCTCACCGAGATCTCGGCTTGAAGTGCCGAACGCAACCGCACCCCAGGCCTTTCCCCGAGCAATATCGATGCGGAACATGGTCGTACCATCTTGCCGCTGTGCTGAAATAATATGACCGGCCTCGTCGAGGACGACGACGGCGATGGGGCTGCCGTCGTTTGCTTTGGCTTCGGCGAATGCGCCCGCGACGATGGCATTGGCTTGATCGAGGGTAATACGGCTCATGATCGGCACTCCAGAAATGTGAATAAATGAGCCGAAACCATACTCTATGAAAGACCGGCAGGCAAATAATGAACCACCACTTTACGAAGTGAAACATTTGGTATACGTAGTTGGGATGCAACGCGGAATTACAGGGCCGTAGTAGGCAAAAATTCGCGGTTTTTAGGAAAAGTTTTAAGCAGGAGGAATTTCGATGGTCGAGACATTGGAGCGGGAGACAAAGACGCAAGGCGCTTTCAAGGCGGGCAGCGGTCAGTATCACTTCAAAATGAATGAACTCGACGTTGTGCCGGCTGGTACGGGGTATTCGACTTCGAAGGGCGGTGTCGTCGAGGGCGAGCGCATGCTCGTCGGCTACATTCACAAGGCGCGCGGCACAGGCTCGCGTGTTCATTCGCACCCGAACGAACAATTCAACTACGTCCTCCAGGGTACGCTTCGTGTCGAAATCGACGGCCAGACGTTCGACGCGCCGGCGGGGACGGTCGTTTACGTCCCGGCGAATGAGCCGCACTCGATGGTCGCGACCCCTGATGAAGACGTGATCTTCATAGCGATCAAGGACTTGTCGCACGGCATCATCGGTAAAGCCGTCGACGGCACCATGACCGGCCCTCGGTTCATGGACGGATTCGGCCCGGAGGAGAAATAACTTTCGCCGGGTACGTAGGAACGACCGCGCCCCGGCGGAAATGATCCGGGGCGCGGAAGACAAGAACAAAAAAAACAGGCTTCAAGGCAATCACGTTTTAGGAGGAAACAATCCATGTTTGGGAACTTGCTTAAAAAGGCGCTCCCTGTTGTCGCCGTCATGGTGCCGGCTGCGATCGCCACGCACGCCAAGGCTGCGGACTTCCCGTCCAAGCCGATCGAGTTGATTTGCAGCACCAAGGCCGGCTCGGGTGCCGCGACCTGGTGCAATATGATGGCTGACGAACTGCAGAAGCCGGAATACCTCGGTGTGCCGGTCAATGTTCAGTTCAAAAACGCCGGCTCCAACCACGAGCCGATCGTCTACACATACAACAAGCCAGCCGACGGCTATACGCTCATGCACATGAGCGGTAGCTTCCCCGGCTATTTTAACCTGCCGCACTTCACGCGTAGCTATGACGACTTCCAGATCATCGCCCGCGTCGAGCAGACGCTTTACGGTATCGCCGTCCGTTGTGACGATCCCGATATCAAGACGTGGCAAGATCTGGCGAAGTATTCGAAGGAGCACCCGGGCGAATTGGCTATGGGGTCGAACAAAGTCGGCTCTATCCACCACCGGCAGCACGTTCGTCTTGCTACTGATCCCAAAGGCGCCAACATGCGCTTTGTGCCTTACAAAGGTACGGGCGGCGTTGTGAAGGATGTTGTCGGCAAGCACCTGCGTGTCGGCTTCGCCCAGCCCGGTAAGTGGAACCCGCACATCGAAGCCGGCACCATCTGCCCGTTGCTATTGTTGAACGAGACACGCCTCGACCATCCGCTCTGGAAGGATGTCCCGACCGTGCCGGAAGTGGGCTTGAGCTATACCATCCCGCACCAGTGGCAGGGCTTCCTCGTCAAGAAAGGTACGCCTGAAGAGGTCATGGACAAGCTGTCCTCGGCCATGAAGGCAGTCACCAAGTCGGAAGCTTACAAGAAGTACATGGCGAAGCAGCCGCACGTCATCCCGAACTTCGAGGACGACCGCAAGAAACTTTCCGAGGATTTCTATCAGAACCTCAAGGACACGCGGAAGTTCATGATCGAAAACGGTATGATCAAAAGCTGATCGCGTAACGGTTGACCAGGCGGGCGGGCGTAACCCGTCCGCCTCTCGACGTTCGCAATGTATCTATTCTTGGTGCCGGTCCAGATCCGGTATCTCTGTGAAACGGGGTTCCCATGCTTTCGACCCTGCGCGCGCTTCATATCCGCAAGAAAAGGGCCGTGATTGCAACGGTAGCCGTCATCCTCGCGGGGGTCGCCTTCCTTTTCGCGCAAACTTACGAGATGTCGCCGCCATTACTGCCCGGCTATCCGGGAGATGCATTCTTTCCACGGCTGGTTCTCGGCTTTTCCGCGTTATTCAGTGCTGTCGTCATTGCCATGCGGTTGATGCCGCGCATGGTGGCACAGGTTGAAAAGGATAATGAGCGGTTCGATTTCGATCCCATTGAGACGGCGATTACGACATTGCTGGTTCTCGCCTACATGCTTCTGATGGGGCCGCTTGGTTTTGAGATCGCAACGACAGGGTTCATGTTTCTACTGCTTTGGCCACGCATGCTGATGCCGCCTTTAAAAGGCGCGGTCGTTGCCGCCGCGGGCAGCATCGTGACGATGTTTTTGATTTATGCGGCGTTCGTCATCGGACTGAGAGTCTCTATGCCGGTGAGTTACCTCCCAGCTTATTGGAATTTTTAGGAGCAGACGTTGGAAGACATTATTGCTCACCTGGGAAGTGCGGCGGTCGGCCTGATATCGATCGGTACGATAGCGGCCATCGTCATGGGTGTCGCGTTCGGTATCGTGCTCGGTGCGCTGCCAGGGTTTGGAAGTTCGCAATCTCTGGCGCTGCTTTTTCCGCTGACCTTCGCGATGCCGACGGAAACGGCGATTCTGTTCTTTCTTGCCGTTTATTCAGCGGCGGAGTACGGCGGATCGATCCCGGCTATTCTGATAAGAACACCGGGGACGCCGGCGCAATCAGTGACTGTGCTCGACGGTTACACCATGGCGCAGAACGGTTTTCCGACAAAGGCATTACGCATTTCCTTGTTCTCAGGGGTCATCGGCGGCTTTACGAGCACTGTCATCTTTATTCTGACGGGCACCACCATCGCGCTGGTTGCACTGCAGTTTGGTCCCGGCGAGATGTTTGCGCTCGGTATATTCGGTCTATCGATCATCGGCAGTTTCTTCGGCAAGGACCCGGCGCGCGGGTTTCTCGCGACGGGTCTTGGGCTCATGCTGGCGACCGTGGGCAGTTCGGGCTTTGGCGGTATGCGTTTCACCTTCGATCAAGGTTACCTGATGGAAGGCGTCCCGCTGGTCGTCGTCATCATCGCATTCCTGGCGGGACCTGAGGCACTTCGCCTCGTCGTCGAGCATCGGCGTACCGTCGAAAAACCGAGCGAGGCCGTCGGCGATTCGACGGACAAGGAAAAAGACCGCTTCACTCTCGCGACAGCCAAACTGTTGATCCCTACATGGGTTCGTTGCAGCCTGATCGGTACCGCCATCGGTGCTATTCCGGGGGCCGGCGCGTCCGTGGGTGCATTGATCGCCTACAGTGAAGAGCGCCGTTGGTCGAAGCGCGGCGACAAGTTCGGGACCGGCGTCGAGGAGGGCCTGGCCGCGCCGGAGACGGCGAACAATGCCGTCGTCGCGGGCACGCTGGTGCCGTCGCTGACTCTCGGCATTCCGGGGTCGGGTACGGCTGCGATCCTGCTTAGCGTTCTGATCTCCAAAGGTGTCGTGCCGGGACCGCTATTGTTCCGTAACGAGCCGGCGCTGATTGCCACGGTCTTTGCGGGGCTGCTGTTCATCAACATATGGTTGCTGGGCATCGGTCTGGTGTTTACGCGCGGTTTCGCGTTTGTATCGAAGATTCCTCGGCGCATTCTTGGACCGTTCGTACTATTGCTGATTATGCTCGGTACCTATGCCTACGCCAACTATTCGGCCCACGTGATCATGGTCTTGATCTTGTCGGTTGTCGCGTATTGGTTCCAAAAGATCGACATTCCCGTGGTGCCTGTCGTGCTGGCGTTCGTCATGGGGCCGATCATCGAGCAGAACCTGGCGTTGGCGATGACCATTCACGCCGGCGACTTCATGGTCGTGCTAAGCCGTCCGATCACCCTGATCATTCTGGCACTCGCCATCCTGACCTTTGCCTATAGTGTCATCTCGCAACGGAAGGGCGCCAAGCAAGCGGATTCAGGGAGCGCAGACGAGTAACGGATCGCAGCCAGTTGATGACTTAGTAGATGTCCGGCTCGCCCGCCGCCGCCCCGAAGGAAGTCTGCAGGTAGTCGAAGTCACAACCTTTATCGGCCTGTGCCACATGCTGTGCGAACATCCAGCCGTAGCCACGCTCATACCTTGGAGCCGGCGGCGTCCAAGCGGCGCGGCGGGCTTCTAATTCGGCGTCATCGACTTCCAACGTAATCGCGCGGTTGGCGACATCGACGGTGATTTCGTCGCCTGTTTGGACGAGCGCCAGCGGCCCGCCGACGTGTGCCTCGGGGGCCACGTGCAGGATGCAGGCGCCGTAGCTGGTGCCGCTCATTCGTGCATCCGAAAGCCGCAGCATGTCCCGGACACCCTGCGCCACGAGCTTCTTCGGGATCGGTAGCATGCCCCATTCCGGCATGCCGGGGCCGCCTAATGGGCCCGCGTTTCGGAGGATCAAAACGTGATCCGCCGTGACCTCAAGATCGTCGCGATCAATGTTGTCTTTTAACTCTGTAAATGAATCGTAGACCAGTGCCGGTCCGCGATGCTGCAAAAAGCGCGGATCGCAGGCAGCCGGTTTTATGACACACCCATCCGGCGCCAGGTTGCCGCGCAACACGGCGATGGCGCCGTCTTTATATATGGGGTTGTCGATGGGGCGGATGATGTCGTCATCGTGAACTTCCGCACCGTCTATGGCTTCGCCCAACGTCTTACCGGAAACCGTCATGCAATCGAGTGATAGGTGATCGCGGATGCGGTTCAACATCGCGGGCAGACCACCCGCTTCATAGAAATCCTGCATCAGGTATTCCGTGCCACTCGGCCGCACGTTAGCAACGACCGGCACTTCGCGGCCGATACGGTCGAAGTCGTCCAGGCTGATGTCGATGCCGGCGCGCGCTGCGATGGCGAGCACGTGAATGACGGCATTGGTGGAACAACCCATGGCAACGGCACAGGTGATACCGTTCTGGACCGCTTCGGGTGTCAGGATTTTATCCGGGGTAATGTCCTCCCAGACCATATCGACGATGCGCCGTCCGGATGCCGCCGACAGACGGATATGATTGGCGTCTGGCGCCGGTACCGAACTGCCGCCGGTCAGTGTCAGGCCCATGGCGTCGATGATCCCGGTCATGGTGCTGGCTGTGCCCATGGTCATACAGTGGCCGTAGGACCGATTGGTTCCGGCAAGAATACCGTCCCAGGTTTCTTGGTCGATGGTGCCGGCGCGCAGTTCGTCCCAGTATTTCCAAGCGTCGGAACCGCTGCCCAACCGCTGCCCCTTCCAAACGCCGTTGATCTGCGGCCCGGCCGGCAGATAGATCATTGGAATGCCCATGCTGATGCCGCCCATGACGAGGCCCGGCGTCGTCTTGTCGCAGCCGCCCATCAACACTGCGCCGTCGATGGGATGCGAGCGCAATAGCTCTTCGGCTTCGATAGCCAGCAGGTTTCGGTAAAGCATGGTCGTCGGCTTGACGAACGGTTCGGCCAGCGAGATGGCTGGCAGTTCAAGAGGAAAGCCACCCGCTTGCAGGACGCCACGCTTGACGTCTTCGACGCGGTGACGGAAGTGCGCATGGCATGAGTTGATGTCGGACCACGTATTAATGATCGCAATAATCGGCCGGTCTGCCCAATCCTCGGCGCTATATCCCATCTGCATGGCGCGGGTGTGGTGGACACCGGTTTTGAGGTCGGCACGCCCGAACCAACGGGCGCTACGAAGGTCTTTCGGGTCTCGGCGTTTCGCCATGTGACGTGATTTCCTCTCTAACTCGCGTGTTTTTGGCCCTTACAGGCAGTTTTCTTGTTAAACCGATATTTCATATGGTACAACAAAATCAATATTTCCCGGAGAACCTCGCTCATGTCCAAAGAGATTTTACTGGCCGCCAACATACCGGCTGATCATGTCGCATATTACGAAGAATTCTACACAATTCATCGTCTGATGGCAGCCGAGGACAAGGAAGCATTCCTGGCTGAGGTCGGGCCCCGCATCGATGCGGTTCTGACCAGCGGCGTCAGGGGGTTCAACAAGGACTTATTGGATGCACTGCCGAACGTCAAAATGGTCTCTGTTTGGGGGGCCGGTTTGCAGGCGCTCGATCTCGAAACGGCGCGCGAGCGGGGTATCGCGGTCACCAATACGCCGGACAATTCCAAGATCGCCGTAGCCGAACTGGGCGTGGGGCTCTTGCTTGCCGCCTGCCGATGGATTCCGGACGGCGACAATATCGTGAAGTCGGGCCGCTGGGAGACGGAATCCTACGGTCGTCTAGGGACCGGTCTTGCGGGTAAGAAATGCGGTATCGTCGCCATGGGCACCATTGGCCGAGCCGTCGCGAAGCGGCTCGAGGCGTTCGACCTGACGATCAGTTATTTCGGGCCGCGCAAGAAAGACGACCTCACCTACGCGTATTTCGACGATGTCGAGAAACTGGCCAAAGACAGCGATTTTCTCATTCTTTGCTGTCCGGAAACCGATGATACACGTGGTTTAATCGATGCGGCCGTTCTGAAAGCGCTCGGTGAAGACGGCATTTTGGTCAACATTGCGCGGGGTAGGGTCGTCGATGAAGACGCGTTGACGGATGCGTTGGAGCTTGGCGGTATCAAAGCTGCAGCGTGCGATGTCTTTGCCGACGAGCCTAGGGTATCGAATCGTCTACGTCATTCCGACCGTCTCGTTGCCGTGCCGCACATCGGTACGCAGCTCTCGGATGTCCGTCAGAAACGCAAGGACTTGGCGTTGGCCAATTTGCAGGCATTCTTCGCGGGGGAGCCGATGCCAGGGTTTATATGCGGGCCGGACGCTTAAGCGCCGGTTGCTTGTGAACCCGTGCAGGCAGGCGTTACGCTCGCGCACGCTTCGCAAACGGAAATACTGAAATGGCTACTACAAATAGGGGTGCGTCGGTATCGAAGGTGATCGCCGCAATGGGAACCGCCGTCGCGGCCGGGCTGATGTTCTATGGAGTGCAGGCCGGCGGTGAGCATGAGGTCATGCAGACCTGGGCGTTGGTCATTTTTGCTGTCAGCCTTTTCGCGACTCATGCCTTGCCCGAGCACATAACCGCGTTGCTTGTCATGTTCGTGGCTTTGGTCGCCGATGTAGCACCTGCCAACGTGGTGTTTTCGGGGTTCGAAGTGGGGGCGCTTTGGCTTTTGTTTTCCGGCATCATCATCGGTGTCGCTGCGCAGGAGGCGGGGCTCGGTCTTTACGTCGCTACGAAGATCCTCGGCCGAGTTCGGCTGACATACGTGCGCGCCGTCATTCTTTTGGTCGTCGCAGCGTTCCTGATGGGTTTCGTCATTCCGGCAACCATTCCGCGGATCATCCTGATGATGCCGATTGCGCTCGGTTTGGCGCAGGCCATGGGATTCAGGGAAGGTGGCAAAGGGTACACGGGCCTCGTTTTTGCGATGGGCGTTGGCACCTTCGGGCCGACGTTCGCGGTCGTGACCGCCAACCTGCCGACAATGGTTCACGTAGGTGCGATGGAAACCGTCTATGGGTTGAAGCTCTCATACTCTCAGTACCTCCTCTATCACTTCCCGGTGGCAGGCGTCCTCCGTGCCTTGGCGCTCGTCACTATGTTGATCCTGCTGTTCCGCGAGAAGGAAACGAGAATATCCGAAGAAGAGTCGCCGGTGATGACGCGGACGCAAAAGAGACTGATGGTCGTTTTGGCCGGCGCGCTGCTCTTCTGGGGAACGGATGTCTGGCATGGCGTCCATCCAGCGTGGGTGGCAATGGGGGCGGCTATCATCATTCTGTGGCCACGGGCGAACCTAATCAGTCCCGGCGCGTTCAAGGAAAAGATCGATCTTTCACCGGTTCTCTATGTCGGCGGGATCCTGAGTATCGGCGCGATCATGATCGCCAACGGCTTGGATAAGGAGCTCGGCGCGTTCGTTTTGCAATGGATTGATTGGAGCGCGGAAAGCGATCTGGTCAATATGTATCTGATCGGCCTGCTGTCGATTGCGATCTGCCTAGTCGCGACAGCACCGGCGGCACCGATTCTCCTGGTGCCGGTTGCCAGTCAGATCAGCTTGGCCACCGGCATTTCACTAGGCGCCGTATTGATGACCGAAATTCTGGGTTTTTCGACGACGCTTTTGCCCTATCAGGGGCCACCTTTGGTTGTTCTTCTCAGCATGTGCTCAGCAAGAGTGTTTGATTTGGTGCGGCTCAACCTTTCGGTGGCCGCGGTTATGCTGATCTTGGGCTTTCCATTGTCGTTCTTGTGGTGGCGGGCCATCGGGCTGTTGTGACCGCCGAACCGGACAAATGAGCGTTTTATTCTAAGAAAGCCCGGTTTAATATGTGTCTAAGAGTTGACCAGAGTGGTTCAAAACGTCTAGCATAAATTTTGAAAAGTCGTTTCTAGGTGTGAAACAATAATCCGGTTCTGATGTGAACGGGCTAGACAGTATATATCGTGAGGAGGATCGATCCCAAATGGCGTCAATTACGGCAATTAAAGTAGGCAAGCTCATCGACGGGAATGGTGGCAGTGTCGTTAAGGACGCAGTTATCGTGATTGATGGCAAGCGGATCAAGGCGGTCGGCCCGAAAGCTGACGTCAAAATCCCCAAAAATGCTGAAATCATCAACGCCCCCAAGCTGACCGCCATGCCGGGCATGATGGATCTTCATATTCACATGAACATGTTCAACAACCTGACGTTCAAGAACTATCGCGTCGCGCAGTGGGAAGTAACTCCCGAGCTGCAGCAGATGTATATGTTGTTTCACAGTCAGTTGTGCCTAGACCGCGGTTTCACCACTGTTCGCGACCTCGGTATCATTTCGTCGCGCGGTCTGATGACCAATCAGTCCGTTGCCGTGCAGCAAGCCATCGAAGCGGGCATCATGGCCGGACCACGTATCCTTTGCGGTGCGTTCACGGTCGGTACCGGTTCGCACCTCGACCTCATTAACCCGCGTGCTTCGTTGCGCAATCCGGAAGCGACTGCCGACGGGCCTGACGAGATGCGCAAGCTGGCGCGGAAAAACCTTCTGCACGGTGCTGACTGGCTGAAAACCTGTGCGTCGGGCGGTGGCGGCACCGATAAGGAAGAACCGGACGTCCGCAATCATACGCAAGATGAACTTGACGCCATCGCCGACGAGGCGCACGCCCAGCACAAGCACGTTTCCATTCACTGCTTCACGCCGAACGCACACCGTATGGCGATTAAGGCCGGCGCCGACACCATCGAGCACATGGTCTTCCACGATCAGGACTCGCTGGAGAAGATCGTCGAGACGCAGACACCACTGACACCGACGCTGTTGCACCGGACCGATCACGCCATTGAGTTGCGGCGTGAAACGGGGACCCCACGTTTCACACTCGAGAAAATGAAACGCATTCAGCCGGACTGTTTCAAGACGTTCCAGGCGTTCTATAAAGCTGGCGTAAAAATCGCCATGGGCACCGACATGGGCTTCGAGCCCGATATGGGGTCCAACGCCGACGAACTGGCGGTTTATGTAGAACTCGGTATGAAGCCGATGGATGCCATCATGACGACAACAAAGAACGCCGCCGAAGCCCTGCATTTGGAAGCGGATATTGGTACGCTCGAAGCTGGCAAATTTGCCGATATCGTGTTGGTCGACGGCAACCCGGTTCAGAACATCAAGGTTCTCGGCAAGCGCGAGAATATCCACATGGTCTTCAAGGAAGGCAAGTGCCACGTCGACCGGCGCAAAGGCAGCGACCTCAAGCCGTTTCCGTCGGACTATCGCGACTGGGCGATCATCGACGCATGATGACCGAGGCTGCGAAAGTCCCGGAACTGGGGGCGCGGCTGCCTGTGACGGTCGTGACCGGCTTCCTTGGAAGCGGCAAGACGACACTCTTGAATCGTCTGCTCAAGGCGCCCGGCATGACCGGAACGCTGGTGATCGTCAACGAGTTCGGAGAGGTCGGTCTCGACCATTTGTTGATCGAGGCACCGCAGGAAGAGACTTTCCTCTTAAAGAACGGATGCCTGTGTTGCGCCGTTCTGGGTGATCTCGTGACGACGCTGACCAATATTGTCGACCGCCGTGAAGCCGGAGACATTGCGCCGTTCGAGCGCATTGTCATCGAAACCAGCGGCATGGCGGATCCGACACCGTTGCTGCAGACCGTGGTCAACGATGCGTTTCTCAGCGATCATTTAGAGTTTGCGTGTGTTTTGACGGTCGTTGACGCGGTCAATGGCGTACACGTCATAGATCATCATTTTGAGTCCGTGAAACAAGTTATTGCCGCCGACCGGGTGTTGATCAGCAAAGCCGATATCGCACCCATCGCCGCCATTGACGCCGTTCGTGACAAGGTCGCGCACCTTAACAGCGTTGCCGAAATCGTCGTCGGCCGCCCGGCTGATGACAAGGTGGCGGAACTGATCGTGCCGCCAGACGCTATCGAAGATGCGCGTTCCTGGATGAACGCCTGCGAGCATGACAATCACCACGGTCATGACCACGACCACGATCATGGACATCATCATCACGACAGCCATGGAGACGCGGCGGGGGCCGGCGTCTTTACCTTCAGCGTCGTTCATGATGGTCCTGTTTCCAAAGACGGACTTCGGCTTTGGATGAACGCGATCAGCCGGTACAAGGGGCCGAAGCTGCTTCGCGTAAAAGGCGTCGTTAATGTGGAAGGCGTGCCGTATGCCGTGAATGCGGTGCAGCGGGTCTTTCACGAACCGACGCAAATGGATGACTGGCCGGGAGGCGACCAGTCGACGCGGATCGTTTTCATCGCAACAGAAATTGAAAAAAGCGAGCTTGAAGCGACCGTGGATGCATTGCGGTTCAGTACGACTGACGGAGAGAAAGTCGGCGGTCTGGAATTCGCGGTAGCTGATTATCAGCGTTTTGTGACGGCCTTAAAAGGATTTGCCGTAAGCGAGCACGTTTAAGGGGGTTTGTTCTTGGTGCACGTGTATGCTCAATTATAATATCAAGAATCGAAATTTAATGGGTGATACTTATCTTGAAACCAGTACGTTCGGTGCAACGCGCCATAGATATCCTTTTTATGATTGCGCGTTCTGACAAACCACTCGGTCTATCAGAGATCAGTCGCGCGACGAGTATCGACAAAGCAACGGTGCTCAGACTCTTGGGGACGCTTGAAGGGTCCAAGCTGGTTCAAAGGGACTCCGCGACACGAAAATATATGCCGGGAATGGGAATTTGGCGCCTCTCATCGACCTTCCGTTCGGATTTGCGCACGGTCGCGGAGCCCATTCTTGAATCCCTTCGCCAAGCAACGGAAGAATCAGTTTCGCTGGTCTGCCGCAACGGCATGGAGCGCGTCGTGGTGTTCGCGCTTTCCGCGCCGCACGAACTCCGTGTCGTGCCATCCATGAACCGGGTTTTGCCGATCTACGCCGGCGCATCTGGCCGGGTCTTCATGGCCTATTTGCCGGACGAAGAGCGGGACAATATCATCGACGTGACGAACCTGAAACCGGTGAACGCGAAAAGTGTCACGGACCGGAGCGTCTATATCGATTCTTTGGAAGAAGTTCGCGAAAAAGGCTACGCTTGTGCGCTGGGTGATGTGACGCTCGGCGCTAACGCGATTGCATCTCCGGTCTTCGACGACGATGGCATCGTCGCAACGGTATCGCTCCGTGGGCCGGAAGTTCGCATGCCCTTTGAGCGTATCGAGCAGCTGGCACCACTTGTCATTCAGGCGGCGAAGCTGATCACCAGCGAGTTGGTACGGGACCCGGCTGCGATCCAGTCCGCTTGACCCTGCGTCTCGCCGACCGCCATTTAATGAGGGCGGTCGTTTGATCGCCGGGCCAATGGACAAATAGGCCCGGCTTTCCAAACCAATTTGAAATAGAGCAACTGTCCCGGTGTGCCTGGGGCAAGGCGGCCAGTGTGCAGCTATTGATTGGGGAGGAGATAAAGAATGACGGATACGGTTCTAATCACCGGCGCCAGCCGGGGGATCGGTCTGGCGACGGCTAAAATTCTGGCCGAAGATGGATTCAACGTTGTCGGCGTTGCGCGCAACGCACCGACGAATAGTTTTCCTGGTGATTTCTTTACGGGCGATCTCGGCGACGAATCCGGAACTGATACTTTAATGGCAGAAATTCTTGCCAGGCATCAGATCGACGGCATCGTCAACAATGTCGGCGTCAACGTTTTGGAGCCGCTGGGTGAGGTCAGTCTGGAGAATTTCCACCGCGTCATCGACATCAACCTCCGCATCCCCATTCAAATTACCCAGGCAGCCTTGCCGGGCATGAAAGAGCGCAACTACGGCCGCATCGTGAACATTTCGAGCCGCGGTGCACTGGGCCGCGAGAACCGTACCAGCTACGCGGCCGCCAAGGCCGGCGTCGTCGGCATGAGCCGTACCTGGGCACTGGAGTTAGCGCCGTTTGGGATCACTGTGAATGTCGTCTCACCTGGGCCGACCGAGACGGAAATGTTCCGTAAAAACAACCTGGAAGGTGAAAAGGCCGAGGAAAACCGGCGGAAATTTCTGGCCGGCGTCGCCATGAACCGTTTCGGTCAACCGGAAGAAGTCGGCTATGCTATCGCCGTTTTCTTCGACCGCCGGGCGTCTTTCATAACGGGGCAACTCCTGCATGCCTGCGGTGGATCATGCATTGGGGCAGCACCGCTATAAGTCATACATTTTTGATTTGTTTCACTTGTTGAACGTCACTATTGTCTGCTGAAATAAGCGACTTTGGAGGACATCGACTTGGCCGAGCAAACGAAAACAGTGCTAATTCTTGGCAAGATTGCTGATGCGGGATGTGAGAAACTGCGGGCTGAAGGTGGCTACACGTTAATCGAGCGCCCGGATCATGCAGAAGACCGATTTGAAATGGCCGACCAGGCCGACGCGATTATTGTCCGCATGACGGCTATAAATCCGGAGCTTTTGTCACACGCGCCGAACCTCAAGTTCGTGGCGAGACACGGTGTCGGGTACGACACTGTGGATGTGCCGGCCCTGACCGAACGCGGCATCCCGCTTGCCGTGACGGGCGACGTGAACTCCGGCGCCGTCGCCGAGCACACGTTGACGATGATGTTGGCGCTGGCCAAGAAGACGGTGGAATACGACCGTGCCATGCGCGCCGATAACTTCGCGATCCGCGATACCTTCTCGGCGATTGAACTCCGGGGCCGCAACGTGTTCCTGGTCGGGTTCGGCCGGATCGGCCGCAAGGTCGCCGATATGTGTCTGGCGCTCGGGATGAGCGTCACGATCTATGACCCCTATCTGAAGCCGGAGACAATTGACGGGCTCGGTTTCAAGCTTGTCGAGGATCTTGCCGAAGGCTTGGCGTCAGCCGATTTCGTCAATGTGCACGCGCCGCTGACACCACAGACCAAGCATATCATCAATGCCGAGACGGTCGCGCAGATGAAGCCGGGAGCGCGGGTTATCAACGTGGCGCGGGGCGGTTTGGTTGACGAGAAGGCGGTTCTCAAGGCGCTCAACGACGGTCATCTGCATGGCGCCGGTTTCGACGTGTTCGAAAACGAACCGCCAAGGTCGGACGATGCGCTTTTGCAACATCCCCTAACCATCGTCAGTCCGCACTGTGCGGCATTCACGATTGAATGCGCCGACCGCATGGCACTGTCATGTGCCGAAAACGTCATGGGCTTTTTTGACGGGGCGCTCGACCCGGCATTGGTCATCAACAAAGAAACATATCGGGCTGCCTGATCCTGGCAGCTTTCTCAGCAAAGACGGGAAGAAACAATGAAAATTCAAGAGAACGCGTTCAAAAAGGGCATGCAGGCCGGCGTGCCGCAGATCGGCATCTGGAATAGCCTCTGCAGCAATATCGTCTCCGACATTCTATCGACGGCCGGGTTCGACTGGGCGCTACTGGATATGGAGCACTCGCCCTCAAGCCTCGATACTGTGCTCGGACAGATGCAGGGGTATCAGGGATCAAAGACGACGCCGATCGTGCGGCCGCCGTGGAGCGAGCCGGTGATTACCAAGCGGCTTTTGGACCTTGGCGCGTTTACGATCTTGTTCCCGATGATCCAGAACAAAGAAGAAGCCGAAGCCGCTGTCCGCGCCTGCCGCTATCCACCACACGGTATCCGTGGCGTGTCACTTTCGCATCGCGGAAACCGATATGGCGCCGCGGGCGTCGACTATCTTGCCCGCGCCGAGGAGGAAATCTGCATCCTGGTGCAGATTGAGACGCCGGAAGCGATGGGCCGGGTCGAAGAGATCGCTGCCGTCGATGGTGTCGATGGTGTCTTCTTTGGTCCCGCCGACTTATCCATGAACATGGGCTTCCCAGGTCAGATGGGGCACCCAGAAGTCGCCAAGGCGATCAGTGAAGGTGCGGCAAAAGCACGCGCGGCCGGAAAGCCGACAGGTATCCTTATCCCCGATGTCGAAGCGGCCAAAAAATGGGTCGAAGAAGGCTTCATGTTCGTTGCTTGCGGATCCGATCAGGGCCTGCTCGCCAACGCCGCCCGAAATCTCTACAAGCAAATGGTGCCGGAAGGCGACGACGGCTCGAAAGCTCTCAACTATTAGAATCACAGTTATCAACCGGCGCCACCGGTTGTGATAGCGGCGGCGGCCCGATGGGGCCGCCGCTTTTCTTTTACGCTCGCCGCCGAACTTGTTTCATTAGTAAAACCGGAATTTTGATAGTCACACCATTGACCTTTAAATGGACCCTGGTTACCCTAAGATAAATCCATAGTTTACCAACAGGTGATCGGTAGTTGAAATATACTCCCGGGAGCTTGGTAAAAAATGAAATGGATATTCAAAACCGGGACGTCTTCATCACACACCTGATTGGGAGGTGCTTCAAAATGATTGGGAATATTCAAAAACTTACCCGTATGACGATGGGCGGAATAGCTGCTATCGCCATCGGTGCTGCTGTCGTCACCCCGGCGGCCGCCGATTGGAAGCCGACGGAAGAACTGCAAATCATCACGCATGTCCGCACGACATCGTCGACGTACCTGTTCGCACAGGCGTTCGCGACGGCACTCAAAAACGTTGTGCCGACCGGCGCCAAGGTCGTCTCGATCCGCGGCGCGCGCGGTGACCGGGCGAGGCGCGAAGTCTACGTGAAGAATGCAGACAATCCCCACATGATGCAGGTTATCACGCCGTCGCAAGTCAATAACCCGATCCTGGCCAAGCAGGAAACACGTCCGTGGATGTTCTCGCCTATCGGCATCATGGTCGTGACGCCGAACATTATGGCCGTCAATGCGAACTCTGATTACAAGACCATGAAGGACCTGATGGAAAAAGCCTGCGAAACGCCGGGCAAGGTCGTTCAGGGTGGCGGCGATTTCGGTAACGTGGCGTCGCTCAACGCGATCCTTCTGCAGCAGAAAATCGGCTGCGAGATTACTTATACCCCGTTCGAATCGCAGGGCATTATCGAGGTTCTCGGCGGACACGTCGATTACGTCATGGAGAACCCGGCGCAGCTTCTGAAATTCGTCCGTGCCGGCAAGCTCCGCATGCTGGCCGCGTCCGAAAGCCTAAAAGAGTTTCCGGATGTCCCGACGTATGAGGAAGCCGGTTACGGTTTCCCGGTCCTGAAGCAGTACCGCGGCCTTTGGATGGGCGGTAAGGTCGATCCCGAAGCTGTGAAATACTGGATCAGCATTGTCGATAAAGTCGTCGCGCAACCGAGCTTCCAGAAGTACATCGAAGAGAATAATCTGACACCGGTCGATGTCAAAGGTGACGCTCTAGCGACACTCTTGAAGCAGGATTTCGACAATTATCTCAAACTCAATACGGATCTGAATCTCATCAAGTGACCCCGTTCTCGGGATCTGCTCGATGAGTTGGCTTCTCCCTGGGGGTGGACGGATCTCCGCTTGCGACGCGACGCGTAACGGAGACCCGTCCCGCCTTCACTCCCAAGGGTGGCTATGTTCCAATTTTCGAACCACGGTGTTAGCTGATCAATCATGACTGCCAGCGAACTCGTTAGAAGACACTTCCTCCGCGGCGATAGATTAATTGTCACGCTCATCACCATCGTCTTGATGCTTTATCTCAATGAAGCGACGATGCTCGAACGTTCAAACATGGGCGATATCGTCGGACCGTCCGGCTTTCCTGTATTGATTGCCGTCTGCGGCCTTATTCTTTGCGCACTTTTCTATGTAAACGTTTTCCGCGGGGTCATGACCGAGTACGAACCAAGCGAAGGGTTCGTTCAGGAAATAAAGGGCATCACCGTGCTCTTCATGGTGATTGCCTACGTCATTCTCATCGACTTCATCGGGTATGAGGCGGCGACCTTCATATTCGTTGCCGTCACCGTCAAATATCTGGGCGAGAAATCCTGGTGGGTTCCGGCGGTGGTCGCCGGGGTGCTGACCGGATTTTGCCACTGGTTTTTCGTTTGGTTCCTGGAAATCCGGTTTCAGACCGGTGACTTCCTATTGATGTTGCAGGGGGCCTGACGCGATGGACGGTATTTTTACGCAACTCCTTTACGGCTTCGAAGTCGCCCTGACGCCCACGAATCTGATGTATTCCGCTGTCGGCGCCTTGCTCGGCACAATTATCGGCGTTTTGCCTGGCGTCGGCTCGGCTGGTGCGTTGGCGCTTATGCTGCCACTGGTCTTCAAGCTGGACCCGACCGGCTCCATTATCATGCTTGCAGCAGCCTATACAGGCGTCATGTACGGAGGCTCCACAGCTTCGATTTTGTTGAACGTGCCGGGAGATACGTCCGCTGTCGTCGCTTGCCTGGATGGTCACCAAATGGCCAAGCAGGGTCGTGCCGGCCCAGCACTGTGCATCGCCGCGATCGGTTCTTACATCGCAGGCACCATCTCCGTCGTCGGTCTAATGATTTTGGCACCGATCCTCGCTGACGTTGCCTTGCAGTTCAGTTCGCAGGAATACTTCGCGTTGTTTGTGTTTGGACTGACGGCCGTCGCGGCGCTCGCAGGTAAATCATTGATCAAAGCGCTGCTGGCGATGATCCTCGGCTTGATGGTCTCGACCGTCGGTACCGACCTGATGGGTATTCGCCGCTTTATCTTCGGCATTTCCGATCTTCAGGAAGGGATCGAGTTTCTGGCTGTACCGCTCGGCCTGTTCGCGATCTCAGAGGTAATCATCAACTCCAAGCGCATCCGTAAGGGCGGCAAGATCGAGGTGTTGAGTCACCGTATCTTCATCTCGATAAAGGAAATCGTTTATAGCCTCGGCGCAATCGTTCGAGGTGGTTTGATCGGCTTCTTCACCGGCGTGTTGCCGGGCGCTGGCGCGGGCATTGCATCCTTCATTTCCTATGCCGTCGAGGTGCAGGTCTCGAAGACGCCAGAGAAGTTCGGTAAAGGCGAGATCAAGGGCGTCGCCGGTCCGGAATCAGCAAACAACGCGGCCAGCGCTGGCGCCATGGTGCCGATGCTCTCGCTCGGGATACCAGGGTCGGCGACAACAGCCGTCATGCTAGGCGCGTTCTTGATCATCGGCGTCAATCCCGGGCCACTTTTGTTCACGACCAATCCCGATATTGTCTGGGGCCTGATTGCGGCACTTTATCTCGGCAACATCATGTTGTTGATCTTGAACCTGCCGATGGTCGGCGTATTTGTCCGCATTCTGTATTTGCCGATGCGCTGGCTGCTGCCCGGTATCGTCGTCATCGCGGCGACAGGCGTGCTCAGCGCTAACGGGGCGATCCTGGATGTGCTGCTGATGTGTCTATTCGGATTCATCGGTTATTACTTCCGCCGCTATGACTTCCCGCTAGCGCCGATCATTCTCGGTACCGTGCTCGGCGACAACATGGAAGAGGCTTTCCGCCAGTCGATCTTGCTAACGCAAGGAAACATCTGGCTGATCTTTGAACGCCCGATCGTCGTCACTCTGTTCATCATGTCGGGACTGTCGTTGCTGTTGCCCAAGCTGATCGCGCTGTGGGCGAAACGCGACGTTGAGGTCGAAGAGGACGTATAACAATTGGGGCGCCTCCGCCCCGAATCGTATTAAGAGGAGTAGGCAGGCATGTCATTTCACCGGTTTGAAGATAATGCGCTCGGCAAGGGTTTCACACCGCATTTGTCGACGTCAAAGAACCATCTCGTCGAAGGCGACTACCTTTATTACAACCTCAACACCAAGGCAGCCGGGACCGGTTCCGAGCCACACTATCACCCCAATGAGTTGCTCGTGTTCTGTATCCGCGGCCGCATCAACGCGCTTGTCGGTAAGGAACGTCATGTCATCGAACCCGGTACGGCTGTTGTTGTGCCGCCGTGCGCGCGTCATTCATTTAAAGCGGCTGAGGAAGCCGATTGTGCGTATCTTTATATCAAGGACCAGACCTGGTCTTTGGTGGGGATCGCCGAAGATGAAGCGTTGCCGGACAAGGCGATGAGTGTCGAAGACGCGCACAAGATGCACGATGCCGGACAGTGGCCGGGCCAAAAGAACACCGAGGGTGAATCGTCGGCCATCATTGAGGGGTTCGCGTCCTGTTTTTATCCGATCCTAAGCTCACTCGAAGAGCCTATCGGTCAGGTGGATCGCGAGATCAAGTTGTCCGGGACTTTAATCGATTTTGGTTTTTATGAGTTTCCGCGCAAGTTCGAAAAAGCCGAAGACAAGAGTGAACACGAGCGATTTATCTATATCCTGGCCGGCTCTGCCGAAGCGACCGTCGATGGCGAAACCAAGACGGTCACCGTCGGCGACATCGTCAAGATGCCGAAGGGCTGCTCTTACTGGTTATCGCAGAGTGACTCCGAAGGGGGGGTCCGTTTCACCATGCATAGCTCCAATGCATTGATGGAGAAGATGGTGGACGAACAGGCCAAATCGGCCGGATGAGCGCGCACCGGCGCCGCGCCCTCGGGGGCGGCGCCGGTGTCAGCTCTCAATCAGTCAGCAATTTTACCTTCCAGGAACGTCGAGGAGCGCACGGCCGCCAGACGCGTCGGCGTGCCGGCATCCACTATCATCTCGTAAGACGAGCCTTTCGGGATTTCGATGATGCCGGCGGGGGCGACGTCTTTCTCATCGTTGCCGACACGGGCTTTCACCGCACCGTCAAGCACGTAGTAAATGTACTCATGATCAGCGCTGTCGCATTTGTCTTCGTAGCCGTTCGGTAGTTCGAAGAAGCCAAAGGCCGAGCGCTCACCCTCGATCCAGGTAATCTGTTTGCCTTTACGGTACGGTGCATCCAAGCCGTTGATCATCGGATAGAAGCAGTCCGGGACACCTTCGATGATGATGTCTTCATGACCTTCATCACTGAATTTGACCCCACCGCCCTTGCGGTCGACGATTTCACCGGCGGCCATTTTCTCGGCGGCATCCTCGACCGACATGGCGGAGTCCGGGAGCCGCTCGTCGGCGGCGATGCCGACCACGGTCCAGGTACGGTCCTTGATATAGAGATAGGCGATAGGTCCGTCTTCCGCGGCCTTCATGGAATGGCGAACGTTCGGCGGCACCAGAATGAAGGTGCCCGGCGGCACGATCCGGCGGTCTTTGCCGACAACAGCGTTGATATTGCCCATCACGTTGAAGATCAGTAGTTCGTTTGGGTGGTAGTGCAGTTCCGATCCGGTGCCGGCCTTCTTCTGGTTCAGGCAGTAATAGAGGTACTTACCTTCGATGATCGGTGATTCGGCACTCGACAGGTGCGGAGTCAGTTGGACCGACTCCATCTCTTCAAAACGGTGAAAGGGCATTCTTTTCTCCTGTGTTTCCTCAAGTGTGTTCGATTACATCTCTTTAGTACTTTGGCTGGCCTAGGCGGCCTCGAGCGGTGTGACGAATTTGTCCACCGCAACATATGTGCCGCCGCGTTGGCCGGGTTCTATTTCGCCCCAACGGTCGCGGTAGACGTCGTGCAGCGGGCGGTCGCCCGGCAGGGAAACCCATAGTCGCAGCAGGTGGCGTTTCATTTCGTCCTCTGGCCAGTCCTCGTATCCGGTGCGGTCGTGAAACGTCGTGTGGTTGTAGACCCACTGAATGTCGCCGGGTAAAAACGTCATATCCATGTGGATCGTCGGATCGTTGGCGAGTTCGTCTAGCATTGCCAGCGCGTCGATCTGTTCTGCGGTTAGCCTCGGCGCGTCTTCGAAGCGGCTGGCGGACTGGATGTAGCGCGGCACGTAATAGGCTGAGATAAAACCCTGACACTCGCTGTAAACCGGCGTCATGGAGTATTCCTTCTGACCCGGCGCGACCTCGCCGCGTCGGTCCATGGGGAACGGCTCGAACAGTACGCGCAGCAGGTCCGGCGCGCGTTCATACATTTCATTGTAGATCGTCAGCGAGCTAACCAGGGATGACGCACCGCCCGATTTCGCCGTTTTCAGGCACAGCAGCGAAACCACGTCGGACCGGTCGGTATGGAAACCCTGTCGTTCACGGGTCTCATAGACGCGGGCGAGGGGGTCTTTCTCAGCGTCTCGACCTAGATCTTTGACGTGACCTAGAATATGGCCGCGCGCGTTCTGTGGACGGACAGGGCCCAAGTGCTGGCCGATCCCGAAGTAGGCGGTGGCCGCGTCCCGAATAGACCAGCGGTCTATGGGCAGACCCCGCATCAAGCTGAAGCCGCGCCCGTGCTTCATTTGGTGTGCGGCGTCTTGGAGCCTCGCTGCAAAATTGGGCAACGGGAAGTCTTCCTTCGTGATCGTCGAAATCTCGACGCCGCTGTCGCTGATCGGGCGCATGGCGGCTTCGATCTCGGCAACCTCTTCGTCCGTGATTTCGTGAATCCAGTCGGTGCGAGCGGCCATTTCGGGGCCGTACCACACCGCGTCTCCGGTAATTGGGGGCGGCAATTCGTCGATCATAATGGGCCTCCCGTCACGTCCGCCGTCACTCGGGCGACGGCTCCGTCAGTTCCAGTCCGGCGGGCTGTTCCCAGTACTTAGCGATCTCAGATTGATCCGATGTACCACCGAGTTTGTCCGAAGCGTCCCACCAAAGTGCCGCCGTGGCCGACGACATCGGTGACGGCACGCCGATACTGTTCATGGTGTCGACGGCAATCTGGACGTCCTTAGCAATCAGTTTCATGTCCATGCCGGTCGCGAAGGCACGAGTGAAGACATGCTTTTTCACTTTCTTTTCGTAGGGGTGGTTGCGCCCCAGCGTTGATGCTTCCAGCGATCCGAGTAGGGTCGCCATATCGATGCCGAATTTTGCGCCGGCGGTAATGGCTTCCAGATAGATTGGCAGAACGGCTGCGTTCACGTAATTATTGATTGCCTTCATGGCGTGCGCACTGCCGACCGGCCCGCAGTAGTGGATCGTTTTCCCCATAGCTTCCAGCAGCGGCTTGATGTGTTCTGCAACGGCCGCATCGCCGCCGACGAGGATGTCGAGGGTGCCGTCTTTTGCAAACACGACCCCACCGGCGACCGGTGCATCACAGACATGAATGCCCTGCGGTGCGAGCGCCTCGCTGAGCGCCTTGGTGTCGTTGGGATTCGATGTGCTCATATCGAGTACGAAAGTGCCTTCCTTCAGACCCTTGGCCACGCCCTTCTCGCCGAGAAGAACATCGCGGACGATCGTGCTGGTCGGCAACATGGTGATGACGGCATCGACATCGGCGCCTAGAGACGCAAGGTCGTGCGCGGTCACGCCGCCGTGTTGCTTCTCGAAGGAAGCGAGAGCTTCGGCGTTCGTGTCGGCAGCGACGATGTCGAAGCCGGCGCCTGCCAGGTGCCCAGCCATCGGATAGCCCATGCGGCCAAGGCCGATAAAGCCGATGCGTTTGATTGGTCTCAGTTCATTCATGGATGCGCGTCCTCTTAGTTATTCCCTGCAGTCACCGGTTCGGCGCGCAGACGATATGGGCAAAGCGCCGCTTAGGCACAGTGCCTATGGAGGTTATATGACTTCGAAGCCTTCGACGGTGGTACGGTGCATTTTGCGGCGCAGCGGTAGCGCGTAGTCACCGATCGCTTTGTGCTGGGTCGTGATATTGTCCCAGATCACTACGTCGCCCTTGCGCCAGGAATGTCGGTAGATGTTGTCTTCCGTGAGACAATGTTCCTGCAATCGGCGCAGCAACGGCTGTGCTTCTGCGTCGTCCATGCCTTCGATCCCGAAAGTGTAAGTCTCGTTAACGTAGATCGCCTTGCGGCCGGTGATATTGTGCGTGCGAACGACCGGCTGGGTGATGTCCGGCGTGGCCTTCTTTTGCTCATCGGTTAGCGGCGGGCGCTTGTAATCGGCTTGTAGTGCCTGCTGGCGCTTTATTTCTTGGCGGCGGTTGTACTGCATGATGGAGCGCATGCCTTTGATCTTCTCTTTGGTCTCGTCATCGAGTGTCTCATAGGCTTGTGCGGTGCTGCAGAACATGGTGTCGCCGAGGGCGACGCCGTCCTTCACGGGGATTTCAATGGCGTGCAGGATCGACAGCCAGTTTGGTTTTTTCTTGAAGCATTGGTCGGTGTGCCACATGTCGCCGGCATAGGCGCTGCCGATCCCTTTGCCTTCCGTGTCCTTAATGTTCGAAAGCACGTGGATTTCAGGATAGCCGTTCAGGGCGAATTCCTGGCGGACATGGCGCTCAATTGGTCCGAAGCGCTTGGAGAATTTTACCAGCTGATCCGGCGGCACATCCTGATCGCGGAAGAAAATGACGTCATGCGCCGCGATAGCTTGCTGGATCGCTTCGAACGTCGCGGCGTCCAAGTCCTGCGACAGGTCGACGCCGCGGATCTCGGCGCCACACGTGCGGTCAGTAGGGACGATTTCCAATTTTGTCTCGGCCATAAGTCGGATGCTCCCTTTTGCCCGATGAAAAGGGCAACGCCAATTTCGGCGGTTGAAACCGCTCTTGTTGGTGGTTCTATAAGTGAAATTATATTTTATTTTATAGGCTTGGTAATGTGAAGGGCGAATTTGCCTTTTATCGTACTTCAGCCCTTAGAAACCGTTTTGAATCAACCCTTCGGCGCCAATCCAGATCAGACGAGCGGCCAAGAGGAACAGAATGGCGTTCAACACCGGGCGAAAATAGTAGTTGCCCGCACGGACCAGTACCTGCTTCCCGGTGAAAGTGCCTGCCAAACCGACCAAAATCATCGCCACGAGGAAAGGGATATAGGGGCCGTATGCGAAGCCCAGGAATCCGAAAATGAATAGTTTGAAAGTGTGCTGTGTCGCCATCAATACGGCGTGTGTGCCGACGTGCGCTTGCGGGGACAAATTGAGCGTTTTGACGACGGCGGCAATAATGTTGGCGGTCGAGCCCAGGAAGATTGATAAGAAGCTTGCGACGATGGCGGTGCCGAACAGGCGCTTGCCGGTCAGGTTCGGCAGCTTACCGACGACCGTCCACATGATGAAGACGCCGATGCCCAATTGGACGCTCCAGGGTGGTATCTGCACGAACAACAGACCGCCCAATGATGCACCAACGACGCCGCCCGCTAAGAAGGGGCCGAGCACACTCTTATCGACATGCTTAAAAAGCATGAAGGCGCGGCCGCTACTAGAGCCGAGTTGGATGGCGCCGTGAACGGGAATCAACGCCGCCGGCGCCAGAATATTCGCCATGACGCCGAGAAGGATGTAACCGCCGCCGATACCGATGGCCGCCGTGATCAGGGAGGTCACGAAACTGAAAGCTATTAGCATCCAAGCGATGTGGGCCGGCATGTCCGGCGGCAAGAAGACGAGACTTTCCATGTTCCCCCGACGTTATAGACAGGCTTGGCGACCGGCCGATTTACGCAGCGCGAACACTCTCATGCGGTCCGCAAACCTGCGTTCTATGCATCACGCGCCGATGCGTTTGGAAATCATACGGCGTGGCACGGTGCATCGTCGAGAGATTGTCCCAGACGACGAGGTCGCCAGGGCGCCATTTGTGGCTGTAGACGAAGCGATCTTGGGTGCAGTGGGCTTCGATTTCCTCGAGAAGGGCTTCGGAAGCGGCTTCATCGAGATCGCCAATGGTGCGGATCATGAATTTGTTGAGGTAGACGGATTTTCGGCCGGTCGCCGGATGCTGCAGGATCATCGGTTGCTTGACCGGCGGCACGTGTGAAATCTGCTCATCGGTGAGTGGCGTACGTTCGGGATAGAGTTCCGAATACCGGAACGCGCGGTCATGCACGGCGGTTTTGCCGTCGACGAGTTGGCGAAGATCGTCCGGAAGGTTGTCATAGGCGCCGCGCATGTTGGCGAATAGCGTGTTGCCGCCTTCGGGTGGGCATTCCTTGCCGTGCAGAACGGTAACCAGCGCCGGATTGTCGGTATAGGTGATGTCCGTGTGCCAGTAATGGCCGCCGCGGAATTGGCCGATCAGTTTGCCGTCCTTTTTGACGTTGGTGAGAACGCGGACCTGCGGAAAATCGGGGAAGGTCGCTTCGGCTAAGTGGTGAATGTCGAGCGGGCCGAAGATTTCGGTGAACGTGCATTGTTCTTCCGGCGATAGATCTTGATCGCGAATCGCCATGATGCCGTATTCGTGCAGCGTGTTGAGGAGCGTCGCCGCCATTTCTTGCGAAATGCCCTTGGATAGATCTATCCCGGTGACCTCGGCGCCAAAGTCGCCATCAATTGCACGAATGTCCATCGGCGGTTCCCCAAATTTGATTGCCGTCGGCCATGGCACGCCGCTGCTCCGGGAGAGCCCGGGCGCTCGCATCCTGGGACGACGGAGACGCCTCAGGATAATATTTCCAGCCGATGGGTGTCAAATTAGAGAAATATGATTTCACTATGCGTACCGTTTTGCCGTTTGTTTGTACGGGAATGCCGACCCAATTCGGGTTGCCTATCGCACAACGACAATATATTTACATGAAACAATAGATCATTCTGAGAAACAGCTTGGATTTGAGTCCAGTATTAAGGCCAAGGGGAGGCATCATATGCTTAGAGCGGCAATCGTCGGAATGGGTGGCTGGGGACTTACGCTCGTCCGTTCTGTGCACGGCAAAAGCGATAAGATCGCGATCACGCAAGGCGTGACACGGACGGTCACGAAAGTCGCTGATTTCTCTCAAGAAACCGGGATTCCCGTGACCGACGACCTTGATGCGGTTCTGGCGGACCCGAATATCGACGCGATCGTTCTGGCGACTCCGCATTCCCAGCATCTGGGCCAAATTGAAAAAGCCGCAGCCGCTGGCAAGCACGTTTTCAGCGAAAAGCCGCTCACCCTGACGGCAGAAGACGCGCGCAAGGCTTTCGCCGCGTGTCGCGATAACAATGTCCTACTCTGCGTCGGTCAAAACCGCCGTTTTTTGCCGGCCATCGCCAAGCTGAAAAACATGCTCGATAGCGGTGAGTTGGGAACGATCTTGCAGTTCGAGGCCAATTTCTCTGGGGGCTCGGGTTACCGCTTCCAAAAATCGCCGGACAGTTGGCGTTCGACGTCGGCAGAAAGCCCCGCCGGTTCAATGACGGGTCGGGGACTGCATATGACCGACCTGATGATCTCTCTCGGTGGGCTGGCGACGGATGTCGTCGCGATCAGCCAGCGCCGAGTGTTGGATATCCCGATGGATGATTCCACAGCGCTGATGATCAAGTTTCAGTCCGGTTGCACCGGCTTCTTATCGAGCATGGCGGCGACCGGCGAGATCTGGCGCTTCGGTTGTTTCTGCTCAAAGGGCTGGGCGGAATTGCGCGGTCACGAAAAGCTCGCCGTCCGCATGCTTGGCGGCGAGGAGAGCATCGAAGATTTCGGAGATTTCGATATCGAGAAGGCGGAACTGGAAGGCTTCGCCGATGCGGTTGCGGGGACCGTCGACTTCCCTGTCATCGAAGAAGAAGCCGTTAACAATATCTCGGTATTAGAAGCAATTCTGAAGTCCGCTGAAACCGGACAGATGGTTTCGACGTCGGATTTCTAATACGGACTCCCGGGTAATATCCAAGGCGCTCACGCCCGGGCCATATCGCGTTGGCCCGGGCTTTCTTTATGCTCGCCGAATGATCTCCGTCGCAAGATAGTTGCGTTATTGAAGGAGACCGGAAATTTCGTCCAAGAGGACGAGGCGTTCTTTCTTTAATTCCTCCAAATGCATGTCATCCATTGGCTCGACGTTAGACTCGCCACGGTGAATCTCTCTGTTCAGATCATGGTAGCGTTCGCTCAACTTCGCAAAATGGGCATCGCTCTCTTTGAGGGTGTGGATTTTATCTGCGTGTTGCGGAAATTCTTCGGCGAGTTCGTGTGGGGTGTGAGTCATTATGGCGATTCTCCTTTTTGGGTTCTGACTTAGCTTGCGCGCTTTGGTCGTCACCGGCATTGATCTGAGTCAGGAAATTGTCACCATTTCCCCGACTGCACTCAAATTAAGGATGTGTAAGGGCGCCGACGCCAAGACAGAAAGGATAACCGCGTCAGGGAGACGAGGAGGAATCGTACTCCGTGATGTCTGCTTCCTTGCCCGGTACCGGATTGAAGCCATAGCTGCCACGGTTCAGGATCGCCTCGACGCCACCGTTACGTTCCAGCGCCGCTTTTTGGTCGGCCATGGCGCGGGCGTTGGCCTCTTCGGGGTCGACGATCTTGCGCAACTTTGCTTCGAGGGCCGCGAGAGTTTCGGCGTATGCCGCATCATCAGCGAGGTCGTTCAATTCGTCCGGGTCGTTCGCCAGGTCGTAAAGCTCGTTCGGCATGCCGACGTGATATATGAGCTTCATTTCGCCGTCACGCAGCATGAACATGCCGCTTTTTGATCCATGCCCATGGTATTCGCTGAAGACAGGACGTGTCGCCACGCTGCCCGCTGCGACCTGCCAGATAGACGTACCGGGCAGGTCCGCATCTTCGGGTGCCAGCGGTACGTCGAACGCTTCCAGGAAGCTCGGGAACAGATCGACGTGCGAGACGGGATCGGAGATGCTGGTTCCGGCTTCGATGCCCGGTCCGCAGGCGACCATCGGTACCGTGACAGAGTGATCGTAGAGTACGCTCTTGCCGAAATGACCGTGTTGGCCAACCGCTTCGCCGTGATCACTGATGTAGACGACACGCGTGCTCTCATCGAGGCCAAGCTCCTTGAGCGTTTTCACGACTTTGCCGACCTGATCATCCATGTGCGAAATCAGCGCGCAGTAACCGGCGACGGACTCGCGCACGAAAGCCTCGTCCGCCAAAGCCTCAAACGAATGCACGCGGATGATGTGGTTGAGCGCCGGATGGTTGAATGCTGAATCCCGGTCGAAAGCGGCGGGCAGCGGCATGTCGGCAGGGTCATACATATCCATGAACTTCTTCGGCACGGTAAACGGCGGATGCGGCGCCGCGAAGGAAACCTTTAGCGCCCACGGCTTGTCGCCGCCGGTCCCGTTTTGTTTAAGCCAGTCGGACGCCGTGTCCGCGATCTCGCGGTCATAAAGAACGTAGTCCGATTCGCCCTCGCCGATTTTCTTATAGTTGGCGCGGGGCGTCGGCCGTATCTGTTCGCCATCGTCGACCGCGCGCAGCAAACCGAACAGCGCGCCCTTTCGCTCGACGATGTGCATAGCGAGTTTGGATTCCGTGAAGCCGTAGTCGTCTTCGGGATCGTCGCCAATATAGTGCAATTTGCCGATGGATGTGATCGTGTGGCCGGCGTCGCGGAGGCGTTTGTGCCAGCTTGGCACCTTGCCGTCATAAACCAGCACGTTGTCCCAGTATCCCGTCTGGTGCGGATAGCGCCCGGTCGCGAGCGCAGCCCGGGCCGGACAACAGACGGCGCTGTTGGCGTAGGCGTTTTCAAACTTCACGCCCTTGGCGGCGATGGCATCGATGTTTGGTGTCTTGACGATAGGATGCCCATAAGCGCCGGTGAAATTACGCTGGTGATTGTCTGACATGAGGAACAGCAGATTGGCGGGTTTCATTGTTGGTCTCGCGTGTTTCCGGTTGGATGCCAAGTGGCGTTGGGAAAATAGTAGAGTATTTCAACTGGATTGACGACCAGCGGCGCCAAACCGAGACAACAAGGCCGGTGACGTTGGTGAAAGTCCACCCGGGTGTGGTAGCGTCTCGGCTTTGAAACGGAACTCTCCGGCCAATTAAGTAAGAAGGAAACAGACGATGGATTTCGGACTCAAAGGCAAGGTCGCACTGGTGACGGGTGGTGGACGTGGCATCGGCAAATCGGTGTCGCTGATGTTCGCCGATCAGGGTGCGAACGTGGCTATCTGCGGCCGGACGATTGAGACGCTGGAAGCGACGGCCGAAGAAATCCGCGCCAAAGGCGTGCAGTGCTGGCCGATGGTCGCCGATGTCAGCAAAAATGAGAATGTCGTCGCGTTCGTAAAAAAGTCCGCAGAAAAGGCCGGTGGTATCGACATTCTGGTCAATAATGCCGTGTCGTCCGTCCGGGCTCCCTTCGATGAGCAGACCGATGAGATGTGGCAGCACCACATCAACGTCAAACTGATGGCTTACATCCGCTCTGCGCGAGAGGCGTTCCCTTATATGAGAGAACGCGGCTGGGGCCGGATCGTGAATATCGGCGGCATGACGGCGCGCATCTCGTCGCCGTACCGAATAACCAATGGTATCGTCAATTCGGGTGTTGCCAACTTTACCAAGGCCTTCGGTGATTTCGTCGGCCCGCACAACATCACCGTCAACTGCGTCGTTCCGGGGACAACGGCGACAGACCGAATGATCGAGGGCTTCACCCGTTATGCCAAGGACGCGGGTGTCAGCATCGAGGAAATTGCCGAAGAGAAAAAAGCAGCCATTCCCATGCGCCGCTTCACGCAGCCAGAAGACATCGCCAACGCCGTCCTATTCTTCTGTTCGCCGCTTGCCAACGTGGTGACGGGCCAAAGCCTCGCCGTGGACGGTGGTATCGGAGAATCCATTAACTACTGACGCCGTTGGGCGCATTGCTGGAAAGGGTACCGCTATGAGCTATGTCGAGCGCATCGCATGCTGGAAATCGGGCGCGCCCGTGACCGATGGCGTACAAACGGCATTCGAGCCGGGTGACTTCCCCGAAGTTCATTATGATCTGTCGCGCCTTTCAGCATCGTTCGACCGCGATCGCATCACTGCTGGGCCGAATAGTCTGTGGCGCTACTGGCCGTTGTTGTCGGTGGACGATCCTGAGAACGCGGTGACGTTGGGTGAGGGGTGGACACCGATGCTGGCGGTGCCGCGTTTGGCGTCGGCTATGGATTGCAGCGATCTATGGGTCAAGGACGAGGGACGGAATCCCACCGGCACTTTCAAAGATCGGGGAGCGAGCGTTGCCGCGACACGCTGCCGGGAACTGGGGATCAAGCACGTTATAGAGAACAGTTCCGGCAATGCTGCCGCGGCGTGGGGTGCTTATGCGGCCCGCGCCGGTCTCGGCTGCGTCAATGTCATTCCTTCGGACGTATTGCCGGCAAGCCTGTGCCAGAGTTGGCTCTCCGGGTCCGATACCGTGATGCTGGATGGACCGTGGCAGGAGTCCGGTCCAATGGTCGCCGAGGCTGCCAAAAAGAAAGGCTGGTTTAACGTCTCCACCTTTAAGGAACCGCACCGCCTTGAGGGGAAAAAGACCATGGGGCTCGAAATCGCCGAGCAGTTCGGCTGGACACTGCCGGACACCATCGTCTACCCGACAGGTGGCGGCCTGGGCGCGGTTGCGATCTATAAGGCTTTCCGTGAATTGCAGGCGCTGGGCTGGATCGCCACGGGACCGCTGCCGAAATTAATCGTCGTACAGTACGAAGGCTGTGCACCGATCGTGAAGGCGTTTGTCGAAGGCGCCGATCATGCCGATATCTGGACCGACTTGGACGTGCCGCCGGGCGGGCTGAAGTCGGTGCGCCCGCCGGGCGATCAGGCCGTGCTGGAACTCGTGCGCGAGACCGGGGGCGCGGCCATCGGTGTCAGTACCGAGGACTGCGTTGCGGCGGTCGAGGAAGTCGCACGCTTGGAAGGTCTGTTCCCATGCCCTGAAGTGGGCACCACTATTGCCGGTCTACGTGCGGCGATATCGGCGGGCGTCGTCGATAGGGACGCACGAACGGTGTTGATGTTCACCGGCTCTGGCCTGAAATCCATTCCGATTTTCGCGGCGCCGTCTTACCGCGTCGTGAAGGCAGGAGAAGCCATCGCCTGCGACGACTAGGCGCTATTCGCACGCGAACCGGCTAACGGAAGATTCCTGCATCTGAACCGCGAAGCACGGCGTGGGAAATCATGCACCCAAATGGTGTTCTTGTTCGCCAAAAGGCGGTCCTCATCAAGGTGCCCAAGCTCTAGCCTAGGGTCGTCTCAATTCGCCAGTTGTTTCGCCGATAGCGATCCGCTAAGGCTTACCTTCAATTCGACGTATTGCTTTTCAATCCGCTGCTTTTTGTGCGCCAGACCATGATGTCCCCGGCACGCGCGGATTGGATACTCCACCAAGAAGGACGGTTCGAACGATGACAAATTATCCCGACGTAAAACTCTACATCGCCGGCAAATGGCGCAACGGCCAAGAGGGCAAAACGCTGCCGATCGTTGATCCGGCAACGGAAGAAGAGATTGGCCGCCTGGCGATGGCAACGCGCCCCGACCTCGATGAAGCTCTGGCATCGACGGCGCGTGGTTTCGAGGTCTGGCGCAAGACATCTGTATTCGAACGCTATCAGATCATGCGCAAGGCCGCGAACCTGTTGCGCGAACGTCTCGACGACATCGCATGGCTGATGACACGTGAGCAGGGCAAGCCGCTGGCACAGTCTAAATTGGAAACCCAGGTCGGTGCCGACACTATCGACTGGTTCGCCGAAGAAGCCCGCCGTACCTACGGTCAGGTAATTCCGGCACGGGCTCCCGGTGTCACGCAGATGACGGTGAAGCTGCCGGTTGGTCCGGTCGCCGCATTTACTCCGTGGAACTTCCCGATCAATCAGATTGTCCGCAAGTTGTCGGCGGCGCTGGCGACGGGTTGCTCGATCATCGTCAAGGCACCGGAAGAGACACCTGCGTCGCCTGCCGCGCTGATCAAGGCGTTCGAAGACGCGGGCGTGCCAGAGGACGTGATCAACCTCGTCTATGGTGTGCCGGCGGATATCTCCGAGTACCTAATCCCGCACCCGACGATCCGTAAAATCTCTTTCACCGGATCGACCCCGGTCGGCAAACACCTCGCGGCACTCGCCGGTCAGCACATGAAGCGCGCGACCATGGAATTGGGCGGCCACGCACCGGTGATGATCTTCGATGACGCCGACATCGACAAAGCGGTGGCGATCATGAGCGGCACCAAGATCCGCAATGCCGGCCAGGTTTGTGTATCGCCGACGCGCTTCCTGGTGCAGGAAGGGGTTGCCGACAAGTTCATCGACGGCTTCGTCGCGTCGATGGAGAAGATGAAAATCGGCAATGGCCTGGACACGGACACGGACATGGGGCCGCTTGCCAATGACCGGCGAATTCCGGCGATCGAGAACATGATCAACGATGCAACGGCGAAGGGTGCGACGGTGGCAACGGGCGGCGAACGTGTCGGCAACAAGGGCTACTTCTTCCAGCCGACGGTGCTGACTAGCGTCCCGGCGGAAGCGGCGATGATGAATGAAGAGCCGTTTGGTCCGGTTTCAATCGTCAATCGGTATGCGAGCGCGGATGACATGTTCGCCGAAGCCAACCGCCTTCCGTATGGCTTGGCCGCATATGCCTTCACATCATCGGGCGAGACCGCTCGGCGTCTGGGCATGGAAGTCGAAAGCGGCATGATGACCATCAACCATGTCGGCTTGGCGCTGCCGGAAGTGCCGTTCGGCGGAGTGAAAGACTCCGGCTACGGCACCGAAGGGGGCTCCGAGGCCGTCGAAGCCTATCTGGAAACCCGCTACGTCACGACACAGATGTGATTCTGCTAGCCAAGGTCGAAACCGGCCTCGGTTAGCTGTGCTTCGGTGACGGGAATGTCGACGCCGTGCCCGCTCAGCTTGCGGAGCTGTGTGAGGGCGGCGGCGACCAGCGCGTTGGCCGCGGGTGTTGGTGATCTACCCGGTCGCGATATCAGCGAAACCGTGCGATAGACCGGCGGGCGCAACGGCACTTGGCAGACACCATCCGCCGCCATGGTGTGGGCGATGAACCCCGGTACAGCCGAGATGCCGAGACCATCGCGGACCATGCGCGTAAGGCCGGCAATGGATGACACCTCATAGGTCAGTTGGCGGATCGCTTCCTGACCGGACTCGTGGCCGGACAGAATATTCCGGATGCCGCTTTCACCGAGCAGGCTGATTGTTGGATAGGTCCGAAACACCTCCCAAGGCTGCGCCTTGCTTGCACCTGCTAACGGATGCGACGCATCGCAGACAACGGCGAATTCGTCCCGCATCACCGGGATGGTGTTCAACTCAGCGTCGGCCGGTGCGATCGTCGTGAAGGCGATGTCCATGTCGCCGGCAAGGACGCGCTCGATGGCCTCGCCGGTCAGTACTTCCACAAGACGAACACGGATGCCGGGATAGCGCGCGGAAAGCTCGTTGAGGGCCGGAACAAGGACGGATGTGATCATCGTCGCCGTTGCACCGACGACAACCTGACCTTGCTGACGTTCGGCGTGCGCGCGCATGTCCTCAACGGCGCGTTCGAAGTCTTCGGTGAAACGGTGCGCCACAGTGGCGAACTGCCGACCATGCACCGTGGGTTCGACTTGGCGCGTGGTACGGTCAAACAACTTTAGACCCAATTCGATCTCGAGATTTTTGACCGCAGTGGTCAGCGCCGACTGCGTGATATTCAGATGTCCGGCCGCTTTTGTGAAACTGCCCATATCAGTCACTGCCAGAAAGGCGCGAAGTTGTCGCAATGTGATATTTGAATTCATAAAGCAATTCTATCAATCAATGGAAAAATTAAAATAGACAAATAAATGATCTGCTGAGATGCTCCGGCTCAACAAAACCAAAGACGATTTGGAGTGAACATGACAAGCGCAGCCCTCGCAGAAACCTTCGAAGGAACCTCAGAAACCTCTCCTGGACCGGTCGGTGGACCGGGGGCATGGCGTGGTGCCGAAATGGCGAACTCGGACGTTTGGATCGAGCACCTGACCGAGGCTGAAATCGCCGAGGTGGATGCCGCGATCAAGGCGCACGCGGAGAACGATCTCAGCATGGCGGATATCAGCCCCGAGACGTTCGTGCTGCCGACGCTGGGGCCGCGTTTGAAGATGATTCTCAAGAACATCGTCGAAGGCCGTGGGTTTGTATTGCTGCGCGGTTTTCCCGTCGAACGGTATTCGACAACGGAAGCTGCGGTCGGATATCTGGGAATGGGCTCATATATCGGTTCGTTCCGCCCATCCAACGCCAAGGGGCACCTGTTGGGCCATGTGCGTGACATCGACCGAGATATCAACGACCCAACCACGCGCTATTATCAGACCAACCGCGAATTGGAATTCCATACCGATAGCGTAGATATCGTCGGTCTCTTGTGCCTGAATGCGGCGAAGGCTGGCGGCGCCAGCCGTATTGTCAGCTCGGTGACCCTGCACGACGTCATGTATGAACGCCGTCCCGACCTGTGGCGCGCCTTGTTCAATGCCTTCCCGACGGACCGCCGCGGTGAAATCCCGCCGGGTATGAAGCCGTGGTTCGATGTGCCGGTTTTCAACTGGTATAACGACCAACTGACGACAATCTACGTCGGCCAGTATATCCGTTCGGCACAGGAACTATTCCCGGAAGCCCGCCGCCTGACCGACATCGAAGTCGAGGCCATGGCGTACTTCGATCAGCTCTGCAACGATCCTGAATTCTACCTCAGCATGGATTTCCAGCCGGGTGATATTCAGCTTCTGCATAATCATCAGATCCTACACGCACGCACGGATTTCGAGGATTGGCCCGAACCGGAGCGCCGCCGTCATCTGCTGCGTCTCTGGCTGGCGCCGGATTGCGGACGACCGCTGCCGCCGGTGTTCGAACCCCGCTACGGCAAGCTGACGCCGGGCGACCGGGGCGGCATCTTCACCGAAAGCACCAAGCTGACCTTTTCGCTGACGGCGGATTAAGCGGTCGGGGGACATCCCCCGTCTTCTTTCACCTGCTATTGCTTTTTTGTATTCTAAGAGCGGCACACTGCGTTTTTTTTCGGATCGCGGGTTGCCGATGCGTTGCCATACGCCATACTTGCCGGACCACCTGCGAAGAACAGGAAGCATCTCAATTGCCCGGGCTTGCGGCCGTTCGGCCACGCTATCCGGCATCGCATACAAGGAGTGAGTAATGGACACGCCAATGTTGACAGCGGACGGAACCTCTGCGGCCTATCCCGATGAAGAGGGGCGTGGCCTAAGCCGTTACCTTGCAGCGTTCACCAGCGAACTCTCCTATGATGATCTTCCCGCAGAGGTGATCGCCAAGCTCCGCATGTGCCTGTTCGACACCATCGCCTGTGTCGTTCTTGGTAACGGATTGGACCAGGTAAAGACCCTCATGTCCGGTATGCAGCCGGAATTCCCGGAAGGGCCAGCACGCGTGTGGGGGACGGACATCGCAACGTCGCCGGGCATGTCGGCGCTGATCAACGGTACGGCCGGGCATGCCTTTCAATTCGACGAGGTCCACACCGGCGCTGTCCTTCACCCGGGGCCGGCGATCTTTCCGGCGCTTATCGGCATGGCGGCGGCTTCGACCGAACCGGTCAGCGGTAAGCAGTTCCTGGAAGCTGCGGCAGGCGGCTACGAGTTGGGGGTGCGCGCCGGCTTGGCCTTCGACGGCGACTTGTTCCGGAACGGCTGGCATGCGCAGGGCGTGTTGGGGCCTGTTGCCGCCGCCGCCGCCGGGGCGCGGCTAAAAGGGTTCGATTTGGAGAAGACGCTCTATGCACTAGGGATCGCGGCTTCGACGTCGACCGGTATCATGGCGGTGCAGCGCGGCTCGAACACGAAGTCTTTCCATAGTGGCCGAGCAGCTCAGGGTGCGGTCTATGCGACCGACCTCGCCGCTGTCGGTTTTACGGGTGTCGACGATCCGCTCGACCCCGGATACGGGCTGTTGTTCGATGCATTCACAGGCGGCAAGCCGGGCAACAGTGCGGCCGAGAACCTCGGGAAGAAATGGCATTTGTTGGATGTGTCGTTCAAATTGAGTCCCGCCTCCAACGGCAGCCTTTCGGGATCTGAAGCACTCGGTAATATTCTAGACGAGCACGGCATCAGCGCCGACGATATCGAGACCATCACCGCGCATGTCAGCGACAACACCTTGCATCACTGTGGTTGGGAGTATGTACCCAGCCCGGAAAACAGTCCCTTGGCGGCGCAAATGAGCTTGCGCTACGGCATGGCGGTGCGGGCTATCGACGGACACCTCGGCCCTGCTCAGATGCTGCAGCCAAGGATTTCGGATGCGGATATCGCCGCTTTCCTGCCGAAGATCGCCATCGAGGTTGAACCCAAGTATGACGAACCCGGTTCCGGCCTACGCCTAGCGGCGCGTGTCGACGTCACGTGCAAGGACGGACGAAGCTTCAGTTCGGAAGTGCTCTATAGAAAGGGTACCAGCCAGCAACCGGCGCCCGAAGCCGAGATCGAAGATAAATTCCGCAGACTTCTGGCGCCGGTCTTTTCGGTTGATCAGGTCGAGAAAATGTGCGCCGGACTGAAGACGCTGGAAGCCTGCGATGATGTCCGCAATCTGATCCCCGGTGTCTGACCAAAGACCGGCTCATAATCGGCCTGATGCAATCTGGGAAGTGTAAGGGTTCGGTCAGGTTGCCCTTTTAGAAAACCATTGTTCTTTCAATGGTTTTGATGACTCGGGTGCTCAAAGCGCCGTTTCTTCGGGTCTAAGGGGTTTCCAGGCATGTCCGAGACGAATTACGGCGTCAATCTTGTCGAAAATGGCAGTTTTGAGGACGTAAGCTATTCACGTGGACACGGCCATCGCTTCGGCCACGACCGGTTCGGCGGGCGTCACGGCAACAACGCAGAATTGAGCGGGTGGCAAACCTCTTCCGGCCCTGGACCGGATATTGAGAGAGGTAACCCGTGGACACCTGCTGCGGATGGAAACCGTTACATTGAGTTGGATGGCAGCGGCGGCCGCAATACCAATAGCTCTATCTTTCAGGACATTCCCACCGGCGGAGCCGGGACGTTTGAACTGAGCTTCAGCTACGCTGCGCCGCCGTTCAGCCATGCATCATCCAACGGGATTGAGGTGATCTGGAACGGCGAAGTCATCGACACTATCACTGCCAGCGGCGGCTGGGGCACCGATTGGCAGACCTTCACCTATGAGCTTGAAGGTGCAGGTGATGTGACCCGGCTCGAGTTTCGTGCCGTCGGCCGAGATGACGGGCGGGGCGGTCTGCTGGATGACATCTCCGTCGTGGGGGTGGAGCCGCCGGAACTGTTCACTGACGCTGCCGAAACGGTGGTCTTGGCGGACGACGATCCGGACTATGGTTCCGGTGAAGCCTACGATGCCAAGGGCGGCGATGACGTAGTCGTCGGTGGCGACCTTGATGACGAGATTTTCGGTAATGCCGGCAACGATACTCTATCCGGTGGCGCCGGTGATGATGTGCTGATCGGCGGCAGCGAGGAAAAGACATTTATCGAGGTCGAGCAAACGGTCGAACATGACCTGTCCGGACTGACGGAAACACCGTCGCTTGGAATCGATCCGGCGCACTTCCAATTGCAGAACGACCACGCTGTGACCATGACCTTCGTTGGTGAGGAAGCGGGATACAGGAACACGGTCGGCATTTACAAGATCGCCGATGACGGCTCGATCTATGACGTCGAGATCGTTTTCCAGGATGCCTCCGATAGCCGCTGGTACGGCACAGAAACCGGCACCGCCGTCGACCTTGATTTGTCTTCGGGTGACAACTTCGGCGTGTTTATCGTTGCCGATGGCGCCAGCCGGAACAATTTCAATCGAATGGATGACGGCCATTTCGAATTCCGCAACGCGGACGGCTCGCAAGCCACCGTCGATAGCGACGAGCCTGAACTGGTCTACGTCAACGACTGGGGATGGACAAAGAGTGTCCGAGGCGACGTTTATCACTCGGCGGCGACAAGCACGAATACGCAACTCAACGGCGACGATGACATTCACGTGCAGTCATCTTCGAATGGCGATGGTGGTTTGCGCCTACAGTTTGAAGACCTGCCGTCGGACTGGAGCGATAATGATTTCGACGATGTTGTTATCGATCTTTCGTTCGCCCCGGTTACGGAGACTGTGCTGGTTTCCGATGCGGACGCCGATGCCCTATACGGCGAAGACGGCGACGATGAATTATATGGGGGGTATGGCCGCGACACGCTCGATGGGGGCACCGGTAACGACATCCTCGACGGCGGAAAAGGCAGAGACGACCTTTCCGGTGGTGACGGCGACGATCTTCTGCACGGCGGTGGTGGCAAAGATAAGCTGTCCGGCGGCGCTGGCGATGACGACCTGCGCGGCAATGGCGGTGACGATACGCTGCGCGGCAACGGTGGTGACGACAAACTCCGTGGCGGCAACGGTGAGGACCTTCTGAAGGGCGGCGGCGGCGACGATTTGCTGATTGGTGGCGCGGGTGCCGATGTCATTGATGGGGGTAACGGTGACGATACGGTACGCGCTGACCTCGAAGACATTGTCGGTGACGTCACCGATGGAGGGTTCGGCACGGACACCCTTAAGATCACGGTTGAGACGGACGAATTACAGGATCCGGCGATCCTTCAGGATCTTCTGGATCTGTCCGCGTTCATCGCCAATAACGCCGACGCAAATTCGAAGAGCGGCCCGAGCCACACTTTCGCGGCGCTGGGCTTAACGGTCAGCAACTTCGAGGACATCGACATCACGGTGATCGATTCCGTGACTGGCGAGGTGGTGCCGGGTGGACTCCTGACACCCGAGATTGTGGTCTCGGTCGGAGATGTCTCCGGCGATGAAGATACGGCCATTGCGCTTGATATCTCTGCCGCTGTCACTAATTCGCCCGATCTATTCGATCTTTCGGTGACGATTTCCGGTCTGCCGGCGGGTGCCGTGCTGTCTGCTGGGACGGACAACCTTGACGGCTCCTGGACGGTCGATGCCGATGACTTGGCCGGACTGGCGTTGACGCCACCCGCCGATAGTGCGGCCGACTTTTCAATCGACGTGACCGCAACGGCAACGAGTATTTCTTCAGGTCAGGAAACGGCCTCGGAAGCGGTCGCGGGTGCCGTCGTCGTCGACGCAGTTGCCGATGCGCCGAGCCTTGTCGTCGGCGATATCACGCTTGTCGATTCGAACGCGGGCGATCAGGTCATCGACGGTACGGAGGGCAAGGACACGCTGCAGGGTTACGGCGGCAACGATACCATCAATGGCGGCGATAAAGGCGACACGATCATCGGTGACGGCTCACCGACGGGACCTTTGGTCGCGGCACTTTCCATTTCCGCATTGTTGGCAGATACCGACGGTTCGGAAACGCTCTCGGTTCGTATCGAAGGATTGCCCGCAGGTGTCACGTTGTCGGCGGGTGCCGAAGATGGGCCCGGCGCGGTCATGCTGACGCAGGCGGAACTCGATGATTTAACCATCACGGTGCCGAACGGAACGGCTAGCTTCTCGCTAGAGGTAACGGCGGTGGCGACGGAGACGGATGCCGACAGCGGACAGGTTTCGACGGCTATCGAATCTGCCATCGCCTTGGCGACGGTGGATATTTCCGTCGACGGCGACGACATCCTGAACGGCGGCAAGGGGGCCGACTACATCGAAGGTAACGGCGGCAACGACCTCATCGCAGGTGATGGCGGTGCTGACGAGATTTATGGTGGTGCCGGGAATGACGTGATCGATGCCGGCGCCGGTAACGATATCGTCGACGGCGGTGCCGGTGCGGATACGATTTCCGGCGGCGGCGGGAATGACATCCTTCTGGGCGGTGACGGGAACGACCTGATCGAAGGGGATGCCGGCGACGATGTGCTCAAGGGCGGGGCCGGTGACGACGTTCTCAACGGTAATGGCGGGCAGGACCTGCTTGAAGGCGAGGGCGGCGATGATCAACTGATCGGCGGTGCGCAGAACGACACGCTATATGGTGGCGCGGGCGATGACATTATCTCCGGCGAGGGCGGCCAGGACGTTATTTTCGGCGGGGACGGCGAAGATGAAATCCATGGCGGCGCCGGGGCCGATACCATCGACGGTGGCGACCAGAACGATATGATCTACGGCGAAGACGGTGACGACGTCATCGACGGCGGCGCGCTGGACGATCAGATATGGGGCGGTCTCGGCAAGGACGAACTGTTGGGTGGCGCGGGCAACGACCGTTTGTTCGGCGGTGAAGACAACGACAGCCTAACCGGTAACGAAGGTAACGACTACTTGCGCGGCGAAGACGGCAACGATGTCATTTTTGGCAGCATCGGCAACGATTTATTATTCGGCGATGATGGCAAAGACGAACTTTACGGCGAAGAGGGTGACGACATTCTCGTCGGCGGCGGCGGAGCCGACGTGCTCTTCGGTGGCGAAGGTAATGACCTTCTGTGGGGCGAAGGCGGCAGCGACACCCTTTATGGCGGCGCTGGCGATGATCGTCTCGAAGGCCATGCCGGTGCCGACCTCCTGATTGGCGGTTCGGAGGTCGATTTCATGACTGGCAAGGGCGGTAACGACCGCTTCCAATTCGACCTAAGCGCCATCGGCGAGAGCGGCATTGGTGCGGGCAACCGCGACGTGATCACTGACTTCAAAGCCGATGCTGAGGACACGATCGAATTTAGCGGTGTCACATCGTTTAGCTTCGTTGGTGATGAGACCCAAGCATTCGCAGGCGGCGCGACCGCGTCCGGCCGTTTCAACGACTCACTCAAAGTGCTCGAGATTGACTCCGACGGCGATCAGGTCGCCGACCTGGAAATCGAGTTGCAGGGTGTCGATGGCGCGGATTTGGACGATAGCGATTTCTCGGTTATCTGACCTGATCTTCTATCTTTCCTGAAACGCGTTGCTCATCCGGTACAAAAGCGGATCGAGAATGTAATCCATAACCGTGCGCTCGCCGGTCATGATGCTGGCGGATACCTGCATGCCGGGGAACAAGGCGTAGCGCTGACCGCCTTTTTCAAAGTGGTCCCGCGGCAGTTCGACCCGAACGCGGTAGAACGGACGCCCGTCGTCGTCGATCAACGTGTCCGGGCTGACCTCGGCAACGTTGCCGACAAGGTTACCGAAACGGACCGCATCCGATGACGCCAGCCGGATGACCGCCTGCTGGCCAATGGCGACATAGCCGATATCCTGGGTTTTCAGCTTCGCCTCGACGATCAGCCGGTCGTCGATGGGGACGATCTCAGCAACTTTGTCGCCCGGCCCCAAGACGCCGCCGACCGTCACGACGTGCAGTGTCTTGACGATGCCTTGCACTGGTGAACGCACGACGGTGCGCTCCAGGCTGTCTTCGAACTTGCGGACCCTTTCCGTCAGTTCCCGGTATCTGAGACGCGTTTCTTCCAGAGACTTTTGAACATCGTCGGCAAAGGAAGAGCGGATTTGCGCTAGTTCTGCCTGGGCTTCGGCCATGGCTGTTTCGGCCCGGCTCAGCTGCGATCGGTCGTTTTGCACCTGGGTTCTGAGGGTGCTGCCCTCGCGCAAAAGGTTCAAATGCTTGAAGCGGTTGATGAGGTTCTTCTCCAAGAGTTCCTGGCTCATGCCGATCTGCTCATCGACGAGCCTCAGACTCTCTTCGTTGCCTTTGATCCGGTTTTCTATCTCTGCGATCTGTTGGTGACGTTGTTCGACGGTTTGTTCCTGACGGTTGATGTCATCCAAGTGTTTTTGGCGCCGCGTCTGGAAACGGTCCCGGGCCTCATTGACAAGGTCCGGGTGGCGCGTCAGGAGCGCTTCCGGAAACGTCGGTGTTTCAGCACCGGCAGCGAGTGCCTCTAGTTGTGCGATGTCGGTCTCCAACGCTGTCAGGCGAACGCGCAACTCGCCGACATCGGCCCCGCTGACCGTGGGTTCCAGGATTACCAGCGTCTGGTCAACCTCGACTTTCTGGCCTTCTTCGACCTTGATCTCGCGGACGATACCACCCTCAAGGTGCTGCACCGTCTTGATCTGCGACGATGGAATGACTTCTCCGGAGGTGTTGGCGACGATGTCGAGCGTGCTGACGGACGCCCACGCGGCAAAGGCCACGACGGCCAGCGCGCTGACCCAGAACGTGGCGTGGGTGGTCATCGAGACGCCCCGAGTTGGGCGCGGTGCGGTGACGGCATCGGTCATTGTTCGGCTACCTTGTCGCCGGAGTGATCCTCAATACGATCAAGCGGCTTCGGAAGCTGCTTTTGACCCAACCGCTCGATACTCGGCGCCGGTTTGCGGTTGAGGTCGATGCGAGTATGCGTGCCTTTGACAATATCTTGGTCATGCGACATTACGAAGATGGTACGCTTTTGCTCGGCCATGGTGGCGAGGACGCGGTAGACCGCGCGGCAGCCTTCATCGTCGAGGCTCTCCGTTGGTTCGTCGATGACGATCAGTCTGCCGTCCACTGCCAAGGCGCGGGCCAATGCGACTCGCCGCCTAATACCCTCGGCAAGGTGCCAACCGTTGTCGGCGATGCGCGTTTCCAGTCCGTCCGGGCTTTCGTCGATGAATTTCCGAAGCCCTGCCATGTCGATGACGTGGCCAAGCCTTTCATCATCGATATCCGTGGCATTAATCGTGATGTTGTCGCGGAGCGTGCCGTTCAGCAGCGCCGGGTCCTGTGGCAGGTAAGTAACCTGTTTCCGCCACCAGACGGGATCGATCTGTTTCAGATCGACACCGTCAATCAGGATTTGGCCGCGACCCGGTTCGATCAAGCCCATTAGTAGCCGCGCCATGGTAGATTTCCCGGCGCCGTTGTTGCCGATCACGGTGACGACGTCGCCGGGATCGATGGTGTGAATGAGAGATTCGAAAAGCGGCGCGCGACCGCCGGGATAAGTGAACGCCACATCGCGAAATTCGATCCGGCCCTGGAAGGACGATAGCCGGGTGCCGCCGTCGGCCTCGCGCTCGGCGGCTGAGAGTTTCTCGAACGCCGACAGAGATTGAGCGGCGCGTGCAAACGCGGCGCCTAAACCGGCCAGCCGCGTTACCGGCTGCAAGGCCCGAGCTGCCAGGATATTGGCACCGATCATGGCGCCCACATCCAGCTTGCCGACGACCACCAGCATGGCACCGATGCCGATCACGGCGACACTCATTAGTGCCATGGCGCTTTGCGTGAGGGTCTGGATCAGACCCTGGGCCATATTCAGACGGCGTCTTAGCGACTGCACGTGATCGATATTCTGCTGCCACTTCGTCCTTAGAAACGCACCGGCATTAAAGCTACGTACCAGATCGCCCTCGCGGGCCGCGGTGCTGAGAATGCTGCTGCCTTCGTTCGTGGCGACTTGAACTTCGGCGGTGATCTTTTGTAGGCGTGCCTGACCGAAAATGCCGACGGCATATACGGCGGCGACGAAGCCGGCAACGACACCGGCTAGGATCGGCTCGATAAGATATAGCACGCAGATGAATAGAAGGGCGAAGGGCGCGTCCAGTATGGCTGTGATGTTGGTGCCGCTGTAGGCGGTCTCGATGGCGGCAGTGCCGTTGACGATCTCGCGACGGGCCTCGGGGGCCGTGGCTTCCAGATCGGCGGTGCGCGCGCGGGTCAGGGTGTCAAAAGCGCGTTCGGCAATTTCGGCGTCCGGTTCCGCGCTCAATCCCCGTGCTAAGGACATGCGCGATTGACGTAGAATGAACTCGAAGAAGATGGCGATCAGCACGCCGGCCGTTAACGTGAAGAGGGTGGCGTCTACGCCTTGCACGACATACCGGTTTAGTACCTGCATGACGAACAAAGGTGAAGCCAGGGCCATGATGTTAATCAGCACCGAGCCGAACGCCATTTCGGTGGTTATCAGCGCCTGAGACCGAAGGCGGCGTAATAGTTCCTTCATCGTGTTCCGCCTCTCTCGAACGCGGCTGGTTTTGGTCGCCGTTCCTGGCTAGAGCGCGGAATTTAAATGTTTTTTTTCCGCAAAGCCATCACCGATTGCGGCCTGATCTTGGTGTCAGTAATCCGCAAACACCGTGAAGGTGTTGTCGTCGTTGTAATTGCCGCGCCGCTGATCGGCGCCGATCCGCAGCGTTGCACCAATATTGATGGTCTTGCGGCCATTATTACCCAGGTAGATCGGATTGGTCTGGTCCATCGTGAAACTGTCAACGGTCATGGTGTGACCGGAGGTGCCTTTGCGGATGGTAATGGACGAAGGCAGAGTCACGAAGACATATGCTTTCTTCTCACCTACGATCTGAAAACGCGCACGGCGGACCGTACCTCCGAAGGAGGTCAAGCCGCCGGTGCTGCTCGTGCTGTCCGCATTGGGGCTGAGGACGACAGTGCCGGAGGTATTCGGGTCGGACGCCCATTCACCGAACTTCATATGCCTTTTCTGCGTGATCGTAATTGGCGTTTGCGCGCCAGCAGGCCCGGCAGGCGTGGTGGTGAACGCAATGGCGAGTGCCGTTAAAATGATCAGAAAGCGATTCATTGGAGTTTCGGCAACATATGTTGTTGAGAAGGATAGGGATCCTAACTCTGCATCCTTACAGGAACATGATGACAAGAACTTGGTGGCGCAGTCGCTTGACGGGCCGTGAACCCTACCCCTAATGTCGTCGCAGGCGGCGCATCTGAAAAGCCGTTTCTGGAAACAACCAAGCCATAATAAGAGGCAATGACCTTGCAAATCTCACCGATTACCGGCGCCAAATTCGGCGCCGAAGTGACAGACTTAGATATCTCCAAACCACTCGACTCGGAAACACGCGCCGCCGTCAATGCGGCTTTCGTCGATAACGTTGTGTTGTGTTTACGCGGCCAGCATTTCGAAACTCCCGACGTTTTCGTGACAGCAGTTCGCAACATTGGCGAGCCAATGCCGCCGGTGACGGCAACCTACAGATTACCCGGCTACGATGTGATCGAGGAACTTTCGAACACCGCCACCGATAAGCGGACAGGCGACAAGACGCCGCTGGCGCGGGGTGGCTCTTGGCACACGGATCACTCCAACTTGGAGACGCCGCCGAAAGCAACGGTTCTGTATGCCATCGATGTCCCTGAAGAGGGTGGCAATACGGAGTTCACCAACCTGCAAATGGCCTATCAAGGTCTGGACGATGACCTGAAACAGAAGATTGCCGGCAAGCGTGCGTTCCACGCTTATCTGTCGCGGCGCGCGCCACGCAAACTCCTTTCCAGGTCCAAAGAAGAACGGCAAGGCAGTGACGGATGCTGGCAGCCGTTGGTGCGCAAGCATCCCGAATCCGGTCGCCTAGGTCTTTATTTCAACGAGATGCGTTGCGACGCCATTGAAGGTTACGACCAGGACGAGGGAGATGCCTTGCTGGATAAGCTGTATGCGCATTGCGATCAGCCGGCATTTCAGTATAGCCACAAATGGCTGCCGGGTGATGTGCTGATCTGGGACAACCGCAGTGCCTTGCATCAGGCGACCTTCGACTTCGATCAATCAAAGCGGCGCTATCTGCACCGCATCATGCTGAAAGGAGACCGCCCGTTAATGGCGGTATGAGGAAAAACCAATGATTACTGCAACAGAAAAAAGAAAAGCCTTCCGCAAGATTCTGACCGGGAATACCTGCTATCACCCGGGATCGGTGTTCGATCCCTTGTCGGCACGCCTCGCGAATGAAGCCGGTTTCGAATGCCTGATGCTGGCCGGATCGGTCGCGTCCTACGTCGTGTTGGGCGCGCCCGATGTCGTCATTATGTCGGTCTCTGAACTGGCCGAGCAATGCCATCGCGTCTGCCGCGCCAGCAATGTGCCGCTCTTGGTCGACGCCGATCACGGCTTCGGCAACGCGCTCAGCGTCATGCGCACGGTGCAAGAACTTGAGCATGCCGGCGTTGCGGCTCTGTCGATCGAGGACACCCAATTGCCGGTCGCCTTCGGTCAGGGGGAAAAGGCCGTCCTCACGTCAGTCGAGGAAGGTGTCGGCCGCATGAAAGCGGCGCTCGAAGCGCGTGGCGACGAGAACCTGGTAATCGCCGGTCGCACGAGTGCGCTGATGATCGAGGGGCTGGATGGTTGCATCGCGCGCCTTAAGGCCTACGAAGCTGCTGGCGTTGATGCGATGTTCGTCATCGGTATCAAAAACGAAGACGATCTGAAGGCGATCACGTCGGCGGTGAAACTGCCGCTGATCATGGCGCACCCTGGTAAGGCACTCGCCGACCTGGATCTGCTGGGCAAGCACGGTGCCCGTGTCTGCTTGCAACCGCACGTGCCGATCGCCGCCGCCATTCAGGCGATGGAGAACACCTATAAGGCGCTTCGCGAAGGCACCGACCCGGGCGACGTGCCGGGTGTTGCCGACAATGCGTTGATCAAGAAAGCAACTGGCCAGGCGATCTATGACGACTGGGCGTCACGCTTTCTTAAGTAAGTGGCCACACGGGTTCGGGGAGGATTAGTCCTCTTCGAACCCCGGCTTACGGAAGTAAGCTCCAAGCGCCTTTTCATAGACGTGCAGCATCGCGCTTTTCGGCTGCTCACCGTATCCCATTTCCATCGCTGCATCGTAACTGCCGACCATGGCGTCGGTGACCGGCATCGACGCGCCGAATTCCTTGGCCATCTCCTGGACGTTGACGATGTCCTTGTAGGCGGCTTCCATTGGGAAATCCTTCGTAAAGTCGCCCTCAAGCAGCTTAGGGATATAGTACTCGGACGCGAAGCTGCGCGAACTGCCGGACGTAACGATCTCGGCGACCAGCATCGGGTCTAGTCCGGCCTTGACGGAAAGCGGCAACACTTCGGCGAGACCGGCGATGTTGATGTTGTAGAGGATGTTGTTGATCGCCTTCATGGCCTGGCCGCTGCCGAGCGGACCACAGTGCGTCACCGCGGTTCCCATCAAATCCAGGTAAGGCTTCACTTCGGCAAAGGCGTCCGCCGTACCGCCGAACATGATCGTCAATGTCGCGTTGTCGGCGCGGAACGGCATGCCGGATACCGGACAATCCCAATACATGAAGCCCTTATCCCGGGCTTCCTTGCCGATGTCGAGAGCATCGCTGCGGTACAGTGTCGTCATGTCGACAATTGTCGTGCCCGGCTGCACAGCGCCGGCAATGCCGTTCTCGCCGAACAGGGTTTCGCGCACGGCGGGCGCGAACGGCAGGCAAAGGAAAATCAGCGTGCAGTTGGTGGCGATCTCGGCCGGTGAACCGCAAACGGTCGCATCAGAGCCATCAAAACGTGATGCGGCTTCGGGGTAACTATCGTGAATGAAAAGCGGCTTTACCTCTTTCAAGAGATTCTGCACCATTCCGCCGCCCATGCGGCCAAGCCCGATATAACCTACGTTCATTTCGACGTTCTCCCTGGCGACTTTATTTGTTTGAGAAAATTTCAAGCAAATAAGAGATAAATTGATTGAAGTGAATTTAAAATATAAACATACAATTGCTTGGGCAAACAAAATCAAAGTAGAGAGGAAGCAGCATGTCAGACCCTTGTATTATTACCGTGGCGATCACCGGTGCATTGCCGAAAAAAGCCGATACCCCGGCCGTTCCGGTGACAGTGCCCGAGCAGATCGAATCTACGCATGAAGCTTTCGAAGCCGGAGCCTCACTGGTCCACATCCACGTCCGCGACGATGACGAAGCACCGAGTTCGGATCCCGACAAATTCGCCGCCGTGCAGGAAGGTATCCTTAAGCACTGCCCGGGCATGATCATTCAGTTCTCGACCGGTGGCCGGGGCCGTGACCAGAGTGCGCGCGGCGCGATGCTGTTCCACAAGCCTGATATGGCATCCCTGGCGACAGGATCGGTGAATTTCCCGACCAACATCTACGAAAATCCGCCGGAACTGGTGAACGGACTGGCCACGGAGATGCTCGAGTACAACATCAAGCCGGAAGTCGAAGTGTTCGACGTGGCGATGCTCTATAATGCCGCCAATCTGGTGAAGCAGGGTCTGTTGAAGGCACCGGTGCATCTGCAGTTTGTCATGGGTATCCCGAACGCGCTACCGGCGCGCCGCAAGTTGTTCGAGTTCCTGGTCGAAGAAAGTAAGGAAGTGTTGCCCGGCTCCACTTGGACCGGAGCCGGTATCTCGCGCTTTCAGTTCGAGGTCAATAAATGGAGCTTGGAACTCGGGGGGCACTGCCGGACCGGTCTTGAAGACAATATCAAATTCGACAAGGACCGATTGGCAGCCAGCAACGCCGAATTGGTGAAGAAAATTGTCGACGTTGCCGACGAGTACGGCCGCCACGTGGCGACACCCGCCGAAGCTCGTGAGCTTTTGGGTTTGGACGCCGCTTAAGCCATTCAATCGCCGGCAGCCGCCGGGTCTGAAAACTAAGGAAGCCGCCCTCGCCGGGCGGCTTTTTCTTATGCGTCTTGTCCAAAGGGCGCGATCTCCAGCCTCACGCAAAATCAAATGCCTGTCCGGCAAACATATATCTATTCGCACATATTGCAATTAAGAATTATTATCATTATATGAAAGCCAGTGATCTGGGTTTGATCGTCAGAAACCGGACGAGAGATATGTTGAAAAGCCTCCTGCTGCCACGCATCCAAGCGACCCCGCGACGCGGCCGTATCGTTGGTCAGCGTGGACTGCTTATGGCTGCGCTGCTATTGGTCACGGCAAGCGTGCCTGGCGGGTGGTCGATTGCATTCGATGCCATGAGCGAAGCCTATCTTGCTGTAGCGGTCTTTGTCGCCGGGACCCTGATGGTGGTGCTGGCGGTCGAAAGGTCCTTGGATGCGGACTTGGGAACATGGCTGCATGCGAACAAGCGCTGGCAGGTGCCGGTGGCAACATTGTTGGGAGCGTTTCCAGGTTGCGGTGGCGCCATTATCGCGGTCACGCAATATACGCGCGGCTATATGAGCTTCGGTGCCGTTGTCGCGACCCTGACATCGACCATGGGCGACGCGATGTTTCTACTCTTGGCGCGTGATCCGGATACGGCGATCTGGGTGCTCGGTGTCAGCATGCCCGTTGCGGTACTGACCGGCTATGCGGTCGATGCGCTGCATGGACGAGATTTCCTGCGTCCAGCTTCCGTTGATGGGGCGTCCCTATCGTGCGCCCGACCTATGCGGATGAGCCGGCCCGGCCAGGTTGCCGAAGTTTTCTGGCTGGCTCTCATGGTGCCCGGCTTGATCATTGGCATTCTGGCAGCCTTTCAGATCGACCTGGACGCCATGCTCCCGGAAGGGATATCGATAGCGCCCGCTCACTGGTTGGGGGGCGCCGGCGCTGTGCTGGGGCTCCTCATGTGGATGCAGGGTGATCATGGTAAGTCCGGTTTCGTTGGTGAAGAAACCACGTCGGCGGACTCCCGGACGCCGCTTCTCCAATCCGTCGTGGCGACGACCAACTTCGTCATGGCGTGGGTGATCTTCGCGTTTGTTGGCTATGATTTGTTCATTGCCGCCAGTGGGATCGACCTAGCCACCGTCTTTAGGGTTTGGGCGCCGGCCGTCCCTGCAACTGCGATCCTTGTCGGGTTTATCCCTGGCTGCGGGCCGCAGATCATGGTCACGACACTGTATCTGAGCGGTGCACTCCCCTTGTCTGCGCAAATGGGAAACGCCATCGCCAACGACGGCGATGCCTTGTTCCCGGCGATCGCCGTCGCGCCGAAGGCTGCCGTCGTGGCCACCTTCTATAGCGCCTTACCGGCGATCATCGTGGCCTACGGCTGGTATCTGCTGTTTGAGTAGGCTAGGCGGCGTCTCGGGCAACCATGTGGCCGGGGCTCACTTCTTCGTAGTTCACCTTATTCGGTACGAAGTCGAGCGGGCGGACCGCGTTCGGAATTTCATCGGAGGCCAGGCTGCGTTCGGTGCGGCGCAGCTTCGGATCCGCGACCGGCACGGCAGACAGGAGTTTGCGAGTGTAGTCGTGGCTCGGGTTTTCGAAAATTGACTGCCTGGGGCCGATTTCGACGATCCGGCCGAGATACATCACGGCGACCCGATGACTGATCCGCTCAACGACAGCCATATCATGGCTTATAAACAGATACGACAAGCCCAACTCGGACTGCAGGTCCATCAACAGATTGATGACCTGCGCCTTGATTGTGACGTCCAGCGCCGAAACGGCCTCGTCGCAGACGATCAGTTTCGGATCCAGTGCCAACGCGCGGGCGATAGAAATGCGTTGCCGTTGCCCGCCGGAGAACTCGTGCGGGAACCTAGAGGCGAAGTCTGTCGGCAGGTTGACCTTATTGAGCAAATCGACGACCCGATCGTTGATGGCCTTGCCCTGATGGAGATTGTGCACCCGCATCGGCTCGGCCAAGGTGCTAGCGACCGACATGCGCGGGTTCAGTGACGAATAGGGGTCCTGGAAGATCATTTGCACGGCGCGGCAGAACTCAAGGCGTTCACGCGCCGTATGATCCCGGACCGATTTGCCGTCGTACATAATCGACCCGGACGTTGCCGGTTGAAGGCCGACGATTGTGCGTCCGGCGGTCGTTTTGCCGCAGCCGCTCTCACCGACGAGGCTCAGCGTTTCACCCGGCTTGATATCGAACGAAACATCCTCGACCGCGTGCACGCGGGCGCGGGGGCGACTGAAGATTCCATCGGTGATGTCGAACCGTGTGACCAGATTGCGGACTTCGAGAAGGTTTTCTGATGTGGACATGTTCATTGCTCCTGCGGCTCAACCGACGACGGCCGGGAATTTTTCGGGCATGGCTTTGCCATTCATACTGCCGATCCTGGGAACGGCGCCGATCAGCTTCTTTGTGTAGTCGTGCTGCGGGTCGTGGAAAATTTGTTCCACCGGTCCCTGTTCAACGATTTTGCCGTTGAACATGACGACCACCCGGTCAGCCATTTCGGCGATGACCGCCATGTCGTGCGTGATGAACAGCACCGACATGCCGAACTCGTCCTGGATGTCTTTGATGAGATCGAGAATCTGCGCCTGAATGGTGACGTCCAGTGCCGTTGTCGGCTCGTCCGCGATTAGCAGAGACGGCTCGCATGTCAATGCCATGGCGATCATGATGCGTTGGCGCATGCCGCCCGAAAGGTTATGCGGATACTGGGTGAGTTTGCCCTCCGGGTCGGGGATGCGGACGCGGCGCAGCAGCCTCAGCACTTTTTCCTCTGCTTCTTGCTGACTTAGGCCGAGATGCTGGAAAATCGGTTCCGTCAGTTGCGTCCTGAGATCGAGAACCGGGTTCAGGCAGGTCATCGGTTCCTGGAAGATCATTGCGATTTCGCGGCCGCGAATCTTGCCGATCGTCTTTTCGTTGGCCGACGTCAATTCGATGCGCCCGAGGCGCTCCGAGTTCATGTGTATTTTACCTTCCGGCACATAGGCACCAGCCATGTCGTTCAAGCGCAGCATGGACATAGACGAAACGGATTTGCCCGATCCGGACTCGCCGACGATGCCGACGGTTTCGCCCTTGCGGACCTGGTACGAGATTCCTCGAACGGCTTTGACGTGTTCGCCTACGGTCGGAAAGGTGACGTGAAGATTGTCGACCTCGATGAGAACGTCATCGTTTGTCATATGAATGCCCCTCAGTGAATGGTTTTATTGTCGTTGGTGATTTTGCTTAGGTTCGCGGGATCGGGCCCCAGTACGAAACGGTGCCCGGATCTCACGCGGTTCGACGAGACGCTCAGAATGTGTTCGCGCAGTCGCGCGCTCGACGTGAGGGGTATTTTTTCCTCATTGAGAATCTTAGTCACTGTGTTCAAGGCCGCACGGGCATCCGGGATCAGAGTTGCGGGGAACCACCAGCCTAAGAGTTCTCCGACGATGTCGACGTTGCCGACACGGTTTTCCGTGATGACATAAAGAAACTGTAATTCGAAGATGCTGACGTCGTAGTCGAGGCGATGGTGCAGCGCCACCGCATAAGGGTCCGTCTTCCATAATAGATCGATGAAGCGCATCAGCGGGATTTCGATGCGTGCGTAGACGGGCTCGCCGCCGATGGGCTCTCCATCATCCAGGCCGGTATCCATGAAACGCCGCATGACTTGGACAAGGCGCGTCTCTACCGACGTGAGCGTATTATAGACCGGTACGTCGTTTGGCATGAATGCTCCTCCACTCACTTTATAATGTGAATGCGAATCATTCGCAAATATTAATGGATACAAAAACACGGCCGCACCCAGAAGGCGTCGGCCGTGCTCAGGTGTTATATCAGACGCGTTCGAAGATCGCGGCGATCCCTTGGCCGACGCCGATGCACATGGCGACCAGAGCATAACGGCCCCCGGTGCGGTGTAGCTGATTGATGGCGGTCAAGGCAATCCGGGGACCGGACGCGCCGAGAGGGTGCCCAATGGCGATGGCGCCGCCGTTCGGATTCACGCGTTCGTCTTCGAAGTCGAGGTCCAGGCCCTTCAGGCAGGCGAGCACCTGCGGCGCAAAGGCTTCGTTGATCTCGATGACGTCCATGTCGTTGAGGCTGAGACCAGTACGCTCCAGCACTTTCAAGGACGCCGGGACCGGGCCATACCCCATGGTGCGGGGCGGTACGCCGGCAACGGCGCTGGCGATGACGCGGGCACGCGGTTTGACGCCGGCCTTCTCGCCCGCAGCTAAGCTGGCGACAGTGAGGGCGGCTGCGCCGTCATTGATGCCGGATGCGTTGCCCGCCGTGGTGATGCCGTCGGGGTTGAGTGCGCGCAGCTTAGTCAGGCTTGCCATGTCGGTCTGAGGGCGCGGGTGCTCGTCGATGTCGACAACGACATCGGGCTGTTTACGGCGACCGGGGACCGTGATCGGCGTGACCTCATCGGCAAAGAATCCGTCGTCATGGGCCTTCTTCCAGCGTGTCTGAGAGCGGTAAGCAAAAGCGTCCGCATCTTCGCGTTTCAATTGATGCTCGACGGCCAGATTGTCGGCCGTCTGTGCCAGGTTGTCATTGCCGAACTCTTTGGTGATCTTAGGGTTCGGGAAGCGCGCGCCGACGGTCGAGTCGTAGCTCTCCAAGCGGCGCTCAAAAGCGTACTCCGCCTTGCCGACGACAAACGGTGCGCGGCTCATGCTCTCGACACCACCGGCGACGATGATGTCCGCTTCACCGCAAGTGATGGCGTGCGCGCCAGAGATGATTGCGTTGAGGCCGCTGCCGCAGTTCCGCTGCATTACCGTGCCGGGCACCTCGATCGGAAAGCCGGCGACGAGTGAGGCGTGGCGGGCAACGCAACGGCTGTCTTCGCCGCCCTGGTTGCCGCAGCCGATCATGACGTCGTCGATCTGGTCGGTCTTGAAGGCGGAGCGCTCCATCAGTGCGCGCATCACGTCGCCGAGCAGATCGTCCGGACGCACCAGCGACAGGGCGCCGGCCATTTTGCCGAAGGGGCTGCGAAGACCGTCATAAATATAAGCGTCGAGCATTTAGGGTATTTCCTTCCTTTAGCTTTAGTGTTTCGCCGAAGCGCTGCCCGGAAATCCGGCTGCGGTTTCGGATAGTGTTTCGAATAGGTTCTGTACGAACGCCTGTCGCGGATTGTTCTCTCTTTGCAGCACGCCAAGCGTCCTGGTCAATGGCGGGTCACCGAATGGTACGATTTTAACGTTCGCGGGGAACGGCTTTAAGGTCCGGCGTACCGGCAAGATAGCAACCCCGAGGCCATTCGCAACAAGCGAAAGAATGCCTTCGATGGTATCGATCTCCAAGTGTGTTTCTGTCGCAATACCACGCCGCTCCAACTCTTGATCGACGATCCTGCCCAGGCCCCAGGCGACCTGGCGAAAACGGATTAGCGGCGCCGAACTCAGCAGCGCTGCGTCAGTTTCGCCCGCTAGTCGCTTTGGTGCAACGACCACGAGATCTTCCTCGCAGAACGGTTGCCAGAGTAGACCAGGGTGAAACGGATTGGATTGCGGCATGACGGCAGCATCGAGTTCGCCGCGCCGGAGTGTGGCTTCGAACTCTTGTGCGATCCCGCCAACCAAGTTGATTTGTACTTCGGGATAGCGAGCGCGAAAGAGTTTCAGGGCATGCGGCAAGATGCCGGCAACCACAGTTTGCACAGCGCCGATGGATATCTGTCCCGGCGTCACAGTGCCGCTCTCGCCACCCTCCATGACCTGCCACATATCGACCAGTTGGCGGGCTTGCTCCACGATCCTGAGTCCATCGGCGGTCAAGACCGGCGGCCGTGTTTGGCGGTCGAACAAGGTGATGCCGAGTTGCTGCTCCAACGCCTTGATCTGCAGACTGACGGCCGAGCGGGAAAGGCCCACCGCATCGCCAGCTTTGACGAAGCTTTGATGGTTTACCACTGCCAACAATGTCCGGAGGGACTTGATCTCCAACGCGTACCTCGGTTGTTCCAATTCAACACTGCCAGCGACAATGGCATATGTTTGAAAAATATCAACATGCATATAATTAAAGACAATATTACTTGACGAATTTGTTTGCTTATTCACACTGCGGGAAAACCAATGCCAGCCGGGAGGGCTTCCCAGATGTATGAATTTTTAGAAACCGAGCGGCCATCGCCGCACTTATTGCTCGTGCGCTTCAATCGGCCGGATGTCCTGAACGCGGTTAATACCAAGATGGGCGGCGAAATTCTCGATGTGTTCTCACGCATCAACAACGGGATCGACAAAGAAACGCAAGCCGTCGTCATCACCGGTGCCGGGGAGAAATCGTTTTGTGTCGGCGGCGATCTGAAAGAGCGCAACGGCATGACCGACGAGGAGTGGCAGTCGCAGCGCTACGTCATCAAGAACTATAACATGGCGGTGGAACGCTGCCCGGTGCCGGTGCTATGTGCCGTGAACGGTTATGCACTCGGCGGCGGCTCGGAGATGATCCTGCGGTCCGACTTTGCTTACGCCGCCGAGGACGCCAGCTTCGGCTTTCCCGAAATTAAACGCGGTTTCATGCCGGGGTCCGGCGGGACGCAGCGGTTCTCGCGCGTGGCCGGCGCGCCATTGGCGCTCGAATACATTCTGACCGGAGACCGCTTCAGCGCCGAGCAGGCGCTTGCCTGGGGTATGGTCAACAAAGTGCTGCCGAAAGCCGAAGTGCTGGCGGCCACGCTGGGCGTCGCGGAGCGGATCGCCGGGAACCCGCCACAGGCGGTGCGCATCGCCAAGCAGGTAATCAAATCGGGGCTGCAGACCGATATCGAAACCGGGCTCGTCCTGGAGATGCTGGGGCATCAGCGTCTGACCTCGGCGGCCGACCGCATGGAAGGCATCGCCGCTTTTATCGAGAAGCGCGACGCCAACTGGAAGAAGGACTGATCGGCTTGGACCATTTAACGGAAGACAAGGTCAAAGCGGCGCTACGAGACGCCGGATTTCCAGTGCCGGATGGCGCGCCCGCATCCTCCGTTGCCGAAGCGCGTGAGGTCGCGGTGAAGATCGGCGCGCCGTTGGTGGTTAAAGCGTTGGTGCCGACAGGACGACGCGGCAAAGCCGGCGCTATTGCCTTTGCCGACACGCCGGACGAGGCGGCTGCCGCTGCGGAAAAGATGATCGGCGCGGACGTTAACGGCTTTTCGTGTCGAGCGGTCTATATCGAGCGAAAGGCCGAGATCGCCCGGGAGATTTATCTGTCCTTCATTCTGGAGGAGTTTCCGCCGAAGGTTTTGCTCAGCACCGAAGGCGGCGTCGAGATTGAAGAGGTGCATCGTACCAAGCCAGACGCCATCGTCACCGCCGATATTGATCCTTTGCAGGGATTGCCCGTGTGGGATTGTCTCCGTTTGTGGGAGAAAGCCGGTCTCGATAATGAGGTATTGGCCGGCGTCGCCCGCCTGACGGCGAAGCTTTATGAATTCTTCGTCGCCAATGAAGGGCTGATGCTGGAACTCAACCCCATCGCCCTTGATGCCGACGGCAAACCCATCCTCGTCGGCGCCATGCTGGCGACCGAGGACACGATGTTCGAAGGCTCGGAGGATGAAAACGAGAACGAAAAACTGACAGAAGGCGAGCGCCGGGTCATGGAAGCCAACCGGACGATTTCACACGGGATGGTCCGCTATAAGGAATTGGACGGCGACATCGGCCTTTGGGTCGGCGGCGGCGGCGCTAGTCTTTATCAACACGACCTGATCCTGTCAGCGGGCGGAAGGCCTGCCAATCATACCGACGCGTCGACGCAAAACCCGGAGAAGGTCCGGGCCGTCATCGACGTTATCCTCGACAACCCCAAGGTCATAGGACTGCTGGTCAGTTGGCACTTCCACCAGATGGCGCGCATTGATCCACGCGTCACCCCGGTGATTGAGGCTTTAAAGGACCGTAAGGTCGACCTGAAGAAATTCCCAGTGGTGATCCGTATGTTTGGTCCAGGTGAGGAGATTGCGCGCGAAGCCGCCAAGGATTTGGATGGTCTGCATTATCTGCCGCAGGGCACACCCATGACGGAGGCGGTGAATTTGATCGTCGAACTGACCGGGAACGCGAAATGACCATTTTGATCGACGAGAACACGCGTATCATCGTGCAGGGCCTGTCGGGCCGACAAGCCAGCCGCGACAGCGACGACAGCATCAAGTACGGAACCAAGATCGTCGCTGGCGTCACGCCGGGTCGTGGCGGGCAGCAAGTGCTCGGCGTGCCGATGTACAACACCGTTAAAGCCGCGATGGACGCACAGCAGGCGGATGCCTCTATTATCTATGTGCCGATTGCCGCTGTCAGGAACGCCGTTTTGGAAGCCATCGACGCCGGTGTGCGGCTGATCGTAGTGACGACGGAAGGTGTGGCGCGTCAGGACGTCGCGTACCTCGTGGCCAAGGCCAGGCTGGCGGGGGTACAGTTAATCGGACCCAATACGAACGGTTTGATCTCACCCGGGAAATCCAAGCTTGGCGGCATCGGCGGCGATAGGACGCATCTGATTTATGCCGAGGGTCGTGTCGGTATTTGCTCGCGTTCCGGCGGCATGACCGGCGAGACGGCGCTCGCACTTAAACAAGGCGGCTACGGTGTGTCGACGGCTATCGCCATGGGCGGTGACCGTATCACCGGCGGCACCATGCTCGACTTCGTGAAGATGTTCGAGGCCGACGAGGGGACGGACGCCATCGTCGTTTACGGCGAGCCCGGCTCCAGCAACGAGGCAGCGCTGGCCGCGTACCTGAAAGAGAACGGTATCCGAAAGCCGGTCGTCGCCATCGTCGCCGGACAATTCCAAGAGAACTATCCGGCTGGGGTCAGTTTCGGTCATGCGGCGGCGATGATCAGTTCGGAGAACGACTCGGCGTCCGCCAAGCGGAAGATGTTGGCCGATGCAGGCGTGATGGTCGCATCGACGTTGGCGGAGATTCCAGGATTTTTAGAATCGCGGGGAATCAAGCCGCAGAGTTAGCCGCTGCCAGAAGTTCATAGGACTTTCGTCGTGCTTCCTGGCTGTGTGTCCAGGTAAGCACGACGACGTCTTCGACACCGTATTGCTTGGAAAGATTTTCCAGTTGCCCGTAGACGTAATCCGCATCGCCGACGATCGCATCTTCGCGCAGCTTGTCTCTGTGCGCGCGCTCGGCATCCGTCAGTGTCGCCCAGTCGATGGCTTCCGGCGGCTGCAACGGCCGGAGGTCGCCCAGCGAGCGTCGAACCCGGCTATAAGCGCGCGAGGAAAACAGGACCTCCGCTTCTTCCGGCGTCTCGGCGGCCAGCGCCCAGACACAGATTGCCGCGACCGGTTCCGGGAACCGGTCGCTCGGCTGATAGTTGTCCCGGTAGAGTTTGAAGGCTGCTTCCACCCCTTTGCCTTCGGTGATGAAGTGCGCGAAGCAGTATGGTACGCCGAAGTGCGCGGCGACCGTCGCGCCGTAATCCGAGGTGCCGAGAATCCAAGGCTCAGGCACCGTTTCCACCTGCGGGTGGGCGAGGACGCTCCTGAAAGGGTGACCTTCCAACAGCGGCTGGCCGGATATCCAGGCCAGCAGGTCCCGGACGTTGGCCGGGAAGTTGTTGGCGTCTTCGTTGGCGTTGGGGTTCAAGGCATGCGCCGTGCGCCCGTCGCCGCCCGGCGCGCGGCCGAGCCCGAGATCGATCCGTCCCGGCGCAAGCGCTTCCAATACCAGGAACTGCTCGGCGACCTTCAGAGGCGCGTAGTGCGGCAACATCACCCCGGCGCTGCCGAGCCGGATACGCGACGTACGCTGGGAGATTGCCGCCATCAGAATTTCCGGCGCCGTGCCGTTGATGGCCGGATGATTGTGATGTTCGGAGACCCAAAAGCGGTGATACCCGAGCTTTTCCGCAAGAACGGCAAGATCGACGGTGTCGCGGATTGTCTGCGCGGGTGGTACACCTTCCGCAGCGGTCGATTGATCAAGGATGGATAACTTCATGATGCCGTCCAGTATGGGCCTTCGGACGGTTTGTCGTCCAGATCGCATGAAAAGATCGTCTGGGGACTTTTGATATACCCACCAAACCTTGTAAAAACATTCCCGTCCAAGTCAAAACACAAACAATAGGAGCCAAGTCAGTGAAAAGCATAAGCGCAGAGAACGTTCGCGCCTGGTTGGTCGAAGGTGAGGAATTCGCCTTCGTAGATGTCCGGGAACCCGGTCAGTATGGTGAGGACCATCTACTGCATCCGGTCAATGTCCCGTATTCTAGGCTGGAGCTTGATGCGCCTGCGCTTATCCCGCGCCTGGACGTGCCGATTTGCCTCGTCGACGACGACGGCGAACTTGCGGCGCGCGCGGCAAGCCGCTTGGAAGCACTCGGCTACACCGACGTCCGCTGCATCGACGGCGGAATGAAAGCCTGCGTTGCCGCCGGGTTTACGGCGCTCAAAGGCGTCAACGTACCGTCGAAGCTTCTCGGTGAGTTGGCTGAGCACACAGCTCATACGCCTGCCATCGATGCCGAAGACCTGAAGGCGATGATCGATGCCGGCGAGGACTTCGTCGTCCTTGACGGCCGATCGCCCCAGGAGTTCAAGAAGATGAGCATTCCGACGGCGAGTTCGTGCCCGAATGCCGAGTTGCCATACCGCCTGCCGACATTGGTGCCGGACCCGGATAAGAAAATCATCATCAACTGCGCCGGGCGAACCCGCAGCATCATCGGTGTCGAAAACCTGCGGAACGCGGGCTTCAACAATCCGATCTTCGCATTGCGCAACGGCACGCAGGGCTGGCGCCTGAACGGTTTCGAACTCGATTTTGGCAAGGACCCCGCGCAGATGCCGGAATTGGACGCCGCGGCGGTGGCCGCAGCGCAGGAACGCGCAGCGGCAATGGTGTCGAAGTACGATCTGCCGATCGTCGATGCGGAGACTTTCTCGGAATGGGTGCTGGACAAGACGCGCACTCTCTACCTCGTCGATATCCGAACAGCCGAGGAATACGCAGCCGGGCATCTGGAAGGTGCGGTGCATGTCGCCGGCGGCCAGTTCGTGCAACAGACCGATGCGACCGTCGCTGTGCGCGGTGCCCGGGTTGTGCTGTGTGATGATAACAAACTGCGCGCTGCGACGACGGCATACTGGCTGAAGGCGATGAAGCACGATGTCTACATTCTGGATGTGGATGCAAGTAATCCTCCCAAGGATCTGCCGGCCGTCAAATCCGCCGTGCCGGCCTTTAGCGGGTCGCTGACGGAGACCAGTGCCGACAAACTCGACGGCAAGACGATCGTCGATCTCCGCTCCAGCGGTGCTTACCGGGACGGTCACATCGACGGCGCGGTTTGGTGTATTCGGCCTCTGCTTTCGACGCTTGGCCTCAAGGCCGACAGCGAGGTCGTTCTCGTCGCCGGCAATAAAGGTGTGGCCGAACTTTCCGCCATCGATTTGCGCGAAGCAGGGGTGACGCGGATTGCCTATCTGCCGGGCGGTCCCGACGCCTGGAAGGAAGCCGGACTGACCCTCACGGCAACGCCCGACGTGCCGGCCGATGACGCACGTATCGACTTCCTGTTCTTCGTGCACGACCGCCATGACGGCAACCTTGAATCCTCGCGCGAATACCTACGCTGGGAAATGGGCCTCGTCGATCAAGTGCAAGACTGGGAAATGGGTATGTTCGAGCTCAGCTAATCCGCATTGGACTGTTGGCCGGCGCCGTTCGTCACTTCGTCGTACACCTTCACGAAGTTGTCTCGTACGAAAGAGACGAACTGCGCCGACACGGCGTTGGGCCGCCAATGCTTCCGCGTGAAGATACCGATCGTCCGTTCCACATACGGTTCGACAAGCGGTCGCATGCAGAGCTCCGGATTGCGGCCGTAAGCGATCCCCAGCCGCGGCAAGACAGCAGCGACGACGCCTTCCTCGACGAATCCCATCTGCGTCGGAAAGGACTCGACCTCGTCGTTCCACATCGTGGTGATGCCGTGTCCCCGTAGTGCGGATTGCAAAAGCAGGCGGTTGGCTGCGGTGCCGCCCATGAACGCGACATCCTCGTCTAGAATCTCCTGCCATGAAATTGGTTTGTCATCCCAAAGATGATGTCCGGGCGCACAACACAACACGAACGGCTCTTTGGCCAAAGGCTCGAATTCCAGCGCCGGACCTTCCGGCAATTGAATAGAGACACCGAACTCCACTTCGTGGTTGGCGACACGCTCCAACGTGCGGATGCCGTTTTCATCCCGAACATGAAAGCGGACCCGTTCGTGCTCGTCGCGGAATCGGCGGATGAGGCGCGGCATGATCGATCCGGCGACCGTCCTTAGGCAGGACATTTCGATCACCGTGTTGGCGCCGCTCGCCATCGAGAGGACTTCCGCATCGAACTGATCAACATCGTTGAGGATCGTTCGGGCACGTTCGACGAAGGTTTGGCCCAGCGGGAGGAGGGTTACCTTCTGTGTCGTGCGCTCGAACAATGCGGCACGCAGATAGGACTCCGTCTTCGCAATGCGGCGACTGAGGGCGCTTTGCGTTACGCCTAGTGCGTCGGCTGCCCGGTTGAAGCTCTGCCGTTCGGCCACTTCGACGACGGCGCGCAGGTCATCAAGAGTCATCTTCATGAATAAAACCGCATAAGATATGAATTTTATAAATTTCAGTTTATTAAATTTCTGAGGCAGTATCCACCACGAACTACAACCGGTCGCTCTGACGAAACCGGGTTAGAAACTCGGGAGAATAAGAGACATGCGGTGCCCTGACATCAGCTTTGCCTTCAAACGTCTTCCGAACATCTAACGACATCCGAGTAAAAAAACCGGGCCACCGTCCTTGTGGCGGTGGCCCGTATAAAACGAAGAAATGCCATGGCCCGCGCGCCGACCAAATCAAAACCTTATACCTGTAGATGCATGGGAGGTTACTATGCCAAACGTCCGTTCACTGATGATCGCAGCCTGCGCTGCTGTTGTCGCAATCGGCGCTTTTGCGCCGGAACTCAAAGCCGAATACCCCGAAAAGAAAATTACCTTCGTGATTCCGTTCGGCGCTGGTGGCGGTACCGATCGTTGGGGCCGCACGATGGCGGTTCAGGCTGAAAAGCATTTTGGTCAACCGTGGCAGCCGGCGAACGTGACGGGTGCGCAGGGCGTTAACGGCTGGAAGCACATGCTCGAACAGCCGGCTGACGGCTATACGCTTCTCATGGGCAGTGGCAGCATCAATCTGTCACTTGCACTCAACCCGACACCACTGGTGCAGGACGATCAGATCAAGATCATCAGCATCATCTCGGCCTTCCAGAGTGTCATGTTGGCAAAGCCGGGCCAGCCTTGGTCCGACTGGGAAGGCTTTAAAAAATACGCGACCGAAAACCCGGGCAAGCTGACCTTAGGCGGTTCGCTCGGTAACTTGGTGTCCTTCGCCTCATTAATGGATCAGGCCGGGCTGAAGATCCGCCTCGTGCCGTATCCGGGGGCTGGTGCAGCGACCACCGATTTCCTTGGTGGTCACGTCGATCTCGTCGGCGTCGTCGCCGCTTCTGCCGACAAACTGGTTCCGGAAAAGGCTGCTGCGGTTATCGTTGCCAGCGACAACCCGGTACCGACCGCCGGCCTGAAGAATGTGCCAACGGCCAAGCAGATGGGCTTCAAGGGTATGGATACGACCCGTTGGATCGGCGTTCACCCGGATACCCCGGATGAGATCGCGGATTCCATTGCTTCCAAGATGGAGTCGCTCCTGGCCGACCCGAAGGTGAAAGTGCCGTTGGAAAAATCCGGCGAACGTGTTGGCTTCACGCCGCGCGAAGAGTCGGCGAAGATGTATACTGAGATGGTCGCCGACGTGAAAAAAGCGGCGAAGCTTCTCAAGTAACCGAAACCGCAAGACCGAGAGATCACGCAAATGAACCAGGATGGAAAGCCTCCGTTGGTGCGAACCAACCGATTCTTGGGGATGTGCCTGATCCTCGGCCTTGGGGCCATCTACGTCTGGCTTATTCAGGATCCGAACTTCGACCGGAAACTCTATGACGGGTTTTCGCTGGGGTTTTTCCCGACACTCTCCGTTGCTTTGATGGCGCTGTTTGCCGCCGTTCTGCTATTCGACAGCCACAGTGGGGAAGCGGCGGCCAATGGGCCACTTATTTCCGTTGGCATCATTGCTTCGGTCTGCGTCGTCGGCGTCGGCGGTTTTATCTATGCCTACCTGTTGCCGATTGTCGGCTATCTGATTTTGACGCCGATCTATATGAGCGGTCTAGCCTTCTTGTTGGGTATGCCGTTTCGGCTGACGACGATCATCGGCGTGATGGCGACGACGATAGTGATCTTCGGCATTTTCTGGACGCTCGGTTATCCGCTGCCCATGGGCATCCTGGATTTCTGAACCCTTTCACGGTCTAACCTGAGAAAAGCCCATGTTTCCGCAGCCCGAAGCCTTTATCGACGCGCTAGTCCTCGTCTTCTCTTTCGACACACTTCTATGGACAATCATCGGCGTCACCATCGGCGTCGGGATCGGCGCCATTCCCGGTTTGTCTGCATCGAGCGGCGTCGCCCTGATGCTGCCGCTGAGCTTCCAACTCGGAATCGCGCCGGCGCTGGGGCTCTTGATCGGTATCTATAAGGGGGCGGAGTTCGGTGGTTCCATCGCTGCCATCAGTTTTGCGACACCAGGGACACCTGCCGCGGCTGCAACCGTCTATGACGGATACAAACTCACCGAACGCGGCAAAGGCCGGAAAGCGGTGCTGACGGCACTTTATGCCTCGGTCACCGGCGATACGCTGGGTTCACTGCTGACGATTTTCGTGGCTCCCGCGCTGGTGCTGGTCGCGCTTAAGTTCGGTCCATCCGAAAGGTTCTGGCTGGTGGTGCTCGCACTAACCTTGTTGGCGTCGCTGGGTGGCCGACACTTTGCAAAAGGCATGCTGGCTGCTGCCATAGGCTTGTTCCTGGCGACCATTGGCACCGATCCGATTTCCGCTTCGCCACGCATGACGTTCGGCCTTTTCTGGCTCGAGGACGGAATCTATCTGCCGTCTCTCATGATCGGCCTGTTCGCTGTCTCGAGGATGATAGAGGACGCCGTTGATCTGTTGAAGGAGCGCACCAAGGCTGCGGTGCAAGCCGTCGACCTGGAAGCCTTTGCCAAGGGCTTCGATAAGAACGACGGCCTGACGTTCCGTGAGTTTCTTCGGTGCAAGAAAGAGGTCTTTCTCGGCTTCTGCATAGGTTCTTTCGTCGGCATGATGCCGGGCCTCGGGGGAACGGCTGCCGCGTTCATTTCCTACGGTGTCGCCAAGCAGATATCGCCCGAGAAAAAGATCGGCAGCGGCGTGATCGAAGGTGTCGCCGCCGCCGAAGCCGGGAACAGCGCGACGGTCGGCCCGGCTTTGGTGCCGCTGCTGGCGTTCGGTATTCCGGGCAGTATCACGGCGGCGCTAATCGGCGGCGCGTTGACTTATCATGGGGCGATCCCGTCGCCGCGTATGTTCGAGCTATTTCCGCACGTCGTCTATTCGCTGTTTTTGATTTTGATTTTCGCGAATTTCGTGAACCTCGGCGTCGGGCGTTTGTTTGCGTTCGTCTATGTGCGCCTGGCACAGGTGCCGAAGCCTATGCTGATTCCAGCCATCATTATGATCGCCATCGTCGGCACGTATTCCATTCGCGGCAACATCTATGACGTCGGGATCATGCTGTTCTTCGGTGTCGTTGGGTTCGTGCTGCGGCGCCTCGGTATCCCGGACGCGCCCTTGATCATCACCTTTCTGATCAGTCCGCTCGCGGAATCCAGCCTGCGGCGCGCCTTGCTGATCACAGATTACAAGTGGCTTGATGCTCTGTTCTCGAGTGGACTGTCGATTGGGCTATGTATCGCGACCGTCGTCTTCAGTTTCGTTTTCGTCCGGATGCGAAAGCGTGAAAATTTTAGTGCCGATTGAGTAAACGGAATTAAAGCATGACGTATGAGAGACCCCCTGCCATTACCCCTGTAACCGATATAGTCGCAGAATTCGTGCGGTCCTTGACTTATGAGTCTTTGCCGCAGAACGCCAAAAACCAAATGACCATTGCGCTGATCGATTACTTCCGCGCCGGGATCGCTGGGCTGTCCATGCCGTGGTTGGCCAAGGTGAAAGCGGCCTTCGATGATTTGGGCGGTGCGCCGATCTCATCGGTCCTGTACTCGGATCAGCGTACCGATCCCATCCGTGCGGCCTATATCAACGGCACGATCACCGGCAGTCTGGATTGGGATGACACCCATGTCGGCGCCATGTTGCATCCGGGCGTCGTCGTTTGGCCGGGTGTCTTTGCCCTGGCCGAGAAAGTCGGCGCGACCGGTGAGCAAATGCTGGCCGCCGCCGCCGCCGGGTATGAAACCGATATCCGCGTCGGACTTGGTGTGCAGCCGGGTCACTTCAAGCGCGGTTTTCAAGCCACAGCTACCTGCGGCGTTTTTGGCTCGGCTGCGGCAGCTGCGCATATACTTGGGCTCGATAAAGACGGCGTCCGCAGTGCATTGGGCATCGCCGGGAGCTATGCCGGCGGTGTGACGCAGTTCTTCCTGTCGGGCTCCGAGGTGAAACGTCTGCACGCGGCGAAAGCCGCCGCAGCCGGTGTCGAAGCAGCGCTGATTGCCGCCGAAGGCGTGTCCGGCCCACGCGATGTGCTGGAAGGTATCCAAGGTTTCGGCAAGGCTCTTGGCGATGGTTTGGACGAGGATGCGGTGCTGGGGGGACTCGGCGACGAGTACCTTTTGATGGGATTGCAGTTCAAGCCGCACGCGGCGAGCGCACGTGTTCTGTCGGCTATCGAATGTGCAGAAACTATCGCACGCGGTGGGGTGAAGCCCGAGGATATCGAGGCCATCGAAATCGGTGTGCCGGCGGTGATCGTTGGCAGGCTGACGCTGAAGGAAGCTGGCACGTTGCAGCAGGCACAAATGAGTGCGCCGTACACAACGGCCCTGACGTTCGTTCTGGCGTCCGAGACGCCGCCGCCGCTGATCCTGAGCGTAGATACCATTGGCGAACATCTGGGCGATGCGCGGGTAAGAGCGCTGGTCGATCGGACCACGTGCGTAGTCGATCCAGAAATCGATGCCGGCTTGACCGACGAGTATGCAGCCGGCCGCGTGACGGTGACCCTAAAGGACGGCCGCACCGTTTCGGAAACGGTCATGCTGCCGAAGGGCTGCTGGAAGCGGCAGATGGAATTGGACGAGATCGCGGAACGCTTCAAGGTCGTGGCCTCCCCGGTGGTCGGCAAAGACGCGGCGTCATCCTGGCTCGCCAAGGCAATGCAACCGGACGCGGTCGAGACGGCGGCGGAATTCTTGACGATGAGGGCGAAGTGATGACGGCACCCGTTCAAGCGACTAAGCAACTGGCCGAATTTGCCGCTGACACGACGTTCGACAGTCTATCCCCGAAAGTGCGTGAGATGATGCCGATGCTGATGATCGATATCTTCCGCGCCGCCGCCGTCGGCAGACCGAAGGCATGGTCGGTCGATACTTTGCGCGCCTTTGATGGTTTGGGCAGCAAGGAAACCGCGTCGATTTTTTACGAGAACAAGAAACTCGACGCGCAACGCGCCGCCTACGTCAACGGTACGTATGCGGGCAGCCTAGACTGGGATGACTCCCATGCCGGTGCGCTGATCCATCCGGGGGTTGTCATCTGGCCTGCGGCGTTGGCTGCCGCCGAGATGACCAACGCCGATGGTAAGTCGCTACTGACCGCTGTATCCGCCGGCTACGAAGTCGCCATTCGCATCGGCATGAGCATTCAGCTTAGCCATTCCCTGCGCGGTTTCCACGGCACCACGACCTGCGGCACCTTCGGCGCGGCGACGGCGTGCGCCAAGTTATTCGGCTTTGATGCCAAACGTATGAACAGTACACTGGGTCTTGCCGCCAGCTATGCGAGCGGCCTATCCCAGTTCTTCGTTTCCGGGTCCGACATCAAACGTATCCATGCCGGCAAGGCCGCAGCGCAGGGCGTCGAAGCGGCTTTGTTGGCGAAGGCCGATCTGACCGGCCCGCATGACGTGATCGAAGGGGCGCAAGGTTTTGGTCAGGCCGTTTCGGACGCATTCAATGTGGACGTGATTGTCGAGGACATTGGCAAGACGTTTCACACCGAAGGTGTGTTGCTGAAGGTTCATGCCGGTACGGCGCGCCTTCAGGCGGCTGTCGAAGCGGCTGAGATCATCGCCCGGCGCGGCGTCAATCCGGTCGAGATCGAGAAGGTCGAGGTCAGTGTGCATCCCGCCGCTATGGGCAAGCTGTCGTGGAACGAGCCGGTCGACACGCAACAGGCGCAACTCAGCGCGCCGTTTGCCGTCGCCATGTCCTTGAGCCTGACGAGTCAACGTCCCGCGCCGCTGATATTGGGGCTCGACGATTTCGATACCTGCGTCAAGGATCCGACAATCCGTGCTCTTTCGGCGCGGACGGTCTGTGTCATCGACGACGAGATCGCTGCGGCGACAACCCGCGAGGTCGTTCCGGCTCGAGTCGTCGCCTACATGAAGGACGGCTCTACCGAAGAAGCCAAAGTCATGGTGCCGAAGGGCAGCGGCAATAACCCTATGTCGTTGGACGATGTTGTGTCGCGGTACCGAATGACCGTCTCTGATCTGATGAGCGAAAAGCAGACGGACGACTGGCTTGAGAAGGCGATGAATCTGCCCGCGCTGAAAGCAACGTCGGAATTGTTCGCCGTCGGCTGAGGACGTCTAGAACGCCTGCGGATATTTGGTATGGTGCATCCGCCGCTGACAGCGGCCAATACTTGAGGAAACGTCTTGCCAGACCCTACGAATGAAAATGGTGACATCGAAGTCCGCGTGATCTCGGCGACCGGTGTTTTAGGATCCGGGTTCCGCATGGAGTCCATCGAGCGCGGCATGTCGATGCAGCCGCACTTCATCGGCTGCGATGCGGGGTCCACTGATCCGGGGCCGTTCTATCTTGGATCGGGTAAGACGGCATTCTCGTATCATTCCGTAAAAAGTGATATGCGCGCCCTGATTACGGCAACACGCGAAGCCGGTATTCCGTTGTTGATCGGATCATGCGGGACGGCCGGTGGCCGCCCGCACGTCGCGGTTATGCGCCAAATCGTCACCGAGATCGCGAAGGAAGAAAGTCTGAGTTTCAAGCTCGCGATTATCCAGGCCGAACAGGAAAAGGATTACCTGCTCGAACGTCTGGCCGCCGGAGCGGTGACCCCACTGGGCGATCTAGACTTCACGGCGGAAACGGTCGAGCGGTCCGAGCGTATCGTCGGGATGATGGGCGAAGAGCCGTACCTTAAGGCGCTGGACGAAGGCGCGGATGTGGTGATCGCCGGACGCTCTAGTGATTGTGCGATCTTCGCGGGCCTGCCGGTGCGCCTCGGTGTCGATCCTGGTATCGCCTGGCATGCGGCCAAAATCTTGGAATGTGGCGGTGCGGCTGCCGTTTCGCGTCCGGCGCCTGATTCCATGTACGCCGTCCTGCGGTCGGATCACTTCGAGATGGAACCTTTGGGCCTCGACATGCAGTGCAGCGCGCAGAGCGTCGCGGCGCATAGCCTGTATGAAACGGCCGACCCGTATCGGCTGATCGAGTCCAGTGGTACGCTGGATCTTACCGAAGCCAAATACGAAGAAATCAGCGATCGGCGTGTCCGCGTCAGTGGCGGCAAGTATTTACCCGCTGAGCGCTACACGGTGAAACTGGAAGGGGCGGAACTGGCAGGGTATCAGAGTGTCGTCATCGGCGGCATTCGCGATCCGTTCATTATCCGTCAGATCGACGATTGGCAGGCGCGTCTGAAAGAGCGTGTCGATACCCGGGTGCAGAACGTCTACGGTAGCGACGCCGATGGCTATGTCTTCAACATTCGTGTGTTCGGACGTGATGCTGTTATGGGCCCCCTAGAGCCGGTCAAGGAGATCACGTCCCACGAAATCGGACTGGTCATGGAAGTCACCGCAGCCAGTCAGGAAATCGCTACCGGAATCGTCTCGCTAGCGCGGCATCAGGCGCTGCATCTACCGATCCCGGAATGGCGCGGTTTCATAACGGGCGTGGCGTGTCTATATAGCCCCGCGTACTTGGAGCGCGGCGCCGTCTACCGTTTCAATTGTAATAGCGTCGTCGAGCCGAGGGACCCTTACGAGATGTTCCCGATCGAATACGTGGATATTGGATAGAGGAGGAGGATCGGCAATGGCCAAGTTGGTGGACCTCGTCCGTCTTATCCGCAGTAAAAATGCGGGTCCGTTCGAACTAACGTTCGATTTCATGTTTGACGACGCCGAGAGCTTCGAGCGTGTGCGGAAAAGTGGGGTTTTAAATGCCGAATTGATCTCGCGGCTCTATGACGTGCCGGTCGATAAGGTGCAGTTCTACGAAGTGCCGCCGGCGCTGGCCTTCAAGGCCACGATCCCGCGCCCCTTCATTCAAGGCGACATCTTCGATGGCGACAATCACGGCGGCCAACAGTATGCGCCGCTGATCGATATCGAAGTGGACGATCTGCCGGTTTAGGAGGCATTAGCCTCCATCCCGTTGGAGTTTTTCTGTTGGCGCCGCCGCCTGATCCAACGGAGCGCCGGTCGTCCGGCAAAATGCATGATCGCGGCAAATCCGAAATACCGAAGACCGCGCGATAAGATGATCGCCAGTAGAAACGTTACGATGTTGGCTTGTGCGATGCCGGCGCCGAGGGTGGCAAGTTGCAGAGGCGCCGGCGAAAAAGAGATGACAAAGACGGTCCAAAAGACGCCCTCTTCACCGATTTGTTCTTTGACCGCTTCGGCACCTTCGGATTGACCGATGGAGTCCAGGATGGGTTTGACCACGGGATCAAAAAGCAGGGCGCCCAGCCCATAGAACAACAGCGCGCCCAATGTACAGCCAACCAAAATCCAGAACGCGATGATGAACGCGTTGGCATCGCGCCGCACCATCAGTGGTGCGACGATAGGTTCGAGGGGGACGGGGACGACCGTGCTTTCGAGGAACGAGCCGAGGGTCAGCGAACGCCGGTCTGAAGCGGTATTGAGTAATCGTGTAACCTTACCGCGGACTGTATCTTCGTTGTCCGTTTTTGGTGTAGCAGGCACTTCCGACTCCAATGTGACGTCCGGCCCGCAGCAATTCATTGTGGGGCGGCGGGCAACAAACATGTCCCTTGGATACGTGGCGAATAGTACCGGTTTTACAAGCCGTTATAAGGGTTATCACGGATTGGTCATAATCGCTCTCGCATGTCGAGTTCAAAGGTATTTCTTATCCGCCGATGAAGGTATTAGCCGAGCGATGACAGTACCGCATGAAATCGCTATGATCCGCCCGGAACGTCGCAAGGGGGATGCATCTATCGGCTGTGCTTAGCGACTGTTTCATGCATGAGACAATTCCAAGTTCGACAATTATTCCCACAGCAAACGTCGAACACTGAAAAGCACAGGCTTAGCGTCGGCGTGCGCCGTGACGTGAATGCCTGCCGGGGAAACGGGTAAAAAAACATGAACGCGCCTACAGGGACCTCCCGCTCAACACTCTCATATTTTACGTTTGCGATTACTCTCACGGTCGTCGGCTTGGGGCTTTCAGCCGTACTTGGCTGGTACTATCACGGCACCATTTCCGGAATGCTGTCGATCTTCTTCATCTGTTCGGTTCTGGCGGTGCTGGAGATCTCCCTGTCGTTCGACAACGCGATCGTCAATGCCAACAAGCTAAAGACGATGCGGCCCGAGTGGCGGCGACGGTTTCTGACATGGGGCATCATCATCGCCGTTTTCGGCATGCGTATCGTTTTTCCGCTGATCATTGTCATGATCGGTACCGGGATCGGCCCCATCGACGCGGTCAAGTTGGCGGCGACGCAACCCGACGAGTACAGCCGCATTATGGAAGAGTCCTATCTCTGGATCAGTGCCTTTGGCGGCACCTTTCTGCTGATGGTTGGGCTGACCTATTTCTTCGATGAAGAGAAGGACGTGCATTGGGTCGCCTGGATCGAAGAGAAGGTCGCTGCGTCGGCAACGATCCGCGGCGTCGAGATCGCGCTTGTACTGTTGATTGTGCTGGGCGTCTCTTCGGCTCTCGGTGAGGAAATGGGTAGCGTCTTCATGCGCTCCGCAATCATCGGCCTGCTGACTTTTCTGGGAGTGGAAATTCTCGGCAAAATCCTCGATTCCACAGGCGAGGCCGAAACCGGCAGCGGGCCCGGTGCGATGGTCACAGGCGGGCTGGGCGCTTTCTTGTACCTGGAAGTCTTGGACGCTTCGTTCTCATTCGACGGGGTGATCGGCGCCTTTGCGCTGAGCCGGAACCTGTTCGTGATTGCCATCGGTCTTGGGATTGGCGCGCTCTATGTCCGTTCCCTAACCATCATGCTGGTCGAGCGCGAGAGCTTATCGGAATACAGATTCCTGGAGCACGGTGCGTTCTACGCTATCATCGCGCTGTCGATTGCGATGTACGCGCAGCTGTTCGTGCACGTGCCGGAAGTCATCACGGGTCTTGGTGGGGCGACCGTGATCGCGTTGTCGTTTTGGTCGTCGCTGCGATGGAATAAGCGAAACACCGGCGCTAGCGGGTAGGAAGCCCACCAGACGCCGGGTTTTGGACGTTTAGACTTAAGCCGCACCTGGGGTGCAGAGGAAGTCGGCTTCGCTGCGGTGCTTATCGCGGAACCCGTCGATCTTTTTCTGGAATTGCTGCGTCCGCTTAATGGCATCGAGGCCGTTCAAAAGGCAGCGTTTCGGCACCGGATTGATGTCGAATTTGTAGACCTCGTTATCAGGGCCGCGCACGGTCTGATATTCCAGGTCGACCGTCAGCTCCGTGCCGGGGTTGTCGTGAAGCTGCTTGCGGATTTTCACGACCGTTTCCTGTGGCAGGATCACCGGCAACACACCGTTTTGTAGGCAGTTGTTGAAGTGAATGTCGCCAAAGCTGGACGCAATCACGCAGCGCACACCAAAGAACATTAAAGCATAGACCGCCGACTCCCGCGACGACCCGCCGCCCCAGTTGCGGTCGGCGACGATGATCTTGGCATTACGGTACGGCTCCTTGTTCAGGATGAAGTCCGGGATCTCGCTGCCGTCGGCATTAAAGCGCAAATAGTGGAATAGAATTTTCGGATAGAACGGATCGCCGAACGGGACCTTATTGAACTCAGTCGGACACAGTTGGTTCGTATCGACGTTGGGGATGTCGATGGGGGCGGCGATGCCGGTCAGGGTGGTGAACGCATCCATTAGACGTCTCCTTCGAGAATTTTACGCACGTCGGTTAGCTTGCCGGTGATGGCCGCTGCGGCTGCCATGGCGGGGCTGACCAAGTGAGTGCGGCCACCTCGGCCCTGACGGCCCTTGAAGTTGCGGTTGGATGTGGATGCGCTGCGCTCGCCCGGTTGCAGTTTGTCGCCGTTCAGGGCGGTGCAGAGCGAACATCCCGGCGCGCGCCATTCAAATCCGGCGGCCTCGAAAATTTTGTCCAAGCCCTCGGCTTCGGCTTGGCGCTTAATGGTCGCCGAGCCCGGCACGATCCAGGCAGGTATCTTGGCTTTGCCATGCTTGGCAACCTCGGCGGCGGCGCGGATATCTTCGATCCGGCCATTGGTGCAAGAGCCCACGAACACCTTGTCGATGGGGATTTCCGAGACCGGCATGCCGGGCTTCAGGTCCATATACTCGAGCATGCTTTCGATCTCGGCCTTCTTGTCGGCGGTGCCGAAATCCTCGGGCGACGGAACGTGATCGGTGATCGGCACCGCCGTCTCTGGGTTGGTGCCCCAGGTGGCTGTCGGCGCGATGTCGTCGGCATTGAGGCTGACTTCTGTGTCGAAAACCGCATCGTCGTCGGAGGGCAGGGAGCGCCAGTACTCAAGTGCGGCCTCCCATTGCGCACCTTTGGGTGCGAATTCCCGGCCTTCGATGAAGTCGAACGTCTTCTGGTCGGGCGCGACCATGCCGGCGCGCGCACCGGCTTCGATTGACATGTTGCTGACCGTCATGCGCTGCTCGACGGTCATGTCGCGGAAAGTGGAGCCGGCATACTCGATGACGTGCCCGGCGCCGCCGCCATGGCCGATCTTGGCGATGATTGCCAGGACCACGTCCTTTGCGTGTACGCCAAAGCCGAGTTTGCCGTCGACGGAGACGCGCATGGTTTTCGGTTTCCGCTGCCAGATGGTCTGCGTCACCATGATGTGAAAAATCTCCGATGCCCCGGCGCCGAACGACCAGTTACCGAGTGCGCCGTGCGTCGAAGTGTGCGAGTCGGCGCCCACCAGAAGAATTCCCGGGATCGAAACGCCCAGTTCCGGCCCGGCGACATGCAGGATACCGGTCTTCGGATCGTCGATACCGTAGAAATTGATGCCGCTTTTGGCCGCGTTTGAGGCCAGCAATTTGACCATGCCGCGGATTTTCTCGTCCTGGATTGCCTCCGCGCCACCTTGGCGGATCGACGGATCTGTCGGTGCATAGTGATCCGAGAAGGCGAAGACTTTGTCGGGCTCGGCGATGGTGTGGCCTTCGCGTTTCATCTTATCGAAGGTGTGACGAGACCCTTCGTGGATTAGGCAACGATCCACATAGAGGAGATATTCATCCTCTTCTTGGGTAATCACATGCTGATCCCATATTTTCTCGAACATTGTACGCGGTTGCGCCATGTCGTCCTCCTTTGCGCGGCAGTGATGCCGTTATTGTTTGTTTTAGATGCCGAGAGCCCCGGCTGAACTGCGATGAGTCCCGTGTCATCAGTGTAGAGTGAGTGCACGGCAACAAAAAGGGGGGTTACGCTTCGGTTTCCAAGATCAATTCCATGAAATAGGACGCTCCGCCCTGGCGCGCCGTGCGGATCGTGCGGCGGGCACCACCATAGTTGCAGGTCTGGGTGTCATAGCTGGCTTCGTCCTTGGGCGTGCCTAGCGCTTCCCAAAGAATACGGCCGTTCATGGTCGGGGTAGGTTCAAGCCCAAGCAGATGCAGCACCGTTGGCGCAATGTCGCAGATGCCGGCAGGCGCAGTCAGGGCCTTGGCTTCGACGATGCCTGGGCCGGACAATGCCAAAAGGTTATTCATCTCCCATCGGCTGGGGCCGCCATGGAACGATCCGCCGACTTGGATGTTGGAGCCGAAATAGCCGTTGCCCGGAATACCGTGCGCGTTCTCCGTATCGTCGCTACGCATCGTATAGAATACGGCAGGCGAGCGCGGATGATCGTTGCCAAGGACCGTTCGGGAAAAGACGCGGTCGCTTTCCGATTCAGCAAAAACGGCAGCACACCATGGCTGCTCGCTCAGCCATGTCACTGCGCCATCGAGCAGGCCAGCATCGCCGCCGCGCACCCAAAGCCCGCCGATGCTGCCCAGAGACGCCGCCATCGGCGCTATCTGCTCGGGCCGGAAGGGGAAGCCGGCGCCCTCGAACTGCGCGGCTAGGTCGACCCGCTCCCGCCCCGTGATATGACCGTGGTCGGAGGTGATGATGAAGTTTGTGTTCGGCAGTTTGGTAAACAGCCGCGCCAATTCGCCGTCCAATGCCTGCAAGGCGGCGACCGCCTCGGGTGAGCCGAGGCCCTTCTTGTGCTGTGTCCAATCCGGCTCGTTGTACCAGTTGATGACGACATCCGGCTTATAGGTAGGGATGATCCCCTCCAACAACATTGTCGTTTGTTGTTTAAGACGCCCGGCATTGGGAAAACCCTCATCGGCGATGGGACCAAAGCGCTCGAGAATGTCCTTGGCTACGTTTGCCGGTTTCGACAAATCCCAATTCCGGAGGCAGAGACTAATCTGGCCGTTCTGCTTGGCATGCGGATTGACGAAGTGCGTTGCACCAGCAGACGCGCTGCTGACCACCGCCAGTTTCAGGCCCGCCGCGTGAACGCTATCTCCAAGGGTTTGCGCGTCGATGAAGCGGCCGCCATATGCCTGTTCGGCGGCATCGACGTCTGCCAAACGGCCGGTTTGCATGACCTTGTCGGCAAAGACATTGGCGTCGAACAGTTTGTTCATAACGACACCCGTTGCGCGCGGCTGCGCACCGGCACCGAGCGCGGTCGCGTTGACCCGCGTCTGCGACGGGAACACGCAGCGACTCTCGGGATAAGTGGCAGCACGGTCCAGGTGCGTGCGTAGGACGGGCATGATCTGCCGCGTCACGAGGTCCGGGCGCAGGCCGTCCAGGACGACGATCATTATCTTCGGCGCGGTCATTGACGGGACGTCTCCATTAGATGTCGGTATCTTATCATTTTGGCGCACATTGCAACGGATTAAGGGCATACTCGGCTGAGATTTCCAGAGGTCTATCCATTGTCCGGGCTTGCACGGTAAAAGACGTCTCGCCAGTATATCGCCGCAAAACAAGACTATGCGGCCACCTTCCGTTGACCGCATGCAATATCGTTGGGAGACGGACATGCCAAAAAAGACGCTGAAGACCCTGCTTGGGGATTATCCGATGACCAAGCCCCTGAAGTCTGGGCAGATTTCGTCGGAGTTGTTGAGTTTCGAGTACGCGGACTACCCGACGGTCCATCGAGGCTTCAAACCGGCCGTTCGCGAGTTGGCGTTCGATGTTTTCGAAATAGCGATTGTGACGTTTCTCATGGCCAAGGCCGAAGGCGTACCGATCACGCTTTTGCCGACACTTGTCATGGGCCGGTATCAGCACCCCTATCTGCTCTACAATTCCGAACGTGGCGATTTGAAGCCTAAAGATCTCGAAGGAAAACGGGTCGCCATGCGCGCCTGGACCGTCACAACGGTGACGTGGATTCGCGGTCTACTTGCCAACGACTACGGTGTGGAATTGGACAAGATTCAGTGGTTTACGCAGGAAGATGCGCATGTCGCCGGGTTTAAAGATCCAGACGGTGTCACGCGCCTAGCGGCGGACGTGGACATCACCGAGCTTCTGCTGAACGGCGATGTCGAGGCCGCGGTGATCCCCGGCCCCAACCCCGACCCGCGCCTGAAGCCGATCTTCGGTGATCCCGATGCCGAAGCGGCAGCTTGGACAGCGAAGCACGACGCGCTCCATGTGAATCACTACGTCGCCGTGCAGACGGCACTGGCAAAGGAATGCCCCGAGATCGTTGCAGAGGTCGAGCGAATGCTCATTGAAAGCAAACAAATGGCTGGTTTGCCCGCTTCCGAGGGGCGCGACACGAACCTGATCGGTATCGAAGAGAACCGCCGCAGCCTGGAAATCATGATCGACAACTGTTTTCAGCAGGGGCTGATCCCTGAACGTTACTCGGTGGACTCATTGTTCGATCCGAACGCTTAGCCTTTTTCCCCACAATGCGCGATTTTGCCGTTTCGACATTTTTCTAATAGCGAATAGGCGATAATCTAGCTTGGAAAGCTAAACAAGACCGTCATCGCCGGACCCCCGTGCGTACAAATAAAAAATAACGAGAGGGACATCATGATCATTGATTGCCATGGCCATTACACGACATCGCCGCCGCAGCATGAAGGCTGGCGGAAAGAGCAGATCGATACAAAAGGGAACCCGAGTGTCGACGCGCCCGTTATCACCGACGACGAGATTCGCGAAAGTATCGAAGGCACGCAGCTTCGGCTGCAGCAGGAACGGGGCACGGACCTGACGATCTTCTCGCCGCGTGCCGGCGGTATGGGCCACCATATCGGCGACGAGGCGATGAGCCAGGCCTGGACCCGGAACTGCAACGATCTGATCCGCCGGGTCTGTGATCTGTTTCCGAAAAACTTTGCGCCGGTCTGCCAACTGCCGCAGTCGCCGGGCGCACCGCCCAAGAACAGTATTCCTGAACTCGTCCGCTGCGTCGAAGAGATGGACTTTATCGGCTGCAACCTGAACCCGGACCCAAGCGGCGGTCACTGGACCGACCCGCCCCTGACCGATGAGTGGTGGTATCCGATGTTCGAGAAGCTGGAAGAGCTTCAGGTGCCTGCGATGATCCACGTCAGCCAATCGTGCAACCCGAACTTTCATTTCACCGGCGCGCACTACATCAACGCCGACACCACTGCGTTCATGCAGTTGTTGCAGTCTGATCTGTTCGAACGTTTCCCGGGCCTCAAACTCATCATTCCGCACGGCGGCGGTGCCGTGCCCTATCACTGGGGCCGCTACCGGGGGCTTGCCATCGGTCTCGATAAGCCGGAACCGGCCCAGTTGATGGAAGGAAACCTCTACTTCGACACCTGCGTCTATCATCAGCCAGGAATCAATCTGCTGGGCGATGTGGTCCCGGTCGACAATATTCTTTTCGCGTCGGAACTGCATGGTGCGGTGCGCTGCAAGGATCCGGACACGGGCGAATGGTTCGACGACACGAAGCGCTATATCGATGCGCACCCGAACCTGAGCGCGGATGACCGCGAAAAAATCTTCTCTAAAAATGCCTTGAGCGTCTTCAGCCGGTTGAAACTGCCGGTGCATGCTGCTTAACGGCGAAAGGAAACAGAAATGACGTACGGATTTCGCATCAAGAAAAACTGGGACCGCATTTCCACAGATATGGTGGACCGCTACCGCAGTCTGCCGGTGGCCAACGTCAGCGACTGCATGTCGCGTATGGACGCAGGCAGCAATGCGCTACGCCCTATACATAAGGACGGGGGTATGGCGGGACCGGCGTTCACGGTCCGCTGCCGTCCCGGTGACAACCTGTTGCTCCACAAGGCAATCGATATGGCGGAGCCGGGTGATATTATTGTCTGCGACGCGGGCGCCGAGAACACCAACGCGCTGTTCGGCGAACTTATGATGAGCCAGGCCATCAAACGCGGCGTGGCCGGTTTTGTGCTGAACGGTGCCGTCCGCGACAGCGACCGGCTGTATGAATTGAACGTGCCTGTCTACGCTACCGGCGTCACGCACCGTGGACCTTATAAGGACGGCCCCGGCGAGATCGGCTATCCCATTGCGCTCTACGGATCGGTGATCGCCCCCGGCGATCTGATGCTCGGCGATATGGACGGTGTTCTTGCCGTGCCGAAGGCGCATGCGCAGGAGATTTTCGACGCTGCCGTCGCCAAGCAGGCGGCGGAGGAAAAACAGATGAAGGCGATCGCCGATGGCACCATCGACCGCAGCTGGGTCGACAAGGCGCTGGAAGCAGGTGGCTGCACGTACGAGGACTGATCACGTATCGGCCGTTTCAGGCCAAAGGAGCAACGCGGTGGCATCATCGGACGATCTTTATTACCTCAGCGCGCACGAACAGGCGGCCTTGATCGCTCGCAAGGAGATTTCGCCCGTCGATCTCGTGCAGAGCAGTTTGTCTCGGATCGAGGAGTCGGATGAGGTGCTCCGGGCCTGGATCACGGTTGAGCCGTCGCGCGCCTTGGACGTTGCTCGCAAAGCCGAAAAAGAGATCATGGCCGGCAACTATCGGGGGCCGCTGCACGGTCTGCCTTACGGCGTTAAAGACCAGCTACACGCCGTTGGGTTTCCGACGACGTTGGGCACGCGTGTGCTGGACGAGGCGGAAATGGTAGCGCCGGAGAATGCCACGATCATCGACAAGCTTGATGCTGCGGGCGCGATCCTGATCGGCAAACAGAACCTGCACGAGTTCGGTAAAGGCGGCACCATCGATTTCCCGTATGGGACGCCCCGTAATCCCTGGCATCCGGCGTACACGGCATCGAGTTCGTCGAGCGGTTCCGGCATTGCGCCTGCCGCCGGGCAGTGCAGTTTTTCTATTGGCGAGGATACGGGCGGCTCCGTGCGCGGGCCTGCGTCGTGCAACGGTGTCGTCGGTTTGCGTCCGACGTTCGGCCGTGTCAGCCGCGCCGGGGGCGTCATGCATGCGTATACCGCCGACACCTTCGGGCCATTGGCGCGGACGGTGCGCGATACGGCAAGTATTCTGGGCGTAATCTCTGGTGCCGATCCTCGGGATCCGCTCTGCGAGGACCAACCCGTCCCAGACTATCTGGACGGGATCGAGCGCGGCGTGAAAGGCCTTCGACTCGGCGTGGTCAAGGAGATCGCTTCCTCCGATGTGATGGACGCCGATGTTGCTGCCGGTTTTGCCGCCGCGCTGGATGTGTTGGCAAACGCGGGGGCAGAGATCGAAGAAGTCTCTCTGCCGCTTGCCAAGTGGGCGGTGCCGTTGATGTTCCTATCATCCGATGCCGACGTTGGGGCCTATTTCCTGCGCAATTATTTGCGCGACCGTTATGAACGCTTTGACCGTGGTACGCGGACCCGCCTCGCGGCATCGAGTTTGATCCCGGCCGGTATCTATAATCGTGCGATGCGGGCGCGAGTGCTGGTTCGGCGTCAGATCCTTGACGCTACGGAGCGCTTCGATGCTCTGCTGTCGCCGGCTAACGTGACGGCGCCGAAACTAATTGACGCAGTGGCGGAGCGGACGTCCGACAACAAGGAAGAGATGATCGCGCGCCATACCGAGCGGCGTATCAGCCACTATCCGTTCAGTCTAGCGAACGTGCCGGCGCTTGCTGTCCCCATGGGCTTTTCGGCGGAAGGGCTGCCGCTGTCTTTGCAGATCGCGGCCAAGCCGTTTGGTGAAGCGACGGTGTTCCGGGTCGGCCGGGCCTTTGAACGCGCGACGGACTGGCATACGCGGCATCCGGTGCTGGAACAAACTTTGAAACAGGCCTTCTGAAGATAAAGAGGCAGGGAAAGATCATGGACATAACCAAGGAACAGGTGCGAGCGATGTGTGAACTGCAAAACCTGACCGTGCCTGATGAGGATCTGGACAGTATCGCAGCCCGCATGTCGCTTTGGATGACGGCTTTCGAGCAGGTCGAGGCGGAACTGGGCGAAGAGATGAACAAGGTGGATCCGATCCCGCCTGTCTATCCGCACCGGGCGTTGGACTAAGCCAAGAACAAGACCAGCCATAAGAAAATCAGATCAAGCAGGAGGGAACGATGGACGGGACCAAAACCTTTGCGAAAAGCCGGGGCGAGCAGTTGGTGGATTTCATCACCGCGGCGCCCGGCCGTGCGTATCCCAAAGACGTCAAACGTGCGGCGCGAATGGCGTTCGCGGATTATATCGCTCTCGCCGTCGGTTGTATGGACGATGCGGCGCCGACAGCCGTTGCTGCGACGGCCCGCAGTTGGGGGGCTTCCGGCGCATCGACGGTCTTTCGTAAGTTTCGCACCGCGCCGGCATTGGCGGCGATGGTCAACGGTACGGCAACGCACTCGCAAGACTACGACGATACGCACGCGCTTGGCGCGGGACATCCGAGCGGTCCGGTCTGGTCCACGGTGCTGGCGCTGACCGAGGAATTGGGGCGCACAGAAGAAGAAGCGTTCAGCGCCTATATCACCGGTTACGAAGTGATGGCAAAGCTGGCCAGCGGAGGCCCCAAGGGGGTTGGCCGGTCGCTGCAACGCAAGGGCTTCCACCCAACTTCAATAGTGGGCAGGATCGGCTCGGCGGCGGCGGCGGCTGTTTTGTACCGCCTCGACCAGTCGCAGACCGCGTCCGCGCTGGGCGCTGCGGCGACTATGGCCGGCGGTTTGATCGGCTCTTTCGGGACCGAGTCCAAACCGTTCCATTCCGGTGTTGCGGCGATGAACGGCATCCTCGCGGCGCAGTTGGCTCAGAATGGTTTCAAGGCCGCGACCACGCTATTTGAACTGGACAAGGGGCTGCTGGCCGCCATGATCCAGGATGGCTCCGCTGAGGTGCCACCGCTGGACGATTTCGGCTCGAATTGGGAAATTCTCCAAAACGGCTTTAAGTTATACGCCAGTTGCCGGGGCACCCATGCCGCCATTGAAACCGCGACCCGGCTGCGTGAACGTGTCGCCGGGCGAAAAATCCGCGACGTCACGGTCTATACGATCCCGCATTCACTGATCACCGCCGGCAAGACCGAGGTGAATAGCGGTTTCGAAGGCAAGTTCAGCAATGCTTTTTGCGTGGCAATGGCATTGAACGGCTATCCGATGATGCCGGAGAATTTCGTCGATGACCTGCTCGACGACACCGAGACTGTCGATTTGTTCAAGCGCACCACACACAAAGGCCGAGATGATCTGCCGCCCGGCTCGGCGGAAATCGATATCACGCTGGAAAATGGTGAAGAACTGACCGAGTTTACCCCGGCCACCTTGGGGCTGCCGACCAATCCGATCGGCTGGGATGCGCTCGAACGGAAATGCCTGTCCTTGCTGGAGCCGGTGCTCGGCCAGGACAAGGCTGCAGCACTGTTCGCCGCCGCCCAGATCGTCGATCAGCCGGGCTCCATCGCCAAAGTGCTCGAAATCGCGGCGCCGACAGAAGGGGCATGACGGCGGGGGCGTCTGGCACGACGAACTGCCAGTCTGCTGCGATGGTTATGACCTGATCGAGGTGGCCGGCTGACGCTGTTCAACCCGAGTGCATCTGCCTGGCGACCTGCGAGTCGGGCAGAAACGGCTCGACGCCCGTAATGACCCGGATGGGGTTGCCCGCCATGTATGCCTTCAGGTTTTCCAGGCTCTCGCGGTAAAAGATTTCATAGTTCTCTTTCGTGACGAAACCAACGTGCGGCGTCGCGATGACGTTGTGCAGGCGCCGGTAGGGATGATCACGCGGCAAGGGCTCGATGTTGAAGACGTCGAGACCCGCACCGCCGATGCGCCCAGTTTCGAGAGCGTCGATGAAAGGCTCTTCGTCAACGATCTTGGGACGGGACGTATTAATTAGAAATGCCTGCGGCTTCATCAGGGACAGCATTTCCGCATCGACCAGCCCTTCTGTCGCGTCGCTGTGCGGAATATGGATCGTCACGGCATCGGCGCGTCGGAACAGATCCGCTTTGCTGACGCATTCGACATCGTAGGGGGCGGTGCGTTCGGGTGTGAGGTTGGGGCTCCAGGCGATGACATTCATGCCGAACCCTTGAGCAATCTTGGCGACCGGCTTTCCCATATTGCCCAATCCCAGGATGCCGAGGGTCTTGCCGTCGAGACCCACACCCAGCCCGTGCTGCCAACCGCCGCTGCGAAGTGAGGCGGCTTCGCCTGGAAATCCGCGGAACAGCGCCAAAATGAACAGCCAAGTCACTTCAACTGTCGTCTGGTGAAGCGCGTCGGTGGTACAGACAGTGATCCCCAACTTGTCCGCTGCCTTCAAATCGATGGAGCGGGCATTGCGCATGCCGGTTGCCAGGATTAACCGGAGTTTCGGCAGGGATTGTAAAACGTGTCGAGGAAACTCGGTCCTCTCGCGGATGCGCAGGACCGCATCGAAATCGCTCAAGCGGCCGATTAGTTCGTCTTCATCAAAAACATGATCGTGAAACGGGACGACCGTGAGGCCATCAATCGACGACCAATCCGCGTACTGTGTGGCTACGGATTGGTAGTCGTCTAGGATCGCGAGTTTCAATGTTTGCTCCCTTGTAAGTCTTTTGTGTCTCGTTATCTGACGAGATCATAAGGCGGCCAGGTGCCGTCGCCAACGTGCGGGCAAAATGACTTTGAGCCTGCCTCGATAGAGTCAAAATAAAGAACACAGTTGACTCGGATAATGAATCATACTGGTATACCGGTATGCCAAATAATTATCGGCTAGAAAGTGACCGCGCATACGAGCTCATCTTAGAGATGATCCTCGGCAACGGTCTTGACGCCGATGAGCCGCTATCGGAACGCCGGCTTGCCGATCATCTGCAGATGGGGCGGACGCCCGTACGTGAAGCATTGCGGCGGTTGACGCGCGAGGGGCTGGTCGAGGTGCGCCCGGCACGCGGCACCTACGTGCGAAAACTGACGCGCCGCGAAGTCGAAGAGATTTACGAAGCGCGGATCGGTATCGAAAGTATCGCGGCATACCTGGCTGCCAAGCGGGGCCCGACCAAGGCGTTTCGTAAATTCCGCCAGAAATTCGAAGACATGATCGAAGGGCCGGCCAATTTCGGCCTACGGGAAACCCATGCCCTTGGGCAGGCTTTTCATATCGAGATATTCAAAGCGGCGAAAAACCGGCCGCTTCTGGAAATTTACGAGCCGCTGCGACTTCGGCATCAGGTAGCCCTGCGTTTGCCGCGCCTTTATGACCACGACTGGGTGTTGCAGTCGGTCCAGGAACATCTCGGCATACTCGAGAAAATCGAAGACGGCGACGCGGACGGCGCAAGGCAATTGATCTGCGAGCATCTCGTGAAGGGGTTGGATGTCCGCATGAAAATTTTCGAAAACTTCAATGTGGCGACGCTGCCGCCGCTCAAACATTTAGCTGCGGAATAAGGTGGATGAGGCAAGTGTCCCGCAGTGTGTCGGCAGAGAGATTACTAAAGGGGTGTGTGCGATCTCGTGCAGAGAGGCATGCTTCGATGGCTAAAAGGAACGACCGCGCGCCGGCCATCCGCGCTCATCAAACCGAACAGGGAGTTCGTTAAATGAGACATATTACCAAAACCCTTGCGGTTGCGGCCTTTGCGGGCGCAGCGGCATTTACATCTACGGCGGTTCTCGCCGAAGACGGCCCGACGCTGAAGGCCGTCAAAGAGCGCGGCGAAGTCCTTTGCGGCGTCCACCAAGGCCGTTACGGCTTCGCCATTGCCGATAGCGAAGGCAAGTGGAAAGGCTTGGACGTCGACTACTGCCGTGCCGTTGCGGCGGCGGTCCTTGGCGATGCCAATAAAGTGAAGTATCTGCCGATGGGCAGCGTGCAGCGCTTCCCGGCTTTGCAGTCTGGCGAAATCGACATGCTGTCGCGGACGACCACCGTGACGCTGACGCGCGATAGTGCCCTTGGCCTCAACTTCGGGCCACCGACGTTCTACACAGGTACCGGTTTCATGGTGCGTAAGGAAATCGGCGCCAAGGCCGTCGAAGACCTGAACGGCGCGACGATCTGCGTGTTCCCGGGATCGACCACCGAGAAGAACATCGCCGGGCTGTTTGCGACCAAGAAGTTGGACTACAAGCCGGTCGTTATCGAGAGTTCCAAGCAACTCGTCGGTGCCTATATGTCCGGTCGCTGCGACGTTCTGTCTATGGACCAGGCAGGTCTGCCGGGTCACAAGCAGTTCGACGCCAAGAACCCGGATGAGCACATGATTATTCCAGGCGTGTTCTCGAAAGAGCCGCTTGGGGTCGGTGTTCGTGCCGGTGACGACCAGTGGTTCGACATCATCAAATGGGTGACGCATGCCACGTTCAATGCCGAAGAGTGGGGCGTTTCATCCGCCAACGTCGATGACATGAAAGCCAACTCCACCGACATCAACGTGCAGCGTCTTCTGGGGGTCAAAGATGACCTCGGCGTCAAGCTCGGTCTTGATAAAGATTGGGCCTACAACGTTATCAAACAGGTTGGTAACTACGCCGAGATCTACGACCGCAACTGGGGGCCGCCGCTCAACCTGGACCGCGGTATCAACAAGCTGTGGACCGAAGGTGGTCTGATGTACGGTTTCCCGATGAAGTGACGTTCGTCCGTGTTCCGCCCCGCGCAGTTATTGTGTGGGGCGGGCGCGTTCACGGAGATTGTCTCGTGGGCCTACGGTCCGTTACGGGCGCTGACAAGCCTGCGCCCCTTAAGCCCGGATATTGCTTAAAGTATGGATTCCAATTCAAAGACCGACCGCTCGATCTTCTATAACAGAGGCGTTCGTAGCGTTTTTTACCAAGTTTGCCTGGGCGCGCTGCTCGTTTTCCTAGCGTATTATTTGTACGCCAATGTGAACGAAAACTTGGAGCGCCAGGGAATCGCCACCGGCTGGAGTTTTCTGACGACCACGGCGGGCTTCGATGTTGGCGAAGCGATGATCGAATTCACGTCCGCCGACACATACGGCCGTGCCCTGGTCGTGGGTATTTTGAACACCATCCGCGTCGCATTCTTCGGCGTTATCCTCGCGACCATTCTGGGCGTTTTCATGGGAATCGCACGGGTATCCAAGAACTGGCTGCTCGCGTCCATCGCGTCGTGGTATGTCGAAGTGTGCCGCAACGTGCCGGTTGTGCTGCACGTCATTTTCTGGGGCACGCTGATCCACCTTTTGCCTCGGCCCCGGCAGGCCATCATACCATTCGACGGCGTCTTTATTATGAACCGAGGCATCGTCACGCCCTTCCCGGTTTATAACGATGCCTACATATGGGTCGGGCTGGCATTTTGCGCCGCTATCGCTGGCGTCATTTTCCTAAACCGCTGGGCACGGCTGAAGCGTGAACGGACCGGCGAATATATCGCCACGCTATGGCCGTCGATCGGATTGCTTATTAGTGTGCCGCTCGTCGTCTGGCTGGTATTCGGCGCGCCGCTGGAATGGGATGTGCCGGTGCTGCGCGGCTTCAATTTTCAGGGCGGCTTTGAGATGTCGCCGGAGTTCGTCGCCCTTCTGATCGGCATCACGGTTTACACCGGTGCCTTCATCGCCGAGATCGTGCGGTCGGGCATTCAATCCGTGCCCCAAGGTCAGATCGAAGCCGCGCGAGCGTTGGGCCTGCGCTCAGGGTTCATCATGCGCTATGTGACGATCCCACAGGCTTTGCGTGTGATCGTGCCACCGACGACCAGCCAGTACCTAAGCCTGACAAAGAACTCCTCGCTCGGTGTGCTGATCGGATATCCGGATCTGGTTAACGTCGGCAATACGACGCTCAATCAGACCGGCCAAGCGGTCGAGGCAATTGCCATTATGATGGTGGTTTATCTCTCTATCAGTGTCGTCATTTCGATTGTCATGAACATCTACAATCGCCTCGTGGCGATCAAGGAGCGCTGAGCCATGAGTGAACAGACAGCCCCCTTGCCCACGGCAACACGAACCCCGCCGCCGCCGGTCGAGCGTATCCCCGTGCTTCGTTGGATGCGGGAAAATTTGGCAAGTTCTCCTTTGAATATCTTGGTAACGGCGCTCTGCCTTATTGCGCTCTATAACTTCGTGCCGGCACTGCTCGATTGGGGAATTCTGGACGCCGTCTTTTTCGCGGACAGCCACGAAACCTGCCGCGCCGCCGAGGGTGCTTGCTGGGCCGTGGTCGCCGAGAAACACCGGCCGATGTTCTTCGGTGTTTACCCGATCGAGGAACACTGGCGGCTTATCGTCGCCTTGATCATCTACGTTTCCGCTGTTGGTATCACGATGATCCCGCGCTGCTGGCGGTACGCCATTTTGGTGCCGGTATGGTTGTTCACGGTGGCGTCGAGTTTGATCTTGCTATGGGGCGGCATTTTCGGTCTTCCAGCCGTCGACACCTCCCAATGGGGTGGGCTGCCTCTGACGATGGTGCTCTTCTCCGGCACGCTGGTATTAGGTTTCCCTCTTTCCGTGCTTTTGGCCTTGGGCCGTCGCTCAAACATGCCGGTCGTCAAGGCGGTGTCGGTGGTCTTCATCGAAAGCCTGCGCGGCGTTCCGCTGATCACCATCCTGTTCGTCGCGGTTAATGTTTTCCCGCTGTTTCTGCCGCAGGGTCTCGAATTCGATAAGCTCCTGCGGGTGATCGTAGGCATGGCGATATTCTTTGCCTGTTATGAGGCCGAAGTCATTCGTGGTGGATTGCAGGCGATCCCGCGCGGTCAGTACGAAGCCGCCGAAGCGCTCGGCCTCGGCTATTGGCATATGATGACGCGGATCATTCTTCCCCAGGCACTGCGTATCTGCCTGCCTGGGATCGTCAACCACGTGATCGCGGCTTTCAAGAATACGTCGTTCGTCCTGATCATCGGTCTGTTCGATATGTTGACGGCGACGACGGCGGTCATGCAGGACCCGGAGTGGCGCCGCTTCACCGTCGAAGCGTATCTGTGCGTCGGCTTCGTCTACTTCTGCTTCTGCTACGCTCTTTCAAAATACAGCCAACGGCTCGAGCGCTGGCTCGGTCAAGATAAACGGTTTTAGGGGAGAGACACCCATGAATACCCCCAACACAAGTACTCCGGCGGTGATCGAGTTGATCGACGTCAACAAATGGTACGGCGAATTTCAGGCGCTGTGCGACGTGAACATCAAGGTGAAGCGTGGCGAGCGGGTTGTCGTTTGCGGTCCTTCGGGTTCCGGCAAGTCGACTATGATCCGCTGCATCAATCGGCTCGAACACCATCAGCGTGGCCAGATCATGGTCGACGGTATCGAATTGACGGATAACCTGAAGAATATCGAGGCGGTGCGTAGTGAAGTCGGCATGGTGTTTCAATCTTTCAACCTGTTCCCGCATATGCGCGTCATCGACAACCTGACCCTGTCGCCGATGCTGGTGCGGAAAATGCCGAAGGCCGATGCCGAAGCTTTGGCCATGCAATACCTGGAACGCGTGCAGATACCCGAACAGGCTTACAAATACCCGGGCCAATTGTCGGGCGGGCAGCAACAACGTGTTGCGATTGCCCGTTCTCTCTGTATGCAGCCGCGGATCATGTTGTTCGACGAACCGACGTCGGCGCTCGATCCTGAAATGATCAAGGAAGTTTTGGACGTGATGGTCGAACTGGCTGATGAGGGCATGACCATGGTGGTCGTGACCCACGAGATGGGCTTTGCCAAGACGGTCGCCGATACGATGATATTCATGGACAAGGGCGAGGTCGTCGAGATCGCGCCGCCGGAGGTGTTCTTCACGGCGCCGGAGAGCGAGCGCACGCAGTTGTTCCTCGACCAAATTCTGACCCACTGACAAAAAACGATAATCCACGGGAGGGCACCGAAAAATGACTACGCAACAAGCGGCTGCAACCAGCGCGCCCGATTGGTCGGCGTTGCGCAGCGATTTTCCGACGACGTCAAAGTATTGCTATCTGAACCTTGCCAACAAGGCGATCCTGCCGCGTACGGTCGAGCGCTCGATGCTGTCGTGGATGCACGACATCTATGAAGAGGCGGGCGAGGCGGCTTTCGCCATGGGCGAAATAGAGAAAACCCGCGCCGCCGTCGCCGATGTGTTCGGCGCGCCAACGGACTGCGTGGCGCTGATCAAGAACACCTCTGAGGGTGTGAACATCGTCGCCCAGGGATTCCCGTGGCGCCAAGGTGACAACGTCGTCATCAGCGAATTCGAGCACGAAAACAATACTTTCCCGTGGCGGCATCTCGCACAACGCGGGATCGAGGTGCGGATTGCCGCGCCGGATGAAAGCGGCCGGGTCACCGTCGACCAGTACCGTGAGCTTGTCGACGATCGGACGAGGATCGTTGCCGCTGCTTGGGTTGTCTACGGCAACGGCTGGCGCACGGACCTGCCTGCGCTCGCCGCATTCTGTCATGAGCGCGGTGCCAAGTTGATGGTCGATGGCATTCAGGCGGTCGGCATTCTATCGACACCACTGACGGATCTAGGTGCCGATATCGTCATTGCCGGAGGTCACAAGGCACAGTTCAGTCTCGCCGGCGCCGGCTTCATGTACGCAAGCCCGGAAATGATCCAGACCCTGACGCCGCCCTATGCCGCGAAATTCAGTTTCGACACCCTGGATAGGACAGTGTCCGCGCCGACGCTTGCCGCTGACGCACACCGGTTTGAATACGGTAATCCGAATTTTCTTGGTTGCTGGGTGCAGCGGCGTTCCGCCGAGTACATCAAGGACATCGGTCTCGCCAATATCGAGACGCGGGTGCGCGCCCTGACGACGCTGCTGATCGATCTTGCCGACAAGCATCAAGTCAAAGTGCGGACACCGCGTCCATGGGAGCAGCGCGCCGGTATTGTCAGTCTCGATCTCGGCGGTCATGCCGCCGACTCGGTCCGCAAGCTGCAGGATCAGGGTGTCATCGTTGCCGAGAAGGACGGGCATCTGCGCGCTTCCATCCATTTTTATAACAATGAGGAAGACATCGAGAGATTCTTCCACGCCTTACAGCAGGTCTGATCCGAGATGGCGAACAGAATCCGTATCGATCTGGGCAGCGACACCTCGACGCGACCGTCCGAGGGTATGCGCAAGGCGATGTACGACGCGGAAGTCGGCGACGAACAGAAGAACGAAGATGCGACGACCAACGCGCTCTGCGAAAAAGTTGCCGCGTTGCTTGGCAAGGAAGCGGCAATCTTCCTGCCGTCCGGCATTATGTCTAACGTCGTCGCATTGATGACGCATTGTTCCCCCGGCGACGACATCATCTGTTCGGAGGATTCGCATATCATCGGTTCTGAAAGCGGAGGCGCCGCCGTCATCGGCGGGCTGTCGATCACGCCCCTGGCGACGGTCAAGGGGATCTATTCCGAAAAGCAACTGCGGGCGGCAATCCGCCCGGCGCGGTCACGCTCGCCGCGCTCCAGACTGGCGCATATCGAGCAGACGACGAACCGGGGTGGTGGTGCCATCTGGCCGTTACAGGCGATTACAAAAGTTGCCGAAGTGGCGCACGAAGCCGGTCTCGTGGTGCATATGGACGGGGCGCGGCTATTGAATGCCGCGGTCGCTTCGGGTGTTTCAGCGCGTGCATTTTCTGAACCTTGTGACAGCGCCTGGACTGATCTCTCCAAGGGGCTTGGCTGTCCGGTCGGCAGCGTGCTCACCGGCAGTGCCGATTTCATCGAAGCGGCATGGACGTGGAAGCATCGGCTCGGCGGGGCGATGCGCCAGTCGGGCGTGCTTTGTGCTGCCGGATTGTATGCGCTGGAAAACAATGTCGATCGTCTTGCCGAGGATCACGCGAACGCGCGACTCCTTGCGGACCGGATCGCGGAAATTCCCGGTATCAGTCTGCTGTCGCCAGAGATCGAAACCAACCTGGTGTTCTTTGATGTTTCCGGAACGGATTTCACGGCGCACGAAATCGCCCAGCGGCTCGTGGCGGAGGGGATTCGTATCGGTGCCGAGGATGATCGGCGCATGCGTGCGGTGACGCATCTGGACGTTTCCACCGCCAATATAGAAACGGCGGCGGACACCCTTCGGCGGATCGTAACGGGTTAGTCCTTCAGCGCAGCACAGGCACGTTGGATGCGCTGACAGGCATCCGTCAGTTCCTCGGTGCTGGACGCATAGGAAATCCGGAAATGCGGCGATAGGCCGTAAGCGGCACCGTGAACCGTTGCCACGCCTTCGGCTTCCAGAAGATAGAGAACGAAGTCACGGTCATTCTCGATGACCTTACCGTCGGGCGTCTTTTTGCCGATGACGCCGTCGCAGCTTGGGTACACATAGAATGCACCCTTGGGCATCGGGCACGTGAGGCCCGGCGCTTGATTGAGCATCGACACGACTAGGTCGCGGCGTTCTTCGAATGATTCGGCCTGTTTGGCGATGAAATCCTGCGGACCGGTTAGTGCGGCGATTGCCGCCGCCTGGTTGACGGATCCGGCACCTGACGTGACCAATGATTGCAGCTTATGCATCTGCTGGACCATCTCGGCCGATGCACCCGCGTAGCCGACGCGCCAGCCGGTCATGGCATAGGCCTTCGAGACCCCATTGATCGTAACGGTGCGGTCTTTGAGTTTCGGCTCGACGGCCGCGATGGATGCGAATTTCAAACCGTCGAAGGTAATGTGCTCGTAGATGTCATCCGCGATGACGCCGACGTGTGGATGTCGCAGCAATACGTCCGCTAGTTCACGCAAGTCTTCTTCTTCGTAGACGGCGCCGGTCGGATTGCTCGGCGAATTGAGCAGGAGCCAGCGCGTCTTGGGTGTGATCGCCGCTTCAAGTTGCGGACCCTTAAGCTTGAAGTCCTGATCCGCGCCGCAGGGAAGGATCACCGGTTCGCCGCGCGCGAATTTGATCATGTCGATATAGACAACGTAGTAGGGGCTGGTCAGGATCACTTCGTCGCCCACTTCGGTCCCAGCCATGAAGGCATTGAACAGAACCTGCTTGGCACCGTTGCCAACGATGATTTCGTCCCGGGTATAGGACAGGCCGTTCTCACGTTTGAACTTCTCGATCACGGCGTCCTTCATCTCGTTGGAACCGCCGATGCTGGTGTACTTGGTCTCGCCACGGAGCGCGGCCTGGTTCGCGGCCTCGATGACGTGGGTGGGTGTCGGAAAGTCTGGTTGGCCGGAACTGAGCGCGATGACGTCTTTGCCGTCGGCCTTCATTTCACGGGCACGCTGGGACATGGCGGCACTGGGCGAGGATTCAATGCGGTCCATGCGGGACGCGAAAGTCTGACTGCTCAAGTAACTACCCTTTTCGAAAAGTGATTGAGATTAGGCGTTACGCCACGCGCGGGCGAGTTCGATAACCCGGTCCACGTCGTCCGTGGTGTTGTAGAGGTGGAACGCGAAGCGGAGCATGCCGCGGCGGATGGTATGTACGACGCCGTTCTCCGACAGATAGGCATATAGCGATGACATCTCGGCGTCGTCGGTATCGTCGTGCCCCGCACCCATATGGCCGACGCAGACGATATGGCCAAGGTGTGGTCCGGGCGCGCCGCCTGCGACGGGTAAGTCCAGCGCCAGCAGTCCTTCGACGAACCGTTGCGACAGCATTTCGACATGGGACTGAATATTGTGGGTGCCCGCTTCGGCCAGGACGGCAAGCGACCTATCGGCAACAGTGAGAGCCGGGAAGTTGTAGTTGCCGAGATCGAAACGTCGTGCCCCCGGCATCAGGGCGTAGTTCTCTGTGCCCAGTTCAGCCTCGTGCGCGCCTTCACCAAGATCGACCCCGAAACGCGCGAGGTAGGCAGGCGATATTCGCTCCGCCCATTCCTTGCGGCAATACAGAAAGCCCATGCCGTAGAGGCCGCATAGTCCTTTTTGCGTCGATGTCGCGAGGCCGTCGATCATCAGTTCCTCGACATCGGTGTGCAGGACGCCGACCGACTGCACGCCATCGACGAGTAGGAAAATGCCGCGTGCCCGGCAAAATTCGCCAAGGCGGCGGACGTCGGTGCGAAAACCCGGCGAGAAACTCACCGTCGGAACGGTGACGATGCGGGTGCGGTCGTCGATGGCGGCACACATGGCGTCAATGTCGATGTGGCCATCCCGATCCGGGATCGTTCGTACTTCGACGCCGCGTTGGGCGCGCTGATTGAGCCACGGGTAGACATTGTTTGGATGCTCGAGGCTGAGGGTGACGATGACGTTGTCGCCGGGCTTCATGTCGAGCGATGCCGCAATGATGTTCAGCCCCTCGGAGACGTTCTTGGTGAAAGCGATTTCGTCTGCGCTGGCGTTGATGAGGTCGGCGAACTTGCTGCGGACATCTTCCATCAGTTCGAACAGCGCCTTCTTATCGGTGCTCCCCGTCGTCAGATCTTCGAGGTGTGCATCGTTGGCGGCGCGGGCGGATGCCGGTAGCAAGCCTCGGGTGCAGGTGCTCAAATAGATGTTTTTCGAAGCGCTCGGAAACTCACGCTTGATGAGGTCGGAAAACCCGCTCGTAGGGTCCTGTAAAAATGTGTCCATGGCACGATCCTGAGAGGCGGGCTGCTGCCCTTCTAGGGTAAACAAAGGCAACTATCACGTTACCCGTACAGGCTACTGTTGTCACGTTGGCATTGCCGCTGCGCCGCCGTTCCGGCGATAAAAAGCCCGTTGTTTATAGATCCAATTCGGAAATCCAGACGCGGGGGACAAGAAATCTACCGCCGACAATATTGAACCGCTTATCGTTATGATCAACGGCAACGGCTCTAAGGGAGATGAGGACTTGGCCCGCGACGGTATCTCGCCAGAACCAGTTGCCCAACTGCCAGGAAGTCGGTGCTGCGCCATGGCTGGCAGCTTCCGTATAAAAAGCCTTCAAATCGTCGGCGCCAAACCGCAGAACCATCGCAGCGGATAGGTCTTCTCTGGGGCTGTCTTCGTGGGGGCCACCCATAAACGATAGGATATGATCGGCGATATCATTTATGGTCAGCCTGGAAACACCGACCGTGGATCTCCCTCGAGACGTTGTTGCCGATGAGTAGAGCGGCGTCAGTGTTGCAATTTCGTCTTTGAGCCTTTGCGCCGTGCCGGCCACGTCCGTCAAATCCAGACCGGAAGAAGTTGTCGCCGGAGGCGACCAAGTGTCATCCGGTTCTAAGCCGATGTTCATTGGGTCAAAGTCGCTGATCAGGGACGGTCCGTCATCGGACTCTAAAAGCCCAAGCGCGCGCTCCAGGACGTCACGTTGCAGGGCATGGTTATTCGGCGGCCCCAAAGGCCGACCCAGTTCAAAGGGAACGAACAGGGTGCGCGGCGGTTGGATTTTTTCGCTGTGCAATCGAACCAAGCTCACGACCGTCGTCGCCAGCCCTTCCTCTTCCAGATAGTGTGCAAGCACGCTCACGGCGCGCGTACATAACGGTCAAACTGGAAGTAGAACGACGGCGTCTACCTGGTCGGTCTTCAGGATACCTGCTAACTGCCGGGCATCGTCTTCCATATCGCGAGGATCGGTCGCCCCCATGAAGGAATAGTGATCGCTGGCGGCCGACCCGATCAGGCCTTCTTCTGCCATATCCGCCAGATGTTTGAGCGGAAAGGTGACATTGTGGTCCTGTTGAAAGGCCGTGCGGTCAAAGTTGACCGAGACATGGCTCATGACGATCTCGCCGGGATCGGCGTCGTTGGGAATGACCCGGTAGCTGTGATCGCCACCGGTAAAATGCCGATCACTTCGCAGATGCAGTCCAGCCGACGAGAGAATGGCAACGCGGCGATCCTTTAAAGGCCCCCCAGTCACCCATGGATCACTCTCGAAAACGGGGCAATCCACTTCGCGCAGATGTTGCTGCGTGACTTCCGGCAACGTTCTAATATCAACCATGTTACATTCCTAAAGACTCTGTCATTCGTCTTTCACGGTAACGTAGGTCGAGTCTTCGCTACAAGGCCTTATCCGACGACAAGCCGGCACGGCTTTCGATTTAGGTTGAACTAATCGGACAATGCCGCCACAGACGTATAAAGTGAGCTGATTCACTTTCGCCTATCTGGGAGAAACCTGCACCAAATGAAATTACGACGTTGGCAGCAAAAGATTGTCGATGATTTCCCATCGATACTGTTGAGTTACAAACGCTTCATCCTTAAAGCACCGACCGGAGCTGGGAAAACGGTGCTTGCACGCGAGATCATCGATCGATTTTACGCCGGTAAAAAAGTCTTGGTGTTATGCCATAGGCTCGTTTTGCTCGATCAACTGCAAATCGCCCTATTCGAAGGGCGGCGCGTCCGAACGCTTAAGGTTTCGGATAAGGGGAAAGCTTTTGAGGATTACGACATTCTTCTTTCCACAAGTATGCGCGCCCGCGAAGTGCTTGAGGATGCGATCCCCAAGGCGGATTTGATTATCGTCGACGAGGCGCATCGTGTATCCCCCAACGGCCGTGGTTATCGGCGGATCATCGAGAAGTTCCGAAATGAGGGAAAAGCCGACGCTCACTTTATGGGGCTGACTGCGTCTCCTGAGCGGCGCACTGGAGATCAGCGCGATCAGCTAAGTCTGGTCTTCGATGCCATTATCGACTGCGCGGACATCCAGGACCTGATCCAAGAAGGTATTTTGGTTAAGCCAAGATACCGCCCCCATTTTGTCCACGACCTGGACCTCGAAGATATCGACGTCAGTTCCGGTGAGTATCCTGTCTCTCGTCTGACAGATGAGATCATTAAATCTTCAATGCTGGATTATGCGACGCACGCTTATCGAGAAGAGCGCGAAGCAATCGGTGCAAAGCCGATTTCTGCTTGGTTCTGTCCGGATATTCGTATCGCCGAGATAACTGTAGAGCGACTGCAGAGTATTGGGTTTACGGCGTCAATCATTACGGCAGGGACATCCCTCAAAGAGCGACGGCGAATTCTTGCTGCCCATAAGACAGGTGAAATCGAAGCCTTGGTGTCCGTGGGCGTGCTTACCGAAGGCTGGGATAATCCCGAATGTAATATCATTGTGCATATGCGTCCGACGTTGTCGAAAGTGCTTTGGGGGCAGTCAGTCGGTCGAGGGCTCCGGTCTTCTCCAGGGAAGAAAGAATGCGTCGTCATTGATGTCAGTTCGAACTGGACGACTTTTGGCCCGGTCGAAAAGCTCAAATGGATGTTGTGGAGTCCGCCCCGGTCATTCCTTCAGTTTCAGAACCGCTTCAGTTGGATTGGTCAACAGCAAGATGATGAAGAGGCGCCGGAGACATATCTTCTTTGCAAGAATGATATCGCGAAGGGGCGACCTTGTTCTCACATCTATCGAAAAGACGATTATGAAGGTGATGCCTGCCCGGCCTGCGGCAAATATGCAGCAATTGATATTTATAAAGAGCGGCAACTGGATCTGACGATCAACGACAACAAGTTGCACCGTATCTTCTTCACCCGAGTGCCGGAGATTTTTCAGGGCCTGAATGTTTCGATTTGGGGAAGCATGGATGCCTCGGCTTGGCGCACGGCGAATGACAAAGAACAGGCGTTTTTGGTGTTCTGTTTAGCGTTCGCTAAATCATCCCCGGACGTGGCAGAGTCAGAAGGGCAATATTGGGAGGAGACTCTCAATACGGAAGCTGAGATCCGACGTGAACTGATCGATAATGATCGAAAGATTGATCGGCAGATGGATTTTGACCTCAGTTGGCTAGCGGATGGCCTCGATACACGGAAAGAGGTCCGGACGCTCCAAGCTAATTTTGGCGTATCTATCATAGGGCCGCTTCTCGAGAGCCTTCCGCGGAAGGACTGTGAAGCAAAGTATCAGCGCGCCGTTAGAATTACAGAGCGGATCGTTACGCTTGGATGTTCTTCTGAAGACGATCTGCCGTACTTCGTGGCATAGCTGACAAAGCCTGTTTAGCCATATCCACTAAGCCAATGGTTTTGTAAGGACTAAACCGTCGTCACCGAGCGTTTTGGTCTATCGTTCGAATCCGTAAAGCCGGTGCGGGTTGTCGACGAAAATCTTTTGCCGCTCGGGGCCGTCGCCGATCCAGCCCGAAATGGTGCGGAGCAATTGGTCGTCGTCGTTGTCGGGCGGAATTGCATTGGGATGCGGCCAGTTCGTGCCCCACAGTAAACGGTCGGGACATTTCTCGACCAGCATCTCGGCCCGTGCCCGACAATCGTCGTAAGCCGGCGCGCCCGATATGGAAACATGATATGGCGCCGATAACTTAATCCAGGCACGGCCTTCGAGTGCCAAGGCCATCATCTGCTTGAAGCCCGGATCGTCTGTCCCTCGCTCGACCGGAATCCGGCCCATATGATCAATGACGAATTCGCCAGGTAACGCATCTAGGCGCGACGTTAAATTTTCCCACGCCGGGCGTTTCGGCTGCAGAATAATGTGCCAGCCATTCACGCCGCGCAGGCGCGCGGTAATCGCTTCCAACTCGGCGAAAGGCGTCGACCCGTCGCCTTGATCGTAAATACGTGCCGCGCGCACACCCGCATCGTGCAGTTTTTGCAACTCGATATCGGAAATGTCGGGGGCGATATCGGCGACGGCGCGCGCACCGGGGTCACGGCGAAGCGCATCCAGTAAACATGCATGGTCCCGCCCATAAGCCGAGGGCTGCACATAAACAGTTTTCGCTATCCCGAGATGCCTGCGAAGCGAGACATAGGCGGAAAGCGGATACTCACCCGGAATTTTGGCCGCCGACGGATAAGGAAAATCGGATGCCGGTCCATAAATATGCATGTGTGTATCAACGGTCCCAGGCGGCAATGCCGGCAGCGGTTCATTCATAGATATCTCCCCAATTAACGACACGCATTCTATGCGCTCTCCCCCCAGCTTAACAAATGGGGGAGTCGGTGATTAACGTGGCAATGCCGCTCGTCGTCTACGGATGTGCTATTCGTAAATCTTGCGAAGACCAAAAGTAGCTAGTCGAGGATGCCGAGCGCCGGGTGTGCACCGCGCCTAGACGCCGAGAACTGGGTCTGCAGGGCACGGACGGCGCTACCCGGGCTCCGTCAGGACCGGACGCAATACCTTCTGCATCACCGCGTCCAGTGCCTGTGCCATCCAGAAGTGCGCAAGCATGATGACGTCGGCGTCGTCCAATTCACCCAACGTTTCGGCGCCCGTGGTCGCGTGATTGAGCGCGCTGCGCGGATGCAGGTCAGGTATGAAGATAGGCTTTCATCCAGTTGAGGCCGTCTTCTGTCGGGCCTTTGGGTTTGTATTCGCAACCAACGAAGCCCTCATAGCCGGCGGCATCCAGGCTTTCGAAAAATCGGTCGAATTCCAGATTGCCGGTGAACGGCTCGTGACGCCCCGGGTGATCGGCGATCTGAATATGTCCGATATGTTCGAGATGACTTTCGATGTAGGCGACTGGATCGAGGTTCTTCACTGCGGCGTGATAAGTGTCGAACAGCATCGTCACGTTCGGACGTCCGATGGCCGCAATAAGGTCGAGCGCATAGTCTGGATGATTGACGAAGAACCCGGCGATGGTTTCATCGCTGATCGCTTCGATGATCAGGCCCAGCCCCTCGGCGGCGCAGGCGTCGGCGGCGAACGTAATGTTCTTAATGTAAAGGTCCGCAACGTCGCTCCGGTTTTGGTCCGGCGTCAGCAGGCCGGGCAGGACATGCAACAACGGGCTGCCGGTCCGCTTGGCTGCCTTGATGCCATCCTCGACGGAAACCCGGAAGTCGTCCTGTCGCCCCGAGAGACAGGCGAGGCCCTTTTCGCCCTTCGAAGAGTTGCCCGCCGGTGCTGCGATTTGCGCGACCGACAGGCCGTGGCGTTCGCAAGCATCTGCGAATTGCTCGACGCCGAAGCCATATGGTTCCGGATGTTCGACAGCGGAAAATCCGGCAGCGGCCGCTGCGGCAAAACGTTCGGAAAGCGGGATTTCGGTGAAAAGGTAACCCAGATGGGCGCTGAAACGCGGCATGTCTTCACCTCGGATTTTGTGCCCGGCCTGGGCAACGTAATGGAAGGCGAAAGGTTCACGGTAGAACACCTCGCCGTAAAGGATATTCTCGCTGTCGGCGGTGAAACGTCCGGCAGGTAGTGATGACGTCTATATGAGATGTTATCCATCTCAATAACCTGTCATAAGCCCAAACGAGCGGTTAACGTGAAATACTAAGAAGACCATCGAAAAGGAAAGAACCAAATGGCGAGAGCATTCCAAGGACTTAGGGGCGGAAGGTCCGCGCGGACATCTTACCGGATACGACAAAATCCTTCAGGCATTTAGAATGTCCGACGGTCTGACTGAGGTGACTTTGGCGCCGCAGCGCGTCGATGCGCAGACCGAGGAGTTCCTGCAGGAGCCCGATTATAAATCCAACGAATTAAAGGCCTTGCGCGACATTGGCGCGATCAAGTGCGGCATTGGGATCTAATGAAATGAAAAACCCTCTTACGACGCTCGCCGGTGTTGCAGCCGACTGGCAGCATCGCGATCTGACGGACAGTGTCATCTGGGCGACGCGCCGGGCGATGCTTGATTGGTTCGCGACAACATTACCTGGCTGTATTTATCCGCCGGCGACGGTCCTGGCGCGTGCGCTTGCGACGACAAGAGGGCACGGCGGCGCGCATTGCTATGTCGACGGCCAAATTGGGTCGCCTAGATACGCCGCTTTGTTAAATGCGACGGCGAGTCATACGGTCGAGTTTGACGACATATTCAAGGACGGTGGATATCATCCCGGCAGTTCGACCATCGCGGCGGCGCTTGCCGTGGCACAGGACAGGGGCGCGAGTCTCGAACAACTTCATCGCGCCATCATCGGTGGTTATGAGGTCGGGTGCCGGGTGTCGCTGGCGATTCAACCCAGCCACTATAGATTTTGGCATACGACTTCCACGGTGGGGACGATCGGTGCGGCGGTTTCGGCTGCAATGCTGCTGACAGACGATGCTGAAAGCTTGGCGCACGCAATCGCTCTGGCCACGAGTTTCGCCGGCGGGCATCAGCAGAACCTGCAAGGTGATGGCATGGCGAAAGCTATGCATCCAGGGCATGCGGCAGAGGCAGGGGTTCTTGCGGCCATTGCCGCCAGCAACGGTGTAACGGGTGACTTGGACAGCTTGCATGCGCCACTCGGCTTTGCCGCAGCAACCAGCGAGTCGACGGGGAATTGGGATGCCGCATTGAGTGGGATCGATGAGTGGACTCCGATCGAACGTATGACGGTCAAAAACCACGGATGTTGCGGTCATATCTTCCCGGCACTCGACGGGTTGGCGGCGATATGCCGGAACAACGATGTCGCGGCAATCGATATCGAGGCTATCCACGTTGACGGCTACAGAGCTACTTACGAGATGTGCGACAGGCCCGAAGCATACTCCGCCCGTGAAGCACTCTTTAGCGTTCAGTACTGCCTCGCCGCGCAACTGGTGCTAGGCAAAGTCAGGCTGGATGCCTTCGGCGACGACGTTCTCCACCGTGACGACATTCGTGCGCTGATGAACCGGATCACCGTCAGTGAAGATAAGGAACTTGCGGCAGCCTATCCTTCAAAGCGGATGGCGCGAGTTCATCTCCGCTTGGCGGACGGACGCACCTTTTCGCATTTTCAGCGAAGCCGAAAAGGCGACCCCGAGGACCCGCTCACGGACGATGAACTGATCTCGAAGTTTGTCGAATTGGCATCGACAACAGTGTCCTCGGATGCTGTCGAAAGGCTACGTGATGATATTTTGTCCGGAAATGCAGTCCCCGGGCCGGTCGCCCTCGATGGGATAGATGGTTCGCGCCCCCTGGAATAGGCCGTGGGCGCGATGCGAAAAGAGACCTCTTCGGAACACGGCATTGTCACGTTAACGAGCCACATTGCCAGAGCCCTGGCTAAATGGCGTCAGCTTGCGGCATAAACGCGTAGAGCGACCGCTTCGGGCGTTTATGTCAGAAAACGCTCTTGATCTCATTATAGTGACAACGCCGGTAAACCTATGCCTAATAGAAGGATGACCGAAGCAACGCTGACCAGCTTGCCCGGAACGCTCGCCAATGCGGCGCGTGACCGGATACTCGATTTGATCAAGTCCGGTGACCTGAAGCCGGGCGCGATCGTGAACGAGGCCGATCTCGCAAAGGAGTTCGAGATGAGCCGCGGGCCCATCCGCGAGGCGGTTCGCCATCTGGAAGGCCGTAAGCTGATTGTCCGGGAAGCTCATCAACGTGCAAGGGTAACCCCGATCAACGCAGACGCTTTGAAAGAGATATTCGAAGTGAGGGCCTGCCTAGAAGGTATGGCGTGCCGTCTGGCGACAACTCGTATGAGCGAAGCTGAGATGGAGCGCTTCGGCAAGGAAGCGGAAGCGTCGCTCAAGCCCGAGGGGCGTACCGCTTATTTCGATGACGAGTACAAGTTCAGCTTTCATATGTATGTCGTCGAACACTGCGGGAACCAGCGTATTCTGGACATGCTGAACACACAGATTTACGACCTCATCCGCCTATACCGCTGGACGGTGAACGCAAATCCCGGCCGCTACGGCGAATCGCCAGTGGAGCATTGGCAGATCTACCGTGCCATGCAGAGCCGGGATGCAGACCTGGCGGAGTCGTTGATGCGCTCGCATGTTATGCGGTCTTCTGAACTGGTAAGCTGAGCGCACTTTTCCCCGTTATTTGCTGCTTGATTCTCTGACGTCACTGCACTTGTGAGGCGCGCAATTCTGGATGCACATTGCGCTCGAGTATGGTCGTCGGCAAAAATGTCAACATTTATGAAAAGCGGATGAGACTATTTTGTATTAGAATTGTGCATCGCATATTTTAAAAAAATCTTTTATTATCAACTAGATAAATGATTATATTGCGCAATATTTTGCTACAGCGCAGCATAATATTCGAATTGAAATATGTTGACGCGATTGGAGTCCTTGGATCAAAGTGCTCTGGATAGTGACATACCATTTCATTTTTCAGTCACTTGATAAGCAGGGTGCAAGTTCCCGCAAAGGCAGGCCAAAAGGCCGCAAGAGAACACGGGAAGCCAAAGGGAGACGATGGAACAGGGACCAAGTATCACTGGCATCGACCCAGTGCCGGTAAGAGTTTCGGGTAGTAAAGACTTCAAGATTTCCGAGGGTAAGACACGGATTCATACATCCGTCATCGTTCGTATTAAGACGGAGGATGAGAGGTTGGAAGGGATCGGGGAAATCGTATGTGCCCCGCCCGGCAAACCGGAAGAATTACCGGAGGAAATACTTGGTGCGCTCCGAACTGTCGTTGGCCCCGCCCTCATCGGGCAACCGTCCAACAATCGAGCCAAGTGCGCTGCGATCGTCGAAGCCGCTCTGAAAGGGCGGCCGTGGACGAAAGCCGGTGTAAACAATGCGCTGTTCGATCTGCAGGCGAAAATGTATGGCACATCCGTATCGCACATGCTGGGTGGGCGCTTAACTGAAAACATCCCGGTCATGGGCACCGTCCTCGGCATCGACGCACCTGACGCCATGGCACGCATGGCCGCCGCTACCGTCGCGGAGGGGTTCAAGGCCGTCAAAGTCAAAATCGGCGAGACGATTGCCAGTGACATCGCCCGTGTCGCGGCGGTGCGAGAAGCCGTTGGTCCGGACATACAAGTGCGGGTCGACGCCAATGATCACTATCGGCCGGCCGATGCCATTCGTCTGATCCGCGCTATCGAGCGTTACGACATCGAGCATGTGGAACAGCCCATTTCGCGCCGCGATCTGTTGGGGATGGTGGAAATTCGGCGTGCCGTCGGCGTTCCGATCATGACGGACGACATGGTCGCGACGCCGGAAGAAGCCATGACGGTGATCCGCTTAGGCGCTGCCGACCGCATTAAAGTCAAGGTAACCAAACACGGCCTGGACGGTGCGAAGCTGATCGCGGACATGCTTGCCGCCGCCGGATTGACACCGGTGCTGGGTCATGTGTTCGAGATGGGACTCGCTGCGGTCGCTGAAGCGCATCTGGCGGCCGCCGTCGGAAACCTCGCGGGGCCGCATGAAATCGGCTCGATGCGGCCGATGGGCGCGGACGTCGATATCATCGCCGAAGACCTACGTTCGGAGCCCGGCTTTCTTCGATTGCCGGACGGACCGGGTCTTGGAGTCAATCTGGATTGGGAGCGCATTGAAAAAATGCGGGCAGCAATCTGAATCAGCAACGGGTTCTTGGGAAATCGGTCAACGAGAACCGAATCATTTCGTCAGAGGAGGCGAAACACGTGACGGCAGACAATCCAGCCACCATAGCGGCACAAGCTTACGAGGATCATCTCGTGTCGACGGTCTTCGGGCCTTGGGCGCGTCGCGTCGTAGAACTGGCAAAGCCGGAGCCGGGCGAGGTCGTCCTTGACGTGGCCTGTGGGACCGGCATCGGTGCCCGTTTGGCGGCGCCCTTGATGGCCGGCGGCGGTAAGATCATCAGCACGGATGTTGACGCAGGTATGATTGCCGTCGCCGAGAGGACCGTTAGCGCGTCCGGGCTGCCGAATGATGTGGAACTTGAGTGGCATGCGGTCCCTGCCGAAAAGCAAGTCGTGGCGGATGCAAGTATTGATCTTTGTCTCTGCTTGCAGGGGCCGCAATTCGCCAATGATCCACCGCTGGCGATGGCCAATATTCGCCGCGCGCTAAAACCAAACGGCCGCTTGGCGGTAAGCATGTGGAACGAGTTGCCTAGTAACAAAGGGCACCATGCCATCGCTCAGGCTCTAGAGACATATGGCGTGCCAGCAGCAACGAAACCTTTTTCGAAGGGCAAGCCCGATGACGCACGGCAGTTGATCGCCGAAGCAGATCTGGAGATCGACCGGTTTGAGATCGGCGAATATATTGCGAGTTTTCCGTCGGTGCGCGCCTTCGTTGAAGGGGTGGCGGCGGGTGCGCCGGCGACACGTCACGCAATCGCGCAGTTATCTGATGAAGATCGGGACGGCTTCCTGCAGGGGGTCGAGGAAATCTTGGCGCCATACAAGACGGGGACCGGAGTCGAATTGCCGACTTCTGCTCATGTAATATTGGCTTATCGACGGGATTATTTGGAATAGTATCAAAGAATATTCGTTAAATAATAACAACAAGAACAAATAATAATAACAATACAAAAAATCGGCATAAAGTCGATGAAGGGCTGAACGTATATTATCTGGCATGGTGCCGGGTAAAATATTGGGAGACTGAAAATGACAAATATTCGAAAAGTTATTGGCGGTACGATTGCCGCCGTTTCCATCGCCATGTTCGCGTCTTCGGCGGTTCAGGCAGACCCGCTCAAGATCCGCATGTCGGTGGAAAGTACTCCGGGCGCCTCGACGCAACAGATGCTAGCTGCGTTTCGTGACGCCTTGAAAAAGGAAATGGGCGACGACGTGGCGATTGAATATTTCGATAGCGGCACGCTCGGCGACGAAATCGTCCATATGCAGCAGGTCCGTACGGGTCAGCTTGACGTGATTCCGATCGGTTCCGACGCGGTGCAGCTCGACAAGAAGTTTGCGGTATTCGATATCCCGTTTCTGTTCTCCAGCCGCCAACAGGTCACCGAGGTTCTTGACGGACCGATCGGCAAGGAACTTGATGAGTCGTTTCAGAAGAACGCCGGCCTCAAGGTTCTAGGCTACGGTGAGATCGGCTTCCGCCACATCACCAACAACGTCCGTCCGATCGTTACGCCGGATGACCTGAATGGGCTCAAACTGCGGACCCCAGGCAGCAAAACCCGTATCTTGTCGTTCCAGATGCTGGGTGCTTCGCCGATCAAGATGAATATGGGCGAAATTTATCTCGCGCTGCAACAAGGTGTCATTGACGGCCAGGAAAACCCATTCGGTAACATCGTCAAGAACTCATGGTACGAAGTGCAAAAGTACATCTCTCTGTCACGCCATGTGTACACGCCGATCACGTTCGTCATGAACCTGAAGCGCTATGAGTCACTTTCCGCCGAACAGCGTGCAAAGGTCGATGCCGCGGCCCGTGCTGCGGTTCTGTCGAGCCGTGCATACGGCACCAAAAACGATGCGACGCTGGAAGCGGAAATCCGTGAAAAGGCGCCGAACGTCAAGTTCAACGAGATCGACGGCGCGGCTTTCAAGAAGGCCGCTGGCCCGATTGCCAAGAAGATCGGCGAGATCGCCGGTGAGGACTTCGCCGCCAAATTCGTTGCTGCGGCCAACTAAGCCTAAGAAATGGAAACGGCGGGGTACGGCGTGATGGCCGCCCCGCCAATTCCTTCGCCACAAATTGGGATTGGTGAACGTTAATGAGTAATTCAATGGGCAAAATTGGCGACGATCTTGCCGTCAAGATTGAGGCTGCAACCAGAAAAATGGAGTTGCAGAACCCTGACGAGGGGCTTCCGCTCGGTGACCGTATCGTCAACCATATCGTTGAGATCGTCGGCGTGACGGTCCTTTCGTCGATCGTCCTCGTAGTATTTGCCAACGCATTTTCCCGCTACGCACTCAACTTCAGCTTCGCGTGGGCGGAAGAGTTCGTTCAGATGGCCATGCCGTGGCTCGCGATGACCGGCGTGTTTCTGTCGGTCCGTCGCGGCACCATGATCCGTATCGATTTCTTCTTTGAAAAAATTCCAGCCCGTTTTCAGGGCTTCGTCGCCAAATGCGGATATGCCGTGAACGTTGGGGTGTTACTGGCAATGGCCTGGGTCTCGTTGGAATTTGTCATGCTGTTCGGCGGCGATGTTGCGCTTTACGTGGATTTGCCCGTGGGGTGGTCTACATCCGCTCTGGTATGGGGAGCCGCCGGTGCGGCAATGGCCTACATGGCTGAGTTCTATAAGGAATGGCGCAACCGTAATACCCAGTCACAAAGCGGAGGGACACCGTCATGACCCCGCTTCTCGGCGCTGGTTTGGCCGTCGTTCTTCTTTGCGGCCTTCTCGTATTACGCATTCCCATGTTGGTCGCGATTACGGCGGCCGTGTTCTTCAATTTCTATTTTTCCGGTGCATGGGCGATCACTCTGCCGCAGACGATGATGTCCGGCATCGGTCGTTTTGTTCTGATCGCCCTGCCGCTGTTCGTACTGGCCGGTGGTCTGATGAACGCGGGCGGCATTTCCGGGCGCCTGTTCGAGTTCGCTCGCGCGATTGTCGGATCGCTCCGTGGCGGCCTTGCCCATGTGAATGTCGTGACGTCGATGTTCTTTGGCGGCATGATCGGGTCTTCGACCGCGGACCTCGCGGGAACCGGCTCCATCGTCATTCCGGCGATGAAAGAGAATAAGTACCCAGCCGATTTCTCGGCCGCGCTCACGGCCTCGTCCGCCGGAATCGGACCGATGATCCCCCCCAGTTCACCGATGATTCTCTATTCGGCGGTGACGGGCGTGTCACTCGGCGCACTCTTTCTGGCCGGCGTGATTCCCGGCTTGCTGTTGGGACTCAGCCAAATGCTGATCGTCGCTTATCTGGCGCGCAAGCGAGGCTGGTTGCCGTATGCCGATTTTCGCCTCGGCGAAGTATGGCGGACCGGAAAGCGCGCGGTTTTGTCTTTCGGTTTGCCGCTGATCATCGTCGGCGGTTTGGTCGTCGGTGTGTTCACGCCGTCCGAAGCCGGTGCGTTCGCCGTCGTGTATGCGCTGTTCCTGGCGATGGTCGTGCACCGGGCGTTGTCGTTCCGGGAGCTTTACCGAGTCCTGGTCAACGCCGTACAGATGTCGGGTGAGCTGTTGATTATTGTCGGCCTGTCTTTCGCATTGGGTGCCGGCTTCACCAATGCCCACGTGCCGGACTTCCTGGTGAATTTCATCGATGCCGTTGTCGTCGTCGACAGCGATTACTTGCGCCTGCTGGCGTTGATGGCGCTCGCCATTCTGGCCGGTATGATCCTGGATCCACTGATCCCGGTTCTGTTGCCGATCATTTTACCGACGCTGCTGGCCTTCAATGTCGATCTGCTTCATTTCGGCGTTCTGATGGTGATTGCCGTGGTGATCGGGCAGGTGACCCCACCCATGGCCATCGCGCTGATCATTGCCGGTAAGATCGCCAATGTAGACCAAATGCGCGTGCTGCGGGCAAACATGCCCTTCTTCTGGGGCATCATCGCTTTCATGTTAATTGCAATCGCAATACCGGGGGTCGCCACCTGGCTCCCCGGCATTATGAGAAACTGATCACGACTAAGCTAAGAGAGGAATAACTATGGATATCCGTGACCGAATCGGCGTTGATTGTGGGCGTAAATTGTCCGTGGAAGATGCTGTGCAATGGGCTATCGACAACGACGTCAAGTACATCGATTGCCAGATTGACGTCGAGCCGAATGCGCTCGAATCCTTCAATGAGGCGCGCTGTACACCGATCCGTGAAAAGTGCGCCGAGAATGGTATTAACCTCGGTCTTCACACACTCTCTTCGGTCAATGTCTCCGAGTTTTCGCCGTTTATGTTCGAAGCGGTGGACAAGTACCTCAAGGCGTACATCGACGCCTACGCGTTACTCGACGCCAAATGGATTGTCGTCCACGCCGGTTACCATTTTACGGACGACGTGCAGAAGCGCATGGAAACGGGGCTCGAACGCCTGAAGCGCATCCTCGATTATGCAGAAAAGAAAGGTGCTCGCATTCTGCTGGAAAACCTCAACTGGGAGCCCGATTTGGCCGAAGTGCACTATCTCGCACACAATCTGGAAGAGACTCTCTACTATTTCGACCGTCTCGATTCACCGGCTCTTGGTTGGTCGTTCACGATCAATCACGCGACCCTAGTGCCCGAAGGCATTAACGGGTTCTTGGAAAAGGGACCGGTCGACAAGCTCGGCGAAGTCCGGATGGCGGATAATAACGGCGAGTATGAGGTCCACATGCAGCCGGGGACCGGTATCATCGACTGGACGGACATGTTCCGCCGTGTCGAGGCGACGGGCTTCAAGGGGCATTATATGAATGCCTTTGGGTCGCTCGATGACATGTTACGTGGGCGCGAATTCGAGCTGGAGAAATTCCCGCGCTAAAAGGCCCGACGGCATGGTCACGTTAACGGGCAGGTTTATGTTTCAAAACCACATCTGCGCATGGGAACTGCAACATAACCCGCTAGGGCTGCTCTGCATAAGGACTTCGCTGTGCCAGTTAACGTGAAGGCTTGGACGCCTGTGTGAGTGCGCATCATTGGGCGAAGGAACTGCTGGGATTGGGCCACAATGTGCGCCCAATCCCGCCGCAGTACGTGCGCCCGCGTCAAGACCAGCAAGAACGATTCGGCTGATGCGGAAGCTATCTGCAAGGCGGGATACCGTCCAACGATGCCGGGGTAACAGATAGAATCAGTTTGCGTGGGGAAATACGATTTGACGGCAAAACAGGGTTAGCCGGGGCGTCCATAAGTGACAATGCCCTTCTCTCGATACTGACAATCCCCTTGTGTTGTATGGGATATGTTCAGCGCCGTGCTTGTGATGGCGTTATACCGAAAACGCGTTTAAAGGCCGTCGAGAAGTTTGCCGGGCTTGTATAGCCGGCCCGGTAGGCTGCTTCGCTTACGCTTATGCTGTCCTTTTCGATGGCTTGGCGTGCCATGTGCAACCGGGCATCGCGGATGAAGTCGACGACGGTGGTGCCGTAGGCCGATTTGAAGGCGCGTTGCATCGACTCGACGCTCATCCCGACCGATTTCGCGATATCGCTTAGGCTGAGATCTTCTTCCATGTGTGCGATAAGGAACGTGCGGACGGTGCGCGCCCGGGTGATGTTTTTTTGAGTCGTTTCGGGGGCGTCAGCATAAACGTCCCACCCGGCTAGGACCGAGAGGGCTTCGGCGACGATTTCAATGGCTTTGCTCTCTATCGCCAAGTTTTTCAGAAGCCGCGGGCCGTCGTGTGGCTTAAGAATCTGTTCACAGAGCGCCAATGCTCTTTTCGACGGCACCCAATCGAGCCGTGTCGGTTGATTGCCAAGCGTCTCTAGGATCGAAGCCGTCCAGTTGTCGCTTTTCGGCTCTTGCGTCCGCAACCAATCCTGCGGCAATGATACAAGAACCTTGCGTATGTGAGTGCCTTTTTTGGAGAGACGGCGGCAACGGACCGGGTCGTTGATCGACCAGATGTGCCCGGTTGGGCCTTCACTGTTGCCGAGTTCGAACAGCGTGCCGTCGATTTCCATGGAGACGGTGCCTTCCAAGAAAACCACGATAAACACCTCCGGCATGACGTCGGCTAATGTGATGAGGTCGTGCACCTCGATCGTGTCTGTTGCGTGTACGTACAAGCCGGACGGGAAACGGTAGTTCTCGACATGACCTTTGAGCACCGTGTCGTTGGCGTTGATCCGCGGTTCTGCGATGGCATAGCCGCGGCCCGGTTTGTGCGGTAACCGCGTCAGCATGCTGCGCGTGATGACTTGGTCAGGTATCGCTTTGACGGCCTTGCGCGTGCGTCGTCGTGATTTTGCCTGCTGTTCCGCCATTCTCGCCGGTCCATGTTCCTGTTGTTTGCCCATCCTCCGCAACGCAATCGCCGCCGAAACGCCGCATACGCTTTTTCCGGTTTCACAAACGCTGTGCGTCTGGAGAACCTGCGGTACAAATGATAACGATATTAATAATCATTATTAATTAGGCAAGTGCCTAAACGACTGGGCGAGGAGTTATGTGATGCACAAATTTGGAAACACGCGCTTGGGCGGCGCGGCGAAGAGATTCGGCCTGTCGCCTGTTCGGTCCCGGATCGCAGGAGTCAGTCCTTTGGCTTTGATGGCAGGAATAGCTGTGGCGTTGCCGTCCATCGGGGCGCATGCGCAATCTGCGGGTGATCAGGGGGGGCAACCCATCATTCTGACGCCGATATCCGTCGATGCGAAGGCCGACGTCATCACCGGCGGTGTTCAGTTGGAAGATGAAGACATCGACCGCATCAACCCGCAGACACTTCAGGATCTTTTCAATCAAGAACCGGGCGTCAATGTCAGCTCGCCACTGCCGGCAGCACAAAAAATCTTTGTGAACGGCATCGAAGATACGAACCTTGCCGTCGACATCGACGGTGCGCGGCAGGCGAACAAGACCTATCACCACTCGGGCGCGACGGTCATCGATCCGGGTCTGTTCAAGGCCGTGAAGATCGAGAGCGGCGTCGCGCCGGCGGATGCCGGACCTGCGGCTATGGCCGGTTCAATCTCTCTCGAAACAAAAGATGGTCGCGATTTTGTCGAGGCGGGGAACGTCTTCGGCGGATTTGGGAAAATCCTATACAATTCGAACGTACGGACTTTCGGCACGGATTTGGCGCTTGCGGCCGAATCCGAGGGGTTTGATGTGCTTGCCTACGGCACCCGGATTCACGGGGATGAGTATCACGACGGAGACGGAAACTCCATCGAAGGAAGTCAGTCGGATAATCGGAACATTATCAGCAAAATCGCGTATACCGCGCAGAACGGCTATCGTGCCAAGGTCAGTTTCACGCGCTTCGACGATAATGCGCTGCGCGACGGTAGGTTGAACTTCGGATCTCCGGCCGCAAACGTCGGCGAAGCCTATAACGACTATAGCCGGCAGTCCTTGTCGTTCTCGATTGGTGACGAGACGCCGACGGATATGCTCGATCCCGTAGTCACTTTCAGTTCCACCAGAGCGCACCTCGATGCAGAACAGTACGCGTCTAACCGAAGCATCATCGCGCGGATTCAGTCGTATAACGGCAAAGCGCAGAATACCTTCACCACCGGCTACGGCGCGCTGACCGTAGGAGGCGATTATTTCCGGGACGAGGGGACGGGCGGCCTCACGAATGTGGGCGAAACCATGAACCGCGAAGTGGTGGAGAACTATGGCCTCTATACCCAGCTGCGGAGCGATTGGACGGACGATTTCCGCACATCTGTCGGTGGCCGTTACGATTTCAATGAACTCACGGGCGTCGACAACTCGTCGAACAAGACAGACGGTGCGAGTGGTAACCTTAACGGTGAATACGATTTCACCGATAAGGTCATGGGGTATGGCGGTGTTTCGACGGTCTTTGGCGGTTTGCCGATGACCGAGGTCGGGGTGCTTCGCGATGGCGCGACCTACACCTATGACGGTATGGAAGGCGAGCGCTCGTTTAACGGTAAGCTTGGTGCGCGCGTGACTTTTGGTGATTTTACCGTCGACGGCAATGTCTATAAAACCTACATCCGCAATCGTCACGAACTGTCGAACTCAGCAAGCACGTCCCGTAACGTCGCCTATAGTGTGAAAAGCGAAGGCGCCAATGTATCTGCCCGATATGACTATACCGGCGGTTTTGTGCGGGCCGGTTACACCCATGCCACTGTACGGGTAAATGGTGGCGTGCCATCGAGCGCTAGCAACGACTACTATACCGGCCGCCTGCTGGGAGACATCTTCACATTAGAGGCCCATCACAACCTGCCGACGTATGGCGCGCGGATCGGGATGACCAACGAACTCGCTCTGCCAAACGACGACACAAGAGAGTACGTGGGCGAAGATCTCAACGGATACTACGTTGCCAACATCTACGGTGAATGGACTCCAGAAGAGATGCCCGGGCTGACGTTTCGCGCTGATGTCCGTAACCTGTTCGACCGCACCTATGCGGACCGGATGAATGCAGGCAGCTACTCGACCAACGGGGTGGTTGTCGTAACCAATAACCCCGGCCGCACGTTCCTGGTTTCGGCGAAGTACGAGTTCTGATCCATGCGGCGGAGTCTCGTCTGTCTCCTTGCAGTTGGCTTATTGCTGGCTGCAAGGAGCGCTTGCGCTGAGAATGCCTCGCCGCAGGTGACAATCGCAGGCAGTGCAGAGCACGTTATCCATTCGGCTGGCTATGGCGGCCGGTTGCGGCTTATGGTCTGGGCGCCCACGGGAAAACCGCCGATCGACGGGTATCCAGTCGTCTACGCCTTCGATAGCGACTTGTATTTTGGTTACCTCAGCAACGCCGCAGCGCAGCTTCAGTTCAAAGCGCGCTGGACAGGGCGTGATCCCGTCATAATGGTCGGAATCGGCTACCCCAAAGGTGAATTTACGTTGTCGCAACGAAATTATGACCTAACGCCGCCCAGCGAAACCTACAGCCTGCCGGCGCGTCCGAACGACAAGCCATGGTCGAAAATGGGCGGCGGAGATCGTTTCCTCGACACACTCATCAACGATATTAAACCCTATATTGCCGCCCGCTATCCCGTGGACGAGAAGCGGGAAACCCTATTCGGTCACTCATTCGGCGGGATGATGGTTTTGTATTCTCTTTTCACGCGACCGGCCGCGTTCGACCGTTATGTGGCTGCAAGTCCGTCTATTTGGTTCAATGACAAAGTCGTCCTGCAGAAAGCCAATGCGTTCGCAAAGCAAGGGGCCGAAGCAGTTTCCGGGCCGATACCGTTAAAAATTATAGTCGGCAGAGAAGAACAAACCTTCACCAACTGGGAACGGAACGGCCGTACCGGCTTGGATAAGCGTGAAGCATGGTTCGCGGTGACCCGCATGGTCGACAATGCCCGCGAGTTAGTCGATTGGATGCGCGAGACTGTGCCGGAAAGAGTTGCCGTCGACTTGGAGATTGTCGTGGGTGCCGGACACGGCAGTGTTGTTCCGACAGCGGCCTATCAGGGCACTCAGTTTGCGCTATAGAAGTAAACACACCGGGTGACGCTAATTCGCAAAGGTTTTTGGTGATCCGGCAAAAGCCGCCTCCCTGTGAGGGATTTTATGCGAATGATAATCTTTCTCACAAATAAGAGGACTCCGTCATGAGATGCCTAACCGTTTGGGCTGCTTGTCTGCTGCTGGTCATTTCCGTGGCCAAGGATGCTGGCGCCGATAAACAGTCAATCACCGATGTCGCCGGCCGAACGGTTACGGTCGATGTGCCGGTGCGGAAGATCATTCTCGGCGAAGGCCGTTTCCTGCCTTCGCTCGCCATTCTCGACCGGGTGGATCCGGTCAAATGGGTGGCTGCAATCATGGGCGATCTCAAGCGTTTCGACCCGACCACGTTCGCTGCCTACGCCGAGAAGTTCCCGGCATTACTGGACGTGCCTGAAGTCGGCGCGAATGGCGCCGCCTCCTTTAGTTCTGAACATGCGATCGGCGTTAGGCCAGACGTGGCGGTCTTTGGGCTGGGAAGCAGCCACGGCCCGGCAGAACACAACAAGGAAATATTAGCGCGTTTGGACGCGGCCGGTATTCCTGTCGTGGTTGTCGACTTCCGCCGCGAGCCATTGATCAACACGCCGAAGAGTATCGAACTTCTCGGCAAGCTGATGGGTAAGGAGGCCGAAGCGGCGGCCTTTAATGATTATTACCGGAAGAACCTGGAAATCGTATCCGAACGTTTGAAAGGCTTGGAGCACCGGCCCTCGGTCTTCATGGAAATGCGGGTCGGTCTGCGAGACGTCTGCTGCGAGACCACGGGCGCGCAGATGCTTGGCCGATTCATTGAATGGTCCGGTGGTGAGAATATCGTCGCTAAGAAGATTCCCGGCACCCATGGCGTCGTGAATCCGGAGTTCCTGATCGCTAAGCAACCCGATATTTATTTGGCGACGGCTATCGGTAGCTATCCGCCGGCCGATACAGGCTCCAATCGTGTGATCCTCGGGGCGGGCGCGCCGCCGGATGTAGCGGCGGCATCCTTGCGGCGCGCCGTCGACCGACCGGTGGTGTCGGACTTGAAAGCCGTCTCGGAAGGCCGTGCCTTCGCGATTTGGCATCATTTCTATAACACGCCGATGAGTGTCGCCGCCGTTCAGGCGATGGCGAAGTGGTTCCATCCGGAAGTATTCGCCGATCTGGACCCGCACGCGACCTTGGCCGCCTACTTCGATCGCTTCCAGCCTCTGCCTCTTGACGGTGTCTACTGGACGGGGCTCAAAAGCGAATGACCAGTGCGAGCCTGGTGACCGAGGGGCGTGACGGAGATATGCGTCTCGCGGCGCAGTATAAAATCATATTCTTGCGGCGCTTTGCTTGGCTGACGGTTTTAGCCGTGGTGACGGTCGCAACCGTCGTCGTGAATATCGCCACCGGGCCAGCCGGTCTTGCCGTCACCGATGTGCTGGCCGGGTTGCTGCATCCGTCGTCTCTCGACCAATCGACTCGAGTTATTTTATGGGAGGTGCGGCTGCCCTTTGCGCTGCTGGCCGTCGTCGTCGGCGCCTGCCTTGGCCTCGCCGGCGCCGAGATGCAGACGGTCCTCAATAACCCGCTTGCCAGCCCGTCGACGCTTGGTGTCATGCATGCCGCGACGGTTGGTGCCTCGCTCGCCATCGTCTTCGAACTGAGCACCTTCGGCTTGGCCGAGAATTACGTGCTGCCTCTCATGGCTTTTGCTGGTGCGATGGGATCGATCTTCATGATTCAGGCGCTGGCACGGATGTTTGGGCAAACCGTCGATACGGTGATCCTGTTCGGGATCGCCACCGTGTTCGCGCTAGATGCAGGGATATCGCTGATCCAGTTCATCGCCAATACGGACAGCCTTCAGCAGATCGTGTTCTGGACGATGGGGTCCGTCTCGCGGGCGACCTGGGAGAAAGTCGGTATTGTCGCAGCGGTGTTCGCGCTCTGTCTGCCGATGTCGTTGGCACAGGTATGGCAGATGACGGCGTTACGTGGCGGCGAGGAACATGCCCGCAGCTTCGGGGTCTCAGTCGACCGGCTCCGCAACCTGGTTCTGTTGCGTGTCAGCCTGCTGACGGCGATCGCTATTTCTTTTACCGGCATCATCAGCTTCGTCGGTCTGGTGGCACCGCATATCGCGCGCCTCGCCTTCGGTGAGGATCATCGGTTCTATCTGCCGGGAAGCGCATTGGCGGGTGCCTTCATCCTGTCGGGTGCATCTCTGGTTGCGAAGTCGATTATGCCCGGCGTGCTGATCCCGGATGGGATTGTCACCGCCTTGATCGGTATCCCGCTTTTCTTGGCGCTGATCGTGACACAACGAAGGCGGTACAGGTGACGACACTTTCCATCGAAGACCTTTCGATCCGTTACGGCAGTATCTCGGTGATCGAGAGCCTGACATTACCGGTTCTGTCGGACGGCATGATTGTCGGTGTGCTCGGCGGCAACGGCGCCGGAAAGTCGTCCTTGCTGCGCACGCTCGCAGGTCTGCAGCCGTGCGAAGGCAATATCCACATGAACGGCGTGCCGCTCTCTAACCGCGGCGGACATGCCCACGGTGGGTTGATCGGATATCTGCCCCAGACATTGCCGCAACCAACGACCCTGATCGCCTATGAAGCCGTCTTCAGCGCCTGTCGCGCCGTCCGTCCGTCCGGCAGTCCCGCTGAGGCGGAAGCGGCAACGGAAACGATCTTCGCGCGCCTGGGAATCCAACACATGGCTATGCAGCCTCTGAACAAACTCTCGGGGGGGCAGCGGCAGATGGTCGGGCTGGCTCAGGTCCTCGTCAGCACGCCGGATATCACGCTTTTGGACGAGCCGACCAGCGCACTCGACCTGCGTTGGCAAATGACGGTGTTCGAGATTGTGCGCGACGTACTGATCCGGCATGGCGGTATCTGCCTGATGGCGCTGCACGACATCAATCTGGCCATGCGCCATTGCGACCGGTTGGTCGTTCTCGGCGAAAAGCGGATGATCGCATTCGGGACGCCGGCGGAAGCGATGACCACCGAGACGTTGCGGAGCGCCTACGGCGTCGAAGGGCGCATCGAAAGATGCTCGCAGGGGCAGCCCTACTTCATCGCAGATAACGCTCACGCCTGAAAATTGGGAGTCAGACATGACGGCATTTCAAACATCTATCGCTACGCAGCATGCAAGCAAGTATCTGCAGCAACTCTGTAAGCATTTTGCCCACAAGGTAACGGTTCAATATTCACCCGAGGAAGGACGTGTCGCATTCCAGCCGGGGCGCTGCCTCATGAACGCCGACGCCGAGGTGCTCAACTTTTATTGTCTGGCACAGGAAGACCACGCTATCCCCGTCATCAAGGGGATTATCGATCAGCATCTGGTCAAGTTCGCTTGGCGCGAAGAGCTTGCATACGACTGGCGGGATGGACTGCCGGACAATATTGCCGAGTTGTTGTCGGATGCTGACTTCCTACCTCCCGACTCAACCGAGGATGCGTCTTGATGATGAAACGCCTTGCTTTAGCGGCTGTGATTTCCGGCGCTGCCACCGCCACGCCGGTCTGGGGCGCCGACGGCATCACCGTCGAGTTGAACAAGTTAACGCCTGTGGAAGGCGCTTGCCGTGTCTACATGGTCTTTACCAACGGCGGCGATGTTGCGCTCGATAGTTACAAGCCGGATCTCGTGTTTTTCGGCAAAGACGGCGTTATTCGTAAGCGCTTGGTTGTCGAAGGCGGTCCTTTGGCGGCGGGCAAGACCAAGGTCAAACTATTCGATGCTTCGGATATCGATTGTGCCGACATCGGTCGAATCCTTTTGAACGATGTCGCCGCGTGCGACGGCCCGGGGCAAAGCCCGGTTGGTTGTCTAGCCGCGACCGAGACCGTCGCACGCGGCGATGTGAAGTTTATCAAGTGACCGGGTTCGGAGGTTATTAAATGCCGGAAAGTGAATTGAGATCGTTCGTGGCCGAAGTATGGTCGATCCTCCTGCTCGGCGGCCCGGTCGTCGGCGTCTTGATCTTTATGTCCGTCGTTGCTACAGCCATCGTTTTAGTGAAGCTCTGGCAGTTTCGCGTCAGCCATGCTTTGTGCTTCGGCAATGTCCGAAAGGCCGTTGCGCTGAAGCGCCAAGACCGGCTTCATGAGTCGCTGGCGTGTGTCCAGGGTGACCGCAATCCGGTGGCGCGCACCTTTACATTGGCCTTGCGCGGCAAGATCGGAGGCGCCGTGCCCGACGCGGAAATCCGCGAAGAAGTACAGCGGTTCGGTCGTATGCAGATCGAAAACCTGCGCAGCTATCTGCGCCCCCTCGAAGTCATCGCCAGCCTGGCGCCGCTGCTTGGTTTGTTCGGTACCGTTCTGGGCATGATCTCGGCTTTCCAGCAAATGGAAGCAGCGGGCAGCCGCGTCGATCCTTCCGTTCTATCGGGTGGTATCTGGGAAGCATTGCTGACGACGGCTGTCGGTCTGGCTGTCGCGATCCCGGCGGTCGCCGCCCTGAATTGGCTGGAACGCACGGTTGAACGTGTCGAAGCCGAGATGTCGGACGCCATGGCCCAGATCTTCACGCGCGACCTGACACAGACGGGCAAACATCACACGGACGTTCGGGCGCGGGTCCCTGAACGGGTCGGAGCAGAGTAATTGCGTCGCCGCGCCGTCATCTCTCTGACGCCGCTTATCGACGTGGTGTTCATCCTGCTTGTTTTCTTCATGCTTGCTTCTTCGTTTATGGAGTGGCGGACCTTCGACCTGAACGCGGCGCGAGCTGGCGGTGCCGGGGATATGCAGGGCGCGCTGCTGCTGGAAGTGCGTGAAGACGGCCTCCGACTCTCCGGGCAGACGTTGACGCCGTCGGCGTTGGAAGGTGCGCTCAGGCCTTTCTTCGCCGAGGATCCCGCGCAACGGGTTCTCGTCAAGCCTAGTGCCGGTGTTCCCTTGCAGGCGGCGATCGATACGCTGGACCGGATCGCCCGGGCGGGAGGACACAATGCGACGCTGATCGGTTCGGAAGGAAGATGAGATGACTTTCGGAAAACAGTCGCGCCGTCGTATGGATGAAGATCAGCGCATCCTGCCGCTCATCAATATCGTATTCCTGCTGCTGATCTTCTTTCTGGTCGCAGGACAACTGGCGCGGACAGATCCTATCGAACTGGAACCGCCGGTATCCGAGAGCGAACTGTCGGCGGGAGACGGTGGGTTGCGGCTCTTTGTCGCGGCCGATGGCCTGATTCACGCAGACAGCGGCCTCGTCGAGATTAATCAATTGGGCGCGTTATTGCAGTCAGAGGGTTCACAGGCGATTGTCCGGGTCAAAGCCGATGCCAACGTCGAGGCAGCGCACGTCGTTGATATCTTGAATAGGCTTCGTGACGCCGGTGCAGAGAAGGTTCAGCTGATAACGGCCGTGCGGCCCGGCTCATGACGATCCGTCGTCGACACTGGATGGTAGCATTGGTCGCGGCATTCCTGGTGCACGGCGCTTTCGCCGCGGCGTTCTATGATTCCGCTGATCCGGGAGCCAAAGCCCCTGGGCACGGTGGTGTGGAGGTCTCTCTTGGTGCTGCGGGGGGTGTCTCTGGGGCTCAGGAAGTCCAGCCAGCGGAAGCCGAAACACTCGATGCGCCCGTGACCGAATCCGTGCCGGCCGAAGTGGCAGAGCCGGCGCCGGTCCAAGACGTGGCGACCATGGTCGAGCCGACGGAGGCCATCCCGATCGAACAAGCGGTCGAGAAGCCGGTGGAAACGCCGCCGCCGACGGAGCGCGCCGCGCTGCGTGCAAAGCCGGTACCGCCCGAGGTGACGCCGCAGGAGCCGCCGACCGAAGTGGCCACGCTGACGCCACCGACCGAACGCCCGGCCAAACAACCTACAGAGAAAGTGGAAGCGCAACCGGTGGGAACGACAGGGAACGCCGGCACGCGGCAGGGCGAAAGTACTGGCAAAACGGACCAGGCGTCGTCGGGGGGCTTGCCAGGCACCGCCTACAGCTACTTTGCTGCTGTTCAGGCTTGGCTCGAGAAGCATAAAAAGTATCCTACCTCTGCGCGCCGGCGTCGGCAGGAAGGCACAGCCACTCTGACCTTTAGCTTTGACCGCAACGGCCGTGTACGGGATCCCCGGATAAACGAGAGTTCCGGATTCAACTCACTGGATCGCGAAGTCCTGGAAATGATTCGGCGCGCTGAGCCATTGCCGCCGATCCCGGACGACATAAAGCAGAACAGCATTACGATTTCCGTTCCGATTCAATTCTATCTGCGCTGACCGATGCTCGAAGGACAATGCCGCCTCAGGATTTATTCGCAGTCAAAGCGGCTGACGAAAGTTTCCTGCATCTGCACGGCAAAGCGTGCGGCGGCGACCGGCAGCGCGCGGTCCCGCAACTGTCCGAAATAAAGATAACCCGGCGGCACGTCGCGCGGATCGATCGGGCGGGTCACGACGCCTTCGTCACCGTCTTGTGCGGGAAGCCCGATGGGTAGCTGGAACGACAGGATATTCTCCGCTGCGGCATAGTGACGCAGAAAATCGAAACTGTCCGATTCGACGACGGGGGTTAGGTCGAGAGACGTGCGCCGTACCGCCAGTTCCATCAGGTGCCGGACGCCATAAGGCGCCGTCGGCATGGCGACCGGAAACCGCAGACAGTCGCGGAGCCTGATGGTATCGTTGTTCGCCAAGGGATGGTCCGGCCCCATGATCGCATGCACCGGTTGGCGGATCGTTAGTAGAATTTGAAATTCGGACATTCGGACCGGCTCAAAGACCAGCGCGAGGTCGGCGCTGATATCGACCAGGGCTTGCTCCGCTGCTGCACGGTCGCGGACCAGGACCTCGAACGTGACGGCTGGGTGCTCATGCCGATAGATCGCAATTTGTTCCGGCAGGAAAAACGGTAGCAATGCTTGAGAACACGCTATGGCGGTGTGCCCACGCCGCACACCGGCCAAGTCGGCGATTTGGCTTTTGACCCGTTCCAGATCGGCGAATTGCGTTCGCGCATGATGAATTAATATTTCGCCGGCCGCCGTCAAGCGAACGCCCCGGGCGAAGCGCTCGAAGATCGGCACGCCCAGTTCCTCTTCCATCGCGAGGATACGCCGGTTCAACGCCGTCGACGTAATCGCCAAGGTTTCCGCAGCTTTGCGGATGGATCCGGCTTTCGCGACCGCATCAATGTAGCGCAGCGGCATGGCGTAGCGCATGAGCGAAATCCTCTAGTAGTGCAATTTTTGCATCACAATAGGGTAAAAGTAGCAGTATTCCGTATCACTAACAACTGATGTAGTGGCTCCAACGTACTTACAGAGAGACAGGGGCCATGCAGACAGACCAGCCGTTCGATATTCAGAGCCTGCAAGAGGCCTACGCCAAGGGTCTCAAGGTCGAGGACGTCGTTCGCGAATGCTACCGGCGCATCGAAGCGGTCGGTGATCCAGGAATTTTTCTTTATCTGGCCGACATGGACGCCGTTCTGGCGGAAGCGAAAACTCTCGGACCGTTCGATCCGCGCACCAAGCCGCTTTGGGGCATTCCTTTCGCGGTCAAGGACAACATTGATGCTGCCGGCCTGCCGACGACAGCGGCTTGCCCGGATTTCGAATACACAGCCGTAGACGACGCGTTCGTCGTCAAAGCCCTGCGGGGCGCGGGTGCGCTTTTGATCGGTAAAACCAACCTGGATCAATTCGCGACGGGCCTCGTAGGTGTGCGAACCCCGTACCCGTTCCCGGTTAATGCACTAGACCCGGCGATTGTGCCGGGTGGTTCCAGCTCCGGCTCGGGCGTGGTAGTGGCGCACGGGATCGTTTCGTTCGCACTCGGGACCGATACCGCAGGTTCCGGCCGCGTGCCCGCGGCACTGAATGGGATTGTCGGTCTCAAACCGACTTTGGGCGCGTTCTCCAACACCGGCGTCGTGCCGGCGTGCCGCACCCTCGACACGATATCCGTCTTTGCACTGACCGTCGACGATGCGTATGGGGTTTTCCAGGCGGCGGCGGTTTACGACGAAGCGGACTCCTACGCCCGCCGCTTGCCCGCGCCAGCGCCGACCGCACCTGCCCCGCGGCTCAAGGTCGGCGTGCCCGACGCGCAGAGCCTGGAGTTCTGTGGTGACGACGTGCAGGCGGCGTCTTTCGCGGCCTCGGTGGAGTCGCTGAAGACTTTGGGGGCGGAGATCGTCGAGATCGATTTCGCGCCGTTCTACACCGTTGCCGAAATGCTTTACGACGGCGTCTGGGTCGCCGAGCGTTATGCGGCCGTCGCCGAGATTATGCGCGACAAGCCGAGCGTGATGCACCCGGTGACGCGCGCGATTATCGAGGTCGCCGACAAGTTCGACGCCGTCGATACCTTCAAAAGCCAATATAAACTGCAGGACCTGAAGCGTCGTCTTGCGCCGGTTCTGGCGTCGGTCGATATGCTGTGCGTACCGACCATTCCGACGTTTTTCACTGTAGCCGATTTGGAAGCGGACCCGTTCGGGCCGAACGCCAAGCTCGGCACCTATACCAATTTCGTGAACCTTTTGGATATGTGCGGCATCGCCGTGCCGACGTCGGCACGTGGAGATGGACGTCCGGGCAGTGTAACGCTCTTGGCCCCTGCGGGCCGGGATGCTGAAATCGCTTCGTTTGCGGCGTTGGTCCAACAGCAGGGTGGGGGGGCGCTCGGTGCGACCGGTTGGCCGTTGCCGTTGCCACCGGCGCGGACGTCGGCCGCGGCGAACGATGAAATCGCCATCGTCGCAGTCGGCGCTCACATGTCGGGCCTGCCGCTCAATCACCAACTGACGGCGCTTGGTGCGCGCTTCCTGAAAGAAGCTGAGACTGCGCCGGAATACAAGCTCTACAGTCTGCCGGGCGTGCCACCCGCGCGGCCTGGACTGGTCCGCGACGAAGACGGCAGCAGCATTGCCGTCGAAGTATGGGCGCTGCCCAAAGAAAAATTCGCGGACTTCATCGCGGATGTGCCACAGCCGCTCGGCATCGGCACACTCACCCTGAAAACCGGCGAGCAGGTGAAAGGTTTCATCTGCGAACCCTGCGGTGTCGCCGGCGCCGAAGACGTCACCCGTTTCGGCGGTTGGCGCGCCTATCTCGCCTCACAGCAATCCCCGAAAGATCAAACCAAGGAGAAGAAGCATGTATAGACGTGATTTTCTAAAGACAGCGAGTGTCGCCGCCGGCGCCGCCACGCTGCCGTTCTTGAAGTTCCTGCCCGCGTCCGCCGCCGGCCGAGGCGACACGCTCGTCGTCGTTACCGGTAATGGTCCCAACAGCATGGATATTCAACGCAAAGGCACCAACCGTCCGAGCTATCAGATTGCGGTGAACCTTTATGATCGCCTCGTCGGTTACGGCACCAAGACCCTCGAAGACGGCACCATGATGTACGACTACGAGAAGCTTGAACCGGAAGCGGCCGAGTCCTGGGCCGTGGCCGACGACGGCATGTCCATCACCTTTAAAATGCGTAAGGGGGCGACATTCTGGGACGGCTCGCCGATCACGGCTCAGGACGTCAAATGGTCGTTCGACCGTGCCGTCAGCCTCGGCGGTTTCCCGACCGTGCAGATGAAGGCCGGCTCTCTCGAAAAACCCGAGCAGTTCGAAGCCATCGACGATGAGACCTTCGTCATCAAACTGCTGCGCAAATCGAAGCTGACCCTGCCCGATCTGGGTGTGCCGGTGCCGATCATCTTTAACTCCAAGATCGCCAAGGCGAAGGCCACCAAAGACGATCCGTGGGCGACGGAATTCCTACACCGCACCCCGGCGGGCAGCGGTGCGTTCATGCTGGAGCGGTGGGATCCAGGTCAGCAGACCGTCTATACGCGTTATGACGACTGGAAGAACGGTGAGCTGCCGGGCGTGAAGCGGGTCATCATACGTGAAATCCCGTCGGCGTCGACGCGCCGTGCGCTTCTGGAACGGGGTGATGCCGATGTGTCGCTCGATCTGCCGCCGAAGGACTTTGCCGAACTTAAGAAATCCGGCAAATACACCATTAATGCGGCGCCGATCGAGAACTCGTTGGCGGCAATCGGTCTCAACATGACCTTCGAGCCGTTCAAGAGCAAACAGGTCCGTCAGGCCATCGCCTATGCCGTGCCCTACGATCAGATCTTCAAGCAGGCGGCGTTCGAACGCGGCATTCCGATGTGGGGCGGCAAGACCTTCACGCCGGAAAGCATTGAATGGCCGCAGCCGTTCCCGTACGACACCGACTACGACAAGGCCAAGGCGCTGCTGACCGAAGGCGGTTATGCCGACGGTTTCGAAGTGCCGCTCGCCTTCAACCTCGGTCTCGCCCAGTGGTCGGAGCCGATGTGCCTGTTGCTGCAGGAAAGTCTCGCCAAGATCGGCATTAAAGCGACCATCGATAAGATTCCGGGCGCCAATTGGCGGACCGCGGCGCTGGTCGAGAAGAAGCTGCCGATGCACATCAAGAACTTCGGCGGCTGGCTCAACTACCCGGATTACTACTCGTTCTGGGTCTACCAGAAGGGCCGTCTGTTCAACTCCATGAATTATGATAACCCGGAAGTTGAGAAACTCACCGACGAGACCCTGCATCTCGAGACCGACGATCCGGTCTATATCGAAAACGTCAAGAAGTTGCTCGCCATCTTCTTCGACGAGGTGCCGTTGATCCCGATCTATCAGCCGTATCTGGACGTCGCCACGCAGAAATCTGTGACCGGATACGAATACTACTTCCACCGTCAACTCGACTGCCGTTCGTTCAAAAAGGCCACAGCGTAACGGCGTCGTCACCGGGAGCGTGAGGGTAAGAGCATGAATGGAAATACGAAGATACGGATCATTGCCGGGCGTTTGGTTCAGGCCATTCCTTCGGTCATCGGGATCATCATCGTGACGTTCCTGCTTACCCGGGCGCTTCCCGGTGACCCGGCGGTCTATTTCGCCGGGCCCGCAGCGGACGAGAAGTCGATCCAGCAAATCCGTGAGGCGCTGGGTCTCGACAAAAGTCTGTTCGCGCAGTTCTGGATATACGTTCAGGATTTGCTGACCGGTGATCTGGGAGTATCGGTCAGTACCGGTTTCCCCGTTGCCGAAGAGCTCTGGCGCAGGCTGCCCGCTTCTTTGGAGCTGACATTGCTTGCCCTGATCTTTTCCATCGGTGTCGCGGTGCCGCTCGGCATTGCCGCCGCGACGCGTCCCAATAGCTGGGTCGACCAGTTATGCCGCCTGATTGTGACGGCGGGGGTGTCGCTGCCGGTGTTCTTCACCGGCCTGTTCATGGTCTACATCTTTTATTATTTGCTCGGCATCGCGCCGTCGCCGTTGGGCCGGCTCGACATCATCTATCTCTCGCCGCCGGCGGTGACGAATTTTTATACCATCGATGCCTTGTTGGACGGAGACCTCGAAGTCTTCGGCGCGGCCTTGGCGCAACTGGTGATGCCGGCGGTCACGCTCGGGACCTTTACGCTGGCACCGCTGGCGCGGATGACGCGCGGCGCCATGCTTCAGGTGCTTTCAAGCGATTTCATCCGCACCGCGCGGGCCTCGGGGCTGCGCCGCTCGACGGTGCTATATACCTACGCTTTCCGAAATGCGTTGCTGCCCATTCTGACGACGCTCGGCATGGTTTTTTCCTTCATGCTCGGCTCGAACGTTCTCGTCGAGAAAGTGTTTGCCTGGCCGGGAATCGGGTCGTTCGCCATCGAGGCGCTTATCGTCTCCGACTATGTCGCAGTGCAGGGCTTCGTGCTGGCGATGGCGATCCTCTACGTGTTGCTCAATCTTACCATCGACATTTTGTACACGCTGATCGACCCGCGCGTCGGGCTGGACGGGTAAAGGCAAATCCATGAGCGAGTTCTTCAAACACCTCAAGTATGTCCTCACTGAAAACCCGGTTACACTGATCGCGGGCGCATTGTTTCTGTTCTTCGTGATTCTGGCGTTGTTCGGACCGTACATCGTACCGTACGACCCGCTCGCCAGCAGTGCCAACGAGACTCTTCAGCCGCCGTCCGCCAGACACTGGTTCGGCACCGATCAACTGGGCCGCGACGTTTTCAGCCGCGTGCTGGTGGCGACCCGGCTCGATCTCGCCATCGCCGTTTCCGCCGTCGCGATCTCGTTCATGCTGGGCAGTGTGCTCGGCTCACTCGCGGGATTCTTCGGCGGTTGGACCGACCGTCTTGTCGGCCGCATGACGGATACCATCATGGCGTTCCCGTTGTTCGTCCTCGCTATGGGTATCGTCGCCGCTATGGGAAACACGGTCGAAAACATCGTTTACGCGACAGCGATCATCAACCTGCCGTTCTATGCCCGAGTCGCCAGGACCGAGGTCAACGTGCGTCGCAATGCGGACTTCGTGTTGGCCGCACGGCTTGCGGGTAATTCGTCGCTGCGGCTTCTGGCGACGCAAATCTATCCTAACACGCTACCGCCGATGATGGTGCAGGTCTCGCTCAACATGGGATGGGCGATCCTCAACGCCGCCGGTCTGTCGTTCATCGGGCTCGGCGTACGCCCGCCGACGGCGGAGTGGGGAATCATGGTTGCCGAGGGCGCCGGCTACATCGTTTCCGGCGAGTGGTGGCTGGCGCTGTTCCCGGGTGCCGCGCTGATGTTGGCCGTGTTCTGTTTCAACCTTTTGGGCGATGGTCTCCGCGACCTCATCGACCCTCGTCGCCGGACATGAGGAGAGTGTTATGAGCAACAAAATACCCATCCTCTCTGTCCAGGACATGGACGTTGAGTTCCGCACCCGCAGTGGCATCGTCAAAGCCCTGCAGAACGTATCGTTCGAGGTCGGGCGAGGCGAGATGGTCGGCATCGTCGGCGAGTCGGGCTCTGGCAAATCGGTTTCGGCGATGACTGTCATGGGCATTCTCGACGCCGCTGGTCGCGTGACCAAAGGCTCGATCACGCTGGGCGGACTTGATGTTTTGAATTCTAAAGAGAGCGTTCTGCAGGAAATGCGCGGCCGCGAGGTCTCAATGATTTTCCAGAGTCCGCGAACGGCACTGAATCCGATCCGCAAAGTCGGACAGCAAATCGGCGATGTGCTGCGACGCCACGGTTCCGCCAACCGCCAGACCGTGCGCGCCGAGGCGATCAAGTCTCTGATGAGTGTCCGCATCCCGGACCCCGAGCGGCGTTTCGACGCCTATCCGTTCGAATTGTCGGGCGGTATGTGTCAGCGAATAATGATTGCCATGGCACTGTCGTGCCGGCCCGAACTGCTGATTGCCGACGAGCCGACGACCGGTCTCGACGTCACGACGCAGGCAGCGATCATGGACCTGATCAAGGACTTGTCGCGTGAGCGCAATATGGCGACGGTGCTTATCACGCACGATCTCGCGATGGCGGCCGAGTATTGCGACCGCATCGTCGTCATGCACGCCGGGCACGTCATCGAAACGGCGTCGACGGAAGACTTGTTCAAAGCGCCGAAGCATCCCTACACAGCAAAGCTGATGAAGGCGCATCCGCACGGCGACGGGTCCTTGGATGACATCGAATCCATCCCCGGCTCGCTGCCGGACCTGCGTGTGGAAGATCTGCCACCGTGCCGTTTTTCCGGACGCTGCGAGCGTTATGAACCGGTGTGTGATACGCCCGCGTTGATCGCGAGCGACGTCTCGCCGAGCCATTCAGTCACCTGCCGGAGACCGCTATGAGCACGCTGTTGCAAGTCGAAGAGCTAAAGAAGTACTACCCGCTGTCGGGCGGCGGCGCAGCGGATCATGCCTTTGTCCGCTGGTTGAAGAAACGGATATCGAGCACCGAGGATCACACACCGATCCTGCACGCCGTAGATGGCGTCAGTTTCGAAATCGCGGCTGGTGAGAGTTTGGGGCTGGTCGGCGAGTCCGGGTGCGGTAAGTCGACACTGGTCGGGATGTTAGCGCGGCTATCGGATATCACAGACGGGAAAATCACTTTTAACGGCCGGGATATCGGCGTGTTGTCGTCGAAAACTTTCCATGCGCAGCCGGAACGGACCGATATTCAGATCGTCTTTCAGGATCCGCACGAAAGCCTGAACCCGCGCTTTACGTCGTTCGATACGATTGCCGAGCCGCTGAAGCGGCTGAAAGGCATCACCGACAAGCAAGAGATCAAATCTGCCGTCGAGAAGGTGGCGGAACAAGTGGATTTGCCGCTTCAGTTGCTGGGCCGCTTTCCGCATCAATTGTCGGGCGGGCAAAAGGCGCGCGTAAATATTGGCCGGGCGGTGGCATTAGAACCGAAATTGCTGATTCTGGACGAGCCGACGTCGGCTCTCGACGTCTCGGTGCAGGCGGTCATCCTCAAATTATTGGTACGCCTCAAGGAAGACCTCGGGATGAGCTACCTGTTCGTCTCGCATGACCTGAACGTGGTGCGATTGCTGTGTGATCGGGTCATCGTCATGTACCTGGGCCAAATCGTGGAGCGCGGCACGGCGGCGGAAATTTTCACCGATGCGGCGCATCCCTATACGCGCGCCCTGGTCTCGGCGATCCCCAGTGCGGACGCCGACAGCGACCAACGGGTACGTTTGACCGGCGATCCGAAAAGTCCCATCGATCCGGATCCGAACGCGTGTCGGTTTCATGGCCGCTGTCCGCGTGGCGAAGACAAATGCGCCAGACAAGCACCACCGCTTGTCGAGGTGTCGCCCGGTCATATCGCCATATGCCATTTCGCCGATGCGTGAAATGTGCGCAGGTTCTCGCTCCAAAGCTAAAGGCTTAAGCACCCAAGCTGACGTGGGCGGCGATGATGCGCCAGGTGTCGCCGCGCTTGACCCATACTTGGCTTTGCGCGCCACGCCGGCCCGACCGGGTACGTTTGTATTCGGCGTTGGCGACGACGATCGTTTCGGAAAGTACGTTGAAGTCGGTACGCAGCAGTGTGCGGGCAAGGTCTTCGGCAGATCGTCCTTTTCGGAAGGCGGCGATTTCGTCATAGCCGTAGGCACCACCTTCGGCCGTCAGGCGCACGCTTCTGGGATCATCCCAAAAGAAATCCAGCAGCGCATCGACGTCGTTACCTGTCAGCGCTTTCTCGTACGCATCGAAGCGGGGGCGCACCTCGCCTTCGACAGCCTCTTGTATTCTCGTGTCCATTCGCCGTCTCGTTCCATCGTTTCCAACGCGCCAAGATAGAAGTGAATTACATGCCGAAGGCAACACTTTCTGATGCGGATGCCGCACATTTCGTTGAAGCAGCTTCTAAATCAGTGGGCCTCGAGATTGAGGCCGCACATATGGCCGGTGTCGTGCAGTTCGTGAAATTAGCAGCTGAGATGGCCGAGACTCTCGTTGCTGCCGAACTTAATCCCGACGAGGCGCCGCTCGCATCCGTGTTCCGCCTGCCTGATCCGGAATAATAAGTGAGCGCGCTCGAACCATTTACCGAAGCGCATGTTATCGCCGCTGCCGTCACATCCGGTGACGTGACGGCGCGGGACGTTTGCGAAGCGATCCTGACCCGCATCGCCGAAATCAACCCGTCCATCAATGCCTATACCGACGTTACCGCCGAGCGTGCCCTGGCCGAGGCCGCAGCCGTCGACTCGGCGCGTGCGGCAGGCGAGGCGTTGGGACCTCTGGCGGGAGTGCCGTTCGCCGTCAAGAACCTGTTCGACCTGACGGGACTTGCGACCCGTGCCGGGTCAAAGATCAATCGCGAACGCGCACCGGCCAATGCCGACGCGGAGTTGGTTTCGCGCTTGGAAGGCGCGGACGCGGTATGCCTGGGCGCGCTCAACATGGGAGAGTTTGCCTACGACTTTACCGGTGAGAATGCGCACGACGGTGTCTGCCGTAACCCGCTCGATACCCAGCGCATGACCGGTGGCTCGTCGTCCGGATCCGGTGCCGCAACGGCGGCAGGCATCGCGCCGATCTCGCTGGGGTCGGACACCAACGGCTCGTTACGCGTGCCAGCGTCTCTCTGCGGGGTTTTTAGCCTCAAGCCGACCTACGGCCGATTGGGGCGCGGTGGTACCTTCCCATTCGTCGATAGTTTGGACCACTTGGGGCCGTTCGCGCGCAGCGTCCGTGACCTAGCGCTGGCCTACGACACACTACAAGGGCCATCGGAGCGGGATCATGCCTGCGCCAACAGGCCTGTCGAACCGGTAATGCCTACTTTGGACGACGGTATCGCGGGGCTCAGGATCGGCGTACCGCGTGGTTGGTTCGACAGGAATATGGGCGAGGACGCTATGGCTCGGCGAAACGTTCTGGTCGATGCACTGTCCGCCGATGCGACAGTATTTGATATAAAACTCGACGACGCCGAAATTGGCCGGGCTGCCGCCTACCTGATCACAAATTCAGAAAGCGCGGCCTTTCATTTGCCGACACTCCGTGAACGCGCGCAGGACTATGACCCTGACACACGCGACCGCTTTCTGGCGGGGGCGCTGCTGCCCGCTACTTGGGTGCAAAAAGCGCATCGCGTGCGCCGTTGGTGGCTGCAGCGCGCGTTGGATGCGTTTCATGAATGCGATCTAATGCTTGTGCCCGCGACGCCCTGCGTGGCCCCGATGATCGGTCAAAAGACATTGGTGCTGGGCGGTCAGGAGCGCCCGCTGCGGCCTTTCCTGGGCCTGCTGTCACAACCGTTTTCTTGCATCGGTTTGCCGGTTGCGACCGTTCCGGTGTTCGGCGGGGACGGCCTTTCCGTTGGTATGCAATTGATTGCACCTCCCTGGCGCGAAGACCTGATGCTCCGCGCTGCGGCGTTCATACATGACAATACCAACGTGACAAAACCGACGTGACTATGCCCGAGCCGATAACTTCGCGGCTCTCTACAACTTCGACTAAAGTCGCAGAGATTTCGGACTTCTAGTCGTTGCGGCCTTCGAGTGCGGCAAAGACTTCTTCCGTTACTTGGGCTGTCGTCGCAGAACCGCCTAAGTCTCTTGTCAGAACCTTCCCGTCAGCCGTCACGCGTTCGACGGCAGCCATCAGCGCATTTATGAATCGGCTAGCTTGATTCCGCACGACTGAAAGGTTCAGGAAGGCGCCGGAGCGTCTGCCTGTACATCAGTCAATTCATTCCCTGCATGGATCGAGGCAGGAAACTCTTTCTGAAATACACGGCGACCCGACCGACGGTACCAAGGCTATCTTATTGATCGACAGGGAAGCCGTCTTCGTGAAGTAGCATGCCGATTGGCCGAATGTATGGCGGCCGCACCGAGGCAGGGTCCTCTACAAGATCTAGGCCCAAACCCGGCCGAGTAGGAATATCAACGAAACCGTTCACCGGCACCGGTACGTCATCGACGATATCGGCACCTAGGTGGGCTTGTGTGGTGGCTTCACCCCGCGCCTCCAATCCGGTCGTATACTCCTGAATGGCAAAGTTCGGGATACAGGCATCAATCTGAAGGCAAGCGGCCAAGCCCACGGGCGAAAGCGGATTATGAGGCACGACCATGACATCATGAGCCTCTGCCATCGCGGCGGCTTTCTTCGCGCCGGTAATGCCACCGCAGACACATACATCGATGCGCGCAAATTCCACTGCACCTCGCGACAATAGATCCTGGAATTCGTAGATTGTCTTAAAGCGCTCACCAGTCGCGATGGGAATATTTATCTTGTCCGCGACCCGAGCCATCGAGTCCGCATTCTCGTATCTTATCGGATCCTCAAGGAACATCGGGCGATACTCTTCGATCCCTCGGGCAAACGTAATCGCCTCGGCCGGAGTCAAGCGGCGATGGACTTCAATACACAGATCCAAATCGTCTCCAACGGCCTCGCGCATACGACGGACATTGTCGATGGCATCGGCCATCTTGCGGGCATGCGTTTTGAAGTAGCCCTTTCCGTTGTAGTCGTCGTTGAAGGGATTGATGTGCCCAATCGCATTGAAACCCTCAGCCTTTTTGGCTTTCAGTTCCTCAACCGCCAAGTCGATATTGTATGCGTTAACATGACCATACACCCGCGCTTTGGTGCGCGCGGGGCCTCCCAGCAGTTGATGAATTGGCACACCAAGGGCTTTACCTTTGATGTCCCAAAGGGCGATATCGATTGCCGACAGCGCGGCATTAATTGCGTGACCGTGGAAATATGCAAACCGATGCATCATTGCCCAATGGTGTTCAATCGGCGTCGGGTCTTTACCGACCAGGTAGGTGGCAAACTTGCTGACCGCTGCGGTCCCCGCTTCGATGTGGCCCCACACCCCACCTTCGCCAACACCGTGGATCCCGGCATCGGTTTCGATACGAACGAACAAAAACTGCCCTGCATGAATAGGCGTAACTTTGGTGATCTTCATGATATTACTCCGGGTTCAAGAGTCCGCGATCGGACGGGAAAATATACAGACAGCCACCTATCTTGAGTGGCGCGGCTTGAAACGCACGAAGGCTGCTTCATAATAGTTTTTGTCTTGGTACCCTTTTCGGTAGGGTCGCAACCAATTCCGATATGAAAAAGGGGAACATGAAATGGATGAGTTGCCGGCGCTTGGAACAGATTGCCATACACACTTGTTTGGCCCGGCAACGCAGTTCCCCTATCAACCGGATCGCGCCTATACGCCGAGTGATGCAAGCGAATCTGATGCCACGGCTATGCTCTCTGCGCTCGGCCTGCAACGAATCGTTCTCGTTCACGCCAGCGTCTATGGAGAAAATGACCGCCTTTTGAGAGGCCTGGAAGTCCTTGGCGATGCTGCTCGCGCGATCGTCGTCCTGGGCGGGCACGAGACCTCCGCCGACCTGAAAGAATGGAAGACCAAAGGCGTTGCCGGCGTGCGTGTTAACAATGTCTCCAATAGCGATTTGAGCCCCGAGGCCGTCGCGGACAACGTTGCCGCCGCTTCGCGTCAGATCGCCGACCTTGGTTGGCATGTTCAAGTCTTTCTATCAGGTGACGATCTGAAGGCAGTTTTACAGAAAGCGAATGAATTGCCGACACCGTTAGTAATCGATCACTTTGGATTGCTCTCGACCGAACCGGATGATGCGGAACTGTTAGACATCCTGCTGCGCCAAGTGTCCGACGGGCATTGTTGGGTCAAACTGTCGGCGTCGTACCGCTTGACGAACCTCAACGAAACCGCACGGCAACTCACCGACTTGTTGGTCAGTGCGAATGCGGACCGGCTCCTTTGGGGATCGGACTGGCCGCACCCGCCGGCAATAAGGTCCGCCGAGACTCGGCTGGTTCCCCAACCGCCGCGGGACGTGGATACCAAGCAGTTATTCTCCGAATTTCTCGCCAATGTTCCGGCGAAAGACCTCCGCCAGAAAATATTGGTCGATAATCCCGCCGCTCTTTACCACTTCACATAGCGTCGGCGAAACGTTCTTCCTTCTAGTCGTTGCGGCCTTCGAGTGCGGCAATGACTTCTTCCGTTACTTGGGCTGTCGTCGCAGAACCGCCTAAGTCTCTTGTCAGAACCTTCCCGTCAGCCGTCACGCGTTCGACGGCAGCCATCAGCGCATTTGCCGCCGCGTCTTCGCCTAACTGAGCCAACATCATAGCCGCCGTCCAAAATGACCCAATCGGATTGGCGATGCCTTTGCCCATAATGTCGAATGCTGAACCGTGGATCGGCTCGAACATAGAAGGCGCATCCCTTTCCGGGCGCAAGTTGGCAGTGGGCGCAATCCCCAGTGATCCGGTCAGTGCCGCAGCCAAGTCGGACAGCACGTCGGCATGAAGGTTCGTCGCAACGATGGTATCCAGGGACTTAGGGTCAAGCACCATGCGTGTCGTCATCGCGTCCACGAGCATCTTGTCGGTTTCGACATCGGGGAAATCCTGGCGAACTTCTTCGAAAACCTGATCCCAAAAGACCATCCCATGCCGCTGCGCATTGGACTTGGTGACGAGGGTCAATTTCTTCCGAGGCCGGGAGCGAGCGAGTTCCAATGCGAATCTTTGAATCCGCTCGACGCCCGTGCGTGTGAATACCGCGACGTCCATACCGACCTCTTCCGGCAGCCCCGTATGAGCACGGCCGCCAACACCGGCATATTCCCCTTCAGAATTTTCGCGGACGATCACCCAGTCCAGGTCGCCCGACTTCACGTTCTTCAGCGGACCTTCAATCCCGGCTAATAGCCGCGCGGGACGGACGTTAGCATACTGATCCAAAGGTTGGCAGATCGCGAGGCGAAGCCCCCACAGAGAAATGTGATCCGGCACGCGCGGGTCACCTGCGGACCCAAAATAGATCGCGTCAAAACCCCGAAGTTCGGCCAGACCATCGTCGGGCATCATCTGCCCGGTTTCAAGATAGTAGTCTGTCCCCCAGGGAAAGCTTTCTACATTCACAGAGAACCCGCCATCGCGTTTTGCTACGGCCTCCAGCACCTGGTTGCCCGCTGCGATAACTTCCGTTCCGATACCATCGCCGGGAATCGCGGCTATCTTGTATTCACGCATTCTCGTCCTCTCGATCGACTTTATTTTTCTAGTAATGTTCCTAAGACACTAATTTGCCAGACACACAGCCTAAGGCCGTTGGAAAGGCTGTCGAAGCCACCACCGCCAAGCTGGTCATTGGCGGTGGTGGTGGCTTGGCCCCTCCCCTGGGAGACTCAGGGAAGTTAAGGTGAGGCCGCGCCAGATCCAGAACCTCCAGTGCATCACTGGAAGTGCGACGTAACCAACATGCTTGGCAACCAAAGGGCCAAAGTTGGAAACAACAAAACGATAATCAGCACCACGGTGTCTGATATACAAAACGGAAAAGATCCCTTGATCACTGTCGTAACTGGTAATTTTGTCACGCCACTAACAGCGAACAGGTTCAAGCCCACCGGTGGAATCACGCTGCCGATCTCGATACAAAGTGCCGTCAGGATACCGAGATGCACAGGATCGACGCCGAGCGACAAAGCGACCGGAAAGTAAACCGGTACGGTCAGCACCAGGATTGCAACGCCCGTCAGCCACATAGAAAGCAACAGTAGCGTCGCCATCAGCGCGAACAAGAACATGGTCTTAGACAGACCCAGAGATCCCGCCCAAGCGGCGATTTCCTGCGGCCAGCCCATGTTGGCGAGGAAAAATTGAAAAATGCCGACACACCCGAGCAGGAAGAACACCAATGCGGTCAGGTTCATTGTCCGGCGCGTCACACCCATCAAGTCTCGGATGAAGGGCCCCCGTTTGAACAGAACGCCGTAAGCCAGTGCATAAAATGCCGCCGCGGCACCCGCTTCCGTTGGTGTGAACAGACCTCCGTAAAGCCCGCCTAAAACGATGACGGGCATTAACAAGGCCGGCAGCGCCTCCAGAAATGTGGTCCAGCATTTCCTGAGCTCGAAAGTACCTTTGGGCAACTTGACGATGAAAATTGAGACGCAGACGATAATCACAGCATCGCTGATCGCCAGCATGATCCCGGGGACGACCCCCGCGAAGAACAGATCGACGATTGAAATCTCTGTGATTACGCCGAATAGGATCAATGTGATACTCGGCGGAATCAAAAGCGCGATCCCGCCGGCCGATGCGATGACTCCTGCCGCCATCCACTTTGGATAGCCGCGGGCAACCATCTCCGGGTAAGCGATGACGCTCATCGCGGCCGCCATGGCGGTCGAGGAACCGGAAATCGCGCCAAACAATACTGCCGCGATCAGGGTTGCATAGGCGAAGCCGCCGGGAACCCAGCCGATGAGAGAGTCCGCGAAGTCGAACAAACCCCGGACTAGACCCGTCTTCTCCATCAAAAAGCCCGCGTATATGAAGAACGGGATAGCGATTAGGGTATATTTGCTGATGAAGGTAAAAAACGCGTCATACAGAGTGCCGAAAGTCAAAAAGTCATCGAACAAGACCATGACGGCTGTCGAGCCGGCGAGCGATATCCCGATCGGAACCGCCAGAAAAATGAAGGTGAAAAGAACTGAGGCTAGTGCTGCCATAAAATCCCCCAAACGGACCTCTAAGGTACGCTTATACGTCTGTCGCCAATTCGACCTCTTCATGCAGATACTCGCCACGTGCAAAAGAGACGATATCTTCGATGAACTGCAGAAAAGCGACGAGCGATGTCAGGCCGAAGCCGATAATCAAAATGAGATAGAACGGCCACAGCGGAATAATCAGGCTGTAGGTTTTTAGTTCGCGCGCCAGGGCGTATTCCAGCGTCGGCCATCCCGTGATCGAAATCGCACCGCAGAACACACAAATAATTGCCGAGACGAGAATCTTGCTGAAACCGACGGTCTTTAAATAGCCCTTGCTGTGCAGTAACAGTATAACGGCGTTCATCACCAAGTGGCCGCGTTTTACCTGCGTCACACAAAAATAGAGCGCCACTGCCGATACCATGCCGACGATAATGGCGTCTTGGCCCCACTCGAAGACTAAATTGAATATGTAGCGACGAACGATCTCGGTCATTGCGAACAGCGTCAGGATCAACAGCATCACCGATGAGATCCCGCCGAGAACGGAATGGAGCACGTTTTGCAGACGACGAGAGAAGTCGAGAAACCCGTCCATGTCCACCCTCCCTGTTTGGTTTTTATTTTATTATATTTAGAACCGAACAGGGCTGCCGCCCCAGCGGCAGCCCTGTCGGTCAACTAAGGCGCAAAAGCCTTATTTGCGGCTTGTTGCGCGGTGCAGTTCCGTACCGGCAGCATACTTCGCGAAATACGGCTGGTACTTCGAGCAGTCCGTCTTTTCGAGAGCGCTGGAGCCCGGCGGGTTCGCGGCGACGATAGCTTTGGCTTCTTGCGAGAACTTATCGACCAGCATGTCGCCTTTGTCGTCGACTTTGGTTTTAATCCACTCGTTGGTGGCGCCGCCCTCGGCCTCTTGAATGACCGCGGACTCTTCTTGGTTCATGACATAGATGCCCGGGGCGTTTTTGTCTGTGGTCTGAAAACGATCAAGGGTGCGTTTGTCATTGCAGTAGTTGATCGCGCGTTGGAAAGGCACAAAATCGTTGACCACGATGTCGGTCAGAACATCACGTTGTTCTTGCGACAGGCGAGTCCACCAGCGGTTCGACGCGCCGAACCAATAGTAATCGCCGACGATCCCGTTCAGACCGGCAACCGTGAAGTACGGCGATTGCTCTTTAACTTGGTTGAAGCCACCGAGCGACGTCAGCAGGCCGTCAATCACGCCGGTTTGCAGGGCCGGCGGAACATCGCCGAACGCCATCGATTGCGGGTTAGCACCAAGCGCACTCAGTAGGGCATTTTCAGCAGGCCCCATCGAGCGCATTTTCATGCCTTTGAAGTCGGCAGGTACGAGCAAGCGTTTCTTGGTCGCGCCCGCACCCATGTACATGCTGAGGTGCCCCGCTCCAAGGATGGAGATGTCGTGGACGCTATTGAAATGATCGACCAGCGTTTTATACGTCTCGGTTTTTTGCACGGAATCGATCGCGCCGACGGTCGTCAATTTACCGGCACCTAACAGGACGTTTGCAAGCGGCTCGACACTAGCCGTCTTGCCGAACTGACCGGTGATCATCTCCAGGTTTCCCTGGGTCATCGCCTTGACGCCTTCCGGAATGTTATAGAGCGAGTTGGCCCAGAACACCTGAACGCGGCTTCCAGGGATGCGCTCTTCCACTTTCTCAGCAAAATACAGTTCTGCGATAGCGGCTGGGTGCGGAGGACCACCATGGTCCGACGCCCAACGAATTTTAACCGGGTCAACGGCATGTGCGTGACCAGCTGACATTAACGCGATCGCACCAATGGCGACAGCGCTTACGAGTTTCGTTTTATATGACATGGAGCCTCCTAATTTTAACGCTTGGTGCGTTAGTTTTGTTAACCGGCAACTCTGAACCTGAGCCAAGCTGCCTTTCCCAATCTATTACCCATCCGGGACAGCAAGTCCGCATAGGGCCGATGCTATTTTGATCAGCTCTTTAGGCTGACGCAATAAGCAGAAATAAACAATTACCTTCTGATTTATAATTTCATAATATGAAAATAATTATTGCGCTGGAGTTCACAATCATGGAAGCGGACTTTCCATTCTTTGTCTTACTGGCTAGGCGAGGTAGCATCACTGCGACAGCAAGGGAAATGGGCATTTCCGTATCAGCGGTGAGCCGACGCCTAGCTAGGTTGGAAGCGCGACTCGGTGTGCAATTGCTTTACCGCACGACACGGCGCGTAAGTTTGACCAACGAGGGTGAAGCCTACCTCGAAGGAGCTGCGCAGATTCTCAGCGACATCGAGGCTCTAGAGCAAAAAGTAACGGGGGCGCGAGAGACACCCCAAGGACTCCTCAGGATAAATTCAACGCTCAGATTTGGCAGGAGGTATATTGCGCCGACAATTTCTGCGTTTAAGCGGAAGTATCCTGAAGTTGAGGTCCAGTTGATCCAATCCGACGCCCCATTGAGCCTTGTCAAAGAAGGCATCGACTTAGGCATTCGAATTGGCGCACCTTCCGACAACAGAATGATCATGCGTCTATTGGTTCGGAACCGGCGATATCTTTGCGCATCCCCCGAGTACCTCGCTTCCCGGGGCGAGCCGGAAACGCTCGAAGACCTCAAAGCGCATAACTGTATAGTTCTACGTCAAGACCACAAAGCCTACGACGTGTGGCGCTTTGACGATCAAAACGATCAGACATGTTCCGCCAAGGTTGGTGGGAGCCTCAGTACGAATGACGGCGAAATCGCGCTTGACTGGGTATTGGACGGACACGGCATCATGCTTCGGTCTGAATGGGATATAGCGAATTTGGTAAAAAACGGACGACTAAAAATCGTTTTGCCTCAGTTTAAGCAGACCGCGCACATCTCTGCCGTTTATCCCGAACGGCTCAATCTGTCTGCAAAAGTTCGGACATTTATCGATCATCTGGCAGACTCTTTAGAGAACTCGCAACGCTCTACACCGCTCAGATTGTCGCCCCGGCATTTTTCACGTTAACTCACTACATTGAAGGGTAATTTCAGCTCTTCAATACGCGCTGAGAACGCTGCTTTCGGTTCTGTTCCCTGAATATGAAACAGAAAAATATTGTCCATATATCGAGGATAGCTTTGGTAAGTGGTTAATCCTAGAGAACTTCCGTGGCGACGACGAAACGCAGGCAAAGAACGATGTCCTTATCGAGCTTTATACGGATAAGTTGAAGAAGCGTGGCGTCAAGGCAAAGCATACCCACGGTGCGAGGACAGTTGATCCAAAGATCGAACGAAAGGAGCGCTATTTATAGTCGCCTACGGGACATGGCGCGGCGCGTCCCGACGGCAGCTTTCAGGTTGGGGACGAGAAAGACAAAAAATTCATCGACTTCAATACGGTGGATGAACTGAAGGACGGCTTCACCCCCGACTCACGCGAGAGAAAAGCGCTTAAGAAGATTCGGCGCCTTTATCAAGAGCTGAAAGAGAACAGCGAAATCGCGAGCTATCCAAAGCGTCGTGGCGTGGACCTTGAGGAATGGCGCGAGTGACCTGCCCCCATTGATTGGTCCGGTTTGAATGTTAGTGCATCATCCGTTTTCCTTCCATGGGGATGATGCTTTCTGGTGCTGGCGGCCTGTATCCTAAAGCTGAGTGTGGCCGCTTCGTATTGTAATGTCGCCGCCATTGCTCGATGACGATCTGCGCTTCTCTGAGACTGTAGAATATCTCTCCGTTCAATAACTCATCCCGGAACCGAGCGTTGAAGCTCTCGCAGTATCCATTCTCCCAGGGTGAGCCCGGCTCAATGTAGGCGGTTTGTGCGCCGACCGCCTTGATCCATTGCCTGACGGCGTCGGCGATGAACTCCGGGCCGTTGTCCGAGCGGATGTAGGCCGGAACACCTCGGATGATGAACAGGTCCGTCAGGGTGTCGATCACGTCCGTCGAGTTCAACTTCCGCTTCACTCGGATTGCCAGGCACTCACGGCTGAACTCGTCGATGATGTTCAGCGTTCTGTAGGCTCGACCATCTTCCGTGCGGTGATGAACGAAGTCGTATGACCAAACATGATCGACTCGCTGCGGCCGAAGACGGATACATGATCCGTCATTGAGCCAAAGCCGGCCTCTCTTCGGCTGCTTTATGGGAACCTTAAGCCCCTCACGGCGCCACAGGCGTTCGACCCGCTTGTCGTTCAGATGCCATCCTGCATCTCTCAGCATCGCGGCGATCCGCCGATAACCGTACCGGCCGTATTGTCGAGCCAACTCGATCATGTCCCGGATCAGAATATCTTCATCGTCGCGGGACTTCGGCACATAGCGATGTGTTGATCGATGCTGCTTCAGCACAAGGCAGGCCCGGCGTTCGGATATATTGAACTTACCCCGCACCAGATCGATGCAGGTGCGACGCCGTGCGGGGCTCAGAAGTTTCCCTTCGCGGCTTCTGCCAATATGAGCTTATCCAGTGTGAGATCGGAAACGGCTTTGCGAAGTCGTTCGTTTTCCTTCTGAAGCCGCTTCAACTCTTTGAGCTGATCCGTACCCATGCCGCCGTACTGTTTCCGCCAGCGATAATACGTCTGCTCCGTAATCTGCATCTGACGAATGGCGTCAATCCTAGGCTGGCCTTGCCCGACAAGGACATCAACCTGGCGCAGCTTCGAGACAATCTCTTCCGGTTTGTGTCGTTTCGTTGCCATCTTTGATCCTCCGAAAACTAAAATACACGGTGGACCAATTCAGTGGGGGAGGATCAGAAGGACACGGACGTCTTGCTCATCCCGAAAGGTGCGCAACTTAACCGCAACCGGAGGTATCAATAGGGCCTAGAAATGACTATTATTACTGCATGGGATATCGCGAACGCCGTGAAACGAGTTTCAGGCAAAAGAGAGTCGTTTTAGACGAAGTGGACGAACTCGCGTTCAGCCGTGTGCTGCGCGAGTTCGATCCCACCGTCCAGTTCACGTGCTTCAAGTTAGGTGACCCGACTATCCATACGACGAGAATGTCCGGCATCGTTTTCGAGAAATCTGATAAAGTGTTCATCAATTTGACCACCCCGGAAGAGCTTTGCAGACCGAATGCCGAGTTGTTGGGAGTCTTCGATCTGAGGTCTTGGGGACTGAGAATGTCATTGATGCGCTCGAAATGGGATTGGCCCGACCCGACGAAAAAATGGGCCTTCGATCCGCCCCTATTAGATTGGACAGAGATCGTCGTCGGATTTCCGAACGGCGACGACGGCTTCAAGAAGTACGCGGGAAAAGTCTTGCGATTGGTCGATAAGATCACTTGGAAGAGGGATGGGTTTGGGCTTCACGCTTGCCAATGGTCGCAGGCTGGCGGCAAAGAGCGCCGTGGCCTCGGGTCGGGGATTCTGATCGATCCGGATGAGAAAATAGAGCTCAACAAGTACTACGATGACGCGCTTTGGGGCGACGGATTTAAGTCAGAGCCAATAGAATGCAAGACAAGCTCATAGACTAAAATTCATTCGATACGTTATGGGTTCTCAAGTATCCAAATGGGAGTATTCCATGGTGGCATCAGCTTGCGGCCTAAACGCTGAGAGCGAGCGTCGTTAAGATGCCTATTCATTTTAGTCTGGCAACGCCTGACAACACCAACGTGACAATGCCCCGTCATGAGACGCTGGCGGACGAAAACAGATGAACAACACGTCGCTACGACTTTAGCGTTTCGCCAAGCCATTGCTCGTAGTTGCGATCACCGACGGGTTCGATTGGTATCGTATGCCGTCGCATGAGAGAGGGCTCGCGTTGTTTGCGAAAGTCTCGCGGCGCTAAGCCGAAGCGACGCTTGAAGGCGCGTGAGAAATGTGCCTCGCTCGCAAACCCCCAATTAAAGGCAATATCGTAGATCGGGCGTTGCGCGTTACTTATAAATGTAAGGTCCGACGCAGCGCGGCGAAGCCGACGCTCTTGGATATAGGCGCGGACACCGCCGTAGGGCTCGAATAAACGGTAAACGCTGGCCCGAGAAATTTGCATAAGGCCGCAGACCGCTTCGGCCGATAAGTCATGATTTTGTAGGTTTTGTTCGATCTGCATTTTGGCACGGCTGAGCAAACTGGCGGCGGCGGCTCTGGGCCCACTTTCAACCGAAGATGTTGATCCATTCAGCGCGCTGGCAACGATACCGAGGGTCGGCTCGATCAACGACGGAGCGTCTTCCTCGTTTATGTGCGGTAACACCGCGCCTAGAGTCATCAAGTGGCTGACCGCAAGACGCGTCAGCGGGTTCGCTGCATCGAGCACACGGCCCTCTTGGCTGTCGGGATTTGTCAACATCGGCGCCAACAATGGGCGCGGAACAACAGCCGTAATGTGCTCAAAATCCGTTGTTTCCGCAGCGTGGACGTCGGCCAGATCGATAACTAATAAGTCGCCGGGACGGCTCTCGCTTACTTTCGATCCACGCTTGGCCTCTTGGCCGCCGGAAATGTGCGTTTGAATGAGATAGTAATCGAGCCCGTCTGTTGCCGTGCGCACGGAACTTCGTTCAAACCGCTGAGCAACGGTTTTACAGCGACTGATCATGAGCTGATCGTCGATTAAGTAGCTATTCAGTTTCGCATTGAAATGCTCGCCAGTATCGAGAGGCGAACGACTGACGTCAAAAATCGCGGAGATGCTTTCTCGCCAAGCTGCATACCGTTCCGTATGAGAAAGTTTCGACGTTGAAAACTTTGATTTTCTTATATTTCCCACGGCGCTGGAACCTTCCTAGAAGTGTTTGCGAAGAGCTTACACTCCGTACCTAGCCAAGGTAGCGCTCTCTGAGACATAGGATCAACTTATTTGAGAAATAGGGTCAAACGTTCCCGGGGGTGATTGAGTAGTCTACGAGGCTGTGATGCGTAGGCGGCTGGGGGGTGCGCTGCGTTGAAAAGGATTTATCGCTGGCAGATTGGCCTAGCGAAAAAACTGGGGGGCGATGATCATGAAACTTATCTCCGCACTTATCGTCGGAATGGCAACGGCCGTAGTCATGCCGCGTATCGCCGATGCGAATGAGGACGGCCGTTTTCGAATCGTGAACATCCAACGCGATATCCAAGATGGGAGCGACTATCAAACCGTCAACGGGACGATGATGGTCGACAGCCAATCAGGGAAGACCTGGATTTTGGACGAGCAAAAGGGTCGTTGGATTCCTATCGGATTCCGAGCGCCGAATCTTGGCTCCGACGTCACGGTCACGCCGGGCAAATGAGCAAGACGATGACGACATCTTGGGAAAAAAGACGTGCACGTTTGCTGAATGTGACAGCTGGCGCAGCACTGTTGTCTCTCAGCGCATGTGTGACGGGTGGCGGCGAAGCGCCAAACGTATCCGCAGGTAAGACGCAGGTGCACGAGAGATTAGTCCTCACCGAACAAGACCGCAGCAAGCCGCTTTGGAAGGCCTTGGCGCAAATCGCGGACGATGACTTCGCAGCCGCTAACAACACGCTCAACGCCGCCCTGAGTGTTAATCCGGATGATGCGGACATGCATTTCTTAAACGCATATGTCTATGAGCTTCGGGGCCAGCGCGAAGGGATTGAGATTTCCGAACAGGCATCTGCCGGCTACTTAGCAGCTTTCAATAATGACAATTATCATTGGGCGGCAGCGTATCGCTTAGGCTTGTGGCACTTGCGTTCGAAGGATTACGGCCAGGCATTGAAGTGGCTGGGCGAGGCCGTGTTGATCAAAGACGATAGCCCAGAAATATTTGAAGCATTGGCTAGAGCCAGCTATCTGACGTTCGATCCCGATGCCGCAGAGGCATTTTTGGAACGGGCCGTTGAGTTGACAGGCGAGACGCCGGAAATCGTACGCAATCGCGCCATCGTGAAAGCCGCGCAAAACCGTGGCGACGAAGCTGCCGAATACTTAGGGAAATATAAAGAAATCGCGAACCCACAGGCGGCGCGGATCCTTGCAACTCGCATTCGACAGTGGTCTTCGTTCCACAAATTCTCCGGCCCTTACAGCGAGGGTATTCAAAAAACGCAATTTTTCGGCGGTCAGACACCGACCTCCGTGCCTCGCAGTACGTCGGCGAAAAAGGCGGTAAAAAAATCCGATAAGGAAAAACCAGAAGAACTTAAAAAATTACCGGGGATGCTGGTCATCGATGCGGTCATTATCCGTCAAAAGACGTCGCTCGGGGAATCTCGCGGCGTAAACCTGCTTAAACAGTTGCAGGTCACTTTCAGCGGCAACCTCTTGGACCTAACGCACGCATCAGTGACGGGCAGCAAGTCGACGAATACGTTTGGCAATACCTATAAGATTAATCTCGGTAGCGGAACTTCAGGATCCATCACGTATTCTCTTAACATCGCGAACAACACGGACTCGCGTACAGAAGTGCTGGCGCGTCCGTCGATCAGCGTCGTCGACACGGAAACCGGAACATTCTTCTTGGGCGAAGAGGTCACCTATACGGTAACCGGCGACAATGCGGACTCGTTCGACAAGGAAGTTGGGATAACTTTCGAGGTTACCCCGGAGTTGCTGGATAACGGCCGGGTACGCCTCGAGGCGCAGGCAGAGTTCGATACGTTTACGTCTGCGAACAGCGGGGTGACGTTTACCTCTGTCATTCCCACGCTGAAAAACAAAATCACTTCGACGGCGATCTTGGAACTTGGGCAGACCCTTGTTCTTGGTGGCGGTACGCAGGAAGAAAAATCTAAAAACGTGGATGCCACGCCCATCTTGGGCGATGTTCCGATTTTGCAGTATCTATTTAAGGAATCGACGTCGACACGGGCAGACACGTCGTTGATCTTCTTGATCACACCGCGTTTGGCAGAGACGCTTGATGATGCGGACGCGGTCGAAGATGCCCTCGGGGAGCAAGGCGAGCAAACCGACAGCGCATTGATGGTGCAATTGCGCAAACGCTTCCGCAATTGGTTCGATCCCACCAGCAACATGACCAAGGCGCTCGTCGGGCTTTCATATTCAGATCTCTATCGCGAGTTCCGAGACGGCGACCTGCGCTTCAAAGACGACGATGCGGATGGTGACTTCGATGCGTTGCTGGCCGGTGATGGCGATGCCTTCTTGAATACCTACGATGAGGGGTTCTGGCCGGAACTCCTCAGGTACTTCTATTTCAAATGAGGTGTAGCGGCATCGGCTGACTGGGCAGGAGATAACGGTTGTTGAGATTTCTCCGATCCGACGGGTTCCTTCATAAAGCGACCTTGTTCGCCTTGCTGGGTTTGCCCTTGGCAGGGATACCCGGTGGCGTGTGTGCACAAGATGCCGCGCCCGCGTCGGGTGCCCCCGTTGCTGGGGCAGTTTTGCAAAGTGCGGCGACAACGAACACGAATGCGACGGGTGCCAGTACGGCCTTTCGTCTTGGTCTCGAGCAGGCTTTCAAAAATTCCGGACTACTTAACGGTCTTAAACTCGACGACCTCGATCGCAGTGGCCGTCGACGGACAATCGATCTTGGCGACAAGGGAGAAATCCTCTTCTTTCGACGACCGGTCGATGATCGGGATGAAGATGCCACACCGCCGTCGGCGACGCCCCCGACGTCTAAATCAAATCCTGCAACAGTTGCGCAGCCAAGTAACGATGTTCCGGAAACAGCCCCCACCGTCGCTGTCAGCCAGCAGCCTTTGGGCGTGCCGGCCCCGCAATCCATACAGAAACCCGTCAATGATAGTGAGCTCGGATCGTCACTTCTTTCACCGGATCCTTTGGATGGCCGGTTCTTCGTTTTCTATGAAACAGAGGGCCTTAAGCTTTCGCAGTTTTCCGTAATGAAGGGTAAAGAGATTGGCGTTGATCTTCATCTGAAAGACGCGGTTTTTTTATTTTCCAGCGATGCACATAGGGAACGGCTGAGCAAGCTTGCAGTGCCGCCGAAGACTTCCAAGTATCTGCGTAAATTTTTACAGGATGGGCGTTACATCGACTTGCCCAAAGGCGGGATGTTTTTCGCACGTCTCGTCGTTAAAGAGAATCCGTTCTTCGACAAACTCGATGATGCGCTGAACTTTAAAGAAGACGAAATACTAGTCCAAGGAATAGTCGGGCCGCGGATGCTGCGGCGTGTGCTTGGACTAACGGTGAAACCGGCGACGCCGGACATCGGGTTGAAAGATATCGACCTTAAGATGGAGTTGGAGGGGTTCCGTCCACGCAAGATCGGGCGCTATGTCGATGCACAAGATCTCAAGTTCACGCTGCGTGGTGACGATGCCGGAAAGCTCGTCCTCGCAGCGAACGCCCGTGCACGCTTCGGGATCGGTGCGCGGAAGGTCAAAGTGCCGGCGGAAATATCCTTCGATCCGAGCGCTGAAGGCGCGGCGCCAGTCTTCAAAATGACCGCTAAGGCAGTGGCCGCGGATCTTAGACGGGTTGAGGTCGATAAACGCAAAGTAACCGAACTTGATTTCGAGTTTTCGCTTGATCCGAGCTTTGTGCCGAAGCTGCGCGCCGAGGGGAAGGCGGGCGTGGGCGCGGATCAGGTACCCATTGCAGGGGAATTAGACGCGGAAGACGGGCGTGATCTGTTTGCACTCGACGGCTCTACGTTAGAAGCGATCTCGGGACTGGATATTCCGGGTTTGGATGAAATCAAGTTCGCCAATTTGCCGAAACTCAACACAAGCCGTGCAGTAACATTGGAAACGAAGATTCGTGACCGCCAGGCCCGCGTGGTTGTCGGCCCATTCCAGAACAGTGAAGCGACCTATGTCGCGGTCTCCTTGGAGGGAGGGCTGGAAACCTTGTTGCCAGCGAAGACCTTGGGGTCGGTGGCCGATGTGGAAACCGGGCGCTCAATCTTTTTATACGTGCCGAAGGGCAGGGCGCCGCCTGCGTTGTCCGCATTACCCGCGCCGCTGCGCGATGAATTTACATCGGTATTTGCAGCGGACGACCTCGCCGATGCGAAGGTTGGGCTTAATCTTTTTCAAGCATCGCACTTCGCAGAGTCCCATCCGTTCTCGAAGGCCTTGGGACTGTTCCGTCGTGACGGAGCTGCACGCGGTGACATGAAGATCGTCGGTCGTTTGAATCCGTTGATCTTCGATGAACCCGAAGACGGCATTCAAAAAACGTGGTCCACGACGGACGGCGCTGCCGTCTTGAAGAAAGTTCTCGCCGGGCTTCAGATCGAAGGCCGGGTAACGGGCTTGGATGGGGTTGGGATCGGGTCTTACTTCCGCCTTGCCGACCAGGCCAGTTTCGAATTCGCGCAGAAATCGGGTGCGCTACAGGCAACCTTGAAATTCAGTGGCGCATTGAAGTTACGTGGCCAGCAAGTACCTCGTGCTTTTGAGTTTTTGGTTTCGCAGCAAAGTAGTGGCACGTTTGCATGGCGCGGCGTCGAAGTGGACGATGATGGCGTCGATATCCGGGACGGCCAGAGAATCAGCGTCGACGGCCGCATGGCCAACAAGCGCCTGGAAGAAGTTCGCATTCGTTTGCAAGGGCGCTACCGCTTGGGCGATATTTTCGCGACGCAGGTTCGGGGGCTTGGCGACCTTGAACTCCGGGACATTTCGCTCGCCAAAGGATATGCGCACGCGTCCCTTGGGCGGAACGGTGAAAACAGCTCCATAACCGTTGTCGATAAGTCGGGGGTGCAATTGGCGGTCGTCAGTATCGACGGCAAGGTGCGACCCGCCTCTTACATTCCGGGTCTCGATAAAACGCCGTTTGCCGATTTGGCACTGCCGAACAGTATTGCCATGATCGCCGGGCCAAACGTCGACCGGGCATCTATCGACGCTCTACCGAACAAAATGGGTGAAACGCTATTAAGCGCGTTGGATGGTGCCGGTATTTCGCCGGAGCCCGGCATCGCATATTTAAGCCGCCTTGCATTCGACGGCGAAGACGCGCTGTCGGGCCTCGTGCGACGCCTCGGCGTTCCGGCAAACGACGAGGCGTTGCTCTATGGGAAAATCCCTGCCTCGATCATTGCATCGATCGCCGGGCAGGGCGGGCGCGTTAAAGCAACAGATTTAGCCGGGCTCGATCTGTCTGCAACTTTGCCGCGGCTTTCGTTACCGGGGATCGGCAAACTCTTTGCGTTGAACGATGTATCAACACTCAATCTCAGTATCGACGAAAATGGAACACCGGGCGTTGCCGTGCGTTCAAAGGGCACATTCACGATGCCTATCGTCAAAACGTCGAAAGAGGTCACACTAGCCGCCGATATCATGGGTGCCGGTGCGGACCGCGAGGTTCTGGTCGAGGTTAATTCGACCACGTTGAACAATGCCGGAGAGCCGCGCTTAAAGATGTATGCGGCGGCACCGTTGGCCCTGAATGCGTTGAAATCTGTGCAAGGTTTTGTCGCCTCCGTCGAGAACGGGATGACGCTCGCGGACGTCTTGGGGCGCGACGTCCCTGGGATCGGCGGCCTGACATTGGCGGAAGCCAAACTGTCGTTGAACCATGTTTCTGGTGTTTTGGAACTGGGTGATGCGCGCCTGACGGCCAATATTGCGTCGCTTGGCGATGGCCCGTCGCTCCGCAACGTGATCATGACGTTGGAAGCCGAAGGCCTCCCCGGTGTGGCGGCGATTCCGGGTTTGAACAAGACGCCGCTCAAGTCCATTCAATTGGACCACGGACTGCTCGCTTACATTCCGGCCTTGCCGGGTGACAGCGGCGAAGTTGGTTACAAGATTGCCGATCTTCCTGACGTTATTCAGCCCATCGTCGCCAAACTCGCCAATGCCGAAGGGGGGGCGATCACCGAATTGCAGCGCGGGCTTAATCTGATCTCGTTGGTGGACTCCAACAATCTAGGCCCACTAACGAAAGTGTTGGATAAGCTCAAGTCCAAGGGCGGTAAGAAGTTCAAGTTGACGGCAAGTATGCCAGGCGATGCGCTTGCGTTCGTTGGTGAGAAGCTGTCGGCGGTCAAAGCAAAGCTGACAAAGAAAAAGAAGAAAAAGCCGCCGCTCAAAGAGCGTATCAAAACCGCAGCTTCCAAGGTCGCTGGGCAAACGAAAGCAGGGGCGCAAAAGGCACCTGCAAAGGCAAAAGCGCTCGCGGCGAAGTTGCTTCCCACCATTATCAAAAAGGTGAAGATCAACATTCCGGTGCCGGGCATATCGTTGCCGGGGATTGGGCCGTATCTATCGTCGGAATCCGCGAAGATCGCCGTGCTTGGATCGGAAGACCCGGATACCAAGGTCGTCGCGCTTAAAACCTCTATCGCCAGCAAGCTTCGATTCGCTGTGCCGGGCACGCCAACGACGGGTACGGTCGATAGCGATCTTGTCATTGTCGCAGACAGTTCGAAAGAACTGACAATAAATCTGGCCGGACTCGGCCAATTGGAGAACGTCGATGCGACGATTGGTCTCGCCGGTGCGTTCGTCCTATCCGAGAAGAAACCGGACCTCGCCATCGAAATTCAAGGGAGCGGTTTGACGCTGAACGCGTTGACGGGGCTCAGCGTACCGGGTGTCACCGATCTCGCACTGAATCGTGCGACGGTTAAAGCCGGAGAGCTTAGCGGTGAAGTTGAACTCAAAAGTGCCGTGACCAAAGTCGCGGCTTTCGGGTTCTCGCGCACGCAACGACCGCTTTTGGCGGTCGCAACAGAGAATGTGGATGCAGCGCGGTTTATCCCAGGTGTCGAGGGATCTGTTCTAGATGCTGCAGTCTTGGACAAGGCGCGTTTCCTATACGTGCCGGACAGTCGCGCCAAAGATGTCGCGAATATTGAAATTCCAGAGATATTTGCTGATGCCCTTGACCCGTCGGTGATGACAGCGGGGCTGAATACGGAGTTGCGGATTACGCCTAAGGCGGGGACGCATCTATGGGAACTGATGCGGGGCATCGGCGTATCTCTTGAAGGCCCCATAGAGATCGAAGGCCAACTGCCCGGCAATGTCTTTACTGCCCCGCGCCGAGAAGTCTTGGCTCAGATCAAACTTGCAGCGATCCTGCCCAAGCTTTCGTTCGATAAAATTGGTGCTGTTAAGATTGCCTTCAGCGATGCGCCGCGACTGATGTTGGCTGGGACGGAGCGTGGCCTGACGGGACGTATCGAAAGCGGCATTGCAGTGACGCTTCCTGCAATCGATCGCACCTACAAAGGCGATAGCGTCTTCACAGCAGGTCCGACGGACGACGGTGGACGCCGGCTTACGATGCTGGCGACCACGACGGACCCTACTGGTCGCACGGCAAGCATCGAAGCGACGATGCTGTTGCCGGGATCGCCCAGAGATTTCCGCCTTAAGTTCGCAGGTGAACAGACGCTTTCTAGTCTATTGGGCGTGGATATTCCGGTTATCGGCGATCTCAACCTGAGTGAACTTGAAAAGGGTGAGAACTTCCTCGTCGCGAAGGTCAAACTAAAAGGCGCCGAAACCGACATTGGTGCATTCAAGCTCGAAGAAACATGGGCCGTGGCTGTTTCCGCGACGGGTATCAAGCCGGCGGACTTCATACCGGGTTTGGATAATCTGCCTTTAAAGAATCTCGTTTTACCCGACGCGAGTTTCGTTTTCGTGCCGCCGAAACGGGGCGGTGGTAAGGGGTTGACGCTGCCGTTCAATCCGGCCGAATTGCCGGACCAGGTTAAGACGGGGCTTCAGGATGCCTTGTCTACGTTCGGCGGCGGCGTAGAGACACTTCGGGGCGGTCTAAACCTTGTCAGTATCCTAGATCCGGCAAAGATGCCGGGTCTGGATAAGGTGTTCTCGATTCTTGGTTCGCGTAATAGCGGCTCAAGCGGTTTTAAACTGAGCGGTCTTCTGCCGACGCAATCCCTGAAATCTCTGCTCGGTAAAGGCTCCGCTTTCAAAGATATCGCGGCTGACAAGATTAAGGTGCTGATCAGAGGCGTCGATCTCGATACGACGCTGCCAGTCGTCAGCTTGCCCGGTGTGCGTGACATCGTGACCTACGCTAATCCGCATCTTCGCATTAAGGGTGACGAGACGGATGGCGACTTGAAACTCGCCATGGGGATTGGCGGCGACATGCGGATCACGTTACCAAACGTGCCCGCGCTCGACCTAAACGGTAACATCGCGTTCGTTGCCGCCAAGAGTGGATTAGCGCTCGATGTATTGGGAACCGGGTCTCCCGGTGAGCGCACGGTCACTGTTGCCGGCCGTATCAACCTTTCGAAGCAGGACCCACGCTTACAACTTGCATTTACGTCCGATGTCACTGTTGCCGACCTTATTGGGGACGGTTTGCCGGGCATTGCGGATTTGGCGCTCTTGGATGCGCGCTTCGGCTCAGAGATTATCTCCGGTACGTTGCAATACCGGGGCGCGCAGACGACGCTCGCCGCCTTCGATTACCACAGGGATAAGAAGCCGTTCGTCGCGCTGTTGAGCGAGAACGTCGATGCCGCGAACTTTATTCCGGGTGTCGAGGGAAGCCCACTGGATAATGCGCGGTTGGCGACCGGAGCGCTTTTGTACGTGCCGAGCGGTAAGTCGTCCTTCCCGAAAAGCGACGGCTATCCAGAGCGCTTGAATAACGCCATCGCCTTCGTTTCCAAGGACTATACCGCCGCTCCGACGCAAGGCCTGAAGGCCGGGTTCGATGTTGCGTTCAAAGACGGTGCCCCGCTGACGCGTGCGCTGACCTTCGTCGGCTACAAGGAAACAAATATTAGGCTGACCGGCGCATTGCCGACGACGCTGCTTACAAGTGGCGGCGGAGGCGCGTTCTCCGCGTCCGGTGCACGCCAAGCCGTCGGACGTGCAAGCGGGATGGCCGGTGAAGCCCTAAAAGCGGCTATCAGTGGTGTCGATCTGGAAGCAACCATACCGGCACTTAATATTCCGGGCGTCGACAAAGTCATTCAATTCGGTGATCCGTCATTCCGTATTAAGGGGGCGGACGTTCTAGACCCAGGCGGACAGCCGACGGGTGACGTCAAACTCCGTGTCGGGATCGACGGAGATATGGTGTTGAAGTTGCCGGGGCACGACCTTTCGTTCGACGGCGGCTTCGATATCGAAAAAGCGAGCGGCGGCAAATCCTTTAAGTTGGCACTCTATTCGACGTCGCGTCTTAATTGGAACAAGGCGTTCGGTCTGCCGTTTTTGGATTTGAACGAGCTTGCCATGGCCGGGGCCATCGAGCGCACCTCTGACGGCAAGGCCCGACTTGCGGCCTCTCTATCGTCGAAGCTGAAGATCGACAAGCTGACTTTTAACTCGACGGCCGCCGTTGCCGTGTCGTCGTCCGGGCTGCCGGAAGTCCGCTTCACCGTCGACAATAAGATCCGTATGGCGGACCTGCCCGGGCTTGGGGGCGTCCCGGGTATCAATGAAGTCGCATTCGACAATATGTGGGTTGGAACGGGTGGACTGGGCGGCCGCGCCGAGATCGAGAAACTGGGCATTGGCGGAGATGCCAACCTGTTCTTATACAACGGCAAGCCCGTTTTGATGGTCAAAGCGGACCAACTGAGCCTGAAGAACCTTTTGCCGAAAAACGGTCTCGATCAGATGTGGGACCAGTTGCTGGGTCTGAAATTCCCAGATTCGATTTTCGCCCTCAGTACCGTCGATTTGACGAATACCAAGATTTCGAGCCTGCCCGCCGGCGTGCAACCCATGCTGGCGAGTTTCGGCAGCTCTTCGGGAACGGTTGGGATTAAGGATGGCATATCCTTGATGGCGGCGTTGACCGAGGACAATCTGCCACCGACCCTGAAGACGCTTGTCACCAAGAACATGAACATCTTTGACCCAAGCGTAAATGGTGGCATCGACGGCCCATTGATGCTGAGCGGGAGTCTGAGCGGGATCTTCACGGGAGCCTTGAAAGCACGGCTTGCCGTGCGGTTGCCGCAGTTGAAACTGCCAAAACCCTCCAACGACCGGCAATGGGCTCATATGGTCAAACTGGATGGGGTCGGCGGCGAAGGGTTTCTTGAGATCGATGTCCCGAATACGGCATTTTGGATGGGCGCGCGAGCCAACATAAGCGTTGACGTGCCGCACATCGACGATCCGAAACAAGTCGATAAGCTAACGTTCGCGGGGAACCTGATCGCCGGATTTGATCTCGTCAGTTGGGCGGGGGCCTTTAAAATTTCGGGCAATATGGAAGGCACGTGGCGCAAACCCTTAGGCTTCCATGAAAACTACAGCATTAAAAACCCTGCGATTTTGGTCGGCGTCGACTCGGAAGGCAGCGTCGAATTCGGCGTCGGCGCGAGTGTTCTGATCACTGGGCTGCGGGGGGGCAAGCACGATCTGACGGGGCACGTTGATTTCCTGATTAACATCAATTTCTCGACGTCGATACCTTTGCCGAAAAAGCTCGCTATCAATTATAAGCTCGACGGCGAGGTCTGGCCGCTGACTTTTGTTGAAGAGCATGAGGTCATGCTCAAAGGCATCCTGACGGGACCGATGGCGAATGTGATCATCAACACGCCGGGGCTTCCTGCCGATGCGAAAAAGAACCTGAAGGACCTGCAAAACAAAATACGCAAGTTCTCCATTCTGGATGCTCTGCAGATCGACAAGCTGCCGTTACCGTATATCACCTTGCAGGACCCGATTATTTATTTGGCGACCCCCGGAGCGAAAATCCCGGGGCGCGAAGAAACGCTGGATACGGCTGGTATTCGCCTGGGTGGCATCTTGAACATGGAATTCATGGGCGAGAAAAAGCGCATGGGCGGTGCGGACTTTCGCCTAACGCTGACGGATGGTTTGATCGCCAAGGCGGATATTGCCGACGTCAAGTTGCCGCCGGTCTTTACGCTGACGAACACCAAGCTGGATGTCGTCGCAAACCTCAAGCAGTTGCCGCATTTCAAAATGTCGGGCTTCGTTAATATTCTCGGGGCCCGTGAAGCTGTCGATGTCGAAGTCTCTAAAGATCGGATCATATTCTACTTCGAACGCGACTTTGGCCCGTTGATCAAAACGCGTTTCTTGGCGCAAACGGACAGCGGGGATCTGCTCAAGGCGCGTGATTTCATCGTTACGGCGGACGTGCAAACGGATATCGACGAGTTGCTGACCAAAGACGTGTTTCCGTTGATGGGAATTCCGCCTGTTGTCGCCGATATTCTCAAGAAACAAACGCCGCTCTTTATCCACAAGGCTCGGTTCAAAGGCTCACTGAAAGAGTTTGTCGAAGCCAAAACGCCCGTGCGCCTCGAAATTGATCACAGCTTCTTTGGAACGCGCATGCCGGAACCCGCCGTGGCCGAAGTGTTGCCCGCATGGTCGTCGACTGACCCAACGAAGATATTCCCAGCGGCAGCTATCGCAGGCGCCATGACCAAGAGCTTCTTTAACTATGTGAAGCTGAAACCGATCAAGCTCGGCAAAGTTAACTTGGGCTTAATGACCATAGAGGACGCCAGCCTGACGGCAGCGTCAGATGGCTCCAATCGGTTCCAATTGCACGGCAAGCTGTCGGCGTTGGGTCTGCCGTTCTCGGAAACGACGGTCATCTTGGATGATCATTCGGGTGTGACGTTGGATTCATGGACAGAAGTCAATCTTCAACTGCCGTTGGGGCCGCTCGGAAATTTGGGCAAAAGCCGCACGGATCTGCATTACGAGTTGAACCCGCGCACCTTGTCGCACGCCATCGACCTCAAGGTCTCGACGGCGGCGCTCGGTTTCGAAGATCACATCTACTTCAACTTCCGTGGCGATATGAATAACACCACGGTGCATTTCTATTCGGATAACCCGTGTGCGAAGTTCCGCTCATCGACAGAGTTGGGCCCCGGCGATCTGCGAAACTTTTCTTTCAAGATGCAGCAAGGCACGGTCACGCCTATCGACCTCGTGAAATTGGTGAGCTTTAAGCCTGAAATCGCGCTGCCGACCCCGGCTGATGCCATCGCATGCGGTGGTCGCGTAGTGGCGTTGGTGGGCAACGTCGTCGATGTCGTCAATCAAGGCCTGCAAGAGATCGACAAGGCAGGGAAAGAAGCCATCAAGTTTGCTGGCAATATCGCCAACGAAATCTTTAAAGGGCTGTCACACTTGGCGGGGTGTCTCAGCAAACACGGTTGTGCGCACAACTTCCGCCGCGACGAAGTTTTGCTGCGAAGCTTCCGCGGCAGCTACAAATCAAAGAACATGTGTGCGGATATCCGTGGACAGAAAGCGAAACCGGATACGGAAATCATCATCTATCCCTGTCACATGCGCTGGAACCAAGCGTTTATCTACGAAGGGCAAGCCATCAAGAGCATCAAACGTGAGGGCAATAGCTTGCCGTACTGCTTCGGGACACGGAACTTCCGCAACAACGGGAAAGTCGTTCTTGTGAAATGCTGGTGGAAAGACGTTCTGCTCATTTTCGATTTTCTGGAGAACGGACAAATCCGTGCCCGGCATGCACAGGAGCGGGGGAGCTTCTGTCTCGCCACCAAAGGCGGTAACCTCGTTGTCCAGCATTGTCCGGACCCCCGCGATTACGATGGCGATAAGTGGGGTGCTTACGAGCCCGCACGTAAGACGTTTAAGAATCCGGCCGGCGAACGCGCGGCGGAAATGATGCGCCAAGCCTACCGAACACCGATTTCGAAGGATAAGGCGGTTCCGTTCTATCGCTTCGAGGATTTGAACACGGGCGAGCAGCGTCACAGTTGGAAAGGCCGCGAATATGCGGAAAGCCGCCAGTGGTCTTTGGAAGACCGGTTGGGGCTGATCTATAAAAACCGGGCGCAGGGCACGGTGCCGCTGTTCATTTACGAACGAAAGTCTAACTACGGTACGCAGCACGCCTTCACGACCGATCCGAAGAAGTTCTCGGGTGGCATGGATGGGCTGTCGCTCGAAGGGGTCGCGGGGTATCTCTACCCGAACGAATTCCCTGGTTCGATTGCCCTTCATCAATACGAATATAGCCAACGAGGCCAGTTCGTTTTGCGTACCAAGCGGGATTTGGGGAGCGGCTGGAAATATCACGGCATCGCAGGGTACGCGGTGGCGCCACCGAATCCGCCTGCCGACGATGCGCCTTTCGAAACATCAAACCCAGAACTCCTGGCTGGCACGGATGCCATTGTGTATCCAAAAAGGGCCGAAGGGACGGTCGCCGTCTATCGCTATAAGAACCCGGGTAACAACGACGTTCTATATACAACCAATTTTGCCGAGCTTGGTGCAGGTGATCCATGGTTTGCCTACGACGGGATTGCCGGATGGGTGTATCCCGATCAACGCCAAGGCACGACGCCGCTTTATCGCTATTACAACAAACAAGCGCGCCGACACGATTTCACGGTGGATGCGAAGAAGCGCAATGGCGAGCGTGGCGGTGGCGGCTATGAATTCCAAACCGTTTTGGGCTACGCCATTACGACCGATTTCGGTCCCGGTAAGGACGCCAAGATTACCAACGTGAAACCCAGCGAATTGATGCGCTACTTTAATCCGGCGGCGAACGATCACATGTACACGGCCGACCCACATCAGCTTGGTGATGGCGATGATGGATATATACGTGACGGTGTAGCGGGTGCCATCTTCCGTGCACGCGTCAAAGATACGGTGCCGCTCTATCGCTATTGGAATGAAAGCACCAAAGACCACATCTACACGACCCGCTTTAGCGACCTTTGGTACGGCAAGGACGGCTACGACTACATCGGCGTCGAAGGGTATGTCTATGCGACTGAGCAGAGGAACACACTGGCGCTCTATCGCTATTTGAATACGACGACGCGCGACACCTTGTTGACGACGAACTTTAACGAGTTCAACGGGAGAAACGGTAAAGACGGGTTCTCTTATGTCGGTATCGAAGGTTGGGTGCCGCCCTCACCCACACCTGCCGATGAGATTAAGGTATCCGCGCGCAAGCCCGTGGACTTGCTTCATTATCGTCATCCCGAGAGTGGTGATAACCGCCTTGTTACGACCCTTTTTGCCGGGAAGGCGGAATCGGAAGGATACCGTCTAGAGCGTGCCGTCGGTTCGATCTCGCTTGACCGCGCCAAGGGCATGGTGGCCCTGTACGAGTATGTTCACGCGCAAACGGGCGATCATCTATACACGTCGGATTTTGCAGAACTCGGCCGTGGCCGCGGGTATTTCGACTATCAAGGTATTCTAGGATGGGTGCTGCCGTCGGAAGGCAAGGGTGCTGTCGCCCTTCACCGCTATCTACATAGCAACACCGGCGATCATCTGGTGACGAGCGACTTTGAGGGCTACGGCGGTAGGGCCGGTCGCGACGGTTATATCTACGAAGGCGTCGTTGGCTGGGCAGAGCCATTCCGCGCCCCGGGTGCCGATGCGCCTATCGAAAAATCGGAGCCGCAGCGCCTGGTTCGTTATTACAACGCGCAAACCAAGGACCATCGTATCATGTTGGGAGACGACACGCCCGGAGAAGGCTACGAAGTCGATAGTATTCCGGGCTACGCGTGGCCGAAACGCGCGGCGGGGACGGTTCCTTTGTATCACTACTTCAATAGTGCGCGTGGTGACCATCTCTATACCCATGATTTTGCAGAGTACTGGCACGGGCGCGACGGTTATGCCTACGAAGGTATCCTCGGATATGTTCTCGAAGCGGACGGGAAGGATCGGGTTCCCCTGCATCGCTACTTCGGGCGGTCGCAACTCGACACACTGCTGACCACGGACTTCGAAGAACTGAACGGAAAAACCGGCGCCGATAGTTATCGCTATGCCCGCATCGAAGGCTACGTTTTGCCGTTCCATCCGCCAGGGACCCAAGACAAGATCGTCAAATCCGATCCGGTGCCGTTCGTGCGTTACTTCAACCCGAAAGCGGATGCTTATCTCTTGATGGCCGGTTCCGAAGCGCTCGGAAGCGGCGCCGATGGATATCGGATCGAACGCACGCAGGGCACTATCGCCAAAGAGCGCGCACAAGGTTCGACGCCGCTCTATCGCTATCGTAGTGCAAGCGGTACCCAGATCTATACGACCGATTTTTCGGAGCACCTGTTCGGTAAGAACGGCGTGAGCTTCGCCGGGGTCGCCGGCTATGTCTTCACATCAGAAGGGCAGGGTCGCATCGCACTACACCGTTACGACCGTTCGGGGCGCGGTGCAGGCGTGCTGACCACGGACTTCGACGAGTTCGGACGCGACGCCGGGCGACACGGCTACGTTTACAAAGGGATCGTCGGGTACGTGCCGGATTATCCCGAACGACCCGTCGCAGGGTTCGAAAATGTCTATCTGGCAACGAATAAGAACTTCAGTTGTTTGGATTCCGACGATAAAGCCGACACCATTTTGTTCTCCGGATTGTGCGCGGACAAAGACGATATGCGGTTCACGGTTTGGCAAGACGGGACGATTCGTCACAAATCGACCGGGCTCTGTTTAGCGCCACCGAAGAGGTCGTCCGACGTTGCAGCGATCGCCACGGTCGCGTGCGACTATACGGCCGCGCAAAAGTGGGAATTACGGTGGAGCGGGCGCAAGCCCAACGCGCCGGACGGCGAAACGCCTTTGCAATTGGTCCACGCGGCGACCGGGAAATGCCTGGGCCTTCAGGATGCAAGCGCGCAAGACGGGGTGGAAGCGGATCTCTATGCCTGCGAAAAACCCGGTGACAACGTACTGACATGGCGTATGAGTACCAGTGTGCCGCGCTACGTTACGCCCGGCACGGACGCCCCCGTCACTGGCGATGCGCCGAAATGGCTGGTCCGCTACTTCAATACCAAGAAAAACGGCGGCGATAATATCATTACCCTTGGCTTCGAAGAGTTCGACCGCGGCCGCGACGGGTATCTGCCTGTGCGCCTCATGGGTCGTTTGCATGAAACGCGCGGCGATGTGGCCATGGTGCCGCTCTATCGCTATGCCAACGAAACCTTGGGCGATAGTTTGTTCACGACGGATTTCGCAACGTATCGCTTCGCCAAGGACACTTACACCTTTGAAAAGATCGCGGGCTATATTTTCGAGAGCGAGCGCGCTGGCACCATTGCCTTGCACCGATACGAGAGTAAGGCACGCCGCGATACGCTGCTGACGACCGACTTCCAAGGTTGGGGCGGGAACAGCGGTCGAGATGGGTATCGATACGGCGGTATTGTCGGTTGGATCCCGGATACGGGGGCGGAAGCGCCGACACCCTGGCGCAGCATGCACGTCGCGAACTTGGGTGGCATGGTTTGCCTTACGGGAGATGTCGGGAACGGGATCACTTCGTCGCGTTGCACGGATACGGACGATCAGAAAATCGGCTTCTACAGCGACGGCACGATCCGCTTCGGCGGCGAGAAAAGCTGCCTGGAAGCCGGCGTGGGCGACGACCGCAGCGTCTTTGCAGCGTCCTGTGACGGGAACCTCAAGCAACGTTGGGATATCGTTTGGCAAGGCGGTGGCACCGGCAATGCGGACGGTAAAAAAGCGTTGCAGGTAAAACATTGGTGGTCCGGCCGATGTGTCGTTCTCAAAGACGGCGCCGGTGTCGATGGGATCGCAGCGACCATGGATGCATGTACGAACTTTGCGGCGAACGACCGTCGCGGCACGTGGTGGGCGCATCAAGCACCGCCGACATTCGTCGCACCTGGCAATGACACGCCGGTCACATCGTCCGAGCCCGTGCCGTTAATTTCCTACCTGAATGACAAAGCGAAGGGCGGAGATCATCGTTTGGTCGCAGGCCCCGCGCTGCTCGGTCTCGGTAAAGACGGCTATGCCATGGGGAAAGCGGTCGGCAAAATCTATCCGTCGCGTGCCACCGGCACGGTGCCGCTTTACGGGTACGCGAACAGCGCCGACGTCGATCACGATGTTACCACCGATTTCCGGCGTCACGGCTGGGGATACGGCGGCTATGCTTACGAAGGCATTGTTGGTTACGTTCACAGCCAAGAACGTCCGGATACGGTCGGCATGCACGCTTTCTATGATGCGGTTAAGAAAGATCACGTCCTCACACCCACACCGGATGCATTCGGCGGGACTGCGGGCCGTGGCGGCTATGTGTATCTCGGTGTCGATGCCTGGGTGCCGCATTACCCGGAAGATCCAATAGCGGGCTTCGAGAAACTCTATTTGTCCACGAACGGTTACCTGAGTTGCTTGGATGCGGACGACAATAACAGCAAGATCGTGACGTCATCCTTCTGCGGCACCCAAGAAAAAGGTCAATTCAGCTTCTGGCAGGACGGCACGCTCCGTCACGACGAAACGGGCCTTTGCTTGCAGCCAAGTGAGAAAGAGAACGGCGTCGTCTTGGCGCGTTGTGCCTATACCAAGGCGCAACAATTCACACGACGCTGGCAGGGTGCGGAACCGGCCATCGCGGACGGAAAGGTGACGTTGCGAATCGTGCATGCCGAGAGCGGACAGTGTGTCGGACTGAAAGACGGTAGCGGCCAGGACGGGGTCGCCGCCATTCTCACCACCTGCGAGGCTGCGACCGATGGACTGCAAACGTGGACGGCGGGGCCCGAGAAGCCGGTATTCGTTGCGCCGGGAATGGCCGAAGAGATTGGCGCCGCATCACCGAAAATCTTTATTCGTTATGCCCATCAAAAACGGGCCAATGGCGATCATATGATGCAGGTGGGGCCGGAGCCTTACGGTCTCGGGCGTGACGGCTACGACATGCAGATGGCGCTTGGATGGATTTATCCGTCACGCGCAGCGGATACGGTGCCGCTCTATCGGTATTTAAACAAAGATAAGGGAGACACGCTTTATACCAGTGACTTCCACGAGTTCCGGTATGCCCGCGCCGGCGCGACCTATGACGGCGTCGTCGGATATGTATATGCGAACGAAAAGCCCGGCACGGTCGCCTTGCATCGCTTCGTGAACGGGGTCAAGGGCGATCACGTGTTGGCTGCGAACATCGACGAGTTCGGCGGCAAGACGGGCAAAGACGGGTATAAATACGATGGTGTCGTCGGCTGGGTAACGCGTTATGACGAAGATCCCGTATCCGGTCGTTCGAAACTCTATCTGGCGACGAACAGTCATCTGTCTTGCTTAGATGCCGGGGATACGCCGGGAGCGGCTGTGCAATCGCGTTTCTGCGAAACGGACGGGCCGCTGCAATTCTCGTCTTGGTCGGACGGCACATTCCGACACGATGCGAGCGGTCTTTGCATGACTTTGCGGGGCCGCGTCCGTGCCGGGAACCCGGTCAAGGTTGAACGTTGCAGCTACACCCCGGATCAACAGTGGACGTTAAACTGGCAAGGCGGCAACCCGGGTTCGGCTAATGGCAAAACCGCTTTGAAGCTCGTGCACAAAGAAAGCGGTCTATGTGTCGGCTTGGAAAATGGGAGTGGCCAGGACGGTGTCGCCGCCGTTTCCGGACGATGCGAAGTCGCAGAGCCGGACCTGCAAGCGTTCGTGACTGGCGTCGAGAAACCTGTCTTCGTCGCGCCGGGTATGGAACTTCAGGTCGAAAACAACAAGCCGCTGCCGTTCATCCGCTATTTCAACGCGTCTGCAAAGGGCGGAGACCACATGATGCAGGTCGGGCCGGCACCGTTCGGTTTGGGCAGCGAGGGCTACGACATGCAATTGGCGCAAGGCCGGGCGTTTGCAAAACGGGCTGCAGATACCGTGCCGCTCTATCGCTACAGAGACCGGGCCAAAGCAGATCATATCTACACGACGGATTTTCACGAGTTCCGTTATGCCAAGGGCGATGTCGCATACGATGGGGTCGCGGCGTTTGTCTATGCGAAGGCGCGCAACGGTGCCGTCGCCTTACACCGCTATGCGAATGCCGCCAAAGGCGATCATTTGCTGAGTACGTACTTTGACGACATGGGGGGTAAGTCCGGCAAAGACGGTTATACCTATGACGGTGTCATTGGTTACGTGCCGGAATACCCGGAGCGTCCGCAGGCTGGCTTCGAGAAAATTTATGTGGCGACCAACGAAAACTTGAGTTGCTTGAATGGGGGCGATCGCGATGGCGCGTCACTCACTTCTTCTTTCTGCGGCGACCAGGAAACTGGGCAGTTTACGTTCTGGCAGGACGGCACGATCCGTCACGATAAGGGCAATCTATGCTTCGTGTTGCCGTCCAAAGCCCGAGAGGGCACGACAGTGATGCTCACGCGCTGCGCCTACACCAAGGATCAACAGTGGGCCGTCGCCTGGGATGGGGCTGCTGCAAAATCGGCGAACGGAAAGGGCCGGCTGTCGCTGAAGCACACGGACAGTGGGCTTTGTATCGGTTTGCGAGATGCCTCTGGTCAGGATGGTGTCGAGGCAGCGGCCTTTAAATGCGGTGCGGCAGAGCGCGGTATTCGATCTTGGACAGTATCGACGGAACGCCCGGTCTTTACGCCGCCGTTATCCGACCAGCCGATCGCGAAGACGGCACCCGTGCCGTTCGTGCGCTATGCCCGCGCATCGGGCGGCAACCCGGATCATGTGTTAAAGCCCGGCTACCAGGAATGGGATACCGGGCGGGATGGCTATGCGATCGAGCACCCCCAAGGGCTCGTCTATACGGAACGTGCCAAAGACACAGTGCCATTCTATCGCTACCGAAACGGCGCGCATGGGCAGCACATCTATACCCGCGATTTCCATGAGTTCCGTTATGCCCGGGACGGCTATGTCTACGATGGCGCGGTAGGGTTCGTGTTTGCGTCCGAAGGCAAAGACCTTGTGCCCTTGCATCGATACGACAACGGGGCGAACGCAGATCAAGTTCTGACGACCGACTTCTCTACATTGAACGGTCGCCAAGGCCGGGACGGCTACGCATATATGGGCGTTGCCGCTTGGGTGCCGAAGTACGAAGCGATGCCCGTTGCGCCGATGGAAGGCATCTTCGCGGTTGCCGAGGATTGGATGTGCTTAGCGAGCGCCGACGCGCCCGATGGTAAGCGTGCCGTGTTGCAGCCTTGCGCAGAACGGAACGACTGGCGTTATACGATGTTCGATGACGACACGTTGCGTCTTGCGGACGGAAGCTTGTGTCTTGCTGTTGGCGACGAAACGCTCACCGGGGTGTTCGAAGATTGCCGTTATCGTGACCCACGTCAGGTTTTTGATATCGCTTGGCTTGGAGAAGGCAAATTGCCGAAAAAAGCGGATGGTGAACGCACCTTTAACATGCGCCATACGGAATCGTCGAAATGCATAACGATTAACGGCAAACCAAAAGCGGGGGCACGGTTCCAACTGGCCGATTGCGGTGGCGCGACGGGGCGTGCAGATCAAAATTGGGTTGCACTCGAGTCTTTCCCGAATGCGGAAGCGCTTGAAAGATGGCAGTATCTGCAACTCGTCGGAAACCACGATGTCTGCTTAGGACGCCCTCAGGCGGAAGAGGGAGAGGCGGTGCGTTTGTCATCTTGTAAGGCAGATACGAAAACGACGTTTAGCGTGTTTGCAGACGATACCGTGCGCCACGACCGTTCCGGGTTGTGCCTAACGGTGCCGGACGGCAGTGATACCAAAACGCCGTTGGTGCTTTCGGCCTGTATGATCCGAAGCCCACTGCAGCGTTTTGCGGTTCAATGGAATGGCAAAGGGAAAGCCCCAGCGTCTGCCAATGCCGACCGTACTTTCCGCCTTAAACACGAACGAACCGCGCTTTGCATTCGTGCGCACAACGGCAATTGGTCAGCAGGTGGCGTCGTGACCTTAACCAAGTGTGCCAATAGCAATGGCAGAGACAATCAGAACTGGCGCTTCGCAACTATCGCGACGCAGTAATCCTTTCGCTGCTGTCAGACGAATGCGATCTCGTCTCTGTTTGGCTTAGATTGACCAAGATTATGCAGCACAAAGTAGCTGCCACGCGGCAAGCGCAGCAATACGTTGATCTTTGAATTTGTCTCTTGAGATGAGGTGTCTTTGGAGGTTGAAGTGATTGCAGATAGAAGCGTGTATGGCTGTGAATTTCTGCAGACTTCGTTCAAGCCTGAACCTGAACATCGCTCGCTCTCGTCGCCGAAATGGAATATGGGAATTCTCAGCTCGATTGTTTTTCCAGCGACCGACTTCCTGGGTTGCTTGATTGCCAATGACCTTCATCGCCGCACGGTATGATTTCAACCGATCCGTTACGATGACTTTTGGGGTGCCGTATCGTTTCATCGCTTGCTTCAGGAAACGCAGAGCAGCCTTGCGATTCCGCTGTTTCGGGTCAAAGACTTCTAGCACTTCGCCTTCGTGATCGACGGCACGCCATAAGTAATGTGTTTCGCCATTGATCTTTACGAAGACCTCGTCGAGATGCCATTGCCAATTAGAATATGAACGAGGATGACTGATCCGATCTTTTCGGATATCAGCCGCAAATAATGGACCAAATCGGTTCCACCAATACCGACCCGTTTCATGGCAAATATCTATGCCGCGCTCGTGCAGCAAATCGTCCACATTGCGCAAGGAAAGCGGAAACCGGACGTTCATCATCACGGCCAGGCGAATGATCTCAGGGTATGTCTTGAAATGGCGAAATGGATGGGATTTTTCATCCGACGAAATTAGGTGAGCGGCCACTACTCGTCAAAACGCGGTTTCTTCTGACACTTCCTGTGAGGAAGCAAACATTTGCTATTCTAACGTGACAACTTCGACGTAAAAACGCCTCCTCTGACAAAGCCAAAATTGTTTCTCTCCAGACTAAGCGACGCCGATCGGATCATCGAACGACGTGGCAACATCACCCGGTCGGGCATGAATCATGTCGGTGAGTTCCGCCCGCAAGGCTCTGTATCCTGGATCGTCGAACACGTTCCTCATTTCGTTGGGATCATTGGCAAGGTCGTATAGTTCGCCGGCGCCGGACTCCAACTCAAGCGTCAGCTTTGCCGTCTTGGTCCGAACCGTCCGCAGATTAAGCGGCACGCCACACCGGCTGGCGTTGACGTTCCACTCGTTGTAGGCGACGTCTCGACTTCCGCTTCCTTCTATCAACGGTCGCAGGCTTTCGCTCTGCGCCGTTTCCGAGAGAGAGGTTCCGGCGTAGTCGCAGAACGTCGCTGCGAGATCAAGTGTAGAAACCGGATCGGACACGACCGCGCCGGACGGCACACCCGGCCCCGATGCCAGCATTCCGACGTTCAGGAGCCCCTCGTACGGTGTCGGGCCTTTTAGATATAGACCGTGATCGCCGAGAAGATCGCCATGATCAGATGTGTAGAAGACCAGCGTATCGTCGGCAATTCCTATGCTGGCGAGTGCAGATAAGAGACGCCCGACATTATGGTCAATCAACGAAACCATGCCGTAGTAGTTGGCGATCATTTCACGCAGTTGTTCTTCGCTCTGGTCCGGGCAACGCGACCCCTGAGCACGGAACTTCTTGAGCACAGGATCGGTGAGGTTCGGCTCGCTTTCCAACGAGGCTTTGTGCCACCACGGGCGCTGATCCAGATCTTTCGTGCCTTCCTTCGGCAGGTCGACCTCTTCCGGCCGGTGCAGAAGGTTCCACGGGTCAGGACAGTCAAAAGGATGATGCGGATCCGGGAAGGACACCCATAGGCAGAACGGCTTTTCCGGATCGCGGGTGTGCATGTACTTGAGCGCTTCGTCGGCAACCCAGGTCGAGTTATGCCAAGCGACCGGCAGTCCAGAGTTCCATGTCTGCGCGGCACCGGTTCCCGGACGCGTCTCGGATTTCCATAGTTCGAAACCCTCTTCGCCGGCGACAACGTCGAAGAACCAATGCTCGTAGTGCTGTCCACTCGGCGGAGTCACCGGCGGGCGGATCTTGTGCCAATGGCCCATAGTGGTTAGTTCCACATGATCGATCCCCATATACGGGCCGAACCAGTCCGGGCCGAAGTCTGCGGAACTGAACTTGCACTCGGGCGTGCCGGTCGGCTCGAAAGTCTGACAGGTGGCAAAATGTGCCTTGCCGATCAGCGCCGTTGCATAACCTGATTGCCCAAGTGCGGCGGCGAAACTCTGGTTGCCGACTTCGGGCCGCAAGTCGACCCCGTTATCTATGACTCCGTGGGTCAGCGGCAACATACCAGTTAGGATTGAAGACCGCGCCGGCTGACAGACAACGCAGGGCGTGATGCAGTTTTCAAAACGTGTCCCGGATGCTGCCAGGCGATCCAAGTGCGGTGTGTGAATATTGCGCCCAGCGAAGCCGTAGGCATCGCCGCGTTGCTGATCGGCCATAATGAATAGAATGTTGGGACGACGTTCGGCCACTGGTTCCTCCTTCACAATAGTGCCCAGGGCCGGGAATCCAGACCATTTGCAAGGGCATAGCGTGTTTTGGGGACTTTCATAGCAACACCGCAGGTATTCTGTATATTCGTATGCCTCGAAAGGTTGTTTGGAAAAACTGAACATCAGGAAACCATTGATATGAACATCCTAGGTCTGCGCGCCTTCAGCCAAATCATGGCAACCGGCACCCTGACGTCCGCCGCCAAAAGCCTCAACATCAGCCCGTCTGCGCTTAGCCGGCAACTTGCCATACTGGAGCAGGAGATCGGGCTGCGTTTATTCCATCGAGAACGACAACGACTGGTACCGACCGAGGAGGGTCAGGAATTCTATGACGAGGCGAGACGTCTCCTGCACACTTTTGAGGAAATCCCCGAGGTAGTGGAGCGTATCAAACGGGGCTCACGAACCCGGCTCAAGATAATCGTCATGCCGCGCCTCGCGCCGCCCATCGCAATCCCAGCGATTACCGAGTACCTCGGCGCCAATGAGGATGCGGAGGTGACAGTCGAAATACAGCCGCGCCGCATGATCGAGAGGTGGGTCGCCAACAGTCAATTCGACCTTGGACTCGGCCCCTTCCCCGCATATCACAAAGATGTCGAGGTCGAACGTTTGGGGAGCGTTCCGCCCGTGGTCGTCTTGTCGCCGCAACACCCGCTGGCGCAACGCAAAAGTATAAAAGTCGAAGAAGTTGCCGAGGAAGATTTTATTGCCATGCCGCAAAGCCTGCTGATCGGCAGCCAGGTCGCAAAGCTTTTCGAGGATGCGGGCGTTTCACTGCGCACGAGGTTGCAGACAGCGCAGTCGGAAGCATGCTGTAACTTCGTAGCGCTCGGTGCTGGTTTAACAGTCACCGACGCCCTTAGTCCACTTGTGCTGGGTGAAAAGGTTAAGTCTGTTCCACTCGAGACCAAGGTCCGGCTCGATTTCGGCTTGATCTTTCCCCGCGCGATTAAACGTCGCCCCGGTGTCGACGTATTGGCGGATATTATCCGCCGCCACGCCAACTCCATCCTGGACGAAATGGGCTTCCGAAAAGCGACCTAACATACCAACGCAGATGATACCACAGCACACGTGGCGGCAGTTCGGGGGGCTCAGGCCGCCTTGGTCGACGCGGCAGGAGAGTCAGCGACGCTGTACTGAGCCAGCTTCTCGTCCGAGAGATCGACACCGATGCCATTTCCTTTCGGCAACATCATCGCGCCGGCAGTAATGTCGACGGGTTCGATGGAAAGATCGTCCTTCAGCTTGGTTGGGCCAACCATCTCAGCGACAGGGCAGACGTGGTTGAAGGCGCAGGCAATCTGAACCTCCGCCGCCGCTTCCAGGCTCGAACACATACCCTGGCCGATGACGAGCATGACGCCGGCACTCTCACAAAGTTCAATCACACGGCGGGCGTTCAGATAACCACCGACCTTCGTCAGCTTGATCTTGATCGCATCGCCGGCACCTTCCTTGATGAAGCGATAGGCTTCTTCCGGCGACGCGACGCTCTCGTCGGCCATGATCGGCGCAGCGCCAAGCTTACGCAGGAACACCATACCATCGAAGTCGTCGCGTGGTACTGGTTGCTCGACACTCTCGATGCCGAGGTCACCCACACCTCGCATAAAGGTCATGGCGGTTGGCACGTCATAGCCGGAATTCGCATCGACACGGATATTCAAGTCGTCGCCAGCGGCATCGCGTACGGCGCGGACACGCGCAATATCGCCCTGCACATCCTGAGTACCAACTTTCACCTTAACGGTTGTGAAGCCTTCGTTCATATAGTCGATCGCCATCTGCCCGACGACTTCCGGCTCATCGATACCAATGCTTGCCGACAGGCCCAACTCGGTTCGTACCGGACCGCCCAGCATCGTTGCAATGCTCATATTTCGGCTCCGCGCCAGCGCATCGAAAATGGCAATTTCGACGCCGCTTCGGGCAAACAAATTGCCCATGCGCTCTTCTTTCATGATGCGGTGCAGGTCTTCGACACATTCAAGATTCTGTCCGATAAGTGCGGGCCCGTAGGCATTGGTAATAATCGCGTGCATGGTATCGACCGTTTCCGGCGTATAGCCGGCCACGCCCTGGTGTGACTCGCCGATTCCGACAACACCGTCGTCGGTGGTCAGCTTGACGATGACCGAGTCCAATGCACTGTGGGTGCCACGCGCCATCTTGTAGACCTTCTTGGTCGGCACCTGGACCTTAAAAACTTCAATTCTCTCGATCTTCATCTCGTAAATCTCCTCCGAAACTTATTGGTCGCATAAGTCGGGCTTCAGCACCCGTTCAGCATTCTCGATATGAAAGGGGACAATCTGCCGGCTATTGCGGCCGGCTCGTAGATCGTTGTCCCTCTTTGAGGTCTTACTATCCACAGAATGGTTGAAAGACGGGTATTCGGTCAAATGAGTATATCGGGTAGATTTATAACATGATGTTATAGTATCTCTTGCGCAGAGATGGTCGTTATGCACGCCGGCTCTTGAGCGCCTGGTAACTGCGGACGATGAATACGGCTACGCCGATTGCCAGGAACGTTGCACACACTGGACGCTCGATGAAGATAAAATAACCGTTGTCCGATAACAGTAGCGCCTGACGTAGGGCCATCTCCGCACCCCGTGCGAGTACGAATGCGATGATGAAAGCAGGCGCGGAGAAGTCAAAGCGGCGGAAGAAATACCCGACAACACCGAACAGCAACGCGACCCCCATATCGAACAGACTTGATCGCGCTGAATAAGAGGCGATCAGTGCGACGATGAAGATGAACGGATAGACTATGGATGGCGAGAAGTATCCGATCATTCGCCCGATCAACGGCGCAGTGAAATAGCCGATCACACCATATGAGACGATCCCCAATAGCCCGGCAGCAAAAAGGCCAAACACCAGTTCTCTGGATGTGTTGAAAATATTCGGCCCGACCTGAATTCCATGGATCAAGAAAACGCCGACGAGAATCGCTGCAATGGTACTGCCCGGCACACCCAATGCCAGTAGTGGGATCATACTTGGCCCCGAGACGGCATTATTCGCGGACTCGGGCGCAGCGACGCCTTCTACGAGCCCCGTCCCCCAAGCTTCTTTGTTCTTTGCGCGGCGGCGCTCTTCACCGTAGGCGACGAAGCAGGCCACCGAGGAGCCAAGACCTGGCAGCGTTCCGATAGCCGAGCCGATAAAAGACGAACGCAGCATAACCGGGAGGCAACGCTTAAATTCCGCCCAGGTCATGTGATTGGCGTCGGCGTCTGTCGTCTTGCTGCCTTCCATCTGAGCGAAGCGCCGCGCGATCCCTTGTTCGGCTTGGACGAGAATCTCCGAGATCACGAAGATCCCGATCAACAACGGTACCAGTGAGAACCCTGCTTCAAGCTCCAGCAAACCGAACGTCATCCGGCTTTCTCCCGTAATCGGATCCAAGCCGATCAGGGATATGAATGCACCGATCAAAGTACTGACGAGGCCTTTCAAAATTGACTTGCTAACGACACTGCCGATGACAATGAAGGCCATCATGTAGATGGTGAAATACTCCGGCGGTCCGAATTTAACCGTCAGGGCAGCAACAGTAACAGCACCGAATATTAGGATTAGTTCACCTATCGTATCCCCGAACGCCGACGCCACCGTGGCCGTTTTCAGGGCTTTCCCAGCCTTGCCGGCTTTCGTCATCGGGTGCCCGTCCAACATTGTCGCCGCAGAAGCCGCTGTGCCTGGTGTATTGAAAAGGATCGCAGAGATAGAACCGCCGAACCGCCCCGACTTACCGATGACATACAGGAACGCGAGTGCCGACAAAGGGTCCAAATAGTAGGTAACCGGCAATACCATGGCGATGGCCGCTGCCGCGGTCAGTCCCGGCAGTGCACCGACGACGATACCGACAGCAGCAGCGAGAAAAACGAATCCCACCGCAGTCGGATTGGAGAAGAGAAAGACGAAACCGTCGATAATATCCATATCAGCTATGACTTAATTCAATCCGAAATCACGTAACCGCAGCACGGCATTGGGATCATACAAGGACATCAGTTCAATAAAGACCAAATGAAAGGCGATGCCGCCAACCAAGGCGACCGCAAGCCATTTGAGATTTCGCCAATCGGCAAAAAGGGCCAGCAGTAGATACAGGGTCACGATTGACGCGACCATGAAACCAACGGCTGAAAACAGGAACATATGCAACGCACCTACCGCAACAATGGCGCAGGCCCGCAGAAAGCCGCCAATGGTCAAACCAATTGATACTTCTTCAGGCGCATCAGTGGCCTGTTCGCGCCCCACGATAGCGACAATTGCCTGGGCCACACCCAGCACAATCGTAGCAACGGCGATCCATTGAGGCGCCAAAGCAGGCCCGAAGGGGTCGTCGGACACTTCGGCGAGATTCATTGCTAAAATGAAAAAGACTGCGCCAATCCCCGAAATGCCGACGCCCAGCAAAAACTCTCTTCCGAATAGATACATTGTTGAAGGATCCAAAAAGTTAGCGGTGGCTTCGCTATTGAGTGCTAGGCCACCGCAAGACGACAGACAGAAGGCTTATTTTTGGGCTTTGATGTCGTCGATAACAGGTTGGAAATCCGCCTTCAGTTGCTTCATTCGTTTTGCCGACGTTGCCGGGTCCGTGTAATAGCCGGCAAGCCCCGCCTTTTTCGTCGTCTTTGTATAGAAATCGCCGTCGACGACGGTTTTGATCGCTGCGACAAGTTTGGCTTTTACGTCGGCAGGAATATTCGGGCTACCAAGAATGGCAACGGGACCAAAGATGTCGACAGACCCCAGGCCCAACTCAGCAAGCGTCGGCACCTCAGACATGATCGGGTCGCGTTTGACGGCGGTGACGCCAAGTGCGCGGATCTTGTCTTCGAACCCTGTAAGCAGATGCACGCCAATAAAGCCGCTGGGAATCTGATCCCCGACGAGCGCGGTGCGAACCTTTGAGCCGCCTTTAAAGGGAATATCTTTTGCCTTAATGTCCAGGGCTCTCAAGAATGCGGCCCCGGCAACCATGTGGAAAGAACCACGGCCAGTGTGTGCCCAGCGAAGTTTGCCCGGATTTTCCTTCGCGTAACTGACTAAATCCCCAGCTGTTTTAAAAGGGCTATCCATCGGTACGAACAAACCGGTTACCAATTGGCCAACGCCGCCCATCGACTCGAGGTCGGCAATCGGATCGACCTTGGCTTTTTCACCGTCCATCATGGACTTTGCGATCAGGCTGGCCATGTTGGCGAGCAACAAAGTATAGCCGTCGGGATCGCGGTCGAGCGTGGCACGCGCCGCGATGGAACCGGCGGCCCCCGTGCGATTGATCACCACCATGGGCTGGCCGATGACTTCATGCATGGTGCTCGCAACCGTCCGTGCGAACGTATCGATCCCACCACCGGCGGAATGCGTGGCGATTAGCGTGATCGGCTTTTCCGGATATTCGGCGCGGGCAAAAGATGTACCCACCAGGACCATGGCGAGCGGCGCCAGCCAAAACGTGAGTCCCTTGAGAATGGTTTTACGATTGATCGTCATTGTTGTTCCTCCACAATTTCTATGCCCGGCAGTTATTTTTGGCGGCGGTGCGTGCCGGTTTTTCACTTAGATGTTTCTTAGCAGCGCCATTAGTTTTCTGTATATTCGTATGTCTTACACAGTTGTTTTAATTATTCGAATAACTGTGGCCGACCTTCTCGCCCAGTCGGGGGCAGGTAGAAGGAGCTCGAAGTGGGAAGTGCTGGTTTCTGGATGTTCAATTTTCCCCTCCCACGGAGAACCCCTTGCATGAGCACGGCATTCTTCCGAATTAGGACCGGGACGTTTGCAAGAACTAGCTGACCTGATCCGTCGTTCTTGATGCTTTATAGAGCGCTACTTTCATGCTTTCGAAAAACGGGCGCGCTCCGCTTTCTTGTTGTCCTTCAGAGGATGTCACAACTGCATATGCAGTCAAATGAGATTATCTTTTACCTTTAGAACATTTTGTTATACCTGTTGAAGCATGTCCTGGCGCTTGAATCTCCGGCAACTTGAAGCCTTTCGTGCTGTCACGATGACCGGCACGACGACGCAGGCTGCTCAGGCGCTCAATGTCAGCCAGCCGGCTATCAGCCGGCTTATCAAGGACCTCGAACAGCAGCTCGAGGTCTCGCTGTTTGTCCGCCGGCACGGCCGTCTGCATCCGACGCCGGAGGCGAATTGGCTGTATGAAGAGTCGGAAACCGCGCTGGCGCGCCTTGACCGATTGGACATGATGGTGCGCGATATCCGGCACGTGCAACGCCGCGAACTGCGGATCATGTCAACGCCGCCCATGGCGCACGGTCTCCTTCCCCGCGCCTTTAAAACGTTTTACGAAGAACACCCGGAAGTTTCCGTCTCTATGCAGATTGCTGAACGACGGGAAAATCGGAACTGGACTAGCGCACAACAGTTCGACGTGGCGTTAGCGACGTTCCCGATCGAATATCCTGAGGAATCTATTCTTCGGTTGGTCCGCGTCCCGGGGGTGTGCATTTTTCCGAAAGGCCATCGGTTCCGGTCTAGGAAGACAATCCATGCCAAGGATATCAGCAGCGAGCGCATGATCGCTTTGACGACAGGCGCACTGAACCGATTTCACCTGGATCGCATGTTCGAGAATCTCGGGCTTCAGCGACAGGTCGCGATTGAGGCGCAAACCGCGAGTGCCGTCTGCTCTATCGTTTGCAACGGTCTCGGCGTTGCCGTCGCCGATCCGTTCTCGGCACGCCATTTCATGGGGCTCGGATTCGACATACGTCCGTTCGAACCGCTCATTGAGTACGAATACGGTGTTCTTTTCCCCATTCGCCAACCTCAGGCGACTGCTGTCGAAAGCTTCATTCCTCATCTGGAAATGAGCGTCGATGAAACCGTCGCCTGGTATGAGAGCAAGTTTCCGGGTTGGAAGAAACTTGTCCGACGGGGCAAGAACGCTGCCCGTTCTCGTGTAGAAAACGAAGACTGAAGCCTAAACACGGGCGTGTCTGACGAATGCGAACTCGGGCATTGTCAGGCTAGATGGGCATTGTCAGGCTAAAACGGATGTGCGCCTGAAGGCAGTCGATCTCTGCGTCTAAGCCGCAAGCTGACTCCACTCGGCCAGGGCTGCGGCTCGGTCTTGTTTGAAAATGTCGCGGCGGTTGAGATGTCGTTCGTGATTGAAATGTTTGTGGATTGAGGCGTGGGCTGATGCAAATTTCTGCAAGGTCTTCACGTCCCGGAACTTCGACATCGCACCCTCTCGTCGTCGAAATGGCTGATGCGAGTTTTCGGCTCAATTGTTGAGCCAGCGACCACATTCCTGTTTGGCTGCATAGTCGATTATATTCAGTGCTGCGCGGTATGACCGAAGGCAATCCTTGACGATTATCTTTGGTCGACCATAGCGCTTCATTGTCCGTTTTAAAAACTTGAGTGCAGCCTTGCGATCCCGCCGTGTCGGGTCAAAGACTTCTAGCACTTCGCCCTCGCTCAATTCATGATGGAGTTGCACGAAATGTGACATAATATGACGTTGTCGCTTTGATCCAAAGCCTTGATAGTGGCGGGGATGGCTATTGGTATGAGGTCCTTCATGACAAGCCACGCCGACGTATTGGTTTTAGAAGATGATCTGTCGCTGCGACGTGATCTGGTCGATTTCTTGGAGCTCAATGGGTTACGCGTAGACAGTGCCGAAGATAGCCGCTCATTTTTCAGCTCTTACAAAAAATATCGCCCTCATCTTCTTGTCGTAGATTTGATCCTGCCGGATGGAAACGGGGTAGACGTTATCCGTCGGGTCCGCGAGGAAGGTTATGATGGCAAGATTCTTATTCTGACAGCGCTGAACTCCGATGAACAACAGATTGAAGGCTACGAGGTTGGCGCCGATGCTTATCTCGATAAGCACTCAAGTCTGAAATTGATTACGACGTGTGTGAAGCGGCTGCTAACCGTGTCCGGCCCATCTAATCAGGGGCATGGCATTCAGCAAGCTTTGTGGACGCTGGATACAGTTTCCCGGTGCCTGATCCTCGAAGATGGTGGCCGGATAAAGTTGACGCACAAAGAGTTTCAGGTCTTGAAACGTTTGATGGCAGAGCAGGGGCAGCCGCTATCGCGAACGCTGTTGTCGGAAAAAAATGAAAAGTTGACCACTTCGGCTGAACGGCGGATCGACGCCATCATCAGCCGTCTGCGCCGAAAGGTCTCGGAACAAACAGGACAATCTCTTCCGGTCGATCAAGTTTATGGTATCGGCTATATCTTTTCTGGCCGTTCAGAGGTTTTGCCTCGGTGAGGAAATGACCGGTCCCGGTAGAGCGATGAAACCCTGGCTCTTTATCTTCTCGATCATTGTTCTTGTGATATCCGTGCAGACCGTTGTCGCGCAGACGTCTCGTGCGCACGGCCCCCAAGTCTTTACCGAGGCAGAGAAAGCCTATCTCGCTCAGAAGGGGCAATTGAAAGCCTGTATCGATCCCGACTGGATGCCCATCGAACGCATATCGACAGAGGGCGTCCACGAGGGGATTTCATCTGACTATTTGAACTTGTTCTCAGACATGCTGGGTATTCCCATCGAGGTGCATCCGACCCAATCGTGGCCGGAAACCATTGCCGCTGCAAAACGGCGGGACTGCGATATCGTTCCGCTCATAAACCGCACGGACGCGCGAGAGGCCTACCTCGATTTTACAGAGCCCTATGCATCTTATTCCTATGTCTTCGTGACCCGGGGTGACGTGGGCTTCATTGATGATATTTCCGTTTATGAAGACGAAGTCTTCTCTGTCGTTGGCGGGTATTTCATCGGTCAAAAACTCAGAGAAAGTTACCCCAAACTTCGTTTCATCGAAGTCGAGAACACCCTCGATGGCCAGAGGCATGTTCAAGAAGGAACGGTATTTGCGCATATCGACACATCCGTCGTTCAGACCTACACCATGCGTGTTAATGCGTTGGGCAATCTCAAGATCTCCGGCGCCCTTCCATGGAGTTCCGGCTTGTCGATGGCGAGCCGAAACGATGAGCGATTGCTCAATTCAATCTTCGAAAAGGCGATTTCTCGTATCCCCCACGGGGAGAAGATCCGAATACAGAATAAGTGGATTGCGAGCACAACAGAGAAGGTTTTTGACGCCGAGCTTTATATCAAGAGCTTTGCGATCGTTTCAGTTGCCCTTGCTTTGCTCTCTGTCTGGGGACTGTCCTTAAAACGCTCCAGAGAGAGATTGCAGGAAGCTCATGACCAACTTCAAGACATGGTCGACGAGCAGCGGCAGTTCACGTTGATGCTTGCCCACGAGTTCAAAAACCCGCTTGCGGCGATTGGTAGATCTTCGGAGTTTCTTTCGTCGTGCTACGAAGATCTTCCGGAGAAGTTCGAAAAGCGGCTAGCGACAATTAGGGATAAAGTCGGAGTTTTGATGTCTCTGGTCGAGATGCATACCCGATACGAAACGATAAAAGAGGACTGTCGCTCGGAGCATATGCAGGAGGTCCGGTTTCAGGCCGTGATCGACAACGCAGTTACCCAATTGGACGGACGGGTTCCCGTAAAACGCCTGAGTTTCGACCTTCAAGACGATGACCTGATGATTTACTGCGATCCGAGCGCCTTATCCATTGCGCTACACATTCTGATCGACAATGCGTTGAGGTATTCCCGCCCATCAGAGCCGGTGTTGATTTCATTGAAGAAGTCTGACGGCACGGTCAAATTAATGGTTCGAGACAGCGGCATCGGCATATCGAAAGCCGATCTCAAACAAATTCCAAAACGCTTTTTCCGCGGCAAGAACGCTCGCACAAAGCCCGGTAACGGTCTGGGCCTGAGCATCGTGCAATGGGTCATGGGGCAACATGACGGTAAATTGAGCATCGATAGTGAATTGGGGCGCGGGACGATAATTACCTGTGAGATACCACAACCGTCAGACAAGGCAGCGTAACACGAAGAGCTTTCGCCTGTTTAGGATCACGCGTCATACGAGCCTTTTCGAATTACTTTTTCAGACGAGAAAAATGGCAGGCGCAAGATGGGCCGGCGCTCAGTGACGGGTATGGCCGTGACCCCTGTAGCGGGAATGAAGTTCCAGTATGCCGGAATAATCACAAAACATGATATTTCATTGCATAATATTGTAATTATCAATGTAATTAATAAGTAAAAAAAGAATTTATGCCAAAAAATACTAAATAAAGAATAACTATACCGTCGACTTTTAAATCCGCCTTGCCATACTGATTTGTAAGCGCTGGTCATAACGGTGCATTCGGAGGATCTCGGAACGAGGGACGGGATGCAGGGCGAAAAACGCAAGGAAATAGCGATTGGGGTTTTTATCTTCGCCTTCAGCATCGTTGGGTTTCTATACATTAACCCGACCGACGCACCGGTGACCGAAGGGCCTGGCGGCCTTACTTGGCAGACCATTCCGCTCATTTATTCCGGCCTTCTTATGGTGCTCGCCATACTGTTCCTCGCAACTACGATCCTCAGAGGGCCTGTCCCTGTAGAAGAATTCTCGCCGGAAGAAGCCACAACCGAGGCTGAGGAGGAGGCGCGGGAAAAAGCTGTCTCTATCCCTTTGCCGTTCGGCATCGACATATCCACCGTCCGTCGGATCGCCGTTATTGCTGCGCTGATTCTCTACGTGAAGGGGATGGAAGCATTTGGTTTCGCGCTTACGACACCGATTTTCCTGTTTCTGGTCCTCTACATTTTCGGCCGCAAGAAAATCACGGAGAATTTTCTTGTCGCTGTCATCGGCGGCGCAGCCTTGTGGTTGATGTTCGCCTACATCCTGAAAATACGTCTGGACGGAAACGTCTGGGACCCGGTCTCGCCGGCGTTGAGCGGTTTTCTTCGTGGATTAGGGATCTAAGCGATGCTTGAAGGTCTCTTCACCGCATTCGCAACGGTCAGCGCGCCATCGCATCTCGGGCTTATTCTTCTCGGTACCTTTCTGGGGCTGCTGGTCGGCGCCTTGCCCGGATTGTCTTCTCCGATGGCAATCATCGTACTGCTGCCAATCACATACTCGATGAGCCCGCTTTCCGCTTTTGAGATCATCATGGGAATCTATGTTTCTACCAAGCTCGGTGGCTCATTCGCGTCGATCCTTCTGCGGACACCCGGCACCCCTGCTGCCGCGTGCACGGCGCTCGACGGCTTTCCCATGGCACAGCAGGGCAAGGCGAGCTTGGCGTTGGGCTATTCCGCGATGGGGTCGTTTGCCGGCGGTATGATCAGCTGGATCGTTGCCGTTAGCTTCGTGCCGTTGATCTCGGCCGTGGCCCTGCATTCCGAACCCGCCGACATCGCGTTGCTTGCGGTTGCGGGCCTTACGATGGTGGCGTCATTTACACGGGCGTCGATGATCCGCGGTATGATGGGCGTTTTGATCGGCTTGCTGATTGCGAGTGTCGGTTACGACGTGCAAGACGGAATCGAACGTTATTCGTTCGGCCATCCGATCATGGCGTCCGGCGTTTCGTTCTCTGCCTTATTGGTCGGTTTCTTCGGTATTGCGGTCGTTCTGAGCGATGTCGACATGGTCGGTAAGGGGTCACGCCTTGTAAGCGAAAAAGTCGGGATGGCCCTGCCGGGGATCGGCGACATGTTCCGGCGATGGAGAGCCTGGGCGATCGGCACGTTTTACGGTGTTGTCGTAGGGGCAATCCCGGGCGTTGGCTCTGACGGCTCGGTGTGGATGGCCTACGCGACCGTGCGGAGCCAGTCCAAACACAAGGAGAACTTCGGCAAAGGGGAGCCTGACGGGATTCTCGCGCCGGAGAGCTCCAACAACGGCACGACGGGCGGCACGATGGTCCCGATGCTGACGCTCGGGATACCGGGCGATGGGTCGACGGCGGTGATGCTGGGCGCGATGATCTTGCACGGTCTGCAGCCGGGCGTGACGTTGATGACCAACAGCTCGGATTTTGTCTACGGCATCCTCGCGTCGCTTTTCTACGCCAATATCTTCATGCTGGTCGTTGCGTTGCTCTTGATCCGGTTCTTCATCGCAATCTTAAAACGCGACCGATCGTCGATCTTCCCGTTTATTTTGGTCTTTACCGTGATCGGCGCGTATGCCGAGGACAATCATATTTTCCCGGTCTATGTCGCACTTGTCTGCGGCATCGTCGGATTTCTCCTTGAGGCTCGTAAATTCCCAGTGGTGACCATCGTGCTCGGTGCGATTCTCGGGCCGATCATCGAATACAACTTGCGCCTTGGATTGGCGTACTCGGCAGGCGACTGGACCACCTTCGTCTCCACCTGGCCTCGCGCCATCATGTTCGGCGGAATCTCCGTTCTTGTCCTGAGAGAGTTTTACCTCGGCTTCCGCAGAACGCGTTCAACCTCAAAACCCAAACTGTAACAGGGAGTAAGATCATGAAAAACATAAAGAAACTAACCCGAAATCTATCAATTGCCCTCGTTGGTGCCCTTTCTCTCGGGATCGCCGGAGAGGCACTTGCCGAATATCCGGACAACACGCTTCGGATCGTTGTGCCGTGGCGGGCCGGCGGCGGTACCGACTCGGTCGCACGCGCACTCGCTTCGGAAATGGAGAAAGACGCAGGCCAGGCCGTTCTAGTGGAGAACGTCACCGGCGGCGGCGGTACGGCCGGCATGTTGGCGGTGAAAAACGCTGAGGCGGACGGCTATACAATGGTGCTCAACGGATCGGCCGATATTACCGCACCGATCGTCTTCAAGGACGTTCCATACCGTATGTCGGACTACAAATGCGTCGGCGGCGTGTATGCGACCCCCACCTGGATCATCGCCAATGCGGAGCAGGGCTATAAGAGCTTCGCGGATTTCGCCGAGGCCGCCAAGGCCGCTCCCGGTAAATTGGCGCTAGGCGTAACCGCGCTCGGATCACCCGACCATGTGACTGCCGACCTGCTGATCAAGAAGTTTGGCATCGACGTTCGGGTTATTCCGTTCAATGGCGGGGCACCGCTCAAAAAAGCGTTGATCGGCAATCAGGTCAACGCTGGTGTCCTGATCGCACCGGTCATGCTCGAGGAAGTGAAAGCCGGCATTGCTAACGTCCTGGTCGCCGGCGCGTCGCTTGAGGCCATTAAGTACGAACCGCTGCAAGGCGCAAAAACCCTGCGCGACTACGGGATCGAACAGGATATCAGCATGATCCGCGGCGTTTATATGCCGGTTGGAACACCCGATGCCGTCGTTACGAAGGCAGAGGAAATCGTCGGTAAGGCGGCGCAAAGTCAGGCTTTCAAAGACTTCGGAGATAAATTCGGTTTTGACCCGGTGTGGATCCCAGGCGGGGAATTCTGCGAGTTCATGAAAGCAGAAGAAGTCGCTTATCGCTCCATCCAATGAGACACCCCTGAGGGAGCGGCGGATGCTTCTTAAGCTTACGAGCATCCGCTTTACATGGGCGTCCCGTGGTTATCGGGGCGCCCATCTCCCGCTCTACAGATCACTTTTCCATGCAAGCTCGGATTGAGTCCTAAGGAATTCGTCATGCCGACCAAACGACCGAACATCCTGATGATTACGACGGATCAGCATCGTGCCGATTGTTATTCCTTCGCGCGCTCCGATATCCGAACCCCGCATCTGGAACGTCTGGCAAAGCGAGCGACTCGGTTCGACCGTTGTTACTGTCCGGGGCCTTTATGCCAACCGGCGCGGGCATCGATCTTGACCGGTATGCTGCCTTTGACGCATGGCGTTCGAGATAACGGGATCGATTTGCCCGACGACATGATCGAGAGAGGCTTTGCTCAGCAACTAAGCAACGCGGGCTACAAGACGGGGTTCCTCGGCAAAGCGCATTTATCCACCCAGTTTACGTTTGAAAAGACGGGTCGGCCGGAATGCCGCTACAGCCACGCCGACTATGGTCCTGGATGGCATGGACCTTATATGGGCTTCGATTACGTGGAACTTTTTATCGACGGCACAGTGAAGTGGCCTTATTGGGAGCCGCCGCAGGGACTCCATTTCACCGATTGGCTGTTCAACGGCGCGGGTGAAAGCGGCGCCGAAAAGAACCGACTGTATGATATGGGCTGGAAGCCCGATAGCGGTGCACAGCAGACACATGTTCCGGACTTGCCGCTGCCCTGGCATCATTCGACATGGCTAGGGGACCGCGCGACGACATTCATCGAGAATTATTCCGGTGATGAGCCCTTCGCACTCTGGGTCTCGTTTCCGGATCCGCATCACCCGTTCGATGCGCCGGATCCGTATGGGTACATGTACGACCCTGCATCGGTCGAGTTGCCGTTTCATTATGAGATGGACTTGGATCGTCGCCCCTGGTGGCACGAAGCAAGCCTGACCGGCACCCCAAAAACGACGGATGAGTTTCGCACCATTCGCGAGAACATCTCGCGTCAGAAGCGAATGACCGAAGCGGAGTTACGTGACATCACGGCGAACTACTTCGGCATGATCTCTTTGGTCGATCACAACATCGGTCGGATCCTGGATGCCCTGGCGCACAACGGATTAGAGGACGATACGATTATTGTGTTCACCTCTGACCACGGCGAGTTTCTGGGCGATCATGGTCTGTTGTTCAAAGGACCGATGTTCTACGACAGCCTGACGCGGGTCATGCTGATGGCGGCCGGGCCAGGGATCGAAGAAAACAAAGTCGTTACCGATATCGTCTCGACCGTGGATCTCGCGCCGACACTGCTTGATCTCGGCAGCGTGCCGATGTTCGACGGGTATCACGGTCAGTCTTTAATGCCGTATCTCGGCGCTGACGAACCGGCGGGTATGCGCAATATGGCACATATTGAATGGGGGTTGGCGGCCTCCCGGTGCGGCGTCGATCTGGACCTTCGGTCTGTGGTGACGGATCGCTATAAATATACGGTCGAGATCACGTCCGGTGCCGGCGAGCTCTACGATACAGGGCTGGATCCCCACGAAATGAACAATCTGATCGATGATCCGGCCATGAAATCCGTCATTGCCGAGTTAGAGGATATTCGCCGTTCGCGTCCGGACGACATACGCGATGCGTTGGTTCAGGTCGGCATGTGCTGACGTGTCCCACGCGCGTGACGTTGCAATTTTTTCAGATAATAACGTGAGGAATAGAATATGAATGCGAGTGCGAAACCGAACTCCGCGTCGGCCCGTGATCAGGCACATGTTCTTCATCCATACACCGATGCACGCCGCCACGAGGAGCGCGGTCCGACGCTCATTGAGCGCGGAAATGGCATCTACGTGTATGACGACAATGGCAAGGAATATATCGAGGGGCTTTCGGGCCTTTGGAGTGTCGGACTCGGATTTGGCGAACAACGGCTGATCGATGCTGCAACCGCGCAGCTTCAAAAGCTGCCGTATATGCATATCTTTTCTCATAAGTCCCATAATCCCGCGATCGACTTGGCGGAAAAGTTGGCTGAGATGACGCCTGCGGGCTTGGATCGTGTGTTCTTCACCAACTCGGGATCGGAAGCAAACGACAGCGTCATCAAATTCATCTGGTACTACAACAATGCGCTTGGCCGACCCGAAAAGAAGAAAATCATTTCACGGGTTAAGGCGTATCACGGCATCACGATCGCATCGGGTAGTTTGACGGGCCTACCGTTGAACCACCAATCCTTCGATTTGCCTGTATCAGAGCGTTTTTTACATACCGGGTGTCCGCACTATTACCGCTTCGCCGAGCCGGGAGAGACGGAAGAAGAGTTCTCGACGCGGCTTGCCGACGACTTCCGAAAGTTGATCGAGCAAGAGGGGCCTGAAACCATTGCCGCCTTTATTGCAGAACCGGTCATGGGGGCCGGAGGGGTGTTGGTGCCGCCGGTGGGATACTGGGAAAAAATGAAAGCCGTCATGGCGGACTATGACATCCTGTTCGTGGCGGACGAGGTGATCAACGGCTTTGGCCGTACGGGCAAGATGTTTGCGTGCGAGCATTATGGATTGGAGCCGGACATCATGGTTCTTTCCAAGCAACTCACATCCTCATACCAACCCCTCGCCGCCATTGTCATGCGCGACGAGGTCTATCAAGGGATCGCCGACAACACCGCGCGCATCGGCGGGTTGGGGCACGGTTTCACAGGATCCGGGCATCCGGTCGCGACCGCCGTCGGATTGGAGAATATGCGGATTATCGAAGAACGGAATTTGGTCGATCATGCCGCGCGGATGTCACCCGCATTGTTGGAGGGCCTGCGTAAATTCGAGAACCATCCGCTTGTCGGTGAAGTCCGGGGTATTGGCCTGATTGCAGCCGTGGAACTCGTCGCGGATAAGCAAACAAGACAGAGCTTCGATCCACTTGGAAAGGTTGGCGGCTATTTCTTCGAGCGGGCCCATCATCACGGGCTCATCATTCGCGCAATCCAAGACAGCATCGCTTTCTGTCCGCCGCTTATCATCACTGAGAACCAAATCGAAGATATGCTGCAGCGTTTCTCGAATACACTCAACGACGCCACGACCTGGGCAAGGGAGAACCTTTAACCTCAGCTTGTGGGGAATTGTCAGTCTGGCATTGTTACGTTAACGGCCAAATTGGTGTCCGTGTTAAGCTGAAGAGATGAAACGGCATTGTCAGAACAAAACATACGAACATCTGAATACCATGACTTTCAGTGTTTAGGCAGCGAGTAGACTCCACTCGGCCAGGGCTGCGGTTCGGTCTTTTTTGAAAATGTCGTGGCGGTTGAGATGTCGTTCGTGATTGAAAATGTCGTGGCGGTTGAGATGTCGTTCGTGATTGAAATGGTTATGAATTGAGGCGTGGGCTGATGCGAGTTTCTGCAAGGTCTTCACGTCCCGGAATTTCGACATCGCACCTTCTCGTCGCCGAAACGGTAGGTGCGAATTCTCGGCTCAACTGTTTTTCCAGCGATCGACTTCCTGGATTGCTTGATTGCCAATGACCTTCATTGCCGCACGGTATGACTTCAGCCGATCTGATGCGATGACCTTCGGATGGCCATTTCGCTTCATCGCTTGCATCAGGAAACGGAGAGCAGCCTTGCGATCGCGGCGCTTGGTGACAAAGGATTCCAAGACTTCACCTTCGTGATCCACGGCCCGCCATAATGCAGTTTCCTCTGACACTCTGTTCGGAGGCCTTATTAGGACCGGCGGTTCTTAGGGGAATGAATGGCGGTGGGCGCAGTCTGGTGCGAACGCGTCTCCGCTGTTTCCCTGTTCGGTAGGGAAAATACAGGGAAGAAAGTGATTTTTGAGCGACATTTAAGGTTTGTGGCGCTAAAACTCCGAAGAAAGCGGTATCGCGGCGATTAATTTCCCTAAAGGTAATTACAGGGATTATTTAACTGTCACCTAACAATTTTCCGATGTTGTCAGGGAAGGTATCTCATGCTGTCCATGTTAATGTGTCGTCTTCGAACCGATATTCTCTAAATGTTCAGTCGCATTAGTTTACGTGAGTTCGAGGCTTTCCGTGCCGTCATGATGACAGGGACAACAATCGGTGCGTCCGAGGTTCTGCATATCTCGCAACCATCGATCAGCCGCATGATCGGAAACCTGGAACAACTTTGCGGCTCGAAGCTTTTTACTCGTGCGCATGGTCGGCTCAGACCGACCAAGGAAGCAGAGATGCTTCTGCACGAATTGGAAGTTTTCTACGGCAGCCTGACGCGCATCGACACCTTTATTGACAGCATGAAGGAGCAGAAGGTCGGGCACCTCCGGATCCTCGCGACCAGTCCGATGGGGCATGGCGTGCTGCCTGAGATCGTGCCGGCGTTCATGCTCGAGTATCCGAAGGCAACGATTTCAATTCGCATTGTCGCCCGCCGGGATATGACGGAGTCGCTCGAGAATCAGCCCTTCGACATCGGTCTGGTTACTTTCCCGTTGCAGTATCCGCCATCGGATTCAGAACATTTGATCGAAGTCGATGGGGTCTGCGTGCTGCCGCCCGGTCACCGATTGGCGGAAAAGGAGTGTATCGAGGTCTCCGATCTTGAGGGTGAGCTTTTTCTAGCTTCGTCGCCTTATTCTATGACGCGGATGGCGATCGATCAGTTTCTAGCCCGAGAGAACGTCAATTGTTCGCGGCGTATCGAGACGCATTCGGCATTTTCGATCTGCAATCTCGTCTCAAGCGGTATCGGGGTTTCGATTGTCGATCCCTTTACGGCAAAGAGGTTCCAGTCACAGGGTTTGGAGATACGGCCCGTGCGGCCACAGCTCAAATACGCATTCGGGCTCGTATTCCCCATTCGTAAACGGCGTACCGGACTTGCGGATGATTTCGCCGTCCATGCCCGCGAGACAATCGCGCGGCTGTCCAAGCCTTATTTGTCGTCTTGAGCCGTTCTTCACGCTCTAATAGTCTATTCGATATATGAATAGACCTAGTCACAATAATTATTTGTATGAATAGGGCGACGGCTCTTTAATGCTCCTCAAGCAGTGGTCGGATGCCGAATGGTGTCGAGAAACAAGACCGCGCGTCTGAGGAAGAAAACGGGAGCCCAAGTTCAGTGACAAACCAAACCAGTGGCGTGTTCGAGTTTCTCGACGCGTATCGTCCGCCGGCCAAGCCGCGCGACCTTTCGATCACCATCGCCAATGATCGTCGCCTTTCGCACGAGGGCGTGCGCTCGCTGATGGAAATCGGCGGCAACGTGCTTGATCATATCAAGATCGTCGATCACTACGGCCTCGTGGCGCGGTTCGACGAAAGTTGGTTGAAAGAGAAGCTCGCGATCTATCACGAAGCGGGTGTCGCGACGACGCTCGGAGGGGCGCTCTACGAAGTTGCGGTCGTTCAGAACAAGGTCGAGCAGTTCGCAGAAAAGGTGGCGACTCTAGGCTTTCATGGGTTCGAGGTCAGCGAAGACATCATCGAGCCGCAAAGCCGGGAAGAGCGGACGAAGCACATTAAGCTGGGTAAGGACTTAGGACTCTATGTCTTTACGGAGATTGGTCGCAAGTTTCCAGACTCGCCGTTCGATGCCCAGTTCTACGGCGACATCGCTTTGGAAGATCTCGATGCGGGTGCCGAGTTGATCGTCGTCGAGAACAGCGATGTGATCGACATGATCAACACCGGTAGCGACGGCATGCACCGTCTAGTCGAGATCGTGCCGTTCGAGAAATTGGTTTTTGAAATGGGGCCAGCAGAAAGCATGCGTGCGGCGAGTTGGCTCATTAAGGAATTCGGGCCGTCCGTCAATCTGGAAAATATGGAGATTGAAGACGTGCCCGTGGTTGCCGCCATGCGGGCCGGCCTGCATCGCCGGGTCGGCTTTAGCTACTTCGATAAGTGGAAGGTAGAAGCAGCAGAATAACCCGAATGGGAAAAACCAGGCACGGTTAAAAAGAGCGAAAAAAAGCCGTTTAACCGAAATCACAAATTGGGAGCACATCATGAAAAGATTTAGCAGACTTTTGACCGGTTCCGTCGTCGCGCTCAGCGTGCTTTCTGCAGCCAGCGTATCCATGGCCGCGGATTGGCCGCCTGCCAAGATGAAAGTGGTCATCACACACGGTAACGGCGGCACTACCGGTCGCTTGGCCCGCGCCTTCGGTGAGATCTGGCAGGAATATCTGAACACCACCTTTATCTTTGAGAACAAGAAAGGTGCGAGCACGCGTATCGGCCACGACTATTTCATAAATTTGCCGAAAGACGGCTCTGCGTTGCTGGCGGCGAACATCTCGACAGCGGCGATCATGTATGCGCAGCAAAAGCCGAAGTGGAATTGGGAAGAAAGTTTTGTGCCGCTCGGCCTCTATTCCATCGACCCAGGCGTCATTTTCGTGCGCAAGGACTCGCCCTTTAAGTCGCTGCAGGACGTCATCAGCGCGGCGAAGAAAAAGAAAATGACCTATGCGCTGTCGCAGTGGCAGAGCGAAGACAACCTGCTGATACACCAGATCATGGATTTGACGGGTGCGCAGTTCGAAGTCATTCCGCACGATGTTAGTACACAAGCGCTGTCCCAGGTCATCGGCGGTAATCTCGACGTTGGCGCGCTAAAGGTCGGACCGGCTTCCAGCGGCGGCGACTCGATCCGCATGTTGTCGCTGGCGTTGCCGACCAATCCGATCAAGAACATTACCGGTGATATTCCACCGGTGTCGGAAGCCATTGGCCAAAAGGTGATGAACGTGGCTTCCTATCGTGCCTTTAGCGTTCACAAGGAATTTGCCGATAAATATCCGGAACACGTGAAGACTCTTCAAGAGACGTTCCGCAAAGTCTTGGAGGACAAGCGTTACATCGACGCTGCACTGAAGGCCGGCACCAGCACGGAATTGCTTGGTGATCGATCTTCACAGGAAATTCAGGACGAGATCGTGGCGCCTGTCTGGGCCAACTACGAGAAGTTCGGCGACGTCTTCAACAAGCGTAAATAAGCTCTCCCTACGTCGGGTGGGTGCCGAGCTGATTGCTCGTGCCCATCCGGCAGCCTTCCTGAGGGTCTTTTCTTTTGCGTGAGAAAAAAATGACAAAGTTGTCTCTTGGTGCATTCGTATTTCCTGCCTGTGCGGCGGCTTATACGGCTTACTCTCTTATTCAGCAGATTACGGACGAGGTCAGAAATTCTTTGCTGACCTATGCGCTCAGTATCAGCATTCCGATTTTTATCCTCATCGCACTCGCGGTCATCGGTGAAGTCGTCGCGGCTAAAAAGACGACCCCTGAGGAGGGCGAAGAAGCGCCGCCCGTCAATTTGAAGAGGCCGGCACTGCTCTTTGGGGTGGGCGTGGTGACGTTCCTCTGTTTAGAGCCGTTTGGTTACCTGATCGCGTTCCCGATCTTCATGGTCGGCTCGATGCTCATTCTTGAGCTTCGATCACCGGCTAAAATGGCGACCGTCACCGCCTGCACTATGGCGTTCGTCCATTTTCTCTTCGTTGAATGGCTGGAACTGAGTTTGCCCGCGGGTATCTTTGAAGGAGTACTGTGATGGACATTTCAGTCATCATGGGTGGCTTCGAATTGATGATGGCCAACCTTTGGATCATCCCGATCGGCGTGATGGGAGGTATGGTCGTCGGTGCCATTCCTGGCCTCAGCCCGCCCAACGCCCTCGCAATCATGATTCCGGTTTTGGTTGTTTTTCCTCCCGAGATCGGTCTGACGTTATGTATCGCGCTCTATGCCGGGGCTGAGATGGGGAATTCCTTTCCCGCAGTGATGGTCAATATTCCGGGAACGGCTGCCGCGGCGGTGACCTCGTTGGAAGGTTATCCGCTCCGCACCAAGGGCAAGGCGGCACGCGCACTTGGAATCTGCATCTTCGGCTCGACGCTTGGCGCCATCCTCGGCGGTATGGCGTCGATCACGTCGGCGCCTCTGCTGGGCAAGTTGGCACTGACATTCAGCGCCACTGAAATCTGCATCATCGTCCTGTTCGGCATTTCGCTAATCGCGCAGTTGTCGGCGGGGGGAGTCATCAAAGGCCTGCTTGCCGGTTTCGTCGGCCTAATGCTGGCGACGACGGGCACCGACCCGGTCTGGGGGCAGCAACGCGCCACGTTCGGCACGCCGTATCTGTTCGATGGCATCACCGTTGTTGCTGCGCTGGTTGGCCTGTTGGGATTTTCGGAGCTTCTGATTATCGCCGAGCGATTTACCGGCAAGAAATCGGAAACGGCGCAAACGGAGGTCGGCTTCGAAGGTATCTTGCGGGGGTTCCGTGATGTTGTTGTGCGACCGTTTCAGGTGCTTCGCGCCGGTCTTATCGGCATCGGGGTCGGGCTGATCCCAGGCGCCGGTGGCAGTGCCGCATCATTCGTCGCTTATCAGCAGGCTTATGCCTTCGCAAAACGTGATGCCAAACCTTATTTCGGCAAGGGGTCTTACGAAGGCTTGCTGGCGGCTGACGTCTCCAATAACTCAATGGTCGGTGGCGCGCTTGTGCCGCTGCTGACGCTTGGTCTACCCGGTAGCGCGACGATGGTCGTGGTTCTCGTAATTATGCAGTACCACGGCCTTGAGATAGGCCCGCGGCTTTTCGAACGCCATGGCGAACTGGCCTATGCGCTCTTGTGGAGCCAGTTTATCGCGGCGCCGTTCATCCTAGTGTTTGGAACGATCCTGGCATGGTTTGCCTATCGGGTCGCCTATATATCGGCTTGTTATCTGGTGCCGGTGATCGGGATCTTCTGCATCATCGGCGGGTACGCGCGCCATCAGTATATGTTCGATATCGGGCTGATGCTGGGCGCAGGCGTGCTCGGCTATTTCATGAAAAAGCACCAGTATCCGGTGATCGCGCTCCTGCTCGGACTTTTGCTCGGACACTACTTCGAAGGCAACCTGTTCCGGGGTTTGAAGATGGGATTCGGCTCGCCGTCGGTTTTCTTCGAGCGTCCGGCCTCGATCGTTCTGTGGTTGATGCTCGTCGGCGTTCTGTTCGGACCACCGCTGTATCAATGGTATCGCAATCGTAAGAATGCCCCCTAAGGGTGGAGCGGGAGGATCATCATATGCCGTACGCGGCCGCAACAAAGCATGAGAATTACTACGCCAAGCAAGGCCAGGGTCCGTGTCTACTTTTTCTGCATGCGAACCCGTTCGATCACAGGATGTGGTTATATCAGCAAGCGTTTTTTGAGACGCGGTCCCTTGTGATTGCCCCCGATTTTCGCGGATACGGACGTTCCTCGCGCCAAACCACGAAGTGTTCGGGGGACGATCTGATCCATGACGTACTAGATGTTTTGGACGCGGAAGGTGTCGATAGCACAATTGTCGTCGGCGCTAGTGTCGGTGCGAAGATCGCCCTCTATATGGCGCTGCAGGTGCCGTCTCGCGTTGCCGCACTGGTGTTGGTCGGCGGTAATCCGGGGCCGAGCCCACGTCTTGGCAAGCGGATCAAAGGCTTCCGTGCCGATATCCGGGCCTATCATCGAACATACTTGGGCGAACTGGTCGCCCCCGGCTTTCGTAAAACCCCATTGGGCGCCGCCTTGCTGGCGATGTTTGAAGACCAAGGCGTGCCGCTGGACGCGGAAGCCTTGGAGGCTTTCCTGCTCGGCGCGAACGATTTCGACTGCACGCCGTCCTTGGATCGGGTGACGCAGCCGACGCTCGTCGTCAACGGAACCTTCGATCACTCGCTTCCAGTCGGTCGCAGAACCGCCGACGCGATTCCCGGCGCCAAACACCTCGTCATCGAAGACAGCGGACATGTTTGCTGCCTTGAGAAACCGGACGTCTTTAACGCGGCTATTTTGTCGTTTCTGGCCGAGGCCGCCTGAATAAACACACGTGCATAACGTGCCGCTCTTGGCGGCAAGCAAACGGAGTACCCAACAATGTCTAATGTGTCGCTGACCTACGCTGGCTGGGATTATGACCGCACCAAACCGATCTTCGATCAGGTCGTGCAACCCAAGGCCTGTACCCTCGTGCCCGTGAAGATGCGAACCGAAGAGATTTTTCGCCGCTCTTTGCAGCGTCAGGAATTCGACGTGACGGAATTGTCCGCGTCGAGCTACATCATGCAGCGCGCCAAGGGTAACGAGGACTTCATCGCTATCCCGGTCTTTGTGTCGAGGGCCTACCGACACCGTTGCATATACGTCCGTTCGGACCGGGGTATCCGCACACCCAAGGACCTGGAAGGGAAAAAGCTCGGTGTGCCGGAATATCAGACGACGGTGGCGCTGTGGATGCGCGGTATTTTGCAGGACGAGTACGGCGTCGACTTCAAGAAGATTCATTACATCACAGGCGGTGTGAACGAACCCGGTCGCAAAGAGCGCCTGCCGCTCGCGCTACCGGACGACATCCAGGCAACGCCGATCAAAGACGGCGAATGTCTGTCGCAATTGTTGGAGGACGGCGAGATCGACGCGATCATCGGTCCGAACCCGCCGACGTGCTTCGTTACGACCCAGGGTATCGTTGAGCGGATGTTTCCGGACTACGTCGCGGAAGAGGCAGGATATTTTAAGTCGACTGGCTTCTTCCCGATCATGCATCTGATGGCGATACGCAAAGACGTTGCCGATAAGCACTCTTGGTTGGCCGAAAGCCTGTTCAACGCTTTCGTCGAAGCGAAGCAGGTTGCCTACAAGACGTTGCGGGAAGCGGCCCGCAAGCCCGCGAACCAGTATCTACTGCCTTGGCTTCTGCCGGAGTTGGAGCGGACAGAAGCCCTTATGGGACCGGATTTCTGGCAGTACGGTCTCGAAGCCAACCGCAAAGAGCTGAAGACGATGATCCGCTATTCGGTCGAGCAGCATTTGGCGCCAAAGAGCTTCGACGTCGAGAGCATGTTCGCAGAGCAGACACTCGCGCTGAAAGACGTATCGAGCGTCTCGGCCTAACGCCGGCGACGACGCACCCGAGAACTTGCAGAAAGAAAAACGAAAGGAATTAAAATGCCGGTAATGTCTGGTGGCCAGGCGGTCGTGAAATCGTTGGAAGAAGAGGGCGCTGAAGTCGCCTATGGCATTCTCGGCAGTCACTGCATGCCGACGTTTGACGCGCTCGCGGACAGTTCGATACGGCTGATCGTGCCGCGCAGCGAGGATGCTCTTGGGCATATGGCCGACGCGTATACGCGGGTTTCGTTCAATCCTGGCGTGGCGCTGACTACGGTCGGTCCCGGTGCTTGCGGAGTCGCGAACGCAATGGGCGAGGCATACAACGAGTCCTGGCCGATGATGCACATCTCCTGCCAGGTTATGACCCAGTACATGGGCAAGGAAAAAGGCGTCTACCACGACGGCCCGAACCAGAAGCAGATGTTCATTCCTGTTTCGAGTTGGCAGCATACGGTGACCAGCGTTGGTGAGATTCCGGAGGCGATCAACGAAGGCTACCGGCGCATGCGGACCGGCCGGCCGCGCCCCGTTTTCATTGAAATACCGTCGGATATTTTGATCGGCACGGATAACGTTAAAATTCCGCCGCGCTCCAACGTCACGCCGCCTCCGGTAGACGAAAGCGAGTTGCGGGACGCCGTTCAGATGTTGATGAACGCCAAGAAGCCGGTGTTGTGGTTCGGAGGCGGTGTGGTCAAGGCGAACGCCATGGTGGAGGTCCGTCAACTTGCCGAGATGATGCAGGCGCCGGTACTCTGCACGAACGGCTCGAAAGGCGTGCTGTCGGAAGACCATCCACTTGCGCTCGGCAACCTGCTGACCGTCAGTGAGACGCTTCAGAAAGAGGTACTTGGCGCGGCGGACGTTCTGCTCGGCGTCGGCACCCGTTTCTCGCAGCGCTCGACGAAGCAATGGACGCTGACGTTCCCAGAGAACGTGATTCACGCCGATATCGATAAAGGTGAATTCCAAAAGAACATTTCGGCGAAGGTAACCGTCGAGGGCGACGCCAAGGTTTTCCTGCAGGCACTTATCAATGCCCTGGCCAAGGAGGGGTATCAGGCGCCGGGCAACCGCGGTGAGGAAGTGCAGGCGTTAAAACGTAAAGCTATTGATGAGATGGGGAAAAAGCAGCCTCTGGTCTTCGGCATTATGCAGGAAGTCCGTGACATGTTGCCGAAAGATGCCGTGGTGGCGTCGCAGTCGATCATGGGTCACTGGACCCGCTTTGGTTTCGAATGTTATCAGCCGGGCAGCTTCCTGTTCGCCAACACGTTCGGTTGCATGGGGTTTGCCTTTCATGCCGCAGTCGGCGCCAAGGCGGCCTTCCCGGACCGCAAGATCGTCGCGTTCTGCGGCGATGGCGGTTTTACCTACGGCGCCGGCGAACTGTCGACGATGCAGCAATACGATCTCAGGATGCCGATCGTGATCTTCAACAACGGTGGCTATTCGATTATTCGCCAGCGCATGGATGCGAAGTACGGGCGCAATGTCGGCACGCTACTGACCAACCCGGATTACATGAAACTCGCTGATGCGTACGGCTTCAAGGGTGTTCGCCTTAGCGAACCAGATCAGTTGGCGCCGGCGATCAAGAAATCGCTGGACGAGAACGAGACTTGGATCATCGAAGTGCCGTTTGAATTCGAGGGTTACAGGACGCCAGCTGAAACCGAATATCTGATGACGGGTAATGCGTCGACGGACTCTTGGAAGACCGACAAATACGAAGTCAAAGGCTGACGATACCGTGTAGAGACCATGCATTGGGTGGCGCGATGCGAATGTGCCGCGACGCCTTTTTACAAGACGGGAGAGCTCCCGGCCCAAGACATATGTAATTGATACTTACATGTTTCGGCGTCATTTGACTGATTGCTTTCGGTTTTGTAACGGTTTATGGGCTTCAGAATGAGTATTCGAAAGCTCAAAACACTGATTGCGATTGCCGATCATGGATCGTTCAGCAAAGCGGCAGACGCCGTCTTCGTCACGCATGCGGCGGTCAGTCAGCAGATGCGTGCCCTCGAAGAAGAATGGCAGGTCGCGATCTTCGACCGATCCAAGCGGACACCCGAGTTTACGCCGATCGGTTGGGCCCTCCTCGACAAGGCGCGCGAAGTGGTTCGTGCCTACGATGACCTAGTTCCTTCGGTTCTGGACGCCGAGGGTCTGCGTGGACGCTGCAGGGTCGGCATCATTCCGACAACCCTGGCAGGCCTTGTGCCGGCGACGATCTCTCTGATCACGCGAAAGTTCCCCGACCTGCACCTCGAACTGTTCCCTGCCGTTACAGCAAATCTGATCAAGGATGTTGAGCGCGACGCCATCGACCTCGCAATCATCACCAAGCCGCGCAATATCCCGCAAAGCATGGATTGGCGGCTGATCGTCGAGGAGCCCATGCATCTGATTGCGGCGCCGTCGCTCGAAAGTGACGATCCTATCGAACTGCTGGAAACACGGCCGTTCGTGCGCTTGTACCGGGGCGGGGTCGTCGGCGAGCTAATCGAAGAATGGTTGAGCAAGCATAAGATCCGCGTCACAGAAGCGATGGAGCTGGAGGGGCTGGAAGCGATCTCGAACATCGTGATCAGTACCGGCGGCGTTGCCATTGTGCCCGATCGCTGCGTCAGCAATGCGGCGCAGTTGGACGTCAAGCGGCTACCGCTCGGGCCCGATGCGCCGGTGCGCCAAGTGGGACTGATTTACCCGGCCGACACTAAGAATTTCCGTCTCGTCGACGAATTGTTCGCGGCGCTTTTGGAGGCCGTCGAGATCGGCACGTTCCCATTGTCGGATGTGGCACCAGAAGGGCGTCCACGCCTCTGACCGTCATTGACGTGAACTTGTGTAAATAAATTTTACATAATGAATAACCATAGAACATTTTTATTCAATTTTTGTTGAATTTACTGCCTGTTATCATCCTTCAATTGGACGATCACTAGGAAGCCTCTGGTCCGGAAGCGTGCGCACATCGGGGTGGCTTATCGCTAACGACACTCGACGGCTCTTCCCGGAACGGTCGTCTCTAAATGTAGCGTGCAGTCAAGACACGTACACTTCGATTGAGAGGACGAAACGTCATGGTGTCATCAACCGCACCCGAACTGATTGAAAATAATGCCTCAGAACGCACCGGCAGCGCGGGGTTGGCTGCGGTCGAAGCGTTCCGAGCCTGCGGAGTCGACGTCATCTTCGGTTTGATGGGTTCATCGACACTCGATTTTTATGATGCGCTCTACGATGCCAAGGACATCAAATACGTCGGCGTGCGTGATGAGCGAGCGGGTACGCATATGGCGGACGCCTATGGTCGCGTTTCTGGCAAGCCCGGGATTATGATTGCCGGTCAGTCTGGACCGGGCGCCACCAACCTGGTGACCGGCCTTGGACAAGCCTACATGGCGTACTCGCCGATGCTAGTGATCGCCGGTTTGCCCATGTCGAAGCATCTGGGCATGGACGGCTTTCAAGAGATCGATCAGAACGTTCTGTTCGGTCCGGTGACGAAGCGCGTGTTCAATGTGCCTTCCGGCGACCGGATCGCCGAGTTTATTCAGGAAGGCTACCGCATCGCCAACACCGGTCGGCGCGGTCCGGTGGTTCTAAACATTGCCCGCGATCTGTTCGCCGAGCAGGTGCCCATCAAACCTCTGACGTTTTCCAAGACCGTGTATACAGCGGGGCGCCTGGGTGATGCTGAAATGGCGGAAGCCGCGGCGCTGGTCAAGTCGTCGGAAAAGCCGGTCATCGTCGCTGGCGGCGGCGTTAAATGGGGCCGTGCGCAGGAGAGCGTTTTGCGCCTGTCGCAGAGCCTTGGCATTCCGGTGGTCGCGTCGTCGGGACACGGCGATGTCGTGCCGACCGATATCGATACCTTTTTCGGATATGCCGGTGCGGCGCCGTACGGCAACCCGATCGCACGAGAACTGGTCAACACTTCGGATCTAGTGATCGCCCTCGGCTCGCGGTTGGGCTTCAATACAACTCTGTTCGGCAATACCGTCGTCCGGAAGGATGCGAGGATCCTGCAGGTTGATATCGACCCCGATGCAGTCGGGAAATACTACCCGGCGGAACTCGGTGTCGCCGGTGACGCCGGGGGGTTCGCCGCGGCACTCGCCCAGGTCTTGTCGGGCTGGACCGTACCCGGTCATGAAGACCGGCTGGCGGGCCTGCGCGAAAAGCGTGAACAGCTATGGGCCGAACGCGAAGAGGCAGCCAGAAACACCACGGTGCCAATGCGTCCCGAGCCTGTATTCGCGGCGCTGCGCCGCGTCATGCCGCGCAATACGATCTACGCACTCGATTCCGGCACGCTTTGCCGACAGGCGGCAGACCTGCTGCACTATTTCGAGGCGCCCGCGCTACTGACACCTCTGGAATTCGCGGAAGTCGGCTTCGGTTTCCCGGCCGGTGTTGGTGCACAAGTCGCGGCGCCCGACCGCACCGTGGTCTCGATCTCGGGCGACGGAGGGTTCGGCTTCACAATGATCGACGTAACGACAGCAGTGCAGTCGAACATCCCGACTATCGCCATCGTCATGGACAACGACTGTTGGGGATCAGAGCGTGCGTATCAGCGTGACTTTTATAATGAACGCTTTATCGGTGACACGACTGTCAATCCCAGGTTCGACGAATTCGCCATCTCGTCTGGTGCCGACGGCTGCTACGTGACGGAGGTCTCCGAACTCGAACCTGCCTTTAACAAAGCGCTCGAGGCGAAAGGCCCTTACGTCATCCACATCAAAATCGATGCGGACGCGACCGTCAGTTCGCGCAAGGACGCACTTAAGCACCGGGTGACATCTTCATAGCCCAAGGCATTAAAACCCAGATTTGAGAGGCAACTACCTGCGAAAGACCGACTGAATCCTACCGAAATGATCGTCCACCAAAGGATGACGGGTAGGGAGGAAAACACCGAAAAACCGGGAGGTACCGATGACGAATATGCGTATGACGACTTTTTTGGCGTCCGTAATTGCTGCGGGCGTGCTCATGAACGCTGATAATACGGCCGCAGAAGGCTGGAAGCCGACGAAATCCCTGGAAATGATAGTCCCAACTGGCGCCGGTGGCGGCAATGACACGACGGCGCGCAGCGTAGAGCGTGTCTTGCGTGAGGCCAACCTTCTCGACCAGCCGATGGCAGTTATCAACAAGCCAGGTGGCGGCGGCAAGGTCAGCCGCGCGTACATCGCCAAGTACGAGGGTGACGCCCATTATCTGGCTGTCGCGCCGATGAACCTAATTACCAACCAGATCATTGGCCAGGCCAAGGACTCGTTCCGCGACTACACACCCATTGCCATTCTCTACAGCGATTACATCGGCATCGGGGTGAAGTCGGACAGTAAGTACAAGACGATCAAGGATCTTGCCGATGCGTTGAAGGACAATCCCAAAGCGCTGTCCATCGCCATCGCCACCAGCGTCGGCAACCAGAACCACATCGCTATCGCCGAAGCGCTGAAGGCGCATGGGGTCGACATCAAGAATTTGCGTCTGGTCATTTTCAATTCCGCTTCCAAAGCGTTGGCGGCGGTGCTCGGTGGGCACGTGGACGTGCAGCCGGCACCGGCATCGTTCTTTGCTAAGCGATTGGACTCCGGCGTCCGTGTCTTGGCCGTCTCCGCGCCGAAGCGTTACGAAGGCCCGCTTGCCGGCGTGCCGACGTGGAAGGAAGCCGGCATTGGCGACTCGTTCAGCCTGTGGCGCTCTTTGATTGCGCCCAAGGGTCTGTCCGACGAGCAGCGTGCCTATTGGGACGCCAAGCTAGCCGAAATGGCGAAGACTCCCGCATGGACGGATTTCCTGAATAAGAGCGGCCTCGAGAATACGCTCATGTCCTCGGCGGAAACGACGAAGTTCTTCGCCGAGCAGGAAAAGGCAATGGCTGCAATCCTGTCTGACCTAGGTCTTGTCGGCGGCAAGTAACTGCACCCACGCGAACCTTCTATTCGGAGAAAGATAATGAAAAAGGTAATTTTGGCGGCACTGGCCTTGTCGGTGCTGCCGGCTGTGACGCTTGCGCAGAATGCTGCATGGAAGCCGGAGCGCAATGTCGAGTTCGTCGCGGGTGTCGGTGCCGGCGGCTCGATGGATCGAACCGCACGAGCGATCGAACGGGTGTCCCGTGAGACAGGCCTCATCCCGACGACCAGCACGGTCCTAAACAAGCCGGGCGGCGGGCAGGCGCTGGGCCTACAATACGTGAAGAACCACATAGGGGACGCGCATTATCTCTCGATCAACTCCGAGCCCATTCTGACCAACAACATCTCGGGCCGGAGCGATATCAGCTACAAGGACTTCACGCCGATCGCGACCTTGTTTGAAGAGAACGTCGCTTTCAGCGTCCGCAAAGAAAGCGATATCAAATCCCTGCAGGACGTCGTAGATCGTTTGAAGAAGGACCCGGCCAGCTTGTCTGTGGCCATTGGTGCGGCGCGCGGCAACGTCAACCATGTGACCCTTGCCTTATTGATGGATACGTTCGACGGCGACGTGCAGAAAGTTCGCATTCCGGTGTTCAACTCGATGGGTGAGGCGATCTCGAACCTGCTGGGCGGGCATGTCGATCTGCTTGTCAGCGTGGTTTCGGCCGTGAATACGCACGCGGGTTCAGGCAACATCCGTGTAGTGGCGACGACCGCACCGGAGCGCTACACTTTCGGCAATCTCACCGACGTGCCGACAATTAAGGAACTGGGATATGACGTGGAAATGGCCAGTATGCGGGTTATCGTCGCGCCGCCTGAGTTGTCGAAAGTTGAGGTGGCCTATTGGGAGGGCGTCATGAATAGCGTCGCGAAAAGTGACTCTTGGAAAGCGGAGTTGAAGAAGAACCTCTGGTCTTCGACGTATCGAAGCAGCGCGCAAACGGGTGACTACTTGGCCAAGCGGAATGAAACGCTATCCAAGGTCTATGCCCGTATCGGCCTCGCGAAGAAGCCATGACTCGTGTGCAGAAGCTCAATGCGGCGCTCGCTATCGGGGGACTGTTGGTCGGGGGTTTCTTCTTCAAGGAGTATAGAAACATTCCCGACCAGTTCTTCGCGGATCCGCTTGGCCCGCTGTTTCTACCGCTTATTTTGATCATCGGCCTGATGGTGATAAGCGTCCTGATTTTCATTCAGGCCATTCGCCCCGGCAGCGTTTATACCAGCCGCACCGAACCCGACGAAGACGACAATGAACCGACGTCCCGCCCCGTGCAGGTGGCGCTCCTGCTGATCGCGGGCGCGCTCTATACGTTCGCCATGCCGTACGTTGGCTATTACGCGGTCAGCTTCGGGTTTGCGCTGCTGATTCTATTCATGGGGCGTCCCGATAAGCCGCTCAGAAACGTCCTCGCAGCCGTTGCTCTGACCGTCATCTTCTACCTGTTGTTCGGTGTTGGGCTAAAAGTGCCGTTTCCCAAGCCCGAACTGTTCATGTGAGTGTGAGAGTAGCCGATGTTTGAAGGGTTGATGATCGGGTTCGGCGTGGTCTTCGAGCCGTACAATCTTTTCATGGTCGCGGTCGGCGCGTTTCTGGGCACCTGGGTCGGTATGTTGCCGGGCCTCGGACCGGCCGCCGGGATTGCGATCCTTTTGCCCTTTACCTACGGCATGGATCCGGCGGCGGCGCTCATCATGCTATGCGGTATCTATTTCGGTGCTATGTACGGCGGCGCGATCTCGTCGATCCTCATCAATACTCCGGGCGACGCCTCGGCAGTAATGACGGCCATCGACGGTAGCCAGATGGCGCAGAAGGGCAGAGCTGGCGCTGCGCTGTTGATTTCGGCGATGTCGTCCCTTGTCGGCGGCATGATCGGACTGCTGGCACTTTCGTTCCTAGCAGCGCCAATCGCGTCTTTCGCGCTCAAGTTCGGGCCGCCGGAGTATTTCGCAATGACGACTTTCGCGCTTACGGCGACCGCGTCCCTTGTCGGCGGCAATGTGCTCAAGGGGTTGCTGTCGTTGTTCCTGGGCTTGTTGATCGCCAGTGTCGGCACCGACCTGCAGAGCGGTACGCAACGCTTTACACTGGATCAGCCTTTCCTGATGGACGGGATCCCCCTACTGGCAGTGATCATCGGTATCTTCGCGATCTCGGAAGCACTCTTCAACATCGAGCGGTTGTTCATGGATAAGTCCGCCAAGTTCGCGTCCGTCGGCAAGTTGTGGGCGACTAAGGCCGAGTTTTTACGGGCCCGCTGGGCAATGGTGCGGGGTGCCTTGATCGGTTTCGTGGTTGGTATTCTTCCGGGAGCGGGTGGTCCGGTTGCGACGATCATGGCATATTCCAACGAGGTCCGGATATCCAAGAAACCCGAAGAGTTTGGGCGTGGCGCCGTCGAGGGCGTGGCCGCGCCGGAGGGCGCCAACAACGCCTGCGTTTCCGGCGCCCTGGTCCCGCTGCTGACACTTGGGATTCCTGGGTCCGGCGCAACGGCGATCCTGCTTGGCGGGTTCCTGCTTTACGGGCTACAGCCCGGTCCGCGCTTCTTTACCGACCACCCAGACGTCGCGTGGGGGCTGATCGCCAGCCTATACGTTTCTAACATCATGCTGATTGTCTTCAATGTGCCGTTGATCGGTATCTTCACCCGCCTATTGCACTTGCCACGGGAAATCCTCAGTGCCTTGATCATGCTGATCTCGTTGACCGGGGCATATTCTGTTTCGAACAGCACCTTCGACGTCGGTCTTTCGATCCTGTTCGGGGTTCTCGGTTACGTGATGCGCAAGATGAATGTGCCTGCGGCGCCGCTTATCCTGGGCGTGGTTCTAGGCGGCATGTTCGAACAGTCGCTGCGCCAATCGATGTCGCTGTCCGGAGGTGATTGGACGTTTCTAGTGACGCGTCCCTTGTCCGGCTCACTATTGTTTCTATCAGCCCTTGCTTTATTTGCTCCCGTCTTGAAGAGGCTGTTTTTGTCTGTCCGGTTATGACGTCGCTTTGTCATGTCTGCATTGTCACGTTAACCAGCGGTTTTCGCCTTGTGTTAGTCTCAAGAGATGGAATCAATCTCTTACGCGCGGCATCGCTTCCCACCTGTCATCATTCAACACGCTGGTGGTGTCAGACAAATGCGAACTCGTCTCCGTTTGGCGTAGATTGACCGTGATTATGCAGCACAAAGCTGCTGCCATTCGACCAGTGCAGCGTTGCGTTGAACTTTAAATTTGTCTCTGGAGATGAGGTGTCTTTGAAAGTTGAAGTGGTTGCAGATGGAAGAATGAACGGCTGTGAATTTCTGTAGAGTTCGTTCGAGCCTAAACCTGGACATAGCTCGTTCTCGTCGTCGAAATGGAAGATGAGAATTTTCAGCGCGATTGTTCTTCCAACGTCCAATGTCCTGGGTCGCTTGATTGCCGATCAACGTCATGGCAGCTCTATATGATCGTAACCTGTCGGTGACGATGACCTTAGGTGGGCCATATCTTTTCATCGCTTTCTTTAGAAAAGCCAAAGCAGCCTTGCGATCGCGGCGCTTGGTGACAAAGGATTCCAAGACTTCTCCTTCGTGATCAACAGCGCGCCACAGATAATGGGTTTCGCCATTAATCTTCACGAACACCTCGTCCAGATGCCATTGCCAGTTTGAATAAGAGTGGTGATGAACCCGCCCTTTCCGTATCTCGGCAGAGAACATTGGACCAAACCGGTTCCACCAATAGCGAACGGTTTCGTGGCAGATATCGATGCCGCGTTCATGCAGCAGATCTTCAACATTGCGAAGTGATAGCGGAAACCGGACGTACATCAGGACGGCCAGGCGGATGATCTCTGGAGATGTTTTGAAATAACGGAAAGGGTTCTTGTTTGTCATCCCGCAAGGCTAGAAGGCGTCGAAATCAGCCTCAAGCCGTTTTCTTCTGACAATCCCAGGTCGCCCAAAGGCTTGTGGCCGAGGGGCTCGTGAAAAGCGTACGAGGCCGTAACGGCGGCCTGTCACTTAACCAGTCGGCGGAAAAGATTATAGTGGGTGATGTCGTTCGCAGACTAGAGGATATGAGCAGTTTCGTCGGGTGCTTTGATATTGAAGGGGACGGTTGTTTCGTAAGTTCTGTATGTGGCCTAAGACATGTATTTGCAGATGGAATAGAGTCCTTCCTCCGGCATCTAGACGGCTATACGATTGCTGATGTGATTGTTGACAGGGAAAGATTTAGCTCTGTGTGGCGGTGACGGTCTCGGGTAGCGGTCGGCATCCATCACCCAAGAACGGCACCAAATTGTTTGGGTCGATTAAGGTGGCCGACGATAGACAATGCCGTAGGGAAAACACCGTTCGCGCATGCAGGTGGTGTAAGGTTAGGCTTTGGCCTGATTCCCGGGTCTCGCAAACGCTGAAATCTAATTTTATTACGCGGACTGGTCCGATGCCAACGAACGAATAATTTGCGTCGCAACGTCTATCGCTCGTTCTTTCAATGCGTTGTTATAGACCATATAGGCTGGCAGGCTGAATTCTTCTGCGTCTTCGACGGCGAATAACTGTCCTGTGTCCAGATGAGAACGGACCAGACGAATGGGAAAATAACCAGAACCGCCATGGCTGAGAATATGCGAAATTCCGAGCCAGCCGATCCCGACTGTCATTGCCGGGCCGGGGAATTCTGGAAAAGAAGCGCGGTGTTTTGCATAAAATTCAGGTCCCCAGTCAACATAGATATAACCTTTATCAAGATGGGGCTGTTTATCTGGATCAGACGTTACCAGCACAAGCGATTCATCGAACAAGTGTTCGACCTTTAATCCCGGTCGATTCTGAGGGGTGAACATCAGGCCTATATCCATGCGGCCGTCGATCAGGCTTTGCATCAAATCCGGCTCAAATCCCATTTCGGCATGGATTGCAATATTCGGCAGTTGTTCGCGCAAAGATGGAAGCACGTGAATTAAGAAACGGTCCCATAATCCGAAACGAGCACCGACAGTCAGCGTATATTCGAACCCTTCGGCAATACCGACATCTTGACGTAATCGCTCGACCGTTCGAACCAACACCAAAGCATGCGCCTCGAAACGTCGTCCAGACGGCGTCAGAAACGTACCGGCCTTGTTGCGAACGAACAGTCGGGCCCCGAGCAAGTCTTCGAGTGAATGGATTCTTGTACTTACTGTTGACTGTGTCACGTGAAGCCGTTCGGCAGCCGAAACAAAATTGCCAGCAGCAACGACCGCCAGGAATGTCCGCGCGAGTTCAGTGTCCACTGAAACCTCATTTAATATTTATATTATCTATATTAAATAGTCATTATTATCGTTTGTTCAATATAAAATTCTGCCTGATAGTTCTTATCTCGATTTAAGCGCGGGAGAAGGGAATGCAGATATGTCTAGCATGAAGCCTTCCGAAAAGCGGCCCGGCCCATTGACGCTTATGTCGCCTCGATATCGGGGCCATGAGAACTTTCTGATCGGTGACGAGGCCAATGAAGGGCGGGGCTTCCGCTATCAATGCCGTCGCGCACTGATTGTCATCATTGCGTTCATACTCGCAGCGCTGCTCTGAATAAAAAGGGAACGACAGTGGAAGGAATGAATGTTTCTATTGGTGACGGTCCAGTATCTCGGAACAAACTGTGCCGTGTTCTCGGATGCCGTTATCCAATACTCCAAGCTGGCATGGGCGGTGTTGCGCGGGCGGAGTTGGCTGCGGCTGTTTCTGACGTAGGCGCTTTCGGCATCCTGGGTATGGTTCGTGAAGCGCCTCAGTTCATCGAGCAACAGATACATTTGGTCCGTACGAAAACGCAGCGACCGTTCGGGGTTAATCTGATCCCAGCGGCGACGGCGCCGGCTCTGTTCGATGAAGAACTGTCCGTATGTTTGGAAAACGGAATAGATGCGATGTGCTTCTTCTGGGATGTATCTGTCGACGCGATTGCCAGGAGTAAAGAAGCGGGGGCGGTTGTTCTGTATCAGGTCGGAAATGTTGAGGATGCGATCAAAGCCGTCGACGCGGGAGCCGATGTCATAATCGCGCAGGGCGTGGAAGCAGGCGGCCACGTTCATGGCCAGACCTCATCACTGGTACTCGTTCAGGAAATCGTCAAATCGGTACAGTGTCCGGTCGTGGCGTCCGGAGGATTTTCATCCGGAACATCTTTGGTAGCGTCGCTAGCGCTCGGGGCAGCGGGTATTCATTGTGGCACGGCATTTCTGGCGACAGAAGAATCGTTTGCCAATGTTTACCACAAGGATCGGATCGTCGAGGCAGGGAATGACGAGACGCTTCATACGGACCTTTATTCAGTCAACTGGCCTGCGGGCGCGCTGGTACGCGTGATTCAAAATAGCGAAACCCGATATCTCGGTCCGAACCGGTTTGGTTATGTCTCCACGGGCGAGGAAAATGAAATCATTGGGGATGAAGAGGGCCGGCCGATTTATCGCTTCAGTACGGATTCCCCACTTAGAAATACACGGGGTGAGTTGGAGCGCATGGCTTTATTCGCGGGTCAGGTCTCCAGTCTGATTCAAGATGTGCCGTCCGCTCGTGAAAGGGTTTCCGAAATCGTTTCCGACGCAAATACAACATTGGAGCGGCTGCACCGAAACATTGGCATGTTGGAGCCGCTAATATGAAATGGGAAGAGGTTCGGTCTTGGCGTGCTCAGAAACGGTTGGAGTTGAAGGCGCGTTTCCGCGCTATGCGCCCAGCACGGAAGCGCCGAGCCGATGTTTCCATTAGCGAGCGGATACGCGATTTAATTAAAGAGAACGCATCGCCTGGCACAGTTATTGGTGGGTATTGGCCGATAAAGGGTGAGGTGAACCTATCGATCCTTTTTCGTGAACTTGATAGGAAGGGATACCAGTGCGCACTGCCGGTGGTTGTTGAAAAGAACAAGCCCGTCGAGTTCTGGCGTTGGATGACCGGGATGCCGATGAATCGTGGAATATGGGATATCCCTGTTCCGGCCACTCGGGACTGTATCGTCCCTAAGATAATCATCGTGCCGCTTGTCGGGTTCGATGACCTATGTTTCCGACTCGGTAACGGTGGTGGGTATTACGACCGCACTCTCGCCGCATTTTCTCTGAAGCCATTCTGTATCGGTGTCGGATACTCGATAGTCCATGTCCCGACGATCTATCCTCAGGAGCATGATGTGCCGATGGACTTCATCGTAACGGAAAACGACGTTTTGAGTCTCGAAAACCGAGAGATATCAAGTCGCCTCGGGGACAATATGATGGGCAAACTTGCTTCATCTGCGTGTTCGATGGCCGAGGCCGATCCAACGTACTTCGGATTTATGAGCGCGTCCGAAAGCCTCGATTTTCTTCTCTCACTTCTGAAATCCGTACGCGCTACGGCGGAAGTGGCGATGGAGATCGCGTTGTTCGGGAAGAAAGCCCTGGGGGCGACAACGTACCTCGACTTAGCCTATGGGGGTATCCATGCCAGCATGCTGTTACGAGGTGCGGCTAATAGGTTGACACTTGAACCACAACGAGATGCCGACACCGCCATTGCTTACACGGTTACAGTCGCCAATCAAAAAATTCTGAACGATTCGGAACTATACCGTCTTCATGATCAACTCGCACGAGAGATCCGGGCTGCTTTGCCGAAGATATCCGAACCTCGCTTATATAATGATCTGACGAAAATTCTCCGCCTTCAGGAGCGGGCGCTTGCAAGGATAACCGAGGCCCAGAAACTACAGACGTCAACAGTGCGAAATGCTGGCTAAAGCCAGGCTCTTCGCTTGGTCGTTATCGTGTTGGCAGATGTTTATGAGGGGAGCAACGCATGACAAGTACCACGAAAGAAGCGCCGCCGCTATCGGTTCGACGGTGGTTCAATACGGACGATGATATATCTCTTCACGCCTTGAAAGGTCATGTGGTGGCAATCGAAGCGTTCCAGATGCTTTGCCCAGGGTGTGTAGGTCATGGCTTGCCACAGGCACAGCGCATATTTGAAACCTTTCCGCGGAAAGATGTCGTTGTGATTGGTCTGCATACAGTCTTCGAGCATCACGAGGCTCAAGGAACCGAGGCCGCTTTAGGTGCTTTTCTTCATGAATATCGCATCCGATTTCCAGTTGCGATCGATGCGCCTTCAGACGATGGCCCTATCCCACGGACGATGGCAGCCTATGCCATGCAGGGGACTCCAACATTGCAGTTAATCGATAGGGAAGGGCGATTGAGTACGCAATATTTTGGACATGTTTCCGATCTTTCTCTCGGCGCGGCTATCGCTCGGATTTGCTGAAAACGGGTCTCCATTGTTGAGAATCGTCACCCCAGAAACAAATTCTGTGAGAAGAGGGCAAGACCGGTGTCGAGCTTATCCATATATGATTATGGCGAATAATCGCGTCGAAAGACCAATTGGAGGACGACCTCCACTCTCAAGAGAATTCAGCCGGGACGCCCCGCCAAAAGGAGGTTGTCGTGGCTTGGCTATATCTTTTTATTGCTGGACTGCTGGAAATCGTTTGGGCCTTCGAGATGAAGAATTCGAGCGGATTCACACAACCGGTCCGCTCGATCTTTATGCTTATTGCAATGGTCGGCTCTTTCGCTTTCTTGGGGATGGCGATGCTTACGCTGCCACTCGGAACTGCTTACGCAATTTGGACGGGAATTGGAGCGATTGGCGTGTATATCGTCAGCGTCGTATGTCTTGGTGAGCCGTTGGCCTTGGCGCGTTCGCTGGCAGTATCACTCATCGCGGCTGGGCTCATTATGTTGTCCGCCGTAAGGTGAGGGGAGAGGACTTCGCGACGCCTAATAGGGATATTCCGATATGAGTGACGTCAATCGGCAACATGATTCCAGTTCTGGAATCCCTCGCTACCGATCTTGGGACGGAGTTCCATTATTTCAAAATGGATTCCGTCCGTTCTTTCTCGCAAGCGGTGTTAGCGCTTTCGTCCTCGTCGCCATATGGGTCGCGTTCCGCGAAGGCGCGTTAAGCCTTGCAGGCGTCACGGACCCGGTGCAATGGCATGCCCATGAAATGATTTTTGGAACATTGTCGGCTGCCGTTGCTGGTTTCTTACTGACCGCCATCCCCAATTGGACGGGCCGCCTGCCTTTACAAGGATGGCCCCTAATCGGATTGACGGCATTGTGGCTTGCAGGTCGTATCGCAATGCTGGCGGGTGATAATATCAATCCCCTGCTTGTCGCATTCGTCGACTGTGCTTTTCTTGTTTCTCTATTGGCGGTTGTTGTCCGTGAGATCATCGCCGGGCGCAACTGGCGAAATCTCCCGGTGGTCGCGGCTCTAGGCCTGCTTGCTGTCGCGAATGCTGTCTCCCATCTGGAAAGCTTGGGTTGGTGGTGTCAGACAAATGCGAACTCGTCTCCGTTTGGCGTAGATTGACCGTGATTATGCAGCACAAAGCTGCTGCCATTCGACCAGTGCAGCGTTGCGTTGAACTTTAAATTTGTCTCTGGAGATGAGGTGTCTTTGAAAGTTGAAGTGGTTGCAGATGGAAGAATGAACGGCTGTGAATTTCTGTAGAGTTCGTTCGAGCCTAAACCTGGACATAGCTCGTTCTCGTCGTCGAAATGGAAGATGAGAATTTTCAGCGCGATTGTTCTTCCAACGTCCAATGTCCTGGGTCGCTTGATTGCCGATCAACGTCATGGCAGCTCTATATGATCGTAACCTGTCGGTGACGATGACCTTAGGTGGGCCATATCTTTTCATCGCTTTCTTTAGAAAAGCCAAAGCAGCCTTGCGATCGCGGCGCTTGGTGACAAAGGATTCCAAGACTTCTCCTTCGTGATCAACAGCGCGCCACAGATAATGGGTTTCGCCATTAATCTTCACGAACACCTCGTCCAGATGCCATTGCCAGTTTGAATAAGAGTGGTGATGAACCCGCCCTTTCCGTATCTCGGCAGAGAACATTGGACCAAACCGGTTCCACCAATAGCGAACGGTTTCGTGGCAGATATCGATGCCGCGTTCATGCAGCAGATCTTCAACATTGCGAAGTGATAGCGGAAACCGGACGTACATCAGGACGGCCAGGCGGATGATCTCTGGAGATGTTTTGAAATAACGGAAAGGGTTCTTGTTTGTCATCCCGCAAGGCTAGAAGGCGTCGAAATCAGCCTCAAGCCGTTTTCTTCTGACAATCCCTCTGCGAAGTCCGCTCAACGCTTCCTCTCTACGTTCACTGCATTCTACAACCACTTTAACATTCAACGGCACCTCATCTCTCGGACGACAATGAAGATGTTTCGGACTGACGCGTTGAGTTGCTGGCGGCTTGCCGTGTCTGCGTAACAACCAGGCGAAGACCCGCGTCTGGGGTCTGCTTTAGCCAGTTAACGTGACAATGCCCCGGCAACAAAACCTCGGGCAACGCTGCGATTAGTGTGCCAGAGTCAGGTCTCGCCGACTGCATCTACCAGGATGAAGGCGATGTAGCAGGTTTCGGTGCCACGGTTTGACCAGGCGTGGTTAGTACCTCGCTGAATGAGGACATCGCCCGCGCGAAGATGGACCTCCTCCTCATCATCCAAAAGCATCGTGATTTCTCCGGCGAGGATAATCGCGTAGTCAACCGAGTCCGTGCGGTGCATGAACGGGTGACGGGCGCCTTCGACAATATTGTGTGCTGCACCCATCTCCCCAAAGGCAGCCTTGCCATCCAAGGTATTTAGAACCTCGGGGTCTTCTGGCTCAAAGACGCCGATGCGGCAGATTGTGCCTGCCTTCGGCGGATGCAGGACGAAGTCTCCCGTTAGCGACTCCTCGGGGCCGTCAAACGCTGCTGGGCTGCTCGTTGTCTGCCATAAATTCACCAACGCAACGCCTGGGCGACTTGGCCGCGTAAGGATTTCCGTTGCTTCGGAGTCTGAAACGACTACGGCCTTACCGTTTTCGTTGTGACCGGTGACTACTCTTCGAATCGATTTCATACCTCACTCCTAAAAATGAAAACGCAACAGCGCGGGGTTATGATCGATTTATACATTCTAAAATTCAAATAATCGATAAAAAAGTTATTTAAGGCAACATTATCGTTTGACATAGAAAAAGCATTTTTTTACCGTTCCTTTCGCACTGCGCGATTAGAGGGGGTTTTCATGCGTTTGACGGTGATCGATAAAATTGGCGGCGGTACTGGTGTCGCCGTCGTCGATGGTGACGTCGTGACCGATATCTCAAATGTCGATCAACTGTTCTCGAGCGACTTAATGCCGGTTGTTGCAGCCGGGAAAGAGGGCCTCCGGGCGGCTGCAGCGGCTGTTGAGTCGGGGAGACGTCTGGACCCGGCAAGCATAAAATGGGCTCTGCCCCTGGCACGTCCGTCAAAGATCGTATGTCTCGGTCTCAATTATTTGGACCATGCCAAAGAGGGTGGCTATGACGTGCCGGACTATCCGTCACTTTTCTATCGAACGGTCGAGTCCTTGGTTCCTTGCGGCCAGCCTATGGAGCGCCCGTTGTGCTCAGAGCGTTTCGACTATGAGGCGGAGTTGATGGTGGTTATCGGGACCGGTGGTCGTCATATTGCCGAGAAAAACGCCCTGCGGCATGTATTCGGCTACACCGTCTTTAACGATGGGTCGGTGCGCGATTATCAGCGCAAGACAACGCAATGGGGGCCGGGTAAGAACTTCGACCGTTCCGGGTCGATCGGGCCTGACGTGGTTACGGCTGACGAATTGGCTCCCGGCGCAGCCGGGCTTCGCATTCAATCCAGGTTGAACGGTACTGTTCTGCAGGATGCCGATACGGCGGACATGATGTTCCCTGTTTCGGTCGCAATCGCGGCAATCTCGGAGTACTGCACGCTGAATGTCGGCGACCTGATTGCTATGGGGACGCCGCCAGGTGTTGGGCATGCGCGTAAGCCGCCTGTCTGGATGCGACCGGGCGATACCATTCAAATCGAAATTGAGAAGATCGGACGTCTTTCAAACCCGATCATTGATGAGCAATCTTCATCGGCGCCGATGGTCGGCGCCAAATAGATATGCAAGGCTGAATAAGGGAGGAAATCTATGAGTAAGAAAATTCTAAAAACATTAAGTGCCGCGACACTTGGCGTGCTGATCGCCACCGGTGTAAGTGCGCAGTCGAAGAAAGAGTCCATTGAGGGCGTCGAGGCGAGCGTAAAGCTGGCTCAGGACTGGCTGGACAAGAAGCTCGAAAACTATCACGTCCCCGAAATCACCTATACAGGTGATCCCATCGAAATCCGGCTTTCGAGCCACCTTCCGGAAGCATCTGAAAGGGGTAAGTTTCTGACCCGGGCCTTTGGCGTGTTGGAGCACATGTCTGGCGGTAAGTTGGTTATTAAGCCACGTTGGTCCGGAGCCGTGCATTCGGTGCGAGAGGGTTTCGAGGCCAACCGCTCGGGTATTACGGATTTCTCAGCTTGTTTCGTTTTCTTGAATTCTTCGAATTTTCCGCTGGCGAGCGGCCTAGAACTTCCGGGTATTTTTCCTAGCCCTGAGGTTCTGTCCCTCGTCGCCGAAGAGTTGGCGGCGAAATACTTTGAGCCTGAATTCGAAAAACAAGGCGTCTACTTGCAAAGCGTGACTGCTGCAACCCAATCCAACTTGTTCTCAATTCAGCCGATCGTCTCTGTTTCTGACTTGGAGGGAAAAAAGGTTCGCTCCGGAACTGGTATTAGCCGAGATATTTTCGAAGCCGTTGGCGCGGTGCCGGTCAATATGAGTTCGAAAGATATCTTCTCGGCTCTCCAGCGAGGATTGCTCGATGCAATCTATACATCAGATGCGTCGGCTCGGACTTTCAAGCTTAACGAGGTCGCTAAACATCATCTGAGTACGCCGATTAACTACCTACGTTTCGAGTGGTGCATGAACCCGCGTTTCTACGACGGCCTGCCAAGCGATCTGCGTGCCGTTTTTGATGCGTGGTCTCGTCAGAAGAGCCAAGTGGAAACTCAGGTGTCGTTCACGCTCGGCTCCGCTCAGTCGAAAGCGCAGTTTATCCAAGAGGGAATGCAATACAACGATCTCGAAGATGCCGAGTTTGCGAAATGGCAAGATAAGTACGAGTCGGTTGTTGAAAAGTACATCTCCGAAGGCGAGGCGAAAGGCTTGCCGACGCGACAAATGGTCGCTGACATGCGGGCACTAGTCGAGCAATATCGTTCCATGACGCGTGCGGAATTGTTGACTCACATCATGGCGAATCCTGCAACGATCATCTCCGACAAGTAGCGGCGCGATCTTAGCCACCGTATCGTTGAGACGGCACCCGCCAAGAGTCAGGTAGGGTGTCGTCCGACGGCGCGGTGACTGACTTCATCGGGCCAAATCACGTCTGAAGACCCTGGAGAAAATGATGTCTCTTAAGTGTTTGCGCTCCGTTCCCCGATACCTTCATTTGGTGGGGTATTGCGTATTCCTGCCGATCCTTGCAGCGATTATTTCCGTCGATGTGGTCATGCGCTATGCATTCGCGGCGCCGCTCTCGTGGGGGCTGGAGCTATCGAAGTATGTGATGCTGGTTATGTTCCTGATGGGGCTGCTGTATTCGTTCCAGTCAGATGTCCATATCAGGGTCGATATTATTTATGACCGGCTGCCGGCAAAATTTCGGCGGTTTCTGACGGTTCTCGTAAACATCTGTATTGCCTTCATTTTTGTCTTGGTCTTAACCAAGTCCACCGAGGAAATGCTTTTCGCCTTCAAGGTGGATATGACCACGCCGGAACTCGAGATGCGCATGTGGTGCTTCTATCTTGTTGTGATGGCTTCCAGTTTTTGTATGGCTCTTTATGCCTTGTTCGAGGCGGTTCTTATTGCGCTCGGTCGGAGGTCTCCGATGAGTGTTCAAAACGGTGACGAGGAGTAGGCCCGTGTTAAGCAGTCATTTGGTCGCCATCGTCTCTCTTGGATCGCTCATAACTCTAATCGGATTAGGGTTCCCAATCTCGATCGCTTTGTTGACGGTTGGAGCAGTAGGACTCTTGGCGACGCAGGGGTGGGTCTACGCGGAGACGCAGCTTCTCTTAAATTTAATGGAGCAAGGCACGAACTTCTCTCTACTTGCTATCCCGCTTTATTTGTTGATGGGACAGCTGGTCTTTCGGACCGGATTGGCAGGTGACCTCTACAGCTGCATCTATCGATGGGTCGGGCGAGTGCCGGGCGGGCTCGCCGTCACGTCGGTGATGGCCGCGGCTGGGTTCGGTGCAGTTTCTGGCGGGAGTGCATCGACAGTGGCGACATTGGGGCCTATGTGCATGCCCGAAATGCGTAAGTTCAAATACGACGGCGGGCTTGCCGGTGCGTCTATCGCTGTTTCGGGTACGTTGGGGATCCTTATACCACCCAGCATCTTCATGATCGCCTACGGAATCTGGACGGAGACGTCCATTGCCGCACTGTTCTTGGCCGGGATAATCCCAGGCATAACTCTGTGTCTTGCTTACTCCAGTTTGATCATCATATGGGCGACGCTACGGCCTGAGATTGCACCCGTTGGCGAGAAATTTTCATTCGATGAGAAGATCAGAAGCCTCGTAAAACTACTGCCTATCGCGGCGTTGTTTACGCTCATCATCGGCGGCATCTATGGCGGTGTATTCGATCCGACCGAGGCCGCTGCCATTGGCGTCGGCGGCGTGCTCGTGATTGCGGGGGCGATGAGGCGACTCTCACTGGCGGCTATCAAGGAAGCGCTGTTCGGCGCGCTTCAGACCGGCCTTATGATCTTTATGGTTATCATCGGGGGGCATGTCATCAGCCGCTTTCTGGTCCTGACGGATATAACAGCGGATATCGTTACAGGCATTCAGGGTCTCGGACTTGGCCCGTATGAACTTCTGATCTGCATAACGTTGGTCTACATCGTGCTTGGCATGATCCTCGATATCTGGGCGATGCTGATCCTCACCATTCCATTCGTGTTCCCCGTCGTAATCGCTGCAGGCTTCGACCCGGTGTGGTTCGGTGTTTATGTGATCGTTATGTGCGAATTATGTGCGATTACGCCGCCGGTCGGTCTGAACGTGTACATCATGTCCCGGATAGCCAAAGACATCGACGCATTGTCGATCTTCAAGAGGATTGTGCCATTTTTCATTGTTGCGTTGGCGTGCGTCGTACTCTTCACGGCGTTTCCCGAAATAGTCCTGATTCTCCCACAGTTGGCATTTGGGTAGATGGCGCTCGAGATTCGTATTCCCGACCTACAGGTTTTTTGAGAGATTGAGAGTGCATATGCCGGATAGAGATGGCCAAGTGCTTGGCAGGCTACAGTACGTCGAACCTGAGGTCGGCGACGATGCCAGCCGCCTAGCTGAGCGGTTTACGGCCATGACCGGGCATCCCGTCCAAGGCCCTTTCCAAGTCTGGGCTGCGAACGACCAGGTTATGTCCGCCACCATTGATTTGTTAGAAGTCTTCAAGTCGCCTGCCGACGTGCCGCTTGATATCGTCAAGATTGCAATCTTGATTATCGCTCGGCACACGGACAGCCAGTTTGAATGGAGAACACATGAGCCGTTGGCGCTGAAAGCCGGTGTACGTCGTGAGTTGATAGAGAGTATCCGCAGTCGTGAAACGCCGCAGAAAATGGACGAGCGGGAGAGCGTCACCTATGCGCTTACGACCCAACTTTTAAGTAACAACAGGGTCGATGACGGGACTTTTACCGCCGGGTTGGACTTGTTCGGAAAGAAAGGAATGTCGGAGCTAGTCTCGGCGATCGGCTTCTTTGTCATGGTTGCAGCTGTTCTGAATGCTTACGAAATATTTCCCGCTGGTGAAAAGGAGCCGCTGAGTTGAAGGCGATAACGGGTTCACCAGTCGAGCAGAGCGATTTGCCCGTGGTCGAGACGGTTGAAGACACTTCCGTGCTCCGGTTCCGGAAAGACGTGCCGATCCCCATGGGTGACGGTGTATCGCTTCGTGCAAATATATACATGCCACTCGACAACGGTCGGTATCCGGTTGTTTTGGCGCATGGCATCTACGGCAAGGATGTACATTTTCGGGATGGATTTGGCCCGCAGTGGAAGATACTGACCGAATTATACCCGGGTATCGACAAAGACGGTTCAAGCGGGCGTTTCCTGAGATGGGAAACCGCGGACCCAGAGCGTTGGGTGCCCGACGGCTATGTACTGATTTCTGTCGATGGGCGCGGAAGCGGTAAGTCGCCCGGGTATCTTGATCCGTTTTCCCCGCGCGAGACGATGGACCACTATGAGTTAATTGAATGGGCCGGTAAACAGTCTTGGTCGAATGGAAAGGTTGGTTTGCTGGGGGTTTCCTATTTCGCAATAAAAGAATGGCAAGTCGCGGCGCTGAGACCACCACACTTGGCTGCAATGATTGCTTGGGAAGGCGCGTCGGACTTGTACCGGGAATGGGCGCGTCACGGCGGGATTTTGAGCAGCGGTTTTCCAGGGGCATGGATGCCGCGCCAGGTGCTTGTCAATCAGCATGGAAATGGCAACTCTTCTCTGCGCGACCCCGATACCGGGGAGCGAACGACGGGGCCCGCAGTTTCGCAGGACCTATTGGCGGGCAGCGTTGCGCCTCATCTGGATGATCTGCGGATGCACGTCCTTGATGATGCTTGGTATCAGGACAGAAGCCCGAAACTTGAAAATATAGATGTGCCGTTGCTGTCGGCAGGAAACTGGGGTGGTCCGGGGCTTCACCTGCGTGGAAATATCGAAGGCTACCTTCGTGCAGGGACCAAACACAAATGGTTGTCTATGCATGTAGGCACACATTATGAAAGTTTCTATCTTCCTGAATACGTCGCCTTGCAGAAGAAGTTTTTCGACCGATTCCTTAAGGGCAAGAAGAACGGTTTTGAAGACGAGCCAAGGGTAAAAATACAGGTTCGGCATCCCAATGCGGACTTTGTCCGCCACGAGAATGACTGGCCGTTGGCAAGCACAGAATGGGAAAAGCTTTACCTTGATGCGCGCGCCGGCGTGTTGGTTTGGTCGAAGGTGGAAGCGGACGGATGTGCGGAGTTCGATGCGAATGGGGTTGGCCTCGAGTTCCTGACGTCACCATTCGAAAAGGATACGGAGTTTACTGGGCCCGTTGCCTTGAAATTATTCGTTTCTTCTACGAATACAGACCTCGACATATTTGCCACGCTCAGGCTGATTGACCCGGTCGGAAATGAGGTGCGGTTCGTCGGTGCCCACGAGGAAGTCCCAGCGGCGCGAGGTTGGTTGCGGGCGTCACATAGGAAACTGGATTTGAACCTCAGTAAGCCTTACCGGCCCTATCATGCGCATGACAAGATCGAGAAACTGCAGCCAGGAGAGATTTATGAGGTCGATGTCGAAATCTGGCCAACAAGTATCGTTTGTCCTGTTGGTTACCGTTTGTCCCTCATTGTTGCTGGGCGAGATTACGAATACGAAGTGCCGGGGCGCATGTTACATGACGATCTGATCGACCGCCCGGACAGTGAGTTTGTCGGCAGGACAACGATCCATACGGGGCCGGTCATGTCTAGCTTCCTTCTGATGCCGCGAATCCCCTGATGCCTACTGTTGGTTACAATGCAATCGCACAATGGATTCTGGCCTCTCGTGCACAAGGACTGCCTTGATCCGTTAAGCCTCAGTGGACCTGCGTTAAGTTATGTCACATATTCTGAACTTTGAGGGCGGCGTGACTCACGGTGGCGGGTTCGAAGGCAAAGGTGATTAGGATTTGGTGAAGGGTAAGGGAACGACTTTTGCGGTGGACGTGTATTCGCGTCTCCGCCAGGACATCATCGGTGCTGTCTTGGAGCCGGGCAGAAAACTACGGACCCGAGAGTTGTGCGAGCTCTATGGCGTCGGACTAAGCCCGTTGCGCGAAGCATTGAATCGCCTGCTCAGTGAAGGAATGGTTGAGCAAACAGCGAAGCGGGGGTTCTCGGTTGCCAGTTTTAGTCTGGAAGACCTGGACGAACTTGTACGCGCGCGGCAGTGGCTAAACGAAATTGGCCTCCGAGAATCGATCTGCCACGGCGATGATGAATGGGAAGAAGGGGTAATCCTTGCGTTCCATCGGTTACGGCGCGAGCCGCGATTGGTTGCAAAAGAATTGCAAGAAGCGGGTGGTAACGTTGCATGGAACAATGCTCACCTAGCCTTTCACTTGAGCTTGATTAATGCTTGCCGATCAAGTTGGCTCATTGAGTTCTGTCAGAAGCTTTTCTATGCATCTGATCGCTATCGGGCGCTGTCGCGTTTGAAAAGTGATCCGGATAAACGTTTAGAAGAACATCGGCAGATCATGGAAGCTACGATTGAAAGAAACGCTGACAAGGCAGTTGAACTCCTGATCGGCCACTTCGATGCGACCGCGGTATTGGTTCGCGAGAAAATTCGCGAACGTGCAGACGAAGGCCTTTCTTGAGCTGGTGGAGGCATTGTCTCGTGGGCATTGTCACGTTAACCCACGTCGAAATGCCTAAGGCGGGTGCTGTCAGACGAATGCGGACTCGTTTCAGTTTGCCGTTAAATGGCGCGACTTATCCAGCACAAAGATGCTGCCACTCGGCAAGCGCAGCAATACGTTGATCTTTGAATTTGTCTCTTGAGATGAGGTGTCTTTGGAGGTTGAAGTGATTGCAGATAGAAGCGTGTATGGCTGTGAATTTCTGCAGACTTCGTTCAAGCCTGAACCTGAACATCGCTCGCTCTCGTCGCCGAAATGGAATATGGGAATTCTCAGCTCGATTGTTTTTCCAGCGACCGACTTCCTGGGTTGCTTGATTGCCAATGACCTTCATCGCCGCACGGTATGATTTCAACCGATCCGTTACGATGACTTTTGGGGTGCCGTATCGTTCCATCGCTTTCTTCAGAAAAGCCAATGCAGCATTGCGATCGCGACGCTTGGTGACAAAGGATTCTAGCACTTCGCCTTCGTGGTCAACTGCGCGCCAGAGATAATACGTTTGCTCTGTGATCTGCACTTGGCGGATCGCATCAATCCGCGCCTGACCCTGCCCGACAAGCACATCAACTTGCCGAAGCTTCGAGACAATCTCTTCCGGTTTGTGTCGTTTGGTTGCCATCGTTGATCCTCCGTTTCCTATCATAGACGGTGGACCAATTCATTGGGGGAGGATCATCGTGAAACGCACAGATTTCAGGCCTATTTGATCTGACTATGTAAAACATTGACGGGCCGGTAAGTCGCCGAGTGACATCATTCCTGTCTCACACCGGATCGCAGTTGACTTGAATATGGGGTCTTTTCTGAGAGGCGAACATGTCTAAATCTGTTTATAGATGGAAATAGCACCGACAACGGATATCGACGTCAACTAAAGCTGATATACCCTTTATTGTAGAACTCGCGAAGGTCAGATATCGTCTATTGGCATGCTAAAAAGGTTCTCAGGGGATGGACGGCGACGACTCACAAAATCAGCGGGAAGATCTCGTACAGTTACTCATTGATCGGATCGAGAATCTCCGCCCGAAACTGCTCGACCTTTCTCGGCGCAACCCTCTGATCTCAACAAAGCTAGGTCCCCGCTCAAGCTCCGCAGTTCGTGTTGTTGATGAACTGCCCGATGTCCTTGCCCATAACATCCTACAAGATCAGGTGATGCGGTTTGTTCCGCTTCCGCCACTCGATGATGACCCGAAAGACGAACAAAGTAGAGAGTTCCAATCGGCCCTTAGTGAGGCTCGAGTCACGGAAGATGTATATCTCGCGGCAATGGAAGCGATCGATCCGGACAGCGAAACTGCATTCGAGCAAGAAAAACAAGCAGAGAGGAATTTGAAAGATCGGCTGCGAGAGCAGCTCGGGATGGCTCCACATTCATCTGCTGGAGATATTTCGCTTGCGCAACACGCAAAGAATAACGGGATTGCGCCGTCTTACGATTTGCCGTTGCCGCATCAAGAACATGAAGACGGTCGCCATACGGACACTGACATCCAGACTCTATTGTTGCCTGATGACCTCGAGCGAAAGCTAACAAACATCCTGACAAAATGCCGGACGTGGGTGCAGGAGACGGGGATAAACGTTCTACACGGGGCATTTGGTTTTCTTGAATGGAAAGAACCATCCGGAGACTCAACCTGCTTTGCGCCACTGATTTTGGTTCCCGTTGGGGTCGAGAAAAAGAGAACTCGAGATGGTGCTGAATTCCGGGTAAAGGGATTGGGTGAAAGAGCTGAGACTAACCTCGTACTTGCGGAAAAATTGAAGTTGGATTTTGGGATCGACCTCCCGCAATTTGAGGGAGGGTCGGTAGAGGAATACCTACAGCAAGTCGCAGACAATTCTCCGCCAACCCTTGAATTTCGGGTCCGCCGGCAAGTGGTTTTTGGCGTATTTCCCTCAGCTCGAATGGCGATGTATCACGACCTCGATACGAGCGGCCAGGCGTTTCAGAGCAACGATATCATTCAGAAGCTCATGGTTGGTTCCGATGATAGCGGCGCGTCCCCATTCGCAGACGAATATCTTGTCGACGACCCAGAGGTTGAGAAGAAGGTGCCGAACCTTGTTCTAGATGCCGACTCATCCCAATTCAGCACGCTTGTTGATGTTGCAGACGAGAAAAATGTCGCGCTAGAGGGGCCGCCCGGAACAGGCAAGTCACAAACAATCGTAAACGCGATTGCGACAGCACTGGCCGATGGCAAGAAGGTTCTATTCGTTGCGGAAAAAATGGCGGCCCTTGAGGTAGTGAGATCTCGACTTGAGGCTGTCGGTTTGGGAGAGTTTGTCCTTCCATTACAAGCGGAGCGCTCCACCCGTGAGCAGGTAATCCAGTCGTTAAGGGAACGCGTGGATATCAGTTTGCCTTCGGGCAATCAAGACTATGGCGTGAAAATTGAGAGATTTCGTGAATACCGCGATGAGTTAGCCGAGTACGTCCAAGCTTTATCAACCGAGTTTGCCGCTTCCGGCATGAACGTCTTTCAAGTGCTTGGACGAGGTATAGCGACACAAAATTATTTGTCGGATTTGCCTAGGGATATTCAGAAGCTCTACGTGGAGGATGTCGACAATCTAACTCCGGGAGATTTCCAAATATTTCGCGAGGTCTCAGAGCGCTTGGAGACGGCTTGGAGTGGGTCTAGGCATGCAAAGCCGTATTGGAGAGGTCATTCCTTGACAAAACTTGACGCATTCGTCGTTGAGGAATTGTTTGATAATATTGAGAAGGTAGCGGACGCATTTTCTGATGCTGCCTTGAAATCGAGGCCTCTGACTGAATTTGGGCTCGGGTTTTCAGGGGCATTGAGCGAGCTCAGCGAGATATCGAAGCTTTTGGATGTGTTGGTCTCGAATGCGCATCCAAAAAACGCTCATCTAATTCAGAAATTAATATATGGCTCTAACTATAAGAAGGTTGATCAATTCCTTGCTGATTGCAAGAGGGCTGAGACACTTGCTTCGGAATTGTCGATTAACCTCTCTTCTCCTGATGATCCAGATTGGGTAACTAAATTAGCTCGAATTGAAGAAATCTGCGAGGCAGCAGAGCTAAAAAGCTTTGATATAGAAAAGCTGAGAAAGGAATTAGAGGCTTCGTTAGAGGAAGCAAATAGAAAAGAAGCAGCATTCCGACTTTTAACCCCATTTGTTCAGGCGGTGCCTGCATGTCAGGGATTCCATCTTCAACACTTAGCCTCGTTGAAGAAGCTCTTTGATAAGTTTTCTAGGGCGGCTCTATCCCTAAGAAGTGAACCCCTATCACAACATGAAGCGGCGGCGACAATTCGCTCTGCAGCGAAGCTGGCTGAAAAACTCAAAAGAGAACGGGATGACCTAAATAAGGTCATATCAACGAGTGCTGATCTCTCTCCGGATCAAATCAGAAAGACGGCCGCTGTTATCAGCGGCAAGTCGAGCTTTAGCTTCTTATCCTCGCAATATCGTACTGCAAAAAAGACCTACAGCACGGTCACCATCCGAGCCTCGTTTGCCAAAGAGCAGGCCGTAGATGATCTGCACGCTTTGGCAAGCTGGCGAGAGGAGTGTGACAAGTTTCTCTCTATACCTAATTTGCAGGGGTTGCTTGGTTCTCAGTACCGTGGATTAGATTCTGACTTCCATGAATTTCTCTCTCTAGTGGAGTTTTACGAGGCGATCGAGAGAGAGTTTCCACGTATCGAAAATATCGCAATTCGAACTTTCGCTAAAAATGCCGATATTGAGATATTGGCGGGAATCCCTCTAATTGAACTAGATGATTGCCCAAGCACGCTAGAGCAGCTTGAGCGTGAAATTACAGAAACTAGACAGTTAGTACAGCGGCAAAGAGAGTTGCTAAACGAGTTAGAGAGCTTGCTACGAGACTTCAAAAGTGTCCCGAGTGGCGGGCCTGAACAAATCCGCTCTCTCTATGAAAAGTGCCAAGAGCTTGTGAACGAGCAAATACGTCTCGAGGGTCAGGTCGAAGTTGGACAATTATTAGGTGACGAATTTGATGGTCCGAAGACGGGATCAGATATTGTTGATGCAGCGATGGCGTCAGCAGAGGCGCTGAAAGACTGCCCTGAGCAATACCAGCCGATCATAATGACGATTGTTGAGGCAGATCAGCTTGGCGATTGTAAAGCGATTGTCGACGATCTCATTGTGGCAAAAGAGATAGCTAGCGATAAGTTGCTCGCGTTTTCGGAAGAGGTTGGCATTGGTTTCGATCAGTTAGAGCAGTCGTCATTTGACGATACGGCGGCTCGTTTGCGAGCCATGCGAGACGACAAAGACGGCTTGTTTATCTTCTCCGAGCTTGTGAATGCACAGGTAGCCTATATTGATGCAGGGCTGCCGGATCTGCCAAGCTTCTGCGAAGCCTACGAAAGTGATGAGTGTGATGTATCGCGGGTAACGGAAGCACTAGTCGCGCGGAGCCTCTGCCGACGAGTATTTCAGATTCACGGCGATGTCTTGACGAAATTTAACGGAGAGCGGCTGGACGATTTAAGAAGCCGGCTAGCTAGGGTCGATCGGGACCTCATTAAGTTATCGCGAGCGCAACTTCGTAAGGAGATCTATAGAGCAGCACAACCTCCCGGAGGAAATCGGGTTGGGAAAAAATCAACTTGGACCGAATGGGCCTTGGTCGAAAATGAAATCAATAAGAAGAAGCGTTTTGTGCCTATACGCGATCTCACTGAGCGAGCCGGGAGTGCGCTGCAAGAGTTGAAGCCATGTTGGATGATGTCGCCATTGGCGGTTGCGCAATATTTGAAAAAGGGTGGGATAAAATTTGACCTGTGCATCATAGACGAGGCGTCACAAATGCCGCCTGAGGACGCGATTGGTGCCTTGGTTCGATGTGATAAAGCTCTGGTAGTTGGCGACACAAATCAATTGCCGCCAACCTCTTTTTTTAGACGAATGATCGATGACGAGGATGCGGACGAAGATGAGTCAGTTCTGGAAGAGTCAATTCTTGAGATGGCTAATGCGGCCTTTCGCCCGAAACGACGGTTACGTTGGCATTATCGGTCCCGCCACTCGGGCCTAATCAAATTCTCAAATAAACTTATCTATGATGATGATTTGATCGTCTTTCCGTCGGCCCATGAAGATCGAAAAGATATGGGGGTGTCGTATGTAAAAGTCGACGGGGTTTATAAAGCTGGCGTTAATGGACCAGAGGCTCGAGCCATCATCGATGCCATCCTTGATTTCATGTACCACCATCGGAATAGATCGCTTGGAGTTGTGACGCTAAACCAGAAACAGAGAGATTTGATCATTGAAGAGCTTGAGTTCGCGTTAAGAAAAAATCCGTGGGCTGCTCAATATATCGATGACTGGAAAGAGCGAAATGACGGTCTTGAGAGCTTTTTCATCAAGAATTTGGAAAACGTTCAGGGGGATGAGCGAGACGTTATTTTCATCGGGACAGTATATGGTCCGGGTGAGCCGGGTGGTTCTGTCATGCAGAGGTTTGGCCCCATCAATGGTCTCGCAGGCAGACGACGTCTGAATGTCCTTTTTTCTCGTGCCAAAGAGCAGATAGTGACCTTCTCATCGATGGCGAGCGCGGATATCCGGGCTGACGAACACGGAAACCCCGGTACATTTATGCTCAAGCGATGGCTCGAATATTCAGCGACCGGCGTCCTAGAAGGCGGTATTGATACTCACAGAGAGCCAGACTCTGACTTTGAAGAGTATGTAATCGATCAGATAAAATCGATTGGTTGCGAGGCTGTGCCGCAAGTAGGTGTCGCAGGGTATTTTATTGATATTGGTGTGAAGCACCCGGATTGGCCGCACGGCTTCATTCTCGGCGTTGAATGTGATGGCGCCTCATATCATTCTTCAAAATCTGCTAGAGATCGCGATCGTTTGCGTCAGGAAGTCTTGGAAAATCTGGGATGGGAGTTCCATCGTATTTGGTCAACCGATTGGTTTAATGACCCTGCCAAAGAAACGCAGAGACTTCGTGAAAAAATTACGGACCGATTGGAGCAATTGAAAGCTAAGGCAGATCAATATGCTCACGATCAGACTGACGAAGAGGATGTTGGCGGTACGGTAGAGGTGGAGTCCCGTATCGATGAAGATTTCGAACCCGCAGGCAAGTCAAGCGAGGTCCGGGAAGTTTCTCAAAATCCTGATGGTATCTCGGCGGGCGACCGAGTGCGTGTTCGGTACCTATCAGGCAGTCAACAAATTGTTGAGTTTACACTGAGTGACAGCATTAACGATCCTGATAACGGTATTGTCAGCGTGCTCGAGCCAATCGGTGAGGCGCTATTGGATGCTGAGGAGGGGGAGGAAGTAGAGTTTCTTGTCGGCAGTTATGTACGGCGGGTTGTTGTAGAGAAGATTGATAGAGAAACGCATAGTTCTGACGATTCCAAGCCTACAACTCCAACAGAGCCTTTAGAGGGGGAAATATACGAAGTTGAAGAGTCAGTGCAGACGGGTTTGAACGAAGATCCAGATCTGTTTGAAGGCAAAAGCCAAACGGGCAGATCTAGCCTTCGACTATCGGCGGATAGATTTTATGATGATGATTATTTGTTTACGATTCGTCGATTGGGTGTGGAGATCATAGACCAAGTCGGGCCAATAACTTACCGGCACCTAAGTGAGAGGATTGCTCGTTTGCATGACTTCCAAAGAACGGGGTCCCAAATCAGAAAGCGCGTATGGAAGGCCGTCAATAGAGAGAGGAAATATACCAAAGGGCCCACAGGCGAGAATATCTTTTGGCCTAATGGGGTAGACCCAAAGTCCACTATTCCCTTCCGAGGCTTGGCCGTTGATGGTGATGAGCGCTCATGGGGGCATGTGCCTTATCCTGAAAAACTAGGCCTCGCGCTCGAAATTATTGGTCAAAGATCCTCCGGTGATGATGTTGAAAGGATGGCCCGTCGAATAGGGCTCTCGCGTCTCGCAAGCAAAACTAGAGAAGAACTAGAGAACCTCCTGCGCGAAGTGCGTAGTTCTTAAGGAAGCTGTCCACCGGCACCGAGTTGACCTCGAACGCCATCCTCAAGTGGAGCCGGGATTGCCAGGTCGAATGGCATTTCATCGCGCCAGGCAAGCCGATGCAGCACGGTCTGGTCGAATTGTTCAACGGCCGGCTCCGCGACGAATGCCTGAACGAACACCTGTTTGATACCCTGCGCCACGCCCGCCGCATGATAGCCGCGTAGCGCAGTGATTTTAATCATGAGAGAGCGCATTCGAGCCTGGACGGGCTCAGGCCGAAGGAATATGCAATCAGGTCACGAGAGGACCAAAACCTGAACAGCACTAACTTCTGAATGAGGATAAACAGGGGGGCACGTCATACGGCGTAATTATGCAATGCCGCACTTGTCTATTTTTAAGTGATAGTATGATGTTTATGCAATTTATACGATATTCACATTTCACTTTATGTTAAGGCACGTTCGATTAGTGTCGTAACCGGAGCCGAGACGCACGGCTCTGGGGCTTAGTAACCCCGTGTAGACCGGCCTTTTGAGGCCGTTAAACATCCTTGACCTCTGCGGTCGGGGAGCCTGTGACGTATGTCCAGGACCCCGGTCTAAAGGTCACAGGGGTCGTGTCTACACGGCTTACTAACTCCCCGATCACCAGGTCAATGAAGCTACTCTTGCAGCGGGCGCGCTGCAGGCTCTGGCCTCCATGACGCGGGGACGTCTTATGGAGATTTCATATGCGGCAGAATTTCCACCGACACTCGCAATACGCGGATCAAAATCGGTCGCCATCGGCCTGATTGTTCTCTCAGCGAATTTGGCATCGCCTACGGCTGTTGCTGCCCAATCTCTCTCCATCGACGAGTGGCTTCGGTCTGAACGAAACAACCCGAACTTGGCTCGATCGCTCCAGGCCTATGATGCGGCGCAGGCGACTGCGTATTCGGCGCCGAGCAGAGTTCAAGCGGGCACTCTCCCGCAACAGACCTATCGCACGGATACGACGCTTGCGTCCGCCCCGGAAACTGCCCGCAGCCCCGAATTCGACGAACGGCATATTCGCGAATATGCGTCCGGTGCCGGTGCGAGATCTTCGGGCGTCTACATAGCCGGGCATCTCGGCAATGCCTTTGTGATGGACGAAGATTACGAGGCGGATGTCGCAACGCTGACGCCGACTTTCGACCTCTTGGCCCTCTACGGTGCGGGCGCCGTCGGCGTGGACCTCGGCTCCGGTCTCAGCCTTGAGGCCGAGGTTTCTTATCAATCTGCCGACGTGAACAAGTTGACCGCGACGGGCACCGGCGCGTTCTCGGGGATCAGCATCAGCACCGAAGACGTCCAGGGAAGTGTCTCAGCACTGTCGCTGATGGCGAACGGGATTTATGCGTTCGGCGATCGCCGAGGTATCTCGCCCTACGTCATGGGTGGCGTGGGGGTGTCGCAGATATCGCTGGACGGTCTAGATGAAACCGGCGGCAGTGATCCGACGGAGGAAACCGCGCTTACCTTTGCTTGGCAAGCAGGGGCGGGCGTTACGGCGCCTCTGACAGATAACACGTCCTTCGACCTTGGCTATCGGTACTTCGAGGCTCTCGCGGCGGATATGGACGACGATGGTGCCGCGTTCACCGCCGGCTTCAGTAGCCACACCATCCTGATCGGTATCAAGCACAGACTGTGATCATCCTAAATAAGAGGAGAAACTAATGGCGCTCGAAGACTGCCCGGCCTGCAACAAGGCAATCTCCGTCAAAGCTCGAAGTTGCCCCAACTGTGGTGAGCCTCTGGAACAGGGATGGGATATCAGCGTCGCCAGGCGAAGGCTTAAGAAACGTGGCTGGCGGACGCTACGCCGCATCGTCGTGTTTCTCATTCTTCTTCCGGTCATTGTTTCAATCTTCAGTGATGACGACGAGCCTGAGAAAGCAGGAAAGACAATTCCTATCCCGGCGTCTGAGAAGAGCCCGGCGCAAACGACCTTACCTGCACCTGAGAGAGCGACTGCACTCGAGCAGATGTCACAGGTGTTCGTTGGAAACCCCTCCCAGGACGATATCGCCTTTTACCTGAGCCGAGCGCTGGTCCCTTTCGGGGAGCCAGTAAATGAGGATGCCTATAGAAGAGCGGGGAGTGCCTTGGTTGTCATGCGTAAAGATACAGGTGTTGCAGAGATGGACATTCTTCGCTGTATCGCGGCCTCAAATGCGGGCGAGTATGGCACTTTCGCTGACATGGCTGCAGTCTGCGCGATGATTCTTAGAAAATGAGATCACGAGGCTATTTCCCTAAGTCATTGAATAAGAGTCAAAAATACGACTCCCAAATTCGAAACGGCATTTAAAATCAGTAAGTTATTGCAAATTCCCAGTTGCTGGACTATACACAACCGTTACCTGAATTTGTAGCAACACGGAGGTCGCTACGGACGAAGGCGGAACTTAGGTTCTGCCGGTGTCTGGAGCGACCGGTCTCCTTCATCGGCAGGTTTTTGTTGATTAAGGAGTATGCCGATGGCTACGAACGAACACGATCAAGACCTCCCCGATAAATCCCACAACATGACGATGTACGTCGACGAGGACCTCGTTGGCGAAATCCGTCATTTGCCGATCGACGCCTTGAAAGGATATCGGCGGCATGCGCGGAAGCATTCGAAGCGTCAGCGGCGCTTGATGGAACGTCTCCTCCGCGAGTTCGGTTTCCTGATGCCGATCCTGATCGACGGTGAGAACAACGTTATCGCCGGCCATCTGCGCATGATCGTGGCGAAGGCGAACGGACATACGAAAGTCCCGGTCATCCGGGTCACGCACCTGACGCCGGCGCAAGTTCGAGCGCTCCGCATCGCGGACAACCGGCTCGCCGAACTGGGCGAGTGGGACCGCGAAGCGCTCGCGCGAGAACTCCAGTATCTTGTCGAGATCGAATATGACGTCGAGATGACCGGCCTCGAAGCTGCCGAGGTCGATATGGCCATTGAGGAGTTCTTTGCGCCGGTGCGCGAGAACGCGGCCGACGATGTGCCGGCGGTCGAACAAGAGGTCGTCTCCCGGTTGGGCGATAAGTGGTTGCTGGATGAGCACCCGGTCTACTGCGGCGACGCCCGCGACAGCGTGTGCTACGCGGCCCTGATGCAGGGGCGGCAGGCCCAGATGATGATAACTGACGTTCCGTACAATCTGAAGATATCTGGGAATGTCAGCGGGCTCGGTAAGGTGAAGCACGACGAATTCGTGATGGCATCGGGCGAGATGTCAGAGGCCGGGTTCGAGGTGTTCCTCACGGACTTCATCAAGAATGTTGTCGAGTTCTCCGAACCGGGGTCGGTTCACTATCACTGCATCGACTGGCGGCACATCCACGTTCTCGAACGGGTCTGCCATAGGTTCTACGACGCCCAACTCAACCTCTGCGTCTGGGTCAAATCGAACGGCGGCATGGGCTCATTCTATCGCTCCCGGCACGAATTGGTCCTGGTGTTCCGGAACGGCCCAGGGCCACACATCAACAACGTGCAGTTGGGTTCGTTCGGTCGCAATCGTACCAACGTCTGGGAATACGACGGCTGCTCCACGGGCACCAAAGAACGACGTGCCGACTTGGCACTGCACCCGACCGTCAAGCCGGCGGAAATGATTGCCGACGCAATCAAGGATGCTTCCAAACGGGGTGGCCTGATCCTGGACCCGTTCCTTGGTTCGGGCACGACGGTGATCGCATGCGAGATGACCGGGCGCGTCTGTGCGGGCATGGAACTCGACCCTAAGTACGTCGATGTCATCGTTCGCCGCTGGCAGGCCTACACCGGCGGCGAAGCCGTGCACGCCGAGACCGGGCTGACGTTTGCCCAGATGCAGGACGTGCGCGCCGGCACGTTGCTGTTGGCGGCGCCCGCCGACGGGGAGGCGTGAGATGGCCAAGAAGGATTACGACGTCGGCTACGGCAAGCCGCCAAAGTCGGGCCAGTTCAAGCCCGGGCAGAGCGGCAACCCGAAAGGCCGTCCCAAGGGCGCCAAGAACTTCAAGACCGAACTCGAAGAGGAACTCCTCGAAAAAATCCAGATCAAGGAACAAGGCAGGTTTCTGAAGGTCTCCAAACAGCGGGCCATGCTGAAAGCCATGACCGCGCGGGCCGTGCAAGGAGATGCCAGGGCCGCGACGGTCCTCGCGAACATGATCTACAGGCTCCTGCCGGGCGATGACCAGATCGAGGAATTCGAAGATCTCACCGATGCGGATAAGGCGATCTTGGAACGGTTCGAACAGAAGGTATTGGCCAAGGCCGAAAAGAAGGGGAAGAAAAATGGGAACTGATCAGGATGAAATTGTGGCGATGGTCAGGGATGATCTTAAATCCTTCCTGATCCTCGTCTTCGAGATACTCAATCCGGGACAGACTTTCAAAGATAATTGGCATATCGATGCCATTTGTCACCAGTTGGCGCTTTGTTTCCTGGGAAAGACGAAACGCTTGATTATCACTTTGCCGCCACGGCATCTGAAATCGCTTTGTTCGTCGATCGCATTCGTTACGTGGGTTTTGGGTAAGCGTCCCCACGCCCATATTGTTTGTGCGAGTTATTCGGAAGACCTCGCTATTACTTTCGCGAATGAGCGGCGCAAGGTGATGCAATCGGACCGGTATAAGAAAGCTTTCCCGAAGGTGAAGATCGGTAAAGGCAAGAACACGGAAACCGAAACAGTTTTTACTCAGGGCGGTCGGATAGTTTCTACGTCTGTCGGAGGCACATTCACTGGCAAGGGCGGGAACTTTGTCATTATCGACGATCCGCTCAAGACCGGTGATGCAATGTCCGAGGCGGAACGAAAAAAAGTCAACGACTGGTTTCGGAACACGGTCTATACGCGGCACAATGACCCGAAGAACGATGTCTTCATCATTGTCATGCAGCGTGTCCACATGGACGATCTGGTTGGACACATGATGGATTTAGACGAGTGGGTTGTTCTCGATTTGCCTGCCATCGCCCAAGAAGATCAGGACATCGAAATCGATGACGGTGTGTTTTACCAACGTAAAGCGGGTGATGTTCTGCATCCTGACCATTGTGATCTTGAAGAATTGGAGAAGCTGAAAAAGGTACTAGGAAGCACGGCCTTCTCGGCTCAGTACCTCCAGCGTCCGGTGCCGCCGGGTGGGATCGTCTTCAAGAAGGATTGGTTTCAGACTTACATAGCGCCGGCTTGTGAATCGAAAATCGAGCGCGTCTGGCAGAGTTGGGATACGGCGAGCCAAGTCGGAGATGGCAACAGCTACTCCGTTTGTGTGACTTTCGGAATACAAGGCTCTCTGCTGTGTGTTTTAGATGTTACCTGGGGCAGATGGGAATATCCGGACCTCAAAAAGAAGGTGGTCGAGCTCGCTAAGAAGGAGGGGGCTGAACGCATCCTTATCGAGAAGGCTTCGACAGGCCTTTCCCTTCTCCAGGACCTGATGGGCAAGGAAAACCTGAATCTGATTCCGTACCCGCCGAAGGGCGACAAACTGACGCGAGCGGAACAAGTTGCAGCGATGGTCGAAGCGGGGCGGGTGTTCTTGCCGGACGATGCCCCATGGCTCGCAGAATTCTTGAATCAATTACTCGCGTTCCCCGGGGCCAAACACGACGACATGGTAGACGCGTTTAGCCAGCTGCTCTGGTACTTCGACCACCACCCGCGAGAAGCCGAAGTAAATGTCTACCTGATCGGCGGGCGTCGGCGCTTGATCGATTACGATGAATGAAGGGCGATCAATTCGATCGATCTTCCGACTGATGGCGTGGACGGCCCCTTTCGGAACACTTGTGTCAGACTAGGGACCGGAATGGCTCAAACAGAGGAGGTTGCCATGGAAAATCCCGTTCGCGTCGGCATGGATACATCAAAACAGGTCTTTCAAGTTCACGGAGTAAACGCCGAGGAAGAGCCGATACTTCGTCGCAAACTGAGACGTTCGCAGATGACCCGGTTCTTCGCCGATATGGAACCGACGGTGATTGGCATTGAAGCTTGCGGCGCGGCACACCACTGGGCACGTACCTTGTCATCGATGGGACATGAGGTCCGCATCATGGCGCCTCAATTCGTCAAACCGTATGTGAAGCGCGGAAAAAACGATGCGGCCGACGCCGAAGCGTTATGCGAGGCGATGGATCGACCCACCATGCGGTTTGTCCCTGTGAAAACGGCGGAGCAACAAGCAGCCTTGATGCTGGTATCTCTACGAGACCGGCTTATCCGTTCACGAACCCAACTGACCAACGCCATCCGAGGGCATGCATCGGAATTCGGTCTGATAGCGGCACGTGGACTGGATAAGGTTGCGCCGCTTTTGGCCCGGATTGCTGACGATGAAAGTCTCCCACCATTGGCCCGGTCGCTCTTCGCGCAGCTGGGTGCTGAGTTGGAACAGGCCGAAGAGCGCCTCAAGCAGGTGAACACGGAACTTATGACCTATCATCGGGAAAACGAGATGTCACAACGCTTGGCTCAGATACCAGGCATCGGCCCCATCGGTGCCACAATGCTGACGCTGAAGACGCCGGATCCGGGCGGCTTCAAATCAGCGCGCCACTTTGCGGCGTGGATCGGCCTAACGCCGAAAGATCACTCTACGGGCGGTAAAACACGCTTAGGTACGATCACACGAGCGGGCGATGAAGCCTTGCGCAGCGTCCTCGTGGTTGGCGCGACGGCGATAATTCGTCAGTTTCGACAGGGGCGAGGTAGATCGTGGCCATGGTTGCAGCGATTGCTGGAACGTAAGCCGGCGAAACTCGTCGCTGTCGCTTTGGCGAACAAGATCGCCCGTATTGCATGGCGGTTGATGACGAGCGGACAGTCCTTTGATCCGTTCCAGGCCACACGAGCTATCTAGCCAAAAATGAAAATCGACATTCAGAGTTCTTGAGCTTGCAAGAAGTGTAGAAGGTGGAGTGGTCGAACGATCCAAGGCGCGAGACATTCCGTGAAGTCCAGCGGCGTAACGAGACCGCTCCGACTGGTTGGAACTCGCGCTGCGGAATCCATCTTGGCCCGCAGTCAAGTGTGATTGCAGCGAGAGGCCGGACATATGGACGCAAGCGACTTATTTGCCACTTTCAAATTTCTTGCAAAAAGGGGCCGTCCACATATGGACTTCAGCTGCCAACAGAGCGGTACTGGGTCTCGGCGGAACGGACCTGGGCCCAGACCAACCTCCGATCACCGCCCGCCCGGCAAGGCGCCCAGCCTCGCCGGGTCGGGGTGGTGCAAGCGCCCGCATCCCGCGGGGGCCATCGAAGGAGGCAGATATGACCGCCATCACCACGAAGACGAAACCGAGCGCGACCAAGCTCGACACCATCCTCAAGCTCCTCGGCCACAAGAACGGTGCGACCCTTCCGGCCCTCGAAAAGGCGACCGGCTGGCAGCCGCACAGCGTCCGCGCTGCCCTCACCGGTTTGCGCAAGAAGGGCCACGCCATCGAACGCGCGAAGGACGGCAAGGGTGCCACCGTTTATCGGGTGGCCGGTAAATGATCCGGCTCGACGATCTCGATGATATAGGAACGGATCGGTTACGCGCGGCCTGGGAAGAAGACCTGGGCCATCCGCCGCCGGCGCGGGCAAGCGATGCTTATATGCGCTCGGTGCTGGCCTATCGCATCCAGGAACGGGCCGGTCCGAAACTGTCCGCTGCGACCGTCCGACACCTGGAGCGTCTTGCGGCGCCGAACGCACGGATCGAGGCGATGCCGATGCAGGCGCGCAAGCTGAGCGCCGGCGCATCGCTGCTTCGCGAATGGAACGGCGAAACCCACGAAGTGCGAGTGCTGGAGAATGGCTTCGAATACCGGGGTCAGCGGCACCGAAGCCTGTCGGCCATCGCCCGAGCGATTACCGGCACCCGCTGGTCGGGCCCGGCGTTTTTCGGTCTGAAAGACCGGGAGCGCAACGATGCCGCCTGACCGCAAGCATGTCCGGTGTGCCATCTACACCCGCAAATCGTCGGAGGAGGGGCTGGAGCAGGAATTCAACTCCCTACACGCGCAACGTGAAGCCTGTGAAGCGTTCGTCGCGAGCCAGAGGCACGAGGGATGGAAGGCGCTTCCGGACCTGTACGACGATGGCGGGTTCTCGGGCGGCACCATGGAGCGGCCTGGCCTGCGCCAGCTTCTCGCCGATGTTGATGCGGGTAAGGTCCACGTCGTTGTCGTCTATAAGGTGGACCGTCTGACGCGGTCGTTGGCCGACTTTGCCAAGATCGTAGAAACGTTCGATGCCAAGGGCGTTTCTTTCGTCTCCGTCACGCAGCAGTTTAACACGACGACGTCGATGGGGCGGCTAACGCTGAACGTGCTGTTGTCCTTTGCGCAGTTCGAGCGCGAGGTCACCGGCGAGCGCATTCGGGACAAGATTGCGGCATCCAAAAAGAAGGGCATGTGGATGGGCGGTAATCTGCCGCTCGGCTACGACACCCGGGATCGGAAGCTAGTCGTGAATCCGGCAGAAGCCGAAACCGTGCGGCATATCTTCAGCCGGTATCTGGAACTCGGATCGGTGCGGGCGCTTAAAGCCGAATTGGATGCGGCCGGGATCCGCAGCAAAGTCCGTACCAGCAAGGCTGGGACTGTATCCGGCGGGAAATCGTTTTCTCGGGGCGCCCTCTACAAGATGCTTTCGAACCGCATCTACATCGGCGAGATCGTCCACAAGGACAAATCTCATCCGGGTGAGCATGACGCCATTATCGATCCCGAGCTTTGGGAGCGTGTGCAGACGCTTCTGAACGATAACGCGGTCGACAGACGCGCCGGAACCAATGCGAAGGATCCGAGCTTGCTGACCGGTCTCGTGTACGACGATGTCGGAAATCCACTCACTCCGAGCCACGCCAACAAGCAGGGCATCCGATATCGCTACTACGTCTGCGACCGAAACGATGGGTTGCCGTCGATCCGACTGCCGGCTCGAGAGATAGAGGACCTCGTGGTCGGACAGGTCGCAAGCCTTCTGAGAGATCACACGCGTTTGTTCGATGCGCTTCCGGAGGGCGATGGAGATGTCGCGTCTCGTCGCGTACTCCTCGATCGGGCGAAGGAGTTTGCGACAGGACTAGGTGTCGACGAGCATACCGCGCGAAAGAAGGTCATTCATGCCATCGTATCTCGCATCGAAGTCGGGCGAGAGACTATCGATCTCCTGATTGATCGATACAGTTTCGCGAACTTGCTGTCGGTCGATGCATGCGCATCCGAAATCGTGAAGCGGCCCTTCCGAATTTCTTGTCCTTATAAGATCAAACGACGCGGCGTCGAAACGAGGCTCATTGTGTCGAACGAAATAACAGAGCGTCCGTCACGACCGGACCCGGCATTGATACGCGCCGTCGCCAAGGCGTTTGTGTGGAACAATCTGCTCTTATCGGGAGACGTCATCTCAGGCCGATCAATCGCGCGATCGGAAAATGTCACGCCGCGTTACATATATAAGCTGCTTCCACTCGCACATCTTGCGCCTGATATTGTCACTGCGATCTGTGAAGGTCGGCAACCGCAGGACCTGACACTAGACACCTTGGTCTATTCAGACATGCCGGCTCGGTGGGAAGACCAGCGTCGAAAGTTTGGATTTCCGGCGATTGGATGATCGCGAAATCGAGATGAAAAAACCCGCATGGTGACCTCGAAAAACCCAAACAGAGAAAACCTGTAAAGATCGCCCCGAAACGGGCGATTTTTTCTCTCTCTGCGGCCGATATCTCGCGGAGATACCCGCTAACCCATTAAAATGTCGGGAGAAGTTAGAGGGCCCTATGCGGACCGGCGGTTCGCAGGGGAATGAATGGCGGAGAGACAGGGATTCGAACCCTGGGTACGCAAAGCGCACAACGGTTTTCGAGACCGCCCCGTTCGACCACTCCGGCATCTCTCCGCACGCGTGGACACGGGCGGATGCCCGTGTCGGGGAGCGCGGAACATAACCAATCGACCGGGGTCGGGCAAGCCCGCTTTCGCCCGGTTTGCCGCCCTTTTCTCGCGGATTCCGCCTTTTCCGGCCACACTCTATATATAATGTGTCGAGAAAGCTTGCCGGGTGCTGCATTCCCGGGCGTTTCAGCCGTTGACAACGGCAGTTTCAGGGGTATATTGCCGCCCTCTCGAGCGGTCGCGGACACGGTGTCCACGGCCCCTTCGTTTTGGAATTTAGAGGCCGTCATGTACGCAGTCGTAAAAACCGGTGGCAAACAATACCGGGTCGCCAAAGACGACACTCTCGTCGTCGAGAAACTCACCGGCGAAGTCGGTGAAGTCGTTCAGCTGGGCGATGTCCTGATGCTGGCCGAAGAAGGCAAGGCGCCCACCGTTGGTGCGCCGACCGTCGATAAAGCCGCCGTGTTCGCCGAAGTGGTTGAGCAGGGCAAAGGCGATAAGGTCATCATCTTCAAGAAGCAGCGCCGCCAGAACCACCGCCGCAAGAACGGCCATCGTCAGGAACTGACGACCGTCAAGGTGGTCGAGATCAGCCCGACCGGCACCAAGCCGAAGGCTGCCGCCGCTGAGAAGAAAGCCCCGGCGAAGAAAACCGCCACCAAGAAGGCGGCCGCCAAGAAGAAAACCGAAGCCGCCGAAGCACCCGCGGCTGAGAAGACCGAGGAGTAAGACCTTATGGCACACAAAAAAGCAGGTGGTAGCTCCCGCAACGGTCGCGACTCCGCCGGTCGCCGTCTTGGCGTCAAAAAGTCGGGCGGCCAAGCGGTTATTCCGGGCAACATCATCATCCGCCAGCGCGGCACGAAAGTGCACCCGGGCGCCGGCGTCGGCATCGGCCGCGATCACACGATCTTCGCGACGGTCGAAGGCAACGTGCAATTCGATAAAAAGACCGCTGGCAAGACCTTCGTGTCCGTGGTCCCGCCGGCGAGCTAACCCTCGCCGACCAGCGATAACGTCTAAGCCGGTTCAGCGGGGGAATGGTTCGCCATTCCCCCGTTTTCTATGTTTGATTTGAGATTGGAAAAGGAAAGCTGCACATCAACCTGTTAGGACTGGCAGGGACGGTCGATTGTGCGGTTCGCATTTGGGCGAAATCATGAAGTTCCTCGATGAAGCCAAGATCTACTTAAAGAGCGGCGACGGTGGCAACGGCTCCGTCAGTTTTCGCCGTGAGAAGTATATCGAGTTCGGTGGTCCCGACGGTGGCGACGGCGGACGCGGCGGTGACATCGTGTTCGAATGCGCGGCGGGCCTGAACACGCTCATCGATTTCCGCTATAAGCAGCACTATAAGGCCGGGCGCGGCACCGACGGCATGGGTCAGAAACGCAGCGGTCCCGGCGGTAAGACGCTGGTCATCAAGGTGCCGCCCGGTACGCAGATATTGGACGAGGACAAAGAACAGACGCTATTGGACCTGACCGACGTCGGCCAACGCGAAGTCTTCATGAAGGGCGGTAACGGCGGCTTCGGTAATGTGCATTTCAAATCCTCGACCAACCAGGCGCCGCGCCGTGCCAACCCGGGGCTGGAGGGCGAGGAACGCTGGGTCTGGCTGCGTTTGAAACTGATCGCCGATGCCGGTCTGATCGGCCTGCCCAACGCCGGGAAGTCGACGTTCCTGGCGGCCAGTTCGCGCGCACACCCCAAGATCGCCGACTATCCCTTCACGACCCTGCACCCCAACCTGGGCGTGGTGTCGGTGGAAGGCCGCACCTTCGTGTTGGCCGATATCCCCGGCTTGATCGAAGGCGCCAACGAAGGCGCCGGTCTGGGCACGCGCTTTTTGGGGCATGTGGAGCGTTGCGGCGTGTTACTGCATCTGGTCGACGGGACGCAAGAAAACGTCGGCGATGCATATAAAACGATCCGGGGCGAACTGTCGGCATATGGCGCCGGGCTGGACGAAAAACGCGAAATCGTTGCGCTGAATAAGATCGACGCGCTTGACGAAGAGACCCTGGCCGAACGCAAGGCCGAGCTTGAAGACGCCTGCGGGCATGCCGTGCATGCGATTTCGGGCGTTGCCGGGATGGGCGTCGCCGAAGTGACTTACGCGATCGACCACATCGTCAGCGAATACCGTGCCGAAGAAGCCGCCGGGGATACGGAAGACGAGGTCGACGAGGGCTACCGGCCATGACCGCCGCCGATATCCTCAAGAAATCGAAGCGTATCGTCGTCAAGATCGGCTCGCAGTTGCTGGTCGATCCGGAGAAGGGCGCGGTGCACCGGCGCTGGCTGGAAACGTTGGCCGAAGACGTCGCCAACCTGCGCAAGGATGGCAAGGAAGTCGTCATTGTTTCGTCGGGTGCCATCGCCGTCGGCCGCCGTCAGTTGGGTTTGCCGTTCGGCAGGTTGCGGCTGGCGGAAAAGCAGGCTGCCGCCGCGACCGGGATGGTGCGGCTCGCGCATGCGTATCAAGAGGTTCTGGGCGCGCACGATCTGACGGTGGCGCAGGTGTTGCTGACGCTGGACGACTCCGAAGACCGCCGGCGCTATATCAACGCCCGCAACACGCTGTTGGAACTGGTGACGCTCGGTGCCGTGCCGCTGATCAATGAGAACGACACCGTGGCCACCGATGAAATCCGTTTCGGCGACAATGACCGCTTGGCGGCGCGGGTCGCGGCGATGATCTCGGCGGACCTGCTGATTATCCTGTCCGACATTGACGGACTTTATACCGCCAATCCGCAGATCGATCCCGACGCCGAATGGGTGCCGGTCGTCAAAGGCACGATCCCGGCGGAGATTGAGGCCATGGCCGGGGTGCAGATCTCGGGCGAAAGCCGGGGCGGCATGATCACCAAAATTCAGGCCGCGCGCATCGCCATGGGTGCGGGGGCCGCGACTATGATCGCGCTGGGGAAAGAACCGCACGCGCTGAAACGCGTTGCCGACGGGGCGCGGGCAACCGTGTTCATCCCCGACGCCAATCCGCGCACGGCGCGCAAGGAATGGATCGCCGGCTCGTTGAAACCCGCCGGCAAGGTGATCGTCGATCCCGGCGCGCTGAAAGCGCTGTCGTCGGGCAAGAGTTTGCTGCCCGCCGGTGTACGCGGCATCGAGGGTAGATTTTCGCGGGGCGAGGCCGTGGCCGTGTTTGACACTGACGGCCGCGAGATCGCGCGCGGACTCATCGCCTATGCCGACGAAGACGCGAAACGCATCGCCGGGCACAAGACCGGTGAAATTGAAGAGATTTTGGGCTATCGTGGCCGCGACGAGATGATCCACCGCGATGATCTCGTCTTAATTGTGTGAGGAACCGAAGACAATGGACGGGGCAAGCAACATAGCCGCGCTGATGCGCGACATCGGCGAAAACGCGAAAGCGGCCGCGGCCGAGTTGTCCGTGGCATCGACGGACGCCAAGAACACCGCGCTCACCGAAATGGCCGCGAGCCTGCGCCGCCGCACCGACGAGATCCTGGCCGCGAACGCCAAGGATATGCAGGCGGGCGAGGAAAAGGGCCTGACCGGCGCCATGCTCGACCGCTTGCTATTGACCGCCGAACGCATCGACGGCGTCGCCAAAGGTTTGGAGGCCATCGCCGAATTGCCCGATCCCGTCGGCACGATTGAAAGTGCGTGGGAGCGGCCGAACGGTCTCAAGATATCCCGCGTGCGCGTGCCGCTCGGTGTCATCGGTGTGATTTACGAAAGCCGTCCCAACGTGACGGCGGACGCGGGTGGGCTGTGCCTGAAATCCGGTAACGCGGCGATCCTGCGCGGCGGCTCGGAAAGTTTTCATTCCAGCCGCGCCATCGTCGAAAGCCTGGCCGAAGGATTGCAGGCCGCAGGTCTGCCGGAAACCGCCATTCAATTGGTGCCGACCACGGACCGCGCCGCGGTCGGCGAAATGCTGACAATGACCGACACTATCGACGTCATCGTGCCGCGCGGCGGCAAGTCGCTGATCCAGCGCGTCTCGGACGAGAGCAAGGTGCCGCTGTTCAAGCACCTGGAAGGCCTCTGCCACACCTATGTGGACGGCGCCGCCGATCCGGCCATGGCCAAGTCCGTGGTGGTGAATGCCAAGATGCGCCGCACCGGTATTTGCGGTGCGACGGAAACGCTGCTGATCGACGAAAAAGTCGCGCCGGCCATGCTGGGCGATATCGTCGGCGGCCTGATCGACGCCGGCTGCGAAGTCCGTGGCGATGCTCAGTCCCAGGCCATCGACAACCGGATTTCGGCGGCCTCGGATGAAGATTGGAATACCGAGTATTTGGACAGCATCATTGCGGTGAAGGTGGTGCCCGGCGTCGATGGGGCCATCGACTTCATCCGCAAGCACGGCTCCGATCACACGGATGCCATCGTCACCGACGATCCGGCGGCAGCGGAACAGTTCATCAACCGCGTCGACAGCGCCATTGTGCTGGTCAACGCTTCGACCCAGTTCGCCGACGGTGGCGAATTCGGCATGGGCGCCGAGATCGGCATCTCGACCGGCAAGCTGCACGCACGTGGCCCGGTCGGCGTCGAACAACTCACGTCCATGAAGTACGTGGTGCGCGGCACCGGCCAAGTGCGGCCGAGCTGAATTAAAGAAGGAGGAAACCATGGAAAACACCTGGACCGTCTATCTGTCGGGCGAAATTCACACCGACTGGCGCGAGCGCATCGCCGCCGGGGTTAAAGAAGCCGGCCTGCCGGTCGAGCTTGTCTCGCCGGTCACGGTGCACGAGGACTCGGACGATTGCGGCGTCGCCATCTTCGGCGCCGAGGCCGACAAGTTCTGGCACGACCGCAAGGGCGCGCAATTGAACGCCATCCGCACGCAGACACTTTTGAAGAATGCCGATATCGCCGTGATCCGTTTCGGCGAGAAATACAAACAGTGGAACGCCGCCTTCGACGCCGGTCAGGCGTGCGCGCTGGGCATCCCTTACATCACGCTGCATCCGGAGGCGCATGACCACCCGCTCAAGGAAGTGGACGGTGCCGCCCATGCCGTGGCCCGCGAGCCGGAGCAGGTCGTCGCCGCGCTGGCCTATGTCATTCGCGGGCAGATGCCGTCGGCAGCCATGCGCGCGGACGCGGCGGAGTAATCTGCACTGACCACCCGGACGCAACGCCGCATCGGCATTCTCGGCGGTTCCTTTAACCCGGCGCACGATGGGCATCTGCACATCAGCCGCGCGGCGCTGAAGGCGCTGGCGTTGGACGAAGTGTGGTGGATGGTGTCGCCGCAGAACCCTCTCAAGCCCACCGACGGCATGGCCGAACTGGGCCGGAGGTTGGCGGCGGCGCGTGATGTCGCCGGGGTTGAACAACGCATCTTTGTCACCGATATAGAAACCCGGCTGGGGACGACCTATACGGCCGATACGCTGGCGGCGCTCACGGCAAGCCACCCGGACGATGCCTTCGTATGGCTGATGGGCGCCGACAACCTGTTGCAAATACATCGCTGGCGGCGCTGGTCATCGATATTTCACATGGTCCCGGTTGCAGTATTTGGTCGTCCGGGATACTCTTTTAGGGCTACATTTAGTGTAGCAGCCCGGCGTTTCGCTCGGGACCGATGGCCCCAAGCGGCGGCGATGCGCCTGGCTGATGCGCGACTGCCAGCCTGGGTGTTCCTAAAAATCAGAGAACATGCCGGCTCGGCAACGGGCATCAGGGCACGCGGCGAGTTTTAGCGTGTCAGAACAGAGACGTGTCCGGGCTGGGTCCGGGCGCAAAATTGAAACGTGTTTTGGATAGGAGACCGACAAATACAAAGCCAAAGCAAACGTCCACTGACTCCCAAAAACCTGCGGGACATCGTGGAAAAGTCACTCGATGACGACAAGGCCACCGACATCGTCGTTATCGAACTCGCCGGCAAGACCGAAATGGCGGATTACATGGTCATTGCCACAGGCCAATCGAGCCGACAAGTCGGCGCCATGGCCAACCACCTCAGCCAGATATTGAAAGATCAGGGCGTCAAAAGCGTCGCGGTCGAAGGCACCGATACATGCGATTGGGTGCTGATCGACGCGGGCGATGTGCTGGTTCATCTATTCCGGCCGGAAGTGCGCGAGTTCTACGAACTCGAGAAACTGTGGTCCGTGCCCGACGTTATCGCCGGCACCAAAACGCCTGAGACGGCGACGGTCCACGCGTAAACAAGTGCCGGGGCAACCCGGCGCGCAATTGAAGCGAGTGTCGCTCGTTTACTGAGGGAAAACACCGTGCGGTTATCCCTGATCGCTGTCGGGCGCGCCAAGCGCGGTCCGGAACAAGACCTTTTTAACCTGTATTCAAAGCGGCTGTCGCCGTCGCTCGACTTGATCGAGGTCGAGGAGAAACGACCTTTGTCCGGCGACGAGCTCAAGTCGCGCGAAGCCGACCTGATCGCCGCCAAGATCCCGGACGGCGCGCACGTGGTGGCGCTGGACGAGCGCGGCAAGGCGTTCTCTAGCCGGGATTTCGCCCATTTGATCGGCCGCTACCGGGACGAGGGCGTGCGCGACATGACGATTCTGATCGGCGGCGCCGACGGTCTCGATAAAAGCCTGCGGACGCGGGCCGACACGGTGATGTCGTTCGGCATCCAGACCTGGCCGCACATGCTGGTGCGCGGCATGCTGGCCGAGCAGCTCTACCGCGCACAGACGATCCTCGCCGGCCATCCCTATCACCGGGACTGAGCGCTTTTTTTCGGGCTTCACAGCCTTTCACCCCATGCTCCCGAATGCTACCTTCGGCGCCACATTCAAGCACTTCGACAACAGGGAGATACCGATGACCGCTTTGACACTCGATGACGCCCGTAAGATCGTCGCCGGGGCCCTCGCCAAGGGCCACGAAATGGGTTTGAAACCGTTGACCGTGGCCGTACTCGACGCCGCCGGCAACCTGAAGGCGCTGGAGCGTGAAGACGGTGCCTCGAACATGCGTCCGGACATCGCTATCGGTAAGGCCAACGGCGCGCTGGCGCTGGGTCTCGGCTCCCGTGCCCTGTTTGAGCGCGCCAAACAGGAACCGTTTTTTATCCAGGCCATGAACGAACTGGCCGGCGGCTCTTTGGTGCCGGTTGCGGGTGGCGTGCTGATCAAGGATTCATCGGGTGCCATCATCGGGGCCTGCGGTATCACGGGCGATATTTCGGATAACGACGAGAAAGCCGCCGTGGCAGCCATCGAAGGCGCCGGTTTCACAGCCGACGGCGGCTGAGGCGCGATCCACCCGGACGGTTCACATTTGCTGTTTCCGCCCCATATTCAAAGGACGGAAATATTGGTATTCTGACGAACAGAAAGGTTGCTGGTCATGAGCACACCGAAACCCGTCGTTCTTTGTATCCTCGACGGCTGGGGCGAACGCGCCCCCGCTGAGGACAACGCCATTGCCTTGGCGAAGACGCCGACTTGGGATCACATGGTCGCCGATCTGCCACGCTCCAGGTTGAACGCGTCAGCGGGCGAGGTCGGTCTCCCGGAAGGCCAGATGGGCAATTCCGAGGTCGGACACATGAACCTGGGCGCCGGGCGCGTCGTGCTGCAAGAGCTGCCGAAGATCGACAAAGCAGTCGCCGACGGTACGCTTGCGGACAACGAAGAACTGGTGAAGTTCATCGCCGACGTGAAGGAAAATCGCGGCACCTGTCATCTGTTGGGTCTGCTGTCGCCGGGTGGGGTGCATTCGCACCAGGACCACATGGCGGCGCTGGCCAAGGCGGTTGCCGCCGAGGGCGTACCGGTGCGCGTGCACGGCTACTTGGACGGCCGCGACACGCCGCCCCGTAACGGGGCCGACTATACGGCGAAGTTCGAAGCGGATATCGCCGACAACCCGAACTGCCACATTGCAACCTTGACCGGCCGTTATTACGCGATGGATCGCGACAAACGTTGGGACCGTGTCTCCAAGGGCTACGCCGTTATGGTCGATGCCGAAGGCACGCGGTTCGAGACCTCGGCCGAGGCAATTCAAGCGTCTTATGACGACGACAAGTCCGACGAGTTCATGCTGCCCGCCGTGATCGGTGACTACGAAGGAATGCGGGACGGCGACGGCATCCTGATGGCGAACTTCCGTGCCGACCGTGCCCGGGAAATCCTGAGCGCGCTGTGCGAGGACGATTTCGACGGTTTCGAGCGAGCGCGGACCGTGAAATTCTCGGCGACAACCGGCATGGTTGAGTATTCCGCGCACCACGGCGAATACATGACGTCGCTGTTTCCGCCGACCCAGCTTTCGAAGATCCTGGGTGAAGTGGTGTCCACGGCGGGCAAGACTCAGCTCCGTATCGCCGAGACAGAGAAATATGCCCATGTGACGTTCTTCCTGAATGGCGGACGCGAGCAGGTGTTCGACGGCGAGGAGCGTATCCTCGTGCCGTCGCCCAAGGTCGCGACCTACGACATGCAGCCTGAAATGTCGGCTCCGGAAGTTACGGATAAGCTTGTAGGCGCCATCGAGAGCGGCAAGTTCGACCTGATCGTCGTCAACTACGCCAACGGCGACATGGTCGGCCACACAGGTATCCTGGACGCGGCGATGAAGGCGGCAGAGACCATCGATGCGTCGTTGGCACGGCTCGAAAAAGCCGTGACCGATGCCGGCGGCGTGATGTTGGTGACGGCGGACCACGGCAACTGCGAGCAGATGGTCGACGGCAAGGACGCACACACGCAGCACACGCTTAATCCGGTGCCGCTGATCATGGTCAACGCGCCGTCCTACGTGGAAGGTCTGGCGGAGGGCCGTCTCGCGGACATTGCGCCGACGCTGCTGAGGTTGATGGAACTGCCGGTGCCCGGCGAAATGACCGGCCAATGTCTAATCAAGGAGAGCGGCTCTGCATCGGCTGCGGCTGAGTAACAGCCTGGGAAGGCTGACCTGGCGCGCCGCCCTGGCGGCGTGCGTCCTTTTCGCCGCGCCCGCAGCGGCACAGGCGCCACAAGACCTCAAACAACTCGAAAAGCGGCTCCAGGACGAACGGTCCGCCGCCGAAAAAGCACGCGCCAAATCCAATATTATGGCACGCGAGATTCACAACTTGCAGGATGAACTGGTCACCGCCGCCGGCGCAGTGCAGCGCCAGGAAGCGCAAGCTGCGGCACTGAACGCGCGTCTGACGGCGCTGGAGCGCCTGCAGGAAAAGAAATCCGTTGAACTGCGCGACGGCAGGGTCCGCTTCGGCCGCGTGCTGGCGGCTATGCAGCGGATGGCGCAATTCCCGCCGGAAGCGCTGATCGCATCGCCGACCAAGCCCGCCGATACAGTGCGCACCGCCATTCTGTTGCGCGCCGTCGGCTCCGAGATCGATGCCGAAGCGGGACGGCTTCGCGAGGAATTGGAATTCCTGGTCAGAGCACGCGCCGAGATCGAAGAACGCCGCATTGCGCTTGCCGAAACCACCGATCTTCTAGACCGCGAACGGCGCCGTCTCGGCGCCCTGATGGCGCGCAAGAAGGTCCTGAAGCGCCGCGCCGATCTGCGGGCGCGAGAGGCCGAAGCCCGGGTCGCCGCTATCGCGTCCAAGGCAAAGTCGTTGCGTGAACTGATGCAGGGTCTGAAGGACGAGAAAAAACGCCGCGAAGCGGCGGTGCCGAAGGATCGTCCAAAGGAAGACGCGAAAGCCGCGCCCGAGCCGCGCGACGTGGTGGCGCGTGCGCTGCGCCCGATCAGCAAAGCGCGCGGCAGCGTGCCGCAGCCGGTGGTCGGGCGAATCGCCGGCAAGTATGGCGAGAAAACCGACGGCGGCTTGGCCCGCAAAGGCTTGACGATCTCGACGCGGGGGGGCGCACAAGTCACCGCGACATATGACGGAACGGTCGCTTTCGCCGGTAAGTTCAGGGGCTATGGGCTTCTCTTGATCATCGAACACGGCGAGGGATATCATAGCTTGCTAGCAGGCATGGCACGGATCGACGTTAGCCAAGGCCAGCAGTTGATCGCCGGCGAGCCGGTAGGCATCATGAGTGATGATGGCGATCCAGTGCTCTACGTGGAACTTCGAAGAAACGGCCAACCGATTAATCCATTGCCGTGGTTGGCGGCGCGAACAGGTGAGGTAAACGGATGAAAACAAGAATTGTCTCGACGCTCGGCGCGGTCGCTATTGCGGCAGCGACGTTCGCTTGGGCGCCGACCGCCGGCGCCGTTGACGCGAAGAAGAACGATGACGACACCTATCGCCTGTTGTCGTTGTTCGGCGATGTGTTCGAACGGGTCCGCGCCGAGTACGTGGAACCGCCGAGCGAAGAAGAAATGATCGAAGCTGCGATCACCGGCATGCTGGCCTCTCTGGATCCGCACTCCAGCTATCTGAATCCGAAAAACTTCAAGGATATGCAGGTCAACACGCGGGGCGAATTCGGCGGCCTGGGTATCCAGGTGACGATGGAAGAAGGCTTCGTCAAAGTGATTTCGCCGATCGACGATACGCCGGCGCATCGTGCCGGGGTCGAGTCCGGCGACATCATTACGCACCTGGACGGTGAGTCCGTGCAGGGGCTGACCCTCAACGAAGCGGTCGAGCGTATGCGCGGCAAAGTCGGCAGCGACATCAAGATTACCATCGTCCGCGAGGGGCGTGAGCCTTTCGACGTCACGATTACCCGTTCAGTCATCAAGATCACGTCCGTGCGGTCGCGCGTCGAGGGCGAAATCGGTTATGTGCGAATCACGTCCTTCAACGAACAGACGGACAGCAACCTGAAACGCGCCATCGAGAAAATCGAAGATGAGCTTGGTGACAAGTTCCAAGGGCTGGTCCTGGATCTTAGAAACAACCCGGGCGGTCTGCTGGATCAAGCGGTGGCGGTCTCGGACGCGTTCATGGAGCAAGGCGAGATCGTCTCGACCCGGTCCCGCAAACCCGAAGACACGCAGCGCTTCAATGCCCGCGAAGGCGATTTGATCAACGGCAAGCCGTTGGTGGTGCTGATCAACGGAGGCTCCGCTTCGGCGTCCGAAATCGTTGCCGGTGCCCTGCAGGACCATCGCCGGGCCATCGTTCTCGGCACCAAATCGTTCGGCAAGGGTTCGGTGCAGACGATTATGCCGCTCAGTGGAAGTGCGGCTATGCGTCTGACCACGGCGCGGTACTACACCCCGTCGGGCCGCTCGATCCAAGCCAAGGGTGTCGATCCCGATATCGAGGTCAAGCAATCCCGCATCGAAGAGATCGCCAACAACCGGCCGCGCCGTAGCGAGGCGGATTTGCGTGGTGCGCTCGACACCGACACGGCACCTTCGGATGAAAAGTCGGATGATGCCGAGCCTGCAAATGGTGCCGAGGCTGACGCCGGCGAGCCACCGGTCGATTACCAGTTGAGCCGGGCGCTCGATTTGATCAAAGGTATCTCGATCATGTCGCAGCGTGCCGAGGTGACGAAGTAATCGAGCGGCCTGCAGGTCGTTTCGGGAGGTTTCCGTGAAGCTGCCCAAACTCTTCGGCCGTAAGAAAGGCGAGGACGACGAGGACGAAGACGATCTCGAAGACGAGATGTTCGACCTCGAGGATATTGATGACCTCGAGGAGGGCGCCGTCGCAGACGAAGGGCATGCGGATTCCGACGACCATGACGACGAAGAGTACGAGGAAGTCGTCGTCAACGAAGAAGCCGGCGTCGATGAAATCGACGAACTCGAAGAAGAGATGGTCGGCGGCGAGGACGAACTCGAAAACCCGTTCGAAGACGTTGACGAGGATGAGTTCGAGGACGATGACGACGAACAGGAAGAAGCCGGCGCCAAGCGTAAGGCGTTGTTGTTCGCCGCTGTCGGAGCTGGGGTTCTGCTTCTAAGCAGTCTTGGCGGCGCGGGATATTGGATGTTCTCCGGCGACGGCGGCGCAGAGCCGGAAGCGGCGGTTGATGATCCCCGGCAGGTCGAAATGTCCATGCCGCCACCACCTTCCGCCGACGGATCGTCCGGCGCCCCCAGTCTCAACCAGCTTGCCGCGTTGGCGCCGACTGCCAGTGAAACGGCGCCAGCCGCTGCCCCTGCCGCCACACCTGGTGACGCGTCTTCGCCGGCACAGGCCCCCGCCGCGCCGGTGCCGTCCGCCGAAACCGCTGCCCCTGCCGCTGCACAACCGGGGTCGTCGAACAGTCTTAATGCCTTGGGGGCTGCCTCTCAGGCCGGGGGCGGGGTCGTGATCCCTGCCGTCTCACCGGTGGTCCTGGCACGTCTGCCGGACCAGCCGACTGTCGCCGACCAGAGTGAGGCGTTGTCCAGCGCGCCGGTTCGGGCCTTGATCGAAAACGTCGATGGCGTCGGTGATCTGCCGAAGATTGCCGCCAACGGCTCGCACGCCTCGACGGCTTATGCACGGCCCTCCGACCCGGGTATTTCGCTGCCGAAAGTCGCCATTATGATCGAGGGGGTCGGCCTCAGCCGGCAAGCCTCGCTTGCGGCGATCAATAAACTGCCGCCGCAGGTGAGTCTTGTCCTCAGCCCCTACGGTCGCGATCTCGACGACTGGGTGTTCCGTGCGCGTTTGGCGGGGCACGAGGTCTTTATGTCGTTGCCGATGGAAAGCGACAAGTTTCCGCTCGAAGACGCTGGGCCGTTGGCCATGGATACACAAGTGCAGGTGGCCGAGAACAAACGCCGCCTGTCGGCCGTAATGGCGAGTGCTGGCGGCTATGTCGGTCTGGTGACTTATCTGGGATCTCAGTTTTTGAAGGCTGAAGGACAAATTCGCGAATTGCTCAAGGAAATGAAATCGCGTGGACTGATGTTCGTGATCGGTGGGCGGCGTTCGCGTAACGACGCGACGCAAATCGCCGCTGACCTCGATCTACCACGCGCAGAAACGGAATTTTATCTGGATGAATCGCCGAGCATTCAGGAAATTCGCACCAGTCTGGATCGCGCCGTGAGCCTGGCGAAGGACCGGGGCAGCATCCTCGTCTTGGCGCGCCCGTACCCGGTGACGATCAAAAGCATCCTGGACTGGGTGCAGACGATTCCCGACGTCGGGGTTGCGTTGGTGCCGGCTTCCGCCGTCGCCACGCCGTCGCAGAACTGACCCGAGCGCGGTTGGAAGGGATCAGCTAAGGATGTCGCCGTCGCCCAATGGCTATCGGCCCTGTGCCGGCGCCGTCCTGTTCAATGCGGACGGGCACGTGTTTATGGGCCGGCGCGCCGATCAGGAACCCGACGCCGAGTTTGCTTGGCAATTGCCGCAGGGTGGTATCGATCCCGGCGAAGCGCCCGAGGCGGCGGCTCGGCGTGAGCTTTGGGAAGAGACGGGGGTTCGCTCGGTTACACTGCTCGCGGAAGCGCCGGATTGGCTGACTTATGATTTTCCGCCCACCGTGCGGGGTAAAAAATTCAATAAATACAAAGGACAAGCGCAGCGTTGGTTTGCTTATCGCTTCGACGGCACGGCCGACGAGGTCGATCTGGAGGCTGCCGGACATGCCGAATTTTCTACCTGGGATTGGCGTCCGCTAAAAGATATTCCGTGCCTGATTGTCCCCTTTAAACGCCCGGTCTACGAGGCTATTGTGCTGGCGTTTCAACCTATCGCCAGCGGTTCGGGCGCCAGAAAAGGCTGATTGAATGATGATGTATCTGCAGGTTGTAGGTGGCTTCGTAATCCTTGTAGTTGCTGCCGAACTGATGGTCCGTGGTGCCGTCGTGTTGGCCGACCGCATGGGCATCTCGCCTATGGTCATCGGCATGACAGTCGTTGCTTTCGGGACCTCGGCGCCGGAACTCGTTGTCAGCCTGCAGGCCTCGTTGAGCGGTTCCCCGGGTCTCGCGGTCGGGAATATCGTCGGCTCCAACATCGCCAATATCTGGCTGATCCTGGGTGCGGCATGCCTGGTGACGCCGATCCTCGCCAAGCCGGACGCGCGCAAGCGCGACGTCGTGCTGCTGGTCGGCGGCTCGCTGTTGTTCACCGGACTGATCCTGACCGGCGAGTTAGGATTGATGGCCGGGGTGATCCTGCTGATCGTCTTTGCCGGGTTCTTGGCGGCGTCTTATTTCCGGGGCGTGGAAGATCCGGATATCGCCAAAGAGCAGCAAGAAGAGATCGAAGAACTTGAAAAGGGGTTCATCAGCAACGTGCCGGTTGCGGCTCTTGCCGCGGTGATCGGTGTCGTTGGCCTAGCATTCGGAGCCGACCTTTTGGTCCAAGGCGGCTCTCAGATTGCCCGCTCGTTCGGTGTTTCCGAAGAGGTTATCGGCCTGACGCTTTTTGCCTTCGGCACCTCTTTGCCGGAACTGGCCGCGTCGGTCGTCGCCGCATATCGCGGGCATCCCGACGTGGCAATCGGCAATGTCATCGGCTCGAACGTCTTTAACATGCTGCTGGTTGGCGGGGTTATGTCGGCCGTCACTGTGGTGCCCGTCGCCGGGCAGGTCATCCACTTCGATATCTGGGTGATGCTGGTGGCGACGTTGATGCTGCTGCCGATCCTGTTAGGTGTCATTAAGTTGACGCGGGGCCTGGCGGCGCTCTTTTTTGCGCTTTATCTCGGCTACGTCGGTGTCCAGGCGTATGGCGTCGACCGCTTGCTGGCGATGGTCTAAGGTCGTTCGTGCGAAACGTCCTGATCACGGGTGGCAGCAAACGAATCGGACGCACGATTACCGAGCGCCTGTCCCGTGACGGCTGGTCGGTCGCCATTCATTACAACGGCTCCGACAAGGCCGCTGAAGAGGCCGCAGAAGAGGCGCGGGCGCTGGGTGTCCATGCGGTGACCGTCGCTGCGGATCTTGAGGATGAGGCCGCTTATAAAGGGCTTATCGACGAGGCGGCGGACGGGATAGGACCGCTGACGGCGCTGGTCAACAACGCCTCCGTCTTCGAGGACGATCCCAATGACGATCCAACTCTTTGGGCGAAGCACATGGCGGTGCACGTTCGCGCACCCTATATGCTGACCAAGGCGTTAGCGGCGGGGCTCGCCGAGGGTGAGAGCGGATCCGTCGTCAACATCGTCGATCAGCGCGTGCTCAACCCGACCAAGCATTTTCCCGGCTATAGCATCAGTAAGATGGCGCTCTGGGATCAAACCCAGGTGCTGGCACGGGCACTGGCGCCCAGGGTCCGCGTCAACGCTGTCGGGCCGGGGCCGGTGCTGCCGAGCACCCGTCAAAGCGACGAGGATTTTCAGGCTCAGGCGGCACAGACGCCGCTGGCGCGTCCGGTTGACCCGGAAGAGATCGCCGCCGCCGTCGCCTATCTACTTGACGCCCAGGCGGTAACGGGCCAGATCATTGCCGTCGATTCCGGTCAGCATTTGAACTGGGCCTATGAGACCGACGAGACAGCCCCGCGCGAGTAGGGCGGCAACTTTATGCGCGAACAGCGCCAATAGGAAAGGAGCGGGCATGGCCACTGAACCCCGCGAGATACTGGAACCCCTCAAGATCGCTGACGCGCGCCAGCGTATCCGCCACGTCTTCGTCCGCGATCTGGTGCTGCCGGCGCTGATCGGCATCCATGCGCACGAGAAGGACGGCCGCCAGCGGGTCCGTATCAATCTCGATCTTTCCGTGCGCGAAGGAGAAGCCGGTCTCGACGACGATCTTCGGAACGTCGTCTGCTACGAGAGCCTCGTCGATGGGGTGAAGGAGATCATCAGCCGCGGCCATGTCGGGCTGGTCGAGACCATGGCCGAGGCGGTCGCCGAGATGTGCCTGGCCGACCCGCGGGTCCGCTCGGCCCGGGTGCGGATCGAAAAGCTCGATATCTTCGACAATGCGGAAAGCGTCGGCGTCGAAATAGAAAGGTTCAACGCTGGTCTAAATAGTTAATAAGACTGCACTTATTGCGGTTTTGACCGGTCGAGGCGGCGCCTGCCACCAAACATTTTGCACAGATCAGCAGTTATGACGGAACCATGACTGTGATGTGTCATGAAAATTGGCGGCGGAAAAGTTAAAACTTATAATTGTTTAAAAACAAAGGGTTGCAGGAGTGCCTAAAAAGCAGGCAATTGACGTAAAGCCCCTTGATTTCTAAAGGAACTTATTGCCGGAAACGATAATCAACAAGTTTATCCACAGAATCCGTGGATAGAAATGTGGTTAACCATAATGTTCGCCGGATGAGTTGACGATCCGACCTACGCAAGCGATTTTTTGCCATGCAGGATGCATCCGAGATGAATGGCGAAGGCGAAAAAGATCAGTCAGAGGCGCCGGAAAAGGGTGTCGCCGCGATCCAGTCCCGGTTGCCGTCGCTGCCGACCAGCCCCGGGGTCTACCGGATGCTGAACGAAGCCGGCGACGTGCTTTACGTCGGTAAGGCCAAGAACGTCCGCAAGCGGGTCACCAGTTACGCCAACCCGAACCGCCAGAGTATCCGCATCCGGCGCATGATCCAGCAGACCGTGGCGCTGGAAATCGTCCGCACCGAGACAGAGGCCGAAGCGCTGCTGTTGGAGTCGGACCTCATCAAGCGCTATGCACCGCGCTACAACATCCTGTTGCGGGACGATAAATCGTTCCCGATGATCCTGGTCACCGGCGATCATCCTTATCCGCAGATTCTGAAGTACCGCGGGGCGCGCTCGCGCAAAGGACAGTATTTCGGCCCGTTCGCATCCGTCTGGGCGGTCAACGAGACCTTGGCGTTGTTGCAAAGGGCGTTCTTGCTTCGGACATGCGCCGACACGGTCTTCGCCAACCGCTCCCGGCCGTGCCTTTTGTATCAGATCAAGCGGTGCAGCGGCCCCTGTGTCGACCGGATTTCGGAGGAGGACTACGGGCGTCTTGTGGAAGAAGCGCGGGAGTTCCTGACCGGTGATAGCAATCGTATCCAGCGTGACCTGGCCGAGCGTATGCAGGCTGCGTCCGACGATTTGGAGTTTGAACTGGCGGCACAGTACCGAGACCGTATCCATGCCCTGACCCGCGTCCAATCGCGGCACGAGGCGGTGAGCGCCGGCCTCGACGAAGCCGACGTGGTCGCCGTGCATCAGCGGGGCGGGCAGACCTGTGTGCAGGTGTTCTTCTTTCGCGGTGGGCGCAGTTACGGCAACCGGGCCTATTTCCCGACCCATGCCAAGGAAGACACCCCCGAAGAGGTCCTGGAGGCCTTTGCGGGACAGTTCTATGCCAAAACCCAGCCGGCCAAGCTGATCCTGACGTCACACAAGATGCCGAACGTGCGCTTGGTGCAGGATGCGCTCAGCGTGCGTGCCGGGCGTAAGGTCGAGATCCGGGTGCCGACCCGGGGCGAGAAAAAGCGCGTTATCGATTATGCCGTCACCAATGCCCGGGATGCTCTGGCGCGGCGTATGTCGGAAAGTGCGTCCCAGCGCGCCCTTCTGGAAGGCTTGGCCGAGGCGCTGGGCTTGGACGGCACGCCGGAGCGGATCGAGGTGTACGATAACTCGCATGTCCAAGGCACCAACGCCGTCGGCGGGATGATTGTCGTCGGGACCGAAGGCTTCATGAAGAACGCCTACCGCAAGTTCAATATCCGCCGTTCCGGCAGCGGCGGCACCGTTGCCGGCGGCGACGATTACGACATGATGAGGGAAGTCTTGGAGCGGCGTTTCGCCCGTGCCCTCAAGGAGGACCCGGAACGGTCCGGCGGCGCCTGGCCCGATCTGGTGCTGGTCGACGGCGGCAAGGGGCAACTCGGCATCGCCCAGGAAGTGTTCGCCGAACTGGGGATCGAGGACGTGGCCCTGGCGGCCATTGCCAAGGGGCCGGATCGGGACGCAGGCCGCGAGAAAATCTTCATGCCGGGAAAGGCCGCGCCTTTGCAGTTGGGACACAAGGACCCGGTGCTTTATTTCCTGCAGCGCATCCGTGACGAGGCGCACCGGTTTGCCATCGGCACGCACCGTGCCAAGCGCGGCAAGCAGGTGCAGCGCTCCATGCTCGATGACGTGCCGGGCATCGGCGCCAAACGGAAGAAGGCTTTGTTGCACCATTTCGGCGCAGCCCAGGCCGTCGCCAACGCCGGGGTCAAGGATTTGGAAGCGGTCGACGGGGTCAGCCGTGCCATGGCCAAGAAAATCTATGATTGGTTCCATCCGGACAACTGATTTTCCCTGAGATCAACGATGTGGCGGTTTCGCCCGCACACGGAACCTGATAGAACCTTTGTCGTAGAAGTTCGGCTTTCCGCCGCGCTGGGACACGCACATGCTGACCAAGATTCCGAATATTCTGACGATAGGCCGGATCGCCGTGATTCCGGTAATGATCGTCACGGTGGTCTTCGTCGATCCGCCGTATGCGAATTGGATCGCGTTCGGTCTCTATACCGCTGCCTGCATCACTGATTTCTTCGATGGCTACCTGGCTCGTGCCCTGGGTCAGATGTCCGCGTTCGGCCGCTTGTTCGATCCGATCGCCGATAAATTGCTCGTGGCGTCCGTGCTGCTGGTGATGCTCGGCATCGACCGCATCGGCGCGGTGACGGCCCTGCCGGCGGCGGTCATTCTGTGCCGCGAGATTCTTGTTTCGGGTCTGCGGGAATTTTTGGCCGAGGTGCGGGTCTCCGTCCCGGTGACGACGCTGGCGAAATGGAAAACCGCGCTGCAGATGTTCTCGCTCGGCTTTCTGCTGGTCGGCCCCGCCGGTCCGGCGTTCGGCCCGCTGAGCACGACCGAGGTCGGCATTTACCTGTTGTGGGCGGCGGCGCTGCTGACGCTGGTCACCGGTGCCGATTATCTGATCGCAGGCATCCGCCAGATCGCCCGCATCGACGGTAGTTCGCCGGAGAACGGAGAAAAGCCCGATACGGCAGCGCCGCCGAAAACCAGCGGCAACGGTGATTTACGCCGAACAGGTTGATTTTTCGGCCATTTCGGACGATATCCGAAGGAACGATAAGCGGCGCTATAGGCCGTCCTCGGGGAGTCCAGTTACATGAAAACATTCGGTTTCGCAGGTTGGAGCGGCAGCGGCAAGACGACGCTGGTGAAGGCGGTCATTCCGGCGCTGACGGCGCGTGGTCTGAAGATTTCGACCATCAAGCACACGCACCACACCTTCGATATCGATAAGCCGGGCAAGGATTCGTTCGAGCACCGTGCCGCCGGTGCGACGGAAGTCGTCATCACCGGGAGCGCCCGCTGGGCGCTTTTGCACGAGAATCGTGACGAGGCGGAACCGACCATCGACGAGATGCTGGCGCGCATGGCGCCGGTCGATTTGGTGCTGATCGAGGGATTCAAATCCTACCCGCACGCCAAGATGGAAGTACATCGCCCTGAGATCGGTAAACCGCTGCTGTGCGACGGCGACACGTCGATCGTCGCCGTCGCGACGAAGTCGCCGATTGACGTGAAGATACCGAATTTGAACCTCGACGATATTGACGCCGTGACGGACTTCATTCTGTCCTTCTGCGGCTTTACCGAGGAACGCAAGCATGGCGCAGCTTAAGGACGATTGCTTTGCCTTTGGCGACGGGCTGATCCCGTTCGATGACGCTATGCGCGACCTTTCGGCACGGCTGGACACCGTCGTTGGCACCGAGGTCGTGGCAATCAAGGAAGCGGGGGGGCGCGTGCTTGCTGCCGATCTGATCTCGGGCCGCAATGTGCCGCCGCACGACAACAGCGCCGTCGACGGTTATGCGGTGTTCCACGAGGACCTGAAGTCAAACGCCGAGACCCGGCTGCCGGTGACCGGCCGTGTTGCCGCCGGGCATCCGCTTGGGCGCCCCGCCAAGCGGGGCGAGGCGGTACGCATCTTTACCGGTGCGCCGATGCCGGACGGCATGGACACCGTTTTTATGGAAGAGGATACGGCGCGAGACGGTGATGACGTGGTTTTGCCGCCAGGCCTGAAGCACGGATCAAACCGCCGCTTCGCCGGCGAGGACGTGAAGCAGGGCGATATCATCGTGCCGGGTGGACTGCGCCTGCGCCCGCAGGACGTCGGCCTTGCGGCATCCATCGGCAATGCCATGGTGGAAGTCTTCAAACCGCTTCGGGTCGCGATCTTTTCGACCGGAGACGAGGTTTGCGATCCGGGCCGCGAGGCACCCGACGGCGCGATCTATGATGCCAACCGCTATACGGTGGCGAGCCTGCTGCGTGGCCTCGGCGCCGAGATCACCGACCTCGGTATTCTGCCCGACAACGAAGCCGCCATCACCGAAGCAATGGATCAAGCGGCGGCAAGGGGTCACGACGTGTTGATGACGTCTGGCGGCGTTTCCGCGGGTGAAGAGGACCACGTCAAAGCCGCGGTCGCGGCCTTGGGGCAAATTCATTTCTGGCGGCTCGCCATCAAGCCGGGCCGGCCTATTGCTCTCGGTCAGGTGGGCAAGGCGGCCTTTGTCGGGCTGCCCGGCAATCCGGTGGCGGCGATGGTGACGTTTCTGATGATCGCGCAGCCGATGCTGCGGCGGCTTGCCGGCGAGACCGGCTACGCGCCGAAACGTTTTCAGGTTCAGGCCGGTTTTGATTACAAAAAAAAGCAGGGCCGCCGAGAATGGGCGCGGGTGTGCCTTGCGACCGCTGATGACGGCGCGCAGATCGCCCAGAAACATCATTCCAGTGGGGCCGGTATTCTGACCTCGCTGGCGGGTGCCGACGGTCTGGTCGAAGTCGGCGAGACGGTTGAGCGCATTCAACCGGGTGATATGGTCACCTATCTGCCTTTTAACGGACTGCTGCCGGGTTGATATGTTGAAGCTTCTTTATTTTGCATGGGTGCGAGAACGGACGGGGCAGGGGTCGGAAGATCTCGAGCGTCCCGACGGCGTTGCCACCGTCGCCGATCTCATGGCGTGGCAGGCGGCGCGCGGCGCCGGTTATGCCGAGGCCTTTGCCGACCCTGCGCGGCTCAGGGTCGCGGTTAATCAAGAACACGTCGGCGCCGATCACCCGGTCTCGGACGGCGACGAGATCGCCTTTTTTCCGCCGGTAACGGGGGGCTGAAATGATCCGCGTTCAGGCCGAAGACTTCGACGTCGGTGCCGAGCTGGAAGCAATGAGCAAGGGCAACCACGCCATCGGCGGCTTATGCTCGTTCGTCGGCCTGGTACGAGAGATAGCGGGCAGTGCAGACATCGGCGCCATGACCCTGGAACACTATCCCGGCATGACGGAAAAGGCGCTGGCCGAGATCGAGGCCGAGGCACTGGAACGCTGGCCGTTGGAAAGTACGCTGATCATTCATCGCTATGGACGGCTTGAGTCGGGCGACCGCATCGTTCTGGTTGCCGCGTCGTCGGCGCACCGCGAAGCGTCGTTCGAAGCCTGTCACTTCCTGATCGATTTTCTGAAGACCAAGGCACCGTTCTGGAAACTTGAAGAAACACCGGACGGCGCCAAGTGGGTTGATGCGCGCTCCAGCGACGATGCCGCTGCCGAGCGGTGGGTGAAGGACTGAGCATGACCGGCGACGACGAGACCGATCGTCCGATCGGCAAGGCCTACGAGAACCAGGATTTCATCCACGGCCGTGACGGCCGCGCACTGCGTATCCTCGCTGAGTACATGGAACCGTCGGCGCGCTTTGCCGAATACGATATCGCCGACACCATCGTTTTCTTCGGCTCTGCACGCATCCTGCCGGAAGACGAAGCCACCAAGCGTCTAGAAGCGGCGAAGAAGCACGGCGGCGATGTCGAAGCGGCCGAGCGGGCACTTCAGATGTCGGTCTATTACGAAGCGGCGCGCACGCTGGCCTACCGTCTGACGGAATGGTCGAAGACGTTGGAAGGCTCTAAGAAACGCTTCGTGGTCTGCACCGGCGGTGGGCCCGGCATCATGGAGGCGGCGAACCGGGGCGCTTCGGAAGCGGCTGGTATCAATGTGGGGCTTAATATTTCGCTGCCGCACGAGCAGCACCACAACCCCTACATCACGCGCGAGCTGAACTTCGAGTTCCACTACTTCTTCATGCGGAAGTACTGGTTCACGTATCTGGGCAAGGCGCTGCTGGTGTTTCCTGGCGGCTTCGGCACCATGGACGAGTTCTTCGAGAACCTAACTCTGGTACAGACCGGCAAGCTCAAGAAACGCATGCCCATAGTGCTTTTCGGCACGTCGTTCTGGGAGGGTGTCTTCGATCTCGAGAAGCTAGTTACCGCCGGGACGATCGCGCCGGAGGACATGGAACTGTTCCTGATGACCGATAGCCTCGACGAAGCCTTCGAACACGTCACCGGCGAGTTGACGCATTATGCGCTCGGCAAGCCCGGTGCGCGTCTGTAGAGCATCCAACCCCTCGCGTCATCCCGGCCGCAAAGCGCGCCGGGATCTTAGAACAATTACTGCGGCTTTAAGCTCCCGGTGCGCACGGCTGAATGCCTCACGACCGGGACGACGCTGATTTGGGGATGACCCGAAGGTGGGGACGTCAGCCCAAGCCGACGATTTTCTTGTCGACCAGTTTGCCGATTTCGCTTTGCGAGAGGGAAAGCTCTTCGGCGAGAATTTGCTCCGTGTGCTGGCCGTGCACCGGTGCTTCGCCGGGCGGCACGCGGGGCGCCGCGGAAAAGTCGAGGATCGTGCCCGGTGTCAGATACGTCCCAATGTCGGGGTGCTCGACGCGCGAGAACATCGGGTTTTCTTCGGACACGCGGGGGTCTTCGTGGACCGCCTGCTCGAACGTCTGATAAGGCCCCCAGCAGACGCCGTGCTGCTCGAATAGCGTGCGTGCGTCATCCAGCGACAGCGCCGTGATTTTAGGCCGCAGGGCATCGACGATGTTGTCGCGCATGGCCCAGCGGTTGGCTTCTTCGAACAGATCGAGACCGCTCTCGCTTTCCATTTTAGCGATGGTCTCGGCGAGGCCGAGGGACTCGACAAGGTTTTTCCAATGACGCGGCGTGAAGGCCGTCACCACGAGATACCGGCCATCCTTGGTTTGGAAGACGTGCGAGAACGTGCCCCAGACGTGGTTGCCGGTTTTCGGGCGTTTGGTTTTGTTGACCTCGACCTCGGCGGTGTAGCCGAGCGCGCTCATGACATGAAAGGCGGCGTCGGCCAGTGTCAGTTGCACGAACTGTCCCTCGCCGGTTTTGCGGCGGTGACGGTCGGCGGCGAGAATACCGTTGGCGGCCATGGTGCCGGCTATGAAGTCCCAGGACGGCAGCAGGCTGTTGGTCGGGCCTTCATCGTCGACCGGGCCTTGGTTCAAAGGGAACCCTGCCGCTGCGTTGACGGTATAGTCGAGCGCGACCGAGCCGTCCCGGTTGCCCAATAGATTGACCATCACCAAGTCGTCACGGCGTGCCTTGAGGGTCTCGAAGTCCAGCCAGCCGCGTGCCGGCAAGTTGGTCAGCACGAAACCGCTGTCCTCGCCCGGCATTGTCATCAGTTGGTGCGCGATTTCCCGGCCTTCGGGCGAACGCACATCGAGCAGGATCGATTTTTTGCCTTTGTTCAGGCCTGCCCAGTAAAGGCTGCGCCCCGACGGGGCCAAGGGCCAGCGGTGCTTGTCGAGTCCGCCGCCGACGGGGTCGATGCGGATCACGTCCGCGCCCATTTCCGCCAAGACCATGCCCGCGTACGGGGCTGCTACGAACGCCGATGCTTCGACGATCTTTAAGTCGCTTAATATACCGCTCATTCTCTTCTTTTGTTTTGATGTTTCCTTGGTTGCCTCGTGTGGTACGCGCTCGGCCTGAAGGAATCAAGGCGTGGCTATCGGAAGCATCCGGGGGAGATCATAAATCATCTCGAAGCGGATAAGAAAGCCGGGTAAGATCGCATGAACGTCCCGATTGAACTGCGCCTTCTTTTCGACAACGCCGACGCCGCGTCCCCGCGAAAGGAACTGATCAGAAATGTCTCTCGCACGTTCGGCAACCCTTGCCGGTTTCATCTTCGGTCTTTTGATCGCCGTTCTGTCGTCCGCCGTTGCCTGGGCCGACCGCGAAGTCGACGTGGAGCTTGTGCTCGCGGTCGACGTTTCCGGCTCCATGGACATGGACGAACATCAGCTGCAGCGTCAGGGCTATGCCGCTGCCTTTCGCCATCCGGGCCTGATTCAGGTCATCCAATCGGGCTTTCACGGCCGCATCGCGGTGACGTTCTATGAATGGGCGGGGGCCGAGCAGCAGGTCATCACGATCCCGTGGACGGAGATTCACGACGCCGCCTCGGCGGAGGCTTTTGCCCAGCAGTTGCTGGATGAACCGCGCGCCTGGATCAGGGGGACTTCGATCTCCGGCGCATTGATGTACGGGGTGACGCTTTTCGGCGGCAACGGCTTTACCAGTAACCGCCAAGTCATCGATGTCTCTGGCGATGGCGCCAACAATCGCGGCATTCCGGTTGAGCAGGCGCGCGACTTCGTGGTCTCGCAAGGGGTCACGATCAACGGCCTGCCGGTGATGCTGAAGTATAACTACGATCCCTATGCCCTGGACGCCTATTACAAGGACTGCGTGATCGGCGGGCAGGGCGCCTTCATGATCTCGGTGCAGGACCCGGAACAGTGGGCCGGCGCGATCCGCCGCAAGCTGGTCAAGGAGATCGCCGCAGTCGATCCGTTGTTCATGCCTGCCGCAAGCTCGTTCGACTATCAGAAGTCCGATTGCTTCATCGGCGAGAAACTCCGCCAAAGGTGGCTGCAGGAAAGCGAATAGTCGCCCGTTCCGCGAAAATCGGACTCTTCGGCCCCGGATTTTGGCCTCTATCATTGTATTTGCCGGCATTCTTGCGTTTTATGTGCGCCAGCAAATCAATAGACAAAAAAGAGGAAACTCATGCCGGGTACCATCAATAAGGTCGAAGTGTTTTTCGTCGCCATGCCGCTCGTCGGGAATTTCACTAGTGGCGGCGTTGCCAAAAAAGCGACGAAGTGCGTCGTCATCCGCGTCACGGATACGGACGGCACCGTCGGGATCGCCAGTATCGATCCGTCGACGCGCGCCGTATCGCCGAATACCGCGGCCGAGATTGCGGCGACGATCCGCGACGAGATCGGTCCGGCGGTGATGGGTATCGATCCGGGACATATCAACACGATCGAGGAAATCTCCACCAAGATCGCGCCGATCCAGCCGGCGGCCCGCGCCGGCATTGAGCTGGCATGTATCGAGCTGACCTGCCGCCGTCTCGGCATCGCCATGTACGATTACATCGGCGGGCCCGTCATGGACCGGGTGGAGTTCAACGGCTGGGTCGGCGAATTGCCGCCGGAAGAAGCCGCCGCCGAAGCCAAGAAGTGGCAGGACGCGGGGTTCAAATCCCTCAAGATCAAGGTCGGCAAGGTGGTCGAAGCGGACAGCGCCCGCGTCATGGCGGTGCGCGAAGCCGTCGGCCCGGATATGAAGCTGCGCATGGACGCCAACCAGCAGTGCAACGTCGAGCAGGCGTTGGCGCTGTGCCATGCCATCAAAGACTGCAACATGCAGTTGTTCGAACAGCCGACGCCGAAGGAAGACCTGGAAGGTTTGGCGAAGGTTCGCCGCGAGGGCGGTATTCCGATCATGGCCGACGAATCGATCAGTGATCATGCGAGCCTGATCGAGGTCATCAAGGCCGACTGCGCCGACTTCGTGAAGTTCGGGATTACCCAGGCCGGCGGTCTGATGCCGTCCATGAAGATGATCGCCACCGCCGAAGCGGCCGGTTTGCAGGTCGTCATGGGGCACGGCTTCGGTCTCGATCTCAGCACCATTGCCGAGATCATGCTGGGGGCGACGTCCAAGAACATCCTGATCGGTCTGGAGTGCGTCGGCCCGCTGAAGGTCACCGACACGGTGGCGACCACGCGTCTAGACATCAGTGCCGGCAGCATGGACCTGCCGTCGGGTCCGGGCATTGGGATCGAACTGGACGAAGAGAAACTGGCGAAATACGCGGCGGAATAAGCAACGCCGGTCTGGTGTGCGGTCCGCCGTGGCGCGGACCGCGGCCGGACGCCGGTATCAGTCGCCGCTGATCGGCAGCTTGGTCGTGTACTTCACCTGCTCGATGGCGAAGGTGGAACTCACGTCCTTCAGCTTGGCCGCGGCAATCAACTTTTTATAGAAGATGTCGTAGGCGTCGATATCCGGCACCACGACGCGCAACAGGTAGTCGACCTGACCGCTCATGCGGTAGAACTCGACAACTTCCGGGAAACTCTCGACAGCGTCATGGAACTGTTTCAGCCATTCCGGGCTGTGTTCCGGCGTCGTAACCGCGACGAAGGCCGTCATGTTGGCGCCGACCTTGCGCGGATCGAGCAGCGCGACACGTTGCAGAATGACGCCGTCGTCTTCCAGTACCTTGATCCGGTCCGCGACGGTTTTCGCGTCGAGGCCGGTTTTCGCCGCGATCTCCTCGGCAGACAGTTCAGCATTGGTTTGCAGAACGTCTAGGATTTTGGCATCTGATTTATCCATGGTACTTGCAGTCCGCATCCCGTAGAGAGTTTTCGTTGTTTGAATGCCCAGAGTTTAGGGGCACTCTTCAAAAAGTGAAACATCTATGATGCAGCGGAGCAGCGAACGCAGGGTGATAAATTCTGCGACAGGAGCGTGGGGAACGTGCCCGAGATCGTCTATATAACGCCGGAGTTCGCCATCGGGCCGCAAATCTCCGAAGATGATATCGGGCATCTGAAGGAAGCGGGGTTCGCCTCGATCCTCAATGCACGCCCCGACGACGAGATCGGCGAGTACATACTCTCTGCGGAAGCGGAAGCGCTGGCCAAGGCCGCGGGCCTGGGCTACGCGCACAGCCCGACCGAAGGTTACGAAATCTTCGAGACGGAAATCATCGACTCGTTCGAGCGTGCCCTGGCCGACCTGCCGAAGCCGATCTTCTCGCATTGTAAAACGGGCACGCGCTCGGCGATGCTGTGGGGACTGGTCGCGGCGCGGCACCGGGATGTGGAAGAGGTGATCTCGACACTGCGCGAAGCCGGTCAGGACCTGGATTTTCTGGAGCAGGAACTCCGCGAGTCGGCGGAGGAGGCGAGCCAGTCGCTGTTGCGCCTGAAAGACGATGCGTTGATGAGCCTTGGCCGTTCGACGTTGATCGGTGGTCCCAGCCTTCAGGTGCAGGCCCGCAAATCGGAAGAGAATTAAGGCCGGCGGTTAAGAGCGTACTTCGCCGAGTTGCCGTGGCGGCAACATGCGCGACTTGGCTGGTGGACGTAATGAAAGAAAATGGCGTCCGGTCATTCCAGGAGATAGACGAGGAACGTGATCAGCCGTTCTTCTGTGAGCAACGCGATGCTGGTGGCAAGCCCGAGCACCGGAATGCCGATCCAAACAGTGAAGCAGCCTTCCTTTGTCGGGACGCCGCGCACCTTCAGGATCAGCAGGGCCGTGTTCACCAGTACGAAGACGACCAACACGATACGGGACGTCCATTCCGCGAGGCTTTCGAGAGGCGCCGTAAGGGCCAGGATCAGGATAACACCCGTGACGGCGGCGGTCGCCGGCAACGGTGTCCGGGTCACCGAATGAACGGTGGCGAAGAGCTTGGGAACGCTTCCCTGCTTGGCGAGTCCGTAAAGGACACGCGAGGCCATGATGATCTGGATGATGACGCCGTTCAGGGTCGCGGCGATGGCGATTGCGGTGATCGCCGCGGGGGACAGACCGGAAATATGCTCGAACACGAAACTGACCGGGGCCTTGGACGCGACGAGTTCGTCCATTGGCACCGATAGTGCCGTCACCGCTGTAACCATGAAGTAGATCAGCGTGCCGAGTCCCAAGGTGAGAAAAATTGCCCACGGCAACGCACGCTCCGGGTGCTCGACCTCTTCGGCTAGATTGACGATGTCCTCGAAGCCGATGAATGCGAAAAAGGCCAGCAAGCCTGCACCGGCGACACCCGTCCAGGCGACGGTATCGCCGAAGGAGGGAAACAGGTCGGGGATTCGCATAACCAGGCCCGGATCGCCGCTCACGGCGGTTGCGACGACGTACAGCAAGGCACCGATTTCAAGGATCGAGAAAAGGCTGGCGAATAAGACCGATTGCATTATTCCCCAGGCAGCGACGCCGCCGAGTATCAGAACGACTCCGACGATGAGTACATCCGGTGGCAAATCCACGAACTCACGGATGTATCCGATGCTGCCGACACTGATAGCCGACGAGGAAATAATCCCTGACAGAATGACGAGAAAGCCTGTCGCCGTGGCGAGCAGTCCCGAGCGGAACCCGGCCCGCACATACGCCGCTTCACCTGCGCTTTCGGGGTAATGAGCAGATAGTTCCGCGTACGATGCGGCGCTGAAGGCCATGACGAAGGACGCCAAAAGGAACGAAATGGGAGCGTGGATTCCGGCTTTTCCGGCAGTCGCGCCTAAAAGAACATAAATTCCCGCGCCGATCATGACGCCAAGGCCGTAAAGGACGACCAAGGAAAGTGGCAATGATCGTCGAAGCTCAGCCATGCATACGCCTACAATGGAAACGTGATCTCTACCCCTACACTATGTCCCTCGACGAGGACAGCGCATTGATATGCATCAACTGATGCTTCCATAGAGCCGAGACCAGGGGGCGTAAAATCTAGCCATTATAAGTCGGGCGGCCTGCTTCGCGGCACCAGACGCGGATCAGGTGGCGCTTGCGCTCGGGCTCGTCGTAATCGGTGAAGGCGCTGCGGTAGTGCACAACGCCCCGGTTGTTCAGGTACTGCAACTGACCCGGCTCCATGCGCATCTGCACCCAGAGATCGGTTTCTTCGGCGACGTCGCCCAGCGCGCTCAGTGCGTCGTCGAGTGCCGGATCGACTGCCAACCCGGCCAGTTCGTACCCCTGGCGGATATAATTGACGTTGGGGCGGATCGACAGAATCTCGCCGTCCCAATGAAAGACGGGTGCCCGCATGATTTTCGGTTCGTCCTTGGCGTGCTCGGCATGTCGGGTAAACAGGACCGGTTGATATAGCCGGTCCAATTCCTTGGGGTGCTTCTCCAGCAATCGATTGTGCATGGAATAGAGGCTGCAAAAGCGGCTGACACCGCCTTCCCTCGCCTGATTGATGCAGAGCAGCCCGACCGTGTCCGGTAGCACCAAATTGAAGCCGTTGTCGGTATGAAAGACCAGTTCCTCGTTGGTGACGGAGCGGCGCACGCCATAGCCTCGTTTGCCGGCGTCGCGGACATCGTTGAGCATGGTGCCGTCCCATTTCTGCGCCACCGGGCGGCCGATCATCTGCGTCATCGTCCAATAGATCGCGGTCGCCGTTTCGACGCTCATGCCGTCCAAGGGCAAGCGGTCGATGACACCGAAACCGGGACCTTGGCGGAGCCGCTGGCCGATGATGTCCATCGCCGCCGCGAGGGCAGGGGTCGCGACATGACCGGGTGCGCGCTGCAACAGCGGCAGCGGGTTGTCTTCGATGAACTGCGCCAGGGCGCGCACCTCGCCGAGAGCTTCCTCGCTCAGATAGGTGATCGTGGTGTCGGGGTCCAAGGTGTCGAGCGTCCAGGCCCGGAAATCGGTGATGGGTTCCGATAACTGTTCCTTGGAAATCTCATGAACCTGATCGACGAACGGCACCTGCGGTTCAGGCATCTGCATCTTTTGTATCCTCCTGGCGGCACGGCTGGACGGTTTGGTCCGTCTCTTTGCGTCCGTGGATTATACACGCGGAGGGCGCGTGTGCTATTCGCACCTTCAATGCCTTGTGATGTGAAGTTCAACCTTGTCCCAATTGCTCGATACCCTCTCCCCTTGGCCAATGTGGAAACCGTCGGCTATCGTACCCAAGTTATAGAAATCAGAGCCGGACTCAACCGGCCGAATTCACGGGGAGCGACGAACAGATATGCCTAAAACGCCGATGGACCATGAGCGCGCGGGGCGGATGCATCCGCGTGTCCGAGACCTTCAAGACCAACTGATACGCGGGCGGATCGACCGCCGGTCGTTCTTGCGGACGGTGACGCTGCTGGGCGCGTCGGCGGCTTCGGCCTATGCCATGTCCGGCTTGATCGGGAGCAGCGGTCAGCGCGGCCTGGCCAGAACGGCGCACGCCGCGACGCCGAAGGCGGGTGGCATCCTGCGGGTTTCGATGGAAGTGCAGGCGATGGCCGATCCGGCACTGTTCGACTGGACGCCGAAGTCCAACGTCGCCCGGCATATCTGCGAATATCTGACGATCACCGGTGCCGACAACGTCACGCGCCCGTACCTTGCGGAAAGCTGGTCGGTGTCGGACGACCTCAAGACCTGGACGCTCAATCTGCGCCGTGGCGTCAAATGGCATAACGGCGACGATTTTGGCGCCGACGACGTGGTCTTCAATTTCGAGCGCTGGCTCGACCCGGCGACGGGATCGTCGAACATCGGTTTGTTCGATGCCATGACCAGCGGCGAAAAAGACGCCAAGCGGATGACGCCGGGCGCGGTCGAGAAGGTCGATGCGCATACGGTGCGCCTCCACCTCAATTCGCCGGTGCTGACGATCCCCGAGAACCTCTACAACTATCCGACCATGATCGTGCACCGCGACTTCGCGGGCGACATTACCAAGGCACCGAACGGCACCGGGCCGTTTACGCTGACCGAATTCGCGGTCGGTGAGAAGGCAATCCTGAAGCGCGTCCCCGGCCCCTATTGGGGCGGCGACGTCTATCTGGACGAGATTCATTATTACGACCACGGCGCGGCGTCTGCGGCGCAACTGGCGGCGCTGGCGTCCGGGCAGGTCGACCTGAACCACGAGTTCGATATGCCGTCGCTCGATCTGGCGGCAAGTCTGCCCGAGACACGCATTTACGAGGCCGAGACCGCACAGACCGGCTGTATCCGCATGCGTCTGACTGAAAAGCCTTTCGACGACATCCGGGTGCGCCGCGCCATCGTCCTGGCGACCGATAACAGCCGCTACCCGCAGAAGATTTTCCGCGATATGGGGGCGGCGGGCGAGAACCATCACGTGGCGCCGATCCATCCGGACTATGCGCCGCTGCCGCCTTTAAAGCGCGACGTCGAAGCAGCCAAGAAACTGTTGGCCGAAGCGGGCTATGAAGGGGGATTGGAACTGACCGTCGACGTCGGCAACACCACTGGGCCATGGCAGCAGCATTGCTGCGAGATTTTGAAGGAAGACCTGGCGGCGGCGGGTGTTCGCCTTAATCTCAACGTCGTACCGGCGGCCAAATATTGGGAAATCTGGGATCAGACGCCGTTCGGGCTGACTGCCTGGGGGCACCGCCCGCTGGGTACGATGGTCCTCAGCGTCGCCTACCGCACGGGCGTGCCGTGGAATGAAACCGGCTATAGTAACAAGTCCTTCGACATGGCCCTGGCCGAGGTGGAGGGCACTGTCGATATCGATGAGCGCCGTGAAAAGATGGCGGTGGTGCAAACGATCCTGCAGGAAGACGCGGTGATGGTGCAGCCCGTCTGGGTGCCGAAATTCTTTGCCGCCAGCGACAAGGTTATGGGGCTGGAAGCGCACCCGACACAGTTCCATCAGTTCAATAAGGTCTGGATCGATCGCTAGGCCGATGCCGTTGGGTAACGCGACTTTATCGGCGGCCTTTCCCCCTCACCTGTCCTCATTATCCAATATGCGTCGTCCCGGTCTCGTTCCGGCATTTATGCCGGGGCGAGCGCCGGGACCGTTGAGTTCTTTCTATCGTGGTTCAAAGATCCCGGCGCGCCGATACGCGGCGGCCGGGATGACGCTGAGGAAATATGAACAGTTCGAGCAAGAGGCGACATCATGCCCAGGCTGATCACACGCCGTCTGGCGTCCATGGCCGCGGTGATGGCGGTTGTGTCGCTTGTGCTGTTCGCGGTCTTCGAAGGCGATCAAATGGCTGTCGCCGGCAAAGTGCTGGGGCCGCTTTCCAGCGACGAACAGCGTATTCTTTGGCTTGCCGAGAACGGCTATGACGCACCTTTCTGGGAACGTTACGCGGAGTGGCTCGGCAATGCGGTGCGGGGAGATTTCGGCACCTCGTTGCAGCATAAAGTGCCGGTCGCGGACGTGCTGTGGCCCCGGCTCGGCAACACAGCATTGCTGGCAGTGCTGGTGCTGATCACGGTCATTCCGCTGGCGTTGGCACTTGGGTTTCTTGCCGGTTTGCGGGAAGGCGGTTGGCTGGACCGGAGTATCTCGGCGGCGGCGGTCGTGACGACGTCTATCCCGGAGTTCGCATCGGCGACGTTGCTGGTTGCCGTGTTCGTGTTCTGGCTCGGCTGGCTACCCGGTACGTCGGCGATGACCGGTGGCTTCGCATGGGCGGAGCTGATCCTGCCGGCCTTGGTCTTGGTGCTCTATGACGTCGGCTATGTGGCGCGGCTGACCCGCGCGGCGACGGTTGACGCGATGGCGTCGGATTATGTGCGGACGGCGATCCTGAAGGGGCTGCCCATGTCCCGGGTGGTCGTGCGCCATGTGGCGCGGAATGCCGTCATCGTGCCGTTCACGGTGCTGGCGTTGCAGTTGAACTGGCTGCTGACCGGCGTCGTCGTGGTCGAGGTGTTCTTTGCCTACAAGGGCTTCGGCAAGCTGTTGCTGGATGCGGCATTGTTCGGTGACATCTTCGTGCTGGAAGCCTGCGCCATGGTCGCCGTTGGGGTTGCCGTGGTCTCTCAGTTGATCTCCGATCTTGGGCATGCGGCCTTGGACCCGCGTCTTCGCGATGCGGCCCACTTGGGCGGGCGCGGATGATGACGGGTGTGTACTCCGATCTCAAAAGTTCACCGACGGCGCTGATAGGCCTCGCCATCGTGCTTGCTTGGGTCATCGCTGCCGTACTGGCGCCGGTATTGCCGCTCTATGACCCGAATGCACACATGGCGCCTTTCAAGGCCCCATTCGCGGCGGCGGTGGATGGTGGCATGCACTGGCTCGGCACCGACCACAAAGGGCGAGATCTGCTGGCGCGGATCGTCTTCGGCGCAAGGCGTGTGCTGGTTTGGGGCGGCACGGCGACGCTTGCGGCCTATGCGCTCGGGACCATGCTGGGCTTGGTGGCGGGCTACTTGGGTGGTCTTTGGGACGACGCCGTCGGTTTCGTCGCGAACACCCTGCTGTCGTTTCCGGTGATCGTTCTTTATGTGCTGATCATCGCTTCTCTGGGGGCCGGCGGGGTGAGTGTCGTTCTGGCCGTCGCCGCCGCCATGTCGCCGATCGTCATGCGCATCGTTCGGGCCGAGGTGCGCCGCCTCAGACCGGCAGGCTTTGTCCGTGCCGCCGAGATGCGGGGCGAGAACCGGCTCTACATCATGTTCGTCGAAATCCTGCCGAACCTGGGCGGCGCCGTGCTGGCGGATGCGTGCCTGCGCTTCGGTTACGTGGTGATCACCGTGGCATTGTTGGGCTATCTCGGCCTCGGTCTACCGCCGCCCGACCCGGACTGGGGCAAGATGATCGCCGAGACGCAACCGCTCGGTCGCTTTGCCGGGCACATGGCGGTGCTGCCGGCGCTGGCGCTCAGCTCGCTGGTGCTCGGCGTCAACCTGCTGGCCGACGGGCTCAGACGCGGGGGGCGGCCATGACAACTAAGACGGAACTGCTGACCTGCAGGGGACTCTCGGTCGTTTACCGGACGCGGGGTGATGACGTTGCGGCGCTTAGCGGCGTCGACCTCTGGGTCGGAAGCGCCGAGACCGTGGGCGTGATCGGTGTGTCCGGCTCGGGCAAGTCGACCCTCGCGCTGGCCGTTGTCGATTACCTCGGGCAACGCGGCCGCATCACTGCCGGCACAGTGCAATTCGAAGGCCGCGATATTCAGGCGATGGATGCGGATGAATTGCGGGTGCTGCGTGGTGCCGGCATCGGCATGGTCTATCAGGACCCGCTCGCCGCTCTCAATCCGACCATGCGCATCGGTGCCCAGTTGGCCGAAGCGACAGGGGCAAACAAGGCGGACGTGTTGCGCGCGCTCTCGGAAATGAAGATTGCCGACCCGGTGCGCGCCGCCCGGTCCTATCCGCATCAACTGTCGGGCGGACAGTTGCAACGGGCGGTGATCGCGATGGCACTTTTGGCGAGACCGAAGCTGCTTATTCTGGACGAGCCGACATCGTCGTTGGATGCAACCGTTTCGGCGGAAATTTCGGAATTGCTGCAGGTCTATGCTGAAAAACACAGGATGGCGATGCTGGTGATCTCGCACGATTTGAGTCTGATTTCGCGGCTTTGTTCTCGGGTCGTGGCCTTCGAGGCCGGCCGTGTGGTCGAAGAAGGAAGCGTCGAAGCCGTTTTGCGAACGCCCAAAACGCAACACGTACAGGCACTTGTTGAGGCCTGGAAAGGTCTCGCGCCACGCCGGTGTCCGCGCCTGGATATGACTCCGGTAATGACCGTCGAAGGGCTAGGAAAGAGCTATAATCACAATGCCTTAGCCGCCTTGAGCCAAGTCTCGTTTCAGGTGCGGGCCGGCGAAACCCTGGCCATTCTTGGTGAAAGCGGCGCCGGCAAGACGACACTGGCGGCGCTGTTGGCGGGCTTGGAAGCCCCTGATGCGGGCTCGATTATCCTGGCGGATCAAGAGGTTGCCGGGATCCCGCCGCATCGCCGCCAGGCCAAGTCCTTGGCCGCGCTGCAAATGGTCTTTCAAAACCCGAACGAGACCCTGAATCCCGCCAAGTCCGTCGGTGCGCAGCTGAAACGCGCCTTGAAATTGGCAGGACGGCAACCGGAAGACATTGATAACCTTATGGAATCCGTGGGGCTGCCGGGCTCTTTGGCGGTGCGGCGTCCGGCACAGTTGTCCGGCGGACAGAAGCAGCGAGTCGCCATCGCCCGCGCGCTGGCGATGTCACCGAAACTGCTCATCGCCGACGAACCGCTCTCGGCGCTCGACCCGCCGCTTCGCAATTCGATCCTTAAGCAGCTGATATCGCTGCAGGAAATGAACGGACTCGCGGTGCTTCTTATCACCCACGATTTGGCCGCCGCGCGCGCAGCGGCGGACCATGTGTTGGTCCTGAAGGACGGCGAGATCGTCGAGCAGGGCGCTGCCGAGCAAGTTCTGCGGACGCCGTCGCATCTCTATACGGCGGCGCTGCTGGCGGCGGCAGGAATTGACGCGCCGTGACGTTGCCGAGTTGCCCGGAGCCGAAAAAATGCTTAGGCTTCAAACAAGTAGTTCTGCATTTAGGAATCTCGACGTGCCTGAAACGGTATATTCTAGGATCTACGCATCCGGGGAGACCATCTTCCAACGTGGCGAGCAAGGGGACCACGCCTATTTCATTGAGCGTGGCCTGGTCGAAGTCATTATCCCCAAGGACGGCAAGGACTTCGTGATCGCGCGCTTGGGGCCGGGCGAGATCATCGGCGAGATGTCGATGATCGACGACGCGCCGCGCTCTGCATCGGTCGTCTGCAAGGAAGAGACCGAGGTTATCGTCATTCAGCGCTCGCGGTTCTTGAAGCCGCTGACCTCCGCCGATCCGATGATGAACCTCATCCTGCGTGTCGTTCTGACCCGATTCCGGGATGCCCAGAACCGTTATTCGGGCCTCGCGGACGATCCGACGAAGTACGACGGATCGCTCGAAAAAATTCGCGAGATGGCCTTCAAGCGCATCAATGATGAACGCGATCTGCTGCGTGGCTTGGAAGCGCAAGAGTTCGAGATGCATTACCAGCCGATGATCTCTCTGAAGACGGGGCGCTTTGCCGGGGTTGAAGCGCTCATGCGCTGGCGTTCGGAAGACGGAAAATTCGTCTCACCGGAACATTTCATCCCTCTTGCGGAACAAACGGGGCTGATCGTGGAGTTGGGCCGCTTCGCGCTCGAAACCAGTTTGTCGGATCAGGCACGCTTTGCCGATGCCTTCGCGAAAAAATTCCCTGACGAACCGTTGCCGTTCATGAGCACCAACGTTTCCGGCCTGCAGCTATCCGACATGGCGGAGATTGACACCATCGGCGGCATCATCGACCGCAGTGGGATCGACCTTTCGCAGGTCAAATTAGAGATCACTGAAACCTTGATGGTCGAAAATCCGAAACATGCTTCTGAGGCGTTGAAGAAGCTGAAAGCACTCGGTATTTCTCTGGCCATCGATGATTTCGGGACGGGGTATTCGTCGCTGAGTTACCTGCACATGTTCCCGCTGGACACACTGAAGATCGACCGGACGTTCGTCATGAGCATGGACGAGTCGGAAAACAGCCGGCGCATCGTGCATAGCATCGCCGGACTGGCGCACGCGCTCGGCATGCGGATCGTGGCCGAAGGGATTGAGACGGCCGAGCAGCGTCACGCGTTGTTTGAACTCGGATGCCAATACGGCCAAGGGTACTTTTTCGCCAAGCCGCAGCCGGCAGGCGAGGTCCTGTCACTGATCGAGTCTGGCCACACCTGGTAGACCGATCCGATAAACACATCATTGTCAGAATGGAGATAGCGAATGAAGTATGCGCTGGGTGATGACCGCGTTGAAACCGAAGGCGACGACTACTGGATCGCGCCGAGCGCCCACGTCGTCGGTAAAGTCAAACTGGGCGCCGGGTCCAGTGTTTGGTTCGGTGCCGTGATCCGCGGCGACAACGACCAAATCACGCTTGGAGCACGCTCCAACGTGCAGGAGAACGCCGTCTTGCATACCGACGCGGGCATCAAACTGACGATTGGTGAAGGCGTGACCATCGGCCACCTGGCGATGCTGCACGGCTGCACGATCGGTAACAACTCGCTGATCGGCATCGGCGCGGTGGTTTTGAACAATGCCAAGATCGGCAGCAATTGTATCGTCGGCGCCAAGGCGCTTATTACCGAAGGCATGGAGATCCCGGATGACTCGCTGGTTGTCGGCGCGCCCGGCAAGATCATCAAGGATGTCTCTCCGGAGGTCGCCAAGCGTCTGACGAAGAGCGCCGAGGGATATGTCGAGCGTTCGCGGCTGTTCAAGGCGCAGATGCAGGAAATGGGGGCATAGGGTGTTCTGGAAGACGGATCAGCCGCACGGACTGCCGTTTAGTCCACTGAAAAGTTGCGTCATCCCGAGGCCGATCGGCTGGATTTCGACCATCGGCCCCGATGGCGTGAACAATCTGGCACCCTATTCCTATTTCAACACAGTTTCGGAGACGCCTTGGATCGTCATGTTCTCGGGGGGTAAGCGTCCGGCAGGCGACCCCAAGGACAGTGTCGCGAATGCCGAAGCGGCGGGGGAATTCGTCTGCAACATGGTCACGGAAAAACTGGTCCAGGTGATGAATCAGTCCAGCGCACCGTATGAAACCGGCCAAGACGAAGCGGCGATCCTTGATATTGAGATGGAACCATCCGAGATGGTGAAGCCGCTTCGCGTAAAGGCCTCGCCAGTCCACTTGGAATGCAAGTTCATCGACAAAAAAGTCCTGCCGACGACAAATCCCGACGGCGGCAGTACCATCTGCTTCGGCGAAGTCATCGGCGTGCATATCCGCGACGAGGTGCTGAAAGACGGCGTGATCGACGTCGCCGCCTTCAAGCCGGTCGGCCGCTTGGGGTACCTGGATTATGCCATCGTCGACAACATCGTGACGGTGCCGCGTCCAAAGCTTGGCTAATCATCTGCCGTGGCTTTCCCCGTCGCGGGGTTCCGTATAGTTATGTTTCATGACGGCGGCTCGCAGCGGGCTGATGAGGGTGAGGACAACGTCGTATGGTAGCAGCCGAAGGGTATACCGTGACTCCCGACCTGACAGCGGCGGTCATCTGCGTGCGCAACGGTGCGCCGCAGGTGCTGACGGTTACGGCGCCCGATCAGGATATGCTAGGCCTACCCGCCGGTCCGCTTACCCCTGAACATAAAACCCTGCAATCCGGCCTGCGTTCCTGGGTGGAGTCACAAACAGGATATCGACTGGGCTATGTGGAACAGTTGTACACATTCGGCGATCGGGCCTTCATACACAGTGGCCGAACAAGTGGAGACGGGCAGGGGCGGCGTCTGTCGATCGCCTATCTGGCCCTCGTTTCACCGGTGGAGATGGCTCCTGCGTCGGGCGGCGCATGGCGCGACTGGTACTCGTTCTTTCCGTGGGAGGATACGCGGGCCGCAGCCGACACCAGCGACTTAATGCATGCGCTTCAAGATTGGGCCTATGCGCCGCGAGGGCAGATTCGCCACGAACGAGTCGAGCGTCTGAACACCTGCTTCGGACACGGTGTCGGACATTGGGACGAGGAGCGGGCACTCGACCGCTATGAGTTGTTATACGAGGCCGGTGTTGTTCAGGAAGCGCAGAACGGCGGAGTCGACCAGTTTGCGGGTTTAGGCCCTGGCGCCATCGGTGAGCCGATGATGCTCGATCATCGCCGTATCCTGGCGACGGCCATGAGTCGTTTGCGGGCCAAAATCAAATACCGTCCTGTCCTGTTCGAACTGATGCCGCCCGAGTTCACGCTGCTGCAATTGCAGGACACATGCGAAAGTTTGTCGGGGGTTAATCTGCATAAGCAGAACTTCCGCCGTTTGGTCACGAGCCAGGGACTTGTCGAGGAAACGGGACGCATCTCGACTGCTACGGGTGGCCGCCCGGCCAAACTCATGCGGTTTCGAGGGGACGTAACGGCGGAACGGCCATCGCCGGGTGTGCGGGTCCGCGCCAACAAGAAAGGTGGATTCCCTTGACGTGTATAGAAGAATACTTATGCTCATAAAGTTCATAACTGGCTGAGGCAACTCGGGCCGTTTTTTTTGACACTTTAATGCTCAAATTGAGCATAAGGAGGAAACATGCAGGCCGAAATCAATCAAACGCCCGTTGAGGCGGCCCGCGAACGGTTGTCGGCAATTATTCCGGCGGCCCATTGGGACCTTGTTGCCGAAGACATCGAGGCGATCGAACGCCTGAAGCGCGAGCGAAATGCCGTGATTCTTGCCCACAACTATATGACGCCTGACATCTATCACGGCGTTGCGGACATCGTCGGCGACTCTCTAGCCTTGGCGCGCCAGGCCTGTAAGACGGATGCCGATGTCGTCGTCGTCGCCGGGGTCCATTTCATGGCCGAAACGGCGAAGATCGTGAACCCGGACAAGACCGTTCTGATGCCGGATCCGCGTGCCGGATGTTCACTCGCGTCCTCGATCACTGCGGAAGACGTGCGGGCAATGCGGCGCGCCCATCCGGGCGTGCCGGTGGTCGCCTATGTCAACACGTCGGCGGCGGTAAAGGCGGAAGTCGACGTTTGCTGCACGTCAGGTAATGCCATCGAAGTCGTCCGTTCGTTGAATTCGCAGCGCGTCATCATGCTACCGGATAAATATCTCGCCGATTGGGTGCGCCAGGCGACGGGCCTGGACATCATTGTCTGGGAAGGCAGCTGCGAGGTGCATGAGCGTTTCACCGCCGACGAGATACAAGGGTTCCGTAAGACCGAGAAGAACCTGACCGTGATTGCCCATCCGGAGTGCCCGCCGGACGTCCTGGGGGCGTCGGACTACGTGGGCTCGACGGCGGGTATGATCGACTACCTGGCCGAGCAGCGCCCGGAACGGGTATTGCTGCTGACGGAATGTTCCATGAGCGACAACGTCGCCGGTGAATATAAGGACATTGATTTCGTGCGGACCTGCAACCTTTGCCCGCACATGAAGATGATCACGCTGGAGAATATCCGCCAATCGCTGGAGACGCTCTCACCGGAAGTTACCGTCGATCCCGAAACGGCGGCTAAGGCGCGCCGCTCCGTCGAGCGCATGCTGGAGATCATCTGACATGACGGTACTGACTGATGCCGGGAACGGGCTACCGGATTTGATGTCCGAACAGACCGTTCGTGCCGCGCTGTTGGAGGATCTGGGCCGCGCCGGTGATATCACCACTACGGCACTGATTGACGCCGACGCGCGGATGACGGCCGAGATCGTCGCGCGCAAACCGGGCGTGGTTGCGGGGACGCAATGCGCGCGCCAGGCTTTTACGCTGCTCGACAATTCGGTGCGATATACGCCAATGATCGGTGACGGCGCGCCGGTCGCGGCCGGAAAGGCTATCGCCCGCGTCGAAGGGCTGGCGCGCAGCATCTTGTCGTCTGAGCGGGTGGCTTTGAATTTCCTGGGGCGGTTGTCGGGTATTGCCACAGCCACTTCGACACTGCGCGAGGCCTGCCAACCGCATGCCGTGCACATCACCTGTACCCGCAAGACGACGCCGGGGCTGCGCTTTCTTGAAAAAGCGGCGATCCGCGCCGGGGGCGGCCGCAATCACCGGTTCGGCCTGGATGACGCGGTGCTGATCAAAGACAACCATATCGAAGCCGTCGGCAGTGTTGCCGTCGCCGTGGAGCGGGCGCGGCGCGCTTGCGGCCATCTGGTGATGGTCGAAGTGGAGGTGGATACCCTGGCGCAGCTCAGTGACGCAATTGCCGCCGGACCCGATGCCGTTCTGTTGGACAATATGTCCGTGGACGATCTGAGACGTGCCGTAGAGATGGTGGACGGACACATGATCACGGAGGCCTCCGGCGGGATTACGCTGGAGACGATCGGCGAAATCGCCAAGACGGGTGTGGATGTGATCTCCGTCGGCTGGCTGACCCACAGCGTTACCAACCTGGATATCGGGTTGGACGTGGTGGCGGCCGGTTGATGCGGAAGCGTCGCCCGGCGGACAACTCCCTGGTCGCCGGGCGACGATTGAATGCTAACTACCCTTCGGCGGTGCCGATAGTCCTTTGAACTTCTTCAGCATGTCGGTAAAGCCTGCGCGATCCTGCGGGTCATCGAAATGAAAGCGCAGTTGTCCTGACTTCTTATCCAGCGAGAGATCGAAAGGGTGCCGGCAATGGCCGTTGCACCACGCTTTCAAGTTCAAAAACGCCTCCTGAGGCGTATACTGCTCACCGGCCAAAAGTCCCCGTCGGTCGCCGCCGGAGCGCCGTTCCTTACCGGTGCGGCGTTCGTTTTCGGCAGGCCAAGCTTGATTGTTTTGTCGCCGGTCGATGCCCGAGCGCCGGTCTGAACGTTTGCGCCGCGATGCCGCCCCGTCCGGGGCCGCAGCGGGCGGCTCCTGGTAGCCGCAGATATTGCGGTCCAAGCACGCCTGGATGGCGATGAAGATGTCGTCGCGCTTGGGCGCGTTCTCCAACGCATCAACGACACCGAGGTCGAGCAAGCGCCTGCACACGCAGAAATTGGTGCCGTCGTTCATACCTTGAAGATAGGCTGGAAAGGGATGCGCCGACTAGTCCCGAATGTTCCGGTGATCGTCCCTAAATGATATTTCCAACGATGCGTGCGATCCTCTCGCGGACCAAACCAGAGATTTCCGATTGTGCCGTATTGGTGCCTCCGGCGTATACAGCGACCCCGGTGCCGACGATGTTGGCCATGCTGCGTTTCGGTGCCCGCCGCATCGTTTCCTCGGACTCAAGCTCCTCCAGCGTTTTCGGACTACGGCTGAAAGTTACCGTTTTCGCGGGCTTGCTAGAGAATCGCTCCTTGATCGTGGCGACGTTCACGTCGCTGACAATGATATAGGTATCTTCTTGTACGAAGCTGCCCAAAATCGCGCCGAGGGTGGCTCCGGAAAACGTGCCGATGGCGCGCCCGCCCATGGTTCGAGATCGCTGGCCGGCAATATTTCCTGCTACAGCGCCTAGGAAGCCGTATTCGACTGCGAGGTCTTCTCGCAAATGACCGCTGTACTTGACGTTGACGTCGACCAGGATACCGAAATCGCCATCTTGGGTCGGTTCGTATCCAATACTCCGGTAGGTGTCTTCCAGTTGGCGTTGAAAACCATAAAGATCGAAAGCAACGTCGCCGGAAGTGTTACGGATACGGATCTTGATCTTGTTGTTTCGATAAAGTGACGGGTCGGTGATGATGGATTTCTCGATGGTCGAACCAATCAGCAGACCTGTTTTCTCGTCTTTCACCATTGCGAGGCGTTCATGGTTGGAATTGACACAGGCATTGAGGCCTATGACGCAAACGACAGCTAGCAGAACGGTGGCGAACGCGTGTCGGATTCGTATGGCGTTATTAAGCATGGGATGCTCCTACGATCCGTTACCGAGGTTCTCGCGCAGGAATCGCTCGGCCTCGGCATGATGGATGGTGAAGTTCAAATTCTGCGAGCCTGAATCGATGCGCCCCCAAGAAACGACGGACACGACATAATCTTTGAAGAAAACGGGGCCGCCTGAATTTCCTTTGCTGGTCGCGGCATCGATTTGAACTTGAAGGACGTCGCTGCCGGTACCCTGCAGATTAACACTTTTCTCTTTTCGGACGGCGCTGACGACACCACGTGTGATGGAGAATTCGTAGCCGCGCGGATGGCCAATCACTTCGACCGTGCTGCCAAGGTCAATTTTGTTTTTGTCGTAGAAACGGACGGGCTTACCACGTGTCTGTACTTTAATGAGCGCGAGGTCGAGTACCGCATCGCGGGCGAATACCTTACCGAAGGTCTCTTGCTCGTCATGCATCTTTAGCTCAGCGTAGTCGCCCTCGTCGACGACGTGATAGTTGGTCATAACGACATCCGGGCGGACAAAAAATCCAGATCCCAGGCCTCCCCCCGGCATGTAGATCGCAACGACGCTGTCGAAGCGTGGATCGTTCGCCGTGTTTTCTTCGAACGTGTTGGCCTTGAATTCGGCGATGGCCGTATTCCGGTCTTTCAACATCTCCCGGCGAAGGGCCGTCAGGCTCTTCAGCGGCTTGGTCTTGCCCCGATTGGCGACATAGTGGTCTACAAGTTGGCTTAGTTTGACCGTTGACGGCCGACGTTCCCAATCGGCGACACTCTCTTCGGTATCGTGCTTGGCGATGTGCTCGCCACGCTTAGGATCGCTCTCGGCTATTCGGTAGGCGACACCGAATTTTTCGTTCTCCGTGATATCGAACGTGGACTTGAAATAGCGCCCTTTGGCACGGTCGATAACGTAGTAGTGCACCGTCATCACTTTCGAAGCGTCCAGATCAGCGACTTCGTACGAGTATGTCTGCTTGATGGGAACTTCGATCATCGGGTCCGTCGCGTTGAACTCAACCATAATGTCCTGGACAACCTCTTGTGCCTTGTTGGCTTCGCCGGCAGCCGTAGCGGAGGCAATGGCGACACCTAGACACCCCAGTCCCTGACAAAACTGGTTTTGCGTCATCGACAGGTTCATCTTCGCGTTTTGCGCGGACATCTGCGCCATATTCAGGCTGTTCTGCAGTTCACGGTATTTTGGGTTTGGTTCTTGTTTGTATCCAATAATCATTTCGGAAGGTTGCCGGCGCATTCGACCGACTTTGCGCTGCGTTTTCGCGAGAGCCACGTCGAAGACAATCAGATAGTCGTTGGCGTCGAAGGTGGCCGATTCCAAAGCCGTATCCAGGTCGGCCTTGGAAATGTCGAATGGCAAATCGACCTCGACCTCTGCGGGGAACTGAATCTGTCCCTGTTTCAACAGAGTCTGGCTCGTGACCTCGACAAACCCGATTTTGACACTCGAAAGAGAGTCGATATCGAAGCCCATTCGCTTACTTTGTTTTATGACGTCGAGCACGGACGCCATTGATCTCGATGCCGTCGGCTCACCGGCAAGGCGTGTATTCACATAGGCGTTGCCGATGGTTTTCCAGTGCCGAGACGCGCCTAAACGGTCTTTATACGTTTCGCCAAAACGCGCGATTTCCGCTGCCGAACGATCGGTCAGTAAAGCCTGCAGCGCTTCGGGCTTAGAATCGAAGTATTGTCGCGGGCCAAGCAGGAGCGGGTGCGCGCCAAAAAAGGCGGTTTCTCCGAAGTGATCAAATGATGTTAAGTCGCTGTCGAAGCTATCTTCGAGTTTCGCCGTATAGGCATCGGTCTCGCTTTTAAGCTCAATCAGTCCCGCCGGACGGAACTCGGGATTCACGAATACACCGTCTGTCGGCAGGATGCTGAGGGTTTTAAGGGCATGGCGATAGTAAATACGCGCGCTTTCCCAGTCTTCGAGTGCTGCCGGCCATGGGTGATCCGCCAGGTCCTCTCTGGTTTTGGCGATTTCTGGTTCAAACGAGCGGCTGACCTCATCGACCACTTTGTTCAAAATCTGCCCGATCACGGGATCGGCCGGAGCTTTCTCGTCGAAGAACGCGCGCTGTTCCTCATAAAGGATCGACGCATCTTGGTAATTTTCAGCCTCAGCCAATTCCTGCAGATGGTCGCCTTGGTCGTAGAAGAACGAATAATTCGCCTTGGCGACACGATAAGGGGAGTTGTTCTCCGTGGCGCCGGGCCCCGACGAACCCGTTGTCTGACAGGCAGTTAGCACGCCGGCAACGAGTGTAATGGCATACAGGCGCTTGAATGCAGATTTCGTAACGGATGTTATCATATCTTTAAAACACTAATAAGTTGTTGTGCGGATAAAAGCTAAGGACAATTAAAACGATTGTCGAGGATTCAAATACACTTTTATGAGACATTTTCACCACTTCAGTTTCTGCGTATTTGCCCTATGAAAGGGCCTGGGTTACTTTTTCGCGTCAAATCAAGGGAGGAGATTATAAATGCCGGAAACACTCACGCTGACCGCATCAGACGGCCATTCGTTTAACGCCTATATGGCGGAACCCGAGGGCAAGCCGCTCGGCGCCGTCGTCGTCATCCAGGAAGTTTTCGGGGTTAACGTCCACATCCGCGACGTGACCGAACGTTGGGCCGCCGTCGGCTACAAAGCCATCGCGCCGGCCCTCTATGACCGTTTTGAGCCGGGCTTCGAAGTCGGCTACGAGCCGGACGATATCGCCCGGGGGCGTGAGTTCAAGGCCAAGGCCAATGAGGTTCTAGACAAAGTCATTCTCGACGTCGAAGCGGCGCGCGCTGCCGTATCGCCCGCCGGCAAAATCGGCATCACCGGATTCTGTTGGGGCGGGTTTGTGGCCTATGTCGCCGCGTGCCGGCTCAACTTCCAGGCGGCTGCCGGATACTACGGCGGCGGCATCGCCGACATGCTGGACGAAAAGCCGAAATGCCCGACGATTCTGCACTTCGGCGACAGCGACGCCTCGATCCCGATGGAAGATGTCGAAAAAATCCGCGCCGCCAATACCGGTGCCGAAATCTTTGTTTATCAGGCGGGGCACGGTTTTCACTGCGACATGCGCGGCAGCTTCGATCCGCGCGCGGCCAACATCGCCGCCATCCGCACCACGCAACTGTTCGAACGTAATCTTCGCTAGGGACTAGACGATGACAGCACAAGACGGCGCGCCGATGATCGGCGTCATTGGCGGCAGCGGTCTATACGATATCGAAGGCCTCGAAGATGCCCGTTGGGAAAAAGTCGCGACACCGTTCGGCGACCCGTCCGACGAGATCATGCGCGGCACGTTGGCCGGGGTCGAGATGGCGTTTCTGCCCAGGCACGGACGCGGTCACCGTATCCCGCCGTCGGATCTGAACTACCGCGCCAACATCGACGCCATGAAGCGGCTTGGCTGCACGGAAATCCTCTCGCTGTCGGCGTGCGGCTCGCTCAAGGAAGAGTTGCCGCCGGGCACATTCGTCGTCGTCGATCAGTTCATCGACCGCACGTTCGCCCGGGCCAAAAGCTTCTTCGGACCGGGGCTGGTGGCGCACGTTGGATTCGGTCATCCGGTCTGCGGACGTCTTGGCGATGCATTGTCGGAAAGCCTCAAGTCGCTCGACATTCCGCATAGCCGGGGCGGCACCTACTTGGCGATGGAGGGTCCACAGTTCTCGACCATCGCGGAGTCCGAGCTTTATCGCTCTTGGGGCTGCAGCGTCATCGGCATGACCAACATGCCGGAAGCCAAACTCGCCCGCGAAGCCGAGATGTGTTACGCGACCGTCGCCATGGTCACCGATTACGACTGTTGGCATACGGACCATGATCACGTCACGGTCGAAGCCATTATCCAGGTGCTGTTCGGCAATGCCGACAAGGCCCGCGAACTGGTTAAGAACGTGGTGCCGCGCCTCAAGGATCATGTCGGACCGTGCGAAAAGGGCTGCCAGGAAGCGCTGGAGAACGCCATCATCACGCAGCCGGATGTCCGTGACCCGGGCATGGTTGCGCAACTCGATGCCGTCGCCGGACGAGTGCTGTAGGATTGAACCATGAAAGTTGACGGGAAGCCCTATCGCACCATTTGGCCGGCGAAAGACGGTTGGGCGGTGGAAATCATCGACCAGACGCGCCTGCCGTTCGAATTCGCCACTGTACGGTTGGAGAATGCTGAAGATGCAGCCGTCGCCATCAAAGATATGCTGGTGCGGGGCGCGCCCCTGATCGGCGCCACGGCGGCTTACGGTATGGCGTTGGCGATGCACACAGACCCGTCGGACGAGAACTTGGGCAACGCCTATGAGCGCCTACTCTCGACACGCCCAACGGCAGTCAACTTGCGCTGGGCCTTGGACGAGATGGCAAAGCTGCTGGAACCGATGTCGCCCAACGCGCGCATGGAAGCGGCCTATAAACGCGCCGCCGAGATTTGCGACGAGGATGTTGAAATCTGCTCGTCTATTGGTGACAACGGCCTCAATGTCATCCGCGAAATCCAAGCAAAGAAAAAGGACGGCGGGCCGGTCAATATCCTGACGCACTGCAACGCCGGGTGGCTGGCGACGGTCGACTGGGGCACGGCGCTGGCGCCGATCTACAAGGCATTCGATGCCGGCATCGATGTCCATGTCTGGGTCGACGAGACCAGGCCCCGCAACCAGGGCGCCAGCCTGACGGCATGGGAATTGGGCAAACACGGCGTGCCGCTGACAGTCATCGCCGATAACGCGGGCGGGCACCTGATGCAGGAAGGCCGCGTCGACATGTGCATCGTCGGCACGGACCGCACCACGGCGGCAGGCGACGTCTGCAACAAGATCGGCACGTATCTGAAGGCGCTTGCGGCGCACGATAATAAGGTGCCGTTCTACGTTGCGTTGCCGTCGCCGACCATCGACTGGACCTTGGACGACGGCCGCGACATCCCGATCGAGGAGCGCGCCGAAGAGGAAGTCACCAAAATTCAGGGAAAGACATCCTCCGGAGATGTGGTCACGGTTGAGATCGTGCCGGAAGGGGCCAAGGGCGGCAATCCGGCCTTCGACGTTACCCCGGCGCGGCTGGTGACCGGGCTGATTACCGAGCGCGGTGTTGCCAAGGCGTCCAAATCTGCGTTGGCCGAGATGTTTCCGGAAATGGCCTGAAATCTAGCTCAGCGAATACCCGTGTTAGTTCCGACTCTGTTTTCGAGGATGAACTGAGAGACCATAAGGATGCCCGCGATTAAGGTTAAATTGGCGTCGAGTTGTACCTCCTCGATGATCTTGAGAACGCGGTTCGTAAAACTGAATCTCTGCGCTTCATTTTGATTGTCAAAATCGCTTCTTAACTCATGCCCAACGAGAGAATAACTCTCGTTTCTACTGGTGGCCGAGAGATGAGATTCTTTGACCTGTGAACACGTCATATCGGTGCGAGCGTAGAAGTAGAATTCTGGTTTGCCGCCTCTAATGAATTCTCTGACGATTGCCAAAAGGGTAATGGAGTGGATCTCGGTTCCTAGTTCTTCCAAGCTTTCATTAAACGCGGCGTGGGCAAAATCCACGAGAGAGATTTTCTGATCCTTCGCAAACTTATTTATGATTGTTGACGGGACGGACCCGCTTACCGAAGAGGAAAGGGTGCCTCTGCGACTGGCGACATCATGGCTTCTTTTCTGAACGATCAATTGTTCGTCGCTTGTCTCAAGCATGCAAACCACGCCGATGCCGTTCGAGAGCGCCGAAGTATCGAGACTCTCTAACTTATGGCTTGCGCCAGAGAGATATTCGCGCAGAGTTTGCGAGCGATCCGGGGGGCGATGATCCATCGAGTAATTGGTACATAACAAATCGAAAAATGACGAAGATTGAAGCGTTATGAGTGTTTTGGAATTTTGCTCGGATTGCCCGCTGATACGCAGCAAATGCCCGTCGGAATATTTTTTTCTGCGCTTAAGTTTTTCCCGTATCGGGTTCGCGTATGGGTCCAGGCGGCTTGGGAGCTTGTAGAATTCCTCTGTGAAGTCAAATGCAACCAATTGGCTTTCTGGTTCTTCGACGATAGGACCCGCTAAGGTAACGCTAATTGGCAGCCAAAATTCTTTATCCCCGAGTTGGACGGCATAGGGGGCGTCATTGCGGTAAAACTCTATGAGTTGTTGGCTGTTCAATATGAGATGCCGATCGGCGGCTCCTACATCAAGCAGCCGAGTCAATCTTTCATCAAAAACCTTACGTACGTATGGCTCGGATGCATCGAGGGACCTCTTTACGAAATAGCCTAGAACTGCGGATGCAAGAGGTTCGAACATGTGCGCCTCCCCGCGGCAGCATCAGTTTATTTTCTTCTAATAATAGAAAAGTATTGTATGCATCCTGAAATTGGGCACAAGCTTTGACGTGTTGTTAGCAAGGCGGGAGAATCGTCTGACCATCCCCCGTCTTCCAGCTTAAGCGGTCGTGCGCTACACTCCCTGAAAATAAGAACGACAGGGAGAACGCCATGAAGTTGACGGACGCGCAGCTCGCCGATTTTGATCGGGATGGATATCTGTTTCTGCCGAACCTGTTTTCGCCGGAAGAGGTCGGCGTCCTGAAGGATGCGGCGGAAGATATTTACGCCAGCGACCGGGAAGAGGTTTGGCGTGAGACCTCCGGCGCGCCGCGCACGGCCTTTGCCGCGCATACCTATGATGAAGCGCACCGGCGACTGGGCTCGCACCCGCGCCTGATTGATCCGGTCATGCAGTTGCTGGGCGAGCAAGTCTACATGCATCAGTACAAGATCAACGCTAAGGCGGCCTTCGACGGCGATGTCTGGCAGTGGCATCAGGACTACGGCACCTGGGCCAGGGACGATGGCATGCCCGAACCGCGTGCCATGAACATCTCGGTGTTTCTGGACGAAGTGACGCCCGCCAACGGGCCTTTGCTGTTGATCCCGGGCAGCCACAAGAAGGGCGTCGTCGAGGCCGGACACGATCTGCAGACCACCAGCTATCCGCTGTGGACGCTGGACCGTGAAACGGTGCGTAAGCTCGCGGACGAAGGCGGTCTGGTCGCCCCCATTGGCGGGCCCGGTTCAGCGCTGATGTTCCACGGCAACATGGTGCACGCCAGCCCGGCCAATATCTCGCCTTGGAGCCGCGTCATTGTGTACTTAAGTCTTTGTGCAGTCTCCAATCACATCACTAGGTTCAAGCGCAAGGAATGGATCGCGCACCGCGACTTCACGCCGATCGCACCGCTGGACGACAACTGCCTTTCGGAACTCGCACGGGAACGTGGCCGTTCGGCTGCGGAATAGTCCATGAAGGTATTGATCACGGGCGGGTGCGGCTTCATCGGCCGCCAGTTGGCCATGCGCATGGTCGCGCGCGGTGATGAGGTCACGTTGTTCGATGTCGTCCGGCCCGCGGATGGTCTGGGTGCGTTAGAGGGCAAGGTTGCCGTCGAGACCGGCGATATTGCCGATGCGCCCCTGGTGGCGAAGCTGATAGCGGATTGCGACGCCGTGGTGCATCTGGCGTCCATGGTGAGCGCCGGGGCGGAAGCGGATTTCGACGCCGCCATGCGCGTTAACATTGATGGCGGTCGCGCGGTCCTTGAGGCGGCGCGCGCCAATGGCCCTGAGACCAAGGTGCTTTTCTCATCCAGTCTGGCGATCTTCGGCAGTGCCGCCATGCCCGTGCACGTGGACGGTATGACCCGTCCGGTGCCGCAGAACACCTACGGCATGACCAAGGCCGTGATGGAACTGCTGATCAACGACATGAGCCGGAAAGCCATGATCGACGGCCGTGTCGCCAGGTTGCCGACCATCGTCGTCCGGCCGGGTAAACCGAACACGGCGGCATCCAGCTTCGCCAGCGGCGTGATCCGCGAGCCGCTCATCGGCGATGAATGTCTGCTGCCGGTGGATCGTGATCTTGATGTGATGATCGGTGGCTACCGGATCGCCTGCGATAACTTGATGACGCTACTGGATGCGCCTGCGGATGCATTCGGCGATGACCGTGTGATCAATTTGCCCAATATCACCGTCAGCGTGAACGAGATGATCGCCGCCACGGTACGGGTTGCTGAGAAACACGGAATTTCGCTGGGACCTGTTACGGATCAACCGAATGATCTGGTGCGGACCATCGTCGGTGCTTGGCCAACGTCCATGGATGCGTCGCGCGCCGAGGCGCTGGGGTGTAAGAAAGATAAAAGCCTGGACGCGGTGATAGAGGATTTTGTGAGGGATTATCTCACACCTGCGTCGCCCTGAAATTGTTTGACGGTTATACCAACGGGCCATGTGCTACATATCGCGTCGTCCCGGTTGCGAGGTATCGAGCCGAGCGCACCGAGACCTTGTGGCGTATCGTTATTCGAAGATCCCGGCGCGCTATGCAGGCCGGATGACGCAAGAGGATAACGGCCAAATTGATTGGGGCCCATCCATCACCGGGCACGAGCAACCAAGAGCAAATTGCGTCGTTTCGATGCAACCTGAATCAAGTTCGGGATGACGGAAACGGGTGGAGCGCTACCCCTCCGCCACGTCCCGCGCCATGCGCGCGGCCAGACCGGTATAGGCTTCCGGATCCAGCAGTGCGTCGATCTCGTCTTCGCTCAGGATCTCCGTCACGGACTCGTCGGCGAGCAAAGCGGTGCGCATGTCTGTACTTTCTTTGAAGGCGACGGCGCAAGCGTGGTGCAGAACGTCGTGCGCTTCCTGGCGGCCCATGCGCTCGCCGAGGGCATACATCACCGCTTCGCTCATGGTCAGTCCGCGCGTGATGTCGAGGTTTTCGCGCATGTTCTCGGCGCGCACATCTAGGCCTTCGACCAGATACACGGTCTTGGCCAATGCGCCGTCGACCTGGCATAGCGTGCGGGGAATAAAGTCCTTTTCGACCTGCATACCGATGCGGTCCCGTTCGTTGTCGCCGATCAAGGTCTCGAACGCCAATGACAGATTGGCGCGGGTGGTGCGTGCCAGGGTCGCGATCTGAACGCAGATTGCCGGGTTGCGCTTGTGCGGCATGGTCGACGAGCCGACTTTGCCGGGCGGTACCGGCTCTTCCAGTTCCTGGATTTCAGTCCGTTGCAGCAAATGGACTTCGGCAGCGATCTGACCGCATAGGCCGGCGATCATTGTCATATTGGAGACCATCTCGACGAGCCTGTCGCGAGACGTGTGCCAAGTGATCGACGGCACGCCGAGGCCTAAGCGTTCCATCATGCCGTCCCGGACAGCGTATCCTTGGTCGCCTAACGCAGCCATGGTGCCGACGGCGCCACCGTATTGGCCGACCATCAGGCGTGGTCGCATCTCTTCCAAGCGGTCTTGGTGGCGGCGGACGGTGTCTAGCCAAACGGCTGCCTTGTAGCCGAAGGTGATCGGCAACGCATGCTGGCCGCTGGTGCGGCCCGGCATGATCGTCGTTGCGTGCGTGACGACCAGGTCCAAAAGTGCGTTGGACAGTTCCTGTAAGCGCGTCGAGATCAGTTCTTCCGCCTGGCGGATCTGCAGGACGAGCCCTGTATCCATGATGTCCTGGGTCGTCGCTCCCCAGTGCACGTATTCCCCAAGTTGTTCGGGGCATTTGGCTTTGATGGCACGGACAAGCGTGACGATGGCGTGTGTCGTACGGGCGATGCTCTCCTTCATCTCATCAAGGTCATAATCGTCGGCGTCACCCGCGGCGGTAATCGCTTCGGCTGCTTCCGCCGGAATGATGCCGAGGGCCGCTTCCGCCTCAGCCAGAGCGACTTCGGTATCCAACCAGGCCTGAATGGTAGCGCGGTCCGAAAAGACGTCCCGCATTTCTGGCGTCGAATACTGATCGCCTAATAGCTCACTATCGATTGAAGTCGCAGCCATGGATGGTTCTCCGTTGTCGGTTTTGCGCATTGAAGCATGTCGCGTGAGCTCAGGAAAAGTACGTCATGCTGAACTTGATTCAGCATCCATAGTGAAATCGGCGAAACCGGTTGCAAGGTGAGATGGATCCTGAATCAAGTTCAGGATGACAAATATAATTAGTGATTTACCTATGTAGGTATGTCACTAATTATAAATGACACAACATCGAAATTCAGTGACGGTTGGCGCTGCCGAGGCTAATCAGCGCTTCTCGCGTCTATTGGCCGAGGCTGAGCAGGGCCGGGAAGTCATTATCACCCGGCGCGGACAACCTGTTGCACGTATTCTGCCCGTCGCCGCTGATGATCACGTGAGCATGGAAGACGAACCGACCATCGGCCGCGATCCGGATGCTGATCTGCCCAACTACGAACAGCGGCGCGCTATCATCGCAACCTGTCGGCGAATGAATGACGTCAAACTGAATCAGGGCACCAGCGGTAACGCGTCGCTCAGGGTGCCGGAAGGTCTGCTGATCACGCCGTCGGGTATGGACTATGACAAAATGCGGCCACGCGACATTGTCACCGTCGATTACGAGGGCAAAGTCCTGCGCGGGCACAAGGCGCCGTCGAGCGAATGGCACTTCCATTGCCGGGTGATGGAAGCGAGGCCGGAGGCGGGAGCGCTGCTGCATACCCATTCCATCCATGCGACGACGTTGGCGTGCCTGGGGCGCGGCATTCCACCGTTCCATTACATGGTCGCCGTATGCGGCGGGCGGGACATCCGTTGCACGCCATATGCGACGTTCGGCACCGAGAAGCTGGCGGACGAAGCGTTGAAGGCACTGGACGGGCGCCTCGCATGTTTATTGGGAAACCATGGCATGCTGGTCCTTGGCCGCGACATTGAAGACGCCTTCAAGCGCGCCGTCGAGGTCGAAGCGATGGCCGAGCAGTACCTGAAGGCGTTGGCCGTCGGGAAACCGCAGTTGCTGACCGTCGGTGACATGGATGTTGCGCTCGAGAAGTTCAAAAATTACAGCGGCTGGGCGGACCCGAAACAGCGTCGGTAACATTTTTGTGTACCGCATGAATCCATATTGCGTTCGCAAATGGAAAGCATAGAGTCCCACTGACGTCGGACGCGTAAATTGTCCGGCAAGGTGCCGAAGGTTCGGCGCCGAATCATTCCGGACATAAGAAAATGAAGACCCGAATTTCTGCGTTCGCTTTCGTGGCGTTGGCCGCTTTTGCGTACGCACCCGCTTTGCATGCGGCCGGCCCGACCTCCTTGCAGATCAGCAATACAGTCGAATGCACTACGGCGCTTGCCGATACAAGGGAAGCGCAGAGTTCTAACCCCACCCTTGGTGATAAGTCCGCCAAGGCTTTCGAAGAGATCTTTGCACTTGCCGAGCAACGTTGTGCCGATAATCAATTCGCCAACGCTGCTGACTTGCTCAACATTGCCCGCGGCATGGTTGCCTCGGAATAACATAGGAAACATTGAGATGTTGAAACGTCATCTTCTTGCTGCCGCCATCGCCGTTTCGGCCGTTGGTATGATCTCCACCGCCGCTCATGCCGTATTGACGCAAATTCCGGCCGATGCCGATCAGTGCGTCGCCATGGTCGAAGAAGCGATCAAGGAAATGAACAGCCTTACGATTAGCGACTCATCGTTGGTTGATGACTTCGACAAGACCATCGGTGAAGCGGTGATGCTCTGTGATAAGAAAGACTTCGCCGGCGCCTTCGATAAAGTCGCCGATGCAATGTCGAATCTTCCCGACTGATCTGCCGCATACTGTGTTCGGCAAAAAGAAACGCCCCGGTTTTACCCGGGGCGTTTTGCTTTTCGGATCGTCGGACGATCAGTCGCTGATCAATGAATGTCCGACCAAATTTTCCGTTTCAATGCGTAGAGCATGATCGTGAGAACGATCAGGAACAGCATCACTTTGATGCCGAGGTTCTTACGCTCGTTGAGTTCCGGTTCGGCGATCCAGTTCAGGAATACGCTGACATCGTGCGCCATCTGCTCGACGGTAGCCGGGGTGCCGTCGCCGTAGTCGACGGATCCTTCGGCCAGCGGCGGGGCCATCGAAATGGCGTGGCCGGGGAAGTAGTGATTGTAGTACTTCCCTTCCGGGATCGAGACATCTGCCGGCGGTGTTTCTTCATAGCCGGTCAGGAGGCCGTAAAGATAGTCGGCGCCCAGAGGGAAGCCGGCCGGCTGCAACAGCGAAATGCGCAGGGCCGAGTCGCCGCCCGATCCGCGTGCCTTCGCGATGAGCGAAAGGTCCGGCGGGACTGCACCACCATTGGCGGCAGCAGCCGCTTTATCGTTCGGGAACGGCGACGGCCAGTGATCGGCCGGCGTTGCCGGGCGGTCGAACATGTCGCCCGCGTCGTCCGGACCGTCTTGCACCAGATATTCGGCGGCGATGGCCTTGATTTCGTCATCGTTGTAACCGAGATCGGCAAGATTGCGGAACGCCATCAGGTCCATGGAATGGCAGGCGGCGCAAACGTTCCGGAAAACCTGGAAACCGCGCTGCAGTTCGGCCTGATCGTAGGTGCCGAAAATTCCGCTGAACGACCAGTCACGAGACGGCGGCTTCGGGCCGCTACCGGCAGCATTGGCCGACGTTGCACTGAAGGCGAGAGCGGCGGCGAGAACCAGCGAGCTGATGATCTTTTTGCTGTTCATGTCACTTACTCCGCCGGTTGAGTCGTTGCGGAACCACCGGTGACCGATGCGGCAATGCTTGCCGGCAACGGTTTCGGTCGTTCAAAGATGCCGATGAGGGGCACCATGATGATCAGGTGGAAGAAGTACCAGAAAGTCGCCCACTGACCGATGGTGACGAGGACACCCTCGGCCGGCTGACCGCCGACCCAGCCCAGAATCACGCAGTCGATGACGAATAACCAGAAGAACACCTTGTAGACCGGACGGTACCGCGAGGAGCGGACCCGCGAGCGGTCGAGCCACGGCAGCACCAGCAGCACGAGGATCGATGCGAACATCGCGATGACCCCTGCCAGCTTGGCCGACATCAGGAAGCCGCCGAGCGAGATCACCTGATACACCCAGTAGTCCGAGGTGAAGGCGCGAAGGATCGCATAGAACGGCAGGAAGTACCATTCGGGCACGATATGCGCCGGCGTCACCAGTGGGTTGGCCGGGATGTAGTTGTCCGGGTGGCCGAAGTAGTTCGGCATGAAGAACACCATGAAGGCGAAAAAGATCAGCATGATGCCGAGCCCATACAGATCCTTGATCGTGTAGTACGGGTGAAACGGAATGGTGTCTGCTTTCTCGTCCTTGATGTCGATGCCGCTCGGGTTGTTCGAGTGGTGCATGTGCAACGCCCAGAGGTGTAGGAACACAAGACCGACGATCACGAACGGCAGCAGATAGTGAAGCGCGAAGAAGCGGTTCAGCGTCGGGTTATCAACGACGAAGCCACCCCACAGCAGCTGTACGATCGGTTCGCCGACCAGCGGCAGCGCCGAGAACAGGTTCGTGATGACGGTCGCGCCCCAGAAGCTCATCTGGCCCCACGGCAGAACGTAACCCATGAACGCCGTCGCCATCATCGCCAGCAGGATGAAAATACCGATCATCCAGAGGATTTCACGCGGGGCTTTGTACGAACCGTAGTAGAGACCGCGGAAGATGTGGATGTAGACGACGATGAAGAACATGCTGGCGCCGTTCATGTGAATATAACGGATCAGCCAGCCTGAATTGACGTCTCGCATGATGCGCTCGACCGAGTCGAAAGCGATCTCGGTGTTGGCGGCATAGCTCATGGCGAGCGTGATGCCGGAAACGATCATGATGACGAGAACGATGCCCGCGAGCGATCCGAAGTTCCAGAAGTAGTTCAGGTTCTTCGGCGTCGGGTATTGATGCAGTTGCGAGTCCAGGAACGAGAAGATCGGCAGACGATGCTCGATCCAGTTCACGACCTTGGAATTCGACTGAAAATTCGAAGCCCCACTCATTGTATCTGTCTCCCCCCTCAGCCGATTCGGATGTTCGTGTCGTCGGTGAACTCATACCCCGGAACGGGCAAGTTCGACGGTGCCGGCCCCTTACGGATCCGGCCTGAGGTATCATAGTGCGAACCATGGCAGGGGCAGAACCAGCCACCGAATTCGCCCTTGGCATCACCTGGCTTCTGGCCGAGCGGGATACAGCCGAGGTGCGTGCAGACGCCAACCATGACCAGCCACTCCGGCTTTTCGACGCGGTCCGCGTCGGTTTGCGGATCCGGGAGCGTCGCAACATCGACCGCTTCGGCGTCTTTGATTTCTTCTTCCGTGCGGTGACGGATAAACACCGGTTTGCCGCGCCAGATCACGGTGATACTCTGACCCACTTCGATTTGCGAAAGATCGACTTCGGTCGAAGCCAGGGCCAGCGTGTCCGCCGCCGGGTTCATCTGGTCGATGAACGGCCAGACGGCAACTGCCGTGCCGACGGCGCCGACCGCAATTGTGCTCCACAACAGGAAATCGCGCCGTGTCGGCTCGTCGATTTCTGCTACGCCACCCGTTGGATGGCCCGCATCCGCGGTTTCGCTCATGAAGAATCCCCTCAGTAAACCAAATCACCAGCGCCGCCCGCAGTGGGGCAGTCCGCCGTTCGTTCTGTCGTCCCCATCGTCCGGTCAAAGAACGACCGAAACGTTGTTTGCGCGGGCGCTCAACCCCCGCCGATCAAAGGCCCAAAAGCGCACGGCGCAGGGCACGGTGACCGTTCGCTTGGTTATAATAGATGACCCAAACGTTGCAAGGCCTTAGATAGGTTCAGGGGAGGCCATATCGATATGTGCAGTGGGCTGTCCGAAGTTGATGTTGGGTTCCTTTTTTGGAGTTATTGCCGGGTAATGAAAAGATGGTGACGGAATCGCGAGATATTCTCTCTTTGGCGCTTTATCAGCCCGATATTCCGCAGAATGTGGGCAGTCTGATGCGCACCTGCGCATGCCTGGGCGTGCCTTTGCAGGTGATCGAACCGGCGGGGTTCGTCTTCGATGACAAGAAACTGCGCCGCGCCGGCATGGATTACGCAGATCAGGCGATGATGGAGCGGCATTCGTCGTGGACGGTTTTTCAGGCAGCCAGAGCCGCTTCCGAACGGCCGGGACGGCTGATTCTGCTGACCACCAAGGGGGATTCGTATCTGACGTCTTTTGCGTTCCAACGGGGCGATACGTTGTTGCTGGGCCGCGAAAGTGCCGGGGTGCCGGAAGATGTCCATGATGCGGCGGACGCGCGCGTCTGCCTGCCGATGAAGCCGGGTGTGCGGTCAATGAATGTCGCCGTTGCCGGTGCGATTGCCGTGTTCGAGGCGCTTCGCCGGTTGCAAGCGCTGCCCGGCTCCGAAACAATGCCCGCCGGAAATGGGGAGGGCGATAGGTGAGTTCCGAAGATTTCGGGGATCGGCATAAAGCAAAGGCGCAGTCCTGGTTCGCTGAACTGCGTGACCGGTTGTGCGACCGGTTGGAAGCGTTGGAAAACGATGCCGATGCGCACGATCTCAACCGGGATTTCGAGCCGAAAGCGTTCGAGCGAACCTCCTGGGAGCGGCCGGGCGGCGGCGGCGGCACCATGTCGGTGATGCGCGAAGGCCGCATCTTCGAAAAAGCCGGGGTCAATATTTCGACGGTTCACGGCGAGTTTTCCGAGGAATTTCGAGGGCGGATTCCCGGTGCCGACAAGGATCCGCGCTTTTGGGCGGCGGGTATTTCCGTCGTGATCCATCCGCGTTCACCCGTAGTGCCGATCGCACACATGAATACGCGTATGATCGTGACCACACAGGGCTGGTTCGGCGGCGGTGGCGACCTGACGCCGGTGTTCCCCGAAGACACCGAGACCGCACGCTTTCACGGCGCCTTCAAGGAAGCCTGCGATACGCACGGCGCGGATCTCTACGACAAATATAAGAAATGGTGCGACGAGTACTTCTTCTTGCCGCACCGGGACGAGGCGCGCGGTGTCGGCGGCATTTTCTACGATAATCACTTCACCGGCGATTGGGGGGCCGACTTCGCCTTCACCCAAGACGTCGGCGCGGCGTTCGTGCAGGTCTATCCGGATATCGCCCGGGACAAGATGAACCTCAGCTGGACGCCTGAGCAAAAGCAGGCTCAGCGGGTTAAGCGCGGCCGCTACGTTGAGTTCAATTTGCTGTACGACCGCGGCACCATTTTCGGCCTCAAGACCGGTGGCAATGTCGACGCCATCTTGATGAGTCTGCCGCCGGACGTGGCGTGGCCTTGAAGTGCGTTGGCTACAAACAAAAATTAGTCTTTTAATTGATTCGTAGATCTGGGTTCAGAAAAAAGTAATTTGGGAGGCTGTTTGGCACTCAAATTATCGGCTTATCAAGCCATTTTCCCTACACGTTCAAAAATTAAAAATTATTGTTTTCAATAGGATAGTCTAAGTCAACTAGGATTCTCGTAATTTATTTCGCCTGTTCGCCTTTCGATCTTGTTGTCAGCTTTTTAGGCTAGTCGGTAGAATGTGTAGGATTAGTTCGAGGGCCGATCTGAAGATCTACTGTCAGGCTGGACGAAGATTAAGGGGCTTCAAATAAAAAACGTCACAATTAATTGAAAGTTAATATCAAGTTAATAAAACGTTTTTTCAGGGCGTAGCTCAATTGGATAGAGTGCTCAGTATCTAGGACCGGCTGGACCCCGGTGCCCGCTGAGTGGATGTAGGTTCGAATCCTACCGCCCTACCAACCGTTTTTCTAGGTCAGAAATATAAATTTTCCTTACCCACTATTTCGACGCCATCCTGATGAACCTGTCACCCGACGTGGCGTGGCCTTGAGTTGCTCATGCGTCGTCCCGGCCGGCGCGTAGCGCAGCGCCGGGACCTTTGAGTGTCGACCACCGGGGCTTTAAGATCCCGGTGCGCTTCGCGACCGGGATGACGCTAAATTTGGTACATGACCTGACGGGATAATCGTCAATCAAGTTCAGGGTGACGCCATGTGGGTGGGATGACGCAAGGGACAACGGCCAATCAAGCCTGCCCTGGACTTGTTTCAGGATTCAGGGTGACGCCATGTGGGCGGGCTGACGCGAGGGTAAAAAGCCAATCAAACCTGCCCTGAATCAAGTTCAAGGTGACGGACGGAGTGAGATGGGAAAGTTGCGTTTGTCCACAATTCTACTTACTTCCGATAATAGCTATTTATTTCGCGCCGCTTACGCGGGTGACGGTTATTAACTAAGAACGGAGTTTCCTCATGGGAATCGAAGGCATTGGCATCGGCGGACTGCTGATCCTGATCGCGGATATCTACGCGATCGTCAAAACCATAGGCTCGACCACGGCGACGACCGGCCAGAAAGTATTCTGGGTGGTTATCATCCTGCTTCTACCGTTGCTGGGCGTGATCGCCTGGTTCTTCCTCGGGCCACGCGACTAGTTTTTGCTTAAAAAACAAACACCACTGTAAATAGTGGTTATTATTTAAGCTATTTGGGTGCCGTTCAGATGCAGCGGTATCGAGTGCTAACGATAAAAGCGCTGTAATATCAATATGATATGCGTCGCCTGTCGTGCTGGCACGGCATTTGCCCCTCACTTCATACAGCAGGGCGTCTAGGGTTCCGGCTGCGCAAGTATTTTGTGCGGTGCTGGTCCGAGAGATGCACGTTGCGGCCGACATGCCGCAATGCCACGGCGGGACAAAATCCCGGGAGATATACCTGCGAGTGGGGTCTGTGACCGCCGTGGACGACGACTATTCTAAATGCAGGCCTCCTCGCAAAAGCAGGAGGCTTCAACATGCGTAAATTCTTCCGTACCGGAATCGCGGCCCTCGCGGTCGTTTTGGTGGCTGCCGCCGTACCGGCACAGGCTGCCAAGAAAGACTTCAAGATTGCCTGGTCGATCTATGTCGGCTGGATGCCGTGGGCCTATGCGGCCGAGGCGGGCATCGTTAAAAAATGGGCCGACAAATACGGCATCACCATCGAAGTGACACAGATCAACGACTACATTGAGTCCATCAACCAGTTCACCGCCGGACAATACGACGGCTGCGTGATGACCAACATGGACGGCCTGTCGATCCCGGCAGGCGGCGGCGTCGACTCCACGGCGCTGATCGTGGGTGACTTCTCGAACGGCAACGACGGCGTCATTCTGAAGGAAGGCAAGACTATTGCCGACATGAAGGGGCTGTCGGTGAATTTAGTCGAGCTTTCGGTGTCGCATTATCTGTTGGCGCGCGCGCTCGACAGCGTCGGCATGTCGGAAAAAGACCTGACCGTGGTCAACACGTCGGACGCCGATCTCGTCGCCGCCTACAAGACGCCGGACGTCAAGGCGGTCGTCACCTGGAACCCGCTACTTTCGGAAATCGCCGCCGAGCCGGGGGCGACGACGGTCTATACGTCGGCCGATATCCCCGGCGAGATCATCGACATGATGGTCGTGAATACGGAAACGCTGGCCGAGAATCCCAACTTCGGTAAAGCGCTGGTAGGTGCGTGGTACGAGACCATGTCGATCATGATGAAAGACGATGCGGAAGGTAAAAAGGCGCGGACCTACATGGCCGAACAGTCGGGCACCGATCTCGCCGGTTACGACGCCCAGATCGCGACGACCAAGATGTTCTACGATCCCGCCGACGCAGTCGCGTTCACAAATTCCATCGAGTTGATCAAGACCATGGATGCGGTGCGTAAATTCCTGTTCGCGCACGGCATCCTGGGCGAAGGTGCGCCAAGCCCAGACTACGTCGGTATGGCATTCCCGGCCGGCAAGACCCTGGGTGACAGCGGCAACATCAAATTCCGCTTCGATCCCAGCTACATGGCCATGGCCGCCGACGGGAAGCTTTAATCCTTATGACGTGCAGGGGATGGAACTGACATGAAGCGGTTGATCAACCGGACCCCGAACGTGGCGAGTGCTCTCATCCTTGGCGCCCTCCCGTTCGTGCTGGTGGTCTTCGCCTATGTCATTGCGTCCGATGCACGGCTTGCGGAAAACCCGAACGACAAGTTGCTGCCCTCGTTGGCGTCTATCGCCGATGCGGTGCAGCGGCTTGCGTTTGAGCCGGATCCCCGCAAGGGCGAGTACACGCTTTGGGTCGATACCGGGGCCAGCTTGATCCGGCTCTTCATCGGTCTCGCGATCTCTACGGCATTGGGTCTCGTGGCCGGCATCGCCATCGGCTTGTTACCGCTGATCCGCGCCGGCCTCGGCCCATTCGTCACCATGATCTGCATGGTGCCGCCGCTGGCATTGCTGCCGATCCTGTTCATCGTTTTCGGCCTGGGCGAGGTTGCCAAGGTCGTCCTCATCGTTATCGGTATCGCGCCTTTCATGATTCGCGACGTCGCATTCCATGTCGCGCAGTTACCGACCGAGCTTCTCATTAAGGCGCAAACGTTGGGTGCCAGCACGTGGCAGATCGTCACCCGCGTCGCGTTGCCGCAGGCACTGCCCCGCATGGTGGCGGCGCTCCGGCTGTCGCTCGGCCCGGCCTGGTTGTTTCTGATCGCCAGCGAGGCCATCGCCTCGACCGAAGGTCTCGGCTACCGCATCTTTCTCGTCCGCCGCTATCTGGCGATGGACGTCATCATTCCATACGTCATGTGGATCACGGTGCTGGCGTTTGCGCTGGACTATATGCTCAAGCTGACGGCGCAGCGGAGCTTCCGTTGGCAGGCTGAGGAGGGCGGTTTATGAGCCTGATCTCCGTCCGCGATGTCTCAAAGGAATACGGCGACGTTCGCGTGCTGGAGCGCGTGAACCTGGAAATAGAGCAAGGCGATTTCTGTGCCGTCGTTGGCGCCTCCGGCTGCGGTAAGACGACTTTTCTGCGCATGCTGCTCAGCCAAGAGTTCCCAGATCGCGGTGCGATCCTGCTCGACGGCAAGCCGCTGGCATTGGAGCCAGGATCCGACCGGGGTGTCGTATTCCAGCGCTATTCCGTGTTTCCGCACCTGACGGTCGCCGAGAATCTGATCGTGTCGCGAGAGCTGCGGGCCTCCCCATTTGTCGGGCGGATGTTCGGCGCGGCACGGGGAAAAGCGCTGGAAGATGTCGAGGAGATGCTGACGGCGGTGGGCCTTGACCGCGCCCGGAACTTATATCCGAAATCGCTGTCGGGTGGAATGCAGCAGCGCCTTGCCATTGCCCAGGCGCTGCTGGCCGAGCCGAAAGTACTGTTGTTGGACGAACCGTTCGGCGCCCTCGATCCGGGCACGCGTGCCGACATGCATCGCATCATGCTGGATCTTTGGCGTTCCCGGAACATGACCATCTTCATGGTGACGCACGACCTTAAGGAAGGTTTCCGTCTCGGCACACGGCTTTTAGTATTCGACAAGCCGCGCTGGGACCCACAGGCACCCGATGCCTTCGGCGCCACGATAACATACGACCTGCCGCTCGAAGACGGCTCCATCGCAACCGATGCCGGTTTGCAAGACCAAGAAGAAGAGGAAACAGACCATGCTGTTCAATGACCCGACCGCCCGCCGCCGCCGTGTTGCCGGCTCTGTTGAGACGCCCGGTCCCGACAGGCCTCGGCGTCATCACCCGGATTTCGACAAGATGCAACTCAAGGGCTGGAAGGCCGCGCTCAAGGAAAAGGACATCCCCGGCGACGGCTGGGCCAAGGAGCGAGAGTGGGCTCTGAAAATGGGGCTCGCCGGGGCCGATAGCATCGAGGACAAGTCGATCCCGACGTTTGCGCGTGGCGAATTGCCGCACTACGCGGGCATCAACACTTTTCTGAAAGCACCCTACGTCGAAGACGTGCGCGAAGTTGCCAACTACGACGCCGCCGTGTTGGGTGTGCCGTTCGATGGCGGGACCACATACCGGCCGGGGACACGCTTCGGCCCGCAGGGCGTGCGACGTATCTCGGCGCTCTACACGCCCTACAACTACGAGATGGGTGTCGATCTCCGAGAGCAGATGACGCTCTGCGATGCCGGAGACGTGTTCACCATCCCAGCCAACCTGGAGAAATCCTTCGATCAGATTTCCAAAGCCATGAGCCACGTGTTCTCGTCGGGCGCCATGCCGATCGTCGTCGGCGGCGATCATTCCATCGGTTTTCCGACGGTGCGCGGCATCGCCGAATGCACGACCAAGAACATCGGCATCGTGCACTTCGACCGCCACGCCGACATCCAGGAAAAGGACCTGGACGAGCGCATGCACACGACGCCGTGGTTCCATGCCACCAACATGCCGAACGTTAAACCGAAGAATCTGGTGCAGATCGGCATCGGCGGCTGGCAGGTGCCGCGCGAGGCCGTCGTCGAAGCGCGCAAGCGCGACACCACCATCATCTCCATGTCGGACGTTGAGGAATTGGGTATCGACAAGGTCGCAGAGATCGCGCTGGAAACGGCGTGGGACGGCGTCGATGCCGTCTACATGAGCTTCGATATCGACTGCGTCGATTGCGGCTTCGTGCCGGGGACCGGATGGCCGGAGCCGGGCGGTTTCCTGCCGCGCGAAGCCTTGGCGTTGGTCGGCAAGGTTGCTGCGGAAGGGCTTTGTGGTCTTGAGGTGGTCGAGGTCTCACCGCCTTACGACACATCGGACATCACATCATTGTTCGCGACCCGCGTCATCGTTGATGTGCTCGGCACGCTCGTGGCGCATAATAAGATGGGCGCGCACAAGTCGATCATCGACAAACCGATGAGCTTTGGTTGAGGGGGAACGAAAAGATGCCGCACGACGGACATATGCATCATCACCATGAACACGCGCATGAACACGTGCATCCGCGCGATCACAACCACGCCGGGCCGGATCACCTGCATTCGCATCCGATCAACACTGGGAGCGGCGTTGTTGCCCATGACGATGCCGTGCAGGACTTTATCGACAGCTTCATCGCGGGCTTCCGTGCCGCTGACGACAAGAACGGATTTCTGCGTCTCGCCAAAGTGCCGTTCGAGATCAAGGACCAGAGCGGTGGGCCGTCTCTTAAGCTGGTAGATGTCGCTATCGAGGACGCCTATCAGGTGGCGACCGCGTCACCGGCGTTTGCGTCGGATGAGTTGGTTTATCACCCGTATCCGGGCCGCATGGTGCGCCAGCGCACGGACATGAAATTCGTCTATGTGTCGCTGAAGGGGCGCCGGGATATACCGCTGGCGGAGATGGCAGGACGGCTGATCGACGCGTAGCGCGTATCGTGATTGCCGACTGCCGTGCATGGCACTAAACTCCCGCCATGACACAGATTGGTTACACCGGAACTTTTTACCGTGGCGGCACGTCGAAGGGGATTTTCTTCCGCGATGACGCCATTCCCGAGGGGCGCGAAGTACGCGACCGAATTTTCCTGCACGCGATCGGCAGCCCCGATCCCTATGGCCGGCAGTTGAACGGTTTGGGCGCCGGCGTTTCGTCGTTGTCCAAGGCGGTGATCGTCGGGCCATCGGACGTCGAGGGGGCGGACGTGGACTACACCTTCGCGCAGGTCGTTGTCGGCAAGGCCGAGGTCGATTACGCCGCGACCTGCGGCAACTTATCATCGGCGGTGGGGCCGTTTGCGGTCGATAACGGGCTGATGGCTCCTGTCGACGGCAAGCAGGTCGTTCGTGTCTTTAACACGAACACCTCTAAGATTTACCACGCTACCTTCGAGGTGAAGGACGGTCAGTTCCAGCCGCAGGGCGATTTCGAGATTCCGGGCGTTGCCGGCGGCGGCTCCGTGATCCGGCTCGATTACATGGCGCCGGCGGGGGCATCGACCGGGCATCTGTTGCCGACCGGCAATGTGCTCGATGTTCTCGACGTACCCGGTGTCGGGAAAGTCGAGGCGACCCTGATCGACGCCACCAATTCGTTCGTCTTCGTCGCCGCTGAGCGTCTGGGCAAAACCGGCGCCGAGAGCTTTGGCGAACTGGAAGGCGATACCGACTTCATGGACGCGATCGACGCCATCCGCCGCCACGCGGGGGTTGCCATGGGATTTGCGGATACGCCGGAGGGGGTCCCGTTGGGGACGCCTAAAATCGGCATCGTCGGGAAGCCGATCGCTTCCACGTCGCTGGCCGGTGTCGACATCGCCGCGGACGACTGCGACATCATTACGCGTATCGTCTCGATGGAGCAGGTGCATCGCGCTTCACCCCTGACGGGTGCCATGTGCCTGGGCGCGGCATGCCGTATCCCTGGATCGGTGCCGAACGGCGTTTGCCGTCCGACGACCGGCGATATCCGTATTGCGAACCCGTCCGGTGTCTTGCCGGTGGATGCGGACGTGAAATCCGATAATACCGGTGTGGTGGTCAATTCGTGCACCTCTTATCGGACGGCGCGGCCGCTGATGATCGGTCAGGTGCTTGTTCCCGCTGGGTAGAATTCAGTTGAGGTGAATGCGTGAGTGACGACGCCAGCGCCGATTCAGTAAGAAGCATTCAGCTTGAGATTGATCGGGCTCGGCTGGAAATCGAAAAGATTTCCGCTAGCCATGAAACCCATCGGCTTTATCTAGAGGGATGGCATACGGATGTTGATCCGGTACACGAGAGTTATATCAAGTCTCGTGAATTCTCAAATTCGTTCGCACGACTAGCGCTAAACATGCTCTTTTTGCTGAATGGGGGAGCATTGGTCGCTGTTCCTACATTCAAAACAATCGAATGGAATACATCTTCAGAGAATTTTTCTTTGCTACCATTCTTTGGCGTATCCAGCTTTATTTTGGGGCTAACACTTGTTGCACTAGCAACCTATTTTGCACATGAGTGCTTGCAAAATGACGCATGCGCGGAAGAACGAAAAAGTGCAGTGTTAAAATGCAAACATAACCTCACTCAGACGGGTTCTGATGAGAAGAGGCGACAGATCGAAGCTGAACAGAAATTGGCTAGCGATAAGGAGAGGTCCTTACGCAGGGAAAGTGTACGCAATGCCAGACTTTCGAAACGTTGTTGGGTCTTTGGATTAATTCTGTTCATGGTCGGGTGTAGTTGTTTTTTGGGATCTTTTTAGAAACCTTCTTGTTCCCACCGGGTGACGTCCGTCACAGCAAACATGCCATAAAACCGTCAATCTGGCCGCTCCTGGGGGCAGCCAGTTGTTGGGGGTAATATGGAACAGGTTGCAGGGTATAGCACTGAACGGCGTCAGCACGTCCGCGTGCCTCAAACACAATTCTATATTCGTGTGGGCGGTCAGACTTATCGCACGCTCGAGTGGAGCTACGGCGGTTTTCTGATCGAGGACAAGATCGGCCGCTTGGCGACCGGCGCGCTTTTGTGGATCGATGGTTTAATCTCGGAAGACGATTACCGCCGCTGTGCAACGCCGCACCTGGTCGAAATCCGGGCGCGGGTGGTGCGCACCGATCCGATCACGCACACTGCCGCATTGTCATGCCTAAAGATCGACGATGCCGGTTATGCGGTTATGAGCGGCAGCAACGCGCCGCCCCTTAAGGTTTTAACCCCAGCCGAATAACGCCTTTCATGGCGTCGGGTTCGATGGGCTTTCCCTTGCGGTAGATCGCGATCCGATCTTCCTTGGCCAAGGTTTGCGCCGTGCGCCGGACTGTCGTCAGCAGGCTTCGCCAGTTCTCAGAATCCATCTCCTTCGCAGCTTCAGACGGGCAGATGGTCTTGCCCGCACCGCGCGCGGTGACCAACGTCAGAATGGTGTCGCGAATGCGAGTGTCGTCGGGGTCAGCCATCGAACCATGCTCGCCAGGCGTCCCAACCGATGATGTGTTCGGCGATCATAGCGTAGCCACGTCCTCTAGGGTGAACACCGTCGCCCTTGTTATAACAGTTCAACCATTCTGGGTTCGACGCCAGCGGTGTGAGGATGTCCAGATACGGTACGTCCAACTCGTCGGCAATTTCCTTAAACTGATCGGATAACATCGCGTTCCGGCTGGTTGAAAGAAAGCGCTCACGGCCTGGAGCGCTTGAAAACGGCATGTCGTCGTCGTTGACCGCTAACGGGCCGACCCAGAGCGTCGGCAGCCATGCTTTTGCTTCCGTGATCATGCGCCGGGCGGACGCACAAGCGTCCTCGGGCGTGTTGCGCAGGCTGCCGTTCTCCATCGCCATATCATTGCAACCAAAGGAGAAAACGAGAACACAGTTGTTTTCAGATTTGAGCCGGACCTCGGCCTCGGCACGCCAACGTGATTCGATCATGGTCGTGGTGTCGGAGCGGATGCCGAGATTGTATAGGCTGACGTCGTGGCCCGCTTTAACTTCCCGCTGACAGGCGCGTCCAGGCCAGCCGAGAAATTCCTCGTCTCCGGTGCCGAGTATCAGGCTGTCGCCGACGAAACCGATGCGTATTTTTGTCATGTGTTTGCCGATCCTTGTTTGTTCATTTCTGACGCCACCTCTAGAAGCCTTATCAGGCAAGCCTTGCGATCGGGTTCGAAATCGTTATTCGCCCACCAATCCTCGACTGTGCGGAGTGCGTGACCGATGTCGGGGCCGTGTGGGATGCCTGCTTTTTTGGCGTCGGAACCGTCGATGGGCAGGGACGGGGTCTCCCAGGAGAGCGCCACTTCGAGCTGTTCTCGTCGGGCTTGGCTCTCGTCGTGCGGTAACTTGCCGATGTCGGCAAGACGGCACGCCCAGGACACCACCGCAGCATCGACGACAGCCTCAGCGCCCATTTTATGCATCATGCGCCGTGTGGTCACGGCATCCGTCGGAAGTTTCATCGCCGGCAGCAGCTTTAGAAGCGCTGCCAGGCGCGCGCTTTCTTGGTTCGAGAGACGCAACCGTTCGGCGACGGCCTTGGCATCACTGTTGGGGGCGATCAGCGCACCCAGACGGCGCAGCGGTGACGGTGCCAAGCCGTCCATGACGAGGCCGCGGGACTCCAGCCAGGCGGCGGATCGTAGCGAGCCGATCTGGGTCGCTTCCGGCAGCACGACGTCCAGCACATGGGCGTCCCGCATGATGATGAAGGATTCGGCCGGTTCCGTCGCACCGAGTGTACGCATTAGCTCGTAGCAGATGCGTTCGGCGGATATGTCTTCCAATCCCTGGGCGTGCTTACGACAGGCGGCAAATGCCGCGGCGTCATAGGGTGGCCGTCCGAACAGCGCGTAGAAGCGGAAATAGCGCAAGATCCGCAGGTAATCTTCTTGGATGCGGTCGTCGGCACGGCCGATGAAACGAATCCGCCCGTGCGCCAGATCGGGGATACCTTCGTGATAGTCATAGACGTCGCCATCCCGGTTGGCCGACATGGCGTTGATGGTGAAATCGCGCCGGGACGAGTCGACGATCCAATCGTCCGTATAGGCGATAACAGCGCGGCGGCCGTCGGTTTCCACGTCACGCCGGAGCGTCGTAATCTCGAACGATTTACCTTTTGTCACGGCAGTGATGGTGCCGTGCTGCAGGCCCGTTGGGACGGCGCGGATGTCGGCGGCTTTCAGAAGTGCGACCACCTGTTCAGGTTTGTCCGCCGTGCCGAGGTCGATGTCGTGCACCGGTTTTTTCGCCAGAGCATCGCGGACGCAGCCGCCGACGAACCGCACTTCCGCGCCGCCGGCTTCCAAGGCATCAAGGACGCTGACAGTCACGGGGTCGGTCAACCACGGCTCAGGGTCCAACTTACCGGTTGGCTCCCGGGTGGCGTTCAGCGAGATCATTGCGCCGGGTCTTTCTGGTAGCTGGGCGGAATGATCTTTCCGTTCTCGAGCCGGGGCGGCATATACCGGCCGGAATCCGGGCTGTCGCCACCGGTGATCGCAAGAGTGACGAGGATTGCCGCCATCAACACGAACCCGGAGATTAGCGACCAGAAGATATGTGCCTTCTCAAGGCTCGGCTCCTCGCCGCCGGCAGCGCGGGCACGGCGTTTGGCGTAGGCGTTCCAGGCCATGTACAGCAGAAACGGGCCGATGAGCGGCAGGATGTAGGTAAAGAATATACGGACCATGATACTTACCGCCTAGTTTGTTAGGACGTCGTACAGGTTCTTTATCATACCCGCAGTCGCCCCCCAGATGTAATAGTCTCCATAGGGCATGGCGTAGAACTCACGCCGCATACCGCGAAACTCGCGGTGGTGACGCTGGTGATTGGCTGGGTCGAGCAGGAATGCCAGAGGTACTTCGAATACCTCCGCCACCTCGAACGTATCGGGGGTGGTCGTGTAGGTCGGCTCGACGATGCCGACCACCGGTACGACGGAAAAGCTAGTTCGCGTGATGTACTGATCCAGCCTGCCGACGATGTGCACCAGGGACGGGGCCAAGCCGACCTCTTCCTCGGCTTCGCGAATTGCCGCGGCTTCGACCGAAGCATCCTCGGGCTCGACGCGGCCCCCTGGAAAACTGATCTGTCCCGGATGGTCAACCAGATGATCGGTGCGACGTGTGAGCATCACGGTCATGCCGTCCGAGCGGTCGACCAGAGGCACCAGCACGGCGGCTTCACGCAGGTTGCCGTCGGGCTGCATCTCGGGATTCAGGTCATGATCCCCGCGTGGGAACCGGCGGATGCCAAAATTCTCGAATGAGCCATCGAGACGCTCGATGACGGTTGCACGCTGCACTAGGCCTCCTCCTCCGTGGCGCCGATGTCGAAACGGGCGCCGTTGCTTTCGACCACGTAACGGGCCTTCCCATTGATATCGCCCTCAAACGCCTGTTCGGCAAGTTCATAGAACACAGCCGGTAGCAAACGGGCCCTCAGGCCGTCGTCGGCGACGATCAGATAAGGCCGGGGTTCGCCGTCCGCCGCCTCGTCGATTCGCAGCGGCCGGTCCGGTCCGGCTTCGATCCAGGTGTCGACATTGGTGCGGAATTTCAGCACCTGCGAGCCGTTTTTCTCGGTGCGTTGCATTTCGACGGCGAGCAACGGCGCATCGTCAACCGTGATCCGCGCCGCCTCGGCAGGCGTAATCAACCAGTGATGGCCGTCATTGTCGCGGCGCAGAACGGATGCGAACAATTTCACCAACGCGTGTCTTGTAAAAGGGACACCTTGATGATGCCATGTGCCATCACGATTTATATGGATATCGACGGCGCCGATCAGTTTTTGCCTTGGTGTGAGGTCGATACCGCCCGGAGGAGGGCACGGAACCGACGAGACTTCTTTGAACGACATATTTTCGCTCTTTTCGCGAAGGACCATTCTCAGCTACGCTTTTAGACACAATAACAAAGGAGCGCTGCACCGTGACGGAGACAACGACTTCTAACGATAAAGATAGCGTGAACGGCGCGGAGCGCCAGGGCGCGGTTGCCGAGGTCGAGGCACTCGCCGAGCGTATGGTCGCCGCCAGGGCCGCCGTCGCACAATCGATCTTCGGTCAGGAAAACGTCGTAGAAGAGAGCATGATCACCCTTTTGGCCGGTGGTCACGTACTTTTGATCGGCGTACCAGGCCTCGGGAAGACCCGTCTGGTCGAGACCCTCGGCACCGTTTTTGGTCTCGACGACAAGCGGGTCCAGTTCACGCCTGATTTGATGCCGGCCGATATTCTCGGCTCCGAGGTTCTGGAAGAAAGCGATTCCGGCAAGCGGTCGTTCCGCTTCATCAAAGGTCCGGTGTTCGCGCAGCTTCTGATGGCTGACGAAATCAACCGCGCCAGCCCACGCACGCAATCGGCACTTTTGCAGGCGATGCAGGAGAAGAAGGTCTCGGTTGCCGGGCAACCGCACGAACTGCCGCGTCCGTTCCACGTACTGGCAACACAGAACCCGCTTGAGCAGGAAGGCACCTATCCGCTGCCGGAAGCTCAGTTGGACCGCTTTTTCATGCAGGTGAACGTCGAGTATCCGGACGCCGAGGCGGAGCGGAAAATCCTGGTGAAGACCACCGGCAACGAAGACGTCGCGCCGGGACAGGTTTTCACGTCCGAGAAACTGATCGCCGCACAACGGTTGGTCCGCTCGATCCCGGTCGGCGATTCGGTCGCCGATGCGATCCTGAATTTGGTCCGCGCCGGGCGTCCGGAATCGTCTGATCTGGCGCTGGTGCAGGAAAACGTTTCCTGGGGACCGGGGCCACGTGCCTCGCAGGCCTTAATGCTGGGCGTGCGCGCCCGTGCCGTGATCGAAGGGCGTCTCGCCCCCAGCATCGACGACGTGATCGCGCTAGCACATCCGGTGCTGCGTCACCGCATGGCATTGACGTTCGCTGCCCGTGCCGAAGGGATAACGTTGGACGAGGTGATCGACGCACTTACCAATCGAATAGCCTAGGGACACCTTTATGGTTGCGCGAAGGGCGCTATCTCATCACCAAGCCGAGGCCCTGGCGGCCGGAATGCCGCCGCTGCTGATTGCAGCGGAGCGGGTCGCCAATACTGTTTCCCAAGGCGTACACGGCCGACGCCGCGTCGGCCAGGGTGAGACGTTCTGGCAGTTTCGTCGTTACGAGTCCGGCGACTCCGTGCAGCGTATCGATTGGCGTCAATCGGCGAAAAGCGATCCCGTCTTCATCCGAGAGACCGAATGGGAAGCGGCGCAGAGCGTTTGGCTGTGGCGCGACGGTTCGGAATCCATGGCCTACCATTCGGACGAAATTCCGACCAGCAAACGCGAACGCGCGGACCTTCTGTTGATGGCGTTGGTGTCCCTGCTGATCCGTGGGGGTGAGCATGTCTCGATGCTGGGCACCGGTATTCCGCCGGCGACCGGACGTCAGGTGCTGACACGGATGTGGTCGGAGATCGAGTCCGAGCGCCAAGCGGTCACGGGTCTACCCGCCTTCGAGATGCTGCCGCGTCACGGGCGCGTCGTGCTGTTCGGGGACTTCCTATCGCCATTGGATGATATCCGCCTCGCCATTAATGCCTTTGCACATCACGGGCAGCGCGGCCACATCGTGCAGATCATCGACCCCGCGGAGGAGGTGTTCCCGTTTTCCGGCCGCGTGCAATTCGAGGGACCGGAAGGCGAGGGCGAGACCGTCATCGGCAACGTCGAGACGGTGGCGTCGAGCTATCAGAACGTGTTCGCCGCGCATATCGAAGGCGTCCAGCAACTGGCCCGCGCTGCTGGGTGGGGCTACACACGCCACCGCACCGACCATGCACCGGAAACGGCCATGATGTCCCTGTTCTTGTCTCTCAGCCAGTCGGAGCGCCGTTGACATGCTGAGCATCGGCACCTTCGCTTTCGCAGCACCTTGGGCCCTTGTGGCGCTGCTCAGCCTGCCGGCTATCTGGTGGTTGTTGCGCCTTACACCGCCGGTGCCGAAGCGGGTCGTGTTCCCGCCGATCCGCTTGCTGTTCGGATTGATGACCGAGCGCGAAACCTCGGCGACGACGCCCTGGTGGTTGTTGTTGCTGCGCCTTCTGATCGCGGCCCTAATCATTTTCGCCGCATCGCGTCCCTTGCTGAACGCTGAGCAGAATATCGACGGCAGCGGCCCGATGCTGCTGGTCGTCGACAATGGATGGGCGGCAGCCGAGCAGTGGGAGGCACGCCGCACCATGGCGCTGTCCCTTGTCGACCGGGCGGTTCGCGCCGGACGCAGCGTGGCGCTGTTGCCGACTGCACCGCCCTCGGACGGAAGCGCCATTACCGTGCGCTCGCCGGGACCGGCCGAAGCGCGCGCCGAGATTGCCAAGCTGATCCCGCTGCCGTGGCCCGCCGACCGGGGCCAGTCGGTCGAAGCTGTCATCAATTGGGCCGGCAACCTGAGCGGCCCGGCGGATATACGCTGGTTGTCGGACGGACTGGATAGCCCCGGAGCGGAAACCTTGGCCGAGCGACTAGGAGGCCTTGGCCGCATCACCTTTTATGGTGCCGGCGATATCCCTTTGACGTTGCTGCGCCCGCCGAGCGTGACGGCAAACGGTCTCGAAGTGCGTTTGGAGCGCCCTTATAGCGCCACCCAGGCGGAATTGGTGACGTTGCGCGGTTCGGATGCCGAAGGCCAAGTGCTGGCCGAAACGTCCGTGGAAATACCGGCGGGGGCCACCTCGGCGGACGCCATGATCAATGCTCCGGCGGAAATTCTGAATAGGATCGAGCGGGTCGAAATCGCCGGTCAGGCGCACACAGGCGCGGTCGCGTTGCTGGATCAGCGCTGGCGCAGACGCCCTGCCGGAATCGTAGACGTCGATGGGACGTCGTCGGTGCAGCCGCTGCTGTCCAACACTTATTATCTGGAGCGTGCGCTCGCCGGCTCGACCACGGTCCGCAAAAGTTCTCTGGCGGCGCTGTTCGATCAGCCGATGTCGTTGATGGTGTTGCCGGACGGTCTCGAATTGTCGCCGGAAGAGGCGGATCGCGTTCGGACCTGGGTTAACGATGGCGGTATTTTCATTCGTTTTGCCGGCCCGGCGCTGGCGCGGCGGAGCGGCGAGGCCATGGCTGGCGGTACGCCCGAACCATTGCTACCGGTGCCGTTGCGCGCCGGAGACCGGGTCATTGGCGGCGCTATGTCCTGGCGGCAGCCGATGGGGCTGGCGCCGTTCTCGGAAGAGTCGCCGTTCGATGGCCTGACCCCGCCGCGCGATGTCCGTGTGACCCGCCAAGTGCTGGCGCAGCCAACGCCGGACTTGGCGCCCAAGACCTGGGCGTCGTTGACCGACGGCACACCCTTGGTGACGGCGGAGCGCCGTGAGCGCGGCTGGGTCGTGCTGTTCCATACGTCGGCGACGCCGTCCTGGTCGAACCTGCCGTTAAGCGGAGTCTTCGTCGAAATGATGCAGCGTCTAACGGCGCTCGGTCAGGGTGTTCAGGGTGCGGGTGATACGCCGCCCTTGCCCCCGGAGCGGATCATGGATGCCTTCGCTCGTCTCGGGCCGCCAGCCGCCAATGTGCAGCCGATCGACGCGGCGGCGGTCGATACGGACGTTGTGTCCGAACGTCATCCGCCCGGGATATATGGTGGCGAGGATTTGCGCCGCGCCCTTAACTTAACCACGGCGTTGCCCGAGCAGTCGCCGCTGCCGGTGCCGGCGGGGGCGACGCGCGCGGCCTATGACGCCCCGAAAGAGCAGGATCTGACGGCTTGGCTGTTCCTCGCGGCCTTCTTATTGTTCCTGGTCGACATGGCGGCGGGTCTTTGGATACGGACCGGCGGGCGCATCGGGCATGCAGGGGCGGCGACCGCTATCGCCCTGGTAGTTTTAACCGGCGCAGCCCCGTTGGCGATGGCCAACGATAACTACGCCATGGAAAACAGCCTCGATACCCGGTTGGCGTATCTCAAGACCGGCAATTCCAGCGTCGATCAGGTGAGCGAGCTTGGTCTACAGGGTCTGACCCTTATCCTCGCTCGGCGCACGGCGGCGGAACTCGGTCCGCCGCAACCCGTGGAACCGGGGCGCGACGAGTTGGCTTTCTTTCCGCTGATCTATTGGCCGGTAACGCCGGACTATGAGATCGACGATGTCGCCGCTCTGGCGATCAAGGAATATCTGCACAATGGCGGCTCGATTCTGTTCGATACGCAGGACCGTGGCGGCGGTGCGCAGGCGGCGGCGCTGCGTCATGTCGCGCAGAAGCTCGATCTGCCGCAACTCATTCCCGTCGGCGCCGATCACGTGCTGACCCGCGCTTTCTATCTGCTGGATGATTTTCCGGGCCGTTATGCCGGGGCACCCCTGTGGGTCGAGCGCGCCGGTGAGCGCGTGAATGATGGTGTGTCGCCGGTTGTCGCCGGTTCCGCCGACTGGGCGTCGGCGTGGGCCTTGGACGCGGCGCAGAAACCGATCTATCCGGTGGTGCCGGGCGGTGAGCGGCAACGCGAGATGGCCTTCCGGTTCGGCGTCAATCTGGTGATGTACGTGCTGACCGGCAACTACAAGGGGGATCAGGTGCACCTGCCTGCTATCCTGAACAGGCTCGGCCAATGAACGCGGAAATTCTTTGGACACCGGCCCTGCCTCTGACCGTGATCGGTGCGCTTGCGGTGCTGGGCGTTATCATGATCGTGGTGCAGGCGTTCCGCGCCGGGATGCGCGGCGTAATTGCGCGGACGGTGCTCTTAGCGGCTTTGGCGTTGGCGCTGATGGAACCGCGTATCAGTATCGAGGAACGTGCCCCTGAAACGGACATCGCACTGATCCTCGTTGACGAGACCACCAGTCAACGGGTCGGTGGCCGGCGCGAGCAGACGGCCGAAGCCGTCGAAACGCTGACGAAGGAACTATCCGAATTACAAGGCATGGAAGTCCGCACGGTGAGTGTGGGCGATGGTGACGCTCGCCGTGGCCGTGATGGCACCCGCATCGCCGGGGCGCTGAGCGATGCGTTGGGCGACATGCCGGGGTCGCGCTTTGCCGGCGCCGCCATCGTCACGGACGGCCAGATTCACGACGCGGATCTGGCGCTTAAGGGCGGTCTAGCGGGTCCCGTGCATGTCATGGTGACCGGCGATCGCGATGAAAAGGACCGCCGTCTGGTGATTGCTGACGCGCCGGGATACGGCATCGTCGGCAACGATGTCACCGTCCGCTTCCGGGTCGAGGACCGGGTGTCGGAGGAAACCGGCGGCTTCGGCACCAGTCTGGTTGGCGTCAACGTCAGTGTGGACGGCGAGATCCGCGACACTCTGCAACTCGAGACCAATCAGGACCACGAAGTCACGCTGCCCCTTGAACATGCGGGCGCCACCTATATCGAGATCGAAGCGGCGGCTGCGGAAGGCGAACTGTCGCCGGTCAACAACCGCGCCGTGGTTTCCGTCAATGGGGTCCGCGACCGGCTGCGGGTGCTGCTGGTGTCGGGCCAGCCGCATGCCGGCGAGCGCACATGGCGCAACCTTTTGAAATCGGACCCGTCGGTCGATCTGGTGCACTTCACCATTCTGCGCCCGCCGGAAAAGAACGACTTTACGCCGCTCAACGAAATCTCTCTGATCGCGTTCCCGGTGCGTGAACTGTTCGAGGAAAAGATCGACGAGTTCGACCTGATCGTCTTTGACCGCTATGTGGTGCGGGACGTTTTGCCGCCGTCGTATTTCCGCAATATTTCGAATTACGTGCGCGGCGGCGGTGCGGTACTGCTGGCCGTCGGTCCCGAGTACGGTGGGCTGCGCTCGCTCTCGCGGACACCGCTGTCGGACATTCTGCCGGCGAGCCCGACCGGCGAGGTTTATGAGAACAAGTTCAAGCCGCGCATCAGCGAGACTGGGCACCGTCATCCGGTAACAAGCGGCCTGCCGGGCGCCGTGGTGCCGGGGCGTGACGATCTGGAGCCGACGTGGGGCGCCTGGTTCCGACAGGTTGGTGTGACCGCCAGTGTCGCGCCGACGCTTATGCAGGGCGATGCCGGCAATCCGCTGTTGGTAATGGAACGCGTCGACGAAGGGCGCGTGGCACTTTTCTCGAGCGATCACCTGTGGCTCTGGGCGCGGGGCTATGACGGCGGTGGGCCGCAGGCGGAACTGATGCGCCGTATCGCGCACTGGCTGATGAAGGAACCCGAACTGGACGAGGAAGGGCTGTTCGCCCGTGTCGAGGACGGCGAAATCCGGATCGAGCGGCGCAGCCTGACGCCGGGCAACGCCGAGGTTGTTTTGGAAAGCCCAAGCGGCGAAACCCGTACCGTGACGCTGGAAGCGGAATCGGCTGGCCGTGCCGTGGCGCGCGTGCCGGTGGACGAAGTCGGTCTCTACCGGGTCCGCGACGAAGAGCATCTGGCGCTGGCACCGGCCGGGCCGCTCAATCCCCTGGAACTGGCCGATCTCCGTGCGACCGACGGTCCGGCCAAGCAATTGGCTGACGCCGCCAACGGCAGCGTTCGCTGGCTGGTTGATGGCATGCCGAGCGTGCGCGGCGTCCAGAAGGACCGCCAGACGGGCGGCGCGAACTGGGTCGGCTTCGTGCGCAACGAAGCGTTCACCGTTACCGGTATTACTACCGTGCCGCTGGCCCCTTGGTGGCTGGTCATTCTGTTGGGCGTCGGCTTCGCCGCGCTGGCGTGGTGGCGCGAGGGGCGCTGACGCTCTTCTTAAGCCCTAAAGACGCTGAGACCGGTCTTCGCGGAGAATTTCTCAAGGGCGAGCGTGCCGACGAGGGAATTGCCCTGCGGGCTAAGCCCGGGCGACCAGACCGCGATGGCGAGATGGCTTGGGACCGTCGCAACGATACCGCCCGCGACGCCGCTTTTAGCCGGCAGCCCGACCCGATAGGCGAAGTCCCCCGATGCATCATAGTGGCCGCACGTCAGCATGACGGCATTGATGCGCCGCGCATCGGCCCGGCTCACGACCTGATCGCCGGATAACGGGTCCTCGCCGCTGTTCGCCAGATAGAGCATGGAGCCCGCGAGTTCGCGGCACGAAGCACTGATGGCGCACTGATTGAAATAGACATCCAGAACGTCTTCGACGGGATTCTCCAGGTTATTGAAACTCTTTAGAAAGTTGGCCAAGGCGGCATTGCGGAAGCCTGTCTCGGCTTCGGAGCGTGCGATCTCTTGGTCGATGGCGATGGCGTCGGAACGCGCCCGTCGGCGGACGAAGGACAGTATCGCGTCAACCGCCTTGTCGTGGCCGAAGTGCCGGACGATCGCATCGGTGACGACGATGGCGCCTGCATTGATCAGCGGGTTGCGCGGGATACCGGACTCCCGTTCCAACTGGACCAGCGAGTTGAAAGCCGAGCCTGACGGCTCGCGGCCGATGCGTCGCCACAAGCTCTCGCCTAGAAGATCGAGGGCGAGGGTAAACGTGAAAACCTTGGAAATACTCTGGATGGAGAAACGCTCGTCCGCATCTCCCGCCGAGAAAACGTCGCCGTCCCGCGTCGCCACGGCGATGCCGAACTTTTGCGGATCGGCGGCACCCAGCGCAGGGATATAATTTGCAACACGTCCTTGCCCGCGAAACGGCGCGATCTCTTCCGCTATCTCTGCAACGATTTCTGCGAAATCCATGTGTCCGCCAAAAATATCCATAGTATCCGTGGTAGGCGGAGAGAGTCTGACCGAATGCCTAGGCAAAGCCAAGACGCCAGGGAAGAGGCCATAGTGTGCGGAGGGAAGGCACGAAAAGACGTAACGCCCTCCAATGAAAACATCTATTCCGCTCTTTCAATTTCAGCGCTTCCTCCCTACTTTCCGGCGATGGGAACGATCATAGATATCCAAGGCGTCACGAAAACCTACGGTGACGGCTTCGAAGCGCTCAAGAGCGTCGATCTGAAAATCGAAAAAGGCGAGATTTTCGCGCTTCTCGGACCCAACGGTGCCGGGAAGACGACGCTGATCAGTATTGTCTGCGGCATCGTCAACAAGAGCAGCGGTGCCGTCAGTATCGACGGCCACGATAACGTCCGCGACTATCGCAAGACCCGCGCCATGATTGGCCTGGTGCCGCAGGAGCTGACCACCGACGCGTTTGAGACAGTCTGGAACACGGTGAGCTTTTCGCGCGGTTTGTTCGGCAAGCCGGCCGACCCTGCGCACATCGAAAAAATTCTCAAAGCACTGTCGCTCTGGGACAAGAAAGACAACAAAATCATGACGCTGTCGGGCGGCATGAAGCGCCGGGTGCTGATCGCCAAGGCGCTGTCTCACGAGCCGGAAGTGCTGTTTCTGGATGAACCCACCGCCGGCGTCGACGTCGAGTTGCGCCAAGACATGTGGAACGTGGTGCGGCAACTCACGGAAAGCGGCGTCACGATCATCCTTACGACGCACTACATCGAAGAGGCCGAGATGATGGCCGACCGGATCGGCGTCATCCGCCGCGGCGAATTGATCCTGGTCGAAGAAAAGAACGAGTTGATGAAGAAGCTCGGCCAAAAGCAGTTGATCGTGCATCTGCAAGAGCCGTTGCAGACGATGCCGAAGGCCGTGGCCGACCGTGGCCTGGAACTATCCGAGGACGGTCTTGCGGTCACGTATTCGTACGATATCAACGCCGGTCGGACGGGGATCACGTCGTTGCTGCACGAACTTTCCGAGACCGGTGCCCGGCTCCGCGATATCGAAACACGCGAACGCTCGCTGGAGGAAATCTTCGTCACCCTGGTGCACGAAGGAGACGCAGCATGAACGTCTATGCGATCCGCGCGATCTACCTATTCGAAATGGCACGCATGTGGCGCACCCTCGGTCAGAGCGTGTTCTCGCCCGTCCTGTCGACGTCGCTTTATTTCGTGGTTTTCGGCGGCGCCATCGGCTCGCGCATTCAGGAGATCGACGGCATCGGCTACGGCTCGTTCATCGTGCCTGGGCTGATTATGCTGTCGCTTCTGACGCAGAGTGTATCGAACGCGTCCTTCGGGATTTATTTCCCGCGCTTTTCGGGCACCATCTACGAACTTTTGTCGGCGCCGATTTCGTATATCGAAATCGTTATCGGCTACGTCGGCGCGGCGGCGACCAAGTCGCTGGTCATCGGGACGATCATCCTGGCGACCGCAGGATTCTTCGTGCCCATTGAGGTCGCGCATCCGGTTTGGATGGTCGTGTTCCTGGTTCTGACCTGTGTGACGTTCTCGTTACTGGGGTTCATTATCGGCATCTGGGCGGACGGCTTCGAGAAGCTGCAGATCGTGCCGCTCTTGATCATCACGCCGCTGACGTTCCTGGGCGGGACGTTCTACTCGATCAACATGCTGCCGCCGATCTGGCAGAAGATATCGCTACTCAATCCGGTGGTGTATTTGGTCAGCGGCTTCCGATGGAGCTTCTACGGCACCGGGGATGTCGAGATCGTTTGGAGCCTAACGCTGGCGTTGGCGTTTCTGGCGCTTTGCATCGGCGTCACGGGTTGGATATTTAAGACTGGGTATAGGTTGCGCGCGTAGACGCGCACGGATAATTGCGCGTCTTTAATCCGGAAGTAGAGGAGAGACATGACTTCAGAAGCAGACCAGGAAGCGCTGGACGCGATCCGCGAAAGCGTTGCCAAGCTATGTGAAGATTTCCCGGGCGAGTATTGGCGGGAATTGGACCAGGAACGCGGCTACCCGACGGCTTTCGTTCAGGCCCTTACCGAAGCAGGGTTCCTGGGCTGTCTGATCCCCGAAGAGTACGGCGGGTCCGGTCTTGGTATCGGCGAGGCGGCAGCGATTCTTGAGACCATTCACCGCTCCGGCGGCAACGGTGCTGCCTGCCATGCGCAGATGTACATCATGGGCGCGCTGCTGAGGCACGGCAACGAAGAGCAAAAACAGCAATATCTGCCGGGGATCGCATCCGGCGATTTGCGCCTGCAGGCGTTCGGCGTGACCGAGCCGACCAGCGGCACCGACACTTCACGGATACGTACCACGGCGGTCCGGGACGGCGACCGCTATGTCGTCAACGGCCAGAAGGTCTGGACGTCCCGGGCAGAGCATTCCGACCTGATGCTTCTGCTGGCGCGCACCCAACCGCGCGACGCTGGGCCGAAGCCACACGACGGCATGTCGCTGTTTTTGGTCGATATGCGCGAAGCACTCGGCAACGGCCTAGAAATCAAGCCGATCCGCGCCATGCTTAACCATAACTCGACCGAGGTGTTTTTCGACGACATGGCGGTGCCGGCGGAGAACCTGATCGGTGAAGAGGGCAAGGGCTTTCGCTACATTCTCGACGGGATGAACGCGGAACGCATCTTGATCGCGCATGAGTGCATCGGCGATGCCCGTTGGTTCATCGAGAAAGCGTCGACTTATGCCAAAGAGCGCACGGTGTTCGACCGCCCCATCGGCCAAAACCAGGGTATCCAGTTCCCGATCGCGCAGTGCTATGCCGAGACCGAAGCTGCTGCTCTGATGTCGGCCAAGGCGGCGACGCAGTTTGACGCCAACGTCCCCTGCGGGGCCGAAGCCAATATGGCCAAGTATCTAGCGGCCGAAGCATCCTGGCACGCGGCGGACGTCTGCATGCAGACCTACGGCGGCTTCGCCTTCGCCGAGGAGTATGATATCGAGCGGAAATTCCGTGAGACACGGCTCTATCGGACGGCACCGATCTCGGCCAATCTCATCCTGTCTTATATCGCCGAGCACGTACTTGGGATGCCGCGTTCGTTCTGACGTATCGGTTTAGTTGTCGGCGGAAACTTTTATGCGCCATTCCTGTAGCTGGCGCATGCGTCGCTGCTTGAAGGCGTCGTTGCGGTTGCGCGGCTGGATGGCGAGTTTTCGCTCGCGCTTGGCGTTCAGTTCAGCCTGACGCATGACCAGCAGTGCCTGTAGACCCTCGGCACGGCCTCGCGCCTGGCGCCACGCTTCCAGTTGACGCTCACGGCGGGTTTCCGGGTCCAAATCTTCACGCAGCTTGCGGGTTGCAGTGGTGAGCTTCTGGAACCGCGCATTTAGCGCTGCCGTACGCGCCCGGTCGATGGGGGTGATGATATAGCTTTCCGGCTCTTTCTGTTCTGCGGGGGTGAACGCTGCTGTCTCGGTCTTAGATGCCAGATCGCTCGGCGTTTGCCCGGTCAAGCCTGCCCAGAACTTCTCGACCTTGCCCCGGTAGTAAGCGGTGCGTTCTGGCGTCATCGAATGATAGTGGCCTGCGGCCACGGCCCAACTGTCGGCGTTCTGGTGCAACTCACCTAGAAAACGTGCGGCGTAGGCGACGTTGATGTCCGGGTCCATCGCATGCTCGACGCTGTCGAAATGATGGCCGTGGTACTGCATGTTCACCTGCATGCAACCGACGTCAATGTTCTCGACGCCCCTTGCCTGCAGGCGGCGTACCTCTGCCATAGCTTCGGCCTTGGTCGCGAAGTAGCTGCCGGGCCCCCCCGAGGTAACGGTCCACGGCCATGCACGGACCCGCTTGTCGGTTTTTGACCAACGACCGGACTCCGCCAGTGAAATGGCCTGTAGAAGCCCGCTGGGGATTTCGGTGATCCGCTCCCATCTGGCCGTCGCACGCTCGCAGGTGGCGAAGGCACGCATCGTCTCGGCGCCGGCGGGGGGCGGAGAAGCCAACGCCACGGACGCGCTGAACAAAAGCAATACCGCAACGCCCACCGAGGCGAAGAACAATATGAACCAGGGTTTGAACTCTTTGCTGGAATTCACAATTCCGCTCCTTTGCTACTGTTGCTAAGCAAAAGGCTTGCCAATGGCCATCAGGTGCCGGAACTAGAATTCCACAAGAGATTCAAGGAAGTATTAACGTAGTTAACGTTTGTTGACCTTGTTTCAGGCGGCTGGTTTTGCCGGCTTGTGACAAAAATGTCACGTTTTTGGGCAAGAATTGCCGCTTGATAAAAATCCGATATTTTTTGTTTGCAACTGCGAAAAAATCCTCTAACTTGTGCATTGCAACATCCACTGATGATTACTCATCACCTCCCGGATGTTGCAAACTTGGATGTTTCCTCCCAATCACTCGGGCCGTGCCGTAGGCACGGCCCTTTTTTTCTCTTTTGTGCATTGCAATATATTGCGGTGCGGTATGGGTGGGTGCCTAAAATTTGGCTTCCACTAAGGTTTGGGTAAAGTTTGAGCACCTTCCCCTAGGGGGCGTTGCATCAGAACCTGATCCATCCACCTGCCAAACTTGAATCCTATGTTTTCGATCCGCCCGACATGTTCGAAGCCCATAAGTTCGTGGAATCGGATTGATTGCAAATTCTGAGAGTCGCCGACAACGGCGATCATCTGCCGGTAACCGGCTTCGGTACATGCTTCGATCAGTTTTTCCATCAGCGAACGGCCAATGCCGCCGCGCCGGACGGCCTCGTCGATGTAAATCGAATGTTCGACGGTAAAGCGATAGGCCGGTCTGGGCCGATAGGCGCCGACATAGGTATACCCGACGACGTCTCCGTCGCGTTCCGCGACCAAGAACGGATAGCCGGCATCGCGGGTGGCCTGGGCGCGCCGCGCCATTTCATCCTGGTCGGGCGGTGCCAACTCCCAACTGGAGGCTCCGTTCACGACGTGGTGAGCATAAATCCTTGTGATGGCTGCAATGTCGCCGTCGGTACGGGCACGGACCAAGACGTTGCCGGGCATGCCTTCACTCCTATTCGGCGGCCATGCTGGGGTGAATGCGGTCTGGCGTCAGCCGCGCCAAGGCAGCGACCAGGACCCGCAGACGTTCGGACAACTGCTGAAATCCGGCGTTCTTGCGGATCTCCGTTTCATCCATATAGAGCGCGCGGTTGATCTCGATTTGAAGCGTCTGCACACCGAGGCTTGGACGCGCGTAGTGTCGCGTGGTGTAACCACCCGCATAAGGTTTGTTCCGTGTCACCGTAAGGCCAAGGTCGGTAAGTGTGCGCTCGGCCAACAGGCTGATATCCCGGTTGCAGGTGCTGCCGTGGCAATCGCCCAGCACCACGTCAGGCTGACGGCGGCCGATGCCAGGGACCGCCATCGACGGCATCGAATGGCAATCGACGACAAGGCAGCAGCCGAACAGGTCGAGGGCCTCGTCGATCAGATCCGACAGAGCTTCATGATAGGGTATGTGGTGCTGGCGGATACGCGCTTCTACCTCGGCAAAGGAGAGCGGGCCGGTATAAATGTCGGCCCCGCCGGCGACGATCCTGGCAACGGTGCCAAGGCCGGCGGCAACGCGTGGCGACGCCGTATTGACCCAGTCCGGCAACGTCTCGTCGAACATGGCCGGATCGAGTTCGAACGGCTCACGGTTAGCATCGACGAAGGCGCGCGGGAACTGAGCCGCAATCAGCGGTGCGCCGAACGACGGCGCCGCGGCAAACAATTCATCGACGAAGGCATCTTCCGAGCGTCTAACCGCCAAACCTTCGAGGCCGCTTTGATCCAGGAACGGCATGGGATACCGGCTGCCCGAATGCGGCGATGCGAAGACGACTGGCGAGGTCCGATGTTCGGGACGACTGATGTCGAAGATCGGGCCGGGCACTGGTTCTGTCATTCTGTCGTCTCGAGTAAAATGCTCAGGTGCGGGACCGCTGCGGCCCTTGCTTTGTTCCAAGTTAACCGCCGTCATCTCGACAAGGCAAGTGCGCTAGAGGAGCAGCGTACTTCTTGAGCGCGCTGGCTTGCTAAGTTTTCGTCGATGCGCCCATGATGCTGCCGAAAGCAAAAAAACTTGTTGGGGCATCCAGCCGATGAAAGTGCATGACGTCAGGGTCCATCCACCGCTGCCCTGGATGGAAAAAACCGAACAACTTGCGTGGAAGATCGCCGAAGTTGCCAGTGAGCCGGCACCCGTCGACGATGCGGCGACGGCAATGGCGGTGAACCGGATCATCGACAACGCTGGCGTCTCCGTCGCCGCGGTAAACCGGGACCCGGTGAAAAACACTCGGTCGCAGGCGCTGGCGCACCCGCGCCGGCCGGGGGCGACGCTCTACGGTATGCCGGAGGATGTTCAAGTCGAATGCGAATGGGCGACCCTGGCCAATGCGGCGGCGGCGCGGGAACTGGATTGGCACGACACGGCATATGGCATGGATGCGTCCCACCCTTGCGAGAACATCCCGGCGATCATCGCCGTGGCGCAGCAATGCGGCAAAGGCGGCGAGGACCTGCTGCGGGGTATCCTAACAGCCTACGAGATACATCTATGCTTGGCGAAGGGGTTGCCATACCGTCCCAACGGCCTGGACCACCAAGCGTTTATCGGTCCGGCGACGGCGGCGGGTATCGGCACGTTGCTGGGCCTGGATACGGAGACAATTTTTCAGGCCGTCAACTATGCGACGCATGTTTCGCTGACGACACGGCAGGGACGGAAAGGCATTCCCTCAAGTTGGAAAGCCTACGCGCCGGGGCACTTTTCCAAACTGGCCGTTGAAGCCGTCGATAGGGCGATGCGCGGCGAGACCAGTCCGGCCCCGGTCTACGAGGGCGACTTCGGTATTATCGCCTTGGTGCTCGGCGGCAGTGACAAGGTCTATCACGTGCCGCTACCCGAGAAAGGTGAGCCGAAACGATCGATTCTGGAATCCTTTACCAAAGAGTATTCGGTCAGTTCACACGGTCAGGCTTTGGTCGATCTGGCATGCAGGATGCGGGGCCGGATCGGTGATCTTGAAGAGATCGACAGTATCGTCATTCACTTCCGAAAAGAATCTCACGTCATCACCGGCTGCGGCGCGAAGGACGCGAAACTACTTTACGATCCAACGGCGCCGAGGCGCTTTCTCGATCACAGCGCCATGTACTGCTTCGCCGTGACGCTCGAAGACGGGGGCTGGGACAACTTCGGCAACTACACGCCGGCACGCGCGCAGCGCCCCAGCACCGTTCGGCTCTGGCGGAAAATTTCCACTGTCGAAGACCCGGAATGGAATAATCGCTTTTACGAACGTGATGGGCTGGATAAGGACCTCGGCGCCAAAGCCGTCGTCACCTTCAAGGACGGCAGCCGATTGACCGACGAGATCGCAGTTGCCGATGCGCATCCGCGCGGTGCGCGGCCCTTTGCTCGCCCGCAGTACATCAAAAAGTTCGATGGTCTGGTTGAAGGCCTGGCGGCGCCGGGTGAGCGCGACCGATTCATCGGTCTTGTCGAGCGGCTGGCAGACTTGAGCGCCGAAGAAGTCCGCCGCTTGAATATCGAGGTCATGCCGGGGAGCGTCCAGGCGGCGGAGCGGGATAATCGCGGCATTTTCTAGAGATCGAAGTGGCCTAATGCGCAAAAAAAGTGGCGCCCCTCTCAGGAGGGAGAGGGGCGCCGAGATGCCACTTAGAATTAGAGGGATGCGTTGTACTTGGCTTTGAGAAGCTTGTTCAGCCAATCCTTGGTTTCGTCCTTGATGTTCATACCTTCGGCGAGGGACATCTCGACGTCTTTACCGAAGTTGACCGGCATGCTGCCGAATTCGGTCGCGAGACCTTGTTTAACTTTCGGATTGTCATAGACCTTCTTGAACGCTTCAACGTGCGCATCGACGATGTCCTGCGGCGTGCCGGCGGGAAGGGCGATGACCTTGGACAGCGCCACTTTGGTCGCATACAGGTTCAGATATGCCTGATAACCGACGCCTGACGGTTGCTCGCCGTTGATCGCTGCATAGACTTCATTGAACGTCGGGATGTTCGGGTGGTCCGGGTCACGAACGATCGTGCCGTCGCCTTGCATGTAGCCATAGGCGAACAATGCCGTCGGCCGTGCACCTTGGTTCGCGCTTTCGACGCGCTGCGTGTAGGCACCGGAGCCGTCGTTATTGAGGTTGATTTCACCGCGCAGGAAGGCCTGCTGCTGTTGGCTGGTGCTCAGACCGAAGACGCTGGCGTTGTTGACGCCGAGCAGTTCCATCGCGACGGTATCGAGGAGTTCCGCCGCGAGCGGGGTTTTAGAGCCGTTGATGACTTTGCTGTTGCGCAGCATCTCAACGTCGGCTTTCGGGTCCTTGCCGGAGATTTTGAGTTTGTCGCCGTTGACGTAGACGATCGCGCCACGCGGCAGGCCCATGACGCCACGCCATTTGGTCTGATCGAACTTGACGGCCTTGTTGCCGAGCAGGAAAGAGATGTGACCGGACGTCGAGCCGACGATCAGCATGGTGCCGTCTTTCGGTGCCGTTGCGTCGAACTTGTTGCCGCCCTTGACGCCGCCGCCGCCCGGCTGGTTCAGGATGACGACCTGCGGTTTCCCGGGAAGAGCTTCGGACAGATGCGGCTGCATCAGGCGTGCAATTGTGTCGGCGCCGCCGCCTTCACCGTAGGGGACCAGAAGCGTAATTTTCTTGCCGGCAAAATCGGCGGCATCGGCCGCCATCGGCGCCGACAGTCCGATCGCAGTAGCGGCAGCTACCATGAGCATACCGATACGGTTTTGAATGCGTTTCATAAGGATGTTCCTTCTATTCGTTTGTTAACCGCCATAACTTTGGCAGGAGCGCAGGCGCGCATACGCAATTGTTGGGGCGTCCGCCCCTTGCGCACACGATCCGGCCGATACGCTTTGCGCTCCGACCTGTCCTTGCCAAGTTTCAGTAAAAGATCTCCGAGCCCTTTTGGGGCCCTTTAATCGGCAATATCATTGTCACTTTTTTCAAATAACAACAATTAATTTTTTTTCATGAACTCGTGATTTCATTTGATGAGTTGTTGCATGTGCGAAGTAAAAATTTATTTTATCTTCAGGGTCGATGGCGTCGCCGCCCGCGATGAACGCGTTGCAGCGATGTGCCGCCCCTTGTCTTCGGTGGATTGGATGGTGACGTTGGTCATACTCAGAAGGGAATTATTGTAGCCGTACACCTGTCGAGCAATCCGCTTATCGTTAGGTACTTACTAACGTCGCTGCACTTTTGTCGCGGGGGTGAGCGCGCATCCCGCATTCACAACCATTGCAATTGGAGGCGGAAAGCGCCGCAAGTGCGGTTTTATCGGTCTTCGTTCAGATATGATGCGGGGCGCGGAAGCCACTTTTTTAACCCGGCAGGGACGACAATCACTTGCGTTCCACGAGCAGGTTCAGTACAAACCCGACGCTGTCGTTTGCCGTTCTACGGCTTATCGGACGGCGCCGCGGAAAATCCCGTTATTTTCGAAGCGGTTACAGGGCGCGTAGCTCAGCGGGAGCGATCCACGTTTCGCAGAAATCCGCGGCTTACAGAGCGAAAAAGCACACTTTTCCGCGTTCAATACACGAAAAACACTACATATCGTGCCGTCTGCAACCATTGCGGAGCGTCAGCGCGTAGTTCTGTCTCAACCTCATTATGTGCCGTTGTTGTGCCGCTTCTTGCGCGAAAAAGTTGTCTGTAAGCAACGCTGCAAAGCACTCGAAACCCGCAGAAATCAGCCATTTTTGGCCCGAAATATGTAGATCGGCAGCACTACGTTCGTGTTATAATAACGTGTGTTTACAACAATAAGGAGAACCACAATGACACGGACGAAGAACGAACGACGAATATGCGACGGAAAGGTACTTCTGTATCAAAAGACGACTGTTGGGCATGACGGCTGGTTTGCACGCATTCCAAAGATCGACGCACGCGGTTACACGCACCATCGGCTTGGCCGCAAATATGGTGCGGGCTGTTACCTGGCCGCAATGCTCAGCCTTTTTTGGGCCGCAGTGTGGCCGCAAAAAAAGTGCCGCGTTGCACGTGCAAGCGCAGCTTTCAGTCGGATCGATGGCCGGAAGTCTGTCAGAGCACTCGGCAGAGAAGGGTGCCCGCGTTTTTCGACGGTGAAAATCTGTTGGGCGACGCATCACGATGACGCGCAATTTTCTGGCGAAGCATGCAAGCACCAACACACTCAAACGTGCTTACAAACACATTCTCATTACGTTACGATGCAGCATGGAATCACTCGACCCAATTCAAATCCTGTACGTACTCATCCCAGTGATCGCAACAGCGTGGGGATGGTTCGTGCACAATCACAGCGCCATGTACACAGGTATTGGAATTTCGCTTGCGGGGTTTGCGTTGTTCGTTGTCTCGACGTTGCAGGGCAAGTCAGACCTGATACACAAGCTGCGAGAGATGTTTCCCGACAACGTCAGTCGTACTTCATTTCTCTTTTCTGTCTCTCTTCCCGCTCAACCGTATCCGCACGAAACACTGAGTAACCGAACCCGAAAAAGAGAACCAGTGTGACGAGCCACAACACCATCAACCAACCGCTGTCCACTTGCAATTCGTTCAGTGCTTGATTGAGTTCTGCGTAAACAATCTACGCAAAGTGGTTCCAGCAACAGTTCCTTGATCTCATCGTTCAGGTCTTGTTATCGACATCGTGAATGAACATTCGGTATTTGCCCATTTTTTCGATGCTCAGAATTGCCAGCGAAGTTGTCTCAGTCAACAGTGTCCGCTTCATCACCAAAAAGTACTTTGCGAAGTTTCAACAAAAACCCAGCGTAGAGCGCCAGTCCAAAAGCCATAACAATGAACCATTGTTCACACGTAGACTGTTGATGCTTTCCTCCAACGTGTCGGCAACGCCAGCGCGTATTGTTTCAATCGCAGCGTATGTCAATCCAATGATACGCGCATAGCATGACATCATGATAAGCGCCTACATTAACCGAAGCTGCTTTGGCGACGGTCTGTGTTCGACAATCCGGATGATCGTGCGCTCCTTCTTCAGACCTTTATCCGTTCGGACCTGGCGTTCACGGACTTTACTCATTCTTTATGCTTTCTAAAAAACTCATGGCTTGAGTAAGCAGTGTACTCAAATCTCTTCTGAAGAACTCGATGTTGGTACCTGTTTGCATTTCCCCAATACGATGCCCGTGAGCATGTACGACGGTTTTTGATATTGGGCTCTCCCAAGGTACTTGCAAGAAATAGACTTCGTATGGAGTGATCGTTTCGATGTCTTGAGCCATTGTGTACGCAGTGCGGAGGAAATTGTCATTCATACTATAAATAACAACAGAAATACGACTACTGGATGCGTTGGCACCAGAAAGTTCAATATATTGTTCTGAATCGGTAAGCTTGAACCTATGGAACGCGATGTCACCATCACCGGCGGAAACTGGTGTTGGAACGAAGGACAAAAGAAATATCAATGCCGTGTTCCAGATGAAAATGCCAACAGCGCTACCAAGACTGCCGATGAAAAAATAAACAAAGAAATACTGAGCGTATCGGACAGGGTGCTGGTACGCGACAAACGTAATGCCACTGAGTACGAGTAGCCCAACACCAATAACAATTTCTGCAACGTACATTCAAACCTACCAAGTCTTTTTCACAACCTGCGCTGTTGCGCCAACGTGGCCGCATTCAGTGCATCGAGCACGCCGCGCAACTTCCAACACACTTATATCACCAACACGCTCCGCCAGTTCAGCGGGGTCAATTGTATGGTTTCTGTTGCAGCCGTTGCAGAACAATCTCAGCCGACATCGGTTCTGTACAAGATTGCTCAGCGGTGCGCCCATCACGTTCCCAGTCAGCGTTCAGCGTAAGACATAAATACTGACACGCAGCGACACACACTGCGATGGAAAACATGATCGATATTCCAAACATACATGCACTGCCGGAAACACGTGCTGCCGCAAAGCGCGAGCAAACGCACTGGTACTTCACCGGCAAAGTTCTTCAATCATTGGTGTAATTTATACAAGTGCGCGTAACTCTGGAAGCACTTGGTCTCCAAGCCAATCGAAATCAGGAAAGGACGAGAAATGACACAGAAACGTATTGTTCATGAAGTCAAATTTGAAACCAGCACGAAGCTCATTGTGGGCGTGCTCGCTGTTGGTGTCTTTCTGCATCTAGTCGCACCAGTTTTTGATGTCAGGCAAGCACTCGCTGAACTTACGGGTGGTGGTGTGTCGGAGCCTTTTCACGTAGAGGTGGAAATGCGGCATCTTGGCCGACGAGATACCCTTGGCACTGAAATTCCAATCAAGATTAAAATGCAGTAGTAAGTGTTCACAGCGAGTCTTCGCTGTTGTCTGAGGCAACAGCAGAAAATGTGTGCCGTTTTGCTCGCAGACAACTTTGTAGCTTGGAGCTACACGTCAGTTCCGCCGCAGAACCCAGTCCGCTGCCTTTGTTATTAAAAATGGCCCAAACAGAAATATTGCGGCGTACAAATTGTAAGGCGTTTGTTCGCCGTCCATTTGCCAGTAGAAGGTACGAGTAAAATCCCAAGCCCATACGCCATATTGCATCGCCGGAAACAAATCCCAGTAAGACACTGTCATATCCATGTATGTCACAGCGGCAATGCCGAGCGTCTGAAGCACAATGAAAAGACGAAACAATTCAGTGCGTAAAAATTGCTTCCGTATCAAATCCATTGGAAATCCCCCGAACAAATGCCTGTAGAGATCACGTTATAACCAACACGATTCTCGCGCAATTGATGTCGGGGCTTGAAATGTGTGCCGTCTATCGGTCGGTATAGCTGCGGATCGCCCGATCACGCAGGTAACTGTAGTAATCAGCTTTGGTGCCAGCCTGCTCAACGGGTTCAAGTCGCACAGTGGACGTTACAAAAAGCTGCAGACCGATACTGCCAACAGCAAGCACTGCACTTATCCCAATGGCCCACATGCTCATTCGTTTTGCATCACGTGAACTCGTACGCGCTTCTTGCAGTTCTTCGTACTCAAGCAAGCGGAAGTATCCATCAGTGTTCAGGCTGCACGGTGTGTTTTCACTGATATGCATCCCAACCCCTGTGCCTTGTTTTTGGTGGGGTGTAAAATTTTGATCCATTCCACGGTTGAATATTGCACGTGGCACTTCGGGGAATTCAGTTTCAAGCTGGGTAAGCACGTCGCGCCAGCCCAAGTCCGTGTCCGCTTCGAGGCCTTTCCTGCTGTGATCGCGTCCGATCTGCAACATGCGAATTTGCCAAGCTGGTTTGCTCATATCACCCCCGTTTCAAAACGATGCTCCACGTTCGGCATAAACACTGCTGAACACAAGCGGTCAGTAACAGACAGCGCCAACAGGAGAACACATGATCGTATTCAAGTTGCGCACAGGCAACGCAGCGCATGAACCCGGCCCGGAAAAATTTGCAACGGGCGCTTGTGTTTTGGAGCCTGCGTCAGTACAAAGTGTGCCGATGTTGTGCCTTTTCGGCACAACATCCGAAAAACCGTTTAAAAACAACGGTTTACAGGGCGCGTAGCTCAGCGGGAGAGCACCTCGTTGACATCGAGGGGGTCACTGGTTCAATCCCAGTCGTGCCCACCACCGAAAACCCAGGCCAAAAGCCTGGGTTTTTGTTTGGGCACGACAAGATTACTAGTAGCGCGCAACGCGCTCTTATTTGTCATCGCGCAACGCGCTCTTATTTGTCATCGCGCAACGCGCGCGGGCGTGCCCACCACCGAAAAACCAGGCCAAAAGCCTGGGTTTTTGTTTCGGTGAGCCTTACTGTTTCCTCAATCTGAATAATCAGAAACAACCAGTGAGGAGACATCGACATGCCAAGAGGTAGCGAGCAATACGAAGCAGGAATGAAGGTCCGGCGCGAGGTTATGGGTGACGATCACGTCGACCGCTCCATGAACAACGCTGACGATTGGAACCGCGATCTGCAGGACCTGGCCTGCGAATACGGCTGGGGCGCCAGCTGGGCGCGCGGCCGTCTGGCACGCCGCGAACGCTCGATCATGAACCTCGGCATGCTGACGGCACTGAACCGTCCCGACGAGTTCAAGAACCACTTCCGCGCCGCGCTCAGGACCGGCATCAGTGTCAGTGATCTCCGCGAGATTTGTCTACATACGGCCATATATTGCGGGATTCCGGCGGCGATGTCGGCCTTCAAGTGGGGCCGCGAAGTACTGGAAAAAGAAGGTTACGATCTCTCGAAAATCGAAGACGGCGACTGACGGAGACCAAGTTCAGCGGTTGCCGCGGAGCTACGTGTCTTCCATCATATGCGCCGACCGCTGAACTCGGGTACACTCCGCGACCATCCGGAAAATTGAGCGAGACGCGGATAATATGGCCGATGCGCGCGTAACATTGCCGAACAACCTAAACGATTCGCTGCGTGAGGAAATTGCGGAGCTGACGGCGCAACTGCAAGAAGCGGCGGCGGATGGCGGGCCGATCGCGATCAGCAGCGAATCTGACGATACAGCCGTCCTGGACCTCGTTTTCGCCATTCAAGCGGCCCTCGACGCGGAACGGGAAAACGCCGGCGCCGCGGTTGGCGGCGGCGAGATCAACCGGGTCATCCGCATTCGCACCGCCGAGTTGGATCACGCGCGCTCCGTCGCCGAATACTCAAGCCGTGCCAAGTCCGACTTCCTGGCCCAGATGTCGCATGAGTTGCGGACGCCGCTGAATGCCATCATCGGGTTTGCGCAGTTGATCTTGGAGAGTGGCCGCGATCCCATCAATGAACGCCAGACCCGTCAGATGAAGCATATCCTGAACGGGGGGCGTCATCTGTTGGGCCTGATTAACGATGTTCTCGACCTCTCCAGTATCGAGGGCGGCCGCATGGAAACCCATATCGAGCCGATCGATCCGCGCGACCTTATCGCTGAAAGCCTGCAGATGACGGCAGCGCTGATAAACCAATATTCGGTGACGTTGGAAAACAGGCTGCCGGATGATGTCGAATTTCCGAATGTCGCTTGCGATTTTTTGCGCGCCAATCAGTGTCTCATCAACCTCATTAACAACGCCTTCAAGTATAACCGGGACGGTGGCACCGTCTGGGTCTCCGCAGAGGTGATCGGCGATGAAACGGTAAGGTTCTTGGTCGGAGACACCGGCTTGGGTATTCCGGAGGCGCGCCGGCACGAAATGTTCCGGCCGTTCTCGCGGCTGGGCCGCGAAGTGAGCGAGGTCGAAGGCTCCGGCGTTGGCCTGGCGCTGGCCAAGATGTTGATATACGCCATGGGCGGAACGATCGACTTCGAAAGCGAGGAGGGTAAGGGCTCGACTTTTTGGTTTGATCTACCCGTGACGGAGAAACCGGTCGACGCGCAGTCGCCGATCCAAAAGGCAGCACCCGTCCCCGAGGAGATGACCGGCCGTATACTGATCATCGAAGACAGTATCGCCAACGTGCACTTGATGAAGGATATTTTGGAGCCTTATCCGAATATCGAACTCATCATGGCAGCCACGGGAGAAGAAGGCGTTGAGTTGGCCGTATCAGAACACCCCGATGTCGTTCTGACAGATATCAGTCTCAGCGGGATGAGCGGGATTGATGTGGCTCGGTACTTGCGAAACGTTCCAGAAACCGGTGATATGCCCGTATTCGCAATTTCAGCGGACGCCCGAAGCAAAACGCGGCAGCGTTGCTTCGAAGCAGGTATGAACGGGTTCTTTTCAAAGCCCGTCGATGTGTTGGATTTGACACATTCGATTGCCGGCATGCTTCGATACGGACGTGACGTGTATTCGGATGAACCGCTAGAGAAATAGGACGGACGCCGTGACGGAACTGATCGTACACATTATCGAAGACAACGCCGCCAACCGAGAGCTATTCCAAGATCTCATGGATAGCGTCGATCTGCAGTGGCGTAGCCACGAGAACGCGGTGAAGTTTCTCGAAGATTTCGACGTGGCAACGACCGGCTGTCTGATTTTGGATGTGCGGATGCCGCTGATGAGTGGGCTGCAACTGATGGAGCAGCTGATGGAGGACAAGATCGAGGTGCCGATCATCCTGACTACGGCGCACGGCGATGTCCCTATGGCCATTCAGGCCATGAAGATGGGGGCCTTCGACTTCCAGGAGAAACCGATCAACAATCAGGCTCTGGTCGAGAGCGTGCAGCGCGCGTTGGAAAAACGCATCTCGGCGCTGAATGCGGCCGACTCGATCGCCGACGAGTTAGAGGCGTTCGAGACTCTGACGGCGCGCGAGCGCGATGTCTGCGAGTTCGTCTGCAACGGCGCGATGAACAAACAGATCGCTTACGATCTCGGTATCTCGCAGCGGACCGTCGAAGTTCACCGCGCCAACGTCATGGAAAAAATGGGTGCGCGAAACCTCGCCGACCTGATCCGGATGATTATCCGGATCGAAGAAGCCGAAGAATAAGAAGCAACACCTCACACCTGCTGAACGCTACCCCGCTTGCCGTACTGCAGTGAGACTGTCGGCGCGCGCGGCTCAGGTCGCCAGCCGGCGGCGCAGCATCCGCAAAACGGACCCCAAAATCGGAAAATGTTCATAAACGCCTTGGGCGGCGTCCCAGTAGTCGATATGGGCGGTTAACAGCCCGGCATTGTCGAAGCGGAGTTCGCTTGCGCCGTCGGCACGCCAAGGCTTGCCGAACAGCGTGCCGGTCAGCGTCCAGGTGATGAAGCAATGCTGCGCATCACCGGTGCGCGCGTGGATATCGAACGTGCACGGGCCGATGGTTTCGAACATCTCTTCGAAGATGGCGATCATCTTGTCGACGCCGGTCACATCGTTGAAAGGGTCGCGGAAATGAACGTCGTCTGCCACCAGAGGCTTGATCTGCGCCAAAGTCTCCGGCGTCACGGATTCCAGGAATGCACAATAAGTGTCTGCGCCGGGGGAACTTTTCCCGTTCTGCGGTTTGCCTGTTGGAAACTGTCGTGCAGTTTTGTTCATGCTCTTCCTACGAAATAAGCCGCCGAATGGATCGTTTTTAGATGAACGAAATTTAACCGGCTGGAAAAGTTCATGTAAGGGGGCATGCACTATTTGTTGATTGCAATGTCGATCCCCCCCGACAAAAGGATTACTAGGATGATCAACAAGAACACTTTCAAAACAAGCTTGCTTCAACGTATTGGCGCTGGTCGTCGCGCAGCCGGCATCGGCGCTCTGGCATTGGGCGTTGCGCTCGCCTCCGGCGCGGCGGTCATGCCGTCGGTGCCGGCCTCGGCGATGCCGCCGAGCGCGACGCAGACCGCTCCGGTTAGTTTCGCCGATGTCGTCGACAAGGTCTCCCCGGCCGTCGTCAATATTCAGGTTCAGTCTCAAGCAACGCCGCAGATGACCGCGCCGGGTGCGCCGCCGGAAAACATGCAAGAATTTCTCGAGCGCTTCTTCGGTCAGCGGTTCGGTGCGCCCGGCGTGCCGGGCGGGCAAGGCCAGGGCGGTAAAGGTCAAGTGATGATGGGTGCCGGTTCCGGCTTCGCCATTGACGCCGACGGCCATATCGTAACCAACGAGCACGTTGTGAACGGCGCCGAAGACATCACGGTCACCTTCAAGGACGGTCTGACAGCCAAGGCACGCCTGATCGGCGTCGACGACAAGACTGACTTGGCGTTGATCAAAATCGATGTCGACAAACCGGTCCCGTTTGTCGCGTTCGGCGACTCCGAAGGTGTTCGGGCCGGCGATTGGGTCCTGACCGTGGGTAACCCGTTCGGGCTCGGCCATTCCGTCAATGTCGGCGTCGTTTCGGCGCGCGGACGCACCATCGGCGCTGGTCCCTATGACGACTTCCTGCAGATCGATGCGCAGATCAACCGTGGGAACTCCGGCGGTCCGGCGTTCGACTTGAACGGTAACGTGGTCGGCGTCAACGCCGCAATCTTCTCGCCGAACGGCGGCAACGTCGGTATCGGGTTCGCCATTCCGTCTTCGATGGCCAAGAAGGTCGTATCTGAACTCAAGGAAAACGGGACTGTCGAACGCGGCTGGCTCGGCGTCAGCATCCAGCCTGTCACCAAGGAAATCGCCGAAGGTCTCGGCCGCTCGGATGAAAAGGGCGCGCTGGTCGCCAAAGTGTCGCCGGATAGCCCGGCCGCCAAAGCGGGCATGCGTTCCGGAGACGTGATCCTTCGGGTCGCCGACAAGGAAGTCGAGAAGATGCGCGATCTGCCGAGAATCGTTGCCGACATCGAACCCGGCTCTGACGTCCGTGTCGCCCTTTGGCGCGACGGCAAGGACGAGACCGTCAAGGTCGGCATCGGTCGCCTGCCAACGGAAGACAAAGTCGCTGAAGCGGTGCCCGAGGGTTCGGTCGACGGCAAGGTTGGTCTCGCACTCAAAGAGCTGGATTCCGAGACTGCACGTCAGATCGGCATCGATGGTAAGACCAAAGGTGTCGTGGTTGTCGGCGTGAAGCCTGGCAGCCCGGCCTCGGCGAAAGGTATTCGCTCCGGCGATGTCATCGTCAAAGCCAATGGTCATGAGGTACGCAAACCCTCGGACGTGTCGGAAGTACTCGACAAAGCACGTAAGGACGGCAAGTCGTCCGTCCTCGCCCTGATCAAGCGCGGTGACGCTCAGCGCTTTATCGCACTCCCAGTCGGAACGGCTTAGTCTCCCGCTGTTCCTCGGTGGGGCCGGTTCCTTCCCCCAGACCGGCCCCACTCTTTTTTCTGCAATGCTGGAGTTTTTGGATGAACAGGCCTAAATCTCTATCGGACCAGGAGTTGCAGATGCGTGTTCTCGTTGTTGAAGACGATATCGAAGCAGCCTCGTTCATCGTGAAAGCGCTGACCGAGGCTGGTTACGTTGCAGATCATGCCGAAAACGGCGCGGCGGCGCTCGAGATTGCCAGCGACGTTTTTGACGTGATGATCGTCGACCGCATGATGCCGAAGCTCGACGGCCTGGCTCTCGTCGAAAAACTCCGTGCGGAAGGTCTGCAAACGCCGGTCCTTTTCCTAAGCGCCTTGGGCAAGGTCGATGATCGTGTCGCCGGTCTGCGTGCTGGTGGCGACGACTATCTCGTCAAACCGTTTGCCATGGCCGAACTGCTGGCCCGTGTCGATGCTTTGGGGCGCCGCAAGGGTGCTGTCGATACGCAGACCAAATTACAGTGCGGTGACCTGGAGATGGATCTCATTGCGCGCGAGGTTCATCGTGACGGTAAGAAGATCGATTTGCAGCCGCGCGAATTCAAACTCCTCGAATACCTCATGCGCAATGCCGACCGGGTCGTCACCCGAACGATGTTGCTCGAGAACGTTTGGGACTATCACTTCGACCCGCAGACCAACGTCATTGATGTCCACATCAGCCGCTTGCGGGGCAAGATCGACCGCGAGTTCGACACGCAGCTCTTGGAAACGGTACGCGGCGCCGGATACCGCCTACATGCGTCTAATTAGCACGCGGCTCGTCCGGACATCTTGGTTCCGGATGTCGGTGGCCTATGCGGTCCTCCTTATCTTTTCGGTCGGCATGCTGTTCGGCCTTCTTTATTGGAATACCGCTGTCTTCGTTGCAGGGCAGACGGAAGAGACGATCGAAGCCGAGATCACCGGTCTTGCGGAACATTATCGCCAAGCCGGCTTGGTCGGGCTGACCGAGGTGATCCAGGAGCGCGCCCGAGGGCAGCGTTTGAGCCTCTATCTGCTGACGGACCCGGTGCGTCACCCCATCGCTGGCAACCTGACGACTTGGCCAAGAGACACCAATCCGGGCGACTGGATGGATTTCGATTACGAGCGTGTCGTAGGCGAGCACGCGGTCGAACATCGCGCCCACGCACGTCATTTCGTTTTGCCCGGGGGGTTCCATCTTCTGGTTGGTTACGACGTGCAGGATCAGGTGCGGCTGGAAAGCCGTATGCGCGGCTCCATGATCTGGATCGGGTTGCTGGCATTGATGTTCGGCCTTGGTGGCGGCCTTTTGCTGTCGCGGCATTGGCTCAGCCGAATCGACGCCGTCAACAAAACGGCCGGTGACATCATGGACGGCGACATGTCGCAGCGTGTGCCGCTGCAAGGTACCGACGATGAACTGGACCGATTGGCGCGCAACCTCAATGACATGCTCGACCGGATCGAGACGCTGATGACCGGGCTGCGCCAAGTGACCGACAATATCGCGCATGATCTTCGCTCGCCCCTGAACCGTGTGCGCAGCCGCCTCGAAGTGACGCTGATGCAGGACCCGGCCAAGGATCAGTACCGCCAAGCGATCGAGCAAACGGTCGCCGAAGCGGATGAACTGCTCAAAACCTTCAACGCATTATTGCTGATCGGTGAGGCAGAGTCCGGTCTCGACCGGGCGCGCCTGGAGACCGTCGATTTATCTGAACGTCTCGCCGATCTTGTTGAGCTTTATGATCCGGCAGCCGAGGCAGCGGATCTGAAATTACAGGCCGAGATCGAAAGCGGTCTGACGGTGCGTGGCGTGCCGAACCTGATTTCTCAGGCCGTGGTCAATCTTTTGGACAATGCAATGAAGTTCTCGCCGAACGGTGCGATGGTCCGGGTCGCAGCGGGTCGGGGACAGAACGGTGCGCCGTGGGTCGAAGTTTCAGATGGTGGCCCGGGAATTCCTGAGGAAGAACGGGACCGTGTCTTGGATCGTTTCGTGCGTCTGGAAAGCAGCCGCTCAACGCCGGGTAGCGGCCTTGGCCTTTCATTGGTTGCCGCCGTCGCGAAGCTGCATCTGGCGACGTTAACGCTGGAAGACAATGGCCCCGGCTTGCGGGTAATCATGCAGTTTCCCGCGCCGACGCGTCCTCACGGGCGCGCTGGCGCTCGCGAAACGCCAGGAAAAGTGCTCCAGCAATAATAATCGCGGCGCCGAGCATGCTCACCATTTCCGGTACCACGTCGAACACACCGAAATCGTAGATCGCGGCGAACACCAGTGTCGCATAGAAGAAGGGCATCGCGTAACTGGCATCGGCGGAGCGCATTGCCTGGATGAAGCAGGTCTGCGCACACAGCATCACGATGCCGATACCGATCAGCATCGGCCATTGCGTTGCGGTCGGCGATATCCAAACGAACGACGCTGCCGTTGCCGCCAATACGCAGCCGATGCCGTTGTTGATGAAAAGAATGCGCGCAGGACGCTCATTACCGGTCAACCGTTTGATGAAGACAACTTCCAGACCCATAAACGCGGCGGACACGAGGGCGATAAGAGCGGCGATCTGAAAGGCGTCGGTGCCCGGGCGTATTAGGATGAGAGCGCCAGCGAAGGCAATGGCGGCCGCTGTCCAGCGGACGGGGCCGACTTTCTCACCCAGCAGCGGGATTGCTAGGATCATGGTCGCAATCGGGCTGAGGAAGCTGATCGCCGTCGCTTCGGCAAGCGGCATCTGAGCGGCGGCGGCGAACATGCATGAGACACCGGCCCACCCGGCCATAGATCGGATGGCGTGCGTCCGCCACGGCACCTTGTCGAACGTCAGCTTAAGCAGCGGAGACAAGATAACCAGCGTTGCGAAGGCGAAGGTGAAGCGCCCGGCGCTGACCTGCAACGGGTGTAGCGCCGGGCCGGTGCTGCCGTTTCCGAGGCCCTTGGCGATCAAGGTCGTGCCGGCGATGAAGGCACTGGCCAGGATCATAAAGAAAGCGGCGCGGAGCGGGCTTTGCAGCGGCTTGGTCACGCAGGTGTGCCGATCGAGATGCAGACCTTGCCGAAGTGCGCTCCCGACGCCAGGTGTGCATAGGCATCCTGGGCCTGTTCAAATGGAAACACTTTGTCGATGACGGGCTTCATGCCGGAAGCGGAAACGGCCGCGCACATGCGTTCCATGGCGTCGTGCGGGCCGACGGTGACGCCTTGCAGCCGGACGTCCCGGCTCACGATGAAGGGCAACAGAAGGTTGTCCGCCTTGGCACCCGAGAGGACACCGATCAAACTGAGCGTACCGCCGGGCCGTCCGGCGATCAGCGATTGCTTGAGGGTCTCGGTGCCGCCGAGTTCGATAATGTTGTCGACGCCGTCGCCACCGGCCCAGTCGCGGACCGCCGTACCCCATTTCGGGTTATCCCGGTAGTTGAAGCCGGCTTCGGCGCCCATCTTCTTGACGCGCTCAAGTTTCGCATCGCTTGATGACGTGACGGCGACCCTGGCGCCGGCCATCACCGCGAACTGTAGGGCAAACAGCGACACGCCGCCGGTGCCTTGCGTCAGGACGGTCTCGCCCGGTTGCAGCTGTGCTGTTCGAAACAGCGCTGACCATGCGGTCAAACCGGCACACGTCAAACTTGCCGCCTCGGCATCCGCAAGGTGGCGGGGCGTTGCTGCCAAGCCACGCTCTGGGAACAGCCGGTATTCCTGCAGCATGCCGTCGGCGGCGCGGCCGGTGTCGGTCTCCGCAGCACGATCCGTCAGTGTGCCGCCAGGCCAATCCTGAAAAAAGCAGGCGGTAACGCGATCGCCGGCCTGCCAGCGCGTGACGCCCGGGCCAACGGTCTCGACCGTACCGGCACCGTCCGACAAAGGGATGAGATCCTTTTGTTTTTGGCGCGAGCGATAGCCCCCCTTTGCGATCAGCGTGTCGCGGTAGTTCAACGATGCTGCGCCCATGCGCACCAGCACTTCGCCCGGACCCGGCTGCGGCATCGGGTGCTCGGCCATCGTGAGGGATTCAATCCCAGTCGTCTCGGGAAAAATCATGGCGCGCATTACAGTCTCCGGTCTCGGCGGGTGGGGGACATGTAAGCGGCTCGGGCTGGCAGGGGCAACCCGTATCTGATGCGAAATCCGGGGCGCATACACGAAGCCCGGGCAGTGCCCGGGCTATAGGTATCGTTCGGTTGCCGATGGAGAATTATCCAGCGAGGTAGCCTTTGTTAATGTTCGACGGGCACGGCGCTTTGATGATGGTGTCGCCGTGATGGTGCAGGTTGACCCAGATTCGATCCTCGCCATTCAACCAATCGAAGACCCATGCGTTCGGCGGCGGGCAGGCGAGTTTGAGATAGGAATACTGAATGCGTTCGTTGCGCTGGCGGATAACCTGCGCATGTTCAAAGCGCGGCACATGAACATCTACGACGACCGATTGGCGGTCATCGACGTAGATGCTGGTAGCGCGCCATCCTTGGCGCGGCGGGTTCTCGTCCAGGTAATTCTTCACGGCGACGGTGGCGACTTCGAGGGCTTCCGACTCAGTCATCTCTTCGGCAAATGATGCCATGGTCGCCAGAACGACCGTCGGGACCGCCAGGGTGACGACGAGGCTCATGAAGAACCAGCGTCTTGCTCTGATGAAATCCGTTATCCACATCGCTCTCTATCCTTCTCCTTCGGTGGCGCCGCTGCCTTAACCCTTATTCTGAGGGGAAGGCCGGTCGCTTTGCGTGCCGCCGTCACCGGCGGGTTGCCGTTTCGAGGTCTCGAACCATCCATGTCCGGTCCGCGATGGTAAATTTATAATAAGACTTGGTGGGCAATTTGTCTGTGCGTGACGTCACTGTGACCGCCGTCACACTTGCCTGATAACCATATGATACCAAAACATTTTTAATGTCTAAAACTTTATTGAAATGCCGTCATGGTGCCAATGAGGCCGGTTCAGCACCTAATCAGCCTGCCGATTCGAGAGCCGATTCGATGGCTTGGCCGAGGCGCTCCGCCTCATCTGCCGTATTGAACAGATATGGGCTAAGCCGCATCGCGCCGCCGCGCGCACTGGTGTGCACGCCTGCCTGGGCGAGTTTTGCCGCGAAATCGTCGGGGAAGCCAGATTTGCGGCGGACGCCGAGGATATGAGGGCTGCGGACCTCGGTAGGTACCGGATCGAGGCCGAGCGATACGCAGACCGCCGCCATCGCCTCGGTGACCGGTGCCAAGTAGGCTGAGATCCGCTCCGGACCCCAGACGTCGATTTGCTTCAAGGCCTCATGGATCATCGGCAGCGAGACAAGGTTCAGGTATTCGCCGGCGTCGTAGCGGCGCGCCCCCGGGGTAAAGGCATCGGGATAGCTGAGCCCCGTGGTGATGCTGGCGACGCCGCCATGGTTATAAAGATGATCTTCCAGCGCCGGGCCGTCTTGTCGGTCGGCGGCGGCATACATGAAGGAAAGTCCATAGGGCCCCAGCAGCCATTTGTAGGCAGCGCAGACTAGATAGTCCGCTTTGATGGCGTGGACATCAATGGGCGCTGCGCCGACCCACTGCGTAGCATCGACCAGAAACGTCGCGTCCACGTCCTTGACGGCGGCGCCGATCCTGACAAGGTCCAGACAGGCGCCATCCGTCCAGTGACACGGTGGCAGCGCTGCGATGGACACACGCTCGTCGATGGCGGAAAGTACGCCGGATGTCCAATCGCCGTCCTCGGGCCAGGGAACGGTTAAAATTTCCGCGCCGGTTCTTGCTGCCAATTTGCGCCAAGCATAGACATTGGACGGAAACTGACCGTCGATGACGATGATTCTGGACCCGGCTTCCGGATTGAGATGGTTCGCTGCCGTCGCGATTCCGTAAGACGCGGCAGGGTGGATGGCGATATCGTCGCCACGTGCACCGATCAGGCTGGCGAAAAGGGCGCGGATCGCTTCGGCCTCATTGAGGCGTGTCTCTTCGTTGATAGTCCAGGGGCGGCCTTTGGCAGCGGCGCCAATCTGGCCGGCGGTGACGCTGGCACGCAGCATGACGGATTTCGACGCCGCGTTCAGATAGAGAATGTCCGGGTCGATGTCGAAGAGATCGTTCTGGCAGCCGAACGGGGCAGAGGCGTTAATGTCCATCCGGGAACTCTAGGTTTTCGGCGCGGGCGGTTCAACTTTTCGCCGCTCACGCATAGTGATGAAGGCGGTGCTCGCGAAAATCACCGTTCCGCCGATCCAAACGAATAGGTCAGGCACGTCGGCGAACAGCACGTAGCCGCTGATCGATACCCAGATCAGGCGGAGATAGTCGAACGGCATGCTAACGTATGTTTCCGTGTGTCTAAGCGCCTGGGTCATCGCCATCTGGCCGCCACCGCCCAGGAGACCGAGTGCGACCAAGCCGATGAACTGGGTCGCCGTCGGCCATTGCCAAACGAAGATCGCCGGAATCAAGGCAATTGGCGCCATCACCAGCGACATATATGTGGTGATCGTGACGGACGATTCCGTCCTTCCCAACTCGCGGATGATGATCACGCAGATGCCCCAAAAGACCGTCGCGCCCAGAACAAGAAAGTACCCCAGGCTGATTTCCTGGAACCCAGGTCTGAGGACGATCAATGTCCCGGCGAATCCCGTCAGAATTGCGACCAGGCGCCGCCATCCCATGCGTTCCTTCAAGAGGATGAATGCGAGAGCCGTGGCGAACAGGGGGCCGGTGAACGACAGGGCGGTGACGTCGGGCAGCGGCGTCATGCCGAGCGCAGAGAAGAAACAGAACATGGCGCAGACATTCAAAAGCCCGCGCAGAGTCAGAAGGCCCAGTTTTTTCGTCTTAAGCGGCGCAAGGCCGTGCCGCCAGAAGAACGGCAATACGACCAAAAGTGCGAATAGAAGCCGGAAAAAGGCCAGTTGCAGTGGATGCATGTCCGGCGACATGAACTGCACGGTCGTGTGCATGGAAGAAAGCAACAGCGTGGACACGATCATCCAGGCTATGCCCTTGAGTCTCCCGCTGCCGGGCGTATCTTGCGCCGGCATCGGCACCTCCCTCGAATTCCCCTGATGAACATATCGGACCGGCACGGGAATAGAACAAGAAGTCATATGCAAAATGGTTCAGAAATCGCCTATTCGGCATTGACACAACGTAGCCACCCCCGTATTTTCCGCGCGCTCAGGCCCCCGGCGTTGGGGGCGCAAATGTTTTTGAAACCGGGGTACGGGTCATGAAGATCAGAAACTCGCTGAAATCGGCGAAGCTGCGCGAAAAAGGTTGCCGCATCGTGCGCCGCCGTGGTCGCGTATATGTGATCAATAAACGGAACCCGCGCTTCAAGGCGCGTCAGGGTTGACGCGACCGCCGGCTCTGATGGCCGGCGCGCATATCGATCACGATGGCCGCGCCCGGTTGGGCGCGGTTTTCATTTGGGGTTCTTTGATTCGCGAATTGTAAGCGCAACATATGTGACAGAGCGCGTAATTGTGGCTGAAAGCGCGCAAGGCGTATGTTTTCGTCACGATGACAGGACCCCGAGGAAAAAATGAGCACTGAACAGGCAAGTGACGTTTCTCCCTGGCGCACACCGATGATGGTGCTGGCGGCGGGAGCGGTTGTGGTCCTGTTCACGTTCGGGCTGCGTGCGGCGTTTGCGCTGTACCTGAAGCCGATGAGTTTCGAACTTGGCTGGGGCCGCGAAGTCTTTGCCTTTGCCATGGCGATGCAAAACCTGATTTGGGGCTTGTCACAGCCGTTCGCCAGCGCCATCGCCGAGAAATGGGGCGCCGGTCGGGTGATCTTCGGTGGCGCGGCTCTTTATGGCCTCGGCATCGTCGGCATGGCCTTCAGCACCGATGCCGTTACCCTGAACCTGACCGCCGGCATGATGATCGGTATGGCGCAAGCCGGCTGCGGTATGGCCGTCGTGCTGGGCGCCGTCGCCCGTGTGCTGCCGCCGGAGCGGCGAAGCTGGGGCCTTGGAATCATCACGGCGGCGGGCGCTGCCGGGCAGTTTACGGTCGTGCCGATCGGCCAGGGGCTGTTGACGTTGGGCATCGATTGGCTACCGTCGCTGCTGATCCTGGCCTGCGGCAGCATTGTAATGGCCGTGTGTGCGATTTCGCTCGCTGGTAAGCCCGATATCCGCGGCGCCGCCAAGACTGTCGTCGAAAACGACCCGGGACTTTCCGGGGCGTTGCGGGAGGCCTCGAAGCATCGTGGCTACTGGCTTCTGACGCTGGGCTTCTTCGTTTGTGGATTTCACGTTGCCTTTATCGGCGTGCACTTGCCGGCGTATCTCACCGATCTCGGCATGGCCGAGGAGTGGGGAGCCTGGTCGCTGGCGCTGATCGGCATCTTTAACGTTGCCGGTAGCTTCATTGCCGGGGCTCTGGGCGACCGCTACCGGAAGAAGAGCCTGTTGAGCGCTCTCTATTTCTTGCGCGCCTTGGTGATCCTCGGCTTCATCATGATTCCGGTATCGCCGGTGACCGTCATCCTGTTCTCGGCGCTGATGGGTCTGTTGTGGCTGTCGACGGTGCCGCTGACGTCGGGCCTGGTGATGCAGATGTTCGGAACCCGTTACATGGGGACGCTGTTCGGTATCGTCTTTTTTAATCACCAGATCGGCAGCTTCCTTGGCGTCTGGCTCGGCGGTTATTTCTATGACACGACCGGGTCATACGATCCGATCTGGTGGGCGGGCATCGTCGTCGGCGTGCTGGCGGCCCTCGTTCATTGGCCGATTGCCGAAGCACATCCGCGCGCCGCGCCGCAAACCGCCTAAAGACCGGGGTGACGAGGCCGCCACGGCGTGGCAAAATGCCGCTTAAGAAATATTCTTGAGTGGGGGCGCAGTTACCAAGATGGAAATGCCGAAGCCGGACGAGACGGTGATCGCTGGTCGCCGTGAGCTTGCTGCCGCTATGCGTGCGCTGGTGCCGGGCGAGGGCGTGATTGACGACGAGGAAGAGCTTCGCGCTTTTGACTGCGACGGTCTGATGGCGTACCGGCAATTGCCGCTGATCGTCGTGTTGCCTGAAACGACCGAGCAGGTCGCCGCCGTCCTCAGGTATTGTCACGACAATAACGTGAAGATTGTACCGCGCGGCTCTGGGACGGGCCTTTCAGGCGGCGCCCTGCCGCTCGCCGATGCGATTACGCTCGGCCTGTCCAAGTTTAAGAAGATCCTCAATATCGATTTCCAAAACCGCTGCATCGTTACGCAGCCGGGCGTTACCAATCTGGCGCTGTCACAGGCGGTTGAGCATGCAGGGTTCTATTACGCGCCCGACCCGTCATCGCAGGTGGCGTGCTCCATCGGCGGCAACGTCGCGGAAAATTCTGGTGGCGTGCACTGCCTCAAGTACGGTCTGACCACGAACAACATTCTCGGCGTCGAAATGGTGCTGATGAACGGCGAGATCATCCGTCTTGGCGGCAAGCACCTCGATTCCGGTGGCTTGGATCTGATGGGTGTCGTGACGGGCTCGGAAGGGCTGTTGGGTGTCATCACCGAAGTGACGGTTCGTATCCTGCGCAAGCCGGAAACGGCCAAGGCCCTATTGATCGGCTTTCCGTCCATGGTTGACGCCGGGAACTGCGTCGCCGACATCATCGCCGCCGGGATCATTCCGGGCGGCATGGAGTTGATGGACAAACGAACGACCGAAGCGGTCGAGGATTTCGTGCACGCCGGCTACCCATTGGACGCCGACGGCGTGATGATCGTCGAGTTGGACGGCCCCCATGCCGAGGTCGATTATCTAATCCAGGCGGTCGAGAAGATCGCACAGGATAATAAGGCCATGGTGATACGGGCCAGTACCAGCGAAGAGGAACGCCAGCAATTTTGGTCGGGCCGTAAAAACGCCTTCCCTGCGATCGGTCGCATCTCGCCCGATTACATCTGTGTCGACGGCACCATTCCCCGTAAGAAGCTGGCGGAAGTGCTGGAGCGCATGGAGGGAATTTCCAAGAAGCATGATCTACGCATCGCCAACGTGTTTCACGCCGGCGACGGCAACCTGCACCCACTGGTGCTGTTCGATGCCAATGAGCCGGGTGAGTTGGAACGCGCCGAGAAAGTCTGTGCTGATATTCTGACACTATGTGTCGAGGTCGGCGGTGTGCTGAGCGGCGAGCACGGCATTGGCGTCGAGAAGCGCGACCTCATGGGCACCATGTTCACCGAGGACGATCTTAAGCAACAGCAACGCGTGAAATGTGCATTCGATCCAAACCACCTTTTGAACCCGGGTAAGGTATATCCGCAGCTTCACCGCTGTGCGGAGTTGGGTAAGATGCATGTTCACCATGGCAAGTTGCCTTTCCCGGATATCCCGAGGTTCTAGGCAATGGCGGATACGCTAAAACCGGAAAACGAAGAGCAACTTCTAGACGCCGTAAAATGGGCGGTTTCCAGCAAGACTCCGGTCGAAGTCCTGTCCGGCGGGTCCAAGCGCGCTTTCGGGCGCCCCATGCAGACGGCGGCGACACTGGATGTTTCGGCGCTTTCGGGGATTGCAACCTACGAGCCGGCTGAACTCTTCGTGACCGCCGGCGCCGGGACGCCGATGGCGGAGTTGGAGGCAACACTCGCCGCCTCTAATCAGCGCCTGGCGTTTGAGCCGCCTGACCTGGGCCCGCTGATCGGCAGTGCCGCTGACGCCGGAACTGTCGGTGGTGTCATCGCCGCCAATCTGGCCGGACCGGGGCGGGTCAAGGAAGGGGCGGCGCGAGACCACTTACTGGGCTTCAGGGCCATTTCAGGGCGCGGTGAAGTCTTCAAATCGGGCGGTACGGTCGTTAAGAACGTCACCGGGTTCGATCTTTCGAAATTGATCACCGGCTCTTTCGGCACTTTGGCGGCGATGTCGTCGGTGACGCTCAAAGTGCTGCCGGTTCCGGAGAAGGTCCGTACCCTTTTGGTGCGTTGGCGTACCGACGGCGTTTACGATCACGCGGCGATGACGGTGATGGCGAAGGCGCTCGGCAGTCCACACGACGTGTCCGCTGCGGCGCACCTGCCGGCCTCGGCGGCGCTGCTGTCCAAGATTGATTACGTCAGTGTAAGCGGTGGCGGCGTCACCGCGCTGCGCCTGGAAGGTCCGGGGCCTTCGGTTGAGCACCGGGCACAGGCGTTGCGCGCCGAGATCGCCGAATTCGGCGCCGTCGAAGAACTGCACACCACGAATTCGATCGCCTTTTGGAAGGAAATTCGCGATGTACATCCGTTCGTCGGCCGCGATGACCTGCCGTTGGTATGGCGACTCTCGGTGCCGCCGGCATCGGGCGCGCGCACGGCGCTGTCGATCTTGGAGAACCTTAAGGGTGAGGTGATCTATGACTGGGGCGGCGGCATGATTTGGATGGGGCTGCGGTCCGTGGCCGGCGCCGGCGCCGACCGCATCCGCGCGCAGTTGGAGATGTTCGGCGGTCACGCGACGCTTATTCGGGCGCCCGAGGACGTACGCCGCGCGGTGCCGGTGTTCCAGCCGCTGAAAGGCGCCGAGGCCAGTGTCACATCGAACGTGAAGGAAGGCTTCGATCCCGAAGGCATCCTCAACCCTGGCCGTATGTACAACGGGATCTAGGCCTACAAATGCAGACCGAATTTTCTCTGGCGCAACTCGCCGACCCCGACATTCAAGCCGCGAATGATATTCTCCGTAAGTGTGTGCACTGCGGCTTCTGCACGGCGACGTGTCCGACCTATGTGATTCACGGCGACGAATTGGATAGCCCGCGCGGGCGGATCTATCTGATGAAGCAGGCGTTCGAGGGTGGCGAAGGGGCAACGGCGCGCCTCGCCAAGCACCTGGACCGCTGCCTCACGTGTCTGTCGTGCATGACCACGTGTCCGGCCAGCGTCGATTACATGCACTTGGTGGACCATGGCCGCGCGTTCGTCGAGAAAACGCACAAGCGGCCTTGGCATGATGCCGTGCTACGCCGCGTGTTGTCGCTGGTGCTGCCATATCCGAACGTGTTCCGCCTGTCATTGCTCTTCGCGGCGATGGGCAAGCCCTTCCGGGGACTGATGCCGGTGCGGCTGAAAGCGATGCTCGATCTGGCACCATCCAATCCGCCAAGCCCCAGCAGCGTCGATGCGCCGCAGGTTTTCCCGGCAGAGGGGCTGCAGCGTAAACGCGTGGTGCTGATGACCGGCTGTGCGCAAAAGGTTCTGCGGCCTTCGATTAACGAAGCTACGGTGCGGCTGCTGACGCGGCACGGCTGCGAGGTGATTATTCCGAAAGGGGCAGGGTGTTGCGGTGCGCTGGTGCATCACCTGGGACGCGACGCCGACAGCCACGCGGCAGCTAAGCGCAACATTGCCGCTTGGGAAGCTACCGCCGCCGAACACGGCGAGGTCGATGCCATCGTCATCAACGCGTCCGGCTGTGGCACGACGGTCAAAGATTACGGCTGGATGCTGCGCCTTGAAGACGGCTGGGCAGAACGTGCCGCCACGGCCGCCGCCAAGACCAAGGACGTAACGGAGTTGATGCTGGAGTTGGGGGTGGTGCCGCGCCGTCACGCCGACTTGCCGCGCATTGCCTATCACTCGGCGTGCTCTATGCAGCACGGCCAGAACCTCAAGACCGAGCCGGTTCAGGTGCTGCGTGATGCGGGGTTCGAAGTATCCGAGCCGGCGGAAAAGCACCTCTGCTGCGGCTCGGCGGGTACCTATAACATCATGCAGCCGGATTGGGCCGGCAAGCTGCGCAGCCGCAAAGTCGGCAATTTGCGTTCGCTGAACGCGGCTGCTGTCGTAACGGGGAATATCGGCTGCTTGACGCAGATCGCCGGTGGCCTCGACGAAGACCGTGATCCGCCGGTTCTCCACACCGTGGAACTTCTGGATTGGGTGACGGGCGGACCGATTCCGCCCGGTCTTGACGTCTCCTGACTGTATCGCTGCAATTGTCATAATAAAATGTGCACATAGTGCGCATTCTTGTGGTAGGCTCTTCCTAACCTTATTGGAAAGGGGAGCGGCAATATGCGAACGATCAAATCGACTGCCTGCGCCATCGCCCTGGTACTTCCAACGATGTTAACTGCCGGTTGGGCGAAGGCCGGCGACGCCACCGAAGAGACGCTGCGCTGGTTGATAAATGAGCCGGTGACGCTCATGGATCTCGGCATGATGCGGTTGCGCGATGACCTCCGGGAAGCCTCTAGCACATTGATGCAAAATGGTTTTACGGCTCGTGAGCCCCGTGTCGGAACTTACTATGATTGGCGTGAGCAGACCATCAACGCTTACGTGTCGGTACGGGAATCCTTCTCGCAACCGAGCGAAAATAAATGCCTGGAACTGTTCGACCGGGTGTTGCGCCACATGACCACGAAATCGCCGGGCGGCACGGGGTCCGTCGGCTGGTATCTCGAATCGCTTTTCTCACACGAGGGGTTCGGCAACAGCTCGCGGCCGATCCGCATGCAGGAAAGCCTGCTAAAGACGATCCGTTTCGAAATCAGCGTGCTGCCGCCGGATCCGATGCGGGATTCCCGGAAAGTGCAGTGCTCCGGGCCACTGGACGCGGAACTTTCGGATATCCGCATCACATGGTCGTGACCGTCTGAACGGCAAACTTGCGACCTTTTGCTTGAAGGTTTCATAATTCGCGGATGCTACGAGCCGGGGTCATTGTTTTCGGGTTCGTTTTTCTGTTGGCCGCTTCCGGCCTACGGGCCGATCAGAGCGACCCGCGCCTTGAGCAGCTCTTCGGTCAACTCGCCACGATAGAACGTCTGATGGACGCGCGCGACGTTGAACGCAAAATCTGGAATCTGTGGGAAATGCCGGCCGAGCGCGAAGCGCGCATTCCGTTTTCGGTTGGCGTCAATTTTATGGGCGAGGGCCTTTTGGAGGCGGCTAGGGACTCCTTCAGCGAGGCCATCGGCATCGCGCCTGATTTTGCCGAGGCCTACAATAAGCGGGCGACGGTGCTGTACTATATGGGTGATCTGGAAGGTTCCATCGCAGATATTCGGAAAACCCTGGCGCTTGAGCCGCGCCACTTCGGCGCCATGTCCGGGATGGCGATGATCAGCCGTGACCTCGGACGCGAAGAAGCAGCCCTGGAAATGCTGATGCGGATCAAGAAAATCTATCCGGCGATGCAGGGTATCGACGAGCAAATCGACCTGATGGAAGCAGTTGTTCAGCGCGAACGTATCTAGCCGATTTCTTCGCAAAAAATTGAATTGACGAGACTCTAAAACAGGCGCATTAGAGCGCCCGAAACGCCCGAGAAATCGGACGGTAGAACCTTATTCATGACAATCAGGAAGACGCCCAAGGGGGACTAAGTCCGGCACAATGTGCCGGCACTGCGGACGCGATCCAAGTGGAATCGAAATGAAAGATAAAACGACTGCAGTTGCAGACGACCCAACGGGTCAAAGCAAATCCAAACGCCCCGTAACCCTGGGCCCGATCAGTGATCTGGAACGCCACCTTCCCAGCGAATGGTGGCGAACGCTTTTCAACGCCATGTATCTGCGTACCGACGGCGACATGGTCGAGAACAACGAGATCACGGAAACTGAGATCAACGCCTTCCTAGCCGCTGTGCCGCTGGCTGAAGATGCTCGCATCCTCGATCTCTGCTGCGGACAGGGTCGTCATCTTTTGTCTTTGGCGCGCCGCGGGTTCAAGCAACTGTCGGGTGTCGACCGGTCGCGCTATCTGATCCGCCTTGCACGTCGTCGCGCCCGCAAGGAAGGTTTCCAGATCGACCTCAGCGAAGGCGATGCGCGTAAATTCCGTGCTGAGCCCAAATCCTTCGACTGCGTCACCATGCTCGGTAACTCGTTCGGCTTTTTCGAAAGCGAGTCCGACGACGCCGAGGTTCTGAACTCCGTTCTCCGTGTCTTAAAGTCCGGCGGTGCGTTGTATCTGGACCTCGCCGACGGTTCGTGGCTGCGCGATCATTACGAGAAGCGCTCCTGGGAGTGGATTGATCAGAACCAGTTCGTCTGCCGTGAACGGACGCTGTCCGAAGACGGTCGCCGTTTGGTGTCGCGCGAAGTCGTAACCCATGCAGAGCAGGGCGTCATCGCGGACCAGTTCTATGCTGAGCGTCTTTATACACGCGAACAGATCAAGGTTCTGTTGGAGCGTGCCGGATTTACGCACGTCGTCGTGCACGCCTCGTACGAGCCGACCACCGATCGCAACCAGGACCTAGGTATGATGGGCCATCGCCTGATCGTCTCCGGCCGCGCACCGGTGTCGGATACGGTGACCGCATCCGCTGGTAAGAAGCCGTTGACGGTGCTGATGGGCGACCCCCGTCTGCCGGATACGGTCAAACTAAACGGTGTGTTCAACGAAAACGATTTCGATACCATCCGTCAGCTTAAGGAAGCGTTGGATTCTACCGGCAAGTATGACGTGACGTACCTCGACCACCATGAAGAACTGTTCGATACGCTGCGCCGCGACCGGCCGCGACTGAGCCTCAACCTCTGCGACGAAGGCTTTATGAACGATGCCTTCAAAGAACTGCACGTGCCGGCGTTCATGGAAGCGCTGGACCTGCCGTACACCGGGGCTGGCCCGGCGTGCCTGGGGCTTTGCTACGACAAGGGCCTAGTGCGTGCGATTGCCGAATCCATGGAAATTCCAGTGCCGCTGGAAACCATGGTTAACCCGGGGGACCGTATGGCGACAATTCCGTCCGTGCTGCCAGCGCTGATCAAGCCGGCGACCGGTGACAGTTCGGTCGGTATCACCAAGGATGCCGTCGTGCACACGCCAGAGGAGGCCTTGGCCTATATCAACGTACTTCGCGAAACGATGCCGGAACGCGCCATCCTCGTACAGGAATACCTGACCGGCGCCGAATACAGCGTGGCTCTGATCGGCAACCCGGGCATCGGCCTTGATGCACTGCCGGTCTTGGTTGTCGACTTCGACAGCCTGCCGCCGAAACTGCCGAAGATTTTGTCTTATGAATCGAAGTGGGAGCCGGACAGCCCTTACTGGAACGATATCGGTTACAAAGAGGCGCATCTGCCCGAGAATACGCGGCGTGACCTGGTCGATCGCTCGTCGAAGTTGTTCGAACGTCTGGGCTGCCGCGACTACGCGCGATTTGATTTCCGCGCTGGCGCCGACGGAGTCATAAAGCTGCTCGAAGTCAATCCGAACCCGGGTTGGTGCTGGGATGGCAAGATGAACCTAATGGCGGGTTTCGCGGGCATGACATACGCGGAATTTCTGGGCGGTATTCTGGAAGCGGCAGAGTTACGTTACGACATGGAAGCGCAGGCTGCCGTGGCTTCGGCCTAAGCGACTATTCCAAAAAATCGTTGGCGGCGTCGGCGCGGGATTTCTCTCGCCGACGCTGATCGTCGCGTAGAAAGCCAAGAATGCGCAACGCTCCGGCAAAGGTGAAAGCGGCCATGCCTAAGAGGCCGGTTAGAAAGATATAGCCTTCGTCCAACGGCGCTTTTTCCGGAAATGCGACCGGGTAAAGAAAGTAAAGTGCCACAAAGGCGAGCGGCCAAATCACCGCGCAAATAAGATACAACATGATCGAAGACTAACACGCCCGTCTTCGTTGCGGAATCCCCAGGACCGTTTAAGCTGTCGGCAAAACGGAGACAATCCATGCCTGACGCGGCCTCATCACCGGTGACAGACACGGTTCTGGATGAATTGCGCGCCATTTTCGGCGAACGGTTAAGCACGTCGCAAGCCGTGCGAGATCAGCACGGGCACGACGAGTCTTTTCACGAAACTGCACCGCCCGACGCCGTCGTTTTCGCGGAGAGCACGGGGGAAGTGCAGCGCGCCGTCCAAGTGTGCGCCAAGTACAAGGTGCCTGTCATTCCGTTTGGCACCGGCACGTCGCTGGAAGGACATGTGTGCGCACTCTATGGCGGGATCTCCATCGACGTCACGGGTATGAACAAGATCCTTGCGGTGAACGCGGAAGATCTCGACTGCTGCGTACAGCCCGGCGTGCGTCGCAAGCAACTGAACGAGCATCTTCGCGACACCGGCTTGTTCTTCCCCATCGATCCGGGCGCCGATGCTTCACTCGGCGGCATGGCGGCGACGCGGGCCTCCGGCACCAACGCCGTGCGCTACGGCACCATGATGGACAACGTTAGGGGCCTGGAAATCGTGTTGGCCGATGGCCGCGTGATCCGCACCGGTAGTCGCGCAAAGAAATCCGCCGCCGGATATGACCTAACGCGGCTGTTCGTCGGTTCCGAAGGGACGCTCGGGGTCATCACCGAAGTCACGTTGAAATTGCATGGCATCCCGGAACGGATTTCCGCCGCGACCTGCGTCTTCCCGGATATGGAAAGCGCCGTCAACACGGTCATAATGACTATTCAGGCAGGAATCCCGGTGGCTCGTATGGAACTACTGGATGCGTTGCAGATACAAGCCTGCAATAAGTATTCGAAACTCGACCTCAAGGAAGCGCCGACACTTTTTTTCGAGTTTCACGGTACCGAGGCCGGTGTTGACGATCAGATCGCATCGCTCAGCGCCATTGCCGGTGAGTTTGGCGGGACCGACTTCGCCTGGGCCGATAAGTTGGAAGATCGGAATCGTCTCTGGCAGGCGCGGCATGACGCTTACTATGCGGGCCTGGCGCTCAGGCCGGGTTGCAAAGGGTTCTCGACGGATGTCTGCGTGCCGATTTCCAAGCTCGCGGCGTGTATTCTTGAAACCCAGACTGATGTCGCCGAAAGCGATATCGTGGCGCCGTTGGTGGGGCATGTCGGTGACGGCAATTTCCACCTGGTGGTGGTCATCGACCCCGACAACAAGGACGAACTGGCGCGTGCCATGGCCCTCAACGGACGGCTTGTCGACCGCGCTATTGCAATGGGCGGCACATGTACCGGCGAACACGGTGTGGGGTACGGCAAGATGGATTATCTGGAGAAAGAGCATGGCGAGGCGATTTCGGCCATGCGCGATCTGAAGCGCGCCTTCGATCCGGGTAACATCATGAATCCCGGCAAAATCATTCGGATGTAATAGAGGCTGTGAATGACTGAACCTCGTGACTTCTTACGGGCGCTGGCCGACGCGGCTATCGCCGCCGCTGCCCCGGGCATTCGTGTGCCGGCTGTTCTGCCGACGGCCCCCTCGCGGGCGATCGTGGTCGGCGCCGGTAAAGCGTCCGCGGCTATGGCCAAGGCGGTCGAGGACGCTTGGCCCGATACGGCGTTAAGTGGCGTCGTCGTGACCCGGTACGGCTATGAAGTGGCGTGCGAGCGGATCGAGATCGTTGCGGCGGCACATCCGGTACCGGACGCCGCCGGACGAGAAGCGGCTATCCGTGTCGTTGAAGCGGCTCGGGCCACCGGTTCGGACGATCTGGTGCTGGCGCTGATTTCGGGGGGAGGATCGGCGCTGTTGACAGCGCCCGCCGGAGAAATTTCGTTCGAAGACAAACAGGATGTGAATCGTATTCTGCTACGCTCCGGCGCGGACATCACCGAGATGAATACCATCCGTAAACATATCTCGCTGGTTAAAGGCGGCCGGCTTGCCGAAGCGGCATATCCGGCGAAACTGCTGACGGTGCTGATTTCGGATGTGCCCGGCGATGATCCCGCGGTCATCGCGTCGGGGCCGACCGTTCCAGACCCATCCACGTTCGACGAAGCGCTAAGAATCGTTGAAAAGTACGGCATGGACCTGCCGGTAAGCGTGCGCCGTCACCTGGAAGCCGGGGCGAAAGAGACACCGAAACCGGGCGACCGGATTTTTGAGAAGGCCGAAATTGTCTATGCCGCCAAGCCGGACAAGAGCATCGAAGCGGCAGCGGTCGTCGCCCGTGCGGCGGGCTATACCGTCATTGACCTGGGAGACCGGGTCGAGGGCGAGGCGCGCGACGTTGGCCGTGAGCACGCGGAACTGGCGCTTGCCTGTAAGGCGGGTTCGGGCAAGGCGTCGCCGCCCTGCGTCATTCTATCGGGTGGCGAGACGACCGTTACAATGCGCGGTGATGGCCGTGGCGGCCGCAATACGGAATATCTCTTGGGTGCCGCCGAACGTTTGGATGGGGCGGCGGGCATTTATGCTGTCGCCTGCGATACGGATGGCGTTGACGGGAGTGAAGACAATGCCGGTGCCTTTATCGGTCCGACGACCCAGGCGCGGGCGATTGAAAGTGGTCTTTCGGTCGCCGAAGCGCTGGCAAATAACGATGCTTACAGCTTATTCGAGAATATCGGCGATCTGCTCGTGACCGGTCCGACATTTACCAATGTGAATGATTTCCGGGCACTTGTTGTCACATAATGGTTATTCGCCGGAAAATAAGCGATTCTGATTGATTTTGACCGGCTCCCCGCATTGCCCCCGCCGGGGCATTGGGACTAGCATGCATCCGAGGAAACGATCCGGTGGGTGCCCCTGCGCGCTACGCCGATCTCGGGTTTTTGGAGGTTAATCGGTGAAGAAGTTGCTGTGGGCCCTTGGCGGCTTGCTTGTGCTTTGTGCTCTGGCAGTCGTCGTCGTGCCGATGATGATCGACTGGAATGCCTACAAGCAGGACATCGCCGCTCAGGTCAAGAAAGCAACCGGCCGCGATCTATTGATCGCCGGCAACATTTCCGTGGATATTTTGCCGACCCCGGCGCTGACGGCGGAACAGGTTTCGCTCAGCAGCATCGACGGGGCGCAATCTCCGGACTTGATCGCGCTGAAGTCCGTGGAGGTGCGGATCGCTCTGGCGCCGTTACTCGGTGGCAATATCCGCGTGGAAAAGGTCCGCCTTGTCGAGCCGCAGGTTTATCTGGAAGTGCTCGCGGATGGCCGGGCGACGTGGAATTTCTCAAAGCGCGAGGAGAACGGCTCGCCCGCTGAGTCCGTAACGCCATCGAACGGCGCCGGCGGCGGTTCGGTCCCTGCCGTCATTCTGGATCAATTCGAACTCGTGGACGGTACGCTGATTTATCAGGACGCTGCGTCCGGCAGCCTGGAAGAAATCCGGGACATGGATCTGAACGTCGCCGCCGCCTCTCTGACGAGCGGCCCGTATCGTGCTTCGGGTAGTCTTGTCGCGAGAGGGGTCCGTTTCGGAGTCGATGCCGACGTCGGTGCTATTGTCGAAGGTCGGACGTTCCCGCTCGATATCGCGCTGCGTGTCGGCGGTGGCAGCGCCGAACTTCGCTTGTCCGGAACGGTCCTGGGGCTTAGCGAGGCACCACGTTTTCGTGGCGACCTTTCCATCGATAGCGGGAATATCGGTAATGTCGTTAAAGCGCTGACGGAAGGGACGGAACTGCCGGAACCGTTGCAGCAGTCGTTCAAACTAACCGGCGCGCTCGACGTTTCCGAGTCGTCGCTAGCGATCGATGGTCTTGCGATCGATCTGGGCGGAGCGAAGGGAACAGGCAAGGTCAACGGAACCCTAGGGAATGCCCCCAAGGTCTCGGCGCAGTTCTCCATTGACCGTATTGACGCCGACCCCTGGTTGAAGCCGCCGCCGCCGCAATCGGAGCCTGCGGTCACGCCTTCGGCGGAGAAGACCATAGAAGCGCCTGAAAAAGCACCAACGCCGGCCACCGTCGGCTCGACGCCCAGCTTTTCACTGCCGGACGGAATCAATATCTCGTTAGCGACAAGGATCGGTGAGGTCTCGATGCGGGGCGATGTCGTTCGCAACGTCATCGTGAATGCGGATCTAGCAAACGGCGAACTGACCTTGAGCCAGGCGTCGTTGGAGGGTCCCGGCGGTACGGATATCGCGGTCTTTGGTGTTCTCGGCGCGCGCGATCAGAAACCGTCTTTCGACGCCAGTTTCGACGTCAAGATCAAGCAGCCGCGCCGCTTGATGGAGTGGATGCAAGTTGATGCAAACTTCCTAAAGTCGGATAATCCCGGCTCTTTGGCTTTGGCGGGCCGTGTTGGCGGCACGCCGACGGATATCAGCGTTCGCGAACTGAAGCTTTCCTTCGACAAGACGAACGTTCGCGGCGCAGCGACCTTGGCGCTGCGTGAGCGCTTGGGAATCGGTGCTACCGTTAACGTCGATCAACTCGATTTGGATGCGTATCTGGCCGAAACGCCGGACAAGGAAGCGAAATCTGATACTGCGCCAGGCTCCGACAACAGCAAGACGCCTGTCGATGCTGACGTGCAGCAACCGCCCGGCCCGTTCGACGGCCTCAAGGCGCTTGCCGATTTCGATGCGAATATCCGTGCCACTGTCGGTACGTTGACGACCCAGGGAATTCCGATCCGCGATGTCGATGCGGACCTGAGCCTCGTGGGTGGCAATCTGACGATCCGCAAATTCAACGTTGGTAACGTTGCCGGTTTGGGGCTGGCCGCATCCGGTGTTCTGAAAGGGCTGAACGACGTCCCGGTCGCCGATAAGTTCGCGCTGCGGGCAGGGGCGACAGATCTATCCGGTGTCGCGAGCCTGATCGGGATGACCTTGCCGGTGCCAGCGAAGACTATTGGCAAGGTAGAGTTCTTGGCCGACATCAACGGTCGCCTGGATACACCGACGGTATCATCGACGCTGACGGCGATGGCGGCGACGCTGACGGCGAACGGCACCATCAAACCATTCGATGTGGCGCAGATGTATGACGTCGGCGTGGGACTCAAGCACCCGGATGTCGCCGCCCTGATGAAGCGCCTCGGCACCGGTTATACGCCGTCGGGCAAGATCGGTGACCTCAATCTGTCGACCCGCCTCAAAGGCGGCGTGTCACAGTTGGCATTTAGCGACCTGACGGCGATCGTCGGTGCCGCCAAGGTTGGCGGCTCAGGGACCGTGGATCTCGCTCGGGCCGTCCCCCAGGTGAACGCAGTCCTTTCGACCGGACCTTTGATCGTCGATCCGTTTTTGCCGGTGCAGAAATCGGCGGCTCTGGACCTGAACGACGCGCGGGTCATTCCCGCGGCGCTGCGCCTGCCCGAAGGCATGCCGTTGGGGGTTAAGCGTCTGATTGCCAGCGTGTCCGAACGCTGGTCACGTGCCCCAATTGACCTCTCGGCGCTCCGCAGCGTGAATGCCGACGTGAAGCTGACGTCGCCGTCAGTCACTTATCATGAGTACAAACTCGAAGACGCCAATATGGTTTCGGCGCTGAGTGACGGTGTTCTGCAGGTCCAGGAATTCACCGGGACCGTATTCAACGGCAGATTTACCTCTGCTGCCGCCGTCGATGCCTCGAAGGCCAGTCCGTCGATTGTCGGTAAGTTCAGTGTTGGGGGGATGGATATCGGGGCGGCCTCTGCTGCGGCGGGGATCGCCGGCGGCAGTGGACGTCTGACCACGACCATCGAGGCCACCACGGCGGGCAATAGTATCTCCGATTGGATCGGCGGCCTCGGCGGCAAGGGCGCTATTGAGATTAGGGGTATCAAGGGGCAGCAGTCGCTCTCTGACATGCCGGTCGTCGGCATGGTGCTGGGGCCGCTGTTACAGGTTTTCGAAGTGTTGAACAGCGGCCTGGGCACGTTACTGGGTGCGGGTGCCAATACGCGTGTCGGCGAGACCGACGTCAGCAGCGCGTTCACCGTTACCAATGGCGTGGTCAACACCAAGGACACGAAGATCATCTCGAACCTCTATGAGGGCACTATCTCCGGTGATTTGAACCTGCCGCTCTGGAGCATGAATGTCGGTGGCAACCTCGCCGTCGATCAGGGCCTGCTCGGCACCTTGCTTGCCAATGTCGCGCGAGTTCCCAGTAAGATTCCGTTTCAGGTCACCGGCAATATCGATAAGCCGAACGTAAAGATTCAGTCCTTCGGCGGCAGTGCCAGCCAGGGTGGTGAGGGGATAAAGATTCCCGGCATCGACAAACTCGAAAAGAAAGCGCCCGGTGTCGGTCGCCTTCTACAAGGCATACTCGGCGGTGGGGCGACACAACAGCAGGCCCCGGCACCTCAGCCTTCGGCTAATGAACCGCCACCTCAGACGGACAGCGGCGCTTCACAATCAGGGTCGGCACCGCCGGCGCAGCAGCCGCAAGAGCAGAAACAGGATCCGATCAATCAGCTTCTGCGTGGCTTGATCCGCTAGTTTTCAGACGCATCAGGACATAGACGCGGATCGCACTCGATAGGTTTCCGGTTCGCTCGACATCGATTTCACGAATGATATCGGCGACACTGCGGCCGTCGCGCTCTGCGATTATCCCGAGTTCATTCCAAAAGACATCTTCTACCGAAACGCTCGTGGCGTGTCCGGCGATGCTGAGGGAACGTTTGCGGAGACGGGTAGGGTCGGTGGGCAAGGAACCTCCGGGGACTGTGTTGTCCCCGGAGTATAGCTTGTCTTGCTAGATCTTCGCATCCTTCAGAAACGGGTCGACGACCTTGTTTCTGAGCGGATTGCCGTCGGTAACGTACGACAGATCGACCCACTGGCCGGTGACGCTGTCCGCACCGTTATCGTCCAAGAGCATGGCGGCCTGTTCTTCGTCCAAGTCACCATCGACCGCGACCCATAGGGCGATGCCGCCGTGGTCGAGTTGCTTTTGCAGTTTCGTCGCGTCGGTTTCGCCGATGGTTTGGTTGAGAGCTTCGCCAACAGCTGCGGTGCCGCCACCAGCCGCGACAGCTGTCAGACCGGCTGCGAGCGCCGTGCCGCCGGTTACGACGACGGCCCCGGCGGCCGTCACGGCGCCGACGTAGGCGAGAGCACCGAGCGCCATCGCTTTGGCCTCGCGCTTGGTAACACGTTCGACGAAAGCGGTCCTGTGGACGTCTTTGCCGTCGTCGATCTTGGTCACGCGCTCAAAATGATTGCCGAGTTTGTCTTCGACCGTGTCGTCCTTGGCGAGAACGCTAAGGCGTCGTTGGTCGTATCCTGCGACGAGGAGGTCAGTTGCCGCGTTTTCGAAATTCTCAGCGGAACTGAAAACGCCGAACACTTCGCGGGAGTAATGTTTACCTGTCGCAGTTCCAGGATTGTCCATCATGGAAATCCTCCTTTCTCTGCTACTTGGCTTCAAGGCCAAGGGGTACCCATCACCTGGGCGCGAAAAGGAGCGAATGCAAGGGGCGGGTTTTAAGCTTTCGGATGAAAGTCGACTTCGATCCGGAGCCCGAAGGGGGCGCGGAAAAAGACCTGATCGATGGCCCGGTCCGGCACGACCTGGGTGGTGTACTCGATGTCGTTTTCTTCCAAGCGGGCGATCAGGCCTTCCTTGTCGTCAGCTCGAAAGGCGACATGATCCAGTGGTCCCGTCGGACCATCGCGGCTTTCACCCAGGGTGATGTGGATCAGCGCAACGCCGCCTTCCTCACCATAGAGCCAAACGCCTTCTCGCGTGAAGTTGGGGCGCGGGCCGACCGAAAAGCCGACGACATCGCAAAGAAACCCGCTCGTCGCGTCTAGGTCAGGCGTCACGATATTAATGTGGTCGAGTTTCATGGGCCTGCCTCCGCTCAGAATTTATCGCTCGTGGTCAGTCGGACACCCATAGCCCGCATATCCTCCAGCGCTTTAGCCATGGAGCCGTCGAGGTCGATACCCCGGCAGCCATCCTCGACGACGCTCACGGTGTAATCCCGCTTAACCGCGTCGGCGGCTGAATAGAGTACACAATAATCGGTCGCTAGGCCGACTATTACAAGATGGGTCACGCCCAAGTCACGAAAGTACCCGTCGAGCCCCGTCGGGGTTCTGCGGTCGTTTTCATAGAATGCTGAGTAAGAATCGACTTTACGGCGAAAACCTTTGCGGACGACCATTTGGGCACGGTCGATGGTCAAGTCCTTGTGAAATGCAGCGCCCTGGGACCCCTGTACACAATGATCCGACCATAGGACCTGAATGCCGTAAGGCATCTCAATCGTCGAGAAGGGGACACGGCCTGGGTACTGAGAGGCGAACGACGCGTGATTCCCCGGGTGCCAGTCCTGGGTGAGGACGGTGAGGGGGAGTTTTTCCATCAAACGGTTGGCAACCGGCACCACGGCGTCGCCGTCGGTTACCCCGAGCGCACCGCCCGGACAGAAATCGTTCTGGACGTCGACGACCAGAAGAGCTGTATCAGTTTGAATCATAATACTTTTGTAAGTGATGCCGACGTGAAAGCCAATACTTGGCAATCAAGAGAGTTTGCCGATGAACGTAGCGATGGCAGTGACGGCGGCGTTCAGGTTGTCTTCTTCCGTATGCCCGGACTTCTTGCGTGGTTTGAGCCCATGATCCCCGTCCGGTGCCCAGTGCAGCTTGATCTTTTTGGAGAGTTTATACGCCGCGACATCGTCCTTGGTGCCGAAAGGGTCGCGTTCGCCCTGACAGACCAAGGTCGGAGTCTTCAACGCCTCTAGATGTTCGGTGCGGACTTTCTCGGGGCGGCCCGGCGGGTGGAACGGATAGCCCAGGCACACCAGGCCGGCGACGCCGGCCTCGTCGGCGATCAGGCTTGCCATCCTTCCGCCCATGGATTTGCCGCCGACGATCAGGCGCTCCGGCCCCAAGTCGTCGACAACGGCCTGCCAGGTTTCCAGCAAGATACGCTGCGGGTTCGGTGGACGCTTCTTGCCGGTCTCGCGGCGTTCGGTCATGTAGGGGAATTCGAAGCGGACGACCCGGATGCCCGCACCGGCGAGTTTCTCGGCGACGGTGTTCATCCAGTCGCTGTCCATAGGCGCACCGGCGCCGTGCGCCAGGGCGATGGTCCAGGGTGCTTTGCTAGGGCCGTCAGTGATGTAGGTGGGGGCTGTCATCGTACCTCAGCCGATCATCGTTTCGGGGCGGACGATCTTGTCGAAGGTCGCTTCGTCGAGATAGCCGAGCGCCAGCGCCGCCTTTTTGAGGGTCGTGCCTTCCTTGTGCGCCTTCTTGGCGATGTCGGCGGCCTTGTCGTAACCGATTTCCGGCGTCAGCGCGGTCACTAGCATCAGCGACTGCTCGGTCAGTTCCTTGAGCCGCACATCGTCGGCTTCGATGCCGTCAACGCAACGCTCACGAAAGCTGTCGATGGCGTCGGCGAGTAAGCGGATCGAGCGTAGGTGAGCGGCAACGATGACCGGCTTGAACACGTTCAGTTGCAGATGCCCATGCGAGGCGGCGACCGTCACGGTGGTATGGTTTCCCATCACCTGACAGGCGACCTGGGTCAGCGCTTCGGCCTGGGTCGGGTTGACCTTGCCCGGCATGATCGAAGAGCCCGGCTCGTTGGCGGGCAGTATCAACTCGCCAATGCCTGACCGTGGGCCGGAGCCCAGGAGACGGATATCGTTGGCGATCTTCATGACACTGGCAGCGATGGTGTTCAGTTTTCCGGAAAGGTTGACCAACCAATCCTCGGACGCCAATGCGTAGAACTTGTTGGGGCATGTCTTGAACGGCAATCCGGTCATGGTCGCTACCTGTTCGGCGAAAAGAGTGTCGAAACCCTCCGGCGCATTGAGCCCGGTGCCGACGGCGGTGCCGCCCTGTGCAAGTTCGTAGACCTGATTGAGCGCCTTTTGCAGGCGGTCGATGTTTTGTTCCGTCATGTGGGCGAAAGCTTCGAATTCCTGGCCCAGGGTCATCGGTGTCGCGTCCTGCAGGTGCGTGCGGCCGATCTTAATCTTGTCCTTGAAAGCTTCGGCCTTGATGGCGAGGCTCTCGCGCAGCCCATCCAGCGCCGGCATCAGCCGGTTAGTTGCTTCCAAGTTTATCGCGATGTTCATGGCGGTCGGGAAGCTGTCGTTGGACGACTGGGACATATTCACGTGATCGTTGGGATGCACCGGCGTTTTGGTGCCCATTTCGCCGCCGAGCAGTTCGATGGCGCGGTTCGAAATAACTTCGTTGAGGTTCATGTTGGTCTGGGTGCCGGATCCGGTCTGCCAGATCACCAGCGGGAAGTGATCGTCCAGCACACCGGCGGCGACTTCAGATGCGGCTTCTGCGATGGCGGCACCAATCTTCTCGTCGAGTATGCCGAGCGCAACATTGCTTCGCGCCGCTGCTTCCTTTTGGATCCCGAAGGCGTGGATCAATTCGATTGGCATGCGTTCGCGTGTATCGCCGATAGGGAAGTTGCGCTTTGAACGTTCGGTCTGTGCGCCCCAGTATTTGTCCGCGGGAACGTCGATCTCGCCAAGGCTGTCGGTTTCGGTGCGTGTGTTCTTCATACGTCTTCTTTCCAATCGTCACCCTGAACTTTATTCAGGATGAGCCATTCAAAATCACGCCGTCAGGTGCTGGTACAGGATATTGCAGCCGATGGCGATCAACACAAGCCCGCCGAAAATCTCGACCCGTTTTCCGAACAGCGCGCTGATGCGGCAGCCGATATACACACCGATCCAACTGGCGATGAAGGTGACGATGCCGGCGGCGGCGACCAGCGGCCACAGGTTTTCCGCGACCATGGCGAATCCGAAGCCTGCGGCGAGGGCGTCGATGCTGGTGGCGAAAGCGGTGATCAGCAACGCGGGAAGTGCCAGGGCACGTCCGGACGTGTTGCTGTTTTCGTCGTCGTTGCTAAGCCCCTCGTGTATCGTCTTGCCGCCGATCCCGGCTAGGATGACGAAGGCCACCCAATGATCCCAGTCGGCGATCAATTCCCGCGCGCCGGCACCGATCTGCCAGCCGATTAGCGGCATGAGCGCTTGAAAACCACCAAACAGCAGGGCGCACAGCAGTGCCGTGATCCCCAGCCGTTCGCGGGCGACGATGCAACCGCGCGCCATGGACGCGGCGAAGGCGTCGACGGCAAGGCCTATGGCAACGGCAAGAACGGTCAAAAGGGACATATAACTGCCGACATATTCCCACACGTCGCCCTGAACTTGACTCAAGGCCCATCTCAGATATCAAGCGCCGTGTACGTCCATGATTAGATCCTGAATCAAGTTCAGGATGATGCAAGTAGCGTCAGGCCGGTACCGGCTTTTTGAATTCGGCGAAGAAGTCGTTGCCCTTGTCATCGACGACGATAAAGGCGGGGAAGTTTTCGACTTCGATTTTCCAGACCGCTTCCATGCCGAGTTCCGGATATTCCAGAACCTCGACTTTCTTGATGCAGTCCTGCGCTAGTCGCGCCGCAGGCCCGCCGATGGAGCCGAGATAGAACCCGCCGTGCGTTTTGCAGGCGTTGGTCACGGCCTGCGAACGGTTGCCTTTGGCCAACATGACCATAGAGCCTCCGGCGGCCTGAAACGCTTCGACATAAGAATCCATGCGGCCTGCCGTGGTCGGCCCGAACGAGCCTGAGGCAAAGCCTTCCGGGGTCTTGGCCGGTCCGGCATAGTAGACCGGGTGATCCTTGATATACTGGGGCAGGCCTTCGCCGCTATCGATGCGTTCCTGTAGCTTGGCGTGCGCGATGTCGCGGGCCACGATCAGCGTGCCGGTCAACTCGACCCGCGTTTTGACGGGATGCTTGGTCAACTCCGCGAGGACATCGGCCATCGGCTTAGTAAGGTCGATTTTCACCACATCGCCACCGAGCGCATCGGTCGTGATGTCCGGCAGATACTTCGCAGGATTGGTTTCGAGCGCTTCAAGGAACACGCCGTCCTTGGTGATCTTGCCTTTGACCTGACGGTCGGCCGAGCATGACACGCCGATGCCGACCGGACAGCTGGCGCCGTGGCGCGGCAGACGGATAACGCGGACGTCGTGGCAGAAGTACTTGCCGCCGAACTGCGCGCCGATGCCCATGTCGCGGGACATCTGCAGGATGCGTTCTTCCCACTCGATATCACGGTAGGCTTGGCCGTGTTTGCTGCCGGTGGTCGGCAGTTCGTCGTAATACTTGGTCGAAGCCATTTTGACGGTCTTGAGATTGGTCTCGGCAGAGGTGCCGCCGATGACGAACGCCAGGTGATAGGGCGGGCAGGCTGCCGTGCCGAGCGTGCGCATTTTCTCGTCGACGAATTCCATCAAGCGCTTCTCATTCAGTAACGCTTTGGTTTCCTGATAGAGGAATGTCTTGTTGGCCGAGCCGCCGCCTTTGGCGATGAACAAGAACTTGTAGGCGTCGCCTTCGTCGGCATAGAGGTCGATTTGCGCCGGCAGATTGTCGCCGGTGTTGACCTCTTCGAACATGTTGACGGGCGAGACTTGAGAATAGCGAAGGTTGGTCTCCAGGTACGTCTTGCGCACACCCTCCGAGATGGCGGCCTCGTCGCCGCCGCCGGTCCAGACCTGCTGGCCCTTCTTGCCCATCACGATGGCGGTGCCGGTATCCTGGCACATGGGCAGGATACCGCCTGCGGCGATGTTGGCATTTTTCAGAAGGTCGTAGGCGACGAAGCGGTCGTTATCGGACGCTTCCGGATCGTCGAGAATATTTCTGAGCTGCTGCAAATGCTTTGGCCGAAGAAGGTGCGAGACGTCCTTGAAGGCTTCGAAGGTGAGCAGCGAAATCGCTTTCGGATCGACCTTCAAAACAGGTTTGCCGTCAAACTCGCCGACGGAAACGTATTCGTCCGTGACCTTACGGTAGGGGGTCTCGTCGGGCCCCAGCGGAAACATGGTGTGGTGCTCGTAATCGCTCATGTCTGGGCTCTCTCACGATGTGTGGCCGGGGCGCTCCCCGGGGCGGGTGACTGCTCAGGGTTGTTTGTTGCGAAACGCGTCCAGGGCGATGACTTCGCCTGTTTTTTTGTCATCCTCGTCATCGACGGCTTCCGAATCGTTCTGACTGCTGGTCAGGCCGAGGTCTTCCGGCATCAGTTCGTCATCAAGCTCTTCTTCATCGAGATCGACGGATTTGAGTTGCAGGCCGAAGCTGACGGACGGATCGGCGAACGACGTAATAGCGTCGAACGGCACATCAAGGCGTTCCGGTCGGCCGCCAAAGCGAAGCTTTACTGTAAAGCCGTCTTCGCCGATGCCGAGCGAGTCGTACTGATGCTGCAGGACGATGGTCATTTCATCCGGGTATTCCGTCTTCAGCCAGTCCGCAATCCTGAGATCGGGATGGTCCGTGCGGAACGTGATGTAGAAATGGTGGTCGCCGGGGAGGCCGCGCTCTTCGACAGTCAAAAGGGACCGGCGGATCACGCTGCGGAGCGCATCCTCGATCCAAACGTCGTAGCGCAGTATTTCATCTTCATCGCTAATCATGAGCGTAATGTAGACGCATCGGCGCATTGGTGAAAGCACGAATGGGCGCAAGATAGGGACGAAAAGAAAGTGAGGGGCTTCTGTTGCCAGGTGCCCCTCGAACCCCGTGGTCGTTATGGCGTATTAGGCCGCGACCGCAAGTGCGTCATTATCATTGGCACTTGTGAAAATGGCCCGGTATCGGCGGAACCATGCCGGGTAAAAACTTAACCTTTACTACGCGCGTCGATCCTGTTTCACCCCCATCAACTTCCCCCTGCAATATCAAATGTTTATGCAGAGGGGAGAACTTGGTGGAGGTGCCGGGTACCGCCCCCGGGTCCGCAGCGCTTATTCCGATAAGCGTTTATCACCATAGTCGGCGAACCGACCCCTGGAATATGCGCCTGAAAGGTGGTTTTCGCAAGGTGTTCGACGCCAAAGCACACCCGCTCGTGCTTGCCGGACGCGTCATGTCCGCTAAACTGCCCGCCAACGAAGCACGGTTTTGTTTTCCAAAAATTCTCGAAAGGCCCGTTTATGCCCATTTCCGGTAAGCACCTGTTCACGTTCGCCGTCGTTGCGGATACGCATATGAACCAGGCCGAGGACTATTCCTCGTCTCCATATCCCTGTAACGCGCTGGCCAATGCCCGGACACGTCAGGTCGTTGCCGAACTGAACCATGCGAAGCCTGAGTTCGTGCTGCACCTCGGCGATATCATCAACCCTGTCCCGGAACTGCCGACCTACGAGGACGCCGCAAACCATTTCAACGAGTTGGTCAAGGATCTGGAGGCGCCGCTGCATCTGGTTCCCGGTAACCACGATGTCGGCGACAAGCCGGTTTCCTGGATGCCTGCCGGGATGGTTTCAGACGAATATATCGCGCTCTATGAAAAGCACTTCGGCGCGCACTATTTCTCGCTCGACCGCAACGGCTTGCACATCGTCGTCATCAATGCGCCGCTGATCAACTCCGGTTTGCAGGCCGAGGTAGAACAGAAGGTCTGGCTCGAGAAGGACCTCGCCGACAACGCCGGCAAGCGCATCTTTGTTGCGATTCACTACCCGCCGTATGTATCCAGCCGGAACGAGAGCGGCTCTTACGACAATATCGATGAGCCTGGCCGCACGTGGCTCTTGGACCTGCTAACCAAGTATAAGCCGGAAGCCATGTTCTGCGGCCACGTCCACAATTTCTGGTACGACGTCTTTGCCGAGACCGAGATCTACATCCTGCCGTCGACGGCATTCGTCCGTCACGACTATTCGGAACTATACCGGATCGGCCCGGGTGATCAGTACGGTCGCAACGACGAAGCCAAGCTGGGCTACTTTATGGTGCGCGTCTACGAAGACGGCCACGTCTGTGAAAACATCCGTACCTATGGTCGCACGTTAGAACCGGGCGCGACGTTGCCGGCGCCGCCGGCCAAGGTACAGGTGCCGCAGACTAAGGAATGCAGCATTCGCAGCCTCGGCCTGGATATGCGCCACGCCTGGGCCGAGGAATTGGTGATCGCGCCGTCCGGCGGCGTCGACGAATTCGAACGGAAGCTGGCGCGGAACGATTATCCGGTGATGGCGCTCTGGGAGATGGGCCTAAAGCGGCTGCGCGTGCCGATCCAGGATTTGACCGACGCCCGTACCCGGGCGCGCATGAAGATCATGGTCGGCGCCGGTCAGGTGTTTCAGGTCTACAGTTACGGTATCCCGGAATCCGCGACCTGGGATCTGATCAAAGCCAATAGTAACCTGATCGAGTCGTTGGAGATCGTCATCAATTGGGAGGCGGCCAAGGAATCTGTGGCGCGCCTGGCTCGTCTACAGGCAGCGACGGGCGTGCAGATTTATCTGTCGCGGGTCAACCGCAAGGATGCCAACAAGCATACCGGCGGGCGCTATAACCACCTGATCAGCCATGGCTTCGTGCCGGCCGAGGCGGACGAACTGACGGACTTCCTATCGGCTTCCGAAGGAGGCGCCGCATTGGGTGGTCTGATGATGAGCGTCATGCGCGATGTCTATCCGCTCGATGCAGCGGCGACGGCGGCGGAACTCGCCGAGCGTATCAATAAAACGGTTTGTCTCTACATGAAGTCGACCATGGGCGCACCTTATGACGAAATGATGGAAGATGCCGATCTAACGGCGCGCATTGCCGAAGCCGCGCTCGCTGCAATCGTGGTCCCGGGCGTCGAGATCGTTCTGGATACCTTTGATGATACCGACCGCGGCTACTTTGCCCGCGATGGCGTCGTCGACCGCCGTTTTAATCCGAAGATCGGCAGCAGGGTCATCGGCCATCTGATCGGTGCCCTGCACGACGAGGAATGGACGGTCGCAGGGCCGGTCGAAGAGGTCGCCGGTGGCCGCGTTCAGAGGATCAAATCGGCCGGCGGTCGCGAGATGTCACTGGTGTTGCCTAAGGCTGAGGGAGTGTCCGGCATGTCCGGCACGACATCCATCGACTTGGACACCGGCATCATCTCCAACAGCGTGCCGGAGAAAATTTCGGTGCCGACGCTGGTCGGTTAGAGCAACCCCCTCACGGTGGCGGCGATTTCGTCGCCGTCGAGGCGTGCGATGCAGGGAAACCGACCGTCTTCGGGCGGTAGCCGGCAGTCGCCCAGGCAACTGCGGCACGGCATATCGTGATAGACGAAGCGCGCGTTGGGTGGCGTTATTTCATCGGCATAGGGCACGATCTCGTTCACGTATGCGGCGCTGGCGAGGCCGACCGTTGGCGTACCCACGGCGATCGCCAGATGCATAAAAGCGGTGTCGACGGAAAGGGCGAGTTTGGCGGCGCGGAGTTTCGGTACCAGACCCTCGAACGTATCGTCGTCATAGCTGACGTTCGGCCGCGACAACAACTCTGCAAACTCGGGGTTCGTATCGTCTTCGCCGGGCGCGCCGGTCATGACGACCCGCCAATCCGGCGGCAGTGCATCAAAAGCTTTTGCGAACAAGGCAGGCGAGACCTGCTTGCCTTTGACCGCCGAAAATCCCTGGCACATGACGTAAGGCGTCTCCGGTGCAGCGGCGGCAGGAAGACGTTCTACCGGGATTCGGCAGAGCGGTGGCGGCCGGTCCGTCTTTGTCGCCCAATCTGCGAACCGCGCCCAACGGACGACTTTGTCCAGAAGCGGGGGGCCGCTGTCGAATTGCTGTGTGAAAAGCGCGCGGTTCTTTTTCAGGACGCTGTCGTACTTCGCCCACGGTCGGGCGATCATACCGAGAGTCTCTTGGGCCTCAGCCGCGCCGATTAGAAACTCGTCAAGATGCGGATGTCGCAAGTAGTCAAGCGTTACCGCCAGCCTGTAGTTCGCGTCATAGAGGTCACTTGCGGTGTCGCGCCGGTAGGCACCGTCTTTGCGCAGGCGATTGTAGTCAATCACCTGCGGGGTAACGCGGTCCGGCATCAAGAAGGCCGTCTTGGCGCCGTCACGCCGCAGGAGGAGTGTGACGGGTTCCCCTTCCTTGGCTAACGACAAAAACCGGTCCATTACATGTGCCAGGAGGATTGTATCGCCGAGACCACCGGATGATATGAACAGGATGCCGTTCGGCGCGCTGCTCCGCGGGTGGCGGCGGCGGCGGGCGTCCAGGTAATCCGTCAGGGCTTGCAGGCGGGGCATGGCGCTCTCCGCACCGGGTTAGTACGCGGCGTAGGATTTCTCTTCGACAAGGCTGGAGCCCAGCAGTTCGTTGATCTGCCGTTTGACGGCGGCGCGCTTGTCATTGGTCATGTAGACGGCGCGAGCCAGTTCGATGAACTTTTCGCCGAAATCCTTGTCGCGTTCACAATCGCGAATGTCGTCTTCGATAACCCAGAGCGCTTCATTGATGGACTTGAGCTCGGCGGTCAATGCCGCCAACTCGTCCGACGGGGTCGCATGCGTATCGCGGGATGCGGTTAGCACTTCCCATTCGACTTTCACGTTTGCGAGTTTGTCCGGATCGGTCATCCGTTCCAGCTTGATCTCGAGAATCGTTATCTTGTCGATCAACTCGCCGGGCGCGATTTCGATGGGAATGGTGGTGCTCACACGTCTGCTCCGATGTCTTTACGTTGTCGCCATAAAGGCCCGGCGCGGCTCGATTTGCAAGGTCCGAGCTAGGTGCGACCGTAGAGGTCTTCGAAGCGGACGATGTCATCCTCTTCCAGATAGTCGCCGGTCTGCACTTCGATGACCTTGAGCGGCTCCGCACCTTTGTTGGCGAGGCTGTGCATGGTGCCGACCGGAATGTAGACCGACTCGTTCTCACCCACCGTCAGTTCCTCTTCGCCGCGTAGCACGGTAGCCGTCCCAGCGACCACGACCCAATGCTCGGCGCGGCGGTTATGCAGTTGTTTCGAGAGTTTCTGGCCCGGATCGACAACGAGGCGTTTGGCGCGGAAGCCGGGCGCCGCGTCGATGTCCTCAAAATGTCCCCAGGGCCGGTAGACGACGGCGGAACTCTCCAGTTCGCTGCGCCCTTCCTGGGTAAGCACATCGACTAACGTCTTGACGTCTTGCGCCCGGTCCTTTGGCAACACCAGAACGGCGTCGTCGGTCGCCACGACGACGAGGTCTTGAACCCCCAGCATCGCGATCAGGGGGCCGTCGCTGACGGCTAGGCTGTTGGTCGAGTCGAGAGCCACCACGGCGCCCTTCGAGACGTTGCCGGCGCCGTCCTTGGTGCCGACGTCGGCCAGTGCCGACCATGTGCCGATATCGGACCAGCCCATGTCGGCGGGTACGACCGCAGCGTGCGCGGTCTTTTCCATGATGGCTTTATCGAAGGGCATGGCGGGGGCGTTAGCCCAGGCATCCCCTGATAGGCGCAGAAAATCAAGGTCGCGCTGTGCCGTTTCCACGGCCTGATTGCAGGCCTTCAAAATCTCCGGCGCGTGCTCTTCGAAGGCATTGATCGCCGCCGAGGCGCGCATCAGAAACATGCCGCTGTTCCAGGTCCAGCCGCTTTCTGCCAGTAAAGCGTCGGCCTTCGCACGGTCCGGTTTCTCGACGAACGTATCAACGTGCGCCGTCCCTGCAGCAGCGGCAATATCCGCGCCGGCTTTGATATAGCCATAACCCGTCTCCGGCGCGGTCGGCTGAATACCGAAAACCGTCAGGAACCCCTCGGCGGCGGCCTTGGCGCCGGTTGAGACGACGCCCGCGAACGATTCCAGGTCGGTAATCAGATGATCCGAGGGCAGGACCAACATCAGCGGGTCGCTGCCGTTACCATGGGCAATCAGCGCCGCTGCACAAATCGATGCAGCGGTGTTGCGGCCCTCCGGTTCCAAGACGATGGGGCCGCACCGCAGATCGGCGTCGCGCATTGCTTGGGCGATCATGAAGCGGTGTTCGTCATTTGCGACGAAGAGCGGCGGCAGATAGCGCGCCGGATCGCCGACGCGGCGTGCCGTATCAATAATCAGCGGGTCTTCCGAGACAATGGGCAGGAACTGCTTGGGGCGGTGGCGTCTTGAGACCGGCCAGAGCCGCGTTCCAGCGCCGCCGGAAAGAATGACCGGAAGGATTTTTTCGTCAGCGGACATCGAGGCTACCCCAAAGCGATTCGCGATTTTGGTACACGCTTTCAACGGTTTTTGCCAGTCCCGAGCACTGCCGGGACGAGTGGAAATGCCTTTTGCTCAAGGCTTTAGGAATTATCCACATGATGGGAGCCAACTGGCGTCTTGGTCGAAGCCTGTGCAGGGGCTAGATTTCGACCATGCGACAGTACTTGGATCTTCTGGCACATATCCGCGCCAATGGTGTTTTTAGGGGAGACCGTACCGGCACCGGCACGCAGGCCGTGTTCGGCTATCAGATGCGATTCGATCTTGCCGACGGCTTCCCGATGGTGACGACCAAAAAGCTGCATCTGAAATCGATTATTCACGAACTGCTGTGGTTCCTGGCCGGCGACACGAACATCAAATACCTGAACGAAAACGGTGTGACGATCTGGGACGAATGGGCCGACGAAAACGGTGATCTGGGTCCCGTCTACGGCAGCCAGTGGCGTTCCTGGCCGGCTCCGGGCGGACGCAAGATCGACCAAATCCAATGGCTCTTGGACGAGATCAGAAACAACCCGAATTCCAGGCGCATGATCGTCAGCGCTTGGAACCCGGACGAAATCGACAACATGGCGCTGCCGCCGTGCCACTGCATGTTCCAGTTCCAGGTTATGGACGGCAAATTGAACTGCCAGCTTTATCAGCGCTCGGCGGACGTGTTCCTGGGCGTGCCGTTCAACATCGCGTCCTATTCATTGTTGCTGATGATGGTGGCGCAGGTTACGGGGCTGAAGGCAGGCACGTTCGTTCACACACTTGGCGATGCGCACTTGTATGCCAATCACCTGGATCAGGCCGATCTGCAGATGTCGCGTGAGCCATTGCCGCTGCCGACCATGCGCCTTAATCCCGACGTCAAAGACCTGTTCGGCTTCACATTCGAAGACTTCACCTTAGAGGGTTACGAAGCGCACCCGCATATCAAAGCGCCGATTGCGGTCTGATGCAGATTGTCCTCGTCGTCGCCATGTCGGAGAACCGGGTGATCGGACGCGACGGCGATTTGCCGTGGCGCATTTCCGCCGATCTCAAGCACTTCAAGGCCGTGACCATGGGGCATCCTATTCTAATGGGACGCAAAACCTGGGATAGCTTGAGGCGACCCTTGCCCGGCAGGCGCAACATCGTCATTACGCGGAACGCGGATTTCGATGCCGAGGGCACGGAGCGTGCGGCCTCATTAGATGACGCCTTGGCGATGTGCGCGGACGCCGAAAAGGCGATGATCATCGGCGGCGGACAAATCTATGCCGAGATCATCGGCAGGGCGGATATCATTGAACTGACCGAGGTCCATGCCGAGACCGACGGCGACACATACTTCCCGGAAATCGATTCTACGGCTTGGCAAGAGACTTCGCGTGTAAGATTCGATCCGGAAAAGCCGGACGGCCCCGCGTTCAGCTTCGTGACGTTGGTACGCGCCTAGTTAGAAATGGAAGCAGTCGACGGCGATCCACCATTCGCGCTGGTGTGGCTCTAACGCGCCCAAAAATACTTGACCGTTGTCGAAAGCGGCCTTGGGCGGTGTGATGGTCGGTACCATGTCGACCTGAATGGTGGCGACGCAGATCGCATTATTGCGGGTTAGGGCAAAGACATGTCGGCCGTGCTTCGAGCGGCCGGCGAAACGTTTGGTCTGCTCCGTCTCTTTCCACCCGGTTTCTTCTAGCGCACCACGCAGATAGCCCTGCATATCTTGCAAGGTACGGATGCGCTCGTTCTCCACGTGAATGCCGGTGCCGACGGCGACAAGCCGGCAGAGATTGCCCTGGATGCCTTCGCGGTTATCTGGGAACGGCATTTCGATCTGCCGGAAGCCCGGTGCGATCGGTACGTAAGTTTCCAGCGCCTGACGAACCTCTCGGCATTCGGCGCCGGGCAATGCGACGACCGTTTCCGCTTTGGCACCCCCCGCACACAGCAGGACCGCAAAGATCGCAAGCCAGGCGCTCAGCCCGGCTCTCATGCGGTCGATGCGGTGTGGGAAAGTGGTCAGCGGTTCCGATCCCTCTGTTTACTGAATGACGATGCGCGGACCGTCGTCGGCGCCGACGGAACGTTCGATATGTGACCAGACCCGTTCCGCAATTTCACGATAGGTCGCGGCGCTGGCACTTTCAGGTGCGGCGACGGTGATCGGCGTGCCGCGGTCGGACATCTCGCGGATATCGATCTCGATCGGCACTTCGCCGAGGAAATCGACCCCCATGCGCTCGGCTTCCTTCTTAGCGCCGCCGTGCCCGAAGATGTCGTAGCGCTTGCCGTTATCAGGACAGAGGAAATAGCTCATGTTTTCGACGATACCGAATACCGGCACATCAACTTTGCGGAACATATTGAGACCCTTGCGCGCATCCAATAGGGCGATGTCCTGTGGCGTCGAGACAATGACGGCACCGGCCAACGGTACCCGTTGCGCCATGGTCAACTGCGCATCGCCGGTGCCCGGCGGCATATCGACGACTAGCACGTCCAGCTCGCCCCAGTTGACGTCGCGCATCATCTGTTCGAGCGCAGACTGTACCATCGGTCCGCGCCAGATCATCGGCGTTTCCTCGTCGACCATGAAGCCGATGGACATGACCTTGATGCCAAAGTTTTCCATGGGGTCGAGGGTCTTGCCGTCGGCGGACGACGGCTTGCCGGTGATACCCATCATCCGGGGCATGGACGGGCCATAGATGTCGGCGTCCAAGAGACCGACCTTGTGACCTCCGGCGGCGAGGCCAAGCGCCAGATTGACGGCAGTCGTTGACTTACCGACACCGCCCTTTCCAGAAGCCACGGCAATGATGGATTTTACGCCTGGCAGCATGTCGCCTTGGCCGCCCGGCGGTACCGGTTGGCCTGGACTTGTCTGCTGGCCACCGTGGGAATGTCCATGGTCGTGCGCATGATCATGATCGTGGGAATGCGCCTGCCCGCTGCTCGGATTGCGCTCGGCGGTCAGAACGACCGTTGCGGAAACGACACCTGTCATGGCGAAAATGGTGTCTTCGGCCTTCTTACGGAGCGGTTCCATCTCTGCGCCTTTTTCGACCGGCACTTCGATTGCGAAGGCGACATTGCCATCTTTGGTCTGCAATCCCTGAACCATACCGGCGGCGACGATGTCTTTTCCGCTGATCGGATCCCTGATGCCGCGAAGAGCATCTAAGATCATTTCATTATTAACCTCGGACATGGTTGCAAACTCCCAAAAGCAAGACGATATCTGCGATGCGTCCAGGAATGCCGCAATTTGCGGTCAGACCCGTTTGTGTCGCGGCTTGGGGTGTCCTATAACCGCCGACAGTCGCGAGACTAAGTAAGACGGACGTACGAAATTACAAGTCACCCGGCGTATGGATGCAAGTCTTGCCGCCGGAAAGCAAGGGTAGGTTGATATGGCGTGGAACAAACAGGGCGGACCTTGGGGCGGCGGGGGCGGCGGCCAAGGACCTTGGGGCGGCGGCGGCGGCCGCGGCCCGGGCGGCAACATGCAGCCGCCGGATTTGGAAGAGATTCTCAGCCGCGCGCAAGAGCGCATAAAAGGTTTTCTGCCCGGCGGTGGCGGTAGCGGTAAAATAATCGTTCTGATCGGCGTCGTGATTGTCGGCCTTTGGATGGCTAGCGGTTTCTATCGCGTGCAGCCGGACGAACAGGGCGTAGAACTCCTTTTTGGAAAATTCGTCAAACAGACTCAACCGGGTCTGAACTATTGGCTGCCGTCACCGATCGGGACCGTCTACACGCCGAACGTGACGCGTGTGAACACCATTCAGATCGGTTATCGTGGCGATTCCAGCGGCCGAAGCAGCCGCGATGTGCCGACCGAAGGTTTGATGCTGACGGGCGACCAGAACGTCGTCGACATCGAGTATGACGTCCAATGGCAGATCAAGGACGCCTCGGAGTTCTTGTTCAATATCCGTGATCCGGAAACGACCATCAAGATCGCCGCAGAAAGCGCGCTTCGTGAAGTCGTCGGCCAAGCGCCACTGGAAACAGTGCTCACCGGCGGTCGTCAGCAGGTGGAAGCGGATACCCATCAGTTGCTGCAGCAGATCCTCGATACATACGGTGCCGGTGTTTTGATCACGCAGACGAAGCTGCAGGGCTCTGATCCCCCGCAGGAAGTCATCGACGCCTTCAACGATGTGCAGCGTGCGCGCCAGGACCAAGAACGCCTGGTCAACGAAGCGAACGCTTACAAGAACGACATCGTGCCTCGGGCCAAGGGTGAAGCCGAAAAGCGTATTGCTGCGGCCAAGGCCTATAAAGAGCAGGTCACCAAGGAAGCCGAGGGTGAAGCAGCCCGCTTCATTTCGGTCTACGAGACCTATGCCGCCGCCAAGGACGTGACGACACAACGTCTGTTCCTGGAGCGGATGCAGGATGTGCTCTCTCGGGCGAACAAGATCATCATCGACAGCAAGGCCGAGAATGGGAGTGGCGTCGTGCCATATTTGCCTTTGAACGAGTTGCAGAAGAAGGGAGGAACTCAGTGATGAAAAAATCTGGATTGGCCCTCTTCGGCATTATTCTGATCGTGGCCGGAATCTGTGCATATAGTTCAATGTTTACCGTCCACCAGACACAGCAGGCGCTTATACTGCAGTTCGGCAACCCGGTCCGGGTCGCCAGCGAACCAGGTCTGCAGTTTAAATTGCCATTCGTTCAAAACGTACGGTACTTCGACCGTCGCATCCTTGATCTTGACCCGCAGCCGCAGGAAGTCCTGCTAGCCGACCAAAAACGGGTTAATGTGGATAGCTTCGCTCGCTATAAAATCGTCGACCCGTTGGAGTTCTTGAAAGCCGCGCAAACCGACCGCAACTTCCGTCAGGTTTTCGGCTCGCAGTTGAACTCGGCGGTGCGTGCCGAGGTTGCCAAAGTCTCCTTGGCGGAAATGCTGTCGCCGAAGCGTGTCGAAGTTATGAACCGCATCTTCGAAATCCTGAAGACGCAGGCGCCGCAGTTCGGTGTTGAGTTGGTCGATCTGCGCATCGGGCGGACCGATTTGCCCGACGCGACGCTGCAGTCGGTGTACAACCGGATGCGTTCTGATCGTATCGCCCAGGCTGCGGAAATCCGTGCCCAGGGTGAAGAGCAGAAACTGACCATCCAGGCCGAAGCGGACCGTCAGCGGACGGTCATTTTCGCCGAAGCCAACCGAACTTCGGAGATTTTGCGCGGTGAGGGTGACGGCGCGAAGAACAAGATTCTTGCCGACGCTTATGGCAAGGATCAGGAGTTCTTCCGGTTTTACCGCTCCATGGAAGCATACGGTAAGGCGTTGAACGACGGCACCACGATGGTGCTTTCGCCGGACAGCGAGTTCTTCCGTTACTTCAATAATTCGGGTCCGCGGGCCGCGCCCGACAGCCGACAATAATCGGCTTCGCCTGCGACTCGCATGGCTGATTTTGTAACCGCCCTCGGTCTCGCAATCGTGATCGAGGGCGTTTGCTATGCGCTGTTTCCTGATGGAATGAAAAAGATGATGCTGCAGGTGCTGGATCAGCCGCCGCAAACACTGCGGGCGTTCGGTATCGGTGCCGCTGCGGCTGGTCTTTTCATTGTCTGGATGATGCGTGGATAGCATGCGCAGGGACTGGAAATGGTCATTGTTAAGACACATTTCCTGAATACGAGAAGTCAGTAATGGTGCACAATACCCCTAGATTGAATATATGAGGGCTTTTGAACGATGAAACAATTTGCCGCTGTCGGACGTACTTTGACGCTGCCGAACATCAAGTACGCGCTGATCGTCTTTTTGATGGCTGCCGTCGTGATGGCGACGCAAAGTACCGCCGCGCTGGCTAAGACCGCGCCGGAATCTTTCAAAGACCTTGCCAAGAAGCTATTGCCGACGGTGGTGAACATTTCCACCACACAGACCGTCGAAGGACGTCAGGGCCTCGATATGCCGCAATTGCCGCCGGGCTCGCCGTTCGAGGAATTTTTTAAGGAGTTTTTCGAGCGCAACGGCCAGCAGCAGCGTCCGCGCCGCGCAACATCGCTGGGATCGGGCTTCATCGTCGACGAAAAGGGCTACATCGTCACCAACAACCACGTCATTCAGGACGCTGACGAGATTTCAGTCATTCTGCACGATGATACACGCCTTAAGGCGGAACTGATCGGCCGGGATTCGAAAACCGACCTGGCGATCCTCAAAGTCGAATTTGAGGGCAATCTGCCGGTTGCCGAGATCGGTGACTCCGATGATATCGACGTCGGCGACTGGGTCATTGCCATCGGCAACCCGTTCGGGTTGGGCGGTACCGTCACCGCGGGAATCATCTCGGCGCGTGGCCGTGACATCAATTCCGGCCCTTATGATGACTATCTGCAGACCGATGCCTCAATCAACCGCGGTAATTCGGGTGGCCCAATGTTCAACATGGCGGGAGAGGTGATCGGCATTAACACGGCGATCTATTCCCCGACCGGCGGTAGCGTCGGTATCGGCTTCGCCATTCCGACGTCGACGGCTGGCCCCGTCATCCGCCAACTTATCAAGACAGGCGAAGTGAAGCGCGGTTGGTTGGGTGTGCATATTCAGAGCGTCACCGACGAAATCGCCGAGAGCCTGGGTCTCGACAAGGCGCGCGGTGCCCTTGTGGCCAGTGTCGTCGAAGACGGACCGGCGGCGAACTCTGATCTGAAGCCGGGTGACGTCATCTTGGAATTCGGCGGCGTCGAAGTCCCCGAGATGCGCCGACTGCCGCGCATCGTCGCCGACGTCGAACCCGATACGACCGTTGACGTCGAGGTTTGGCGCGACGGCAAGGAAGCGACCGTTAAGGTCAAGGTCGGCGAACTGGAGGAAGACGACAAACAGGTCGCCTCGCGTCCGGATGCCAAAGAAAGCGTACCAAGTGCCGAGCGCTCGGTCGAAAGCCTGGGCATCAAGGTCGCCGAAATCGATGCGGCGATCCGCCAGCGGTTCGAACTGCCGGAAACCAGCAAGGGCGTCGTCGTTACGGATGTCGATCCAGCCGGTCCCGCATCTGAGAAAGGGCTACAGCCTGGTGACCGCGTTGTGCAGGTCAGTCAAGCCGATGTCGCGACGCCGTCCGATGTCGCTCGCAAGGTCGACGAAGCGAAAGCCCAGGGACGGAAGTCAGTGCTGTTGCGCATCGAGAGCGCTCAGGGGCTCAGGTTCGTAGCGATCCGGATCGAATAGCGCGATTTAGCGGACGAACGCGTCCTCCCGATACCCCTGCGCGTACAGCAGCGCCGTCAGATCGCAGTGATCGACACGCATGGGGGCATCGGCGCGCACGCTCGGCTTGCCGTGATAGGCAACACCGAGGCCTGCAGCTTTCAGCATCGGTAAGTCATTGGCGCCGTCACCAACTGATACCGTGGCCGTTAAAGGAATGCCGACGCCGGCCGCTTCGGAAATGAGTGTCTGTAGTTTGACATCCTTTGTCAGTACGGGGTCGGTCACCAGACCGGTCAGTTTGCCATCCTCGATAATGAAGTCGTTGGCGAGGTCGGCATGAAACCCGCAGTGCTTGGCGACACGCGACGTGAAGAACTTGAAACCACCGGATACGAGGACACAGCGCGCACCGTTCGCGGCCATTGTTCTGACCAGAATCTCCGCGCCCGGCATGTATTCTATGGCGTCAAACGTGCGGGTAAGAGCGCTCTCGTCCAAGCCCTTTAAACGGCTGACCCGTTCTTTGAGCGCGGCTTCGAAATCCAGTTCGCCATTCATGGCGCGGGCCGTGATGGCGGCGATCTCGTCCTTGATGCCAACCTCGGCAGCCAACTCGTCCAGGGTTTCGGCGGTAACGATGGTGCTGTCCATGTCCGCCAGCAGCAATCGCTTCTTGCGGTCCGCTGCCGGTTGCGCGATGACGTCGATCGCGGCGTCACCGAGTGCGGCACGGGCGGCGGCATCGGCTTGGTCAATGGCGATGCCATCGAAGGCAATATCGCAGGCGGTACTTTGAGCAAGCCAATCGACGCCGCCACTTTCTGCGCCAAGGCCATTGAGTGCGGCGCGCACGTCGCCGACAATGGCTTCGTCTATTGAGGCGCCGATGGGTGCGATGAGGGTCAGAACTGAAGTCATGTGGAATCCGTACAAGAAGGTCGTGAGGCCGTAACGTGACCGAATTATCTCCCGTTGTCATCATCGCCGGACCGACAGCAAGCGGAAAAAGTGCGTTGGCACTGACCGTGGCCGAAGAATTCGACGGCGAAATCGTCAATGCCGACAGCATGCAGGTCTATCGCGAGTTACAGGTCCTGACAGCGCGCCCTGACGACGACGATCTTGCCCGGGTGCCGCATCACCTGTTCGGCGTCTTATCTGCATCAGAGCGTTGCTCCGCTGGGCGCTGGCTTGAGATGGCGGCCCCAGTGCTGGATGATATTCGGGCGCGAGGCAAATTGCCGGTGGTCTGTGGCGGGACCGGTCTGTATCTCAAGGCGCTGACGGACGGCTTGGCGCCGGTGCCACCGGTGCCGGCAGAACTGGTTGCCGGTGTCGAAGCGCACTTCGAAGCGGTCGGTGGAGAGGCCTTTCTGGCCGAACTTGCCAAGATCGACCCCGAAACGGGTTCGCGTTTGCCGGCGACGGACCGCCAGCGCTTGGTTCGAGCCGCCGCCGTGTTCGCAGCGACGGGCCGCACTCTATCGGATTGGCATGCGGAGCAACCTGCCGGCCCTGGTTATACGGCACGTTATTTTACATTCGCGATGCTGCCGCCGCGTGCAGCTCTTTATCGGCGTATCGAGGAGCGTTTCGACGCTATGATGACTGCCGGTGCAATGGCCGAGGCGGAGGCTTTTCACGCGCTCGGCCTCGATCGCAGCCTGCCTGCGAGCCGCGCTGTCGGCGTGGCGGAGCTTTTGCGGGTTCTGGACGGCGACTGGGACATCGAAACCGCTGTAACCAAAGCGAAAACCGCGTCCCGCAATCTCGCAAAACGGCAATTCACTTGGTTTAGACGTCAGATTCATTCGAATTTCGTGATTTCTGAGAAATTTTCGGAAAGCGATAAGGAAAAAATCTTTTCGTTTATTCGTCAGTTTTTGTTGACCTCCCTGAATTGAAGCACTAAGTTGCGCGCGCTTTGAGCGGTCGGTCATGCCTTATGCCGACCGCTTATGTTTCATTTTGAGAAGTTGTGAAGGAACGGTCACATGAGTGCGGAACCCATCTCCGGAGCTGAAATTATCCTGAAAGCGCTGGTGGATCAGGGTGTCGAAGTCGTCTTCGGCTACCCGGGCGGCGCCGTCCTTCCGATTTACGACGCGATCTTCCAGCAGAACCGACTTCGCCACATACTGGTGCGTCAGGAAGGCGGCGCCGTGCATGCGGCCGAGGGGTATGCCCGCTCGACCGGCAAGGTCGGCGTGGTTCTGGTAACGTCGGGACCGGGCGCGACCAACGCGGTGACCGGTCTGACCGATGCGCTGATGGATTCCATTCCGATCGTCTGCCTGACCGGACAGGTGCCGACGCATTTGATCGGTAACGATGCCTTTCAGGAATGCGACACGACGGGTATCACGCGCCCCTGCACTAAGCACAACTATCTGGTGAAGGATGTGAAGGACCTGTCACAGGTGCTGCACGAAGCGTTCCACGTTGCCCGCTCGGGCCGTCCGGGTCCGGTCGTGGTCGATCTGCCGAAAGACGTGTGTATGGCGCTGCATAGCTATTCGCCGCCGGAGCGCGCGGATCTGAAAAAGTACCAGCCGCGTGTGAAGGGCGATCAAGACAAGATCAAGGAAGCCGTCGAACTGATGGCGGGCGCCAAAAGACCGATCTTTTATTGCGGTGGAGGGATCATCAACTCCGGCCCGAATGCGTCGAAGATGCTGACCAACTTCGTCCGCGAGACCGGCTATCCGTGCACCCTGACGCTGATGGGCCTCGGCGCTTATCCGGCGTCGGACAAGCAGTATCTTGGTATGCTCGGCATGCACGGCACCTATGAAGCCAATATGGCGATGCACGGCTGCGACGTGATGATCTGCGTCGGTGCGCGCTTCGACGACCGGATTACCGGCCGCTTGGATGCGTTCGCACCGAACTCCAAGAAGATTCACATCGATATCGACCCGTCGTCGATCAACAAGAACGTAAAGGTCGATATTCCGATTGTCGGCGATGTTGGCCATGTTTTGGAAGATATGTACAAGATCTGGAAGGCCAAACAGTCGACGCCGGATAAGAAGGCGTTGTCGGCTTGGTGGAACCAGATCGAAGCGTGGCGCGGCAAGGACTCGCTGAAGTTCGATCAGTCGGGCGACATCATCAAGCCGCAGTACGTCATCAAGCGTTTGTACGAGTTGTCTAAGGGCATGGACCCCTACATCACGACCGAGGTCGGTCAGCACCAGATGTGGGCGGCGCAGTTCTTCGGCTTCGACAAGCCGAACCACTGGATGACGTCGGGTGGCCTCGGCACCATGGGCTACGGCCTGCCTGCGGCCATGGGTGTGCAGATCGCGCATCCGGACAGCCTGGTGGTGGATATTTCGGGCGAGGCATCGTTCATGATGAACATGCAAGAACTCAGCACCATCGCGCAGTATCGCCTGCCGGTGAAGTGTCTGATCCTGAATAATTTTTACATGGGAATGGTGCGCCAGTGGCAGGAATTGCTGCATGGTAGTCGCTATTCGGAAAGCTATATGGAAAGCCTGCCGGACTTCGTGAAGTTGGCGGACTCCTTCGGCATGACGGGTTTGCGGACGTCCAAGGCATCGGAAGTCGACGATATCCTTAAGGAAATGATCGCCATTGACGGTCCGGTGATCGCCGATGTTCAGATCGATCCGACCGAAAACTGCTTCCCGATGATTCCGTCCGGCGCGGCGCACAACGAAATGCTGCTGGGCCCGAACGACAAAGCGGATAATCCAGTCTCCGAAGAGGGCATGGTGCTCGTCTGATCTCGTGATCTTGGCGAGCCAGTTCTCTCGGCAAAAACAACAAGGAACTATCCGATGCAAAAGGACGAACCGATTAACTTTCATACCATCTCGGTGATGGTGGATAACGAGCCCGGCGTGCTGGCCCGCGTGGTGGGCTTGTTCTCCGGGCGCGGCTACAACATCGAAAGCCTGACGGTGGCGGAGACCGATATCAGCAAGAACGTGTCACGTATCACCATCGTGACGTCGGGCACCGAGATGATCATCGAACAGATCAAGGCACAGTTGGGCCGTCTGGTGCCGGTGCATCAGGTCTTGGATCTGACGCTCGACGGTCCGCATGTCGAACGTGAGTTAGCGCTGGTCAAAGTTGCGTCCACCGGTGAAAAACGCGTCGAAAGCCTGCGCATTGCCGACATCTTCCGGGCCCGTGTGGTGGACAGTACGAACGACAGTTTCGTGTTCGAAATCGTCGGCGATACTGGCAAATTGAACGCATTCATCGATCTGATGCGGCCGCTGGGTCTCAAGGATATTTCCCGGACAGGTGTCGCCGCCATTGCCCGAGGCGCGGCTTAGCGCTAAAAACCGCCACGAAATTGCTTTTGGCCGCGACGGCGCGGTCCTTTCGAACCCTAGGGGAGAGACATACAAATGCGAGTTTATTACGACCGTGACGCCGACGTGAACCTGATCAAAGGCAAGAAGGTCGCTGTCGTCGGCTATGGTAGCCAGGGCCATGCCCACGCGCTCAACCTGCGCGACAGCGGCGTTAAGGAAGTCGCCGTTGCGCTTCGCCCCGGTTCCAGCAGCGCCAAGAAGGCCGAGAACGAAGGCCTGAAGGTCATGGCTGCCGCCGAAGCCGCTGCTTGGGCCGACGTCGTCATGATTCTGACGCCGGACGAAGGTCAGGCCGCGCTTTACCGTGAACACCTGCACGACAACATGAAAGAGGGTGCGGCGCTTGCGTTTGCGCACGGCCTCAATGTGCATTTCCAACTGATCGAGCCACGCGCCGATCTCGACGTCTTCATGATCGCGCCGAAAGGCCCGGGTCACACGGTCCGTTCCGAATACAAGCGTGGTGCCGGTGTCCCGGCTCTTGTCGCGGTTCACCAGGACGGTACCGGTAACGCGCTCGAAGTCGCGCTGTCCTATGCTTCCGCCGTCGGTGCGGGTCGTTCGGGTATCATCGAGACCACTTTCAAGGAAGAGTGTGAAACCGATCTGTTCGGCGAACAGGCCGTGCTCTGTGGCGGTCTTTCGCACCTCATTATGGCCGGTTACGAAACCCTGGTCGAAGCCGGGTACGCGCCGGAAATGGCATACTTCGAGTGCTGCCACGAGGTGAAACTGATCGTTGACCTGATCTATGAAGGCGGCATCGCCAACATGCGCTACTCGGTGTCCAACACCGCGGAATACGGCGATTATGTTTCCGGCCCGCGCGTCATCACCGACGACACCAAGAAAGCCATGAAAGCCATTCTGACCGACATTCAGGAAGGCAAGTTCGTTCGCGACTTCATGCTCGAGAACCAGTCTGGTCAGCCTCACTTCAAAGCCAAGCGCCGCCTGGGTGCCGAACATGGCGTCGAAGTGGTCGGCGAGAAGCTGCGCGCCATGATGCCGTGGATCACCGAAAACGCCTTGGTTGATAAAACCAAGAACTAATGTTCTTGATCATCAAGAGCTAAGACCTCACGAGTGGGGGGAGCCGCTCCGTCGCGCCTTTTGAAAGGCTGCGTATCGGGGAGGACCAAGAAAAGGGCGGTCGCTACGACCGCCCTTTTTCTTATCCTGCAGGCGGCTTGGGGATGGCTGGGTTGGCCAAGCCGCTGTACTTAGCCAAGTCGTCATATTTCCCCCTTGCATTTCCGCGTGTTAAGCGTATCGAAACATCTTCGGACGACCATGACGCGGGGCGATTCGCACCCGCGGATTGCGGCGTCCCGGAGATGTGACGAAGCGCACGGACAAAAGGCTGTAAAAACGGCTATTTACGTGGGATTCTTCGCATTCTCCCTGGCAATTGGGCCTTATCGTTTCTATAAGGACAGAAGGGCGGGCGACGACCTTGTACATCCAGGCGGCAACGGACCGGTAACATATGCTTTCCAGACTATTCGGATTTTTGTCGGCCGATATGGCCATCGACCTCGGCACTGCGAACACCCTCGTCTATGTGAAGGGGCGCGGGATCGTTCTGAACGAGCCGTCCGTCGTCGCTATCGCCGAAGTAAAAGGCAAGAAACAGGTGCTCGCCGTCGGCGAGGAAGCCAAGCAGATGCTTGGCCGTACACCGGGCAACATCCGCGCCATTCGGCCGCTGCGGGACGGCGTCATCGCCGATTTCGAAGTCGCCGAGGAAATGATCAAATACTTCATCCGCAAGGTGCATAACCGCCGCACCTTCGCGAGTCCGCTGGTCGTGGTTTGCGTGCCCTCCGGCTCTACCGCCGTCGAGCGCCGCGCCATTCAAGAAAGCGCCGAGAGCGCTGGGGCACGTAAGGTCTACCTGATCGAAGAACCGATGGCGGCCGCTATCGGTGCCGGCCTGCCGGTGACCGAGCCGACCGGCTCCATGGTCGTCGATATCGGCGGCGGCACGACGGAAGTTGCGGTGCTGTCGCTGGGCGGCATCGTCTATTCGCGTTCGGTTCGCGTTGGCGGCGACAAGATGGATGAGGCGATTATCGCCTACATCCGCCGCAACCATAACCTCTTGGTCGGTGAAGGTTCTGCCGCGCGCATCAAGGAAGAGATCGGTTCCGCCTGCCCGCCGGATGACGGCGATGGCCGGACCATGGAAATCAAAGGCCGCGACCTGATGAACGGCGTGCCGAAGGAACTGGTGATCTCGGAACGCCAGATCGCCGAAAGCTTGGCCGAGCCGGTCGGCGCCATCATCGAAGCGGTAAAGGTTGCCCTCGAACATACGGCGCCGGAATTGGCCGCCGATATTGTCGATAAGGGGATCGTGCTGACCGGTGGCGGTGGCCTTTTGGGGAATATCGACTACGTGCTGCGCCATTCGACGGGGCTGCCGGTGTCTATCGCCGACGATCCGTTGAGCTGCGTGGTTCTGGGAACCGGTCGGGCGCTCGAAGAGATGAAGCGTCTGAAGGATGTGCTGACGACCATGTACTGATGTGCGCCTGGGGGATGTGGGCGCAGACGTGGTCTTGTGGGCTTGCCGGGCGAGCTTCGCGGTCCGGTTAAAGCTACCTGGGTAGTGTCGCGAAGACTGGGTGATACCCGTGAACGACCGTGAACGTTCCATAAATCGTATTGCAGCGCCCGTCAGGACGTTTGCGCAACGTTTCGCGCATATCGGTCTGATTATTGCGGCGGCGGCTTTGATGCTCGTCGGCAAGATGGAGCCGGCGGCGATTGAACGCGTGCGGGCGCAGGTCACCGATGCGGTGGCGCCGATCCTCAACGTGCTGTCGAAGCCCGTCGATGCCGTGAATGACGCTGTCGGCGAAGGTAAGTCATTGCTGGATCTCCGCGAAGAGAACGCTCGCTTGCGCGCCGAACGCGATCGCCTTTTGCAGTGGCAGGCAATTGCCCGCAAGCTCGATAGCGAGAATACGGCACTTCGCGAACTGTTGAACTTTATCCCGGACAGCAATGCAGAGACTATTTCGGCGCGCGTCATCGGCGATGCCGGCGGTGCCTTTGCCCGTACCATGATTTTGAATGCCGGCTCCCGCGAGGGGGTGCGAAAGGGCCAAGCCGTGATTACCGGCGCCGGCCTTGTCGGCCGGGTTCAGGAAGTGGGGCTGCATTCCTCACGTTTGTTGTTACTGTCGGACTTGAACTCACGCATTCCGGTTGTCATCGAAAACTCGCGTGTTCGCGGCGTGGTTTCCGGGGTAAACGGCGAGACATTGCGTCTGGTGCATCTGCCGCCGGACGTTATTGCCGAGCCGGGAGAGCGGATCGTCACTTCAGGTCATGGCGGCGCATTGCCGCCGGGGCTGCCCATCGGTGTCATCGCCGCCGTCAGCGAAGCCGGGATCGAGGTCGAGCCGTTCGTTGACCCGTCGCGTCTGGAATTCGTCCGCGTGCTCGACTACGGCCTCGAAGGGATCATGGAATTCAAGGCGGGCCGTTCCGCCGATCGGACCAAATGAGGTTCCGGAGAGAGCGATGAAACCCTCTTTTTGGCATCGTCTCGACAAATTCGCCCGCGACCTGACTCCGTTCGGGTTGACGTTCGCGCTGCTGGTCATCGATGCCGTGCCATTTCATATTCCTGGCTTCGCGCAGGTCGCACCCTTGCTGCCGATGATTGGTATCTATTTTTGGGCGGTCTACCGGTCCGATCTGATGCCGACGATTGCAGTATTTTTGCTCGGTATTTTGCATGATTTTCTGGCCGGTCTTCCCGTCGGCGTGAGCGCGGTGACTTTTTTGGCTGTCCAAGGGGCCGGCTTGGCGCAGCGTGGTTTCTTCTTCGGAAAGTCCTTCCTGATAGTGTGGTTTGGTTTCGTCATCGTTGCCGCCGGGGCACTTTCGATCCAGTGGCTGCTGATTTCCATCGTCAGCGGCGATTTCGTAGACGCCCGTTCGGCGTTCTATCAATACGGTCTGACGGCAGCAGTCTTCCCGGTGCTGGCGTGGTTGCTGACGCGTTGGCAAAACGCGTTCCTGCAGGTGGAGTAGCGGTATGGCGATGAACCGCGATCCCGACCGCCATAAGCTGTTCGGACGCCGCGCTGCGATACTGGCCGGCGGCAAGGCGGTCCTGTTGAGCGCGCTCGCGGGACGTCTGTACTATTTGCAGATCGTCGAGGCCGACCGTTATTCAACGCTGGCCGATGAGAACCGTATCAACTTGCGGCTGCTGGCGCCGCCGCGCGGGCGCATCATTGATCGTTTCGGCACGTCGCTGGCCGAGAACCAGCAGAACTACCGCCTCCAGCTCGTCCCCGAAGACGTAAAGAACGGCGAGATTTCCGAGGTCTTGGCGCACGTGCAGCAAATCATCCCTCTCACCGACAGCGACCGCCGCCGCATTTTGCGCGACGTTCGGCGCAACAGGGCCTTCGTGCCGGTGACGTTAAAGGAAAACCTGACCTGGTCGGAAGTGGCGCGTATCGAAATCAACGCACCGGATCTGCCCGGTCTGATGATCGATGTTGGTCGCAGCCGTACATATCTATTCGGCTCGCAAGCGGCGCATGTGCTCGGTTATGTCGCTGCTGTCTCCGAAGACGATCTGGACGACGATCCTCTGCTTAAGTTGCCGGGCTTTCGTGTCGGCCGGGCGGGCGTGGAGCGTGTGCACGATCTGAGCCTACGCGGCTCCGGCGGCAGTTCTGAGGTCGAGGTCAATGCCTATGGCCGCATGATCCGCGAGATTTCCCGCCGCGAGGGGCAGCCGGGCGCCGATGTCATGTTGACCCTCGATATTGGTCTGCAGAACTATATCTCGGAGCGCCTGGGCGATGAGAGCGCTTCGGTTGTCGTCATGGATGTGCGCAACGGCGACATATTGTCCATGGTCTCCAACCCCAGTTACGACTCCAACGATTTTAACCGCGGCCTCTCCAGCATCGAGTGGCAAGCCCTGGTCAATAATGAGCGTTCGCCGCTGATCAACAAATCGATCGCCGGTGTCTATTCCCCGGGTTCGACCTTCAAGATGCTGGTGCTTCTGGCGGCACTCGAGAAGGGCGTGGTGACGCCGGATCAGAAAATCTACTGCCCTGGTGATTACGAGCTTGGCGACGCCAAGTTCCACTGTTGGAAACGGCACGGGCACGGCTTCGTAGATGGCAATGAGGCAATTACCGAAAGCTGCGACGTCTATTTTTACGAGATCGCCAAGCGCACGGGCATCGACCGTATCGCGGCGATGGCACGGAAATTTGGCCTCGACACGGAAACGGGCATCGACCTTCCTGGCGAGCGCGGCGGCCTGATTCCGAGTCGCGCCTGGAAACGGGCAACCCGTGATGAGCCTTGGCATCAAGGCGAAACGGTTATCGCCGGGATTGGTCAAGGGTATGTCTTGGTGACGCCTCTGCAACTTGCCTTGATGACGGCGCGGCTCGCCAATGGTGGGAGGGCGGTAGTGCCGCACCTGACCCGTTCGGTCGGCGAGGAGGTTACGCCCAGAGCCGGTGCGGACGCACCCTCTATGGGGATTTCGCCGTCGCACCTTGAATTGGTGACGGGCGCCATGGACCGGGTCGTGAATCACCCGACCGGCACGGCGCGCCGCTCCGCAACGGGACTGGATGATTTTCCGATGGCGGGCAAGACCGGCACCGTTCAGGTTCGCCGCATCACAAAGGCCGAGCGAGAACAGGGCATTCGTAAAAACGAGGATCTGCCGTGGAAATTCCGCGACCACGCCTTGTTCGTCGGTTTCGCGCCGGTCAAAAACCCGCGTTATGCGATTTCGGTCGTCGTCGAGCATGGCGGCGGTGGTTCGAGTGCCGCGGCACCGATTGCGCGGGATATTCTGGTCGAGGCGCATCGCCGAAATTCCGCTAGCCCGGGCGCACTGATCGCCGAGCCGGCACGGCCTTCGAAACCGCAGGAAGCAGGTAACAAAGCGGACGGCCCGGCGCAAACCGGGACAGCGCCTATGTCTCAGCAATCGGAAAGGGAAACCTAATGCGGATGCGGGCGGGATTGAGCGCACCGGAACTGACACTCGGGCGCAAACTGATATCTATCAACTGGCTGCTTGCCTTACTTATCGCAGCGGTGGCCGGTGTCGGTTTCGCGATGCTGTACTCGGCAGCGGACGGCAGCATGCAGCCATGGGCCGAGCGGCAGATGATGCGCTTTGCCATCGCCTTCGTGGTGATGATCGTCGTCGCCACCATCGATATCCGCATCTGGTTGCGTTACGCCTACGTCCTTTATTTTGTCGCCCTAGCGCTGTTGGTCGCGGTCGAGGTCGCGGGCTATGTCGGTATGGGGGCGCAGCGCTGGATATCGCTCGGTGTGATCAATGTGCAGCCATCGGAATTGATGAAGATCGCCCTGGTGCTTGCGCTGGCGCGCTATTACCACGCCGGCGCGATCGAGGATATCGGCCGTATCACGCAGCTATTCATTCCAGTCATGCTGGCACTCGTGCCGACAGCGTTGATCTTGCGCCAGCCTGATCTCGGGACGGCGCTTATGCTGTTGATGTCGGCTGCTGCTGTGATGTTCCTGGCTGGTGTTCGTATCTGGAAATTCGCTGTCGTCACCGTCGCCGGAATCGCCGCGGCACCCGTGGCGTGGCAATTTTTGCATGCGTATCAGAAGAAACGCGTGCTGACGTTCCTTAATCCCGAGAACGATCCGCTCGGTGCCGGCTATCACATCATTCAGTCGAAGATCGCGCTGGGATCCGGCGGGCTGATGGGCAAAGGCTTCATGCAGGGGCCGCAGAGCCACTTGCACTTCCTGCCGGAAATGCAGACCGACTTCATCTTCACCATGCTGGCCGAGGAGTTCGGGCTCGTCGGAGCGCTAGGGCTGATTGCGCTGTATATCCTGATCCTGGCCTACGGTACGGTGATTGCTGTACGTGCGCGGAACCAGTTCGGGCGCCTTGTCGCCGGGGGTATCACGGCGACGTTCTTCCTGTATGTCTTTATCAACATCGCCATGGTGACGGGGCTGATCCCAGTGGTCGGCGTGCCGTTGCCGCTGGTGAGTTACGGGGGCACGGTGATGATGACGCTGATGATCGGCTTTGGCTTGATCATGGGGGTCGGCGTGCACCGCGACGTGCCTGTCGGCCGGCGTGGCGAGTCCGAAGGTATCTGATACAAAACGTAAGCCGCGACGGCGTTACGGTGATCGGCCTTGCCCGCAGGGAGCGCGTTTGCTATATCCGCCGCTCGTTTCGGCCCGAAGCATCGCACCGGGCCCGGCGGGCGCATAGCTCAGTTGGTAGAGCAGCTGACTCTTAATCAGCGGGTCCAAGGTTCGAGTCCTTGTGCGCCCACCAATAAAATCAAAGGCTTAGGGTATATTTTCCAAAAATCCTCTAGGCCTTTTTGCTTATTTGGTACACTTTTGGTACACTCTTGTTTGAAAAGCATCAGGAATGGATTGCTGAGCTGCGGTCGAAATGCCCACGGAGGGGTTTATGGCCACGATACAGGAGCGTGCCGGCAAAGACGGGAAATCGCACTATCGGGTGCTCGTGCGGAAGCGCGGGTTCGCGCCCCAATCGGCCACATTCGGGCGCAAGACCGACGCTCGGTCCTGGGCGAAGTCCGTCGAAGCGGCGATGGAGGAGGGGCGCTATCGCGACTTCGCCCGAGCCAAGCAGCACACCCTCGGCGAACTCATCGACGTTTATATCGAGGACTACCTGTCCAAGAAGCCTCGGTCCTACCGGACGCAGAAGCCGCAACTCTTGTGGTGGAAGAAAGTACTCGGCGACAAGCGGCTCTCCGACCTGACCCCCGACGTGATTGTCGAGCAGCGCAACAGGCTGGCGAAGCGCACCATCGGCGAGGATGAATTCGAGCGGACCATCAGTCCCTCCAGCGTGAACCGGTATCATGCCGCGCTCAGTCACGTGCTGACCGTAGCGGTGAAGGAACTGCGCTGGCTGCCGGACTCGCCGATCCGCTCGATTTCTAAGTTGCCGGAACCGAAAGGGCGGACCCGCTATCTGGGCGACGACGAACGGAAGAACCTGTTGAAGGCGTGCCTGATCCTCCCCCACTGAATTGGTCCACCGTGTATTTTAGTTTTCGGAGGATCAAAGATGGCAACGAAACGACACAAACCGGAAGAGATTGTCTCGAAGCTGCGCCAGGTTGATGTCCTTGTCGGGCAAGGCCAGCCTAGGATTGACGCCATTCGTCAGATGCAGATTACGGAGCAGACGTATTATCGCTGGCGGAAACAGTACGGCGGCATGGGTACGGATCAGCTCAAAGAGTTGAAGCGGCTTCAGAAGGAAAACGAACGACTTCGCAAAGCCGTTTCCGATCTCACACTGGATAAGCTCATATTGGCAGAAGCCGCGAAGGGAAACTTCTGAGCCCCGCACGGCGTCGCACCTGCATCGATCTGGTGCGGGGTAAGTTCAATATATCCGAACGCCGGGCCTGCCTTGTGCTGAAGCAGCATCGATCAACACATCGCTATGTGCCGAAGTCCCGCGACGATGAAGATATTCTGATCCGGGACATGATCGAGTTGGCTCGACAATACGGCCGGTACGGTTATCGGCGGATCGCCGCGATGCTGAGAGATGCAGAATGGCATCTGAACGACAAGCGGGTCGAACGCCTGTGGCGCCGTGAGGGGCTTAAGGTTCCCATAAAGCAGCCGAAGAGAGGCCGGCTTTGGCTCAATGACGGATCATGTATCCGTCTTCGGCCGCAGCGAGTCGATCATGTTTGGTCATACGACTTCGTTCATCACCGCACGGAAGATGGTCGAGCCTACAGAACGCTGAACATCATCGACGAGTTCAGCCGTGAGTGCCTGGCAATCCGAGTGAAGCGGAAGTTGAACTCGACGGACGTGATCGACACCCTGACGGACCTGTTCATCATCCGAGGTGTTCCGGCCTACATCCGCTCGGACAACGGCCCGGAGTTCATCGCCGACGCCGTCAGGCAATGGATCAAGGCGGTCGGCGCACAAACCGCCTACATTGAGCCGGGCTCACCCTGGGAGAATGGATACTGCGAGAGCTTCAACGCTCGGTTCCGGGATGAGTTATTGAACGGAGAGATATTCTACAGTCTCAGAGAAGCGCAGATCGTCATCGAGCAATGGCGGCGACATTACAATACGAAGCGGCCACACTCAGCTTTAGGATACAGGCCGCCAGCACCAGAAAGCATCATCCCCATGGAAGGAAAACGGATGATGCACTAACATTCAAACCGGACCAATCAATGGGGGCAGGTCAGTAAAGACGCTCCGTTATTCGCGGCGATATACGAACGTCCGAAACGTTTCGGATTTCCACATCTTCTTCCGGTCGCAGCTGGTGATGAATTTGCCCAATCGAAAACGAAACGGGCCCGATTGTCAGGGCGGGCAAACTCAGGCGTCCGTGTGCATTGTCGTCCGGAAGGAGAAGTATTTGCGACATAGCGGTAGAATACACTGGTCAAGCACAACCGGACAACAAATGTCGTGCTGTGGAGCCTTAGGTCAGAACCTATAATCCGTGCGTTGGGAACTGGTTTCGGGTCGAGCTAACCTCCGATAATCTTCAATTATCGGAGGTTAGTTCAGAATTAAATTTCAGATGGCTGGGGCTGGCCCAAAACAAAAATTGACTTGGGCCTCGACCAGAGCCTTTCCCGGGCGAAGCGTATGCAAAGAGTAGATCGGAGACTGTAATGGTCCCTAACATTCAACAGTGTTAGCGAACAATGCCGTGTAATTGAGAAACGAAGAGTTTTCCGGTTTGACCAGCACGCTCCGTATAAAGAGAACCATTTTGAGCCCGTTTTGCAGGAATTCCTGGAGTGCCATCCGCACCGAGAAAGATGCTTTCCACTTTCAGGCTTTGGTAGCCCTGAGGGATGATTTCACCGCAGTGCAGAAGAATTCGAGGAATTGTGCTGTTCGCTGCCACGTATTGGCATATCGCGCTCCCAAATGAAGCAGAGCCTGGAAACGGAAGTCGTACTTTCACGACAGTAGTGCCAGGTATTTCTGTACTTATGGGGGTCTCTACAATGGCTGGCGCGTACTGTCCTTTTAGCGGCGCTATATCAATGGCGTGATCTTCTGCTGCTGCCGATGAGACAATGCAAAAAAGTAAAATGAAGGCGACAATGATTCTAATATTGATGAGAGCTCTCGGGTTTTGCCTATCTTGTAGGAACTGACGCTTTAAATATAACTGCGGACCTATCCGGTTGTATTTGAGTCCCACAAGAACGACCTTTCGAAGAACGCTTCGACAACCCAATGATATGGTATAGGAAAATTTGTCCTCTCCATGAACAATTGAGTGCTCTTAACGCAATGCACGGAACGTTGGGCCGCTAATGTAGTGCAAGATAAAGTGTGCCCGCGACCCTTAGTCAATATTAGCGGCTACGGTGGGATTCGAACCCACGAGACACTTTCGCGCCTTACGGTTTAACTAGGTCGCGGGCGAAGTGGAGACCGCTGCCTTCAACCACTCAGCCACGTAGCCATCTCAGCGCGGAATCTGAGCATTTTAACTTCGTAGCGGTCAACTTATAGTTTGCAATTAGAGCAGCCATTTATTTGCGGGTATCGATATGGGCGAGTTCTCAAGCGATGGACCTGGAACTTTGAACGAGCGGTTGTCGGAGGTGTCAATCCGATCGCCAAATCTCGAAAAGGACTACTACGCATTGACCATCTTGGGCGAAAAGAGCGGGAAGAATTACCGTTCGTTCTATTCTCATTGGGTAAGATTCGATGATGATCAACGGTATGAATATCGAGAACCGTCCATAATCCATGCGAATCGTGTCTCGGCTCGTTGGCGGAACATCGAAGAGCGATGCGTCGTTGTCGATGATCTCGACGATTTCGAGATTTTTTACCTTTCGGGCGGCCATGCGGTTATCGAGCAATCCGTTGCTCAAGCCGCAATAAAACCCTGGCTAGAGCCTAATTTGTGTGCTCGGGATGGGGCGGCAGGATTCGTTGCTATCGAATCTTTGCCCAAAAAAGCAACGAGTCGTGCCCCTACGCCAAGGACGCGAATGGATATTCTTAAGCGGGATGATTTCAGGTGTAAGATTTGTGGACGCCGTGCGACAGACTATGTCGATATTGAGCTTCACGTTCATCATATTCGCCCTTGGGGAAAAGGCGGGCTAACCCTAGAGAACAACCTCATAACTTTGTGCCATACGTGTCACAAGGGCCTTGATCCACACTTTGAACCGAGACTTTATCGTGTTCTGAATGCTTCCAATGGCGAGGATGTTGTAGCCGATCACGTTCGGGCATACTGGGAAGGGGTACGTCTGTATCGGAAAAACTTATTTAGCGAAGAACTTGGTTAGAACGTCATTTCCGCAATTGCCGGTTGGCGGACCTAGACGTTTCAGGGAGAGATCAGGATTACCGAACTTGCTGAATGCGATTTGTCGTCAAAAACCGCAACTGTGAATCGATATTCATCAGAGGTTGTGTGAGACTCCTCGAAATAGTCGGGAATGCGCCTGATTGCTGGCATGATGGCCCACGAGTCTTCTCGTTCTGTGGCCAGCCGCACATCTACTTGAGCGCTCGGAAGAAGCGTAATCGACTCCGGCAATGTATGGGCGTTAGCCCCTTCAAAAAGCGAAAGGCTGTAAGTGTGGTCGGAGGCTAGTCTAAATGCCTCATCAGCATTCGCGCGGGTTTCTATTTTCACCATCTGAAATTGCACACCAGTTGCAATGCTGCGGCCTACATTTTTCACGCTGAAACCGTAAATCGTTTCCTCAAGGAAACTGCCCCGGTCGAACTCAACCGAGTGTGTTAACAATTCAGCATTGGGCGAAACCTCAATTTGAAACACGGGGCGTCTCCACCAATCACGAATTGCGCGAACGGCATCGACGGCTTGAGCGAGTGTAAAGCCAACTATAGCGCCCAATGCCGGCTCAATTAAATTCGAGAGGTCCATACCTTACCCATGCCATACTTTAGACGTGTCAGGACTTAATTTGGCGGAGAAGATAACGCATTTTAATCGTTGCGAGGTGAAACTTTCCATGGACTTCACGGAACTTGATAGACAGCGGTCTTGGCTAGCGAAGTCGACAGAGCTTTGGCAATTCGATCTTCTTGAACCTCGCAAACTGGTTCAATTTGCCAAGGACCGCGACATCTCGATTTTCGATGTGAAGACGATCGAAGCTTTATGGTGGTCTGGCTTGCTCAGAGCGGATGTGATCGAATCGGAAGAAGAAGTTGATTTGCCGCTGGTATTCTTGGGCGAAGAAAACGGTGCCTATACTTACTGCGATTGTAGACCGGTTCAACATAAGTCGAATGGTTACGGCGGGGTGTTCACGGACGAGGTACCGGCGCTTAACAATCTAAGATTATACTTTCATCCGTTTCGGCTTTACGTCCTCCATCACGTTGATCGTGTGTTTGGGTCTACAACCTCATCCACGCAGTATCTGCTGAACCCGCAGGGGCTCGTAACTCTGGCGAGAAAAGAGATCGAGCAATTTGATCACTGGACCTCGTCACAAACTTGTTCTGAGCGATTTGAATACTGGAATAGAGTTGCGGAGGTCGCGATCGCTTTGGAGCCGTCCTCATATGGGAAAGTATTCCATGCGCTCAGATGGCGATACCCTGATGACGAGGAGAGTATTTCTAGGAAACTGGATGGGTATCGTAAGCGTATCCATGAATTTCTCGTCGCAGTGCCAACCGGAGAAATCAACAAGCTTCGAGAGAACCTTTGCCAGAATGCGGAGTTTATTGACCGGAATAAAATGGTTCATGTTCTCCTTAGACTGATGTCCCGGCATGAACGAATGAAGCTCCGTAGTTCGCTTGGTGCAGCCATGATGTTCTTGAGTATGGCGGAAGTCATCCGTAGAGGTGCGGAAGAAGCAAAAGGGGAGCAACTTCCGGAAGAAGACGAAATGGGGTTCGGACAATGGATGCAAGGTGCCCGGAAAAGCGTGTATGGATCGGAGCGAGTTCTCGATTCAACTCACGAAATCAGCCGCGACTTCTTGACCAGCTTGGGGCTAGATTTCGGAACAAAGGTGAAATGCTATCTTGAGGGAGAGACGGAGGTTGGCGCCTTGATCTCCGCGGTAGGTGATGGCGCCGGAGCCGAATTCGTCAACTTGCGCGGGCAGGTGGTTGAGAGAAAGGGGAAGGGCCTCAGTTTTGTGACTTCTTTGGAGAACGACAAAAAGTCCCATGTGTTTAGCGTAATTCTTCTTGATGGAGATAGCTCGGACAACGTTCGAGCGTTAAAGAAGGCAGCTAGAGACGAACGGTTTTTCGGACGTTTCTTTGTCTCGTCGCCAGACTTTGAGTTCGCCAATTTTGCGATCGACGAGCTTTTCGACGTTGCGATCAAGTTTGCGGGTGAACAGGGTTATGAAATTGGTGATCGAGATGGTTTTTGGGCGCAAATACGGAAGGCCAAGTCAGGAAAAGAGTTTGTTGCCATTTTCAAAGAGTTTTGCTCAGGGGAAATTGATAAAGGGGAGAGTTGGGGAGAGGCGCTAATGTCTCATGCGGTCCAGCATCCCGATTTTCCGGAAGGGCATGAACGGCAAGGTGCTACCCGACCTATCATTGAGGCGGCACGGTTAATATTGACTGCCCGAAACGCCGGGTACATGCGTTCGATCGATCAATACCAAGTCGACTCCGAGACTGGTGAGCTTCAACTTAGGCCGACTGTGTAGGGCACGATACAAAATCGGCCGAGGAAAGGTCCAATCTACATCTGATGTGTTTGTCCAGGGCCTAAGGAAAGTAAAGCAGATGACAGAAGATTCGGTGAAGGTTGTATGCTCTGAATGTGAAGCCGAGCTCCCCTTAGATTGGGTTTCGAAGACTTCCGATTTACGTAATTGTCCAGAGTGCGGCGCAAATGCAAGAACGATTCATTTGGTGTTTAGCGATTATCTCGAAATTCGTGATCAAGTGAGAGGAAAAGTGAAGAGCAACGATCTATCTATTCCAAAGAAAAAACGCATCAAAAAGGAATTCATTGCAGGTCACGAGCGTAGCGTTGCAAGGAATGGATGGGTCGAAAAGCAGCGCCTTATTGATCGCGAAAATGGTCGTTATAAGGAGAAGGTTGTGGACAGCGTAACTGGTGAAGTCCTGAGAAACGTGGACGAGCCTATTCGTGATCATGTAGGGCGTGGCTCGGCCAAGAATCGCGGCTGACGCCGCGCAATCAACAAAATTGCGCTTTCTGCTTCCGTATTGCTTCCGGAGAACAAAGCAGGACCGGCGATATGGGGCTAAGTCATTGATATTATGGCGCACCCGACAGGATTCGAACCTGTGACCTCTGCCTTCGGAGTGATGTAACCTTCGATAATTCCCTCTTATCAGACGCCAAAAATTATCTAACTTACCGTCTGGATGCGTTGGAACTCTGGATGTCTTTCTATGATGATTCCACCGCCGCTTCTAACCCATTCATGACTGACCTACCTGGCAAAGAAGAAAAGATATCATTCCGCCGCTTTCGCCGAAAAAGGTTGAACTGAAACTCTTGAGTTACTCCCCCCGGAGTTTGATGGGCTTGCATACGGCTATCCAAAAAGACAAAAGAAATTCCAAGTACTTTGCCTATGCTTTTTGCGTCGTGTCGAACAACAGGCAGGCCACTGCAACGCTCCGGACCATCGAGTGCGAAAGTGCCGATAATTACGTAGCCTTCTTGTTTTACCGCTTTTTTGACGCGCTCCGCATAGGAAACTTGGTCGTTCTCGTCCGTTAGAAAGTGAAATGCGGCACGGTCATGCCAAATGTCATACGTCTGTGACGGTTGCCATGCTGTAACATCAGCAACCATCCAATCGACCTCGATGCAGCGAGTACCAAGTCGGGCTTTCGACGTCTCCAGCGCATTTTCTGACAGATCAAGCACAGTGATCGACGTGAACTCGGCATCAAGTAATCTATCAACCAGTCGGGACGACCCACCCCCGATGTCGATAATGGAAGCGTCAGCGTGAACCCCGGAATTGTGAATCAATTCGAGCGATATTTCAGGGCTTTCTTGAAACCAACTTACTTCGCGCTCGCCTTTGGTTTGGTACACATTCTGCCAGTGGGATTGGCGCTGCGAAGTCTTCATGCATTCTTCTTCCTTGGTTTGTTCTTTCGGACCTTGATTCAGGCTAGCATTGGCTCTCACGCAGCCCTGCGTTGCCCACGGCTTCTGGCGTGATCAGAAACAAGCCTCGATTAAGAACTCAGCCGCTCCCGACACCAGCTGCACGCAAAGCCATTTCGTCCGGACCACGACCGGCACAGCACGAAGCCAAAACTCCGTTCACTGCGACAGCAGGTAGTGACCGAACGCCTAGCTCTTTGGCCCGAGCCAGCACGTTGGCGTCCTTCATATCCAGGACAGAAACCTCGCATCCCGAACACGCCATTTGATTAACCAAGTTGATGGTCTCTTCGCATAAGCCACAACCGGCGCTAAAAATCTCAACGTTGCGCTTTTTACCCATAGCTCTGGTTTCCATTTCTCCAGTTCTGAAAATATTACATTTAGCTGCTCGCTTCGAAGCAAGCAGGACACGATTTGTCTTGGTCCGCCGCGTTATTGATCGGCCATGTGTTCCATAATGAGGCGCTGACCAGGATGCCCAGCCCAGCCCACATGGCAGGGTCGCTATCAAAGCCGAAGTTACCAACAAGAACGATGGTCGCGGCGACAACACCAAGCCAGAAAGGACCATAGCCATGTCGCCTGGGGGGGCGCCGCGCCATGGGCGCGACAGATACAGCCAGGAAGAGCACCGTCAGCGGCAAAAGGTACGGTGTGTAGTTGACAAAGCCGACGCCTAAACTACTCAACAAACCTGCATAGGGAGGCCAACAGGCGGGACAGGTCAGTTTAGGCAACAGGGCAGCGCCGACAGAAGGCAAAATGGTCGCGTTCGAGCGGAGGGCGCCTGTATCTTTGCGTCGACCAGCGTAGGCCGTTAGGGCCGACACGATCCGGTCAAGCGGTGGCACTCCTTGTTCTTCACCTCCAATTGCATAGATACGGCAGCATGAACTCGTCTCTTCGACAAATACGCCCATGATGTCCCTGCCGTCCACGAGGATCGTCGGAGATCCGTAAGAACGAAGATGCTCCGGTGCGCCTGGGTCGCTGATTTCCCATTCGGACCAGGCTGGAACAACTTCAGCAACCTTGAATGCCTTTAGGAGTTGTTCCCGAGTAGCCTGAATGAATGGGCATGTCTCTTCGTAGACGAATTCAACGATTGGCATGGCCGCCTCTCGCTTCAATCCCCAACGCTTCAAGAATCGGGCAGTCTCCCACTGGCCCCTTACTCGGACAGGCATTCGTCCAAGTTCTTAGAACGTCTCGCATCTTCGACAAGACCTCGATCTTCTCTTCGATCTCGTGGAGCTTCCCGATTGCGCGGTCTTGAATATCACTGCATGACGCGCTGGGGTCGGCCTTGAGCGACAGCAATTCGCCTATATCCCGCAATGTGAATCCGACGTCCTGAGCACGTTTAATGAATCGGATTTGCGGCACGACTTCCGGCGTATATTTGCGGTAGTCATTGGCATCCCGGTCAGGCGGTTCGATCAGCCCTTGTTGCTCGTAATAACGCAGTGTCTCGACACTTACGCCGCCTTGCCGGGCAGCCTCACCAATATTCAGCACTGGCATTTCCTCCAAGTTCTTCAGAGAAGGCTACAGCCTAAAGCGCACTTTAGGGTCAAGGGTATTTTTTTATTGGTAGAGATTGTGAAGCGAACAAGCATTCCGGCCTTAGAACATCTATGGCTACGCGGGGGCTACTTATAACTAGAAGTTATCAAATCAGACGCTCTCAAATTTTGACTGCCTCTAGATATTGGTGGTTGACCGCTCGGATCAGCATTTTCATTTGAATAAAATTATTGTCCTAAAGGTTTTTGGCTTGACCTGCCGGTTACCGGAACCTCCACACAGGCCTCGATGAAATGGTTTGTAGTAGCTTTTCTGGTCTTGTTGCTGGCCGCCGGTCCGGCGATGGCGCATTACGGCATGGGGGGCGATGCTTCTGCAAGGGAAGCTTCGCACGCTTTGGCAATGGCGGGACATGCGATGCAGAACCAGAATGCTGATACTTGTAAGGCTGAATGCGATGGTGAAGTCATTGCTGGCCCCTGCTGCTCATTTATGATCGCCCACTGCGAAACGATCAGTGTTCGGAACGACTTGTCGGAACTTCTGATCTCTCGTCAATTTGAACAAGTCTCATTCATTGTCAGCGATATTCACTGGGCCCGGCTCATGCCGGAACAGGAAACTCCACCTCCTCGAATCTGAGTTTGCACTTCAGAAAGTCCAACATCGTGCCCTCTCCGAGGCAGCACGAAATGAAGAATGCATACACAGTTTCGAAGGAAGACAACAATGAAACGTAATATCGTAATCACGACGTGCGCCTCCATTGCGCTCAGCGCCGTTATCGCCACCACCTCGACGCTCGCTTTTGCCGCCCCTGGACACGATGCGGGGGGGAAGACCGGCATGCCGGGCAAGGCCGCCGATGCAACCCGTACAATCGAAATCATCATGTACGACAACTATTTCGAACCGGAGAGTCTCGAGGTCAAGGAGGGTGAGACGGTTCGCTTCGTTGTCAAAAACGCAGGTGAATTTGTCCACGAATTCAACATTGCGACCGCAGAGATGCATAAGGCGCATGGCCCTGAAATGATGATGATGATGGAGCACGGCGTTCTCCAAGCCGACAAGATCGATTGGGACGCTGCCAAGAAAATGCAGGCATCCATGGGTCACGGGATGCACAACGATCCCAACAGCGTGCTACTGGAGCCCGGGAAGACCGGCGAAGTCGTCTGGACATTCCCTGATCATGCCAAGCTGGAGTTCGCTTGCAATGTGCCGGGGCACTATGATTCCGGCATGGTCGGTCCGGTGAAACTGTCGCACTGACAAAACGCCATTGGTAATTGAACCGCCCCGGATAAAACCGGGGTTAGGCTCAACGATTTTTCGAAAAGGAAATTGAAAATGTCGATTCGCTCTCTGCTGCGTGCAGGTGTGATCGGCGGTGCGCTCGCCACAATGGCGGGCGGCACCACCGTGATGGCCGGCGAGTACTCATTGACCGTCGACCGAGTTGAGATTGATACCGACGCCTTTACTCGCTCCGGTATTGGCTACAATGGCGCATCGCCCGGGCCGGTGCTACGCTTCAAGGAAGGGGAAGATGTCGTTATCAACGTAACCAACAATCTTTCTGAACAGACTTCGATCCACTGGCACGGTCTCATCCTACCATTTGAGCAAGACGGCGTTCCCGGGATCAGCTACCCCGGCATCGCGCCAGGAGAAACTTTCACCTACCGCTTCCCCATCGTGCAGAGCGGCACCTATTGGTTTCACAGCCACTCGCGGTTTCAAGAGCCGGATGGTGCCTATGGTGCCATCGTGATCGAACCGAAGAAGCGCGAGCCTTTTCGCTTCGACCGGGAATACGTGGTGCAGTTAACGGACGCCCACCCGCATGCCGGCGATCGCATCATGCGAAACCTGAAAATGATGCCCGACTACTACAACAGGAAGCAGCGCACCGTGGCGGACTTCTTCCGGGATGCCAAAGAGAAGGGTTTCGGCGCCACGCTCTCGGATCGTCTCGATTGGGGCGGCATGCGTATGATGCCGAACGACATTGAGGATTTGCAGGGCTTCACGCCGCTGATCAATGGCAAATCATCGCAGCAAAACTGGACAGGTTTGTTTAAACCGGGCGAGCGGATTCGGCTTCGCTTTATCAACTCCTCGGCGATGACTTACTTCGATATCCGTATTCCGGGACTCAAGATGACCATCGTGCAATCTGATGGGAACAATGTCCAACCGGTAACCGTTGACGAATTTCGGATCGCCGTGGCTGAAACTTATGACGTCGTGGTGCAGCCGAAGGAAGACCAAGCGTATCTGATTTTCGCCGAGTCAATGGGGAGGACCGCTTATGCCAGCGCAACTCTGGCCCCAAGAGAAGGTGAGAACGCAGAAATGCCTACCCTGCGGAAGGATCCATTGCTGACTATGGCCGATATGGGAATGGCGCATGAAGGCATGGATCATAGCGCAATGGGTCACGGTTCGATGCCCATGACGCATGCCATGCCGGACGGCACCATGATGCAAGGCACGATGGACCATAGTGCCATGGGGCACGGCGCCGCTCCAACCGCCGATCCTTTCTATGCGGCAGGAAGCGGACTTCTTCCCAGTGCGGCAGAGGGGGGTAAATTTCTGTCCTATGCGGACCTCCGCGCGCAGAAGCCACTCTACGAACATAGAGCTGCAACGCGAGAGATCGAACTGCGGCTAACCGGCAACATGGAACGCTATACCTGGTCAATCAACGGCGTGAAGTACAAAGACGCGGAACCGATCAAGTTGCAATACGGTGAACGGGTGCGTTTCAAATTCGTCAACGAAACGATGATGACTCACCCCATGCATCTGCACGGCATGTGGTCGATCCTCGACAACGGCAACGGCAAGTGGAATCCGGTGAAACACGTGATCAGCGTCAATCCCGGCACTACCGTCGCTATGGAGACTGAAGTTGATGCCCCTGGACAATGGGCATTCCACTGTCACCTATCCTACCACGCGGACAGCGGGATGTTCCGGAAGGTAGTCGTCGAAGGTGGGCCTAAGTCCGCCGAAGTCAGTTATCCGGCAAAGGGGGGCTGATCCATGAGAAGGAAGTTACTCGTCGCGGGCGCTATGGCGTTTGGAGTATTCGCCGCATTGCCGTCTCAAGCGGAAGAACTGATCTGGGGTGTGAAGGTCGAGCAACTGGAAATCCGCACTGGGGATAATGGCACCGAAGTCTTCGCGTGGGACGGTGACGCCGTCATAGGCACGGACGAACTGAAGTTCGTGCTTAGAAACGAAGGCGAATTCGAAACTGATGGAGACGTCCTGGAAACGATGGAAACGCAGGCTCGTATGCAAGTGCCGATCTCGGACTTCTTCGATGCTGCCGCCGGTATTCGATTCGATACACCGGAGGGACCTGACCGCATCCATGGGGTCATCGGGCTAAAGGGGTTGGCGCCGCAATGGTTCGAGATTGACGCCGATCTCTATTTGTCAGAGCACCCTTCGTTTCGTTTCGAAGCGGAGTATGAGGCTCTAATCACGAATCGTCTCATCTTGACTCCAAGCATTGAGATTGGCCTCCCGTTCAATGACGACCGGGAAATCGATATCGGTGCCTGGGGACCTAAAACCGAGATAGGCGCCCGATTAAGCTATGATCTTATTGATCGGAGTGTTGCCCCGTATGTCGGCGTTCACTACGAACGCTACTTCGGCGAAACGCGTGACATCAAGCTTGCCGAGGAGAAAGAGGGCGACGCTTTGTGGTTTGTCGCGGGACTACGCCTACAGTTTTAACAAGAGCGGGTTAGTGGTCGAGAATTGTCATTCTCGGCCACTAACCTCTTTAGCCAGCAGACCCGCTCGGTGCCTTATGGCTTGAGGAATGGCGTGAAGTTGGTGAGTTTAGCCAAAGAACGGACTCCCTTGATCTGTTGACCTTCCAGTTAGAGGCACCCCTAAAGTTTGCACAATAAAATTAGTTTTCGATTTTGGAGGAAACCCGTCGATGCCTCATCGCGAATATTCGCCTGCAAGAACAGGAAATGTGATTGTTACCGTGGCGCTGAGCCTAGGTGTCGCCATTCTCGCAACAGCTTCTTTTGCCGACAGCCATGATAAAACATATTCAGATGCAGAGCGAAATGAGATCGAGAAGATAATTCACGACTTCATCATGAAGTCGCCAGAGACAATCATGCGTTCGTTACAAGAGTATCAAGCGCGCCAAGAAGCCGAAAAAGAGAAACAGATCGTCGATGTCATTCGGGAGCGGCGTGACGATTTAATAAACGATCCAGATTCATATGTTGCCGGCAACCCGGATGGCGACGTGACGATGGTTGAGTTCTTCGATTACCGCTGCGGCTATTGCAAGCGGGTGCATCCGGTCGTTCAAAAACTCGTCAAAGATGATGGCAATATTCGATTGGTCTACAAAGAGTTTCCTATTCTGGGTCCGGCTTCCTTATATGCGACCCGTGCCGCCATCGCTTCGCTGCCGGGAGATAAGTATCTCCCGTTTCACAATGCCCTCATGGAGGCGCGGGGGGAGTTAACGGAGGAGCGTGTCCTTTTCATTGCAGCCGAGGTTGGGCTCGACGCCGATCAAATCGAGGCCACCATGGATACCTCAAAGGATCGCGTGCGAGAGATCATCGCGAAAAATTTCGAGCTGGCCGAAGCGCTTAAAATTACCGGGACGCCAGCATTCGTTGTCGGCGATGCGGTAATCCGGGGTGCCGCCGACATGGCGACATTCGTTGAAGTCATCTCCGATACCCGGAAAAAGCAAAAGGCGAATGACAGGTGATACGCGGAATCTTTATCGCGATTTTTCTGTTTTTGGCGCAAGGGAGCAATGCTGCCGCATCTTACCACCCGTCGATCAATCACGATCGATTGAACGGACAGGAATATCTATACCTGTGTGACGCGGGCTTCGAGGATCAGGCCTTTGCAATTCCGTTTTCGGATACCGTCTGGCGTCTCTACGAATGCGCGCGATTTGTTCAAAAACTGCGCCACAAGCTGCAAGCAAGCTCCGTTCACGGCTATGAGGTTTGCATTCCCCATGAGATCGAAAGCGCCGAGATTGTCTACCTCGGTATGCTTTGGCTTGATGACCATCCTGAAGAGGCTGAGAAGACCGCAGACGAGGTTGTCTCTGCAGCACTGTTTCGGGAGTGGCCGTGTTTGGCAAATCGTCGTCCTCCGGCTGGTAGCAATTGAGACATTTGGACCGTGGGTAGACTTAGCAAGACCGTTTTGGAGGTTAAACGCATGAGAAACATCTTTCCGCACGTTGCCATATTGGCTGTTGCAACGCTAATGATACCCTTGTTCGCTTTCGGCGTACCTGCTGCACAACGCGCAATCTACGAGAACCCGGTCGAGCCGAAAATGACCCCGGAACTCAACTTGGGCAAAATGAGCTATGAGTCCTTTTGTGCTTCTTGCCACGGAAAGACCGCTGGCGGCACAGACAAAGGGCCGACGTTCATCAGTCGAATTTATCATCCGGGTCATCATTCCGACGGCGGCTTCTTTGTTGCGGCTCGCAACGGCGTGCGGGCACATCATTGGCAATTCGGCAACATGCCCCCGGTGCCCGAAGTCAACGACTCGCAACTCGAATATATCGTCAAGTACATCCGCGCCGTTCAGCAAGCGAACGGCGTATTCTGAGGACGTGCGCCGTCAGGCGTTGAGAGCTTTTTTACGCTCCTCATACTCGGCTTTGTCTATTTCGCCTTTAGCGAAACGCTCATTAAGGATGGCGAATGCGTTGTCCCGGGCGCTTCTGTCGCCGCCGCCGCTGCTTCCGACGCCAAAAAACTTCATCGCGATGACAACGACGACAACCATTACGACGATCATGAACAGCATCATCATGGGCCCCATGACCCAGTTGCCCCACATCATATGATCGCCATAACCATACCCGTCGCCAGGGTCTGCCACAGCGACTGCTGGAACGGCTAATGCTAGAATTGCAACAAGTGCTTGCTTCAACAAAAAACTCATACCGTTACTCCCTTTGCCATCTTGCCCGGCGCTGCAGCGTGAAAGTACGCCAATAATTCGTTCAAGATGATGAGCCACGAATATTTTTCGCGCCTTGATCTAGGTCAAATGAACAACGCCTGTATTATGCGCCACAAAAATAGATGCTGCCTGCCATTGACCTTCTAGTTGCTGGCAGGACTACGTCTGGAGGAATCTTCTTCTGTTGGAGAGCATCATGGACAAACACGCAGACCATACGGCGGGCGAGGTTATTCGTGACCCTGTGTGCGGTATGGAGGTCGACCCCGCTGCCGACAAGCCGACAGCCGAGCACGAAGGGCATGAGTATCGGTTTTGTTCGAGCGGGTGCTGGAACAAGTTCCAGAAGACGCCAGCCGATTACGTCAGCGCGACTGATCCAGTCTGTGGCATGTCGGTTGATCGCGGCACGGCGAAACATCTTCACCGACACGAGGGTGGCCTCCATTACTTCTGCTCTAGCCGGTGCAAGGAAAAATTCATCGCTACGCCCAACGAATATCTTGGTGACCGGCCACAACCAGAACCGATGCCCGAAGGCACAATTTACACCTGCCCGATGCACCCCGAGATTGAGCAGGTTGGGCCCGGAACGTGCCCGAAGTGCGGCATGGCTCTGGAACCAAAAGGCGTTCCAGCCGACGACGAAGGACCGAACCCTGAACTCGTCGACTTCAAACGCCGATTCCTTGTCGGTGCAGTGCTCACGGCACCTCTTCTGGTCCTTACCATGGGACCGCTGGTTGGCTTACCGGCACGCGATTGGATAGGCGAACGGACCGCGCTCTGGATCGAGTTCGTTCTTGGGACGCCGGTCATTCTGTGGTCCGGGTGGCCGTTCCTGGTGCGTGGCTGGCAATCATTCCGGACATGGAACCTCAATATGTTCTCGTTAATCGGGATGGGGGTCGCGGCCGCGTTCTTGTTTAGCGTGGTGGCCGTGCTTGTCCCCGGCATCTTCCCGGACGGGTTCCGAGATGCGGAAGGACACGTCGGCGTTTATTTTGAGGCTGGGGCGGTGATCGTCGTCCTCGTTCTTTTGGGGCAAATCCTTGAACTGGGTGCACGCGAACGAACCGGCGCCGCCATTCGCGCCTTAATGGACTTGGCAGCCAAGACGGCGCGTGTCATCCGCCCGGACGGCAACGAGGAAGAAATCCCGTTGGAAGACGTGAAAGTCGGCGACAAGCTGCGGGTCCGTCCTGGTGAGAAAATCGCCGTCGATGGCGAAGTGGTCGAGGGTAGATCGTCGATCGACGAGTCAATGATTAGCGGCGAACCGGTCCCAGTCGAAAAAGTCCCCGGCGATCAAGTGACGGGCGCGACCATCAACGGCACAGGCAGCCTTGTTATGGTCGCCAAGCGCGTTGGCAAGGACACGATGCTATCGCAGATCGTTGAGATGGTCGCGTCCGCGCAACGTTCCCGCGCACCCATCCAAAAGCTCGCCGATAACGTTGCCGGCTTGTTCGTGCCGGCGGTGATTGCCGTCGCTGTCGTCGCCTTTGTCGCGTGGTCCGTGTGGGGGCCTTCGCCGGTCTTTGCCTACGCGCTGGTCGCCGCAATTTCCGTCCTCATCATTGCTTGCCCTTGCGCGCTCGGCTTGGCGACGCCGGTTTCGATCATGACCGCGACCGGACGCGGCGCGCAGGCGGGCGTGCTGATCAAGAATGCCGAAGCTCTCGAACGGTTCGCCAAGGTCGATACCCTGATCGTTGATAAGACAGGCACTTTGACCGAGGGCAAGCCAAAGCTAGTCGCGGTCGAAGCGAAGGACAACCAAGACGAAGACGACGTGCTCCGTCTCGCCGCGTGCCTTGAAAAGAGTTCGGAACACCCCCTGGCCGAAGCCATCGTTTCCGGCGCCAAGGACCGGAGTATAAAGCTAGCCGACGCATCCGATTTCGATGCGGTGACTGGTAAGGGAGTTAAGGGGACGGTCGATGGAAAAGCGGTGGCCCTCGGAAACGCGAAGCTGTTAGCCGACTTAGGCCTGGATGGTGGAAGTTTCTCCGAAACTGCGAATGCGCGCCGCGATCAAGGCGAAACCGTCATGTTCGTTGTTGTCGAGGGGGCCATTGCCGGACTGGTCGCCGTCGCCGACCCTGTCAAGGAATCGACGCCGACGGCTTTGAAAGAACTGCACGCACTCGGCTTTAATATCGTCATGGCGACGGGCGACAACGAACGCACGGCGAAGGCGGTGGCTACGCGCCTCGGCATCGACGAAATTCGTGCCGATGTGCTCCCTGCCGACAAAGCGCGGATCATCAAAGAACTGCAGAACCAGGGCCGCAAGGTGGCAATGGCTGGCGACGGGGTCAACGACGCCCCGGCGCTGGCGCAGGCCGATGTCGGTATCGCTATGGGCACCGGCGCAGACGTGGCCATCGAAAGTGCGGGTTTCACCCTGGTGAAAGGTGACCTGAATGGAATCGTCCGAGCACGGCGGCTGGCCACTGCGACCATGCGCAACATCAAGCAGAACCTTTTCTTCGCGCTTGTTTACAATGCCGCCGGCGTTCCGGTGGCGGCTGGTGTGCTTTATCCGTTCCTGGGTTTGCTAATTTCGCCGATGTTCGCGGCGGCGGCGATGAGCCTGTCGTCGGTCTCGGTCATTGGAAACGCGCTGCGGTTGAGGGCGGTACGTATTTGAAAATTGCAAACATGTGCAGCCACATGAAACTACCTCGTATCCTCTTTGTCGGTTTGGTTATCGTTCTGCTCGGCGGCGGCTGGTGGCTTGCCACGTCGAGCGGCACTGCGGCGGATTTGTATGAGCCGGGCAAGATCAAGGATTTCATAGATCGAGCTGGGATTTATGGGCCAATTCTCGTCATGGCGATCATGGCCGCCGCGATCGTCTTCAGTCCGCTCCCGAGCGCGCCAATCGCGCTGGCGGCAGGGGCCGCATATGGGCACACATGGGGCACGATCTACGTTTTGATCGGTGCCGAGGTTGGGGCCATTGTTGCCTTTATAATCGCGCGAGTGTGCGGTCGAGAGGTCGTCCGCCGCCTTGTCGGCGACAAGTTACCGCAAACCAGGACCAATACGCAGAACGGACTGACAGCCCTCGTTTTTGCCGCCCGCCTGCTGCCGTTCCTTTCTTTCGACGCGGTGAGTTATGCCGCCGGCCTGACGCGGTTGACGACGGCTCGGTTCGCCATATCCACGATGCTTGGAATGATCCCAGCCAGTATTATGCTCACGCACTTCGGCGCAGAAATTGGCGTGGAAGATTGGGCAGGAGTCCTGACGGGGATGTTGGCCCTCGCGGCTGTGATGGTCGTCCCGCCCATCGCCATTTACGCCTATCGCAATCGCGGGGCGACTTCTAAAGGACGCACACAATGACAACCGAGACCGAAAGTCGAAAGCCTGGCCGCATCTTGGCCGTTTGGTGCTGTGTTGCGCTCATCGCATTCGCGTTAGGCGCTGGGTACTTCATTTTTAAGACGCCTGGCGAAGAAGGCGCCGGGTTTTCCGAATGGCTGCCCTGGTTACTTGTTGCTCTCTGTCCGCTTATGCACTTGTTCATGCACAAAGGGCACGGTGGTCACTCTCGGGACCGAGGCGAATGACTGGGCACGAGCACGGGGACCGGTCGGCGCACTACGCCAAGGATAGCCTGACACTTACTGGTGCGGTTGCGCTCGGCACCGGCGTCATGATTGGAGCCGGCATCTTCGCGCTGACAGGACAGGTCGCACAACTGGCCGGAGAGTGGTTCCCTCTCGCATTCGTGGCAGCTGCGGTCGTTGTCGCTTTCAGTGCCTATTCCTATGTGAAGCTTTCCAATGCCTACCCGTCAGCGGGCGGCATCGCGATGTTCCTCGAGAAGGCTTACGGGCGCGGCACCATGACGGCGGCGTGCGCGCTGCTGATGTACCTCTCCATGGTTATCAACGAGAGCCTGGTGGCGCGTACATTCGGCAGCTATGTCATGCGGCTATACGACGGCACGCCGCCCGGCTGGGCCGTGCCGGCGCTCGGTGTCGGCCTCCTGACCTTTGCCTTCGTTGTCAACATCCTCGGCAACAAGCTGATCCAGACCGTGTCGTTCGTCATGGCGTTTCTGAAGATCGGGGGTATCGCGGTGTTCGCGATCGCCGGACTGGCGGCATCCGGGATGACCTTTGAAAGTATTTCCGTTGATCCTTCCGAAACCACGCTGGGCGGGTTCCTCGGCGCGGTCGCGTTGGGCATTCTTGCCTACAAGGGCTTCACAACCATTACCAATAGCGGCGGTGAAATCGTCAACCCACATCGTAACGTGGGCCGAGCCATCATTATCGCGATCGCCATCTGTGTCGTCATTTATGTGCTTGTCGCGCTGGCAGTCGGCGCCAACCTCTCGTTGGCCGAGATCGTGTCTGCGAGGGATTATGCGCTGGCGGACGCGGCGGAGCCCGCGTTCGGGGATGTGGGACTGTGGTTTACGGTCGCGTTCGCGATCGTCGCCACGGTATCCGGTGTCATCGCCAGCGTCTTCGCGGTCTCGCGTATGTTGGCCATGCTGACGGACATGAAGCTGGTGCCACACAGTCATTTCGGAATGCCAGGAGACATCCAGAAACATACGCTCGTTTATACAATCGTTATCGCGATGTTCCTGACGATTTTCTTCGATTTGGGGCGGATCGCTGCGCTCGGCGCAATCTTCTATATCGTCATGGATATTGCGGTGCACTGGGGCATCCTTCGCCACCTTCGAAAGGAATTGAATGCATCCGTGTGGGTGCTGGTCACAGCAATCGCCCTCGATGCCGCCGTTCTTGTCGCATTGTTGGTAATCAAAGCGTCGAGCGACATGACTGTCGTCTATGCGGCGGTGGTCGGGATTGTTATCGTCTTCGCGGGTGAACGTCTATTTTTGAAGCGGACAGGGTAATGATGTTTTCCCTGCCCGTATTAATTGGCACACTTTTGGTACACTTCGCGGCGAAAAGGGACGATATTTGAGGAGTCGCCAGGAAAGCTGACCTAGCGTAACTCATTCATATTCTTATCTCCCTTTGTCGCCGTATATCCTTCTAATTCATAAAGGAAAAACTCTTAATCAGCGGGTCCAAGGTTCGAGTCCTTGTGCGCCCACCAATAAAATTAAAGGCTTAGGGTTGATTTTCCGAAATCCCCTGAGCCTTTTGTTTTTCCGGGTAAGCAATAGGTAAGGAGTGGGCATGGTCTGTAACAAATGAGCGTGCGCGCATTTAGATTATAGAATTATATAATGTCGGCCTTGTGCTGAATTCCTCGTTATAGTTGTATAGTGTAGCGATCTATCCCGCGTTCTAACAGAGCGACTAAACCGAAAGAGAGTCTGCTCGTGGAGTGTGGTTTCAGCAAAGCTGGGCTGTATGGGTTGATCCGAAAACAAGATGGCGGAGATGGGCAGACTGTGACTTGCGGAGCTTATGACTTATATGGCGGAGAGAAAGTGTATGAAGGGGTTGCTGATATAATTCCAGACGCATTCAGCTCCGTGGACAAAATGTCTGGTCAAGGAATTCGTATGGCTTTGTCAAAGTTGGAGAAGGTTCGAGATTCAGACGGCAGGTTAATGACAGAAGCAGAGTCTTTTGCTTTGATCCGTAAACGTTAGCTTATGACATTAGCAGCCTGGATAGAGGCATTATTGCCTGGTTCGCGCAGAATTTATGGCTGACCGTCATTGTCATCTATAGTCGCCCTACGCAACCATCTCGATCAAATCGAACCCTTCGCAGGCGACGGGAAGATTATCGTGCCAGGCGATGCCCCAGCGCTCACACTGGAGAACGAAGTAGTCTTTATGGACCTTGCGCCAGTATTCGAGGGAATTGTCGCCTTCACCTTCACGTTGCGCGAATTCAAGCGGCACGTCGAGAAATCGCCAGATATGCACATCGGTGATTTGGATTAAACACGCCGGTGCACCTTCCGTATCCAGCACCACCCAATAGTCACCGGGACTGCGGCGGCGGATCTCGTCCAATTCGAACTCTACCTCGACCCGCGCCGTCGCGCGCTTTTTTCCTTCTCGCACGAGGTCGAGCAGCATGCCCTGATAAGGTGCAAGCGCGGGGTCCGAAAACGGGCCAACATAGAACGACGTCCCGTCGGCAATGCCGTGACGTTCCCGGCAAGCATCCCAATAGGCCGCGATGGCTACGTCGTCACGCTTCATTCTTCCGGCCCCATGACCTCGGACCGATGGCCGAGTTTCCCCTCGACGACCAACGTACCGAGAGTATCCAGGATAATGCGGCACGCGAGCTGAGACGTATTGTCGTTGACGTCATAGGGTGGGGACACCTCAACGACCTCCATCCCACAAAGACCTTCGCGGGCGATAAGGCGCACCATTTCCAACGCTTCGCGAGGCAGGAATCCACCCGGCTCCGGCGTGCCGGTACCCGGCGCAAAACCTGGATCGATGGAGTCGATATCGAATGATAGATAGACTGCCTTGGCGCCATCCCAAGCCAACTCTAGCGCACGCTCGGCCGCTTTCTTGGTGCCCATTTCATCGACATCAGTCATTGTCAGCACACTGGTGCCGCGCTCGCGTGCGACTTCTGAGCCGGGGCGTGATCCATACCAGCCACCAATGCCGACTTGAACTAGGTTCTTCGGCGGGCAGTTCGGCAGACCGACGTCGTGCATATGACTGTGGTTGCGGTGACTATGGCCGTGTTCGACACTCTCGTGCGCATTGGTCGTCCAATACCAAGGCGTCGTGTGCATCCGTTCGTCCATATCCATGTCTTGCATGTCGATATGGCGGTCAAAATGAATGATGCCGACGTTGCCGTCGATATGTGGCGCGATTCCGCGAACGTTCGGATAGCCCAAGCTGTGGTCGCCGCCGCAGATGATCGGAAAGGCGCCGGACGTGTAGATGTGCGAAATCGCCGCAGTGACCTGATCGAAGGTTTTCTCGATGTTGCCGGGTATGACGAACACGTCTCCGGCATCACAGATGTCCAACTCTTCGTAAATATCGACGCCGCCATCGACGGAATAGCCGTCATAAACAGCGGAGATACGTCTCACCGCCTGCGGGCCGAAGCGCGTTCCGGGTCTGTACGTTGTGCCGGTATCGAACGGCACGCCGACGAACGCGGCTTCAAAATCGCCGACTTTGCGAATGTCTTCGCAATACGGTGTCTTCATGAATGTGTTAATGCCAGCAAACGCCGGCTGATGGCCTCGCGAGAACAAGGAAATCGAACGGTCGTTGATTGAATCGACCGCTTCCAAACCAAGCTCCAGGTTACGCTTGATCTCTTCTTGCTGCTTTTTTTGCGAAATGCGGCTCAACCTTTTCAGGTTTCGGTTGCCGCGGAATTCACCTGTTTCGGGATCGGGCATGGGTACCTCCAATCGATACCTCGCACAGTCCTGGGACGCCCCGGAAAAACACTCGTATGGACTACACGATCTGACCCGGCCACTTGGGCCTAGGAAATTCAAGGCGATTTTGCCGACGATGTGAAGCGCGACTTTCACCGAGATAAAAATTTTTAACTGGAATATATCCGTTCCGAAAGAGTGAACTTTTAAAAATTTTGTGGAAATAGATGCGCCCAGGGTTGTGCCTGTTCAAATTTACGGGCGACCTCAATCAGTTGCGCGTCCGTCCCCATATCTCCCACCAACTGGAATCCGGTCGGCAATCCCGTCGTCGAAAGCCCAGCCGGAATTCCGATGGCCGGATGTCCGCTGGCGTTGACCCAGCCCGTATAGACGGCATGACCGCGCGAACCGACGGGCATACCGTCAATAACTGGTGGAAAGGCTTCCGCTTTCGGCCAGGGCATTGCCGCGCAAGACGGCGTCATGATCAAATCGATATCCGCGAAGGCCTTTGCCGCTTCATCCCTCAGCCTGTCTATGGTTGCCAACCCGGCAAGAAATTCAGGCCCAGAGACGGCTGCCCCTTCTTCGGCCATCGCCATAAATTTCGCTGTCGCTTTATCGCGCATGTCAGGGTTTGCCGCCGCCAACCTGGCCAGCCCGACCTTCCCGACCTTTTGCCAAAAAGCGTTCACTTGCTCCAGGTCGAACGGCAATTCTCCACGCACAACATCGAAACCGAGGGATGACAATGTATCCGCCGCCGCGGCGATGATCCCGGCTATTTCAGGATCCAAAGGCGCATCACCGAATCGTTCGACATAAAGAATTCGTTTCGGTTCGCTTGTTCTATCAATACCGAACCGCCGAGAACGGTGATCGCGCCGGTCGACGCCTGCCAAAACACCGAACAATAAAGATAGGTCATCCGTTGATCGAGCGATCGGTCCGGCGACTTCAAAATCGAGTAAAATTTGCGGTAACCCGCCACCCCGCGCCACTTTACCGATCGACGGTTTCAGGCCAACTAACCCCGTATATGCAACCGGGCGGCGGATCGACCCCCCGCCATCCGTTCCGATTGCCAGAGGCACCATTCCCGCCGCGACCGCTGCGACGCTGCCGCCGCTGGAGCCACCTGGCGTCAGATCCGGGTTCCATGGATTGCCTGTAACGCCGTAGATCGGATTGCCGGTGTAACCTTCGAGAGTGAATTCGGGCACGTTTGTCTTTCCGACTATGATCATTCCCGCTTCACGTAAGCGGGCGACGGGCAATTCGTCCACATCGGGGATATTGTCGGCATAGAAAGGCGAGCCCCAGGTCACGGGCATGCCGCGAACCACCAGATTATCTTTGACTGCGACCGGTACGCCGTCGAGGGAACTGAGCGGATGTCCACCGGCATAGCGTCGCGCGCTGGCCTCGGCTTCGGTCGTGGCTTCGTCACTAAAAGCAACGAAGGCGTTCAGATCTTTATTTTTCCGTCCGATTTCTTCTCGGCATGCAGCCAACGCATCCACCGGTGTAAATGACTTCGCCGCAAAACCTTCTGCGAGGTCTCGCGCGTTCGTTAGGGACAATTCCGATTGGGACATGAACACCTCTGATCCGGCGAGGACGCCTGTTGCGTGCCTGCGATGGCACTTCGGCGACCTTAATGACAACTTGCGAACGGACGCAAGCGGCGGCACGCTAAGTAAAAATCAAAACGTATCCTCCCAACCTCAAATTGAGCAACCGGCCATGACACCAAAAACAATTATGAACTGCCAAGCTTTGCAGGGCGTCCCTGCAACGCTAACCGAAACGCCTGTCGATATCGTCCTCCACGGCAAGCGCATCGCGAACATCCGCCCGGCCGGCGCCGCGTCGCCCGAAGGCGATGTCATCGATGGGACGAATCTTCTCGTTACCGCAGGCTTGATCAACGGACACAATCATAGTCACGAGAATTTTCAAAAAGGGCGGCACGAGAATATGCCACTCGAGGTCTGGAACCATCTCGTCCGGCCCCTGCGCCCGCTTCCGTTGACGCCGCGTGATGTTTACGTCCGCACCATGATCGGCGCGATCGAGTCGTTGCGTAGCGGAACCACGACCATCGTCGATGACCTGATCGTCGGCCCCTTGCTCAACCGCGAGCACGTACATGCTGCGTTGCAGGCTTACGAAGATATCGGTATCCGCGCGCTCATGGCGCCCGGCCTCAACGACCTGCCGACATACGACACCGTACCCGGCGCACGCGAGGCTATGCCTGCGGATATCCTCAAGGAAATGGAAGATGCCCCCAAAACGCCCCTGGCCGAAATCATGGGGTTTTTCCGCGAGCTGGCTGCGGCCCGGCACCCGGCTTCGCAACGCGTCGCAATGGCGGTGTCGCCGTCTGCACCTCAGCGATGTTCTAAAGAACAACTACTTGCAATACGCCAAATAGCCGACGACTTCGATCTTCCGATAATTATCCACGTCCACGAGACACGGCTTCAAGCCGTGACCGGCCAGATGTTCTATGGCGCGACCATGGTTGAGTATTTGAACAGCGTCGGTTTCTTGAGACCGGGCGTATCCCTCATCCACGGCGTCTGGCTAACGCCGCGCGATATTGACATCCTCGCCGAGACCGGCGCGACGTTGCAGCACAACCCCGTTGGCAATTTTTCGTTGGGGTCCGGCCTGTGCCCGGTCAGGGAGCTCTTGAAAGCCGGTGTGAACGTGAGCCTCGGCACTGACTCGTGCGCTTCGAGCTTTACCGTCAGCATGCTCAAGACCTTAAACGCTACGGCCCTTGCCAACAATATACGCGGCGGCGAACCTGACGATTGGATCACGGCGGCCGAAGCCTTTCATGCGGCGACCGTGGCGGGTGCCGACTCGCTTGGTTACGGCAGCGATCTGGGTGCCGTCGCAGTCGGCCAGATCGCCGACCTTGCGCTTTGGCGCCTAGACGGCGTTGCCTTTACACCGCTTGGCGACCCATTGCGGCAGCTTGTCTATAGCGAGACCGGAAGCGGCCTGGATACAATGATCATCGATGGCGATGTGGTCATATCCGGCGGTAACCTTACCCGGATCGACGAAGCTGCGATCCTTGCGGAAGCCCGCGAGACATACCTGACCCTGAAACCGCATATCGACGCCCAGGAAAAACGGTTAAAGCCGGTTCAAGATGCGTACAAACACATTTACCACCAATGCCTGGAGCATGATATTCCGGCGGATACCCATCCCGCACGTTTCCCGTAATAAGGCCGGACTGTCCGGGACAATTAGGTAATTTATCTGTCAAACTTGGATTCATTCTCGCGATCACCAAGTTTCCTGGTTGACAATTAATTTTACTTAGATGAAATTTTTTTAATGGCCTGATCTCGCCTCACCAAAAAAACGGGGGATCAGATAATGCCGCGACAACAAAAAATGCGGTATCGGCAGGGAGCCGACAAGTAACGAGACATCCAGGTTCGACTTAACAGCAACCCCGTACGACAGGGAGATAGTCAACCATGTTTGTTAAACGTTTTCTTGCAACCGCTGCCCTTGCAGCCGTTGTTTCTACCGGCCTTTCAAACACTAGCCAAGCTGAAATCAAAGCCCAGGAATTCAAAGCCGTCGGCACCTGGAGCAGTCTGACGCCTTGGCAGAAGTACGAACAGCCGCTTTGGACGGAGTGGCTGCCGGAAGCTTCCGGCGGCAAGCTGAAAGGCGACATTATTTCCATAAGTGAGGCCGGACTCAAAGGATACGAGATTATCCGTCTATTGAAGCTGAACGTGTTCGACTTCGCGCACGGCCTCGTCGGTTATGTGGCGAAGGGTAACGGTCTGATCGAGGCCGGTGACCTTGCCGGCATGGCCAGTGACTTCGAAACCCTGGAGGCAATCGTCAAAGCTTACCGTCCGACACTGAACAAGTCGTTCGAAGAAACCTTCGGCGCCAAGATCGTTGCACTCTATCCGTGGCCGCCGTCGCTGGTCTATTGCACCAAACCCGTAAGCGGCCCCGCCGACCTCAAGGGCAAGAAAGTCCGTGTTCACTCCGCTTCGCTCGGCGATTACGTCGAAGGCGCAGGTGGTACCAGTGTGACGATGTCATTTGGCGAAGTGTTGCCGGCGCTGCAAAAAGGGGTCGTCGACTGCGCAATTACAGACGCTATGTCGGCCTATCGCGGCAAATGGCACGAAGTCATCGAGTACGTCATGACCGCGAAGCTAGCTTATTCGCTGTCGTTTGTTGCGGTAAACGCGGCAAAGTGGGACTCGTTAGATGACGAAACCAAAAAGTCGATGCAAACAGCTTTTGACAAGATCGAGGCAACCGCCTGGGCCGGCGCCAAGGAAGACGATGCCAACGGCGTCAAATGCCTAACCACGGGCCCTTGCCCAGCAGGCGAACCGGGTGGCGCCAAGGCCGTCAAGCTAGAAGGGGTGACGCTCAAGCAACATGACGACATCCTAAAGAATGCCGTCCTTAAGGAATGGGCAATGCGGTGCCCCGACTGTGTCGATACTTGGAATGCGACCGCCGGCAAGGCTGCAGGTCTTGTCGCGCCGAAGCCCTAATCTATTGGGTTAATGGAACAACCCCGGCCGCCGGCACATCCGGTGGTCGGGCTCGTTCGATTGTTTCCTTGTTTTCACGTTGTCTTGATCGATTGCAGCACCTGGATGTTTTCTTACCTTCATAAACTCGCCGAGCGTATATCGCTCTTAGCCGTCTGGGCAGGTGGCGCGATGATCATCTTCGCCGCCATCATGGTGACTATCGATGTGCTTTGCCGAAAATTTCTCAACGTCACGCTCGCGGGTTCCGATGAGATTTCAGGATATCTGTTCGCCATCGCGACGACGTGGGCATTGCCGTACACTTTATTGCACCGAGCAAATGTTCGGATCGATGCCTTGTACGTGCTGATGCCACAGGGCATTCGCGCCTGCCTTGACTTGTTCGGCCTGATTTTGATGTCGTTCTTCGCATGGATACTGACCTGGCGGGCGTTTGCACTGCTGGCCGATAACATTTCGATCAACGCCTTGTCTGTGACGCCACTTCATGTGCCGCTGCCGATCCCGCAAACGTTTTGGTTGATCGGCTGGGTCCTGTTTTGCCTTTGCCTGCTGCTTGTCGTCGTCAGCGTTATCAACGCGATGTTCCGACGCGATTTGAGGCGGGTACACGAACTGGCAGGCGCGTTGTCGCTTGAGGACGAATTCAAAGAAGAAGGCATTGAGTTGCTCGCAAATGAAAAGACCGGAGTGCAGCCGTAATGCTTGGTTCCGCCGTAACCATTTTGATGGTGCTTATTGCCATGAGTGTTCCGATTGCCGCCGTCCTCGGCGTGCTGGGGCTCTCGCTTGGTATGTTCTTCTCGCCGATGCCCATCCACATGGCGCTCGGCGATGTCGCTTGGCAAAATGGCATCGACTTCCTGCTCATTGCTGTGCCGCTGTTCATTCTCATGGGTGAAATTATGCTACGCGCAGGAATAGCAGAACGTATGTATACCGCGCTTTCGCACTGGCTGACCTGGCTGCCCGGCGGGTTGATGCATTCCAATATAGGCGCATGTACGTTGTTTGCTGCCACGTCCGGTTCGTCGATCGCAACAGCGGCGACCATCGGTACCGTCGCCATCCCACAGATGGAGAAGGGTAGCTATAACAAAAGACTTTTTCTCGGCACTTTGGCTGCCGGCGGCACGTTGGGAATCCTTATCCCGCCGTCAATCAACCTTATCGTTTATGGAATGCTGACGGAAACGTCGGTACCGAAGCTCTACCTAGCCGGTTTCGTGCCAGGTGTCATGTTGGCAGGTTTGTTTATGCTAACGGTCCTGATTGCCTCGCTCATCAAACCGAAGTGGGGCGGCGAACGAGTACATTCCACCTGGAGCCAGCGGTTCCGTTGCCTGCCGGATTTACTTCCGCCGTTCGGCGTATTCGTGATTGTTGTCGGTACGATTTATGCTGGCATCGCGACGCCGACGGAGGCCGCCTCTTTCGGCGTCGTGACGTCGTTAGCGCTGGCCGCGTTCAACAAACGCCTTAACATCTCGATGCTCAAGATCGCAGTTCAGGGTGCCATGCGAACGACCGCAATGGTCATGCTTATCGTCTTGGCCGCGATTTTTCTGAACCTCTCATTGGCGATGGTCGGACTGACCCAACTATTCAATGATTTCATACTCAACTTGGGTCTGACGCCAGCCCAGACCCTTTGGGTCATCATCGCGTCATTCATGATCCTCGGCTGCTTCATGGAGAACTTCTCTTTGATGCTTATCTTTACGCCATTGATTGCACCTGTCGTTTCCTCGCTAGGTTACGATCTGGTATGGTTTGGCATACTGATGATGCTCATGCTTGAAACCGCGCTAATCACGCCGCCCATCGGCGTCAACCTTTATGTCATCCAAGGGGTGCGGGGTAAGGACTCATTGACCGATGTGATCATCGGTGCATTGCCCTTCGTGGTCACGATGATGGCGATGATTACGCTACTTGTCCTGTTCCCCGATATTGCTCTCTGGATGCCGAATAACTTCAGTTGACCCGCCCCGTCACGCAGCAACTGGAACGCAAAGACCTGCGGGCCGGTGTCGCGCTGATCCTGCTCGCAATGACGATCATTCCGGCGATGGACACAATCGCCAAGCACCTTACCGGCAGCCTTTCGCCCGGTCAGGTGTCCGCGGCGCGGTTTGTCTTTCAAAGTCTTATCCTGTTGCCGATCATATTCGCGTTCGACTCCTTCGGGATCGGCCGGAATTTATTAAAACACGTTGCGCGAGGACTTTTGATGGTCTGCGCCAACACCACTTTCTTTCTCGCCTTTCAACACATGCCGCTGGCGGACACGGTAGCGATCTACTTTGTCGAACCGTTGATCCTGACGATCTTGGCCGCCGTCCTTTTAAAAGAACATGTCGGTTGGCGTCGGCTCGTCGCCGTCGTCATTGGCTTAGCCGGGGCGATGATGATCATTCAACCGACTTTTACACAGTTCGGGGCAATTGCTCTGCTACCATTGCTGACGGCTTTGTCGTTCGCGCTTTATCTCATCCTGACGCGAACCCTTACCCACGATACCGGTACGTTTGCCATGCAGTTTTACGTCGGTGTCTTCGGCACGGCGGCGATCGTTCCAGTGCTATTGATTGGTGATGCCGCCGGGTTTGCGCCCCTGTTGCTGAAATGGCCAACCCCCGGAGAATGGGGGTGGCTTTTCGCTCTTGGCGCCGTGGGCACCAGCGCGCATCTGCTGATCGTGCAAGCGATCCGACGGATGGGTGCGGGCTTGGTGGCGCCGTTTCAATACCTCGAAATTGTCGGCGCGACGATATTCGGATACTTCGTTTTTGGCGATTTTCCGGGCGTTGCGGTCTGGGGCGGGGTCGCCGTGATTGTGGGCGCGGGGTTGTACGTCTTTTACCGCGAACACAAGGCCTAGCGCTTAGTCCGATGCGGTGTCGCCGTCGAGACCAGGCACCCAGCTGCGCATATAGACGTTTGGGCGTGCCGGTTCCGGCCTATCGCAGGGCAGGAAGTCGCCACGGCCTTTTTCCGCCAGCAACTGGCCATCACGGCACACAACCTCGCCCCGCGAGACCGTGACCATTGGCCAGCCTGTGACTATGCGTCCTTCATAAGGCGTGTAGTCAACATTGTGATGCAGGAGTTCGTTCGTAATTTTGACCTCGCGGTCAGGGTCCCAAACCACGATATCCGCGTCCGAGCCGATCGCGATGGTGCCTTTGCGTGGATAGAGGCCGTAAATCTTTGCCGGCTCCGTCGCCGTCACTTGGACGAAGCGCGAGAGGCCGATACGTCCTTTCCGGACGCCTTCCGAGAAAAGCAACGGCAGCCTGGTTTCAAGGCCTGGAATCCCATTCGGGATATAAGGAAACGGCGTTTCTGTTCCACGGATCAATTTTCCCTTTTCATCGTTGAACCGGAACGGCGCATGATCGGACGAGAAGACCTGAAAAACGCCACTCTCGAGCCCGATCCAGACGGCTTCCTGGTTCGCGCTGTCGCGCGGTGGCGGGGAGCAGACACATTTCGCACCGTCAAAATCGTCGATCCCTAAGTCTTCGGCTGTCAGGAAAAGATACTGTGGGCATGTCTCGCCATACACACGCAATCCGCGGCTTTGCGCAGCTCGAATTTGCTCAATGGCTTCCTTTCCGGAAACATGCACGATTAGGACGGGCACGCCGACCAGCTCCGCCAGCGATAACGCTCGGTGTGTCGCCTCGCGCTCGACAATCGGCGGGCGCGAACTGGCATGGTATTGCGGTTGCGTATGACCGGCCGCCATCAGTTTTTCGGTCAGCCATTGGATACAGTCGGCGTTTTCGGCATGAATCATCGTCATCCCGCCGTGCGTCCTCGCCGTCGATAGCACGTCCAATATCTCGCCGTCGTCCAGCTTCAGATCATCGTACGTCATATAAATTTTAAATGACGTGTAGCCGTCATCGATTAATGCGGGCAGTTCCTGGTTGATGACACTCGCGTTGGCGTCGGCGACGATGAGATGAAAAGCGTAGTCGATATAAGCTTTGCCGTCGGCACGCCGGTGATAGTCCTCGACCGCTGCGCGGAGTGTACCACCCCGTATTTGGCACGCGAACGGAATAACAGTCGTTGTTCCTCCGAAAGCAGCCGAGCGCGTGCCGCTCTCGAAATCGTCAGCCATGACGGTGCCGTCGCTCATGGGCTGGTCCAGATGGCAGTGTGCATCGACGCCACCCGGCGCAACGATTTTATTGGTCGCGTCGATCTCTTCGGCGCCCGTGCTAAGACCGTCCGCCAGGGCGACGACCTTGCCGTCCCGAATGCCGATGTCTGCGGCGAAAACGTCGGACGCGGTGGCGACCGTACCGCCGCGAACGACTAAGTCGAAATCAGACATAATTCGCTCCTTCCAACTGAAGCCCAAACATCCGTCCCCAAGATGACAGCGGGGATGTGTCGACGCCGACCGCCCGCATTCCGGCAAGGACAGCCAAAGAAATGCTATCCAGTACAGGTATGCCCAGTTCCGGCTCCAACTGCGCTGCGATGCGCGCGCCATTGAGGTTGGTGCAGAAAATGACGATGGCGTCGGGATCGGTATCTGCGACACGTCGTGTCATGGCCGCCAATTGTTGTTCACTAATGAGAGAGAACGCGAAGTTCTCGCTGACGCCAAGATGTTCTTCGCCGACGACCGGGAACCCTTCTTTCGCGAAGTTTGCGTCGATCATCGTTTGAATGTCATCGATATAGGGAGTTACCAACCCGATCTTTTCTATGTTGAGTGCACGGAAACAATCGACCATCGCAAGCACGGTGCTGGTCGCTCTGATGCCGGTTCGGTCTTCGATCCGCGCGCACAGATCTTGGTCGCGCTCGAATCCGAGCCACCCCGCAGATGTGCCGTTCCAGCAGATCGATCCGACTCGTGCGTCGGCTAATAGAGAGGCCGCATTCAGCATCGGCTCGTAGGAGAACTGCCCGAGAGCCTGATCGCTGGTAGAGATTTCAGTAACCGTGAAACGGCTGAAATGTACCGAAACGTCTGGCAGGTCATGAATAATATCGGCGCACACTGGTTCCAGCACCGTGTTCGAAGAAGGCGTCAACATGCCGAGCAATGCTCGGCCATCCTTGGCTTTGCCGAGTGTCTCCGGGGCTACGTTCATATCCTATCCCGCCTGGCCAATGTCTTCGTCGCTGGCGATCAATTGGTCGACGATCGATGATTTCGTGCGCTCGCTATGATCGCGCAGCAAGTACGAAAAACCGGCCCGGTCCCGGCGCATTAGCGCTTCCATGAAGGCAGTATGTTCCTTGGCCGACTCTTCCCACCTTAAACGATCAAGGTTCGCGACGGAGCGTGCCCGCATGATTTTGCGGTTCAAGGTCTCATAAGTATCTGCGAGAACTGGATTTTCGGTAAGCCGCGCCAACATCAAATGAATGTCCTGGTTAACATGGAAATAGGCGGGGCGATCGTCGGTGTCGTGATGGTGGACCATTTCCATGTGCATTTTCATAAGGGTTTGCAGATCGTCGTCACCCGCCCGGTCGACGACGAGCTGACCGATCAAAATCTCGAGATGGCCTAATACTTCGAAGGCTGCCGAAACTTCGCCTACCTCGACCATTGTGACCAAGGCACCTCGGTGTGGCATCAGAACGATCAACCCTTCTGCTGCCAACACCTTGAGCGCTTCGCGCAACGGCGTTCTAGAAACTTGAAACTGTTCGCAAATACGCACTTCCGGGACGCGCGTACCGGGTGCCAGATCCCCGTCCAGGATCATTTGCCGAAGGGTCTCCACCATTTCGTCATGGAGTGTTTTTCGAAGTCTTATCGGATGTGTCTTCAGCGTTTCGGCCTCCCTATTGCGTCCGGCGAGAACCGGAATCGTAGACAATGATAAATAGTCCAGTGCCCTACATACAATGGCGGCACCTCAAACTTCCGCACGTGCGCGCGCCCAGAGATCCGCCGCTGCCTTCGCGCCGTCTCGAATAATGTCGTCCTGGTCGACCAATGTTGCCCGCCCGCCGGAAACCACAATACGCCCGTCGACAAGGACCGTATCGACATCGCGGCCCTGTCCAACATGGACGAGGTTTCCGAGCGGATCCGTCGCTGGTGTTAAATGAACTTGATGGAAGTCGAACAATACGGCGTCGGCTTTTTTGCCGACGGATAACGAGCCGATGTCAGCGTCGAGCCCCATGGCTTTTGCACCGCCCATCGTCGCCATATCGAAAACGTCCTCGGGTTGCCAGAAATCGCTGACGCGACCTTCCTGTAGACGCCCGATGCTCAGTGCCCATCGCATGACCTCCACCATATCTCCATGCATGTTGTCGGAGCCGAGTGTTATCGCAGCGCCTGCCCGGCGCAGCTTGGAGGTGGGGGCTGCCGTGCCGCCGGCGGCATTACCCTTGGGTATATGCGCGACATTGATGCCGGCGCGACCAACCAACTCGATATCGCTTTCACTTAGGAACAGGCAGTGTGCGGCGATCAGGCGGTTGTTGAGCAGGCCGATCTCGTCCAAGAGTTCCGCAGGGGTGCGCCCGTCGCGTTCCAATATGCGCGCAACTTCGATCTCGCTCTGAGCTAGATGCGTGTTCACGCCTAGTCCGTATTTTTCGGCGACGTCCCGAACTTTTTCCAGGAGTTCGCGCGAGCATGTGTCCGGCGCATGTGCTGCCAGGTGCACACCAATACGTCCGTCCATATTGCCGTGCCATTTCTCGATCAGATCGACGGCATTGCCGAGTGTGGTCTCGCCTATTTCGGTTTTATGCTCCCATATATGTTCATGCACGCGCGAAAAATCCACGTCGTGGACACGCCCGCATTCATAGACGCGCATTCCGATCTCACCCATTGCCGGCAACACAAGATCGCCATGCACATAACTGTCATTAATGAGGGTAGAGCCGAATAATAACGCTTCCAGCGCACCGAGCCGGGCCAAGGCAATGGCCTCATCCGGGGTGACGTCGTGGCCATGCGGAACGCCGGGTGTGTAGGCGGGGGCGAACCCCATGTCTTCGGCGACGCCGCGCACCATAGAAAGAATGGCGTGGGTATGCACATTTACCAATCCCGGCGTCATGACCTTGCCTGTCGCGTCGAGAGCCTCCGCTGCTTCGGGCGCGGTACCGGCGGCAGCCGATGCGAGATACGCGATCCGTCCGTCTTTAATGCCAAGAACGGCGTCCTCAATGATAGGTTGGGACGAATCGCTTGTTATCGCCGTCGCGCCGCTGATCACCAGATCCATCAAGTTCTTCTCCCTCCGTCGGCCGTCAGTCGAAAATATGGTGGAAATGAGTAAGGAATTGTTTCGTCCGTTCCTCTTGCGGCTCGGTGAACAATTCCCGCGGCGGCCCCTGTTCGACGATGGAGCCATGGTCCACATAAATGACCCTGTCCGCGACCTGTGCTGCGAACCGCATTTCATGCGTCACGATAATACTCGTCATGCCGCTTTCGGCTAACCAACGAATGACGTCCAGGACTTCCTGCACGAGTTCGGGATCAAGTGCCGAGGTAGGTTCGTCATACAGCATTACGGTCGGGTTCATGGCGAGCGCCCGGGCAATGGCGACACGCTGCTGCTGACCGCCGGAGAGCTGGTTGGGCCGTTTGTCCACATGGTCGCCGAGGAAAACTTTCGCCAGATGCTCACGCGCTTGTTCGCGGGCCTCGGCCCGTGGGACCCCCAGCACCTTGGTCGGGCCGACGGCGACGTTATCCAGTGCCGTCAGATGCGGAAACAGATTGAAGCGTTGAAATACGAATCCAAAATGCCGGCGCTGCCGGGCAACCAAGTTCTCAGGTGTCGGTGCCCAAGGTTCGCCTAGCGCGATGGGATTGCCGCCGATGGGCTCTCCGCGAAGGTAAACGCCGCCCGTCGTCGGTGTCTCCAAATGGTTGATACAGCGGAGCATGGTGGTCTTGCCCGACCCCGACGCACCGATGACGGCGACGGTCTCTTTCTCATAAATTGCCAGATCCGTCGGATTAAGCACTTGGTTAGAGCCGAATGTCTTGGTCACGCCTTCGAGCCGAATGAGCGGCTTTTTGCGTATCGCCGGGAGTTGGCCCGCAGATTCCGTTGGAACGTCGATTACCATACCGGCAACTTGCTTTCGAGTTTGCGGGTACCCCAGGATATCGCGGTTATCAGCACCCAGTAATAGAGCGCCAGTAGACCGTAAATCTCGAAAGGTACAAAGTGCGTGGAGATGATCGCCTGGCCCGATCGCGTCAATTCATAGACGGAAATCACCGACAAAAGCGACGAGCTTTTGATCATTGTGATCAATTCATTGGTGAACGGTGGCACCATCTGCCGGGCTGCCTGCGGCAGTAAGATATATATAAGAATCTTTTCGCGTGTCATGCCGATGGCCTTCGCCGCTTCGGTCTGACCGGTCTCAACGGAACCGACGCTCCCACGCACGATTTCCGCCGTATATCCGGCCAAGTTGAAAGCGAGTGCGGCGACTCCCGCCCAAATCTCGTTTAGCCGGATACCGATGACTGGCAGGGCGAAGAAGACCAGGAATATTTGGATCAACAACGGCGTGCCGCGCACAAAGTCGACGTAAATCCGGATGACCCACTGAAGCGGCGTGATGTTGCTAAGAGACAGCAAGCCAAGAATTACCCCGGCGGTAGTCCCGATGATGCCAGCAAAAAAGCTGACATAAAGGGTCGTCATCAGACCTTCCGCCAACAACGGGATGGCCATTTCGATGATGTCCCAGTCCAGCATAATGTTATCCACCTTGCGGGTCGGCGACGGCGCAAGGCCGCCGCCTAACCCAATAGAGAACGATGCGTATCCGATCAGAACGTCGGGATTTGCTCGGCAAGATCCATTTCGAAGCCGAACCATTTTTTCTGAAGTTCGGCGAGCCTGCCGTCCTTCTTGAGCTTGGTCAGCATCATGTCTGTGAATGCTTTGACCTCGGTGTCTTCTTTTCGCATCGCGAAACCTGCCCAGTTCTGATAGGCGACACCACGCACGATGGCGTAGTGCCCCGGTCGGTCCTTAAGTACCTGCGCCAGGGTCGGCAACGTGTTTAGGACACCGTCCACGGAACCTTGCGAAAGGGCCAGATACGCTGACGGGTGATCGTCATAGATCTTGTGTCCCGAGAAGCTTTTACCGGCCGATGACTTCAGGCTTTTCTCCATATCCGGCAACATCGCCTCGCCCGGTGAACCGAGCTTGATGCCTATGACCATGCCGGCCATGTCGTCGAGAGACTTGATCTTATCCTTGTCGTCGGCACGGATCAGCAATGCCTGGGAGGCTTCCGCATAGGGGATGGAGAAGCCGACTTTTTCGATGCGGCTTTTGTTGTAGCTCATGCACGTCATGATAATTTCAAAGCGACCGGCATAGAGTGCGGGAATGATGCCCGACCACTGCGTATCGATGACTTCTGCTTCAACGCCGAGTTCTTCAGCAAAGATTTTCAATATGTCCATGTCGTAACCGACAAACTTACCTTTTTCGCGGTACGTGAAAGGCGGGTAGGTGGCTTCGACGCCGACCCGCAACACACCCGCTTTTTTGATTTGGGCGATTGTCACAGGCTCAGCGGCGGCGTTGCCGGCACCAAAGGCCACGACGGCCAGGGCAAGCGCACCAGAAACCGTCTTCAGGACGGTGCGCCGGGAAAGAGACTGAATGGTCATGATTTAAGCTCCCTGCTTAATATTTGCACAATAATTAGGAGATGTTTCCAATTCCACTTTATATGCCTTTTTAATAGCCATAATTTTCTTGTATCACATAGACATGCATAATTAAATATGCAATCTTAACTAATCCGTTGGTTTTCTTTGTGCGCGCCCACCCATTGCCGCGCCATACGCGAGGTGCTATTGGCCCGACTACTCGTCATCAATCCGAATATCTCCCGCTCTGTCAGCGCCCTCATCGATGCCGAGGCGCGCCGCACAGTGTCCAGTGGCACCGAAATTGAGACGAGAACCGCATCGTTCGGCGTCGCCTACATTGAAACCCATAGCGAGTCCGCTATCGGCGGCCATGCGGTTCTTCAGATGACTGCGGAAGCTGGGGATGCGTTTGATGGCATTGTCGTGGCGGCGTTCGGCGATCCTGGCCTTGCTGCGGCTCGTGAGATCGCACCCTGTCCCGTCGTCGGCATATCCGAGTCGGCAATTGCCACATCCCTTGCCGTTCCAGGTCCTTTTGCGGTTATTGCGATCTCGGAGCGAATCAAGCCCTGGTATTTGAGCTGCATCCGTGATAACGCCGCCGAGGACCGATTGACCGGTATCCTCACCTTAACGTCTCCGCTCAAGGATATCGCGACCGTTCAACAAGACTTTGCCGCGCCACTTATAGATATGTGTCGTGGCGCCATTCGGGACGGCGCGAAAAGCATCATTCTTGCCGGCGCACCGCTTTCGGGCCTCCGTCATGCTATCGCCAAGGAAGTGGATGCCCTATTGATCGATGGTGTCTCCGCCGGTGTCTCCCGCGTAGAGGCTATGGTCGCCGCCGGTAGAACGCCAAAGTCTGATGGCGGCTATATGTCCCCCGTTGCTAAGCCGCACAAGGGGCTTGCTCCATCCCTCGCTGCGTTGTTCGGCGGAGATGCAACCCTAGCCCCGGCGTCCGCGGAGACCTGACTAAATGACGCGTACTCTTTACCGCAACTGTCTCGTCATGCCCGACGCCCGAAGTAAATTCGAGCATGCCGAAAAGGATATCCTGGTCGAAGACGACAGGATCGCCGCCGTTGCCCCCGCTGGGATCATCGAAGATGCCGATACCGTCGTCGATGCGTCGGGAACCCTCGCCGCTGCCGGTATGATCAACGGCCATTTCCATTCTTGGGACCATTACATCAAGGGCCGCATCGAGAACCTACCGATGGAACTCATGATGCCTTATTTGCGGCCGGCAAAACCGCTCAAGCTTACCGAACGGCAGGTGTATCTGCGGACTATGGCCGGCGCCATTGAATCGCTGCGCTCCGGCGCAACGACTATCGTCGATGATATGAGCCTAGGTCAAAACCTGGACCGGGCGCATGCCGAGGCCGCCCTGCAAGCCTACGAAGACAGCGGCGTGAGGACCTATCTCGGCTTTTCAATGATTGATCGCGCTATTGTTGATAGCTGGCCGTTCGTGGACGAATGCTTCCCCGAAGAGGTGCTTGCCGGGTTGCGCGCATTACCTCGTCCGGACGGGGACGCCTTATTGGACTTAGTGCGTGACCTCGCAAAAACCCATCACCCATCTTCGTGCCGTGTCGGCGTACTCGTCGCACCGTCGGCGCCGCAACGGTGTACCGATCGTTTTCTTAAAAAATGCCGGGAACTCGCCAACGAGCTAGATTTACCGACCATCGTTCATGTTTTGGAAACACGTCTGCAAGCAATCACGGCGCAGACGTTTTACGGCAAGAGCATGGTCGAACACCTTAGCGACATAGGGTTTCTCGCGCCTGACACTTCACTTATCCATTGTGTTTGGGTGACGCCGTATGACCTCGAATTGATCGCCGAAAGCGGTGCTTCAATCCAATACAATCCCTACAGCAATGTCGTTCTTGGCGCCGGCGTGCCGGATTTCCGTGCCTTCAAGGAAGCCGGGATCAATATCAGTATGGGCTCCGACGGCTGTGGCATTCCGTTTACCTGTTCAATGAACACAACCATCAAATTCGGTGTCTGCATGCCGAGAATCCGCGACGCCGATTACACCACGTGGCCGACCTCTGCCGACATCTGGGAAGCGGCCACCGTCGGCGGGGCCCGGGCGTTCGGTCGTGGCGACGACCTCGGACGCGTTGCTCCCGGCTATAAGGCGGATTTTGTTCTCTACCGTCTCAACAGCTCCGGTTTGTTGCCTTTGAACGTTCCTGTCCGGCAATTGGTACACGGTGAGAATGTCGCTGGCATCGGTACCGTTGTCGTTGATGGCCGTATCGTTGTCGACGGCGGCAAACTGACGGGTATCGACGAAGACAAAATCATCGCCGAATTGCAAGAGGTCCACCTCGAACTGAAAGACCAGATCATGGGGTCCGAAGATTCTGCACGCGTCGTGTTCGACGGAATCAAGCGTGTCTATGAGAAGGCGCTCGACATGCCGGTCGGCATCGACGTGAACAGAGCTCTCATGGAAGACCAGGCACAGAACGCGATGCATAAGGCATGAAGCGTACGCTAGGCGATTTTATAATTTCGGGGTCCGCGGTGCTGACTGGTATCGGGATCCTGGTCGCTTTGCCATTCGAGGTCCCGGATGCTGGACTGCAAACGCTCGGCGATATGACGTCGGCAGCTTTCTTTCCCATGCTTGCCGCGATCCTCATCACCCTTAGCGGTATCGCGCTCGGTCTGCGAACATTCGTTTTGCGACATAGGGACGGTGGCGCGCTCCTCAACCCCATGGGTTCTCGGCCTTTGCTCATGGTCGCAGGGTTCGTGGTCTACATCCCGCTCATCCATTGGCTCGGAATGGTGTCGGCGTCAGCTATCGCGGTCCTCATTCTCCCACTCGTTTATGGCTATCGCGACTACCGTTGGATTGTTCCGATCACTGTCCTCATTCCGGTCAGTGTGTATCTGCTATTTGAGAAAGTTCTAAAGGTACTGTTTCCGCACGGGGCGGTGTTCTGATGGAGGTTTTTGGCCATCTTTATGAAGGCGCTAAGCTGGTTGCCACATGGCAGACCCTCATCGCTGCCGCTATTGGACTGATCGCTGGCATCGTGGTCGGCGCGTTGCCGGGGCTTACGGCGACGATGGCGGTTGCCGTCCTCGCGCCCTTTACCTTTTTCATCGACGCCGTCATTGGAATTCCTTTTCTACTTGGTGTCTACAAAGGCGCTATCTATGGCGGTTCGATCCCAGCCATTACCATCAACACCCCCGGCACGGCCGCGGCGGCGGCGACGGCTGTTGACGGCAATCTGCTGGCCCGCCAAGGCAAAGGCCGTTTGGCGCTCGAAGTCAGTTTGGCCTCATCGGTCATCGCCGATCTGCTGGCGACATTCGTGTTGATTTTCGTCGCGGCGCCACTCGCAGCTGTTGCCATTAAATTCGGCTCTCCCGATTTTACGATGCTCTACCTTTTCGCGCTGACCATGATTGCCGGGGTTTCAGGCGACTCGTTCACCAAAGGCGCACTCAGTGTCGGGTTGGGGATTGCACTCGCCTGCGTCGGCTTGGATCCGGTTTCTGGCTATCAACGGCTGACGTTCGGGAGCATCGATCTCATGGGCGGCGTCTCGCTCGTGCCATTGCTGATCGGGATGTTCGCACTATCGGAAATATTGGTGCAAGCGGAACGGTATGGCCGCGAAAAGCTAGAGGTCATTGCCGATGCAGATCAAGGTGAAGGACTGACGTTCGGTATATTGAAACCACTTTTGCCGACTATTTTCCGCTCTACCGGCATCGGAACATTTTTGGGGGCGCTTCCTGGCCTCGGCGCCGAGATTTCATGCTGGATTTCCTATGGCATCGCTTCCAAACGGTCCAAAGAGCCCGAGAAATACGGCAAAGGCTCGATCGAGGGTGTCGCCGCAGCGGAGGCCGGTAACAATGCAGTATGCCCGGCCGCCCTGATTCCGATGATGGTGTTCGGTATTCCCGGTGACACTATCACGGCGGTCCTTTTGGGGGCTTTCATGGCGCAAGGGTTGTTGCCGGGGCCGCTTTTATTCCAGCAACACGGCCCGATCCTATACGGGTTCTTTGCGATCCTCCTGATCACTAACGTCATGCTGTTGCTTCTGGGGCTCGGTGCGATCCGATACTTACGGCATATCACCCGCGTGCCGCCGGGACTTCTTTATCCATCTGTGACCGTACTCTGTTTCGCCGGTGCCTTCGCCGTTAACAACGCTACCTTTGACTGGCTTATCATGGTGTGCGGCGGATTGGCCGGATACGTGATGCGCAAAACGGATATTCCGATCCCGCCATTGGTCATTGCGATGCTTCTCGCACCCGGTCTCGAAAACAACATTCGCCAATCCCTGAATCTTTCCGATGGCAGTTACGGGGTCTTTATCCAAAGCCCCATCGCAGCAGCGATTCTTGCCGTCACGTTATCCGTCATCGCCTTTTTTGCGTGGCGGTCTCTTCCCGCACCCAACCTCATTTTCAATAAAGGAGAGGCTAAATGAAAACCAACTGGATGAAGACACTACTCGGATCAGCGGTCGCTGCCGCCGTTTCGGTCAGTGCCGGAGCGGCCCTGGCCGAATTTCCGGACAAGCCGATCACGTTTGTCACGCCGTACCCGCCGGGTGGGTCGCACTCGCTACATGCTGGTGTCATCACGACCGTTGCCGAACCGTACTTTGGCCAACCGATGATCTCGGTCATCCGCAAAGGTGGCGGCGGTGTCGTCGGTGCAGCCGGCGTCCTGAAGGCGCCCGCCGACGGCTATACGCTGCTGTTCGGTGATCCGACCATCAACTCGCTACGTCCGCAGGTTGAGAAATTGCCGTTCAAGGAGAGCGACTTCCGCGCCGTGGCCCGCATTAACTATTCGCCGGCCGTGTTCGTGGCTCGTGCCGATGCACCGTTCAAGGACTACAAGAGCATGATCGAGTTCGCCAAATCGAGCCCGGGCAAGCTTATATACTCCAACGACAACAAGAACGGTTTCACCTACACCGTCTTTGAGATGCTTAAGTTCAAAACAGATACGGACATGAAAGGCATTATTTACGGCGGCGGCGGCCCTGCCATTGCCAAGATTCTCGGCGGTGAAACCATGGCCTATGCCGGCGCCCCGTCGGTTGTCGCCGACCACATCAAGGCCGGCAAGCTCGTCGGTATCTGCACCACGGACTTCGAGCCTTGGCCCGCGTTGCCGGATGTGCCTACCTGCAAGTCCATGGGAGCCGACATCATCTTCCACTTCTGGCGTGGCGTTCTTGTTTCCAAGGATACGCCGGACGCAGTTGTATCGAGGCTATCTGCCGGTTTCTCAGAACTCGTCAAGGATGAGGGTTTCCTTCGCCTAATCGGTAAGATCAACTCACGTGTCGATTTCCTCGGGTATGAGGACTTCGACAAGCTCCTTAAGTCGGAGCAGGCAGATCTCAAAGCTCTCTACGAAACGCTCAAGTAAGAGCACCATTTGTAGAGTAGACGTGGTGCGGGGCCGTCGGCGTTAGCCGGCGGCTCCGTTCCTCAAGGAGAAATAAATGGCCCGATTAACACTGACTGGCGGACTCGTTCTTGCCGCCCCCGATAGGCCGCAAGAGTGTGTGCGCAAAGATATATTTATCGTCGACGGCGTCATCGAAGCCGTTCTACCAGCCGGTGAGCGCGCCGCCGAAGGCGAAGTCATCGAGGCCGCCGGCTTGTTGGTCACAGCAGGGCTGATCAACAGCCACCATCACAGTCACGAACATTTTCATAAGGGACGCTACGACTGTCTACCACTTGAACTTTGGATGAATTACGTCCGTCCCTTGAAGCCGCTGCCCTGGACGCCGCGCATCGTTTATCTGCGCACCCTGATCGGTGCAATTCAGGCATTGCGCTCGGGCGCGACGACGATCATCGACGATACCAACGCTAGTCCGCATCTGGACCCGGAACTGGTCGATGCCGTTTTCCAGGGATACCGCGATGCCGGTATCCGCGCCATGGTCGGTCTGACGCTTTTCGACAAGCCTTTCTTTCGCTCTATGCCGTTCGTCGAAGAGGAATTCCCGGCGGAACTTCTGGCGTCGATGGACAATGTGAAGTCGACACCCGCGACAGAGGTTCTCGCGCACGTTAAATCCCTCGCACGCGAATATCATCCTTCTTCGTCGCGGGTCGCCCCGATCCTGGCGCCATCGGCGCCACAACGCTGCACCGACGATTTCTTGCGCTTAGTGCGCACGACTGCTGACGAAATGGACCTGCCTGTCATTATGCACGTGCAGGAAACACGCCTCCAGGTGATTACGGGACAACTCTTTTACGGTAAAAGCATGTACCGCCACTTAGGGGATCTCGGGTTTCTTAAGCCGAAAACACAGTTGATCCACGCGATCTGGACCACGCCCGATGATATTCGCTTGCTGGCAGAGACGGACACCAGTGTGCAGCATAATCCAAATGTTAATTTGAAGTTCGGTTCCGGTCTTATGCCGCTGCGGTCCTATCTTGATGCGGGCGTTAACGTCAGCCTCGGTACCGATGGATGCGGCTCGATCGAGACCGTCGATATGCTACGCACAGTGGCAACGACGGCGCTGGTCCATAAATTGCGCGGCGACGATCACACACGCTGGATCAATGCCGCCGACGCCTGGCGCGCCGGTACCATCGGCGGCGCCAAAGCGCTCGGTATGGAAAACCGCCTGGGCGAGATCAAGCCCGGTGCACTTGCTGATCTCTGCTGTTACCGTCTGAATTCCGCCGCCTTTACGCCGTTGAACGATCCGGTGCGGCAACTCGTTTATGCCGAAACCGGGGCCGACTTGGAACTGGTCATTGTTGACGGTAAACCGGCAATGTCTGGCGGAAAGCTAACCGGGATCGACGAAGACGCTATCCTTGCTGAAGCAAACGCCGTCCATGCCGAGCTTGAGCCGTACATCAAAGAGTCGGAGGATAACGTCCAAACAATGATGCCCGCCTACGAACGCATTTTTGAACGCTGCAAACATATGGATATCGATCCGGACATCTTCCCAGCTCGGTTCCCCGATTTCGACTGAAGACGCACTTAGACTGAAGGAAAGTGAAAGAAATGGCTGACCCGGACTTAAAAACAAAAACCGTGCAATCCCTTCAGAAAATTCTAGACGATTTACGAATAGATGTATCCGGTGGGCGGACGACAGTGCGTCTGGACGATTGCGGCCTCGGTTTTCACGTCGATACGGTTGCGGCCGAGAGCTTATCGGAAGGCGTACACTCTATTAAGACGCAGAACTCGTTGGATCAGAAGAACGCAGCAGCGGTCAAATGGCTGGATAAAAACCGTATCACCTTTGTCATGAATGACTGCATGAACCCTTGGGACGCTGCCGTCGCGCCGGAAAAGGAAGTCATCGAAACCTATGGCATTCGTTCAGAGATGGTCGCGCCGGTTATCATGGGCGACGAACTAATCGGTTGGGTGTCGTGTCATTACACCAAGGGGGCGCGTATCTGGACCGACGATGAGATCGCACGCATTGAGAAAGCATGTGATGACGTCCGCAGCTTAATCGGCATTGTCACGAATGGACGCTCCGATATTGCAAGGGGTAGTGGTGATCTGAATGGCGAGTAGGGCAATGCCGTTGTATGAAATTAGATAACGAGGAAGCGTGCTCTACGACTGTCCAGAAAACGAGTCTGAAGTGCCAGAGTAGATCCGGTAACTGTTGCGTCCAGCCTCTTTAACTTGGTACATAGCCGCGTCCGCCATCTTGATCAAATCGTTTGAGTTCATGGCGTGATCCGGACTGACGGATATGCCGATGCTGCCGCCCACCGAGCAATCGGCATTGTTAAACATGATGGGTTGACGAATATCGTGCAGCACCTTCTCCGCAATCTGTTCGATATCGTCGAAGCGTCCTACTTGCTCTAGGATGATGACGAATTCATCGCCGCCGATACGTGCCGCCATATCCGTTTCCCGAATTCTGCGAACCAGCCGTTCTGAGACTGTGACAAGTACGTGATCGCCAGCGTCATGCCCATGCGTGTCGTTGATTGGTTTGAACTTGTCCAGATCGACAAACATCAATGCAACATGCTTCCCGATCCGTTTGTTGCGCTTGATCGCCAGATCAAGGCGCTGCATGAACGCCGTCCTGTTAGGTAGTTTGGTTAACCCGTCAGTAAGTGCGAGTTCTTTATAAATATCCTGCTGTTTCTTGATGGCGGTGACGTCGTGCCAAATGCCGACGAGTCCGCCGACGTTCACTGGGTTCTGACGCACCACAGCCCAGCGCCCGTCGGAAAGATGATCCTCGTCCAACTTACTAACCGGAAACTGGCGAAGCTCGAAGGCATCAATACATTTTTTAACGTAGCTTTCCCGGTCCATGTCGTCGGGAAAACTGTCGCGCCCATCGACCCACAACTTGATGACTTCTTCGTAGGATATACCTTTCTTAAGGGCGTTCTTCAGTTTTGGGTACATGCCCGCGAAGACATTATTATATAGTAACAACTTGCCGTCCTCGTCGAACAACAGAAAGCCGTCACTGATGCTTTCGATTGCGGCATGCATGCGCTCTTGTGTCACCCGAACCTGCTTTTTGGCTTGGCGCATTGTCGCGTCGATCTTGGTGGCGACAAGAGACAACCCAGCAATGAAGACAGATCCCGCAGAGACGGATGCTGCCAGCACCACCGGGCTAAGAACTCCCCCGATATTGGTGTCGTAACCTATTGTCTGTATGCAAATCGTTGCTTGCATGGCGACGTAGTGCATGCCGGTTATCGAAAGGCCGAGGATCGCCGCACTTGCGACCTGGAACGGCACAAACAAATATGGCGAAACATCCATTTCTCGTAGCTTGTCTGAATAGATTCCGATAATTCCGAGAATCACGGCAACAATGATCGATAACACGAACCAGTTTTTGTCATAGTAGAGGAGTGCGTTCATGTGCATTGCTTCCATGCCTGTGTAGTGCATGACGCCGATCCCCACACCGATTAGGGTCCCAGCGAGGATACGTCTCGGATGCTCGCTGATTTTTAGATCACGCCTCAATAGATATAATCCTGCAAAAGAGCCGAGAATCGCAGGTATCACCGACACGATAGTCAAGGAAGTGCTGTACGATACCGGTATCGGAAGTTGGAATGCGAGCATGCCGATAAAGTGCATCGACCAGACTCCGAAGCCCATCGTGAAACTACCAGCTGCCAACCAGTACCAATTGTATTTGCCTTCATGTGCTGCGTACCGAGCCAATCGAATCCCCGTGAATGCAGCAATTGCCGCCACGAAGTATGATGCTAGAACCAGCACCATGTTGTAGTCTGCTTCAAGCGGCTGTTGGGTCAGGTTATCGAACGATATAAGTGGTAACATCGGTTCATCCCAATCATAGTTGGCATGGTTAGTGAGTGTTCTTGCAGCCGCAAAATACGACTGCTGCCCTCAGTTTAAATTCACACAGCAGATTTAAGTCTGCTGAATCATAAGTGTTTATCACATTTGGATAAAAATCTATGAGTTCTTTGACCGATCACCACCGACTGGTCCAGTTTGAATGTTAGTGCATCATTGCTTGTATGAAAATGACGAGGTCTAGATGGTGCTTAACCACTAGATAGCAATCACACTTCCTTCTTTATCTTGATCTATAGTGCGAGGTTCCACTTCAAGTGGATCGTGTGAAGTTAGGCACAAGGCTTGGTGACTCTGTCTTATTCAAGGGGGCTATTATTAATTTGACTGAAACACGAGAATATTTTGCAAAACGTGAGAGGTCGAAAACCTACTTCAATAAAAACCTCATGCCGCACTTTTTGTTCACTTCGCTGTGAAAAAAAGGGGGGGGATTAGAAGAGCGGCCAGAACAGCCGATCTGGCTTAAGCCATTTAAATTATTCATTTCTTTGTCGCCATCTATCCTTCTGATTCACGGAGGAACAACGCTTAATCAGCGTGCACAAGGTTCGAGTCCTTGTGCGCTCACCAATAAAAAATTGCAACGGAGAGGCAACGTTCGTGTCGGCCGGCTTATGGGTATTCCGCAGGTCGAGAAACCTGGTGCGCCTGTGTTATCACTCTTGGTCACAGTTCGAAATTGACCGGAAAGAACATGTTTGCGGAATCCGAAGTATCGATAGACACACTCGCGCTGCGCCTCGGCGTTGCTGCGATCTGCGGCCTGCTGATCGGGTGGGAGCGGGAGTGGAAGGCCAGGCCGGCCGGTCTCAAGACCCACATGCTGGTCTGTATCGGATCCGCCGCGTTCTTTCTGATCTTCGTCGAATTTGCGTTGGGGGCGCTCAAGGACGCGGAAGGGATCTCGCCGGACCCGACACGTGTGATTGAAGGCGTCATCTCGGGGATCGGCTTCCTGGGTGCCGGTGCCTTCATTCGCGGTGGCGGCGATGTCGCCGGCTTGACGACGGGTGCCGGTATCTGGGTCGCGGGCGCGATCGGGCTCGCTTGTGGCGGCGGCTACTTCGATATCGCCGGTCTCGTCACGGTATTTACACTGCTCATTCTAATTGTCGCCGGTTGGGCAGAGCGGCATCTGAAAGCACGGAGTAAATCCTAGCGCCGGTGTTGCCATAGGTCTGCTCGCATCACCGGACGTCCGAGATAAACCTTTTGAACTCCTCAGTTTTCGGCGCGCCGAACATCTGATCCGGCGGGCCCTGTTCGCAGATTTTGCCTTGATGCATGAAGACGACGTCGGTCGACACGTCCCGAGCAAACGACATCTCGTGAGTGACGACGATCATCGTCCGGCCTTCCGCGGCGAGCGACTGCATGACCCTCAAAACTTCGCCGACCAACTCCGGGTCAAGTGCCGAGGTCGGCTCGTCAAACAGCACCGCGTCCGGCTCCATGGCCAGCGCACGGGCGATGGCGACGCGTTGTTGCTGACCGCCCGAGAGCGCCGACGGATAAACATCGAGGCGCTCGGCAAGGCCGACCTGCGTCAAAAGCGCGGCAGCCTTTTCCCGCACCTCGGCTTTGGGTTGCTTCAAGACCTGCACCGGGCCTTCCATGACGTTCTCCAGCACGGTGCGGTGGCTCCACAGATTGAACTGCTGAAAGACCATGCCGAGGCGGCGGCGTGCTCGTTCGACGCAGCGTTGGTCGGTCGGCTGGCCGTCTTTCACAAGGATTTCCTCGCCCTTCACCCAAACGCGGCCCGAGGTCGGCGGCTCGAGCATGTTGAGACAGCGTAGGAACGTCGATTTACCGGAACCGGAGGAGCCGAGAATCGAGATTACGTCCTGGCGCCGCGCTTCGAGGGAGATGCCCTTGAGGACTTCCAAGTTGCCGAAGGATTTACGGATGTCTTCGGCTTTGACGACGACTTCGCCGTTTATACTTTCTGGGCTCATGCGGAGGGCCTCCCACTCAGGATGGTCTTGATGATCGACCGCCGTTTTCCGAATACGTGCGGGCTGATGGCCTGTTCCAATTGCTGCCAAATGGCGACGAACAGTGCCGTGATGCAAAGGTAAATGACCGCCGCCCAGAGGTAGGTCGAGAAATCAAAAGTCTTGGCATAGACGGCGCGCGTCTGCCCCATCAGATCGAAGATCGTGACGACGCTGGCCAGTGCGCTAGCCTTCATCAGCAGGATCACTTCGTTGCCGAGCGCCGGCCAGGCAATCCGGTAGGTGTGCGGCGCGACAACACGAAGGAATGTCTTCACCCGCCCCATGCCGATAGCCTTGGCTGCTTCGATCTCGCCGTGCGCGACACCCGTCATGGCGCCGCGCAGAATTTCCGTCTGATAGGCGGCGGAGTTCAAAACGAACGCCAGCAGCGCGCAGTTAAAGGGATCTCGGAAGAAACCCCAAAGTCCGAGGGCTTGCAGCTCGGGCCGAAACTGGCCGGAGCCGTAGTAGATCAGAAACATCTGCGCCAAGAGCGGCGTGCCGCGCATAAATGAGATATAGATGCGAAGCGGTACCTGTGTAATTATATTCGTATTCAGGCGATAGAGCGCGAGGAACGGCGCGATCAACCCAGCGATCAGCGCGCCCAGGAACGTCAACTTCAGGGTCATCAATGTGCCGTAGAGAAACCTCGGCCAATATTCGATAAGGACGGCTGCGAATTCCATCTCAGGTCCTCCTGACGCCACGGTTAGCGTGGCGCTCCAGACGGCCCTGCACGAATTCGGAGGTGACGCTGAGCGCCCAATAAATTAGGCACGCGGCGAAGAAAAAGTCGAATGGCAGCTTGGTCGAGCCGACGGCGATTTTGGTCATACGCAAAAGGTCATCCAGGGCGATGATCGATACCAGCGAGGTGTCCTTTAAAAGGTTCACCCAGAGGTTGCCGAGGCCGGGCAGAGCGAACCGCCATATTTGCGGTAGCTTGACGCGAAAGAAAACCTGTCCCGGGCGCATGCCGATAGCCTTGGCGGCTTCGACCTGCCCGATGTTGAGGGACTGAAACGCGCCCCGTAACACTTCGCCGGCGAAGGCGCCGAAAACGAGGCTGAGTGCGATGATCCCGGCGATGAAGGGGCTCAGTTCCGGTGGGCGTGCGTCGCCATAGAACCACGACCAGATGTCGTTCACGACGAGCGACAGGCCGTTATAGACCAGGAACAAGGTCAATAGTTCCGGAGTGCCGCGCATCACCGTGGTATAGGCGGTGCCAAGAAACCGCAATGGCTTCATCGGCGAAAGTTTGCACCCAGCGGCGGCGAATCCGAGCAGCAGCCCGAAGGGAAGGGTCACCACCGCTAGACTGACGGTTATCCATAGGCCGGCGACGAGTTCGTCGCCCCAGCCGGCATCACCATAAGAAAAGATTTCAAACAATCATACGTTCCCGCGGCTGCCGGACGCCCCGTCTGGAGCGTCCGGGACAGCCTCGCTCGACTTACTTCATCGTGTAGATGTCGACGTCGAAGTACTTGTCATTGATCTTTTTGTACGTGCCGTTAGCCCGGATAGCGTCGATCGCCTTGTTCAGCGCCATACGAAGATCGTCATCTTCTTTGCGGACCGCGATACCAATGCCGTCACCGGCGAACTTGGGATCGGTGATGGCGTCACCGACCTTCTCGCAGCATTTGCCGTCATCGGTGTTCTTGATCCAGTCCAGCATCGGCAGCAGATCGCCGACCACCAGATCGAGGCGGCCGTTAGCGAGATCGAGGTTCACTTCGTCCTGGGTCGGATAAAGGCGGACTTCCGCGTCCGGGTACTGCGCTTGCACGAATTCCGCCATTACGGTGCCCGACTGCGCGCCGATGATCTTGTCCTTCATCACGTCGTTAGTGAAGGCGTCGAACTTAGAGTCCTTCGGCGCGACATGCGCAAGTGCTGCGAGGTAATATGGTTTGGAGAAGGACACCTGCTTCTTACGCTCTTCAGTAATCGACATGGAAGCAATGATGAAATCATATTTTTTAGCAACAAGGCCCGGGATGATGCCGTCCCAATCCTGTGCAACCAGTTCGCACTCAACGCCCATTTCCTTGCAAAGGGCGACGCCGATTTCGACGTCGAAGCCAGTCAGGTTCTTGGCGCTATCGAAATAGTTGAATGGCGGGTAAGCTCCCTCGGTGCCGAGGCGGAGCTTGTCCGCTGCCTGCGCGCCAGTGGTCAGAAATACGGCGAGCGCTGCGGCGGCCAAGCCGATGATGCGGTTGCGTTTCATAAGTCGGTCCCTTCCTGTCTAATCCCAGACTTAGCTTATTGTTTTCCCGCACTTGCGGGGCACACCAAGTTAACCACTGCTGCATCCGCTAGTGAAATAAAATCGCAATCAGGTCGCGGGAAACCAGTGTGCGGCATCCCAATCGTCATCGGTGACATATTGGTCTTTGACGAATGTCAGGAACGCCTGTTGGGCGCGGGTCAGACGGCGGTCCTTGTGATAGGCCGCTGAAAAAGAGCGCAACGGGATGTGCGCGCGAATGGGTTCGAGCCGCCGCGCCGCGACCGAGTTGCGCGCCGCGTGCTCAGAAATAACCCCGACGCCTGCGCCGGCCTCAATCGCTTCGCGTACCGCTTCGTTGCTGGGTAGAACCAGACTGGTTTTAAGTTCATGTATACCGATGTTACGTGCCTGAAGGAATTCAGCGATTGCAGATTGCGCGTCTGACCCGTCGGCGCGAAGAAACCATGGCGTCGCGATGATGTCCTTGCGGCGTATGGGCGGTTGTAAGAAGTCGGTACCCACCGCGCGTAGGAGAAGTATTTGGTCCGAAGCGACAATATGGGCGACCAAAGCGGGGTCGTTGGCGCGGCTAACGAAGGCCAAGTCCGCATCGCCTGCAAGGACAGCCTTCACGGCGTCTTCACCCTTGTTCGCGTCGATGTGAAGTTTGACGGATGGGAACGCGGCGCTGAAAGCGGCGGCCCGCTTAGGTAGCCAATATCCGCCGATGACCTGGCTGCAGACGATATTGATGCGCCCGGTCGGCGTGTCGGCGGCGTCTTCAAGAACGGCGGTCGCGGCTTCCACGCGGTCGAGCACGGCGAGGGCCTCGGTGAGAAACCTTTCACCCGTTTCCGTCAGTTCGATACCGCGCCCAACACGATTGAAAAGATGCGCCTTATAGCGCCGTTCCAAGGCGGCTATGGCCGACGATACGGCGGGTTGCGTAAGCGCGAGTTGTTCGGCAGCCCGGGTCATGTGTTGGGTTTCGGAAACAGTTACGAATATGCGCAGCTGCTGAATGTCCATGATCAGGAATATACGAGACTTATGAGTTTTATAAAATCTATTAATTGGATTTGTTCGTCCGGCTGAAGCAGACTGCGCTCGCAAAAAATCAAACAAATAAAGTTTGGAGGAAGCCGAAATGAAAATCTCGAAAGTCCAATGTTGGGTTCTGCGCGCGCCGTTCGAATACCCTCTTCGTGGTACGCACCATGCATTGATTTCGTTCGTCGAAATCGAAACCGACGAAGGCATTAAGGGGAATGCTCTTTCGACCTTCCCGATGCGCTGGGGGTTGAAGGACTACATCAACCGTGAAGTTTCCGAGCAGATCATCGGTATGGATCCCATGCGGCCGGAAACGGTGCGGGGCAAACTGATCGCGAACACCACGTTGAAATACTTCATGGGCGCGTTTAACTGCGCCGCCAGCCTTATCGACGTGGCGCTTTGGGACATCAAGGGTAAAGCGACGGGTCAACCGATTTGGAAACTGCTGGGCGGCGCCAATGCGACGTTGCCGGCCTACATCACATTTGGCCGTTCTTGGTATTCGGCGGATGAATTGGTCGAAATCGCCAAGTCGCTGGTCAACGACAGCCATAAAGCGTTGAAGATGGTTGTGGGTGCCGCCGGTGCCGGTGCCGACGACGTGATGCAGTACCCGACCGATCAGGACATCAAGAAAGACATTGACCGTGTCGGTGCGGTCCGTGATGCCATCGGCCCCGACATCGAACTGATGGTCGACGCAAATAAAGCCCTGACGCCGGGCCAAGCCCACTTCCTGATGCGCGAACTGGAGCAGTTCAATCTGACCTGGTTCGAGGATCCGATCCAGAATGGCGATCCGCGCCTTCTCGCGGACTTGCGCCGCAAGACGAGGATTCCGCTCGCAGCGGGCAGCACGGGAACGTCGGATATCATGTTCTTGCGTGATTTCTTCATGAATGAGTCCGTCGACTACATCCAGCCCAATGTTCGCGATATCGGCGGTTACACCCAAGGTATTAAAGCGGCAGGCATGGCGCAGGCGTTCAACATTCCGATGTCGATGGGCGGCAACTATCCGCACCTTAATATGCACTTGCATGGTGGTGTGCCGAACGGCGGCAAGATCGAATTCCATCTGCAGGGTTACCAGTGCACGGAGAATCTCTTCGACGGGGTGCCGTTCACGCAGGACGGTCGCTTGGTTCTACCGGAAGCGCCCGGTCTCGGGTTTACGCCGAAGGACGGCATTCTCGACCTTTCGGTTGACTAAAAGAATCGGGTGCGGGCGTCAAAGCCCGCACCAATGCAGCAATAAATCAAAAAGGGCGGAACGTCCTCTGGACTTAATCCGTCGCCAAAATGATAACTTAGCCTGGGAGCGTCCATACAATTTGGGCGCTTCCCTGGGCGTATTTCCGTTTTCGATACATACGAGACAAAAGAAGATTGGTCGTTCTGACCATTAATACATTCAAGGGAGGTCCCACATGCCAGACGGAATAGCGCGCGTAGATGCCGCCACCCTCAAAGGCTATCTGCACGATGGAAAAGAGATCGCCCTGCTGGATGCGCGCGAAGAAGTTCCGTTTGATAAATCGCATATTCTGATGGCGTCATGCGTCCCCGTGGGGCGGATCGAGACCATCGTCGGCGCGCTGGTGCCGCGCCTCTCGACACGCGTCGTCTGGTGTGACGGTGGCGACAATGACTTGGCGGCTCGCGGAGCCGAACGGATGATCGAGCTAGGCTATACCGACGTGGCCGTTCTGGACGGTGGTAATGCCGCCTGGGAAAAAGCTGGCTACCGCCTTTACGAAGGCGTGCACGTTCCGAGCAAGGCCTTTGCCGAAGTGATCGAGCATCAGGCCGGTACGCCGCATATCTCCGCCGAAGAACTCAAGCGGATGATGGACGACGGCGAAGACTTCGCGTTGTTCGATACCCGTACCTTCGAAGAATACAACGTCAACAGCATCCCCGGTGCGGTCAGCGCGCCAGGCGCTGAATTGGTATACAGGTTCAAGGACTTAGTGCCGTCACCCGATACGACTGTCGTGATCAATTGTGGCGGCCGGACCCGCAGCATCATCGGCGCGCAGTCCGTGATCGCCGCTGGCTATCCGAACAAGGTCGTATCGCTCACCAACGGGACCCAAGGCTGGCACCTGTCTGGGTTCGAGATCATCGTCGGCGCAACCAAGCAAGCGACGGATGTCTCGCCGGAAGCACTTGCGGCTTCCCGGCAGGCAGCCAATGAAGTGGCCAAGCGCTTTGAAATTCCGGCTATCGATGTTGCGGCGTTGAAACAGTATGAGGCTGAGCGGGATACGCGAACTCTTTATGTCCTAGATGTCCGCACGGCGGAAGAGTACGCGGCGGGCCACCTGCCAGGGGTGAAGCATATCGCCGGCGGACAGTTGGTGCAGGAGACGGACCGGCATCTCGCCGCCTGGGGGGCGAGGGTCGTCTTGGTCGATGATACCGGGGTGCGCGCGACGATGACCGCGTCCTGGTTGAAGCAGATGGGCTGGGACGTCTCCGTCATGAAAATGGATGGCGTAGGCGTCGAAATGGAATCGGGGCCTTACGTGCCGCCGGTGCTCGGCCTCGACGGGGCGAAAGCGGAAGTCATCTCGGTCGCAGAATTGGCTTCTGCCTTGGATGCCGGCACCGCCGTGGTGGCTGATTTGAATTGGAGCAAGGCATATTACAAAGCACACATCCCCGGTGCCTGGTATCTGATACGGTCGCGCATCGCCGACGATATTGGCGCGCTGCCGAAAGCAGAGATGATTGTCCTGACGTCACCAGATGGTGACCTCGCGCAACTCGCAGCGGCAGAGGTCGCCGCAAACACGAGTGTCTCTGTAAAGGCTCTGAAAGGCGGCACGGCGGCCTGGGTGAATGCTGGCAAGCCGGTGGCGGATGGGCCGGAAAACCTGGCGAGCAAAGCGGAGGACATCCGCTTGCGGGCGCGCGAACAGAACGTCGATATGGAAGAGGCCATGAAGGCGTACCTTTCATGGGAAATCGAACTCGTGAACCAAATGGCGACGGACGACGATCAGCGCTTTCAGATTCACGCAGGCTGATTGCCGGGTAGAAAGCTGACGATCACCGCTGAGGAGAGGGGCCAGGATAGCCGGAATGACGAAAAGCGGAAAAAGAGGTTTTGTCGCCCCGGTCATCGTTGGCATGACGTTCTTTACGATCAGTGCGGACAAGACGATCGTCGCAACGGCATTGCCGGCGATGGCAGAATCTTTCGGCGTTTATCCCGTTGATCTCGGCATCACCGTCGTCGCTTACATCATCAGCATCGGCGCCTTCCTGCCGATCACCGGTTGGCTCGCCGACCGTTTCGGCGCACAAGCGATGTTCGCAGCGGCCATACTGGTTTTCGGCGTCGGCTCTATCTCATGCAGCTTTAGCAACAGCGTCTTCGAATTAACGATGTCACGGGTGCTGCAAGGCCTTGGCGCCTCGATGATTTTTCCCGTCGGCCGCATGATCGCGTTACACGATATCCCGAAGGAGCGTTACATCCGCGCGATGGTCATCGTGTCGCTGTTCCCGGCGCTGGGGTTTGTGATGGGGCCATCCATCGGCGGCTTCATCACCACCTTCGCATCGTGGCGTTGGATATTTTTCGTCAACATCCCGGTCGCCGTGGTTTGCCTCTTTTTGATCTGGTTCTTTGTCGAGAACTTCAAGAATGAAGAAAAGCGTCCTCTGGACTGGGGGGGGTTCGTCCTAACCGCGCTTGCCGTATCGTTCATCATGTACGGAGTAGAGGGGATTGGCAGGGGCGGCAGCAATTTCTGGTTTGCCGTCGCTCTGCTGGCGCTCGGCCTAGTCTTTGTTTACCTCTCCGTGCGCCATTCCAAACGGCAGACCCATCCGCTGATCGATCTGTCGTTGTTGAATCTACTCACGCTCCGCAAGTGCGTCGTGACCGGAACCATATTCCGTATCTCAATCGGAGGCTTGCCGTTCTTGCTGCCATTGTTGTTTCAGGTTGTCTTCGGCATGACCGCCTTCGAAGCGGGTTTGATTCTGATCGCGCTCGGCGCGGGTGTTTTCACGGTCCGGCTGTTTGTCGAGAAGTTCTTAAAAACATTCGGTTTTCGGAGTTGCTTGCTGGGGAACACCCTGGTTTTCATGGTGTGTCTCGTTCTCTGCACCTTTGTTCGGGAGACGACGCCGACACCGTTGATCGCAGCGCTCTTGTACGTGATCGGGATGAACCAGGGCTTTCAGTTCACGACTTTGACGACGATGGCTTATACCGAAGTGCCGCAAGAGCGGATGGGACGGGCGACGCCGTTCGTGCAGATGTTTCAGCAAGCGAGCCAAGGTCTCGGCGTGGCGCTCGCCGCATGTCTGCTGCATATCGGACTGGGCCTCCGCGATACGCAGGTTTTGGCGCAATCCGATTTTACCATCGCGCTCCTGTTTCTGGCCGGCATGAACGTCTTCGTGTTTTTGTCGTTTTTCCGGATGCCGCCGACTGTGGGCGGTGAGATCAGTGGGCACAGTCCGAAGTCGAGCGGTTGAGTTCAACCAGTGACAATATCGAAAATAACAAGTGGAGACATCCAATGGATTTAGAACTGGACGGCAAGCGTGCCCTCGTAACGGGTGCGAGCCGTGGCATCGGTGAGGCTGCGGCACGCATCCTTGCAAAAGATGGTGTGCGCTGCGCTATTGCGGCTAGGCGCCTGGAATTGTTGGAGAAGCTGGCGGACGAGATTGAAGCTGACGGCGGTGTTCGCCCGGTCTGCCTGCAGGTGGACCTGTTTGAGCCGGGTGCGCCCGCGAAGCTGGCGGCCGAAGCGGAAGACGCACTCGGCGGGGTCGATATCGTCGTTCATTCGGCCGGCCGGAGTAAGGCTCCGGATGAGCCGCGAAATACGCCGTTCGACCACCCGTCCGAAAAATGGGAACTGGAACTGCATCTGAATTACGTCACCATCCGCGAGATGACGCTGGCGTTGATGCCCGGCATGCAAGCCAGAAAGTACGGCCGGGTCATCAATATCACCGGCAAGATGGAGCCCGAAAAAGTGGGGACGGCCAATCCGCCGAAGTCCGCCGTTCATGCCTGGGCAAAAGGGCTGTCGCGGGTTGTCGCGAAAGACAACGTGACCATCAACTCATTGCCGCCTGGCAAGATCGTCAGCGAGCAAATCCTGCGTAACTACACGCCGGAGGAACGCGCCGCGTATTCCGACGGCGATATCTCGCTCGGTTATTTGGGTGAGGGCGAGGATATGGCGCATTTGATCGCCTTTCTGGCGTCGCCGCGCGCCGAGTACATCACGGGTACCGTCATCCCTGTCGATGGCGGCTACCGTAAATTCGCATTTTAAGGAGGATGAGCAATGTCACGTAATTGGGGTCTAAAAGATAAGATCGCCGTCGTCGACGGCGCATCCGACCTCGCCGCTGGCGTGCGCGACGCGCTGGTGGGCGAGGGCGCAACCATCGCCGACAAAGCAGACTCCTCTACTGAGGTTTACGTCTCGGTACCGGATAGACTGCATGTCCGTGAAGCGACGCCGATCGATGTCGGTGCCGACGTGTGGGGCGACGAGATGGCGCGCCTATTCGAAGCGCCGCGCAAGGCGACCCATGACGTGCTTCCGGGCATGATGGACCGAGGCGCCGGACGGATTGTTCATGTCATCGGGTCGTTCGAGCCGAAGATATTCAACACGGAATATGCGGCTTGGGGGGCGATGGCGGCCTGGTCGAAAAGCCTGACCCGCGCCATCGGCAAGAGCGGACCGACCATGAACCTGATTCAGGCCGGTGTCATGGCCGACGGCAATGCTTCAGATGACGACCGGCTGGATAAGATTCCAGCCGGCCGGTTTTGTAAGCCCGAGGATATTTCGAACCTCGTCGTGTTTCTGTGTTCGCCTTACGCACGCTATCTGACGGGAACGGTCATTCCCGTCGATGGCGGTTTCCGGCGTTACCAGAACTGACGGTGTACGTTCAGCCGAAGTATTGATCGCTATAAACCGGCGGCTTGAATTTATTCTTTTTCGAGCCGCCGGGCAGCGGATCGCCGTTCTCGTCAACGCGGTCCCGCAGGTCGCCATCGCCGGCTTGCGCCCCGACGCGAAGCAGCACCAACGGATCCTCACTTGTGCAGCAGAAGCTGTACAGCGTGGCTGCCGGCAACATGATCCCTTGGTTCGGGCCACAGACCTTTTTCTCGCCCTCAGGGCCAAGGAACGTCGCCTCGCCGCTGAGAACGATGAACATGTGATCTTCGTTCATGTGGCCGTGTAAGGTGTTCTCGCCGCCGGTCGCATAGACTTTGATCCAGGCCCAAAGGTTATCCGTTTCGGCAAGCGCTTTGATATTCCGGCCTTCGGATACGAGTTGGGTACGAAGATCGAAAAAATCGGGCTTCCGGTTCTCGGAAACCGGGCCGTACTTGCCCATGCGACGACCCGGGGTCGACTCGACGCCGTAGCGCTCGCGCATTGCGGCATAGGAATCGTCCACTGTTTTGAGATCTTCTTCCATTGTTTTTCCTCCTGTTTATTAGGTTGTGTTGGTTCAATTGGCGGGCAGGGTAATCCCAGCAAATGGCGGCCGACAAGGCTCAAGGAGGGGAAGCGTAGGCTATACCGGAAATTTTCCGCCGAGCCGGTCAGTCAATTTCGCAGCAGCGCTCAAAAGAGCATCCTTAAAGCCTGCGACTGCCTTTCTGGAATAGTCCCGGGTCGGGCCGGATACCGTGATCGCGCCGGCAAGTTCGTCCATGTTTGCGAAGACCGGGGCGGCCAGTGACGAGATCTCGGGGTGTCGCTGCCCCTTGTTCAGGACCACCAGCTTTCGTCGCACGGCTTCGGCATCGATCTCTTCGCCGGGATCGGTTGAGTATGCCAGTAGAACCTGTCCCGAACCGCTCGGCAGGATTGGCTGAACGCTGCCGACGCGCAGATGCGAACGGAGCACCGAATAAGATTCAGCCATATGTAGACAGACCCGGGATCGCCCGTCGCGGACAAAGAATGCCGACGTTTGACCAGTCTTCTCCATCAGTTCGTTCAACACCGGAACGACGTGATCGGACAGTTGCAGCGACGATTGATAGAGGCTGCCGTAGCGCAGCAGGGCAGGGCCCAGTGCGTATTCGCCTTTGCCGCGCCGTACCACGACCGACGCTTTCTCTAGGGAACTGATAAGGCGGATAATTGTTGATTTGTTTAAGCCGGTCCGGTCCGCCAACGTCTGCAGAGATAGCGATGCATCGCCCGTCTGAAAGGCTTCTAAGATGGAAAACGCGCGGTTGACCGCGCCAACGCCTTGGGTCATCGGATACCTTGTTCGTAAATTGCCATGCCGTTGGTTTATAGATTTCGTATCGTGAAATCAATTTCATATTTATTGACTGTTGCGTTTGATCCGGAAAGATTGGCAGTAATTGAGGGAATAAGCGGCCGGATCGATAGCAGCCGAAAAGGCGTCGATCCTGTTTAATTTGCCCGGAATAATTTTGGAGGAATTGGAAATGTCCCAAGCAGCACGCGCCGAGAACGCCAATACAGAAATCGAAGTCGTCAAACTGGACGGGCCGCTCGGCGCGGAAATCCGTGGGATCGATTTCGCCAAGCCTGTTAGCGATGAAGTCCGTCAGCAATTGATCGATGCTTGGACGGATAACCTCATTCTGCTGTTCCGCGGACAGTCGCACATCACCCAGGAACAACAAATCGAGGCGACCAAGCTATTCGGAACTCCGGTGCCGGGCGCCAGCCGCAAATACTTCGAAGCCGCCAATATCAAATCGAATCTTCTGTCCGAGCATGCCGAGATCATTATGGTTTCGAACATGGGGCCGGACGGGCAGCCAGCAGCTGAAAACGACTCGCTCGGTAGCGGCGAAGTCGTCTGGCATTCCGACAATTCCTATATCGACGAACCGCCTATCGGCAGTTTCCTGCGGGCACTCCTGTTGCCGGAGGATGGAGGTAACACGTCCTTCAGCAACCAGTATCTGGCCTATGAAACGCTGCCGGATGAGGTGAAGGATCGTATCCGCGGCCTTTACACTAAACAGGACGCGAGCCGCAATTCCGCCGGCAAGTTGCGTCCAGGCCTGACGGCGCCGCAGACGCTGGAAGACGTGCCGGGCCCGGATCATCCGTTGGTGCGTCTCCACCCGGTCTCCAAGCGCCCGGCGCTCTATTTGGGCCGTCGCCGCGTCTACCCGTCGCAGTACATCATCGGCTGGGGACGCGAGGAAAGCGAAGAACTGCTGGATTATCTTTGGGAGCACGCGACCCAGGACAAATTCAAGTACACGCACATTTGGCAGGAAGGCGATATGGTCCTTTGGGACAATCGCTGCGCGATGCACTATCGCGACCCGATCAATGCAACGCAGCTCCGTGTCATGCACCGTACGCAGATGGAACGACAAAAACCGATCTGTTACTGAGTCTTCGCCATTCGTTTCGACATCTCGCCGATGACCTCGCGCGTTACTGATTCGAGGGCTTCGGCCGCCGGCGAAAGTGTGCGGTCCCGCATCTTAACGAGGCCGAGCGTTCGCCCGACCGTTGGATTGGTCAAGGGGCGGACAATGACGTTTAAGTCCGGCCGTTGCAGGCAAGCTAGGTGAGGTACTGCAGAGACACCGAGGTTCTTACCGACGATGCCCAGCAGTGAGAGAGTGTGCGCAACTTGGAAAATGCCGTTCGGTAAAAGCCCGCTGTCACCAAGCGTGCGTTCGAGAAGTCTCTGGGTGCCGCTACGCGGTGACATTTCAATGTACGGATAATCGTGCAGATCTTTCCAAGTCACGCGGCGTTTACGTGCAATCGGGTGGTCGCGATGACATAGCGCGACAAACCGGTCTTCTATAAGGGGTTCAAAAACATGGTCGGGCTGCAGCGCGTTAGTATTGACGACGCCGAACTCCACTTCACCAAGGTGTACGCGCTCCAGAATCGGCGGGCTGGAGTCTTCGAAAACCCTCACTTCGATGTTCGGATGTAGTTGATGAAAGCGGTCGAGGATTTCAGGCATGGCAGTCGTTGCGACGGTCATGTTGAAAGCAACAGAAACCACGCCGGAGCGTTTCTGAATGACGTCAACGATGTCCGATAAAGAACGATCAAAGTCACGTACCATGCGCTTGGCCGCCGGCAGGAATTCTTCGCCAACAATGGTCAGATCGACGACCCGTGAAGTTCGTTCAAGGAGGCGCGCGCCAATACTATCTTCGAGTTTTCTGATGCGCCGCGACAGCGCCGGTTGCGTGATGTTTAACTCTTCGGCGGCGCGTACAAAACTCTTTAGGTCCGCGACCAAAGTGAAGGCGACAATATCTTCGATCCGAATTTGCATGGGCAATTTATCAATGCAAAAAAATTATCAATCAAGAAAAAATTATAATTTTGAGTTTTTGTACAAGGCCCCTTACAATGCTCGGATAATAAACGACAAAACCTTGGGAGGCTGAGTGGCGCAATGCTTGTTTCGTCAGAAGTCGAGAGTGGCTTCGAGCGAAAACAGGACATAGTACAATATTCAAAGACCAGTGCTGTGCTATTTGCGCGATTTTGTCCCCTGCTCAAGATGCCACGTTAAAAGGACAGGAGGAAAGTCCATGAAGAACCTTACTCTCAAGACCGGCGCACTCGCCGTTGCTGCAGCGGTTTCGATCGCTCTCACGGCGCCTGCGCAGGCGGTCGACTTCTCTGGGAAGAAAGTGACCCTGCTGGTGCCTTATGGTGAAGGTGGCGGTTCCGACACCATCGCACGCCTTTTCCAGCCGCACCTGGAAAAACATCTTCCGGGCAACCCGACGGTCGTCGTGCTGAACCAGCCCGGCGGCGGTGGCGTTAAGGGCTCGAACAAATTCGATGCCGCCGGCCCTAAAGACGGTACGATGCTGATTGTGGCGTCGAGTTCCGGTCACCTGTCGTTCGCCCTTGGTGGCACCGGCGTGAACTTCGATGAAACCAAATGGCGCGGCGTTATGGGTTTGCCTCGTGGTGCGGTCATTTACACGAACGCTGAGCAAACCGGCGCGATGGGTAAAGATCCCAAAGCTGACGTTGCCGCGATGAAAAAGGCGAATGTCATCAACGGTTCGAAAACGCCTATCGCCGTTGAACTTCTCGATACGACGACGATGGAAATGCTGGGCATCGACAACAAGTCGGTGTTCGGTCTTTCGACCAGCAAACAGCGTCAGGCCTTTTGGCGTGGTGAAATCAACTTGAACAACGACGGCTCCGGCGTGTACTCGCAGAAGGTCGCCACGGCCCAAGAAGGGGCAAAAGCAACCCCGCTGTTCACCTATGGTGCGCCGACGGAAGACGGTGGTTTCGAGCGCGATCCCGACCACATGAACCTGCCGACGTTCCCGGAGTTCTATGAAGCTGCAATGGGTAAAAAGCCGAGCGGCACGGCGTTCGAAGTCTATAAGAACCTCTTCGCGATCAAGGTTGCTCTGTCGAAGGCGCTCGCGCTGCCGGCCGGCACGCCGCAGGACATCGTTGATGCCTGGGTGACCGCGATGAAAAAGACCTACGAAGATCCGTCGGTCAAGAAAGCGCTCGCCAAGAGCTTCGGCGGTATGAAGCCGACGTTCGGCAAAGCCACCGAGCGTGCCCTTGCTGAAGGTCTGAAGATTTCGGATGAGTCGAAAGCTTGGATGAACGATCTTCTGAAGAAAAAATACAACGCTTCGCTCTAAGTGCGGCGTCGGTGGTAGCCCGCTCTCTGAGGGCTGTTACCTAGGGTTTTGAGCCGGTGTGACAGAGTCGCACCGGCTCTTTACTTCATTTTTTTTAGTTATTTTTGCTACCATCTTAGTCAAATGCGGATACAAAAAGCCGCCTCAGGAGGGAACCGTGAGTAAAGATATACTCGACGTCTATAATATCGAGGACATTCGCCAAAAGGCGAAGAGACGTTTGCCGAAAGGTATTTTCGATTACGTCGATCGAGGCGCGGAAGACGAGATTGCTGTCCGTAACAACCGCGAAGCTTATGAGACTCTCAAGTTCAAGAACCGTGTCTTGGTTGACGTTTCCAAACGGTCGACCAAATCGAAGATTTTCGGTGAAGAGATTTCAATGCCGTTCGGTGTTTCGCCGACCGGGACGGTTGGTCTTATGGCGCATGGTGGCGAGGTCGGTGTTGCAAAAGCCGCAGTGCGGATGGGCGTTCCGTGTTGCGTTTCGACAAACGCACAAACGTCCATGGAAGAAGTCTTCAATGGTGCCGGCGGTGATGCAGGCAAGTTGTGGTTCCAAGTTTACATGTGGCCTGATCTCGAAGCGCGTCAGGGGTTGATCGACCGCGCTAGAGCGTGCGGATTTAAGACTCTCGTCATAACGGTAGATGGCCCGGTTGGTCCGAACCGCGAATACAATAAACGAACCGGCTACGGTGTTCCTGTGAAGTACACGCCGCAGATGATCCGTCACGTATTGATGAATCCGGGCTGGCTGTTCCGCGTCTATATCCGTCATTTGGTGGAGCGCGGGCCGATGAAACTGGAAAACTATCCGGAAAAGTACCGGGCCAAGATCCGCGACAAAGAGCACAAGTATACTCTGACCAAGGCAGACAACCAAAGCTGGGATGACATTCGCCGCATCCGAGACAATTGGGACGGCAACGTGCTGGTTAAAGGATTGCAATCGCCCGAAGACGCGGTCATCGCGGCTGACATCGGTTGCGACGGTGTCGTGATCTCGAATCATGGCGGCAGATATGTCGATAATGCGGTGGCGCCAATCCAAGTGCTGCCGGAAGTTCGTGCTGCGGTCGGCCGCCGTCTGGCGGTTATCGTGGACAGCGGTCCGCGCCGTGGTTCTGACATCGTCAAGGGTTTAGCGCTGGGTGCCGATCTTGTTATGTCGGGTCGCCCGACCCTATATGGAGCTGCGTATCGCGGCGAAGCCGGTGCTTATCGTGCTTTGGAAATCTTCCACGAAGAATTGGACCGTGTGATGGCTCAACTGGGCCTGAATGCGGTCGATGAAATTGGGCCCCAGGTTTTCTGGAATCCGCCCGAGACAGCTCTTGCTCCGGACTTTACACGGGCGCTCGCTGCCGAATAATTAGAACCTTCATCAAGAATAAACGACCGTAACTTATCGGCGTATTGGAACATTCAATGCTTGAAGCAGCACTCTCAGCCATCACTACCCTGGTCAGCCCGATCCACATTATCTATCTGGCGGGCGGCGTTTTCCTTGGGTTGATCGTTGGTATTTTGCCAGGCCTCGGTGGCACCGCAGGTCTTGCTCTCGTTCTTCCTTTCCTGTTCGGAATGGATCCGTCACTTGCACTCGCAATGATGATCGGGCTTCAGTCCGTGACAGCGACATCCGACACGTTCCCGTCCGTTTTGATGGGGATACCAGGAACATCCGGCTCTCAAGCTACGGTCATGGATGGTTTCCCAATGTCGAAAAAAGGCGAGTCATCACGGGCACTGTCCGCAGCCTTCATTTCGTCGATGTTCGGTGGGATTTTCGGCGCCGTTATTTTGTCCGGCGCGATCCTCGTCGCTATTCCATTGATTCTCGCCGTCGGCTTTGGTGAGCAGATGATGCTCATCATTCTGGCATTGACCATGGTTGGTATGCTGACTGGCCCGAACCCGATGAAAGGTCTCGCGGCGTGCGCTATGGGACTGATGCTTGGTTCTGCCGGTTCTGCCCCGTTCACGGGCGTGGTCCGGATGGGCTTCGAGTCCGACTATATGCTCGACAAACTGCCGTTGGTGATTGTCGGCCTCGCGATGTTTGCGACGCCTGAGATCATTGACTTGCTGCGTCGCCGGCAGACGATTTCCGACCGCGGTGTGTTGGGCAAAGGCTGGGCCAAAGGGGCAAAAGACTGGTGGGTCAATAAGTGGTTATCCCTGCGGTGCGCGGTCATCGGCTGTGTCGTCGGTGCGCTACCGGGGCTTGGTGGGACGGTCATCGACTGGATTGCATATGGCCACGCCATGCAAACGACGCCGAACAAGGAACGCTACGGTACCGGTGATGTGCGCGGTGTTATCGCGCCGGAATCGGCGAACAACGCCAAAGAAGGCGGCGCGCTGATCCCGACGCTGCTCTTTGGTATTCCGGGTTCCGGCAGTATGGCGATCCTGCTCGGCGGTTTCGTGCTGATCGGTATCGAGCCGGGCATCAACATGGTGCAGTACGACCTCGATCTTATTTATCTCATGATCTGGTCGGTCGGTCTGGCCAACATTATCGGTGCGGGGACTTGTTTCCTGTTGGCGCCGCAGATTTCCAAACTGACGACAATCAAGTATGCGCTTTTGGCGCCGTTCATGCTTGGTCTGATCTTCTTCGCCGCTTTCCAGGCGACCCGGGATTGGAACGACCTGCTGGTGCTGTTCGGTCTTAGTATTCTCGGTATCTACATGAAGCGTTTCGGCTGGCCGCGTCCGGCCTTGCTGATCGGCTTCGTTCTGTCGAACAAGGTCGAAGAACTCGTCTATCAGACCTTCACCGTTTATGGTCTTACGTTCCTGGAGCGTCCGGTCGTGATCGTGTTGGGGATCCTGATTATCTTGTCGATCATCGCGGTCTTCCGCTTTAAGCCGGAGCCGCCGAATCTCTCCGAGGATGGCGTGCACACGAACAAGATTTTGATGCCGCAAACCATCTTCTATTTGTTCGTGCTCGGCTCGACCCTGTACCTCATTTACGATGCCACGCAGTATCAGTTCCTCACCGCTTTGTTCCCGTATTTCTCGGCGGGCATGGCGTTGGTGTTCCTGATCCCGCTGGGCATTCAGATGTTCAGGACCAAGAAACCTTCGGTGCATTTCTATGATGGTGAGCGGCGCGCCATCGCTGACGACCTTTCTCCGGTCGGCGAATTGCATTATCTGCTGTGGTTGCTCGGTATGTTGGGTGTGTCTGCGATTTTCGGTTTCGTAATCGGTGTCGCGACGTTCATCTTTGCTTTCCTCCGGGTTAAAGCTGAGATCAGCTATGTGAAGGCTGCTTTCGGAGCGATAGCATTTGTCGTGTTCCTGGGGGTTTTGTCGAACCAGCTAACTCTTGAATATCCGAAAGGATATCTGCAGTGGGGCTTGGGGGTCGACCTCCCTTGGCCTCTGCAGTAAGCAACTGAACAAAGAAAAGCCCGGGAGTTCTGCTCCCGGGCTTTTTTAACGACTGATTTCAGCGAGGCCTGGGAGATATCTTCCAGGCCTTTGCCGTATCGGACTACTTTTTGTCGAGGAAAAAGATCTGATCGCCTTTTACCTTCAAGGTCGTGCCGAAAGGTTCCGAAAACGCCCGAAGGTGCTCTAGTTCTTCTTGCTCCTTCGCAACCGGCGTTTGGTAGGTCTCGTTCTTGGCATTGTGTCGCACGAAAGAGAACGACGCTTTGGTAAACTTTTTGCCGCTGAGCGTCAGTTTCCCATACATGCCCAGCCAGTCGCCGTGCCGGCGGCCGCGGTGACCATGGTCGAACGAGAAACTGCTCAGCCCATAGTAGATTGGTGCTCCCTTATATACTTCGACCGGCAAGCAATGGTGCGGGCCGTGACCCATCACCAGATCGGCGCCGTTGTCGATCGCTGCATGCGCCAGTTCGGTCATATAGTCGAGAACCTCGAGTTTGTAGCCCCAGTGAATGGAGACCACGGCGACATCACAGACTTTTTTAAGCGCTTTTACCTGTTTGATGAACTCGGCCTTGTAGTCCGGATCGACAAAAGTATGGACGGTCGGCGGTGTGCCGGGACGGCTCGCGGCATACTCGTCAACGCGCGGGCTGTAGGCCGTGTGCACTTTCAGTGCGGCAACGCCTGGACGGGTCTTTGATGCTTCGTGATTGTTCGGCCAGTAGACGCAGGTGCGCTGGATCATCCCGACTTTAAGACCATCGACATCGATGATCGCCGGCTTGAAAGCGGCGGCTTTGTTTAGCCCGGCGCCCGTTGATGGGATGCCGGCTTGCCTGAGGATGGCGAGGGAAGATGCGATTGCATCGTCGCCGTAGTTGCAGTTGTTGGCGTTGCCAACGGCTTTCACCCCCGCGGATTTCAGGGCTTCGATCATATTCGTCTGTGCGTAAAAGCCTTCGCGTAGACCGGACCGGGACGAAAGTCCTTCCGGCGCTTCCTGCGAATGACGGCCGTCCGGTGGTTCGTAAAGGCAGCATTCCAAGTTCGAAAGGACCGCGTCAGCACGCCGTAATGTGGGGCCGATTTTCGCAAACGGAATGGTCGGATCCTTGACCGCCATAAAGTTCAAGTCGCCTGTGACGATAAGAGTTCTTTGTTTTGCCATATGAGAATTTCCTCCTAGGCACAGATTACCACGTGGCGCCGAAAGAACACTCATTTCTGCCTTGTTTTCCGCGTGTTTCGAGTGTTTCCGAACGTAATTTGGTCTACACTTCGAGTAGATAAAATCCGAATAAATTGAGGACATTCATGACATCCGAAACAGCTTCTGAAACCCTCGGCGCGTTTGCCGCAGGGATCGACTACGATGACATTCCCGAGGCCGCGCGAGACCGGTTGAAACAGTGCCTGATCGATGCCGTTGCCTGTGTCACATACGGCGCGACCAAGCCGTGGGCACAGTATGCAATGGCCGTCGCAGAACAGACCGGCAGTAGCGGCCACGCCTGCTTGCCGGGCCGTACGGGAAACGGGATGGCGCCAGGACCGGCGGCACTTGCACTCGGTGTTTGCTGCCATGCGTTCGAACAGGATGGATTGCGCCGCCCGAGCGTTGGCGTGCACGGTGCCGCGACTGTGGCGGTGCCTGTATTAGTGCTAGCGCAGCACCTTGGGAAAAGTGGTCGCGAGGCAATCACGGCGATGGCTGCCGGGATCGAAGTGATGATACGCGTCGGCGCCGCGACAAAGCATTCACCCGAGAAGCACGGCTTTCATGCACCGGGTCTGATCGGCCCCTATGGGGGAGCGGTCGCTTGCAGCAAGTTGATGGGCGCGGACGCCAAACAGATTGTCAACGCTATGGGAATTGCCGGGTCGTTCTCATCGGGCCTGCTGGCTTTCAGTAAAGCGAAAAGCGGCGGCATGGTGAAGCGGTTGCACATGGGGCGTGCGGCGGAAGGCGGCGTGCTTGCGGCACTGCTGGCGGCGGAAGGGTTCGAAGGCCCAGAAACCGTGATCGACGGCACCTTTGGATTGCTGGATACTTTCTGCTCTGAAACGGACACGTCGAAACTGACTGCTGGCCTGGGCACGGTTTGGGAGTCCGAGACCCTCTGCTTCAAACGTTATCCGGCACACATCACTTCGCATGCACCGGTGACCGGGCTGAACGCGCTGCGAGAAGAGCACGGCTTTGGCCCTGACGATATCGAGCGCATTGAAATTCGCGGCTCCAAGAAGATCACGACACACCATGACATCAAACAGCCCGGCGACATCATGCAGGCCCAATATTCGATGCCGTTCAATGTCGCGCGCAGTCTGTACCATGACATCATGGACCCGGACATGCTGACTGATGAACTGTTGACGGACGAAGACGTTCTCACCATGGCGCAGAAAATCACGCTCGCGGTCGACGAGGATGTTCATAAGCTCCGTAGTTGGAGCGCGGCGATGACGGTTTGGTTGAAGGACGGCCGTCAGTTCGACAGAACTATCGAAGATTGGCCGGGTATGCCGCAGATGCCGTTCACCGACGCGCAGCTTGCGGACAAGTTCAAGTTCTTGACTCGCTCACTTTCCAACACTGATGCGCTTCTTGGAAAGTTGCAGGGACTCCAGGATCTGGAGTCCCTGCGGGAACTCGACTGGTCTTAAGTTGGGCGATGCGCCAGCGATAGCGCCGCGCTTTTTCCGGCGATGCGGCCAAAGGTCGCGCCGGACATAAGGCCGGTGCCGCTGGCGTAGTTGTGGGCGAACAGACCGCCGACCATTTCGCCGGCGGCGTAAAGACCCGGGATCGCTTTGCCGAAGATATCTTCGACCTGGGCGCCACCGGTGATCTTGATACCGCCGAACGTGAAGGTCACGCCAGTCGTCACGTGATAGGCGTGGAACGGCGGGGTATCCAGCGGGTTGGCCCAGTTGGACTTGTTGAGCTCAAGACCTTCGGTGCTCTTACCGTCGTGTACGTTCGGGTTGAAGTCGACGTCGGTGCGACAGGCTTCGTTGAACTCTTTGACGGTTTTAAGGAACTTCTTCGGGTTCACGCCTTCCAGCTTCTCGGCTAGTTCTTCCAGCGTATTCGCTTCGGCCTTCGTGGTGCGGCGGATGAAATATTCGCTGCGTAGCAGGTCGGTCGACTTGGCGTCGAACACCTGCCAGACCTTCATGCCCGGTTGCTTCATGATCTCGCCGCCGTATTTGGCATAGGTATGGCTGTGGAAATTGGCGCCTTCGTCGACGTAACGTTCGCCCTCGGAATTGACGATGATGCCGTAAGGGTAGTTGTGCTTCTGGAATTGGTCGCCAATGGTCAAGTCGCCATAGGCCGGCGCATTGACGTCCCAAGCAACCGAGTGGCAACCGGACCAGTTGCCGTACGGCATCGCGCCGACGGCGAGCGCCATGTTCAGGCCGGCGCCCATGTTGAAGCGGGTGCCGCGGACTTTGGCGAGATCCCAGCCCGGGCCCAGGTACTTGGTGCGCATCTCGGCGTTCGATTCAAAGCTGCCACACGCCAGAATTACGGCGCGGCAGGGAATGTCGAACGGTTTTCCGTGCTGGCGTACACGCACACCTTCGATGCCGTTTTCGGTTTGGATCAGTTCGTGTGCCGGGGTTTCGTAAGCAATGGCAATGCCGAGTTCTTCGCCTTTGGCATACAGAGCCTTCAGCAGTTCTGGTCCGCCGCCCCAGATGTGTAGGGCCAAGCCGCCCCAGAATTTGAACTTACCATCGACCTTATAGGCTTGGCGGCCGAGACCCGGCTGCAGTTTAACGCCACGGTCGGCAACCCACTTCGCCGTGTCATGGCTGTTGGTGATCAGGATTTCGCAAAGGTCCGAATCCGTGCGGTACTGCGTCAGCTCGAACATGTCGTCGAAGTACTGGCCTTCGTCGTAGCTGCCGAAGTCGATGTTTTTGAGCTCTTCCTCCGAGATGTCCGGATAGATTTTCAAGATGTCTTCGACGCCGGAGTAGGCGAAGCGGAAGGCGCCGCCGGTAAAGTGCGAGTTGCCGCCGCGTTCCTGTTCAGGTGCGGCTTCCAGCATTAGAACCTTTGCGCCTTCTTCACGGGCCGAAATGGCTGCGCACAAGGCGGCATTGCCGGCACCCACGATGACGACGTCCGGCGCAAAGGCCGCGATTTCTTGTTCGTTCATTTGTTTCCTCAAATTTTCAAGTTAAGCGACGGAGGCAAGTCTGCTTCCGGGCGGGCGCTCGCCCGCCTCAATGCGGCGCGAGACTTCGTTGATGTCGGAGATTTCGTCGAGTTGCAAAAGCATACTTTCGACGTCGGATATGGCGGCCTTATCCAGGACCTGTGATGCGCAGTCCCTGAACTTTCCGACGAGCGCGCCATCCGGTAGTGGATGGAAACGGTCACGGCCCACCGGCGCATCGACATAATGCGTCAGCGTACGGCCGTCTGTTGTTTCGACGGTAAGCTCAGCGAAGTAGACATTTTTGACGTCGTTGCGGGACGTCGGATGCGGTTCCGCTAGCATTTTGTCCGCCAGGAATTGTTGGATTTCCGGTTCGTTGACCTGTTCGTCCGTGAAGTCGTTGAGCGAGACGACGCCGTTTTGAAGTGCGCGTGTCACGACATACTGCACCGAGAATTTGCCATCGAAGCCGGTCTTCGGCGTTGGTCGGTTGGTGTGTGCGAGGCGGCGCGGATGCGTCCAAGATTTGACCGATGCGACGTTATCGAGCGTCAGGCCATATTCCTTACGCATGTGAATCATCGCATCGATGGCCGGGTGCGTGCTTGCGCAGCACGGATGCATTTTGACCGCGATGCCCGGTTCGACGACGTCGTAAGGGTCGGCCCATCCCATGAAGACGCGGGAAATGTCGTAGGTGCCGGCGCCATTATAAACCTCGAGATAACCTTGCTGGTGTTCGAAAGCATCTAAGTTCGCGGTGAGGCCTTCGGCTGCTAGACGTGCCGCGAGCAATCCGTTGCGGGTGCACTGGCCGACGTGAAACGGTTTCGTGTAGGTGCCGAAGTTGGCCTTCAATCCGGCCGCCATGGACGTTGCGATAGCGAGTGCCGTGGCTGTCTTTTCTTCGTCCAATTTGGCCAGTCTCGAGCAGGCCGCAGCAGCGCCGAAAATGCCGAGCGTTGCAGTCGGGTGCCATCCTTTTTCGTAGTGATGGAAGTGGACGGCTTGAGCGAATTTACATTCGGTTTCGACGCCGATGACATAGGCCTCGATAATGTCTTTTCCGGACGCCTGAAGTGTTTCTCCGAACGCCCACAATCCGGGCAAGATCGGCACCGTCGGATGGCCGCCCAGGGTGTTGTTGCAGTCGTCGAAATCAAGGGCATGAGACGCCGTTCCGTTGACAAAAGCAGCGTCCAACATGGTGGTTCTAAAGCCGCCGCCCATGACTAGGCAGGGGCCGCCGGATTTGTCGACGTCAGCGGCCGCCGTGACGGCTTTTGTCGGCTCGCTCGCCGCGCCCGCCAGAATAACGCCAACGGTGTCCAGAATGGCATTTTTAGAAGCAATTACAGCATCTTCCGGCAGATCGCCGAAATCCGCAGCGACGATCCGCGCCGCTAAATCGTGCGTCAAAGGCATGTTTCTCTCCAATGATTTTTGATGATTATAAACCTCGCAGAAGTGTTAGCAATGCGGGGCGAAAGGGTTAGAATAAAACTTCCTAAAAATACCAATCGGGAGATAAACATGAGTGACCATGGGCCGGCGGATAACCGGCACACGAAAGCTATGGCGGCGTTCGTCGCCGGCGTCCAATTCGAAGACATTCCGGAACACGTAAGACACCGCGCGAAGCTGCTGATTTTGGACAGTATCGGCTGCGGTTTGTACGGTGCCCGCCTTGAGTGGACGAAGATCGTTATCGAGACCCTATCGGCGATGGATCACGAGAATACGTGCCGCCTTTGGGGAAGTTCGAAAGCATTATCGCCGGTTCACGCGGCGCTGGTGAATGGAACACAGATTCAGGGATTCGAGCTTGACGACGTGCACCGCCGTGGCGTGTTGCATGTCGGCGCTGTTTCTCTGCCGCCGATCACCGCCGTTGCCGAGATGAATCCGGCAATGACGGGTAAGGAGTATCTGACGGCTGCGATTGCAGGCTATGAGATGGGACCGCGTGTCGGCATCTGTATGGGCCAGGAGCACATCGGTCAGGGCTGGCACTCAGGTGCGACGCTCGGTTGCTTTTCCGCGGCTGGCGCGGCGGCGCGCGGCCTCGGCCTTGATGCCGAAACGACGGTCCACGCGCTTGGTATCGCCGGCACACAGGCCGCGGGCCTGATGGCGGCGCAGTTCGGCGCCATGGTGAAACGTGTACACGCGGGTAAGTCCGCGCACAGCGGCCTGTTGGCGGCTTTGCTTGCCAAGAACGGTCTCACCGGAATTATCGATGTCTTCGAAGCACCGTATGGCGGCTTCTGCTCGACGTTCTCTCGTTCCAACGATCGCTACAATTTGGAAGAACTGAGTAAAGGTCTGGGGGAAGACTACGAGCTGATGAATATTGCGCTGAAGTTCTATTCCTGTGTCGGTTCGAACCACACGACCCTGGACTCCATCCGCGACATTCAGGCGCGCCGCCCATTTACCCTGGATGAACTCGACAAGATCGTGGTCAAGGGATCACAAGTGACTGCGGATCATGTCGGCTGGCCGTATCGACCCGAGGGTATGACCTCGGCACAGCTCAACCTGCCGTATTGTGTTGCGACGCTTCTGCTCGAAGATGAGGTGTTCGTCGATCAGTTCGCCGATGAATCTTGCGTCAGCGATCCGGAGCGTATGGAGTTGTCGAAGAAAGTTCTGGTCGAACACGATCCGGAAATCACGGCGCTCGGCTCCAAGCACCGTCACAAGGTGCATGTCGAAGTGCATTTGAAGGATGGCACGGTCGAGAAGGAAACCCGTGAGTACGCACGTGGCAGCGAGCACGATTTCGCGACCGAGGAAACCATCCTCCGCAAGTTCAAAATCCTCACCAAGGATGCCTTGCCGGAATCGCAGCGCGATGAACTGATCGACTCGATCATGGGCATGGAAAATCTGTCGTCTGCTGCACGCCTCCCTGAACTCATGAAGGGAAGTTAAGCCATGGCCACCCGTGGGGCGGAACTGCGTGAGCTCCTAGAAGCCCCGGAAATTCTTATATTTCCGGGGATCTTCGACGGCTATAGCGCGCGTATTGTCGAGCAGGCAGGGTTCAAGGCAGGGACGATCTCGGGTGCCGGCGTGTCGGAAAGCCATCTTGGTTGGGCCGACCGCGGCATCATGAGTTTCAAGGACAATTTGAACGCCGTCCGTGACATTGCCGGCTGCACCGATCTCCTTCTTATGGCTGATGCCGATACTGGATACGGCAATGCCATGAACGTGCACTTCACGGTGCGCGCGTTCGAGCAGGCTGGTGTGCATGGCATCTCGATCGAAGACCAGGTGTCACCCAAGCGCTGCGGCCATATGAAGGGTAAGGACGTCATTCCGGTGGGCGAGGCGGCAGACAAGATTCGTGCTGCCGTCGATGCCCGCCGCTCCGATGACTTTCTGATCCGGGCACGGACCGACGCTGCCGCGCCGAATGGGATCGACGATGCGATTGAACGGTTGAATGCCTATGCGGAAGCCGGCGCAGATTGCCTGTTCGCAGATGCGCTTCTGACCAAGGAAGATATCGCCAAGGTCGCATCGAGCATTCCAAAGCCCTTGTTCGTCAACATGGGCTTCGGGATTCGGTCACGGCCGACAACGCCGCTGATCGGACCGAAGGATCTGCAAGAGCTTGGCGTAGGTGCGGTTTCCTATCCGCGACTTCTAACGTCAGCGGCGCTGAGTGGCATGTTGAAGGCGATGGAGGTATTCAAGTCCGAAGTGGTCGAGAATAACGGCACGCCGGACCGTCCCGACTTGATGGTGGCGTTCGACGACTTGAACGCGTTGACGGGCATCGATTTCCTCAACGCCCTTGAAGACGAATACGCGTCTAAAGGCGATGCCTGAATTTCGAAAAAGATTTTCAGAATAGTCGCTTACGATGGTGCGGCCTCGCCTAATCCGGTTCACCAACTAGTCAAAATTTAAAAATCATCCAAGAATTAAGAAGCGGAATATTCATGCAACACGAAGACGAACTTATTGACTACATCGCGACGATCAACACGCGCTCACTGCCTAAGGATGTTGAATTAAAGACGCGCATGCATCTGCTCGATACACTTTCGGCTTTTGTATCGGGTGCGTTTCTGCCGCCTGGCGATATCGCCTATAAATTCGCCGAAAGCCTGGGGGGGCCGGCGGAGGCGACGCTGATCGGCACCGATAAGAAAGTGTCGGTTTGCAATGCGGCTCTCGCAAACGGCATGTCGGCTCACGCCGACGAGACCGACGACAGCCATATCTGGGGCCGTTGGCATCCGGGCTGTGGTGTCATCCCTCCGGTCTTGGCTCTCGCCGAGCGAGACGGCGCAACGTCGCAGCAAATTCTAAACGCCATCGCGCTTGGTTACGATATCGGCACGCGCTGCCTGTTGTCGCTCGGTTACACCAGTGCCGCGACGCAGCCGTTTTCGACGCATACCATAGGGACCATGTTTGGTGGCGGTGCGGCTGCCGCGGCGATGCTCGGCCTGACAGACAAGGAAGTCTCGGTGATGCTGTCGTTCGCGGCACAGCAGGCGTCTGGTTTGATGTACTGGAACCGGGATCCGGACCATATCGAAAAGGCATTCGTGTTCGGCGGTAAAGGGGCGCGCGACGGCATGTATGCGGCGCTGATCGCAAAAGCGGGTATGACCTCGCCGACACATGCGCTGACGTGCAAGCGTGGTTTCGTCGATAGCTTCGCCCAGGATGCGCGGCCGCAAGAGCTGTCGCACGAACTGGGTGAGCGCTTCGAAATTTCCCGCTCGACGCTCAAGAAGTGGTGCGTCGGCTCGCCCATCCAATCCGTTCTAGACGCCTTTGAAGCGATCTTGGCCGAAAACAAAATCACCAATGACGATATTGCCAGCATCCATCTGACTATGCCGTCGGACCGTCTGCACGTCGTCGATGGTCGCGATATCCCGACGATCTGTGTACAGCATCTCGCCGCGATGATGATCGTGCAGGGAACGGTATCGTTCGTTGAAGCGCATAAGGACGAGCTTATGGATGATCCAGAGATACAGGCCGTCCGCGCCAAGATTACGGCGACGCCGAGTGACGAGTTGGCAGCCGCTAAGCCGGTTCGCCAAGCCATCGTCGAGATCAAGTTGAACAACGGCGAGACATTGCGTCATCACACCAAGGCGGTACACGGAACGCCGGACCGACCGATGAATGCGGACGATCTGGCCACTAAGGCTCGGGACATCCTGATGCCGTACATTCCAAGCACGGTGGAAGATCTGATCGACCTCTGTCTCAATCGAGACGCGTTCGACGTCAAAGAACTCGTTACACTTTGTAAGGCCAAGTAAATGACTGAAAAAAATGATAAATCTTTAACTGGGCAGGTTGCTGTCATCGTCGGCGGGTCGCGCCGGACTGGTCGCGAGGCCGCCATTGGACTTGCTAAGGACGGCGCGCACGTCATAGTCACGGCGCGCAGTTCTCAGTCGGAAATCGACAATGTCGTCGCCGCGATCGAAGCGGTCGGCGGGACCGGAGAGGCGGTTCTGATGGATGTTACCGACGAAGCCTCGGTTCAATCTGTCTTCGACAAGATCAAAGAAGATCACGGCCGTCTGGATATCCTGATCAACAACGCGGCGATTCGGAAAATGTCGCCATTCATGGAAACGTCTCTGGCGGATTGGCGTTCGATCATGGCGACCAATCTGGATGGGGTCTTCCTGTGCTGTCGTGCGGCTCTGCCGATGATGGTTGCGCAGAAAAGCGGCACCATCGTCAATATGGGCGGCGTGACCGGTCATATCGGTGCCTCGAAACGGGCACACGTTTCGGCGACCAAGGCGGCCGTCGTCGCCTTGACGAAATCATTGGCGCTGGAATTTGCTGAGTACGGTATCACGGTGAACTGCGTTTCGCCGGGCAAGATCGGCGGTGAGCGGGCCGCTTCGGCGGGCGCGTCTCCGTTGAGCGCAAGCGCCGTGCCGCTCGGCCGCGAAGGTGATGTTACAGAGTCGGCGGCGGTTGTACGATTCCTCTGTCAGCCTTCCTCGAAATTCATGACGGGTCAGACGCTGCACGTGAACGGTGGAATGTATATGCCGTGAGCGAACAGTTTCTTTTTATCGGTGCAGCGGCGTTCGTCGCGGCATTCGTCAGCGGTTTTGGCGGTTTTGGCGGCTCTTACATTCTGATTATCGCTTTGACGCCGATCGTCGGTGTGAAAGCGGTGATCCCCCTGATCGCTGTGTTTGCCGTCTGCGGTAATCTCAGCCGGCTCGTCATTTACCGGAAGCACATTGCGTGGAAGTTTGCCATTCAGTTCACGCTGGCTTCGCTGCCGGGAGTTTATTTGGGCGCCTTGATCCTCGCCTGGATTCCCGAACGGGCACTTCTGGCACTGTTCGCATTAGTCCTTTTGTCCGCGATTCCGCTGCGGCGCTATCTCAAGAAGTTGGAATTCAAACCAGGGCTGGCGACGGTTATCGGTCTCGGCCTGGTTTTCGGCTTGATGAGCGGCGCGGCTGCCGGTGCGGGTATGTTTGTCATTGCGGCGCTCAGCAGTGTCGGTATGTCGGGGCTCACGCTACTCGGTACGGATGCCGCCATCGGAATGGTCAATGCGGTATCGCGCGTCGGCGCTTATATTTCGTTGGGTCTTTTGAACAAGGAATTCATCTTGGCGGGGCTTCTAATGGGAGTAACGACAGTGCCTGGGACGTGGCTCGCCAGTCGCGTGGTTGAGAAGATGGGAGACAATGCGCATGGTCGGTTGATCGAGATTCTTATTCTCTGCGGCGGCCTGTGGATGCTGTACAAGGCAATTTTTGCACCGGGGAGTATCTAAATTACGAATACCGACACGAATGATAGGCTATCTAGAAGATAATCAAGAAATAATGCAGGAGGACTTCCGTTATGAATGACAAGGAAATTAGGGGCGCAGCCTCGAATATCGACCGTAACCGTGAACTCGAGGGAAAGGTGGCGATCATTACCGGCAGCGCCCGGAACATCGGCCGCAGCATGGCGGAAGAGTTGGCGCGTGCAGGCGCCGCAGTGGTGATCAACGCCGTTAACGCCAAGGAACTCTGCGAAGAGGTGGCGCATGGGATCGAAAATAATGGCGGCAAGGCGCTGCCGATCCTGGCCGATATCACGAAGCAGGAGGACGTTGACCGTATGGTCGCGCAGACCGTCAAGGAATTGGGCGGCCTCGATATCCTGATCAACAACGCGGCGATCCGTTCGCGCGCGCACTTCACCAAGCTGAAGTTCGAGGATTGGGAGAAACTGCGGGACGTCGCTCTGGACGGTGGACTACGCACATCGCTTGCCGCCGTGCCGCACATCATCGAACGTGGTGGTGGCTCCATCGTCGGGATTCACGGCATGACGTCCTATTCGGGTCTTAGCCCGGAAGGGGCACATAAGGCGGCCGTTAAAACCGGTATGGCCGGAATGATCCGGGGCATGGCGTATGATCTGGGTGAACACAACATCACATGTAACGCCGCCGTCGTTGGCCGTTTTGAAACCGACCGCGCAAGTGGCTCCGGCGACCCCCGTGAATATGCCAAAGACACCTCGGTCCCGATGCAGCGCAAAGGTGTGCCGCAGGATATGGCGGACTTGGTACGGTTCCTCGTCGGACCGTACGCCCGCTATATCTCGGGCCAGACGATTCACGTGAACGGTGCTGCTTACATGCCACACTGATCGGCTATCTGCGGGTACGGCCTGCAGTGCCATCGGCGCGCGGGTGTGCTATGCTTTGGCTATGGCTTCAGTCGTGCACACCCGTGAGTTCGATGTGACCCGAGACAAGGGAGGCGAAGATTCGCGTGCCAAGAGTGAGCGTGCACGACTGATCTGGTATCCGATGATCGCGTTTGCCGTACTGTTGGCGCTGGTGCCGTTCTACATGACGGCGCTGGATGCGCATTTTCTCGATATGGCGTTTCTAAGCAGTATCTGCGGGACCAACCCATTCTGAGGCTAGCGGCTTAACCGCCGTACTTGCCACGATCCGACGGCCATTGCCAGGTATGGATAATCCGCCAATCGTCGCCGTCTCGTTGCAGCAAATAGCTTAATTCCCGATCGAACGGCAGACCGAGCAAGCGCGATAGGACGTCGTTCGTTGAATGGATTATGACGTAATCGACTTTATAGGTTTCGAAGGCAGCCTTGATCTCGTTGATGTCAAATTTGTGGTAGGCGGACCGGTATCCTTTGAAGTGCTGCTTGCCCGACATCTCGTACATGGCGATATGCGCCGACTCGCCGTCGCCGGCGGGATCAAACACCATGAAGTGCGCACCGTTCGGTAGAATCGAGCGGGCCTCCGCGCCGACCGTGCGGAAGTGCTGGGTCACCGGCAGTTTGTCGAACCGCAGCTTTTCCGCGAACGCCAGCGGCGCAACCAAGACGAGGATCAGCGGAATATAGGCGAGGGCACGGCGGTTCCTGATGAACGTCACGATGGCCGGGCCGAAGCGTGCGGCGATCAGATAAGCGACGGTGACGATGGCGAGGCAACCCAGGTGGTGGTTATAGCGCCAGAATGACGCCGCGACGATGGACTCGCCTTTCGGGAACGACGCCAGGTAGGCCACGAACAAAAAGCCGTTGTAACCAAGGATCGTAAACGCCGAGATGATCAACAATCTATCTTCGCTGGTCTTACAGCGGAACAGGCTGCGAAGACCAAGCGCGATGACGATCAGGATGCAGGCGAAGTAGTACCCCTTCTTGGACAAGATGACGATCATCCGCCAGAGGATGTCCGGGGCGATATCCCAGTACCACTCGGCGATAGGGCGTATGGGAAACTCGCCCCGCATGATCTCCGTGTTCACGTGATGTCGCCATGCGAAATAGACGATCAGCGGCGGCACCAAGATATAGGCCGTGTATCGAAAAATCTCCTTCAGCGGGATCAATCGGTCGCGAAAGGCGATTAGGAAAGGCGCAGCGGCGAGCAGCAGGAACAGCGCCAGCGTCGCCTGTTTCAGATTGATCAGAACAGCGAGGCTGAGGCCCAATTGGACCGCCAAACGGCGGGCGCGCCGGCGGTCCGCGACGGTCAGGGCTTCGACCAGCATCCAGCCGATTACGGCGGCAAAAGCTGTGACGACGGCCGTCGATGTGTCCGCATAGGACGTGATGACGATTTTCTGCACAAAGGTCGGATTTAGCAGCGTGACGGCGGCGACGGCAATGGCGACCATCGGCCAAGTCGGGCGGATGACAATCTGTTCCTTCTCGAGCGCACGAGCGACGAGCCGCACGATCAACGTCCCGGTCGCCAGCAATAGTAGGATATTGAATACAGGCGCGACCGCTTCGCGAAATCCGCGCGTCAGTTCGGCAGCTAGGTACGTCACGTAGTGCCAGCCGAACGGATAGGCGGGGAAGGATGCGCTCTCGTAGACGTACTCCTTGCTCGGGAAATGTCCGAAATGAAAAAGATATTTCGGGATCAGCAACCAGTCAGTGAATTCGTCCCATTGCGAACCGCGCATGGCCGATGCCAGCAGTATCAGCGGCAGAGCGACGATCACGGCCATCGGTATGGAAGGAACGGAGAATCGCACGCCGTCCCGCATGTTGACGTAGATTGAGAAGGCACCGAACAGACCCAAGGCACTGGCCATCCAAGAGAATGGAATGCCGGTAAAGACACCGCCGACCGTAAGCACAAGGTTCGCCACGGCCCAGCCTGAGATAACATCGGCTTCTATGAGCCGATCACCCCTTAGAACCAATGCCCCCACCGCTGAAAAAGCGACCCATAAGATCAAACTGGCGACGAGGACGAAGATCTGTTCGGGCGTGTCGAAGAACATGCCGAAGTAGTCGCTCATTCCGAAAGCTCCAGGTGTCGTGGCATCGCGAAAGCGGGCGCATCCTAATCCATGGGCCTGGGGGATTCCACCTTCAAAGCTGCCTTTTCGCTGTGCTAAATGGCTTATTTACCTTGACATTTCATGGCCAATTCAAGACCACGGAGCATCGGCAACAAACTTCGGGGCGTATCTGGACCATGTGCGGTATTTTCGGCTTCGTCGCGCGTGAAGGGGCGCCGGTTTCGCCTCAGATCATGCGGCGGCTCTTGTTGGATTTGTTCCAGCGCTCCGAACCACGCGGCCAAGAGGCGAGCGGCCTAGTCGTCATCGCCGACGGCCAAGCGAACGTGTTCAAGCGCCCGCTGGCGCCGAACGCATTCATGCGTCATCCCGAGTTTAAATCTTTCCTGGACGGTAATCTGAAACGCGGATTTTCGAACGGCGAGGACTTCCTCAACCAACCGATAGCCGCAATCGGTCATTGCCGCCTGGTGACGAACGGTGCGGAGGTGGTTCACGACAACAATCAGCCCGTCGTCGCCGATCATATCGTCGGCATTCACAATGGCATCGTCACCAACGAAGCGACTTTGGTTTCCCGTCACGGCAATATGCGCCGGACGATGGATGTGGACTCCGAAGCCTTGTTCCGGCTGCTGGATAACTATCTCGATGAAGGTGCCGACCTATCGGACGCTATCGGTCGTACCTTCGAAGCGGTGGAAGGAACGGCTTCGGTTGCTTTTTTCCGGGATGACATCGAAGCGGTTTCCCTGGCGACGAACAACGGCTCGCTGTTTTTTGTGCATGCGAAGGCACTTCAGACCACGTTCTTCGCGTCAGAAGGATATATCCTACGTTCTTTCATGGAAGGGAACGCTGGTCTGATCGGCGAGCATGGCCCCGTCGTGCAGATTAAGCCTGACGGCGGTTGCATCGTGCCGTTTGAAACCGCGGAGCCGAGGGGCTTCAGATTTGCCGATCCCGGTGTGGCGGAAGCGCCAGGCAGTATGCCGACGCCGGCGGTCATCATCGATAGCAAAGAGGCATTGCCGGAGATCGACCGTTGCACCCGATGCATCTTGCCGGCGACCTATCCTTTCATCGAATTTGACGAACACGGTGTCTGCAATTTCTGCCGTGACCATATCGATAAGAAGCCGGAAGGACGCGATGCGCTTGAACGCATTCTCGACACATACCGGAGCAAGGACGGCAGTCCAGACTGCCTGATGGCATTCTCCGGCGGCCGCGACAGTTCTTACGGCTTGCATTTGATGAAGACAGAGTTCGGCATGAACCCGGTCGCGTTCTCCTATGACTGGGGCATGGTGACGGGGATCGCGCGCCGCAATCAGGCGCGGATGTGCGGGCAACTGGGGGTCGAGCATATCCTGCGAGCCGCCGACATCCCGGCCAAACGACGCTACATCCGCAAGAATATCCACGCCTGGCTGAAGCGGCCGCACCTCGGCATGGTGCCGTTGTTCATGGCTGGGGATAAGGAGTTTTTCGAAGTCGCGCGACAGTTGAAGAGTGAAACCGGCATTCCGTTGGTTGTGTTCTGTGCCGGAAACGAGTTGGAACGAACTGACTTCAAAGCCGGCTTCGCAGGCGCGCGCGAGAACCAGCACGGAAACCGTCTGTTCGGGCTTTCATTGTCCAACAAGGCAACACTGGCTGCGTTCTATGCGTCCCAGTATCTGCTAAACCCTTCGTATTTGAACGAGTCCCTTTACGACAGTATTCGCGCTTACTTCACGACCTTCGTACGGCGTGACGATTTCCTTTATCTGTTCCATTACCTCGACTGGAATGAGGACGAGATCAATAAGACGCTGATCGGCCAGTACGGCTGGGAGACATCGGAGACCTCGGACAACACCTGGCGGATCGGCGACGGATATACGGCTTTCATCAACTATATCTTCCAGACCGTGGCCGGTTTCACTGAATACGATACATTCCGAAGCCAACAAATCCGCTATGGGATATTGGGGCGTGACGAAGCGATGAGGCTTGTCGCTCAGGATAGTCTTCCGCAGATGCCCGAGTTGCGGGAATTCGCGCAGCAGGTAGGGATAAACCTCGAGGAAGTCCTGCGGCATATTGACGGGATCCCCAAGCTTTACTGAGTTTGGGGCACGGGCGGGGGGAACGGCGTGGACGCGGCGAAGCAGCCCAAAGACCGGAAGTTTCTAACTGACACGGCCTGGAACTACGGCGCCTTCGTACTGATGGCGGCTAGCGGTGTCCTCATCAATTTCTTTATTGCCGCATTTATGGGCGTTGAGGCTCTCGGAGTCTTCAATCAGGTATTCGCGATTTTTCTGGTAACGGGGCAGTTGGCTGCGCTGGGTCTGCATGACTCGGCACAGAAACATGCAGCCGAGTACGCCGACGCGCCTGAGGTCTTGTCCGCATCATCGACGGCATCGGCCCAAGCGGCTTTCGTCGTCGGCAGCGCCGTCGCCGTTTTCCTTTATTTATTGAGTCCGGTTATCGCCTCCGTGACGAATAGCGAAGCCGTCGGCGCCGGCGCGGCGATCATCGCACCGGGTGTCGCCATGTTCGCGCTGAACAAGACACTTCTCGGCGTGCTGAATGGCATGCGGCGCATGCGCGAATTTGCGATTGGGCAGTCGTTGCGGATTCTTACTATTTTGGCAGTGTGCCTCGTGGTCGGCCTCATGGATGGGCCATCGGAATTTCTAGCGCTGTCGTTTACGGTGGCCGAGGCACTCGTTCTCGTATTATTGCTGATCATATTGCGGCCCAGCCTGCGCCGTTTCGATCCGGAAGCACAGGTATGGGTGCGGAATCATCTCCGGTTCGGGGTGCGCGCGCTCCCGAACGGATTTCTGAACGAGTCGTTTATTCGTATCGACGTTATCATGCTCGGCATCTTCATGTCGGATACCGTCGTTGGGATATACAGTTTCGCTGCGATGTTCGTAGAAGGCCTGTTTCAGGTCCCGGTTGTCGTCCGCATTATCGCTAATCCGGTGCTGGTGCCGTTGGTGCGCGACGGCAACTGGCAGGGATTGGCGCGCTTCTCCAAGCGCGTCGCCGCCGCCGGGATTGTCATCTTTGCCTTAGCCGCCTCGGTGGTGCTCCTCGTATTGCCGTACTTGGTGCCTTTCTTCCCTGACGGCTTGGTTGACCAGGCGTACGGTCTGTTGTTTCCACTCTTGGGTGGGCTCTTGATCTATGCCGCGTTCGTGCCTCTGGATCATATCCTATTGCAGGCTGGGATGCCGGGGCGCCAGAGCATGCTGATGTCGGTCAATGTAATTTGCAACATCGTGCTCAACGCGATCCTGATTCCCGAGTACGGTATCTGGGGAGCGGCCTATGCGACGGCGACCGCGTTTGTCCTATCGGCGCTGACCCTGAACATCGCGGCCGGCCGCTGGCTCGGTCTAAAGCACGGCGTCCTGTCTGAAAAACAGGATTGATACCAGAGCCGCCGAGGCCAACATAAAACAACGAAAACGAGAAAAAGGAGGGAGACCATGCCCGATAAACCGAGTGTCCTGGTGGGGCGCAAATTGCCCGGTACCGTTGAAGAACGCTTATCCAGGGATTACGAGCCGATCCTCAATCCGACGGACAAGCTCTATACGTCGGATGAACTGATCGAATTATCGTCCAAGGTCGATGCGATACTGCCGTGTCACTCAGAGCATCTTTCCGCCGACGTCATATCCAAGCTGTCGGATCGGGTGAAGATCATCGCCAATTTTTCCGTCGGCTACGACCATGTCGATATAGCGGCGGCGAAAGAACGCGGGATCGTCGTAACGAACACGCCTGATGTGCTCTCCGATGCGACAGCCGAGATCGCGATGCTATTGATGTTGGGCGCGGCGCGGCGCGCGTCAGAGGGTGACCGTCTGGTGCGCACGAAGGCTTGGAAGGATTGGAGCCCCGCCTTCATGGTCGGCACCCAGGTGACCGGCAAGCGGTTCGGTGTTGTCGGCATGGGGCGTGTCGGACAGGTTACGGCCAAGCGGGCGCGCGGTTTTGATATGGATGTTCACTACTATAATCGTTCCCAACTCGTGCCTGAAAAAGAAGCCGGCGCGACCTATCACGCTTCAGTTGAAGATCTGCTGCCGAATGCGGATGTGTTGTCGATCCATTGTCCCGCGACGCCTGAAACCAGGGGTATGATCAATGCCGAAGCTCTTTCCAAACTGCCGAAGGGCGCCATCGTCGTGAATACCAGTCGTGGCGCCGTTGTCGACGACGATGCGCTGATCTCGGCGTTGAAATCCGGTCACGTCGCGGCCGCGGGGCTGGATGTCTTTAATGGCGAGCCGCTCGATATTCATCCCGGATACCGAGAATTGGACAATGTGTTTTTGCTGCCCCATATCGGCAGCGCGACGAAGGACACACGTGATGCCATGGGATTCCGGGCGCTCGCCAATTTGGACGCGTTTTTTGCGGGAAAAGAGCCGGGAGACCGTGTCGCCTGACGACGGACAAAGCGTTGACGGGGCTAAAACACCCCCTTACGCTATCTATAACTTAAAATTATCCGGCAATAAAAGTCGGGACGACCCTGGAATGGCCGCCAGTGCGGGATGCGTAAAAACGCAGCCGTCGAAAGGTCAAAACCGGGATGGGGAGGATAATAATTAAGTGACGACAAATGCCTCTGCATTCCAACTCTCTGTAGCACCGTACCTATGACTGGTAAGGCGTTACATGGTGGACAGTCACATTTGGGAGAACGAAATGTCCAAGAAAACCGAGAACGTTACGCGCCGTAAATTCCTTAAAGGTTCGGCAGTTGCCGCGACCGGCGCAGCTGCGGCGACCGTTGCGGCGCCGCACGTCGCCAAGGCGGCAGTCACTCTGAAGGTCCAGGCGGCCTGGGGTGGCGGTATCTTCCTCGAAATGGCGCAGGATTACGTCAATCGCGTCAACAAGATGTCCGGCGGGGCGATGAAGATCGATCTGTTGGGAGTCGGCGCCGTTGTCAAAACCGCTGAAATGCAGACCGCCGTGCACAAAGGTGTGCTCGACGGTGCGCACCTCGTCACCGCCTATTGGTATTCGAAGTCGCCGGTGGCGTCGCTGTTCGGTACCGGTCCGTGCTTCGGTTGGTCGGCCAACGAATTGATGGGGTGGATCGCCTACGGCGGCGGTAGAGAGCTCTATTACGAACTGATGCACGATAAGCTGAAGCTTGATCTTGTTGGTTTCTTCACCGGCCCGATGCCGGCGCAGCCGCTGGGGTGGTTCAAGGAGCAGATCAAAGACTCGTCGCAGATGAAGGGGCTTAAGTACCGCACGGTTGGTCTTGCTGCGGATGTTCTGCAGGAGATGGGAATGTCGGTCGTTCAGCTGCCGGGCGGTGAAATCCAGCCGGCCATGAAGTCCGGCCTCATTGACGCGGCCGAGTTCAACAACCCGACCTCAGATAAAGACTTTGGCATGCAGGACGTCTCCAAGCACTATCACTTGGCTTCGTTCCACCAGTCGCAAGAGAGCTTTGAGGTCATCTTTAACAAGACGCTCTTCGACAAACTCGGTGAGGAACAACGCGCAATTCTCGAATACGCGTCCGAAGCAGCTTCCACCGATATGGCCTGGAAGGCGATGGACCGCTATTCGCAGGATCTCGTGGTTCTTAAAGAGAAGTTCGGCGTCAACGTCTACCGCACGCCGGACTCGGTCATGGCCGATCAGCTCAAGGCTTGGGACATCGTCGTCGACCGTATCAGCAAGGAAGATCCCTTCTTTGCCAAGGTCGTCGCGTCACAGAAAGCTTGGGCTAAGCGCCACGGCGCTTATGCGCTGAACAACGCGCCGGACTACCGCGGTGCGTACGAGCACTATTTCGGCAAGCTTTGATCGCTTGACGAACTGGCAAAAGCCAAATGGGGGGAGGCGGCGTCCGCGAGGCGCCGCCTTCACCGCGTCGTAGGATTTAATCGACCGAGGCCGCTGAAATGACCCGGATACTATATTTCATCGATAGCCTGAGCGCCTGGAATGGCAAAGCCTTTGCCTGGTGCATCATGATTTTGACGCTGTCGACCTGTTACGAAGTTTTCGTGCGCTATGTCTTGGGGGCGCCGACCGTTTGGGCCTTCGACATGAGTGTTCAGATGTACGGTGCGCTGTTCATGATGGCGGGAGCTTATGCGCTGTCTCAGGATGCGCATGTTCGCGGCGACGTTGTCTACCGCTTGATGCCGATCAAATGGCAGGCGGGGGTCGATCTCATTCTTTATGTCATCTTCCTGTTCCCGAGTACGGTCTGCCTGATCTACTACGGGTACTATTACGCGGCCGACGCTTGGTTCTATAAGGAAGTCAGTTGGTCCAGCCCGGCGCGTATTCAAATCTATTTCTTCAAAAGCCTAATTCCGATCGCGGGTTTTTTGCTACTTCTGCAGGGGATCGCCGAAGCGGTTCGCTGCGTCTATTGCATACGAGACGGCTATTGGCCGGCACGGCTTCACGATGTTCAAGAGACCGAAACCATGCTGCTGCATGAGCAGGAAGATCTGGGCGATATCGAGAAGGGAGGCGCGAAATGACCGACCCTCAAATCGCTATCATGATGCTCGGCCTGTTCATTTTTGTGGTGCTGCTGGGCTTTCCGATCGCGTTCACGCTGATCGCCATGGGCTTGGGCTTCGGTTATTACGCATACTTCGACCCGCTGCGGATGAAAACGCTGTTCGATAACCGCATCTTCGATTTGTTCGTGCAAAACACCTTTTCGGTGATGTCGAACGATGTTCTCGTCGCAGTGCCGCTATTCCTATTTATGGGGTATATCGTCGAGCGGGCTAACATCGTGAACCGTTTGTTTTTCAGCTTCCAATTGGCGGCGCGGCATCTGCCGGGCTCGATGGCCGTCGCGGCCCTCGCGACCTGCGCTGTTTTCGCGACCGCGACCGGGATCATCGGTGCCGTCGTGACGCTGATGGGCATGTTGGCATTCCCGGCGATGCTCACGGCCAAATATGACGTGAAGTTCGCGTCGGGTGTGATCTGCGCCGGTGGGTGCCTGGGAATCTTGATTCCGCCGTCGATCATGTTGATCGTTTATGCGGCAATCGCCGAGATTTCTCCACTCCGCCTATATGCTGCCGCGCTGTTCCCGGGCTTCATGTTGGCCGGCTTCTACATGATCTATGTCGTTAGTCGGGCAGCTATAAATCCCAGTCTGGCGCCGAAGCCGAAGACCGAAGATGTCACCATGGGCAAGGTTCTCTATGAGTTAATGACGTCGTTCATTCCGCTCGCGGTTCTGATCATGTCGGTTTTGGGCGCAATTCTTTTAGGCCTCGCGACTCCGGCAGAAGCCGCTGCCGTCGGCGCCGCCGGCGGTCTGCTCCTGGCGGCAATCTATCGTTCGCTGAGTTGGGAGCGGCTAAAGGAAGCTGTCTACCTGACGGCGAAAACGTCCGCCATGGTGTGCTGGCTGTTCGTCGGCTCGTGGACCTTTGCGTCCGTTTTCTCGTACCTTGGCGGTCACGACATTATCAAAGATTGGTTCCTGCATCTGGATGTCGGCACGGTCGGCTTCTTGGTGTTGGCACAGACCATCATCTTCCTTTTGGGTTGGCCGTTAGAATGGACCGAGATCATTATTATCTTCGTGCCGATCTTCCTGCCGCTGTTGGAGCACTTTAACGTCGATCCGCTGTTCTTCGGCATGCTGGTGGCGCTGAACCTGCAGACGTCGTTCCTGACGCCGCCGATGGCGATGGCGGCGTATTACCTCAAGGGCGTCGCGCCGCCGCACGTTCAACTGATGCAGATATTCTCGGGCATCATGCCGTATCTTGGGATCGTCATCTTCTCGATGGTGTTGCTGTACAACTTCCCGGGTATCGCCCTGTGGTTGCCTGAATTCCTATTTGGGCCGGGCTAAGCTGATGATGGAGTTCGTTTGATGGACGGTGCGAACGCACTAGGATTGGCGGAAGCGGCGGCTGCGGTCCGTGAAGGTAAGGTCTCGTCCGAAGACTTGGTCAAAGCGTGCTTGAGCAGGATTGAGGCTTATGACCCGGAGGTCGAGGCCTGGGCTCATCTGAATCCCGATGTCGCCCTCGAGCAAGCCCGCGCTATCGATAAGCGACGCTATTCCGGGCAAGCTATTGGTCCACTCGGCGGGGTGCCGATCGGGATCAAGGATATCTTCGATACAGTCGATTATCCGACAGAGTTCGGTTCGCCGATTCATGCCGGGCGGCAGACGATGGGGGACGCAGCCTGCGTCGCGCGTCTGCGCGAGGCTGGGGCGGTGATCATGGGTAAGACTGTGACGACCGAGTTCGCCGTGTACACCCCTGGGAAGACAAAGAACCCACATGATCCCAACAGGACACCCGGCGGCTCGTCCAGCGGCTCTGCAGCGTCAGTTGCCGCGTATATGGTGCCCGGAGCCATCGGCACGCAAACCACCGGCTCGACCATCCGCCCGGCGTCGTTCTGTGGGGTTGTCGGATATAAACCGTCTTTTGGTCTGATCTCCAGAGCGGGAGTGCTGCGACAAGCACCGACGTTGGACCAGATCGGCGTATTCACGCGGTCTGTTGCCGATGCGGCCTTATTGGCGGAAGTCATGATTGGTGTTGATCCTGCCGATCCGTATATCCGTCCGGCCGGACGGCCCGCCTTATTTGACGCTGCCAATGCCGAGCCGCCGGTGACGCCTAAGCTAGCATTCATAAAGTCGCCCGCTTGGAAAGATGCCGAGGACAGCACCAAGGAAGCGTTCGCGGAGCTTTGTGATTTCTTGGGGGGGCGTTGTGAGGATGTCGAGATCGCCAGTGTCTATGACGAGATTTATCACTGGCATACTTCCATCCTTGAAGCGGACCTTGCCAAGAACTATGCCGCCGATTTTGCACGCGCACCCGAACTTTTCAGTGCCAAACTGACAGAGATGATGACGATCGGTCGCGGTATTCTGGCGACCGACTACAACACCGGCATCGACCGTCAGAGAGAATTTGAGCAGGGCTTCAACAGCCTGTTCGAGGAGTTCGATGCGATCCTGACGCCTGCGACAACGGGCGAAGCGCCGGTCGGGTTGGATACGACCGGTAGCCCGGTTTTTTGCACCATGTGGACGTTCACGGGGCAGCCGGCTATCTCGTTGCCGTTGATGCAAGGGCCATCAGGTATGCCCTTGGGGGTGCAGTTGGTTGGGCAAAAGGGTGACGATGTGCGGTTGATGCGTACCGCCGCATGGCTGACGTCTGCCCTGGAAGCAGCAGAATCTTAGAGAGATAATAGATAGGAACGAAATGATGGATAAGATCATCACAGGTCTACTCGGTGTCGGGATGTTCGTTCTTTTTGTCGGCGGCTTGGCGCAGTCCATCGGCCAGGTGCCGTTCATCTTGATCGTGATTTTCATCTGCGCGTTGGCGATTTACGGTCTGTACGAAGAGCTCCGCACGGATAAAAACTGAAGTCTGTTTTACTTAAGATGAATTCGCGCTCCGCACGCGACTGGATTGTCTGGTATCTGCGCCAGCCGTTTCGGCTGATCGTCTGGTTCATGGAGACGTTCGCTGCAAACCGTGAACATATTAAAGCGTTCGCTGCCCGTCAGGGCATTGCGGCGACGCTCCGGTCCGTGGTCATTGTCACATTCATCGTCTGGCTCGGCATTTTTGCGTTTTTATCGACGGACGAGGCGGGGAGCCGCTTCACTTGCGCCGCAAAAAGCCTATGGCCTGGCGCCGAGGTGACGCCGGAATGCGCGCCGCAACGGTGGCAGATTGCGCCTTCGAAACCCTAAGTCATGAAATCTGAGGCCGGTCTTCGCAAGCCTGGTCCCAATAGGGATTGTCCCCAAACCGCGCGGCAAGGAAATCGACGAAACTTCGCACCCGCGCCGAGAGGTGACGGCGGTGCGGGTAAATCGCATATATGGAGTTTGGGGCGGCTTCGTATTCGCCTAGAACGGATTCAAGTGCGCCGCAGCGAATGGCTTCGGAAAAGAAAAACGTCGGCGCCATGTAAACGCCCACACCTTCCACCGCGGCTTGCATGAGGACGTCGCCATTATTTGCGCGGTAGCGACTCTTGACTGGTATGCGGATATCGCCATCCGGCCCTTTGAATATCCATACCTCCGGTTCAGCCAAATAGCCGTAGCTCAGAAGTGTGTGCTTTCTGAGGTCATCCGGGTGTTTCGGTTTCCCATGCTCAGCCCAATAGCCGGGGCTGGCGACGATAATGCGCCGGCTGGGCGCCAGACGGCGCGCGATCATGCTTGAGTCCGGCAGGCTGGCGATCCGAATGCCGACATCAAATCCCTCTTCGACAAGATCAATTTTACGGTCGTTGAGCGAGAGGTCGATCTCGACCTTCGGGTATGCCTTCATGAACTCGGCGATGGCCTTGCCCAGGTGCAAAAAGCCGAACGACATCGGCGCGTTGATGCGAATCAGGCCCTTCGGTTCGTTGCTTAGCGTGTCGAGGCTATCAACGGCGTCCCGGGCCTCCGTCAGGATACGGCGCGCATGGGCGAAGTAGGCGCGACCTTCTTCGGTCAGGGAAACCCTACGCGTCGTTCGGTTGAGTAACCGGGAGCCCAAACGATCCTCTAGTTTCTGAACTTGGATGCTGACGGCTGCCTTGGACATGCCGAGCATGCGGGCGGCAGCGGTGAAACTTTCAGCTTCAGCGACGGCGGCGAAAACGGTGATGCCGTCCAAGGGGTCATTGATGGCCATGGCATATATTGTTCATTATAATAAACAGTAATTTAAATATAACACCGATTGTCCATTATAATAAAGGCTCATATATCCATCCCAGCAACATTAATCGCTTCGACACGAAGCTATAGGAGATGGAAATGAGCACGTTACTTGTTTTGGATACCAGCCCCCGCCGTGATGCAGTCTCCCGCGCATTGACGGAGAATTTCGTATCCGGTTGGAGTGAAAAGCACCCGGAAGGGCAGATCATCTATCGCGATATCGGCGCTAACCCGCCAGAACACCTGGACGACGAATTGATCGAGGCCCTCCGCAAACAGCCGGAAACGCTGACACAGCGCCAGAGCGCTGCGCGTGAAGCTTCGGACTCGATGATTGCTGAAATCATGCAGGCGGACGACATCGTTATCGGTGCGCCGATGCACAATTTCACGGTTTCGGGCGCGCTTCGCACTTGGATTGACCATATCGCGCGACCGGCCAAAACGTTCGGCTATGACCCAGAGAAAGGCCCGGTCGGTCTGTTGGAAGACAAGCCGGTCTATGTGATTTCGACCCGTGGCGGTGACTATGGCGACGGCAAGCCGGAGAACCCGCATCCTGCGGATTTCCAGACCGGGTACCTTCGGTTTGTCCTCGGTTTCATCGGGCTAAAAAACGTCCATGTCATAGCGGCGAACGGCCTCGATATGGGCGAAGAGAAACGCGCCGAGGGCCTAAAGAAAGCAAATGACGAAATCGGCAGCATTATCGCCGCCGCGTAAACAGACGGAAAAGGAAGGAGGAATCCAAAATGGGACTTCTCGTTGATGGAAATTGGAAAGACCGTTGGTACGATACTAAATCATCGGGCGGAAGGTTCGTTCGCGAAGATTCGGTTTTTCGTGACAGCATCGGCAGCGGCTCTGACGCACGCTTCCCGGCGGAGGCAGGCCGCTATCATCTGTATGTATCTTACGCCTGCCCGTGGGCGCACCGGACATTAATCCTCCGCGCCCTGAAGGGACTGGAAGACATGATCGACGTGACGGTCGTCGATCCGCTGATGCTCGAGAACGGTTGGGAACTGTCGGAAGACAGCGGCCCCGTCGCTGGCGCCAAATTCCTTCACGAAGTCTACACCAAGGCGCTTCCCGATTACACGGGGCGGGTCACGGTACCGGTGCTGTGGGACAAAAAGACGGAGACCATCGTATCGAACGAGTCTGCGGAAATCCTCCGCATGTTCAATACAGCCTTTGACGATATCGGCGCGGCGCCCGGCGACTATTACCCCGCGCAACTGCGCGAAGAGATCGACGCCGTGAATGAGCGCGTCTATCACGATGTCAACAACGGCGTCTATAAAACGGGCTTTGCGACCACACAGGGCGCCTACGAAGAAGCCGTCAAAAAGCTTTTCGACGCGCTGGACTGGTTAGAGGAGCGTCTCGCATCCTCCCGCTATTTGGTCGGTGACCGCCTGACCGAAGCGGATTGGCGTCTGTTCACGACATTGGTGCGGTTCGATCCGGTCTATGTGGGCCACTTTAAATGCAACGTGCGCCGGATCGCTGACTATACAAACCTCAGCGGTTATCTGCGGGAACTTTACCAGGTCCCGGGTGTCAAAGAGACCGTGAACTTCGAGCATATCAAGAACCACTATTACGGTTCACACGCGAGTATCAACCCGACGGGCATCGTGCCAGTCGGCCCGGACCAGGATCTGGACGCGCCGCATGGTCGCGATGCTCTCTAGGTAGGAGAAGAACAATGATTGAAGTCACTAACTTCGACGAATTGGGCACCTTCCAGAACGATTGGCTCGATGCCCACTACCACTTCAGTTTCGCGCACTACTACGATCCGAAGAAAATGGGTCTCGGTCCGCTCCGTGTCTGGAATGACGACGAGATCCGTCCGCACACCGGCTTCGATGCCCACCCGCATAAGGACATGGAAATCATTACCTACGTGCGTAAAGGAGCCATCTCGCACCGCGATAGCCTTGGCAACGAAGGCCGCACGGAAGCGGGCGACGTCCAAGTGATGCACGCTGGCACCGGTATCGTTCATTCCGAGATGAACCTCGATGATGAAGAAACGGTGCTGTTCCAAATCTGGATCACGCCGGATAAGGCCGGACATGTACCCGGTTGGGAAATGCAAACCTTTCCGAAAATTGCCGTGAGCGGAGCCTTGCCGGCGCTGGCGTCGGGACGCGAAATGCACGCGGATATCCCCATCCTGCATCAGGATGCGTCGGTCCATGGTGGCCGTATCGATGAAGACGAGAGGGTGACACATGAATTGGGTGCCGGGCGCGCCGCCTATCTGGTGGTGAGCGAGGGGGCGGTAGAAGTAAACGGTACTTTTGTCGATACCCGTGGCTCGGCTTCGATTAAGGACGAAGATATCATCTCCATCAAAGCGCTTGAGGACTCGGAAGTTGTACTGGTGGACGTGCCCTTGTCATAACAGCTAATCGGACAACCCGGAAAATCCTGCCGCGTGGCCTCTCAATTAAGCGTGCCACGCGGCATTTTTTGCGCCTCAGAATCAGCTAGTGCAATGAAATTAAACGAAATTTATTTTGGCACGCTCAGTGCATATCAATGGCTGACAATGCACGGTTCAGAAGAGCCGGCACGGGAAGACGGACCGGCAAAAAGCCGGCACGGTAAAAAAGGAACGGGATAATGGACGCTCTGCGTATCGGTGCCTCGGGCATGATGGCACAGCAACACCGGGTCGAGGTGGTCGCCAACAACCTCGCCAACATGAATACCACCGGTTATCAGCGCCGGCGGGTCGAATTTCACGATCTTATTTACAAAAATAGCCCCCGGCCGGACGGCGCGGGGTCGCGCGCCGGTGAGCAGGTGCCGGGCGGCGTGCAATCCGGCCTTGGCGTCGATTTGACGTCTGTCTATCGCGTGACAGAGCAAGGCAGTATGCGGGCGACCGAGAGTGCCTTCGATCTTGCGATCCAGGGCAAAGGCTATTTCCAGGTACAGTTACCGAACGGTGAGACGGCTTACACGCGTGACGGTACGTTCCAACTGGACTCCACCGGCACCCTCGTGACGCAGGATGGTTTTCCGGTGCTGCCGGGTATCACCGTCCCCGCCGATGCGGTCGATGTGACCATCAACGCGGCGGGCGAGGTGCTGGTCACCCAGGGTAACGCGGCGACGCCGGCGAACGTCGGCAACCTTCAGATCGCCTTGTTCCCGAACGAGGGTGGTCTCAGGGCCGAGGGAAACAACCTTTATACCGCGACGGAAGCGTCCGGCGGGGCTACGGCCGCAACGCCCGGTCAGACAGGCTCTGGCGCCGTTTTGCAGGGATTTGTAGAAGTTTCCAACGTCAACGCAGTTGAGGAAATTGCGGATATGATTCGTGCACAGCGTGCCTATGATATGAACTCTAAGGTGATGCAGACCGCTGATCAGATGATGGCGAGCAGCAAATCCAACAGCTAACACTTACTTTGATGATTTCACAAACGAAGGTCGGCGCGACGGTGCCGGCCTTTTTGTGTCAGGACAGGTCGCGGCGTTTATCGACGAATCTTCTGATGATCGCGCGCAACTTCTTGTGGCGGATGCGCTTCACGGCTGTGTTCGCGGGGACCCATTTGCGGGAGCGTTCGTCCTTTTCGAGCCACGTGTCGTGGATTTTCGTCACTCGCATGGGAAAGACATCACAACGGCAAAGTCCGCCCCACTTTTTATAGTGGTAGCTACCGATACTCTGATCCAGGACATCACCTTCGACGCCGGCTTCTTCCAGCGCTTCCTTGGCGGCGGACGCGGCGGGTGTCATGTCGGGCTCAACGATCCCCTTGGGGATAATCCAGCGTTTCCGCTTCATCGACGTGATCATCAGGATTTCCAGGCCCTTTTTTCCAATGCGAAAGGGTAGGACCGATGATTGGCGGAAGGGATTGTCGTAGTTCTCTTCGCTATCTTCCAGGATGGTTTCCTTGGCGTGGGCCATGACCGCCTTATTTGTTATTGAACGCAAAAATCATTCTTCAGATTCAATACGCTGAAATCCACCGGGTGATAAGCATTTCCTCGAAGCGTTCGGCACGCCGCTGCCAATCGCGTGCCGCGACGGCACCAGAGCCTTGTTCCGGCATGCCGGCGGTGTCGTATTTTTGACGTTCGGCTGGATCCCAGGTGAATATGGCGCAGATCAAGCGTCGTCCGGAATAGGCGTCCAGGTAACCGACCAACCCTTTGATATATTTCATAGTTCCGGTCTTTCCCCAAAGCCGGAAAGCGGTCTCTTTCTGTTTGAAACGGCCATGGTAGCCTTCTCGGCCACCGCCTGGCGTCAGCAGCGTGTCAAAACGCCAACCATCAAATCGGATGCCGAGAGCGTAACGAAGGATGCTTGTCATTTGGGCGGGTGTGACACGGGACACGGTACTCAATCCGGAGTGATTGCGCAGATTCGGTGCGAATCGGGCAAGGTCAGGTACATGCCGCTCCAGCCAGATGCCGGTGGCTGTTGCGCTCTCGTGAAGAGATTTAGGGTGCGCACCGAGTTTTTCTGCCGTCGCCAAGCCGATACTCTCGGCGATCAGGTTGTTCGAGTACTCAAGCCCGGCGCGGACGATCTCGATCAAGGGGCGGCTGTGTACGCGTGCTAAGGGCAGGGCATCCGGCGGCACCGGCCCGGCGATGGGGGCGGGCAGATTGGTGCCCTCGGCCTTGGCGAGTCTTCTCAGCATCCGTGCTGCAAGGCGCGCGGGATCGCGGACCGGAACATCCGTCGCATAGGGGAGCGCAGTGGGCTTTGAGACAAGGTCTTCGGCCTCAGCCGGCGTTAAACGTTCAGGCGCTTCGGGGCCCCCGGCGTTGGCGCGGTTATATTCCAGATTAAGACCGCCGACGCCTTGATTGTAGGCTACCCATGCGGGCTGGTCGGGCTCAACGACCGGAAATTCGGGCAATCCGCTGGCATACAGGAACCGGCCTTTGACCTCGGTCATGCCGAAATCGTGCATCTGCTGCGCGAGCGCTCTGAGATCGCCCATGCTGAGCAACGGATCACCATTCCCCATTAGGGCGATATCGCCCTCTAGGACACCGTTCTTGAACGCGCCCCGCGCCCAGAGATCGGTGGCGAAACGGTAGTTCGGGCCAAGGACACCGAGGGCGGCAATTGCGGTTGGCACCTTGGCAGTCGAGGCGGGTGGAAACGATTGGTTTTCCTTAGCGGCTTCCAGAACACTGCCGTCATCGGCGTCGATCAAAAGATAGCCGATTTCAGCACTGCCGAGGCCAAGAGCCCCTGCCGCTTGCAACGGGTCGAGTTGAGTCAGGTCAACGTCCGGCTTCGGTGTTGGCGCGCAGGCGGCAAGAAACGTCAGAAGGAGGATAGGCATAAAAAAGTGACGGTGCATGCACAGCAATATAGACCACTGCTGTCCCCGGAGGTAGTTTGTGTGTACATGCAGAAGAATCCCCTGGAACCCCCGATAGAACCGCGCCTCGGTGCCTTCGCCGTGGCCGGCGTCACCGGTATTCAGGTCGCAACGACGATGGCTATGATTATTCCGGCTGCCGTCGCGCCGGAATTGGCAAGTGCCTTGGATGTACCGGTCTCATTAATCGGTCTGCAGATCAGCGTTGCTTATGTCGGTGCGACTTTTATGTCCTTTGCCGCCGGCTTGGTGACACGACGCATGGGGTCCATTCGCACCAACCAGATCGCCGGCGTGCTCTTGGTGCTATCGCTGATGTGCATATCCATACCGCACTTGGCGGGCCTGGCGCTCGGTAGTTTCGGTATTGGGGTCGCACAAGGAATCACGAACCCGGCGGCAGCGCATTTGATGATCCGTATCGCCCGGCCGGAAAACCGAAACCTGATATTCTCTTTGAAGCAGACAGGGCAGCCGCTGGGCGGGATTCTTGCCGGCCTGATGGCGCCGCCGCTTGCTGTTGCCTTCGGTTGGCAGACGGCACTCTGGGCTGGGGCGGCCATTGCACTAGCGATGCTGCTATCGATCCAGCCGTTACGGGGCCACCTCGACGGTGACCGTGATCCAAGTACGAAATTTCGAGGCGCCATGTTCAAAGATGCCGCCCTGGTTTGGCGGAGCAAGGAGCTTCGCTATCTCGGCCTTTCCGCGCTAACTCAGGCATCGATCCAATTGGCATTGATGACTTATGTGGTGACGATGTTGGTCGAAGACGTGAGGCTCGATCTCGTCACGGCAGGGACCGGTCTTGCGGTTCTACAGGTCGCCGGCGTTGTAGGTCGCTTGGGCTGGGGCTACGTCGCCGATAAGATGCGCGACGGTCTCGGTGTGCTGATGATAACCCAGGTGATTTCCATCGTTTCGGCAATCGCGACAGGGTTCTTGGCTGCCGACGTGCCGTTGTGGGCGATCTATATCATTCTGTTCTTCTACGGTAGCTCGGCCATTGGCTGGAACGGCGTCTTCATGGCGGAGATTGCGCGCATGGCACCACCCGGGATGACCAGTAGCGCCACCGGCGGCGTCCTGATCCCGACGTTTATCGGTGTCATTACCGGGCCGCTGGTGTTCGTCGGCATTCACGGACTGATCGACTCCTACACAATGACCTTCGCCCTGATGACCGTGATCACCGTGACCGGCATGCTGCCGGTGATGCTGTTGCGGTTTTTCTCGCAAGAACGCCTCTAGGGCCAAGGAAATACAAGCTAGGCGCAGGGGATACCCATTTCCCTGCGCCACCGCTAATATGACCGGACAGTTCGACGGGAGTTCCGAATGCCTTATGCCTATCGTGACGCCGACGGCAATATCCTCGCCGTCTACGAGCAACCCGTAGAGGGGTGTGACGAAGTCACCACTGACGACCCGGCGCTGCGCGCCTTTGTCATGAAGAATATGCCTGGCGCGCAGGGCGACGACTGGGTGCAGTCGGACTTGGCGTTAGCCCGAGTCCTCGAAGATTTGATCGAGCTTTTGATCGATAAGAAGCTGATTATGTTCACCGACTTCCCCGCTGGCGCCCAGAAAAAGCTTCTGGAACGCCGTGGTTTGCGGAAAGAGTTTTCCTACGTCGAGGATCTATTCGTCGGTGGTGAAGAATTCGAGGACTCGGATGACAATAATTCAGGCGGGCTGTTGTAGGCGGTTTAGACGCCCATAGCGTCTGCAATGCCTCCCATGTCGTCCGCGATGACGTCCCAGTCGCTCGTCGCTTCGAAATCTTTCACCTGATCGACACCGTACTCGTAAGGCCGGTTGATGTAGGCTGTGCGCATGCCTTCCTTGCGGGCGGCTTCCAGGTCGTCGTTGTGCGCTGCTCCCATCATCACTTCGCCCGGCTCAAATCCGAGCAGGGCAATGGCATTCCGGTACACGGCGGGATCGCGTTTATAGGCCTTGTGCATGTCGCTTGAGAAAACAAAATCCCACGGGATGCCCGCCAGCTTGCCCATGGTCGCCAGCAAAACAAGGGATCCGTTCGACAGCGGCGAAATCATATACTTTGTTTTCAGGCGGAGCAGGCCTGGGATGCTGTCCGGCCAGGGGCGGATGCGATGCCAGGCCAGGTTGAGGTCTGCCCGCTCGGGCTCCGTCAGCATGTCGAGCCCGAATTCCGGCAGGATTTCATCCAGGCGCTCACGGTGGATGACATCGACCGGCACCCACTCCCGCTCGCCGCTAATAACTCTCGCCATGCCTGGGCGGTATCCGGCTCGCCAAGCGCGGGCAAAGGCGTCGCCGTCGAAATTTTCGACCCCTTTTGTGGCGGCGATCTTTGAAACTTCGCGGTCGATGGACCCGCGCCAATCGCTGACGGTGCCGAAGGTATCGAAGAGGATGGCCTTGACGGATTTGATAGACATGGCGTTCACTCCTTTATTGATGTTGCGCCTAAAGTGGCGGGCCGTCGCCACGAAGGCAAGCGCTCCAAAGGGTGTTTCCGGATGTCTCGAAGCTTAAAAGTGTTCATCCTGGCTATAATGTTGGCGACTTGGCTGCCGGTAAGTGGCAGCCTCGCGCAGGATGCCGGCGTTGACCTCGAACTGGTCATCGCGGTGGATATTTCCGGGTCGGTCGATCCGGAAGAAGCCAAGCTGCAGCGTCAGGGGTATGTCCAAGCATTCTCGGATCCGGCGGTCATCAAGGCGATCCAGAACGGCCTGCATGGCGCGATTGCCGTTACCTATATGGAATGGGCAGGCAGCCATCATCAGGATTTCCTTGTCGACTGGCAGCGCGTGCACGACGAAAAGACGGCGTTGGCGTTTGCCGATGCGCTGGCCTGGATACCGACACGCACCAACGTCTGGACGTCCATCAGCGGCGCCATGATTGCGGGCGCAGCAGCGTTCGAGCGTAACCCTTTCAGAGGCCCCCGGCGTGTCATCGATATTTCCGGCGATGGCGCCAACAATGAGGGGCCGCAGGTCGCGCTGACCCGTGACGAAGTGCTGCAAAGACGATTGACGGTCAATGGGCTACCGATCGTCAACGACCGGCCGAGCCGCTTCGGTCGACGTCAGATCAAGGATCTAGACCTGTACTATACGGATTGCGTAATCGGCGGACCGGGGGCATTCATCATCGTTGCCAACGGTTTCGACGATTACGCCCGCGCAGTACGCCGAAAGTTGATTCTGGAGATCGCCGGCATCATGCCGGAGACCGCACCGGGGAATTTGTTTCAACCTGCGCAATTAGCCAAAAGTTCGAACTGTCTTGTCGGCGAGTTACGCCGTCAAATGGATGACGACTACTAGATACAGATATGCGCCGGAGCAAACCCTCCCAGCGTGTTAACGCCGGGAGGGCGTCCGTCATTCGGCAGCTTCCTGATAGGCGTCGATCGCCGGACATGAGCAAACCAGATTGCGGTCGCCATGCGCATTGTCGATACGCCCGACGGCGGGCCAGTACTTGTCGCTCTTCAAACCTGGAACCGGAAAAGCCGCAACTTCTCGGCCATAGGCGTGCGGCCAAGTTTCCGCCATTACTACGTCGGCAGAATGCGGCGCGTTGACCAGCGGATTATCATCCTCGGACCAGGTACCGTCGGCGACCTTGGCGGCTTCTCCGGCAATCGAGATCATGGCATCGCAGAAGCGGTCCAGTTCCTCTTTCGGTTCTGACTCCGTCGGCTCCATCATCAGCGTGCCCATCACGGGCCAGGACATTGTCGGGCTATGGAAGCCGTAATCCATCAGTCGCTTAGCGACATCGTCGACCGTCAGGTGCGCGGCGTTCTGCATCGGACGTGTGTCGATGATGCACTCGTGCGCCACTAGTCCCCCCGGGCCTGTGTAGAGGATGTCATAGTGACCCTCTAAACGCTTGGCGACGTAGTTGGCGTTGAGGATTGCCATCTGTGTCGCTTTGACCAGACCTTGACCACCCATCATGGTGATATAGGCCCACGAGATCGGCAGAATCGACGCCGAGCCCCAGGGAGCTGCGGAGATCGCACCAGTGCTACCGTTAGGGCCGTCCAGCGGCACCACGGGGTGGCCCGGCAGGAATGGTGTCAGGTGCTCGGCAACACCGATCGGACCGACGCCTGGGCCGCCGCCGCCGTGCGGAATGCAGAACGTTTTGTGCAGGTTCATGTGCATGACGTCGGGACCGAACTTGCCCGGGCGGCAAATGCCGACCATGGCCTGCAGGTTGGCGCCGTCCATGTAGACCTGTCCGCCGGCGTCGTGCACCGCCTTACAGATGTCCTTAATCGCGGTTTCGAAAACGCCATGCGTCGAAGGATAGGTGACCATCAAGGCGGCAAGGTCATCGGCGTGTTCAGCGGCTTTAGCTTTCAGATCCTCGACGTCCACGTTGCCGTGGTCGTCGCATTTGACGACGACGACCTTCATGTTGGCCATCACCGCGCTGGCGGGGTTGGTGCCGTGCGCGCTGGACGGGATCAGGCAGATGTTGCGGTGTCCCTGGCCATTGGCCTTATGATAGGCGCGGATGGTCAACAGACCCGCGTACTCGCCCTGCGAGCCGGCGTTCGGCTGCAATGACACGGCATGAAAGCCGGTGATGTAGCAAAGCTTCTCTTCCAGGTCCTTGATCAATTCCAGGTAGCCTTCGGCTTGATCGAGAGGCTGGAACGGATGCATCCGCCCAAACCCGGGCCAAGTGATTGGGATCATTTCTGACGCGGCATTGAGCTTCATGGTGCACGACCCAAGCGGGATCATAGCGCGGTTCAACGCCAGGTCTTTCTCCTCAAGGCGGCGCAGATAACGCATCATCGCCGTTTCCGAGTGATGCGAATTGAAGACCGGATGCGTGAGGATGTCGCTGGTCCGCGCGAGCGATGCTGGAATGCCGCTCTCGGCGTCCCTGTCGAGATCCGCTACGTCGAGGCCGTGGTCATCGTTGCCGGACAAGATCGAGAGAAGAGCCGTCACGGTGTCGCGGCTAGACGTTTCGTTGAGCGAGATTCCGACGGCATCGGCACCCATGCGGCGCAGGTTGATGTCAGCAGCAACCGCGCGGTCATGGACCTCGTCGGCCTTGCCGGGCGTCTCGACGACAATGGTGTCGAACCAGGTTTCATTAGCAACACCGAAGCCAAGTTTCTTAAGGCCGGCGACGAGGGCTGAGGTGAGGCGATGCACCCGGTCGGCAATGCGTTTCAGGCCTTCCGGGCCGTGATAAACGCAATACATGCTGGCGACGTTGGCTAGGAGCACTTGCGCCGTGCAGATATTGGACGTCGCTTTTTCGCGGCGGATATGCTGTTCGCGCGTTTGCAGCGCCATGCGCAGCGCCGGGCGGCCCTGTGCATCGACGGAGACGCCGATGATGCGGCCCGGGACCGAGCGGCGATAATCTTCGCGCGTCGCCATGAAGGCTGCGTGCGGGCCGCCGTAACCCATTGGTACGCCAAAGCGTTGCGCCGAACCGACAACAACGTCGGCACCCCATTCGCCGGGCGGCGTCAGCGCCACCAATGCCAGCGGGTCGGCGGCGACCGTCAGCAGTGCGCCGGCGTCGTGAATCTTCTCGGCCAGCGCTTTGTAGTCTTCGACGTTGCCGTTCACGCCTGGATACTGCAGAACTACGCCGAATATGTCGGTGGGATCGAGATCAGTGGCTGGATTGCCGGTGACGATTTTAAGCCCAAGCGGCGCGGCGCGGGTTTCGACCACGGCGATCGTTTGTGGCAGGCAGTCGTCGGCCAGGAAAATGGTGTCGCTTTTGCTTTTGCCGACGCGCTTCATCAGAGTCATCGCTTCGGCAACGGCAGTGCCTTCGTCCAGCAGCGATGCGTTAGCGAGCGGCATGCCCGTCAGATCGATGATTGCCTGCTGAAAGTTCAACAGCGCTTCCAGACGGCCTTGCGAGATTTCCGCCTGATAGGGCGTGTAGGCCGTATACCAGCCGGGATTCTCGATCAGGTTGCGGAGGATCACGCTTGGCGTGAGCGTGTCGTGGTAGCCGAGACCGATCAGCGACGTCATCGGCTTGTTCTTGGCCGACATGCGGGCCAATTCGGCAAGTGTGTCCGCTTCCGTCAACGCCGGCATGTCGAAATCCTCGGACGTGCGGATCTCGTTCGGCACCGCCTTATCGACCAAGGAGTCGAGACTGTCGTGACCGACGAACTTAAGCATCTCAGCCGTATCATTGACCGAGGGGCCAATATGGCGATTGATGAATTCGGCGTTGTTTTCGAGGGCGTCGAGAGCGGGTCGCGTCATTCGTCAAGTTCCTTGAGATAAGACTTGTAGCCTTCTGCATCCATCATTTCGTCAAGCTCGCTCATGTCAGCGATCTTGATCTTGAAAAGCCAGCCGTCGCTTTCGGCATCGTCGTTGACCGTCGTCGGCGCGTCGGTGAGAGCTTCGTTCACTTTGACGATCTCGCCGGAGCAGGGCGCGTAAACTTCGCTGGCCGCCTTGACCGACTCGACCACGCAAGCTTCGTCGCCCTGATCGAGCGTCGCGCCCACTTCCGGAACTTCGACATAAACGAGTTCGCCCAGTTGCTCTTGGGCATGATCGGTGATGCCTACGGTGCCAATGTCGCCGTTGATGGCGACCCATTCATGGTCTTTCGAGTATTTGGTGCTCATGAGGTTTAACTCCTGTCGTGCGGCGGCAAGCGCTTTAAGGTTTGAAATAACGATGTGGTTGAAACGGCATTTTGACGACTTTGGCGTCGATCATGTTTTTACGGACGGCCAATGTCAGTGGTGTGTCGGCTTTGGCCAATCCCGCAGGAACGTAGCCCATGGCAACCGGCGCGCCGACGCTGGGGCCGAAACCGCCCGACGTGACGACGCCGACGGTCTCGCCGCTCGGCTCATGGACGGCGGTCCCTTCGCGGGCGGGGGCACGGCCTTCCGGCTTGATGCCGACGCGTTTGCGTGAAGCGCCGTTGGCGATTTCATCCAGGATGCGGGCAGCCCCCGGGAAGTCAGCAGCTTCCCGGCGGCGCTTGGAAATGGTCCAGGTCAGACCGGCTTCGACAGGCGACGTCGTTTCGTCGATATCATGGCCGTAAAGGCACAGTCCTGCTTCCAGGCGGAGCGTGTCCCTAGCACCCAAGCCGATCGGCAGTACATCATCGTGGCCGAGAAGTGTCTCGGTCAGACGTTCGGCATCGTTGACGGGAATTGAAATTTCGAAGCCGTCCTCGCCGGTGTAACCCGACCGCGTGACGTGGCAGGGGATGCCGTCGACATCGATCTCGGCGGCGCTCATGAAGGCCATTCCCGCCGTTTCCGGCGCTAGCGGCTCTAGAACAGAAGCGGCGGCCGGCCCTTGAAGGGCGATCAGCGCGCGGTCCTCGATAATATCGAGCGTTGCATCCGATCCGGCGGCGTCAGAGATCATCGGTAGATCGATGTCCTTGCGCGCTGCGTTGACGACGATGAAAAGCCTGTCATGCCAGCGCGTCACGATCAGATCGTCAACGATACCGCCGGCGTCGTTGGTGATCATGGAATAGCGGCCCTGACCCGGTTCCAGCGCTTGCACGTCGCCAGGGATGATACGTTCCAGGACGGCAGCGGCGTTGTCGCCGATAAGCCATGCTTGGCCCATATGCGAGACGTCGAAAAGCCCGGCCTTGGCACGGGTATGATTATGTTCCTCGATAATACCGGCCGGGTATTGGACCGGCATCTCATAGCCCGCGAACGGCACCATTTTGGCGCCGTAACGGCGATGCAGGTCCGCTAGTGGGACGGATTTCGGGGGCTGTGCGTCGGATTGATCCACGCGGTTCCTCCATTAGAGTTGACCGTCCCATAAGGCAAGGCGCGACAAACAGTTCGCACCCGGGACGCCCCCTCTGTCTCGGAACCTGAAAGTGTCACCCGCTCCAGCGGGTTTACATCTTCGGTGGGCGCGGCAGAACCGCATCCTCTTTCCAGAGCCTCATCCCGTTGCGGTCCTTTGGCCTGAGAGATTCCGGGGCGGTTGCTCCTTCGGCGCCGGCGACCAAAACAATGCCAGCCTCTCCCACAACGGTATAACGAGGATTTTTACTGCTCGGATCATCGCAGAAGGGTTGACGCAGAGTCAACCGTTCCCCGGATCAGCGAAGCTTTTCGTCGATCTTCTTTCTGTTGTATTCGACTTGCTGGGGCGTCAGCGCAAAGCCCCCGTAGACACGATAGTAGCGGCTCGAGATATCCGGCGTGATCGGCAAGACGATCTCGGTCGGCGGCGCTGTCACAAGCAGCCGCGACCTATTGCCGCTGAACGACACCGGGACATCCAATTGCTCGCGATAGAGAATCTTATCGTCGGGATTGATGACCGCGACAAACGTGCGAAGGGTTGTTTCCGGGTTGTTGAAGGCGGCGCCGAGCTCGACGGCCAGCACGGGGGCGAGCGTCACAACCATCTCGCCGGCTTTCGTATCCTTGTCGATGTCGGAGACACATTCCATCGCGATCTTGCCGAGCTGGGACTGATATTCGATATCGATCAGGTCTCTGCCGGGGCCATCGCGAAATTTCGTCAGTGTCGCCGCTTCTTCAAGAATGAAGTATTCCGGGCACGGTTGGACAATCGGTTTGCCCATCCCCGGTAAGGAACTGCACGCCGCTAATAGAGAAACGGTTGCGATGGCTACGGTGAAACGGATCTTCGTCAAAAACATGGGCTTATTCTCCCGACCGCGGGCAACTTAGAGACATGTCTCATGTGCGGCAAGAGAGGCGTCATGGATCAGCAGCTTCGCGACCTCGGCCCGGATCGACGAGCTGAATCAAAGTTGCCGCGAGTTTGGCCAAGGTGCGGGCACGGCTCCATGTGTTTTCTGTCTCGCGCGCAAGTGCCAGCCCGCGTTCGAAGGCGCGCCAGGCGGCGTCATCCTGACCCTTGAGGGCATGGCCTTCGGCGAGGTCGGCGTGCATCCACACCCGGCTCAAGTTGCCGACGACTTCGCTCGTCGCCGTGATCGCGAGTCTTTCCGTGCGTTCCCACGCGCCACCCTTTTGGCTGCGTTGGCGATCGGCGATCAGCCATAGCGTGTGTGCGCGAAGCCGCCGATCATCGATCAGATTGGCGGTCTCGACGGCGCGTTCCATGGCCGCATCCCGGCCTGCGGATTTCGCCTCCGTATCGGTGTCCGACCAATCGTAGAGCGTGCTCATGGCGAGTGCGACGCGGCTGATGGCGTAGGAGCGCGCATACGGGCGGTCGATCCGGTCAATCGCTGCAAGCGCAATGTCGAGCGTCGAGTCCGCATCTTCGAGGCGGCCCGCTTCGGCCTGTGCCGAGGCGATTCGGCCGAGCACCACCGCACGGTAGCGAACATCGGCAATGCTGCTGGCAGTCGCCAAAGCGGATGCGGCGTCGCCGGCACGCGCCTGGGCTTCGGCAGCGGACATCAGGACCGGGATCTTGTCGGACGGGCTGGAGACTGATTTCAATAGTTCCAGCGCCCGTGATGTTTCTTCCATATCGGCAAGTGCCGAGGCGACGTGGCGAAGCCCGGCGCTGCGGGAACTGTCCCGTTCGAGCTCTCGTGCGTCGTGCTCGGCGATTCGCAACTCGTCCTCTGCCGCTTCCCTGCGCCCGCTACCGGCGAGGATCACCGCCGCCCGCGTGCGGTAATCGATCCGCTTTAGCAGATCGGTAACAACGTCGAGATCCTGCAACAGTTGATTCGCCGTCCGGACCGCATCCTTGGCGTCGCCGCGTCGCAGTTGGATGCCTGCGATGGCGGCACGCGCGTCAGCGCGTTTCTCGGCGTCGGGGATGATGTCGGCGGCAGAGATCGCCGCCTCATGATGGCCGGCGGCGGCTTGCGCTTCCGAGATATCGCGGAGTGCGGTAATGATCAGGCGCGGGTCGCCGATGCGGGCCGCTGTCTGCATAGCGCGTGCGCCGAGTCCTGCGCGGGCCTCGGCGATCAGGATTTCCCCAAGCGCCCAATCCCTGAGTTCTGCCTTGGCAATCGCTTTAGCGCTTTCCGAGGCTTCGACGAGCAAGCAAAGTGCTGTCGGGTTGTCGAAGCAGGAGTCGGCGTCTCGAGTTGGGTCCGCAGCCTCGATATTGTCTCCATCGCGGATCAGATCGCGGGTCGCTGGATGGGCGAGGAGTCGAGACCGGGCGTCTTGAATGCTTTCAGCCCGCGCATTCTCCAACTGTCGCATAAGGCGGCGGACGCCGACGGCGTATTCCAATTTGACGACGAGTTCCTGATCGACGCGAAACGAGTCGCCCAAGTCGTTGCTGCGCCGGTAAATCTGAACAGCGGTCGCCGTTGCGTAGTTGAGGCGCCCGTCTTCCGGGCCGAGGTAAAGACCTAGTTTCGAAAGCGCTTGTTGCGCGCGCCGTACAAGTGGGTCTGGCTGCGGAATGACGATCTCCGCGCCGGGGTCGAACGGCGGCAGGGCGGCCCACACATGGGCGGCGTTCGGCGTGGCGAATGCTAACGCCGTTAAGGCCACTGCTATTGATCCCCTGATACGCACGTTCAATCGCGCTCCCATGCTGCCGGTCGCTCAATTCTAGCAGAAAGCCGCTTCGATGCTTGGCGCGGCTTAAACCAAGCTTTAGAAGATGATCCTAATCATGGCGGTATATACTCAAATCGACGACGACGCACTTCTCGCGTTCATGGCCGGATACGATCTCGGCGACGTTCTTGGCTACAAGGGCATTGCAGAGGGTATCGAGAATTCGAACTATTTGGTCACGATGACGTCGGGTCCTTACATTCTGACGCTCTACGAAAAGCGAGTCAGGATCGAGGATTTGCCGTTCTTCCTTTCGTTAATGGACCACTTGGCGGCCAACGGCGTGCCGTGTCCGGTACCGGTCCGAACCGGTGACGGCGATGCGTTGCGCGAACTTGCCGGCCGGCCGGCAGCGCTGATAACCTTTTTGCCGGGGTTCTCGACACGCAGTCCGACGCCAGTCCATTGCCGTGCCGTGGGCGAAACCTTGGCTATGATCCACGAGGCCGGGCAAGGCATGGTTCTGAGCCGTGAGAACAGCCTCGGGGTTACATCCTGGCGGCCATTGCTGGACGCATCCGAAGACGGTGCGGAGACGTTGCGGCCTGGTCTCGGGAATGACTTGGAAGCAGCGATGAGGCGGCTTGAAGAGACATGGCCCGAGGGCTTGCCGGAAGGCGTCATTCATGCCGACCTTTTCCCGGACAATGTCTTCTTCCGACATGACCATTTGTCCGGCGTCATCGATTTCTACTTTGCCTGCAATGACGCCTACGCCTATGACCTCGCGGTTTGCATTAATGCTTGGTGTTTCGAGCGCGACGGCAGTTTCAATGTCACCAAGGCGCGCCGGTTGACGGCGGGATATCAGTCCGTTCGACCATTAGAAGATTCGGAACGTGCGGCGCTGCCGATCCTATGCGCAGGCGCCGCTATGCGCTTCTTGGTGACCCGGCTCTATGACTGGATCAATACGCCGGAGCACGCGCTGGTGGTGCGGAAAGATCCCATGGAATACGTCGAAAAACTCAATTTTCACCTGAATGCAGTGGGACCCGAAGCCTATGGAATCGACTGAGAACGTCATCGAGATGTTTACCGATGGGGCATGCAGCGGCAATCCGGGGCCGGGCGGCTGGGGGGCGATTCTGCGCTGGCGCGGTCATGAGCGGGAATTGAGCGGCGGCGAAGTGGAGACGACTAATAACCGTATGGAGATGATGGCGGCGATCCAGGGGTTGGAAAGCCTCAATCGCCCGTCCACCGTGGTGCTACACACAGACAGCACCTATGTCATGGATGGAATCACCAAATGGATTCATGGCTGGAAGCGGAACGGTTGGCGGACGGCAGCCAAGAAACCAGTCAAAAACGAGGATCTATGGCGCCGTTTGGACGCCGCCTTGGCACCGCACCAGGTCGAATGGAAGTGGGTTAAGGGGCATGCGGGCCATCCCGAGAATGAACGCGCCGACGCGCTAGCCCGCGAAGCGGTGCCGGGTCGATAATAGGCGATTAGACAAAAAAAGGACGCGGCCAGTTTGGGGCAACCGCGTCCTCTTAGGGATGCTGACCTTGGGATTTGGCGTCGATCGGGAGGCGACCAACGCCCAGGGAGTCAGCGGGTGATAACGTCAATCTCAGTAATGGCCGAGGCTCCAGCGCATGCGGGCCGCGGCATCGGCAGTGCCGACACGATTAAATTCAGGCGCGCGGGTGGTTGGGCCAACCGGCTCGCCCCAGCGGTCACGGGTCGTCCCGTTCGACGGGAACAGGAACGATCCGACGTTATTGCTCTTCGTCTTAAACATGTCACATTCCTCATGCCTTTGACGGCGCAGTCCGCGTCGCCGCTTCGTTGAGGCTAAGGTAGGTAATGATTTGTTGCGCTGCAAAGGAAAGTTTTTCACTCTAGGCATGAGTATTTATTCATGTATAATTCATGCAAATTCAGCATGAGGATATAAGGGCAATGTCGCACCTTCCACCCACCGCCGCTTTGCGGGCTCTTGCCGCCGCCGCACGCCATCTGAGTTTTACCAAGGCGGCCGAGGAACTGAACATCACGCAGAGTGCCGTCAGCCACCAAATTCGTCATATCGAGGAATTGTGGGAGATCGAGTTATTCGAGCGGCGGCCCAGGCGCCTCGAATTGACGGCGGCCGGCGAGCGGTTGGCGGGAATCGTCAATGTGTTTCTGAACGATATGACGGAGGCCTTGGACGAACTGCGCAGCGATGCCGGGCACGCGGCGCTCAGGGTCGAGATGTTACCGTCCCTGGCAGTGAAATGGCTCGTGCCGCGCCTACAGCACTTTCGCGATGAGTATCCCGACATCGATGTTTGGATTGCGACCCACCAGAACGACGAGCGAAGCCTGCAACGTGGAGATTACGACGCCGTCATCCGATTGGGGCAAGGCAACTATCCCGGTTTTGCGTCGTGGACCATGATGCGGGACTACGTCTATCCGGTGGCTCGGCCGCGTTTTCTGGAAGAACACGGTATGCCAAAAACGCCGGCGGACCTTTGCAAGCTGCCTTTGCTGCTTAAGTATTCGGATATTGTCTCGCCGGGGTGGGAATACTGGTTCGAGGCTGCGCATGTGCCGCGCGAGGTCTACCAGCCGGCGCTTCGGGACGGTATCCGCTATCCGGACACTGCTATGGCAATTCAGGCGGCGTTTGAGGGCTTAGGCGTGGCCTTGGCGCGGAGTGCGCACGTTTGGGAAGATTTGGAGACGGGACGTCTGGTGCGGTTGTTCAATGTGCCGTGCCCGTCGGATGTCTCTGTGGACTTTGTTTGCCGCACTGAGCGAGCGGAAAAGCCTGCAGTGCGGGCGTTCCGGGAATGGTTGCTCAGGGAAGCGGAGCGGTCACAGCAAATCTGGGATGCTGACGAGAGCGATCATGCGACGTCGTCGAAAGGCGGAAAGAGCGAGGGTGCCGCACACAAAAAGGCGGCACCCGCCGCCGAATAATCTATCAGAGCTCGCCCATCATGGACTCGGCACTGGTCTTTTCGAAGGTGCCGGCCGCATCGATGTTGACCGACTGAACCGTACCGTCGTCGACAATCATGGAGAAGCGCTGGCAACGAACGCCAAGGCCCTTGTCGACAAGGTCAAGCTCCAGGCCGGTCGCGGTCGCGAATTTTGCCGAACCGTCCGCCAGCATCGTGACTTTATCGCCGACGCCCTGATCCTTGCCCCACGCACCCATGACGAACGGATCGTTCACGGAAATGCACGCAATCGTGTCGATGCCTTTGGCTTTCAGGGCATCGGCATTCGCGACGAAACCGGGTAGGTGTTTGGCCGAGCAGGTCGGCGTGAAGGCGCCTGGGACGCCGAAAATCGCGACTTTCTTGCCGCCAAAAAATTCGTCCGTGCTGACGGCGCCGGGGCCGTCTTCGGTCATGATATTGACGGTAACGCTGGGAATTTTATCCCCCACCTTGATGGTCATAATGTCTCTCCCGAGGAATCTGGTTATCGCAGTCGGGCGCCGGTCACCGTCCGCCCGTTACTCAGATAAGTTGGGGGGGGCGGATTTGCAAAGAACTTTATGAGTTTCGGCCTATTGGGCGGCTGCAGCAATTACGTCCGGCGCTGCCGATTTGAAGCCCGCCAATACGCTGTCCGGGGTCAGAAGTTCTGGCAGTGCATGGCCACTCGGCGCGTCCGAGCCATAAATCGCGTTGAACGGAATGCCGTAGCGACCGAATGAAGCGAGGTAGGCGGATATCTTGGGGTCCGGTCGGGTCCAGTCGCCCTGCATGGCAATGACATTGGGTTTATTAAGGATATTTGTGAATTTTTCCGTCTCAAGGACGAGGCGCTTGTTGACGGCGCAAGTGATGCACCAATCGGCGGTGATATCAACGAACACAGTATTGCCCGCTGCTACCAGCGCCGGTATGCGACCAGGTTCAAACGCCTGCCATGTGATGGGCGATATCGAAGCACGTTGTCCTTCCTTGCTGACGGCATGGCCTTGATAGGCACCGATCATTGGAACGGCCACCAGAACGATCAGCAGTGGCGCGGTAAGACGGCCGGCAAAAATCGGATTGGTCTGGCGGAAGGCGAACCAGAGAATAGTCGCCGCCAGCGCACCGGCCAGCCCCAATGCGGCGTCCGTCCCGGCGCTGCCCGCCAGTACGAATGCCAGCCAGACTGCGGTGCCCAAAAGGGCGAGGCCGAGAACGATGCGCAGACTTCTCATCCACGGGCCAGGTTTGGGCAGAAGCCGTGCTAACCCCGGGAACGCCGCGACCAAGAGATACGGTGCGGCGAGCCCCAGCCCTAAGCAGGCGAAGACCAGCGCAATTTCGCCGGCACCCCGCGACAGCGCGAAGCCGACGGCGGTGCCAAGGAACGGCGCCGAGCACGGTGTCGCCAACAGGGTCGCGAACACGCCTTGCATAAAGTGCCCGGCATGACCGCCTTGCTCGCTGCCGGCGAGTGCCGCGTCGACGACTTTGCCCGTCAGACGGATCTCGAACAGGCCCCACATGTTGCAGGCGAAAAGCGTTACCGCAAATGCCATCAAGATCAGGAACCAAGGCTGCTGGAACTGAATACCCCAACCAATCCCGGCGCCAAGACTTTTGAGAGCGATCAGTGCGCCGGCCAACACGGCGAAGCCGAAGACGATCCCGGCGGCACTGGCGAGGAAACCCATGCGCACGTCCCGGGGATGGCTGCCGCCAAGCTTGATGGCACCCATCAGCTTCAGTGACAGCACGGGTAGCACGCACGGCATTAGGTTTAGGATCAGACCGCCCAGCAGGGCGAATGCCAGGATCAATGCCAGCGGCGGCTCTGATGTTGCTGCTGCGGCGCTTGCTTCGCCGAGAGGAAGCGTCGTTTCCACGGCACGCATGCCGTCTACGATGGTCAGCGTGAAGGGGGCACTGGAAAGATTCTCCACCGCAGCTGACGGAGATCCCTCATAACCGCCAAGCGCGACGCGGAACGTCGCTTCCGCGCCGTCCGCACTCAACGTCGTTTTAGGTGCGCCGTAAGTGAGGGAAGCAGGACCTTCGATAAAAAGATCAGGTTGGCTAAGGGGTAACGCGGACCGTGCATTTGCTACCAAATAAAGACCGTCGCCTTCTACGTACGCTGAGAGGTGTTCAACGGTCAGCCGCGCATCGGTTCCGGTTTTTGGAACAAGAGCATCGAATTTGTTGATACTGTGCGCCAGCGGCGTGAGTGCGCCTCCACCTAGTGGCACCTGCATTTCAAGGTCGGCTTCGTAGGGGATGCAGATGTCGTCGCAGGTGAGGTAGCGTATGTGCGTCTTGAGGGTCGCCGGTTGCGTGGGGTCGTTTGCCGTTAGGGTGAACGGTAAGATAACCGAGTCCTTGTAACCGAGCGTCTCCAACCCGAGAACGGAGAAGCGATGCGGCGCCGGCCAATCCAAATCACTTGCCGTGGCGTTATCCGACTCTGTGAAATCCGGGATCGGCGGAAATCCTGCGTCACCAGGCGAACGCCAATAAACTTTCCAGCCGGGTTTAAGTTGGAATTCAATCCCGGCTCGGACAACGCCATCGGTACCCAGACCATCGGTCGCGGCAACGAGGCGCACAGACACCTGTTCGCGGTCGTCCCATTTGGACGCCACCGGTGCGGCGGCGGTTTCGGCGGCAACCACCGCAAAAAGCGCAATCATCAAAAGGCGTTTCAGCATGACAGATAGCATTCGCCATATCGCGGACACGGTTGCAAGCCCCTCGCGCCCAGATCACGGGATGTTGACGCATCAGCGTCACGGGATGTTGGACGCATTAGCGTCACGGGATGTTGGACGCATTAGCGTCACGGGATGTTGGACGCATCAGCGTCACGGGATGTTGGACGCATCAGCGTCACGGGATGTTGGACGCATCAGCGTCACGGGATGTTGACGCCGCTGGTTTGCGGCATATCTGAAGAGAGACAAATTTTTGTCCCTGGCGGTCCCGTGTCATAATAGTGGGATTCTTGGCGGGACCTTGTGAGTGAGACACAACGAATGACCGGCTTTTTGCCTTCGGAATCGCCTTCAGAGAGATACACGACAGGAAAGTTCCTGATCGCCATGCCCGGTATGCAAGACGAAGGGTTCGCGCAGAGCGTCGTCTACATGTGTGCACACGGGCCGGAAGGCGCGATGGGCCTCGTCATTAACAAGCCAATCGACAGCATTACCTTCCCGGATCTTTTGAGTCAGCTAGACATCAACGTGCCGCCGGCGGGTCAAGGGATCGAAGTGCTGTTCGGTGGTCCGGTAGAAACCGGCCGTGGCTTCGTGCTGCATTCGCCGGACTATATGCATGACGCGACGATGGTCGTTGGTGACGACGTCGCACTAACCGCGACCGTCGATATCCTCAAGGCTATCGCCGAAGGCGCTGGTCCCGAGCAGAGCCTTCTGGCACTCGGCTACGCGGGGTGGGGCGCCGGACAACTCGACGACGAAATCATGGCCAATGGCTGGCTCAGCGTCGATGCGGACTCGGATCTCTTGTTCGACACCACCCTGTCGTCGAAATGGGACCGTGCCATGGCTAAACTCGGCATTGATCCTTTGATGCTCTCGGATGAGGCTGGCCATGCCTAGAAATCAGAGACCTCGAAACCGCAACAAAAGTGGTGGCGACAAGAAAGCCGACGCCGACATGTTCATGCGCGACCTCATTCAACGGATGGACGCATGTCCGACAGCCGAAAGCCTCAACGATCAAGTCATTATGCCGTTCATCTTGGCCCTCGAGAAAGTTTTCGAAGCGCGGGGATATGCCATGAACATCTATGGAGAAACGGCGAATCTCGTCTTCACCGGCTCAGCCGAAGATGCGGAAGCGATCTACCAGATCGTTGAAGCCTACTTGGACGATCAGCAGGATTAGCGACACGTTCCCTGTCTTTCTCGGCACGCGGGTAGACCTACTTTGCCGTTCCCGTAATTTTCGGTGACAATCGATCCGACAACAATACGTCGGAGGGAAACATGCGCGTCGGTTTTATCGGTCTTGGCACAATGGGCGGCCATTTTGCGACCAACATCCAAAAAGCGGGGCACGAGCTGATCGTCAGCGATATCAGCCGCCAACATGCGGGCAAACACTTGGATGCGGGCGCCGCTTGGGCGGAAACACCGAAGGAGGTCGCCGAGCAGACCGATGTGGTGCTCGCCTCGCTGCCCGGGCCGCCCGAAGTGAAACAGGTCGCTGCCGATCCGGAAACGGGATTGATAGCAGGCATGAAAGCCGGTCAGGCGTTCTTCGATCTGTCGACCAACTCACCGACTGTCGTCCGTGCTCTGCACGCCGAGTTCGCCGAGCACGGTCTGCACTATCTGGATGCCCCCGTGAGCGGTGGTCCCGCCGGGGCCGAAAGCGGCAAGCTCGCGGTCTGGGTCGGCGGTGACAAGGAGGTGTTCGAGGCTAACCGCGACGCCCTAGACGCGATGGGCGATCAGGTTCGCTATATCGGTGATATCGGTGCCGGATCGATTGCCAAGCTGGTTCACAATGCCACGGGCTACGCATTCCAAACGGCGATGGCGGAAATGTTCTCCGTCGGTGTCAAAGCCGGGTTGGATGCGACGAGTTTGTGGGAGGCCGTGCGCCAAGGCGCTGTCGGGCGTGGGCGGCCGTTCGACCGTCTGACCAGTCAGTTCCTTGTCGATAAGTACGACCCGCCGCAGTTTGCTCTCCGCCTCGCGCATAAGGACGTCGGGCTGGCCGCCGAGTTGGGCCGCGACGTCGGTGTGCCGATGCGCGTCATCAATCTGGTTCTCGCCGAAATGACGGAAGCGCTCGAAGCGCGCGGTTGGGGCAGTCTGGACAGCCGCTCGCCGATGCGATTGCAACTGGAGCGTGCCGGTCTCGATAAACTGGGCGGCGACCCGGCATACTTGAAGCAAGTGATGGACGCCGATAAGGGGTAAAGTGGCAGTAAATTTGGGTGTCTGCCGAAGTATATCTCCATCGTCGTTCCGGACTTGATCCGGGACCCATTTCTGCACGGTTAGATCATTGCCGATTAGCACCATGGATCCCGGATCAAGTCCGGGATGACGAAATGTGTGTGGTAGGAAATGCTGACGGTCAGTCCGGGCTGTTCGGATCCGCAGGCGCTAGTTCGATAACCGAGCCATCAACGATCAGTTTGCCGGCGTTCTCGAAGTTCACCGTGATGCGGTCGCCGACGACCGTCTGTACGCGGCCTAGGCCCAGTTCAGGCGCCTGTGGATGGCGGACGAAATGTCCCGGTTCGATCAGGACGTTGGCGGGATGCATCGCCATTATTAAGCGGCGAAGCGGCCGGAGAAGCGTTCCGCGTTTTCCAGTCGGGCGATGGGGCCAATGGCAGCCAGCGTCGGTGCGCCCGAGAAAATTCGCGCTGCGACGGCTCTAACGGCAGCATCATCGACGGTTTCGATCTCGGCGACGATTTCGTCGACCGGCAGATGACGGTCGTAAACCATGATCTGGCGCGCCAGTTGTTCGGCGCGCGCTGACGTGCTTTCCCTTGCCATCAGCATGTTGGCTTTAAGTTGTGCCCGCGCACGGGCCGTTTCTTCCGGTGTCACATCGTAGACGACTTTAGCGGTTTCCTCGGCGATCAGCGGGACCAGTTCAGTTAGTTCGTCTGCGCCGGTACCGGCGTAGATGCCGAACAGGCCCGCCTCCTCGAAGCACGACAGGAACGAATAGATAGAGTAGGCGAGGCCACGCTCTTCACGAATCTCCTGGAACAGGCGCGACGACATGCCGCCGCCGAACAATACCGACAGCACGGACGCGGCATAGAAATCCGGATCCTTGTATCCGACGCTGTCGAGCCCGATCAGCACATGTGCCTGCTCAAGCTCGCGGTCGATGCGCATTTCGCCACCCCTGTAGACAGCTTGTTCACGTGGCATGCGCGCCGTCTTGGGCAAAGTGCTGAAGGTATCGGCAATGGTGTCCACCAGATAGTCGTGATCAATGGCTCCGGCGGCGCTAAAGACGACCGCCGGCGCTGTATAGCCCTGAGCGCGGTAGCCACAAATTTCGTCGCGATCAATGGCGCGAATGATGTCTTCGGTGCCCAGCACCGGTCGGCCGACGGCCTGCGCCGGATAGGCGGCTTCCTGCAGAAAATCGAAGACGATGTCGTCGGGTGTGTCGTGCGCCTGATGAATTTCCTGGCAGATGACGGACTTTTCGCGCTCCAACTCGCCGGAGTCCATGGTCGCATTCATGACGATGTCAGAGACCAGATCGACGGCGAGGCTGGTGTCTTCCTTAAGGACCTTTGCGTAGTAGGCGGTGTTCTCGCGAGACGTGTAGGCGTTCAAGTGGCCGCCGACGGCTTCGATCTCTTCGGCGATTGCGCGGGCCGAGCGCCGCTCGGTGCCTTTGAAGACCATGTGCTCCAGAAGATGCGAGATGCCGTTGTTTCCGGCGTGCTCGTCGCGGGCGCCGGTTTCGATCCAGGCGCCGAGGCTCACCGTTTCGACCGTCGGCATGGTGTCGCTTGCGACACGCATCCCGTTATCGAGGGTGGTGACGCGGACGCTCATTTATACTGCTTCCTTTATGCCGTCGACAAAGGCCTCGATGGCTGAAAGTTCGTTGGCAATCGCGTCGGCCTTTTCGGGTCGCTCGAATAGATCGGAAAGCTTCTCAGGCAGGCCCGGCCGGACCCCAGTTGCGGCTTCGACGGCATCGGGGAATTTTGCCGGATGGGCCGTCGACAAGACCGCCATTGGCGCACCGTCGGTTCCGGGCAGTGCGCGTGCCGCTGCAACCGCAACGGCGGTGTGCGGATCGATCAGCATGCCGTGCTCTTCATACACCTCGCGGATTGTCGCCTTGGTTTCGTCGTCGTCGAAGCGCGCACCATCGAACGCGCGCCGCACCTCGTCGAGCATCTCTTGCGGCACCTTGAAGCTGCCTGATTTGCGGAAGCCGTTCAGGGTTTCGGTTACCTTGTTGCCGTCGCGACCGACCATATCGAACAGTAAACGCTCGAAGTTGGACGAAATTTGAATGTCCATGCTCGGGCTCAGGGTCGGCACGACACCTTCGGTCTTCATCTCACCCGATGCAAAAAAGCGCGCCAGGATGTCGTTGGCGTTGGACGCGACGATGAAGCGTTTGATCGGTACGCCCATCTGCTTGGCGGCATAACCCGCGAAGACATTCCCGAAGTTGCCGGTCGGCACGGAGAATGAAATCTGCCGGTCCGGCGCGCCGAGTTTTAGTGCTGCGTAAACGTAATAGACGATTTGCGCCATGACGCGCGCCCAATTGATCGAGTTGACGGCCGACAGATGGTGCCGGTCGCGGAACGGCTGATCGTTGAACATCGCTTTTACGAGGTCCTGGCAATCGTCGAAGGTGCCTTCGACGGCGAGGTTGTGGACGTTCGGCGACAGCACGGTGGTCATCTGACGGCGTTGCACTTCGGAAACGCGACCCTTGGGATGCAGCATGAAGATATCAATGGCATCCTTGCCGCGGCAGGCCTCGATCGCGGCGGAACCGGTGTCACCGGACGTCGCGCCGACGATGGTGATATGTTCGCCACGTGCATTCAGCACGTGATCAAAGACGCCGCCCAGAAACTGCATCGCCACGTCTTTGAAGGCGAGGGTCGGGCCGTGGAAAAGCTCCATCAGGTGTGTGCCGTCGCCCATGTCTACCAAGGGTGCCGGCGTGTCGCTCTCAAACGTAGCGTAGGCGCGCTGAATGATGCCGGCGAGATCGTCATCATTGATGGCGCCGCCGACGAAAGGACTGATGATACGGAGCGCCATATCGTTATAGGACAGGCTCTGCATGGCCTTAAGGTCATCGTTGCTGAGTTGGGGCCATTCAGCTGGGACGTACAATCCGCCGTCCCGTGCAAGTCCGCTCAACAAAACGTCTTCGAAGCCAAGTTCCGGAGCTTGGCCCCGGGTCGAAATGTAACGCAAGTCATCCTCCCTCGGCGCGCATCCCCGCGCGTCCGGCAGTCGCTAAACTATCGACAGAAATTGGCCGAAACAAGCACGTCGCAGACTGTTGAAGGCGTTCAAGCATTGGGGCATCATATCTTACATCAACGTGGGGAAATAAAATGCGGGTATTCTCGACAGTCGCTGTTCTGGCAATCGTTATGGTGGCAGGGCAAACAGTTGCGTCCGAAAAGATCATCATCGGTACGGGGGGGACGACTGGGGTCTACTACGCGACCGGGAACGCACTATGTGATTTACTCTCGGCTAAGGGGATTTCTTGCGAAGCACCATCAACCGGTGGTTCCGTCGCCAATATAAAGTCTCTGGCCGCCGGCGAGATCACTCTCGCCATGGCGCAATCGGATTGGCAGTTCCATGCCTACAAAGGATCCAGCGTCTGGAACGGCGAAGCCTTTCCGACATTGCGTGCCGTCTTCTCGGTCTATGCGGAACCGATACAGATCGTTGCCAATCGTGATGCGAAGATCCGCCGCTGGAACGATCTGAAGGGCAAGCGTATTAACATTGGCAACGAAGGATCGGGCCACCGCCGCACGGTCGAGGAAATGTTCGACGTTCAGCGCTGGAAACCGGAGACCTTCGCCAGTGTTAGCGAACTGCCGTCGAGCGATCAGGTCAACGCGTTCTGTAATAACGATTTTGATGCGTTTTTCTATGCCGTTGGCGTGCCGAACGGCGCCATGGCCAAAGCAGTGGGTGAATGCAACGGCGTGTTGATCGAACCGGCAGCAACCGTGGTGCGCAAACTCGCTTCTGCGGCACGCCCTTATTACGGTAAGGTGAAAATTCCCGCCGGGACTTATTGGGACGGCCAAAAGAGGGTCGATACCTTCGGCGTCATGGCGACACTAGTCGCGACCGAGAAGACCGATCCCAAGTTGATCGAAGCACTGATACACGTGGTCTTCGATGATTTCGCGGCGTTCCAGGCCAAGCACCCGGCATATGCGGCATCAACGCCCGAACAAATGGTCTCGGAAGGGCTAAGCGCGCCGCTGCATCCCGTCGCTGAAGCGTTCTATAAAGAGAAAGGCTGGGTGAAGTGACGCTCCTTTAGGTGCGTCATCCTGAACTTGATTCAGGATCCATTGTAATTCCGGCTGCATCGAATGCGTTGAGAAGTAGGTCCTGAATCAAGTTCAGGACGACGAAATCAATTATTGGTTCAGATACCGCGCCCGCAGATGATCTTTAAACGGCGCCGCCTGTAGCGGCTGCCCCGTCGTTTCGGCCAATAGGTCCGTCGCCGGCAGGCGTCTGCCGAGGCTGTGCACGTTTTCGCGCAGCCACGACAACAGTGGCGTGAAGTCGCCTTTCTCGATCCCTGCGGGGATCGCAGCATCCTGCGATTTAGCGGCCTGATAGAGTTGCGCCGCCGTCATGGCGCCGAGTGTGTAGGTCGGAAAGTACCCGAAGGCGCCGTCGAACCAGTGTATGTCCTGTAAGCAGCCATTTGCATCGTCCGGCACGTCTAGGCCGATCAGACTCTTGAAGGTGTCGTTCCATGCGGTTGGTAGGTTCTTGATCTGCAGATCGCCCGCCAGGATCGCGCGCTCCAATCGGTAACGCAGGATAATATGTAGCGGATACGTAACCTCGTCGGCGTCGACGCGGATGAAGCTGCGCTCCACTTTGTGATAGAGCCGGATCAGGTTCTCCGTTTCCCACGCTGTCCCCTGGCCGCTGAAAGTCTCCCGCATTACGGGCGCCGCGAACGCCAGGAACGCGCGCGAGCGGCACACCTGCATCTCCATCAAAAGAGACTGGCTCTCGTGGATCGACATGCCGAGTGCGTCACCGACCGGCTGGAGACGCCACTCGGTGGGCAGGCCCTGGCTGTAGAGCGCATGGCCGGTTTCGTGCAAAACGCCCATTAGCGCCGAGGTGAAGTCCTCTTCGTCATAGCGGGTGGTGATGCGGACATCGTCCGGCACACCGCCGCAGAAAGGATGATGGCTAACGTCAATACGGCCGCGCGAGAAATCGAAGCCGAGAATTTCCATGAAGCGGATGCCGAGGTCACGCTGCGTCGCTTCAGGGAACGGGCCTTTCGGGGCGAGCGCCGCAGGCTCGGCAGCTTGATGTGCCAGCACCTCTTCCAGAAACGGTGGAAGGAACTGGGCCAGGTCTTCGAATACCGGGTCGATCTTAGCGGCGCGGCCGCCAGGCTCGTAGGCATCCAGCAATGCGTCGTAAGGATCAAGCGCCAAGACCTCGCCGATGCGGACAGCTTTCTCGCGTACGAGTTCGGTGAGGTCGGTCAGCAATGTTTCGACGATAGAGAAATCGTTCTCGGCACGGGCGTGGCGCCAGGCCTGTTCGGTGGCGCTGCTGGCCTTGGCGAATGAGGTAACAAAGGCTTCATCGAGCGCGCGGGCGCGCCGGACGCGCCGTGCCATCTCGCGCAGATTGGCGGTCTGCCATTCGTCCAGCGAGGAGGCACTGTCCTGGGCAGCGGCGATTTGGTCTTCGGTTTCGGTGGACGTCAGCAGCGTGTGCGTGATTGCCTGCAGTTCTGCCAGTTGATCGGCGCGAGACTCGGCGCCGCCTTCGGGCATCTGCGTTGCGTAATCCCAATGCAGTACAGCGCCGGCTTCGCCGACCAAGGCAATGCGGCGAAAGCGAGCTTCCAAGGCGTCGTAAGCGGCGTTGCCGGAAGTGTCAGGCATTTAGATGACAGGGATAAAGATCAGTCGGTCGGCGATCATCGCCAGGAACACTAAGAACAGATAGAGGATCGAATACAGGAACAGCGGCTTGGCGCGGGTAATGCCGTCTTCTTTCCAAAGACGCCAAGTGCGAACCCAAAAGATACCGCCGAGGATTAGCACCGACGCTAGATAGAATGCACCGGATACGCTTAGGGCAACGGGAGCAACGGTCGAGGCGATCATCAGTACCGTATAGATCAGCATCAGGCGCTTGGTTTCGCGTTGACCGGCGACAACGGGCATCATCGGCACGCCGGCAGCGGCGTAATCTTCGGTCCGGAATAGCGCCAACGCCCATGAGTGCGGCGGTGTCCACAGGAAGATAATCATGAACAGCGCGATGCCGCCCGGATCGACACTGCCGGTCACGGCGGCCCAGCCTATTAGCGGCGGGAATGCGCCGGCGGCACCGCCAATGACGATGTTTTGCGGCGTGCGGCGTTTTAGCCACGCGGTGTAGATGAAGACGTAATAAAGGATTGTCAGTGCCAGCAAGCTGGACGCCACCAGATTGACCTCAACGGCCATCATGACGACGGACCCTATCCCAAGCACGAGGCCGTACCAAAGCGCGATTTGCGGATCGACGCGGCCGCCCGGCAGGGGACGGGCCTGGGTCCGTTGCATGACCTGATCGATGTCGCGATCATACCACATGTTAATGGCGCCGGCGGCGCCCGCGCCCAGGGCGATGCAGATGATCGCTATTAGACCGGTCTCGGCGTCAGCACCACCCGGGGCCATCAAAAGACCAACAAGCGCCGTCAGCACGACGAGCGACATAATGCGCGGCTTCATCAGGACGACGAAGTCGTTCAGACGGAACCGGGGTTCCGTGTCGCTTTCCGGGTTTTCCAGCGGCGTCGACAACGCTGCCTGGGGGCCAGGTTTTTTCATGTTCGATCCGTCTTGGGTTGCTTGATCCGCCTTATAAGTCATCGCACTCTATGTTTCCAGGCCGAAGGCTGCTCAATCCACGCGTTTTAATAGTCTGTGGCCGGCGATCCAAATGAACATCACGCCACCGATGACAGCAATCACCCCACCGAGGCCAATCCCGGCATGTCCGATCCAGTTGCCGAGAATATCCAAGTCCACGGCACCAGCGACTTTGCGCGGCGCGCCGTAGCCGCCGGTAATGAATAATCCAAGGCTATGCAGGAACTGCCCGGTGCCATAGAGCACGATGGACACTGTTGCCCATCTGGTCCGAATGAGACTTCGCTGCAAGAGCGGAAGTACGAAAAGATAGAAAAATCCCATCAAAGCGACATTCACGCCGCCGATGACGCCGTGGTAGTGGGCCGGTGTGCGCGTGTCGGCGCCGTCCACGAAGATGCCGAGGATGCCGCCGGTAAAGAAGACAAGCAGCGATGTGACTAACGTGCGTCGGGCGAGGATCGCGGTATTGCCGTCCAAGCGAGGGCTCGCCAGTAGGGCGGCGACGATCAGGCCGCCAACGAAGGTTGGCACCGGTGCCAGGGCATATTGATATTGTGTGAACAGATAACGTTCGTCGGCGGAAAGCGGCGCTTCGATGAAAAGTAGGCCGACACCGACCGCTGCCAACAGTGCAAGCAGGCTGATGGCGAGCATCATTAGCCGCGGCGTAACGGCGGGACGTCCGAGCGCGCGGCCGCCGAGGATGGTCCAAGCTCCGACCATGACGGCGACGTTGAGGAACTGCAGGATGTGTCCGCCGGCCCAGAAGATGTCTTCGTTGGACGCGGCATCGGTGGGCATGCCGCCGGCGCGGTTCCATGAGATGGCAAAGGCGATCACTGCGGCAATCAGTATGCCGCCGGAGGCAAGCCCGGTTGCGCCGATCGGCTCAAGCGCGCCTTTTCGGGATGCGCCGCCCGCCAGGATGCGAACGCTGGCGATCACGGCGGCGACGGCGAACGCCAGCAAGCCGACATAAAAGACGGGATGGACGATTGCCGGGATGTAATTGTTCTTCGACGGCTCACCGCCTGTCAGCGCCGCACCGGCAATCAGAAGAAATCCCAACGCCGCGAATCCAAGCGATGATCGTCCCATGTTTGCCAGCGTCGGATTTCCGTCACCGAGCCGATAAGCCCCCACGTGCATGAAGGCGATGGCGGAAACAACGAACCACACGATGAAAGAGAAATTGACGTGGACAATCAGGAACTTGTCGAAATATGCCAGTAGCCAAGGGTAGACATCGTCGGCATGCATCACCCGTCCAAGAACGAGTAGAAGTGCGAACACGCCTGCGATGGCCAGGGCGCCGACGGCAATGATGCTCCAGGCGCGTAATTCCGCCTGGGCGCGGGGGGCGGCGAGTGAAGGACGGAATCCTTCTATCGGGTCCCAGCGCTGGTCCTGCGCCGGACGGAACATATGATCAGACGCCCGTATACGGATAAATGTGAACCGCCATCACGTAGACAACGACACCGGAGATGCCGACGAACATCCAAATCGGCCAGGTAATACGGGCGATCATGCGATGTTTGTCGAAACGTTGGGCCAAGGCGCGGAATACCGTGACCGGGACCAGCGGAACGATCACGATGGCGCCGATGACATGGATGATCAACAGGGTGAAGTATATGGGGCGGATGATGCCTTCGCCGCCGAACTGGGCGAATCCACTGTTCAATTTGTATATGACGTATGAAATCAAAAACAAACCTGACGCTGCAAGAGCCGACAGCATCATCTTCTTGTGCCGCTGGCGGTCACCTGACTTGATGGCGGCATATCCGAGCGCAAGGAATATGACCGAAACAGCGTTCAAGAACGCGTTCGAATGAACCAGCATCTGAGCGTCCATTTGGGCGGCCTACATCAATCCAACAAGTAAAAAGCGAAAGGATCAGCTGAGCGGATTGACCGAGAGACGCCAGAAGATGCTGGCGTACATGATCAGCGAAGCAGCTGCCAGGATGAGACCCAAAAGCAAGTTGCGGCGGCCCATCCCAGACTTTTGAGTGGTGTTCTTGTCGGCGCCGTCGGTCATGGAATCGTTTTCGGACATTTTATGTCGTTCCTCGCTACTTTGCGCGGGCTGAAATCTTACGCGCTGGATTTAGGCGTTCGTTCCGTAAATTGCACGGATTTTTTACAGAAAGGTGCTGTCTTTTCGCCAATACTAGGTCCGGCACTGCTCTCGAAATCATTGAAATCAGGCTGTAATCTCTTGTCTTGGGGGATATCCGGGGGCAAAACAACTAAAATCCGTTGTAAAAACGGAGGTTTACCGGATTGCTGGCTTGCTCCCCGGGGCTGACGGCATTAAAACGGCACTATTCGAGAGAGTCGGGCTACGCCCGGTGTGGGAAATCAATAAAATGCCGCCGACCTTACGGTGGCCTTTGGTCAGGTGAGACTATGCTCAATAAGCTTAAGTTTTTCGTACCTGCGCTGATCGGCGCGCTGTTGTCTACGGGGGGCGCTCTGGCAGGTCCCAATGGCGATGCGCGCTCCGAGCCGTGGCAGTTTTGGCTGCAAGACCCAGCCTCGCCGACGGCCGACCGGATCGTCGCGTTCAACTTCCAGCTCATGGTCATCGAAGTTCTGATCGTGTTGTTCGTGCTGGGCCTGATGGCTTACATCGCCATCCGCTTCAGCGCCAAGAACAACCCGGTGCCGTCGAAGACGACCCACCATACGCTTTTGGAAGTCGCCTGGACCGTCATTCCCGTCCTGATCCTTGCCGGTATCGCGATTCCCTCTCTTGATCACCTATATTTTGCGCACCACACGCAGAAAGCCGACATGACGCTGAAGATCACCGGTAACCAGTGGTACTGGAACTATCAGTACCCGGACCATGGGGATTTCGCGTTCGACAGCATTATCATTCCGGAAGATGAACTCAAAGAAGGTCAGCCACGTTTGTTGTCCGTCGACAATAAAGTGGTTCTGCCGGTCGAAACCAATGTCCGTCTGTTGATGACGTCGAACGACGTGATCCACAACTGGGCGTTGCCGTCGCTGTCAATCAAGCTCGATACCATGCCGGGCCGGATCAACGAGACCTGGACGCGCATTCATGAGAAATATGTCGGTAAAACCATCTACGGCATGTGTTCCGAACTGTGCGGTGTCAATCACGGCTTCATGCCGATCGCGATCCTCGCAGTCTCGAAAGAAGACTTCGCCAAATGGGTTGAGGAAGCGAAGGTCAAGTTCGCCGCCGATACACCCAAATCGCAGCCGACTGTCCGCGTCGCAGACGCGGGCGTTCAGCGCTGACGAATTGAAATTTTTGATAAGAGGCTGAGATCATGTCTACAGCAACCGATACCCACCACGACGAACACGACGATCATTATCCGGGGTTCTTCTCCCGCTGGTTCTGCTCGACCAACCACAAGGACATCGGATCGATGTATCTGTGGCTCTCGATGGTCGCTGCGTTGATTGGCGGTGGCATGTCCTGGTACATCCGCTTGGAATTGACCGAGCCGGGTATCCAGTACATTGAGGATTTCCAGTTTTACAATGTGCTGCTGACAGCGCACGGCTTTATCATGATCTTCTTCGTCGTCATGCCGGCGATGATCGGCGGTTTTGCCAACTGGTTCGTACCGCTCATGATCGGCGCGCCGGACATGGCTTTCCCGCGCATGAACAACATCAGCCTGTGGCTCACGACCGTCGCCTTTTGCATGTTGTTGATCTCGGCATTCGTGGGCGCCGGGCCTGGCACCGGGTGGACGGTTTATCCGCCGTTGTCATCCAGCGTGTTCCACCCGGGGGCAGCGGTCGATTTTGGCATCCTGGCGCTGCACTTGGCGGGTGCCGCATCGATCCTGGGCGCCATCAACTTTATCGTCACCATTTTCAACATGCGTGCGCCGGGTATGACCCTGCACAAAATGCCGTTGTTCGTATGGTCGATTCTCGTAACGGCCTTCCTGCTGGTGCTGGCGCTGCCGGTTCTCGCCGGTGGTCTGACGATGCTGCTGACCGACCGTAATTTCGGCACGCACTTCTTCGATCCCGCCGGTGGTGGCGACCCGATCCTGTGGCAGCACCTGTTCTGGTTCTTCGGCCACCCGGAAGTTTACATTATCATCCTGCCGGCTTTCGGTATCATCTCACAGATCGTCTCCACGTTCTCCAAGAAGCCGGTATTCGGCTATCTCGGAATGGCCTACGCCATGGCAGCGATCGGCGCCGTCGGCTTCGTCGTGTGGGCACACCACATGTACACTGTCGGTCTGGATGTCGATACGCGGGCCTACTTTACCGCCGCGACCATGGTTATCGCCGTGCCGACGGGGGTTAAGATCTTCTCGTGGTTGGCCACGATGTGGGGCGGCTCCATCGAGTTCAAGACGCCTATGCTCTATGCATTCGGCTTTATCTTCCTATTCGTCGTCGGTGGCGTGACGGGCGTAACGCTCGCCAACTCGTCGGCGGATCTGGTGTTCCACGATACCTACTACGTTGTTGCGCACTTCCATTACGTGATGGCGATCGCCGCGATTTTCGCGATGTTCGCGGGGTGGTACTACTGGGTCGGTAAAATGACCGGTAAGCAGTACAGCGAACCGCTCGGCAAGATTCAGTTCTGGGTGTTCTTCATCGGTGTCAACATTCTGTTCTTCCCGCAGCACTTCGCGGGCCTCGCAGGTATGCCGCGCCGTATTCCGGATTATCCGGATGCCTATGCGGGCTGGAACTACGTCAGTTCCATGGGGGCGTTGATTACCGCGATCGGGACGCTGATGTTCTTCTACATCTTCTTCAAGACGATGGTGTCTGGTTCCAAGGCGGCGCAGAACCCGTGGGGTGAAGGCGCCACGACACTGGAATGGCATGTGCCGAGCCCGGCGCCGTTCCACACCTTCGAAGATCAGCCCGACATGTCGGGCAAGCAGCCGGCCGAGTAAGGCCGGAGGGAGAGCGCGCGGATATGGCAAACGTTCGGCAAAAGAACCTTCGGACGGCGGTAATCTTCTTTACCGTCGCAGCCGGTATGGTCGGCCTAACGTTCGCTTCCGTGCCGCTCTATAAGATCTTCTGTCAGGTCACCGGCCTGGGGGGGACGCCGGGGGTCAGCGCCGAAGCACCGGCGCAGGCCACGGATGTCGATTTCCATGTTCGCTTTGACGCCAATGTCAGCCCGAAACTCGGCTGGGCTTTCAAGCCGGTCCAAAATCAGATCGATTTGAAACTCGGCGAAGAGGCGCTGGCCTTCTATGAGGCGACAAATCTGACCGACGAGCCGATCACGGGAACGGCGACCTTTAACGTCACGCCGCTCAAAGTTGGTGAGTATTTCGTCAAAATTGAGTGTTTTTGTTTCACCGAGCAGACGCTTTTGCCGGGTGAAACCGTTCAGATGCCGGTGACCTTCTATGTGGATCCGACAATTCAGGACGACCCGAATGCGAACGAGGTTGAGACGATCACCTTGTCCTACACGTTTTTCCGCCAGGCCGAAGACGACAAGAACGTCTCGCGTCTGGCCAAACCGAAAGAAGAAATTGGCGGTTGAGCCTTCGGGCAAGGCCGGGTAACTAGTTTTCGTTCAAACCCGAGGGGGAAATTCACCGATGAGTGCCGCGAAAAGTCATCCGTATCACATCGTCAATCCGAGCCCGTGGCCGCTGTTCGCCAGCTTATCGGCGTTCGCGATGGCGATCACGGCGATCTGGTACATGCACGGCGGCCCGATGCCGGCGATGTTGGTCTGTTTGCTGGTTTTAGTTGCGACGGCCATCCTGTGGTGGCGCGACGTCATTGCCGAATCACGCAACGGCCATGACCACACCGAAGAAGTCGCGCACGGCCTGCGCATGGGCATGTTGCTGTTCATCGCGTCCGAGGTAATGTTCTTCTTTGCGTTCTTCTGGGCGTACTTCAACGCCGCAATCCCGGCGCTCAGTTTCGTCGCCTCGCCGACCTGGCCGCCGGAGAGCATTGTTCCTCTGCCGACCTGGGATCTGCCGTTTTTGAATACGTTGATTCTGTTGACCTCTGGTGTGACGGTAACTTATGCGCACCATGCGATCCGCCTTGGTGACAATAAAAAAGGTGCCGCCGGAATCCTTTGGACCGTCATCTTGGGTGTCCTATTCTCGGCTTGCCAAGCCTATGAGTATGGGCACGCCACGTTTGGTTTCACCGACGGAATCTATTCCTCGACGTTCTATCTCGCGACCGGCTTCCATGGTTTCCATGTGATCGTCGGGACGATCTTCTTGGCGGTTTGTTATTTCCGCGCCGTGAAGGGTCACTTCACGCCGGAAAAACACATCGGCTTTGAAGCCGCCGCCTGGTATTGGCACTTCGTTGACGTCGTATGGCTGTTCCTGTTCACCGCCGTCTACTGGTGGGGTTCGGCGGGCTACGACTTCTCCGCAATGTAACTCAACGTCAGTGGTTAGAAGATCAAGGCCGGGAGAGATCCCGGCCTTTTTCATGCCTGGGCCTCAGCCGAATAAGCCGAGCCAGGACCACCAAAGGTAATTGAGCGGGATGACCAAAAGAACTGCAATAAGTGCCAGAGCCAGGATGACTTTGGCGCCATCTCGAAGCGAAATGCCGCCTAGATAAAATCCGACGACTAGCGGCGGCACCTGATAGGGCAGGAAGATGCTGGTATAGGCGATGACTTGGCTCATCAGTACGGTTTCAATGGGAAAGCCTGTCATAGCTGCGATTTGATCTGCCATGGGGCCGACGATCACCGGCACACTCGGCACCGTCGCCGCGGCACTGACGGCCATACCCAGGCCGATCATGGAAACAAAGGACGTAAATGGTGCATCTTTCGACAAGGGCACGTGCGCTAATAGCCAGTCGCCGATGATATCACCGGCGCCGGTTTCGACGAGAACGGCGCCCAGCCCCAGAATTCCCGCCAGATATATGGTCGATGGGAAATTAACCTTGGTCTTGAAATCTTCCGGTGAGAGCAGGCCCGTTCCGGGCATCATGCAGATGATTGCCGCTGCGAGGCCGATCCAAGCCGGTGAGATGTGGTGCCAGAAATCCGTCGCCCATAGACCGATGGTGATAACCAGTACGCCGGCGAGAAATTTTCCATCCGCGCGGAGCGGATGTGGTGTCTCTTGGGAATCGGGCGGCTGCGTTGACTTACTACTGCCTGGGAACAGAAAGAGGATGGCCGCGATCAGCGTCATGGCCTTGAAGGCGCTGTTTACCGGGAACTGTGTGATCAGATAGCTGCCGTAATTGAAGACGATATCGAAGGACCGTTCCGAAACACCCGCTAGGATCATGTTGGGCACGTTTGACGGCAGAATGCCGGCCGCCGGCATCCAGGTGCCACAAATTGCCGCCAACAATATCCCTTTACGTTCATTGCTTTCGGGGGCGTAGCCCATGTGATCGGCAAGGGCCAACATCAACGGCACCAAGAGTATTATGCGCCCCATGGTCGACGGCATTAGGAAGGACAAAAGGATACAGACCAGAACGATCCCAATGACCAGTGATGTGTATCCACCTAGGAACCGCCCCAAAACCGACGAGACGATAACGCGGCCGAGGCCCGTCTGCTGCACGGCGACGCCGATGATGATGCCGCCGAACATCAGCCAAAAGGCCGTCGAATGAAAGCCGGAGAAAACCACGTCAGCAGGGGCAATGCCGATGATCATGGCCACGGCCATGAACAACATCGCCGAGAGATGCTCCGATACCGCCACCGTCGCGAATAGGCCCACCGCAAACAGGCAAACACCCAAGCCTTTGAGTGCAATCGGCTCGACGCCACTTGGCGCCGGCATGACCAAAAGGACAATCGCCGTCAGCGTCGTTAGCAGCGCGATGATACGGGGCAGAGTAAAGTACGGAGTGTTCTGAAAAGTATTCTTAGTATTCGTCATGCGGCACTTATAACTTCGAATGTCGCTTCTGCCACTTAAAACCGACACGAAGGTGCTCTAAGCTACCGGCCGGTAACATGGAATGGAATATGACCGACAAAGAGACCTCCTCGGATAAATCGAAGCCCTTCGACTTGTCAGATACGGAGCGAAACGCCGAAATGTACAGTGCGTTTGCCGAGCGGACGCAGAGGATAGTCGCGACGTTCTTGGACCGGCAGCGGAGCGGAGACGTCTATAGCGTTGCCGACCCGGCTTCCCTAATGAACATGTTCGCCGATGCGACGGCCAAGATGATCGCCGACCCCGCCAAGTTCGCTGAAGCGCAATCAGAACTAATTCGTAGCTACGCAGATCTTTGGCAAACGACGGCAAAACGGTTGTCCGGCGAGGCGGCAGACCCGGTGATCGAGCCAAAGCCGGGCGACCGACGCTTCAAGGACGACGCATGGTCCGAAGATGCGGTCTTTGACCACATCAAGCAATCGTACCTGCTGGCGTCCGATTGGCTTGATCGGCAATACGGCGAAGTCGACGGTCTAGACGGAAAGACCCGCGATAAGCTGAAGTTTTATACCCGGCAATGGCTGGAGGCGATGTCGCCGACAAATTTCGTTGCGACAAATCCAAAGGTTCTGAAAGCGGCCGCAGATACGGGCGGAGAGAACTTGGTGAAAGGCCTCGATCATCTCCTCGGCGATCTTGAGAAGGGGCAGGGCGAACTCCGTATCACCATGACTGATACCGATGCGTTCGAACTGGGCAAGAATGTCGCCACGACGCCCGGCAAGATTGTCTATCAGAACGAGCTGATGCAGTTGATCCAGTATGCCCCGGCGACCGAGACTGTGGCGAAGCGGCCGCTCCTGATCGTGCCGCCTTGGATTAACAAGTTCTATATCCTCGACCTGCAGCCTAAGAATTCCTTCATCAAATGGGCGGTGGAGCAGGGACACACTGTTTTCGTTATCTCGTGGGTCAATCCGGATGCGTCGCTCGCCGATATGGGGTTCGAGGACTATATGCGCCTTGGCCCCCTGGCGGCTCTGGATGCCATCGAGCGGGCGACGGGCGAGACGGACGCAAACGTCATCGGGTACTGCATCGGCGGTACACTGACGGCGGCGACATTGGCCTATCTGAAGGCGCGGGGCGACGATCGCATTAAATCGGTGACGTTCTTCACAACCATGGTCGATTTCTCTGAGCCGGGCGAACTGGGCGTCTTTATCGACGAAGAACAACTTGCGCGGCTGGATGCGCACATGGAGAAGTACGGTTTCCTGGACGGCAGGTATATGAGCCAAGTCTTCAACATGATGCGCGGCAACGACCTTATCTGGTCGTTCGTCGTGAACAACTATCTACTCGGCCGTGAGCCGCTCGCGTTTGACCTATTGTACTGGAACTCGGACAACACGCGTATGCCGAAGATGATGCACAGTCTCTATCTTCGGAAGATGTACTTGGAGAACAAGCTGGTCGAACCCGGAGGCATCACGATGCTAGGAGTGCCGATCGATCTCTCGTCAGTCGATGTGCCGGTTTATTGGCTCTCGACCAAAGACGACCATATCGCACCGTGGCAGGCGACCTACAAGGCAACACAAATCTATAAGGGGCCGAAGCGCTTCGTGCTCTCGGCGAGCGGTCATATCGCCGGCGTCATTAACCCGCCCATGGCCGATAAATACTGTTACTGGACGCATTCTCGTACACCGGCGAATCCGGAGACGTATCTGGAGAAGGCGAAGCGCCACGAAGGTTCCTGGTGGCCCGATTGGCAGAAATGGGTCGCCAAGCACACCGGCGGCCAGGTGCCGGCACGGACGCCCGGAGATCGCGAACTCTCGGTGATCGAAGACGCTCCCGGTAGCTACGTCGCAGTCCGTGTCTAAGCCGCAATATATAGGGGGCTTTCGTTGCCCGGCCTGGAAAATGCGGGCATAGTTTTCCCTATGGTAGAAGGCGATATCGGCGATTTGGTGTCCATTCGTCCGGCGGTGGGCCGGGACGATCCGCGCGTGCACGACCACTTGGAATTGCTGGCGGAAATGGGGCGCGATTTTGCGTCGGGGCGCGATCTTGACGAAACGCTCCGAAACGCCGTGGAACGCATCACCGGCTATGTACGGGCTGAGGCTGGTGCGCTGTTCATGCTCACTGAAGATGCGGCGAAGTTGCGCTGTAACGCTTGTATCGGGCCGGTCGAAATCACCGGTATGGAAATCGGCGCGGATCAAGGAATCGTCGGGTTCTGTGTTCAGCAAGATGCCGGCAAGATCGTCCGTGACGTTAGCAAGGACCCCAATTTCAACGCTGCTGTAGACGACGAAACCGGCTTCAAGACCCGTTCGATCTTATGTGCGCCGATGAGCGTCAAAGGTGAGCGGCTCGGCGCAATCGAATTGATTAACAAGCGCGGCGGCGACGGCCTATTTGACGATGACGATCTGAATCTGTTGCAAGCCCTGGCGTCGAGCGCGGCGTTGGCAGTGCTAAACGCACGTATGGCGGCACAACTGGTCGAGCAGGAACGTGTGAAGCGCGAACTTGAGCTGGCCGCCGAGATCCAACGCTCGCTGTTGCCGCCGCCTAGCGATGCCGCGAATCCCGTGCAGGGCGTGAACGTGCCGGCGCGCGTCGTTTCCGGCGATTTCTACGATCACTACACGCTCGATGACGGGCGTATCGCCTTTACACTCGGCGATGTATCCGGAAAGGGCATGAACGCGGCGCTGATGATGGCTAAGACCGCCAGCCTACTGCGCTGCCTTGGGAAGTCTATCAAGGAGCCAGGACGGCTGTTAACACTTGTGAATGCCGAAGTCTGCGAGACCGCGACGCGCGGTATGTTCGTGACGCTGGTACACGGCATTTACGACCCTGAATCCGGACATGTGCGCCTCGCCAACGCTGGACACGAGCCGCCGCTAATCCTCAGTGCCGACGGCGAGTACCGGGCGATCGAGGCGGAGGCGCCGCCGCTCGGCATTGCGCCGTTCTTGATCGAGGACGAGGGATTCCCCGAGACCGAGTTCGATCTGGCAGGCGGGCGTTTGTTCATTTTTACCGACGGCGTGACCGAAGGTTACGTCTCGGACGGCGTGGAACTGGGCCTAGACGGCCTAAAGCAGATCATCGCCGAGATGCTGCCCAGTGGGGTTGGGAGTGTGCTCTCGGCCTTGCACGAACGTGTCGGCAGCGCCGCCGTTCTGCGGGACGATCTGACCATGGTTGCTGTTGACGATAGCCTTGTTGATGTCCACACAAGAAGGGCGCCGAAAGCAGTGGAAGCCGGCGCGACCGCTGCGCCGAGCGAGAAGCTTCTGCAGTTGCGGGTTAGCGCCAAGGCGAGCCGTTTGAAGCTGATCCGCACAAATGTTCAAGAGGCTTCGGCCTTCTGTGGATTCGACAAACCAGCTACGGGCGATATCGTGTTGGCAGTGGACGAGGCGTGTCAGAACGTCATTCGCCACGCCTACGGCGTGGAAGGTGAAGGCGATATTTCAATTGAAGTGAGAAAACGAGATGACGCGATGATCGTGACGATTCGCGATTACGCGGATGAGGTCGATATCTCACGTATTAAACCGCGCGATTTGGACGATGTCCGACCGGGTGGACTGGGAACGCACTTGATACGTTCCGTGATGGATGAGGTAGACTTCTTGCCCACGCCCATCGATGGGGGCAATCTATTGCGGCTGGTCAAGTACTTGAAACCAAGCAGGGAATGATATGAACCACGAAATCCTCGAACACGGCGAGACGACGGTCGTCGCCTTCAGCGGCGATATCGATTTGCAGACGTCGCCCGACGCGCGAAAAGCGCTTCTGGGCCAAGTGGGAACAGGGCGTCCGCTCCTCGTCGATCTTGAGGGCGTGGGTTACATCGATTCATCGGGAGTTGCTTCTCTGGTGGAGTGTCTGCAAAGCGCACGCAAGTCGGGGCAAAACCTGGCATTGGTGTGTGTCAGCGAAGGCGCGCTCCGGGTGCTTCAACTCGCACGTCTGGATAAAGTATTTAAAATATACGGGACGCGTGATGAAGGCGCGACCGGCGTTGCCGATTAAGGCGCGTTCAAATAATAAACGGGGGCATTGAGGGTGGCGCAGCGTAAGCTGACCGCGCATGAACGGATCGAGTCCGTCGGTAAGAGTACCGTCGGCTTCGTCGAAGCTATGGGCAACGGCGGCGCGATTGTCGTTGAGAGTGTCTTTTGGCTGCTGTTTGGCGTTCGTGAACGCCAGCCCGTCCGCCTTTCGGCCGTTGTGCAGCAGATGATGGAGATCGGCGTCAACGCCATTCCGATTATCTTCATGCTGACCGGCACGATCGGGGTTATGCTGGCTATTCAAGGCATCCACACGCTCAGGATTTTCGGGGCCGAAACCCAAGTCACCGTGGGGATCGCGTTCTCGATGGTGCGCGAGTTCGCGCCGCTGATTACGGGTATTCTCGTTGCCGGACGCTCCGGTTCCGCCTTGGCCGCACGCATTGGCACCATGAAGATCAACCAGGAAATCGATGCGCTCAAGGTCATGGGGATTAACCCGACGCGTTTCCTCGTGGTGCCGGCTTTGTTCGCGATGCTGGTAATGGTGCCGGCGCTGACGTTGTTCGGTATGTTCGTCGGGCTTACGGCGGCCGGCTTCTACGTCAACGCAGATATCGGTATCTCGTTGGCAGGCTATGCGTCGGATACAATCGATATTCTATCGGTTGACGATCTCGGGCACGGCATGGGCAAAAGCGTTATCTTCGCGGTCTTGATCGCCGTCATCGGCGTCGTCAACGGCGCCGGGGTGCAGGGTGGCGCGGAGGGTGTCGGCAAGGCGACGACGCGCTCCGTCGTGCAGGCGATCTCGGCGATCATCGTGACTGATATGCTGTTCGCTTTTGTGGCGACACGTTAAGGGGCGGGCGATGCGTAATCCGGCTGAAATCATTAAAGAGCGTAAACTTCGTCAACGGCCGCAGAGCGGCCCCAGTAACGTCATCGAGGTTGAAGATCTGGTGACCCACTACGGCGACCGTATGATCCTCAAAGGCATCAGCATGGAAGTCCGCGAGAACGAGATCATGGTCATCATGGGCGGATCGGGGTCGGGTAAGTCGACGCTGCTGCGGCACTTGATGGCATTGGAGAACAAGACCTCCGGCACGATGCGGATTTTGGATCAGGACATCGACACCGTATCGCGGAAGGATTTCTTGGATATCCGCAAGAAACTCGGCGTCGCCTTCCAGGGGGGCGCCTTGTTCAGTTCGATGACCGTCGGCGAAAACATCATGCTGCCGCTTTATGAGCACACGAAGCTCGACCAGAAAACAATGGAGATCATGGCGCGGCTTAAATTGCAGGTGGTGGAAATGGCGGGCTTCGAAGACTTGATGCCGTCGGAGCTTTCCGGCGGCATGATCAAGCGCGCCGCGTTCGCCCGTGCCATCGTCATGGATCCGAAGGTTCTATTCTGTGACGAGCCGTCTGCGGGTCTCGATCCCGTTGTCGCGTCGGCGCTCGACGATCTTATCCTCGATATGCGTGACGCCATGGGGATGAGCATCGTCGTCGTGACCCACGAATTGGATAGTGCTTACAAGATCGCGGATCGGATCACGATCCTCGACCGCGGCGAGATTTTGATGATCGGCACGGTCGAAGAAGTGTTGTCGTCGAAGTCGGAGCGTGTACAGGCGCTGCTGAACCGCACACCCGAGGACGATACCTTGGATCCCGACGAATACCTTAGTCATCTGGTCGGTGAGACCAGCCCCGGAACCGCACGACTGTGAGGACATATCCGTGAGATCGAGTAACCTCAATTATTTCGCCGTCGGCTTGTTTGTGATCGCTGCGATCATCGGCCTGATTATCGCTATTTCACTTCTGACGGGACGGACCGGTTCGACCGATAGCTATTACGCCTATTACAACAACGTCACGGGGGTGAAGTTCGGCACCCAGGTTGTCTATGAAGGCTATCCGATTGGTCAGGTGACGGACGTGATACCGGAACCCAAGGACGGCCGTATGCGGTTCCGTGTCGACTTCGATGTCACAGAAGGCTGGGTTATTCCGGACGATAGTGTCGCGCAGATTGCCGCGCCGGGCCTTTTGGCGGCGGTGACATTGGCATTGGAAGCCGGCGAGAGCCGCACAGCGCTGGAACCAGAAAGTGAAGTCAAAGCCGCCGAGCGTGCGGATATGTTCGCCGCAGTTGCAGATGTCGCCGGCGATTTCGGTGATCTCTCCGAGGGCTATCTCAAGCCGCTGCTTAAGAACGTCGATGGTGCCGTCACGCAAATTAACGAGTTCCTGCAAGTTGGTGGCGAAGGCCGCATGATCGCTGCCGATGCGCGCGACACCATGCAGCACGCGCGGAATATGATGGTATCGTTAAATGATCGAATTCCCGGTATCGCGGAAAAGCTGGAACTTATCCTCGGCGATGCGCAGACGACGATGCGTCGGTTGAATGCGATCCTAACGCCGGAGAACCAGGACAAGATCATTGGCATGATCGACAACTTGAATGCAGCAACGCAGAAGTTCGACAGTGTTCTTATCACCTTGAATTCAATCCTCGTCGATGTCGATGACCTGGTCCTCGATCAGGAAGGCGACGTTGCGCGGACCTTCAAGGAAAGCCGTTATATCGTCGAAGCATTGTCGCGCGACATAGACTCGATCACGCAAAACATGGATGGTGCTGCCCGGAATCTGTACGAATTTACACGGCAAATTCGCCAAAACCCGGGGCTGTTGCTCGGCAGCAGCGCGCCTGCAGACAAGGGGGGGCAGTGATCATGGAAATGCGTTTCGCAGGACGCCTGGCGGCAATACTCGTCCCGGTGATGTTACTCGCCGGTTGTGCGGCGACCCAGCCACCCGTGCCCGAAGACAAGTTTTACCGCTTGCAGGCCGTGCCTGCTTCGGCGCCGATGGCTACGCCGGTGTTTCCGGGAACCTTGGTGATCGAGCGGTTCTCCGCCGACGGCCTGACTGCGGGGCGACCCATCGTCTATGTCGAAGAAACCGGTCCGAACCAATTGCAGGAATACCATTATCATTTTTGGACACAACCGCCGACGATCATGCTGCGCGACGAACTGGTGACGTATCTGCGCGCCATGAATGTCGCGCCTAATATTGTCATTCCGGAGATGCGCTTGGCACCGGACTACGTTGTGGCCGGACGTATTCGACGGTTGGAGCAAATTAAAACGACTAGCGAGAGCGCAGCGATTGAACTTGAGATCTCCGTCCGCAGGCCGGACGACGGGAAGCTCCTATTTTTGAAGTCCTACCGCTATGAGACGCCGCAGAACGAAGGCGGTGTTGCCGGTGCGGTGCAGGCGATGAACGTGGGCTGGAATCAAATTCTGGCCGAACTGTTGGACGATCTGCGCAAGCTATGAGCCGCAGGCCCCGCCGTCGTCCGCCAAGAAAAGGCGGCAAGGTGCCGTCACGTCCGACTGAAACCGTTACGATCCGAAGTATCGGTCGCCAAGGCGACGGAGAAGCCGCTCTCGGGGATGGAGCTCGGGTGTTCGTGCCTTTCACGGTGCCGGGTGAGACTGTCCGCGTCCGGCCGACGATGAAGCGCGGCGACGGTTTTGCAGCCGAGATCGAAGAACGCCTGTCTGGCACCTCCCGCATACAGCCCATTTGTCCCTTGTTCGGACAATGCGGCGGCTGTCAGGTGCAACACCTTGCGGAAAACGATTATATAGCCTGGAAAACGCGGGCCGTTGAGGCAGCGTTAGCGCGGCACGGCATCGCAACGTCAATGCAGCCGCTCAGGCGCGCACCGTTGGATAGTCGGCGGCGCATTCGCATGTCCGCCATTAAGACCGCGCAAGGCCTTGTTATGGGCTTCAATGCGGCCCGTTCCGGAATGGTTCAAAACGTTGCGTCATGTCCGCTCCTAATTCCTGAATTGCAGAAGTTAATTGGGCCGGTGCGGGATTTGGTAAATACCCTTTTATCCGGCGGTGGGCGCGCCGATGTCGCCATATCCGTACCGCGTCATGGCATAAAGGATGTGCTGATTGAAACAGATGTCGAATTCGGCTTGGAGGCACGGGAAGCCATCGTCGCGGCAGCTGAACGCCACGATATCGCGCGGATATCGGGGGCTGCGTTTGGAGAAGAGCCGATGCCGATCCTTCAGCGTCTGCCGGTCACGGCGGATGCCGGCGGCGTGCCGGTCGAATTGCCGATAGGGTCGTTTCAGCAGCCGTCCCAGGCGGGAGAGGACATGCTACGGGATATCGTGCTGAACGGAGTCGGTAATGCAGCAAGGATTGCGGATCTGTTCAGTGGTTTGGGAACGTTTTCGCTGCCAATGGCGAAAGCGGGGGGGCAAGTGCTGGCGGTGGATAACAGTGCGTCGGCAATTGCCGCTCTGGACCTCGCGGCAGGACGTGCCGGATTGGGCGGCCGCGTCGAGACGGAGGTGCGTGATTTGTTCTCCCAACCGTTTGGGCCCAAGGCGCTGAACCGCTACGACGTCGTAGTTTTCGATCCGCCGCGCGCAGGGGCTGCCGATCAAGCGGCAGCGTTGGCGGCCAGCGGGGTGCCGGTGATTGTTGCTGTGTCGTGCAACCCGGCGACCTTAGGCAGGGATTTGAAGACCTTAACGGATGGCGGATATCAAGTGGAGAAAGTTGTGCCCGTCGACCAATTTCCGATGACGTACCACGTGGAGGCTGTCGCCTACCTAAGACGGATAACCTGAGAACTCAGTTCATCTCCAGCGCGCGCTTGTAGACGTCGATCAACTCTTCCATCTCGGTGCGGTCGCTCTGGTCCATCTTGCGCAGGCGAATGATCGCGCGCAGGACCTTGATATCGAAGCCGGCACCTTTGGCTTCGGAGTAGATCTCGCGAACATCGCCGGCGAGAGCTTGTTTTTCTTCCTCGAGCCGTTCGATCCGCTCCACGAAGGATTTCAATCGTTCGCTGGCTACGCCACCCACATCGGCCATTATTGACTCCATTTCTGAAACGGTTATCCAAGGCGCGGGCAACTTAGCGGTGGGGCAATCCATCGGCAAGTCCCAGAATTTAGTAAGGCAAGGTTGTAGTGCGGCATCGCAGTAGTTCACGTTTTATTCTATCCGGTCACCCCGGGCAGGGGGCAAGATGTTGTACGAGGCGGCGCTGGAGGGGCGCCGTTATCGATAGCCAGGTCAGTATCGTCGGCGCTCATGTCGATGCCATGCGCGCGGTCATACGCGATAATATATCCGGCAACGGCGGTGAGATTGGACAGGTAGTTCAAGTGACACTCCGCGCCGCAATTGCGCGTTTCCAGGCGGCCGAGTGACTACTCTGCCGGTGCGCGGGCGGCGGATTGGCCGGCAGCGCCGGGGAGAAGCGCCACCGTCGCAGCGAGCACGACCACAGCCGAGGCGGCGAGAACCATGAATAATGTGTCAAAGCTGCCGGACTCGCCATAGAGATACGACGTTACCTTCACGGCAACGGCCGCGACACCGAGCGAGAACACCGATTTCACGGCATAGACGCGGGACCGATACTCGGTACTGATGAAATGCGCAACGATCCAGTCATTGATGGGAATGATCCCGAATGTCGCGAGCATTAACGGTAGCGCGACGGCAACCGCTGACCAGCCGACGGCGGATATTGCCAGCACGCAGAAGAGTGTTTGGATAACGAGAATCCCCAGATAGAGGGGCTTCACCGGATATCGGTCCAGCAACTCGCCGACGATCAATTGTGCTACGGCGGCACAGGCGAACACACAGAAGGCGACGAAGCCGATTTCTGAAGGGTTGGCGAAAATACCGGCCAGCCGGTCATCCATGATCTTCGGCAAGGCGACAGTAGTGGCTTGGAAAATTAAACCTCCAAACAGCGGGGCGATCAGCAGAAATAGGAACGCCTTACGCTGCAAGGATATCGGCACCGTTTTTGGCGTCTTCTTGGTGCCCTCAGCCTTGACCCCGCTGCCTATGGACCAGAGGTGCCAGCCGTACAGCAGCCCGATCCCGACGGAAATGAATCCGGGCAGCATGAAAGCCATGCGCCAACCATAGAACTCGGCGATGGCACCGGTCGTCAGTGCTGCCGTCGCGACACCCATGTTGCCCCAGACGCCGTTGATGGCCAGCGCTCGTCCGACACGGTCGGTTTCTTTGACAACCAGAGCCAGACCGATGGGGTGGTAGATGGCGCCGAAGATACCGATCAGCGCCAAACCGATTTCGACATGGCCCGGCGTCGTTGAAAATCCGGTAATGATTGATGCGGCGCCGATTCCGACGAAAAAGACAAGCATCATACCGTGTTTGCTCCAACGATCACCGAGCCATCCGGCGGGTATGGAGGCACCGCCGAAGAAGATGAATCCCCACATCGTCAATGCGAGAATGCGGTCGTAGGAGTCCATGAATTCGCTTTCCATGGTCAATACGGCCGTCGTGAAGATCAGCATGAAGAAGTGGTCGAACAGGTGCCCGACGTTCAAGAACAGGAAATTGCGTTTTTTCTCAGACATGACGGCACCCTAGCAAACGTCCGGTGCGCTGTATTGCGATGAAAAGTCATTTTATATCGCGATACGGACAGAGCTTGGTTGCCGCCGGATCAATGTGAGAGAGGGTGTGCTGGGTTCTTGGCGTTCTCAAGCGCGCGGCGCGCCTGATTGGATATGTAGCGATAGTCATGGCACTGAGAGTCGCGCGCCAATTCCGATAATCTCATCCACCAAGCCAATTGGCCGCGGACATAATCGTCCCAATCAATCCGGACATTGGTTTTGCGCTTCCTGAACATGCGCGCACTATGACACGCGCATGTTTCATCTGAATTTCCGGATTGTTTCGAATTGTTGCCGCACGTCGATCATGCGTGTGAACGCTAGAGAGCGGCGCGTGCCTCAGCCACGTTTCGATAGGCGCGTCTGATGTGCGCTTGAAGCACCGATTTGTCGCTCGCATCGCAATCCGACACGAGCTTGGTGAGGCAATGTGCCCACTGCAGCTGATTTTGGACGTAATCGTTCCAACGGATTTTCATCGATAACCAACTCCAATATGAATTCATTCACTAATGCCGGATTTCTCATGTTTATTCGATCCGTATGAATCACAATGTTTCTTGGTTAATGCCTAGCGATGATGTCCTTCTTTTCGTCTCGAACAGGCGGGTGGTTCATCGCTTGCACGCATGAGAGATGCTGAAAACAGCGAAATAGATCGTGGGTCGGTACGAATATGCTTGCGCTGGCCTCTGTCAGGTCAGGCATGCTGACCGGGCAAGCGCGTGTCGCGGGCGTTGCGCATGGCGCGCTGCATGTGTCGTTTTAAGTCCGGCTTCATGGATACATCAACGTCATTGAGGAGCTTCTGCAGACACTCTGCCCAGTGGAGCTGACGTTCAATGTAGCTGTCCCAATTGATTCGCATCGCACTTCTCAGAAAAAGTTCCTTAATTAAACGTTAATCGCAGAATAGCGCAGATCTCGGCGCAATTCTTTAATAAATAGGTTCAATTTTGAACTTATACGTGTTCTCAGCGGATTGCCGAGACGTCCCGGGACTCGGCAATCAACTGATCGACGACTGCGTTGAGAGCTTCGGTTTCCACCAGTCCTCGGGCCTTTGCGGCTTCATAACATGCGACTTGACGGTGCGCGCTGGTGCCACGCTCGAAGATTTGTGAAATATTTGCGATCTCGGTTTCGCAGCCAAGGGCGGCGGCATCTTCGGCAACGAGGTCCATAATCTCACCGACCAATGTGCGGTAATCGACGACTTCGCCGCGCCCGAAATCAACCAACCCTCCTTCTAACCCGTATCTCTGAGCTCGCCAGCGGTTCTCTTCAATCAGCATTGCTGAGTATTGCCGCCAACGCTGGTTTTTGGTTTTGAGCCGCCACAACATGCGGATAATGCAGGCGTATAGAGCCGCGACGGAAGCCGCGTCCTGGATCGACGTGCAGACATCGGCAATACGCATTTCCAGAGTTGGGAAACGGGCACTGGGGCGTATGTCCCACCACAGCTTGGTGCCGTCCTCAATGATGCCGGCGCCGACCAGGGCGTCGATGTGCTTGTTAAAATCGGCGAAGCTGGCGAAATCTTCGGGCAGGCCTGTTCTGGGCATCTCGTCCCAGACGCTGAGGCGATATGATTTCAGCCCTGTGTCGCGCCCCTGCCAGAACGGCGACGATGTGGTCAGTGCTAACAGGTGCGGCAAGAAGTAGCGCATCTGGTTCATGATATCGATGCGCAGTTCGTCGTCCTCAATGCCGACATGAATGTGCATGCCGCAGATCAGGAGGCGTCGCACGACCGCCTGGAGATCCTCGGCGATGGTGATATAGCGCTCCATGTCTGTAAAAGCCTGATCGGCCCAAGATGAAAACGGATGAGTTGATGCGGCGATCGGTGCCAGATCGTAGGCGCCAGCGATCTCGGCGATAGTTGATCGCAATTCGGCCAGCATGCGTGCGGCTTCCGGGATCGATTTGGCGACCGGTGTGTTCACCTCGATCTGCGATTTCAGAAACTCATGCGCCACGAGGTCGCCTAGCGCGTCTGAACAACGTTGAAACAGTTCCTTGGGCGGATCGGCGCTCAAGGCCCGCGTTTCAAGATCAACGAGCAGATATTCCTCTTCGATACCGACCGTCAGGCTGGGCGCGCCACCAACCATCAGAAGCGTTCAACCCGATGCAGGCCAGGCATATCCAATATCGGTAAAACGCACTCGGATAGAATATCGATCCAGCGCAGGATACTGCCCTTGTCCAGCAACTGATCTTGATTGATCTCAATGGCGCAGTTGGCGATCCCGGCGGCGGAACCGTGCATATCGATGGTATAGGCGAGTTCGTGCCCTGAATAGGGCTCGTTGTCGCCGACGCGCAGCTCGAATTTCTCCAGATGCTCCATCATCGGTAGCGCGATGCGCGGGTCGCGATTCCACAGAACGCCGACGTCCCACGGACGCGGCTTGCCGCCGAAGCGGGGGCTGAAACTATGGATAGAGAACAATGCTGGCGCCGGCCCTCGGTCCCACAAGCGGGCGAGGGCACGGTTAACGGCGTCGTGGTATGGTTCGAACACCTCGCGCACGCGCGCGCGACGGGCTTCTGCATCGATCTCCGTATTGCCCGGCACCGGAATGCCGTCGTTCTCGGCGACAATGCTGTCGGGGTGCCCGGGCGGGCGATTGACGTCGATGACAAGCCTGGAATACCCAGCCAAGACCGCCGACGCATCGAGTCTGTCCGCCAGTCCGCGCGTGACTGCTGCGGCACCGATATCATAGGCGATATGGCGATCGAACGTGTCTTCATCTAGGCCGAGCGAGCCCAACGCCGAGGGCACGGCGTGGCTTGCGTGGTCACAGACAAGCAGGATGTGTGCGCCTCCGTCGCGATTAACGACTTCGAACGGGGCGGGATCGTCCGGGGTCAAAAGCCCCGGTCCATCATTCGGTAGTTCTCTCATTCCTCAACTATATCCTGCATAAATGCCGGACAATAGCCGAAACCGCACGGCCCGCACTTGCCTTTGCAGCCCGGGTTTCGTATCCGTGCGAGAACATTGGAGAACCCGCGTGACTTCAGCCCAGTATGTCGGAAGCCCCTGCGTCGGTATTTGTCAGCTCGATCAAGACAGGCAGATGTGCATCGGGTGTTATCGCACACGCCAAGAGATCATGGACTGGAGCCGTGCTGATAGCGCCGGCAAGTGGAAAATTCTGGAACGAGTGAACGCCCGCCGGAAAGCGGATGAAGGCGCCTAAGCGCGCCCCTACCAGACGCCGGTGTTTTCCATCGACGCCCAAGGCTCTGCTGACGGCAACGGATCACCCTTCTGCAGCAACTCGATTGAGATACCGTCCGGCGAGCGGACAAAAGCCATGCGACCGTCCCGTGGTGGGCGATTAATGGTAACGCCGCCGTCCTGCAAGTGCTGGCAAAAGTCGTAAATGTTTTCGACTCGAAAGGCGAGGTGGCCGAAGTTGCGACCGCCGTCATATTCCTCCGGCTCGTAGTTGTAGGTCAGCTCGATTTCGGCATCCGGCGTCTCGTCCGCCGACAAGAAGATCAGCATATAGCCGTGTTCCGGTCGGTCCGAGCGGCGAACCTCTTTGAGGCCCAACAGATCGCAGAAGAAATGCAGCGACTTATCGACATCCGAAATTCGGATCATGGTGTGCAGATAGCGCATCTAAGCGTCTCCCGTCTCGTGCTGTTCAAGCAAACTTAAGGTGCCGCGGGTCTCTTTTCCAGACCCTGGGCGTCAGCCTTTCCTGATCCCAATCGTACCGGCGCTTTCAAGCTGGTCTAGATCGTTGTCGCCATAGCCGCAGATCCGGCCAAGGACTTCGCGGGTATCGGCGCCCAGCACTGGCGGCGCATAACGGTAGTCTGCGGGCGTTTTGCTTAGTTTGGCCGGGAAGCCGACCGTCCTGACTTCGGTATCGGCGCGCGGCAGGGTGACCACGAGTTCTCGTGCCTGTACCTGCGGATCGGCGAAGGTGTCGGCGAGGGTGTTGATCGGGCCGCACGGCACCGTCGCTTTCTCAAGGTGGGAGATGATCTCGTCCCGACCGTACGTCGCGAGGCGGTTTTCGATGGCTGCATCCAGCGGATCACGATTGATAATGCGCATCGAAGCGGTGGCGAAACGGGGATCTTTCGCTTCTTCCGGCATGTCGAGGGCGGCACACAGGCGCTGGAACTGTCCGTCGTTGCCGACGGCGATGATAACGTGACCGTCTTTCACCGGATAGACGCGGTACGGTACCACGTTGGGGTGGCTGTTTCCCATGCGGCCGGGCGCTTCGCCGCTGGCGAGATAGTTGGCGGTCTGGTTCGCGAGCGCGGCAATCTGGCAATCCAGAAGCGCGCAGTCAATGTGCTGGCCTTCGCCGGTTGCATCCCGATGCGCGAGAGCCGCCAGGATCGATACTGTCGCGTACATGCCGGTGTAGAGGTCACATACCGCGACGCCGGTCCGCATTGGTCCGCCTCCAGGGACGCCGTCCGGCAGGCCAGTAACACTCATGAGGCCCGACATGCCCTGGATAAGGTAATCGTATCCGGCGCGGGTGGCGTAGGGCCCGGTTTGGCCGAACCCGGTAATGGAGCAATAGATTACGTCCGGGCGGACTTCTTGGATACCCGCATAATCCAGGCCATACTTGGCGAGACCGCCGACCTTGAAGTTCTCAATGACGATATCGCAGTGGCGAGCGAGATCGCGGACGACGGCCGCTCCTTCGGGCGTCGAGATGTCGATGGCCAGCGAACGCTTGTTCCGGTTTCCCGACGAAAAATACGCAGCGTCTTTTTGGCCGTCGGCGGTCTCGGGCAGAAACGGTGGCCCCCATTTCCGGGTGTCGTCGCCACCGTTGGGATGCTCGATTTTCAGAACTTCGGCGCCGAGATCGCCGAGAATCTGACCGCTCCAAGGACCTGCCAGGACCCGAGATAAATCAAGGACGCGCAAATGCCCCAGAGCGTGAGGTTTCTTGTCATTCGTCATGCGGGATGTTCCTTGTCTTCAGGCAGGCAGATATGAATTTTTCTTTTCTGTTTCGTTCCGTAGCATGTCGGTCGCGGTGTTTGCCATCGCTAATAACGAAAGACGTCGATAGGAGGCACCCATGGATTTTTCTCTCAGCGCGGATCAAATAGCCTTGCAGGATACCGTGCGGCGCTTCGCCAAGGAGGAGTTGTCAGATCTTGCACGCGAAATCGAGACTTCCGGTGAGCCGCCGTCGCACGAATTGGTCAAACGCTACGCCGAGATGGGTTTCTTGGGAGTCAACCTGCCAGAGGAATTAGGCGGTCTGGGGCTCTCGCATCTGGATGCGGTTCTGGTGCTGGAAGAAGCTGCCCGCATTTCGCCGGCGATTGCCTTTCCGATCTTTGAAAGCTGTTTCGGGCCGACACTGGCGATAGCGCACTTTGCGCCGGACGCACTCCGCAAACGCATCGTGCCGAAAGTCTGTGCCGGTGAAATGATTGTCGCGGTTTCGATGTCCGAGCCGGGGGCGGGGACCGCGCTGACGGACCTCACGACTCGCGCCGTGGCGGCAGGCGACAAAGTGGTCGTCAACGGCACCAAGCGTTGGTGTTCGGGGGGCGGCCATGCCGACGCCTATGTGGTCTATGCACGGATGTCGGAAGATCCGGGCGCCAAGGGGATCGGTGCAGTGCTGGTGGAAAAAGATGCGCCGGGTATTAGCTTCGGCAAGCCGGAAAAGCACATGGGATTGCGCGGCATCGCCAGCGCCGACATCTACCTGGACAACGTCGAGGTGTCGGCCGAGAACGTTATCGTGTCCGCCGGCGGCTTCCGCAAGCTGATGGAGGCCTTCGATTTGGAGCGCTGCGGCAATACCACGATGTGCCTAGGCATCGCGCAGTCGGCCCTGGACTACGTGCTAGAATATGTTCAGGAACGTCAGCAATTCGGCAAACCTATCATCGATTTCCAAGCCGTGCAGATGCATCTGGCCGAGATGCGCATGCAAGTGGATGCGGCGCGGTTACTGCTGTATCGCGCCGTCACCAATGCGTCGCAAGGACTGCCCAGCGTCGGCGATAGTTCCGTCGCCAAGTGTTTCGCGAATGAGATGGTCCGCACTGTCACCGGCAAAGCTGTGCAGTTGATGGGCGGTTACGGCTATTCGACCGAATATCCTATCGAGCAGAAAATGCGCGACGGCTGGGCCTGGGGCATTGCCGGCGGCACCATTGATATTCAGAAGGTGAACATTGCTGCCGCCATGGTGGGGCGGCGGTTCAACCAACGAGGTTGAATATCAGATTACCCAACGTCGTTTTCCGCCTAAACTTCTTTCTCAGATACGGAGGGGCAGATGCGGGTTGTTATTCTAGGTGCGGGGGTCATCGGGGTGACCACCGCTTATTATCTGGCAAAGCAGGGTGTCGAGGTAGAAGTGCTGGACCGCCAGCGTGAAGCGGGTTTGGAAACAAGCTTCGCCAACGCAGGAGAGTTATCTTACGGCATGACGTCGCCGTGGGCGGCACCCGGTATCCCGCTGAAGGCGCTGAAGTGGATGTTCATGAAGTTTCGGCCGCTGACCATCTGGCCGATGCTCAGCCCGACCATGTGGATGTGGTGCGCGCACATGGCGATGAACTGCAATGCCAACTCCTACGCCATCAACAAGAGCCGTATGGTGCGCGTTTCCAATTACAGCCGCGACGCTCTGGTCGACCTGTTGCGCGACGTGCCTATCGATTTCGATTTGCGTGAGCAGGGGACGCTGCAACTGTTCCGCAAACAAAAGCAGCTCGAAGCCTCCAAGGCGGACCAGGACGTGCTGGCCAGATTCGACTCGCCTTTCGAAGTGTTGGACAAGGCCGGCTGTATCGCCGCCGAACCGGGGCTGGCGCATGTCGAGCACAAATTCGTCGGCGGACTGCGTCTGCTGGCCGACCGTACCGGCGATTGCCGTATGTTCACCCAGGCGCTGGCAACCAAAGCGGCGGAGCTGGGCGTCAAACTACACTACAACGTCAACATTGACGGCTTGGCGATGGAGCAGGGGCGGGTCGTCGGCGTCGATACCTCCGACGGACGGGTGACGGGCGACAAATACATTTGCGCCATGGGTACTTATGCGCCGAACCTGCTCAAGACCGTCGGCATCCGCATTCCGGTCTATCCCATCAAGGGGTATTCGATCACGCTACCGGTTACGGACCCGGACGCGGCGCCGCAGTCCACGATTATGGACGAGACTTACAAGGTCGCGGTGACACGCCTTGGCGACCGCATCCGCGTCGCAGGCCAGGCGGAGATTCATGGCTACGACAAGATACTCGATGCGCACGATACCGATGCCGTCCGCTTCGTCGTCTCGGACTTGTTCCCCAAAGGCGGCGACGTCAGCCAGGCGGAAGGCTGGACCGGCCTGCGTCCGATGACGCCGGACGGTACGCCGGTGATCGGCCCGACGCGCTACGATAATTTGTTCCTGAATACCGGGCACGGGACGCTCGGCTGGACCATGGCCTGCGGCTCGGGCCGTTTGGTCGCCGATCTGGTGATGGGCAACGAGCCGGAGATCGATATCGAAGGTCTGACCGCTGCCCGCTACGGGCAGTAGACAATATTGTAAAGGCGGGCTGAAAAGCCCATTCTAAGAACATGAGCACGAACCAAAACGAGACTAATGAGCCCGTCGTCCTTGAAGTTTTTTCGGACTACGTTTGTCCCTGGTGTTACCTGGGTGAAAACCGCGTCAAAAAGGTCGCCGGCAAGCACAATGTCACGATCAAGCGCGTGCACTTTCCGCTGCACCCAGAAACGCCGTCCGAGGGCCGCACGTTGCAGGATATGTTCCAAGCCGGCCCCGAAGTGATCGCCGAAAAGAACGCCCGCATGCAGGGTATGATGAAGGCGGAGGGACTGCCCTTCGTCGATCGCACGCACACCTATAACAGCCGTCTCGCGCAAGAGATCGGCACCTGGGCGGACACCCAGGCTGACGGCGGCAATGGTATCCACGATGCATTTTTTCACGCTTATTTCGTTGATAAGCGCAACATCGGTGACCCGGAAGTGATTTTGGACATTGTCGGGAAATGCGGCCTCGACGTGAACGAAGCCCGAAAAGTTATTGAAGAGCGCAGCTTTAAGGATGCCGTCGATGCCGACTGGGCAAAATCCGGCCAGTATGGTGTGACCGGGGTGCCGACATTCGTCGCCGGCGGTCGCGGCGTCGTCGGCGCGCAACCTGTCGAAGTACTTGAGCAACTCCTCGCTGCGGCAAGCGCCGAGCAGGGGTGAGGAAGTAGCTTCGAATTTCTAAGAGAAAAATGGTGCTGCCGGAGAGATTCGAACTCTCGACCTCCCCCTTACCAAGGGGGTGCTCTACCCCTGAGCCACGGCAGCTCTATACCATTTGTTTCGCTCGTTTTTTAGATGGTGAGCAACATCCGCACGCGTGAAAGCGCGAGCGATGCGGGGTTGTACTCACTCCCAGTGGCTTAGGCAACACCCGAGACGGTTTGCCCGGCCATTTTTTGCTGTGGTGGTGGCATGAAAAAACCGGCGCGATCGTGCCGCGCCGGTTCTTTCAAAGTCAATTCAACGTCTAGATTACAGATTGACGTTGAACTTGCGCTGCACGAATTTGTCCAGCCACTCGTGGGACGCATCGTCCATCTTGAGGCCCGTGCGCACCGCTTTGTTGGTGTCGTCACCGAAGTTCGGGTTCATGGCGCCGACCTTCGCTTCGAGGGCCTTTTTCAGTTCCGGGTCCGCATACATCGCCTTAAACGCATCGACGTAGGCGGTAACGATTTCCTTCGGCGTGCCGGCCGGCAGGAAGACCGCTTTCGAGAGTGTCACCTTGTTGGCGAAAAGGTTCAGGAAGACTTTCTTGTCGATACCCGATAGGTCCTTGCCGGTCGCGGCTTTGTAGAACTCGGGGTAGCTCGGCAGTTCCGGCATGTCTACGTCGCGGCCGATGGAACCGTCAGCCTGCATCTCGCCATAGGTGAACAGTGGCGTCGCTTTGGCGCCTTTGTCGGACTTGGCCATTTTCGTGAGATAAGCACCGGTGCCATCAACGTTCAGATTGGTCTCACCGCGCTGGAAAGCCTGACGCTGCTTACCCGTGCTGATACCGAACACAGGGGTCAAGTTGATGCCGAGCATATCCATCGCCACGGAGTCGAGCAGTTCCGACGAGATCGGTGTCTTCGCGCCGTTCACGACTTTGGCATTCTTCATTGCGGCAACGTCGGCTTTCGGATCTTTGCCGTGGCCGGTGACGCCGGTCTGTTCGGCATTGGTGTACATCACCGCGCCGCGCGGCATGCCCATAACGGCTTCCCATCCGGTCGGGTCGAACTTGACGTTATTCGCGCCAAGCGTGAACGGAAGAATGGTCGAGGTGGAAGTGAAGATCAGGGCGGTGCCGTCCTTCGGTGCCGATGCTTCGAACTTGTTGCCGGACTTGATGCCGCCGCCGCCCGGCTGGTTCAAAACGATGACCGACGGATTGCCGGGCAGCGTTTTTTGCAGGTAAGGCTGAAACAGGCGAGCAACGGTGTCGGTCGCGCCACCTTCCTTAAACGGTACGATGAGCGTTATTTTTTTGCCGGAGAAATCGACTGCGTGCGCGGGGGATGTGAACGAGAACGATATCGCCGCAACTGCGGCGGCCAACAGTGTGGTTGTGGTTTTCATCTTAGGCTTCATGGACTTTCCTCCTGTCCGGTTATGATTCGTTCGTAAAATGTCTAGGTAAAATTTGAACATGACGTCACAAGAAGATTGCGGACGCGATATCGCCCAGCACATCATGACGTATTCCAAATTTGAACGAGAACGGAACCAGTGTGTCCCGAACCTCCCAAACGTTTTTAATTCTTAACTTCAAATAGTAGACAACACGAGGTAAATACTCAAAATCATAATTATTTCTTAGTTGATAACTTTTATGCATAGATCTTTGTCGCCAATATGGTCGAAAACGCGAGGTGAAGCGTGCTAGACAAGGTGGGCGGCACGTGAGATTGGAGATAAATAAGAATGAGCGAACGGGCAGAGTCGGGCAAAGTGGCTGGAAACGGTAACGGGCAGAGCAAACCCAATGACCGTAAAGTGCGCTCGGCCGAAGCGCTCCGCGCCAACCTGAAACGCCGCAAAGAACAGCGCGATGCCCGTAAAAAGCCCGAAAACCGCGAAAAACTGCCGTAATTCGGCCATATCCCTCCGTATGCTAGCAGCCTTCTTTCCACGCGGCCTTGTCACATCAGGGCACCTCGCCTAAAAGCCGGGACACATCTAAAAGGGGTATACGTTTCATGGATCGGATCAGCATTACGGGCGGCAAGCCGCTCAACGGCGAGATCGCCATCGGCGGCGCCAAGAACGCGGCACTTCCTCTGATGGCGGCGTCGTTGCTGACTGAAGAGTCGTTGATCCTGGACAATCTCCCCAACGTCGCCGATATCCGAGGCATGGGCGAGCTTCTGGCCGAACTGGGCACGGACGTCGCCATCGACCGTGATGCCAAGCGCGCGACATTGACCTCGGCAGATATCACCGAGACCACGGCCCCCTATGACATCGTCCGCAAGATGCGGGCCTCGGTCCTTGTTCTCGGGCCATTGCTTGCACGGTTCGGCAAAGCGCGAGTCAGTCTACCCGGCGGCTGCGCCATCGGTACGCGACCGGTTGATCTGCACCTAACGGCTTTGGAGGAAATGGGCGCCAAGATCGAATTGGCCGGCGGTTACATCGACGCCACCATCGACGGCCGCCTGAAAGGCGCACACATCCTTTTTCCAACGGTCACCGTCGGCGGCACCGAGAATATTATGATGGCGGCGGCACTCGCCGACGGCGAGACGGTCATTGCCAACGCCGCCCGCGAGCCGGAGGTCACGGACCTCGCCCGGTGCCTTGCCGCCATGGGCGCCAAGATTGAAGGCATCGGCTCGGACACACTGCGCATCACCGGTGTGGAGGCCTTGTCAGGTACGCGCCATGACATCGTGCCGGATCGGATTGAGACGGGGACCTATGCCATTGCCGGCGTCATCACCGGCGGCGATATCTTTCTGAAGAACGCCCAGATGGTGACTAACGAGGCGTTGTTTGCCACGCTGGCCCGCACCGGCGCCGAGATCGAAGCCAGTGACGACGGCGTTCGCATTTCGCGGAAGAACGGTCGTATCCGGGGCGTCGATCTGATGACTGAGCCGTTCCCAGGCTTTCCTACCGATATGCAGGCACAGTTTATGTCGCTGATGAGCCTCGCCGAAGGGGCCTCAATGATCACCGAACAGATTTTCGAGAACCGCTTCATGCACGTGCCGGAGTTGGTCCGCATGGGCGCCGATATCAATGTGCACGGCTCGTCGGCAATCGTGCGTGGCGTCGATAAGCTGTCCGGCGCACCAGTGATGGCGACTGATCTCAGGGCGTCGGTGTCGCTCGTGCTCGCGGGTCTTGCCGCCGAGGGCGAAACCATCGTTAACCGCGTCTATCATCTGGATCGGGGCTATGAGCGGATCGAGGAAAAATTGGCAGCCTGTGGCGCGCAAATCTCTCGCGTTCCCGAGTAGAATTTAAGAAGCCCGGTAGAGGGTCCTGACGGCGGCCATTACGTCGGCGTCGTGATTGCGCGGACCAATAACCTGAATCCCGATAGGCAAACCGGCGTGAGAGCCGAACGGCACCGATGCTGCCGGCAAACCGGCCAGCGTCCAAAGGCGCTGCGGCGCCCTAGAGCCGGTTCCGTCGCTTAACAGCGGGGCGACGTCGAGCGTCGCCGGCGCGAGCGCCACAGTATCATAGAGCATGTTATCAAGTGCGTCGGCGAAAGACCGTTGGGCTGCAAGGGCACGCTCATATGCGTATGACGCGCAATCCCGCCCGCGCATGACATAGTCGCGAATACGCGGTGACATTCTCTCGGCTGCGCTGTCGAAGTCGGCTCCGATATGCTGCGCCATGCCGACAGACAGAATGGTGTCGAGGATTGCTTCTTCGGATTCGGCAATGTCTTCCGGGATTTCTGCATCTATCACATGGATGCCAGCCTGCCGCAGTATCTCGGCGGCACGGTCGATCTGCTCCATGACGTGATTGGACGTCGTTTCTGCGTACCACGGCCGCAAAACAACGGCTCTCTTCGGCATGCTGCCCGGCGTATATCCGGGTGCCAGCGTGCTTAGGACTTTTTCAGCGATATCCGGATCAGCGGCGACGAAGCCCGGATGGTCGATGGGCTGCGACAATGGCAACGACCCCCGGTCATCGATCAGTCCCCATGTGGGCTTGATGCCGACAACCCCGCAATAGGCGGCAGGCCTGACGATCGAGCCGATGGTCTGCGACCCCAAGGCGGCGGGAACCAGACCCGCGCCGACGGCTGCGGCCGAACCCTGAGATGAGGCGCCAGGGGTCCTCGACTTATCGTGCGGATTTGTGGTCGGTCCTGGCGCGGCCATGGCGTATTCAGTCGAAACCGTGATCCCGGCGATGAGTGCGCCGGCCTCGCGAAGAGCCTCGACGACAGCGGCATCTCTGACTGGTATGCGGTTGGCGTGGATCGGAGAGCCCCAACCGCATACGTAGCCGGCTACGTCGAACACTTCTTTGACGGCAATAAGGTTGCCGAACAGTGGGCCACGTTCCTGCGAGGAGAGTGCGTCCAATGCCGTTGCTTCATGGCGCAACCGTTCTGCATTGATGGAGGTGAAGGCACGAAGAGTAGGTTCTCGAAGCGCTGCTTGCTTAAGAAAGGCTTCCACTTTGTCAGAGACGCTTATTGCGCCAGGGGTCGGCTGTACGGCGGCCCTAGTCACGGAATGTACCTCCGCCACCTTCGAGCTTGAATGTTTTCGCAAGCTCTTCATCTAGCTGATCGTAAATTACTTTCTCAATCTCGCGGAATGGTGCGGACGAGAAGTCGCGTGGGTAGGGAAGGGAAATCTTTTGATCCAACTTGATCCGCCCTGGCCGAGCCGTCATGACAACGACGCGACTGGCTAGGTAGATTGCTTCCTGAACGGAATGGGTTACGAACACGACGGTCTTGCGGTTGCGTTGCCAGATTTCCAAAAGCTGGTTCTGAAGGAACCGTCTGGTGAGCGCGTCCAAGGCGCCGAACGGCTCGTCCATCAGGATGATGGAGGGATCGGTTGTAAAGACCCGGGCGATGGCGACGCGCTGCTTCATGCCGCCGGAAAGTTCAGTCGTCCGCTTTGTCGCGAAGTCCTTGAGGCCGACCATCTCAAGCGTTTCGAGGGCGCGGGCATGACGTTCTGCCTTCGCAATGCCCATGCGCTCCAGCCCGAAGGCGACGTTGTCGATCACGTTGAGCCAAGGGAACAGGGCATAGTCCTGAAACACCATCCCATGATCGATATCGGGCTTGGTGATCGGATCATCGCCGACTTTAGCGGTGCCGACGGTCGGCGTGATGAAGCCGGCGAGAACGTTCAACAGTGTCGATTTCCCGCAGCCGCTCGGACCGACGAGCGCAATGAACTCGCCTGGTTCGATTTCCAGATCGACCGGGCGCAAAGCTTCGACGGGATCGCCGCTCTCGGGATTGAAGACAACACCGATGCGATTGATCGAGATGCCCTTGGTATTGTTGGTGGTTTGGGTGCTGCTCTCGGTCATCTCAGGCTCCCCAGGCAAAGCGGTTGTTCAGGATCCGGAAGACGGCATCGATTAGCACGCCCAAGATGCCGATGGTGACCATGCCGACCAGCACCAGATCGGAACGAAGAATTTCCATGCCGTCGGCGATCAGGTAGCCAAGGCCTACTTGGGCCGCGACCAGTTCGGCGGCGATGATCGCCGCCCATCCTGTGCCGAAGGAGATGCGCAGGCCGACGACGATGGTCGGCATGGCGGCGGGAAGGATGACCTTCCGAAACAGCGCCTGATCCGACTCGCAGCCAAGGACACGTCCGGCGCGGATCAACACCGGATCGACGCCTTTGACGCCGGAGACGGTGTTGAGAAGGATCGGGAAAAAGGTCGCGATGAAGATAATGAAAATCTTTCCGGTTTCGCCGATTCCGAACCACAGGATGGCGAGCGGAATCCATGCCAGCGGAGAAATCGGACGGAAGAGTTCGATAACCGGATCGATAAGGCCTTCGAGCCGTGCCGAGCGACCCATGGCGAGACCCAGAGGAATGGCGACGATAGCCGACAAGATCCAAGCGGAAATCACGCGGCCCAGACTTGCGCCGATGTGAACAAAGAGCTCACCGGACAGGACCAACTCGAAAAAAGTCGTTGCGGCCAGTAGGGGCGGCGGCAGGAGCGCGACATGGGCGTTCGTGAAGATCACGACCATCTGCCAAACAAAGACGATAGCTGCGCCTGCGTACAAGTAGGGAAGGAAAGCGCCTGATTTATTCCGGGACGGCTGCATGGGAAACCTTATGACGTGAGAACTGCTTCAATGGCGTGGCTGCCGGCGCACCACGGGAGAGGTGCGCCGGCGGGAGACCACACGTTACTTCATCATCGTCAGGGCTTTTTGGCCGAAGCTCGGATCGAACTTCGGCGTATCCTCGGGCTTGAGGATTTCCGCGTCCTTCAGGAACTTCGTATAGGCGTCGATGGTCGACGCTTCAGGTGCGACATCGAGGTTGTAGACGGAGATACCTTCCTTGAGTGCGAAGGCGATCACGTCTCTCGGGAAGCCGATCTGTTCGGCCCACATGTCGATGGCTTTATCCTGGTTTTTCAGGATGAAGTCGATCGCCTGAACGATCGCGCCGATAAGGTCCTGAACCAGTTCCGGCTTGGCGGCGATGAAGTCTTCGCGCGCATAGACGCCGTTACCGATGTAGTGACCTGCTTTGATCGGCAGGATTTTCTCGGCCTTGATCAGGACTTTGGAACTGCCGGATGCAAGCGCGCTTGAGACATGCGGATCCCACGTGATACCGGCATCGACACTTTTGTTGGCCAGCAGTGTCGGCACGTCCGAACCCTTGGTCTTGAAGAGTTCGACGTCATCGATGCCGATCCCGGCGTCGCTCAGGGCTTTGACGAGCAAAGGATACTGCTGAGAGCCCTTACCCGGGAATGCGATGCGTTTGCCTTTCAACTCGGCCACCGATTTGATGGGCGAGTCGGCTGGAATGATGATGGCCGTCTGTTCCAGGATCGAGATCGCCAGCAGCTTAGCGGGCAGGCGGGCGGAGGCGACGATCGCCGGGCCCATGCCGGCAGAGGCGATCTGCAGTTCACCGGCTGCGAGAGCTTGGTTTTCCGGGGCACCATACGAGAACACTTTGAATTCGATTTTGACGTCGTGCTTTTTCTCGATCTCGTCGAGAGCACCCATGGCGCGGGCAATGTAGATCGGCATCGTTGCCGGTTGCGTGCCGAAATTGATTGTTTCGGTGGCTTGCGCGGGGGCCGTGAGGCCAAACGCGCCGCTGAGAAGCGCAAAGGCCCCTGCTAAAATAGTCGTTTTGATACGTGCGTGTTGCATTTCGCTCTCCCTGATGGAGTGGAACCAAAAAATCCTGGGCGCGAGCGTTTTTGGGTTAGCGCTTTAGCCGTCCAGGTGAAGTGTCATCTGTTCGGATGCTTCTTATCAGGAAGTGTTGCGGTGTTGAGAAAGGTTGTCAATAAAAAGTGTGACGAGAGGTAACAGTTTTTGTTGTCATGACTCGTTGGCAAACAGAGCCGCGCCGATCCGATCGGCGGTCTGCTTGAAGGTCGGCAAGCATTCGATAGCGCGCGAGATCGGGAACCGGGGTTCCGGCGCATGGACCGCCAGACCTGCGACGACGTCACCTTGCGGGTCTCGAACGGGGACGGACAAGGCGATCAAACCAATGGCGTCTTCCTGGTTATTGATCGAATAACCCTGCGCAGCGATCTGATCGAGTTGCGACGATAGGTGTTCGGGGTCGGTGATCGTGTATTTCGTGAACTTGCGAAACTCCATGGTGGAGATGATCTGCTCGCGCTGATCGGACGGGAGGTGCGCCAGCAAAAGCTTGCCGATAGCCGTGCAATGAGCCGGGACATGGCTGCCAGCCTTGAGTTGAACGCGCAGCGGCCAGTCACACTCGGCGCGGTCGATATAGATGACCTCGTTCCCATCGAGCATGCCGATGTTGCAGGTTTCATTGATCTCTTCGACAAGCTGAACCAATAGGGCGTGGGTTGATCTTGTGCCACGCGAGGACGAGATGGTGCTCAGCGCCAATTGCCGCAGTCGCTCGCCCGTCGTGTAGCGGTCGCGGACCGGGTCACGCGTCAGCAAATTCATCTCTTCGAGTTGTTTGATGACCCGATGCACGGTTTGGCGTGGCAGATCGATCTCGTCGGAGATATCGACAACGCCCAATGGGCGGACGTCACGGGTGACACATTCCAGAACGGCGAGTGCTTTTTGGAGGGCGGAGTTTGTATCGCTTTTATTTTTCATCTATCGGCTCATTTTTCAGCGTTTATCATAAAAGCAAAAAACGAGACGACGTGTCACGCTAAAATCTTGCCTGATCGTCTCTGGATATCGCCGTTGAAAACCTCTACATAGAGCGCGACTTTTATCCGGAAAACCGGGAGTAGAGAGCGTGATCGCCAACGAGACCATTGTCCTTGCCCTGCCGAAAGGCCGTATCCTCAAGGAAGTGATGCCGCTCGTCCGCCATGCAGGCATCGAGCCGGAACCTGCTTTCGACGATAAAGACGCACGCCAATTGCGGTTCAAAACGAATATTGAGAACGTCGAAATCATCCGCGTCCGTTCGTTCGACGTGGCGACGTTCGTTGCCTTTGGTGCGGCGCACATGGGCGTTGCCGGCAATGACGTGCTGATGGAATTTGATTATCCTGAGATTTACGCGCCGCTTGATCTCAACGTTGGTCACTGCCGCTTGTCGGTAGCAGAACCGGCTGACCTCGCTGGGAGTGAAGATCCACGCACTTGGTCGTCGGTGCGAGTCGCCACGAAATACCCGGCACTGACCACCAAGCACTTCGCGGCGCGCGGCGTGCACGCCGAATGCATCAAGTTAAACGGTGCCATGGAACTGGCACCGACGCTGGGATTGTGCCGCCGCATCGTCGATCTGGTGTCGACGGGCTCGACCTTGAAGGCGAATGGCCTGGTGGAAATAGAGACTATTTGCCAGATCACGTCCCGGTTGTGCGTGAACCGCGCCGCGTGGAAGACACGTGCCGACGAGATCGGCCCTTGGGTCCAGCGCTTCGGGGAGGCCGTCGATGCCGCTGCGGCTTGATCTGAACGACAACGGCTTCGAAGCACGCTTTCAGGATTTTCTGTCCGAAAAGCGTGAGACAGAAGAAGATGTCATCAATGCGGTGAAGGGCATTCTCTCCGACGTGAAGGTTCGGGGCGATGCAGCGCTCGTCGACTACACGACCAAGTTCGACCGCTATCCATTAACGGCCGAGACGATCCGCGTCTCTGACGAAGAGATCGACGCTTGCCAATCGAAGTGTGAAGCCGACGTTTTGAATGCGCTGCAAACTGCGCACAAACGCATCGTTGCCTTCCACGAGCGCCAGAGGCCGGAAGATCTGGATTTCACCGATGCTGACGGGATCGGTCTCGGCTACCGCTGGACGGCGGTTTCCGCAGCAGGTTTGTATGTGCCGGGCGGTACGGCGGCCTATCCTTCATCCGTGCTGATGAACGCGGTGCCGGCCAAGGTTGCCGGCGTTAACCGCTTGGTCATGGTCGTGCCGACACCTGACGGCATTATCAATCCGCTGGTCATGGCGGCGGCTAGACTGGCCGGCGTCGATGAAGTGTACCGCGTTGGCGGGGCCCAGGCCGTGGGCGCGTTGGCCTATGGGACGGATACCATCAAACCGGTCGATGTCATCGTTGGGCCGGGGAACGCTTATGTTGCGGCGGCCAAGCGCGAAGTCTTCGGCACCGTCGGCATCGACATGATCGCTGGGCCGTCCGAGATTCTGGTGCTTGCCGACGGCGATAACGACCCGGCGTGGATTGCCGCCGATCTGCTTAGCCAGGCGGAACACGATACCGCAGCGCAGGCCATACTGATCACGGATTGCAAACGCTTCGCCGACGCCGTCGTTACCGCCGTTGACGGTCACTTGAAGACCTTGCCGCGTACGGAAATCGCGTCGGAAAGCTGGAATACCTTTGGCGCCGTCATTACGGTACCGTCGTTGGACGATGCCTTGCCGCTGGTCGACCGCATCGCTCCGGAGCACTTGGAAATTGCCACCGACGACCCAGATCGTCTCGCAGCGGGTGTCCGCAACGCCGGTGCGATCTTTATGGGGCGTCACGCGCCGGAAGCCATCGGTGATTATGTCGCGGGCCCGAACCACGTCTTGCCGACCGCACGTTCGGCTCGGTTCTCAAGCGGTCTTGGCGTTCTCGATTTCATGAAGCGCACATCCATGATCCGCTGTGACGCGGAAGGCCTGCGCCGGATCGGTCCCGCCGCGAAAACGCTGGCCGATGCTGAAGGTCTCGGCGCGCACGCGCTCTCGGTCGCGATCCGACTTAATCTGCCCATGAGCTAAGGTGCCGCCATGGATGGCACGCAGCACATCGCGAATATCTATCTGGATGAGCGTTCGGTCGTTCGGCTCAACGCGCAGGTGGATCACGAACGCAAGGTCGCGATCTTCGATCTGTTGGAGGAGAACAGTTTCGACCCTGTCGGCGTACCGCCGGGGCCGTATAACGTTATCCTCTCCATCGAAGATAATCGCCTGGTCTTTGATGTTCGCGATATCGCCAACAAGAAGCTGACCAAGTTCGCGTTGCCGGTGGCGTCGTTCCGCCGCGTCGTGAAGGACTACTTCATGATCTGCGACAGCTATTTCGACGCCATCAAGCACGCGACGCCGTCGCAGATCGAAGCCATCGATATGGGGCGGCGGGGGTTGCACAATGAAGGCGCGGAAATCCTGCGCGGGCGTATTTCAGAAAAAGCCATCGTCGATGCCCATACGGCGCGGCGTCTGTTTACACTTATTTGCGTTCTGCATATCCGCGCATGACCGATCTTCCGTCAGCTGTATTGTTTTCGTGCACCATGAATTCGGTGCGCTCGCCCATGGCCGAAGCGATCATGAAGTTTCTGCACGGCCATCAGGTATATGTGGACTCCGTTGGCGTGCGGTCCAAAGAAGTCGATGGTTTCGCCGTGGCCGTTATGGACGAGATCGGCATTGATTTGTCGCGGCACAACCCCAAAACTTTCGACGATCTGGAAGACGATTACTTCGACGTCGTGATCACGCTATCGCCGGAGGCGCAGCACCGCGCCATCGAACTGACTCGCGTCATGGCGTGCGAGTTGGAGTTCTGGAACACCTTGGACCCCTCCATGATCGAGAGCGAAGACCGCGAAACGAAGCTGGATGCCTATCGGCAGGTGCGCGACCGGTTGATGGAGCGGATTAAGGCCCGCTTTCCAGTTCATTCGGCCGCCGATACTTGATCTAAATCGTCAAAATTGCAGGGAAATCTTGACCAAGGGGACTTCAATGGTCATGTTCCCTTCGTCTTCGGCAACGAGAAATGGTGAAGAATGGCGAAAGAAGACCTATTAGAGTTTACCGGCACCGTTTTGGAGCTTCTGCCCAATGCGATGTTTCGGGTAAAACTCGACAACGATCACGAAGTGCTCGCGCACACGGCGGGCAAGATGCGCAAGCACCGGATCCGGGTGCTCGCCGGCGACCGCGTCAACGTCGAGATGACGCCTTACGATCTGACCAAAGGCCGGATCACCTTCCGTTTCAAGTAATCGGCGCGCCCCTTATGCGGCGCCTTTATCTCGTTCGGTGCAGGCCATGAGCGGACGGCTCGTGCTTGCATCCGCGTCGCCGCGTCGACTCGATCTGCTGGCGCAGGTCGGAATCGTGCCCGACGCCGTGGTGCCGGCGGATATCGACGAAACGCCCGTACCGCGCGAGCGTCCGCGGGCGCTCGCCCTTCGTTTGGCGCGTGCCAAGGCGATGGCCGTTGCAGGGCTTGCTGAACACAAAGGCGATTTCATTCTCGCCGCCGATACGGTTGTGGCGCTGGGCCATCGTGTGCTGGAAAAACCAGCCGACGCGGCTCAAGCCCGGAAATTCCTGGAGTTGCTCTCAGGTCGTCGCCACCGCGTTATCGGTGGGGTCTGTGGGGTCTCGCCGGATAAGAAGATTTCCGAGCGCTGCATCGTCACGCAGGTTCGCTTCCGCCGTCTGAGCACCGCCGATATCGACGCCTACACCGACAGCGGCGAATGGCAGGGCAAGGCAGGTGGCTATGCAATTCAGGGCCGGGCCGGCGCCTTCGTGCCATGGATCAACGGCTCCTACAGCAATGTCGTCGGCCTGGCGCTATCCGAGACCGTTGGCCTACTGCAAGGGCTGGGCTGGGAAGGCTTTTCCAAGTGAGCGTGAAGCGCCGTCTCGTCGTCGAAGAGCGGCCGGGCGAGGTACGTGCCGCCGTGCTCGACGCTGATGGCACCCCGCTGGAATTCGCGGTCGAACGTGATCATTCGGCATCGATGGTAGGTGCCATGTTTGTGGGCCGGGTAAAGGCCCTCAGGCCCGAGATCGGCGCTGCCTTTATCGACATCGGCGCGGGCGAGGAGGGGTTTCTCAACGTCTCCAAGAAAGACACCGAACTCACCGTCGGCGCCGCCGTTGCGGTTGCCGTGGACCGGGATGCAACGGACGGAAAGGGACCGCGCCTCAAGCGTGCATTTGCCGACGTTGATGATACTGATGCGCCGCTGATGCTGGCACCTCCGCCTGACATGGCGCAACGGTGCATGGCGGCCGAACCGAACGCCGAGTGGGATGTCGTCACCGATCAGCACGGCAGCGCGTTCGCGGCGCACGGTCTGATTGATGCCTTCGACGATGCGCTATCCCCCGTCATGGCGCTGCCGGGCGGTGGGCGCCTGATCTTCACCGAAACACCGGCGATGACGACGGTGGATGTAGATGCGGGCGCGCATATGGCGTCGGGTCAGGCGCAATTGGCGCGCGAAGTGAACCTCGCCGCCGCGGCGGTCATTGGCCCTGCGCTCAGGCTGAGGCGCATCGGCGGTATCATCGCCGTCGATTTCCTGAAGATGAACGCGGCTAAGGATCGCGAGATTGTCTTGAAGGCACTCAAGGCCGGTTTCAAGGTGGATACGGCCGAGGTCCAAGTCGGCGTCTTTAGCCCTTTCGGTGTGGTCGAATTGCAGCGCCAACGGACCGGGCCATCGCTCGCCGACATGTTCATGACGTCTTCGGCGCATATGAACGATGAAGCCACGGCGCTGGCGGGATTGAATGCGCTTTGCCAACGGCGCGGCGGCCCGGTGGCACTCGCTTTGCCGCCCGGCCCGGCGGCATTGCTGGCGGGTGCGCTTTCGTATGCCAAGGCCTCGGCGGCCGAACGCCTCGGATTTGACATCGAGGTCCGGTCTGTGGCGCATTTGCAGCCGGGAACATTTTCGATTGAGGAGCCGACGCGCCGATGAAGGATGCCGACACCGCCAAAGTTGTGCCGCTGAAGGGCGGCAAGTGCCCGGTTTGCGGTAAGGCAGCGTCCCTCGATATGCGTCCGTTTTGCTCGAAAAGGTGCGCCGACCTGGATCTAGGGCGTTGGCTCGGCGGCGATTACCGGGTGCCTACGGACGAGCGCCCCGAAGACCCGACGGCGGCAGCCCGGGCCGAGGACGACGAACTGGATTACTGACCGTCGCCCCACGCCGAAAATGGTCCATTTTTCCGCCCAAGGTATGCTGGACAGCCTCCGGGATTTCTTCTATAAGCGCCTCCTGTTCGCATTCGCGACACGGTGCCCAGGTAGCTCAGTTGGTAGAGCATCGCATTGAAAATGCGGGTGTCGGTGGTTCAAATCCGCCCCTGGGCACCACTTCTCTTATTTCCTTCATTGCAATCAACAGCTTAGTCATTGTGGGACCCTTTTTGCTTTGAAAGTGGGACCTCGGTGTTGGTTTTTTGTTCTGGTGAGAGCAGGGACATAGCATCGGCAGCGAGACGTTTTCGGTCTGCTTTGCGCGTATAGTGATCCGCTTCTTTGATCGTCTCCCATCCGAAGATCGCCATCAGTTGTTTTGTCGTTGCGCCATTGTTCGCAGCGAAGGTCGCTCCGGCCTTCCTAAGTCCGTGGGCCGAGCAATGCTCAAGATCGGCTTCCCGACACCGCTTTTTGAACCAGTTGCCAAATCCGTTCGCTGTGAACGGTTTTCCGAATTCGGTGACTAAGTAGGAAAGGTGGCCGGATGGAGTTGCGTCGATTGCGATACGAAGCTGTGGCAAGATCGGTAGCTCACGTGCCTTCGGTTTGTTGCGTCGGTTTTTCGTCTCGGTAAAGACTAGCCAGCCGTCTTGTTCCATTTGCGGACCCAGCACGACGACGTCAGAACGCCTGACGCCAGTGTACAAAAGCAGAGCCAGTGCTAAATGAGCTTTTGTCCCAACCGGGTGTCGGTTGATGTACTTATTGACCTCGTCGGCTGTCCAGGTGTGATGCCCTTCGCTCGAGTTAGAGAAATACGATACGTCACGGGCTGGGTTTTCTTGCGCATGACCCACTTCGGTCGCCCACTTGAAGAGTTGCCTTAGCGATTTCACTCGGCCATTTGCGGCTTCGGGAAAGTCAGTCTTTGCGTCTCGGATGCGTCTCGCATGTTGCGTGTTCATTTGTGCAAACTTCTTATCGCCGTGGGTGACTTCTTTCCCAAAGCGTTCGCTGCAAATGCCATTCAAAATGCCCTGCCGAACTTTCTGAGTTCGTGGATCCAAACGCTTGAATTCCGACGACGCGTAATAGCGCTCGCATAACCAGCGGAGTGTCCCGGTGATCGAATCTGTTGGAGAAGCTTGCATGGCCATTTCACGCGCATGCAGGTATTCGATTTCAAATTGTTCGGTTCCCGGCTTCTCGCGAAGCCGCTTTTTGAAGTAGGGGCGTTTTACCCTGAAATATAGGCGAACATTGCCGTGACGGTCCGTATCCTCAATGACGTTCGCATATTCGCGAGTGCCGCTTCCATCGAGCATCCGGAACTTCTTCATGTCATTCTTCCGGCGTGTCCCAAGGGTTCGATTCCTCCTTGGTTGGAAGTTGGCCGAAAGACTCATCAACCTCGAACCGGTCCCAAACATTGCGCGCACCAATACGTTTTGGTTGTGGCATTGCGCCCATAGCGACTAGTTCATCGAACTTGGTTGTCCCTACACCAATATAGGAGGCGGCCCCTTCACGAGAAAGGCCGCGGGGGATGATATGATGTGACGCTTCAGCCATTCTTCTTTCTCGGGCCGAGCGCCTCTACAAGGTCAACTACCATTGACGAGCCACGGTTGTTATTCGCGATCCACGTGCCAATTTCGTTTTCGCTTGAAAAGCAATTCAATCGAACAATTTCTTTTCGCTCATTGGGCTGGATGTTGATGAGTAGCCAAACAGGATCGAACACGTCGTCCGGATCCGCATCCCAGCTAGGCCCGAACTTGAAAGCTTCATACAACGGGTCTTTCCAAGGCTTTTTATTTGATGGCGACTCAAATTCATAAAGCCGTTGCCTTAGATGCCCAGCAATTAATTTTAGAATTCTCGATGATGGTTCGTTGTTCATGAGTTGCCGGAGAACTTGAACAATCTTTAGCTCGATGTCGTGATATCGACGCCCTCCCCATTCCAGCTCGATTTCCAGCAGTACTTCGCTGTCAGCCCAATACTGGACGGTTCGGCGGTCAGTGCCAGAAATTTTTGCTAAGTCGGAGATGGTGTAGCCGAGTGACATGGTGACCTCATAAGTGCAAAACTTCGTTTCACCATGTTTTTACAAAATTTGTTATTTTTGTCAACTCACGAAATAAATGTCTCGATTAGATATTATTCGCACGTTGATCGCCTACTTGAACGACAGTGCAATCCACCCAGGTATTGACGCGAGTGCCGCGATGAGGAGTTGGATCCACCACTGATTTGCACGCCAGAAGCTTGGCCGGTGGTGCCGGATTTTCTGCATCGCCGCGTGATGATGTCGTTCAATCACTTCATCCAAAGCGCGGGTCTTGTCATCAACTCGTCGTCTGTCCACGGATTCGGGCTGCCCTTTGCCGCGTAAATTCTGATCGATCTCTGCCATTCGATTGAGGAACTTGGCAATGGAGGAGGCGAGAAGTGAGCGCGTTTCGGCAATTGGCGTTTCGCTAAAGTATTCATCGAGTACCATCTCGCGCACTGTGAATTCGAACTGCTCCGCGATTATGTCTTCCAAGCAGGGAATTAGAAAAACGCCCCAAAAAACAGCGCGCGGCGATCCTTCGAACTCAATGCCTCCATAGTGAACTTCGCGGCCCCGTGGCGATTTAATATCGATGCGATGGCCTGTGTTGAAAAACACCCAAGGCTCCAAGGATTGTAGGCGGAACTCCTCAAAGGCATCCTTGATCGCTTTTTCCCGTTTCACGAAATAGGGGCTTGTGCTTGCCATTTCTCGGCTCCTCAAAAACACGGTGTTCGACTGTGAACAATCGACCATCCAATCTTGAGCGGCGCAACTATTCGCAAAACTTGCGTCCCCGTCATTACGCTGAGTTTGGCGTAAGGCGGCCATTCTTTGGCGCAGCGACGGATTCCGCCAAGCTAGTCGATGAAGCATACATGTCCGCACGAGAAATCACGAACGCACAATGCAGCCCCCGCCCGATATGATATGGCCGGGAGGTGCACTGTGTTGTCGCGTCGTTATTCGGCGGCTGCCGGAAAAATAGTGCCGGATGTATCCACAAATATCAGATCGGCAGTCGGACCACGATCTTCACAGGAATTGCCGAGCAAATGATCCAAGAGGAATATTACCTCTCTAAGCAAGTGCGCAAATCCGGAGGTTGATCGAAAGCGAAAACTTAGTCCGCCGTGGATAGCAACGAGTGCGGATTTGGCGGTATAGACGGCCGACCTCTCATGATCGCCCCAAAGCTTTGCGTAATCCTCCTTTGTTTCGTCTCTCGAGGATGATGCATGGTTTTGAGCGAGCGTGCGTAGCATGCCGCGACAGCTTGTGAGCATTGAGAGGGAAAATGCCGAAACGTCATCGTCCCGTACATACATTCTCGAGGCGACTTTTAGCGCTTCGGCTGCAGCATATAGGTCCAAATCCTTGCATTGATGTAATGCGTCAATGGATTGGTCGTATGCACGATCAATCGTTTCCCAAATACTTGGATCCCCAGGGAACACGTCCTCACGAACCTCCACTTGAAGATCGACCAATTTAAATTGGGATAGGCGGCGCCAAGTGCCCCTATCGTCCGTTCCGTCAGCGTCACTTTTATCTCGCAACCGCTGAATGAAATCGATTAACCGCGGGTCGCCTGTTTGAGAACTTCTTTCGTGTGAGTGTTTGGAAATGGGTTCAGTCGGTAAAAACGCTTCGTTCATCACAACCTCCATTGTTAGGGCTTTCGAAGCCTGCCAGGCATCGGCCCTGGCAGCCGGGGGTTGATAGCCAGCCGAAGCGACTGGTCGGACGCTTTTGGGAGTTATCCTTGGACATAACGGCCGCCCCCGGCCTATAACAGGTCGGGCTCGCCGCACCCGCCAAGGTGCGTCGACTATTCGGCTCCTAGCCGCGCCAACGGTAAGGAGCTTAGCTTCGGTCAGGGCTATCAAACCCGAAGCAAGCCTACCTCGATTACAAGTCAACGAGCAACGGCTGACACAATGTCAGCCAGCCGTTCGTCGGTTACTTTGAGTGAATATTTCTCGAAGTCTGTTTTAATTTTGCGACCGCGCGTTCTGCGCGCCGTCTGCTCGCGCTGGCTTGGGCTTCGGATATATTCGTTGGGTTTTGTGTTTCGTTTGCTTGAGCGGTAGATAGGGCATTCTCAAGTGGCCTCTGCTTTTGTCGGACGAAGAACTCACGCACATCCGTACGCTCAATTAGCCAAGTGCCAGCGACTTTCGCGGCAGGTATTTCTCCCTTAGCGCAGAGACGGCTCACGGTTCGAGGGGAACATCGAAAGACGGCGGCGACTTCAATCGCCGTACAAAGTTCCGGCAAGTCGCTTAGCCCGATTATTCTGTGAGATTGGGTTTCTTTCATTCTTATCGTCCTACCAAAATTGACCCCGATACATGCATGTGGCCTACTCAAAGAACAACCTAAGATAGGATTTACTCGCATGGCTACGCTTGAAGATGTTCTGTCTCCCGAAGGAATTGAGGTTGCCGGAAGGACACAGCCACTCAAATTCGAGAACTCGACTGATCTAGAAGTATGGCTCAAAAAAGAGGCAGAGGAATGGGAGGGACTCTACAAGGCCGCAAATTCTTTTAATTTGCCGGCGGAGATCGGGATTGCTGCATGCGCGCCATATGAACGCTTAAATGAAGCAGCATCACATGTTGGGAATGCGTACTCTCACAGCTCCGATGCTCAGATTAAAGCAAGAAAGATTTTAGACGCTGTGCTCACAGAGATTGCTGATGGCTCGATCCCTATTTCGGGTAGTGCCGATTTCAAAAAGATACAGCGTTTGTCTGAAGAGGACCTGAGGGCCGCAGGAGGATTGCTTTTAGTAAAAGGTCACGGATTTGTCCTGGGCACTGATCGGCGCGGTCGGTCAACAGACGTCGCGTCGACAATATCGGCGATGGTTAGCGGTATGTTGGCAGATGTGGAGGTAAAGCGCACTCGAGCGGCTGAAACGGCTGCTTTCAAGGAATTGCGTTCTAAACTTGAAAAAGAGGCGGAATCGACCGCCGAAGCACATCAGAAGCTCGTAAATAGAATTACAGAAGATATTGAGGATGCCGCCACAGCAACAAAGCACAATATGGCGAACCAGTTGGCTCGTTTCGACGCTGCCGAAAAGGAGTTTAAGGAGTGGACTGAGGAGCGACACTCTGAACTGCAGGCGTTACAAGACCTCCTTTCTACGAAACTCGCGACTGATGATGCGGTAAAGCTCTGGACAGATGCCGCAGGAAGGCACAAGTCGCGTGCGACTGGAGCGCTGGTTGCATTCGCGATCCTTGGTGTGCTGGGAGTGTTTGGAATTGTTTTTGGTTTCGATTTTGTGGTCGAGCGCCTTGAGCGCTTATCGGTGCCTAAAGGAGAAACAGGGATCGGTGTTCCGGGCGGAATCGCTACGAGTGTAATTCTCAGCTTTCCGATTTTAGCCGTGGCTTGGGGAATGCGGCTTGCTTCAAGGAGCTTTGTTCAGGCACTTCATAGTCGGCAAGACGCTGAAATTAGAGCGGCGCTGACAAAAACATACCTCAACCTTGCGGCTGACAATAACAGTGACATTGACGATGCCGAGCGGATTTTGATTTTGAATGCCTTATTTAGGCCGCTAGGGGCAACGAGTGATGATGACACGATGCCGCCGAACCTTGTTGATGCGTTGACTAAATCGCGGGGCGTGAACGCGTGAGCATCTCTAGAGCGGCATAACTGAAGCGGGGAAGGGCCCTGGCGGAGGTTGAGGAGTAAATACGCCAAGGCCCTTCACACCGCGTCAGCGGGCTTCGAGGGTCACGACCCAGCTTTTGCTGGACCCATTTTTAGGGGTAATCGCTTTGTCCCACTTGCCCATACCGTCCGCCCGCAGGCGCAGGCGGAAGGTGACGACGTCTTCTTCGAACTGCGCGTGTTCGGATTTTTGAATGACGGCCGTTGCGCGCATGCCAACCATGTACTGTGAAAAGTCAACCAAGGCGATATCGCCTTCTTGGCCCAAGGTCGGCACTTTCTCGGTGAAGATGACGGGGCGTGTCAGGATCGTAAACCCGCCTTCGCCATCTTCGCGTAACACTGGCACGTGCGTTGAAGTGGTGCCGTCCGTAGCAAACAACTGGCAAAGTTGCGGTATCGTATCCGGATTGGCGACCCAAACGGCATTGCTCATTCGATAGTGACGACCGAGCATGTTGCACAGGTTTGCGTAAGTGATTGTCCCGGCCGCTTGGCCGCTTGTTTTCGATACCGTCACTTTGGTTGGATCGTTCAGGATGCCGAGAGGTTGACCGGATCCTGTGCCGTTTAGAAATGCGTTGTCCATGTTGAAGGCGCTTGCTTCGGCCAACGCGGTAAACAGCTGGGTTTGAAGTTGCGGCGTATCTGCGAGCAACTCATATGATACCGGTGCCAGAATGATAAGCTTCTTGGCTTTTAAGTTGATACCACGCCACTTCGCGGCCTGACCGGTGGCGGTTTCACCTTCTCCGACCCATTCTCCTTTAAGTCCGCCAATGCTACCGGCACTATGGTCTTTGTTATCCCATGCTGGCGCCTGCATGACGCCTGATGTCATCGGGACTACGCTTGCGCGCGGCCGAACGATTTCTTGCTCGAGGCTCATGTCGAACAGGTTGCCCGTGTATTGTGTGGGGATCAGGTAGCCTGAGCCTTCATCGCCACGCGATGTTGCAGTGGCGACCATATAGGAGCCATTCATACCCCCACTTTTCATGCCGCTCGCGGCCACGAGGCGCTCGTCATTAAGGCCGCTCGTAATCAAGTGCATGAATTCGCCGAACGACTCAAAACCGTCGTCGGATGCCTGCATGCCAGGGAACATTGCAGCGAACGTTCTCTTCGTACTGCACGTAATCATTTTCCCTGTTTGGCTAAAAGTTGCATCGGTGCTGTCAATAGCATCTAGTGCGGCCAAATCAGCTTTCTTTTGCCGTTCATAGTTTTGTTCAATTTCTCCCACCAAGGGGGAGATTTTCTCCAGTCCCGCTTGCAATATCTCAAATCGTTTTTGTTGGCTTGCAGTAGGGTAGGCGATGTTGCTGAGGCCATCCATTTCTGCAACGAGTTTGTCTCGTTCTTGGTGAGCCCATCGTTTGTCACAGTTTTTCTTGCTGCACATGTTCGTAAGAGTTGTGGTGACTCGCGTCACCAAGTGCTCTGTAAGCTCAGTATTGTCCATTGTAAGACTCCATTGGTCAGTTGTTTGCTAATGGCCACAACGAAAAATCGCGCAGCCGCTACCGCCTCCTTTGCGAGGCAGCGCCGGTGCGCGATTGCCAAAGGACAATGCTTTCCGAACGCCCAACGGGATGGGGGTAAAGACCCTTGACCCGTAGGTCCCCGCCGGTCGGGTAAAGACCTTTGCGGCGAGGTGTTGAAGTGTCGAAACGATGCTCGGAGGTCCGTTTCATGTCAATGGACAACTCCGGCTGCGTCATTCTCTGGGATGTCGATCGCGCATAAGAAGGCACGTTCCCCGCTGTGGCTGGGGTTTACCACGTAGACAACGATCCGAACCGGATCTGCCTCGAAGGCGGCTCGAATAACCAGCGTTCCTTGGTCCAGTCGTGATTTTAAGTCATCCCCGATTCCTTGCCGGCCGTAGGCGGCCAAGTCCTGCAAGGCGAAATCGACAAGTTCGTCTAGGGCATCGCGAATACGAAATGCGGCGGCTGTTCGCTGGGGGCAGTCACTCATGTCACGCTCGATCATTTTTCAACTCCTTGTCATTGGAGGTGAGATGATCGGGCTGGATACCCCCCCTCCTTAATTCCAAATGCACAAAAATTCGACCACCCAAGCGGTCTTGACCGCAGGCGCTGTAGAGATTTGACGCCCCCCTCCCCCTGAGAAGGGAAGATAGGCCGCGCCCTTGATTTGGGGTGGCAACGTGCGCACCAGATAAGGCCGCCACGTTGTGTTGGTAAAAGGGTGACACTGTGTCACCTTTTTGGATGTATGGGAGATTAGAGATCATTGGCTCGACCTCTCAGGAGACGCGCTACCAACGGTTATCTCAATCTCCTTGCCAATGATTTTTATCAAATCACCCAAGTGGTTTTGGGATACGTACTCTTTGAAAAAACGCGAGGGGGCTCGAAGGATTAACTGATCTACAGACTCCGAAAGAGCGGTGAGTGGATCCAACCAACTCTTAATCTCTCCATCGTCCACAGCCCCTTCATCCCTAAGCGCCTTGATCGCATCTTGCCAAGTTGCGATTGCACTCGCGCGCGCGATTGTATCTTGATGGTTATGATGGTTCGTCGGCCAAGCTTTGGCAGGGTTTGGGTTTCTGTTGGCAGGGTTTGGTGCATCATTGGCAGGGTTTGGAGATACCTGCTTTGCCGAATAGCCTGCCATTTTGGCAGGGTTTGGTTCGCTTCTTGCCCCACTTTTCTCCGATTCCGATGATTGCTTATCGGAGGCAAAACCTGCCGCCTTGGCAACTTTTGGTGTGCGTCGGCTAGTTCTGCTTTCGAGGAATTCGATATCCTTGGCGGACATTGGATACGCCACTTTAGCGCGATCAATGTCCATCCAATATTCGGTGGGACGGGCCTTGCCCCCACCAGGCCGCACAATAACCAAAACGCCATCGTCCACAAATTTACCGAGGAAGCGCCGAACAGTTCGCTCCCCAAGCCCGGTCATGCATTTTAGATATTGAACGGATGGGTAGATTTTAGTGCCGTTATCTTCCGCATGGTCGGCAAGTTTAACGAGCAAGAGACGTTGGCCAGGGGGCAACCCCAACTCAAAGACGGCGCTCATAAGCTTTACGCTCATGGCCGCGCCTCGTGCGATTTTTGGTGGGACCCCGGCTCCCGAATAGTACGTAAACAGGCGGAGGTTATTGCTGCTGCAAAATTAGCTAAGTTATTGGAAACTAATAAAATGCAATGCCCGCCCCTGGGCACCACTTCTCTCAGACACATCGCTAAAATTTCCAAGCCCAAATTTGGGCTTAGTTGTGTTGCCCCGCCACTGCCAATGAAACTTTCGTGTTCGTGTCAGCGTGGTTTGCGCATCGATATACGTATTAATCCGAAAGAGTTCGGGAAAATGCCATAGATCGTTTACTTCACTACGCATAGCAGGCAGGGCGCCCGATCGACCATCTTTCCCTCACATTTCGCGGACCACCGCGTCGTTTGATTAGTTGAAAGGAATGTCGATCATGAATTTCTTGGATCACATCAAGCCGAACAAATTGGGTGTTCCGGCGATCTTACTGGCAGGCATGAGCGCCGCCTGTGCGCCAATCGATACGCCGCCGCAAGAAGTCTCGTCGAGTGAGCCCAGCGTCACCTATAAGTACGATTCCGATAAGGATCTCTATGACGCCGACCAGCGCGCCAGCACCTTCTGTGCGAAGTACAATCTCGTGCCGAACGCGACCGAATTTAAGACCCTCCAGAGCGGTGAGAAAGAAGTAACTTACGACTGTCTGGCCGCCTCCGCGCCGGCCTTCAAAAATGTTGCGGCACCCGCCCCTGCTGCGCCGACACCAGCCGCGAAACCGGCCCTGAGCTATTCGTACCAGACCGATCAAGAATTGTTGGCCGCGTCTCGGAATGCGCGGGTCTACTGCATGAACAATGGCATGCAATCAACCGTGACGAACACGACCGTCAATCCGAACGGGACGAAAACCATCTTTTTCCAGTGCGTGCAGTAAGGGCGTGAGCGGCACGCCGCTCCACCGACTGCATTCGTAACAACGCTGAACCGAAAGGAAGCTTAGCTATGCGTACCATTTCCAAACTTAGCCATCTGTTCATGCCCCTCGTTCTGATCTCGGCCCTGGCCGCATGCGAAGTCGCCAGCGGTAAACAGAGCGCCGGTCAGTACATGGACGACACGACCATCACGACCAAGGTCAAAGCCGAACTGCTTGAAGAGCCGACGCTCGAAAAGGTGCAGATCGAAGTCGAGACCTTTAACCAGGTCGTCCAACTGAGTGGTTTCGTCGACAGGCAGTCGACCAAGCTCCTTGCTGGAGAGATCGCCGAGAACGTTGAAGGCGTCAAAGACGTCGAGAACGGCTTGGTTATCCGCTAACAGCGGAAGTCTCGCCCCCAAACAGTCATCGGTTTCCTCCCTGGCCGTTTGACTGATCAACTAGAAGAATGCCGGTGTCCTCTCAGGAAACCGGCATTCTTCTATCCGTGCGTCTGTTTGATGCGGGCACTTGTTGCGCCTTTCGTCGATTGATTTAAAGTCTAGCCGACAAAGTCACGCGTAAAGTGACATCCAAGTTCCCAACGCTGATCAAGCGGCGGACGAATCAATAATAGGAGGGCCTGATGGCGCCGGACAGTAATCAAATTGCATCGAACGCGGACGACATCGTCGCCGAAGAATACTGGGCGAAGAAGGGGGACGTCGATCTGTTCGTGTTCCGCAAGTTCGCCAAGGACGTAAAGCCGAACGGCAAGGTGCTGTTCATCGTACACGGCTCGTCCAATTCGTCGCGCACCAGCTGCGATCTGACTGTGCCGGGTGAGAGCGAATACTCAATGATGAACGCGTTCGCGCGCTGGGGCTATGACGTCTGGACCATGGATCACGAAGGCTACGGCCGCTCGTCCAAGACCGACAGTTTCTCCTACATCGCCGATGCCGTCGACGATTTGGCGGCGGCGATGCCGATCGTCGAGGAAAAGACCGGACAGAAGAGCTACATGTTTTATGGCGGCTCTTCCGGGGCGCTGCGGGAAGGCATGTTCCAACACGCCTTTCCGGAGCGGGTGGAGCGCATGTGTATGGCGGCCTTCCCCTATACCGGCAAGGACGCGCCGGCGCTGATCAAACGCGCGCAGCGGCTCGATGAATGGCAGGCAACCAATACCCGCAAGGTCGACGCCGATTACTATCTGAACATGTTCACCCGCGATACCACGGGCCTAACGTCGTCGAACCTGCCGGAAGCGGCGGCGGCCATGGAAATGGCGAACGGTGGCGGGTCCGTGCCGAACGGCACCTATGTCGATATGTGCATCAATCTGCCGGTTTTGGATCCCAAGAAGATCACCTGTCCGGTGATGATCCTGCGCGGTGACCACGACGGAATCACCACGGACGCCGACATGATGGACTTCTACGACAACCTTGGCACCCGCGATAAGCATATGGTGATGATGTCAGGCATGGCGCACAACATTCCGGTCGGCCTCAATCGGCACCGCTTCTGGCACGTGCTGCGCGGCTTCCTGGAGATTCCGGATCGGGTTGACGAATTGGCAGACTGATTTATCAGCGCGACGCAGACCGACTCGCTAGGTACTCGAGGGTTGTGGGCTAGAAAAAAATGTCCAAGCTTTATCAGTCTGCAGCAATTGTTTTTCTGAATACGCTTCTCCTGTCGGCGGTGGTGCTCTGCCTCCTTTGGGGGGCTCTCGAGCTGCGTCACAAACTGTCAGGGCGTGGGCATGTCGTGCTGTCAGACGTCATCAAGCTCGAGTCTTTCAGCCTGACGCCGCCGGACGTTGCCAAAGCAACAGCGGCTGAATTCGATGCCTATGCCGATACGCAACCCTTCGTCTTCAATCCGTGGACGACGTTCATGTTGGCGCCGGTGAAGGGGCAATACCTCAACGTCGTTGAGGGGCCGCTCTTCAATCATCGCATCACGCCAGGATCGGCGACAGGCGACGGGTCGTTTAAGATTTGGTGCTTCGGCGGATCGACGCTTTACGGCTTCGGCGTACCGGACGATCAGAGTGTGCCAAGCCATCTCGCCAGGATATTAAATGAACGAGGGCAACTCGGTGGCGTCGAGGTTGTGAATTACGGGCAACCCTATTGGTTCTCCGGCGTCGAATTGGCGGCTTACAACGCTTTGCTTACGGAAGAGAATAAGCCGGATATCGTGATTTTTCTGGATGGCTTGAATGACATGGCCCATCTAGTCGCGGGGCGGACGACTCCTTTCTTTGCGGATCAGGGCAATGTTGCTTGGGAGCGTCGCCGGAATGACGCTCGCCGGTTGCTTCCATGGCTCTCTATAAACGAATCGTTCCCGCTGACACGGGTCGCCCGATACTTACAAAATGTTGCCGGTGAGACGCAGGACGATGTGGGCGTGTTCAGGGAGCGGAACAGTTTTACGGCATCGCAAGTGTCGGCCGCTTTCTTCAATAATATGAGAAAGGCCAGAGTATTGAGTGAAGCCTTCGGTGTGCGGTCGATCTTCCTACTGCAACCTGTTCCGTGGTTCGGCAGTTATGCTACGGAAGACGTCGATACGTCGTTTGGCTTCGGCAGCAAACAGGTTGCGATAGAAGCTTATACGGAAATGGCGGCGCAGTTCGGGGACCGTCAGGACGCATTCTCGTTGCAAGGGGTCCTATGGGACCACCCCGCGCCGTTCGTCGATAACATTCATTACAGCGATGACGCCAATCGGCTACTTGCGACGGAGATCGCCGACATCGTTCTCGGTGCGACGCGGTAAGAGTCGCTAACGTGGATTTCGCGCCTGTTCAGCACGAATTTCTTCGAGAGTTTCTTGCGCCGTGCCTGCACTGTGGCCGCCGGCCTCGACGGCCTTGATGGCGGTCTTTTCAGCTTCTTCCAGCTTACCCTGTTGCATCAAGACATGCGCTAGGTTGTTGAGCGCGACCGGGTGGCCGGGCTCTTTGACGAGCGCGTCTTGCAGAGTCCGACTCGCCTTTTCGAGCTTGTCGTTGCGGATTTGAAGGTAGGCGAGCGAGACCGCCGGCGCGGCGTGGTTGGGCCAATGCTTGGAAGCGGTGCGGAACGCCGTTGCTGCATCCGCTTCCAGGCCCGCGCGCTGCATACCGACGGCGGCACTTAGCCAATCGGACAACTTGGTGTCCGGCGGGACCGGGCCGCTTGGTTTGGCGAAAATCTGCCCCCAATATGCGGCACGCCGCCAGGTGTGTTCGAAGGTGTCCATATCGAGCAATTTTCGCTCGGTCGTGCCGGAACGAAGGATGACTTGTTCCGAAGAGAGGTCGTAGCCGATCAGCAGTGCATAGTGCCACTGTGGCGCGATATCGAGGCCCAAATTCTGGAGCACTAGAACCGGATAACCCTCTTCGATTTTATCAAAAGCTTCCTCGAGGCCGCGGACGGTCAGCGCCATCCGGCCATTGCGCCGGGTGCCGGTGAGGATTTCCGTTTGCAGTGTTCCTTCGCGGCCAGGCGTGTAGACGGCCATCGCAAGTTCATCCGGACTGGTGTGTAATCCGGTATCGTTGAGTGCGGCTGCCAGTGCTGCCGGGCCGCAATGATATCTGGTCTGCGCGAAGAAGGGGACGTCTGCGAGTTCTGCCTGTCGAGCCATTTCCGGCGGCGGCGATCCGACCAAGCGGTCGGTCATGGGTGTGTTGGCACACCCGGCGAGACCGAGCAATGCCGCCAGCGCGAATACAGGTCCTCGCAAACGTCCCATCTACTTTACGTCCTCCGATCACTGCCCTTTACGACGGGTTCGCGGAACCCTTTTCGGTGAAGTCGAAGACATTGGTGAAGCCCAACAGGTCTGTGATCAACAGCACGATGAAGATGATCAGCGCTGCACCGACGATCGCGCCGACAGCGCCCTGACCGGCTGGGTCTGAATTGATCTTGTCTGCCAGATGCTGGACTTCTTCATCGCTCAGCGCGGCGACACGCTGTTTCGCTTCGTCCGGGTCGACGCCGAGTGCTTCGAACTGAGAACGCACATCGGAACGGTCCATGAAGGCATTGACTGTGTCGCGGTCGGAAAGCATCTGTTCCGCGCCGACCAATCGTTCGTTGTCGACAAGCGCAGCATGGACCGGGACAACAGGTACGGAAGCAAGCGCGATCGCGCCAACGGCGGTATAGGCGATGGACTTTTTCTTAAACTTATTCATCAACATTTGGGGGCTCCGTGTTCGTTACAAAAAGGTTGCAGCGAGAAACGGTTTGATCACTCTAACTGCATCGTCGATAGCCTTTTACGCAGAAATATTTCATCTGAGTGTGTGAAGGCCGTGACATCGGCTATCGTTAAATGACACAGTTCGGTATCTAGTGTGATGATACTCACTAACGCATCTCGGGAATTTTACGTAGGATTGGTCATGTCTGTTTTTCAACAGCGCCGAATGTGGTGCCCGGTTCATCGTGCGTTGCTATGGGCGGGATTGGCCTGTCTGCCGCTGGTGAGCGCCTGTGGGATGGGGCCACACTGGCAGGGTGACCATCGTGAACCTCGTGTCGAATCCCCCCTCCAACACGAGCAGGAAACGAACCATCGGATAATACTTATGCCGCCCAAGAAGCCGCAGGCACCGTCCGCCGCCGTTACGACGGAGTCGCTGATCGGGCAAACGATATATGACGTCGAAGCCGCATTGGGGCGCCCCGCGAGCGTGCACGACGAGAAGCCTGCCGTTGTGTATCGCTACCAAGCGACCGGATGCGAATTGAAGCTCATCTTCTTTATGGATATCGAGCGCCAACAGTTTCGAGTCCTCTCGTATGATATCGCGGCGACACGGGCCGAGAACCCTGAACTGCAGGCATGCCTTAACGAGATCGCAGCAATAAAGACACCGCTATGACAGAAATGACCGCCAACCCCGTTGTCGCGATCGTCGATGACGATGAACTTTTCCGTGAGTCCCTGTCCGGCAACCTAGAGAATGAGGGATTCACCGTCCGCATACATCCGCGCGGCAAAGAGATATTGGAAGCGTATGAGGATGGCGAGACGGCGGATCTCATCCTACTCGATTGGAAAATGCCGGAAATGAACGGCATAGAAGTCCTGCGCCAATTGCGCGCACGGTCGGTCAAGACTCCGGTGATCTTTCTGACCGTTCTGTCCGATCAAATCTACGAAGAGGCCGCATTGCTGGGCGGGGCAATCGATTTCGTAGAGAAGTCTCGTAGCTTCTCCATCTTGCGCCGGCGTATAGAGGTTGCTCTGGCAGGCTTCGCGCATACCGAGCCCGGCAATGGGGAGAAGGCCGCCTCGATCACCGTGGGCGATTTGCTTCTTGAGCCAAGTGTTAAGCGGGCGTCTTGGCGTGGTGAAAAGGTCGAGCTGACGGTCGGTGAGTTCGATATCGTCGAGTTCTTGGCGTCCAAGGCGGGTGACAATGTGTCCTACCGCGAGATTTACGATGTCGTTCGTGGACAGGGCTTTGCCGCTGGTTACGGCGAAGAAGGTTATCGGCAGAACGTTAGAACCTTCATCAAACGGATACGCGGTAAATTCCGGGAGTTGGACGCAGGGTTCGAAGCGATTGAGAACTATCCTGGCTACGGTTACCGCTGGCAGGGCGGCGGCCATGCCTGAACCGGCAGGTGCGTTAGAAAGACCCAGGCTACGTTCGCTCGCACGCCGGGTGGGTGTAATGCTGGTGATCTTCTTAATCGTTCCTGTTGCTCTCTATTTGCGTTTTCAGGCCGCCGACGGCGAACGAAACGCGCTACTTGAGGAGATTGTGGAGCGCCAGGGTAAGTTGATCGCGGCCGCAATCACGCCCATCGTCAATGCCAGCGGTATGTCTGAAATCCTTGCGGTATCGTCAGCGTTGAAAGACATGGGTGAGCGTGCGGGCGCCAACGTGAAACTACTATTAAGTCCTGCTTCCGACCCGGGTGGCGGCTTTTTCTTCGTTGCAGCCTGGCCGCCCGTAAATGCATCCCTGTTGGACCGGGAACGTACCGCTCTGATCGAGACCGGCATCCTCGGCAGTGTCCGCAAGACGTGTGCAGGTGACGTCGGAGAGACGATCCAGTACACCAATGCCCGTGGCGCCGAGGAACTGATCGCTTCCGTCGATGCTTTGGAAAACCGCGATGGGTGTTGGGTCGTGGTGACGTCATACGAAGGGGTGGATTTTCTTCGTTCCGGATTGGGGCGAAGCTTCTGGGACTCGCCGGAAGTCCGTATCGCCGCCGCCGTCTATGTTCTGCTCGCGGCGATTGCTGTCTGGCTGTCGGCGGATATCTGGGTCAACTTAAAACGCTTTCAACGGGTTGCCGCTGGATATGAGGCGGCGCGACGCGCCGGTTTGACCTTCCAATCCGCCAATCGCTTCAAGGAACTGGACGGGATCGCCAACGATTTCGACCGGATGGTGGCCGTCTTGCAGGAATCTTCGGAAACCATTCGTCGTTCCGCCGAAGAAAACGCTCATGCATTCAAAGCGCCCATTGCTGTCATGCGCCAAGCCCTTGATCCGTTGCAACGGTCCAAGAGTACCCTTTCTGACAAGGAAAATCGTTCTATCGAGATTCTCGAAACGTCGATAGAAAAGCTCGATGCCTTGGTCGGGGCCGCGCGTGCACTGGAGCATGCGACGGCGGATAGTCTTGCGAACCGAGCGTATCCTGTGCGGCTGATGCCTTTGTTGCAGGCTATGGCTGAAGATTACGGATCCGTCGGCAAGACGAGGAGGGGCAAAGTTGCCGTATCGGGAGACGATGGCCTGACTGTCATTGCCGACACCGATTTGCTTGAGACGGCCTTAGAAAACCTCATCGAGAATGCCGTTAGTTTCTCGCCCGACGGCGCTGGCGTGCGAGTCGCGGCTTCAAGACAGGGAGCGAAGTGCCGGATTGTAATCTCAGATGACGGACCCGGTGTCGCCCCAGAAGATCTAAAGCGCGTTTTCGAACGGTATGTCTCGAAGCGGCCCGCGTTCGCATCTCGCCAGAGCGGCGAGTCTCACTTTGGAATTGGGTTGTTCATGGTGCGGCGCAACATCGAATTGATGGGTGGTACGGTTTGGCTCGAGAATCGGCTTGGCGGGGGGCTGGATGCCGTCGTCGAGCTGCCGATTGCAAGCTAATGAGCTGAAAATAAATAAAAAATAGTGTGACATCGTTGTGACCTCAGAGTCCCGATTTGCCCCGACTTTGTCCCAACATGGAATCTCTTCTCCGTCCTAGTGTTTTCAGCGTTGTCGGGCTGCCCTGCGGTCCATCATCGAACCCGGTGAAAGGAGACCGGTTATGGAAACGCATGAAGATCAAGATTGGAGAGCGACCAATGTTTCATGGCAAAATATTTGCATCCTCGCACTCGGTGTCGCAGTGGCCCTTGTGCTTGCTGTCCGCTCGGCAGACGCCGCCCCAGACGGGGTGGGAGGCCTGTTTGGAGGTCTTTTCACCGCACCGGTCGAAGGTCGAGCCAACCTTGTGGCAAGTCCTCAATTGGTCGAAATCCTCGAAGCAGCACCTGACGGAACTGTAAAGAAAATCACCGTTGATGCGCAGGGGACAGCCAATCGGGTCGTGACATATTTGGTCGAACCGAAAAGCTCGTTTTCGGTCGGTGACCGCAACTGCCGGACTTTCACGGTCAATGCATCGACGCAGAGCATGGTCCGGGAAGTGTTTCGGATTGCATGTCGCCAGGATGGTGGGGCCTGGCGGGTCGCGGCGTCGCCCGCGGTGAGCGAGAACTATTTATCAAACTGATCTTCGAATAATCCGAGGAGAAAAACGAGACTTTGAGAGATCGCACTAAGGCGTTGGTCACACTCTTAGTAGTATTTCGTACAAACCATGTAAGGACGCGAGTCACTTTCATCGAAGACAATTGGATTCTCCGTGACAGTGCAACCTCGACAGAGATCATTATATAGGCTGCCCAGAACGTCGGCTCGATGATTGTCGAGCAACAGAAGTGACAAAGCCTCTCTCTTACTTCACCTTCCCCTGGAGACAAACTTGAGTGGCAGTTTTCCACAACCCTATTTTGTTGCGCCACGATAACCCCTGAAATCTTGCAAGCGGTCCCGCACGCATGGGATGATCCTGGCTATTCCTGAATCTATCTTGGACCGGAAAACTGTTGAGCGCATGAAAGCCAAAGAAAATTTCAAGCTCGACCTCAAACCCGGCATACGTACATGAGCGGTCTCCCCTCAGTTTTACAGGGCATCGGCGTGCTTGGGTTTGCTCAGGTCGTCGCCATGGCGTGTGGCGTCGTTACTGCTGCCTTATTGGGCCGCGCGATCGGACCAGAAGGATACGGTGTCATAGGTTTCGGTATAGCGCTCGTTGCGTTCTTTAACCTAGCTGTTACCCTCGGCACCGACACTTTGGGAAGCCGGAATATTGCACGTGCGCCGGCACAAGTAGGTAGTATTCTCGGCACGATTCTTAGCCTTAGGATGGTCCTAATGATCGTACTTGGCGGAATCTATATCCTGATCTGTTTCACTCTTGATCGGACAACTCAACAAAGAAGCGTATTGTTGGTTCAGGGTGGCGGTATCCTAGTGACCGCTATGACGCTAGATTTTTTATTTCAGGGGCTGCACAGGCTGTCGTTCATGGCGGTACGTCAGATTCTGGCGTCGATACTCACCCTGGTTGGGGTTTTCCTCCTTGTCCACCAACCGCAGGACGTGATCGTCGCAGCGGCAGTATTTATTTCCGCGGGTTTTGTGAGCGTGCTTGCCGTGTTCCCAGCAGCAGTCCGCATGAGTGGCGGTTTTCAGCTGAACTTCTCCTTCCGCGCCTGGCGCAGTGCGCTGGCACCGGCGCTGCCATTGGCGTTGACAGGGGCTATGAATACAGTGCTGTTCAATACCGACGCTGTGATGTTGGGGCTGATGGTGCCACCGCATGCTGTCGGTCTATATACTGCGGCATTTCGCGTGCTGATGGTAGCCTTAGTACCGGCTGGAATTGTGTATGCCGTCTTTCATACGAGGCTTTCGGCAGCGCACGGAGACCCCGAAGCCATGCGGCAAACAGCCTACAGGTTTATTATCGTTCTGTTATTCGCTGGCCTGCCGGTAACGGTTGCCGGCATGGTCCTGGCCGCACCGACGATCAGTTTATTGTTCGGTTCGGCATTCCTGGACGCGGTCCCCATTATGACCGTTTTGATGGCTGCTTGTTCGTTGGCCTATATCGGGATGATGTCGGGTGCGACGCTACTTGCTTGGAATGGTGAAAAGGCGCATTTGAAAGTGAACGTGGTGGCCGCTGCTGCAAACGTGGCGATTAATTTCGCGCTGATCCCGCGCTTCGGCTCGATCGGTGCCGCTATTGCGTCGTTGGTGTCACAGGCCGGCATGATGGTCGGGTTCTGGTTGCTCCTGCGCACCAAAGTCGACGGACTGTCTCTCGAACCGGTCCTTAGGCTCTTGTTGGCTGTTGCCGTCGCCGGGGCGGCGGGTTGGGCGATGGTTACTGCCATCCCGCTCGGGTCTCTCGACGACGAGATCGGCGCCGGTATCATGATTTTGCAGGGTGCGGCGACGATCTCGGTGGTTTTCCTGCTGGCATGTCGTGTCTTGCAGATTCGCTGGCTGGCGGCGCTTCGGGACGGCCGCTACTAAAACCGGTTAGGCACGGTTGGCAAGGAGCCTGCGCGTCATCTCTGGCGCTGCGCCGAGATAGTTCTGGGGGGCAATAAGGGCTTCGACTTGTTCGCGGTTCAGTCGTTCGGATATCTGCGGGTCCGCGAGCAGGGCATCCAAGAACGAGGTTTTGCTCGTCAAGGATATGCGGCAGCATTCGTAAACCACATCGTGCGCGACTTGACGCCCGATATGCGGGGCCAGCCCCATCATGACGGCTTCGGCGACGATCAAGCCGCCGGTGATGTCCAAGGTGCGGGCCATGGCTTCAGGACGGACCTCTAAGCCTTCGAGAACGTCGCGCGCCGCGCGCAGGCCCCCGCTGGCGACAACAAAGGCGGTTGGGATCGTTTGCCATTCCACATGCCATTGGCCGGTGGCGCGTTCGTGGTCCTGCACCATGGCGTCGAGTATGGCGGAATGCTGCTCACGAACGATCTTGGCGGCGGCGAGCATCATCTCGGAAGAAATCGGATTGCGCTTTTGCGGCATCGTTGACGACGCGCCCCGGCCCGGTAAGAACGGCTCCAGCACTTCGCCGATCTCGGACTGCATCATCAGCATGATGTCGTACCCGATCTTGCCGACCGATGCCGAGACTAATGCCAGAAACCCGGTCACTTCGGCGAAGCCGTCGCGAATGGTGTGCCAGGTGATGGCCGGTACGGCGAGTCCCAACTCTTCGGCCAGCGCCTTTTGGGTGGCGAGGCCTTTTTCTTCACCGAGGGACGCCAGCGTCCCGGCAGCACCGGAAAAAGAGACGACTTCGACGCGTGGGCGCAGTTCCTTCAGCCGTTCACGATGCCTGTCGATACCGGAGAGCCACGTCGCGGCCTTGTAGCCGAACGTAACCGGCAGAGCGTGCTGCAAATGCGTCCGTCCCGGCATGGCGAGGTCGGTATGTTCTTTGGCCAGCTTGGCCAAGACATCAGCGATTGCATCCAACTCATCGGAGACGAGGTCCAGGGCATCGCGGATCTGCAAGACATCGGCCGTGTCCATGATGTCTTGTGTCGTCGCGCCGTAGTGACTCCATTGACCGAGTCCGCCGTCGCACCAGTCCGACAACTGTTCCACCAACGGCAGGATCGGGTAGCCGACGATCTGTGTGCGCGCCGACAATTTGTCCCAATCTATCTTGTTCGTGTTTGCTTCGGCAGTGATGGTGTCGGCGGCTTCGGGGGGAACAATGCCGATTTTTGCCTGGCCACGCGCGAGGGCGGCTTCGACATCTAGATAACGCTGCACCATGGCGGTGTCGCCGAACAATGTGCGCATCTCTTGCGTTCCGAACATGTCTCCGAAAATGCGCGAACCGATGACCAGCGATGGCATGTGATGCTCCTCTGTTTCTTTTCGTTGTGCTGTATCAAGATTAGCATAACGCTCTGAATATCAAGAGAATTTACGGAACAGCCGCGTCATGTCGAATAGACCGTCCAAGCGTTCGAAGCGTTCGCGGGTGTCGGGCCAACGAACTTCCGATGTTGCCGCGATTAACGCTTCCAGCAGCATCATGGTCGACGAGTTCGAATCCCAAGGCGATGGGATCTCAACCCAACAATTGAAAACGATGTGCGCCGACTTCGCGACCGGAGACGACCACTGATCGGTCATAAGGACAATCGTTACGCCACGCTCCGCCGCCAGCTGTGCCAGGCGCTCCAGGTTGGTCTCGTAACGGCGCACGTCGAAGATCAGCAGCACGTCTCTATCGGCCATATCCAGAAGGTAGTGCGGCCAGGTCGCCGACGAGGAAGTCATGTGCGTCACACGTGGCCGGATCGCCTGGAAATGAGTGAACGCGTAGTCGGCCAGGGCATGGGTAATGCGGCCGCCGACGACATAGACCATGGCCTTGTCGTCGGCCAAACATTTCGCCGCCTGATCGAATTTTTTCGTGTCGATTCCGGCGAAGGTCTGCTGAACGTTGTGCGTCACGGCTTGTGCGAAACGGTTGAGCTGATGAGAGTCCGGTGCCTCGGCGGCCCATTTCTCACGTCGGGCGGTTGGCCCGACCTGAGCCTGCAACTCGTTCAATAGTGCTTGGTGGAAGGCTGGATAACCCTTGTAGCCCAGCTTCTGTACGAATCGGGCAACCGTAGGTGTCGATACGCCGGCATTTGCCGCCACGGTCGTTATCGATGCGAGGCCGGCGGCGGGATAGTTCTCCAAAAGCAGGTTGGCGAATTTACGCTCCGCCTGCGTGAGCGAGCCGTACTCGACCCTGATCCGTTCGCGAACCGTTTCGGCGGTTTTCTCGGCCAATCGTTGGGCCTCCCAGTCTTTAACGGTCACGCTTGCGCTCGACCTCTGAAAATAATTTGACAGAGAAAATTACATAAGAAAACATTGTTTCAGGATCGCGCTTGTGAAATGACGCGACCATTGACGCATTTCAGGGAGTTTCCGTGCGGATGGCCGAAGCTGCCGTATCTCTGCCAGACGATCAAACGGTGAGTTTTGATGCCGTCGAAATCGTGAACCGTGAGGGCACGGGACCGCTTCTCTTAGTTTGTGAGCATGCTTCCAACGACATCCCACTGGAGTTTGGCACACTCGGTTTGAGCGAGGACGCCCGCACGAGCCATATCGCATGGGACCCGGGGGCACGGGAGCTGGCGCTGCGGCTTTGTGGTGTTTTCAATGCGCCGTTGGTGGCGAGTCGTATTTCACGACTTGTGTATGACTGTAATCGCCCACCTGAAAGTGCCTCGGCGATGCCGATGCGATCCGAGGTGTTTGATATTCCCGGCAACGCAAACCTTAGCGCCGCAGCGAAAGCGCAAAGGGTCGGTGCGGTATATCTCCCGTTTCAGGATGCGATACGCGACGTCATCACCACCCGCACGCAACGTGGTCTGGCGACGGTCCTAGTGACGATACACAGCTTTACCCCCGTCTATAACGGGCACGCGCGCGATTTAGAGGTAGGCATCATTCACGACTTGGACCGGCGCATGGCGGACGCCATGCTGGCCGCCGCGCCGAAAGTTTCTTCCAGGCAAATTGCGCGTAACAAACCATATCAGGCGTCGGACGGCGTAGCGCACACGTTGCAAGTCTTTGGGACGGCAGACCAGCGCGCGAATGTCATGATCGAAGTCCGCAACGATCTGTTGGCAACGCCGAAAGGGGTTCAGGATGTCGCCTTCGAGATGACGGGCCTGCTCAACACGGGGCTGCGGTCGCTCGGCCTCCTGGCGGAGGGGGCGTAAGGTGGCTGGGTTCATGCGCCGTTACATCGTCGTCATCGAGACCATCAACCGCGTCATCGGACGCATGGCGATGTATCTGGTGTTCGTCCTGATGGCGGTGCTTTTCTGGTCGTCTGCATCGAAGACGTTCTTCAACCCGTCGCTTTGGACACTTGAGGCCGCGCAATTCATCATGGTCGCATACTACATCCTAGGCGGGCCCTATTCCCTGCAACTCGGGTCGAACGTGCGTATGGATCTTTTCTATGGGGATTGGACCTTACGAAAGAAGGCGCAGATGGACTGCATCTCTGTCGTGTTCTTGATGTTCTATCTGGGTGTGTTGATGTATGGCGCCGTCAGTTCGACGGCTTACTCGCTGGGTTACTTCGGACAGGCACCGTTCGATTTTTACGGTGATCTGATTGTCGCGTTCTTTACTGGTGGACCGGACGCGGCGACTGAGGTGATGGGTTACCTGGAGCGTAGTTCCACCGCCTGGCGGCCGTTCCTGTGGCCGGTCAAAGTGATCCTTTGTCTCGGTGTCTTTCTGATGCTGTTACAAAGCCTCGCCGAACTGTTCAAGGATATCGAGCGTCTGCGTGAGGATAACGCCTGATGTCTTACGAGATGATCGCGCTCCTCATGTTCTCGTCGATGATGATTATGCTGATGACCGGCCAGCGTGTGTTCGGCGCCATCGGCTTTGTCGGCGCCGCGGCAGCGTTGCTGCTGTGGGGTGTCGGTGGCGTGGAAATCCCGTTCGCCGCCGCCATGAAACTGATGAAGTGGTATCCGCTGCTGACGTTGCCGATGTTCATCTTCATGGGTTATATGCTGTCAGAAAGCCGCATCGCCGACGACCTCTATAAGATGTTCCATGTCTGGATGGGTCCTGTGCGAGGTGGTCTTGCAATCGGCACGATAGGCCTGATGGTTCTGATCTCGGCTATGAACGGCCTATCGGTCGCCGGTATGGCTATCGGCGCAACCATCGCACTCCCTGAATTGCTGCGGCGCGGCTACGACAAAGTCATGGTGACCGGGGTCGTTCAGGCCGGATCGTCACTCGGCATTCTGGTGCCGCCGTCAGTGGTGCTGGTGCTCTATGCCATGATTGCGCGTCAGCCCGTCGGTCAACTTTGGCTCGCTGGCGTGGTGCCGGGATTGATGATGGCGGCGATGTTCATCGTCTATATTTATGTCCGTTGTCGGTTCCAACCGGCACTAGGGCCGGCACTGCCGAAAGAGGAGCGCAATATTCCGATGTCGGAAAAGCTGCGGCTCTTGCGTGCTGGCCTGCTGCCGATCGGTATCTTCGCGGCGATGATGGTGCCATTCGTGAATGGTTGGACGTCTCTGGTTGAAAGCTCGGCCATCGGCGCGATTACAGCCTTTTTGGCAGCAGTGCTGAAGCGCCGCATGAATAAGGAAGTCTTCGAGAATACGGTCCGTAACACGCTCGGAATCTCGTGCATGTTCATGTGGATCATTCTGGCGGCGCTCGGCTTCGGCGCGGTATTCGACGGACTGGGCGCGGTCAAAGCCATCGAGACCTTATTCACAGAGCAGTTGAGTCTCAGCCCCTGGATGATCCTGATCCTAATGCAGTTGTCGTTCATTCTGATGGGCACGTTCCTGGACGACACGGCAATGCTGGTCATCGTCGCACCGCTTTATGTGCCGCTTGTCGGTGCGCTTGGCTTCGATCTGATTTGGTACGGCGTGCTTTATACGATCACCACGCAGATCGCTTATATGACGCCGCCGTTCGGCTACAACCTGTTTTTGATGCGTGCCATGGCGCCGCCGGAGATCGGTCTTCACGACATTTACCGTTCCATCATCCCGTTCGCTCTGGTGATGGTGCTGGCGCTGGCCATGGTGATGGTGTTCCCGAAGATCGCCTTGTGGTTGCCCGGATTTATCTACGCAGGATGACAATAATAGAGCTCTGGAAGAGAGCCACGAACCCAATAACAGACGACTTTAACCAAGGAGAGGCACAATGAGTACAAGACGTAAGTTTCTGAAAGGTGCTGCGGCCGCCCCGGTCGCAGCCGCGGCATTCGCAACACCGGCGATTGCGCAATCGACCATCAAATGGCGGATGCAGACCTACGCGGGCCCGGCCCTGGCCGAGCACGTCATTAAGCCTGCCATCGATATGTTCAACACCATCGCCGGCGACAAGATGCAGATTGAATTGTTCTTTGCCGATCAGCTGGTGCCGACGGGCGAACTGTTCCGCGCCATGCAACGTGGCACGATTGATGCCGTGCAGTCGGATGACGACAGCATGGCGTCGCCGACCGAAGTAACCGTTTTCGGCGGTTACTTCCCGTTCGCGTCGCGCTACTCGTTGGATGTGCCGGTGCTGTTCAACCAGTACGGCCTCAACGAAATCTGGGACGAGGAATATTCCAAGGTCGGTGTGAAGCACATTTCCGCCGGTGCCTGGGACCCGTGCCACTTCGCCACCAAGGATCCAATCAACTCGCTCGAAGACCTTAAGGGCAAGCGGGTCTTCACCTTCCCGACGGCGGGCCGCTTCCTGACGCAATTCGGTGTCGTGCCGGTGACGTTGCCGTGGGAAGACATCGAAGTCGCCGTTCAGACAGGCGAGTTGGATGGTATCGCATGGTCGGGCATCACCGAAGACTATACGGTCGGTTGGGCGGACGTGACCAACTACTTCCTAACCAACAACATCTCGGGTGCCTGGGCGGGGTCGTTCTTCGCCAATATGGAACGCTGGGAATCGTTGCCGGAAGACATGAAGACCCTGTTCAAGGTCTGCTGCGATCAGTCGCACTACTATCGCCAGTGGTGGTACTGGGGCGGCGAAGCCAGCCTTCGCGTCAACGGCACCAAGATGAAGCTGACGTCGATCCCGGATTCCGAATGGGAGCAAGTCGAAAATGCCGCTGCTAAGTTCTGGGATGAGATTGCGGCCGAGTCGCCGACGAAGGCTAAGGTCGTCGAAATCTTCAAGAAGTATAATGCTGATATGAAAAAAGCGGGCCGGCCTTACCGGTACAGCTAAAAGACGGTGCAGGCCCCGGTGCACTGTGTGCCGGGGCCTCGCCGATTATCAAGAATGGGAGCATGGCCATGCACGGACTTCTAACGCTCGATACTCTCAAGGATCAGGTCTCCGCCGGCGATGTGGATACCGTGCTTGCTTGCATCGTCGATATGCAGGGGCGTCTGATGGGAAAGCGCTTCCATGCCGTGCATTTCATCAAGGGTGCGTGGGAAGAAACGCATTGCTGCAACTATCTGCTTGCTACAGATCTCGAAATGGCGACGCCGGACGGCTATGCCGCGTCTGGATGGCAGCAGGGCTACGGCGACTACATCATGAAGCCCGACCTGGAGACGTTGCGCGACGTGCCGTGGCTCGACGGCACTGTCATGGTGTTGTGCGACATTCTGGATCACCACACTCATAAACCGGTACCGCATGCACCGAGAGAAATTCTGAAAAACCAGGTTGCGCGATTGGCCGAGATGGGCCTGACGCCGATGATGGCGACAGAGCTTGAGTTTTTCATTTTCGAAAAAAGCTTCGATGAATTGCGTAAGGGCGGTTACCGCGACCTGGCGCCCATCAGTGGCTACAACGAGGATTACCACATCCTGCAGACGACCAAGGAAGAACACGTGATGCGGCCGGTCCGCAATCATCTGTTTGCCGCCGGCATCCCCGTCGAGAATTCCAAGGGTGAGGCCGAGGCCGGTCAGGAAGAGTTGAACATCAAATATGGTCCGGCGCTGGATACTGCCGACTATCACGCCATCGCCAAGCACGCGGTCAAGGAAATCGCTTGGCAGCAAGGGCATGCCGCCTCGTTCCTCGCGAAGTGGGATCACAATCGCGTTGGCTCGTCGTCACATGTCCATCAGTCGCTATGGAAGGGCGGAGAACCGATATTCTATGACGCGGATGACAAGCTTGGCATGTCGGCGCTGATGAAGAATTATATGGCCGGGCTGCTGGCCTATGCACCAGACTTCACCTATTTTCTAGCGCCGTACATCAACAGCTACAAACGCTTTCAGAAAGGCTCGTTTGCGCCGACGCGGACGGTCTGGGCCGTCGATAACCGCACGGCGGGTTTCCGGCTTTGCGGCGACGGCACCAAGGGTGTCCGTGTCGAATGCCGGATTGGCGGCTCGGACCTGAACCCGTACCTCGCCATGGCGGCGCAGTTGGCTGCCGGTATCAAAGGTATTGAGGACAAGTTGGAATTGGCACCGCAGAGCGAGGGCGATGCCTATGATGGCGATGACGGCCGCATCCCGTCAACGCTGCGGGATGCCAAGGATACTCTGATCGCTTCCAGGATGCTGCGTGAAGCCTTGGGAGACGATGTCATCGATCACTACGGACGGTGCGCCGAATGGGAGATCGAGGAATTTGACCGAGTCGTCACCGACTACGAAGTTGCGCGAGGGTTTGAGCGCGCCTGAACAACCGATTGTTTGGAAAGATAATAAGATGACGAAAGTTCTGCAGTGTATATCGCCGATCAACGGGTCGGTGTTCGCTGAACGTCCATGCTTAAGCCAAGACGAGGCCATGGCCTTGGCGGATCGCGTGCGCGCGGCGCAGAAAACCTGGGCGGCGAGGCCTATCGCTGAGCGCGCCGAATTGGTAATGGCGGGTGTTGCGGCTCTCGGTGCCATGAATGACGACGTGGTGACGGAACTGGCACATATGATGGGCCGCCCAGTCCGCTACGGCGGTGAGTTCGGCGGCGTCGAGGAACGTGCGGGCTACATGGCTAAGATCGCCGAAAGTGCTCTTGCCGACATCGACGTTGGTGAGGACGACACTTTCAAACGTTATATTAAACGTCTGCCGCTCGGCGTGGTGCTGGTTGTTGCGCCTTGGAACTATCCTTATATGACCGCGATTAATACGGTCGCGCCGGCGCTGATCGCCGGTAACACGGTAATGTTGAAACATGCTACGCAGACGCTCTTGGTGGGTGAACGCATGGCGGCGGCCTTCCACCGTGCCGGTGTGCCGGAAGATGTGTTTGCCAATATCTTTGTCGATCACGACACGACGTCAGCGTTGATCGCAAACCGCACCGTGGATTTCGTGAACTTTACCGGTTCCGTTGACGGTGGGCGGCAGATGGAGCGCGCGGCCGCGGGCACCTTTGTGGGGGTCGCGACGGAACTCGGCGGTAAGGACCCGGGCTATGTCATGGAAGATGCCGACCTGGACGCCGCCGTCGATACGCTGATTGATGGCGCGATGTTCAATTCCGGCCAGTGCTGCTGCGGGATCGAACGCATCTATGTGCACGAAAGCCTGTTCGACGCGTTTGTCGAAAAATCCGTCGGTATCGTGAACGGCTATGTGCTCGGCAATCCGTTGGACGAGGCGACCACAATCGGCCCGATGGCGCATGCGCGCTTCGCCAAAGAAGTCCGGACTCAGACCGATGAAGCGATTGCAGCCGGTGCGGCGCCGCTGATCAAGACGTTCGATGCAGATGACGGCGGTGCGTATCTCAGCCCGCAAATCCTCGTCAACGTCGATCATTCAATGCGGGTAATGCGGGACGAGAGCTTTGGTCCAGTGGTCGGCATCATGAAGGTGAAGGATGACGAAGAAGCGCTTCAGCTGATGAACGACAGCCAGTTTGGTCTGACGGCGAGCTTGTGGACCAAGGACATTGATCGCGCCGCCAAACTGGGCGAGCGGATCGAGACCGGCACGGTCTTTATGAACCGAGCCGATTATCTGGACCCGAGTCTTTGTTGGACGGGTTGCAAGGACACAGGGCGCGGCGGCGGCCTATCCGTCATCGGTTATCACAACCTGACCAGGCCGAAGTCGTTCCACCTCAAGAAGAAGACGGGGTGACAGTCAGTCCTTTCGCACATCGAAATCTGGCCGGACTGCTTTGTATTCTAGGCTACTAAGCGCCATTGCGAGGTCATTGCCGATATTTTTTGTTAACCGCACAACGGGGACGTGCGGAGGCATTCTCTCGATCTGTTCATTACCGGGATCTAGACTGGTTACTAGGATCGCGGGGATGTGATGGGTTTGTTCGATCCCCGAGACGATACGGATCAGTTCAAACCCGGAAATCCCGTCAAGTGTCGCCGAACTGATCAGGAATTCCGGCGATGCCTTGCAAAGATACCGCATCGCATCGAACGGGTCGTTCATGGAGATGACGCAAAAGCCGAAGGCTTCGAGGTCCCGACGGACCTTATGGCGGATGACCCGAGCGCTGCAGACCCATAGAACGGTTATGCGGCTTTCAGGCGCCGTGATGGAACTCGGCAAGTTTCGTAAATATTCTTTAACTTGGTTTGGCGACGGTTCCTCGCCGTTGTGAATGATGCGATCCAGCGTATCCAGGTAGGTCTGAACGCTGGGCAGTCCCCAATCGTCGCCGTCTTTGAAATCAAGAAGGAAATCCTCGAACCGGTGGGCGATAATCGAAATGCTGGGGAAGCCGAAAGAGCTTCCTTGACCTTTTAATGTGTGAAGTTCGCGCCGAAAGGCGTGCAAATTCTCAGTGGAAACGTTCTTGCTGTGGATTGACTCCTCGAACAAGGCCGCCAGTAGTGTCATCCGTTCCGAGGCCTCTTCAAGGAACTCTTGCGTCAATTGCTCCAGCAATTGTGCGTGATCGTAATCATCGTCATCAATCAAGGTGTTGAACCTATTCCGATTTATTAATTCAAGAGCATACTTTATTTAACCCATGATAAAACTAAGCAACGGAACTATCTAGTACTGCATACGCTAGCCTAATCTGTCCGACCTATTAGCCAGAATTTGTGTTTGGTCCCGTCCTGCGGTAATGACGACGCAATGAATTAGAACAACTGAACACATCCATGCCTCCACGTTTTACCGATCTAGCGAAGTCCTTACCTGCATCCGTACCGTTCGTCGGCCCGGAAGCTCACGAGCGGGAACGTGGGGCGCCGTTTGTGGCACGCATCGGTGCCAACGAGTCCGTATTTGGCCCATCGCCCGAAGCCGTAGAAGCAATGCGCGGCGCGGCGGCGGACATTTGGAAGTATTGCGATTCCGAAAATTACGACCTGGTGCAAGCTATCGCGGCGCATCTTGATGTTCCCACCCGGAATATCGTCGTGGGCGAGGGGATCGACGGCCTGCTTGGATTAACTGTGCGCCTATTCGTTGATGAGGGCGATGTCGTCGTGACGTCCGCCGGTGCCTATCCGACGTTCAATTTCCATGTGGCGGGATTCGGCGGTGAACTCATGACCGTACCGTACAAAGATGATCACGAAGACCCCGAGGCATTGATCGCCGCTGCGGCTGAGCACGACGCAAAGCTCGTCTATATCGCCAACCCGGACAATCCGATGGGTACGTCGCATCCGGCGGAGACGATCCAGCGTATGGTCGCGGCCGTGCCGCCGGGTACGTTACTTTGCCTGGATGAAGCCTATCTGGAATTTGCCGACGACGGCATTTCGCCGCCGTTCGATGTCTCGAACCCGAACGTTATCCGCTTTCGTACGTTCTCCAAGGCGTATGGCATGGCTGGTGCCAGGATCGCCTATGCGATCGCCGAGGAAGAAATCGCCATGGCGTTCAACAAGGTGCGCAATCATTTCGGCGTCAATCGGATCGCGCAGATCGGTGCTCTGGCGGCCTTGCAGGATCAGGCATACCTGCGCGAAGTACAGGACAAAGTCGCTGCTGCGCGCGAGCGGATAATGGCGATCGCGGCCGAGAACGGGCTTTCGTCCATCCCGTCGCAGACCAATTTCGTTGCCGTCGATTGCGGACGGGACGGCAACTTTGCTCGCGCCGTTCTGAACGCCTTGGTCAAGCGCGGCATTTTTGTACGTATGCCGGGGGTCGCGCCGATGGATCGCTGCATTCGTGTTTCCGCCGGCACTGAAACTGATTTGAAGGCCTTTGCGGAGGCTCTTCCCGGCGCACTGAAGGAGGCCGCAAACAATGTCTGACACGCACCCCACCAACGTCCTGATTATCATGTCCGACGAACACAGCCGCAAGGTATTGGGGTGTTATGGTGGTGCACGTGCAAAGACGCCGAACCTCGATCGTTTGGCGGCGCGGGGAACGATTTTCAAGAACGCCTATACGCCGAGCCCTATCTGTGTGCCGGCCCGGGCGGCTTTTGCGACCGGATTGGAATGCCATCAGACAGGGCATTGGGACAACGCGACGCCGTATACCGGAACGCCGCAGTCCTGGGGGCATAAGTTGCAGCAAAACGGCAATCTCGTCGGCTCCATCGGAAAGTTACACTATCGAAATGTCGAGGACGCGACCGGCTTCGATTTCCAGGAACTGCCGATGCATCTCGTGAACGGCGTCGGAGACGTTTTGGGCTGCGTCCGAGAACCTTTGCCGCGCCGCTGGAAAGCACGTGCAATGGCCGACGACGCGGGACGGGGAGAGTCCAGCTATACCCGCTACGACCGGCAGATCACGGGAGCCGCAGTCGATTGGATCAAGGCACGTGGTGAAGAGAAGGCATCGGAGAAGCCCTGGTGCGCCTTTGTCTCGTTGGTGGCGCCACATTTCCCTTTGATCGCGCCGGACGATTTCTTCGATCTCTTTGCAGACAGCGGCATTATGCCGACGAAGGCGGTGGACGAACCGGAGCATCCGTGGGTCTCGGAACTACGGCGCTGCTTCGTCTATGATAATTTCACCGAAGAGCGGATTCGAACGGCGCTGACGGCCTATTACGGCTTGGTTAGCTTTATGGACGATAATGTCGGGCAGATTTTAGATGCCTTGGATGAGACCGGACAGGCTGCCAATACGCGTGTGATCTATGTTAGCGACCATGGTGACAACATGGGCGAACGCGAATTGTGGGGGAAATCCAACATGTTCGAGGAGGCCTGCGGCATTCCGACCATCGCCGCAGGGCCGGGCATCCCCAAGGGGCGCGCCCTGGAGACGCCTGTCACGTTGACTGATATCTATCCGACGGTCCTGGATGCGGTCGGTCTTGGCCCAGCGGACGACCGTCCCGGCCGCTCGCTTATGGATTTGGCCAACGCTGATGACGCGCCTGAGCGCGTGGCATTTTCACAGTATCATGCGGCGGGAGCCTGCACTGGTGCTTTCATGGTCCGAAAGGGGCCTTGGAAATACATCTATTACGCAGGCCTCGCGCCGCAGCTCTATAACCTCGAAGACGACCCGGAGGAATTGCACGATCTGGGTGTCAATCCAAAGTACGGCGATGTGCGAGATGCATTTGCTGAAGAGCTCGCAGCCATTTGCGATGCCGACGAGGTCGACAAGCGATGCAAGGCCGATCAGCGGGCGATCATTGAGGCAAATGGTGGCTTGGAAGCCGTTCTTGAACGCGGTGGATTCGGTGCGACCCCGGCTCCGGGCGAAGCGGCGAAGTTCGTAAAAGCCTAACGGCTGCCAGCTATCTACCTTTGGTTGCCAAAACCGCTTGGCGATTTTAGACTTCAATCGTGGTTCTGCCTGATCGACCGAGAGGGCGGATGAAAAGGGAATACGGTAAGGCGTACCCATCAGGGACCGAGACCGTAGCTGCCCCCGCAACTGTTAGCGTGTAGCCGCGCCCGAATATGGCCACTGGGTAAAACTGGGAAGGCCGGGATAAGGCGAAGACATGTGAGCCAGGAAACCTGCCACGTTGCATAAACCTCAGACGGCCGTCGGGTGAGACGGTCAGGAGATGAAAATGAAACGTACACTACTCGCCGGCGCAGCCGCGCTCGCTTCTTTAATTCCTTCGATTTCGTATGCGCACCATCCGCTGGGCGGCAATCCCATGGAGGCCTTCTCGGATGGTCTTCTGTCCGGCATTGGGCACCCGCTTTTGGGTTTTGATCACCTGCTGTTCGTCGCCCTTGTCGGTGTCGCAGCCGTTTACACGGGCCGCAAGTACCTGTCGCCCGCCGCGTACATCGGCGCCATGCTGGTCGGTTGCTTTGCAATGACGGTCGGTGTCGGTTTGCCGGCCAAAGAATTCGTCATTGGTTTGTCGCTGCTGGCTCTTGGCGGTGTCGTGCTTTCGGGGCGCGCGTTGGGCCTTGCCCCGGCACTGGCGGTCTTCGCCGCTTTCGGCCTGTTCCACGGTTCGGCCTTTGGAGACGCCATGGCAGCCCAAGAAGGAGCTGCCGGTTCGCAAGTGTTGACCGGCTACCTGATCGGTCTTGCCTTTGTGCAATACGGCATTGCCATCGCGGCTGGCTGGCTTGTCTCGCAAGTGTTCAACGCTGTTAATGCGTCGACCGTTCAGGCCCGCCTGGCCGGTGCGGTGGTTGCCGGCGCCGGCTTGTTGCTGACCCTTGAGAATGTCGAAGGCCTCGTCTTCGACATCATGGGCTGGGCAGCCTAAAAACAACGAAGGGCGGCGTGTTGGTACACGCCGCCCTTTGCTTCTCACAAAATTGATCAGCCGTGCGGATATGCCTGTAGGGCCCCCGCGTCGACGCTTAGTGCCACGGTAGACCCCGCCTGTTCAGGCTTCTCCGAAAACACCTTGATGACGTGCCCGTCTAAGTCGGCGGTGATTTCGTATCTGTCCTCGATATAAATACTGCCGAGAACGTTGGCCGATGCCACGCCGTTCTCTGTGACGATCCTGAACGCATTCCTTGGCACCAATACGTGCGAGAACGCCCCGCTATCGATGCCCGGTACGAGGTTGGACGGAAGCACGTTGCCTGCGTCCAGGAAGTCGGCGGCCCAGGTGTCCGTAGGTGCGCGGAACATATCTTCGGGCGATCCCAACTGATGAATAACCCCGTTCTGCATCAGGGCGATGCTGTCGGAGAGAATTTGCGCCTCGCGTCGGTCGTGGGTGACGTTGACGCAGGTCAGTCCGAACGATTTCGACAGCAACCGGATGTCACGGCCCAGGCTTTCGCGCAAATTTGCGTCTAGGTTCGAGAGCGGTTCGTCAAACAGGATCAAGTCGGGTTTGCCTGCGAGCGCACGGGCAATGGAGACGCGTTGCTTCTGTCCGCCCGATAGTTGCGACGGCACCTTGTCCGCGTGGTCTGACAACTGCACGGCGGCCAGAACTTCCACGACGCGCGCGGACGTCTCGGATTTCGGCCATTTCGCCATGTTTAGCGGAAATGCCACGTTGGCGGCGACAGTCATGTGAGGCCAGAGACCGTAGTCTTGAAACACGAATCCCAACCGGCGTTCGCGAGGCGACATGAAGATGCCTGCATCGACATTTACGAATGTAGCATCGCCCGCTGTGATGGAGCCGTGATCAGGGCTCTCCAGACCGGCGATGATGCGGAGCAACGTCGTTTTCCCGCAACCGGAAGGTCCTAGCAGGGTCGTGAAACTCCCAGCTTCGATATCCAAGGAGATATCCTTCAGCACGGTCGTGCCGCCGAACGATTTGGAGATATTCCGTATCTGCAAATAGCTCATGTCTTTTGGTCCTTTTGCAGTTTTTGGCCGAGCGCGATGATGCTTCCGGAGACGACGACGACGAGCATGCTCATCGCCATGGCGACGTTGATGTCCCCTTGATCGAATTGCCGGAAGACATAAGTGGCAACTGTCTCGACGCCAGGCGGAGCCAGCATTAAGGAACTGACGAGTTCACGGGTGCTGACGGCGAACACAATGAAACCGGCAGCGAGTGAGACCGGCAACAGGATCGGTGCTAGGACGCGTAGAATGACGATCCACTCGTTAGCCCCCGAGATATAGGCAGCGTCGTCCAGGGATGTGGGTAATTGGCGTAACTGCGCCGACACCATACGGATGGGGTAGGGCAGCATCAGGCACAAATAGGCGAGCAACAGAATTGCCGTGGTGTTGTAGGGAGAGACCGGCCAAATCGGCAGGTTCCAAGTCAGGATGAGGCCGACTGCGACTGCCATCCCGGGCAAGGCGTTCGGCAGAATCGACATGAAGTCGAGGAATGCCGTACCGCGCCCGCGCAATCGAACGACCGCGAAGGCGACGATCAAGGCGATGATGCCCGTCAATATCGCAGCGGCGACAGCGAGGCTTAGGCTCGTGCCGACGGCAACAAGCGCATCCGATCCCAGCGAGAATATTTGTGCAAAGTTGACGAGGCTGAAGTTGTCCCAAGCAAGGCCGCCCGAAATTGTCGTCATGAAACCGCTGATGGCGATGCTGGCGATCGGCAGGACGACGCCGATCAACGTCACGGCGATAAAGGCGGTGAGGATGGCGACCCGCTCGAGAAAGGGTCGATGGGCGGCCGTCGGCGACATAGTGCCGGTCTCGACGGAGGTGTCGAACCTGGACGCCATCCTGAGATGCAGATGATAGGCGATGAAGGCGAGGCCTATCAGAATCAGGCAAAGTACCGACGCGCCGGAAAGATCGATTGGCCAGTTGGTGAATTTGTCATGGATCGCCGTCACGATGACTTCAAATCCGAAGCGGCGACCAAGGATCTCCGGCGTGCCGAATTCTTCGATAGTCAGAATGAAAACGATCAACGCACTCGAGAGAATGGCCGGAATGGCGAGTGGTAATTCAATGCGGGCAAAAATCGATAAAGGGCGGCCGCCGAAAACTTTAGCGACATCTCCGTACCTGGAGCCGATCAGCGCGAAGGCCCGGCTCGCGGCAAAATAGACGAGGGGAAAAAGATGCAGCGCCATGACCGTAACCATGCCTGCGAACGAGTATAGAAAATCGCCGAGATCGAAACCCAGTAGCTGCGAGAGAAAACCGTTGCGTTGCAGAACCTGCATCCACGCCAGTGATCCAATGTAGGGCGGAATCAGGAACGGGATCAGGAACAACGCATCCCAGGCTTTGCCTCCTGGTACGGTGCCACGTGCGCGGAAATAACCCAGCGGCACAGCGATGAGCGCAGACAACAAGGTGACGCCTAGTGACAACTGAATGGAATTGATCGTTGCCCCGATGAGCTTGGGTTCGTTCAGGCTCGGCCACAATTTGGAAAAGGGCGCCACGAAAGAAAGCGTGTTGAAATTAGGAAACACCGCGAACAGCAGGATCGCCAGTACAGGCAGTCCGACGATTACAATCAATAGCGTTCCGGAGAGAAGAGAAAGGACCAGTCTGGTCGACTGGCCCTTTCCGGTCTGTTTTCTCATTTAAGACAGTCCGTCGGTCTCAGCCTTTGGCGGCCATCATGTCGGCGAACTTCTTCTTCGTCGCGGCGGCGTTCTTGGCCGCCTCGACCTGATCGAACTCGATGATGTTGAGTTCGTCATAGCCCGGACGCTTCGCTTTGACGTCGGTACGCGACGGCAGCAGGAAGCGACCTGCGACCAGTTCCTGACCTTCGGTTGAGAGAACGTAATCGACGAACGCTTTAGCGGCATCGACGTTCTTGGCCGTCTTGGGGATCATTATCGGACGTGGGGCGAGCACGGTGCCGTCCGTCGGGTATACGACTTCGATGGCTTCGCCTTTGGCTTTGGAGCCGAGGACGATGTAGTCAACGGCGCCGAAGACAACGCCCTTGGCTCCCTGCAGAACCGGCGTCAGCGCGGCTTTGTTGGCACCCGGCACGATCATGCCGTTTTTGTTCAGTTTGGCGAACATGTTCCAAGTGTTGTCGGCGTCTTTTTTGACCAAACCCTGGAGCAGCGACAAAGCGGAACCGGAACTGGACGGATCGGGCATGGTGACCTGATCTTTGTATTCGGCTTTTGTCAGGTCCGACCACATTTTCGGTGCCGGAAGACCGGACTTGGTATTGTAAGCGATCGCCAATGCGGCTGCGCCCTGTGCAATGTAGGTATCGGTCTTGAGCGACGCCGGGACTTTGGCGGCGTTCGGCGACGTGTAAGGCATCAGATCACCGGCAGCGTCCAGGGTGATAGCGTGTCCCCACGCGGCGGAGATAATGACATCGACATGCGGATTGGCTTTTTCCGACTGATAGCGGGCCATGACTTTACCCGACGTCGATTGGAACAGCTCGATCTTGGTCCCGGTTTTGGCTTCGAAACCCTTGGCGAGGGCAGCGGAAAGCGGCTTCGGACCGGCGCTGTAAACGACAAGCGTGTCGGCGGCTTGTGCCGATGCCGAGATGGCCATACCAGCAACAAGAGCGGCGATAAATTTTTTCATAGTTCGTCCCCAAAAATTTGGATTGCGTGTGCAACGGAAGGAGGGGCGCCACGCACGTGACCCCCTTGCGCAAAGACTATGAATTCTTGGGAAACAGGTTTTTTGCAGATTGGTTACGCTTTTAAGACAAATGCGGCCGGCCTGTGGAGGAAACCTTCCGTTATAGCCGCTCAGCCCGTCGCGAGTAGAAGTCTATCGAATTTGTCTTTGGCGGTATTAAGTCGAAAGGCGCCCAGACCTTCGGCGCGCTCACTCGTCGACCGGCAGATCAGCCAAACGAACTCAGGTTCATAGGCTGCTGAAACGTCTCTTTCTGACGGCTCGGCGGGGCCATCCGGGTGAGAGTGCCAATGCCCCACAATATCTGTGCCGTCGGCGCGAGCCTGTGCTTGGCGCATGAGATCGAAGCGGAGTTTCGGATCTATCTCGAAGCCACGCCTAGGGTCCTGGTCGGTGGTGTTCTTGCTGGGGTGCGCTTCGGTCACCGTGAGCGTTTTGCCGTCCGCTGACCAATGACCAACCAATAAGCCGCAGCATTCGAAGGGATAAGCTGCCATCGCTTCGGTATGGATCAACTCCGTGATTCTGGCGGGAAGCCTGACAGTCATTGCCTGGCGATGCGGCCCAAGATGCGCCCGTCGGCTAGATCGATGACGATGACGGCGTCGCATGAAGCATCAGGGCCGACTTGGACAAACGCTCGTTGACCGGAGGCCGTGATATCTTGGATTCGGCAGCCGGGTGCCAATCCCAGGGAAATATCGCCGAAAGCCTCAGGAGGGGTGCCGACAGCCTCGCCCAATTCGGGTCTCGGCGCGCCGAACAGTTTCCACGTCGGATCGACGGACTTCTTATAGAGTCCAAAGGCCAATAAGCAGATCGCGCCGACGATTAGCACACCCATTCCGATGACAATGGCCTTTAATGCTTTCAAGTCTGCTCTCCGGACCGTTTTCCCGTCTGGTCTTCATCGGCTCCGGCGCTATGCTTGTCAAGTTGGTCGCCCGTTTGGCGGCCGTAGGCTTGTTTGGCGAATATGGACGGCGGTCATTCATTCGACTTAGTGGTTTCGGCTGCAGATGCCGGTCAGCGCCTCGACCGCTGGCTTGTCGAGAACACCGAAGAACTGTCGAGAAGCCGTATCCAGAACCTGATCGCCGATGGTTGCCTCGTATTAGGCGAGGAGACGGTCGTCTCAGATGCCTCTCGAAAGGTTAGGGAAGGGGAGCGGTTCATTCTGACCGTGCCGGCGCCGGCGCCGGCGAAACCGCAGCCCGAAGACATTCCCCTGAACGTAATATATGAAGATGAGGATCTGATCGTCCTCGATAAACCTGCGGGGCTGGTCGTCCATCCGGCGCCGGGGCATGCATCGGGGACCTTGGTGAATGCATTGCTGCACCACTGCCGCGACTCGTTATCGGGCATCGGTGGTGTGACACGCCCCGGTATCGTCCATCGGCTGGACAAGGATACGTCCGGGATCATGGTCTGCGCCAAATCCGATGTCGCTCATCGGGGACTTGTCGAACAATTTCGCGTGCATAGTATCGAACGGGCCTATTTTGCGCTCGTCTGGGGTGTACCTTCGCCGAAGGGTGGTCGTCTCGAGACACAGATCGGGCGCGACCCCAAAAACCGCAAACGTATGGCGGTTCTCAAGTCAGGTGGGAAGACGGCGGTCACTGCATATGAGACCCTTCGTCCCATTCGTGATTTGGCAGCACTAATGGAATGCCGCCTGTTCACAGGACGGACACATCAGATTCGTGTTCATATGTCATCAATTGGTCACTCGCTTATCGGTGATCCCGTATATAAAAGTAGGGCCGTCGCCCGATATACTCGCGATACTGTGATCCAAGATACTTTGTCAGCGTACAAGTATCAGGCACTACAAGCGCATACCCTCGGATTTACTCACCCGAGGACCGGGAAGGCAGAACGCTTCGAAACGCCACTGTCCGACAACCTAAAACGTCTCATCGACGGATTGGACAGTCTCTAAAATTTATTCCCGGTAGGACGAAGGTCCGAAATCTATATGCGCGGTCATATTTGAACGGTCGCGAAGGGGGCACGCGGCTTTGGTGTGGCGGTAAAGCAATCGAAATGGAGGCAGAGCCAATGGCAACGCTCGCAAAAGATTTCAATCCGACCCCTGAAGAAAACCTTTCCCGTTATTTGCAAGTCATCCGCCGTTATCCGATGTTGACGCCGGAAGATGAAAACGAGCTGGCGCTGCGTTGGCGCGACGAAGAAGACGACGACGCTGCTCATCAGCTGGTAAATAGTCACCTCAGATTGGTTGCGAAGATCGCGATGGGTTATCGCGGTTATGGCCTGCCGGTCGGGGAACTGATCTCCGAGGGCAACGTCGGCATGATGCAGGCGGTAAAGCGCTTCGACCCGGATCGTGGCTTTCGTTTGGCAACCTATGCGATGTGGTGGATCCGTGCGGCTATCCAAGAGTACATTTTGCATTCTTGGTCGCTCGTCAAAATGGGGACTACTGCGGCACAGAAGAAGTTGTTCTTCAATCTACGACGCCTAAAAGGTGAGATGCGCGCCATCGAAGAAGGTGATCTCTCGCCGGAGCAAGTCTCAGCGATTTCCGAACGTCTGAACGTTTCCGAGCACGAAGTCGTCAACATGAACCGCCGCTTGGCTGGTCCCGATCACTCTCTCAACGCGCCGTTGCGCGAAGACGGTGATGGTGAATGGATCGATTGGCTGGAAGATAGTTCGCAGAGTCAGGAAACGATCGTCGCGGCCAAAGAGGAAAAAAGCATGCGTCGACACCTACTTCAGGGTGCGATGATGTGTCTTACAGATCGAGAAAGGCATATTTTGACCGAACGGCGGCTAAAGGACGATCCCGCGACCTTGCAGGATCTGAGCGATGTTTATGGCATCAGCCGTGAACGCGTCCGCCAGATTGAGGTGCGTGCCTTCGAGAAAGTCCGAAAGTCCGTTCGCACGGCGGCAATTCGCGAGCACGCGATCAACTAACGTCAGGATCGCGAAAATCGCCTTCGTTGGGGGGCTGTACGAGTGAAAGTTTGCGGAATCTTTTGAGTGGCAAACCACTCAGACCCGCCTCCACACGCTGTGCCTGGCGCTTGGCACTATCAGGGTCAATGCTCTCGAGACGCGTCCAAAGATCGCGAACGTCGGCAAAGCCCTGCCGCCCACCTTCGATAATGGTAGTAACAATCGCCTGGATAAGTTCCGAATGATCCCCAGGCCCTGCCAGGATAGACGCCAGCCGGCCATTCGTCTGCGACGTAGCGGGGGCGACGGACGGGAGTACCGCCCGTTGAAAGGAAGAGGCCTCCCCCTCACCGGGCAGTCGTGAGTGAACGGTATTGAGTTTTTCACGTGCACGCCTCATGCCGTTACCAATGAGCGTTCTCGGTCCGTGAGCAGAGACTATCTCCGCAATCGCTCGATGAGAGATCGGAAACCTGCCGCGTGCGAGCGCACGCCGGAATGCAATTTCCGATACGCTGCCTGGACTAATGTTATTGTTCTGGACCGATGTGTCTTGTGATACGTCATTTGTCCGCGACTCAACGGTTCGCAGTGCGTCCAGGATCGTATTTTGTGACACCAATGACGGCCCGTGCGTAGAGATCGCGCCGATGGCGCGGAGTGTCGCCTCGACACGCCGCATGTCATCAGGATCATTCATGGCCCCGTCGCCGATCGTGGATTTCAAAACAGATCGTCCGGCACGTTCCCGTGGCCGACCATGATGTTGGCGTTCTAAGCTTCCCATATGCCACTCCTTTCGCAATGGAGTATGCATCACACACCGTGCCAAACGCGGACGCGTATCGCACCATGCTCCCCAGTAGTACGGCCTTATATTAGATCCTGTAAGAGGTTGTTATTGATATATAATTCAATATTAAAGTTTATTTTATCGGATAGCCATGATTCAAAATGTATCGGCAGAATGAGAGTCTGTCTTTCGAAGCCGTCTGGCGCGCTTTGTCGGTCGACCAGCCGTAGTCCGGCGCTTCGCCCCATTTATCCACACCCCGTTGGCGTTTGTGTGGATTCACTTTGGCACGGCGCGCGTCGTAATCACGAATGTCAGCTTCGAACGAGGAGTCGTCATAGTTGTTCTCGTGCACGGTCAGCGACATCGGCAGGCGGGCGCTGATCCACGGATCGTCAGCAGGCGTGCCGAGGCAAAGCCCGGCGAATGGAAAGACCTCGTCCGGGAGTTCCGCGAGGGCGACGACTTCGTCGTTGACCTCGCGTACGCCACTAATGGGGCAGCAGCCGAGGCCTTCCGCTTCGGCGGCTATAATGAAGGTTTGCATGACGATCGCAGCGTCTGCGGCGGCGTTAACGAAGGCATCCAGCGGGTCGTGTGCGAAGTCGGTGCCGCGAATCTCGCAAATCCGGCGGACTCGGCGCCCGTCACCACAGAAAAGTAGAAATTCCGGCGCTTCCTTGATCCACGGCATGCCGGGCATTAAATCTGTGATCGCTTCGCGTTTCGCCGGGTCGGTGAAACGGATTATAGAGACCTGTTGAAGATCGGATTTCGCCGGCGCCGACAAGGCACAAGCGAACAAGGTGCTCATGATCTCGTCACTGATCGGATCCGGCTTGTAGCGGCGGCGCGAGCGATGCCCCAAAAGCAAGGATTGCATGGGCGTGGGCAGGCGTTCGCGGCCAATGTCCTGTTCCGTTGCGAAACGGCGGTCGATCAAATCTTTCAGAGTTTCCGACATGAGGTTCCTCTTTTTTAGGATGTGTCGCCGGTGATGGCGAAACTTGCGCCTATGGTGGCCTTTGCAGGGGGTAGGGTTCAAGGGCGAGGGAGAATGCAAAGTCGATTTCGAGCGGTTGACGCTCCCCGGGTGAGACCGTACATTCCGCCGGTCTTTCGGGGCGTTATTCGCCCCGCCCGCAGACGGAGGGGTGGCCGAGTGGCTGAAGGCGCTGGTTTGCTAAACCAGTATACGGGAAACTGTATCGAGGGTTCGAATCCCTTCCCCTCCGCCACTTTCGTGTTTTTTCACGTTCGCTATTGTTCGCTGATATCCGTTGAATGCTAGTATTAGAACGGGTTTCGGCGCTCATTTCCCGCTGTTTGCGTTCGCAGACATCCGCTACCACCCAGATAATATTGATGGGTTGTGTAGTGGGTTATTGAGATGGCGCGTGAGATCGGCAAACTTTCGGCAGTTGCTGGCAGGAACCAGGCGGGCAGTGTCAAAGTAAACCGCCTTGAGGCCAGCAAATCCGGACTTTAGCCTCTGTGGATGAAGAATCCATTCCGCTATTTCAACTCGTCGCCCGAGATCATCCGCCTGGCGATAATGATGTACATCCGTTATCCGCTTTCGCTACGGCAGGTCGAGGACGTCTCAACCGCCGCGACAATATTAAACAAGACCGAGCCGCTGCCCTGGCCGAGTGGCGTCAGCTTGCGGCCTAAATACAGTGAGCGACAGCCCTTCAAGCGCACGCCCGTTTTAGTCTGGCGGCATTGTCATGTATAATTGCGTGTCGTTGGGACGACGTGCCGGTGTCTTGGGATCTGCCGCAATTGCGGATAACGGAGGGTCACGTTATCGCTCTTAACGACTGGACTCGCTTAGAGGGCGATGTTCCGGAAGATGGTGTGGTCGTCGAAAATAGCGGTGATAGCGCCTCTAATCAGACAGTCGTTACGCTTTCAGGCAAGCGGAGAAGCGAAGATGGGAGATGGTATCGCATGATTCTGCACGGCCCCATTTATCCAGAGCATCCCTCGGTGCTGGACGGTTACTGGAAGGGCGCAACGTGTCAGGTCGAACTGTCGCCGATGGCATGACAACAGCCTAGTAGAGGTGGCCTTGTTCCGTTGGCAGCCGGAGCCGGAATAGGACAGCATGCGTTAAATGCAAATTGCTTGTCGCGTTGCCAAAGAGGCCGAATGGCAACTACTGGTGCCACAGCTCGATCATTCGAATAGGCGTTTGTCCGGTTTTGTCTGCAATGCCCTGCAGGGTTATGTCACCGATTCTAAAAATGCGCACAAATTGCGCTTTAACAAAAATAAAGTGTATTTATAATGCATTGGTTTAAAACAAGAATATTTTTGTTTTTTGAGAATTAATGCACGTTCTGTAGTATTTTTGTCATGAAGCAGATACGCGCCCTCATGGTTCTTGTCATCCTCTTCGCCGTGTTTCCGGCCCACGCAGCGCTGGACACCTTTGTCGAGGAAACCGCAATGAACACGTCGTGTGACCTGACAGAGTATCAAGCGGCAGTCAGGGACCAAAAATGGAATGAACTTGCGATGCGTCACTTCATGGTCAGCTTGAATTCTCCGGATGACCATTCCCGCATACAGAAGGTTCAGCGCGAAGTCGACGCAGGCCTTGAAAAATTACGTCGGGAATTCGGCACGGATTGCGTTCTCCAAATTCAATAAAACCGGCTTGAATCTAATCGATTTCACAAAACCGAAATTAATTTGTTCCCTAATCTTCATGTAGCGTCATAGCGTGAGCGATAGACTGCGCCCCTGAAGTTATTCTCTTTTAGATTAGGGACGCTTTTCCTATGCCTGATGGTACGGGTCCATCCTCAATTGGCGCACCATTAAGAAAGCGCTGGATGAGCGCTTTTGCACGAACGGACGCCGCTCAGCTTCAATTACTTCTAGACGACGTAGGAACAGGTGTAAGTTTCAATACCCTGCGCCCCGCCGAATCCGGCTCAGTGATGGTGCGCGGTCGAGCCGGCGGCACAGGCCAGTTGTTCAATGTCGGTGAAATGACCGTTACCAGATGCACGGTACGAAGTGGCGAGAGCGTCGTCGGACATGGCTATGTGGCAGGACGTGACCGTAAGCATGCCGAAGTCGCCGCATGTCTGGACGCTCTGTTTCAGGTGATGACGCCGGCGAGCGCCGAACCTCTCGTCCACAGCCTTGAGCAGCAGATCGCAACAAAGGCCTCCGCACGCCAGCAGGCCTCTGCGCCGACAAGGGTCGAGTTCTTCACCATGGTCCGTGGAGAGGATGAATGAGTGTTGATCTTCTCCGCGGGTTTGCCGACCCGGTTGCAAATGCCGGCGATGCGTTCCGGGCAATATTACAGGCCATGTCCCGCCCTGGTACGGTGCAGCCGATTGCCGCTCCCGATGAGTATCCGAGCGCGATCTCCGGCGCCGCGGCAACCGTGTTGCTGACCCTGCCGGACCATTCGACGCCGGTGTGGCTCGATGCCTCGTTAGCTGGAACCGATCTGGACGGTTATATCCGCTTTCATAGCGGTGCCGCGCTGACCGGTGATCCATCTCACGCTGCCTTTGCCGTACTACCGAAGGATGCGAACACTTTTGCACACAGCATATTTTGCCATGGTACCGACGAATATCCCGACCGATCGACGACCGTCATCATCGATATTACCAGCTTCGGCGGTCGCGTTGCCGTCCGCTTGAGCGGGCCCGGCATTGACGGGTTTTGCGACTTTCGGGCCGACGGCGTGCCCTCTGCGTTCTGGAAAGAAATGATCACGAACGGCGCGCTGTTTCCACTCGGTATCGACGTCATCCTGACCGCGCCCGGTTTTGTTGCCGCTATTCCCCGCTCAACTAAGATCGAGGTGCTCTGATGTATGTGGCAGTTAAAGGTGGCGAAAAGGCGATCGACAATGCGCATCGTCTTCTGGCCAAGGAGCGCCGAGGCAGCGCCAACGTTCCTGAAATCACGACCGACCAGATCGCCGAACAGATGGGCCGAGCCGTCGACCGAGTGATGACGGAGGGGGCGCTCTACGACCGTAAACTTGCCGCCTTAGCGATCAAACAGGCCGCTGGCGATTTGATCGAAGCGATCTTTCTGATCCGTGCCTACCGCACGACTTTGCCCCGGTTCGGCTATTCGGACCCCCTGAACATGCGAGAAATGCGGGCGCGCCGGCGCATCTCGGCGGCCTTCAAAGACATCCCGGGTGGGCAGGTACTTGGTCCTACCTTCGACTATACTCATCGGCTGCTGGATTTCGGTCTGGAAGAGGCGGCGGAGACCTGCACCGAAGAACAAGACTCTTTCGGCAATGTTACGGAACTGTCCGCCGACATGCCGCGCGTCCTTGAGCAGCTGGCGCGGGAGGGGCTGATCGAAGAAGCGCTGCCTCCGGCCGACGAAGACGCGGCCAAAGTCGGCGACGTGACACGCGAACCGCGCACCTTTCCTGCCGATCGCGACGTGCGTCTGCAGTCGTTGGCGCGGGGCGACGAAGGTTACCTTTTGGCATTAGGCTATTCGACGCAGCGTGGATATGGCCGCACGCACCCGTTCGCGGGCGAGATCCGCGTCGGCGAAGTCACCGTCGAGTTTCAACCCGAGGAATTGGAGTTTGCCATCGAGCTTGGCGATATCACCGTCACCGAGTGCGAGATGATCAACCAGTTCAAAGGCTCATCGAAAGAGAAGCCGACATTTACCCGTGGTTACGGGCTGGGCTTCGGGCACGTGGAACGCAAGGCCATGTCGATGGCGCTCGTCGACCGTTCGTTGCGGGCTGATGAGCTTGGCGAAGAACGCACCGCGCCGGCCCAGGATGAAGAGTTCGTATTGTCGCACGCCGACAACATCGAAGCGACCGGATTCGTCGAACACCTCAAGCTGCCGCACTATGTGGACTTCCAATCCGAACTTGAACTGGTGCGCAAGATTCGCGCCGAAATCGAGAAGCGCACTGCAACGCCGGAAGCCGCCGAATGACACAGCCCGAACCGCACGGCGGATACAACTTCGCCTATCTAGACGAACAGACGAAACGTATGATCCGGCGCGCCATCTTAAAGGCCGTTGCGATCCCCGGCTATCAGGTGCCGTTTGCATCCCGGGAGATGCCGATGCCGTATGGCTGGGGCACTGGCGGTGTACAGGTCACAGCGTCGATCATCTGCAAGTCCGATGTGCTGAAAGTCATCGACCAGGGTTCGGATGACACCACGAATGCCGTCAGTATCCGCAAGTTCTTCGCCAAAACCGCCGGTGTCACCACGACCAACAAGACGACGGAAGCGACGGTCATCCAGACCCGCCACCGCATCCCCGAGACGCCGCTGGGTGCGCATCAAATTCTGGTCTATCAAGTGCCAATCCCGGAACCGCTTCGCTTCCTCGAACCGCGCGAGACGGAAACCCGAAAGATGCATGCGCACGAGGATTACGGCCTCATGCATGTGAAGCTCTACGAAGACATTGCCCGGCACGGCCATATCGCTACGACATATGCCTATCCCGTTCGGGTCAACTGTCGTTACGTGACCGACCCTTCGCCGACGCCAAAGTTCGATAACCCGAAGATGGATAACTCTCCCGCGTTGCAGCTGTTCGGTGCGGGACGGGAAAAACGCATCTACGCGATCCCGCCCTATACCGCGGTCCGTAGCTTAGACTTCGAAGATCATCCGTTCGAAGTGCAGCAGTGGGAGCAGTCCTGCGCGCTGTGCGGGGCCGATGACACATTCCTCGATGAAGTGATCACCGACGACAAAGGCGGACGGATGTTTGTCTGTTCCGACAGCGATTATTGCCGTGAACGCCGCGAAGACGAAGACAGCGACTCGAATTCAGGAGCGGCGGCATGACGGATTTAATGGAGATGAAGCCATTGCTTCAGGCACGCGGCGTCTCGAAATCCTTTGGCGATACAGTTGGCTGTACGAACATTGATCTAGACCTATATCCGGGCGATGTCCTGGGTATCGTCGGCGAGTCCGGTTCCGGCAAATCTACATTGCTGAAGTGCCTCTCGGGCGCCATGCAGCCCGACAGCGGTTCGGTCGTCTACGAAACCCGCACTGGTGAGCTTGCCGACATCCATGCCGTCAGCGAAGCCGAGCGGCGCATGCTGGCGCGGACGGACTGGGCGTTCGTGCATCAGAACCCGCGCGACGGGTTGCGCATGAACGTCAGCGCCGGCGGCAATGTCGGCGAGCGCATGATGGCCGTCGGTGCACGCCACTACGGCGGCATCCGCGAAACCGCCGTTGATTGGCTGGACAAAGTCGAGATCGACAAAGGCCGCATCGACGATCTGCCGCGTACGTTTTCGGGCGGCATGCAGCAGCGCCTGCAGATTGCCCGCAACTTGGTGACCGGCCCGCGTCTTGCGTTTATGGACGAGCCGACCGGCGGTCTAGATGTTTCGGTTCAGGCCAGACTTCTTGATTTGCTGCGCGGCCTTGTGCAGGAAATGGGCCTCGCCGCCATCGTTGTGACCCACGACCTCGCCGTCGCAAGGCTGCTATCGCACCGTCTCATTGTTATGCGGAGGGGGGAAGTGGTCGAGACAGGCCTGACCGATCAGGTGCTCGACGATCCTCAGCACGCTTACAGCCAGCTTCTTGTTTCATCGATCCTAAGGGCATGACTATGACCGATAAGCCGATACTTCAGGTCAATGACATCGCCAAGTCGTTCACGTTGCATGCCCAAGCGGGAACGGTCCTGCCTGTTTTTCAGAACGTATCATTCGATCTCGTCGGCGGCACGTGTCTCGCGCTGACAGGACCGTCCGGGATCGGCAAGTCGACCTTGATGCGCATGATCTATGGCAACTTTCGCTGTCCCGCCGGCACAATCGCCGTGCGGCACAAAGGCCATGTGATGGATATCGCGACCTCGCATCCGCACCACATTTTGGATGTGCGCCGCTACACCATCGGTTACGTCAGCCAGTTTCTTTCCGTAATCCCACGCGTGCCGACATTGGACGTCGTTTCTGAGCCGGCACGAGCACAAGGCATGGATGCCGAGGAGGCAACGGAACGGGCGCGGAGTCTTCTGACACGACTGCGTATTCCTGAGCGTCTATGGACTCTATCGCCTGTCACTTTTTCTGGAGGTGAGCAGCAACGCGTAAATCTGGCGCGCGGTTTTGCGGCGAAATATCCGTTGATGTTGCTTGATGAACCCACGGCATCGCTTGATGCCCATAATCGCGAGACTGTCATTGAACTGATTACAGAAGCCCGCGATGACGGTGCCGCGATTATCGGTATCTTCCACGATCAAGGGGCGCGCAAGCGGATCTGCAACGAGGCGCTTGATCTCTCCCCCTATGCCGAAAGGGTAGCCTGATGGATACGCATCAGGAAAGACAGGAGCAGGTGGAACTGGGCGCTGCTGAACCGACGGTCTTTACGAATGCCCGGCTCGTGCTCGCCGACCGGGTCGTTGACGGCTCCATCACCGTCGAAAACGGCATCATAACGGAGATCGCGCACACCCCTGTTTCAGCGTCCGGCACCATTGATTGCGGCGGTGATCTGTTGATGCCGGGATTGGTCGAGTTGCATACCGATGCCCTGGAAAAACACATGCAGCCGCGCCCCGGCGCGCATTGGCCGGCGATGGCGGCTGTGTTTGCGCACGACAGTCAGTTGGCAGCCACCGGTATCACCACGGTTCTGGACGCGATCGCTCTGGGCGCCGTCATGGCGTCGTCGACGAGGGTGGAGCGCCTGACGGAGTCTATAGATAGTCTTTGCAAGGCCCGCGATAACAATCTGCTGCGCGCCGATCATCTTCTGCATCTGCGCTGTGAGCTGACTTATGAAGACCTGCCGACACTCCTCGATGCGCTGATCGATCACCCGATGGCTCGACTTGTCTCGCTGATGGATCACACACCCGGCCAGCGGCAATTCACCGATGAGAAGCACTACCGCATCTATTACCAGGGCAAATACAGTATGAACGACGCCGAGATGGATTCCTTCATCGACGCGCGGCGCAAGGACCAAGTCATCTATGGCGATAAGCATCGCCGCTACGTACTCGAACAGTGCTGGGCACGCGGGATCAGTCTCGCCAGCCATGATGACACAACGGTTGACCATGTCGAGGAAGCACGCGAAGCCGGGGTCAGTATCGCCGAGTTTCCGACGACCATAGAGGCGGCGCGCACGGCGCACCGGCACGGCATCAAAGTGATGATGGGCGGTCCCAATATCGTCCGCGGCCAGTCGCACTCGGGTAACATCTCCGCCCGCGAGCTGGCGGTGGCAGATCTGCTTGATATAATTTCCAGCGATTACGTGCCGGGCAGTCTGTTACATGCACCGTTTCTGCTGGCCGAATTGATTGACGGTATTGATCTGCCGGCCGCTATTCGCACTGTCACCAAGAACCCGTCGGAAAGCGTTGGTCTGGACGACCGGGGCGAGATCACGCCCGGCCGCCGTGCCGACTTGATCCGCGTCCACCCGTCGCCGCATCATCCCATCGTGCGGGGCGTTTGGCGGCAGGGGCTACGCGTCGCCTGATGCCGATTACCCGGAGGTTTTGATGCCGATACTGCAAACCGTAATCGATATACTCGAGCAAAAAGGCGCCGAGCAGTATGGATCGGAACCGGTAAGCCAACTTGCCCATGCGCTGCAAACGGCGACACTGGCGGAGCAGGCAGGAAGCCCCGCAGCGCTGATAGCGGCAGCGCTGCTCCATGACATCGGGCATCTGGTCGACAACAAGTTTCAAGTCGGTCAGGACAATCCTGTCGACCGGCGTCACGAAGATATCGGATCTGCTTATCTCAAATTCGCCATGCCGCCCGCCGTGACGGAACCGATCCGTCTACATGTCCCAGCCAAAAGGTATCTTTGCTGGGCCGACACTGAGTACTTCGACAGCCTTTCACCGGCTTCTGTGCGAAGCCTCAAACTGCAAGGCGGCGTCTTTGATGTGGAGTCCGCGCGCGCGTTTATTGAGCAACCTTTTGCAAAGGATGCTGTTGCGCTCCGTCGCTGGGACGATCTCGCGAAGATACCGGATGCGGAGACTCCCCCATTGGCGCACTTTAATCCGTATGTCGAACAAAGCATGAAAGACGCCTAGACGGTATGAGGTCTAGTCAACGCGGCTGCCTATATCTCGTTGTCGGGCCGTCCGGTGTCGGCAAGGATACACTGCTCGATATGGCGCGCGAACATTTCGCCGTTCACCCGGACTATTCTTTTCCGGTCCGCGTCATCACGCGTCCACTGGAGGCCGGCGGCGAAGTTCATGACGCCGTTACCGTTGAACAGTTCGACAGTTTATTGAACACCCGCGCGTTTTCATTGCACTGGGCGGCCCACGATCTTCGCTACGGCATTCGCCGTACCATCGAAGATGACCTAGCTGGCGGTAAGAATGTTGTCATCAATGTGTCGCGTAGCATTCTGGATGATGCCCGTGGCCGGTTTCAGCCTTTGCGCATCGTATCTATCACGGCCAGCCCGGAGACGTTGGCAGCCCGTCTTGCCGCACGGGGCCGCGAAACCAAGGAAGATCAGATCGCACGTTTGTGGCGGTCCGTCTCTGCGGTTGCTGGCGACGATGTTATCGAAGTCGATAATGATCAACCGCTTGAGATTTCGAGGCGTGCCTTCCTTGCCGCATTATCCGCCTAACGGAAAGCGCTGTAGCACTGTGAACGGCTCGCCCGGACCGGGTTCGATGAAGACGGCGACGTCGCTGACGTTCTGCGGGCCATGGCATTCTGCAGTTGCCGCCATAAGGTTCTGCCGCACGTCTTCGCGAGTTTCGTCTTCGAGCACCCCGGTCAAGGTGAGGTGGAAGCGAAACGTATTCAGCACATATGGATAGCCCCATTTTTCGAGATTGCTTCGAGCAGTTCCATCCAAGGACTCGGGCATTCTCCGCGCTATTTCTTCGGGCCTCATTGGCGCCCTGAACTTGTCTAATTCCGTCACGCAGGCTGTTGCGAGTTCTTGCAATGCGGCACACGGCGCCGTGGGGACGAAGGCCAGAAACCGTCCAATCGATTTGATATGAAGCTCTGGTAAATTGAAAGGTGTTCGGGCCGTCGCCAGCTTTCGAACACTTTGCAGAAGGTCGTCTTCCGTACAGCCGGGAGAGAGCCGAAACGGTGCCTTTAACGTCGCATGAAATCCATAACGGCGCGGTGCGGCTGTGATCACATCAAGATCACACCCAGCCAGGTCGACCGGAAGTGGGGGCGGTTTCGATCCCGGTACTTCGGCATCACGACCGAGCCACCGGCGGCCGAATTCCCCAAGTGCGCTGTCACGGTCCGGCGTCCAATAAATAGCGTAGCGATATGCTTGGTTTGTCATCAGAGATGCTTAGCAGGCGTTGTACACAGCGCGCATTCGAAATGTGGATAAACACGCCGATACCAAACGAAGCTTCATGAATCGGACACAAAACTGCAACGGACCGCGGGCAGATTTCTTTGCAACGAACGTCACACGCAAGCCTAAGGGGTGCCATGTCTGAGTACGCTGTTGCTATCGACCGCGTTAGCAAGTCGTTTACACGCGGGACGCCAGTTCTCAAAGAAATCAGCCTAAATGTCCGCAAGGGCGAAATGGTCGGTCTGATCGGTGCGTCTGGCTCTGGTAAGTCGACCCTAATACGGTTGATCGCCGGGTTCGAGACCATCGACAAGGGCGATGGCGAAATCAAACTATTCAATCAGCTATGCCAGCGGAACGGTCAACAGAACGATGCCATCAAGAAGCTTCGCACCGACATCGGTATTATATTTCAGCAATTCAATCTGGTAGGCCGTCTGACGCTTCTCTTGAATGTACTCGTGGGTCGCCTCGGACAGGTCAGTCGACTGCGTGGTACCTGCGGTCTCTTTCTCGAGGCCGACCGGGCGAAGGCGCTGCAGGCGCTGGAACGCGTCGGCATCGTCGACAATGCTTACCAGCGCGCATCGACTCTCTCTGGTGGCCAGCAGCAGCGGGCCGCCATTGCTCGCGCCCTGACTCAGGAAGCGAAACTCATTATGGCGGACGAGCCAATCGCATCGCTCGACCCGGCCTCAGCCGAGAACGTCATGACGACACTTCGGGAGATCAACCAGCAAGACGAAGTGACCGTGATCGTCTCGCTGCATCAGATCGATCATGCCTTCAAGCACTGTGACCGCATCGTCGCCCTGAAGGACGGAGAAATTATTCACGACGGTGATGTCGCGGACATCACCCGTCAGGATTTGGAGGAACTCTATGGCACCAATGCCTTTCCTCCGGAGTCGGGAGAGGATCAACCCAAGGCGAATTCAGCAGGAAAAGATGCTGACGATCTTCCCGTTTATGGGCAGGGCCCTAGGGCCCGTCCGCAACTCGCTGCTGCGGTCGGAATGGACGACTAGCGGCATCTTCAAAACCAAGGAGTGAACATATGTTCAAAAAACTTCTCGCCGCAGCTGCGGTTTCCGTTCTCGGTATGGGCGTTGCCCAAGCCGAAATGCCGAAACAGATCAACTTCGGCATCATTTCGACCGAATCCTCTTCGGCCCTTGAAAAATCCTTCAGCCCCTTCCTGAAAGATATGGAAGCCAGTCTCGGCGTGCCGGTGAAGCCGTTCTTCGCATCCGACTATGCGGGTGTCATCGAAGGCATGCGTTTCGGTAAAGTCGATCTGGCTTGGTTCGGCAATAAATCGGCCATCGTTGCGGTCGACCGCGCCGGCGGTGAAGTCTTCGCGCAGACCATCAAGGACGATGGCTCCGAGGGTTATCACTCGCTCCTGATCACGCACAAAGACTCCGACATCAACTCGCTGGAAGACGTCCTGAAATGCGATGGCACCAAGACCTTCGGTAACGGCGACCCGAACTCCACGTCCGGTTTCGCGATCCCGGGTTATTACGTCTGGGCCTTAAACAATAAGACACCGGAAGATTGCTTCAAGCGCGTTACCAGTTCCAACCACGAAGGCAACGCTCTTGCTGTCGCCAACGCTAAAGTCGATGTCGCCACGAACAACACCGAGTCGATCTATGCGCGTCTTCAGAAAAACAACATGGACGCCTTCAAGAACATCAAGGAAATCTGGCGTTCGCCTCTGATCCCGTCCGACCCGATGGTGTGGCGCAAGGAACTCGACGACGAAGCGAAGCAGAAGATTTACTACTTCATCATGCAATACGGTCGCTTCGGTCCGATGGAGAAGGTCAAAAAAGAACGTGAAACCCTAGCCAACCTCTCCGATGGTTGGGGACCGTTCCTGGCGTCTTCCAACGCCCAACTGCTGGATGTTCGCCAAATCGAAGCGTTCAAAGCCAAGCTGAAAGCCGAGCGTGCGGGGGATGCTGCTGCCGTCGCCGAAGCTGAAAAACAGCTGAAGTCGCTCAAGGAAATAGCTGCAGTCGTCGGCAAAGCCGGTTACTGATTTTCCAAATACGGGGCAGTGGTAAAACGCTGCCCCGTTTTTTTTGAATTTTATTGCATGAGATCGGAACAAGCATGAGCGAAACAATGCTGTCAGCCGAGTTGTCCACCGCCGTTAGGGCGCAATTAAAACCCCGCTGGGAGAGACATGTCGGCACCGCCGTCACGGCGTTGATCATCGCGGTTCTGTTGGGTGTTTCCTATTACCCTGCCGAGGTCAACAATTGGACCTTCCTCATCACAGACTCCGACAACATGGCGGCATTCATCGCTGATTTTCTCGAACCAAATTTTGTCGATCTCGAGGACATTGTCCTGAAGATGATCGAGACAATTCAAATTGCGTTGTGGGGAACGGTCCTGTCGATCATCGTCGGTATTCCTTGCGGGTTGTTGTGCTCAACCAACATCTCACCGTTCTGGATTGTACAGCCCATGCGCCGGCTGATGGACGCCGCGCGCGCCATTAACGAGTTGGTGTTCGCTATTCTGTTTGTTGCCGCCGTCGGCCTCGGACCGTTCGCCGGCGTCATGGCCTTATTCATTCATAACCTTGGAATTATCGCGAAACTTTTCTCGGAAGCGGTGGAAGCCATCGATCCGCGTCCTGTAGAAGGTATCCAGGCGACAGGCGCATCACGTTTGCAGCAGATCATCTACGGTGTCATTCCGCAGGTTCTGCCGCTATGGACGAGCTTCTCTCTGTATCGGTTCGAGACTTTGGTGCGGTCCGCAACCGTGCTTGGCATTGTCGGCGCCGGCGGCATCGGTTTTATGTTCTACGAGTCCTTCCGCTCATTCCAGTATGACCGGGCATCCGCTGTCATCATCGTCGTCGTGATCTCGGTTTCCATTATCGACATACTGTCGTCGCAGCTGCGCAAACGCTTAATCTGAATATACTAACGTCGTAAACTCTCAGCTGATCAAGAGACTATTTTGTGGCTGGAGACTGTTAAGAGTTTGAAGCCACTACCAAATCCGTGGGCTGTATTCTAATTGATTATGCAAGCGTACGAGGGATGTCCACCTTGTATAACCTTCAACAAATCAGAGGAAACCAGTTGCCCCACTTTTCTATTGTAGTGGTGTGCATCTCTATAGTTTGAAATTTCGTCAGTAATTTCCCGAGAGCATGTAAAGTCTAAGACCGGTCCGAAATCGGCTATTCGGAGTAAGAAAATGCGTCGATGATGGCCTGCGCCAGCTTCTTCAATCCAGTCCAGCATAGATCGGGAGATAGGGTTTAAGAAAAAAATTGCATGAGGGTAAACTTCTCTCAACCGCCAAAGCACTTCGTAACAGTATTCTTGAGGTTCTGATTTAAACGACCTTAAATATATTGTCCGATCAAACTCTATCGCCTCTTCTATCTTCGATATTTCCGTATAATCAAAATGCCGAATAGTGGAGCCATCAGGTAAAATTTCTACCTCGCTTAAAGCGCGCGGTGAAACTGAAGCCCATACTCCTCTATATAACATAGAGATAGTGCCCAAACGAAGTATTGAGTCCATGATCGCCGGAAAGTCTGGAGACGGACGTAGGTATAGAAAATTCGCCTCCTTGCCACTAAGACAGTTGCTGTAATTAAAACCAATTAACGGCACTATTCCCGGATGTTGTTCAGATGCTGTATGCAGGAATACTTCAATCTGTTCCAAAGTGCCGCCGCCAAAGGCCAAATTTAGTGCCACTTCCTCTTCGGACGCTTTAAAAATCGAGACATCGATCGCAGTCGCTCGAGAATTCCCAAATACACCGAGTTTAACGACACCTCTTGGCAAGGATGATAACAGAGCGGATTTGTATTTCGCCTCTGCGTAGTTATTGGGGTCAATTGGTGGCTTAGAAGCACGCCCAGACAAGTACGACCAATCCGCGTTTGCATCCAGGAATGCGTTAACCGCAAACACCCCACCGACAGTAAGTGAGATTGCAACGAAAAATATGATAAGGAAACGAGCCATCATCAAAATTGGAAATACAAAAATACTGAAGGTTCGGAGATATGCAAAACTGTTAAACCAAATAGGAAACCGACATAAACCGCCCACCCGGCATTAATTTTCCATTTGGTTTGCCACAAATTGTTAAGGGCCTGCTTGTCATCTGCGCGAAGATGAACTTTTTGATGTGCATGAGGGAATAACTCGATTGAATTAGGCGTCAGAAAAGCAATCGACGCCGCTATCGTTATCCAAAATACGCCCGTGAGGAAATGCCACGGATCGATCCCACCAAATGAAAGAGTTGCATTGTGACCGAGTTGAGGCAGGACACTCTTAACGAATAACGGCAGAGCAATATTCTGAAAGTCATACATGGCGTATGTTATTAGTACCGCCGAACGAATATCTTCCGCTCGGAAAAACACCCAAGTTTGAGTGACCAGCATAAAAGTCAAGAAACAGCCAGATAACTTGAATATTTTCGACAAGCTTTGCGGTGGCTTAATGTTGAGGCGCTGAAATATGTGGGCCATTGATATTAACACGCCGTGAATACCTCCCCAAACCACAAAATTCCAATTCGCGCCATGCCAAAGACCACCAATAAGCATCGTTACCAATACACTCGAAGCTCGCGACAACGATCCGCGTCGTTCACCCCTTAGCGGAAGGTAGACATAGATTGCCAAAAAATTTGACAGCGTAATGTGCCATCTACGCCAAAATTCTGCTGGATTTGACGCTTTGTAGGGAGATAGGAAATTAACCGGCAATCGGAACCCAAACATTCGGGCAAGGCCAATCGCCATATCTGAATAACCAGAAAAATCGAAGTATATCTGAAAAGAATATGCCAGAGTTGCAACCCAGACCTCGATCAACTCGAACTCAGCACCCGCGGGTTTATCATAAACAGGTGCGACATACCTGGCCAAGTTGTCCGCTACGATCACTTTTTTTGCCAGCCCAATTATGAAAAGAGAAAAGCCTTCGATTAACTGATAGCGGCGTTTCAGTAAAAATAGAATCGTTGGTTTTTTTTCAATATTTATGAGATGTTCGCGAATGTTTTGATAGCGAACAATTGGTCCAGCAATTAATTGCGGAAAAAAAGACACAAACAAAGCATAACGAAAAAAAGACGTTTCTGCTTGGTAGCCTTTGCTCACATCAACTACATAAGCGATCTGTTGGAACGTAAAGAACGATATTCCTATCGGCAGCAGAATAGCCGGCAAACCAAATTCCAAACCGAACCAGCTCTCCACGTTATAGGCAATAAACCCTGCGTATTTGAACCAGCCAATCAAACATATGTTTGCCAAAATCGATACGAAGAGCCACGTCTTTGTTCTGCGACTTGTAGAAATACGGATCCCAAAAAAGTAATTGGCAACGATGGAAGCAATTATCAAAACGAGATGAGGGGGGTGCCACCATCCGTAAAAGACGAGACTGTAAAATAGCAGAATATGCACTCTCGACACCCTCAAAAATGCCGGCGCAAAATAAAAAGAGATAATTGCAATGGGAAGAAATATAAAAATAAAATACGATGAATTAAAAAGCATTTTTATAATTTAAAAAAGCATTTATTTGAGATGGATAGTTCTCTACTTCTGTGAGCCATGCATATCCGTAAATCTGCTTGTTTGCCATCTAGCATTCCGACCTTCAACGAGTGAATATGCCCTACCGTTTGTTGCTGCAGCACAAATTACAAGCAATATGAATCTCGCTTTAAGTCATGCTTTACGAACGCCAATCACAAATAAATTCTTACTACGAAACATGAATGTCTACTAATAAATTGAGATGCCCTCGAGGTGCCCCTAGTTTCCAAGACGCGTCCCTGACCACCTTGTGCTGCCGTTCGAACTCGACGGGGCCAGTGCAGGAAAAGACATACGCAGCTTGAGGTGATCTGAGTGGCGAGAACGGACTTCGCCTCCGCCACTTCACCCAAATGAAACGCTACGCAGGTTCACGGCGCTCTTAGGCCGCGGCTTCTTCTCGAAATTCTGGTGGGTCCTTGCGAACGCCGCGCGCGGGTGACGACCATCCAGCGTCGATGCCGGCGATTTCGAACGGCAGCGGCAGACGGTCTATCGGCCCCCAGGGCGTATCTTCTCGAGTGGTAGGGCGGTTTTTTTGCGCATCAGTCATGGGCATCATCGGCGTACGTGGTTGATCCATATGATCTAAGATCAGATGGGCCTGCCGGACCAGCGAAAGCCGTGCGCTTAAGATGACGTCGTCACGGGACGCGCGGAGTAGGGCACGAACGGCCGCGGCGGCCATCAGATACCCCGTCGCGTGATCTAGCACTTGATAGGGCAGAGCCTGTGGTTTGCCGCCCGGTCCGGGCGCGGCCAGACCCGTTGCGCGCTGTACGAGGCTGTCAAAGCCCCGTCGATTGCGCCACGGGCCCTGCCAACCAAACGCGTTCAGGGTCACATAGATTAGGTTGGGATTGATATCGCGTAGTTGTTCTTCACCAAGGCCCAGCTTTTCAAGCGCGTCGGCACGGTACCCGGACACGAGTATATCTGCTTCTTCCGCCAGTGCTTTCAGCGTTGCCTGGCCGTCGACCGATTTCAAATCGAGGGTCGAGCAGCGCTTGCCAGCCGTCATCTCGATCTCGTTCAGGCCTTCCTCCCAGGTCGCCGGGTCGATCCGCAGCACCGAGGCGCCGAATGTCGCTAGAAAACGTGTCGAAACCGGTCCAGCCAGGACGCGCGTCAGGTCGAGGACTTTAAGTCCTTTGAGCGGACGTTTCGCATCCGTTGGCTTCCAGGTCTTACCGATAGCGGGACGCTCTGACCATTCGACGATGCGTTGCGCATCAACGGCTTTGCCTTGTTCCGACTTTCGCCAAACGTCTCTTGGATTCCATGCTGCCGCGGCGGCACCGCCGGCGACGATGGCTTCTTGAATTTCTTCGCTCGTGTGCTTGGCGACAAAGGCGGCTGCCTCGGCGTGGTTTTTAGCGTTACCCAGTATCTTTCGGACGATGGCGTTGTGATGCGCATAGTTGGCGTGCGTTCTGACCCAGCCGTTCTTAGTCGGGTAGTCCGCCGATAGATCGTCCCACTTGTTGGGCAATTCCCAACCGACTGGGATGGCGCTGCTATCGCACCAGTCATCGACCAGATCATTGTATACTGTGGCCGAGAAGTCGCCGTCGAAATGGTGCGCTGCAAAGGCCTGCATGGACTGCACGGCCGCCGTCATCGCTGACATGGCAAGCTCGGTCACGATTGCACTACGCGTATGAGAAGGCTCGCCGACGACGGTGAGCGGGGCACACCCTTTGTCCGAGGTGCACCCGCTTTCCATCGCGGCTTCGATATCACGATGCATCGTCATGGGGATGGGCTCAGGACGGCGACTGGGTGTAGTCCTCGTCGGAGACCGGATCGAGCCACGACGTCGCGTTGCCCTGATCGTCGCTTTCCGAAAGCGCCAGATGGCACATCATGCTGTCCGGAGCGGCACCATGCCAGTGGCGGGTGTTCGGCGGAATCACGACCGTGTCGCCGGCGGAAATTTCTTCGATGGGCTGGCCGTCCATCTGATATCGGCCGACACCGGAAAGCACATACAGAATTTGGCCGACGGCATGCGCATGCCAGTTGGTGCGGCCGCCCGGCAGAAACGTGACGCGCGACACGCGCATACGCGACGGATCTTCCGGCACAAAAATCGATTCATGCATGACTTGGCCGCCAAAGTTGCTGGCCGGGGCTGTTTTGGTCTGTTTGGATTCTGCGCGGATGATACGCGGTTCCATAGTTCATTCTCCCTGCTATTTTGTATAATACGCTCGGATGTGCCAAGACGATGCCGCGTCATCCGGGAACGGTCAACCACCTGGGTTTGACGACAGGTGTGTTTGGCGAAATTACGGGATAATTCGAAAGCCGGTCAGACGGCGGCGGAATGCCGTCCCATACCTGCCGCCAGATAACTATCGAAGGCGGCGGCCGCCGTACGAACAAGAGGGCGCCCCCGCTCGGTCACTTTGATGCGCCGTCCGGTAATTTCGAGTAGGTCATCGGCCGCCAACGGTTGCAGGGACGCGATCGCTTCATCCAGATAGGCTTCTTCGACACCGAAAGCGCGGCAAGCGCTTTCCAGATCAACTTCGAGAGCGCACATGATCTGCTCAATCACCGTGCGGCGCAGTCGATCGTCGTTGCTGAGTTCCAGGCCTCGAACGGTCGCCAATTTCCCCATCATGACCGTTTCTCGATAGCTTTTAATCGACGCGACGTTCTGAACGTAGCCAGTCGGTAGTGTGCCGATAGCTGAGGCGCCGAAACCGATTAGACTGTCAGCATCGTCGGTGGTGTAACCTTGAAAGTTGCGGCGAACTGTACCTGCATCGGGTTTCGCTAGAGGGTCGTTCGGTTGCGCGAAGTGGTCCAGACCAATGCGGATATACCCAGCTGCCTGGAGCATCTCGGCAGCAAGCTTCGCCTGCCGCCAGCGAGCCTCCAAATCTGGGAGGGTGGCTTCGTCGATCAGTCGCTGATGCGCTTTCATCCACGGCACATGTGCATAGCCGAATAGCGCGATCCTTGTTGGCTGAAGACTCAGCGCTTTCTCCGTCATCGAAGTGATCAGCGCTTCAGTCTGATGCGGCAAACCGTACATTAGGTCCAGATTGACGGCATCGATCTCGGCATCCCGCAGCCAATCAACGACGCGGGCTGTGATATCAAAGGGCTGCACGCGGTTGATTGCCTGTTGAACGGTGGAGTCGAAGTCCTGAACGCCCATGCTGACCCTGTTCACGCCGGCATGGGCGAGAGCGCGGACATGGGCCTGGGTCATTGTCCGCGGGTCCATTTCAAGGGCGACCTCGGCATCCTCGGCAATTCGGAAATTGCGATGCAGCCGGGCGACAATGCGACCGAAATCATCGGCTGATAGGATCGTCGGGCTGCCACCGCCCCAATGGATGAAACGGACGTCCGGTTCGCCGCCCAAGTGATATCGAACGATGTCGGTCTCGGCCAGCAGGGCTTTAACGTATTCGGACACCGGGCTGTAGCGGTTCACAACCTTGGTGAAGCAGCCACAGTACCAGCACATGGCCTGGCAGAACGGCACGTGCATATAGAGCGATGCGGCATCACCGTTGCCGACGTTGCCGAGCCAATTGGCGTAAGTATCCGTACCGACATCGGCGCTGAAGTGGGGCGCTGTGGGATAGCTCGTATATCGCGGTACGGCACCGCCGTACTTTTGGGCCAGGGACATATCCATGCCGGCTTTTTCGCATAGTCGGACATGCGGTTCGTTGATTTGGATCAATATCAAACGATGCCGTCACACCGTGACGCCTTGCGGTGGGTTGGCTATAGTTCCGCGAAACAAGCGAACTTTTACTGGGAATGAACATGTCTTCGAATGCCATGCGGATTCCGTCCGTCGATGCTTTGCTGCGCGACGGCGGCGCCACGCCGCTGATCGAAAATTATGGCCGTCTGGCCGTGACGAACGCCATCCGGGATGACCTCTCTGGGCTACGGGCGGGCGCGGGCGGCTTGGCCAGCGATAGCGGCAGCATACTGACACGGGTTGAAGGCCTATTAGCGAATAGGTCCGCGCCGTCACTGAAACGCGTCTTTAATCTGACCGGCACCGTCATTCATACCAACCTTGGCCGCGCACCGCTCCCCGAGGTGGCGGCGGACGCCATGCACGAAGCGGCAATGGGCGCGGTAAATCTCGAATACGATCTAGACAAGGGGCGGCGCGGCGACCGGGATGCGCACCTTGAAGAGATCATCTGCGAGCTGACAGGGGCCGAAGCGGCCACGGTGGTCAACAATAATGCCGCTGCCGTGCTGTTGACGCTGTCGGCTCTGGCCAGACGCCGGGAGGTGCCGGTGTCGCGCGGCGAGTTGATAGAGATCGGCGGTAGCTTCCGCATGCCGGATATCATGAAAAGCGCCGGCGTGAAGCTTGTCGAGGTTGGGACCACCAACCGCACCCACGCCAAGGATTACGAAGGCGCTCTATCGGATCGCACCGCCATGATCATGAAAGTCCATATGGCGAACTACCGTATCGAAGGTTTTACCGCGGAAGTGGATGAAACGACCCTGGCGGATATCGCGCATCGACATGGGGTGCCCTTTGTCGTTGATCTCGGCAGTGGCACGCTGACGGATTTCGAGCGCTTGGGTCTGCCGCACGAGCCGACGCCGATGCAGGCGCTATACGCCGGCGCGGACATCGTTACGTTCTCGGGCGACAAGTTATTAGGCGGGCCGCAAGCGGGCGTCATTTGCGGGCGCAAGGATCTGATCTCCAAGATTCGCAAAAACCCGATGAAGCGAGCGTTGCGGTTGGATAAAGTCTCCATTGCGGGACTTTCGGCAGTCCTTTCGCTCTATCGCGATCCTGATCGTCTTGTGGAACGATTGCCCGTTCTGCGGTTGCTGAGCCGGGATGCGGTGGACATTGAGGCACAGGCGCAAAGACTTTCGCCGGCCATAGCAGACGCCCTGGGCGAAGCGGTTTCTGTCCAGGTTGTATCGTGTCAAAGTCAGGTCGGCAGCGGCGCGTTGCCGGTCGAGCAGTTACCGAGTTTCGGGGTGGCCCTGACACCGACCTCCGGTGGGCGCGGTAAGGTTTTGGATCGCTTGGCAGAAAAATTGCGCGAGCTGCCGAAACCCGTTGTTGGGCGTATCGCCGATGGCGCGCTGTTACTGGACCTTCGCTGTCTTGCCCCCGGAGACGAGGACTCCTTCGTCGCGCAGCTGCGGAACGGGGATTAAACCTAAGCATGATCGTCGCGACGGCAGGCCATGTCGATCACGGTAAGACGTCCATCGTCCGTGCGCTAACCGGCGTCGACACCGACCGCTTAGCCGAAGAGAAGGCGCGAGGGCTGACTATCGAACTGGGGTTTGCGTATCGTAATTTGGACGACGCCGGTCGGATCGGCTTTATTGATGTGCCGGGACATGAGCGTTTCGTACACACCATGGCGGCGGGAGTCGGCGGTGTGGATTGTGCCCTGCTGGTCGTGGCTGCAGACGACGGCGTCATGCCGCAAACGCGAGAGCATGTCGCCATTCTAGACTTTATGGGCGTCAGGCGATGCATCGTCGCCATCAATAAGGTAGACCGTGCGGAACCGGGCCGCATTCAAGAGGTCACAGCCGAGGTTAAGGCGCTATTGAACGGAACATCGTTGACAGACGCCGAGGCAATACCGGTCTCAGCCGTTTCGGGGGATGGGGTCGATACTCTGTTGGCAGCGCTTGCCAAGATGACGCAGGCAGTTGGCGCAGCGCGGACGGAAGGTGGTTTTCGCATGCCCATTGACCGTGCATTCTCTTTGCAAGGCGCGGGGCTCGTCCTTACTGGCACCAGTCTCTCGGGACGTGTGTGTGTCGGCAATCATCTGCGCATTCTGCCTGGCGACCGTGTGGTCCGCGTCCGTGCACTGCATGCCCTAAACCAAGATTCAGAGGTAGGCTACGCCGGCCAACGACTAGGTGTGAACATTTCCGGTGCTGATCTGAAAGATGGTGATCTTGGGCGCGGCTGCTGGCTGGCCGAAGATGGGGCAGGCGTTCAGTCGTCCTGTCTGGATGTCTCATTGCGACTGCCGGCGGATGCTGGTTCCGCCTTCAGGGGGCGGGGCAGGTTTCACGTCCACATCGGCACTGCGGATATTCAAGCCAGTGCGCAGGTCCTAGAGGGAGGGACGTTGCAGCCCGGTTATAAGGGGTATGTCCGATTGCGGCTGGATCGGCCGGTCCAAGCGGCTTTCGGCGATCGGTTAATTCTTAGAGACGCTTCGGCACGGAAAACGATTGCCGGGGGGATGGTCATCGATCCTCTTGCCCCGCAGCGACGCCGGCGCGGCGAAGATCGAGTTTCTCTTCTCCAAGCTATGGATATCGGTGACCCTGCCAAAGCCCTTGCCGCGTTGTTGTCGTATCCGGGATACATCGTCGATATCGCGACATTTTCGGAAACCCGGAACATACCGCGCCAGTCCGTCGCCAAGATCGCATCTGCCGCCGGCGGTATTTCCATCGGTGAGTCGATCTTTGTTTCGGCGGCGATGTTCGAGGAAATGCATCGAGACGTTTTGGCCAAGGTCGAGGATTGGCACCAAAAGCATCCCGACCACATGGGTATGCCGACCGAAAGACTTCTCCGGCCCGGGGATTCTCCACAAAAACGTGATGCGTTTAGCGCCGCTTGTACGTCGCTGATCGCGGACGGCCGGTTGCGACGCCTTGGCACCCTAATATTGGCGGCGGATCACCAAGCAGACTTTGCCGGCAGAGACAAGCCCTTGTGGCGCAAGGTCGAGACGATGTTACAGACTGGCGGAAATGTGCCGCCACGTGTGCACGAGTTGGCCGAAGCTCTCGACATGGCGGCGCCGGACGTCTTGGCTTTGTTGAAGCGTGCGGCGCGGATGGGCAAATTGCACCCGGTTGCGGACAACCGATTCTTCTTGCCGAGTGCTCTGGATGAACTTGCTGATGTTGCCCGAGCTCTGGACGCTGGGGCAGAGGGATTCGATGTGAAATCCTTTCGTGACACCGCCGGAATCGGCCGCAACCTCGCCATTGAAGTTTTGGAGTATCTAGACGCGTTACAGGTGACCAAGCGCGTTGGCGACCGCCGACATGTGATCGGGACTTGACCCCCGAAGATGCTGCCGCGCTTTGCCTTGGGCGGGAACACGGCTATAAATGAGACCTATCAAGCCTCTAACGTGATCGGAGATCAGCGTGCCGCGCTGGCGCTGGATATTACTGCAGATAACGCGACGTCTTTGGGTTCGGGCGACGTTGATCGGCATGCTGGGGATCATATCCGCAGGCTTAGCGGCGCTCGCCGAATACGTTGTGTTCTGGGAGCCGCCGGACAACGCGGGTATCGAGTCAGTCGATGCGATCCTCGAGATCATCGCGTCGAGCATGCTGTCGGTCACAACGTTCTCTCTCAGCATCATGACGGCCGCCTATGCGTCGGCGACCAGCAACGTAACGCCGCGGGCGATCAAATTATTGTTGGAAGACAATGTGACGCAGAACGCGTTATCGACTTTCCTTGGGTCCTTCTTATTCAGTATTGTCGGCATCGTTGTCCTGCAGATCGGCGCCTATGGCGAGCGGGGCCGGTTTATGATGTTCGCGATGACCATCGTGGTGATTGCTTTGATCGTCGTAGCTTTGTTGCGGTGGATTGAGCATCTGACACGTCTGGGCCGGGTCGGCGAGACCACGAAGCGGGTAGAGGAGGCGGTTCGCAACGCCATCCAGAACAGGCTTTCCGCGCCATATCTTGGCGGGGTCGCACGATCCGAAGAAGACGATGTTCCCGACGATGCTATGCATGTCGATGCGGACGCCGTCGGTTACGTACAGCACATTGACATGGAGAACCTGAACCGCTGTTGCGAAGAACTGGGCGCGGAGGTGTATCTCGATGTGCAGCCGGGCGATTTTGTCTATCCACGTCAGACGCTTGCTTGGATCCTCCCGGTGAATGAAACCGACGAAGAGTCTGAAAACAAACTCCGCGAACAAGTGGGGATGGCAATCACGCTGGATCAGGAACGGACCTTCGATCAGGACCCACGGTTCGGGTTTGTGGTGCTGACCGAAATTGCCATTCGCGCCATATCGCCTGGAATCAATGATCCTGGGACGGCGATTGATGTGATAGGTCGTGCGACGCGCTTGCTGTCAATTTTTGCCGAGGATAGCGCGGAGCAAAATGGCAATGACGACGGTGGGAAATCGGACGAGGTGCGGTACAAGCATATCCACGCGCCGGAGCTGACCTGTGACGACCTATTCGAGGATGCGTTTATGCTGATTGCCCGCGACGGTGCGGCATTGGTTGAAGTGCAGATTCATCTGCGACGGTCGCTTCGGGCGCTCGAGAAAATGGGCAACGATGAATTTAAGGCCGCCGCCCGTCGCCAATTAGATTTGGCGTGGGAACGCGCGGATCTGGGCCTGACGCTGGACCAAGATAAAGAACGTCTCCGCGCCATCGACGAAAAGCGCGCCTAAAGCAAAATTAATCTTATTTTGATTGCCGGATCGTGACAGCCGGTATCCAGGCGGCTACCCTCCGGCCCGGAAGAGTCACGTCCGTGGTCGGACGCCCGGTCTTCAAAACCGGTGAGGGGGCGAATGCGTTCCTTTGGGTTCGACTCCCACCTCTTCCGCCATTTCTCTATGGTTTCTGCAGAATATTTTGATATGTAGGCAGTCTGCCCACATTTACACACACATTTGCGCTGGCGCTTGGCGCCATTTTTCTGGATGTAGGTAGACCACCGCGAGGGGGGCCTCGTTAGGGCACTCAGCGCACGTTGGGCAGGCCTGTGCAATTCTTGATGGCCGCGCGTCCAACTTCGCATACTCTATGGCTTATGGATCCACGTCCCTGCTTCGTCTATGTGCTCGGCTCGCGATGCGGGAAGGCCGCAGGCCGCGCCAGGACATATGTCGGCTGGACCAACGACCTCGACACCCGTCTGGCGCGCCACAACGACGGTAGCGGCGCCAGGTCTACGCGAGGCCGCCGCTGGGAGCTGCTCTACGCGGAGCGGTACCTGACGCGCGGGGAGGCTATGAGTCGCGAATGGTACCTGAAGAAGGATCGCCGGTTCCGCGCTGACTTACTCAGCTGCCTAGTTGCGTCATGATACCTAACCTTTCGGAGCTCTCCGCGCCCTGCCTCGGCGCAAGGCAGTCACGATCGATCCGTCGTTATCACCGGGAGTCGGTTCGACCTGAACGCGGAGTATCTCGTCAACTAGCGACAACGGGACGGGGCCCCTGTGCCCGGCCTCGACGTAGGGTACCACCATCTCTCGCCACGCCTCCTCGTCCTTCCATAACGTCCATGGAATGAGTTGCGGACACGTCTCCGGCGCCAGAAGCAAAATAGCGATGCCAACATTCTCGGATGAACTGTACAGCGGCTGAACCGGGGAGCATTTGCCGAGCGACGTGTCGATCTGCTCAGGTGTGGCCGTCCGGTAGTCAAACAGCGATACGCAGCCGCGATTGCGGAAGAATGAGTTGCTTGCTGATCCGAATGTCGTCTTCGCGACCCCGTCGGTATTCGGCAAAATCTTGCCAGCCTTCAGGATACCGTCCAGGTTGTCGAGGCGAGTCACATGAAAGACGCGGGCCTCGAGACTTGGCAGGACGACCTTGTGCAGATTGGAGTCCAGTACCGTGAGATGAGTGTCGATCATGCCGCCAAGAGTTCTCTCCGTTTATCAGACCGAAATTTTCTACGGCGCACTCCCGGAAACGTCAGACGAAAGGTGTAGAGGAGGTTCGTAACTATCAACCCTAGCGCAAATGAACTGATGGTGAGCGTCACCCAACAAGGCTCGGGTTACCTTCCTCTAATGCTTTAATCGATCGCCGAACAGTTGAGTGGGTGACACCTAAATGGCGCGCTATTTCGAACGAGGTCTTGTTCCTATCTTTCATCCGCTTTGCCTTGATGGTTTGTTTTCGGCTCAGTAGGAACGGTCGACCTCGACCTCTACTCCGTATGAATTCATAGATATCAGAGAGGCCACTAGGATCCCTCCCGAGCCAAATCGCGATGTCATCCAAAGATTCACCTCGTGTGACCGCTCGGCAGAAGATGTTCATGCCCTCGATTTCCCAATCCTTACCCTCGCGGGGCTTACTGAATAGTTCTTTCAGTTTCCCCTTGATTGCGAACACAGTTCGGCCAGGAAGCCTCGCATAAAGTGCAGGCCCCTTGAGACTGTTTACGCGGGCTTCAAGTAACGTCAGGAGTTCGCCTATAGACCAAGGCCGCCCGGCCCGGACCATGCGCTCAAGCTGCTGAATCCGCATGCGCACATCGAATGCAGTTCGGTTTGCCAACTTCAAAGCGATGTCCCGTGGACGCTTGCCCTTCGCAAGTTCGCGCATGATCATCGCGTCCTCGTCCTCAGTCCAGTGCCCGTTTACAAACCTTCCCTCGATTATCAACCTGTACGCTATGTCTTGTGGCGGGCGCCGAAGAATGTGGGCAATTAGCGTGATGGAGCGTCCCGCGTCGCGTAGCCCCCTAAGACATGCCTGGTCAGTCCGCACCCACTTCTCCTCTTCTCGTTCGTGGGGAAACGCAACCAGCATTCTTGCATCGTGGAATCGTCGTAGAAGCGCTCGATGGCATCTCAAATCGCGACCATCATCGGTCAAGTCTAGGCCCCGGCGTTCCGCCTCTATCAATTCTGCACGCAAACGAGACACACGCCATGACATTACGCACGTCAAGAACTCGCGTTGCGTGATGTCAGACCGGTGAACATTGAGTCGATGAGCGCGACTTAACACCATTCCCGGTTGGCGACCCAGAGTTGTTCCAATCTTGTAAACATCTTCGCCGCGGGCCCACCTTTTCCGAAGTACCTGATCATCTTGATCAGTCCATTTGTGCGTTCCTTGCATCTCTTCGGATGTAAGCGGGCTGATGATCAGGCATTCATGTTTGCGAAAATACGCGCTGTTAAGGTGGCCTTCCTCAACCAAGCGCTTGACCGTGGGGCCGGAAAATCGACGTGCCGCTTCGATTTGGTCAATCGGTTCGTGTAGCGCGGCGATTTCCTTGAGAACGGACTTAAAGGACTTCGGGAGATCCTTGTAGCGATGTCGGCAGTTCATGGCTTTACCCTGACGTACGGTCGTTTTCGATCATGCCCAGGGAAAGCGCAGCATTGCATGGCGTCAATGGATCAGCAATCGTCCCCAAATTATTTGTATCGAAGCGAGGCCAGTGATGCCGACTTACGATGTTCAAGGTAGAATTAGAACTCTTGCCCAGCTCTACTCCGATTGGGAGTTTGAAATCCGCGGCATTCATCTCAGCCAATGGACTTTCGAGAGCGGCGCTCCGAGAGGGCGAGGTTGGTTGGCGCGGGCGATAATCAAAGCGGATGACGTCGAAGCAGCATATATACGGTTTCAACACGATCTGACAGAGCTCACCGACCGGATCGCATTCGTCAGCCAGTGCTATACAGCTGTTGAAGGTGAATCATCCCTGATCCTGCCGCAAGAGAACAACCCTGACCGAGCATTCTTCTTCAACTTCTCTTTCGAGCGTGGCTCGTCCCCCTTAGGGTTTGGACTAGAACAACAGGCGGCATTGGCACGTCTTGAGATCTACGAGGAGCGTGGCAATGCCTTTCGACTGCTGCGTGAGGCCTGCAATTCTCCGTGGTTCTACACGCGGTTCAGTATGCTCGTAGCAGCTCTCGAAGCTCTTGCCGGTGAGGTGAACACTGACCGAGGCCCTATTCGTAATACCGAATATATCCGCGACGTGATTCTCAAGGATGAAGTTTTAAACGACCAGATATTTAAATTTCGCAACGGTGTCAGAAACCAAGTCTTACACGGGCGAAAGTTCGAAGACTCGGGCGCCGATGGAGGCAACATTGTTGATGCAATATACGATGCCATCAGACGATACTTCCGCGAGGAGCACGACGTCCATCTCGAGGAAAATGTTATTCGACCGATGCGAAATCCAACCGAAAATTTTCACGGATGGCGCCACTGGCTAAAGCCTAGGTCTCCGAATACCAAAATCGAACTGAAACCTATTTGGGAACTTGCAAAAGCGGATCATGAGCCTCAGCCAGATGGTCGCGATGAGCGCTTCTACGATTTGTTCACGTCCCTGCCAAACCCGCCGGCTGGCCTCTAGTGAGTACAAGCACTAATATTACATCGCATATCGGGAAATGAGATTGAGCCATGATTTCGAAGCCCCTTTCGCAAGTGACTGCCGACGACCTGCGTGGACTTGTTGATGGCCGAGTTCGCGAGGGAAAATCGATAGATTACAAACTTGAGCTCCCCGGACCACGGGACGAAGACAAACGCGAGTTCCTGGCGGACATATCGTCACTGGCCAATGCCGGAGGCGGACACCTCCTATTCGGTGTTGCTGAGGTTGATGCAACACCAACGGCGTTTCCCGGAGTCTCACCCGCCGATATGGATCAGGAAATACTTCGGCTTGAGAACATGATCCGGTCTGGCATTGAGCCGCGAATACCAGGCGTCGAGATGCGGCCGATAGTCGCACCCGGAGCCAGCAGGGTTCTAGTGATTCATGTCCGCCAAAGCTGGAGTATGCCGCATAGGGTATCATTCCGCGACCACGCGAAGTTCTACGGTCGAAACTCGGCGGGCAAGTATCCGCTCGACGTTGCAGAACTCCGGGTCGCTTTTACACAATCCGATACACTTGCCGAGAAGGTGAAACGATTTCACCAGGAACGACTGTTGAAGATAAGCTCCCGGCAAACGCCGGCAGCACTTTACGACGGCGCAGCTTTCTGTATGCAGGTTGTGCCGATCGGAACGTTCTCTGAACCTCAAGCGGTCGACTTTAATAGCCGAGATCGGCTCATTAATTTGAGTGCACCGGGCGCGAGCGGATTAAATTTCCGCCGTAATCTAGATGGGTTCCTGAACTTCACAGGGGAGGAGCGAGGCACCTCTCGGGCCTATACGCAGGTATTCCGAAACGGAGTTATAGAATTCGTTGGGGTCTTCACAGCCACGGATGGCCACACGCCATTTTTCGCCGGTCGTTTCGAGTATTACGCGGTCAACTGTATGAAGCGGGCGCTCGCATTTTATAACGGGTGCGAGTTGCAGCCGCCGCTCATCGTATTTCTCTCGCTGCTTGGAGCAGGAAACGTCCAGTTTGTTATGCCGGAGCGAATGATCTTCGCGGACCCGCCGATGCCACTGGAGCACACGGATCTAGTGCTGCCTGAACTTATCCTCGAGGAATCGGAAACCGACCTGGGTCGATTTCTACGGCCCGCGTTCGACATGTTGTGGAACGCTTGGGGCTTCGACGGCTCAATGAGTTACGACAGTGACGGCAATTGGGTAGGTGATCGATGATGTCTGCATATAGTTGTTTGCATCTCTTCGTTGAAGGGTTCTGAAAAGCATCAATTGCGCGACGCACGACGCCCTGGACAGCCTGCCGATTTCCTAAATGATGGCCTTTAGAGACTTCGGAAGGTCGTGAAAGCGTTGCCGTTGCATCTGGGCCTCATACGATTAGCGATGTGCCCAGGTTGCTGAACGGTGCCATTCAATTTTCACGTTGCCAAGTGCAATGGATTTCGTAGCAAGAATAGTTATGCTTCGTGCCGTATGATGTAGTCTTTTCATCGGGGATAGATTGATGATAGCTCCGCGAGCGCACAGATATCACGAATGCAAGTTGGTCGATTACGAAGGATCTGAATTAGGAGACTTCTCGGATGAGGCGTTCCAGGGCGCTGGATTAACAAAAATGATGACGTTGGGAGACAGCGAACTACCCCAAGAAATTTGGGTTGGTAAAAACGGACGTTTCGTCATTTGTATGACCGCCGAGGCATTTACCTACGAGGTCGTCGTCGTTGACGGGTTTCGTGATTATTTAGATTTCGTGCGAATGTACCTTTGGCCGCTCGTCTCCTGCTATTCACACGAAATAGACAAGTTGCCCTGTAGAGCAATGGATTCATAATCCATGTGTCGGCCGCAGTCTCATTGCTATCAATGAAATTGGAGTTAAGCCAAATCGTTGACGTTCAGTAGGAAATATCCTACATTCTGATCAGTAGCTTTAGAGGTGGGAACGGCCTCCCCACGCACCCGAGAGGGTACAGTAGCCGGCAACGGTGAAGAGATCCAGAGTTGGGCATCCTGGCTAAGGCTATGAATAAGGGGCTCCGAAGGGGCCCTTTTTTCATTGGGCACTATGTAACGCACCCTTCTGCCGTCGATTAGCGATTTTTTTCTCAGATACGGGGTAGAACGATACTACGTGATAAAGCCCATTTTCATCGGCCTCTATCTTAACAACAACTAGCAGCCCAAGTCCCTCTCCTAGGCTCGGAACCCGCGATACGAGCTCAATTTTTCCAGGATTTCGATGGTCGTCTCCAACATAAAGTGGGGAGGTAACGACGGCAGCGACATGGGGGAGACAAGCCGCATACTCCTCAGCGTGTCTCTTCGCGGCGTGCTTCTGGGCATTGATACTCAACATCACGTCTCCGGACTCCAATTCGAGACCGAGAACGCGCTCAAGGCATTCGACCGGCAAGGGGCCAAGTTTGAGGGCAACCATCGGCGGCTTTTTTGATCTTGGTTTTTGTCCAGCGCTGTCCCCGGCTTTCTTTGCTGTATCATCTTCTGCCAATTATTTATTACTCCCCCGGCTCCCGAAGCCTCACGCTTGCTCAAGGTCATCTGTCTCAAGACACAGGGCAAGAGCAAGCTTTTGGGCCACATCTTTTGAAGCGTTGAGTGTACCGGATTCAATCTGCACCAAATACGCCGGATCAATATTGGCCTTCGACGCGAGGTCAGCTTGAGACATCCCACGATGTTCCCGAAATACCTTTACCGGGTTTTCGCCAGCGAGTAGCGCATCCACCACGGCGGAGGGGAAGGATTCCTCATTCGCGGTCATGGCTTCGTCGTATAATTTCTCGTCATCCACCATATTATTCTCCCGGATCCCTAAGCCGGACCCCGGCGCCTAGTCCGTTCGGATCGACAAACACGACGCCGGCAGCCTCTAGGGCGGACCGGAGTTTTTGAAGCGTACTGGCGTAGGGTTTCGTTTTTCCCTTCTCGAAATCTGACAGGGTCTTGATCGTCACATCGGACCGCTCGCAAAGCTCTTCTTGATGCATTCCCAACATTGATCGTGCGGCCCGGCACTGTTGGGGGGATATCTCTGTCATGGCAACCTCACTCTACTAATGAACAGTAGACTTATCGGATACAATAGTTTATAAATGGTTAGTAGACCTTTGACAACAAGAGAGCGCCCATGCCCAAATCCAATGACGCTGAGACGAGTGCATTCATCGCAGGGGCGATGCGCCTACTGCCGAGCGACCAGTATCGCGAAGAATGCCTCAAACTGAGCAAGGAATTCGGCTCGGAGAAGCCGTAAGTGCGGAGCCGGGAAGGCTGCAACCTACCCCGGCTCCAATGTCCAAGACCCAATCAGCAAAGAAGGGAGATTGAACGTGTCAAAGACTATCACCAGACGAGAAGCCGCGAAAGCGGTAGCCATTGGAAGCGTGGCCGCTCTCGTTGCTCCCGCCGCGCTAGCGGCATCCAACCCGGATGCCGACCTCGTGAGGCTTGAAGTCGACTTTCTCGCAGCACTTCGTGCCGCATGCGATGTGGGAACGCGCGTGGATGAATACGACGTACACCCCGAAATCAAATTCGGGCCGCGTATCCAGGTCGGGGAGTATAACGGGCACCCCCGGTACGCCACGGACGACGAGAGCGTTGAGGCCAAAATCCAGGAATGGGTTGCCAGTGCCGATGAAGCCGAGCGCCGGGACGCGGAAAGAGACGAACAGTCGCGCGAGATTTTAAACTGCGCCTTGGAAATTGCCAGGAAGCGTGGCCATCTTGGGAAGATTTTGAGCCCCGACGAAAAGCGGCAACGGGCGCTATCATACCGCCCGGCATGGCAGCAGATCAAAGAAGCGCACGCCATCGCCATCGCCCAAACAGACCTTCCCCGCCTTCGCGCCGAACACGATGCAGCGTGGGAACGTGTTCGGGAAATCGAGGAACTTTTCGTTTCGACCCCCGCGCATGGCATGACCGGTGTTGCCGTCAAAATCCGCTACCTCGAAAGCGAGTTGCGTTCATTCGAGTACGACGAAGGCGCTATGACGGGCCGCGTTCTGGCGTCTTTGATGCGCGACCTTCGCGCCGATTCGCTTCCCGAAGTTTAGGGGCCGCTCCCAGCGCCATAACGCACACACCCCCCGCCCGCGGCTCCGGCCCGGGCGGGTTCCTTTTTCGCCACTCTTCCGCTATAAGTTAGATTGAGTGCGTTGCAGGCTGGGTGTCCCAACTTCCCTTCGGGGATGCGGCCTCAGAGGTACCGGCGCTCTCATTGTTCCCGCTCCCATTTGGCGCGAAGACCTTGAAGCGTCAGATGTGTAGCTCCGGTCAGTGGCTACTGGCTGGCCGGATGCACTGGGAATAGCTTGGCCTTGGTTGGCAACCCCCGTCGGGAATTGGACCCGGCCGTGAGCGGTACCAGCCGGGGTTTCTTTTTTTCTGGCCTCAGAGCGGCGTTTTTTCCGTCGCGTGCGACGCCAGGAAGCGAGTCTTTCGTGGGTAGCTGCCAGCCTTATATTGCGCTCCTGGGGTGGCTGGAGTCGATCGTGAGCGCCACAAGCCCTGGACGGTTTAACCAATATACTTGCCAAAGTGCGAGGAGAGGGGCCCACCGGGACCGGTCGCTCGTTAGCTTTTGCTGGCGAGCGGCTAAGTCGAGGCTTTCCGCTCTTCGAGCTTTGTCAAAATCCGAAGATATCGCGTGGCTCTGAACCTTATTGGCGTCGGAGCATCTGGATCGTGAACGGTCCTTTCAAGGGAACGCTTGAGCCAGGCGCTACGGCTCTCGATAGTGTCGTCAGACATGCGGGAAGTTTGAAGTCGACGGACGAGAAAGTCCAGTCTGCCGACAACCTGTCCGCTGCCGTCGCGGCGCGGTATTCGATGTTCATGGCCACTCGAGACTGCTAGATTTTGGGACTCCCGCAATAAGGGTGTGTTCGCAACTTTTTAACAAATCGCCTTGTACAACCCTGTTCTATGCTATTATGTGCCGAATCGGAGAGCTTCCCTGGGCAGGGAAGGAAGGGAGCGCACCATGCCACTATCGATTCCTAAGCTGAGCGACTTGGCAAAATTCACCATGAAGAACAGCAGCGCCGAAGCCGACGATGTCGGCGCACAGCAGCATCTCAATGAGAACCAAGAGGCTGCAGATCGCTCTGATGAAGCAACCTACGACGCCATCGTGAAGGAAGCATCTATCGTTCATGGATGACGCGAAAAAGGGGCGCCGCCTCGAAACCCTCGGGTTAGCCGGCGTCCAGGCAGCTCAGTTCGTTACCACATACGCCAAAAAGAAGTTCGAAGTCCCTGTTGGCCTGCGCTATGCGCCGGAAGCCGGAGGGCCTGCGTTGTTTCTGAACGTTTACCTAGATCGCTTGGCGGATTTCAAGTCGCGTAACAGCATCAACGATTTGATCGACACACCAAAGATTGCGGCGATATCGACTGGTATTCTCATGGAGATGGAGACAGATCAGTTCTTCGCCGACTGGGATCCGCTCAAAGGAACGATGTTTGAGAAAACGATTATGGCAACGTTCGCCTATCGCCTCACATGTGGGTTGTTGCGCGTCAACTATGATGCCGTGCCGCAGCCCATGCGCAACTACTTCTATTCGTGCTTTTGTTCTAATAAACGGGCAGACCCCGAGTGGCTGGCCTGGGGAAAAACGGCCTTCTGCATCAAGTGGGGCATTCTAACGGACGAGCCGAAAGACTGACTACCGCGCCAGCCCCTCGTTCAACTCACGCAGTTCTTTGGCGATCAACTCACGCGCTATCGGAATCGCTTCATCGATCGGCATCCCCGGTTTTATCCGTTCGTTGTAGAGAACCCGGAGCAGAATGGCGTCGTGCCATGTCAGACTTTCATAGCCCCCGCCCTCGGCGGTGCGCCACATCGATTCCTGGATCACATCGACGTCGCCGATCATGCCCATCATTTGGCTGATCTCTTCGTTGTAGCAGCCCCTGAGCAAATTCGTCGGGGTCGCCTCGCCAATGAAAATGTGCGTTTTCTCGATCTCGTATTGCTGTGAACTTTGAAAAAATACTATGCAGTGCAAGCCTGCAGAATACCCTATTTTTCTGTTATCAACGACGACCTCAACATCCGCATCTTCGTCGGTCTCTACAAACGTCCGCCCGACGATTGGCCCGACCAGACGGAACCCCTCCCGTGCAAGCCGAAGATGCATGTCGTTTGCGCCTGCTCCTGTAATCTTCCAGCGGATAGTTGCGGTCGGCCATTTTGCGATCCACGGTGTATCGTCGCCGAACTCACTGACCGTCGCATGCATCTTGAAACTATTGGCGTAGGCCTCAATAGCCTGCGCGCTCGGAGAACGGACCGGCCCCCGTAGATACCGAAGCGTGTATAGCGGAACTGACGGTGCCGGCCCCGCCTCTCCAAGACCTGTCGGCGGAACGACTGTTGGGGCTTCGAATTCTAGGCGAGGCCCGCACGCTGTGATTAGCAGCAACGAGAATACGATGATTAGGCGAAAACATATCATGCCCAGCCGATACCTCCCTCGTCCGGCCCGGCGCTTGCATCGTTGTCCTTCCCGCCAAAGCCGCCGCCTGGATCGTCGCCGCCGTCATTAAGGGCGTGCGTTGCAGGGTTTTGATACAAAGCGTTTGCAACTCTTCCGAAACGTGCCGCCTCTTCTTCTGACAATCCAGGGTTGCTCTGACGGATTGCGCTTTCAAAAGCTTGCGTCATCGGGTCCGTGCCTAGAACGCCGAATGGGCTGACGGAGTTGGCGAAGGCGCTGAACGGATTGATATCAGGATTATAACCTGCCTGTCGGAATGCCTTATTGATGTTGTGCATATCTACCATAGTACCTATGGCGGCCCCTGCCATACCTGCGCCGGGAATACCAAAAGCACCGAGCCCAGTTCCGATAGTCTTTCCAACAGTGCTGGCAGTAGGCCCGGGCCCGCTGATGTCCGCAGGATCGGCAGGGCTTCTTGCAGCATCGCTACTTCCGCCCGCCCCCATATCACCACCATCCGGCATCTGCACTTGCCAATCGGACGGCTGTGGATTACTCCACGGATCGAGAACGGCAGGATCGACCGGCGGCGGTGTCGTCGTGCGGAACCAAGTATGCCCAGGTCCAAAAGCATATTTATTTAGGTTGCCTGGATACGGCACCTGCTCGCGCGGCTGCAGCGGATAGTACCTACCATCCGGCTGCGGGTTGACCATCGATGCAAATGTGTCGAGACCGTTCATCGTTGCCACCCTTAATTCACCTGTTGGACTGGTTGCCCGGTATAAAACTCAACCGCTGCGGCAAGGTCCCCTTGTTCCAGAGCATAGCGCCAAATCTTTGATGATGTCTCTTGCGTGGGTCTTCGATGATCAAAAGCGTTAAGTGCAGCGAAAAGGAGATGGTTGACTGCCGTCAAGCCCTCTCCATGCGGAAGCCCAAGGAATAAGTCGCGATCGACGCCGGCGTATCGCGCCGAAATCGTGATCTGTGAATCTTCCGGCATATGCGCACGACTGAATTGGCCGAGGCCACTATCGATCAGCGAAAACCAGACTTCCAAGGGGTGAGTTCGAGAGATAGCGAAGAATTGCGACATTGGCAGACGCCTTAGGAAATTCGGATCGAGCAAATATGTATGGCGTAACTCCGCAGCCTGTCTGGCGTACTCGTCATCGATCTTGCGGCACAACGTCGGGTGAGGGGGCGGCAGTATATCAATCGCGGGAATGCCGAGAGCATATGAATCAAGCATGATCTTCCCCCAAAACAGCGGCTTCCCACCCCGAGTAGTCAGGTTGCACTTGTTGCGTTTGAAGCGGCGTGCCATTCGGACCCGAAAGTTCCGACTTCGATTTCTCGACGACGAGGCCGTGGAGTTTTCCCTTGGCAACGATGGCCTGCACGGCGGCAGAAGCTCCATTCTCAACGCCCATGGCCTTGAGCCGGGCGGCTTCGAGTTCATCCGTCAGACTATCCACGGTAACGTCGTGGCGCTCACGGTGATCGGCCTGGAGTTCTTCGATCCTTGCCGTGACCTTGCCGTTGTCCATTAGCTCGGCCGCTTTGCGCCAGACCGTCTCGCCCTTGGTGTTCTCGCCGACGTCATAAGCGCGGCGATACGCTTCAGAGGCGTTTCCCGTCTCGACGTAGGCGTGCGCGAAGGCCTCTTGTTTCGGGGTCAGACTCATCGACCTACCTCGTTGATCGAGAGGGCACCGCCGCCGGCGCTCGGGTTGCTGGACCAGGCGCAAGGCACGAAAGGATCGGCGGCGCGGCCGGCGGCGGAACTCAGGAATTTGAACGGCTGTTTCATCGACAATCCTTTCGAACAGTGATCCAGCATAGAGACTCTAACCCAGGTCATTTAGGTCAGGGGAACGCGTGGACATTTCAGAGGTCGGATCCATGCGCTCGCCTGCAAGGTGATCGAGCAAATCCTGAAGGGCGGCAGCAATTGTATTGGGAGACGCGTCGGTGCCGCAGGTCAGGAAGCGCCCAACGAAATCGGCGTTAACGACAACAGGAACGGAACGTGCGCCTTCACGTACACGTGCGCGCCACCGTTGTTTCCTTTCGGAATGGGTTCGATCCGATTTCATCTTGGGTTGCCATTGCGCGCACGCGCGGGGTTCTTGGCCCTTTTTCGAAGCGAACCGCGGCGCAATTTTTTTTGAGACCCTTGAGAAGACGGAAGACACTCCCGTACAGCACAGATTTCGCCACCACGATTGCTGTGAGCGTCTCGTCGTTCAGGTCGGTGGTGGGAATATAGCGTGATTGAGTAGAGTTGTTCAGTCGAGTTGGGAGCCACTGTTCCCGTGGAAATATAGAAAGAACTATCACATTTGAGAGTACGAAAGTTGCGTGGCGACTGGCTGATTTCTGCGACTTTCGGCATTTTCGACCTACTCGCCAGCATCGGTTTTACCGCCCGGTACTACTGAAAGTGATGGTACGGTACTCTTTCTTTTTTCCGGAAATTCGTGAATTTTGGCCGCGTCTCTCTCGGCCTTTCGAATCTTCGATCGTTGCGATTGCCACGCCTCAATTTGCTCCGAGGTGACGCCTTCCCATTCGTTCGTCGGTGCTGCGCCGACCCGGTCGCCGACCCACGTCAATCGATACCGACTAGGAGTATTTTTGCCGGCCCATCGTCCACCGCGTTCGCATCTCACAAAGCCAAGAAACACAAGCTCATCGATTGCCGGCTTGATCGCATTGCCGGATGCACCGAATTCGCGAAACTGATCATGAGTGACGATTAGAGCGCCATTTTCCGATCCGGCATGAGCAATGTGCTCAAGAAGGAGCCGATCAAGAACCCGGCGCCCGTTAATACTCATGGCCACCCAGGCCGGACTTTCTAGCATGCTTCGGGTAAACCAAACCCATGCCTCACCCTTAGGGGGCTTTTGATGTTGCCCTCTGCGTCCCGACAGTTTTCCAGAACTCCGACCTGTAACATTCGGTTTGGTATCGATGATCCGAACCATGACTATTTCTCCCCGTCCTCGATCGAGAATAGGTTGCCCGGCAGAGCTACCGGCGCGGGGAGTTGCTTCAGGGGCTCCTCCTGGTCTTCGTCGTCATCTATAGCCTCGGCATAGGCTTCGGCGGCGCTATCGAGCATGACGCCGAAGGCCCACCTCTCGAACGCCGGGGACGCATCGCTGCACCCCGAGCATTCGCGCCAATCCAACCAGGCATCGAGGTGCTCCTGCTGCGCTTTCAAGAATCGCTTTAGGGCCGCCGCCTCGGCCTCTATCATTTCGTCGATCTCACTCATGGAGATTTGACCCCGATCTGCGCTCGAGCGTTGTCGTCGGTAAGGCGCCGATAGTCGAATTGGCGGGTACGGGCGCTCATTGGACGCCTCCGTCCGTCTTGAGCGCCGGGGTCGACAGCCCGGCAGATTGGGCAACGAATCGGGCCTGCTGCAGAGCGTCGATCAAGGCGTCCAGGAGACCGACGCGAACGGCGATGCCCTTTTTGGTCGGAAGCATTTCGCCTGTTTCGGGTTGCTTGAAGTGGACCCGGATTGACACGAGCTCGGTGCCTTTGAACTCTTGGAGGTCGACGTGGATGGCCTCGCTGGTATTCTTCGGGATCGCTGCGATGTGCTTTTCCATCAGACCGCCTCCCGCCCGTCGCGGATGATCGTGACGCGGCGCTTGAGACGGTAAATGCCGTAATGCACGTCGCCGCAGACGGCTGGCCGGGTCTCGATCTCGAGACCCCAACAGCGAAGGCGATAGACATAATGGCTCAACCTCCAGCCGAAGGCCCAGCGATCGAGGCTGGAGATGCCGGCCGGGTTGTCGAGTAGAGCCTGGAGGGTTTCGCAATTCCGTCGACCGGTGATGGTGACGATCCGGCTGGTGCCGTCGTCTTGGTCGATGGCGACGGTCAACTTACCGGGAGTGTTGCGGGATTCGGCAATATTGGATATGTTCATCGTGTTGTTCCTCAGAGAACGGCCCTTGTTTCCGCGCCAACGGATTATCCGAGACCCTGCCCTGATCCGGCGGGGTTTCGACTTTTTTGGGCCTGGTTGTGGGGGAAAACGGCTTCATGCTGCGGCGCCAGCCTTGAGGTCATCGAGTTCGTCGTCGCTTACGGGGCGTAACGTGCCGTCCTCGATCGCTGCCTTGATCCGTCGGACCTCCTCGGTGGCGATGAGGTTTTTGGAGCCGAACTTGACAGCCTTTATCCGGCCGGCCTTGAGCAGCCGGTAGCCGGTCGCTCGAGAGAAGCCGAGAAGGTGGCATGCTTCGTTGAACGGATGCAGCAGTCGGTCAGTCGACAGCTTGGGATTGGTGGATGGCATTTACTTCTCCTGCCTAGCCCCTACCCATCGCCAATCATCTAGCGGGGGTTACGAGGGCGTCTGCGAGTGTCGGAAGGAGAATGTGGCCGTGCAGGCTTGTCGGTCAGCCAGACTGGCCAACAATTGGCCAGCAATAGGTTACTGGCCGGCGAGTCTCGCCTTGTACTGACCGACCATTTCGTGAAGGCGTTGTTGAACGCTGGCGCGGCTCGGCTCAGTATCTTTTGGGTATTTTGCCACGTACCGCTCTTGGATAAGCGCAACGAACTTGTTCTGGCTGGGAAGGTCAGGATTGTCTGGACCGTAGAGGTCATGTTCTATCAGGATCTGGACCCCGATTTCGATTATCACCGGCCAGTCGAAACGCTCAGGGGCGCCAGCATTCGGCTTATCCGTGGGGGCTGCGGCCGGTTTAAGTGCTTCGAGCTCTAGGGCGTCGATATCAACGATATAACCATCATCGATATAGGCCGACAGCAGACGCATAGAAGCGTCCGCGTACCGCGCGCCTATGAACGCCCGCGACTCTTCCCAATAAACTGTTGAGGAGACAAACGCGTTGATCGCGTCCTCACCCGAGATGCATTCACGCTTTTCCTCTCTTCCCAGAAGTTGGGTTCGCCGCAATTGGATTTTAACGTTCCCGGCATTGATCCAATCGGCTACCTGTGACTGCGACGCTTGGTCGGATGCTCCGCCCATTTCGTCGAGCGCCTGAGCTAGCAACTTCCACTTGCCGCCCTTGGACAACTCGGCCTGTGTGTTCTGCGTCATGGCCTACGCGCCCTTCCGGCGGATCGGAACCACGTCGACGCCGGCCTCAAGAATGGCCCCGCAGTAGGTTGCCCAAGCTTCCATGAGCCGCCGGCGCTTCTCGAAAAAATCGCCTCGTTGGTAGGATGCTTCGACCTTGTCGGGATTGCCGTGAGCAAGCGCCGCCTCGGCGACCTCGCGGGGAAACGATGTCTGTTCGGCAGCCCAATCCCTGAACGAGCTGCGGAAGCCGTGGGCTGTAAATCTATCGAACTTCATGCGACGCATCAGCCCCAACATCGCCATATTCGACAACGGACGGCCCTTTCTGGCACCTGGGAAAAGGTGCGGGTTCCCGTCGATCACGGGTAGCGTATCAAGCACGGTAAGGGCCTCCGCGGTTAGCGGGACACGGTGCTCTTTTCCCGCTTTCATCCGCTTCGCGGGGACAGTCCACAACGCCCCGTCACGGTCGATTTCAGACCACTTGGCGCCGATAACCTCGCCAGTTCGGGCAGCTGTCAGGATCAGAAATTCCAAGGCCCGGGCTGATAAGTCTTCGCGCTCGCGAAGCGCTGTAACGAAAGAGCCAATTTCGGCGTATGGCATCGCAGGATGATGACGGACCTTTGGGCGACGACCTTGGTTTGGAAGCAAAAATTTCAAGACGCCGAAGCGGGCCGGGTTTTCACCCTCGCGGACATCGGCAGCAATTGCCGAGTCGATGACGGTTTCGATCCGGGCGCGAAGACGTCGAGCGGTCTCGGTACGGCTATCCCAAATCGGATCGAGAACCTGCAGCAGGTGCGCCTTGGTTATGTCGTTTACGTGTAGATCTCCGAAAACTGGGTAGGCATAGGCTTGGAGCGTGTTGCCCCACTGGGCTCGGTGCTTGTCGTTTTTCCAATGGTCACTGTTCTTGCGGATGTACTCTTCGGCGAATTGCTTAAAGGTCTCGAGGTTGTTCGCCTCGGCCTTGGCGACTGCTTTCTCGCTATTGCGCTTTGCTATGGGGTCGACGCCGGCCTGGACCTGCTTACGGGCATCCTGGGCGGCCTCACGGGCCTCTGCGAGCGACACCGTTTCCAGCGAGCCTAAGCCCATCTGGCGCTGCCTACCGTTCCGAGTGAAGCGGAATATCCATGACCGGGTGACGCCATCGCCGTCTCGACGCTGCGAGACCTGCAACCAAAGCCCGCCACCGTCGGCATAGCGGCCAGGCTTCTTTTCGGTCCTGACCCGTCGGTCTGTTAAGCGGTTGATGCCTCGCGCCACGTTCTACCCACATTAAAATGTACATATGTAACTGAGATTATAGTACACGCCTATAGACATTGGTAGACGAAACTCCCCAATATATCGCGAGATTTTGGGGAACCCTAACGCACGGAGAAACGGGCATAAACATTGATTAGACGGACACCTCTTCCGCCAAATATTTAATTTTAAATATAATTAAAGAGCTAATTTGTCATTAGCCACGTTTTTGCTCGTAGTTGAATGCCGAATTTTTTGCCTTTTCGGCGCTAGGTGTCTCGGATGGCATGGCGTTTTCCCCTTTTATTGTGTCCGAAAATTCGGGCCGGTTAGCGCGTTCTCGGGGTTATCATAGTCGCGCCTTGGGTATTTCTTCCCATCGCGTCGTGTAACGTGGACTAAGCCTCTCCTGGCGCATTTTCCATTTACCACCGCGAGATACCCCGAGACCTATAGTCCCACGCCCGAACCGCTTATTCACCCGGTCTAGAGCCTTCATAAGGTGATCGCTATTTTCCAATCGGTCATCGAATAGAGATGGTATTGAGTTTCCCTTGCTGGACAGGTCCAGGAGTAGCACGCCAGCCTTGCGATAAGGTATGCCGCCTTTCCATATCCGCTCGAATACCCGCCGTGCGGCCCCGGAGATGGCTCTGCTATCCGCCGTTGGGCTCAATAGGGTTTCCTGGGCGGATATGGAAAACGGCGATACCCTGTCGTCGTGATGATCCGTCCGGATGAATACCTGGACGGTGCGGCACTCTTGCCCCGCGTGGCGAATTTTCTCCGCAGCACGTTCCGCATAAGCGCGTATAGCATCGTTTACCTGACCTTTGTCGGAGACGGCACGGGCAAAGGTCCGGGCGCAACACGTCGTTTGCTTCTTGGGCGCGATGCTTTCCAGGTCGTGACAAGAGACTCCCCGAAGCTCATACACGGTGCGTTGACCGACAACACCCATGCGTTGCCGTATCCATCGCTCATCGGAGTCACGAAGGTCCAGAGCACTCTCTATACCCCGTCCGGTTAGCAATCGCTCCCATCGCCTACCGATGCCCCAAACGTCCCCTACTGGCGTTGAGCGGAGTGCCCCTTTCGTGTTTTCAGGGGTGAGAATACAAACGCCGTTTCCGGCCTTAGCGTGCTTGTTTGCTATCTTGGAAAGTGTCTTTGTCGCCCCCACGCCGATCGATACCGGAATCCCCGTCCAGCACCGAACCCGCTGGCGTAGGTCGTCGCACCATGCACCAAGGTCGGGAACCCCGTCCAATTCAAGGAAGCATTCGTCTATCGAATAAACCTCATGCCGGGGTGCTGCCGCTGCCAGAACCGATGCCACTCGCTCCGACATATTACCATAGAGGGCGTAGTTAGATGATCGAATGACAACGCCATGCTTTCGGGCGATATCGCGGACCTGAAAGAACGGAACGCCCATACCGATACCGAGCGCCTTAGCCTCCGTTGAGCGTGCCACGACACACCCGTCGTTGTTCGATAAGACGACGATAGGACGGCCTTCTAGACGCGGCTCGAATACCCGCTCACAAGACGCATAAAAGTTGTTGCAATCGACTAGGGCGAAGGTAGTCATCGGTCGCAATGCGTTCGAATGCTATGTGCTACGACTCCCCAAATCTCGAACCCTGCCTCGGTCAATGGAATATCCGGGAACGATGGGTTTGCGGCAGATAGACGCCAGCCGCGCTTGCAGCCCATAAGCCGCTTCACCGTTAAATCACCATGTACGACCGCAATGACGATATCGTTAGCCTTGGGTTGTATGCTGCGATCAACGACCAGCAAGTCTCCACTGAATATTCCGGCATCCCGCATGGAGTCACCATCGGCGCGCACAAAGTAGGTCGCTGCCGGTCGGCGGACCAAGTGTTCGTTAAGATCAAGCTGACGGTCCGTATGGTCGTCTGCTGGTGATGGAAAGCCCGCAGGAACGTTGTTTCCAAAAAGCGTGAGGGCCATCGCGCGGGGCCTATCCGTGAATTTCAACATCCATTTTTCCCTCAAAACTCATGAGGGAACATTTCAGGAATATGATCGATTAAGAGTCAATCCCTGGTCTGTGGATGAGGCCCAAATCTGTCACCCGAAAAGGCCAATTCTTATGGGTGTTTGTTTGCGATAATCGACACCTTCAAAAGCTCGTGGCGTTTGCGTTGCCACACTTCGATCTGATCATCCGCGGCATCGTGCAAGGCACGAATGAAGGCGGTGTGGGCATGGCATATATGCACCGGCAAAATACCAAGGTGCTGCCGCATGGTTTCCTCCCTCAGATTGACGACACGATCACGTCGTCAGATTCTCTTGGTGAGCGAATGAGTTCGGGCCTACACCGATTAAAATGTAGATTCATGCGGGATCGAAAAAGGCGATTCAGTTGCCAGAAAGATTAGGAATCCGAATTCGGATGACGTTCCAAAACTGTCGTCAGCCGTGCGACGGCGCCGTCAATCAACCAGGGGGCTATCAGTCTTTCGTGCACGCCCGATGAATTGTCAGTCTGGTACTCGCCGTACATCACCACGGGCATACCGCTTTTGATACTGGCGTCGTAGGCATTGAGCATGGGTTGGGGGTCATAAACCCGCTCGCCGTTCCGGAAAAGCATACCGGTCAAATCGGGAACTTGTCGGGCGCTACGATAGGCAACGATTTCGGTGCCCATGAAACGGTACTTTAGATCATTCCGGTCTGGAGAGGCGGGCACATCCAGGACCACCATGAACGGCGCAATTCGATAGAGGTCCATAAACTCGAAGTCCGACCATAAGGGCGTGCCGCCATCGGGACTCTTTGCCCGCCAATACCCATAGAGCTGAGCCGCTCTCTTACCCTTGATCGCCGATGTGTCACTCGTAACGAGCGGCGTATAGGGATTCATACGGATACGGGTCGTAGCTCCAATCAACATGGCGGCCCTAACAAAAATGCTGCGAACGACCGTGAAATGCCGTTTGCGTCAAAATAAATCTGACGTGTTGTCCAGGCTGCAATGCCCGTACAGCGGACACAGCCTATCAGAGCCATGAAATCCGTACTAGTTCTACGGTGCTCGATGCATAGAGGGCTATCTAATAGAGGGGAGTCATGCCGAGCGCTTCCGCCTGACGGCGTTCGAAGTTCCAGCAAGTTTCGTCGTGATGATGGCCGCGTATGCCACCGCGAACCTTACCTGGTTCGACGGCGCGGAAATAATTCCCCCAGGTCTCCGGCAGCCGCACTGAGAATGAGGGCGCGAGCCAAAGGCGGTAAAGCAGCCGCTTTTTGGCGGGGTCTTCATAATCGTCGAACTCGGTACGAGAATGCAGCATGACGTGATTGTTCATCAACTGAAGATCGCCCGGTTCCAGCCATGTCGTGAACATGACGTCGGGACGCCGCAAAATCTCGTCCAGTAAGTCGCAGCACTCACGCTGTGCCGCGGTCAGCTGTGGTACGCCGTCCAAATCCTGCGCGGTGCGGACCCGGTTGCGATTCCATTTGGCGAAAAGGCGGCCGTCTTCGAAATCGAACAACGGCTGTGCGTAGGATGGGGTCTCGTCCGGCGCTTCTTCCTGGTTGCGGCTGAAATGGAAATCCTGCAGGGCGACTTCGGCGAGATCCGGGCGTTCTTGTTGCAGAGTTAGCCACGCTGTGACGCTACTCGACACCATACTCTGGCCGCCGGACTTTGCCGCATTGTAGCAGGCAAGCGTAACGAGATCGCAGCCATCGGCATGAAAATCCAACCCCGAGTTCGTGTTGTAGCCACGTCCGCCGGCCGCGCGGTAGACATTGCCGGAGGCGCGCACTTCAGAGATGTACTGTGATGCCTTACCCTGTGGCCGGGCGACGCCCAGGTGCAGGCCAATACCCCACTGCAGCAGTTGGAATTGCGCCTCGTTTAATTGTTCGCGCGGCAAGCCTTTGACGAGCGCTAGGCCACGGCCAAAGTAGGCCTCTCGTGCAGCCCTCTCGATGACGTCAAGGCCGTCGCCAAGATCGAAGTCATCTCGGCTGTAGTCGAAGTAGGGGCGATCCGGATCAAAGGCGGTGACGGCGGCGTCGGCCATTCTTTCGCGGGCACTGTCGTCGAGTGTGAAAATCCAATTCTTATCGTGCTTGATGTCGTCGACGTGCCATGCTGCGGCGGTATCGATCTCTGACGGTTTCATCCCAGGCACTCCAGTCTTATTCGGTCGAAGGCGATCCTTCGCAAACGTTTACCGTGAATTCTAACGTCTACCCTCAAAGAAGAAAGATGCCATCAACGCTCTGCAAAAAGAACGGTGTGGCGAAATCAGCCAAATGCTATTCTAAGGGCGATTCGTCGGCGGAACTCGCCGTAACTGACGCAGGGAAGAACCTATGGACATCCTTCGGATTATTATTGCGATTTTCATTCCGCCGCTGGCTGCATTTCTCACGGTCGGGATCGGCCTTCATTTTTGGCTGAATATCCTGCTTACCATCCTGGGGTTCTTCCCAGGGATGATCCACGCGTTGTGGTTGGTTGTGAAGAACGGTCGCGCGCCGAGCGTCTAAGCACTCTCACCGTCGACGGTCGTTTCCGGAAATGAGTTGATGTCGGTAATCTCCGGCAAACCGATTTCCGCTGTCACGCGCGGTGGCAAAGCCAGCACGTTGATACTTACGGCCCCGCCAAACAGATTGTTTGAATTCGCAAAGACATTGTCGGGATTGAACAGCATCGGGTAGTGCCACCAGGTCCGGTACCCGGCACTTTGAACCCAATCCAGTAGTTCCGGCGACTTGTCGGCCCGGTCATTCTCGAAATAGAGCATGGGCTGTAGTTTCTTGATCGTTTCTGCTGCGCCCTTCATCACGTCGAGTTCCATGCCTTCTACATCGATCTTAAGGAGATCTAGTCGTGGGTACGTGAATTCGTCGTCCAACCTCCTAATGTCGATCTTGTGGCCGTTTGCGGCTGGTTCAAGGAAGCTAATGCCGCCGAAATTATTGGGCTGCCGGTAATCGAGTGCAGGAATGACGGTCGTGCCGGCTTCGGCGCCGAGTGCATACGGAAAGCATTCGACATTCATAAGGCCGTTGAGCGCCATCGTTCCGCATAGCGCCTGAAAGATAGGTGGTTGCGGCTCATAGGCGATGACGCGTCCCTGCAGTGTGACTTGTTTGGCGAGGCGGACCGTATGTGCACCGAGGTTAGCGCCCGCTTCGACGACGACGTTGCCCGGCTGCACCATTGAACCTAGGAGCGTATACTCGTTCTCGGCATACTCTCCATACTCGACAAGTGCGCGTCCGACATAGGCGTCGTTTTTGTTAGCTAGATAGAGAGCATCTCGGCCACGAACGATCACGTTAAACGTTCCAGTCTCGATCACGTTGTCGTTCGCCATTGCGTACTCCGAGCCACACAGATTTAGCATCAGTTTCACATGGCGTGCGACCAGCCGCAACCGCAGGTGGCTACGGCAACGCCGGCCACGCAGGCCGGTGTGCGCTTACCATCTCCCGTAGTCTCTCGGGCGCGAGCACTTCGACCTTGTCGCCCCACATGTATAGATGCCACGCCATCTCGAGGTCCGAGGCGGCGTGGAACCGCACGATTAGCGTGCCGTCGTCTTGATCCTCGAATGTCTGTGTCGGATGGAATTCGAACTCCTTGGCCGTGATGGCAGCTTCCGGAGAAAATCGCCAGATCACTTCGACCGGTTCGTCCTGGTAGACACCGAAAGAGCGCGCCGCGAAGTTGGCGAGGCTGAAATCCTCGGGCCGCTCGAAATAATCGTCCGTCAAATTAGCCGACTGCACCCGTGACAATCCGAACAATGTCACATCGTTGGCTTTGGGGTGTTCGTGAAAAGCGACCAAATAGTTGCGGTATCCGAATAGGAAGCCGTAGGGGTGCACGAGCCGCTCGTTGACCCGGCCTTGCCGGTTCCGGTATTCGATGCGGACCTTGAGGCAGGACTTCACGGCATCGCGGAATACGGCCATGACATCGCCTGGCACCTTTGGTTTCGGACCCGGGCGCATGGCGAAACCCTCGGCCTCCAGCAGCGCATCAATGTCGGGTTCCGTTTTGCGCTGTACATCAGCCGGCATTAGGGCACGGAGCTTAGCGGCGAGGCCCTTCAGTCGTTCAGCCCGGTCCGGTTGACCGGCTTGCAGGAGTACCTGGCAGGCACGTTCCAGATCAGCGATCTCGTCGGCTCCGACGGCCGTCAAGCGATCCAGCGTGCCGGGCGGAATGCGCCAGCGCTTAGTTTTCTCGCCGGTCTCGACCTCAGTCGCCTGCGGGAAATTACGCAGGACAGCGTCGCGCATGCGCATGGCGGTGCGGCGGCCGACTTCGAAGCGAGACTGAATATCCGCGAGTGAAAGCCCATACCGCGCCGCTTGCATCTCGAGCGCGAGCTGCATGAGATTGTCTGCTTTTTCATATCGTAAGCTCATGCCGATCTTATAGCACGGATATGTGACCAAAATTGGCACATGTTTTTATTTCGTTGCGGGTGTACGCAGAAAAGACCGTTTGAGCAGAGGAGAAAGCCATGCGCCTTCAACTGATGACGTGGCAAGAAGTCGAAACGCACCTTAAAGCCTCGACGGGAATTATCATTCCCATCGGTTCGGCTGAGCAGCACGGACCGACCGGTTTCATCGGCACCGATGCGCTGTGCCCCGAGATCGTCGCCGAGAAACTGGCCGAAAAGGTCGGTGCGCCGATCGCACCGACGATCAGTGTCGGCATGGCGCAGCACCATCTGGGCTTTCCAGGCTCTATCACTTTGCGTCCGACAACGTTGATATCGGTGATCTGCGACTATGTGACGTCTTTGGCGCGGCACGGTTTCGAGCGCTTCTATTTCGTAAATGGTCACGGCGGTAATATTCCGACAATCCGCACGGCCTTCGACGAGATCTATGCGGAACGTAGCTTAGGTACGGCACGTCATAATCGGGCCGGTGTTCGTTGTCGTTCCAGGAACTGGTTTACGTGTCCATCGGTTCGGGCCATCGAGACGGAAATCTTCGGCGCGGCTAACGGCAGCCATGCAACGGCGGGCGAAGTGTCGCTGACCTATTTCGGCTATCCCGATGACGCGGAACGGATTAAGAGTACGTCCAAACTGACGCCGGAAATCGCGCCGGATGGTGATTTCTACGATTGCGATGATTTCCGCACCCGTTACCCTGACGGGCGCATGGGCTCGGATCCGACCCTGGCGTCGCGGGAAGTCGGTGAACGGCTACGGGATGCGGCGGTTGCCGATCTCGCCAAGGACTACCAGGAGTTCTTGGAAGAAGCCTGACGTCAACGTTCGAGCGAGAGAAGGATTTCCGTCAGTTCGTCCGGACGCGTGACGAAGGGGGAATGGCTGCACTCGATTCTCAATATCGGATTACACCCTGCGCGCTCGGCCATCATGCGCTGATGGCTTGGCGATATGGCGCGGTCTAGGGTGCAAATGATGGCTGTCTTTGGGATATCCGCAAGGTTGGCGGGGTCGTAGTCGCAGATATGGCGGAACGGCACCGGCGATTGCAACTGTACGCGGTCCTGGACCCAGCCTAGTTCACGCTCGGCGGCGTCTTGGTAGAAATCGAGGCCCAAGCTCTCGGCTTTCACCGAAACAGCTTTGATGTCGCCGATATCGGTGCGTGAGGTTTGTGCGTGGCTCTCTGGGTCGGCGCGAACGCCGTCCGACACGCTTTCGCCTGGGGCGGGGATATACGCCGTCAGATAAACAATGCGCTTTATCTTGTCAGGATGCACCGCAGCCGCGAGTAGGGCGACTGCACCGCCCATACTGTGTCCTACGAGGGTTACAGGTTCCTTTGCAGCGAGGATTAGTTCACCAACCCGCTCGACATAGTTCTCCATCGTCTGGTCGGCGAGCCAGCCTTTGTCGCGACCGTGGCCGGGCAAGTCGGGAGCGAGGACTTTCTCGCCGGCATCGGTCAGGCGCTGGACGATATGCTCCCAGCACCACGCACCGTGATAGGCACCATGAATCAGAATGAACACGAAGCCGACGCGCCTAGAGGCTGCAGCGCACGCCGGTGCCGCCCAGACCGCAATAACCGCGCGGGTTCTTGTGCAGATATTGCTGGTGATAGTCCTCGGCGAAATAAAACTCGGGCGCGTCTTTGATCTCGGTGGTGATCTCTGGGTAGTCCCATTCCTTGAGATCTTTTTGATAGACCTTGCGGGTTTCTTCGGCGATCGCGCGTTGATCGTCCGAGAATGTGTAGATGCCTGAGCGGTACTGCGTGCCGACATCGTTCCCCTGGCGCATGCCCTGTGTGGGGTTATGGCCTTGCCAGAACGTCTTTACCAGCGACCGAAAGGGGAGTTTCTTGGGATCGAAGACGACGAGCACCACTTCGTTGTGACCCGTACGGCCGGAACAAACTTCCTCATAGGTCGGGTTCGGCGTGACGCCCGCAGCATAGCCGACGGCAGTCACGTAGAAACCATCCAACTGCCAGAACAACCGTTCAGCCCCCCAGAAACAGCCGAGGCCGAAGATCGCGGTTTCCAGGCCTTCGGGATAGGGGCCCTTAAGTGGATTGCCGTTGACTGCGTGATGCATAGCGGTCGGGATCGGGTCGGGACGTCCGGGCAGGGCCTCGGAAGCCGTCGGAATGGTCGTCGGTTTGCTGAACAGGCCGAACATGGCGGTCCTCCATCTGTTGCCCTCAACATATAGGTTTTCGGACACAAGGCGAAAGGGGGCGCGCGTTCACGCCTTGGTGCGCGGATCGTGACCTCGGCTCATCCACCTTCGATGGGCGGGAAGACGACAACCTGGTCACCGTCCTTTAGAACTCGGCCGTCGCGGTTTTCCGGTGAAACGGGATCACCGTTGATCAGCGTCATATAGTGCGCCGCCGGATCCAGGCCGACCATGCGCATGGCATCTGCCAAAGAACCACCGTCCTTGACGGGAATGTCACCGATGCCGTCGCGGCCGATGCCGCGCAGATCACCGGGTTCTATCGAAACCACCTGGAAGCCAACTTGGATCATGAAGAGGTCGTCAGTTCGCTGATTTTTCAGATGCCGGATCAGCCGGAGCGTTGGCGATGCGTCGGCGCTGCAAGAGCATCAAGTCCATCGTCGAAAGATGTTTGAAGATCGGTCGTGAGCCGTCCCGGTATAGCCGCACCATGCCGTGTTGAAGGTCGGCGAATGAGCGGCGCAGATCGTCGTAGTTACGAACTTCCAGAACGATGATGTCGCGGCGGTCGGCGCTGACGGCCTTCCAGCGGAATGTTGTATTCGGTAGCTCCGGCGCTTCCAGCATGTGCATCCAGATGATCTCACGCTCAGACGGCGGACCGAAGCGGCGCTGCATATATTTGACGACATCGGCGAAGTCGGCGGCGCTGAAGACGTTATAGGCGCGGCTGAGGCGGCCGTTCTCGTAACGGACGACACCCTCGCCCGGCAGGGTATAGGCGGTATCCTGCGCAAACAGCTCGGCAACCTTAGCGGGCCAGTTCATCGGCTCAAGGCAGAATACGGAACGATGAATGGAGCGTTCAATGCAGTTCCCGCTTTCAAGCGCATCAGCCGGCATCTTATTGCCAATAAGTATTTTGTTGCCCAGGAACAGATCGATATCGGCGACTGCATTTTCCGAAATCGCTTTGACAGAGCGGCGGGTCATATCAGTATCCGGCGTGGTGTAACCAAGATCGAGGGACTCTTCAGGCACGATCCGATCCGAGATGGTGCTGGTCAGGACTTCGGACTGAGCAGAGACAGGAGATTCCGCAGTCTCGGATGGTTGCGTCGCCGGTGTGGATTCGTTCTCATCGTCTCCGCCGAATGTGCCGAACAACTTCGAAAAGAACCCTTGATCGGCGGGGTCTTCGGTAACCGCTTTGTGTTTGCGGCCCAGGCTGCCGACATTCAAATCGGCCAAGGTTGGGCGTGGGCGAGCCCGAAGAGGTTCAGATTGTTCTGCGATGTCGAGTTTTTTGTCTGTCGGCAACAGCGTCGCCTCGGCTGTTTCGACCGGAGCGGTACGGGAAATCCGCGGAAAGGACGGATCGAGCGAGATCGCAGGGGTATCGGGGTCGAAGAGGTTGCCTCGCGCATTGATGTGCCAGGCCGCGTTCTCCATCACGGGGGCGGTAGTCGAGATATCAGGCGTGAATGTCAGCCCAGCGAATTCGTCGGCAGGCTGGGCTGTTTGGACGACAGGTGCACTCTCGCTCTGGTCCGCCGTGACTTCGACCGACAGCGTTTCTGTGTTGCTGCCACTGAACAAGCTGACGAGGTCACTGACCAGCCAAGAGACGACATCGCCATGTTCGACCGGTTCCGCAACTGCTTCGGGGGCAGTTTCTACCGGAGCAGGTTCAACGTTCGTCGTGTCATCCGCATCAAGATCTTCATTCGGGGCAATTACCGGGATTGCATCAGATTCAGCGACGGTGGTTTGCGGTGTTTCGTCTGGGCCATCAAAAAGTCTCGCGAGGTCGCGCAAAATGGACGCAAACGGATTTATCGTCGTGCTCGATTCTGTATCAGGAGATGTTTCGACCGCCGGCGCGGCTATAATCGGTGTAGGCTCGCTTAGCTGGGGCGAGGTCAGTAATACTGGCTCAGGTGCCGCTGGTGCCTGCTTCGTGACGGGACCGTACTCGAAAAGAGACTTCAGATCACTGAACAGCCATTCCACGGGATTGCGTTGTGACGCCGTCTCGGCGGCATTCGGATCAGTCGTATCTGCTTGTGCCATAAGGGAAAAGGCGACAATGCCGATGAGTAGAGGGGCGGTCGCGGTCTTTCTGCCAAGTCTCATAATCAGCGTTCCCGCAGTGCCGTCTGCACGGACGACATCACGGGGTCAAGCAAGTACGCGAGCACAGAACGTTGTCCTGTGCGAATAGCACAAGCTACCTGAACGCCTGGCACGAGTTCATATGTCACAGCGCCGCTTTCGAACTGATTAGCCCCGGTCTCAACCCTTACTTTGTAATAGGGGATTCCGTCCTGCGTATCAATGGTGTCAGGGCTGACGTTGACGACCTCGCCCTCGAGCCGCCCGAAACGGATGGCGTCGGAAGAAGCCAAGGATACGAGAACCGGCTGTCCTGCTCGCACATAGCCGATATCCTGGGTCGGCAGGCGCGCCTCGATCACCAGCCGGTCGCTGACCGGGACGATATCGGCGACGGGCTCTCCGGCGCGGACCACACCACCCACGGTGGCGACATGAAGGGTCTTAACGATGCCGTCGACCGGTGAGCGCAGAACGGTCCGGCTGAGCGCGTCTTCGAATTTGGTCAGGCGCGCCTGAGCCTCGCGCAGTTCGGAGCGCTTGTCGGCCAGCGTTTCGCGCACGTCTTGCAGATACTCGTTGGTGATCTCGAAGCGTTCCGATTCGGCTTCGCTAAGGGCCGCTTCAGCCCGGGGCAGGGCTTGGCTGTCTTCAGAGATGCGGGACTCCAGTGCGGTGCCTTCTTTGAGGAGATTGAGGTGGTTCATCCGGTTGGTGAGTTGATCCTCCATCAAACCTTCAGAAATTTTGATCTGCTCGTTAATGAGTTTGAGGCGGCGCCGGTTGTTGGCGACGCGCTGCTTGATTGCAGCAATCTCATTGCGGCGTTGGGCTATGCGTTCGTCTTGCGACTTTAGTCGGTTCGCCTGACGGTCACGTCGAGTTTGAAACAGGTCCTTGGCGCGCGCCAGCAACTGAGGATAGGTTTTCGCAAACTCGTCCGGTAGAGAGAATGCCTCTGCGCCGGTAGATTCTGCCTCCAGCCGCGCGATATCGATGGAAAGATCGGTAATGCGGATCCGCAACGCCTGCACGTCGGCATCTGAGCGCACAGGATCGAGCGAGACAAGTGCCTGGCCGGCGGTGACCCGTTCGCCCTCGCGCGCCAGAATGTCACGGACGATGCCGCCTTCCAGGTGTTCAATGGTTTTGACCTGCGACGACGGCACGACTTCACCCAAAGCGGAGGCCACGACATCAAGCTTGCCGATAGCAGCCCAAACGATGGCGCTGCCGACCAGACCGGCCATGAGCCAAAGAACGATATGCGGTGCGGCGCCGGACTTAGGTGAATTGGGGCTCATGATGCGGACTCCACAGAGGCCGCACTGATCGGCGTGCCGTCGGCGCTGCGAGGGAGGCGGTTGACGCGCGGTTGCGGTTTTCGAGAGAGATCTATGATCCAGTCGGCGCCCTTGAGGATATGCGGGTCGTGCGCGCAGGCGATGATGGTGCCGCCGCCTTCGACATGCCTATTCATCGCCATGTAGACCAGCGCCCGGCCTTCTTCGTCCAGGCCTTCCGTCGGTTCATCGACGACCATCAGCGGCGCTTCGACGGCAAGCGCACGGGCGAGCGCCAAGCGGCGTCGGATGCCGACGGCGAGATTGTCACCGCCGCCCGAGATCATCATGTCCAGGCCGTCCGGGCTTTCATCGACGAAACTGTTCAGGCCGGCTTGGCGGATCAGAGTGCTCATTTCGGCGTCGTCCAGGGCCGGGTTGGCCGCCCGCAGGTTATCGCGGATCGAACCGGGCAGGAAGGTCGGTTCCTGCGGGAGATAGCGAACCTGACGGCGCCACCATTGCGGTGCGAACTGCTGCAAATCGATCCCGTCGGCCAGGACCTGACCTCGCGTCGGTTGTCTGAGGCCGAGTGCCAGTTGTGCGAGTGACGACTTGCCGCTGCCGTTCGGTCCAATGACAGCCAATGTTTGGCCGGGTTCAAGTTTCAGGTTCAATCCCTCGACAAGCGGGGTTCTGGCACGCGCGTGTGCAAAGGAAACGTCCTCGAAGGAGAGCGAGCCCTTGTATGCGGAAAGCGCGGAACCTTCCTTCTTCTCTAGGTGTACGTGAGCAAGCTCCGCGAGCGTTTTCTTGGCTTCGGCGGCAGCGGCGAAAGACCGGGCGGTGTTGGCAAGCTTGGAGAACGGCTGCAAGACCCGGGCGGCCAGCAGATTGGCGCCGATCAAAACCCCGATATCCAACTGCCCTTTGACGACCAGAACGGCGCCGGTGGCGATCATGGCGACGGTCAGCAGCGCGGTGGCGCTCATGGAAGCGACCTGAACGAAGTCCTGGCGCGACATGATCGTCGTCTGCGACGAGGAGAGGGCGTCCTGCGCGCGGAACCATCCGGCGCGGAACCATCCGGCAGTGTCGAACATGCGGATTGTCTCGCCGGATTTCGTGGCTGCGGTGGAAAGCCGCGCGCGTTCGGCGATGGCCTGCTGGCTGGCGCCGCTTGCGGCCTTCATCGATGTGACCATCCACAAGCCGGCGCCCAGCATCGTGACGACGAAGATGAGCGCGACGAGCGCCAAGGCTGGGCTGAGAATCCATAGCACGCCGATGAACAGCGCCGCGAACGGCAGGTCCAGGATCATCAGCAGGTTGACCGGGCCGTAGGCGGTCTTGAGAACGTCGACGCCGCTGATGGCCTGCTGGCGCACGCCAGGCGGGAGCATTTCGAAGACCGATAGCGGCGTGTTGGCTATGACTTGAAGCCCACCCTCTGCCATACGCGTGTCGAAAGGATGAACGGCACGTTCCGCGAGATGTAGCCGCACACGACGAAATCCGAATTCGAAGGCGATGGCGAGAACCGCGCCCACCGCCAAAGTCGCCAGCGTGGTGTCAACGCCGAACGCGACATAACGGTTCAGGACCTGCATGACGAAGATAGGCGCCGCCAGCATTAGCATGTTGGCGAAAACCGTGGCGACGATCAGTTCCAGCAAAATCGCCGGAGATGCCGTCAGGCGGGCGAGAATCTCTTTCATAACGGCACTATAGCCGTTTCGGCAGAAAGGATGGACGACAAAACGCGAATATCACGATGAGCTTGGAAAGGGGGTTATGCCGGTCCGCCGCCGGTGACGCCTTCAAAGTTGTCTTCTGTGAAGCTTGTGACGCCGTCGCCGTAGGATGCGGCGATAAGAGCGACCTGCTGCATCTCATCGCTATCTGCGTTGCCGTCGCCTGGATTGGTTGCGCCGGCGGTGTCGTCCCAATACCAAAGCACTGAATTGGTATTGTCGGTGGTCATGAAGAAAAAGCGGTCATTGGCGGATTTTCCACTTAGTGTGTTAAGCGCCGTTGCAACCGTCGCCGCATCCAAATAACTCCCGATGGCAGTCGAATAGTTGATGACTGCGGTGTCGTCACCAATGGTGTCGCCGGTCGTTAGATCTTCAAACATATCGCCGGTGCCGTTGGTGACTGTGCTGGCGATGTCGAGATCCAGAATGTCGCCGCCGATGCTCCGTTTGAAGCCGCTGGAGGCACTCCCCTGAATATTGTCGAGCGAACCGAAATCGGCTGACGTATACCGCAAGACATCTGAGGTGCTGTCGTCGCTGAGTTGAATAATGTCGGCTCCGCCGCCGCCGGTAATGGTGTCGGCGCCACTGCCGTCAGCAACCGTATCGGCGCCACTACCGAGAGTCAGGTCGTTGGTAACGGAACTGCCGCTCAAGTCGACGTTTACGGCGCTCGTGTAGGCGCTCGCGTCAAGGGTCAGTGCGTTGGTTGTCTGTGCTGAATTAATTGTGATGCCTGATGAAAAGGCGCCGTTTGCCTCGGTGCCGAGCGTCAGGTTGTAAGCATTATCGTCCAAGGATATCTCCTCGAACTGGCTCACACTCGTAAAGGCGGAGTCTATTATGGTTCCGCCGCCCTGCAGCGAAAGTGTATCGGTATCCGCACCGCCGTTAATCGTATCCGCCAAAGTCAATGCAGACGCAGCCGTGGTAACCGTGTCGTCGCCGCCTTCCGCATCAACGGTATTTGTGCCTGTGCCGACACTGATCGTATCTGCTTGGTTGGTGCCGTTGATAGTGTGATCACCTGTCCCGAGTGCGCCGTCGAAGGCAATACCACGGACTGCGTCGAAACTTGTATCGGCGTCTACTGCAATCGCTGAACTGTTCGCTACCGAGAGCGTAATTTTGGATGGCCCAAATTGGGATTGGAACGCATTTCGGAAATTGGAGCCGATATTCAAGGTGAAGGCTTGGTCCGTACCGAGGTTCAAACCGCCACCGAAAGCGCGGGTCGATATATTTGCCCAATCGGTATCGTTGACGGTCACAGAACCGGACGCGTTGAAGGTATAGGTCGATGTATCGCTGGCTGAGACGTTAATCGATACCGCACTCGTGCGGTCAATCGTCGTCATATTGAGAATATTGGCTGATGATATCGTCGCCAAGTCGCTCAACGATGCAAGCGTCGACGTAACGTTCAACGAACCACCCATGACGGACAACGTTTCCACGCCGCCAAGATGGCTCGAAGTCACAGTGTGCGCGCCCGACGATCCGAGAATAAGCGTATCAGTCCCATCGCCCATATCAATGACGGAAGATGCGAAATTACCGCCTGTGGCCGCGACCGGCGTTATCGTCCAGCTTTGATTAAAAGTCCCCGCAGCACTTGATAGACTTAGCACGGTCGCCAAATCAACAGTCGAGGCGTTGATGTTTGCGATCGAAACGCTCGTCGTGTCGCCAAAGGTCAATGTTTGTGTGCCTGCGGAAAAGGCAAGGCCGATGGTTTCTGTGTTGGAGATACTCAGCGTGTTCGCAGTCGTTCCTAATATCAGCGTATCCGTGCCGGCGCCCAAGTTTACCGAGTCGCCGTTTTCCGCTGCGCCGACAAGTGTAATAGTGTCTGTTCCGCTACTACCGACAAGGACGTCGTTGGTGCTGGCGAGCATGGTGTAATTCTGTGTACCAGAGACATCGGTCGTGCCGTCGTCGAAGCCAGAAAGGTTTTCGTCGATCAGGTTGTCATAGTCCGTTACGCCGAAAAGCGTAGCGACCTTCGTCAACTCGCCGGTATTGATGGCGCCGTCGTTATTGCCGCCGTCGGATGTTGCGTCCTGCCAGTACCACATAACGGTATCGGAACCGTCGCTGACACCGAAGAGAACGGAGTCGCCCGCGCTTAAACCGTTGAGATTGATGCCGGCGATATCGATAGCGTTTGAAATGCCGTTCAGCGAGCCATTGTAACCGACCAATCCCGTGCTCGACCCGACCGTAGCGCCGGAGTTTAAGGACTCCATCATTGTCCCCCGGCTCAATGTGACATTGATGTCCAGGACGTCGCCGCCGGAGCCTTCGACGAAGCCCGAAATTTCGTCTCCGAACTCGCTCGTGGAATTGATGATGATCGTGTCGGATGTTGAGTCCGTCGCCAACGTGATCGTGTCTGCGCCGCTGCCCCCGGTGATTGTGTCTGCGCCGTCTCCGTCGGTGATTGTATCGGCGGCACTGGTGCCGACGATGGTCTCGGCGCCCGTCGAGCCATTGATGGTCATCGTGTCGGTAGCGTCGGTGAAATCGGTCACCGTGACCGACGACAGATCGATGTTCTGGCCCGCAGACAGATTGACCGTCAGGGATTCAGTGTATGACGTCGAGAAATTCAACGTCGTCACGCCGGACAACTGAGCGCCGATCATCGTGACCGAGGTGGCGCCGTCGAAATTCAAAGTTTCGATATTGCTTACCGTATCGGCGCTATAGTCACGACTCGTCGCTAGGTTCAGCGTATCGGTACCGCTACCGCCGTCCAACGTTTGCGAAATCAAAGCTGTATGTGCCGTGATCGTATCGTTGCCGGTCGTGCCATTGATAGTGAGCGTATGGTTGCCGAAATCGCTGTTCACGAATGAGAATTCGGACGACGCATCAAAGGTTGACCCATCCATATCGATGACCAAGTGGTTGGCCACGTTGCTGTTCGGCTGCAGCTCGGTGATGAATCCGGTCCCGAATTGGCTGGAGACGAACGTCGCCGTCGATGACGATCCCTGGAAGGCGAAACGTTCGATACCGCTGATCGACACAGCCGAGAAATCGTTTGATCCCTGGAGCCGAATGGAGTCCGACCCGGCACCGCCGATCAGCGTGCCCGATGTTTGCGAATTATCGCCTTCCATCTGGTAACCGAAGTAAAAAATGTCGGCGTCGTCGCCACCATCGGCATAGTCGCTGCCGGTGCCGACGTAAATATCATCCGTGCCCGTACCACCATAGATCACGTCGTTCCCTGCGTGGCCGGTCAACACATCGTTGTCGGCGCCGCCAAAAAGGAAGTCTTCGCCGTTGGCGCCGGTCAAGGTGTCGTTTCCGCTCAGTCCGAACAGGACCGAGCCGCCGACATCCGATGCACTCATGGAAAGTTCGGTAACCGGATCGGATCCGGATGACAAATCCATGTAGTCATCTGCCGCTGTACCGATACCGATGAAACCCAGCAGGCTGTCGCCGGACGTAATAGAAAGTTTAAGGGCGTCGCCGGCGGTGTTGATCTCAATAGATGTGCCGTTGACGGAGCTGAAATCGCTGAGGCCGAAGGGCGAAATATAGATTTCTTCGACGCTGGTCAGGTCCATCGTGCCGTAAACGCTGCTGCCGTCGAAGGAGTATTCGATCTGCGGCTCAGCAGACGCTAAAGGGTCGTAGCGCAGCCAGCCGTCCGTCAAATCGAGCAGGGTGATGTAGTCTGTGCCCGTGCTGCCGTCGATGATGTCGTCGCCGCCGAGCGAAACTCCTTCGTACATCAGGAATTCATCGGCATTTTCGCCGCCGAAGAGAACGTCGTTGCCGTCCGTTGCCGAGAGGTTCGTCGTCTCGCCCGACTCTTCGTCGATGAAGATAAAGTCGTCACCGTCGTCTGGAGGAATGTCTTCCGGCGGTAGGTCAGGCAGGACATCAAAAAACTCGAGAAAACCCTCCTCGGCGAGCAAGTCGTCAATAAGCCCGCCGATGAGTTGCTCTTCACCTTGGCTACCGAAGAAATCGTCATCCCCGAAATCGTCATTGCCACCGCCAAAGTTGCCGGATTGGCCGAACCCGCCAGAGACAGGCTGTCCCGATGCGACTTGCGTGATTCCGACCAGCATATCGTCAATGGCGTCTTGCGCAGAGAAGGTATCGATCAATGTGTTGTCGACGCCAAATCGTGCCGAAGTCACGGCGGCGACTTCGCCCGCCAACGCGAGGGCGGCGCCGGGATCTAGACCTTGCGCAAGGGCTTCGTTGAAGGCCGCTGCGGCTGCCTCATCGGCGGCTGCGAGGGCGGCTGCCTCGTCACCTTGCGCGGCATCGCCTTCGCCGAGAATGTCATCTTCGCCATTCTGCTGTTGCTCGCCGTTCTGTTCGCCGGTGGTCGTGTCGTCATCACCGCCTTGTTGATTCTGTTGAGCGGCGCGGGCAGGCGGACGCGGCAACGATGCAATAGCGGCGCCGAACACGGCGCGCAGCGCACTGAGCGGGATTTTGACGGGTGTTGACGGTGGCATGAACGGGTTCGCAACACTGGTCATCGAGTTGACGCCGTTCAGCGTCTGCGAGCCGGTCGGCGTGAAGACGTTGATCTCGCCCGCTTGGCCTGTGATCGGATCGCGGAAGTTCGAGAACGTACCGCTTGGTTGGCCGTCGGGATCGGCAGGGCGCACAATGCGTCCGCCGCCCGCAGTGCCACGGATACCGATGGTGGCGACCGGGGTCTCGATCTGCATGGCATCGACGCTGGTCTTGGCGATCTCGCCGGACACAAACGTGAAAACACCCTCGGCGACGTTGAATAGCGAACTGCCCTGATTGGTTGCCGGATCGTAGACCATCTCGTCGATGGTCATTTTGCCGCTGTCGGAGAGGGAAAACGTCGAATCATCGACGAAGACCAGACCGATGGCGCTTTTATCGCCGGTCTCGATGACGTCGCCGAGGAAAATTTCCGTGCCCGCTTCGGCGGGAACGGTGGAGCCGTCGACACGGACGATGGATGCTTCGCCTTTGACGCTGTCGACCTGGCCTATAGCTTCGGTCGTCGGTGCCTGAGCAAGCTCCGTCGAGATCAGATCATCCGGGCCGAAACGGCTGCCGTCCATGTTCGTTTGTTCCCCCAGGCCAGAACGAAACGTCACTACGCTGACAATTCACTCGGCCAGAATACTCATAAATCCATATAAATTTAACAAAATCCGCGATCAGCCGAAGTGATGGTGATCACTCGGGCACGGTATCGGCGCTGAGGCGTCCCATGGCCCCCAGCAAACGATAGACAGCCTGTACGAGGTCAACCTCGGCGGACGCCGCATCGCTGGTGGCGTTGATCAAGGCGGTCTCGCCGGACAGCACGTCGATCAGCGAGCGGTTTCCCAATTGGCGCTCGCGCCGCGCCAACTCCAGGAACTCGGCAGCGATGTTCGTTTGGTTACGCAGTTGTTCTACGCGGAGCTTCGCCGTCTCCAGGTCACTCCACGCGTTGCGGACACGCTCTTCGACCAGTTCGCGCTCTTCCTGAAGTCGCTTGATCCCCGATTGTTCACCCAGACGAGCCGCCTTCAATGTGTTGGTCCCGGTCATGCCGAGATTAATGGAGTAGGACAACTCAACCTTCACCAGGGTTTCTTGTTTGCCGCCGATGGTGCCGCCTTCGTCTTTTTTCAGGTTTCGCTCGGCACTGGCATTGATCTCTGGATAGAATTCATTGGCTTTTGTCTCGGTTACGTTCGTGCCAGCGATCAACGTGCCGAGATACGTTGCCTTCAGGCGCGGGTTCTCTTCCATCGCGATGGCGATTGCTTGGTCGACATCGGCGGGCAGAATGTCCAGCGGCGGCTTCGGCAGTTTCATGTTTTTCGGTGTAGCTTCCGGCGGCGCCTCGCCAAAGACGGCGCGGTAGCGGTTGACCGCCGTCCGCAACGCCCCTTGTAGGCGGGTTTTGGAGGCTTCGAGCCCGGCCAATTGGCTTTTCGCTTGAAGAACGTCGGTTGCCAAGCCGGAGCCGCGTTGTACACGGGCATCTTCTAAGCTCATCTGTCGTTTTACATTGTCGACGGAGCCGCCGTTGAACTGCACCAGCTTTCGCTGTCTGACAACATTGAACCACGCGGTGATGCCCTCAAGCGCCACGTTCTGGCGCGTCGACAATAACGTCTGCTGCGCCTGAGCGACCTCGATCTTGGCGCGGTCGACGGCCGCGTCAGTGGCGCCGAAATCCCAGATGAGTTGCGTGAGTGAAAGTTCGAGAACGCGCGGTGGCATCGACGTGTCGTCCGAGCCTTGGCCTTTGTTCTGGTCTTCCCAGCCATACGATGTGGTCGCATCCAAGGTGGGATACCAAGCACCGCCGGCAGCCGTCGACCGTTGCTTCGCAGCTTCAAGATCCAGTCGCGCCGCTTCGACGCGTTTGTGCTCCGCCAACATTTCGATGACGTCCGCGCGCAGACCATCTGCCGCTGCGTTTGCGGAAATCAAAAGCAACAGGGCCGTAGCTGCCCCCGCTGTGCTGAAATGCTTAGAGACCATCCCCGGCCCAAACTCCTTACGCGGGGCGGAAAATACCTCGCTTGCCCCACGAATCCTTATGAATCAACAATATATAGGGGGGAACAGCGTGAACAAAGTGTTTATGTGCCGGAAAAATCCTCAAATAAGGGGCGGTGCAGCATTCTGGGCATCGAGAACGGCAACGGCACTCATATTATAAATGCCGCGTGAGGTAACGGCTGGCGTCAGGACATGTACCGGTTTGGCAGCGCCGACGAGGATCGGCCCCACCGAAAGTCCTTCGCCAAGGTTCTTCAAAAGGTTGAAAGCGGTATTCGCTGCATCGAGGCTCGGGAACACCAAAAGGTTGGCGGCCCCCGTAAGCCGTGCACGCGGGAAAATACGGTTCCGCAAAACGACATCCAAGGCCGTATCCGCCTTCATCTCGCCTTCGACCTCGAAGTCCGGTTCTCGTTGCATCAACAACGCCATCGCCGCACGCATCTTGGCGGCGCACGCATGATGCGAACTGCCGAAGTTGGAATGGGACAGCAACGCCACTTTAGGTTCGATTCCGAATCGGCGGACGGTCGCCGCCGCGAGTTCGGTCATCTCGACAATTTCGTCCGGCGTCGGATCGTGTGAGACATGCGTGTCGCAGAGGAAGTACGTGCCCTTGTTCAAAATCAATGCGCTGAGCGCCGACACATCCCTGACTCCTTGTGCGTGTCCGATGATGTCGAGCACATATTTCAAGTGCCATTCGTACTGCCCATAGGTGCCGCAGATCATGGCATCCGCTTCGCCACGGTTCAGCATCATCGCAGCAATGACGGTCGTATTGGTGCGAATAATGGTCTTGGCGTCGTCGATGGTGACACCTTTGCGCTCCATAAGCGCGTGATACTGTGACCAATATTCTTCGTAACGGGGGTCATCCTGCGGATCGGTAATGGTGAAATGGACTTCAGGCTCGATCCTGAGCCCCAACCGTTTGATACGGGTGGCGATGACATCGGGCCGACCGACCAGATGCGGTTTCGCTAGCCGGTCGTCGATCAGGGCCTGGACCGCACGCAGTACGCGCTCATCCTCGCCTTCCGCAAAGACGATACGGCGCGGGTCCTGGCGGGCACGCTCCAGGATCGGCTTCATCAGCAAGCCGGATCGGAAAACGAACCGCGCCAGCTCTTCCTGGTAAGCATCGAAATCCTCGATCGGCCGTGTTGCAACGCCGGTATCCATCGCCGCCTTGGCGACGGCCGGCGCGATCTCGGAGATCAGGCGCGGGTCAAACGGTTTCGGGATGAGGTAGTTCGGGCCGAAGACCAGTTGTTCGCCGGCATAGGCGTCGGCGACTCGCTCCGAGCTCTCGGCCATCGCTAGATCGGCGATGGCCTTCACGGCAGCTTGTTTCATCTCTTCGTTGATCGTTGTAGCGCCACAGTCAAGCGCGCCCCGGAAGATGAACGGGAAACAGAGCACATTGTTGACCTGGTTCGGATAATCCGAGCGCCCCGTCGCCATAACGACGTTTGGATTGGCGGCCAAAGCTTCTTCCGGCTGGATTTCCGGGTTGGGGTTGGCGAGGGCCAAAATGAACGGTTTGTCGTCCATATCCCGCACCATGTCCTGGGTCAGGACGCCGGCGGCGGACAAGCCAAGGAAGACATCGGCGCCCTGGATCGCTTCTTTGAGTTCGCGAACGTTAGTCTTTTGCGCGTAACGGGCCTTGCGGTCGTTCATCAACTCGGTTCGGCCTTCGTAGACGACGCCGATGTGATCGGCGAGCCAGATGTTCTCGACCTTCACGCCCATCGTCACCAGCAAGTCGAGGCAGGCGATACCGGCCGCGCCACCGCCAGAGGAAACCAGTTTGATATCTTCGAAATTTTTACCCTGTAGCCGCAAGCCGTTGAGGATCGCTGCGGCGCAGACGATTGCGGTGCCGTGTTGGTCGTCGTGGAACACGGGTATGTTCATACGTTCGCGAAGTTTTTCCTCGACAATGAAACATTCAGGCGCGCGGATATCTTCGAGGTTGATGGCACCGAACGTCGGCTCCAGTGGTGCGATGACCTCGACCAGCTTGTCCGGGTCCAACTCGTCGATCTCGATATCGAAGCAATCGATGTTGGCGAACTTTTTAAAAAGGACCGCTTTCCCTTCCATGACCGGTTTTGAGGCCTCGGCGCCGATGGGGCCAAGGCCGAGCACGGCGGTGCCATTCGTGATAACCGCGACAAGGTTGCCCCTGTTGGTCATCTGATAGGATTCCATCGGATCGTCGACGATTGCGTTGCAGGCGGCAGCCACGCCAGGCGAATACGCCAACGCAAGGTCACGTTGTGTCGCTAACGGCTTGGTCGGCATGATCTGCAATTTGCCGGCTGGTGCCTGACGGTGATATTCGAGCGCGCGCTCGTCTAAGGATTTGTCGGACACGGATTGTCCTCCCCCGTGTTTAGTGTCTGGGCCGTAGGTTGATCCGTCAGCAAGCGCGGGGCAACCTGTTTCGCATGAATTTTCATGATCGTCCGGAGAAATTCGCAACATGACAGGAGTAAACGAGGTGCCGTTTGTGATCGGGCACCGAGGCGCGGCCGGTTTGGCGCCGGAGAATACCCTCGCCGGGTTCCGTCGTGCGCGGGACGCGGGCGCGACGTGGGTTGAGTTCGACGTGATGCTCAGCGCCGATGCACAGCCGATGCTGATCCACGACGATGACGTCGCTCGGACAACGGATGGGAAGGGCCCGGTCACCAACCTTTCGCACAAAGAACTCGCCGTTCTGGACGCCGGGGCCTGGTTCGGGGCCGGGTTCGCCGGCGAGCGCATTCCGACGTTTGCTGAAGCCGTCAAATTGCTGGCGCATTTGCGTATGGGGGCGAATGTTGAGATCAAGCCTTATCCGGGCCGCGAGGTGATAACGGCCGAGGTGGTTTGTGATTGGATCTGTGATCACTGGCCCGCCGACGTGCCGGCGCCGGTCGTCTCCAGTTTTTCCATGGAGGCGATGGCCGTTGCCCAACGCATATTGCCACGGACGGAACGCGCGCTTTTATTTGACGGACTGCCGAAAGACTGGCGATCGGAGGTCGAGCGCCTGGATGCCCGGGCCGTTCATCTGAACAATGGTTCGACCACGCAGGCCGTCGCCGATGCGATGTTTGCGGCCGGATTGCCGCTCCGGGTCTACACGATCAACGATCCTATGCGTGCCAACGAACTGCGGGCGTGGGGCGTTTCGTCCGTTTTCACCGATAGGCCCGACCTGATCGGTCCTTAGCGAGTTTCGGGCCCCGTTGCGTCCGAAACGGCAATGCGCAAGCATTGTACAGGGATTCGCATTCGGAGGCGCTCATGAACGGTATCTTTTTCGCGATGATCGCGATCGCATTTCTGATTGCGGCCTACCGTCAGATCACCTTTGAAGCGGTCGCCGGCGCCGATGTCGAGACGCCGATGGCGATCCTCGGCACGTCGATGATCGATACCGCCGGCACCGCCGTGACCTTGGCGATCGGACTGGTCGGCGTGATGGCGTTGTTCCTCGGTATGATGAAGGTCGCCGAGCGGGCAGGGTTGCTACTCGTCGTCGCCAAGACACTCCGCCCGCTAATGACGCGCCTATTCCCGAGCGTCCCCGCCGAGCACCCGGCAATGGGGGCCATGATAATGAACTTGTCGGCGAACGTGCTCGGCCTCGGTAATGCGGCGACGCCGTTCGGTATCCGCGCAATGGAGCATCTCGATAAGCTGAACGGCGAGAAGGGTAAGGCCAGCGACGCGATGATCCTGTTTCTGGCTATCAATACATCGAGCGTCACCTTGCTGCCGACCGGCGTGATCGCCATTCGCGCATCGGCTGGTTCGATGGACCCGGCCGGGATTGTACCGACGACTTTGTTCGCGACACTGATTTCCACCACGGTCGCTATCATCAGCGCCAAGTTCTGCGCTAGAATGTTCCGGGCCTCCGCCCCACCGGCCGCGCCGGTCGAGGCGGCGGAGGACGAGGATATGCCAGCGGAAGCGAGTGGCGCTTACCCGGTCTGGATTTCGGTTTCCGCACTCCTTGGTGTGTTGGCGATGGTGCCGCTAACGGTGATCTACGGTCGCGAGTTCGCGCCTTGGATTATTCCGGGGTTGATGGTCAGCCTGATTGGCCTTGGTGTCGCCAAGGGCGTGCCGGTCTATGAGAGCTTCGTTGAGGGCGCCAAGGATGGTTTCGATGTGGCGCTCCGCATCATTCCGTATCTCGTTGCCATTCTAGTCGCCGTCTCCATGTTCCGGGCATCGGGCGCGCTAGAGCTTCTAATTACGCCACTGGGTGCGGTGACAGAGTTGGTCGGTTTGCCGGCGGAGGCTCTTCCGATGGCGTTGCTACGGCCGCTCTCCGGGTCAGGTGCTTACGGTATCATGGCCTCGATCATCAACGACCCGGCGGTCGGGCCGGACAGTTATGTCGGGTATCTGGTATCTACATTCCAAGGTTCTACGGAGACGACTTTTTATGTCATCGCGGTCTACTTCGGCGCGGTGCAGATACGACGGCTTCGCTATGCTCTGATCCCGGCACTCTGCGCCGATGCTGCCGGGGTCGCCGCCGCAGTCTTTATCGTCGCGATGCTGTATGGCGGATAGGCCGGCGGCCGCTACCTGATCTGGATATCCAGCGGATTGCACCACGTGTTGCCGAATCGCGCACGGATGTCGGTGCAGAGATCTTTCGCGGCTTGTCGGTCCGGGAACGGCTCCGCAAAGAGTGTCACGCCTGTCTCTCCACCGTCCTCGATGTTTTCAATTTGGGGCTCAACCCCTTTAAAGATAATCGGCAGGTTTTGGGAAATTTCTTCCCACGCCGCCATGGCGTCGGCTTTCGTCGGGAACGATGCCAGGACTACGCGCAGGGTCGCGCCGGCGGCGTCTGGCTGCGGGCCGCCGATGATGAAATTCTTCCCGTTGAGGATCGTGCCGTCGCTGCCGATTTCCACTATGATCGATGGCACGTCCGGCAGATTGAGCGACGAAAGTTGTTCCGGATCGATGCGCAGCGTGTAGATGCCGGGACGAATGAAATCGATCAGATAGAAGCCGTCGAATTGGGATTTCACCTCTTTGGCGACCTGGCCGTTCTCGTCCACCAATTGCATCCGAACGTCGGAGACCGGGTCCGACCATTCCTTGTTGCGGCGGTAGACGGTGCCGTCGATTTCGCCGCTTGAGACAACGGCAAAGTCAACAACGCCCGGCACGCCCGGCCGCAGCGTGATCTGGACTGCCGCGGGAGTCGCGATCCAGAACGGGTCGATCAGGCTTCCTTCGTCGATTTCGAACGTGAACGATGACAAGGTCTCCAAAGCCGTCACTAGGGCGAGACCTTTTTCGTTGGTTTTCTCTTCCTTGAGACTGCGGTCGGCACGGAAGCGAATGCCTTCCAGTGGTTCGTCCACCTCTTTGTCGAACTTTCCGTCGCCGTCGAGGTCGAGGAAGACACGGGCGAGAATGGTGCCGCGTTCGGCAGTCTGTTTCGAAGAGAGACGCAACCCGCCGTCTGCGGCGTCCTTGCCCCAGGAATAGCTAAGCCGCATCCGACCGGAATAGTTACCCGTATCGCTGTATTGGCCGTCGATGCCAACCGCGATGACGTCCAGGTCGGTGTTGAGGCCCATAGTGTAGGTGGTTTCCTGATCACCGCTGAGGGTGCGCGAGATCCCGGCTCGGGCGCTGTAATCACGATTGATATTCCAATCGCCGCTGAGCGCCGCCGTGGTAAAGGCCGGTTCAGGGTCAACATTGTATGCCAATTGGCCACGCGTGCGGACGGGGCCGATCTTCCCGCCGATCTGCACGGTGCCGGATGCGGTCCGCGTATCTTCTTCTTCTGACGGGTCGTTAAACGTAAGGTCCAGTGTGTTCGATACAGATGCGCGCCCGATCGCCGTCGAGAGGCGATTCTGCAGCGTCGTGGTGCGGTTGCGCGATTTGCTGACTTCGTGCGTTACGTTGAAGGCATAGGGGATATGCGGCAGGAAGCCGGTTCGCAACACGCCGTCTAACCGCATCCGGCTCTCCTGTTCCAGCGGGTCCGAAGTTTCGTTGTATTCCTCGCTGACGAAGTCGTTCAGGATCGTGTGTTCGCCAAGGACCGTGACACCGAAGACGCTTGTCTGTGCAGAGAGCGTACCAGCCCAACCGCCGGAGACGTCCTTGGTCAGATCGACACGCCCGAATATAGAACCCAGCGACGTGACCGCGTTGGTGCCGACGTATGATCGGTGCCCGCCTTCGAATGGGATCGTTGCCATGTTCATGCCGACGGACAGGTTTTGCGTCATGCCGGCGGCAAACTGTGCCGTCAGCCGGTTCTTACCTTGGAAACCGTCGTCGTTCAGAGACTCCGCATCACCCATCAGTAATAGGCGGTCCTGCTGTAAGGCGCTGACTGTATAAGTGTATTCGCCGGGCTTGATCTGGTCGGGTCCGACCCGAATTTGCCGGATATCTTCTCGCACCTGACCTTGCGGGCCGTAGAAGACCAGTTTGAGGACGTTGACCCCGAACAGTAGCGGTACGTCTTCGAACAGGTAGCGGCCGTCTGTTTGCGACTCGCGGAAGTCGAGCAGTACTTCGTTTCGGTACAGTTCGACTTCCCAGCCCAATTGTAGATCACCCTGCAACGTGATGCGGTCGAATTCCACCTGCCTGCCAACCGGGGTATTGGAGACATAAACACCGCGCCCGACATCCGTACGCGTCATATGAGTGATCTGCGGGCCGAAGACATCGCCGACGGCAAATTGGGTCGCATCCAGCTTGCCGAGCAGGCCGCCGTCCTCGTCCTGACGGCCCAGTTTCAGGCGTGCGACCTCTATGGTTTCCTCGTCAGTCCCCGACAGAAACAGATCTGCGTTCAGCTTGGCGAGGTCCGCCGTCGCGATTGTTGTGTAGCTTCTGGATAACTCGGCGCCGTCATCCCCCGACGAAACCGTGAAATCGACAGCGGTGTCGGACACCGGCCAAGTAATCCACTGGTAAGGGACTTTGACTTTCGGCAGGTTCTTCGAATCCTTGCCGCGCTGTGCGAGCGCCTTTTGCCTTCTCAGATCGCGCGCGACACGCGCTTCGATCGGCAGCGGTTCACGGGATTCGACCTGCAGGATGAGGTTGGGGAGATCGAACTTGATGTCGATGGGAAACCATTGCGAAAGCGTTCTGACATCGACGTAGATATCGTCGCTTAACTGCTCGAGGAATGAGGGATTGATCGACCGCGACTCACCGTCGATGACGACTTTACCAGCTTCCAGATCGAGCGAGAACAATCTGTTTTCTTCGATAAACCAACCTTCGGCGCGGCCGTTGACCGGATCGACGGAAATGGGGAACTCCAGGATGCTGACGACATCCGAGAGCGGTAGGATCAGGCTGCCTTGCTTCGGATACCCGAAGACCCCGTCGGCGAGGATCTTGTCACCGAGCAGCATCTGCAGGATCAGGAGTTCTTGCTCCTTGCGGTCTTCGGCAGCGAAAGCGTTTGCCGGTAGACCTGGCGCCGCCGTCGGGACCTCTTCGCCGGACGGGGGCGGTGTCGTGTCGTCTGCAGGTGCATGTTCGACGACGGGAACAGGGGCCGCTGTGGGCGGCGGCGGTTCCTCTTGCGACTGCGCTGTTTCGACGTTCCGACCCGGTTTGGGCGGTAGATCGGCAATGAAATCCATGCCGCCGAGACTTGTCTCATACCCATTGCTATCGGCAAGCGTGGGCAACGGCATAACCAGAACGGCAAGCGCCATCGCGACTGCGCTCAGACGCAACCGGTTGTTATTTCCCACGCTCCACTTGGAATGGACCAAGTGCTTGTGCCTCCTCGGCTTTTTTCTCCATGGGGAATGTTCCGCGGTGCATGGGCACGGCACACCCCCGTGGCGAGGATGCGCCCAACGTGGTTAAAGCCGTCTTAAGTGGTTTAGGCGTGACTGTCAGGTTTCTGTAAGGAATTGAAAAATATAAACTTTTGTGGATCTCGTCATCTTTCTGTCAGGTTCGGCAAATATACCCGTGATCGCAAGCGGGCGATGGTCGCCATTGCTCGCGACAAAATGATCTGAAGGTCCTGATTGGTTCGGGGCGAAAATAAGGAAACACGATGATGAAAATCAAAGCTTTGCTTGCTGCCGGTGCCATGGCGGCCTTTGTTGCGGCGCCTTTCGCCGCCAATGCTGACTCTGCGAGCGCGACCGCCTCTGCGACCGTTGCCGCACCGCTCACCATCAGCAAACAAGCCGATCTGAGCTTCGGCGTCATCGCGCCGACGGGTGCACCCGGTACGGTGACGATCTCGACGGCTGGCGCTCGTACAAGCTCGGCCGTTGATCTTCTTTCGGGTGGTAGCACAAGTGCTGCTTCGTTTGATATCGCCGGCGAAGGCACCTCTTCTTATTCGATCACGATCCCGGCCACGGCCACGCTGACCGGTTCTGGTGATGACATGATCGCGACCCTTTCCGACGATGCACCGGGTTCGCCGGCGCTCAGCGGTGGTGCCGCGACGGTCAACATCGGTGCCGAATTGGCGGTTGGTGCGAGTCAGGCAGCCGGCGCTTATTCCGGCACCTTCTCGGTCACCGTCTCTTACAACTGATGTTGTTCGCGGTCCCAAAGACCGGCTGAGAACGTTTAAAGCCGTCGGCCACGTGCCGACGGCTTTTCTGTTTTTACACTGGTAGCAACCGTAAGAAGGAATAAGTGCACGGCGTTGGCGAAAATTTAAATTCCGTGTATTTTGATATGGTTGGTTATTGAGCCATTTGAGGCAGTATGTACGTAACCCGTTCCAGCAATGACCTGTTCCTCGGCGCGATTTCGGCCGGGTTGCTGTGCGTGGTGAGTAGTCATGCTCTGGCGGCGTCATCATCCACGGCATCTGCCAGCGCGACTGTAAGTGCGTCGGGCAGTGTCGGGACGGTGACTACGACAACGACGACAAGCACTACAACGACAACTTCGGTTCAAACAACCTCGACGGGCACATCCATCCGAACCGTTCCGGTGTCGACCACGTCCAACGTCGGATTCAGCGCGCCGGCGCCGGTCCAGCAACCGGCGGATACGGGGGATGCAGCCGGAGCGGCTGACACGATCGATCCGGCCACCGGGCAACGGCGTCAGAGACAGCGTCTTCGGACCCGGGGCCAAGGTGCGTCGGCGAGTATGCAGACTGCGGTATCCGTTTCCGGTACGCCCAACCAGACCTTTAATGTGATTTTGCCGTCCGAGACTTCCTACGCGAGTGGCGATGCCGTGGTGAACCTCAGTGGGTTCGAACACAATGCCGGCGCAACGCCCGCTGTCGGTTCCGGCGGAGCTGGTGTCTTTGATGTCGGAGCTGCTGTCAACCGCGCGCCGGCAGGTGGCGAACAACAGGGACAGGCATCGAATGATGCGGATGCACTCGCTCGGGCCTTTACGCAACGCTCACCAATCGTCAATATCGTCGTGTCATACAACTAAGTATCGCTATCGATTGTGGCAATTTGGGCCTGCTGCAATGTTCTGGGGGATGATGGCTATGATTTTAAACGGTTTTTCAAAGCGACTTTGGGGCGCCGCAATTGTCGGTGTGGCTGCGGTCGCTTTACTCGGTGAGGTTAAGCCCGTCGCGGCACAGGCTGCGGGCGATTTGATCGTCGCGCCGACCCGCGTTGTATTCGAAGGACGCGACCGCGCGGCGCAACTCAGCCTTGTGAACAAGGGATCCGCGACGTCGACGTATAGGATATCGGTCGTCAACATGCGTATGCAGCCGGACGGCAATTTGGTCGAAATAGCGCAGCCGGACCCGGGGCAGGAATTTGCTGACAAACTATTTCGCTATTCGCCGCGTCAGGTGACATTGGAGCCAGGGGCATCGCAGGCCATTCGCTTGCTGCTGCGCAAACCGGCAGACCTTGCGGAAGGTGAATACCGCTCTCACTTGATGATGCGTGCCGTCCCCGACAACCAAGGCCAGAGTGTCGAAGTCCCGACGCAGGGCGCAGCGGTGACCCTTATTCCTATTTTCGGGATCGCCATTCCGGTCATCGTCCGTCACGGCGAATTGGACTATGGTATGTCCATTAAGGACCTGGGATACTCTGCGCCGGATGCCGATAACCCGCTGCCGCGCGCGACCTTTATGCTGGAGCGGTCGGGTAATCGCTCCTCGTTTGGTGATTTGACGGCCAGCGTCAGCATCGACGGCAAGGACGTGGTTCTGTCACAGATCATGCGTCTTGCTGTCTATACGCCGAACACAAGCCGTGCCGTCGAAATGCGATTGCGTGTGCCAGATGGTGTCAACTTGAGCGGCAAGGATCTGATCGTTCGTTATGCCAAAACGGCGGACGAGGGTGGCGAGGTCCTTGGCGAAGCGAAGACGACAATCCCTTGACTACATAAAGAGAGCAACGGTTTGTTGAGGGGCGGGCGCTATTCGCCCTCGGCAAGACTCTCGAGTTCTTCCATCTTTAGGAGTTGGATCCGCTTGTCGCGGTCGGTCCCGATAACCCCGGCCTTGCGCAAACGCGAGAACGTGCGGCTGACGGTTTCGGTGGTCAACCCGAGATAATCGCCGATATCTTCGCGGCCCATCGGGATTTCGACAGGATTGGGGATGTCGCCGCGCAGATGTGCCCGCTTCGACAACGTCAGCAGGAAGGTCGCGACACGCTCCTGTGCGGTCTTGCGCCCCAAGAGCAGGATGTGATCCTGCAATTCCGAAAGGGATTCCGCCGCCAAGTCGTAGAGCCGATGCTTCAGGTTGGGAATTTCTCCTGACAACGAAGCCAGCCGCGCGCGCTCGATACGGCACAAGCCAACGTCGCCAATGGCCTCGGCGGAAAAACTATTCTCGGCGCATTTGCCGAGGCCTAGGAAATCGCCCGGAAACAGGAACCCGGTAATCTGACGCCGACCATCGGGCATCAGCTTGTAACATTTCAGGCAGCCGTTCAGGACGGAAAACACATGCTTTTCCGGATCGCCTTCGCTGATCAGGGTGTCGCCTGTTTGCAGACGGACATCGCTCATTTCCGAGCCGAACTTGTCGAGTTCTTCGCGACTCAACGCGCCACAAATAGAAATACCGCGCACGGCGCATGTTTCACAAGGCTGATGATCCATCATCGATCGCCGCTGAGGCTGCACTTGGTTGTCCGCTCTGATTGATTTTAGCGCCATTAAAAACGCCCGGCCCCCATTACTCCCCGTGGACCCTGATGATAAACCAGCGCGTTGATGCTTCCAAGCGCCGTTAGTGGGCGATGAAAATCGGATTGATTGCCGTGCCGACAACGACGCGGGCGGTGTTGCCATAGACGCCAAGGTTCATCGGGTTGTCGCCGTAAGCGCCCATGACGATCATGGCGTCTCCATTCGAAGATGCCGCCTTCATGAGGGTCTCCGCGACGTTGTCCTGCGCCGACTTTACCGATGTGGCTGTCGCGTTAATGCCGTGCGTCGTCAGGTAGGTGGCAATGTCGTTCGGATCTGCTTCCAGACGTCCATCTTCTTGGACATTTAAGACGTCGACGTGTTTGGCACGGCTAATCAGCGGCATTGCGTTGTGAATGCTTTTTGCCGCTTCGGCAGAGCCGTCCCAGGCGATTGTGATGCACCTTCCCACATGGCCGTCGTAGGTGCCGGGGATGAGCAGCGCCGGTCTGCCGGTATCGAACAGTGTCGCTTCCAGGACGGCGCTATCGACGCCACCGTCGTCTTCGCTGGGGGTGACCATGAGTACGATGTCGACCAAGCGGCCGCGCTTGGCGATCTCGCGACTTTCGTGTCCCGTCACCAATTCCTTGCAGACGCCAAACCCTGTACAGTGTTGTGGGTCGGGATCGCGATGTCGGCAAACGGGGGTGCCGTTCGCGATGACGTCCTCTTCAAAGAAACGTTCGAACTGCAACCGGCGATGTTCGTTTAAGCCCTGAAGGCTGTTCACCATGTCATCTATGGCGTTAGCGCCTTCCGAGTGTACGCGCGGGACGAGCACAACGGGCGCCGGTGATATCTGCAAAAGATGTGTTCGGGCGTCGAACGTGCGGCCAAGATCCAGCGCTGCGCGCAGAACTGCTCTGCTACGTAAGCTGCCGTCCACGATCGCCATGACCGAACCGATGTCCATAAATCGCCCGTTGTTCCCTGTGTGGATTCTATAGTTCCACAGTATGATGGAAATCATCATGGGCGGTGGCGTCTGCCGCATTGATCTAAATCAAGGTCAGAAGGCGAAGCGTAACCCGGCGCGAACTTCGTGGCTCAGAAGGTCGTCGTAGCTCGTCGCGCGCGCCGTTGTGCCGTCAGAAAAGCTGCCATCCTGATCAAAAGATCCCAGGTTGGCGAAACGGTAGCCGAAATCGAACATCATGGAGTCGCTCAGGTTTGCGGCCAGGCCGGCCATCAAGGCGTATCCAATGTTATAGGACGTATTGCCGCCCTCTGTGGCGCTGCCGCTGGTCGAGAGGTCATCGGTGCGGACTGAGGCCAGACCTACACCCGCGCCAACGTAGGGTGTGACTGTGTCGTTCCCAAGCCAAGCGTGTGCTTCACGGATGTCATAATAAATATTCATCATGGCGTCGAAGCTATCAGCTTCGCCGTTGACGGTGTTTCCGGCACCGTCAGTGCCACTGATATCCATATCGGCCCGATAGGTAAGGGTACCTTCTAAACGGACGGCATCGTCCAGGAAATAACCGATGCCGGTACCTAGAAGAGGGGCATCACCCATGGAGGATGCGGTATGGGTGCCGTTGCGGCCGCTCGCGTCCATGTCCTGGGTAAAAGCGTATCCGGTATCGAGCCGCAAATAGTAGCCGGATCGCGCTGCTTTAGATGTCATTGCCGGTTTGTCTTGGGGCGCGGGTTTGGTTTGCGCGGCGGGCGACGCCTTTGCCGGTTGCTCGGAAGAATCCGTCGCCTCCCTGGAGGGAGCCAGTGGATCGCGCGACTGCGCCGTCGGTTGTGCCGGCACCATGGGTAGTCCTGCATCCTTCAGTTCTTTCTCAGTCGCGACGTCGCTTTCGTCTGCGCCGGCAATTTCGATTGTCATGTCGAGACGGATCGGGGCGTCGTCTACATTCGCGGACATGGCTGGTGCTATATGCAGATAGCCTGCGGCAATCATGCCGATGAAAAGAAATGTCGAATACTTGGTTCTGCCCAGGGTGCCCACGTTGCCAGATCCTCAAGCTGCTGTTGCCGGACGCTTTCGCGCCTATTTCCAGCAGGATCGTGGCTAGGTATGAAAACGTGGTTAACAGCTTGCCGGAAACCTGCATTTTCTTCTTAAGAATCAAAAAGATTGAAGGTTATCAGCGCTCAGTTGGTAAAGAGTTCAGGCATCGCCTGACGGAGTGACTCGCGTGCCTTGATCGCTTGACCGTTGCCTTGATCGGCGGCGCGACCAATCCATTCGACGGCAAGCTTGAAGTCTCGGGGTACGCCGCGGCCTTCGGAATACAGGAAGCCGAGATTGTATTGCGCTAGTGCATGCCCGTTCTCTGCGGCGCGTTGGAACCACTTCGCTGCGTTGGCGAAGTCCTGCCCGCCAGTTTGGCCAGTGTAGTTCATCAGTCCGAGATTGTACTGCGCGCCCGCATGGCCGGTTTCAGCGGCTTTCAGAAAATGCTGCGCGGCGAGGCCGAAATTCCGCTCGACACCTTCGCCGATGTAGTACTTCAGGCCTTCCTGATATTCCGCTTCGCCGGGTTGCTCGGCTTCGATTGTCGGCGGCGGTGGCGGGGCGTCCGTCGCACCACCCGGGGGCAAGGAAGCCTGTTCCGGTGCCGTCTCCATGGGCAGAGCGTCCGGCATGGCCGGTGTTTCTGGTGCTGGAGGTGCCTCGGGGATCATCTCGGTCATCGGCGCCGATTGCGGCTCCGGTTCGGCTTGGGCCGCAGGCGTTTCCGGCATGGCCATTGGCGGTGGTGGCGCGGTTTCAGACACGGCCACAGAAGGTGGCGGTGCGGGTTCAGGCATGGGCGCCTGTTCCATCGCTGTCATCGAAGCCGGTTCAGGCGTAGTTTCTGTTAGCACTTCTGGAGACTGCGGCGTTGTAGCCGGTATCTGTTCTTCTATCGATTTGTCGGAGGGCGCGGGTTCGGATGATGCCGCAGCCATCGGTTCCGGTTCGGCAGCAGTCGGCCGAGCGGTGCTCGGCTCCGGCGGTGGCGGCATGCGCAGGACAACGGAGGGCGTCCTATTGCTTGGCGAGAAATTGACGATGTCGTGAATGGTCGTGCGGATCCAGTAGACGAAATCGCCGCTTTTGCCGCTAACGGCATCAATGACGCCGTGCTTCATTTCGATCAGCGGTTCGGCGGCGCTACCACCGATGCTTTCGATCATGTCGTCGCTGAGAACGAGTGTCGCGACGAAGATGAGCGCCGATAAGCCGATCAGCCCCAAAATCAGGTACCTGGCAATCTTCTCAACCACGTCGCTTTGATTCCACCCTTAACGAATCCCTGATGAATCGTAGCCGCGTTTTCCTTGCGATGCCATACTTCGCAGCAGATTACTTCTGTGGTCTTGTCCAGGTGTCCGAGATGCTGTAGGCACCCCCGTGTCACATTGATGAGGAGAGAGTCATGTCCGCCCAAATCCGTGCCTCGCACATTCTGGTTTCGACCCAGGGCCGCGACGACGAAACGGCTAAAACAGAAATCGAAGCGGCGCGTACCCGCATCGAGGAGGGCACAGACTTCGCCGAAGTCGCAGCCGACATTTCCGATTGCCCGTCCGGGCGTCAGGGCGGAGACCTTGGCATGTTCGGTCGCGGCATGATGGTGCCGGAATTCGAAACGGCGGCTTTCGATCTGGAAGTTGGCTCGCTGAGCAGCGTCGTAGAGACCGATTTCGGCTACCATCTCATCTTGCGCACGGCCTAGACCACCGGTCAGGTAAGGATCGGCGCATCCGCTTCGTAGCGGCCGTCTCGATCCTCGATCTCCAAAATCCAGATGTCCGGGTCGGATGTCAGCCGTCTTTCTATGTAGGCTTCGACCTCCGCATCCGGCGCGGCTTCTTCGCCCAGGGCAGAGAGCCAACAGCGCTGGCCGTTGGCATCCCTGACCTGCGTCAACAAACGCGAGCGGCCATCAAGTCTGTCGATACGAATGATAATCGAGCCGGCGTCGGGATCACCCCGGCGTCGCACCACGGCGGGGAGCGACTGTATGTCGCAAAGACGGACTTGCGCGGAAATCCAGATGCCCGCTTTTAGGGACGCTTCGGCCATATTTCAGCTCCGGTTGGGGAGGGAAAAGCTTAGTTTGCGGCCCCGTTTCCATTCAAGGCATATAACTCATTGAATCCGAATAAATAAAAAAATGGCGTTCTGTGACTGTCGTCACTGTGGAGATGCGCGCCGTGAAGTAGGGTTAACGTACATTCACTTTGATACTCCTTCACCGGGTCGACGGACCTGGTGATTTTTTTTGCCCGCCCTAGCAAAGACTGCGGGGCGTGTTAGAATCATCCCAAGCTCACATAATACTCAAAAGGACTTTGCTCTTGAGCGGACTACTAGAACGGTTCTCTGGCCAGACCCGGCGAATATTCGCGCGCCATCGTAGTCGCGCGTTTTTGGACGGTGCCATGGCGGCGGCGGCGCTCGTCGCGATTGCCGACGGGGATGCCTCCTTGGAGGAGGGTGCCGAGGTCGGCCGCTTGATGCGCGTGCTGAACCTACTTCGTGATCACGAACCGGATACGGGGGTCGAACGGTATCTTCATTACGTCAGTTTGCTACGCAAGGGTGGCCTCGCAGTCGCCGACGTCCGAAGTGCCGTCAAAGCGGCGGCGGAAGATCGCGAGGCGGGGGCGCTGCTAATCGTCATCTGCCATGCCATCAGCGAGGCCGATGGGGTCGTACGAGAGTCTGAAGTTGTAGAGATCCAAGCGTTGAGTGAGTTGATCGGCGTGGATGCACAGAAAGCCCTCGACGAGATTGCCCCCGTTACCAAAGATCAATTTTCAAACATCTGAAGAGAGAATATGACTGATACACCCATCGATTTGACGGCGCGTGCGTCGTATCGCCAATTTACACCTGTCACGATCCGGTTTTCCGACCAAGACAGCATGGGACACGTAAATAACGTCTCGTTTGCGGCCTACGTCGAAGCGGCAAGGACAATGCTAATCCAGGAACTGGTTGATCGCTTCGATCACTCGGGGCTGGACTTCATCCTGGCGCGAGTCGTGATCAATTATATGGCAGAGATGCATTACCCCGGTACGGTGGATGTAGGCGCGCGATTTATCGGCATGGGCAACAAGTCCTTTACATCGGGTTACGGTATTTTTCTCGGCGACACGTGCATGGCGACAGCCGAAAGCATCAACGTTTTCTATGATATGAATACGCGGAAATCGACGGTACCGCCGGATGATGTGCGCGCGGCACTGAAGGCGGAAATCGAAGGGGTGTCTGCCTAAAACTTGTGAGTGGTTTCGCCGGTCCCTCGTTCCGGGTAATCTTTCTCCTGGTTCGCGGAAAAGGTTGGCATGGCGACGTCACTCGAACAACTCAATCTCGAAGAAGGGAAGAGCGAGGCGCTTCGCAGCGTTTTTGCCTGTATCGAGCAGGCGACGGCGGCGGATGGTGGGCCACGATATGCGCCGAAGGTCTGCCGCACGCTGTCGCGCGCCATCGTCTGCCGGACGTACGGAAAGATGATTTTGGAACTCACTTATCTGCTGGCGGCGGCGTCCGCCGGTGGGCGGCGGTTCGAACATCTTTTCTGGGGAATTGACCGGGCATCGACGTTTGCCTTCAAATCGGCCTTCGCTGATATCGTTGCCGATGACAGTCTCGTGCGGATGAAGGGTAACGGTATCGCAGTTTCGGACGATGGCGCGGGATTCCTGATTGCCTACAGCCGGATGCCGGTGTTGTCGGCGATGTTGGAATTTCTCGTCACAGCGATCGGCTATGCTGAAGTCGATGAGGCAACGGCAGCCTTCAATGAAATGGGCATTTCGGCAGAGAAGGTTTCGGCGACCGCTGGTCACCTCCAGCGCCTAGTCTATGCGTATCTCAAGGATCATTTGCCGCCGGCGCAACGCCAGCGGCGTGAACGTGACTTCCTGGCATTCACTGCGGCGCGGGCAGGGAACCGAACCTCGCTGGATTCTATCGACGATCCGGTCGTCCTAGCGTATTGGCAGGAGAATGCGCTCGACGGGCGGGTTGAGGCACGCACGTATAGAAGTGTGTTCGAGACGGCGAAGAGGCTGGTCGGCGCCCTCGAAGTCGCCGGCGCGCGTCGCGCCGCGAACCTGGCCCGGGTGGTCGGCACCGACCGTGAAGCCGGCGAAATCGACCCGGACGACGTCGCCGAAGTTGCCGAACTGATCTCCGAAGATGAAAGCTCGCTGGCGCGTGTGCTGACCTCGTCCGGCGACAGCGTCAAATTCGTCAATAGGACGGAAGCGGAGATTCTGTCGGATATCCCCTCCAGCCCAAATGTGGCTCGGCGCCTGCCAGTGTCGGTCCTGCGCAACGGCGTTTACGGTGCGCGGCAATTGCAGTTGTCGAACGCCGTCCGCCGCAATAGCTCTGATATGGACGCGCTGATCTCGCCGCCGGAGGGAGATTATTACAGAGACAAATTACGGCACTATGAAGCGACGCTTGCCGCGTTAGAAAAGACGGCAATGGCAGCGCTCTGGACGCTGTTCACTGCCGGTCATGAAGCGTCGTGCGACCTGGCGTTGGCGCTGGCGCCAGACCTGGATTGGCAGGCGCTGGCATACAAGGGCGGCTCGGCCGACGGCAATATCGTCAGCCTAGTTCAACGCGAAGCGCTACGAAAATTTCTAAACGAAAAGCCGGATTCCGAGGGCGATGAAATTCAGGCCTTGCTGGCGGATGCTCGCGTGGCTTTCCGTTCTGTCAACCGTCTTGGGTTCAAAGGCGACCCCGACGAAGAGACGGTGATGATCATGGCCGAGACGGTTCCCGCGTTGCTGGCTTTGATCGCCGACGTTCGGCGTTTCCTGGAGGCGGAGCAGAGCGGGCGTGATTGGAGTGCTCTGGAGGCATCGGACGGTGTCGAATTCTCTCACATGTTCAAGAGACTCTATGTCGCCGAGACGGAGGTTTCACATGCCGGCTGATACACCCGAGACGCGCCTTGCACTGGCTGCGCTCGATGCTCTCGACGCCTCGGAGAGTTTGTTCGGTGGCGTCGCGAAACGGCCTGATTTCGCCGAAGTCTATGCTTACGTATCAGACCCAGCTTATCAGCCCGGCCCGGGTTTCTTGGATGCTCTGCAACGCGACTCGAAACTGAAAATGGACGTCAGGCGGCTGATGGCGAATTTGTCCCAGTATGCGTTGCCGCGCTCGGCGGCGGCGGCAAGCGGAGAGATGATGCGGCGTGACAGCGGTGGCGTATTGCTAGAGATGATGGCGTCAAAAGCGCGCAGCAGCCATGCATATCTTGTGGTGACCTTGCGCAACGAACAGAACCGCAGACCGTCGCGACTATCGCTTATGAGCGACGACGGCACCGTCGTGCATTTACGACTGCCGGATTTCGACGGCGCGGAAACACAGGTCATACTTGAGTTCGACAGCGTTGCCTATCGCCTGTTCGGGGATCCGATGACCGAGGTGTTTCTAGCGTGAAGTCCGGGAAGGTCTTTATTCTGACGACCGAGGGGCCGGTCGAGGTCCAGAGTATCGTCGAGGAAGCACCAGGTGTGCGGTCCGTCGTTTGTGTCGATGGACGTGCCGAGGCGCTACCAATCAGCAATGCCTACAATGCCTTCGTCCGTCAGCCGACGGGGCTGATCGAACGCATGACCGGTCATGCTAGCTATCGTATGGATGTTTCGGGTCGGATCGATGAGGGACAGTCCTGGCAACTCGGTGCCTATCTCGCCCATATCGCAGCCGCACAAGGGGGCCTAGGCCGGACCGTCTATGCGACGGGCGAGGTCGCTCATGACGGGAGTGTTCGTGCTGTCGACTACGTTGACCGAAAACTCGCCGCCTTAACGCCGACCGAGGACGCCGTGATCCTCGTGCCAGCTAATGGCGAACCGCAAGCGATGGAGGCGGGAGGCACACCAGTCATTCGTATCGCGTCGGTCGATGAAGCGATCACGGCCGTGGGGCTTGCTCCACAGCCCGCCCAACCGCTTAAAGCGAAACCACTGAACTCAGGTTCGAAAAGGCAGCATCTGAAGGGCTTGTTGTTGGCCATCGCTATCGCTGCCGTCTTTTTCTGGCTCGGTATTGATCCGGCGCGTTGGGGCGCGATGCATTCGGATGGGCGGCTTTTGGACTTAGAGACGGAACTCGACGCGATGGAAGGGATCAATAAAATCCAGGCCGACCTGTTTCGTTTTTGGATCGGCATGTGGCGCCCGGCAACCCATGATATCCGTATCGAGGGGGCCTTCTCCGGCGTGCCTGTGGGAGAGACTTGTACTGACATCGATAAGTACACGAGCTATCCCACGGGAACGTTCCCTGAAGTCATCTCGGTTTGTGGTCTGCATATGCGGGCTTTCGCTGATGGTCCGGTTGTTATCGGACGGTTGGCATATTGGCCAGAGGGACTGGGGAACGGCGGCAAGCCCGCCCGGGTTTTGCGCGGCAACGGTGAGGCCGGCGGTCGATCCTGGACGTTTGAAACCGAAACGCCATTGTCGGCGGAAAGCATACTACGTCTCGTCGTGATTTTCGGCCCCGTCGACGTCAACGGATCGCAGCCCTGGTATAACGATTTGTTAGAATCGCCGACGGACAGCGCCGCACTTGATGCGGCGAGACAGCGGCTATCGCGTCTCGGTTTTGCCGTGCACGTCTTGGATTTACCCTGAGCTACGACCGTGTCAGGACGAACTGTCCGACATTGATGCCGCCGGTGGAGAACCCGGCCTGGCAGTACGAGAGGTAATACTCCCAGACACGCCGGAAACGATCATCAAAACCGTACTTCTCGATTACCGGCCAACGCTCGCGAAACCGCACCTGCCATTCAGCTAGAGTCTTGGCGTAGCTCACGCCGAAAAAAAAGCTGTCGCGGAGTTTGAGGCCGGCTTCCTCTGCACGGGCACGAAATACACTCGGCGCCGGCAGCATGCCGCCCGGAAAGATATAACGTTGAATGAAATCGGCGTTGCGTCGGTAGTCGTCGTAGCGGGTTTCGTCGATGGTGATGACCTGCAACACCGCCTTGCCGTGGTCTGCCAACCGTGACCGGACGGTGTCGAAATAGAGCGGCCAGTTGTTCTCGCCGACGGCTTCAAACATTTCGATAGAGGCAATGCCGTCAAACGTGCCACACACGTCGCGGTAATCCTCGACGCGGATATCGATGCGGTCGCTGAGGCCCGCGCGGGCGACCTGATCAGTCGCAAAGGCATATTGTTCGTCGGAAAGGGTGATGCCCGTGACGCGGCATCCGTAGGTCCCGGCGAGGTATGTCGCAAAGCCACCCCACCCACAACCAATCTCGAGAATGTGTTGATCGGTCCGAGGATTGAGACGGCGCGCCAAGCGCTCGTATTTTCGCAATTGTGCCGCGTCCAGCGGATCGTTCGGGTGATGGTAGATCCCGGACGAATAGGTCATCGTTGGGTCCAACCATTCCCGGTAGAAGTCGTTGCCGAGATCGTAGTGCGCGAGGATGTTACGGCGCGAGCCGCGCTTCGTGTTAGCGCGCATCATGTGGCAGAGACGCTCGTATAGGCGGACTAAGCTGTTGCCACGGACTCGAGTTTCGATAGTTTCGCGGTTCAACGCCGCGAGTTCCAGCAGCGCTGTCACGTCGGCACTCGACCAATCGCCTGCTATATACCCTTCTGCGAAGCCGATGTCGCCACGCGATAACATGCGCCTCACGGCACGCCAGTGGTGAACATAGATATCGGCTTTCGGACCCGGTTTCGCGCCGTTGAACTCGACGACAGCGCCGCCTGGCGTGGTCAATTTTAAAGAGCCTGTGGCAATGCTGTCCAGAAGACCATGCAGCCATTTTGCCGCGACGTTGCCAAACGAATTTTCGGACTGTTCAATCATTGTGACCTCGATGCACTAAGCGTTGAGGGAACGATGCTGACTGTTCCTTTCTGCTGCGGTTCGTGGTGGAAGACGGGCACGCCCTTTTGCCACAAGCGCAGCGCTTCGTAATGAATGCCACCTATAATTTTGAGGGTCATAAGCGGGTGACGCAAGAGGGTGCTCAATATTGTCCGAGGTGACGCGGCGACGAAGCGTCCAGTGAAACTGGCGTCCAGCAGCGGGCCGTCTCCATCGCTCTGTCGTATGGCAACGCACACGTCGCCGGCCGGCGGCTTGATGGAAAAGGCATATCGGCTCTCCATCGGCGTAAACGGCGACACGTACATGGCTTTGTCGCACGCATGCCGCAGCGTCGGGTTATCGTCGCCACGGGTGACGATGACGTAGGTGTGCCGTTCTCCCATCGTGTTGTTAACCTGATAAAGCATGGCACGCGTCCGCCCATCGAGGTCTGTGCAGAAATAGACGGTCAGCGGGTTGAAGACGTAACCGAAGAACCGGGGGTAACAAAGAACCTGTACGCGAATGCCGTCTGTCGACACCCCCGCTTCTGCGATCTGCGTGAGCACCCAGGCCTTTAGGCCGGTCTCGCGGCCGTCGCCGTGATCTCTCTCAAGAAACGATAGTACGCCCCAGCTATTGATGCTGAATAGCCGGCTGACTCGATTAGCCTCAACCAAGCGGTCCAGGTCGATGAGAAGTGAGAAGACCCTATAGTTCAGCTTGTGCGCCTTGGGTCGCAGCCGGCGGTGGACAACCTGACCTTCGTAAATGGAAAGGGCGGGGGAAGTCATGCGGCTGCCTTCTGCACTGTGGCAAGGTGGATTCGGCTGGACTCGTTCTCCACCTGCCAAGGGCGGCGGACGGCACCCGCGTGCTCTGCGGCGGCAAGTCCGGATTGCAAACCGTCTTCATGAAAGCCGGCACCGAAGTAGCTGCCGCAGAACCAGGTTCGATTATGGCCCTGAAGCTGCCACAACTCGCGTTGCGCGCTTTCCGTGTGTGTGTCGAACAAGGGGTGATCGTACTCGAACGTGCGGAAATGCCGTTCGTCACGGGGCGTGCGGGTTGGATTCAGAGTTACGAACAACGGTTGGCGCGGGTCCAGACCCTGTAACAAGTTCATCCAGTAGGTGACACAGACGCTTGTGTCACCGTTCTCCTGCGGATCGGCGATGTAGTTCCAGCTTGACCACATGCGCTTGCGCTTTGGCATCAGCGCATCGTCGGCATGCAGCACGGCCGTGTTTCGCTGATACTTGAACGGAGACAGCAGGCGGTACTCGTCGTCGCTTGCATCTTGCAGCAGGGACAAGGCCGTGTCGGCATGGGTTGCCAAGATAATTCCGTCGAACCGATCTTCGTGTCCGTGGGTGTCTTTGACGATGACGCCGTTTGGGGTCCGTGTGATGCTGGCGACCCCCGTCGATGTTCTGACGGTCAGGTTCTGAGTTATCTTCTCGACATAGCGCCTGGATCCACCACTGACGGTCCGCCAGATCGGGCGGTCCAAATAGTTCAGCAGGCCGTGATTGACGAAAAAGCGTACGAAAGCGGATGCCGGATAATCCCGCATGCCTTCCACTGTACCGGACCAGATTGCGGCGGCCATTGGCAGAAGGTGATCTCGTTGGAAATCGTCGGAATATTTTCCCTGTTCAAGGATAGTGCCGAGGCTGATGCCGTCCAGCGCACCTTTCTTGAGCATGCCCGGTGTCGAGCCATAGAAGCGTTTAATATCGCGGAGCATGCGCCAGAACCGGGGACGTGCCAGATTGCTTGGCTGGCCGAAAAGGCCAGCCAGCGATCGCCCTGAGTACTCAAACCCGCCGTGGTTTGCAGAGACCGCAAACGACATGTCCGACGGCTGTGTTGCGACGCCGAGATGATCGAATAGGGCGCAAAGGTTTGGATACGTCCATTCGTTATAGACGATGAACCCCGTATCGACATCGACCGGACCGACGCTGCCATCGACGCGAACCGTATTAGAATGCCCGCCGGGCACCCCTTCACGTTCATACAGAACCACATCATGAGCTTTATTAAGCAGCCAAGCCGCAGACAGCCCGGAGATACCGCTTCCTATTACAGCAAATCTTTGAGGTTGGGTCGGATGCGGCATGATCGGCTAGGCCTCCTAGGAGCGGTCTGATTTCGACAAGACTTTGTGCTGCAAGGAATACGCGTTGAACCGTCCGACGGATCACTGGTTCGGCACGCCACAAAAAATGATCCGTTGCAGGCCTGGGACCGTAATCATTAACATGGAACATGCCATTCTTTCGGAACGCAATGAAGATCGACCGTTTTTTCGGCCGCCAGGTCGTGTATCGCTCTCTCAGCATTTGCCGCCGCTGGCGCGTCGTTGTAAGCGAGCCGAAATGACCGAGCTTTCTGCAGACCGGCCCGGGGATGCCGCCGATTTAGTCGCGCGTATCGCTGCCGAGCAGGACCGTGACGCATTCGAGGCGCTGTTCAGACACTTTGCACCGCGTGTAAAAGCCTACATGCTGAAGCTCGGTACCGATGGTTCGCTTGCCGACGAATTGGCGCAAGAGACCATGCTGATGGTTTGGCGCAAGGCCGTACAGTTCGACCGTTCCAAAGCGGCACCCTCGACATGGATTTTTACGATCGCACGTAATCTAAGGATCGATGCATTTCGTAAGATCAATCGACCCGAGTTGGATCCTAATGATCCGGCTCTGGTCCCTGAAGCCGAGGAGGCCGCAGACGACCGCGTTGAGCGTGAACAGTATGCGGTTCTGATCCGCACGGCGATGAAGGAACTGAACGAAGAACAGGCGCAAGTTGTCCAGTTGTCGTTTTTTGAAGATAAATCTCACAGCGAGATTGCCGAGGAACTCGGGATCCCGCTTGGCACGGTAAAGTCGCGGCTGAGGCTCGCGTTCGGCCGTGTCCGCAAAGCATTTGAGGACGTAGAGAAATGACGATTAACCACCATATCGATGACGATGTTTTGTTGTCGTATGCCGCGGGTGAACTAGATGAAGGTTTTTCGCTCCTGGTCGCCGCACACTTGTCGCTTTGTCCGGTATGCCGGAAGACGGTCCAGTTGGCCGAGGAGATGGGTGGGGTTTTTCTCGAAGATCTATCACCCGTGGCCATGTCTGATAACGGCCTTGCACAGGTGATGGCGTCTCTCGACAAGAGCCCAGTGCAAATGTCGCTGCCGAAGCCGCCTGCCTATAATGGACAGCCGGTTTTGCCGGCACCCGTCCGTGCACGCTTCGGCGGAGATGTCGATGCCGTGCGCTGGCGACGGATCGGTCCTGGCGTGCGCCAAGCAATTTTGGAAGGAACGGAGGGCGACTCCTCGGTTCGTCTGTTGCGGATTGCTGGTGGAACAGGTGTGTTGGAGCATGGCCACAAAGGCGAAGAACTGACCCTCGTCCTTGCCGGTGGTTTCAGAGACGGCGACCAGTCATTTTCCCGTGGTGACGTTGAGTTCGCGGACGCTGGAATCGTGCACAGGCCAGTGGCGGATCCGGGTGAAGATTGCATCTGCCTTGCCGTTACCTCTGCCCCCCTATCGTTTTCGAGCTTTATAGGCCGTCTAGCCCAGCCGTTCGCGCGAATTTAATGCTTGGTGATTGTTTGATGATCTAGACGTAGCAGCTTCTTGCCCGCTAAAATCGGAAGACTCTCCTCCTGGGCTTGACGATATGCACTTGCGGTTATTGATCATTGATGACAATCCGGCCGACAGAAGCCTGATGCGTAGACTCTTGCGCTCAAGCGGCATGGACGCGGAAGTTGTAGAAGTTTCGCGAGCCGGAGACTTCCTGAACCAGCCACACGATGCTTTTGATTGTATTCTCTTGGACAATCGTCTGCCCGACGGCGAAGGGATTGAGGCGCTCGATAAATTATCCGAAGAGAAACTGCCGCCGGTGATCGTCATGTCTGGTCAGGGGGACGAGCAGATCGCCGCGCGAGCGATCAAAAGCGGTGCTTCGGACTACCTCGTCAAAGACAGCGTGACGCCGCGGGGGCTTGCCCGCGCGATCCGCAAGGCCATCGAGATCGCCGAGCTTGAGAGGGGATTGCATCGGGATAGCGAAGACCAGGTGCGGGCTCTGGCGATTGCCGAGCGTGCGAACGAGGCCAAGGCGGTGTTTCTTGCGAAACTCTCCCACGAACTGCGGATTCCACTAACGTCGATCTTAGGTTTTTCCCAGGTTCTATCTGCCGAGGCATTCGGTCCTGGCGCGGAAAATTGGGATCGCTACAAGGACTACGCCGCCGATATCCACCACAGTACGACCAAACTCCTGTCACTCTTGGATAGTGTTTTGGATATGGCGCTGCTGTCGTCGGGCGCGCCTGCACCCGAACTCTCTGAGATCGACCCCATACCAGTTGTTTCCGACGTCGTGGAGCGTTGGCAATCGGTAGCCGAAGGAAAATCCGTTGTCTTGGTCGCCGATGTTGCCGGCGGGCCTAGAAGCGTCTTTTCGGATGAAAGGCTTTTGCGCTCGATCGTCAGCAGCCTAGTCTCGAACGCCGTGAACTATACGCCGCCCGACGGGGTTGTGAAGGTAGTGCTGTCGGATAGTCCGGAAAGTTGGTCGCTCGTCGTTGCCGACAACGGATGCGGTATGGATCCGGAAACGTTGCCCTGGTTGCTGCGCCCGTTCGAAGATTACGACATCAACATGGTGTGGAAGGCCGAAAACCTCGGGATCGGCTTGCCGATGATGCAATCAGCCGCCGACATGCTCAGGGCCTCCGTGACTTTCGATACATCGCCCGAGCTTGGAACAACTGTTTCCGTCACCCTTCCGAAATCCACCATGAACTCGGAAACCGGCTGAGAAGCGCCTCGATCACCGCGTGACGTCGGGAACCAATCGCGCTAGTGTATCCTCAGTTGAGTCGGGATACCTAGATGCGTATTAGATTCCTCGGATCCGGGTCCGCGTTCACCGAAAACCCCGACAATTTCCAAAGCAATATGTTTGTGTCCAGCCCAGGCGACGAGGGCGGGTTGTTGATCGATGCAGGCGCCGATATCAGGCGGTCGATGGTGGTACAGGGGATGGGCTACAGGGATGTTTCGACGGTTTACATCAGCCATCTTCACAATGATCACATCGGCGGCATGGAGTGGCTAGCTTTTCGATCCTTCTTCGATCCAGATGCGCCTAGGCCGCGTTTGATCATCGCCGAGGAGATCGTCGACGCACTTTGGTCCAACGCACTCAAGGCCGGGATGGGCCAACTCGACGATGGCCCGGCTCATTTGGATACTTATTTCGAGGTCGTCACCTTCCGCGATGGTGAATGCTTTGCCTGGGGCGATGTGGAAATGTCCCCGGTCAGGGTCACTCATTTCATTACCGCAGGCGAGGAGTCGCCATCTTTCGGATTGATGATGCGCTCGGACAGCCGCAGCAGCTTCTTGACGACGGATGCCCGTTTCGATTGCGATAATCTGATGCCGTTCTACACGGCGGCTGATGTGATCTTTCAGGATTGCGAGACGGTTTCATCGCCGACTGACGTGCACGCGCATTTTACGGAACTAACTACACTGCCATCCGATATCCGCGCAAAGATGTGGCTTTATCACTATAATGATGGAGATCTGCCCGACGCTGATGCCGCCGGCTTCTTGGGGTATGTGAGCGCGGGCCAAGTGTTCGAGCTTTGAATCTTGACCTGGAATGTCATCCTGCGCGTAAATATCAATGCAAAACGATTGTTTCGGGAAACGAAGCTATTTTGGGAGGAAATTCATGCAAATTGGGAAAGCCGCTATTGTTGCGGTTGCTGTCACGTTGACAGGTATCACTGCAGCGTCGGCAGATGTCAAAGTCACACCGCTTGGAAGTCACGAAGGCGAGTTTTGCCGTTTTGATCGTGCGTTGATTCTGGAAGACCCGGACGGTACGCGGTTGCTTTATGATGCCGGACGCACCGTAGCTGGCGCCGAAGATCCGCGTCTCGGCAAGATTGACGCTCTATTAGTTAGTCACATGCACGGCGATCATGCAGGTGACCGCCACCTGCCGGCGCCGGGTGCCGGAACGTGTAGCAAGCCTGACGTCTCCAGCGGAGCTGCGCCCAACACGAACACGGTGAATATCGCGTTGAAGACCGGCGCGACCATCGTCACGGGCAGCGAAATGCCGTCATTCTTCAGCGCAAAGCTGAAGGCGAACGGTGGCGATCCCAAGAAGTCGAAGCTGGTACGTTTTGGTGCGTCGACCAAAGTCGGTGGCGTCACCGTCACGACTGTTCCGGCGGTGCACTCCAATGGTATTTCCGGCGCCTTTATCGGCGGTGATCTCGGTAAGATGATGTCTTCGGCTGGACTGACGGCTTATGCCGGCCCGCCGACCGGTTACGTGCTGACGTTTTCGAATGGTCTGGTTGTCTACTTGTCGGGCGACACAGGCGTCACTGCCGAACAAAAGACAGTCGTGGGTGACCAGTACCACGCGAAGCTTGCCGTGATGAATATTGGCGATACCTATACAACCGGGCCGATGGAAGCGGCCTATGTCGTCAACGATTTGATCAAACCGGCGAGTGTCATCGCATCCCACGCCAACGAAGTCGGCACGGAAGGTGGCAAGGTCATCGCCGGGACGAAAACGGAAACCTTCATGACAGCGGCGAACATGCCGGTTCATGTTCCGTTGAGCGGCAAGACCATGTCATTCGACGCCGACGGGAAATGCACGTCCGGTTGCTGATTGGCGCGCCGGATCCTAACGATGAAAGGCCCGGGGCATTGCCCGGGCCTTTCATTTTGATCGCCTCTCGACGCGCATTCAATACGAGGCGCGGATTGCCGTCAGGTCCTTAGGATCAGAGAAAATCGAACCCGCGTTTTTGCAGAGCATCGCGGAGGCCGCTGCGCGGCTTCTTCGAGAACTTGTTCACGATCGTGCCGCTCCAGGCATCATCTATGCTGTCCATACCGGCGCTATCATAATGTGCTTTTAGATCGGCGTCGTAGGCGTCGATCAGGGCCAGTGCTGCCTTTGCGTCATAGGCATTCTGATGGACGATGCCGGCTTTCGGCATGCGTGGTTTTTGGCGAGGTTCGGCCACCGAGTATCCAAGGCAAAGTCCGAAAACGGCGTAGACTCGGTTCGGCAGACCGAGAATCTCGGCCACCGCTTCCGGCTTGTTGCGGACGGCGCCAATGCATACACCCTTGAGGCCGAGCGAGTCCGCCGCGACATAAGCCGCCATGCCGACGAGCGAGGCGTCGATGCTGCTGACCAAACCCATTTCCAGATTGTTGCCGTCCAAATCGAATCCGCTGCGTTGAAAGGCTGCTTCAATCCGAGTCAGATCGGCGCAGAAAACAAGAAAGACCGGGCAGTCGGCAATATGTTGCTGCTTGGCGCAGGTCTCTGCGAGGCGAGCCTTTTTCTCCGCATCCCTGACGACCAGAATGCTGTAGGCCTGTAAATTCGAAGATGTCGGGGCACGGCAGGCGGCCTCAAGAATGGCCTCTAGTTGAGCGTCGCCGACAGGCTCCGGCAGATACTTCCGTATACTCCGGCGGTTATTGAGAACGCGTATGGTTTCGCTGTCGCTCGGCCGAGCGTGTTCTTCGGGCGGTGTCATATCCGTGCCTCCATCATTACCCCATCTTCTCAAGATCGGGTATGACGAACAAGCAACGGTGCGTCTTTATTCCGCTGGTTGCGTCGAGCTGCTTGGAGGACCTTTCGATACGGACAGTTCTTCTTCGAGCGCTTTCTCCGCGGCGGCACGTGGTTTCGAGAAGCCCGCCATGAGGTTGTAGAGCACCGGCGTCATGAACAGTGTCAGTACCAGGGCGGAGCCCAGGCCGCCGACGATCACCCAGCCGATGGCGATGCGGCTTTCCGCACCGGCGCCGGAGGCGAGGACCAGCGGTACGGCACCGAGGATCGTTGAGATCACAGTCATGACGATGGGGCGGAACCGCAGCACGGATGCTTCGATGACGGACTCTCGTACGGATTTACCTTCGTCGCGCAGTTGGTTTGCAAACTCGACGATCAGAATACCGTTCTTCGCCATGAGCCCAATCAATAGGATAATTCCGATCTGGCTATAGACGTTTATGGATAGGCCCGTGATCATCAGCGTATAAATGGCGCCGGCCACGGCGAGCGGCACCGAGAGCATGATCACCAGCGGATGAACGAAGCTTTCGAACTGTGCTGCTAACACCAGGAAGACGATCAGGAGAGCGATGGCGAACGTGAACGCGATGTCGCCGGAGGTATCTTTGAAGGTCGCCGTCTGCCCGGAGTAGCCAAGGCTGGCGCCGGCCGGTAGAATACGCGCAGCCCCTTCTTCCATATAGTCGATGGCGTCTCCAAGTGCGTAGTCCGGTGATAGGCCCGCCTGGATCGTAATCGACGGCAGACGGTCGTAGCGCCGCAATTCGGCGGCGGCAGCGTTTTCACGTGCCGTAACGAGCGCGTTCAACGGCACCAGCGAGCGATCGCTGTTACCGGAGCGGACGAAGACGTTGTCCAGATCATTCGGTGTCCGGCGGTCTTCTTTACGTGCTTGGGCGATGACCGGATATTCGCGGCCGCGGTCGACATAGGTCGTGATTTCGCGAGAAGCGAACATGACCTGCAGGGTTGACGCGATCTCGTTGGCGTTGATGCCAAGATCGTTGGCTCGGCGCCGGTCGAGCGTCAGATCGAGCTGCGGCTGATTTTCCTCATAGTCGATTTCCGGGTTGAGTAGGCCGTCATTCGCTTCTGCATGTTCCAGCAGCGCGGCTGCCCATTCCTTGACGTCATCGAAATTGGCGCCGCCGATAACGATACGCAGCGGCGTCGAGTTGCCGCGCAGACCAAGTCCTGCCGGGCTGGCGACGGAAGCGCGGGCCCCAGGAAGTGAGCGTGCTTTTGGTTGGATGCGTTTGACGATTTCTGCCTGTGAATCCGCGCGTTCTTCCCAGGGCGCCAGGCGCATAACCACGAAGCCGCGATAGGGGCGATTCCCCCAGCCGACCAAAGAATAGACGGTCTGGATGTTACCGTTCTTAACCTCGGGCTCGAGGAAACGCTCGACAATCTTGGTCTGCTGGTTCGTGTAATCGGTGCTGGCGCCTTGCGGTGCCGTCATCGGCACGAATGCAACACCGCGGTCTTCGCGGGGAGCCAATTCCCGAGGTAGGTCGTTGTAGAAGAGCACCGCGCCGCCGACGAAGACGCCGCACAGCACGAGGACGACCAGCGGTGCGCCGATCGAGCGTTCTAGCAGCGACCGGTACGAGCGGCCGACCCACGATTTGGCCATGGCTTCGTCGTCATCTGCGGCGGCGCTCGATGTTTCGGCCGGTTTCTCTTTACGCGATTTCAGTAGGCGCGAGGCAATCATCGGGCAAAGACTCAAGGCGACGAACGTGGAAATGACGACGGAAGACGCCATCACCAGCCCGAATTCGCTGAACAGGCGGCCGACCTGACCGCCAAGGAACGAGATTGGGACGAACACGGCAATCAGGGTCACCGACGTTGCGAGCACGGCGAATGTCACCTGCTTGGTGCCGCGCACGGCGGCAACCATCGGCGTTTCACCGCCGTCGATACGCCGCTTGATGTTTTCGAGCACGACGATCGCGTCATCGACGACGAGTCCGATGGCGAGCAGCAGTGCCAGCAAGGTCAGCACGTTGATCGAGAACCCGAATGCAGAGATCAGCGACAGGCAGCCGACTAAGGCAACGGGGATTGTCACGGCTGGGACCATGGTCGCGCGCACCGAACGCAAGAACAGCAGAATGACCAGCACGACCAAGCTTAAAGAGATCCCCAAGGCGATCAGGACTTCGCGGATCGACGCGCCGATGAATAAGGCATCGTCGGAGCCGACGATAATCTGCATGCCTTCAGGCAAGGTCGGGCGCATGCGTTCGATTTCGGCGCGCACCGCTTCGGAAATCTCCATGGTGTTCGCCTGGCTTTGGCGGACGACCTGTAGACCGACGGCGGGTTGGCCGTTGGCGCGTACAATGGTGTCCTCGTTCTCGACACCGCGTTCGACGCGGGCAATGTCGCCGAGGCGGATCGGATACCCGCCGACCGTGGCGACGACGATGTTGCGGAAGCCTTCGACGGTTGCAAGGCGCCCATCCAAGCGGATCTCGAGCAGGCGCTGGCGGGATTCGATCTCACCGGCGGGCAGTTCAATGTTGTTGCTTTTAATAGCAGATTCGATATCGCCGACCGTCAGGTTTCGGGCAGCCAATGCACGACGGTCAACCCAGATGCGAATGGCATAGCGACGCTCGCCGCGCATATCCAGGCTGGCGACACCACTGAGGGTGGATAGGCGGTCAATGACGAAGCGTTCCACATAGTCCGTGATTTCTTCCGGCGAGTGGCGGTCCGAGGAAACGGCAAGGCGCATAACCGGGTCGGAGTCGCTATCGTTCTTGACCACCGTCGGTTCATCGGCGCCGTCCGGCAGGTCGCCACGGATACGGCCGACGGCATCGCGCACATCGTTGGCGGCTTCGTCAATGTTACGGCCGGTTTCAAATTCGATGACGGTGCGGCTGCGTCCTCGGCGGCTTTGCGAGGATATATTCTTCACGCCAGAGACGCCGGCAACGGAACTTTCGACGATCTCCGTGATATCGGTATCCACGATCTGAGGTGAGGCACCCGTGTAATAGGTCTGAACGGTGACGACCGCGGAGTCGATATCCGGCAGTTCACGGATCGGAATTGAGAACAACGAGCCGATACCGGCAACGACAATCAACAAACTGGCGACAATGGCCAGAACAGGACGACGGATCGACAGATCGGACAGAGTCATGGCTTTCGCTTTCTAAGAAAAGAGCCGCATTGTGATAAGTTTTAGGACCCGGCTTCGCCGCCTTTGGGCGGCTCGGCCATTTTCTTTTCTTCGCCCATTTTCACGAGCGAGCCGTCTCGGACACGTTGATGACCGCGCACGATGACGAGTTCGCCGTCGCTGACACCATCCAGTACCTCAACCACACCGAACGCACGCCGGCCGCTGGTAACGTAACGTCGCTCCGCGCGCGGCTTGTCACCGGTGGTGTTCACTGCGAACAAATAGGCGCGTGTGCCGTCAACGATCAGCGCTTCTTCGGGGACCACCAGGGCCCGTTCTGCCTCAAGGACGACCGACAAATGCACGAACATGCCGCTCGGCAGAGCCTTATCCGTATTGTTCACCTCGGCGCGGGCCTTAAAGGCACGGGAAACCGGATCGATGCGGCTATCGATTTGTACGATATTGCCTTCGAAAGTGCGGTTTGGGAACGGCGCGGCATCGGCGACGACGCGTTTGTTGACATCGACTTTGCCGAACAACATCTCCGGCAAGGAAAACTCGACCTCGACCGTGGACAGGTCATCCAGAACGGTCACGACGTCACCTTCTTCGATGCGGGCGCCAACCTCTAGATTAGTGAAGCCGACGACTCCGTCGAAAGGGGCTGTCACGACCCGGTCCTTTAGACGGCGCCGGGCGCGGTCACGGTCAGCTTTGGCAATGGCCAATTGCGCCGTCAGGCTCTCGACCGTCGCTGCCGAGACGGCGTTGGACTTCTTCAGCGTCTCGGATCGTTTCAGGTTGTTTTCGGCATCGCGCAGTCGCGCTTCGGCTTCCGCCAAGTCGGCGCGCTGAATATCGTCGTCGAGGCGCAGTAGTACTTGGCCGGCTTGGACCGACTTGCCAGCACTAAAGCCGATCTCGGCGATACGGCCAGCTGCCAACGGTGTGATCTCGACCGAACGTACGGCGCGGGTCGAGCCGACCGCCTCTATGAGAATGTCCAATTCACGGTAAGCGGCGGCTTCTGTCTCAACAACGACAGCGCGTGCCTTTGATTTCTTCCCTGTGTCTGGTCCTTCTGCAGCATTCCCATAGGTTTGCCAGCCGTAGTACCCACCAAGCGCAACAGCGCCAATGACGACGAGTACACCGATTTGTTTCAACGATTTCATGTCCGGGAGCACCCCAGTTCCTAGTAAGAGAAATCACAAATGCCAGAGGAAGTCATGGGGTCTATCTCTGCCCCTTCAGGTGGAAAGAATATCTAGATTGTTTTTGGAATACTAGCGGCATTTAATGTCGTTTATGTTTTGACAGTAGGCAAATCCGAGCCCCATACTACGGTTATGAATGCTGAACCGGTAAAAGTTTACTGGCGCCCCGGCTGAACGAGTTGTCTAAGGACCAAAGAGTTCCTGTCGATCCGTGAGATTGACTTCGTTTCCATAGACATTCAGAAGGACCCGGCTGCCTGGGAAGACCTCAAAACCCTCGGGGCGGAGAGTATTCCTGTCGTGCGTCGCGGCGACGAGTGGGTCTATTCGCAAATTCTGACTGACGTCTCTGACTTCTTGGGGATTGAAGCGCCAGAAGGCGGCGTCCTTTCCGGTCCGGAACTTGTCGAAAAATTGGATATGATTTTGGCCGGCGCGCAGCGGTTTATCCGTCAACTGCCGACTGAGGAATTGGATAAGAACGTCCGTAACCGCAAACGGACGCTCGGCCATCTTGCCAACCACATCTTCCGCATCCCGCAGGGGTTCTTGTCTGCGGCACAGGGTGGTGAATTATCCTATGACTTCCTGGCCCTGGGGCCGGAACCGTGGATGAAGACCGGTGACGATATCGCGCGCTTTGGCGATGATATCCGTCAGCAGGTCAAGGACTGGTGGATCAAGAATCCCGACGTCGAATGCACGGAAACCATTGTTCAGACATACTACGGCGAACGTCCGATGTATGAGGTTCTGGAAAGGACATGCTGGCATTCAGGTCAGCATGTGCGGCAGATCATGATGCTGCTCGAGGAAGACTTCGGCATCCCCATTGATCAGCCCCTGACCGACGAGGACTTTGCCGGTCTGCCGATGCCCAAGAAGACTTGGGACGACGAACCAGCGTAAATCCCACGCTTTTTACAATAGGTATAGTGTAAGAACCTGATTGTTTACAATCGGCTGTGCGGACGTGGCATATTGCATGGGTAATTCCTGTGGCGAACCAACCCTGCGAAACTCTGAGGCCCGTTCCCCAACGGGCCATTTTTTTGGCCCGTTGGGTATAGAGGCGGAAATTTAGACAGCGCCGGTGTATTCACCGCGTGCCGGGTAATTCTTTTCAATGGCGAAGTCGAGAGCTCCAACCAGCTCCGAGAAGTGCGGGCGGACGAACGGCATAGTCTGCACGGATCCGTAATAAAGAGCGCCGTCCGGCTGTATCATGAACAGACCCGGTTCCGAGAACAGTTCGGGTTCCTCGATACCGATGGACGTCTTGCCGCGGCTGGTCGAGATATAAAGCCCCCATTCGCGTGCTTTCGCGAGATTGAGGCCATACCCGAAACGTAGTCCCGTTGCCTCGATTTTTTCCTGCATGGCGCGGGTACGTTCCTCGCCATCTGAGCTGATCGCAATAGTTTTCACGCCGCGTTCGGCAAAGGATTCTGTGAGTTTCTCAAGCTCCGTCAGGTATTTGGCGCAGATCGGGCAGTGTAAGCCGCGATAAAACGTGATCACGGTTCCGCGCTCCGAACCATCGGTGTAGAGGTCGAATTCACCGTGATCGAGGGTCGGTAATGTCAGTGCCGGTACTTTTTGGCGGGGTATCAGCATGTTTCTCTCCTGCGTGTTCTTGGGTCAAAAATCGCTGACATGAGGTGTAGCAAGATATAAAGTCGATAAACTCTCAATTATCTGATCGGAACACCGACAATGAAGTATGATCGGCTTTCATCACTGATTCATCGGTTTGCACTTGCGGTCGAGGTGTGCGCTCCAGGCAACGGCAATATGCGCGTTCTAGGCAATGTCGGGACTCAGGAACCCACGCGGGTCATTTTTTCACCGAGCGGTCGCGCAATCACCCAGCCGGTCGGTGAGTTTGTCTTGATCGAAGCTCAGGTCAATTGGGGCGGCAGTGCGAATCCCTTGCTCGCAGCGTTACCGTCGACGCTGGCACTTGGCGTCGACAATGATGAAACCGCGTTATTGCTCCAAGTATTCCTGCGCGAGGCACAATCAAGCCGTTGCGGAGGACCGGTCGCCCTTGGCCGGCTGGCCGAAGTGTTGTTAATCCGGATACTACGCGATCAGATCGAACGCGGATCGACGGAGTCGGGTCTTCTGGCCGGACTTGCCGATGCGAAGATCAGCCGTGCCCTTGTTGCCATGCACGACATGCCCGGCCGAGACTGGCGCAATGACGATCTTGCCGAAGTTGCGGGTATGTCGTTAAGCCGCTTTTGCGATGTCTTCAAGAATCTGCTGGGCGAAACGCCAAAGGGGTATCTGCGGCGCTGGCGGATGACGCTTGTGTTCCAGGAGTTGGAGCGGGGAGAGCGCGTCGGTGCAGTGGCGAGGCGTTACGGTTATACCAGCCCCGAAGCTCTGACTCGCGCCTTTCAGCGTCAGTACGGCACTAGCCCAGCCGATCTGAAGCGGGCGCGCCGTGCGGCCTAGCGGCTGCGCTGCCGCCGTTCGACCAAAACGTTCATGAAGTTGCCGGCGAAGATGATGACCGCTCCGGCCAATACCCATACATCAAGCGGTTCGTGATATACCGCCAATCCCAAGAGTGCGATTAACGGCAGACGCAGGAAATCCATCGGCACAACGACCGTCGCATCGGCATGGGCAAAGGCACGCGCCATGCAATAGTGTGCGCTGAGGCCGGTAAAGCCGACCAGAAGCAACCAGGGTGTCATCGCCCACGACGGTGTCGTCCAGTCCAAGAAAGTGGGGATGCCACCCATGGGCAGTTGCAGGAGCGTCATAAAGAAAATGACCGCGAGGGGGGTATCCGTCCGGGTCAGGCGCTTGGTCAACGTATGTGATGTGGCATAGCAGATTGCACTCAAAAGGGCGCTCAGGGCGCCGATTTCGAACGGCACCATGCCTGGCCTCGCGATGACCAAGATGCCGCAAAAGCCGATACCGATGGCGGCGGCGCGCGGGCCTGTCATGCGTTCACCTAGAATGAGAGCGGCAAGAATGGCGGTCCAGATCGGCACCGTGAATTCGAAGGCGAAGACTTGGGCCAGGGGGAGGATCGAGATCGCGAAAAACCAGCCGTATTGTCCCCCAAAATGGATCACATTGCGCAATATGTGATGCGGTATACTGGCAACACGTAGCGGGGCCAATCCTGTCCGCGAGATGATGACAGCGATGATCAGCAAGCCGATCAGACTGCGGAAGAACAGGATTTGGAACGTGTTCAGTTCGACCGAAAGCTCTCGTCCGGCGAGAGCCATGCCGGTGAACGAGAACAACGCTCCCACCATCCATAACGATGCGGCGACGACACCGCTCATATTCGTGCGCCTTTCGGAGTGCCGGACGGCACCATTTTCTAGATTAGAATTTCAGCGAAAGATCCCGATGTACGGACTGGCAGGCCGCGACATCGAGCGCCATATCCTCGGGGATACGGTCCAACTGACGCACGCCGATGGTGTCTTCGATTGCCGTGACGTAAGCCTTGAAATCGGAACCGATCTTGTCCGCCGCTTCACGCCGCCAAGCTAGTTCGTCGGTGAACACCGATTGCGCTTTATCCATATTCGAGACGGCATCTTCGAGAGCAGGTGGATTTCGTTTCAGTGCCCTTTGCACATCGGCCAAGGCACGGTCTAACTCGTACGAGCCGGGCATGGACCGCAGCTCCGCGAGAATCCCTTCAGTTGTCGACAAGGCTTGCTCCGTATTACCTGCTGAGAGTTCTTCGACAAGTTTGGCGTATTCACCCTCAAGCGTGGCAAGGCGCTCTACGTTGGCCAGTACAGCGGCAAAATCACGGGCCGGCTCGTAAGCTTGATCTACGTTTCGGCGATAGAGATTGCGCGCTAGGTCGTGCTTCTTGGAGAATGCCCTGAACTCCTTGTACCGGGCAGCGAATGTCTCAGGAATTCTGGTTTCATAATCGGCAATCTCGGCTTTGTCAGCGGCGATCCTCGCCTCCAGCTTGGCACGCTGAGCGTCGTAAATAGGATCCTTCGGCAGACGTCGTAACTGCGTTTCCATCGCTTTGATCTCTACCTTGTCGTCACGAATGATCGTTTGGACGGCACGGGTCTCGGTATGCAGCGCCTTATAATCCTTCGCGTATGCCATCTCAGCGGCTTCGGCTGCTTCGATGTTCTTGACCATTTCGAAGGTCTTGCCGGCCTTGTCGAGGGCGGCCTGCAAGTCTTTGCGTGTTTTCTCTGGCAGCATCGAATAGTCGAGGCCCTGGGCCTTCGCGATTGCGGCCTTCAGCTCGTCTTCGCGTTTGCCGTATTGGTCGAACAGATATTCTTCGATGCAAGCCTGCAGTGCAGGGTTGCGGGGAGGCGGCGCGGTTTCACCGGTCAGCGACAAACGCATCGGCAGGTAGTTCACCAACTGCGGCACCATGCCGACAATCACCAGAGCAAACAGTTGCAGGCCTATGAAAGGCACCACGCCCTTGTACATGGAAATTGTCCGCACCGCAGACGGTGCGACGCCGCGCAGATAGAACAGTGCGAAACCGAAGGGCGGAGTCAGGAATGATGTCTGGATGTTGAGACCGATCATCACACCCAGCCATACCGCAGTGACGTTGGCGGCGGGATCGGTCAGTAGGATCGGTGCGACGATCGGTACGACGACGACTGCGATTTCGATGAAGTCGAGGAAGAAGCCGAGGACGAAGATCACGGCCATGACGATGATGAACTGTGCCCAGAAACCACCGGGCATGCCGTGCAGGAACTCACGTACCAGGTCTTCGCCGCCGAACGCGCGGAAGGCCGCCGTCAGCATGGCGGCGCCGAGCAGAATGATGAACACCAGCGATGTCGTCTTGGCCGTATCCATCATGACGTTCTGCAAGGTGTCCTCGACCTTGTAGGCACGCCACCCGCTCCAGATCAGGCCGATCAATAGACCGGCTGAAGCGATGACACCGGCGATAATACCGATGGCGTCCAGTTCGGAGTTGATGTTCTTGATGTTCATGTCGAAGTTGGCGAGGACGATAAAGATCGCAACCACCGAGACCATACCGATGATGGCCGGTGTGTACGCGTTTTTGCGTCCCTCGTGCAGCCGGTAACCAGCCATGAACAGAGCACCGGCGGCGCCGATGGCGCCCGCTTGGTTAACTGTCGCGATCCCCATGATGATCGAGCCCAGCACCATGAAGATGAGGGTCAGCGGCGGCACCAGGGTGATCAGGACTTTCTTGAAGAACTGCAGGTCGTACTTGCCGTCATAGGGCACCGTCGGCACGGCCTTCGGTCGAACGAGCGCGACGATGAGGATATACGCCATGTACAGACCGACGAGGACGAGGCCCGGCACGAACGCGCCCAAGAACATCTCGCCGGCACTGGTCGACGTGACGTCGTATGCTGTCGGCATCAGCAGATCGCCGGTCGTTTCCTTGAATAGGGTTTTGCGTGCAGTGCTCGCCTGGTCGACGGCGCTCGCCAACTGGTCGGCAAGAATGATCAGCACGATCGACGGCGGAATGATCTGCCCCAGCGTGCCGGACGCGGCGATAGTCCCGGTTGAGATGGCGTGAGAATAGTTATTTCGCATCATTGCCGGTAGCGAGATCAGTCCCATAGCGACGACGGTTGCGCCGACGATCCCGGTGGTGGCGGCCAGAAGGGTGCCGACGAAAATCACGGAAATACCGAGGCCGCCCGGTACTGGGCCGAACATCTGCGCCATGGTGACCAGGAGATCCTCGGCCAGCTTCGAGCGCTGCAGCATGATACCCATAAAGATGAACAGCGGGATCGCGATCAATGTATCCCGCTCGACTTCCCAATAGACGCCGCGGAAGTTAGTAACGCCGGCGGTCAGCCATTCGACCGGGCCGCCATGCGAGAAGTAGGCGGAGCTGTTGCCTTCGGCCAGCCATCCGGCGAGCGCAGCTAAGGCGATCGTGATGATGGCTGAACCGGGCAGGGCAAACGCCACCGGATAGCCGGAGCCCAGCGCGATGGCCATGATGAGGACAAGAAGGACTACGAATAAAATTTCCATGTCAGCCGCCGTTACCCTGCATTACTGGACCGCGTGCACGTCGTGGTCGTGGCCGCCGGGGTCGCCGCGCCAGTCGGCGACCGCATCCAGCGCATAGCTGACGAACTGAATCATCATCGAAATGGCGAAAATTGCCAAGTACCCGGCCATCATATACTTCACGTACATGCCGAAACCGGTCTGTGTCGTTTCGAACGCCAGCAGCGGGCTGTTGATGATCGCGGACTTGCCGTCCATGCCGATGAGGAGAACGACCCAACAAAGCGAAATGCCGAGCAGCACCGATCCTAAAGTGTTGGTGCGGCCCTTGGCGCGCGTCGAAAAAGCGGAGTAGAGAACATCAACTCGGACATGGCCTTCCGCCAGCAGCGTGTGCGCGCTGGCGAACAAGAACAGCGCCGCATACCAAAACCGCACGAGGTCGGACATGAAGGCCTGTTCGTAAGAGAACACGAAGCGGGAGATTACGATCAAAAGTTCCGCGGCGACCGCAAGAAGGGCCAGCCACTGGAAGCCGAGGGTGCGTGTCAGGAAAGCTGACATGATCCCGAGGACCAGCGCTGGCATATGAAAGTAGACGCCCCGGTAGGAGGGAATCCCAAGGTTGGTCGCCATCGTGTCACCGAAAATCGCCGGCAGCAGGCCCTCGACCCGAAGGAATGAAATGACCGCATCGACAAGTCCGACATAAAGCACGACAAAGAACATCATACGGATCAGCAAAGCATTGATGTCGGAAATAATCTCGCTGTCGGTTCTGAGGTCGCGGCTGCGGGTCGACATGACCAAGGCGATCATGGCGCCCCACGCAGCGGGATAGAAAAGCAACTGTATCCAGGCCTGTGCAGGGGCATCGCCGAAGACGGCGCGGGCGCCGGGCCAGCCGAACCAATTGTTCAAAACATTATTTACAAGAAATGCGACGAGTGCGCCGAGCGTCATCCAGCCCGCTGCGCGGACCGTGAGCGTCAGGCCGTCGGTTTTGCCGCTCTCGGCGCCGGATTCCGGGGCAGCGGCGAACGAAGCCGTGTCAGATGCAGCCATCAACAGTCATCCTCGTTCAGGAAATAGCAACGAAGCGGGACGGGGGAGGTAGCCCCCGTCCCGTCGTTGTTTCGCGTCAGAGCGATCAGACTTTGATGCCCAGCACGCGGTTGCGCTGGTTCAGATAGCCGGCGTCCGCGAGCAGCATCCAGCGACCGATGTCGTTCCGCGCTGCGGCGAAGCTGTCGTGGATCTTCGCGGCAAGCGGGCTGTGCGCTTTGGTTTCTTCGAAGACTTCTTCAGCGGCCTTACCAAAGGCGTCGTAGATGTCATCGTTGAAGGCTCGGATCTGAACGCCGTGATCGTTGATCAAACGGTTCAGGTACGTACCGTTATTGGCGTTCGTCTCGGCCATCTGCGCGGCGTTTTCTTCTGCGCACGCGGCTTTCAGGATCGCCTGTTCGGTGGCCGTGAGACCATCCCACCAAGACTTGTTGAAGCCCATGCTGAGCTGCGAACCCGGTTCGTGCATACCCGGGTGATAGTAGTATTTCGCGGCTTCGTAGAACTTCATGAAGTAGTCGTTCCAAGGACCGACCCATTCGGTGGCGTCGACGGCGCCGGAGACAAGGTTCTCATAAATCTGGCCGCCGGGTAGCGAGACCGGGGAGGCGCCGAGCTTGGCGAGAACGTCACCGCCGAGACCCGGGATACGCATTTTCAGACCTTTGAAGTCATCGGCCGAGTTCATTTCCTTGTTGAACCAGCCGCCCATCTGCACGCCGGTGTTACCACAAGGAAGGCCCTTGATGCCGAATTCGGCGCCGAGTTCGTCGAGCAGTTCCTGCCCACCGCCGAATTTCATCCAGGCATCGATCTCGGCATAAACCAGTCCGAAAGGAACGGCCGTGAAGTACGCCCAACCGGGGTGTTTACCCTTCCAGTAATAATCGGCGCCGATGTAGGCCTGCGAGTTGCCGGAGGCAACTTCGTCGAACGAGTCGAAGGCCGGGACGCGTTCGCCGGCGGCGAAATATTGCGTCTGAATGGCGCCGTCGGAAATGTCGATGATGCGTTGAGCAAGTCGCTGCGCGCTGGTGCCCAGGCCCGGGAAGTCCCGTGGCCACGTCGAAACAATGGTCAGCTCTTTACGCGACTGAGCGATGGCCGGTTTGTTGATAGCGGTAGAAGCGGCAACTGCGCCGGCGCCTGCGAGCGCAGACTTTTTGAGAAAATCGCGACGTTTCATAAGGTGTGCTCCCTGATTGCGTCTTATGAGGTTTTACTGAGTCTCGCACGTGATGCCCCAGGCAGCGGCGAGCTCTTATCTATAACAATCCGTTAAATAGCATCAGATCAAGTGAAAACGGAACGTAGCGCAAAAGTATCGTGCACAGCCGTCATCAATAGGCTGCGAACTGAAGTGCGCGTTATTGCGTTTTCTGAAACGTCCGGCTGCGTTTGACGGCGGGAACGTAGGGGGCAACCCCTTCCATCGGAGTCGAAACGGCGTAAGAGAGCAGGCCGCCGGACGCGGTGACGAGCGCTATCGGTGCGATGGAAAATACGCAGTTTGGGTGTCCTGCGGCGGCGTAGACCGTATCGTAACGTTTGAGGGAAATGTCGATTGCCGTCGGCAACGGGTGATTGAGTCCGATCGGCGCAACGCCGCCGATCGTGAAGCCGGTGATCGCTTTGACCTCCGCTGCTTGCGGGCGCCGGCAAGTACCGGGAATGTTGAGAGCGCGCGGCAGGTCATCCTGGACGCATTGATGATCCCCGGCGATCAGCGCCATGACGAAGCGTTGGCCGATGGCGAAAACCAACGATTTGACGATCGCACCCTCCGGGCAGCCCAGCGCCGCCGCAGCGTCTGCAGCGGTGCGGGCACTTTCTTCGAGTGCGATGACCGTGTCGGGAAGCCCGGCGCCCTCGAGAGCTTGGCGGACACGCCGGACAGTCGGTCTCTTCAGCAAATCGTCGGTTTCGCTCACGACGGTTTCCTCAGTTCAAGAATGGGACTGCCATGCCGCGTTCGACGGCCGGCCGGGCGCTGACGACGTCGAACCAACGTTTGACGTTGGGGTAGTCGGCCAAGTCGACCTGATGCCGCTCGTAGCGCGATATCCAAGGATAAATGGAGATGTCGGCGATAGAGTAGTTGCCGTTCGCGGCATACTCACTGGCAGCGAGTTGTTTATCGAGAACACCGTACAGACGCTTGGTCTCGTCGTGGTAGCGCTTCTGACCGTAAGGAACGACCTCCTTGGGATTGAACAGGAAGTGGTGTGCTTGGCCGACCATCGGTCCCAGACCACCCATCTGCCACATCAGCCATTGCATGACCTCGGCGCGGGCGACGCCTTCCGTCGGTAACAGGTCTGAGCCGGTCTTCTCCGCCAGATAGATCAGGATCGCACCGGATTCGAAGAGGTTCAACGGCTTGCCGCCGGGACCTTCCTCGTCGACAATCGCCGGAATTCGGTTGTTGGGCGAGATGGCCAGAAAGCTCGGTTCATGCTGCTCGCCCTTGCCAATGTTTACTTCGTGAACCTCGTACGGCAGTCCGAGTTCTTCCAGCATAATCGATGATTTTCGGCCATTTGGCGTAGCCCAAGTATAAAGATGAATCATTGTTTTCCTCGAATCGGTGTTTTAGGCGACCTGAGCATAGGTCAGCGATAGCATGCTGCCTAGTCTTGTCTACTTGACGCCAATGACTGAGTGGGCCTACATCGATATGACGCGCACCATGGGTCGTGTGACGTCCATGGGGGGATTATGGCTGACTTGGATATCAGCAATCTGAGCGCGTTGATCGTTGATGATAACTTTCACATGCGCCAATTGGTGAAAACGGTTTTGATTGCGCTAAATCTGCGCAACGTTGCCGAGGCCGAAGACGGCGCGTCGGCGATCAAGGTGCTGAAAACGTTCGAGGCCGATTTCGTCATTTGCGATTGGGCCATGACGCCGATCGATGGAATCGATTTCACCGAATTGATCCGAAATAGCGAAGATAGCCCGAACATCTACCTGCCGATCATAATGCTGAGCGGCCATACCGAAATGAGCCGGATCATGATCGCCCGTGATGCCGGGGTGAACGAGTTTCTGGCTAAACCGGTTTCGGCGACTAATCTTTATCAGCGCATAAAGGCGATTATCGAACAGCCACGTAAATTCGTCCGCACGCAGAATTATTTCGGCCCGGACCGGCGCCGGCGAATGGACCCGAATTACGTTGGTCCCGAACGCCGAAAGAACGTCGAGTGAAGAATTAGCTTGGCGGGAGCCGCCACGCGCCACGGGTATCCAACACATCCAACCACGAGAGTTTCGACGTATCCAATTCCCTGAATGCACGGTGATCCGTCAGCAGAACCACGGCGCCTGCTTCGGCCAGTGCCGGTTCCAATTCCATCAAGGTGGTGTCTTTAAGTGCAGCTAAATCGGCTGGAAGGGCGTCAATGTGCGGCTCGACGATGATCAGGGGATTCAAGACACGGGTGCGAAGCTCCTCGACCACATGTACGGACGGACTTTCCCGAAGGTCGTCGATATCGGCTTTGTAGCTGAGTCCTAGACACGCGATGGGCTTGCCTGCGGCGACTTGTGGTAATGACGCGACGGCTGTCGCGATGGTCGCCGGTCGGTCGTTGTTGACCGTCCGCGCGGCGCGGATGAGCGGCGTGCGCTCGGGCGCCGAGGCAACGATGAACCAGGGGTCGACGGCAATGCAATGGCCACCGACACCGGGGCCGGGACTAAGGATATTGACGCGCGGGTGGTGGTTTGCGAGGCGCACGACTTCCCGGACATCGATCCCCAGCGGCTCGGAGACGTTCGCCAGTTCGTTGGCGAAGGCGATATTGACGTCACGGAAGGCATTTTCGGACAGCTTGACCAGTTCGGCAGTGGGTGCCGTCGTCAGGTGCATCTCACCTTCGACGACGGTGCGGTAGAGGGCTGCGGTCTTCTCGGCGCAATCGTGACCGATGCCGCCGATGACGCGGTCATTGCGGACCAGTTCCAAAAGGACGCGCCCCGGCAGGACGCGCTCGGGACTATGGGCGACATTGATATCATGGGCATCTTCGGGCGCGTCGAGAGACGGCATTTTTAGGTCCGGGCGCGCTGAACCGAGCCAGGACGCCACTTGTGCCGTCGCGCCGACGGGCACGGTCGACTCGACGACGACGAGATCGCCGGGTTTGAGGACCGGCGCGATGGAATGTGCCGCTTTCTGTAGATAGCTGAGATCGGGCTGGCGGTCGCTTGTGAAAGGTGTCGGTACGGCGAGGATGAAGGCATCGGCTTCGACCGCCTCGGTCTTTGCTGACAGGTGTCCCGAGGCGACGGTACCCATGACGACCATGTCGAGATCCGGCTCAACGATGTGCGGCCGGCCAGCGTTGATGCTGGCGACGGTGTCGGGATTCACGTCAACGCCGGTAACCTTCAGTCCACGGCTGGCGAGTACGGCGGCGGTCGGCAACCCGACGTAGCCGAGTCCGACGACGCAAACGTGTTTGAATTCAGCCGCCATGGGCCAATATCTCCTTCGTAATCCGATGCGCCGCCTGACCGTCGCCGTACGGATTATGTGCGCGGCTCATGGTGGCGTATGCATCGCCGTCGTCAAGCAAGCGCGTCGCCCTTGCGACGATCTTGGCGGTATTGGTGCCGACGAGTTCGACGGTGCCGGCTGCGACCGCTTCCGGACGCTCGGTCACGTCGCGCATTACCAGGACGGGCTTGCCGAGCGACGGCGCCTCTTCCTGAATGCCACCGGAATCAGTGATGACGAGATATGCCTGGGTCATCAAATGGACGAACCGGAGATAATCCACCGGCGCCAATAGGTGCACACCGTCATGATCGCAGAGGATCTCGTTCACCGGGGCTTGGACGTTCGGGTTCAGGTGCACCGGATAGACGATCTCGACATCGTCGCGCTTAGCCAGTTCAGCAAGTGCGGTACAGATGTTCTTGAAGCCGTCTCCGAAACTCTCGCGGCGATGCCCGGTGACGAGAATGAGTTTCTTGTCGGCAGCGGGGAAGGGAAAGTCTCTCGCTAACTCGGCCCGAAGCGCATCGTCACTTTTCATGCGGTCCGAGGTCATCAGTAGCGCATCGACCACCGTGTTGCCGGTCACGAAAATCTTCGCCGGATCGGTACCTTCGCGTAATAGGTTCTCCTTGGCACTATCCGTTGGTGCGAAGTGAAAACGCGAAACGACATCGACAAGCCGTCGGTTCAGCTCTTCTGGAAACGGTGCCGCAAGATTGCCCGTCCGCAGGCCCGCTTCGACATGGCCGACCGGGATTTGCTTGTAGAAAGCGGCAAGAGACGCCGCGAATGCCGTCGTCGTGTCCCCGTGTACGAGCACCAAATCCGGATTTTCGTCCTGGAGCGCATCACTGACGCTCGTCAAGGCGGCGGCTGTCAAACTTTCAAGGGTCTGACCCGGGCGCATCAAATCTAGATCGATGTCCGGTGTCAGCCCAAAGATCGACAGGACCTGATCGAGCATGTCGCGGTGTTGGGCAGTGACGCAGAGACGGGATTCCACGCCCGCCTTTTGGAGCGCACGCAGCACAGGTGCCATTTTAATGGCTTCGGGTCTGGTTCCGATGACGGTTAAAACGCGCACGCTGTCTCCCATTGCCGAAGCGGTACGGGACCGCCGGACGCGGTTCTGGATACTGCTTGGTCATATACTTGGCAAGTTTGCCTTTTCGCCTGAACGCGCTTCACATATTGTCAAAGCCATGTGGGAACCGTTTTCACCGCGCCTTCGTTCTTTCGCCAGCGTTTGTCTTGCTGCAGGCGTAACCCTGGCCACACCGTCATTGGTCTGCGCCGATGTCGTGCCGCATCAGGCAACCTATACCCTTCGCATGGCCGAAGTTAGCGGTCCTTCCGCCTTCAACGATCTCTCCGGCGCTGCCGTGACGTTGATTGAGAAGACATGCGATGGTTGGGTGATCGATGAGCAGATCGTGATGACCATGCATACCAACGCCGGCGGCGCGATCAACCGCGAGATGACCTTCAAAGCGACGGAGTCACTATCTGGAGACTCGTTCCGCTTCATTAGCGTCAGCGACACCGACGGGACGATAGAAGAATATAAAGGGTCGGCGCGTGTTCGTGCCGACGGTAGCGCAGAGGCAGAGTTTATCACGCCGCGCCCCTTTGAAATGCCGTTGCCCAAAGGCGTCAATTTCTATGTCAGTACGACAGAATGGCTCCTGAAATTAGCCAAGTCCGGTGCCAAGACGGGGCAGACGGTCTCCTTCGACGGTAGCGACGACGACGGACCGCACAAGATGACGGCATTCATCCTGCCGGACCGCGGCGCGCGCGCGTCGCTTAAAGGCGACCAAGATCTTCTGAGCGGCAAGGCATGGGACGTGCGCCTTGCCTTCTTCAAGCTTAGCGAGCAAGCGGGGCAGCCTGACTTTGAAATCGCGCTCCGCCTTCTCGAAAACGGGATCATCACACGTTTCAAACTTATCTTCGAGGAAATGACTATCGACCAGTTTATGGACGATGTATTACCCGCGACCGAAGAGAAATGTGGTTAACACCGCCATACAATCCCTTGTTGTGCCAAAACATTGGAATCGTTAAATTATAAGGTGGTAGAGATTGCCTTGTAGGGGCAAAAGGGTGGCATCAGTGCGAAGCGTGACGGAGCGGCATCAGCAAAGTTTTGCGTCCGTACTGTGGGCGACCTTGTTGTCCGCAGTCATTTGTATGCCGGCGTTAGCCGAGGAGCGAGGCTTCCTGGGCATGCAGGTTCAGGGGATGTCCCCTAAAATCGCGCAGGCCCTTCAACTTAAAAATGCGATCGGCGTCATTGTCCGCGACATCAGTATCGACGGCCCGGCATCGCATGCCGGACTTTCGCGGGGCGATATCATCGTCAAGATGAACGGTGTCGATATCGACACCTTTGAACGGCTGACCAAGACGGCGGCGGCGTTGAAAGCGGACCAGACGGTCGAGGTCGTCTACTATCGCCTTGGTGAAACCAAGACGGCGCAGATGACGCTAAGTGCATGGCCCGCACAGTGGAAGGTCGAGTCGTCCGCCTTCGCAGCGCAGCCGGAACTCGGGCTTACCTTCGCGTCATTGACGCAGAAATTGCGCGCCCGGCTCGGCATTCGCTGGAGTTCGACAGGGATCGTCGTTACGCTCGCCGACAACGCGTTCTCGACCGTTTCCGCCCTGCAGCGGGGTGACATCGTCACGCAAATTAATCAGAAGCCGGTGTGGGAGCCGTCACAATTCATTGACGCCTATGCGGCGGCGAAGCGTGACGGTCAGACAGGACTCGTTTTGCTGGTCGAGCGCTCCGACGGTTTCAAATACGTCATTCAACCGATCGTGTCGGTCGGTGTCGGTGAGGTCGAAGCCCCGGTCTTCAAGATTCCAGGGCAGGGCGGTTAGTCGGCGTCAGCCGCCACGCGCATTCTTAATCAACTCGTCGAACGCCGCCCGGTCGATAGCGCCGGGTACCAATTCGTCCCCGATGACGAAGGCCGGGGTGCCGCTGATATCGAGTGCCTGCGCCAATGCCATATTGTGCTGAATTTCCATTTCGACGCGCCGGTCCTTCATGGCGGCTTTAACGGCGTCCGCCTCCAGTCCCACGGAAACGGCCAAATCGATGACGCGTGCCTCATCCAAATTGCCGCGAGACGTCATCAGTGCTTCGTGGAAAGCGGGATACTTGTCCGGGTTGGTATAGAACACGCCGAGAGCGGCTCTGGTCGCGGTCACGGACTCTGGCCCCAGGATCGGAAACTCTTTAAGCACCACACGGACCTTGCCGTCTGCTTTAACAGCTTCACTTAATGCTTCGTGCACGCGTTTGCAGTAACCGCAGCGGTAGTCGAAGAATTCGACGATGGTGACGTCACCGTCGGGATTGCCGATGACCGGCGTTCCCTCGTTCTGCTCCAGTGGCTCGCGAAGTTCACTCAATCTTTGAAGGGCTATCTCGGCGCGCGCGGATTCCTGCTCGGCCTGAAACTTGCGGATCGCCTCGACGACGACTTCCGGGTTGTTGAGAAGATAGTCGTGGATAACGCTTTCGATGGCTTTCTTCTCATCGCCGGAGAGATCGTTCGCTAGAGCGGACTGAGAAGGCACTGCCAACTGTCCGGTTACGCCCGCCGCGATGATCACTGCCGTCAGAAAACCATTTCGCATACTAATCACCTCACCGTTGTTTCGCCGCATGATGCGTGCGCCGTCCAGGCGCCGCAAGGATTTACGCCCACCAAAGGCCGGTATCGGGTCACATTGGCGTGACCTCGTTCATCGGTTGAGGCGGATGTGCGCGAGGTTCATCACTCCATTCTTATCAGCCTTTGCAACGGCGACGCCGATAAGAACGATATCCATGTCGGCGGGTTTGTCCTTCGGCCAGACTTGGTGGTGGATGAGCGATAGGTCGACGGTGTCGATCCACCAGCGCCGGCCTTGCTCCTGCCCACCCCGCGCGATGTAGCGTGCACGCTGCGCTTCACCCTTGCGCCGGATCGGGCCGATTACGGTTCCGCGACCAAGCGCTGTTTCCTCCCAGACGATAGTGATGAGGCGATCCGCTGAGGTGTTCTCATCGCCAAATTCGAGCCAGGAGCGCTTTTTTGGGCGTTTTTTGTCGCGCAAGCCGACGACGACCTGGACCGGGTGTGGCCCATTACGGGTCGGCTCGACGTGCCAGCCCCAGGACAAATAGGGGGTTGCTAAAAGCGAAGCCTTGGTCCGGCGCATGGCGGCAAACGGATATGCGCCGCCATCGACCTTGAGTGCGGGGGTGCCGTCGACGACGTCGACCGAGAGTGCCCCATTCGGCACGTCGCCGACGACGACCCAGTCCGCCGGTAAGGCGCCGGCTTTTAGGCTTCTTTCGAAGGCGACATCGGGGGCCAAGACTGTGAGACCGGCACCGACCGGGACCGCCGCTGGCACCTTAGTGCACGCCGCCGCCATAAGCAGAAAAGGCAGGACAAGAATAGTGCGGAACGAAAGTGCCTTTCGGTCCATCGTCAATTGTTCTTGTTTTTGACTGCCAAGAGCAAGTCTTCGGCCTGCAAGCGCTCCGGTGATCCAACGGGGAACATTTCTGCGGCTCGGCCGGCGTGAAAACTGACTTCGCTGGTTTTGCCGCGAAGGGCTGCTTCCTCAGCAAGCGCCAACGAGCTACGGCCTATATCGCCCAGTCGTCCATAGGCGATGCCCAGGTTGCGCCAGACGAAAGGCGCGTTCCGGTCTCTGGACAGCGACAACTTAAGCTGATCGACGGCTTCGTTGAGGGCGCCGGGTTCTTTGCTCTCGAGCAACACCCGGCCGAATTCGCCGCGCAGAAGGGCACTGTTCGGTCGCTGCTCGACGGCACGTCGGAACGGTGGCACCGCTGCTTCGACATTGCCGCTTTCGAACAGGACCTGGGATTTGAGTTCCAGGTAAAAGGGATCGTCGGGCGCCACCGTCAAAAGATTATCAAGTTCATCGAGCGCTTTTTGCGGTTCCGGAATTCGGGAGTAGGCAAACGCCCGTGCATAGCGCGCTTCTTGGCCGTTCTCTCCCAATGGATAGTCGCGGAGTGTCTGATGGGGTGGGTTGAAGTAGCCGCGAAGCTTGGCGCGAACGCGCTGGTAAGCGGTTTCGACCTCCGGTGCGGTTGTTACGTCGGTATACTGCGAGCGCTTCATGTGGGCTTCGTACGCCCTTAGCCGGTCGGACGAGAGCGGGTGGGTGCGGACGTAGGGGTCCTGATTGTTGGAGATCAGCAGTTCTTGTCCCTGCAGCACTTCCATGAACTCGTAGAGCCCCTTGGCAGATTGGCCTGTGGCATCGAGTAATTTCAGTGCCGCTTGGTCGGCCGAATTCTCCTGGCTACGCGTGAAAGTCAGAAAGTTGCGCTGCGCAACGGTTTGCCCACCGGCAAACACGGCCGCGCCGACATCGCCCCGCCCCGTGCCGACGGCGACGGCGGCGCCGAGGAGCGTCGCGATCAACGATGTCGCACTGCCTTGATCGACGGCATCCTTCAAACGGCTGAGGTGCCCGCCTGTTATGTGGCCGGTTTCGTGCGCGATCACGCCGATGACCTGATTGGCGTTCTCGGCGGTCATTAGCAGACCGGTATGGATGTAAATGTTCAGGCCGTTGGCGACAAATGCGTTCAGCGACTTGTCGTTGACCAGATGAATGGATACAGAAGATGGTGTGATGCCGGCAGCTTGCAACAGTGGCGCTGTCATCTGACGGATGGTATCTTCCGTTTCCGCATCACGAACGATCCGGATGCCTTGCGCTACAGCCGGGGCGGCAACGGCGAAACACAGGATCGCCGCAAAGACAAAACGGGTGACGACTTTGATAAGCTGCACGCTTTTAACTCACTTTCGTACCGCTGAAGGTAATCTCGCCCAGATAGGCCGTCAAATTACGGCTATTCTATCTCTGTGCGCTGTTGCCGGATGCTCGAATCCTTTTGCCGGGCCTGAACAACCGCGTGGAACCATCGGTTATGTGTCGGGCGCCATCGGCGCAATCTCGGTGGACGAACCGCAGGCCGCGCTCATCGGGCGCGATGTCCTGTCGTCCGGTGGCTCGGCCGCCGACGCGGCGACGGCAATGGCCTTTGCGTTGTCGGTGACAATGCCGTCTTCGGCGAGTCTTGGCGGCGGCGGTGTCTGCATTGCCCGCGACGCCAAGAAAGGGTTGCCGGTCGTTTTCGATTTCCTACCGAAGGCACCGAAGACGATCCCGCCAGGTGCGACGCGGCCGAGTGCGGTCCCAGGAATGGCACGCGGCCTCGTTCTCTTGCAGTCCCGCTTCGGGAAATTGAAGTGGGAGCAGGTTCTAATCCCCGCTGAAAACTTGGCGCGCTTTGGATACCAAGCGCCGCGCGCCTTCATTAGTGAGTTCGATAAGGTTGCCGACGCGGTGCTTGAGGACCAGACGGCAGCAGCCGTCTTCCGGCGTTCCGACGGTCGCCCGGTGGGTGAGGGTGACACGCTGTTTCAACCCGAATTGGCAGCTGTGCTCGGACGGCTGCGCAAGAACGGCGCCGGTGATTTTTATGTTAGCGCCGACGCCCGCAAATTTGTCGATGCCGTCAACGAGGTGGGTGGCAGTCTGACGATCGAAGATCTCAGGGATTATCGCCCGGAGGTCCGCAAGCCGCTTTCGTTCTCATGGCGAAACAATTCCGCATGGCATTTTGCCGGCCCGCCGAGCGCCGGTGGGGCCGTGGCGGCCGAGATGTCGGCAATCCTTCTGGATGGTGTGCGGTTCGAAAATAGCGACCGCGCCGACCGCCTGCATCTGGTTGCCGAGGCGGCTAAGCGCGCCTTCGTACACCGGATGCAGTACATGCAAACGGACGGCAACTATACCCGCCATCCGCGTGAGTTCGTGAACGAGGATGCAGCCGACGATGCGCTAGATTCAATCGATGATGGGCGCACCACGCCATTGACGTCTCTTATCTCCGCGCCCGCCGACTGGCCGGAGACACCGTCGGCGGTCAATCTCGTGGCGATGGATACGGAAGGCGGTTCGGTGGCGTGTACGCTAACCATGAATAACGCCTTCGGCACCGGCCGCATGGTGCCTGGATTCGGCGTCATCCTGGCGGCAGTGCCTGATACGCGGGGCCGCACCTATACACCGTTGGGGCCGGCCCTGTGGGCAAGCGAATACCGCAATCAGTCGATGATGGCGATTGCCGCCTCGGGTGGCGTGACGGCACCGACGTCGATGGTCAATGTCTTGGCGAATACCGCCGTCGAGCCGCAGACACTGAGAGAGGCGATGCGCGCGCCGCGCATTCATTATGGCGGCGTCCCGGATAAGGTATTCGTCGAATCCGATATGCCGAGCGATATTGTCGAAGATTTGCGCAAGCGTGGACATGACGTTGCCATTACGGGGTCGCTTGGACGCGTTGCGGCGGTCTATTGCAAGGGAGGGCTGCCTGTCGACGGCGACGAAGCCTTTTGCGAGAGCGCTACGGACCCGCGTGGCTATGGTGTCGCCGTCGGCGGCAACTAAGCAATGAGTATGGGCCCATCGAAGCGCGGCATCGTGCCGCCGTTCATCGTGATGGACGTTATGCGCGCCGCCAACGAACGCGAAGCGCAGGGCGAGAACATCATGCACCTGGAAGTTGGGCAGCCGGGTACCGGCGCGCCGCAAGGCGTCATAGAAGCGGTGGCAGAAGCAGTCCGTAACGAACGCCTTGGCTACACGGATGCGCTGGGGATCGCGCCGCTCCGCCAGGCCATCAGTGGTCATTATCAGGACTTCTATGACTTGGACGTGCCGGCAGAACGCATCGCCGTTACCATGGGGTCGAGCGGCGGCTTTATCCTGTCGTTCTTAGCCACTTTCGATGCCGGCCAGAGTGTCGCGCTCGCGGCACCTGGATATCCGGCATATCGTAATATCCTGAAGGCGCTGGGCCTGGAAGTCGTCGAAATTCCAGTCGGACCGGATAGCAATTTCCAGCCGACCCCAGCACATTTGGAAGCACTACCTGCTAAGCCGGATGGTCTGATTGTCGCAAGTCCGTCGAATCCCACCGGCACTATGTTAAATGCCGAAGGGCTGGCTGCGATCTGCAGCTATTGCGACGCCAACAAGATTCGGTTGGTTTCCGACGAGATTTATCACGGGATCACCTATGGAGATCCAGCCGAGAGCGCCCTTCGCTTCACCGAAGAAGCCATCGTCGTGAACAGTTTCTCAAAATATTTTTCTATGACCGGCTGGCGGCTTGGCTGGCTCGTCATGCCGCCGACACTGGTGCGCGCCGTTGAATGCCTAGCGCAGAACCTATTCATATCCGCTCCGGCGGTTTCACAGACCGGGGCGCTGGCAGTCTTTGACTGTAAGGATGAACTGCAAGCCAACGTGCGGTGCTACGCTGAAAACAGGGCGCTCTTGCTGCGTGAATTGCCAAAGGCGGGTTTCGACAAGCTGGCATCGGCGGATGGCGCTTTTTATATTTACGCGGATGTCACCGAGATGACCAACGACAGTGCCGAATTCTGCGCGCGGATGCTGGCTGAAGCAGGTGTTGCGGCAACACCGGGGACCGACTTCGACCCGGCGCGTGGGCATCGGTTCGTCAGGTTTTCATTCGCAAGAGATACGGCGGATATCGCCGAGGCGGCGGACCGGCTCAAGCGCTGGCGCGCCTGAGCCGGTTTCCGTTGGTTATTCGCCGCGGCGCCACCAGCCACGCTTGGCGGGCTTTTCTTCCGCCGGCATTTGCGACACATCTATGATCGTCGTGTGCGCCGTATCAACAGCTGCGACCGGCTCAAGCTCCTCCGCCTGATCTCCATCTGAAGCTGCTTCGACTTCGACAGCGACGGCGGTTTCTTCTTGCTCAGGCGCAGCCTGTTCGGGCTTGGCTTGTTCCGGTACGGCTTCTTCGGAAGCTACTTGTTCGGGGGCTTCTTCAGCCGGTTTGTCATCATCTTCTTGCTGCTCATGACTCTCCGCACCCTCTAACGCCTCGGCGTTTTTGGGGGCGGGCAGGGCGGCCATCGGTTCGTCGGCGGCGATCTGCTTTTGCTCGTCGCCTTCGCCCTCTGCGGCTTCTTCGGTGTTGTTCTCCTCGTTCGACTGCTCGCGATTGCGGCGGCGACCGGCACGACGGCCACGGCGGCGGCGGCGGCGCTTGGGCTGCTCGTCCTCGCCATCTGCGGCTTGCTCGTTGTTTTGGTCTTCCGTGTTCTCGGCGCTCTCGTCGGCGTCGTCTTCGGCATCGTCATTGGCCGGTTCGGAAGAGGTTTCCGTCTGTTCCGTTGTTTCCGTCGGCTCCTCGTCTTTGCGGCCACGGCGGCGCCCACGGCGGCGACGGCGGCGCTTGCTGCCATCTTCACCTTCACCGTCATTGGCTTCCGGCGTTTCTTCGCGTTCTTCGTCGCCCCGACCTTCGGTCTTAACGCGGTCCAGCCGGTAATCCGGCGGGATCAGGCTATCGTCACTCTCGAGGAAGATCTTCAGTTCGCATTCACTTTCGATGCGCGCTATCTGATCACGTTTGTGGTTGAAAATGTATAGCGCAACTTCGGTCGGCAGATGCAGGGTGATCTCGGAACTGCGGCGTTTGGTCGCTTCTTCCTCGACGAGACGCAGCATTTGTAGCGCCGTCGTATCGACGGAGCGGCGGATACCCGTGCCGCCGCAATGCGGGCACGGCTCCGAGTGCATTTCCTGCAAGCTCGGACGCAGGCGCTGACGCGACATTTCCAGCAAACCGAACGGCGAAATACGGCCGATCTGGATGCGGGCGCGGTCGTTGCGCATGGCATCCTTCATGGCCCGCTCGACCTTGTTTTGGTTGCGGTGGTTTTCCATGTCAATGAAGTCGATGACGATCAAGCCCGCAAGGTCGCGCAGCCGCAATTGGCGGGCGACTTCGTCTGCCGCTTCCAGGTTGGTCTTGAGTGCCGTTTCCTCGATGTTGCGTTCACGCGTCGAGCGGCCTGAGTTAACGTCGATAGCGACCAGTGCTTCGGTCGAATTGATGACGATGTAGCCGCCGGATTTCAACTGCACTTCCGGAGAATGCATGCTGTCGATCTGGCCTTCGACCTGAAACCGCTGCAACAACGGAATCGAGGCGTCTTTGTAGGGCTGCACGCGCTTGGCGTGGCTCGGCATCATCAACTTCATGAAGTCCTTGGCGGCACGGTAGCCTTCGTCGCCGGAGACAATGACTTCTTCGAGATCCTTGGCATAAATGTCACGGATCGAGCGTTTAATAAGGTTGCCTTCCTCGTGGATCAACGAGGGTGCGATACTTTCGAGCGTTTTTTGCCTTATCTGCTCCCACAGGCGGATCAGATATTCATAATCCCGCTTAATTTCGGCCTTGGTCCGTTTCGCGCCGGCGGTGCGGACGATGACGGCCATACCGTCCGGGATGCCGAGATCGGCGAGAATGGATTTCAGGCGCTTGCGGTCCTGTCCGGCGACGATCTTGCGTGACACCCCGCCACCACGCGCAGTGTTCGGCATAAGAACGCAATAGCGGCCAGCGAGGGACAGATAAGTCGTCAGAGCGGCCCCTTTGTTGCCGCGCTCTTCCTTGACGACCTGGACAAGAAGAATCTGACGGCGCTTGATAACTTCTTGGATTTTATAGCGGCGTCGATCAACGACCGGACGGCGGGCCTTTTCAGCTTCGTCCATATCGTCTTCAGCGCCACCGACTTCTTCGATGTTTTGGTCGTCACTGCCCGCAGCTTCAGCGTCTTCCGCCTCGCCTGCAGCGCGTTGCGCATCTTCTTCTTCGGCGATCAACGCCTCACGATCTGCAACCGGTATCTGATAATAGTCGGGATGAATCTCGTTGAATGCGAGGAAGCCGTGCCGATTGCCGCCGTACTCGACGAATGCAGCCTGCAGGGACGGTTCGACCCTCGTTACTTTTGCGAGATAAATATTTCCCTTGAGTTGGCGGCGGGATTCGACTTCGACATCAAAGTCCTCCACCCTGTTTCCGGACACCACCACGACCCGTGTTTCTTCCGGGTGGGAGGCGTCGATGAGCATACGTTTCGTTGCCATTTAACTTGAGACTCCGCGGCCCCGTCACCAACGCTGGATACCGCGGTCGAGCCGTGGTTGCGAAGGAGTGGGACCAATTGCTGTTGTACGAACCGGCGGCGCCTCGCGATACGTCACCAAAAATGCCGAAAACGACATCCGTCGCTTCGGTTTTGGCGGTGACGATGTTGTGGGCGGCTTTCACCGGCATGAGAAAAACCTCTTTTGGGGCGTTTCGTTTAAGGCGAAACGCAAAAGTAGATCGGTCCGAGAGGCTTGGAGCCGTCCGGCACCCGACCTGGGTGATCCAGCAGTAACTGAACCGTTGTTAATATAACCGTAGGATTTTAATTCCACAATGTCATAATGCCTAAATCGGTCGGAGCTTAGCGCCGTCGTGGCGGCTCTTGCCGGGCTCGCGCCGTCGGGCTAAGAAGCTCATTCACGGAACGAGATACAGAGTTTTAGGAGCCGGAAAGCACAAGATATGGCGTGCTTGAGGATCAAGAAGGAATTGGCCGCGGCGATCGTCGCGATCAGCGTTGGCTTGTTTGCCGGCGCTGACTCCGCGCGCGCACTCGATGCCGAGGTCACCGACATTCGAGTCGGTGCACACGGTCTTTCGACAAGGCTCGTCGTTGATCTGGACCGCCCCGTCAAAGCCCGTGTTTTTACGCTCGCCGGACCGGCGCGGCTGGTGATCGATCTGCCTGAAGTCGGCTGGCGCCTGCCGCCGAACCCCTTGCCGTCGGGTGTTGGTGTTCTGTCGAGGCTCCGTTACGGCTTGTTTGAGCCGGGTAATTCGCGAATCGTCGTCGACCTTAACCAGCCCTCGCGAGTGCACGAAGCGATTGCGCTGCCGGCGGAAGGGGGGCAGCCGCACCGTCTGGTGATCGACATGGCGCGTGCCAGCGGCCACGAATTCCTGCGCAGCGTCAGTGCGCCACCGATGGAAATCATCGGCAACGAAACAACGATTGCCACGTTACGTCCCAAACTCTCCGTCGCGCCGGCACCCAAGACAGTGGCAGCCGCGCCGAAGAAAACGCCTGTCATTGCTCCGAAACCGGCAACGCCGCCGGAACCCAAAGCGCCTGCCGCGCGTGTCGTCGCTAAGCCGCCGCACCCCGCCATGAACAAGCAATTGGCGTCGTTGCGCCTGCCACGAAAACCGGCAGTGCCGAGTACCGGCAGCAAACGCGTGATTGTCATCGATCCCGGTCATGGTGGCGTCGATCCCGGGGCCATTGGTTTATCCGGCACCTACGAGAAACACATCACCCTAGCGGCAGCCCGCGACATCAAGGAATACCTTGAAGGCACTGGACGTTTTACGGTGCACCTGACCCGCGACCGGGACGTATTCATCCGCCTGCGTGACCGTTTCGAGGTTGCGCGCGAAAAGGATGCGGATCTGTTCATCTCGGTCCATGCCGATACCATCCGCAACAAGAAAATCCGTGGCCTCTCGGTCTACACTTTGTCCGAACGGGCATCTGATAAAGAAGCGGCGGAACTGGCCGAACGCGAGAACAAAGCTGACCTGATCGCCGGTGTCGATCTGACCCACGAAAGTGCTGAGGTCACCAATATTCTGATTGATCTGGCGCAGCGCGAGACTATGAACCGTTCGGCGCAGTTGGCCTCCCTGTTTGTACAAAAACTCGGCAAGCAGGTCCGGGTGCTGCGCAATCCGCACCGGTTCGCGGGGTTTGCCGTGCTCAAGGCGCCGGACGTGCCGTCTTTATTGGTGGAATTAGGATTCCTGTCCAACCGCGATGACGAGCGCGCTTTGAAGTCGAAGTCGCATCGCCGCAACATCGCGACGGCCATCGCCGCGGCGGTGGATATATATTTCGAGCAGTCCGAACAAGCGAGCCGTCTTTAACTGAAAGGTTTGCCTTTATTCTGCCGGTTTTCCGAATTATCCGGCGGTCTGTGAGGATACGCACTCTCCTTCGTCGTGAGGGCGTGATATAGAGAGAATACAGTGAATTGCGCGCGGTGCGCGCCGACGAGTGGGTGAATGCCGACGATGCGGTTTCTGGTCAAATTTCTGATCATTTCATTGGTTTTGATTTTAGTTGTCGGCGCCGCCGTCGGCGGTGGCGGTTTGTGGGTGTTGCATCACTTCGGACGCGCGCTGCCCGATTATCGGCAGTTGGCGACTTACGAGCCAGACGTGATGACCCGCGTTCATGCGGGTGACGGCCATCTTTTGGCGGAGTTCGCCGTCGAGAAGCGGGCGTTCGTGCCCATTGAAGCGATCCCGCGCCGTATCGTTGATGCCTTTCTCTCGGCGGAGGACAAGTCGTTCTACGAGCATTCGGGGATCGACTTTACTGGCGTCGCCCGTGCCGTCCTGATCAATGTTCGCAATATCGCCACCGGGCGCCGTCTCGTCGGCGCCTCGACGATCACGCAACAGGTTGCCAAGAACTTTTTGCTGACCAACGAGGTTTCCATTGATCGCAAGGTCAAGGAAGCAATCCTGGCCGTGCGCATGGAACGTGCGTTCACCAAAGACCGGATTCTAGAGCTGTATCTGAACGAGATTTATCTCGGCTTCGGGTCTTACGGCGTTGCCGCCGCGGCATTGAACTATTTCAACAAATCGATGCACGAATTGACCACCGCAGAGGCGGCCTTCCTGGCGGCCCTGCCGAAAGCCCCCAACAACTACAACCCGTTGACCAAGCACGACGCCGCCAAGGCGCGTCGTAACTGGGTGATCGGCCGCATGCTTGAGGATAGCCGTATCGATGCCGAGGAAGCGCGCGCCGCAGCTGCGGAGCCGCTGGCAATTGCCAAGCGTGAAGATACGGAATTCGTGGAAGCCGATTACTTTACCGAGGAAGTCCGGCGCGAGCTGGTCGAGCGGTTCGGCGAAGACCAACTCTACAAAGGCGGTTTGTCCGTCCGCACGACATTGAATCCCAAACTGCAGAACATCGCCCGTGACGCGCTGCGCGAAGGGCTGGAAGCTTATGATCGACGTCACGGTTATCGCGGCGTTGTCACCAAAGCGCCGGAAGGCAAGCGTTTCGACACGCCGCTCGACTGGCGGGCGTACCTCGCGACCGTCGAACATCCGAAGGGTATGCGTGAAATGCAGTTGGCCGTCGTCCTGGGTGTCGACGCCAAGGCAGCGTCCATCGGTGTCGAAGACGGTGCCGTTGGCAGCATTCCGTTGGCGCAATTGAAGTGGGCGCGCGAGCCGCTGGAGAAGCGTTACGTTGGCCCGGAAATCAAAAAGCCGTCTGACGTTCTGACCAAGGGCGACGTGGTGATCGTGGAAAAGATCCCAGCGCCCAAGGATAAGGACGGTAATCCGGTCGAGGCTGACGTCGCCGATTATGGCCTGCGTCAGATTCCCGAGGTCAATGGCGGCATTATCGCAATTGATCCGCACACCGGTCGCGTATTGGCGATGGTCGGTGGTTTCGATTTCGAGCGCTCGCAGTTCAACCGGGCGACCCAGGCCGCGCGTCAGCCCGGCTCGGCGTTTAAGCCGTTCGTCTATCTGGCGGCACTTGATCAGGGGTTAACACCGGCCACGCGAATTCTCGACGCACCATTCGTGATCGACCAGGGCCCTGGATTGCCGAAGTGGCGGCCTGCGAACTACAGCGACAAATTCTATGGTGTATCGACAATGCGCCTCGGCATCGAAAAGTCGCGGAACCTTATGACGGTTCGTCTGGCGCAAACCATCGGCATGGACCGGGTTGCCGATTACGCACGGCGTTTCGGGATTGTTGATAACTTGCCCGAGACGTTGGCGATGTCTTTGGGTGCTGCCGAGACGACACTAATCCGCCTGACGACTGGCTATGCGATGCTGGTCAACGGCGGCAAGCGGATCACGCCGACGCTGATCGACCAAGTGCAGGACCGTCTGGGTCATACGGTTTATCGTCATGACAAACGCGCGTGTGCGAACTGTCGGGTAGATAGCTGGAACAATCAGGAAGTGCCGCGTATCCCGGATACGCGGCCGCAGATCACCGATCCGGCCAGCGCCTATCAGATGGTCAGCATGTTGCACGGCGTCGTACAGCGCGGCACCGGGCGGCGTATCGCGGCGATCGACAAACCGCTCGCCGGCAAGACCGGAACCACAAACGAAGAGCGGGATACCTGGTTCGTCGGATTCTCGCCGGATCTCGCGGTTGGTGTGTTCGTGGGCTTCGACGAGCCGATCCCTCTGGGTAAGCGCGAGACCGGCTCGTCGGTCGCGGCACCCGTTTTCAAGACCTTCATGGAGCGCGCCCTCAAAGGGCAGCCCGCGATCCCTTTCCGTACACCGCCGGGGATTCGTCTGGTCCGTGTCGATGCGCGCACCGGTCTGCCGGCACGCAATAACGACCGCAATGTGATCCTCGAAGCCTTCAAGGAGGGTACTGTGCCGACGAGCGAAGCAGGCGTTATTGAAGGACGTGGCTGGAGCGACGCAGGAAGCGACCCCTCCACGACGGGCGCGCCCTCTACTGGGACCGGCGGGCTTTATTAAACTCCTTTTTCATCCTGGCGCAGGTCAGGGCCCAGAAGCGGGTGGATCATTCAGTTGCTCTGTATGCTGGCCTATACCGGCATGAAGACCCGAGTGTGGAATCAAACTCTTGAGCCTTTCACGCTGGGGCGCTACACAATCGCACCACCGACTTGGACGAGGAAGTGACGCATGCGGGCCGAACTACAATCCATGGCCGAAGAGATCGAGCAGTCAGCGGGACTGCTGAGGAGGCATCTTTGACTACGATCAAGCGGTCCTCCGTCTCGAAGAACTAAACGCCCTCGCCGAGAGCCCCGACCTCTGGAACGATCCCGACAAAGCTCAGGCCTTGATGCGCGAGCGCACCAAGCTTGAAGCCGGCATCAAGGAAGTGGACGCGCTGTTCGGCGATTTGCGGGACACTGTCGATCTGATCGAACTGGCCGAAGCCGAAGGCGACAAGGCCGTCGCCGCCGAAGCCGAAGAGGCCATGCGCGAACTGCAAGGCCGTGCACAGAAAGCGCAACTCAAGACACTTTTGTCGGGCGAAGCCGACGAAAACGATTGTTTCTTGCAAGTGCAGGCCGGCGCTGGCGGTACCGAAGCGCAGGATTGGGCGGAAATGCTGCTCCGCATGTATGCGCGCTGGGCGGATAAGCACGGCTACAACGTCGAGTGGTTGGAAGAAAGCCCGGGTGAAGAAGCGGGGATCAAATCGGCGACGCTCAAGGTCTCCGGCGAGAACGCATATGGCTGGCTGAAAACGGAAAGCGGCGTGCACCGTCTGGTGCGGATTTCGCCCTACGATTCATCGGCCCGCCGCCATACCAGCTTTTCGTCGGCCTGGGTTTCGCCGGTCATCGACGACAACATCGACGTTGAAATCGACGACAAGGATTTGCGGATCGATACATACCGTGCCTCGGGAGCTGGTGGTCAGCACGTCAACAAGACCGAGAGTGCGATCCGCATTACGCACCAGCCGTCGGGTATCGTCGTGCAGTGCCAGAACGACCGCTCGCAGCATAAGAACCGCGCCCAGGCCATGTCCATGCTGCGTGCGCGCCTTTACGAGATGGAACTGAAGAAGCGCGAAGAAGCAGCCCAGGCGACTGAGGACACCAAAACAGATATCGGCTGGGGCCACCAGATTCGCTCCTACGTGCTGCAGCCCTATCAGATGGTCAAGGATCTCCGGACGGACGTCGAGACATCCAATACCGGCGCCGTTCTCGATGGCGATATTGACATGTTCCTGGAGGCCGCTCTGGCGTCTAAGATCAAGGACGCCGACGAAGACTAAGCGTCCTTACTGGACGATCAACTCCTTGAATAGAACCGTGTGCACCTTTGCCGGCTGAATCCGGTTTTCGATAATTTGCACCAGTTCGAAACGCAGCCTTTCCGTACCTTCCTTGCCGACGACGTTTTGGCGTTCCTGGTCGCGTAAATGCGCCAGAATGCCGTCCATCACCAGTTCCATATGATCCTGTAGCGTTTCGGAGTCGGCGGGCGAGAGTTGCACTTGCACGACCGCGCGCAAGAAAGGAGAGCGGCAGGCGCCAGTTTTCATGTCGGTGCGGATTTCGGGAAGTTCGACATAGACCGGCTTGCCGAGATCGAGCACGGCTTCCGGATTGCCTCTATTGATGCCGAGTAGTGAGTCGAGCCAGCCGAGCGCGAAGGCGCCGCCACCGCCGATCAGAATGAGCAGTAACGGGGCGATGACAAACAGCAGAACCTTCTTTTTGCCGCTGGACTTGGCTTTCTTCTTTTTTTTCGAAGACTTTTTACGTTTTGCCGGGGCTTTCTCTTCGCCGGCTGCCTCTTCCGATCCGTTCTTTTCCGGAGTGTTCTCCGCCATTTGACCGTCCTCTTCCCGCTATCAGTTGCCCATTGGATCCAGGCTTCGGGGGGAGGTTACCCAACCGGCGGGGGAAGGGGAAGCACGACGCGATGCGTTAATCGGCTAACCCAAATCCGCGAGCGGCAGATAGTACGTGTCAGTCATCCCGGCTTCGAGGCGGGCGGCCTCGTTAAACGGAGCTTTCAACGTGCTGCGAAAGCGGCTGCGGACGATCTCTTGGAATCTCTCGACGGGATCATAGCCATCGCGTTCACAAAGGAAACGAAACCACCGGGTGCCGGCGGCGACGTGAGCAATCTCCTCCTCGGCGATGAGGTCGAGAATGGCGGCCGTTTCGATGTCGCCGTTACTTCGGAAGCGCGTGGCGGCGTCCGGTGCGGTATCCAGCCCGCGTGCTTCTAGGACCATCGGGACCAAGGCGAGGCGGGCTGCCAGATCGTCGGTCGTGTCCTGCGATGCTTGCCAGAGGCCGTCATGGCCCGGGAAGTCGCCGTAAGTGAAACCCAGTAAGGCCAACCGGTCGTTCAGCATTGTGAAATGACGAGCTTCGTCTGTCGCCACATTGACCCAGTCGTCATAGAACTCTTTGGGCATCTTTTCATTGGGGAACCGCGCCACGATGTCCCAGGCGAGATCGATGGCGTTTAATTCAATATGTGCGATGGCATGGATGAAAGCGGCGCGCCCGGCAATAGCACCGAAGCCTCGCCGTGGCATCTTGCCGGGTGCCAGCAGATCGGGCTTTTCGGGCCGGGCCGGGCGGTCCGGTGGTTCGATATCACCAATCTCCGACAATGTGCCGTCTCGCCATGCCCGTGCATAGCGCGCGGTCAATGCGGTTTTGTCACCGGGGACTGCCGCCGTCAGAACATGGACGGCGGCAGCGCTGAGGGTTTGTTCGCTCACAGGTCCTTGACGGTCGCCAACACTTCATCGACGTGGCCTTTGACCTTCACCTTCGGCCAGACGGCGCGGACTTTACCCTTTTCGTCGATGACGAACGTGGCGCGGACGATCCCCAAGAAGGTTCGACCATAGAGTTTCTTTTCCTGCCAGACGCCGAATGCTTCACACATGGTGCCGTCTTCGTCGGATACCAGTTGGAACGGTAGGTCATGCTTTTCGACAAACTTGTCATGGCGCGTGACGCTATCTTTCGAGACGCCGACGACGACGGCGCCTGCTTTTCCAAAATCCTTGATCCGATCCTTGAAATCATTCGCTTCGGTCGTGCACCCCGGAGTCATATCCTTGGGGTAAAAATAGATCACGGCTTTCTTGCCTTTAAGGTCTTTCAAGGACAGCTTGCCGCCGCCGTTGGTGGGCAGTGAAAACGCGGGTGCTTTATCGCCGATTTCAAGCATGGTTCGGTTCTTCCTCCGTCTGGTTGGATGCGGACGCCGATATTACGTCTTAGGGCGACCGTCGGTTCAAACTTCCAGTTCAATCGCTACTCTTGGTTTTTGCGTCCTTGCTGAAAACAGGTTCGCCGATGATACGTGTAAAGGCGTCTCGGACGCGTGCTTCCGTGTTTATCAATAAGTCCTCTAATTCTTCAAACGTCTCGCAGCCGGCAATGTAGGTGATATCTTCGCGTAAAGCCGGAGAAAACGCCGCGACTTTTTCGTCGGTTAGATCTCCCTCGATGGTGAGTGCCAAGAAAGTCTGCATATTTCGATACAGCCACTTTGCTTCGACCAGAAGTTCCGCGTCGTCGTCGCTAATCGCCCCGGATTGACCGGCGATGGTGAAGACGCTCTCGGATTCGCGGCGTGGCAGCACCGGCAGGTTTCTAGCCAGCGTCAGCACCAAATACTGTGCGATAAAGTCAACATCGACCTGGCCGCCGGGGGCCTGCTTGATCGACCAGGGGCAGCGCGTTTTCATCGTGCTTTCTATGCGGCCCCGCATATCGGCGACCTCCTTGGCGACCGTCGCCTGATCGCGCGACCGGCGCACCAGTTTTTCGACGATATCGTCCAGCGGTCCCCCTAGATGATTGGTCTCGAAGATCACTCGCGCCCGCACCATGGCCATTAGTTCCCAGGTCCAGGCATCTTCCTGGTAGTAGCGCTGAAAGCCGTCGAGTTTGGTGGCAATCGGCCCTTTATTGCCGCTGGGTCGGAGACGCATATCGATTTCATAAAGTGTGCCCTCGGCGGTCATCGACATGACAGACGAGATCAGGCGTTGACCGAGACGTGAGAAATACTGTTGCGCGCTGAGCGGGCGCTCTCCGTCCGATTGATCGCTGATGTCTTCGCAATCGTACACGAAAATCAGATCAAGGTCGCTCGATGGCGTCAGTTCCCTGGAGCCCAGCTTGCCGAGCGCCAGGATGGCGAGCGCGCCACCGCTGACCCGTCCGTGCCGCTCTTCAAAAGCCGTGATGACGCGGGGGAACAGGATGCATAGTGCGGCTTCGGCGATGTCGCTGAAATGTCGCGCCGCTTCGGTCGGCGTGATAGCGCGCCGTAGGAGTTGGATGCCGACTTGAAATCGCTTGTCACTGTTCCAGCGCCGGACGGCGTCCAGCGCGTCTTCCAAGAACTGCACGTCGGTCAACGCGTCGGAGCAATCGGCCCTGAGAATATTGACGTCGGGAAGCGGTTCGTAGAAATCCGCGCTCAACACGCTATCCAGTAAGTGCGGACGCTTGTTTAAGTGCTCGGCCAGTCGCGGTGCTTCGCCCATGACCTCGCCCAGGAGCTGCATCACGTGTGGATAGGCCTGGAACATGGAAAACAGTTGTACCCCGGCGGGTAGTGCCGTCAGAAAGGCATCGAAGCGGATAAAGGTCGCGTCCGGGTCGGCATTGTCGGCAATGGCGCTCAACAGTGCCGGTGTCAGCTCCGTCAGGAGTTCACGGGACTTCGACGAACGTGTCGCGCGAATTCGGCCGTGGTGCCAAGCCCGGATCGCGGCGTCGATGGTCTTGGGATCCTTGAAGCCCATGTCGGCAATCGATTGCAGAGTGCCGGGATCGCTCTCAGCGCCGGTGAAGGACAGATTGCCGCAGCCCTCGGTCACGAGCGCGGGCTCATTGTCGAATAGGTTTTCGTAGTGAGTCTGTACTTGGCCCAAGTGCTTCAGCAGGGTCTTCCGGAAATCATCCGCATTGGCAAACCCGGCAAAGGCGGCGATGCGGAGTATGCCTTCGTCATCGTCGGGTAAGGTTTGCGTCTGTTCGTCATTCTGCATCTGCAGCCGGTGCTCCAGGTGCCTGAGAAAACGATACGAGGATTCCAACTCATCGGCGGCGATGGTGGAAACCTGCCCCAGGTCTACGAGGGCGCGGATCGCCAGCAGCGTCATGGGAATGCGGATGTATGGTTCGCGCCCGCCCCAGATCAATTGCTGTGTCTGAGCAAAGAACTCGATCTCGCGGATGCCGCCGCGCCCGGTCTTGATGTTGTGACCGTTGACGGCGATCTCGCCACCGCCTTTGACGGCGTGTATTTGCCGCTTGATGGATTGGATGTCTTGGATCGCCGCAAAATCCAGACTCTTGCGCCAGACGAATGGGCGCAGTTGATTGAGAAACATTTCGCCCGCCTCTAGGTCGCCGGCGATGGGACGCGCCTTTATCATCGCTGCCCGTTCCCAGTTTTGGCCGATACTCTCGTAGTAGGTTTCGGCGGCGAGTGTCGATAGCGCCAGCGGTGTCGAACCGGGGTCCGGGCGAAGGCGCAGATCGACCCGGAAGACATACCCGTCGGCGGTACGCTCATCGATCAGCTTCACCAAAGTCCGCGTCATCCGGATAAAGTGTTGTTGTAATTCGTCGGGGTCGTCGGTGCGGATACGCTCTACGTCATAGAGGCAGATCAGGTCGATATCGCTGGAATAGTTTAGTTCCCGGCCGCCGAGTTTGCCCATGCCGAGGATGATGAAACCCGATTGACTGAGCGGGTCGTCGTTGTCCTCGTCGAGTTCGAAGGCACCTCGTTCCGCGGCGCGGCGGACGACAAAAGCCGCCGCAGCGTCGGTTGCGGCGTCGGCCAGATCGGACAGCGCGTGGGTCACTTTCTCTAGCGGCCAGACGCCGGCGATATCGGCGAGCGCGACCCCAAGCGCGAGGCGTCGCTTGGCGATCCGCAACGCGCGGGCGAGTGCGTTCTGATCGTCTAATTGCCGGGCGTCATTGCGGATGCTCGCCAAGACCGCGTTGATGGAGGTGTCCGGGCCGTTCTGTATATAGTCGGCCAGCCAGGCGGCTTCGCGCAGTGCTAATTGCGTCAGGAAAGGGCTGCTGCCGAACACCGAGGTCATGAGGGCGCAGACATCGTCGCCGCTTTCGATGCTTGCGAGTAGAGCCGCGGGGGCATCGCCTTCGCAGTCTCGCAGGCGGTCCAGCAGGTCCGGTATCAGGCGTTCGGCGGCTTCCAGGTCCGCGGCGGGCGGCAGCGCCCCTCGATCGATTATCAGTCCCTCTCCCATATATTGGATAAAGCTTAAATTCGGGACCAAGCCAAGGCCGGATCGAAAAATCTCTGGAGAAAACCTTGTTGCCGGGAATCCGAGGTTTACGCCTCGTTAAGCGCCATATATGCATAGTGTTACATAGCGAAATTTCGGCGGCATATCCTGTTGCAGCCGCTGTCATCAAGGTGTTGACGCCTGTTGTTTGGGAAAACGCTCAAAGGATTGGTTCAGCTGTTCGGCGGCCTCGGCGCCGGCGTGGCGATTATTGCGCTTTTGGTCGCTTGGCAGCTGCACAAAGGGCCGGTTTCGCTCGCCTTTTTGACGCCCTATGTCGAGCAGGCGCTGAACGCCAATCACCGCTCTTTTCAACTCGCCATCGAAGATACCACGCTCACTTGGGCTGGCTGGGATCGTGCTGTCGAACTTCGGGTCAAGAATGTCCGCGCCATTGGTGAGGATGAGCAGACCGTTGCGCGTATCCCGGAACTGTCTCTCTCGCTGAGTGGTGCCGCCCTGATACGCGGTCAATTGGCACCGAAGTACATCGAGTTTTTGGGGCCGGAGCTACGCGTCAGCCGCGGCGATGACGGGGACATCGATGTCGAGCTTATCGCCCAGGAAGACAAGGCCGACGGTAAGATTGCCGAGGGCCTGATTTCCTGGTTGTTGCGTCGCCCGGAGCCGGGTACGCCCATGAGTTACCTGGAAACCGTCAGCGTCAGCGGCGCGACTATGACGTTTCTCGATCAGGCGACTGGCAAGCGTTGGCAGGTGCCGGTTGGTTACGTCCGGCTGGACCGTGCGGCGCATGGGCTTCTTGCGTCAGGGTCCGTGCTTATTGATGTCGATGGTCGTATCGCCGACGTGACGTTGAACGGCGCCTACCGATCAGCAACCGAAAGACTGGACATCTCGGCGACGTTTTCCGAAATCGCACCGGCTGCGTTCGCCGGTATCGATGGACGTCTTTCCGATCTTGCGGTGGTCGATCTGCCCTTAAGCGGCACACTTATCGTCGGCATGACGATGAAGGACGGCGTCGATACCGTCGGCTTTAACGTCAAGGGAGGGGCGGGTGAACTCACTTTGCCGGCCCCATTGACGCAACAAGTCGAGATTGAATCCGCTACGGTGCGTGGGCTTTACAACAAGAAGACGCAACGCGTCTCCATTGATGCATTTGAACTGATTGCACCCAAGGGGACGCGGGTGACGATTCCCGAACCGGTTTCGCACACCTACGTCGTGCATCGTCTCACGGGCGCGCTTACCTATGATGTTGGTGCCGGTGCATTGGACGTTGCCGGATTGGAGGTCATCTCGGATGGCCCCACGCTGAGCGTCGACGGTAGGGTGACGGGTCTCGACGGCGGTAGCATCGATGTGATCGCGGATGCGGCGTTGACGTCTGTCGCTACCGCACGCCTTGCAGATTATTGGCCTGCCGCGCTTGGCAGTAATCCACGGACCTGGGCATTGGCCCACCTGTCGAAGGGGCAGATGGACGATGCGACGGCCTCAGTCGCATTTCGCATCGATCCGACCGGTGCCGTCGAACTGAGGGCCTTGTCCGGCACGATGTCTGCCTCGAACGTTGAAGTAACCTATTTGGACGGCATGCCACTTGTATTCGGGTCCAAGGCGTCGATGACGTTCGACGAAAACAACTTCAATATATATGTCGAGCAGGCACATAGCGCGAAAGTCACCATCGCAGGCGGCACGGTTGCCATTTCCGGATTGCAGGACGTTGACCAGTACGCTGACATCGACTTACGAGGAGAGGCAGCCCTTCCCGACATCCTGCGACTGATCGACAACAAGCCGCTCGAGTTTGCCAGTGCCATGGGTATTAAGCCTAGCAACTCAAAAGGCCGGGCCGAAGTGGAACTGCAGTTGCGTTTCATTTTAGAAAAGGACCTTAAGCTCGAAGATCTAGATATTGCCGCCAACGCCAAATTGATCAGCGTGGCCATGGAGGACGTGGTCCTGGGGCGTGGCATCCGTGACGGGAAAATGTCGCTGAAAGTCGATAAAAGCGGCATGGATATCACCGGCAACGTGAAGATGGGGGCGATCCCCGTCAATCTGACGTGGCGCGAAAACTTTACCGACGGTGCACCTTATACCGCCCGTTATGAAATGGCCGCACCCATCGACAATATTCGCAGCGTTTCCGATCTCGGCGTGCATCCGCCGGAAATCGCCTTGGATGCTGTCTCGGGAGGTCTCGACGCGGAACTGGTTTACACCGTCTTTGACCGGCGCACCTCTCGTTTAGAAGTGCGGACAAATCTGTCTCGGGCCGAAATCGACGTGCCGGAGCTGGATTGGCACAAGTCATCCGGAGAGCCGGGCCGGGCGGAAGTGACGATCTTGATCGAGAACGGTTTGATCAAGCGGGTGCCGTCCTTCGACGTCATGGCAGGTGACTTATTTTTGCGCGGTGACGTCGTTTACAGTCCTGGCGGTCTTGGTCTGGAACGAGTGAACTTGGCGCGCGTGCTGTTCGGGCGTAGCGACGTCTCCGGTGCCGTTATTGCGCGGGCAGACGGGACTTGGGAGGTCGGCCTACAAGGCAAGACCCTCGACCTAACACCCATCTGGCATCATGTCATCGGTGACCGTCCGGCACGCGACGATATCGACATGCCGAACATCACCCTAGCGTTGGAAGTCGGCAAAGTCTTTGTCGATAAAGAGCGCTTCATGTCGAACCTATCTGCGACCTTGGTTCACAAGGACGATATCTGGCGGACGGTGTTGATCGACTCGCAACTCAATGGTGGGACACCTCTGACTATTCGGATGGCACCCGATGACGTCAGCGGCAACCGCGTGCTATCGGTGAAGGCGGACGATGCTGGAGAGACACTTCGTTTCCTGGACCTGTTCGGCAACATGTACGGCGGCGTTCTGGAGATTCGTGGCACATACGAAGACGCAGCACCTGCACGTCCTTTGAAGGGCGAAATGCGTGTCGCCGATTACCGTATACGTAATGCGCCGCTGATGACGCGCATTCTTTCGATCATGTCTCTGACCGGGATAGTTGATGCGATGACGGGGGAAGGGCTGGCTTTTTCGTCGTTGGAAGTGCCGTTTACCAAGACCGAGGGCGAAGTCACGATCATGGATGCTAAGGCGACGGGCACGTCGATAGGATTTACGGCGTCAGGGTCCGTTTATACGCAAGCCGACGTCCTTAATATCGAAGGCACCGTGGTGCCTGCCTACGCGATCAATTCGTTCTTTGGAAAGATTCCGTTGCTTGGCAATTTGTTGGCGGGGCGCGAGTCTGGAGGCGGGGTGTTTGCCGCCAATTTCTCGGTATCAGGGCCGATGGAAGATCCGAAAACTTCAGTCAATCCGTTATCGGCATTGACGCCGGGTATTCTGCGCAACCTGTTCGGGGCGTTTAAGCCGGACGAGCCGGTGTTGCTTGGTGATCCGAACGAGCAATTACTGCCAGGCGCGCCGGGGAACTAAACCGGCCGTACCAACGCGTGACGCTTCTTGCCCACCGATAGTTTGATGACGCCATCCGCATTAACGGCATCCGAGCCGACGTCCGCGCGTTCGTTCGTGATCGCGGTGTCGTTGAGCTTGGCGCCACCGCCTTTGATCAAGCGGCGGGCCTCGCCGTTCGAGGCGGCAAGGCCGGCTTCGACGAACAGAGTCAAGACACCGACGCCTTCGCTGAGACGTGCACTTTCGATTTCGACCGTCGGCAGGTCGTCGCCAAGGCCGCCTTTCTCGAAGGTTTCTTCGGCGGTTGCCCGTGCGTTCACGGCGGCATCAGCGCCGCGGCAAAGCTTGGTCGCTTCGTCGGCAATGACTTTCTTGGCTTCGTTGATATCAGCGCCTTCCAGAGCTTCGAAGCGCTCAATCTCGTTCAACGGCAGTTCCGTAAACAGGCGCAGGAATTTGCCAACGTCCGCGTCCTCGGTGTTGCGCCAGTATTGCCAGTACTCGTAGGCGCTCAGCTGGTCCTCATTAAGCCACACAGCGCCGTCCGCAGTCTTGCCCATCTTGGCACCGGATGCGGTGGTCAGTAGCGGCGTCGTCAGGCCGTAAAGCTGCTTGGCAGCGGCACGGCGGCCAAGTTCGACGCCGTTGACGATGTTGCCCCACTGATCGGAGCCGCCCATTTGCAGTTCGCAGTTGTTGCGGCGGGCCAGTTCCACGAAGTCGTATGCCTGGAGAATCATGTAGTTAAACTCTAGGAACGTCAGTGGTTGTTCGCGGTCTAGGCGCAGGCGGACGCTGTCGAAGGTCATCATGCGGTTAATGGTGAAGTGCGGACCATAATCGCGCAGGAACGAAATGTAGTTCAGGTTCTCCAGCCAATCGGCGTTGTTGACCATCACTGCATCGGTAGGGCCGTCGCCAAAGGTTAGGAATTTCGCGAACACGGATTTGATGCCGGCCATATTGGCGGCGATGGCGGCGTCGTCGAGCATTTTGCGGCTCTCGTCCTTGCCGGACGGGTCGCCGATTCGCGTCGTGCCGCCGCCCATCAAGACAATCGGCTTGTGCCCCGTTTGTTGCAAAAGCCTGAGCAGCATGATCGAAACCAGAGAGCCGACGTGCAGACTCGGTGCCGTGCAGTCGAAGCCGATATAGGCCGTAATGGGGCCTTCTGCACAGCGTTCGTCGAGTTGCGCCAAATCCGTGCACTGATGCATGAACCGGCGCTCGGTCAATTGGCGGACAAATTCGGACTTATATTCGGTCATGGCGACGGTTTCGTGGTTATTGTGCTATGAAGCTTGCTGAAGAAGTAATGGGCGCGGATGATTAGCACATGCAGACAGTGGCAGACAATGATGCAGGTTTGGCCGTGACTGACAGAGCGACTCTCCGAGATACGACGAAAGTTTTACGCGCTATCGGACTGATGAGCGGGACCTCGATGGACGGCATCGACGTCGCCTTGATCGAGAGCGACGGTAAGCGGGTGCCACTGCGGGGACCGCACGCGACGTATCCTTACCGCAAAGGACTGAGGGCGCGGCTGAAACTTCAGGCTGGGCAGGCGCCGAAGCCAGGCTTTACGCTCGAGGAATTGGTGCGCGACGTCACCGATGCTCATGCCGAGGCTGTAGAAGACTTCTGTGCCCGTGCCGGTATCGATCTGGCCGGGGTGGACTTGATCGGATTCCATGGCCAAACGGTGTTCCACGATCCGAAAGCTGCGCTGACCTGCCAATTAGGAGACGGTGTTCGGATGGCGGCACGGCTGGGCGTTCCGGTGGTCAACGATTTCAGGGCAGCCGATGTCGCTGCCGGTGGCGAAGGCGCGCCTCTTGCGCCCCTATATCATGCGGCCTTGGCGGCATCGCTTGAACTGCCGGTCTGTGTTCTCAATATGGGCGGTGTTGGTAATCTGACCTGGATCAGCGCCGACGGTGCGGTAATCGCGTTCGATACGGGGCCTGCCAACGCCATGCTCGATGATTGGGTTTTCGAGAAAACCGGCGGCGATATGGACGAAGGCGGACGGATCTCCCGGAAGGGGCTGGTTAACGATGCCGCGTTAGCCGATTTGCTGAAGAACACCTATTTCTTGGCACCGTTTCCGAAATCCTTGGACCGGGATCACTTCGACCGCTCACCGATAGACGGCATGAACCTCGAAAACGGTGCGGCAACGCTGGTGCGGTTTTCCGCTGCGTCCGTGGCCAAAGGGCAGGCCTTGCTGCCGGCGCCGCCACTGAGATGGCTTGTCACAGGCGGTGGCCGGCACAACCCGGTTCTGATGGCAGCACTGCGCGAAGAACTAGGGCGTCCCGTCGAGCCGGTCGAAGCCGTTGGTTGGCACGGTGACGCACTTGAGGCGCAGGCATTTGCGTTCCTGGCGGTGAGGTCCGTGCGAGGCCTTCCGCTCAGCTTGCCGACAACGACCGGCGTTCCCGCACCATTGACGGGTGGGGTGTTGAGCTTTCCAAACCCATAAACACGTCGCCCCGGGCTTTACCCGGGGCCTGTCGTGTCATCGAAAAGCTGGGTCCCGGGTCGTGCAACTGCACGGCTTGCCCGGGATGACGACTTTCAAAGAACTTCGTTCAGGTACTTCTCGACGTGTTTCTCCATCTGATCCAGATGGTCACGGAAGAAGTGGTCGCAGCCTTTGACGACTTGATAATTGATATCGATATTCTTTTGCTTGCCGAGTTTGTCAGCGAGCTTGGCCACCGAGTCTTCCGGGATGATGTCGTCGTCTGAACCATGCACGATTAGGCCACCCGCAGGGCACGGCGCGAGGAACGAGAAGTCGTGCACACTGGCCGGCGGTGCGATGGCGATGAAGCCGTTAATTTCCGGGCGGCGCATCATCAGTTGCATGGCGATCCAGGCACCAAAAGAGAATCCGGCGATCCAGCAGCCGCGTGCGTTCGGGTTCTGAATCTGTACCCAGTCAAGCGCTGCTGCGGCGTCCGAGAGCTCACCCTGGCCGTTGTCGTATTCACCCTGCGAGCGGCCGACACTGCGGAAATTGAAGCGCAGAGTAGAAAAACCTCGCCGCGCGAAATTGTGATACAGCGAATAAACAACCTTGTTGTTCATAGTGCCGCCGTGTTGCGGCTCTGGATGCAGAATCAGCGCAAGGGGCGCATCGGATTTCTTCGCGTGCTGGTAGCGGCCTTCGAGGCGGCCTTCCGGACCGTTAAAGATGACGTCGGGCATGGGCGTCAGACCTCTCTTTCAGCGTCTTAATATTGCCGAGTGAATTAGTCGATTAATGGGAAGACAGTCCCAATTATGTCGCTTTTTCAGCCTTATAAAACTTGACCAATTTACTTGGTCTTCTTATATACACATTGGGAGTGTGGGAATCTCAATGCCGCGCTTGGCGATTGCGATCCATGCTCCCGTGAGCGGAGAGAACATAAAGACAATGCCATGCTTTTCAAGCGATTAAAGGCCGATTTGGACGCATTTATGGAACGGGACCCGGCTGCCCGCTCGCAGATTGAGGTTGCTGTCCTATACCCAGGTTTTCACGCCGTCGTCTTTTACCGGCTGTCACATTGGCTTTGGGAGCGCGAATTGCGGTTTATCGGCCGCTTTATTTCGCAGGTGGGCCGTATGTTGACCGGGATCGAGATTCATCCCGGTGCGCAAATAGGTTGCTGCTTCGTGATTGACCACGGTGCGGGTGTCGTCGTCGGAGAAACGGCTAAAATCGGCGACAATGTGACGCTATATCACGATGTCACGTTGGGTGGTGTGGCGCCGAGCGTCGATAGTGCCGCCCAGGTTGGCGTGAAACGTCACCCGACCTTGGGCAATGGCGTGATCGTCGGTTCTGGTGCACAAATTCTCGGCCCAATCACTGTTGGTGACAACGCCCGGGTTGGCGCCAATGCAGTCGTGACCCAGGACGTGCCGGCGAATGTGACGGCGGTGGGTATTCCGGCGCGCATCATCATGCCGAAGGACAAGAGCAAGGCTGGCGAGTTCCGCGCCTACGCGACCATGCCCGACGATGTGCCGGATCCGGTGCAGCAAGTCTTGGATCAGATGCGTGGTGAGATCGCGCGCCTTCAGGATCGGATTGCCGAACTCGAGGGCGAAGCCGAATCACATGGTGACGAGGACGACGGCAAGTCCGGCAAGAAATCATCGGTGGCCTGATCGCAGGCACCAGGAAAGGAGCAGAGACAGTGAAACTCAGCACTAAGGGACGTTACGCCGTGATGGCGATGGTGGATTTGGCGACGCATTCCGGCGGAAAGCCGATTGCGCTGGCCGATGTCGCTGATCGTCAGGAGATTTCATTGTCGTATTTAGAACAGCTTTTTGGGCGACTCCGGCGCGGCAATCTGGTCAAGAGCGTGCGGGGGCCCGGCGGCGGATATCTGCTTGCACGTGGTGCCGAGCACATCCGTGTTGCTGACGTCATTCTCGCGGTCGATGAGCCTATTAAGGCGACTCGCTGCACGCCCGGCAGCCCCTCCGGTTGCCACGGTGGCGCTAAGCGTTGCCTGACGCACGATCTTTGGGAAGAACTCGGTAACCAGATTTATCTGTTTTTGAGTTCCGTCTCGCTCTCTGACGTGGTGGACCGGAAGGTCCTCGGTTCGAGCGGAATTCTCTATGCGCAGGGCCGCGACCAGCGTGTCGCTGCCGGCGAGTAAACGTAGCTTCAAACCGGAGAGGATATGAGCGAGCCGATCTACCTTGATCACAACGCGACGACGCCCTTGCGCCCCGAAGCCAAGGCGGCGATGGCGCGTGCCATGGACGGTGTCGGGAACGCCTCTTCGGTGCATGGTTTCGGCCGCCAGCAGCGGCGCATCGTTGAAGATGCGCGCGAAGCCGTTGCAGCGCTTTGCGGTGCGCAGCCGGCGAATGTGGTTTTCACCTCAGGCGGGTCCGAAGCCAACAATACGATTTTGCGCGGCACCGACGCTCAGACTGTTCTCGTCTCGGCGGTTGAGCACGCCTCGGTTCTCGATGCCCGTGGCGACAGTCGCATTGTGCCGGTCGGCACGAACGGCGTCATTGATTTGGCCGCACTTACCGACCTCATGGCCGAGGCAGAGAGCCCGGTACTGGTTTCCGTGATGGCGGTCAATAACGAGACCGGTGTCATTCATCCGATCGGGCAGATCGCGGAGATTGTTCACGGTGCAGGCGGCAAGTTGCACGTGGATGCGGTGCAGGCTGCCGGGAAGATTCCTATGGCGCCGATCACCGAAGCTGCTGATTGGCTTGCCGTTAGCGCCCATAAAATGGGTGGCCCGGTCGGCGCAGGTGCGCTGATCGTCCGAGAGGCGCGGCCTTTTGAGCCTCTGATCAAAGGGGGCGGTCAGGAACGCCGCCGCCGTGCGGGGACGGAAAACGTCGTCGCCATCTCCGGTTTTGGTGCTGCTGCGAATGCTGCCTTGGATGTGTCGCAGGCGGTTGCGCTCGGGGCGCTCCGAGACCAAGTGGAGTCAGAGATAGGTGAAGAGGCGAAAGTTTACGGTGCAGATGCGCCGCGTGTTGCCAATACGCTCTGTGTCGGTATGCCCGGCGTTCCGGCGGAAACACAAGTCATGTCGTTCGATTTAGCCGGTATCGCCGTCAGTGCAGGGTCTGCATGCTCCAGCGGCAAGGTCGAGCCAAGCCACGTGCTGCTTGCCATGGGCGCCTCCGCCGAAGAAGCGATGGAAACCGTGCGTGTTTCCTTCGGCTGGCCTTCGCAATCGTCCGATGCGGCCCGTTTCATCGACGCTTGGCGGCAGATCCGCAAGCGGGCGACAGAGGCAGCAGCATGAAAGATAAAAGAAGCACGTTTTTTAAGTTTGGAAGTGAGTTGATATGCCAGCGACATTAGAAACCGTCGAACAGGTCAAAACGATTGCCGGCGAAAAATATAAGTACGGCTTCGTCACCGATATCGCCGCCGACAAGGCGCCGAAGGGCCTGAGCGAGGATATCGTCCGCTTTATTTCCGCCAAGAAGAAAGAGCCGGAATGGCTCTTGGAATGGCGGTTGAAGGCGTATCGCCGTTGGCTGGAAATGCCCGAGCCAAAATGGGCAAAGGTTGAATTTCCGCCCATCGACTATCAGGATTATTATTACTATTCGGCACCTAAGAGCGATGACGACCGTCCGAAAAGTCTCGACGAGGTCGATCCGGAATTGCTGGCAACTTATGAGAAACTCGGCATTCCGATCCAAGAGCAGGAAGTGCTCGCCGGCGTGGCGGTTGATTATGTCTTCGACAGCGTTTCGGTCGCGACCACGTTTAAGAAGAAGCTAGAGGAAGTCGGCGTTATCTTTTGCCCGATTTCCGAAGCACTGGAGCGTTGCCCGGATTTGGTTCGCAAGTACCTGGGCACCGTTGTGCCGGTTGCCGACAACAAGCATGCGTGCCTGAACTCGGCGGTCTTCACCGACGGTTCGTTCGTCTACATCCCGCCGGGCGTCAAATGTCCGATGGAGTTGTCGACGTACTTCCGTATAAACGAGATGAATACAGGCCAGTTTGAGCGCACGCTGATCGTTGCGGACAAAGGCTCATACGTCAGCTATCTGGAAGGCTGCACCGCGCCAATGCGCGACGAAAACCAGCTGCACGCCGCCGTCGTCGAACTGGTGGCGCTGGATGATGCAGAGATCAAATATTCGACCGTTCAAAACTGGTACCCGGGAGATGAAGACGGCAAGGGCGGCATCTATAACTTCGTCACGAAGCGAGGCGCCTGCCGAGGCCGGAACTCTAAGATTTCCTGGACCCAGGTCGAAACCGGCTCGGCGATTACCTGGAAATATCCGAGCTGTATCTTGCAGGGCGATAATTCGGTGGGCGAGTTTTATTCGATCGCCATCACGAACAATGCGCAGCAGGCCGATACCGGCACCAAAATGCTGCATCTCGGCAAGAACACGCGGTCGCGGATTATTTCCAAAGGTATTGCCGCCGGGAAATCGGACCAGACTTATCGCGGCCTCGTGAAAATGTCGCCGAAAGCAGAAGGTGCCAGGAACTATACTCAATGCGACTCTTTGCTGATCGGCGATAAGTGCGGCGCGCATACGGTGCCATATATCGAAAACAAGAACAAAGACGCGGTTATTGAACACGAAGCGACCACGTCGACCATTTCGGAAGACCAGCTTTTCTATCTGCGCCAGCGAGGTATTCCCCAAGAGGAAGCTGTTGCCTTGGTGGTCAACGGTTTCTGTCGCGAAGTGTTGCAGCAGTTGCCGATGGAATTCGCCGTCGAGGCGCAAAAACTGGTCGGTATCTCTCTTGAAGGAAGCGTCGGTTAATCCGACGGAAGGATGACTGAGAATGTTGGAAATTAAAGACCTACACGCAAGCGTTCATGGCACGCCGATCCTGAAGGGTCTCAACCTGACGATCAATCCGGGCGAGACTCATGCGATCATGGGGCCTAACGGCTCGGGCAAGTCGACGTTGTCATATGTGCTCGCGGGACGGGAAGGTTACGAAGTGACTGGCGGTCGGATCATTTACGAAGGTGAAGATCTTACCGATCTGGAACCGGAAGAGCGCGCCGCCAAAGGCATCTTCTTGGCGTTTCAGTACCCGGTAGAAATTCCCGGCGTACAGAACTCGACGTTCCTAAACGAGGCCGTCAATGCCATCCGCCGCTTCAAAGGCGAAGAAGAGTTGGACAAGATCGCGTTCGTCAAAATGCTGCGGGCCAAGACCAAGGACCTCGGCATGTCGGACGACATGCTGAAGCGCGCCGTTAATGTAGGCTTCTCCGGTGGTGAGAAAAAGCGGAACGAAGTTCTGCAGATGGCCGTATTGGAACCGAAGCTGTCGATTTTGGACGAGACGGATTCGGGCCTCGACATCGACGCGCTGAAGATTGTCGCCGACGGTGTGAACGCGCTGCGCTCGCCAGAGCGCTCTTCGCTGGTTATCACGCACTACCAGCGCCTGCTGGACTATATCATTCCTGATCAGGTTCATGTTCTCGCCAAAGGCAAGATTGTGAAAAGCGGCGGCAAGGAACTCGCTCACGAATTGGAAGCAAATGGCTACGCGGACTATGTCGGCGAGGAGGCTGCCTAATGGCTGCTGTTTCGTTCCTAAAGGACGACGCTGATCGTCCGTTGCCGGGTAACGGCATCGGATGGCTCGACGCGCGCCGTGAAAACGGTGCCCAGCGGTTCGAGCGTCTCGGTCTGCCGACGCCGAAACTCGAAAGTTGGAAATATACGCGCCTGCGGTCACTAGACGACCTGATCTATATGCCGGTCGCTGCGACAGATGGCGAGAAGACGGTCGACAAGATGCCGGGGATTTCAGGTGCGATCGCGCGGATGGTGTTCGTCAACGGGCGGCTGCGTGCCGATCTGAGCCATCTGGACGACCTACCGAAAGGGGTGCGTTTCACCACCATCGAACAAGCGATTACAGATGACCCAGCTTGGGTCGAGAAATATCTGGGCTCCGTCGCTGACGACGAAACCCAGGCGATGGTCGCGCTGAACGACTGGATGATGGACTCCGGCCTTGTGCTGCATGTCGAGAAAGGCGTGGTGTTGCCGGGACCGCTTGAGGCCGTCTATATCGGCGGCCTGACGGATGCCCCTGCCGCCGTCTTTCCGCGCAATCTGATCGTTCTCGACCAGGGTGCGCAGGCGGTGCTGGTGAAACATCACATAGGCCGGGGTGCCGGCGCATACTTTTCGAACGCCGTGACCGAGGTTGCCGTCGCCGATGGTGCGATCTTCAAGAACTACAAAGTGCAGGCCGAAAGCCTGCAGGCGACACATGTGTCGACGCAGCACATTACCGTCGGCCGTGACGCGACTTATGAGAGCTTCCAGCTTTCCGCGGGCGGCCTGATGTCACGCGCCGAAACCACGCTGACCTTGGCTGGGCAGGGGGCGCACGCCGACGTCAACGGCGCCTATCTGATGCGTGGCTCAGAGCACTGTGACATGACGTCCCATATCGACATGGCTGTGCCGCACACGACCTGCAAACAGGTCTACAAAGGCGTGCTGGACGATGAGTCCCGAGCCGTCTTCCAGGGTAAGATTCATGTCGCCAAGAACGCCCAGAAAGCCGATGGGCGCATGCTCAACAAGACGCTTCTGCTCTCCAGCGGCGCCGAGATCGACAGCAAGCCGGAACTGGAAATCTATGCCGACGACGTGCAGTGCGCCCATGGTGCCACGTCCGGGCAGTTGGACGAGACGGCAATGTTTTATCTGCGCTCGCGCGGCATCCCTGAAGCGCTCGCCCGTAATATGCTGGTGCAGTCGTTCCTGGGCGATGCTATCGACAATATCTCTGACGAGAACGTGCGAGCTGCGTTCGGAGATCGTGTCGTGCGCTGGCTTCCGGCTCATTGCTACCTCGCCGGTGAATGGCGGGAGGATGCGCAATGAATGTCATGGCGCATGCCGGTGACAATTCAACGCAGGCCTATGATGTCGAGCGTTTGCGCGGCGACTTCCCGATTCTGGCCGAAAAGGTCTATGACAAGCCGCTGGTTTATCTCGACAACGGCGCCAGCGCACAGAAGCCGCGCCAGGTCATCGACGCCATGGACGACTGCATGGCGCACTATTATTCCAACGTGCACCGGGGCAATCACCGCCTGAGCCAGTTGTCGACGCGGGCTTACGAGGAAGCGCGCGAGAAGATAGCGAAGTTCCTAAACGCGTCGAGTGACAAGGAGATTGTCTTCACGCGCGGCGGCACTGAAGCTATCAATCTGGTCGCATCAAGCTATGGTCGGACTTTCCTGTCCGAGGGCGACGAAGTCATCGTCACAGAGATGGAGCACCACGCCAATATAGTGCCATGGCAGTTGCTGCGAGCTGAGAAGGGGATCGAGCTTAAGGTGGTCCCCGTCGACGACGCCGGCAATTTCCTGATGGACGAATTCGAAAAGCTGCTGACGCCGAAGACCAAGCTTGTCGCCGTCACACATATTTCAAATGTGCTCGGCACAGTGGTGCCGGTGAAGGACGTAATCGAAAAAGCACACGCTGTCGGGGCCAAGGTGCTGCTGGATGGCTGTCAGGCCGTACCGCACACGAAGGTGGACGTGCAGAAGTTAGGCGTCGATTTCTATGTGTTCTCCGGCCACAAACTCTATGGCCCCACGGGGATTGGCGTGCTGTGGGGATCGGAAGACTTGTTGAATAGCATGCCGCCGTATCAGGGTGGCGGCGACATGATCGATCGAGTGACCTTTGCCGAGACGACATTCCAGCCGACGCCGCATCGTTTCGAAGCGGGCACCCCTGCTATCGTCGAAGCCGTCGGTTTCGGTGCCGCTATCGACTATGTCGAAAGCATAGGTCTCGACAACATTCATGCCCACGAGATGGGGCTGCTGCATTACGCGACGGAACGCCTGCGCTCCATCGACGGACTTCGTATCGTGGGTGAGGCGGATGAAAAGGCCTCTATTATCTCGTTCGTCATGGACGACGCGCATATCTCCGATATCGGCACCATCATCGACCGCATGGGGGTCGCGGTGCGGGTCGGACATCATTGTGCGCAGCCTTTGATGGATCGTTTCGGCATTCCGGGGACGGCGCGTGCGTCGTTCGGGCTCTACAACACCAAAGCCGAGATCGATTCGCTCTACGACGCGCTTCTGGTCGTAAAGGAGATGTTTTCCTGATGTTTGGTTTATTTAAGAAAAAGGAAGAACCTGTGCAGGATGATGTGAATAACTCAGCGGTCACGGCCGATACGCCCGAAGAAGAAACGGTTGCAGCACCTTCGCCGGGCGATGCCGAGCCGGATCGGGATGTGTTCGTGCCGCCGTCTACCATGCACGGCATGTCGAGCGGCATTCCCGGCTTTGACTATTCGCCGGTCGATCCGAACGAAGAATTTAAGGCGACGGGCGGCTCGCCGCTGGATGCCGGCAGTGATGTCGCTAGCGAGGCAGCCGTGATCGAAGCGCTGTGCACCGTGTACGATCCGGAAATCCCCGTGAACATCTATGAGCTTGGCCTGATCTATTCGTGCGACATCGCCGACAACGGCAACGTGACGATCGAGATGAGCCTGACGGCGCCTGGTTGCCCCGTGGCAGGTGAAATGCCGGGTATGGTTGTCAACGCCGTCGAGACCGTCGAAGGGACGGGCGAGATCGAGGTAACTCTGGTTTGGGAGCCGCAATGGACGCCGGAACGTATGTCCGAAGACGCCAAGCTGGCGCTTGGGATGGATTGATAGATTTCGTAAATCGGCATATCTAATAAATGATGACTTCGGAGTTAGCGATATGAGCGAAGCAGGCAAACAACTATTCACCCTGACCGACACGGCGGCGGAGCATGTCCGCGCGTTGATGGCGAAGACCGACACCAATGTCGCGGGCCTTCGGGTGAGCATCTCGACCAAGGGCTGCTCTGGCATGGCCTATGTTTTCGAGTACGCTGACGAGAAACGGCCTTTCGAAGAAGAGGTCGAGCGCGACGGCGCGCGCGTGTTCGTCGATCCCATGGCGACCATGTTCCTGGTCGGCGCAGAGATGGATTACGAAGACGGTAAGCTGCGTAGCGGCTTCACTTTCAACAATCCTAATGAATCCGGCCGTTGCGGATGCGGCGAGAGCTTCTCGGTCTGACCCGTGACCATGTATAAGATGACTTTCGTGCACCCGGACGGGCGCGAGCAGGTTTGCGATGCGCCTGAAGGGCTGTCGGTACTTGAGGTCGCGCACCGAAGCATGATCGACCTAGAAGGTGCCTGCGAAGGCTCCATGGCGTGTTCCACGTGCCATGTCATCGTCGATCCGGATTGGTACGACAAGCTGGAAGAGGCGACGGAGGAGGAAGAGGATATGCTCGACCTCACCATCGGCCTGAAAAAGACCTCGCGCCTGGGCTGCCAGATCCGTATGAGCGAAGAGCTCGACGGCCTCAAGGTCGCGCTGCCGAAAGAACATCAGAATTTGATGTAGGCGCCGGTGCCGGCTCCCTTATTTCCTGCGATTAACGAACGAGTCCATGTAGCGCTGCGGCTCGTCCGTCTTGAATGCCTCTGCGAAGGCATCGATGCTGCGTGTGATGCCTTGCTCGATGGTGTCCGTTTCCCACGCGCGCAATAAGGCTTTCTGTATCCGGATGGCCTTCGGTCCGCTCTCGACAATCGGGCCAACGGTTTTTTCAATCAGATCGTCAAGTTCTCCAGGCGCGGACAGGAACTCTACGAAGCCCCATCTTAATGCTTGTTCCGCGTCGATACTCTCTCCGGTCAAGAGTAGCCAGTTCGTCGCGCCAGGACCGATCAGGCGCGGCAGCAACACGGCGTGAATAACGGACGGAATGCCGACCCGCACTTCGGGCATGGCGAAAACGGCATCCGTAGACGCCAGGCGGATATCGCAGGCTGCGGCGATCTCCATACCGCCGCCGAGGCAATGGCCGGGTAGCCGGGCGATGGTCGGAACCGGGATGCGGCGCACGGCCTCGCAAAGTGCGCCGAGGTTCGTGATGAAGGTGCGGGCCGTTTCGCTGTCCAGCTTCGCCATTTCGAAGATGTCGGCGCCGCCGATAAAGGCCCGGTCGCCGGAACCGCGCAGGATGACGGCACGCGCATCATCCTGACCCGCTAGCCAATCGAGTGCCGCGATGAGGCTCTCGATCACTGGTGTACTGAGGATATTGAGGCTCTTCGCGTCGATGATCTTAGCGGTATAGACACCGCGCCCGTCGCGCGTGACGTCACAGTGAGCAAAGTTGGGCATGTCTTTGGACATGGAGGTTTATCCGCCCTTTAGGTCCGTGACACGCCCACCACAGGTGATGGGGTTGTTGCCGGCACTGTCATACACATTCATCTGCAGGTAAGTCGTTTGCGCCATCCGTTCGCCCATCGCCTGGACGGAATCGCGATGATCGGCGGGTTCTTTCGTGAACATACGTCCCAGCCTGAAAATGACCCGCTGTTCCGTGCTGACCGGCACGGGGTAGTTCGTTAAGCCGATCAGGAACACCTCGCGGATCGCCAAGCGCCGCCGTTCCGTGCAGGTCACCATGGTCCGTGCGTCATTCCGCACTCGTACGACAAACAAAATATGGATTTCCCGCTTCTCCTTATCGAAGCTGACGTTGGTCTGCGCGGCGGCTTCTGATGAAAGGACGATACGCTTGGTCGCTTGCTGGGCCATGCTACGCAGTCGTTTAATTCCGAAATCCAGCATCGTTACCGGTTCCGCTCCGAGGCGGTCGAAGACATCCTCTGCGTTTGCTTTGCCAGCGGCAAAAAGCATCGCGATGCTGAGCGATAGGAACATTATCTTACGCATGACTTGGCCATTATTCACCGTCGATCTAAGTCATCTCGTCAGTCGTGTCATGTCAATGTAAGCTATGTCCCGGCGAGGTAATAGGGCCCAGTTATGGAGAGGCATTATGGACGATCAAACACGCCCCGAGATTCCGGCCCCTTACACTGGGCCGAATGTAACCGGTGGTATGGAAGAGATATTCGTGCAAGACGGTTTTGCCGAGGACGATCCCCGTCTTTGGGTGCCGCTTTCAACTGGACGTTGGTCCCGACCGCTTTGCCTGAGTGTTTCACAGGGCTATTGGGTGCATTTGACGAAGGTGAAAGGCGGCGGCTTTTTATCTCGCCATCGGCATCCGGCGCCTGTGCATGGCTTCGTTATCAAGGGATCGTGGCGGTATCTGGAGAAGGACTGGGTGGCGACGCCGGGTTCTTATCTGTATGAGCCACCGGGTGAAATACATACCTTGGTGGTCGATGAAGACTGCGACGAGATGATCACCCTGTTTCACAACACAGGTGCGTTGATCTATTGCGATGAGCACGGCAAGACCACCGGCACGACCGACGTGTTCGACAGAGTGGAAGCCTGTCGGAAACATTTTGAAGAAGTTGGCCTCGGTGCTGACTACGTCGACAACTTCATTCGTTAAAGGTTCGAGCAGCGGAGAATAAATGTGTGGCCCGGCGAAGTGCCGTCAGATTTAGGTGTTGAGGAAGAAAATCGTGACCGGTTAGTCGGTCGCTGGACAATATTGCTGGATTTGTACGCTGATTTCCAAGGGGCGTGTGGAGCATATCTTCTGTTCGCGTTCCTGATCCCCGGACTGATGGTTGTGTCAGTGGTGTTCGAATGGACTGACCGGCCAGACGTTACACTAGGAATTGCTGCCGTAATTTTTACAGCCTGCATCTCAATATCACTCTATTCATACATCTGGTTTCGGTGGGCAAGGAAGAGAGTGCGAAACGTTCAAGCACTGATGGACCAAATTGATCAGGAAGATGGAAATCATAGTGTTAAATAGAAATTTTGCTTTTTATGGCCAAGAATAGGGATCGACCTGAAGCATTGAATCATTTGGGCCCGTATTCTGGGCATCCGCCTTTTGCTGTCTTTTCCGAGATTGCGGAAGAATGTTTCGTCGCATTTCACGACGCTCTAGTTGGTGATCTAAAGAAAGGCGAAAGCTCCCGCCAACACTTAATTACCCGCCTTCTTTACATCTCTGAGACGACTAGTGTTTCGTTGCGTCTTTGCGCATCTTGGGCTCTTAGCCTTCCGGCAATGTCATTAGTCCGAGATCGCTACGAACAGGTTGTTCGTTTTTCTTGGTTGGCTCGACAACAAGATGACACGGAACTCGTAAAATTTCTGGGAAGTTATTATGCGAAAGCCAACAAAGTCATGGGTAATCTAAATCCTACACAGAAGGCTGAACTTGAGAAAGCCGGTGCATTTCTGGATGAATGGTCAACGACAACGCTTACTAAAGACGAGCGAGCATACTTGGAGCGCTGGGAAAAACTCTCACTGGATGCGATGGCCATAAAGCGTGACGCTCTTCCGTCACGTGCCGATACGAAACTTGATGCAGAAACGTTGGCGGACCTGTATACGCCGATTTATCGGCAATTCAGTTCTGTATCGCATTTTGACGCTTATGGAATGCAATTATTGGACCTTCAAAAGTCGCCTCAAGCGGAATTAGTTCTGGCTCCTGACCCTTGGTGGCCAGCAATATTATCGAGTTATGACGCTCTCTTTTCTCTAATTCAATGTCACGAGGCTCTAATTGCATTTTACGAGAAAGACTCGACCGAGAAGTTTGTTGAATTACATGATCGATGGCGCGAGGCCGTAGATCGAATATTAATAGGCAGCAGCGAACCTGATTGACGAGGATGAACAGAAATTTTCACCGTACGATATGACAAGTTTAATTGCTGACAAGATCACCCTGTTTCACAACACAGGTGCGTTGATCTATTGCGATGAGCAAGGCAAGACCACCGGCACGACCGACGTGTTCGACAGAGTGGAAGCCTGTCGGAAACATTTTGAATAAGTTGGCCTCGGTGCTGACTACGTCGACAACTTCATTCGTTAAAGGTTCGAGCATCGATGATCTTTGAACTGCATCCGACGTTGGCGGCGGATAGCCATCTTATCCGTGAGAACGACCGACTAATGCTTCGGCTGATCGACGACGCCCGTTTTCCGTGGGTCATTATTGTGCCGAAGATCGCAGGCGTGAGTGAGCTTCATGTACTGCCCGACGATGTCTACGCTGAGACCGTGGCCCTGGCCAAGCGTCTCGGTGCCGTGATGAAGGATGTATTCGGCGCGGATAGGATCAACACGGCTGCCATCGGCAACATGGTGCCACAGCTTCATGTTCATGTCGTAGCCCGTCTCACGAGCGACGTGGCGTGGCCGAAACCTATTTGGGGCGTCGGTGAGATGGAACGAATGGATGCGGCGGTGATCGCCCATCGAATAAATTTGATTGCCGATAATTTGGGGCTGCTTTAGCTCGCGGCGGGCAAGGTCACCGTCGCTTTCAGGCCGCCTTCGGCACGGTTCTTCAGCGTAATCTCACCCCCATGGCGCCGCACGATGTCCCGCGCGATGGCCATGCCGAGCCCGATTCCGCCGGTCTCCGTATTACGGGATTCTTCCAAGCGCACGAACGGTTCGAACACTTGCTCCAATTTGTCTTCAGGGATACCAGGCCCATCGTCCTCGATGGTGATGATAACTTGACGCTTTTCCTGCGCTAACTGGACATTGGCGCACTTGCCATAGGCGGCGGCGTTCTCGATGAGATTGCGAAGAGCACGGGACAAAGTCGTCGCACGGCAAGGGTAGTCGAACCGTTCGGCGTTTACGTGTACCTGCATTCCAATATCCGTGAGGTCGTCGCCGATGGCGTTTAGAAGCGCGCCGAGATCGGTCAGGCGAGTCGGTTCGTCCGAGGCCTCTCCCCGCGCGAAAGCGAGGGTGGCTTCGGTCATGCGCTGCATCTCTTCGAGCGTTGCGATCATCTTGTCCCGCGCTTCGGCGTCATCGAGCATCTCTGCCCGCAACCGAAGTGACGTGATGGGCGTGCGGAGGTCATGGCTGATAGCGGCGAGCATCTGGGTCCGCGCCTTGACGAAGCGGTGCAGCCGATCCTGCATGGCATTGAAGGCATGCGTGGCGTCGCGGATATCGGCGGGACCTTGCTCTGGCAGAGGGGCGACCTCTTCGCCACGGCCTAACCGCTCAGCTGCGTCGCCGAGCCGTGTCAGGGGACGGGTAATACGTCTGAGCGCAAGGGCCAGGATCAGGCTCACGACAAGCGACGCGACGATGATCGCGGCCCAACTCTCGCGGCGAAGCAGGCTGCGTTCGCGATACTCCGAGACGGCAGCGTTCAGCCAGCGGTTAGACCCAATCGGGAGGGAGATCAACGTGCGGGTACGTAGTTGATCGCGAACCTGGGGCGGACCGCCACCGTGGCCCATCACGGGGATATGGTGATCTTGGTTCTGCATCGCGACACGCACTGGGCCGATCAATACGCTGCCGAGATCAGTCTGCAGGCGTTCACGTAACTCGTCGGCACGATCATCGTCATCGTCGTTTCGTCGGCGATGCGGTGTCTCGCCGACGACAGGGCGGTCGCTTAACCAGACACGGAAACGCGGTGATGAAAAGGCGGCGACTGTTCGCTCATGCAAAGGGGCTGGGGTGTCGCCGAGAAGGGCTGTTACCGGCGATAGTCGATTGGATATGAAACGCTCTTCCGCGCCCCGGAAGAAGGCGGATGCATCGCCTCGGACGATCAATGCACCGATCACCTGTGCCGCAAACAGCGCGAAGACAACGAGCAGGACTGTCTGCCCAAGCAAGCGTCTCGGCCAAAGTCGCCGGAGGAATTCGCTGGCCGTTTTCACGCCGGGGTGACCTCGACGGCGAGCTTGTATCCGCCACCCCAGACGGTTTGCAGGATTGCCGGTTTCTTCGGGTCCCGTTCGAGTTTCTTGCGTAACCGGCTGACTTGATTGTCGATGCTGCGATCGAAGGGGTGTGCATCCCGGCCGGCGGTCAGGTCCAGCAGTTGTTCCCGGTTTAGGACCATCCCAGGGCGTTGCAGCAGAACCCTCAGCAGTTTGTGCTCCAACGTCGATAGCGGCACCGTTGTGCCGCCGTCGTCGACAAGTTCTCGTCTGGCATCATCCAGAATCCAGTGTGCGAACCGAAGCCGTGTTGACGGCAATGGCTCGTCGCGTTTGGGGACAGCACGTGTCCGGCGCAAGACCGCCTTAATTCGCGCCAGGAGCTCCCGCGGATTGAACGGTTTGGTGACGTAGTCGTCCGCACCGACCTCAAGACCGACGATCCGATCCGTGTCCTCGGCCATGGCGGTCAGCAGAATAACCGGGATCTCGGTCGTCTCGCGGAGGTGTCGGCACAGCGACAAGCCGTCTTCGCCGGGCATCATGACGTCCAGAACAATGAGATCGGGCGCGGCTGCCTTCATCATCTCGCGCATCTTTTCGGCGTTCGCCGCGCTGGAAACGCGAAAGCCATTCTTGACCAGGTAGCGGGCAAGGGGGTCGCGAATGTCGGCGTGATCGTCGACGACGATGATATGGGGTTCAGTGTCCATAAAGGCATTCTAGAGCCGCTCGGGCGCGGCGTCTGCACGGGAATATGTATCCATTTGTCGCAGTGTCGCCGTTTGAGACGATTTGCGACCAAATAGGTGGTGTTGCGGCAAACATTTGCGACGTTCGGCACCTATGTTGATCGCATCGTTAACCCCCAACATGGAGGAACCCATGCTCAACACGAAGAAAATCATCGCTGCTCTGGGTGTCGCTGCCGTTCTCGGTAGCGTCGGATATGCCGCAACGTCTTATGCACACGATGGCAAACGCGACGGAGGCATGCGCTGGCGCGGCGGAATGAACGCCATGCTGGAACAATACGACACCGACAAGGACGGGGTCCTAGGCGTTGAAGAAGCCAAGGAAGCGCGTGCCGCACAATTCAAGAAGTTCGACAGCAATGGTGACGGCAAGATGGATCTAAAGGAATACGAAGCCCTTTGGAATCAGGCGATGCAGCATCGCATGGTCGACCGCTTTCAGAAGTATGACGATGACGGCGACGGCTCGATTTCCAGCGAAGATTACGGTAAACGCTTCGGCCGTATGCTCGGTTGGATGGATCGTGATCACGACGGCATGATCGGTGGTGGTCATGGTGGCAAGGGCGATCACGAAAGCCGCAAAGGCCATCAGTAATTAATGGCCAAAACAACGAGACCTCCCAGAATGTGAGGGAGGCCTCATTGTCATTGTGTGAAAAGGCGGCCGATGGAAATCGGTCGCCTTCACCGTCAGGCGTTATTCGGTCCGTCTTTCGGAATGCGCATCAAGGTAACGAAACGGCGCGCGCTTTCCTGGCGGATGATGACTTCACCGGCATGCGACTCGGCGATCGCTCGAACGAGAGGCAATACCGCTGCCACGCTCGGCAATGTCGGCGTTCCGATCGGCTGGGACTTATCGACACTTGGCGGCGCGGTTGGCGGCTCAGGCGAGATAATTCTCAGTATCATGCCTTTTTGCATGTCGAAACTGGTCTCGATATCGACTGTCTGGTTCTTGCCAGCCGTCGCGACAGTTGCCGCGATCAATTTGTTCAATGCCTGGCTAAGCCGTTCCTTGTCCCCCAGGACCCGGCCTTTCGACGCGCCCCACTTACGGCGCAAAACGATGCCACGCCGTTCGGCGATGCCTGCTGCCGCCCGGCAAGCGAGATCGACAAGTTCGTCCATATCGACCTGATTAATGACACCGAGTGGGATATCCACGCCTTTGTCGGCGAGGGTCGTATCCACCAGTTCATTCAAGGAATCGAGCAGGTGCGAAGCAGCGCGTCGTATATCCCGCGCATACTCGGCGTATCCTACTGGGTGAACTGGCCCGAGTGTCTCGTCCGCGATCATTTCGGAAAAGCCGACGATCGCCGTCAAGGGCGTCCTGAGTTCGTGGCTGAGCTGGTTCAATAGATTGACCAAAGGCTCACCCTGAGACTCTTCAAGGTTCTTATCCGTTGCGGGTGCCGGGAGCACAAACGGCTGCCCGAGTTTTTCACCGCATTCTTCGACGAAGGCATCGAGCTGAGCCGCGACCTCTTCGGAAATCGCAATACGGCGTTGCCGACCGTCGGAATGGTCACGCACCTTACGAATGGCGCCACGACGCTCAAGTTCCGACAAGCCGGAGATGGCGGTGCCTTTGGACATGTTTGTTGCAAGATAAATGTCTGTTACGTTCGGCATTTCGCCTTGCAGGTAGTTCTGCATAAGGAAATACAGAATGTCCCAGGTCGAGCGATTGAACGCACCCGGGTCGGAAACGACCTTCAGCAACTCACCAATACGGTCCGAAATGTCCCGGTGACGGTATAATTCGTACCTGAGCACATGCCCAACGACACGCTCATGTTCCGGTTCTTCGGTCACTTTGGCCTTCTTCGTGGCTGCAGTCATGATCATTGCCCTCCCACAAGCAATGTTATGCCAAAAAGCTCACTAATTGCACCTATTTCTTCTAGGAAGAGAAATAGAACCTAATTAGACTCTCCTCCTTTTAGTCCTACGTGCATCATAAGCCCAATTATTAATCCTTTTAGGCGCGGTAAGAACCATAAGCACAATATAAGTGTAGTCGGTAACCATATTGCCAGTTGGGTCGGTATCGATGGATTGAAATGTTTCTCGAACAAGAGGACCCCCGGGACCACGATATGGCCGACAATTACCATCGTCAGGTATGGGGGAAAATCATCCGCGCGCATTTCACCCAATTCAAAGTTGCAATTGCTACATGAGCCTACCAACTTTAGGTAGCTCGAATAAAGCTTTCCCTCACCGCAATGTGGACACTTTCGCGTGAAGCCACGCCAGAGTAAGGTCGATAAACCTATTGGCGCAGTTTGTTGGTTTTCGGACATATTCATAATTTCGTATAGATCATGAAGTTAAAAGGTCGGCAAGCATTACTTAAGCCCTATGAGGAATAGTAACTTTTGTACGAACTCATACCGTTAGTGGATTTATCTGCGTTTGCCTTTTTCCTATTCGGTTGGATGGGCTACGCAGCTTACGCGGATATCAAAGCTATCGGGCGCCGCCCGATTACCGTCGTTATGAACGACTACCGGTTGCGTTGGTTCGAGCGAATGCTGGAACGCGAAAACCGGATGCCGGATGTAAATATCACCGTCGCGATTTCCAGAAGTTGCATGTTGTTTGCGTCCACCACGGTGCTGTTCATCGCGGGGTCGCTAGCGATGCTCGGGCAGATCGGTTCGGTCTACAATCTCATCGACTCCCTGGAGTACACACGGGCGCCGTCACAGGGGCTACTGGAACTGCAAATCATGGCACTTACATTCGTGTTCGTGTACGCGTTTTTTAAATTCATCTGGGCGATCCGGTTATTCAACAATCTGCTGGTTCTTCTGGGGGCCGCGCCGCAGGCATCGGATTGCGACGATGTCGTTCGTCGTGAATATCCTAAGAACATGGCGCGATTTTGCAGCCGGGCGTTCTACAATATGAATAAGGGGGTGCGGACGTACACGTTCGGGCTCGCGCTTCTGCCGTGGCTCATGCATCCGCTGTTGCTTGTGGTCTCTACCATTGTCGTTATCGCCGTGTCCTACAGGCGTGATTTCCGCTCGGTGTCGCTGGAGGTTCTGGAAGAGATGCGTTCGCATCATTGAGCGGTGTTCTCATCGCCCCCTTGTGGTCGAGCCAATGAGGCGTATATTCCGCGCCATGAGTACGCAATTCGATCTCGGGTTCGACAAGGCGCCCCAAGATACGCGCATCGTCGTCGCCATGTCCGGTGGCGTCGACAGTTCGACCACGGCTGCGCTGATGGTCGAGGCCGGTTATGACGTGGTCGGTGTAACCTTGCAACTCTACGATCATGGCGAGGCAGTGCAGCGCAAGGGTGCCTGTTGCGCCGGTCAGGATATCTACGATGCCCGTCGGGTCGCTGACACGCTAGGCATTCCTCACTATGTCCTGGATTACGAGAGCCGTTTCAAGCAGCAAGTGATGGACGATTTCGCCGATAGCTACATGCGTGGCGAGACCCCGATCCCCTGCGTTCGCTGTAATCAGACGGTTAAGTTCAAGGACCTGCTTGGGACCGCCAAAGACCTCGGCGCCGAGGCGATGGTGACCGGACATTACGTGCGCCGTGTCGTGGGAGAGGGCGGGGCGGAATTGCACCGCGCCGCCGATCACGGCAAGGACCAGAGCTATTTCCTGTTCGCGACCACCGGTCCGCAACTTGACTTCCTACGCTTCCCATTGGGCGGTCTGGATAAAGCCGAAACCCGCCGTCATGCCGAGCGCTTTAACTTGCCGGTCGCGGATAAGCCGGACAGCCAGGATATCTGTTTCGTGCCGAACGGCTCCTACGCGCAGGTCGTCGAACGCTTGCGGCCGGGCGCCTGCGATCCGGGCGAGGTTGTCGATATGGACGGCAACGTGCTGGGCGCGCACGACGGCATCATCAATTTCACCGTTGGCCAACGGCGTGGCTTGGGCATCGCCACAGGCGCGCCGGTCTATGTCGTTAAGATCGACCCGGATGCAAAGAAGGTCATCGTCGGCCCGAAGGAAGCGCTGCTGTGCCCGGAGATCGGTGTCAGCGAATTGAACTGGCTCGCCGCCGAGCCGGTTTCCGAAACGCCGCGCGCCGTTCGAGTCAAAGTCCGCTCGACCACATCGCCGGTGCCGGCATCGATCTTTAGGACGGAGCAGGGTGTCCGCGTCTGTTTCGACGAGCCTCAGGCGGGTGTCGCACCGGGACAGGCCTGCGTAGTCTATGATGGGGATCGGGTTCTGGGCGGCGGTTGGATTATTCGCAACTGAGTTAGATCCGCCGGATCATTTAAAATTGATGGCGGATACCTACCATCAGAGTGTGATTAGTGGTGTTCGAGGCGTATTCCGTTCCAAGTAGTTTGAGATCGGCATCGGTCGTCCCAAAATAGCGATATCCGAAGTCAACCGCGTTCTTCTGAGAGAACTGATAGGCCAACCCTGCGCCTAGTTGGTATGCTAAAGCAAAGCCGCTGTCGGTTGCAGTGCTAGTATTCCCTATGGGCACAACGTCTTCCGCTCGGAACAAGGCTAAACCCAAGCCGCCGGAGATATAAGGTTTGAGCGCGCTCGTATCGCTCATTTCAAACCGAATCTGCGGGATCAAGGACCAAACAGAAACTGTTGCGTCAGAAGACCCATCGAATTCAGCGATCTGATAAGTACCTTCTAATTCTCCGCTAATGCTCTTGCCGAACCAGTAACCGGCTCCCCCACCTACTCGAACGGCCAGTAAAGAAAGATCGACTGTGTTTTCCGACGAAGTGGAGTCGAAATTCGCCGTTCCGAAAACGGGCCACCCAACGTGACCGGTTAGATAGAACCTGGAAATTTCCTGGGTACCGTCGTTGCCATACTCTCTGTCTATCCGCTCCAGTGCATCCGGCGGTACTTGGCGCGTGTTCGTCTGATATTGCGTCTCAGGCATACCTTGTCCAGGAGGCGTGCCCTCGGCGGGGGGCATCCATTTCGGCGGTTGCCCGGCTGGCGCCTGCGCCTGTTCAGGGGCATAGGTCTGCGCTGGTGATTGCTGATAGTAGTTCTGGGGCTGTGTCGGCGCATATTGCTGCGCGGGTTGCCGCCGTGGCGCGATCCGATTGCCAAACTTCGCCCGGTCATAGTCGTCGAACCCGTTTTGAAGATTTTCGTTGGTTCGCTCGGCACGCAGCCAGGCATCGATCGACGGTGGAGGTTGCTGCGCGGATGCGTCCCAGGCGACGCTGGCGCAAGCGGCAATCGCGACAAAGCCGGCAATCAGTCTACTCGCTTGGGCTTCGGCTCCACGCATTCTGCGCCACTCCCCACGGCATAAAAGTTCCGGCCACATTCAGCGGCCGATATCGTCAAAAAGTAGTGCTGAGAGCCTAATAATTCATGAATGGTGTCCAGACGGTATGCCTACGTGGCTTGCTCTGTTTCCAGCCTTTCCAGCTTTTCCTCGGCTGCTTTCGCTTCTTGTTGGCGCTGCCACATATCCGCGTAAACGTCGTTCGCGGCCAGAAGCTCGGCATGGGTGCCGGTCTCGACAATGACGCCATCCTGCAGAACGACGATCGTATCGGCGTCGATCACAGTCGAAAGACGGTGTGCGATGGTCAGCGTGGTGCGGTCCTTCGACACCTCGCGGAAGGATGCCAGGATGTCCTGTTCCGTCTTGCTGTCCAGCGCCGACGTCGCTTCGTCGAAAATTAGAATACGCGGGTCTTTGAGGATCGTCCGCGCGATGGCGACGCGCTGCTTCTCGCCGCCAGACAATTTCAGGCCTCGTTCGCCGACGGTGGATTGATAGCCATCCGGCAGGCTCATGATGAAATCATGGATGCTGGCAAGCCTTGCCGCTTCCTCGACCTCGGCAGGCGATGCCTGCGGTTTGCCGTAGGCTATGTTGTAGTAAATCGTGTCGTTGAACAGCACGGTATCCTGCGGAACGATACCGATGGCGGCGCGTAGGCTGTCTTGGGTGACGCTGCTGATGTCGTCGCCGTCGATATGGATTGTGCCTTCGTCGGATTCGTAAAAGCGATAAAGAAGTCTGGAAATCGTCGATTTACCTGATCCGGACGGCCCGACGATGGCGAGCTTCCGGCCCGGCTGCACCTCGAACGAGATATTCTTCAGGACCGGCCGCCGCTTGTCGTAGGCGAACGAGAGGTTCTCGACCTGTATATGCCCAGGACCAGCCGACAGCGTGCGTGCCGCGGGATCGTCAGCGATCTCGGGGTTCTGGCCCAGTAGGTCGAACATCGCCTCCATATCGGTGAGAGAGCGCTTGATCTCGCGGTAAACGAAACCGAGGAAGTTGAGCGGCATGAAGACCTGGATCAGATAGGAGTTCACCAGCACGAAGTCGCCAACCGTCATGCCGCCACCGGCAACGCCGTACCCGGCCATGATCATCGCCGCGGTGACACCGATAGCGATGATGACACCTTGCCCGACGTTCAGAAGGGCGAGGGACGTCTCGCTTCGGATGGCAGCCTGTTCGTAGGATTTCAAAGCTTCGTCGAAGCGCCGGGTCTCGTGTTCTTCGTTGCCGAAGTATTTGACGGTTTCGAAGTTCAGCAAACTGTCGATGGCCTTGGTGTTGGCCTCGCTGTCCATGTCGTTCATGCGGCGGCGGAATTTCAGGCGCCATTCCGTGATTAGGAGCGTCCATGCGATATAGGCGGCGAGGGTGCCGAAAGTCAGAACGGCGTAGGCGAAACCGTAAAGGTTCCAGAGGATGCCGCAAACCAACAGCACCTCCAGGATCGTCGGCAGGATATTGAACAACATGAAGCGCAGCAGAAACTCGATGCCCTTGGTGCCGCGCTCGACGGCGCGGCTAATGCCTCCGGTCTTTCTCTCCAGATGAAACCGCAAAGAAAGCCGGTGCAGGTGACGAAAAGTCTTGAGACCGGCCAATCGAATCGCGCGTTGGGCGACGCGAGTGAAAACCGCATCCCGCAGTTCACCGAAGGCTTGCGCCAGGACACGGGTGAGCCCATAGGCCAAAAGTATCGCGACCGGAACAACCAAGACGGCACCTGCAGTTGAAGGTGTAAGGCTATCGACAGCTTCTTTGTAAAATATCGGCACTGCGACGTTGGTGGCCTTGGCCGCCGCGAGGAGAATCAGCGCAAGTACAACGCGCGTGCGCAGTCCGGGTTCTCCCGCCGGCCATAGATACGGCAACAGGATTCGAATGGTTTGCCACTCATTGGTAGGACTGGAAGTGGTGTCTTGGCTACGCATGGTTTCTCATCGTTGCAGATTCGCGCACCTTTATATAGGTTGCGCGATCTTTTTCACTAAGACGTTCCTGTGGTAATGGCGAATTTCCGCGGGTGGTGGCGTGTGTTATTGAATTGAGCGAAGATGTCTGGATACGATTTCGCTAGTCTGAAGGTTTTGGTTGTCGACGACAGTCGGCCTATGCGCTCACTTATCAAAACTTTTTTGTCGGGTTTTGGCGTGCGTGAGCTGTACGAGGCCCCCGATGCCGACGAAGCTTTCAAGATCGTCTGCGATATCGATCCTGACGTTGTTATTACCGATTGGCGAATGCCGCCGACCGACGGCATCCAACTGGTGGAGCGTATCCGGAATGACGAAGATACGCCGAACCCTTACCTGCCGATCATCATGTTGACCGGTTTCACCGAACTGCATCGCGTGAAACAGGCCCGTGATGCGGGTGTCACAGCGTTCCTGGCCAAGCCAATCTCCGCCGCGGCGCTTTACAAGCGTTTCTGCACCGTGATCGATGATCAGCGGCCGTTCGTGCGTGTCGGCGATTTCTTCGGACCGGACCGCCGTTCCAGGCGCAAGGGTGAGACCTTCGCCGGACCCGACCGTCGGCACACTTCGGAACGTTGATCATGGCCAAAGAAGGAAAGATTGTTCAGCCGCCGAAACGGCTAAAAGACAAGGTACGCCGCAGCGGCGGGCCGACCCCGGAATCCGCGATCCTTCGCGCCCTCAACGCCGCCGAAGATCTGATGGACACATACCAAGGGTGGGCTGTCGACGATCTGGCGAAGCTCTGGCAGACGTTTCAGGGCACGGGTGCTAAAGCGCCTTCAAAGAAACGTATCAACGATATGTTCGGCATGTCGCACGACATCCGGGGCGAGGGCGGCAGCTTCGGCTTTCCGCTGGTATCCGTGATCGCCGACTCGCTGTGCAAATTCCTGGAACCGCGTGAGAAGCTGAGCAAGGCCGAGTTGGAAGTGGTCAAGGTCCACATCCTCGCCATGCGGGCGGTGTTTCGTCAGGACCTTAAAGGGGCGCAGCCGCGACTCGAGCGGGAAATGCACCAACTCCTGGCGATGTTGCGCGACCGCATGCCGGTGCGCTGATCCGCTACTCGGTGGTGCCGTCCATGACGATAGTGAACGGGCCGTCGTTGATCAGCGATACTTCCATGTCGGCAGCGAAGACACCGGTTTCGACATCCAGCCCTTCCTCGCTGAGTGCCTCACAGAAATAATCATAAAGCCGGCTGGCCGTATCGGGATCAGCAGCGCCCGAAAAGCCCGGACGGTTTCCTTTGCGCCATTCGGCTGCCAGCGTGAACTGGCTGACGACCAAGACTTCGCCGCCGACGTCCATCACCGATAGGTTGGTCTTGCCGTCGCCGTCAGGAAAAATCCGCATTTTGGCGATCTTGTTGGCGAAGTAGTCAGCATCGGTCTCGTCATCGCCATGCTCGGCGCAGAACAGTATCAGGAGCCCGTATCCGATCTCTCCCACCGTCCGTTCCTCGACGGCGACAGTGGCGGACGTGACACGTTGCAGGACGGCTTTCACAAGACATTCTCCAATTGCAGTTTCATTAGTGCCAGACCCGGACCTTAACACCATCGGCGCGGAGCTTGCGGGTGATGATCTTTTCCCGGGTGCGTTCGGCATCACGCAATTCCGGCGGCAGGTATTTAGCGTGAAATTCGATATACAGAATATCGATCAGCTTGTGGCTTCCTGTTCGTAATAGGTGTTCAAGGACGTCGTTCTCGGCACCTTCGATATCCATTTTGACGACGATTTTATCATACCGGGCGGTTTGATCTTGCAAGAACGTGGCGAAGTCGATGATTTCGACCGTCACGGCTTTCTCGGAATCAGCCGCATACCATTCGGCATTGTGGTTGGCGTTGACCGAGCCACCTTCCGAGAGGGCGCCGCCTTCCTTCTCACTCAATCCGTAGAGAGGGACGCGCTCATCACGTGCACCGACACCGGCCGGGTAAAGCGTTGCCCGCCCGTCTAGCTGTTCGATAACTTTCTGCAGCGTTGCGTGACAATTCGGGTTCGGCTCGAACAAAGCATAATCGAATGTTTCGGGCGTGAAATGCCGCGAGAACCACTTGATTCCCTGGCCCTGGTTCGATCCGGCGTCGACGAATAGAAACGGCCGCTTGGCATCGGTGCCGGCGAGAGCATTGGAATCCGAGATTGCGTATAGGGTTTCATGGAGCAGATGGCTCTTGCCGATCACGTAATCCCGGAATAAATGCGGGTTTCGGATGACTTGCACGATCTTGGAGAGCATGTGGTCAGACCCGTCCGAGAAGTATCATTCCCACTCGATGGTGCCGGGCGGCTTGGACGTGACGTCGTAAACGACCCGGTTGATTCCCTTTACCTCGTTGACGATACGGTTGGACACTCGGCCCAGGAACTCGTGGTCGAAGGGGAAATAATCCGCCGTCATGCCGTCGGTCGAGGTCACCGCGCGCAGCGCGCACACATAGTCATACGTTCTGGCATCGCCCATGACGCCGACCGTCTGCACCGGCAGCAGCACCGCGAAAGCCTGCCAGATGGTGTCGTACAAACCGGCATTGCGGATTTCCTGCAGATAGATCACGTCTGCAGCGCGCAGGATATCCAATCTGTCGCGGGTAATCGCGCCCGGCACGCGAATGGCGAGGCCGGGCCCGGGGAAGGGATGACGGCCAACGAAACTGTCGGGCAAGCCAAGCTCACGGCCCAGCGCGCGGACCTCGTCCTTGAACAGTTCGCGGAGCGGTTCCACGAGTTTCATGTTCATGCGTTCCGGCAGGCCACCCACATTGTGGTGCGACTTGATGGTCACACTGGGCCCGCCCGTGAACGAGACGCTCTCGATCACATCCGGGTAGAGCGTTCCCTGGGCCAGGAAATCGGCGCCGCCGACGTTCTTGGCTTCTTCCTCGAACACATCGATGAACAGCTTGCCTATGGTCTTGCGCTTGACCTCGGGGTCGGTGACGCCTTCCAGGGCTCCTAAGAACATGTCGGATGCGTCGCGGTGCACCAAAGGAATATTGTAGTGATCGCGGAACAGGTTCACGACCTCGTCCGCTTCGTTGGCGCGCATCAGGCCATGATCGACGAAGACGCAGGTGAGTTGGTCGCCGATGGCCTCGTGAAGCAGCACCGCGACGACGGAACTGTCGACGCCGCCCGATAGCCCGCAGATGACGCGGCCCGTGCCGACTTGTTCGCGGACCTTGGCGATCGCTTCTTCCTTGAACGAAGCCATGCTCCAGTCGCCCGAAGCGCCGCAGATGTCATGGGTGAAGTTTTTCAGCAGTTTGGCGCCGTCCGGGGTGTGCACGACTTCGGGGTGGAACTGCACCCCGTAGAGCTTGCGCGCCTCGTCGGCGATGATGGCGAACGGTGAGCCATCGGAGGTCCCGACCACTTCAAAGCCTTCCGGAATGGCGTCGATGCGGTCGCCGTGGCTCATCCACACCTGGTGGCGTTCGCCCGGTTTCCAGATGCCCTCGAACAGGCAGCAATCAGTCTGGATCTCGACGAAGGCACGGCCGAACTCACGGTGCGTCGACGGCTGCACGCTGCCGCCCATCTGCTGCACCATGGTCTGTTCGCCATAGCAGATGCCGAAGACGGGGACACCCAACTGGAACACGATATCGGGTGCGCGGGGTGTCGTTGCCTCGTGCACACTGGCTGGACCGCCTGACAGGATCACACCCTTAGGGCCGAAGGCTTTCAGGCTTTCTTCGGTGACGGCATTGAAGGGATGGATTTCACAATAGACGCCGCTCTCCCGAACCCGGCGCGCGATCAACTGTGTGACTTGGCTGCCGAAGTCGATAATCAGGATGCGGTCGTGATGCTGAAATGAAGCGCTCATGAGTCCTGATACACAACCCAGCAAAGAATGGAAAGGGTTGGAATTGACGCTTTGTTAACCATTTTCTTAAGGAATCGCGCGACAATGGCTTTGACGGCAAAAAGGGAAGGTCCCATGCATAGTTACCGGCTCAGCGTCGTCACGTTGACGGCAGTTTATTTGGCCTGCGGATTCCCCGCCGGACCAGTTCTGGCGCAGACAGACGCGGCAGAGCCGCCGAAAGCGCGAATCACCAAGAAAGACTGTAACCGGGTTATCCGCCATGTCGCGCGCGCCGATGTGAACTACACGCCCGGCGTCGATGTGCGGGGAAACCCGGTCGCGCCGGCGGATGCAACGGGCGGTTTTACGATTCCATTGCCGGACGTCTATGAGTTTAACGTGACCAAGGACCTGAGCGCCTATCTGGGCGGGGCCGAGGAACAACTTGCGGCGGAGCAGGCCGCCGCGATCGCAGCCGAAAAAGCCGTCGCCGCGACGGAGGCCGCTGTCGATTCCGCCGAACTATCGTTGACCGGTGCAAAGTCCGAATACAACGATGCGGCCGCCGATGCCACTGCAGCCGAGGCGGCCGCAACGGCGGCACAGGCCGCTTCGGACGCAGCGCCGACGGATCAGGCACTTAAGGCTGCGGCCGAGACGGCCCAGGCCAACGCCGCAGACGCGCAGACGGCTCTATCAACTGCGGAAAGCGGGCTTGCGACGACACAGTCCGCTTATAATAGCGCTGTCGCGGCTTCAGCAACGGGGGACGCGGACACGGCGCTTGCCGGTGCCAATGCAGCCCTCACGGCGGCGCAGGCCATAGGCTATACTCAGGATGCAACGGCCAGCGCGGCCAGCACTGCCGCGACCTCGGCGGCCAGCGCTTATGAAAGCGCGAACGCCGCGGCGCTCGCGGCGGCGGAAACGGTGGCCAAGAGTGAGGGAATGACCCTCAACGTCGGGACCGTGCGCTTCAATATCAATACGGGCGCGATGACCTTCAACGGCAAACCGATCAACGACGCCGCGATGTCGGATCTGGCAGAGCGCTGCCGCGTCATGATGTCGGCTCAGCCGCGCTAGGCTAATAACAAGCCGTTCGAGCCTTCCGGCAGGCGTTCTTACAGTTGGCGTCGCTGCGGCAGCCTTGCATGCACTGCTTGTAGTCGGAACCGCAATCACGGTCAGCGACATCTCTGGCACCCTGGCCGTAACCGCATTGCAATGCGCAAGACTGTTTCTTGTCCGAGCCATACTGTTCGATACAGGTTTTTAGGCAGACGGCAGGATCGCCGGCCGCTTCTACTTTTGTCGTGCCGGCGAAAAAGACGGCTGCGGAAAAGATGAAAATCGCCAAAATTCTCATCATTTTGACCTCCCCTATTTCAATTCCATCTTAATTCACCTCGGCGGATTGCTAAACCGGGCAAAGTGGCTAACCTCTCAGCACGGAAGAGACAACCAAGGAGAGCCTTTATGGCCGATACACACAAACATGACGCCTGGTCCCGGGATATGTTCAAGATATTCAAGGACGCTGGCGTGACGCTTTTCAGTTATATCCCCGATGCGGGGAATGCCCGCCTCGTCGAGTTGGCCGAAGAGGACAACGAGGTTAAGACTGTGCTTCTGACGACCGAGGAGGAGGGCGTTGCGCTCGCCGCCGGCGCGGACCTGGTCGGCGGCAAGGCCGTTCTGATGATGCAATCGTCGGGCGTCGGCAACTGCCCGAACTTTTTGTCGTTCGTAAAGGGATCGAATTTTCCGATTCTGATGATGGTCTCCATGCGTGGCGATTACGGCGAACAAAACCCATGGCAGTACCCGATGGGCGAAGCCGTGCACCCGATTCTGGAAGCGATGGGCGTACTCATCTTCGACGTTGAGCAGCCCGAAGATCTTGAGAAAGCGACCAACGCCGCTGTCAGCGCCGTCTGGAAGGGCGGCAAGTCCGCCGCCATCGTCCTGGGACAAAAGTTCCTGGGCGCCAAAGGCTTCTGAGGGAGGAAAGAGATATGAGCGATAATAAATTGAACCGCGTCGGCCTGCTGCCGAAGATCTTTCCGGACCACAAAAAGTATCTCTTTGTGACCGGTCTTGCCGGGCCGGCCCGCGATGCCGCGGCGCTGACTGACGATGGTGACAACATGTTCACCATGTCAGGTTGCATGGGGGGCGCGACCTGCACCGGCCTCGGCACGGCGCTCGCCGCGCCGGACCGCGAAGTGTGCGTCATCGCCGGAGACGGTGAATTGATGATGAACATCGGCTCTCTGGCGACTGTGGCGACGCAGGCGCCGAAGAACCTTACCATCTGTATCATCGATAACGGTGGCCATGGTGAAACCGGTGGTCAGCCCGGCCATACGGCAATCTACACCGACCTCGGCAAGGTCGCCGAGGGTATGGGCCTGAAGAACGTCATGGTCGTGACGTCCGAAGATCAGGTGGCGGACGCGGCAAAGTTCGTCGCGTCGGGTGAGGGGCCGCGTTTCCTCGTCTTACGTGTCGCCGTTGGTGATCCGACGAACTACAAACGGAATTTCAATGGCGCCGAGTGCCGGCTGAAGTTCCGTGAGGCTTATCTTAACGGATAGTCCTTAAAGCGTCATCCCGGCCGCCGACCCAGGCGTGCCGGGATCTTTTTACCACCGCGAAGAAACTCTGAGATCCCGGTGCTTATGCCTTTGGCATGAGACCGGGATGACGCTTTCTTTGGGACTATTTCGGCGCGATTTCGCCTTTTAGGCGGTCGAACAAATAGTCGCCGATCCTGGCCGAACCGCTCGCCGTGGTATGGACCCAGTCATAAAAATCGTCATCGCCGAAGCGCAACTCCGAGCCGAGGTCGATACAGATGGCGTTCCGTTTCTTTTTGCAGGCGCGCATGGCCGCGTGATTGAAAGGCGTCTGTATGGCGTAACCTTCCATGGACGTCGTGCCGTCCGCATGAAGGGCGGCGAAGACTCGGCCTTGATCGACCCGGTATCCTGAGCGGCTTTGCGTGACGACGATAGCCTTGGCGCCGAATTTTTCGATACGGTCAATCAGTTTGCCGACCCGGACTTCGTATTGGCCGACGCGTTCACGGAAGTCTTCGTTGCTGTCGAGTTTGGGAGGAGAGACTTCTTGCCACGGTCCGGCATACGCTGCACCGCCGCCGTGGATAACCTTTGCGTCACGGGCTTCCATCATGCCGTGCACGACCTTGTAGAGACGGTAGATCGCGCTCTGGTTCTTGAACCACTGGGCCAAATTCTTAGAGTCGTTCGGTGTTGTGAGCGCATCGTAGTCGGCATGATTTTCGACGGCGACGTCGTTTACGCCGATGTAGGCGATCACGTACTTCGGTGCGAGGCCTTCCAGGTTCGGAAACCAGGCTTCGAAATTGTACATATGGCCGATGGTGGACTGGCCTTCGGCACCTGCATTGGCGACGTCCCAGGCGGAGTCGAGGGTGCGAAGGTTCTTTTCCAGCACCGCCGTCCAGATAGCATCATCGTCGACATAAAGCTCATTCGTGGTCGAACCGCCGATGGCGAGGATGTCGATGTCGGCGAGCGTGTCATAATCGCCCCGGAGGCCATAATCGTCTCGGGTGTGGGTGATCGTGCCGCCACCGTACAGGTTCTCAACATCGAAGGTGCGCACGGAATTCCTGGGCAGATTGAGCGCGCCGAAATCGCGCGGCGTGATCCAGTCGCCGAAGATCAACTCCGCCGCCAGTGCGAGAACGAGAAGAACCAGAAGGTTGATGCCGACGATGCGAATCATGGCCGAACTTTTTCAGAAACCTCCCGCCGTCACAAGTCCAGCGTCATGCTGAACTCGATTCAGCATCCATCATGGTAAGGGCATCGGAGAGGATGAGTGGCCCCTGAATCATTTTAGCAATTACCCTCTAGCGTCACCCCGGCCGCACAGCGCGCCGGGATATTTTAGCGACGACTGGTCTTAAGGTCCCGGTGCGCTCGGCTTGTCGCCTTGCGACCGGGACGACGTTAATTTTGGGGCGTGCCCCGTCGAAAAAGTCGTCAAACAAGTTCAGGGTGACGGCAAAAGAAAGAACCCCGAAACAAGCGTGAGGGCGCTGAAGAGGTATATGTGCTAAAGTGCACGCTCCACTCACGCCAAGGAACTAGCAATGCTGTTTGGTAAGCCATCCTTATTTACGCGGATCGCCACCGGCAAGGCGGTCGGCTTTGCCTTCGGTCTGTTGGGGCTGTTTGTTATTCCGTTGTTTTGGCCGGAAGCGCCCTGGACGCTGCGTATCGGTGTGCTGTTCTGGTACACGACCGTGGGCGCTTTCATCGGCGTCATGGGCGTCGTGAACTGGCACCCGGTACTGCACATCCCAATGCCATGGTGGTTCCGCTCGTTACTGATCGGTACCTGGATGAACTTCGTGCTGGTGCTGATCGCGCATTCTGAGATCACTACCGCTGCCGAAGCCTTCTTCGGGCAGGGTAGCCCGTGGTCGTCGCCTTATTGGCTCCTCGTTGAAGGGGGCGCGATCGGCCTCGTCATCGGCTTTTTCTGCACCAAGCTTGGCGGTGAGGGCAAAGGGACCGTCGACGAGATGTCGCGGTAGTCCCCACTACACAATTCGTCATCCCGGACTTGATCCGGGATCCATTTTCACGACAGCACCGTCAGCGCTCCTCAGAACAATAGGCCCCGGGCCTAAGCCCGGGGCGACGATAGTAATAACAATTAGGCGAAGGGATCAGTCATCCTCAATAGTCGCCGCTTTGTTGGCTTCGTCAGCGTACTTTTCCTTATAGATCTCGGCGCCTTCGGATTTGAACTTCTCGGACATCTCGTCCATGCCGTCCTTGGCGTAGTCACGCACGAGGTTGGTGATCTCCATGGCGCAGAATTTCGGCCCGCACATGGAGCAGAAGTGCGCCGTTTTATGCGCTTCCTTAGGCATGGTCTGGTCGTGGAAGTCACGCGCGCGATCCGGGTCCAAACCTAGGTTGAACTGGTCTTCCCAGCGGAACTCGAAGCGCGCCCGGCTGAGTGCGTCGTCCCGTGCCGCAGCCCCCGGGTGGCCCTTGGCGAGGTCGGCGGCGTGCGCTGCGATCTTGTAGGTGATCACGCCTTCTTTGACGTCGTTGCGATCCGGCAAACCCAGGTGCTCCTTCGGCGTCACGTAGCAGAGCATCGCCGTCCCGTACCAACCGATCATGGCGGCGCCGATGCCCGATGTGATGTGATCGTAACCCGGCGCGATGTCGGTGATCAGCGGACCCAAGGTGTAGAAGGGCGCTTCGCCGCACAGCTTGAGCTGTTTTTCCATGTTCACTTTGATCTTATGCATCGGCACGTGGCCGGGACCTTCGATCATGACCTGGGCACCCTTCTCCCAGCCGACCTGGGTCAGCTCGCCCAACGTTTCCAATTCGGCGAACTGCGCTGCGTCGTTGGCATCCGCGCCCGAGCCCGGCCGGAACCCGTCACCGAGCGAGAACGCGACATCGTAGGCGGCCATGATGTCGCAGATGTCCTCGAAGTGTTCGTAGAGGAAGCTTTCTTTGTGATGCGCCAGGCACCATTGCGAGATGATGGAGCCGCCACGGCTGACGATGCCGGTGACACGGTCCGCCGTGAGGTGGATGTGGCGCAGACGAATACCGGCGTGAATGGTGAAATAGTCCACGCCCTGTTCGGCCTGTTCGATCAGCGTATCGCGGTAAATCTCCCATGTCAGATCCTCGGCACGGTCGACTTTTTCCAGTGCTTGATAGATCGGCACGGTGCCGATCGGCACTGGCGCATTGCGGATGATCCATTCCCGAATGTTGTGGATGTTGCGGCCCGTCGACAGATCCATGACCGTATCGGCGCCCCAGCGGATCGCCCACACCATCTTGTCCACTTCGTCGGCGACCGATGACGTGACGGCGGAGTTACCGATGTTGGCGTTGATCTTGACCAGGAAGTTACGGCCGATGGCCATCGGTTCCGTTTCAGGGTGGTTGATGTTGTTCGGGATGATGGCGCGGCCGCGGGCGACCTCGTCCATGACGAATTCGGGCGTCACGACGTCGGGGATTTCGGCTCCCCAGCGCTCGGCTTCCGCTTTGAGTTGCACCAATTCTTCCGGAGAGATGTCACGCAGCATGTTTTCGCGGATGGCGACGTACTCCATCTCGGGCGTGATGATGCCCTGTCGCGCGTAGGCCAGTTGCGAGACCGACTTGACGCCAGCCTTGGCGCGGCGGGGCGCGTTATGGATCGGAAACTCAGGCACCAGCTTGTCGCCGTCGACCTTGCCGTTGTCTTCGGGTTTAACGTCGCGGCCTTGATAGGTTTCGGTATCGCCACGGGCATTGATCCAGGCTTCGCGGATACGCGGCAGTCCGGAATCGATGTCGATGGCGGCGTCGGGATCGGTATAGATGCCCGACGTGTCGTACACCGTCAGCGGCGGTTCTTTCGCGCTTTCATGGACGTGAATTTGTCGCATCGGCACACGGGCGCCCATTAGGCGTTCGCCGTCGATATAAATCTTATCTGACGCCGGCAGCGGGCCGTGCGTGACGTCAGCGTTTGCTGGTTTGCGAATAACGTTCATCCTTGGGTCTCCCATCTAAGTGTGGTGACCCGGGGATAGCGTGGGGGTGTGGTGAGGATTGAACAGACAACGTGTTCAAGTTCCGATCCCTACGCCGGCTTTACCCGGATCAGGTTCAACGGGTCACGACGTTGCCAATGAAGGCGGATCGTATCTCAGCTCCCCAAACTGGAGCCCCCCGCGGAATAAGACGACTGTGATATTCATAGAGTTTGTCGTCAAGAGCTGCGACGAACATAGTGGAACGTCTGCTGTCAATCGTGCGGCAGAGGGGGGACGTTGCCTTCGGATCGTTTGGGGGTAGAAACTGAATACATGAAAATGTTTCCGCCCGAACGTATCGTTTGCCTGACCGAAGAGACCGTCGAGACGATCTATCTCCTTGGCGAAGAGGATCGGATCGTCGGGGTGTCGGGATATGCGGTTCGCCCTCCGCGCGTGCGGCGAGAGAAAACCAGGGTATCCGCCTTTACGTCGGCGGATATTCCCAAGATCGTCGCGCTTGAACCGGACCTCGTTCTGACGTTCTCGGACCTGCAAGCCGACATTGCAGCTGAATTGATACGCGCCGGTATTGCGGTGGTTGCCTACAATCAGCGAACCATCGCCGGGATATTGGCAATGGTCAGGCATCTGGGCGCGACCATCGGCCAAGCCGAGAAAGCGAAAGTTCTGGCCGAAACGTATGAAGAGCGATTGCTAAAAGTTCGGGACAGTGTTTCTGGCAAACCGCGCCCAATCGTCTACTTCGAGGAATGGGATGATCCCATGATCTCGGGAATCAAGTGGGTGTCGGAACTCATCGACATCGCCGGCGGCTGCGATGCGTTTCCGGGAAAAGCCGATGCCGGCGCTGCGCGCGACCGGATCGTCACATCGGAACAGGTGATAGACGCCGCGCCGGACATCATCATTGCGTCATGGTGCGGCAAGAAGGTTCGACCGGAGAAGATCGCCGCGCGACCCGGCTGGCAGGCGATCCCTGCCGTGCGAAACGGACGTATTGTCGAGATCAAATCCCCCCTGATCTTACAGCCTGGCCCTGCTGCGCTGACGGACGGACTGGATGCTGTCTTGGCAGCGCTGGAGAGAGCGTGAGAGGAATCCGACACATGCGTTTGCCCGGTCCTGACGCTGCGAAGGAATGCCTCCGGCGACCGTTGACATACAGTAAGCCCGGGCGCAGGTTCTGCGGCCAACGCCTGATCTGCGGGAGGAATTGGCCATGACAAACACGGATCAAAGGTCGGCGGCTTTGACGGTCGGAGAGCCCCGTCGGCACCACCGGACGTTCCCATGAAGAAGGTCAAGATCATCGGAATCGGCGCCGGAGACCCCGAATACCTTACTATCCAGGCGGTGAACGCACTTAATCGGGTCGATGTCTTCTTCATCCTGGACAAGGGAGCCGACAAGGAAAAGCTGATAGCGTTCCGCCGGGAGATCTGCCAGCGCTATATCGCCGATCGTAATTATCGTTTCGTCGATGCGGAGAGCCCCGAATGGGACCGCAACAACACAGCGTACCGTTCGACTATATCGGGGCTGAACCGTGATAAACAGGCGGTCTTCGAGCGTCTCATCGACGAAGAGATGGCGGACGGTGAGTGCGGCGCTTTTCTCGTCTGGGGCGACCCGACCCTTTACGACAGCACGATCCGCATCGTCGAGACACTTGCACAAAGCAGTTCTCGTGAAATCGATTACGAGGTCATCCCGGGAATCAGCGCCGCTCAGGCCCTGGCCGCACGGCATCGGGTTACACTCAACCGGATTGGCGGATCCATTGCCGTTACGACGGGGCGGCAGTTGGCCAAAGGGTTTCCGGACGATTGCGACAGTGTCGTCGTCATGCTCGATTCTAAGAACGGGTTTCGCCGTTATGCCGATCAGGACATTGATATTTATTGGGGCGCTTACGTGGGTACGAAGGACGAAGTGTTGGTCTCGGGCAAGCTCAAGGACGTGGCCGGCGATATCGAGCGACTTCGCGCCGAAAAACGCGAGGAAAACGGCTGGATCATGGACACGTATCTGTTGCGCAGGAACGATCCGCCCGATAGCTAAAAACGTGGCCGTGGCCGTCGTCGAGTGTTCGACCGTTTTCAGGGTGATCCAAATCGGGGTCCGCGACGTAAATAATACATAGCCGCGGGTGATGGACCCCTTCGTCATCATACTTTTGTTGCGGTTAGATTTGAGAAGCCGTCGGAATACCCCCTCCGGCGGTTTTTCTTTGAGGAAAGCCTAAGCTGCCGCCGGAACGGAGTCCGTGTCGTCTTCCGACGGCGCCATCATCGGATCGTCAAGATCTGCGTCCATGATGATCTCGTCACCCCATTCCTTGATGATTTCCTTTTGTGTCGAGCGCAGTTGCTGCAATCGGCGCTGGGACATCACCTGAATGAACGATGCGATGACTGGCGGCAAAGATAGATACAAAAGCCACCCCATGCAGGCACCGCCGTAGATCACTGCCAGAACGAAGACATCTGTCAGCAGATTGGTCGCCTCGTTGAGGGAGTTGTCCTGCACCCAGAGTTCCAGAAGATACGGGAACAGGCCGCAGAAGTTGAGGCCACCAACACAGAAGGTCGCGGACTTTTCTTCGGTTCTATCGATGATCCCGGCGACGATCGCCGGCAGCATACCAAAGCCGATCATCATCACTGTCGGTAGCGCCACCATGATCAGCAAGGTGACGATAATCAGGCCCCAGAACATGACGCGGAAACTCATGATCCCTCACAACATCTGCGAAATGAACATGATGGAAACGGCGATCATCGTCGTTACGACGGAGATCATCGCTGCGGATTTCTGCCCGGTTCGTTCCGCCTTGTCCTGCAGCGCGGAATCCGTTCCTTCGATTTCCTCAATTTCCCGGGCGCAGGCAATGTACTCGTCTAGCGCGTCGTTATAGCCCTGTTCGTCCTCTTGGCGCTTTTCGGCATTATCGATCAGGTCGAATAGATCCGGCAAGCTGCCGCGGCGCACCAGTTTGGGGATGTCTTTCTCAAGGCTGCTGCGGGTCGAACGGCTGTGATAGCTGTTGATCGCCGGGCCGAGAACACCGCCGACCCAGCTTGAGAGACCGTAAACCGGATCGCTTTTCAACTTCCACTGTAAGAACGCCAAAAGACTGAGCATGCCGACCACGTTGGTGCTGTCCTTGGGCGAGGCGAGGGCGCGTAGGTGTGGATGGATGTCTTCGTTGAAGCGGGCTGCGATAAAGGCGGCGATATGCCGATCCATGGGCCGGCTACCGGTATCCGCGTTGGCGGCGGCTTCGTCCAATGACGGCAGCAAATCGCGAATTTCGAGGGCGCAATCCTCGAGAATTAATTGGCTACGGCAGGCGAGTCCGGGATTCATTTCGTAGATACAGCGCTCTATCCCATAGCCCGGATCATTCATACTGAGCCATTGCTTGATTTGGGTGATGTCGCGGGCGGCGTCTAGGTGATCGAGTGCTATCGCCTTGTCGCCGAGCCAGAACATATGGATGTCGCGGTTTACGATCTCGGTCAGCACCTGATAATCGCCGCCACGGATGTACTCCGTGGCGAGCATGGTACCGAACCCGTCCGCGCAGACGCTAATGCCTTTGTATCGGATCGGACTATGGATATCCATGGCGGAACAGGCACGCGCCACCAGGTACTCTTCACTGCCTTGAAAGCTATCCTTGTGAAAGTTCGCCGTATCGACGTAGCCCTTTAAGGTCTCGGACAGTTCGCCGGCATCAACGGAACGCTTGAGCCAGGCATGGAACGTCTCGTCCTTGAGCGTGCGTGCGGCATCCGGAATTTGTCGGTTGAAGGCGTGGGCGAGGGTTCGCACGTTGGTATGATCTCGCCCGCCGAAACGGAACGGCGTGTCGGCTTTTCTCGCCGATTGTTTTTGCATCGGCGTCGATTGGCGGCCATTCAGCCACATTTCCATTTCATCCAGGCCCCAGCGTTCGCGGGAATTGTCCGCCAACAGGCCGCGTAGCGGTTCGAGCATCTGTATCGGGATGCGCGCATTGCCACATATTGTGGCGTAACTGCCGGCGTTCGTGCGGCGGAATAGAAGATCCTCGCCCTTCAGGCGCTCGACTGGATTATGACCAAGGGTCAGGACCACCAACGATGCACCGAGCGAGAACATGTCGTCGCTCGAAAAGCCTTTGCCGCGTCCCGACGGTGGTGCCGGCGCACGTTCAAGCGGTTCGAACATCGTGGGTTGGTCGTAGCCTGGTGGCGAGGTGACGCAATCACCGAGGACGATCTCCTGGCAGTCTTCGTCCATATAGAAGAAGTTGTGGGGGGTAATCGCACGGTGTGTCACGCCGATGGTTTGCAGATGACGCAAACCTTCGATGGCGGGCTGAACGAGCTTTTGCGGGATATCGTATTCCGTTAGTCGGCCGCGACCCGACTTCATTTGATCAACAACGCGTCCACCCAAAGGGCGTTCATAGACGATAATGACGGTCCGTTGGTCCATTTCCTGCCAAAACTGGACATCCCAATCGACCAGCGTCAAAACGCCGGCGCCTGGGCTGGCCTTCAATTTCTGGGTCGCATTGATGCGGACCGGCAGGCCCGGCGTGCAGATGAGCGCAAAAAGTTGACGCGATAAATCACGCCGATCCTCAGCCTGATAGGCCTTGGCGTTCGGAGAATCCAGTTTCGGTAGAGGCTTGCTGCCGTCTACCAGAAATCTATCGCGAATAAGCGCCGTGCCGCCCGCTGGCAGGAAGCCTTCTTCCTCACCCCCGTCGACATCGTCCTCGTCCGCGTCATAGGGCTCTTCTGCCATCACACGCGTCCTAATACCAACTGCCAGCATCCAGTCGGAGCCGGCCCGTCAGCCGAAGGAGTTTCTCTCCAGCCACCCCTATTGAATCGCGAAACGCGAATTTTCGCAAGTAAATCCGTCGTTTTTCGCTAGCATGGTTAATACCGTTTCCTCTTCTAAGATCGAGTCATAAAAAAAATGCCAGACCTTCCATCGATTAAAGACATACGATTTACACCCGTGTTGGTGCCATACGACAAGCCGATGCGGACGGCGTCGGGGACCATGTCGGGAGCGGCCATGGGCATCGTCGATGTCGTGACGTCATCCGGAATCACCGGTTCAGCCTATGTTTTCGCTTATACGCCGCGCATGCTGAGATCGCTCGGCGCGCTTTGTGACGATATCAAGGACATTGCCATCGGACGAAAGATCGCGCCGCGTGACCGCTTTCGTGACTTCGAGAATGCGTTCCGTTTGATGGGCGTGCAGGGGCTCGTGGCCATCGTCCTCGGCGGTATCGACATGGCGCTGTGGGATGCCTTGGGCCGTCACTTCAACTGCCCGGTGTGCGAACTGCTGGAGGTCGAACCGAAGCCCATCCGTGCCTACGACAGCTACGGCATGGTCGACCCGGCAGTCGACGGCGAACGGCTGGAGAGGTCCCTAAAGAAAGGCTTCACAGGGATCAAGATCAAGTTAGGCGGCGGTTCACTGGACGACGATATATCGGCGTGCCGGTTCGTGCGCCGGGCCATTGGCGAAGAGGTTTCGTTGATGATCGATTATAATCAGTCGCTGTCGCCAGATGCAGCGCTCGACCGGCTCAGTGCACTCGAAGATTTCGATATCTATTGGGTGGAAGAACCTGTCCAGGCTGAAGACCTCGCGGGGCATCACACGGTCAGAGACGCCGCCCGGATCAAAGTGCAAACGGGCGAGAACTGGTGGCTGCCGGCGGCGGCGGAGAATGCGCTGGCGGTTGGTGCCAGCGACTACATCATGCCCGACGTTATGAAGATCGGCGGCATTACGGGGTGGATGTCCGTCGCCAAGGTTGCGGCCGACCGCGATATTCCGGTTTCGAGCCATGCCTTCATTGAAGCGAGTGCTCACGTTATGGCGGCAACACCGACGGCGCATTGGCTCGAGTATCTGGACAAGGCGCGGCCACTCCTGGACGAAGGACTCGACGTCGAGGATGGCATGGTGACCGCTCGCGGCCCTGGCCTCGGCATGGAGTGGAATCGCGAGAAGATTGAAGAGTTTCGAATCTAGTCTTCGAACGGATCCTGGACGAGAATCGTGTCATCACGCTCAGGGCTGGTCGACAGCAGCGCTACCGGTGCGTCGATCAGTTCTTCAATCCGGCGAATGTACTTGATCGCGGTCGCCGGCAGGTCGGCCCAGGAACGAGCGCCGTAGGTGCTTTCCGTCCAGCCTTCCATGGTTTCGTAGACCGGCGTGACTCGGGCCTGGCGGACCGTCGAGGCCGGCAGATGGTCGTATTTCTCGCCGTCGATTTCGTAGCCAACGCAGACCTTGAGTTCCTTCTGCCCGTCGAGAACATCCAGCTTGGTGAGCGCGATGCCATTGATACCGTTAACGATGACCGCTTGGCGGACGAGCACGGCGTCGAACCAGCCACAACGGCGCGCGCGGCCCGTGACGGTGCCGAATTCACGTCCGCGTTCACCGAGGGTGCGGCCAACTTCGTCCTCTAACTCAGTCGGGAAGGGGCCGGAACCAACGCGGGTGGTGTAGGCTTTGGTGATGCCGAGCACGTAGTCGATGGCACTCGGACCCTGCCCGGACCCGATGGAAGCCTGACCAGCGACGGTGTTGGAAGACGTCACGAAAGGATAGGTGCCATGATCGATATCGAGCATGGTACCCTGCGCGCCTTCGTACAAAATACGGCTGCCTTTGCGGCGCATGCCGTCCAGGTCCTGCCAGACGGTGCTGGCATACGGCAGCAGCAACGGTGCCATCTCCGTCAATTCCGTCAACAGGCCGTCGCGGTCGATCTCGGCCATGTTCATACCGCGCAACAGAGCGTTGTGGTGGAACAGCAGCCGGTCAATCTTGTCAGCCAGGGTATTCAGATCCGCTAGGTCGCCAACGCGGATCGCACGCCGAGCGGTTTTATCTTCATAGGCTGGGCCGATGCCGCGACCGGTCGTGCCGATCTTGGCGGACCCAGCGGCGAGTTCACGGGCCTGGTCGAGGTTCTTGTGCAGCGGCAGTATCAGAACCGTGTTTTCGGCAATGCGCAGGTTCTCAGGGCTGATTTCGACGCCGAGTTTACGGGCGGTCTCCATCTCTTCCATCAGCGCCCACGGGTCGAGGACGACGCCGTTGCCGATAATGGAAAGCTTGCCTTTGCGGACGATTCCCGACGGTAGCAGGCTCAGCTTGTAGGTTACGCCGTCGATGACGAGCGTATGCCCGGCATTGTGGCCACCTTGAAAGCGCACGACGACGTCGGCGCGTTCCGACAGCCAATCGACGATCTTACCTTTGCCTTCATCGCCCCATTGCGATCCGACGACCACTACGTTGGCCATGCTTCGCTCTCCTCGCGTTTCAAATTCATTCGATGGCGACGGCGGCGCCGTCGATCCAAGCGTGCGTGCAACCGAGCCGTTTGGCCTCGGCCACAGCGTCAGTGACGTTCCCTAGACCGCGCACGGTCCGATAGCCTTCACCCTGCAATGTCCGGGCTTGCTCGCGACCGGTCCCGGTCGGCAGAAAGAGCCTTGGTGGCATCTCCAGCACAGGGACAGCGCGTAGAATGCTGTCCAGAAACAGGGTGAACCCCGTTGCTGGTTCACCTGTATCGTCGCCGTTGCCATTGCCCGTGACAGCTTGGTAGCGGCCGCCGGTTCCCAATTCACCGCGTACGCCGGTGGCGAACATCGTAAAGGTGACACCGGTATGATATTCAAAGCCGCGATTCTCGACGGCATCCAAGGTGATATCGATCTCGGGGGCGGCCTCGCCGATCAATGCCGCTGTCTGCAACAGGGCGTCCCGCGCCTTGGCGGCGTTGCCCGAAAGCGGCAAAGCGGCGATTTTGTCAGCGACGCTTTCAACCGGGCCGGACGATAGAAGTAGGCTTTTCAGGATTCCGCGTGCATCGGTGCCCAATTCCTGGCTCAGCGCTTCGACTTCAGCCGCGTCCTTTCGATCAAGGGCGAGACGGAAGCGCCCGGCGTCCGCCTCATCGATCTGCAAGCTTTCAAAGACCAGCGGTACCAGCGTCGGCTGGCATAAATCCACTTTGATATCGGTGACGCCGACCGCGCTCAGGGCGTCGACGGCGGTCAGCACCATTTCGGCGTCGGCGTCGGCACCGGGGGCCCCGATCAGTTCGGCACCGGCCTGGGTAAACTGCCGCTCGGGGCGCAATTGGCTGCCGCGCACCCGCAGAACCTCGCCCGCGTAGCAGAGCCGTAGCGGCCTCGGCAGGTGTGCGAGGCGGCTTGCCGCGATTCGTGCCGCTTGCGGCGTGATGTCGGCGCGCAGCCCCATCATGCGCTGGGAAATCGGGTCCATCAGGCGAAATGTCTGCGCCGACATGGCCGCGCCTGTGCCAGCCAGAAGATGATCTTCGAACTCGACGAGAGGGGGCGAAACCCGATCAAAACCGGACGCTTCAAAGGCGGCGACAAGGCATTCACGGATCGCCGCTTCGTGCGCCGCATTGGGCGCTAAGCCGTCCGTCAGCCCTGCAGGCAGAAGTGCTTTGTCCGTCGCTGCCATGGAGTCCTCGTTTCTTCAGTGCAGAAGCCGCACCGCGAACGTTTCCTAGCGGCTTTGCGCCGATAGAGCAAGACGAGCAGCAGGGAGAAGAAGCCTGCTTATCGGCCGGGGATTTTTTCGTCTCGGACAGTGTTGCCGATGTTCTTGACGATTGGGGTCACCATGGCGCGTTGCAGGGCCGGGTCTTCGCTACCGTCAATGTTGACGATGGACCAACCTTCCCAGAGACGGCGCCCGTTCGAACGGTCCTCAAGGGATGCGTTGATGCGGAACTGGCTCGGCGAAACCTCGGTCACGCCATAATCGCGTTTCTGGTTGAGGATTCCGCCGCGCTGGGTGTCAAAAATCCGCACGCGGACGTCTGGTGCGTCGGTGCCGGTATGATTGTCGCTATTGGCCAGATCGATCAGAGACGTTGATCCGCCACCGGACCAACTTCCGGCTTCGTCGCGTGTTTCGATGGTCATAATCAGCCGCGCGCCCGAATCCAGCGTGAAACCGACTGCTTTGAGTTCTTCTTCGAACTGTTTTTTGAGATCCTTGTTTTTCTGCGAGTCATCGAGGATTTCGACCGTGACCGTGCGGCCAAGCGGTAAATCCGCGTATGAGACGGCATTCAACACGATCTCATTGGCCTCGGCTTTCGCCACCGACAAATACACGATTGCCAGCGTAGCTGCGAAGAAACGGACCCATGTCGGCCAACGGCTTTTCACGACAGACTATCTCCAGTAGATGATTTCATTTCGAGGGAATCACCTTAGCACGACGCTGTCAATGCGTGCTGTCCGCAGGCGATTAGAGGCTCGCGCTTTGCCAATCGACCGCCTAATGTTGGGCGAGGAGAACGTCTGAAATGCCAGTCCATGCCGGTGCCGTCGCTGCCGGGCACTCAGAAACAGTCAAAGCCGCTAGCACGATCCTTGATAACGGTGGCAATGCCTTTGATGCGGCGCTTGCGGCGTTTCTGGCAGCCTGTGTTACAGAGCCGGTTCTCGCATCCCTGGGGGGCGGCGGATTTCTGACGGCCAAGACGGCGGGTGGCGAGATCGAAACTTTCGATTTTTTCACTCAGACCCCGTTACGGCCGGCGGTGACGGAAAGGCTGGATTTTTATCCCGTCACTGCCGATTTCGGCCCGGCACAGCAGCAATTTCACATCGGGCGCGGTGCCATCGCGACACCTGGGGCGGTTGCCGGTATTTTTGCCGTCCACGATGCACACGGTTTCCTGCCCTTGGCCGATATAGCCGCACCGGCCATCGAATTGGCCGAGCGGGGTGTCGCGCTGAATGAATTTCAGGCCTACCTGCTTAGTGTTGTTGAGCCGATCTATCTGAGTACCCCCGAGAGCGTGTCTCAGTTTTGCTCTTCCAGTTCGGCTGAGAAGCCGAAGCTGCTCTCATTGGGCGAGACGTATCGCCCGGCGGGGTTTGCTGACTTTCTATCGTCTTTGATCCGTGAAGGGAGCAGCCTCTTCTATCGCGACGTGGCGGTGCGGGCATTGGCGGGCATGGTAGACGCCAGCATAGGTGCCGACGACCTTGAGGCCTATGAAGTGTGTCGCCGGAAGCCGTTGAAGGCATCAATTGGGGGTGCCGAGGTGTTCGTTAATCCGCCGCCGGCCATCGGTGGGGCGCTGATCGTCGCGATGCTGCACGAGGTCGCCCGGGCCGGCCGATATGATCCAGCGTCTTTCGTCGGGGCGATGCGGCAATGCAACCGCTTTCGGCCGGAATGCGGCATCGATCTGGATCCTGAGGTCGGGGCGATCAAGCTCGCGGAACTCATGGGCCACCCGCCTTCTTATCGTGGCACGACGCATTTCAGCGTCGCGGATGCAGACGGCAACGTCGTCGCGATGACGGTATCTAACGGCGAAGGGTCGGGCGTCGTCGTACCGGGCACGGGCGTGATGCTGAATAACATGCTGGGCGAGGAGGATCTGAACCAGAGTGGTCTGATGACCTGGCCGACGAATCGCAGATTGTCGTCGATGATGGCCCCTGGCGTGGCGCGTGCCGCGAACGGGACCTGGACGGCATTCGGCTCCGGCGGCTCGAACCGCATACGAAGTGCCCTAGCGCAGATTCTGGCCGCCCTGATTTTCGACGGCGACACGGTGCGGACGCGGTGGAGAGGCCACGCCTGCATCTAGAAGGGGGCGTGCTGAGCGCCGAACCCGGTTTTGACGAAAGTAGCCTTAAGAGCGCCTTAGTGCCGACCGAAATCCTTAAGTCATGGCCGGCGCGGAATATGTTCTTCGGCGGCGCGCATCTTGTCTCGCGGCATACGGATGGACGTGTAGATGGTGCCGGGGATCCGCGCCGGGACGGCGTCTTCTCAGTCGTCTGAGCTTTTTTCCGTCTCAGCGATGTCCTTGAGACGGGAATGAACCGGCTTTTCGGGCACGCGGCGAATATCTTGGCTGAAGAAGGCCACTAGCAACTGCATACCGACGATGACTGACAGCGCCGACAGCATGGCGGTGCCTGCGGAGGCATAGATGTCGTGCACGATGCTGCGCCACCAGTGAAAGCCGCCGTATAAAACGCCGAAAATCAGCAGCAGGCTACCGAATACAAGTTCGATCGATGCTAGGCCGACATCCCGCAGGAAATAGGTGTCGACCATGCGCCGAAACCCATTGCGCAAATGTCCGCCTAGGAATTCGAAGAGGATACGGTGGATCTCCAGATGGCTTTGCTCGGCACCGTATTTCGCGCGCATCGGAACGTCGACGACGACCGCATCCAGGCCTGCCAAGCGGAAAAGCATATCCGTTTCGAAGAAAAATCCGTTGGCGATGTCGTCGAGCGCCAGTTCTCGCGCAACAGTGGCGTGAATCGCCGTGAAACCGTTCGTCGGGTCCATGATTTGCCAGTAGCCGCTGGAAAGCTTGGTCAGTAGCGTCAGCGCCATATTGCCGAACAAACGCATGGTCGGCATGTCCTTAACCGCATCGCGCCGGTGCAAGCGATTGCCCTTCGTGTAGTCGGCGCGGCCGTCGATGATGGGCTCGACAAGATTAGGGATCAATTTCGGGTCCATCTGCCCGTCGCCGTCCACCTTGACGATGATGTCGGCACCGTCGGCAATGGCGGCCCGGTAGCCTGTCAAAGTGGCGCCGCCGACGCCCGTGTTCTTTGGATTCCTGAGCACCCGGACGCGCGGGTCCGTGCAGTTTTTTTCGACCAGATCTCCTGTCCCGTCCGGGCAAGCGTCGTCGCAGACGAAAATGCGCGACACTTCGGGTCCGAATCCCGCGAGTACGTCCAGGATATGCGCCGTTTCCCGATAGCAAGGAATGACGGCATGAATTGTGGGAGGGGCTTCTTCGGCGTGTGAATCCGGCATGAAACAATGTCCGTTGTCGACTACGCGGCATAATGCACCGGTTACAGCATCAGGAAAAGCCGCGAGACGGTTGGAAATTCACGGACGACATGTGTGTACACGGCGAATTTTGTCTTTATGATACGCAGCGTTAGCCGATGGACCGAAAATGGTCTGGGGTTTAGGTGCTCATGTAGGGGGGCAGATTGGCGGAGAGCGTGTCAGATTCTCTCGCCGACATCCGTATCCTGGCGGGTGTTGATGGCGAGGAACTAGAGAGCTTGGAGCGCGCCTGCACATGGCGGCGCTACGCTGATCATGAACAGATTATCGACCGGCAAAGCGATTCCACCGACGTCTTCTTCGTTGTCGATGGCCGGGTCCGTATTGTGAACTATTCTCTATCCGGTAAGGAAATCACGCTCGAGGATTTGGACACGGGCAGTCACTTTGGCGAACTGTCGGCGCTGGACGGGCAACCTCGCTCCGCCAGTGTCATGGCGCTGAACGACTGCCTGATTGCGGCATTGCCGCAGGACCGATTTTTGGCGCTGCTGAAAGACCACGCGGAAATTTCATTCCGGGTCTTGCGGGCTCTCGCCGGTATCATCCGAAATTCTACCGATCGAATCATGGATCTCTCCACGCTGGCCGCGAACAACCGGGTTCAGGCGGATTTGCTGCGTCAGGCCAGAAGCGGCCTGATCGGCGAAAACCAGGCGGAAATCCGCCCGATCCCCGTGCATGGGGATATCGCCAGTCGGGTTTCCACGACGCGCGAGACGGTGGCAAGGGTCCTGAGTGAATTGTCGCGCCAAGGAGTCGTTGAGCGGCGTAAAAACACCCTGCTTATCAAAGATCTCGCGAAGCTGCGTGAAATGGTTGAGGAAGTGCGGGGAGAATAGGGCACAATGTGACCTAAATTAACGCACGAAAGTCTCAAAATGGGTTCGCCCCCGAACACACCTTGGTTTGACACCCTTAATTAATTGGGACATCTTTTTTTCCCAACTTAATGTGGTTGATATCAACCGCTATCGATCTGCCGAAAGGTCAAGAGCATACCAATGGCAAAGAAAATTTTGATCGTTGAGGATAACGACCTCAACATGAAATTGTTTAATGACTTACTGCAAGCGCATGGCTACGAAACCGTACAGACTGTGGACGGTCGGGATGCGTTGAAGTTGGCCCGCGATCATTCGCCGGACCTGATTCTCATGGACATTCAGTTGCCCGAGATATCGGGGCTCGAAGTCACGAAGATGCTGAAGGCCGATGACGACCTGAAGGGGATTCCGGTAATCGCGGTTACCGCGTTCGCCATGAAGGGCGACGAGGAAAAAATCCGAGAGGGCGGTTGTGAAGGTTATATCGCTAAACCGATCTCGGTGCCGCATTTCCTTGAGACGGTCCGTAAATTCCTTGAATGACAGATATTTCATGACTGAAACGCAAAAACGCGCCGCTCATTGAGCGGCGCGATTCATTTCAGGCACCGGTGCGCGTGGCACCGTGCTCAGCAGATCACTTGATCTTGGCTTCTTTGAAAAGCACGTGCTTGCGGATCACGGGATCGTATTTGCGCTGCTGGAACTTCTCGGTCGAGTTCCGCGGGTTCTTCTTGGTCACGTAGAAGTAGCCCGTTCCGGCCGTGCTCACGAGGCGGATCTGAAGAGTTGCTGGCTTCGCCATGGCGTCAATTCCTGTTTCATAGCGCTAATTCGCGTTCGAAGAGGCGGCACAATAGCGCCGGGAGCCTTCAAGTCAAGGGCTTATCGTTTCAGATAAGGCTCGGGCGAGGACCGGTCGCTGACCCGTGCTCAGTGCGTCACTTCTGCCGTTGCGGCGGTGACCATCAGCGCGCGCGCGTGTAGCGTCCTATCGCCAATCAAGCGCTTTGCAACCTCCAGGTCGAGCGGGCCGCGCCGGGTCTCGGATGGGCATGCGGAGCGCAGTTTCGAGCGGCCTTTTTCATCTAGGAATGCCCGATGGCGCCAGGATACTTCGACGCCCGGGCCGGCATCGTCCAGCGCCGCTTGAATGATGTCGGCAGTTTCAGACAGCTTTTCATGACCGCTGGTGCACACCGTCGGCACGACTCCCATGCCGTGTAGATAATAGCCCGACGGGGCGACGAATTTCGACCAGGTGAGGGTGATTTCACCGTCGTTCGGCAAACGAATGACCGTCTGCACGCTGCCTTTACCATAGGACGATGTACCGATGACGACGGCGCGGTCGCGGTCCTGTAGGGCGGCTGCCACGATCTCGGCCGCGGAAGCAGATTTGCCATCGATCAGCACAACAACCGGCATGCCGGCAGCGAGGTCTGAGCCACCGGCCGTATAGTGGTGTAGGCTGTCCGGGTGGCGGCCGATCGTCCGCAGGATATCTCCTTGCGTTAGCAACTGGTCGGCGACTTTGATGGATTGGCGCAAAAGCCCGCCCGGATTGCCTCGGAGATCAAGGATAATACCCGTGATCGACGGAGAGGTCGGTGCTGTCAAATGGGCTATCGCCCGTTCCATGCCGTGCGCCGTTTCCTGGTTGAAACTGGTGATCTTGACGATGCCGATTCCGTCTTCATGTCGTACCACGACGGTCTGGGGGACAATGTGTGCGCGTGCGACGGACACTTCGACGGGTTTTTCGCTGTTCGGTCGTTCGATGACGAGGCTGACATGGGTGTGAACGGGGCCTCGGATTAGTTCCGTCACGGCCGCACTATCCAGTTCGGCAACGGTATGTCCTTCGATGGCGATAATGCGGTCGCCGATGACGAGACCGCTTTTCGCTGCCGGCGTGTTTTCGATCAAGCGCGTAACGATAGCCGCCCCGCCTTCGACTCGGAAGCGGATGCCGATGCCGCCGAACCCATCGCGCTTGGCACGGTTACGGCTCGCTTCAGCATTGCCGGCATAACGCGAGAAGATATCCAGATTCGAAAGGACACCGTCGAATATCGCTTCGTATATTTTTTCGCTCGACGCACTTTGCAGTTCGGATGAATGCGCACGGGCGGTTTCGGTTAGCGCGACGACCGCCGCGCCCCACGCTCGTGGGTCCTCGGCAGGCGGCTGCCCCATGCGGGCAATTTCGTGCCCGGCATTGAACAGAACCAAATCGCCGTCTTCGACCTTCAACGAAATGGCGGGGTCGATGCTGCCAAGACCGCGCAGACCTTCGGTGCCGACACGATCCAGCGAAACCGGCTCGATGTATTTGTCGGAAATATTGTCCAGTGCGACGGAAATGACTTCCGCCGCAGCTGGTTCGGCAAACGAGGTTGTTGCCGGTTGCGTGACCTCTTGAGTCGTACAGGCTGCCAGCACCAAAGCGGTGCCGACGGCGGCGATTCGCCCGGCAAATAGTTGAAAACCCAACATTCCTTATTCTACGGCAAAAATGTGGGGGAAGTACATCGCGGCGTTATCAGCGCGACTTTTTCGGCTGAGATTGCTTCTGGCGCTGCTTGCGGCGCGAAGCCCGGCTTTTGCCCTTCGGTTTGGCGGCGGACTTGGCTTTTCGGGCGGCCTTATGTGTCTTTTTCGAGCGCAGGGGCGGCGCGGCAGCAGCCGCACCCAGTACTTCGAACAGCAGTCCGCCGGTGATCGGTGTCGCTTCGCGGAGACGCACCTCAAGGCTGTCGCCGAGACGAAACTTCAGCCCATTCTTGCGCCCGGTCAGGGTATGGTGCGTCTCGTCATGGATGTAGTAGTCGTCCGGTAGCGTCTTGATTGGGATCAGACCATCGGCACCGACCTCATCCAGCGCGACGAAAAGGCCGAACCGGGACACGCCCGAGATCCGTCCCATGAACACACCACCGACGCGGTCTTTGAGAAAATACGCGGCATAACGGTCGGCTGCGTCACGCTCGGCCGCCTGGGCGCGGCGTTCTGTGGTTGAGAGGTGTTCGCCGATCTTCGTGAAGTCGCCGGGGTCGTCGGGCAATGCGCCGTCCTTCGGCGTTAATTGCGTGATCAGCGCGCGGTGCACCAGAAGGTCGCTGTAGCGCCGGATCGGCGAGGTGAAATGGCAATATTTCCGAAGCGCTAGGCCGAAGTGACCGATATTCACGGGATCGTATGTTGCTTGGGCTTGCGAGCGCAGCACCACTTCGTTGATCATCTGCGCGTTGGGTGTACCTTTGGCTTTCTCGAGGATGGTATTGAAACGGGCAGGGGTTACGACCTGGCCTTTGTCGAAACGGATGTGCACGCTGTCCAGAACCTCGGTCAGCGCTTCGATCTTCGACATAGATGGTTCGTCATGCACCCGATACATGCAGGGCTTTTTCTTCTCTTCAAGAAACTCCGCGGCGGCGACGTTTGCGAGGATCATGAACTCCTCGATAAGCTTGTGGCTGTCGAGGCGTTGTCGTGCTTCGATGCCGAGGATGCGGCCTTTATCGTCCAACACGGCCCGCCGTTCAGGCATGTCGATTTCGAGCGCACCACGCGCCGTTCGCGCCCGGTCCAATATCGCAAAGGCGCCATACAGCGGCTTGATGACGTCATCCATTAAGGGAGCCGTCTGTTCGTCCGGTTGGCCGTCGTGTGCCGCCTGCACCTGTTCGTAGGTCAGGCGCGCCTGGGAGTGCATCATGGCGCGTTTGAAGCGTTTGGAGAGCAGATTCCCGTCTGAATCGATGCGAAGATGTGCGACCACGCAAGGCCGGTCTTCTCCGGGACGGAGCGAACACCAGCCATTGGAGAGCTCTTCCGGCAGCATCGGCACGACCCGGTCCGGAAAATAGACTGAGTTGCCACGCTCGAACGCTGACCTGTCGAGCGCATCACCGGGGCGCACATACCAGGCGACATCGGCGATGGCGACCATCAGCTTGTAACCGCCTTCGTTCTTCGGATCGTCGTCGGGTTCGGCGAAGACGGCATCATCGAAGTCGCGTGCATCGGCTCCGTCTATGGTCACGAGAGGTACAGTACGGAGATCGTCTCGCTTACCCAGCGGGGCAGCTTTGGACTTCTCGGCCTGGCGAGCGGCGTTTTCGGGAAAAGCTACGGGGATGTCGTGCTGATGAACCGATATAAGGCTGATCGCGTGTGCGCCCGAAGAATCGCCGAGGATTTCCAGAACACGCGCGCGTTTTAAACCAAGCCGAGGGCGGCCGGACCCTTCGGCGCGAACGAGATCGCCAGGGCGCAAAGACTTTCGGTCGACGTCTGCAGCGGTGCCATCGATCACGTAGTCGTAACGGTCTTTCTTCTCGACGGGGCGGATGCGCAGTTCGCCTTCGGCTTCGATGACGATGCCCAGGACGTCGTCCTTGGCGGTTCCGAGCTGTCGGATAACTTTTGCTTCATAGACGCCGCGGCGTTCTTTGAGTTGTGCCAACACACGCTCGCCGATACCGGGCGCAGGGCCCGATTCGGTCGCCGGCTGCACAAATATCTTCGGCGGCGAGCCGGCACCTTCCCATTTGACCGGAGCCGCCATCACTTCGCCATCGAGATCGACGCCGATGATTTCGATGACGGCGACGTTGGGCAGGGTGCCGGCTTCGTGCAGCGAACGGCCGCGCCCTTGTGCCAATTGGCCGTCTTCCTTCATCTCGCGGAGGACACGCTTCAGCGTCCGTTTTTGCTCCGCATCAAGCTTGAAGGCGCGCGCAATCTCGCGTTTGCCGGCCTTGCCGCCTGCGTTGCGCAGAAAGTCCGCAATCTGTTGTTTCGTGGGGAATGGGGCTTCAGACATCGGCGGAGCGTAGGCGGCTGTCGGTCCGCGTACAAGAGAAACGGAAATGACCGGTGTCAGCGCAGCCGTTCATGGCGCTCGAATGCGTGTTCCAATTCTTCGAATTTCTTGCGGGCGTCCACATCGTCGGCGAGGCCGCTGATCCCGGATGTTTCACAATGAAAGCACACGCGGTCCCGAGTTGCCTTGGCATCGCGGCTCCACTTTCCGTCATCTTTCTGGGCAGGGGGGACGTCCGGGTACATGGCCCGCATGTAATAGAAAAAGCCGGCGCGTTTCTTATCGACCGAGGTGCATAGTTCGACGGCGCGGCGCACGGTTCGGATGCCGATGGGTTCACGGTCGATTTCGTCTTCGTCGTCTGGCAGTGGGAGCCTCGGCCGATCGTCTGTCTCTTCCTTGCTATCCAGCTTTTCAGCAGCCGAGGCGAGAGCCTCTGCTGCCTGACTCATCTGTCCGGCGTAGGCCTCCAGCGAATTGGAAGCGACCGACGCAACTCCGGTTGAGTCGGTTGGTGCCGCTGATGGGGCGGATGCCTGAACCGGCGCGGGCTGTTGTGGCGATGGCGTCGGCGCATATGCCGGAGCTGGTGCCTGAGGGGCCGGCGTTGCCGGGGCCATCGCTGCGGGGGGCGTCGTCGCCGGTGTGTTCGGTGGCGCCGTCATGGCGACGGGTTTTGGCATGGCGGGCGCCTGCCACGCATCCGGGATCGGCGAGTTCGTCTTGCGGTCAGCTGGTTGTATTGCCGGCTTCGCCGGTCGGGCCGACTGGTTTTCTAGTGGTGCCGTGGTGGGCTTGGCGGCGGGGCTTTCGGCCTTGACCGTCGCCGCAGGGCGTTTGTCGATGATGTGCGCGCGGGGTGCCTTGATCTCTTTTACAGGGAGTACCGGCTCGCGGATGATCGTGACCTTGGGGCCTATCCGCTCGTTCGTTATTGGTTTTTTATTCGCGTCGAGGGTTTCGAGGGGTAAATCCTCATCCAGAATTTCAACTTCGATCTCGACAAGTTGGCCGTTCTTCGAGCCGACGGGGAAGTTCTTGAAGGGATGCTCTTCGGTGTCGTCGGGAAGCTTGAACGTGACGGTGCGGCCGGAGGAACTGCTATCGCCCCAGCGCATGAGTTTAACCCGATAAACGTTTTTTTCGCTCACCCTCGTGCTCCTATACGCTACTGTATCGCGATAACGGCGACCGCCGTCAATGTGCGGCGCATAAATGGCTCCAAGGGGAACGGGACCGATGGGCAGTGTCATCGATACCTTGACTGATTTATTCGAAGATCGCTTCGAGCGGCACCGCAATCGTCCGTTTCTGGATGGTGTGATGGCGGCGTGCGCTCTGGTCGCGACCACTGACGGCGAAGTGAGCTTTGCCGAGCATGTCCGGGTGGATCAGATCTTACAGACACTCGATCAGTTGCGTGTCTTCGATCCGCACGAAGGCGTTGAAATCTTTCGCAGCTACGCCGAGGCCATTATTGAGAATCCGCAAGAAGGTCACGACAAGGCGCTAGAGGCCGTGGCAGGTATTTGCGGCGACCCGGAAAGCGGTGCGCTATTGCTGCGAATTTGCCTTGCCGTCAGTGAAGCGGACGGAGAGATCAATCTTGCCGACCAGATTGAGATTGTCTCGATGTGCTCGCGCTTCGGAATCGAGCCGGTCGACTGCGGGCTTTATATCGATATGTCGGCGGACGAGTTTCTGAAATCGAATTTGTCTCAGTCGCTCGAATAGATGCGTTGTACTGAACTTGTTTCAGGACTCATTTATCCCTCGGCACTAACCCAGTTGGTCTATGAATGGATGCTTCATCTAATTCAGCATGACGGTTGAGTATTGTATGTAATAGTGCGCTTGCGATGAATAACTTAAAGGATCCGGTCTTCTTGCGTTTCGTCGTCGTCCGCCGAGAGCGAGTCGCCCGCGACCGACATGTTGGCCGCCGACATCAGGGCAATGCCGGCGCCTGTCAGTTCCTTCAGCACGGCTTCGTTGACCGCATAGCGCAATTCGAAATAGCGGCTCGACGGCACCCAGAAACGGATGCCGATAACGATTCCGCCATAGGTGAAATCGTGCACACCGATCTCCGGCGCAGGACCGTCCGCGACGTCTGGAACTGACCCCAGCGCTTTCACACAGGCTGCCTTGGCGGCGGCGATATCCTGGCCGTCCTTGATGGCAATTTTGGTCTGCACGACGCGTCGGGTTTCCGAATTGACGATGATGCGGCCGACGATTTCCTTGTTGGGGACGGTAATCCGCTCGCCGTCTTCGCCGATCAGAATGGTGTGGGCGAGGGTGATTTCATCGACGACGCCGCTGGCGCCTTTGTCGACGGCGATGGTGTTGCCGACGACGAACGGCCTGGCCAGGATGATCGAGACACCGGCACCGTAGTTGGAAAGTGGCCCTTGAATCGCCACCGTTGCGCCGAATGCGCCGGCGCCGGCCAACGCGATCAGCGGTGCGATGGACACCCCGAAATTGCCGAGCGTGATAATCACAAGGAAGACGACGCAGACGATCTTGACGACGTTGCCGATGAAGCGTGACAAGGTGACATCGACGTTGCGTTTTTCCAGGACCGTGGATACGCGCCGCCCGATCAGCGATGCGATCTTAAGTCCAATAAGCAGGAAGACCAGGGCGCCGAGAATCTGGAAGCCATACTCGATTCCGAACTCAATTAAGAGATCGGCGTATTTAGAAACCGTTTCGATCTGCTGGCCTACGGTCTGTTCGACGCTTTTGTCCATGGCCGTGGGTTACTTCTCTTCGACAGTCACGGCAGTGCCGCTGACGACGACGAACAGCATGCTTTTGCCGTCACCCGATATCTCGGAGTAGTCGAGATCGACGCCGATAACCGCATTGGCGCCGACGATCAGAGCTTCACGGCGCAATTCCGTCAGCGCCGTGCGCCGGGCATCGCGCAGCACTTTCTGTGACGACTTGGAGCGACCGCCTAAAAAGTCGGTGATTCCAGCAAAGAAGTCCTTGAACAGGTTCATGCCGAAGACACATTCGGCGGTGATCACCTCGATCCGTTGCGTGACCTTATATTCCGGCATCGCCATTTCCGTGGTGACGATCAGGTCTGACGCCAATTCGTCGATTACCTCAATCGGCAGTTCGTCGTACTGCTTGTTTTCGATTAGCTCTTTAATCTTTTCTTCGCTCTTGCCGAACAGGCCGAACATTGTCACCTCCTATGCTGATTGCCGCATTATGCCATGACGCCGGACCGTTGAAACCGACAATCCGGGGGTTGTCTGAGCGGGCTTCATCGGACAATCTTCGCCTCCCAGCCCAAAGGATTCCCATGATCGAAAAATTGAGCCCCGAAGAACAACTCGCGTCCCTTTATGCCAAATGCCGCCCCGTCCGCACGCCATGCGGCGACGGCACGATGGCTTGGCAACTTTGGGGGCAGCCGACTGATAAGACACCGCTGATCCTAGTGCATGGCGGTTTCGGCTCTTGGACGCACTGGATCGCCAATGTCGAACGCCTGTCCAAGGACCGCCTTGTCGTCACGCTGGATATTCCAGGACTTGGCGACAGCGACGAAATCGCGCCGCCGATCAATCCGATGGCACTGGCGCAACCGATCATTGCCGGCCTGGACACTGTCATCGGCGAAGGCACTCGTTTCGACGTCGCCGCTTTCAGTTTCGGCTCGGTCATTAGCTCTCAGGTCCTGAAACAGGTCGGCGAACGCTGCCGCACGATGGTGTTCAGCGGCGGCAGCGGCTTCCAGGGCCTACATCATATGGTCACTGGCACGATTATTCCGGGGCCGGACGAGAGCGAGGAGAGCATCATCGAGATTCATAAGAAGAACCTCGGCATTCTTATGCTCTGGAATGAAGACAAAATCGACGATCTCGCCGTCCACACACACGCTCTCAACATTGCCCGGGCGCGTGTGCGCTCGCGCAAGATGTCGCTTTCGAATACGACGGCGGAGGCTTTGCCCGACATCAAAGCGCGGCTCGCCGGCATCTGGGGGCTTCACGATGCGACCGGTGGCGGGCGCGAGCGCATTCTGGGGCGCCGTGAGATCATGCAGCAGTACCAGGATGAGGTGCCGTTCTACATTATCGAAGATGCCGGTCACTGGGTTATGTACGAAGCGCCGGAAGCGTATGAGGCAGCGCTACTGGAAATTCTCGACGGAGAATAGACAGGTTTATGCGTCATCCTGAATTAAGTTCAGGTTGTCGAAACCGCTAAACACGCAACGCCGAACTCAGACGGCTCCATTCCTCTTCCGGGCCCGGCAAGCCGAATCGTAGCAGCTTAGGCCGGTCCTCGAAGGTGCGGACCAGAATGCCGGCGTGGCCGAGTTTGTCCGCCACCGATGTCGCATCTTCATGACTAACCAGTCGAAACAAATCCGTGCCGCCCTCGATCACCAGCCCGGTGGCGGCCAAAAGGGTGTCGAGCCTGGCAGCGTCCTCGGCGAGCCGGGCTCTGGTTTCATCCTGCCATTCACGGTCGCCGAGCGCCGTTGCGGCGATGTTGAGCGATGGGCCGCCGATGGCCCAGGGGCCGAGCGCGTCGTTGAGCTTTGCGGTCACCGCGTTTTCGCCGATACCGAAGCCGACCCGCACCCCGGCGAGGCCAAAAAACTTGCCGAACGATCGTAGTACGAAGAGGCCCGGATGCGGTGTCTGAGGAATGATGGAAAGTTCAGGGGTGACGTCGGCAAAGGCTTCATCGACGACGAGTAAACCTTGGCGCTTAGCCAATCGCGACGCCGTATCCAATAGCTTTTTAACATCGGTTTCGGTGCCATCCGGGTTGTTCGGATTGACCACGACCACGACATCCGCCGTGCCTGCATCGTCGAGAGAATGAACCTCCATAACGGAATGACCGGCCCGCCGCCACGCATGAGTATGTTCGGCATAGGTCGGGCCGACGACAGCGACTGAGCCGGGTTTACGCAGCCTGGGCAGCCACTGAATGACGGCTTGCGTCCCCGGTGCCGCAACAAGACCAGCGGTCTCCGGCACGTTGTAGGTCGTGTGTGCGGCGTCGACGAGCGCATCTAGTTCTGAGGCAAGCGGCAGCCGCTGCCATTGATCCGGTGTGATCTTGGGCACGGGGTAGGGGATGCGGTTGATCCCCGTTGAAAGATCGAGCCAACCCGCGTCGGGTTTGCCGTATTTTGCATCGGCGCCGCTCAGATCACCGCCGTGTATCGGAGAATAGAACATGTTTATCTCAGTCCAGGGCGGCAACAACGGTCGACAGGCCGGCGAGCATTAAGATCGCGAGCACCGCCTTGTCGAAAAGACCGTGTCCCAGCCGGGAGTAAATCTTGAGTCCACACCATACGCCGAACAATGTACCTGGCAAGGCGACGAGTACCATCTTGCCCACCTGCCAGGTGACGAACCCGCCGATCCATTGCGCCACCAATGACGTTGTGAGGATCGTCAGGCTGAAGCCGAGGAAAACGCCTCGTCGCTCGTCCTTGCTCCAGCCGCGCAAGCCGATCCATATCGTGGGGATCGGGCCGGACAGCCCGGAAATACCTCCCAGAATTCCACCGAACAGACCGATGACGCCGTCCATGGTTCGTCCGCCCCAGACGATGGCTATATTGCGTTGGTTCATCAGCATGATCGCGCAATAGACGATCAGAAAGATGCCTACGCCCAGCTTGAAGGTTCGTTCTAAAACTAAAGGCAGGATCAACGCGCCGACCGGTACACCCGCCAGTCCGCCTGCGATAAACGGCCAAGCTCGTTTCCAGTTGATGTGCTTGTGTAGCTGAGGGAGGGATTGCAGTTGTCCGATGATCGACAGGATGATGACCAGCGGCGCCGCGACCGTCGGTGCCAACACGATAAGCCAAATGGACAGCGCCGCCAATCCGGTGCCGAATCCCGAAAGGCCGTTGACGAAGCCACCTAACAAGCCTCCGGCGAGAACCAGAAGCTCAATATACCCAAGGGTGAGATCAGGCGTCACGCTTGGCGAGCGTCTCGGCATAAACCTTGAGGGCGTCCTCCAAGGTGCGGTTTGTGTCCATATTCTCGCGAGTCTCGTTGGCGAAGGGTGTTTCCGCCAACAGTTCGAAGACCCAGGCTGCACCGTCATGGAAACCGCCGTGGACGCCGGCTTCGCGGAAGGTCTTGGCGATTTCTTGCATTTCGCCGACCCAGCGGGCGCTGTCAGCCGGAATGATCGGCACCTTGCCACGCATTTTCTTGAGCATATCGGCTTGTGAATGTTCAAACTGTTCGATTAGTTCCGGCAGAAGTCCGTTGCGTTCCGCCGTCAGCAGCAGGGCGGTCCATAACGTCCAACTCCCCTTCGTGAAGGCGGCATAGACCATTTTGAACGTTGAGGCGCGGCCGGGCTCCGTGCCGAGATCGATAACTTTGAAGCCTTTCCCGGAGAGACCCATCATCGGGGCGGTGTCTTCGCCGGAAACATAGAATTGGGTTTTTTTGCTTTTGCTGGGCGTCAGGCCAATGATCCCGGCGTCGATGAACGGCGCGCCGGCGTCGGTGACGATTTTACCGACGTCGATGGCCGTCCCGGTCGAAATGGCGTTGCAATCGACATAGACCGGCGATTTGCCGACCCTCTTCATGGAATCCGCGACGGCGGTTGCCTGATTGATGGCCTGGACAGGCGGCAGGATAGACAAGATCATATCCGCTTCGCTGACGGCTGCGTCGAAGCTGCCGACGTCGCGCAGTTCGCCAAGCTCGGCCAGGGCTTTGGTGCGCTCGGAGCGCCCGTCCAGCGCGGTGATGGCGTCGTAGCCGTGATCGCGCAGCACTTTGCCGACACCGTGGCCCATATCGCCAGGCATGAGGATGCAGATTGTCTTAACGGTCATTAGATCGTTCCTGTCGTTCGTTTGTTCATTTTATTTGTCTGAGTGCCCAAGGTCCTTATCCGGCGCGATGGCGTCGCGAACAAGTTGCTTTAAGTCTTTGCTCTCCGGGAAATGTCCTTCGGTCTTACGGTCAAAAAGAACGGTGCCGTCCGACATTTGTATGCGGAACACGCCGCCATCGCCAGGGACCAAGGTCAGTCCGCCCAATTCCTTGCCGAAGGTAAACAGCAATTCTTGCGCCATCCACGTTGCGCGCAGCACGAAGCGGCAGCTAGCGCAGTAATGAATTTCGAGGATCGGCTTCGACATGGTCGTCTCCAAAACGGGGTGGGGTTGCCGTCAAGCTTGGCCGCCGTCCGGTGACGTCGTCAACGCCGTTTTGATCAGCCCGAAGAAAACGCGCGGTTCGGTATCGCCTTCGAAGCGCCAGCCGGCGTGGTTGCCGCAGGCCTTACAGACCTGGATTGTCCAGGCATAGCCGGGGAACCAGGTCTCCAATTCCGTTGCCTCGCCATGATCGGCAGCACCTGGAGATTCGCGAAAGCACGCGATGCGAAAGACCCGTCCGGCCGGGTTTATGAAGACACGCTCATGACCGCCGACGTCGACAGCCCAGCGGGTCCGCGTCATCAACGCACCGCACTTGGCGCAATAAAGGGTGTCGTCGGTTTCGGTCTCGTCTTCAACGAGGGTGTCCGTGTCCTGGTCGAGCATTAGGGCAGTATGGCACGGATTAGGAGGCGGGAGGGTCTTGCTCGTCCTTGGCTGCCTGTAATTTTTTACGAACGCCGGACTTTGGTTCCTCGCCCTTGATCAGGCGGACGATGTTAGTGCGGTGGCGGATGATGGACAGGACGGCCAGAGCCGCGCACATCCACATGATGGCCGTCGGGCCGCGATGGAACCAGTGCGCGATAAACGGCGAAGCGACGAGCGCGCCCATGGACGCCAGCGACGAGTATTTGAAGGTCGACCAGACCACCAGCCAGACGCAGCAGGTTAGAATGCCGACCGGCCATGATACGGCGAGAATGACACCCAGCGTGGTGGCGACGCCCTTACCGCCTTTGAATTTGAGCCAGATCGGGAAGTTGTGACCTAGGACGGCCGCGAACCCAGCAAGAATGCCGGGCAGTAAGCCGAACTGCATGAAGGCGAGGGCAACGACAGCGCCTTTGGAGACGTCGAGGAGCAGCGTCAGGACCGCCAGACCCTTGTGCCCTGTTCGGAGCACATTGGTGGCACCGATGTTACCTGAGCCCATCTGCCGGATGTCGCCGAGGCCCGCCATCTTGACGATCACGAGACCCCACGGGATCGAACCGAACAGATAGCCGATAGCGGCGGCTGCAATGCGAACGTGTGCCGGATCGATGCCGTCCATATCAATCAGCCCCTAATCCGCGACGTGCACCGTGCGACCGTCGATGACGGTGCGTTGCACGGTACCCTGTAAGAGACGGCCGTCGAACGGCGTATTCTTGGATTTGCTGGCCAGCTTGTCTGCTTCGACCTTCCAGCCTTTGTCGGGATCGAAGATCACCAGATCGGCGGGGCGGCCTTTTTCGAGTTTGCCCGCACGGAGGCCGAGTAGCGATGCCGGCGCGGTGGTAATGAATCTAAGCGCGTCCAGGAGCGACATATGGCCGTTGTGATAAAGCTCCAGCGTCACCGCCAGCAGCGTCTCCAAGCCGACACCGCCGGTCGCCGCCGCAGAGAACGGAAGGCGTTTGGATTCTTCGTCCTCCGGCGTGTGGTCGGAGGCAATGCAGTCGATGGTGCCGTCGATCAATCCTTCGACAATGGCACGGCGGTCGGCTTCGCCACGCAGCGGCGGCGAGAGCTTGGCGAAGGTCCGGTAGTCGCCGATGGCGACTTCGTTCAGCGCGAAATGTGGCGGCGCGGCGTCACAAGTAATGCGCAGGCCGCGTGCTTTCGCTTGACGGATGGCTTCGACGGCTTCGGCGGTCGAGATATGGGCGAAATGTAAGCGGCCTTTAGTCAACTCCACGAGCCGGATATCGCGCTCGATCATGATGATCTCGGCCTGGCGGGGTATGCCGGAGAGACCCAGGCGCGTCGCCGTCTCGCCGGAGTTCATGGCGCCGCCGGCGGACAGGCTTGGCTCTTCCGGATGCTGGCAAATCAGCAAGTCGAAAGTCAGCGCGTACATCAACGCCCGGCGCATCACCTGTGCGTCCGAGATTGCCCTGAAGCCATCGGTGAAGGCCACGGCGCCGGATTCCGCCAACAGGCCCAACTCGGCGATTTCTACGCCCTTCAAACCCTTGGTGACGGCGCCGTAGGGATAAACCTTGGTCAAGCCCTGAAGCCGCGCACGGCGGGCGACGAATTCGACGACCGACATGTCGTCGATGACGGGGTCGGTGTTGGGCAGACAAACCATCGATGTGATGCCGCCTTTAGTCGCGGCACGGCCGGCACTGGAGAACGTTTCTTTATGTTCCTCGCCCGGTTCGCCCAAATGCACGCGCATGTCGATCAGGCCGGGCGCCAGGCACAATCCGTTGCAGTCAATGATGGTGACGCCTTCGAGCGCGATGTCGGCGGTGACCTTAGGGCCGATCTCGCGAATCACTTCGCCGTCAGTCAGTACGCCGCCGACGGTATCCATGCCCGTCGCGGGATCGAGGAGTCTGGCGCCGATATAGGCAACCCGGCCCGGCATACGATCTCCTTTGACGGCCATTAGAGATTCCTCTTTTCGTCGCGTTCCAGGTTATCCGTCAGGATATCCAGTACGCCCATGCGGACAGCGACACCCATCTCGACCTGTTCGTGAATGGCGGAGCGGCCGAAGTCATCGGCGACTTCACTATCGATCTCGACTCCACGGTTCATCGGCCCCGGGTGCATGATGAGCGCATCCGGCTTGGCACCTTCGAGTTTCGCGTAATCCAGACCGAAGTAGTGGAAGTACTCGCGCACGCTCGGGAAATAGTTGCCGTGCATGCGTTCCTTTTGCAGGCGCAACATCATGACGATATCGCAATCCGTCAGGCCTTCGCGCATATCGTAAAAGACCTCGACGCCCATGTGTTCTATCCCGGTCGGGATCAGGGTGCGGGGCGCGATCAGACGCACGCGTGCGCCCATGGTCGTCAGCAGATGGATGTTGGACCGCGCAACGCGCGAATGCAGGATGTCGCCGCAGATTGCGATGCGCAGGCCCTGGATTTTGCCGACACGGCGGCGGATGGTCAGCGCGTCCAGCAATGCCTGGGTCGGGTGCTCATGTGCGCCGTCGCCGGCATTGATGACGGCGCAGTTCACTTTCTCTGACAGCAGTTTTACCGAACCCGATTCCGGGTGCCGAACCACCAGCACATCCGGGTGCATGGCGTTCAGCGTCATGGCGGTGTCGATCAAGGTCTCGCCCTTTTTGACCGAGCTGGTCGCCACCGACATGTTGATGACGTCGCTGCCGAGGCGCTTACCTGCCAGTTCGAACGACGTGCGGGTGCGGGTACTGTCCTCGAAGAACAGATTGATGATAGTGCGGCCGCTCAGGAGTTCCTGCTTTTTGTCGGCGCGCCTGTTCTGCTCGACATAACTCTCGGCCTTGTCGAGAAGGGCGGTAATTTCAATGGGATTGAGACCCTCGATACCGAGGAGGTGTCTATGCGGATAACCGCTCTGTCGGTCGGTCTCGTTCATAGGCGCGCACTATATGCGGGGGATGCGTCCGGGAGCAAGAGATTAGAGCGGATGAGAGGGTGGAAATCTTCGGATCGAAACCTCTCCCGTCATGCTGAACATGATTCAGCAACCATTTTTGACTAGGTGCCGAAATTTCGCGCCCGGAAATGGGCCCTGAATCAAGTTCAGGGCGACGAAAACAAAGTCAGCCGAGTAGCTTCTGCTTAAGAAGCTGGTTGACCTGGCTGGGGTTGGCTTTGCCCTGGCTGGCTTTCATCACCTGACCGACGAACCAGCCGATGGCTTTCTCGTTGCCGCCGCGCACCGTGTCCGCCTGGCCGGGGTTATCGGCGATGACCTGATCGACGATGGCTTCGATGGCGCCGGTGTCGGTGATCTGTTTCAGGCCCTTTTCCTCGACGATGTCGCCGGGGGCTTTAGATGTTTCAAGCATGATCTCGAAAACGTCCTTGGCGATCTTGGTCGAAATCGTGCCGTCCTCGATAAGACCGACAAGCTCGCCCAAGTGTTTGGCCGAGACCGGACTTTCGGCGATGTCTAGGCCCGACTTGTTTAGCGCACCGAACAGGTTGGTTGTGAGCCAGTTGGCGACCTGCTTGGCGTCGTGGCCGGCGACCGCCTCTTCAAAATACGCAGCGGTATCGCGGTCGGCGACGAGCACGCCCGCGTCATAGGCGCTGAGGCCCAGGTCCGAAATAAAGCGTGCCTTCTTGTCGTCCGGCAGTTCCGGCAGTCCCGCTTCGATATCGGCGATGAAATCGGCTTCCAGTTTAACCGGTAGCAGATCCGGGTCGGGAAAATAGCGATAGTCATGCGCGAACTCTTTCGAGCGCATGGAGCGTGTCTCGCCTCGGTTGGGATCGAAAAGACGGGTTTCCTGCACCACTTCGCCGCCGCTTTCCCAAACGTCGATCTGGCGCTCGGCCTCGACTTCGATGGCCTGCATGACGAAACGTACCGAGTTGACGTTCTTGGTCTCGGTCCGGGTGCGCAGTTCGGTTTCGCCGACCTTGCGCACCGAAACGTTGACGTCGGCGCGCATGGAGCCTTCCTCCATGTTGCCGTCGCAGGTGCCGAGATAGCGAACGATGGCGCGAAGTTTCTTGAGATACGCACCGGCTTCGTCGGGTGAGCGGATATCGGGTTTGGAAACGATCTCCATCAGTGCCACGCCGGACCGGTTGAGATCTATCATGGTGCGCGACGGGTCCTGGTCGTGGATCGACTTGCCGGCGTCCTGTTCCAGGTGCAGGCGCTCGATACCGACATCGCGCGACGTGCCGTCGTCCATGTCTAGCGTTACCGTGCCTTCACCGACGATGGGGTGTTGGAACTGACTGATCTGATAGCCCTGTGGCAGATCGGCGTAGAAGTAGTTCTTGCGCTCGAACACCGAGAACGGATTGATCTTAGCGCGCAGGCCGAGGCCGGTGCGCACAGCCTGTTCGATAGCTTTTTCGTTGATGACCGGCAGCATCCCGGGCATCGCCGCGTCGACCAGCGATACGTTCTCGTTCGGTCCCGCGCCGAAGGTCGCCGGCGCGCCGGAAAACAGTTTGGCGTTGGAGATCACCTGGGCATGGACTTCCAAGCCGATCACGACTTCCCAATCGCCTGTCTCGCCCTGAAGGATATACGCCATCACACGCTCCCAGGCTTGGCGGTGAAGTTAGCAGCGGCTTCGAGCGCGCTGGCGGCACGGAACAGGGTTTGTTCCTGGCAGACGCCGGTGATCAATTGTAGGCCGAGAGGCAAGCCGTCGTTCGACAAGCCGCCCGGGACCGAGATCGCCGGCAGCCCGGCCAGCGAAGCCGGCACCGTAAACACATCGTTCAGGTACATGGCGATGGGATCGTCCATCTTTTCGCCTTCGTAGAACGCGGCACTGGGGGCGGTCGGTGTCAGCAACACGTCGACGTCCTCGAACACGTTCTTGAAGTCGCGGGCGATCAGCGTGCGTACCTGCTGCGCCTTAACGTAGTAGGCATCGTAGTAACCTGCCGACAGCACATAGGTGCCGATCATCACGCGGCGCTGCACCTCGTCGCCGAAGCCGTCGGCGCGGGTTAGTTCGTACATTTCATCCAGGCTCTTGCCTTCGACGCGGTGGCCGTAGCGCACGCCGTCGTAGCGTGCCAGGTTCGAAGAGGCCTCGGCCGGGGCGACGATGTAATAGGCGGGAAGGGCGTATTTGGTATGCGGCAATGAAACCTCGACGGCGGTCGCACCCATATCTTCCAGCCATTTGCGGCCTTGATCCCAGAGCGCCTGAATCTCGGCGGGCATGCCATCCAGCGTGTATTCGGCGGGAATGCCGACGCGGAGGCCTTTGACGTCCTTGGTGCAGGCACTCCGGCATTCCGGCACGTCCATCGGTAGCGAGGTCGAGTCTTTCGGGTCGTGTCCCGCCATTATCTCGAACATGATCGCCGCATCTTCCACCGTGCGGGTCAGCGGCCCGGCCTGATCGAGAGAGGAGGCAAACGCCACAACCCCCCAGCGCGAGCAGCGGCCGTACGTTGGTTTCATGCCGACAAGCCCGGTAAAGGAGGCAGGTTGGCGTATCGAGCCGCCCGTATCGGTACCCGTCGCGGCAATGGCGAGACCGCCCGAAACCGCGGTGACAGAGCCGCCTGACGAACCGCCGGGGACCAAGTTTGCGTTGGAGCCTTCCGGCGTCCATGGGTTTTTGACCGACCCGAAGTGGGACGTGATATTGGCCGAACCCATGGCGAATTCGTCCAGGTTGGCCTTGCCCAACATGACCGCCCCCGCATCGCGGAGCTTACCGCTGACGGTGCTTTCGTATGTCGGCACGAAGTTGCCGAGAATTTTGGAAGCCGCCGTGGTGCGCACGCCTTCGGTGCAGAACAGATCCTTCATGGCGACCGGCACACCGTCCATGGGACCGGCGGTTTTGCCTTCGGCGCGGCGCTTATCAGAAGCGGCGGCGCGTTCGCGGGCGACATCGAAGGTTTCGGTGATGAAGGCGTTCAGAGCGCGCCCGGCTTCGACGGCGGCGATGTGCGCTTCCGTCAGTTCGACGGACGAGACCTCGCCTTTTTCAAGTGCGTCGGCTGCGCTGACAATCGTGTAGTCACGAAGATCGGTCATTCCACCACCTTCGGCACGCCAAAGAAGGCGCCTTCCGGATCGGGCGCGTTCTTGGTGACCTTGTCCTGAATGCCGCCGTCGGTGACGACGTCTTCGCGCATCGGCGTCGGCGTATCGACGACGCTGGTCATGGGCTCGACCCCATCGGTGTCGACCTCGCTCAACTGCTCGACCCAGCCGACGATGTTGTTGAGTTCGCCCGCCAGAGGCGCCAAGCGTGTATCGTCGACGCGGATACGCGCGAGGAAGGCGATTTTGCGGACATCGGTTTCGTTTAGCGACATAGGAAAGCCGTCTCATTCAATGCGGAATAACTCGAACGGTTTAAGCATGCGCATCAGGTTATGCAAGCAACTCACTATTTCGTCATGCTGAACTTGATTCAGTATCTATTCTCGAATTGGCAACGCCGGAGCGTTTCGAAAAATGGACCCTGAATCAAGTTCAGGGCGACAGGAAGAAAGGACAATTTACCCATTACTCGAAAAGATGTCGTCCCAGGCGTCTTCGGACCAGTGCCGCAACGCCAGTTCCATCGCTGAACTGAGCGCACGCGGAATATTCGTAGCGGGCCGGGCGTTCAAATCGACGTTTTCGCGCTCGAACGATTTCTCGGTCATCTGGTCATACACGACACGGCCTTCGTCGAGATTGAAAAGCATGGTCGTCGAGAAAATGTCGATCAGGCTGTGCACGCCGTCTAGCAGGTCGACGTTGATCTGGAACACGCGGCTCGATTTGGAACGGTCAAAGGGGACCTCCGTGATGAACATCTGTGCCGGAAAGCGGATGCGCTTGCCACGTCGTTCGCAGACGATGGCGGCGTCGTAATCGGCGGTGCGGATGATATCCACGTCGCCGTCCGTTTTGCCGATAAAATGGATTCGGTACCCGCATCTGAGATCAAGTTGAACCTGCAATTCTCCGGTGACGTCTTCGCTCAGTTCGCCATCGATGATTGGCGTCAGCAACGTGCTGTAAACGAACCCGAGCGGGGTCTCCCCCTGGCGCACGGCGAACCAAGTGGTGCCTGTCGCCTTGCCCACGACGTCGACGACCTCGCCTTCCTCCAACTTTCCGACACGTTTGGCGTTGGTCGACGGGCTTTCCCTTACGTTGGCATCGGTGCCGACTAAGTACTTTCCGGCTGCGGGATCGATGGTCTTACCGAGAAACTCCATCTCCGCAGCATCTACCGGTGCAGCGACAGCGCCGCAGAACACAAGCGCCATTGCTCTCGCAATTTTGGGGGCGCTGTTCAGGGAATTCATGATTCGGGATGGTATATACATCGTTCGCCGCCATTTAGGCTCGAAAGGCGTCTTTCACCTAGTAACGCCATGATATACAACAACTCTTCAACTGGCCAGTAACGGGTTCGTGGGGAAGATGGGCACGCCCAACATATTCGACAATGTACAGGACCTCGCGGCGGCGCTGCCAAAGGGCGGACGTCTCCTCGGTCTCGACATCGGCGACAAGACTGTCGGCGTTGCCATCTCGGACCCGATGTTCATGCTGGCGTCTCCGCTCAAGACGCTCGAACGGGGTAAGAAATTGGCGCCGACGCTGAAGGCGCTGCACGCTCTCGTCGAGGGGGAAGAGGTCGCGGGCATCGTTGCCGGTCTGCCGGTCAGTATGGACGGGACTGAAGGGCCGCGCGCCCAGGCGACGCGGGACCTGACCCTCGAGTTCGCCAAGTCGCTCGACCTGCCGGCGGCGTTCTGGGACGAGCGCCTGTCGACGGCGGCGGTTGAGCGCTTTTTGATCGGTGAAGCAGATATGACGCGTAAGCGGCGTAAGGACGTCGTCGATAAGATGGCGGCAGCGTATATCCTGCAGGGCGCGCTGGACAATCTTAGGCTAGGCGTTTCATGAGCCACGTGCTGACCACTATCGCGCCGGTCTTTTTGATCATCGGTCTGGGGGCGGTTTTAAGAGCCAAGACCAATTTCGACGAATCTTTTTGGCGCGCGATTGAGCGGTTGACCTTCTATGGCCTGTTTCCGTCATTGCTGTTCGTCAAGGTGGCGGGCGCGGATGTCGACTGGTCGACATCGCTACCGGTTTCGGCAGCGATTGTCAGTGGGGTCGCGGTGGCCGGCTTGGTGGGGTGGTTCCTGAAGGCGCTGCCGGGCATCAGCAACGAGAAGTTCGTTGCGTTGTACCAGGGCGGCTTCCGCGTGAACACATACGTCGGGATTGCCGTTGTGCTAGGGACTCTCGACGACAACGCAGCAGGGCCACTGTCTATTGCCATTTTGGCGATGTCGCTTGCCATCAATCCGTTCGGTGCCTGGGCGCACCTACACTGGCTGGAGACCCCTGGGCGTCGAAAAGGCATGATCGGCCTGTTCATCGACTGCCTGCGTAATCCACTGATTTTCGCGTGCCTTGCCGGTCTCGGCCTCAACATGACGGGGATCGGCCTGCCGCCAATCCTGGGCCCGACGTTAGAATTACTTAGCCGCGCCGCTCTACCGATGGGCCTGATGGCCGTCGGCGCCGGACTGTCACTCAGCAGCGTGCGTGGTGACAGTCTTCCCGCAGCACTTTCGTGTGTGGTCAAACTCGTGATCATGCCGGCAGCAACCTACGTCGCGGGGCGTCTACTGGGCCTGGAAGGGGCAGCGTTGGCGGTGGCCGTGATTTTCTGCGGTCTGCCAACATCTTCGACGTCCTATGTCATCTCCCGCACCATGGGCAGTGATCCGCAGTTGATGGCGGCGATCATCACACTCTCGCATCTAGCGGCGATCGTCAGCTTGCCGATTTTGGTCGTCTTGCTTCATTAGCGGATCAAGCGCTTGTGACTTCCAATCGTTAAACCCTGCAGGCATCCTTGCGTGACAAAGGGATCATTAAGGGGCCGAACGCATGTCGATGACGCTGGCTGCCGCAATCGCTTTACTCGCGGTCGGCACGATACTGGTTTCACCAAAACAAACCACCGTGGAAGGGTTCTTCCGGGGACGGGACATGAACGGCAAGGCGCCGGACCTCCTAACCCTCGTGCTGTCGCAGGTCACGACGTGGATCTTCGCCCGCTCACTGATGAATGCGGCGATCCTCGGCTATTACTACGGCATTGCCGGCACGTTGGCGTATGCGGCGTATTATCTGTCGTTCGTAACGGGGGCCGCAATTGTCGATCAAATCCGATTTCGGCACGACCATGAAAGCGTGCAGTCCTTCCTGGTTTCCCGGTACGGGCGCGCCGGCACTCATTGCTACAACTTCGTCGTCGGCGTGCGGCTACTGTCCGAGGTGTTTGCCAATCTGATCGTGATCGGCCTCATATTCGGCGAGGCCGGTGGCGGCAACTACATCATCGCCGTGATTGCCATGGCGGTGTTCGGTCTTGGATATTCTATGCTCGGTGGGTTGCGGGCGTCGCTCCGCACCGACGTGCTGCAGACCGCCGCTCTACTCGTGCTTCTGGCCGTTATGACCGTGCAGACGGCGATGGGGCCGCTGTTCGACGTCGGCGCCGTGTTAGGTAGCAGTCCCGATCTGACATCGCCGGGCTGGGTGTTGTTGGCAGTGGCGGCATTGCAGGTCTGGTCCTATCCGCTGCATGACCCGGTGATGATGGACCGGGGGTTTTTGGCCGACCGTGAGACCACGCGGCGCAGCTTCATGCATGCCTGTTGGCTGAGTGTCATCTGCATCATCGCCTTCGGTCTGTTGGGTGTGGTTGCGGGTCTCAACAAGGAAGCCGGTGAGGCAATGGTCGCGACGCTGACCCGCTTGTTCGGCGAGCCGACCATGACGCTGTTCAACCTTGCGCTCATCGTGTCCGCGATCTCGACCCTAGACAGTACGCTGTCGTCATCGGCGAAGCTGGCGATTTCCGACATGCGGGTCGCCGAAGAACGGGTCCGAAACGGCCGCATCGCGATGATTGTGTTCACGATCGCCGGGCTCGGTTTTCTTTTTCTCGGCAGTAAGGATTTATTCGGCGCCGTTGCGGTCAGCGGCACAGCGTCCATGTATTTGACGCCGGTGATCGTGGTGTCGATCTGGATGGGGCGCACCGATGTGCCGGTGTGGAGCTATCTCGTCTCTTTCGCCGCCGCCATGACGGCAGCCGCCCTCTACTTCCTGGAGAGCAGCGGCTACACCAGCATCGTCGGTAATCTGACAGGTCTGGAGCACAAGTACGCAAAGCTGTTGGCGCTTTGCGCCGCCGTTCTGGTTATCGGGTTCGCCGCCTATGCGGTCGGGATTGCGACGAACAAAAGACGCCCTGCTATCGTCGCATAGAGGCTTTACGCGTCCACTTCATAGGCGGGTTGCGGATAATCCAAAAGCTTGAGCAGTTCGCCCGCCTGACGGTGAAAGCGGCGAGATGCGTCATCGTCGAAGCGTTTTCGCCAAACGCCGGGATCGAGATCAAGCGGTGCCACTTTGCCGGCGCGCATAATGGCGTGCTGCACCAGGTCTTCACGGTCGGCGACGTTGCAGAAGCGGAAAAGCCGGCGAACGATCGGCGCCGGTTCGTCGGCAATGTCCTCGGCCCGGACCTGAAAGTAACGCCGTCGGTTGGCGCGGCCAAAACGCCTAGCGGCGCCGACGGAGCGTGCCCAGTTACGGGAAAACGTCTCGGCGAAATCGGCAAAGGTGGGATAACGCCGGGGGAACTCGCCCTTCGATATCCCCATGTTGAAGTCCCAGGCGCTCGCGGCTTCGTCGCGGCCGTCGCGGACCACGTGGATTACCTGCATGTTGGGAAACAGTTTTTCCAAGAGATCGAGTGACAGGATGTGCTCGGGTGTCTTGTCGACGATGCAGGTCACATCTTCGGTGTCGCCGAGCCAGCGGTCGAACATCAATAGCAAGGCCGATCGCAACAGATGTTCCACGTCTTCGAAGGTGAAACCGGCCGCGTTGCCGGGTAGGCCTGCCAGTTGCATGCGGTTGCCGATCTGCTCGGCATCCTGGTTATACTGGTCGATCAGTTTGGCGAGGCCGGGGAACAGAGAATCCGTGAAATGGCCCTCGCCCTTGGCACAGACGTTCGGATGGACGTCCAGGCATTGCTGCACCCAGGACGTGCCCCATCGTGTCGCGCCGACGACGAAAACCAAATCCTTTTCGACGAGCCGACCCAACCGTTCATGGGTCTGCTTGAAGTCTTCCATACGGTCGTCCGATATCCTTTCCGGGCGTCCCCTGCGAATCGCCCAGTCTGCGATATATTACTTTATCCGCTCGCGGCAAGCCACGCCCGCAAAGTCTAACGTCACTATCGCAGCCGCCGCTTGCCGCCCGCAGGGCCGCCTATTACGGTCGCGCCATGACGCAAACCGACCTTCCCGACCCGAAGATTGATCTCGGCGATGACGGCACGCCGCGCTCCGGTGTGTCGGGCGATGTCTATTTCTCGGTCGAAGGCGGTATCGAGGAGACGCGCCATGTCTTTCTGGGCGGCACCGGTGCGCCGGATGCTTGGCGGGGTCGGCAGATCGTCCGTATTGGCGAACTGGGTTTTGGGACGGGCCTGAACTTTCTGGTCGCCTGGCACGATTGGTCGCGTACCGCACCGCCTGACGCCTCACTGGAATATGTCGCCGTCGAGGGCTATCCGCTGACGCGCGAAATGCTCTCAAAAGCCTTGGCGCCAATGCTTGAAGTGGGCAGAGAAGCACAGGCCTTGATCGAAGCATGGCCGCCCAGGGTCGGCGGCTTGCATCGGCTGCTGTTCGACGGTGGCCGGGTACGTTTGACGCTCGCCTTTGGCGAGGTTCTGGAAATACTGCCGCAGGTGCAAGGCGCGCTCGATTCGTGGTTCCTGGACGGTTTCGCGCCAGGCAAGAATCCGGCGATGTGGTCGGGTGAGGTGTTGGCGCATGTCGCGCGGCTGACAAAGCCGGGCGGCCGGGCCGCGACCTTCACCGTGGCCGGCGACGTCCGGCGTGGGCTGGAGGCGCAGGGCTTCGAGATCGAGAAACGCCCCGGCTTCGGGCGAAAGCGCGAATGCCTGAGTGCGGTTCGGCGAAATGACACAGATTTGGTAGGTCGTTCCTTCCTGCAGCCAGGGGACAAGGTCGCCATCATCGGTGCCGGAATCGCAGGAGGTGCGATGGCACGCGCGCTCGCCGTTCGGGGATTACGACCGGCCCTGGTCGATCCGGCACCGGGCTCGGGCGCTTCGGGGAACCTCGCGGGTCTGATTGCGCCGCGCCTGCCGCGCCAGCCGACACCGCAGGGCCGTGTGATGGCGGCGAGCTATCCGCACGCGGTCCGGTTTTACGATGCCCTCGCGGCGGAAGGTGCGCCGGTTTGGCTCGGCGCTCGGGGCGCGGCGGCCCTGGCCCGTAACGTGGATGAGGATGAGCGCCAGCAACGCGCTGTTGCCGCCTTTGGTTTGCCGGAAGACGTCATGTGCCGCCTCAGCGTAGAGGAGCTTTCTGCCAAGTTGGGCCACGCCGTCCAATCGCCCGGTCTCTGGTTCGCCCGTGCCGGAACGCTGTCGCCGACGACGGTCACGAAGCATCTCAGGAACGATGCGCCCGTCCGACGCGAGAAAGTATCGGATGTTGCGGAAACCGAGAAAGGCTGGGTGGTCACCTTCGAAGGTGGTGGGTCGCTCACCGCGGATGCCGTGGTGTTTTGTGCAGGGACCGCGATTTTAGATCTCTTGGCGAAGCAGGACTGGCCGGTCCGCGCTAATCGTGGTCAGCTGACGTATCTTCGCCCGATAAAGAACGCGCCAAATCATGCCGTGACCTTCGGCGGGTACCTAACTCCCCCCGTGCCGGCGGAGCAGGGGGAAGCGCATATTCTCGGCGCGACCTATGCGCGGCGGGACGAAGTGCCCGGTGACGGTTGGACGGAACTACGCGAAGACGATCACTCGGAAAATCTGGCGGGGCTTCGGGAACATTTTCCGATTCTCGGCGATGGCGAAGTGATCGGCGGGCGCACGGCGCTCCGAGCTACGGTCCGTGATTACTTGCCGTTAGCGGGACGGGTCGGCAACGGCACGTGGGTGTTGGGCGGATTAGGGTCGCGCGGGTTTCTGACCGCACCTTTGTTGGCCGAATGCGTCGCGGATCTGATGACAGGGGGCGTCCCGGCATTGCCGCCGGACCTGATGTCCGCGGTCGCCCCGGCGCGGTTCGAAAAGAAAGCTTAGTCCGCGGCGTCTTTTTTTGATGCGGTCTTCTTCTTGGTGGCGGTTTTCTTTTTCGCTGCTTTTTTAGCAGGCGCTTTCTTTGCCTTGGCCTTGCCGCCGTTACCTTTGGCGTCGACCAACTCGATTGCCATCTCCAACGTCACGTCGTCTTTCTGGACGTCCTTCGGCAGCCGCGCCATGGTCCGGCCCATCTGTACGAAAGGCCCCCAGCGGCCGTCTTTGATGTAGATGGGTTTCTTGCCCTTCGGATGCTTGCCGAGTTCCTTCGGCGGCTGCTTGCGCGGCTTGTCGCCGAGCAGCACCAGTGCCCGGTTGAGACCAATGGTCAGCACATCGTCTTCGTCTTTCTTGAGCGAGACATAAGTGCCGCCAACTTGAATAAACGGCCCGAAGCGGCCGATGCCGGCGCGAATTTCCATGCCCGATTGTGGGTCTATTCCAACGAAGCGGGGAAGAGACAAGAGGCCGAGTGCAGTGTCGAATTCGACGCTGGCCGGGTCCATGCCGGCGGGCAGGGACGCGCGCTTGGGTTTGGTCTTCTTTTTGCCTTCGCCTTCGACTTCACCTAACTGAATGTAGGGTCCGTAAGGACCCTGCCGAAGCGTGACGCCGAGGCCCGTTTCCGGGTCGGTGCCCAGTTCCTTCGGCCCGTCGCCAAGCGCGTTCTCCATGGGGTCGGCGCCCAAGGGCGTTGTGAAGTTGCAGTCCGGATAGCGTGAGCAGCCAAGGAAGGCACCGTGCTTGCCGAGCTTGATCGACAACTCGCCTTCCTTGCATTTCGGGCACGAACGCGGGTCCGAGCCATCGGCACGGTCGGGGAAGAAGTGCGGGCGAAGTTCCGTGTTCAAGACTTCCAGCACATCGCGGACCGTCAAGTCCTTGGTGCCGTCGACGCGTTCCTTGAAGGCGCGCCAGAAATCGTCGAGCACCTGTTTCCAGTCGATGCGACCGCCGGAAATATCGTCCAGCTTTTCTTCCAGATCGGCAGTGAAGCCATATTCGACGTATTTGTCGAAGAAACTGGAAAGGAAGGTTGTGACCAGACGGCCCCGGTCTTCTGGAATGAAGCGGCGTTGATCGATGCGGACGTAGTTACGGTCCTGCAATACCGAGATGATCGAGGCATAGGTCGATGGACGGCCGATACCCAACTCTTCAAGTTTCTTAACCAGCGACGCTTCGCTATAGCGGGGCGGCGGCTGGGTGAAGTGCTGCTCGGGAAGAACGTCGGTGCGCTTCAGGGCGTCGCCCTCGTTCATGTCGGGCAGGATCTTGCCGTCGTCGTCATCGGACTTTTCGTCCATGCCTTCGCGGTAGACCTTGATGAAACCGTCGAAGGCGATGACCGAGCCGGTGGCACGGAACGTGGCGGCGTCGGAACCGGTCTTGATGTCGACACCGACCTGATCCATCACCGCGGCTTCCATCTGGCTGGCGACAGTGCGCTTCCAGATCAGCGTGTAGAGTTTCAGCTGATCCGGGGTCAGGTACTTGGCGACCTCGTCCGGCTTGCGGCGAAGGTTCGTCGGGCGGATGGCCTCGTGTGCTTCCTGGGCGTTTTTCGCCTTGGACTTATACATGCGCGGGCTGTCCGGCACATATTTGTCACCGAAGGTATCCTTGATGAGGTCGCGGCAGGCGAAAACGGCTTCGCCCGCCATCGTGACACCATCCGTCCGCATATAGGTGATCAGGCCGACGGTCTCGGCACCGATACGCACGCCTTCATAAAGGCCCTGCGCCACCTGCATGGTCTTGCGGGCCGGGAAGTAGAGCTTGCGGGATGCTTCCTGTTGCAACGTCGAGGTCGTGAACGGCGGTGCCGGATAACGGCGGGCCTGCTTGCGCTCAATGGTCGCGACGGCGTAGTCACCGCTCTCGATGGCCTGAACGGCATCTTTCGCGGCTTGCTCGGACGGGATCGAGAACTTCTCGAGTTTTTCGCCGTTCAGATGCGTCAGGTTTGCCTTGAAGGGTTTGCCGGTGGGCGTCTCGAAGGCGCCTTCGATGGTCCAGTATTCTTCCGGTTTGAACATCTCGATCTCGAGCTCGCGCTCACAGATCAGACGCAGCGCCACGGACTGCACGCGGCCCGCCGAACGGGAACCGGGCAGCTTGCGCCACAGTACTGGCGACAGGTTGAAACCGACGAGATAGTCGAGGGCGCGGCGTGCCATGTAGGCATCGATCAGTTCGTGATCCAACTCGCGCGGATTTTCAAAGGCGGCCTGGATGGCAGACTTGGTGATTTCGTTGAAGACGACGCGTTTGACCGGCTGTTCTTTTAGAACCTTGCGATCTTCGAGCACCTTCTTGATGTGCCACGAAATGGCTTCGCCTTCGCGGTCAGGGTCAGTCGCGAGGTAAACAGCATCGGCTTTCCTGACGGCCTTGGCGATTTCGTCGACGTGCTTTTTGGAGCGGCCGTCGATCTCCCAGGTCATCGAGAACCCGGCGTCCGGATCGACGGAACCGTCCTTAGACGGCAAGTCGCGGATATGCCCGTAGCTGGCGAGGACGGTGTAGTCGTCACCCAGATATTTGTTGATGGTCTTTGCCTTGGCCGGCGATTCGACGACGACGACGCTGGTCATACCTACCCGCTGTACTCTTATTTATAAGTGTCTTTTTCCTCTTCGGAGAGGCCGCAACGAATGAGGCCGACCCCGAAGGCCGGGGAGGATTGGCGATAAAAACCGTGTCCGTCAACAGGGGAAATTCTCGGGTGTCTTTTTGTAGCGTCGAGAAACGTCAAAAATAATCATTTTTTTCAATGAGTTATGGTGCATATAATTTTTTGTTCAACTGGTGGCCAAAACCACCTTGTTTCCGGTGAGACGTTCCAGCCGCCCCGCCAACTCCAATTCCAGCAACACCATGGCGATAATTTGCGGCGGATGATCCAGTATCCGGTAAAGCTCGTCGATGTCGGTCGGCCCGAAACCGAGCGCGTTCGTCACCGCACCTCGCGCCTTCGAAAGGTCGGCATCACTGACGGGCGTTGGTGCGCCGGAGATATTTCGTTTCCGGCCATCGTCCAGTTTCGGGGCGCGTAAACCCGATAAAATTTGCAGAACATCGTCAGCGGACTCGGTCAAGTGCGCGCCTTCTCGGATCAGCCAGTTGGCACCTTTGACGCGCGGGTCCTGGGGCGGGCCAGGGACCGCGAAGACTTCTCTGTTTTGCTCCAACGCCATGCGCGCCGTGATCAGCGAGCCGGATCGTGCGCCGGCTTCGATAACAACAATGCCCCGCGCCATGCCCGAGATAATGCGGTTGCGCATGGGAAAGTGGCGCGCCTGCGGGACCGTACCGCAGGGCATCTCTGAACAGATCGCGCCTCCTTCCTGTAGGGCTGAATAAAGGCCCGCGTTCTCGTGCGGATAAATCACATCAACGCCGCCACCGAGCACGGCGAGGGTGCCGCTGATGAGCGCGCCGTCATGCGCCGCTGCGTCGATACCGCGCGCCATGCCGGATACGATCAGATAGCCGGCGTCGCCGAGAGCGCGCGCAATATCGGTCGCCATGCGCCGCCCGTTGATGGAGGCGTTCCTGGAGCCGACGACGGCAATGGCGCGTTTAGTGAGTAATCCGGCATGGCCGCGCACGAACAGAATAGGCGGCGCATCGTCGATGGCGGACAATAGCGCCGGATATTGAGGTTCACCGAGGAATACCGGAACCGCGTCCAGACTAGCGGCGCGTGCCAGTTCCTCTTCTGCATCTTCAACGGAACAGATCTTTAGCGTTTTCTTGCGACCACCCCGTAACGCGAGGTCGGGCAGGGTGGATAGAGCTTCCGACGCAGTGCCGAAACGCTCCAGCAAGCGGGCGAAGGTGACGTTGCCGACGTTTTCGGAGCGGATCAGGCGCAATCTTGCGCATTTCTCATCAGTACTGAGCAGGTTAGGGCTGGGCGAAGGCTGCATAGAGCGGCGTCTCCTATCGAGTCAGGAAACACTATGAACGGTTGGGAGAGAAAATTTTTCGGCCGCACGCAAAAGTTTGTTGTGCGCCTAAGCCTTTGGCTTTGATGACCGGGCCAGGACCATTGCCGGAATGATGGCGACCGCGAAAGCGATAGAGATAATCAGGAATGTGTCCTGGAATCCGAAAGTGCGAGCTTGTGCATAGATGGTGCGGCCCAGGTAGTCGTAGGCCCCCCATTCCTGAGCTGTTTCGGCCAGTCCGGCTTCCCCCAAAAGTTGCCGCAGTTGGTCAAGCATGCCGAGAGTGTATTGGTTGCCTGACGTTTGGGTCGCCGTCAGCCAGTCGGCGTGATTGGCGCTGCGGTATTCGATCAACGCGGCTGTAATGTTGACCCCGAAAGCGCCGCCGATCTGCCGAATGAAGTTATAGGCGCCCGCCGCCGCATTCAGCTTCTCGGCGGAGATGGATCGCATCGCCGCCCCGCCCATGTTTGGCATCACGAGGCCCAAGGCAGCACGGCTCATGATTGTATAGGACGCCATAACCCAAAAGCCCGTGTTAACGTCGGTCGTCGACATTAGATACGCGGCGGCGCCGAAAACCATGCAACCTGCTGTAATTGGGATGTGCGGTGGGATAGTATCGGCCATCCGGCCTGATAGCGGGATCAGCGACACTAGGAACAGGCCGGCGGGCACGAGGACCAGCCCCGACCGTGTCGGCGAGTAGTGCTGCACCGTTTGCACGAAAACGGGAATGGCGTAGTTGGTGGCAAAATTGCCGGCGCCGAAAGCAAAGGCGATGGCCATGGCGCTGGCAAACTTCGGGTCCAGGAAAAGCGTCGGATCCAGAAGCGGAGATTTCGATTTGCGCTGCGAAGCCAGGAACATGGCGAACAGGGTCACGCCGCCGACCGCCGTCATCATGGTCATGTCGGACCCCCAACCCCAGCGATGGCCATTGCCGATGGCGCGCATCATCAGCACCAGCGAAATGCAGAGCAGGATGAACCCTGTCCAATCGAAGGGCGGTAAGCGCTTCTCGAACGGTTTGTTCGGCATGAAGAGCAGACCGCCGACGAAAGCAAACAGGATCATCGGCAACGGCACCAGAAAGGCATGACGCCAGGTCAAAAGGTCGATGGTAACACCACCGACCAGGGGGCCAAAACTGGGAGCTAAGGTCACACCTAATCCATAGACACCGACGGCGAAGCCGCGCCGGTTCTTCGGGAACACGGCGACCATCGTCGCCAAGACCAGTGGCTGGGTTATACCGGCGGAAAAGCCCTGCATGATGCGGCCGATAATCAAGATGTCGATGGACGGGCTAAAGGCGCAGACAAAGCTGCCGATGACGAAGACGGTCAGCGCCATGGCGTAGGCATAGCGCTGTCCCATCGTCTTGACGACCCAAGTGTTCAGCAACTGGCTGGCGACCATGGTTGTCAGGAAGGCCGTCGCCGCCCACTGTGCGACGTCTTGGCCGATCCCGTAGGCTCCCATGATGCTGGGCACCGCGACGTTGACCACGGTAGCGGACAGAATCATGGCGACGGCGCCGATCAAGCCGGAGCTGGTCACTAACCATCGATAGGCAGGACCATAGCGATCGAACAGTCGCTGAATGTCTGGATCGTCGGATTCGCCCGCCACCTTGGGTCCACTCCGATTATTCGTCGGAGATGGCGATTTTGACCTCAACCATCATGCCGGGGCGCAATTGGGTGTTCGGGTCGTCGAAGGTGATCCGAACGGGCAAGCGTTGCGTGATTTTGGTGAAGTTGCCGCTAGGGTTCGGTGTCGGCAGCAGAGCGAACTGAGACGTGGCGGCGTTGCCGATGGTCAGGACCTTGCCGGTGAAGGACTGGTCCGGGTAGGCATCGACATGGATCTCAACGGGCTGGCCGACGGTCAACTTGGCGACCTGGGTTTCCTTGATGTTGGCTTCGACCCAGACGCCTTCCGGATCGTGAATCAGTGCCAGACGCTGGCCGGGTGTCACGTATTCGCCGCTATCGACGAAGGTTCGGTCAACGACGCCGGCAATTGGGCTTTTGACGGCTCGGTCGACGATATCCAGCCGCTGGCGTTCGAGCCGGGCCGTCGTTTGCGCCAGACGTTGTTCAATGACGCGGAGGTCGGCTGCCAAAACATTCAGGCGGGCGCGGTCGGCTTCGACCTCGGCGATGCGCGCTTTCGCGGCCGAAAGATCGGCGACTGCGAGGCGGTATTCCCGGTCAAGCTGTTGATGCACCGTTTCGGCTTGATCGAGTTGCCGGCGCGAGGCGACCTTGTCGTCGAACAGCTTCTTCGCGCGGGCGACTTCGCGTTTCGCCAGTTCCAGCTGTGGTCGCAACGACGATACCGCCACACCGGCTGAGGCAACGCGAGCCTGCTCGGATAGCAAGCGGCTTTCCACCTGGCTGGATACTAGTTCTCGTTCGGCGCTGACTCGCTCGCGCTCAGCCTTGATACCGGCAAGCTCGGCCTCTAGTTCGTTGAGAACGATCTGTGACTCGCGGTCGTCGATCTGTAGAAGAACTGCGCCTGCTTGAACCGTATCGCCTTCAATGATGGTCATCTGCGTGACCCAGCCGGCGACGCGCGATGAAACTGTAATAAGGTCGGCGTGGATGCGGGCGTCTTCTTCGAAGATATATGTCAGCCGCTTGTGAACCTCGGTGACACCGAAATAGACGCCGACGACAAACACCACTGCGGCGATAATGAAAACAGGGCGTATGCGGCGTTTCTTCTCAGGTGCGTCGCCGTCACTCGTGTTGTCACTATCAGAGGCGGAGGTGGAGTCCACCTTGCTGTCGTCTGGCATGTTTCCTAGTCCCCAGTCTTGTGCCGGGCAAATGTGCGGCTAGCCGTTGATCGGCTTCATATTTATCCAAAGCATGCACCCAAAGCCATTGCTTGGAAAGTCCCCAGGAAACCGCGCCCTTGACCTTCCAGTAACTGGAAGGACTATTTGAATAAAAGATCACATTAACTGGAAGGTTCGCCCATGGACGGGCAAGTTGTTTCCGAAAAAGCCTTGACCGAGGGGGTAGGCTTCGGCGTCGGCGGTTTGAACTGCGCCGGATGCGCACGGAGTGTTGAGCGCGCCATCGCTGGTGTCGAAGGGGTCGGTGAGGCAGCGGTCGATTTCGCGACGGAGCGTGCAACGGTCGATCTCGGCAAGGCTTCCGCATCCGAGATCGCCGCCGCCATTCGTAATGCGGGCTATGTCGCGGTGGAGACAACGCGCGAGTTGGACATAACCGGCATGACCTGCGCCGGGTGTGCGGGGCGGGTTGAAAAGGCATTGGCGGCGGTGCCAGGAGTCGTCTCGGCATCTGTCAATCTGGCGATGGAGCAGGCGACCGTCTCATTGCTGGGTGACGATGTCTCTAGCGGCGATCTGGTCCGCGCGATTGAGGCGGCGGGCTATAAAGCGACTCCACACGCGTCCGATTTCGAGATGCGTCGCCGCAATGCCGAAGCGCGTGAAATCGCAGCGGCTAAGAAATTGCGCACCGAAACCTGGTTGGTGGCAGTGTCTACCGCGCTGGCGTTGCCGCTGGTGGCAATGATGATCCTGCCGCCGCTCGGCGTTTCGTATCACGTGCCGGCGTGGCTGCAGTTCCTGCTGGCGGCACCGGTACAATTCTTTATTGGTGCTCGGTTCTATGTAGGAGCGTGGCGCTCTCTTAGAGACGGCGCGGGGAATATGGATGTCCTCGTTGCGCTTGGAACGTCAGCGGCGTTCGCGCTGAGCACTTGGATCATGCTGCGGGACGGGGTGGAGACACACGCTCATCTCTATTTCGAGGCGTCCGCCGTCGTAATTACTTTGGTGCTTGCCGGCAAACTGCTGGAGAGTCGGGCCAAGCGCGGCACCACACTAGCGATACGTGAGTTGATGGCCATTCGTCCTGAGCGGGCGCGGGTCGAGCGGGACGGGCACCTGACGGAAGTTGCCATCGAGTCGGTGCAGCTGGACGACATCGTCGTCGTCCGCCCGGGTGAACGCATTCCCATCGACGGCGTCATTGAGGACGGCGCCGCCGACATCGATGAGTCCGTCATCACCGGGGAAAGCGTACCTGTTACCAAAGGCGTGGGCGATAACGTCACAAGTGGATCGGTCAACGGCACTGCGGTGATCCGAGTTAAAGCGACACGCATCGGCGAAGACACGACCCTGGCACGGATCGTTCGGCTGGTGGAGAACGCGCAAGCGGGCAAGGCACCTGTACAGCGGTTGGTTGATCGGATCAGTGAGATCTTCGTGCCTGTGGTTGTCGGTGTCGCGGTGATAGCTTTCGTCGGTTGGATGGTCGCCGGCGCCGACTTGGCTACCGCCGTCATTAATGCCGTGTCGGTTTTGGTGATCGCCTGCCCATGCGCCTTGGGGCTGGCGACCCCGACGGCCATCGTTGCAGGGACGGGGGCTGCCGCGCGGGCGGGTATTCTGATCCGTGACGTCGGCGTTCTGGAATATGCACACCTGCTGGATACCATTGCTTTCGATAAGACCGGTACCTTGACCGAGGGCGCACCGCGTCTGGCCGAAATCACCACCTTCGATTATGACGAAGCTGAATTGCTGCGGCTTGCCGCATCGTTGCAGGCGTCGTCCGAGCATCCTCTCGCCAAAGCAGTCATCGAAGCGGCCGACCAGCGGGAGATTGAGTACGCCTCTGCACGCGAAGTCTCTGCGCACGTCGGCAGCGGGATTACGGGGGCTGTCGAGGGTAAGGCCATCTGCATCGGCAACCGGCGCCTAATGCAAGAGCAAGGCATCGACATCACGGCGGCGGAGGCAAGCCTATCCGATATGGAGTCCGCAGGGAGGACCGTCGCGCTGGTAGCCGTCGATGGAACTTTGGCAGGTGCGCTGGCGATAGAAGACACCCTGAGGCCGGAAACGCCCGATGCAATTAAAGCGTTGAATGCAAAGGGCCTGCAGACAGTTATGCTGAGTGGCGATGCGGTTCAGGTCGCCCAGTCCATCGGTAAGAGCGCCGGCATCGCCGATGTCTTTGGCGGGCTGACCCCCGACAACAAGGTCGAGAAGATCGAGGCCATGCAGTCGTCCGGGCGCACGGTCGCCATGGTCGGTGACGGGATCAACGACGCACCGGCGCTTGCCGCTGCGGATGTCGGTATCGCCATGGGATCCGGCACGGACGCCGCGATGGAGACGGCGGGTATTACGCTGATGCGCCCGGATCCGAGACTTGTCGCCGCCGCCGTCGATGTCGCGCGCGCGACCTGGCGGCGTATCCGCTGGAACTTGTTCTGGGCATTCGCATTTAACACTGTCGGTGTGCCGCTTGCCGCATTCGGTTACCTCAGCCCCGCCGTTGCCGGTCTCGCCATGGCGATGAGCTCGGTGACGGTGGTGACAAACTCACTTCTGCTGCGTCAGTGGCGTCCGCGTGGATTGGAGAATGACGAATGAATGTCAGAGATGCGGCCTTAAGAAGTGGGCTGCCGCCAAAGACGGTTCGCTACTACGATGAGATCGGTCTCGTCGTCCCTGACCGCCGCCGCAATGGTTATCGCGACTACGACGATCAGGCGGTGCAAAAATTGGCGTTCCTAAAACGTGCCCGGCAGCTCGGTTTTTCGATCGAAGACTGCAGACGACTGTTGTCGCTATACGAGGACAAGGCCCGCGCGAGCGCCGACGTAAAAGAATTGGCGGAACAGCATCTGCTTGAGATCGATAAGAGGCTGGACGAATTGAAGCACCTTCGTAAGACGCTCTCTGATCTTGTCGATACTTGCCGGGGTGATCATCGACCCGATTGCCCGATCCTTGCTGATCTTGCCCATCAAGATGGGCAGCGACCAAAGTAGCCCATCAACATGGGCGAGGGGGGGAATAGCCGACAAAAGATGATTTGTCGCAAAAACAGCCCAATAAACCGGCTAATTATCAGTACACCCCCGGACATAATTTGCGGATAACCCTAATAGGACCAAGAGTCCGAAACGGTACCATTTCACAGACGATAAGTTGTTTTGGAGTCACGATAAATGCACATAGCTGGACTGTTCCGGCAAAACGCCGACCGGCAAACCGGGGGGCAAAGCATGTATAGCGGCAAATTCGGGAAGAAAGTCGAAGCTTTCGGGCGTTACATGTACAGCCTCTCTCTCGCTTCGGGGATGCCAACCACTCAATATTTTGATCTGATGGATGTTCATGTACTGGCGCCGAATATCCTGATCATAGACATCGAAAACGAAGATGATCGGCATCGAGTTAGGTTTTTTGGTACCGCGCTCGTGAACTATTTTTCCGGTGAATGGACTGGCGAGGAAGTTAGTCGAATTGATTTCGGCACGCATACAGATGCGATCCTTGATGCCCAATCGGTTACGTTGGACACGCGGATGCCTGTTTGGACCAGGGCCGTGGAGCGCGTAACTAATGATGATCCGTTGATGGCGCTCGACGGTCAGAGCGTTGTTTATGAAAGGCTAGTTTGGCCCCTGGCGGCAGTGGACGGGCAGATTGTTCAATTGGTTGAAATCGTAACCCGTGAATCGGTCATCGATGCCGTGGAATCCTTCAGTTCCCGGATCGTGGTGCCGACCGAATTCAATTGAACCGGCGGTTAGCCGTCGCTCCGGTTTTGAACTTTCCTGAGAAATACTCTTAAGCGATCTTCTCCCCACGCGTCGAAGACTTCGTCTTATTGCATACACGTGCGCTGCCGCTCTTTCTTTTCTGGCCAGTCGCCCAATTCCTGCTCGATCTTGCGTCTGTCTGGCAGCGTCAGCTCCACTCGGCGCTGTATGCGGTTTAATATTGGAGCAGCGTGCCCAGCGTCCAAGGGGGAAAGGGAAGCATTCAGCAGCCTTTCAAAATACTTTCTGAGGGAATAATTTAAAGACGGTGAAGCGTCGCCATTAGAGCGGCGTGAATAAGGGAGCGAGGGGCAAGCTCCCGTGGGAGGCATCGTGGGACAGGACGCAGCCGCGCGTAAGCGCAGAAGTTGGCCGCGCCGCCGTAGACCACCAAAGGTGGAATCGGCGCGCTATGCGGCGATCGATCTAGGTACTAACAGCTGTCGCCTGCTCATCGCGACTCCCAAAGAAGCCGGCTTTTCCGTTACGGATGGTTTTTCGCGCGTCGTCAGGTTGGGTGAGCGTGTCGCCGAAACAGGCATTCTGCAACCGGAAGCCATCGAAAGAACTTTGTCCGCTTTGAAGCAGTGCGTGAACAGGGTCCGCTCGGCCAATGTCTGTCGCGTGCGGGCGGTGGCGACGGCCGCTTGTCGGCGCGCCGAAGACAGTGCCGCCTTCATTTCGCGTGTCCGCGATGAGATGGGCCTCGATATGGAAATTATATCAGCCGAGGAAGAGGCCGCGCTGACGGTTGCCGGGTGCGGAAACTTGCTGCGTTCCGGTTATGGTCATGCACTGGTGCTCGATATCGGCGGCGGCTCCACCGAGGTCATGTGGGTCGAGACGCAGAACGGCAAGCCGGCGCGTTTGGCGGATATCGTGTCATTGCCGTTTGGCGTCGTGACGTTACGTGACGAGTTTGGACCTGAGGTTCTGCCGACGGACCGCTTTCGAGCTTTGCTGTCGCGGATCGATGAGGCGCTGGCGCCGTTCGACGAGCGCAACGGTATCCGTGAAGCGATCACAGCCGGTGACGTCCGAATGATCGGCACCTCCGGTACGGTGACGACGCTGGGTGCGATGTATCTGGAACTGCCGCGTTATAATCGGGCGCGGGTAGATGGATTGGAGATACATTTCGATAGCATCCGCCAGATCAGCGGCCGGTTGGCGGCAATGCCCTGTGACGAGCGCCTGCGACATCCCTGCCTTGGACGAGGACGTGGCGATTTGATGCTGATGGGGCTGGCGGTTTTGCGCGCAGTCTGCGAACGTTGGGAAGTCGGTAAGCTCAGAATAGCCGACAGGGGAATACGCGAGGGGATCCTCACCGAACTCATGGGCGCCGACGGTCACAAGGGAATCGGCGTACCGCTGGAAAGATAAGACCAATGGCAAAAGGGAAAAGCGGCAAGAACGCGAAGCGGGGCGGCGCCAAGGATGGTGCACGCAACCTGCATACACGCGTGCGTACCGCCAAGGGGCGCAAGCTCTCATCGACTCGGTGGTTGCAGCGTCAACTCAACGACCCTTACGTGCGCGACGCCAAGCGGCTGGGGTACAGGTCGCGCGCGGCGTTCAAACTGATCGAGTTGGACGACAAGTTCCGCTTGCTTAAGAAAGGTATGCGGATCGTCGATCTAGGGGCCGCGCCTGGTGGGTGGACGCAGGTCGCCATTGAGCGGTCCGGACCGAACTGTCACATCGTCGCTATCGATCTGCAGGAGATAGAACCCATCGCCGGGGCCGTGCTTATCGAATGCGACTTTCTGGCGGATGACGCGGTCCCGAAATTGACCGACGCCCTTGGCGGGAAGGCGGACCTGGTAATGAGCGACATGGCTGCCGCCGCTACGGGACATCCGCAGACCGATCACTTGCGAATCATGGCGCTGTTGGAGGCCGCCGCCGACTTTGCGGCCGACGTGCTGGCACCTGGTGGCGCCTTCGTCGGCAAAGCCCTGCAGGGCGGCGCCGAGAACGATCTTCTGGCGATGCTGAAGCGCGATTTTCAGACCGTGAAGCACGCCAAACCACCCGCTAGCCGCAGCGATTCGGCGGAGATGTATGTCATTGCCACAGGCTTTCGCGGTAGCGACGGGCAAGAATCCTAGAAAACCTCGGAGTCCCGTAATCCGGGGGTGATCGTGCTTGTACAAGGCCCCGGCCTGTGTATGATGACGCGCCATCGCCACAGCGGGTATCGGAGGCGTCATGGCACCCCAAAAAATCGAAGAAGCACTTACATTTGACGATGTCCTTTTGGTCCCGGCGGCGTCGAGCGTCTTGCCGCACGATACCGATACACGAACCCGGTTGACCAAGACGATTGCCCTGAATATCCCGCTGATTTCGGCAGCGATGGATACGGTGACCGAGCACCAGCTAGCGATCGCCATGGCGCAAGCAGGCGGCATCGGCGTCCTTCACAAGAACATGACCGTCGAAGAGCAGGCCGCTGAAGTACGCCGGGTCAAGAAGTTCGAAAGCGGTATGGTCTCCGATCCACTGACCGTTCATCCCGACCAGACCCTGGCGGACGCTCTTCGGATCAAAGCCGAAACGGGTTTCTCAGGCATGCCTGTCGTCGAGAATGGCACCGGCAAACTGGTTGGTATCTTAACCAACCGCGACGTTCGTTTCGCCACGAATCCGAATACGCCGATCAGCGAACTGATGACCAAGAACACAGCTGATATGCCGCTGATTACCGTCAAAGAAGGTGTCGATGGCGGCGAAGCGCGTCGGCTCCTGCACCAATATCGGATTGAACGACTGCTCGTTGTTGATGACGAATACAAATGCGTCGGCTTGATCACGGTCAAAGACATGGAGAAGGAAGAACGTTTCCCCAACGCCTGTAAAGACGAGCAGGGTCGTCTCCGTGTCGCCGCCGCCGTTGGTGTCGGCGAAGCCGGCAAAGAACGCGCAGCGGCGTTGTTGGAAGCAGGATGCGACGTGCTCGTCGTCGATACGGCGCACGGCCATTCGCAGGGCGTGCTGACGGCCGTTTCCGAAATCAAGAAGCTTTCTAATTACGCACAGGTCGTCGCCGGTAACGTGGCAACACCGGACGGCGCCAAGGCGCTGATCGACGCTGGTGCCGACTGTATCAAGATAGGCATTGGGCCAGGCACCATCTGCACCACGCGGATGGTTGCGGGTGTCGGCATGCCGCAGTTCTCGGCGGTCCTTGAATCATCCGAAGCCTGTCGCAATGCCGGTGTGCCGTGCATCGCCGACGGCGGTATCAAGTATTCCGGCGATATCTCCAAGGCCATCGCCGCCGGGGCGAATGCGGTCATGATCGGCTCACTATTCGCCGGTACCGATGAAAGCCCGGGCGAAGTTCTGTTGTTCCAGGGTCGGTCATACAAGGCCTACCGAGGCATGGGATCGCTGGGTGCTATGGCGCGCGGCTCGGCGGATCGCTACTTCCAGGAGGAAGTCTCCGACAAACTGAAATTGGTACCGGAAGGCGTCGAAGGTCGCGTCCCCTACAAAGGGCCGCTCGGCACCGTCATTCACCAGTTGGTCGGTGGTCTTCGTTCGTCGATGGGGTACACCGGCTGTGGGACACTCGATGATCTACGGACCAATGCGAGCTTCCGCCGCATTACCAATGCCGGACTTCGCGAAAGCCATGTGCACGACATAACGATTACACGGGAAGCGCCGAACTACCGCTCGGACGGTTGAGGTCTCGAGAAGTCGCACCATGACCCCCGGGGCACGCCTTGCCGCAACGATCGAAATCCTGGCGTTGATCGAAACAGCGGACCAGCCACCCGATCAGGTTATGGACAGCTACTTTCGTGCGCGTCGCTATGCCGGTAGTGGAGATCGCCGCAACGTAGGCGGGCGCGTATACGATATCCTACGCCGCCGCGCTAAACTCGACTGGTGGCTGGAGCGGACGGGGCTGTCGCTGACGCCGACTGCACGATTACGAACGTTGGCTTTTGCTATCCTTGAGGAACGCGCCGCGCCGGACGAAGTCGAAAACCTGTTTTCCGGCGCCCGGCACTGTCCCGAGCCGATGACCGACGAAGAACGTGCCGCCGTTGAGGCGCTTTATGGCCGGCCGTTTATCAACAAGGACATGCCGCTCTCTGTCCGGCTTGAGTACCCTGATTGGATGGACAACTCATTCTGCGCCTTATGGGGCGATGGCCTAGAGACGGAAATGTCGGCCCTTAATCAGCCGGCGCCGCTGGATCTTCGGGTCAATACACTGAAATCAACACCTGAAGATGCCTTAGCGCGACTGCGAGAGGACTATGTCGAGTGTGAAGCGACGCCGATTTCGCCGCTTGGTATCCGGGTCGGCGGCAAGGTGCGACTTGGCGGCACCCGGGCTTTCAAGGAGGGCTTGGTCGAGGTTCAGGACGAAGGGTCTCAGATCGTCTCAATGCTGGTCGGTGCACGCCCCGGCATGACCGTTATCGACTACTGCGCGGGCGCAGGCGGCAAGACCCTCGCGCTGGCGGCATCTATGGGTGACGGCAATGATTTCGCGGGTCGCCTGTTCGCGCTCGATGTGTCCGGTTATCGGTTGGAGCGCATGACGCCGCGTTTGCGCCGAGCAGGGTTGGAGAGAATTCGTCCACGAACCATTGCCGCCGTCGACGATCCTTGGGTTGCCGAGAACAAAGGAACTGCCGACCGCGTTCTTATTGACGTGCCGTGCACCGGGACCGGCAGCTGGCGGCGCAATCCGGATGAACGCTGGCGCTTCACGCTACAGGACCTTGGCGAAATCCAAGAGGTTCAGCGTGCGATCCTCAAGCAGGCGTCAACGTTGGTAAGGCCGGGCGGACGACTTGTCTACGTGACGTGCTCGCTGCTTCAAGAAGAGAACGAGCAACAGCTTGGTTGGTTCTTACAGGAGTCCGGGGCGTTCGAGGCACTGCCTGTCGAAAAGGTCTGGGCGGAAACCGTCGGCGGTCCGTCGCCCGCAACGGGGCCGTGCTTACGCCTGTCGCCGGCGTCGACCGGCACGGACGGTTTCTTCTGCGCTGTGATGAAGCGTATCAGCTAGTCAATCTTGCCTGCGTCATGCTGAATTTCATTCAGCATTCATCGCAAACAAGGCACTGATCCAGCCGTGTTTGAATTGGGTCCTGAACCAAGTTCAGGATAACATGCGATGATTTAAGTCAGGTGTACTTTTCCAGATAATCACGGACTTCGAACACCAAGTCTGGCTGCGGTTTGGTAAACTGCACTGCGAGTTGGTCGTCCCACTGGCGGACGACCTTGGCGTGGCCGCGAAGTTCGAAACTCTCGCCGTTCGGTTTCAGGACGATGTGAAACTCAAAATACTGATTGGCTTGAAGCGTGTCGTCGTATTCGGTGACGCGCATACCGCCTTCGGATAAATCGCCGAGCGGATAGGTTTCGCCGTAGATGCGAACTTCTTCCCCGTTTGCGGCGATGCGATCATGCTCGCGTTTATTGTCGCCGTCTTTCTTTTTACCGAAGCCGAACATGCAGATATCTTGTCACGACTTACAAACCCTGTCCATGAGACGATCCAGGAACGCTTCACCCTTGTCGACCTGATCCAAGGTTATGAATTCATTGGGTTTATGGGCCTGTTCGATGCTGCCGGGGCCACAAACGACGCATGGTATGCCGCCCCGTTTCTGAAATAGTCCCGCTTCGGTGCCGAAGGCGACCTTGCCGTCATCATTGCGCCCGGCAAGTTGTTTCACGAAGGTGACGACTTCGTGGTCAACATTCATATCCAGGCCGGGCATGTCATTGTATCGGTCGATGTCGATCCCCGTGGTCGGGTCGATTGCCTGCATTTCTGGTTCCAGCCGGTCCTTGGCTTCGGCAAGGATTTCCGCTTCCAGCGCATCCGGGTCGTCGAGACCGATATAGCGAAATTCGAATTGTATGTGACAATCCTTTGGAACGATGTTCAGCGCCGTGCCGCCCTGGATCGTGCCCGTATGGACGGTCGTATGCGTCACGTCGTAAAGTTCGTCGTAGGGGCCGCTGTTCTGAAGCCGTTTCGCCATCGATTGCAGATGGGCGACGAAGCGCGCCGCATATTCGATGGCATTAACGCCTTGCGGTGCCAGGCTTGAGTGTGCTTCTAAGCCGCGCACGTGCGCCGTGTAACTGCGTTTGCCTTTATGGCCGGTGATGACCTGCATGCTTGTCGGTTCGCCGATGATCGCCATACGTGGCTTGATCGGCAGCCCGTTAATCATTTCGATCATCGGGCGGACACCCAAGCATCCGATCTCTTCGTCGTAGGAGAAAGCGAAATGCAGCGGTGTTTCCAGGCCACGTTCCAGAGCCGCCGGCAGCTTGGCGAGAACAAGCGCGATGAAGCTTTTCATGTCCGACGTGCCGCGCCCATATAGCTTGCCGTCGACCTCTTTCACCGTGAACGGATCGGTATCCCAGTTTTGTCCGTCCACGGGCACGACGTCGGTGTGACCGGAGAGCATGATACCCGGCTGGTCGGTTGGGCCTGCGGTGGCATAGAGGTTTGCCTTGCTTCCGTCTTCGTTCGGCACCAGGGTGCTCTCTATCCCCAGGCTCGACAGATAGTCTTGGACGAACGTAATCAGCGCCATATTTGAAAGGCGGCTGGTGGTATCGAACGAGATCAGGCGTTCGATCATGGCAAGGCTGTCGGGCGAAGGCATGTCTTTCGGTCTCCTCGCAACGTATTGAGGTTTCTAACAAATTGACGGATTGGTCAGGGTTTGCAAGATATTCATCCGAAATGGCAGTAGATATGACGATACCACCCGATGCAAAGATCGCCGAGGCGCTGACGAAGCGCCGGGCGCAACAATTCGCTTTCCTAAAGGATCTGGTGAGTTTGAATACGCAGGTACCTGTGGCGGACCTGCAGAAGGCTTCCGAAAAGTTGGCAAAGAAGCTCGAAGGTTTGGGCTTTGAAGTCGAGCGGCATACACCACCGGAAGACAGACTCGAAGCGGCGGGCCGTCAGCCTTTCAACAATCTGGTCATCCGGCGCAAGTTTGGTGACGGGCCGGTGCTGGCGCTCGTCAGTCATGTCGATACCCCGCTCGCGGGCGATGGTTGGACGGTCGATCCGCGCCAGGGGCACATCCAGGATGGTAAGCTGTTCGGGCGTGGCGCTGTAACCGGCAAAGGGCACCTCGCGGCACAGGTCTTTGCGTTGCTAACTCTACTGGACATTGCTGCACCGATCGGCGGCACGATCGAGATTCATATTAGCTTTGACGGTGAAGGTGGTGGTGCGCTCGGGGCCCGGCGTTTGCTCGCGGACGGCATAGTCAATCCGGACTTCGCCATCGTCGGCGGGCCGGCACGCGCCGTTGCCTACCAATCGACGGGCAAAATGATCTTGGAGGCGCAGGTGCGCGGCAAGACCGCGCCGGTGACCGCGCCGGCCGACGGTGTCGATGCCCTTGAGGCAGCGACCCAGGCGCTATCGCGTCTATACCAGTATCGGGCCAGCTTAGAAGCGCACGCGTCGAAAGTGCCGGGTATTGGCGCGCCGACGATGGTCGTCGAGAGGATACAAGGCGGCGCCGAAAGTGGTGGCGTGCCGGATTTGGTCTCTTTCAATTTGGACCGTCGAATCTTGCCGGGCGAAGATGCGGCCCATGTGGAAACGCAACTGACCAACCTGATCGGTACGACTATCGCCAAGATGCAAGGGGCGCGTGCTCGTATCCGCCGCGCCGTATTGATACCGGCGATGACCGGCGACGACGAACTGCAGAAGCAACTTGGCGCGATGGTGGCCTGGCATCTGCGTGCCAAGTTAGGGGCAGAGCCGGAAGAGCAGGGTGTCGCCTACAATCATGAAGGGCGTCACTACGCAGCCAAAGGCATTCCGACCATCCTGTATGGGGCTGGTCCGGCCGATCCCGTCGCGGCGGGTATGGGGGCTGCGGACGAGCATGTGGCTCTGGACGATGTGCGATTGGCGACGGAGATTCTAGCGCTGTCGCTGGTCGACTTGTTGCCGGCCTAATCCAACTCAAACGCGTTTTTGTAATCGAGTTTCAGTGCAGGGTCTTGGTCTTCCTTGCGCAGAAAGCAGTTACCGATGACCAGTACTTCGATCTCTGAGCCCATGAAGCAGCGGAAGGCGTCTTCCGGTGTGCAGACAATCGGCTCGCCCCGGACGTTGAAGCTGGTGTTGACGACGACCGGACAGCCGGTGCGTTCTTTGAACGCCGACAGAAGCGCATGGTAGCGCGGGTTCGTCTCGTCGTGCACCGTCTGAATACGTGCCGAATAGTCAACGTGCGTGACGGCAGGAATGTCGGACCTTGGCACGTTCAGTTTCTCGATCCCGAACAGTGCATTTTCTTCCTCGGTCATGGCGCGGCGGCGGCCCTCGGTGACGGGTGCAACCATCAGCATATAGGGACTGTCGCTTTCGATCTCGAACCAGTCCGAGACATCGTCGCTTAGCACGGAAGGAGCGAACGGCCGGAAGCTCTCACGGTATTTGACGCGGAGGTTGAGGGTTTTCTGCATGCTCGGAGATCGCGGATCGCCGAGGATCGAGCGGCCACCCAGAGCACGCGGTCCGAATTCCATGCGGCCCTGGAACCAGCCGACGGCGTTCTCTGCAGCTAGCGCATCGGCTGTCTTGGCGATGGTTTCGTCGGGTTGCAGCAATTCGAACTTCGCACCGGCGGTGGTCAAACGCTCGGCGATTTCCGAGTCCGAAAATTCTGGGCCGAGATACGAACCTTTCATGCCGTCCATGGCACCGTTCAGATGCCGCGGCTGTTCGCGGAAGAGGTGATAGGCGTTGAGCGCGGCGCCGAGTGCTCCGCCGGCGTCGCCCGCTGCCGGCTGTACCCAGACATTCTTGAAGGCCGCATCGCGTAGCACCTTGCCGTTGGCGACGCAGTTGAGCGCGACGCCGCCTGCCAAGCACAGGTTCTCGGTATCGTATTCCTTAGCCAGCGAACGGGTCAGGCGAAGCACGACTTCTTCGGTAACGGCCTGAACGGACGCGGCCAAGTCCATGTGCTTTTGGGTCAGAAGTTCTTCCGGTGTGCGCGGCGGTCCGCCAAACAATTCGTTGAATTTGGCATTGGTCATGGTGAGACCGGTGCAGTAATTGAAGTAACTCTGATCGAGCCGGAAAGAGCCGTCTTCTTTAACGTCCAATAGTTTTTCTAGGATCAGATCCTTGTAGGTCGGCTCGCCGTAAGGCGCCAAGCCCATGACTTTGTACTCACCCGAATTTACCCGAAAGCCGGTGTAGTACGTGAAGGCCGAATAAAGCAGCCCCAGCGAATGTGGGAAATGGATTTCTTTGACCATTTTTAGATCACGGCCGTTGCCGATGGCGACCGACGTAGTCGCCCATTCGCCGACCCCGTCCATGGTTAGAACGACGGCATCCTCAAACGGCGAGGGGAAAAAGGCGGAGGCGGCGTGACTCTGATGGTGTTCGGAGAACAAAAGCTTGTTCATCCAATCGAAATCCGCATCGAACTCGGCGAATTTCCTGCGCAGCATGTCTTTCTGGAAAAGCTTTTCCTTCAGCCAGACCGGAATCGCCATGCGAAACGAGCGAAAACCGATCGGCGAGAACGCGAGATAGGTCTCGAGTAAGCGCTCGAATTTCAAAAACGGCTTGTCGTAGAACGCAACGAAATCGACGTCGGAGAGCGTTATTCCGGCGTCGCTTAGGCAGTACTCAATGGCGTTGGCCGGAAAATCTGCGTCGTGTTTTTTGCGGGTGAAGCGTTCTTCCTGCGCGGCCGAGATGACGTTGCCGTCCTCGATGAGCGCCGCGGCGCTGTCATGATAAAACGCGGATACGCCAAGGATACGCAAAGCCGTCTCCTCAGAAGATCGTGTAAATGAATGGGGCCACCGCCGAACCCTGGGTCAATACCAATAGCCCGCCGAATAGAATCATCATCACGAGGACCGGTAACAGCCAGAATTTTTTACGGACTCTCAGGAATTCCCAGATTTCGAGAATGAATGACATACTCTTGGCCTTTAGAATTGGCGTTTCATGGATTCGGGCTCGGGACCCGGCGGATCTCGATCAATCCAGTAGGATTTAGCGTTCGGGTCGAATTTACGTTGCAATGGGTCCTTGGCGAACACCTTCATCAATAAACCCACCGGCACCACGGCTATGTAGTACATGACGGCCATGACGATGGGATTGGTAATTTTGTACAGCAAGAGGCCGAATTTGAACCAAAGAATATTCAGCGGTCGCAGCGCACGCGGGAAAATTAAGGCGATGGCAAGGAAGGCCGCGGCGATGCCCAAGGCCCAAATTCGGACGGGTTCGCCACCGATAAGCGGCCACAGGCCGATGATGGCGAAGACGGCTGCAAACACGAAGCCGAAACCCCGTTCGCTGCCCATCTTGACGTCATTTTTTCGGCCTAAGTCCTCATGCATCGTCGCGGTTTTCCAGATTCTATGGCTGGCGGTCTTGATAGTCGATAAATCAAGGATTTGCCAGACTTTCGGTGCTAATTGTCGAAGTGATCGCGAACAACGTCGACGAGCCAGCGGAGCGGGTCTGGAGGCGCCGTTTTCTCCAAGATCAATGCGAATGTTAGCGGCGTCAGTTCTCCTTGCCTTGAGAACACCAAAGCACTCGTTCTCGAACGCAATCCATAGCTCGCCGATACGTCTCTTTGCGTCAACTCGGCGTCCCAGCCACGCAAATCGGCGACGAGCAGAAACTTTCCCATAGTGCCCTGTAGGCGCCAAATACCGGCCTTCTGCCGTTCGACCCCAACGTCCGGCGCCGTCGTCAGACATGTTTCGACAGAGTGTGGACCATCGCCCTCGAAACGGTCACAGACGATCAGGTTGTGGCTACTTTTTTCATAGATGAAGGAGCGAACAGGCGTGACGGGAGAGGGTAGGCGGCGATACCCGGCATGCGCCGCAGTGAGAATTTCAATCTCGCCGCCCTGACGCGCGAGACGGACCTCCGGTACGGCATCGTTCCGCAACCGCCAAAGAGAACGCGGGCTGACGAATCGATTGATCTCTTCGCCGTCGATCTTCGGCGTGTTGTGTGCCGAGGTTGCCCGGTACCTGTTCCGGCTTTCCATATCGGCGGTATAGACATAGCTGCCGGGATCGATAATCAGCCGCTGACCTAAAAGGCTCGCCTCGAAAGACAAACAGTCATTGTGGCCGTGTCCGCCCCGCCCGTTCATACCGACCGGGCCGGCATCGATGAAGATATGATCGTCGCCGTCTCCCAAGATGTAGACCCCAGCCGTCTCGAACGCTTTTCTGGCGTCAGGCTTGTCGGCGATGTCGGCCCCCGTGCCAAGCCACCACAGTGTTTCGTCATGGGCTTGATTGCGGCTCGGCCTTCCGACGCCCATCAATAGGCTCACGAGATAGCGGTGGTCATTCATAGCTTGCGTGCCGAGTGGCAGCGCGCGTCCGTCGTCGGCGTCACCCCACACAGGTACCTCGCCGTCGGGGCGGGTGGCAGCTTCGGTAAAGGCGGCCATATCGCGTAGGCGCTGCAAATAGCTTTGTGGGACGTCGCGCCCGGTGGCGAGACGCGCCACCGCCGGCAGCGCGAACAACTCTGCAACGAGGCGGTGATAAGGCAGAGAGGCTTCGCGGCACACGCCGTCGTTCGGAACTTGCTCCGGCAATTGTTCGCACAGCAAACGCCAGGACTTGTTAATCCATTTTTTGGCGATCCCCTGTCCGCCGAGTGCGATTCCCAGTAGCGTGAGGCCGCATAGATCGGCGGTCAGGTGATTGCCGTTAACGTCAGCGAACTCCAGGTGCGTGTCGATGAACTGACCGTGCAGGACCAGTGATTTCAATAGCATTTCGCGGAACGCCGTGTTCTTCCAGGCGTGGGAGTCCTTACAGGCGTAAAACAGCCACAACATCGAAACCGCGCGCAAAGCGACATCCATGGCGCAGATCCAGTTCGGTCCCCGACAAATCGGGTTGGCCGTGATCCAGTCTTCGACAATTTCGTGTGCAAACGTCGCGGCTGCTTGATCGTTGTCCAAAATGAAGACCTGGCCGGTCGGCAGCAGCCACTGCAAGCGCGACAGGTCCCAAGGCACCTTGATGTCGGACGGTCTGCCGAGGTCATTGACGGGCAGTGCGCGGGACGCTGACATGGGCCAGCGCGTTCCCGACTTAAAATCCGTTGCCCAGTCGATGGGGTGGGTGAGCCGCACCGGGCCTGAGCCGAGCAGGTCTATTTCCAAGTGCATGGCTTTGTGGGCGCGAGCCTTGATCTCTTTCCGAACAACATCGGGGACGGCGGTGCGGACTTTCACGTGATCGCGGAGACCGGGAAAAGGGTTGGACGCTTCCAGCAGCTTCAACGCGGCTGCAACGTCGCGCTGCGCCAACGAACCCGCCAAGGTGCGCCCGCCAAGCCAACGCTCCCACCCTGGCAACTGCCGGTCGGCCCGTTTGGATTTGATTTGGCGGTTGAGCCAGCGGAGCGTATCGCGGGGTGGCGTGTTCAAGCCGATGTGCAGAAAGTCCAGCAGCCGCATCATCCGCCCCCGCTCATGCCGCGGCGCTATCGATCCAGTGATCGTGCCAGGCCGCCAAATTTAGAAGCACCCAAAGGTGCAGGGCGTTATTCTGAGCGCCGCTCCTATGTACCTCGAATGCCTTGGCGATCTCGTCGCCGCGTAGTGGTCCGTTCTTCGTCAGCGGCGAGTTGAGGATCGTTGCCTCCGCCTCGCGTCCGAAGTCACCCTGGAGCCATTCGGCGGCAGGGGCGGCGAATCCCATTTTCTTACGGTCGATGATCTCGTCCGGAATGACGCCACGCATAGTCTGTTTCAAAAGGTCTTTGGTCTTATAGCCGTCGACCTTGTATTGGCGCGGAATGTCCATGGTCAGATCGACCAACTCGTGATCCAGGAACGGCACTCGCGCCTCGATGGACGTCGACATGGTGATCTTGTCAACGCGCATCAGCAGAAGTTCCGGCAAGCGCATGCGGAATTCGGCATGAATCATCTTGGCCAGGGGGTCGCCGCCGGCGTCCGCTTTGGCAAACGCCGTCGCCAGCGCGTCGATGATATCGCCACTGTCGTCGGAATCGGCACCATCAAGTGATAGACCTTCGACACCTGTATCAACGTCCGCCGGGTCTGGCGTCATTGATGAGTCGTTCAGATATTTCTCGACGTGGATCGCCCAAAAAGCGTTGGAACCGCCATAGAAAAGCTCGTGGCCCAGATTGACGCGGCGGCTGACTTCGAATGCCTGTTCGAACATAGAGCGCCGCCCCGGCATGGCGCGTGCCATGGCCCCCAGCAACGGAGACATCGCGCCCAAAACCCCGCGCAGTGTGCCCGACCCCATACGGTCGTGCAGCTTCAAGTACTTCATGTAGCTGTCGTATCCGGCGAACTGTTCGTCGGAACCTTCGCCCACTTGGACAACGGTAACGCCTGAGTCCTTGGCAAGCTTCGAGACGAAATAAAGCGGCACACAGACCCAATCCGAAATCGGCTCGTCTTGGCTGATAATCAGGTCATGCAGATAGCCCTGCATGTCGTTGCCGTTAACACGGATTTCGTGGTGGTCGGTGCGGAAGTGTTTAGCGACCTTCTCGGCGTAGTCCAATTCGTTCAGATGAGTGTGGTCAGAGAAGCCGATCGTGAACGTCTTCACCGGCTGATTGGAGATCCGGCTCATCAGAGCAACGTTTGCGGACGAGTCGATACCGCCGGATAGGAAAACACCGAACGGCACGTCCGACATCATACGGCGGTCGACGGCTGTCTCGAATCTGTGGAGTATTTCCTTGGCGAGGAAATCACGGCCGGCTTCTTCGCTGAGGCCTGCGAGTTCTCCGGTAATGCCGGACTTGCCGGGGACTGCGTCCCAATACCGGCGTGCACGTGCGCTTCCGTCTGCCTCGATCTCCATGATATGGCCGGCGGGCAGCTTGAAGACACCTTTGAACATGGTGAGTGGCGCCGGTGAGACCATGAAACTCAGGTAATGGGCGATGGCCGCACCGTTGACGGCGCGCGGTACCGCCCGATCGGTCATGATCGCTTTGATTTCAGACGCGAACAAGAAGCGGCCACCGGCGCGGGCAAAGTACACCGGCTTAATGCCGACGCGGTCGCGGACGATCGTCAGGCGTTTCGCCGCCACGTCCCATATGGCAAACGCGAACATGCCGATGAGTCGTTCGACCAGACCGTCCACGCCCCAAGCTTTGTAACCATGTACGAGGACTTCCGAGTCCGAATGGTCGGTGCGGAAGCGATATCCCAAGGCTTCAAGCTCGCGCCGGAGCGAGGCGTGGTTATAGATTTCGCCGTTGTAGGTGAGCCAGATGCTTTCGTCCGCATTGGTCATCGGCTGCGCGGCATCGTTGCTAAGGTCGACAATGGCAAGCCGACGGTGCGCCAAGCCGATCCGGCCGTCATCCGCGCACCACGTGCCTGTGCCGTCGGGGCCTCGGTGCGGCATGGCGTTATTAAGCGCGTGCAATTCGCCGTCTTCGACCTGGCGTTCGCTATTATAGGCGAGAATTCCGGCTATGCCGCACATCTAGATCGGGTCCGATTCACCATCGTTGATCATTCCAGCGCAATCTCCAGCCAATTCGATTCCGCGCCGAATGCTCGGACGCATGCCAGTTCATTGCCTGAAAAGGAAATACCTGATCTATAGGGGCGCCTGCAAAGATATTGTCACCTTTGAGAGATTTTGCCGTCCTGTGATGACATGTTTCCGGAGTTTTAAGTATGATGACTCGGTCCGTCGTTTCGTTTTTGACGGAGGGGATGGTCTATGACGGTTGAGACGAAAGAGGCGCCAAATTTGATCGTCTCCCCCTGGATTCTGGCGGGCGTACCCTTAGTTGCGACTTTTGTGCCGAAAGCCATGGTGATTCTACTGGCGTTGGTAGCTTTGCCGTCTTTGTATCAAGCTTGGCGGCACAAGCGATTGAGCGACGTTTTTCCGAAAGCGGCGCTGACAGTCGCAGGCATTGCGTTTGTATGGTTGTCGTACCGGGCGATGTTCCCGTTTGACGGCCAGCAGAGTGTCGTCGAACTATTGAAATACGTTGTGTTGGTCGTACTCGGATTCGGTGCCGTCTGGTGGTGCCGGAAACTTACGGATTCCGGCCGGGCTGCCGGTGCAAAAGCGTTGATTCTCGGCGCAGTCGTCGCTGTCACGGGAATCTATGTCCTCGGTTTCGTCATCAGCATGGGCTGGGACGATTGGATGGGGATTCAACGCTCGGACAAGCTATCGATCTTTAATACGGGCTTAATCATCGTCACGGTTCTGACTCCAATCTTGGTTCTGTTCGTGCAGCGCCTCCGGAACAAAGCCTGGGCGTTGATATTCGCCGCGCTCGTTTTAGGCGCAACAATGATTATAGGTTCGACAACGGCGACGGGCGCGCTTCTTATCGGTCTCGTCGTTGCTTTTTTGGTTCACAAGCTTGGCCGTCAGGCTGTGCAGTTGATCGCTGTCCTTTGCGTTTCCGTTGTTGTCGTCTTTCCCGTTGTCGTGCCGCTGGTGATGGACAGGATTGATATCGCCCTGGAGGCGGACAGCAAACAACAGGAAATCGGTGACAGCGTCGATGCCTTAGGCTCGTTGGGTCATCGTTACTTTATCTGGCGGTTTGCGCTGGAGAAGGCGCGGGAACGTCCATTGATCGGATGGGGATTCGATACGTCGCGTGATGTGCCCGGTGGGCACGATAACGTTGGTTGGGGCAAAGAACTCATGCCCCTGCATCCCCATAACGCCGTTCTGCAAGTTTGGCTGGAGCTAGGCGTTCCTGGTCTGCTCCTCTTTGGTGCGGCCTTGTGGTTGCTGTTAAGGCCACCGCCGGAGGAAAGACGACTTGTAAATGGGGGGCTGGTCGCGCGTACAACGTTATTGGTGATGTTGCTTGCGGTAATGAATGCGACTTTTGGTGTTTGGCAATCTTGGTGGGTAGCATCGCTCGCTATGATCGTTGCCGTGACTTTCCTTTGCGAAAAGACCGCGGATCAATCTTGACCGGTCACGGTGACGAGGAACGGTTGGTATGTGCGGTATAGCTGGGATCCTCGCCTATCGCGGCCAGTCCAACCCGGCGGCTGTGCAGGCGATGTGCGATCTGATGGCGCACCGTGGCCCGGATGGTGAAGGCGTTTGGCAAAGTGCGGACGGCCAGATTGCCCTGGGCCATCGTAGACTTGCTATCATCGATCTCAGTCGCGATGCGGATCAACCCATGGCTGATAGCCGTGGTACGTTGCGGATTACTTACAACGGTGAAATCTACAATTACCTGGAAGTTCGCGAACAGCTTGAAGCCGATGGGCATATCTTCAGGACGCAAAGTGACACCGAAGTCATTTTAGAATCCTATCGTGCATGGGGCGACGCTTGTGTCGAACGTTTCAACGGTATGTTTGCCTTCGCCATCTGGGACGAAGAACGGGAAACACTATTTTGTGCCCGTGACCGTTTCGGCGAAAAGCCCTTCCTATATGTGTTGGGTGATGGATACGTCGCCTTTGCCTCCGAATACAAAGCACTGCTCACGCTGGACGGCGTGAGCGCCAGGTACCGAGATGAAGATCTGGCAACATTCTTCGTTGCACCGGCCCAGTCGCTGGATCATGGCGAGGCCACCTTGTTCGAAGGTGTGCGTCAACTCCCACCAGCGCACCGGATGACGTTCTCGAAGACACGACAAACACCTGAAATATCGCGATATTGGTCGTCGCCCGTCGGGATCGACAAATCGTCGGGGTTGGATTTCGAGGCCGCGGTCTCCGGGCTCCGGGAGTTGCTGCAGTCCTCGATCAACTTGCGCATGCGAAGCGACGTTCCCGTGGGATCTTGTCTGTCAGGCGGATTGGATTCCAGCTCGATCGCGCGCATCGCCAAGGACTTCACGGCGGATGGTGCCCCCTACCAAGCCTTTACGGGGCGTTTCCCGGGCACCGCGGCGGATGAAGGTGCTTTTGCAGTGGAGATTGTGGACGGCACAACGATCAAGCAGGCAGAAGTCGAACCGTCGGCAGAGGCACTGGTCTCGGAATTGCCGGACTTCATTTGGATGAATGAGCTGCCCGTGAACAGCGCTAGCCAATACGCCCAATGGTGCGTATTTCGGCTGGCCAAGCAAAACGGTGTAACGGTTCTTCTCGACGGACAGGGGGGCGACGAAATCCTTGGCGGATACGAACAGTATTTCGCACCCTATCTGGCGAGTCGGCGCGCAGAAGGGCGGTCGACGGCCAAAGAAGAAGCGGCTATTCGGGCACGCTATCCGCTGGCGTTGTCGATGTCGGATCAAGGGTGGAAACGCGCACTGCCACTGTCGGTTCGCCGGTTTGCATCGCGGGTTCTCGGACGAGGCAGTGACGTTCGGTTCGGTATGCGCATCAACGTCGATAGGCCGGCTGATACGACCTCGGGTGACTTGCATGCCGCCTTGAGTGCCGATGCGACCGATGGGTTTTTAACGACGTTGCTTCGCTACGGGGACCGGAATTCCATGGCGCATGCAACGGAGGTACGGTTACCGTTCTGCGATCACCGGATTTTTGAGTTCGTTGCGTCGATGCCGGTCGAGTTTCTTATGGGGCATGCGGAAACCAAGCGACTGCTTCGCGCGGCGACAAAGAATATCCTGCCCGAAAACATTCGCACCCGATGGGGCAAGCAGGGGTTCTTGCCGCCCATTGCCGTATGGCTCAAGGGTGCGCTTGGTCCCCTTGCCGATGAAGTTTTCAATGACCCTTCCTTCGCGGATGACCCGATCTGGGAGGCAACTTGGTGGCGGTCGACATTGCGCCGGTTCCGCCAAGGAGAGGAAACACTTGCCCCGGTCATTTGGATGCCGATCATCTCTACGATGTGGAAACGCCATTTTGCCGAGCGAATAGCCGCGATGCCGAAGGTGTCCGCTCTCCGCTAGCCAAGTAAAGCTTTATACGCGGCAATGGCGCGCGCGCCGGTATCCGACCAACGATGACCGTTCTCCACGGCTCGTCGTGCCGAAGCCCCCATGGCCATCCGCAGATCGGCGTCATCGGCAAGCCGAGACAGGGCCTGCGCCAAATCTTCGGCATCACCGGCGCGGACGATTATGCCGTTGTCACCCGGAGACACGGCGTCTCCGGCTCCGACCGCGTCACTAATCACGACCGGGAGGCCCGCCGCCATGGCTTCGACGACAACCATACCGAAGCCTTCTTCGATGGACGGTAGACAGAAGATGTCGGCGTCCTTGTACGCTTGTTGCAAGTCCGTTTGCGACAAAGGACCGACGAACGTGGCCCAAGAGGTTTCAAACTGTTTCCTGATTGCCTCGAAGTCCTGTTCGACGGGGCCGGCAATCACCGCCTCAATGCGGCCGCCGAGCTTCTTTGTCGCTTTAAGTAAAGACGGAATGCCCTTTCGAATGCCGACATTGCCGGCAAAAAGGACACGCGGCCGGTCACGGTGCGGGCGCCGGTCGGGTGACTGGAATTTCACCGTATCCACGCCAAGCGGATTAACGATTAGCCGTGTTTCGGCAATGCCCGCATCAATGAAGCTTTGCCGGGCGATGCGCGACGGCACGCTGATGGCATCGGCATCCGCATACTCACGGCGTTCTCTCTCGATAAGCCGTGTATCGGTCGGCGGCGCGGTCAGGCCATGGGCATCATAGGCTTCTTGTAGGACGCGTGTCTGATGATCGATGTGCGTCGAGCCGCGTTCGACGACAACCTTCATGCCTTGGTCGCGCGCCGACGGGATCGCGTCCAGCAGGGCGCTGCTCCAGCCGACGAGAATGTCCGCCTCGCAATTCGGCAATCTGCCGGCGACGGCCTTGGCAAAAGCAATGGCGATGTCGGCGTCAATCGCGTGTGATCCGATGAAGCGATGGGCGAAACGCCGCCTGAGTTCGAGGAGGGGGTCACTGAGGACGCGAATGTCTTTTGCCAGCCACCGGCGGGCGGCGAATTTTGGATACGTCGTATGGATGGCTTCAAGAACGCCGGCATCGTTTAAGGCGCACGCCAAATTAAAGGCATGGAAACGGCCATGGACGGCGATACGGACCTTCATGCCGACCCCTCAAGGATACGCGCTATGACACCCGACAGGATATCGGCTTGTCTCGCCCACGTATATGCGTTGAGCGCCTCTAGGTCGACGGCGGGGAATGGGGTGCCCTCGATCTCCGATAGTGCATCCGCGAACGCTTCGGGGGACGCGGCATCGGTAAGCTTGCCGCCGATCTCGCGCGCTATCTCATGCGCCTCTAGCCCTTCTCCGGGGACGGCGATTACCGGTCGCCCGGCAGCGAGAAGTTCGAGAGGCTTCTGCTGAAATAGACTGGACGGATTGACGGTGTAGACGTTCGCCATGGATCGCTGCATTCGTGCCGATAGTTCGTTCGGCGGCAAACTCCCTAGAATTTCTACAGAGATATCGGGGGCAAGCGTGGCTGCCATCGCGGCGATACGGTCGCCATCGTGACCGGCGTAGCTGAGTGTGACGTCTTGGGATCGAGACGATTGCCAATTGGCAAGTCCCCGCAGGGCAATGTTCGCGGCGGTTCCATCGTAGATGCTGCCGATTAAAGTAACTTTTCCGGGCTCGCTCGCTGCGCCGTCATTCGTTGTCGTCAGATGATCGTAGCCGCTATAGACGACCGTTTTTTCGCCGCGGAACCAGCGGTTCGCTTCGGCAAGGTGTGCCTTTGAGTAGACCGTCAGGTGCGCCGTATCGGCGAACCGCTGAGCCGTCAATTTCGCAAAACCTTTTGGCAGGAATGCCCCCCAGTTGTCCTTCATGTCGGCGACCCAAGGAGTATTGCTCCGTCGCGCCAAGGTTTGCGCGATCCGCCACGTATCGGTGTTGCCGAAAGTGCCGATGACGATCTCGGGATTGAAGATGGTGATGATGGAGGGGAGATATGCCGCAGCGCCCTTCCTCCAGTCGGGGAACATACCTCCGCCCAATGCATAATGTGTCGCGATGACGGCTAGGCGCAGGGGTGTCGGAAGCTGTCCTGTCCTTGCCTTGGTGGCCCATGCCGCTTCTCTAGGACGGCATGTTAGAACGGTCATGGTCCCGGGGCGGCTGTCGTGGAGGCGTTGGTCAGCCTGTTCCAGTGATAGGCCGTCGCCGCTCTGTGTGCACGTCAGCAGCAGAACCTGATCACCGCGTTCTGCAAATGTCTCTGCAAACCGAGTCATGCGCAGGGATGAAACGTCGCCACTGTTTGGCGGTGTGTGGTTGATAAAGACGAGGCGGCGGGGTTTATGGGGGGCCGTCATACCGCATATTCAGCGCCGCGAACGGGCGACGTTCTCCAGATTTTCGAGAAGACGATCAACATGCGACTCCCAACTGAAAGTGTCACGAGACCGGGACTGCATGCGCTGCCCTAGAGTGCCGTGGTCATTTGCCTTCTTTGTTGTTTCTTGGATTGCCTTGGCCAAGTCTCGCGCCGAAGTTCCGTCGAAATATGTCGCACAATCCGAACACACTTCGGTATGGACCGGTGTGTCGGCTGCGACAATCGGTATGCCCGATGCCATGGCTTCCACAAGTGGGTGACCGAAGGTTTCAGATAGAGAGGCTGTTACGAAAATATCGTGGCTCCGATAGAGGGCGGGCAAGTTGCTATACCTCACCTGTCCAAGAAGTTCGACCTCGCCGCGTTCGACGCCTTTTTGGATCAGGATTTCGTCTTTTGCATGGCCGGTCATGGTCGTGACATTGCTAAGGTCCATGGTGATGCTGAGTGAGCAAGGAACTCCAGCTTCGTTAAGTAGCCGCACCGCCTCTACCACAAGGCCCGGCTGTTTGTGCGGGTAGTATGCTGAAACGAGCAATATCTTGAGAGTCGCGCCATTCTTCGCAAAGGGGGGGTGCGGCACATCGCTTTGGAAGTGTTCTAATCTGGTTCCGTAGAGGTTGGTCTTAATCCGTCCGGCCAAATCAGAGTCCCATAAAGATAATAACTCCCGCATAGCATCCGTCGGGGTCAGGACCAGTTTTGAATGTCGTGCGGAGGCAAGAATCAGTTTCCGGCGGAGTATCCGTCCGATAACTGAGTCGGTGCCGAGGCTCGGGGCGATCTCGGCGAGATACACCGGGTCGAAGAGGCCCCCTTCGCGGATTAGCAAGACCTGCGGAACCGGCGGCGCGAGGAGGCCGAAGTTTGCCGATGAGTAGAGGACGTCAGGCGCAACTTTCTTCACCACAGAGCGCCATCGGGTTTGTTCCCACAAGGCTCGGGTCATCGGCCACATTTCTGTAACAGGGAGCTGAATATGCTCGACATCCACATCCATGCTGCTGTCGTTGGGAAGCGCGAAGACAGCGTCTACGCCACGGGCCTTGAACGAATGCATCAGGTTTCGCGTATAAGTGACGATGCCGCCGCGACGGGCAGAAAGCGCGTTGACCAGAATCTTCATGCGCTAACAGGGCCTCCTGCGCTCACCGTTCGCTCCAAGATATCGGCGATGATCTCGTCATGCGATAGTCTCGTTTCCCGAGCATGTTTTGCCGCCGCCTCGCCAATCGACGCGCGTTCGGTATCTCTGTCAAGCCAGCGGCGGCACTGTGCGACCAAATCGTTATCGTTGCCGAAGAAGACAGCCTCTTTATCAGGGCGAAATAAACCGGCAGCCTCATGACTTGCTTCGTGAAGCATGAAGCCACCGCTCGCCGGAATTTCGACCGACCTGCATGTCTGTAGGTCACGATTCCCGTGGCGCAAAAAGCAAAGATTGATCCGGGTCGCGTGAATGGTTGCGACGTAGTCGTCGTTATAGACGGGCCGCTCTTCGATTTGCAGTTTAGGGTGCCTATCTTTTAAAGCACTCCAGCCGTTTCCCCAGACATGAACGGTCAAGCCTGCTTCGGCCAGCCCCTGTAACGATTGTGCACGGGGGGATTCGTAAGTCCCAATAAAGCCGATGTCATACTGGAAGGTGCTTTTATCCGTGTCGGCAGGGCGATGCAGGCCCGGATCGAAGCCGTTATTGACGAAGAAAAGGCTCTTCATGCCCAGCGCTGGGAGTTCACCCGGCGCGAGATTGAAGGATTTAGTCGTCGCCCAAAGATCGATCAGAGGAAAGGTTCGTTCCAGATAACGGGAACGGTGTTTCAGGCTCATCATGTCATCTTCGGAATAGCACACGATCAGCAAATTAGGATTGGCGCTCTTCGCCGCTCGGAGCGCGTCGGCACGGATCATGCCGGCAGCTTCAAGCCATAAAACGTCTGCTTTTGGTGCAGTTTCGATCAATGCCATGTTGGCGCCCGCTTCATCCGCGGGCAACCGAAGCCGGTACCTGATCCGGGTCATGATAGACGGCTTCGTCTCGTAGTTGGTGCCGTCCTGAGTGATCGGGATCGGAGTAACGTCGTGTCCCAGCCGGCGCATGGCGCGCACGCGCTGCGGCGTGCGAGACGCCGCAAAAGTTTGCCCGATGACCGCAATTCGCAGGGGCGTGCTCACGCCAGCAGCCCCATTTCCGTGAGCGCACGTCGCAGTCCTTCGATGTCTTCATTGAAACTCCACGTGGCGATTTTTGCCTGGGCGCGTTCCCCCATGGCGTCTGCGTCTGCAAGCACGTCCGAGATTGCCTGGGCCAATGCGTTGACGTCGTCTGCCGGGAATACGCGACCGACGCTGTCATCCACGAGGTCCGGTCCGCATCCGACTTGATCGCTTACGATGACCGCCGTGCCGCACGCCATCGCTTCATTGACCGCTAATCCCCAGGGTTCTTTAACCGAAGGCAATACGAATACGTCCGCGAGTGCGTAATACGCGGGAAGCTCTTGCTGGTTTACGAAACCGGCGAATATAGCTTCGGGGGCGTTCTGTTCGAGGTAGCTTTTTGTCTCGCCGTCGCCGACGAAAAGCAGTTTCGCCGGTTCAGAGCTTTCGATATGCGCCATCGCGGCGGCGAGTAGGTCTCCCCGTTTACGTGGTATCAGTTTGCCGGCGAAAAGAACGACCTTATCGGTCTCGGCGATACCGAATTTTTTGCGTAACTCGCTCTGATGTGATCGTGACTCCCGGGCGGCGGCGGCAAAGGCATCGTTGTCAACGGCGTAAGGCATCGGGAATAGACGGTTTTCTTCAACACCGCGATTCAGATAGTAGTCCCGGTTAAGGCTGCCGATGGTTAGAAAGCCGGTGCAGTGCAGGAAAATGCCGAAGAGAAAACGACGTTTCGCCCAGCCTCTCAGCCCTCGACCGTCCGGCATCGCCAGGTCGCAATTCTCGCCACGCATCAAGGTCGGGACACGGTACTTCATCGCGTCCCTTAGAACGACGCGCATTTCTTTGGATTGCCATCCGTGCAGCCAAATGACGTCGGATTCCGTGATCTCTTTCTTCAGGTTGCAATCATCGACGCGAGCGAAAGCGTAGCCGTCGGTCAGCGGCACATTCCAGGAAATATCTCGCGAAAAACCCTCGTCGTAATAGGTGTGATTCTCGTCGATTCTCTCGAATAGAACCTTCAAGTCGATTCCTGGTTCGGCGGCAATTCTGCGCAACAGCGGTGCTTGATATTGGATCGGGTGCGATACCACGTAAGTCAGGCGGCAAGTCATAAAGTCTCATCCCAGGTTCTTTGCCACGCTTTGGCGACATTTTGTTCAAAGGTTTTGAGCGTATAACGCTCTGTCATCAACTTTCGTGCGCTAGCACCCATCCGGGTGCGAAGGCCCCGGTCCGCGATCAATTGTGCCAGTGCGTCCGCCATCGCGGCGGGGGTCGCGTCCGTCAGCAGGCCGGTTTCGCCGGGAAGGACATAATCCTCCGGACCGCCGCAACGTGTCGATACCACTGGCACGCCGCTAGCCATCGCCTGTAGGCCGGAGATTCCTAAGCCTTCCTTGCCGGAGGCGAAAACGAACACATCCAAGCTTTGCAAAAACGCCGGGAGATCTTCGTCCGGCAACCACCCTACAAAGCTTAATTGTCCGGCAATGCCGAGATCCTGCGCCAACTGCATCAGACCGGGTTGAGCGTCTCCGGTGAGAGCAAGCGTCGCCATGATACCTTGTTGCTTGAGTTCGGAGACGGCCCGCAAAAGCAATGGCAAATTCTTGCGTGGATCCTCCGGCCGTCCGGCAAAGCCGATCCGTGCCGGCTCTGGCGGCGTAGGGGGGAGACAGAAAAGATCCGTATTCACAGGCACAGGGACGACGCTCATCCGATCACGGGAAGCGCCTTTCTCGATCAACGTGTCCGCGGCGTAACGGCTTACCGCCATTAAGTTTGCGTTGCCGCCGAGAAGCTTCCGCTCCATTCGGCTCTGCACGTTGCCGACCAAGGCGCGATCAAAAATACGGCGTGCAAACGGCATGGCGCGTCGACGGTCTATGCGGTCGTCGATCATCGTGCTCGCGCACCACACCATATGTGGAACGTTGGCCGCGTGCAGAATGTTAGAGGCGAGGATCGTTCCGCCGACAGCGATATGCCTATCGTGTGCGGCAACAAGCTCCATCCATTCTGTACTGGGGCGATAGTAGCTGAACTCCAGCTCAGGCAGCCAACAGCCGATGGCGATACAGGGTTGTGTGTCGAAGCACATGCCTTCCTTGACGCCCGGGCGCGCGCCTGAGAAGAGCCGCCATGACGGGACGACGAGGTCCGAATGGTCGCTGAGAGTCGCATAGTAAGCGAGCGTCACTTCGTAACCTGAGCTGCGCAAAAATGCGCAAAGTATCCGTGTCTTTGCAGGTACACCGCCGGTCGTCGGCGGAAGGGTTACAACGAGGATACGGCGGCTCATCGGACTCGGCGCGGGGCTGCGGACACGGGGTCTGCGGCTTCATAGAGGACGTCGAGAGTTCTATTCGCGGTTTCCGTCCAGCGAAAGAGTTTCGCGCGCTCGATCCCGCGGGCCGTTAGTTCATCGCGCAGAGTTTGGTCTTTGATGAGCTTTAGAAGCTTGGCCGCGATTTCATCTGCATCGTACGGATCGAAGATCAGTCCTGCGCCATCAACGACTTCAGGCATCGCCGCTGTTCCCGAACATGCAATCGGCGCGCCAGCGGCCATGGCTTCGACCAAGGGGTTGCCAAAAGTCTCGACGGTCGACGGGAAGACAAAAACGAGACACTGTCGATAAAGTTCAATGACACTTGTCGTTTCCATGTGGCCCATAAACCGGACGCTGTCGCCGAGGTTCAGCTTGTCCACGAGTTCCTTGCATTCCGCCGCGTAGCGGGAGTCGTTCTCCCGGCCGACGATTTTGAGGACGATTTCCGGATTGTGGGCGTGAACCTTGGCGAATGCTTGGATAAGTGTGTGGTAATTCTTCTGGATATAGATATCCGAAACCGCGAGAACCGTCTGGCTATTCTTCGCCGAATCTTCATCGCGGGCCGGGATCGGCTGTGTGCCGTGATAGACGACGGAAACTTTGCCGGTAAAGAACGACGGCAATCCGAAGGTGAGAATGCGTGCGGCGTACTTTGAGACTGCGATCGCACGTTTGGCGCCGAGCAAAGACACGATCGTTGCGCCAGAAAGCGCCAGCCAATAAAGCATCGGGCGCAGCCTATTGGTCAGGCGGATAACGGAAACGGCGTTCCGCAACAGCAGCACATGGTTCCGCGCAAAGACGGGACCGTAGTTGGCGGGCGAGAACAGGACGTCCGCACCCATCGAGTTGGCGATAACCGGAAGCGAGAACTGTTCCCAAATCAATGTTGAAATAAAGGAAGCTCGGAAGTCGAAGATCGTCACCTTGATACCGTCCGGGATGGGATAAAAAAGGTCGAACTGCTCGCGGTGGAGGAATAGATGGAGGTCCAGGTTCGGGGTGTCGGCGATCTCCGGCAGAATACGACGCAGATAGGTGACGCCGCCGCCACTCTTTGCATGAATGCCGTTGATGACGATCCGAATTTTCCGTGGTTTTTCTATCGTCTTTGCCCTGTGTTCCTGTCGAGGCGGACCGAAGCCGCCAAGAATCATATTCAAACCCGAAGATAGCGCGCTGGACGGAATTGGTAAAAGGCGAAGCCGCGTGCCGACGGTACACTTTAGGCGTTTTCGCCCGGCGCTGACTCGTTCTCGGGGATGGTGCGCACTAACCCGGGCAACATCCACGCGAGGGTTGCCGCACGGGTGATCATCATGACCACCATCGCCATCCAGAGGCCATGGTTGCCGAACAAAGGCAGGAAGATAAAGAGCGCGGCGAAAAAGATCACTAAAGAAAATGCCATGGAGTTCCGCATTTGCCGCGTCCATGTGCAGCCGATGAAGATGCCGTCGAGGAGATAGCTCCACACAGCGACCATCGGCATAATAATCGACCAGATCAGATATATGGCGGCGATCTCGCGGACCGTCGGCTCGGTGGTAATCATTGCAATGATATCGGTTCCGAACACGAGATAGAAGAGCGAGAAAAGCACGGAGAAGATGATCGCCCAGAAGCCCGAGGCCTTTGCCGCAGCACGGAAACGGCGCTTGGACCGGGCGCCGAGAGCTTCGCCGGTCAGTGCTTCAGCCGACATTGCGAAACCATCCAGGGCGCAGGCCATGAATGTTTGGAAATGGAGCAGCACGGCGTTTGCCGCGAGGGTCGCATCGCCAATGCGCGCCCCTGTCGACGTTATCATCAGAAATGACGCCTGCAGGCACATGGAGCGGATGAAGAGGTCTCGGTTGACGCTAAACATCCGGATGAGTGCGGTTGCCCGCATCAACTGGCTCCGGTCGAAGTGTCCGCCCATGCGGCGGAGTTGATTGCCCGCGAGTAGCAGCCCAAGCCCAAGTGCTGTTGTTTCGCCGATCACGGTGGCCCATGCGACACCGGCAACGCCGAACCCCATCCCCATGACGAACCAGATATCCAGCACCACGTTTACGCCATTCATGTAGATCTGCGTAATTAGGGCCGCCTTGGTGTTCTGGGTGCCGAAGAACCAACCGAGGAGCGCAAAGTTTGCCAACGCAAAGGGCGCCGCCCAAATGCGAATCGAGAAATAGGTTTCCGCCAATGGAGTCACGTTGTCGCTGGCGCCGATAATCCAAGCGGAAAAGGCAAAAATCGGAATCTGCAGAATGGTTATCGCAAGCCCCAGGGCGCCGCCCAAGACGACGGCGCGGCCAAGCCAGGTACGGACCTCGGTGCCGTCACGAGCGCCGAATGATTGCGCCGTTAGACCCGTCGTGCCCATACGCAGAAAATTGCAACCGTGATAGAGCAGTTGAAAAATGAGCGCGCCGACAGCGACGGCGCCGACGAATTCAGGGCCGGGCAGGCGCCCGACCACGGCGGTGTCGACGATGCCGAGCAATGGCACGGACACATTCGTGATGATCACCGGAGCGGCGATGCGCCAGGTGCGGCTATGCCAGTTCTGTTTGCAGTTTCCCGCCATGGGAGTTTCGTAGGGCCGCCGGGCGGGAAAGACAAACCCAAAGAAAAAGGCCCGCCTCGAAGGGCGGGCCTTGATATAGGTTAGCGCTCAGCCTTGTGGAGCGCCATATAGAGCGCGACGCACATGCCGAGCAGCACAATCGCGAACGGGAAACCCGTTGCGATAGCGAGTGCCTGAAGTGAACCCAGACCGCCACCGATCAGCAACGTGATGGCGACCAGACCTTCGAAGGTGCACCAGAACACGCGCTGCGCGACCGGCGCATCGACCTTGCCGCCGGCGGTGATGGTGTCGATCACCAGTGAGCCGGAGTCCGACGACGTGACGAAGAACACAATCACCAGAACGATGCCGATGAAGGACGTGATTCCCGTTAGCGGCAACCCTTCAAGCATCTTGAACAGCGACAGTTCCGGCTTCCAATTACTCACCGTTTCGGCGACGCCCTGGTAATCGTTTGCAAAATACTGTTCGACGGCGGTGCCACCAAAAACAGCCATCCAAGCAACACAGGCGAGCGTCGGGACGATCAGTACGCAAATGATGAATTCACGCACCGTCCGGCCTTTGGAGACGCGGGCGATAAACATACCGACAAACGGCGACCACGCGATCCACCAAGCCCAGTAGAAGGTCGTCCAACCGTGCATGAAGTCGATGTCTTCGCGTCCGACCCAGTTGGATAATGCCGGCAATTCGCTGAGGTAGGACCCCAATCCACTGAAGAAACCGGTCACGATATTCATGGTTGGACCGACGGCAACGACGAAGCCAAGCAGCAGCAGCGCTAGCAGCATGTTGAGTTCGCTCAGGCGTTTAACTCCTGCATCGAGGCCGGCCAGAACCGACATCAATGCGACACCTGTAATGCCGATGATCAGAATGACTTTTGTCGTCGTTCCGCCGGGAATGCCGAACAGATAGTTCAGCCCCGCGGTCGCCTGTTCGGCGCCGAAGCCCAGCGATGTCGCCAGACCGAAGAGCGTAGCGAAGACGGCAAGAATGTCGATGATATGCCCCGGCCAGCCCCATATGCGTTCGCCCAGGATCGGGTAGAATGCGGAGCGGATCGTCAGCGGCAGACCGGCATTATAACAAAAGAATGCCAAGGACAGCGCAACGACTGCATAGATCGCCCAAGGGTGCAGTCCCCAATGGAAGATTGTCGCAGCCATGCCGACGGCACGTGCCGCTTCTTCGTTGCTCGCATCGACGCCAAGCGGTGGCGTTAATGTGTGATACATCGGTTCCAGCACGCCGAAGAACATGAGACCGATGCCCATGCCTGCAGCGAACAGCATCGCGAACCAACCGGCATAGGAATACTCGGGTTCTGCGTCCTTGCCGCCGATCCGTACCTTACCTACCGGGAGGACGATCAACGCGAGGCAGAACAGGACGAATATGTTCGCGGCCCCCATGAACAGCCAGTCGAACGTATTCGTGAGCCAAGGCCGTAGCGCCGAAAAAGCAGCCCCGGCGGATTCTTGAAACACCAAAGTGATCAAGACGAATGCAATGATGGCTAGCCCGGAAATTGCGAAAACCGGATTGTGGATATCCAGCCCGAACAACGTTACGTTGTCTTGGCCGATCTCATAGTCTGTTTCGATTAAATCTTCGCTCATGGTCTCTCCGTCCCACAAAGCAACGCCCGGCGCAGGGCGCCGTCGGTCGCGTGTTTCAGTGATGGAATACCGCCGCGTTCCCTACGAGGCGGTCAGATCGGTTCACCCGAACTTACATTATGTTGTTGATTCAACATGCTAATAGGGCAGCCTCGGTCCGGCTAGATTTTTCTTGAATCTATTGCTGGGGGCTTTCGGATCGTTGCATTCGTCCATGCCGCATTGTATTGCCGAAACGGACTGTGCGGCTTAGATTGCCGCAATGATCGGCGTGTCCAACCGCACAAGATTTAGCACCCGTCGGCGTATCGCCGTTTGGTTCGCTGTCTTTGCGCTGTCGCTGCAATCGTTCGTGCCGGTTGCTCAGGCGCTACCCGCAGGTGGTGGCGGTGCGGGAGCCTACATCGTTATCTGTACGGCCCTCGGCGTTCAAAAGATTCCCGATCCGGCCGCGCCGCCCCGTTCCGACGACATTCCAGCATGCCCCGTGTGTATGGCACATGCGTTGGGCGGATCGTTGCTGCTGCCGTTGCCTGTTACGCCGACGCTGGTGGCAGACACCGGATCGCCGTTCTATGCAGTCTCGAACAAAGCGCAGGCGGCTGGCCTTGCACCTCTTGTTCTTTCCAATAGAGACCCTCCCATCGTCTGACGTTATTTCAATTCACTAAGCATACCGTTGCGCCTAGTTCCGCGCGGTCGTTTCGTCATTCGATAGGAGTTATATATGTCTTTCCGTACAACTTTCGCCGCCGTTCTGACGGTAGCCGCTCTTCTTCCCACCACCGCATTTGCTGCCGATATTAAAGTCGAAAAATCCTGGGCGCGCGCCTCTGCGGGTATGGCCAAGGCCGGGGCCGCATTTCTGACAATCCACAACGGCGGAGGGTCCGACGACCGGCTTGTTGCTGCTAAGGCAAACGTTTCGAGAAAAGCTGAACTGCATACTCACATTAAAGACGGCGCGGTGATGAAGATGCGCCAGGTCGAAGCTATCGACGTTCCCTCGGGCGAGACCGTGATGCTGCAGCCGGGTGGCATGCACGTCATGTTTATGGGTCTCAATGCGCCGTTCAAGGAAGGTGAGCACTTTCCGCTGACCCTCGTCTTCGAGAAGGCCGGCGAAGTGACCGTTGATGTCTCTGTCCAAGGTGTTGGCGCCAAGGGTATGGGGAACGAGGACATGCACGATCATGGTGACATGAAAAGCCATCAGCACGGCGATATGCCGAAGACCCAGTAAAGCCCTCAGCGCCGCAAGATCTCCAGCCCATCGAACTCGAAGGGAATGGAATCGGCCATAAGCGCGTCTCGGCGAGACGTGCGTACTTCGTCATCCGACACGGATGACAAAACGAAGGACGTTTCGTCGTGACCGGGCGATGTACGCTGCCGTGCGATTTGCTGGATTTCGGACTGCGTCATGGACGCCCAGACACGTTTCGATGCCCGGACGGCAGCCAGAGGGACTGGCGCGTCGTTGTGTCGAATGGCGCCACGATTACCGAGATAGAAATGCACGTGGTCCATGCGGTGGCCGAACTCGGTCGTGATTTCCAGACCTGTAAGTTTCGCGAAAGCGTAGTTGCCGCTCCCGAGTTCAGTCTCGTGCATCCGCTCCAACTGTTCATCGTCGAGCCAGTTGACGAACAACGTCACCGACGTACCGGGCGACGGATGCAGCATCGCCGCAATCGAACCGTAGGCTGCGATGTGCGCCGAATAGACCGTGTCGAAGTCCTTGAGGACGCACTGCTCGCTCAGAATTGCGGACCATAGAGTGCCGGGAAACTTACGTGCTAATTGATCGGGTGACTGGTTGGAGCCGACGGCAAGAACCGGTGTCCGGAATTCGCGGAAGTCACGCGCTTGGTCAGATGTGCACGCTCTGGGCGAACCCGTAGCTGCCAGCAAATAAGAAGATTCCGGCAGGTCATAGGGATAGCCAAGGGCGCGGGCGAGAATCCTCTCATCCGATTCTTCGCGGGCGTGCCAAGGTGTTGTCATAGCGTGGCGAAATGACCGTGCATGACGCAAATCTGTTCCGTTCCGAATACCCTGTCAATTTTTTGCCGCGCCGTGAATGTCGTGAACCAACGCTGCATAAATTGCGTTGAATGGTTGATTCGAGCGTAGAAAACTTGAATGCTACGCATAGACGCGTGCCGGTTCAAAGGTGCCAGAAGCTCAAATCGACGTGTCGAGGGGACATCTACCTTAAAGGGTAGCCGAAGCAGTGCAGACCATAACTACGCTCGACATTGTCTGGATTCTCGCCAGTGCAGCGCTTGTCTTTATGATGCAAGCAGGTTTTTGCTGCCTCGAAAGCGGTTACGTCCGCTCAAAGAACAGCGTAAACGTCGCCGCCAAGAACTTCGCTGATTTCTGTATATCCGCCTGTATTTTCTGGGCCGTCGGTTTCGGCATTATGTTCGGTATCAGCGAGGACGGTTTTATCGGCAAGACCGCCTATGCATTTTCCGACAGCCGTAACCCAGGCCATGCAGCGTTCTTCGTTTTCCAGCTGATGTTCTGCGGTGCGGCGACGACCATCGTCTCCGGCGCGATCGCCGAGCGCACGCGCTATGTCGGCTATATCCTGATCAGTGTCGTTATTGCCCTTATCATCTACCCGTTCTTCGGACACTGGGCTTGGGGTGGTGTCATGGGCGGCGCAAAGGGGTGGCTCGCGAGCTTAGGGTTCGTAGATTTTGCCGGCTCCATCGTCGTACACGCCATCGCCGGCTGGGTCAGTCTTGCAGCTGTTTTGATACTCGGTCCCCGGATCGGGCGCTTCGACGGTACCGGTGGTATTTTCCGCTGCCATAGCCTACCGCTGTCAGCGCTCGGCGTATTCACGATCTGGGTCGGCTGGATCGGCTTTAACGGCGGCAGCACGTTGGCCGCCAACGCCGATGTGCCGATGATTGTTTTCAATACCCTCATCGCCGGTGCATTCGGCGGCATCGCTTCTATCATCGGTGGGCCGTTTCTGTTGAAGCGTTCCGACGTGCCGTTGATGCTGAACGGATCGTTGGCCGGTCTTGTTGCGATCACGGCCAGTGCCCACGCAGTCATTCCGGTATCGGCGGTGATCATCGGATTTGTCGGCGGGGCGGTGTCGATTGCCGGTGTGCTTTTGCTGGAGCGGCTGAAGATCGATGACGTGCTTTCGGCGTTTCCCGTGCACGGCATGGCGGGGGTTTGGGGCTCGTTATCTGTTGCGATCTTCGGTGATCTGGAGATGCTCGGGACCGGGCTGACGCGAATTGAGCAGTTCAATGCACAACTCTTGGGGGTCGCGGTCTGCATCGCGTGGGCCGGCGGCGTCGGCTATATCCTGTTGCGGATCATCAATAGATTCTACCCGCTGCGGGTCTCAGCGGAGTCTGAAATTCTCGGCCTCAATGTCAGCGAGCACGATCAGTCGACCGACCAACTCGATCTTCTGGCGGCCATGGAAGAGCAGCGTGTCACCGGTGACTTCTCGCGGCCGATCCCGGTGGAACCACATTCGGAAACCGGCGAGATCGCGGCCCAGTATAATCGCGTACTGCAGGATTTATACGAAGCCAAGAACGAAGCCGAACGGGCCAATAGTGCCAAGTCGAACTTTTTGGCGTCGATGAGTCACGAGCTACGCACGCCGTTGAACGCCATCATCGGGTTTTCGGAAATGATCGTGGGCGAGTATTTCGGGCCGGTTGGATCGGACCGCTATCGTGACTATGCTAATGACATCCGCTCCAGCGGCGGCCATCTCCTAAGCCTCGTCAACGATATCCTGGATTTGTCGAAGATCGAGTCCGGGCAGCGCCCAATGGATCTTAGCGATATCGACATTCGTTCCTTGTTTGAAGAATGTCTGAAGATCGCCAAGAACGCGACAGACTGCAGCCAGATCTATTTCGAAACCAAGGTCGCGCCAAACATTCCACCGCTCAAGGCAAACGAGCGCGCGATCAAGCAGATCATCCTGAACCTGTTATTCAACGCGGTAAAGTTTACGCCGGGTGGCGGCCACGTGGCACTCGCGGCGGTCGATCTCGGCGACGTCTTCGTCCTTGAGATCAGTGACACTGGAGAGGGTATTGCGCCCGAAGACATTCCCCGGGTGACGAAACCCTTCGCACAATTGGACCGCCAGCCGCATATCGCCAAGATGGGGACTGGCCTCGGCCTGTCCATCGCCAAGGCGTTGACGGACCTGCACGGCGGGACGTTGGAAATCAGCAGCGAAATGGGCAAAGGAACAGTTGTCCGCGTTCGCATCCCCAGCGTCCAGGAGCGTATGGCCGGCTGATCGAGTCGCAGACTCAAAGTCCACAGCTTCTCACAACTAGAAAGTCTGCAGCCATGCACCGGACAGGAGCCCGGGTACATGACTGCGAGACCTAAGTGGATGTCAGAGATAGTGGGAGCCTGACATCACACAAGACGAAACGGTGTTGGGTTCACCGTTTCGGTTTCAGGATCGTATCCTTGAGGGCGTCTTTGTTCGGTTCCAAGCCGAGGCCTGGGCGCGGCGACACTTTGACGATGTTGCCTTCCGGTTTCGGCGGATCCTTGAACAGGAGTTCGCCCGTCGCCTGCATGCCGAGGTGGAACTCGACGCGCCAGCCGTTCATGAGACCGGCCATAGTGTGCAGGTTGTGGAGTGGCCAACCGCCGCCGTTGGCGATCGGCATGTTGTAGGCTTGCGCCATGTTGGCGACCTTGAGCGTCTCGGTATAGCCGCCGTTGTAGCAGCAGTTCGGCTGCAGGATGTCTAGCGACTGGTGATCGATAAAGGCGCGGTACCGCCAGCGGCTGCCTTCCATCTGACCGGCGGCGAGGGGGATGCGGGTTTCCTTCCGCAAATCCGCCAGAGCCCGCGGGTCGTTGGCATACAGCGGCTCTTCGAACCAGGTCAGGTTGCAGTCTTCGATAGCACGGCAGAGTTGTTTCGCATCGACCGGCGAGAATTTGTAGTTGGCGTCAATCATCAACTCGATGTCGGGGCCGATGGCATCGCGGACGGCGCGGACCCGGCGGGCGTCTTCGGCCCAACCACCTTTGTGCACACCGACGACCATTTTCAAACGCTCGATGCCCTTGGCGACCTGAAGCTTCGCCGCTTCGACGAGTTGATCCGTATCATAACGTGGGAACCCGAAAGTCACATAGATCGGCGCCCAGTCGCGGAAGCCGCCGAGAAGCTGGGCAACGGTTCGACCTTCGCTTTTACCACGCAGGTCCCAACAGGCGATATCCAGCGCCGAGAGCGACATCGAGAACACGCCAGTCATGGCACGCTGGTTCAAGTCCCACCAGAGTTTCTCGTGGATCATTTCGGTGTTACGAGGATCCAGGCCCTCGACACTATCGAGGAAGTCGTTCTCTAACGCAGTTACGACGGAATGTGGCAAAAACTGACCGCCGGTCATGCCGTAGCCGACCTCGCCGGTGTCGGTGTGGACTTCGCATTGGACGATCTTGCGGGTGACGACTGGCTGATCGAACAAGGGGATCGGGACGTCGACCCGGTGCGCGCTTGCTTTGATATCTACGATTTTCATGATTTATCCTCCCGATATTAGAGCTAGGCGAAGGGATAAATCGACGGATAAAGAAAAGATAATTTATAATAATTTCATTATCATAAATATTGATTATGATAAATCCATCATGCGTATTGAAGATCTCTTTGCTTTTATCCTGGTTGTCGATAACCGAGGATTCAGCCGTGCTGCGGAGACCCTCCGCTTGACGCAACCTGCGCTTTCTCAGCGAATCCGCAAACTTGAGGACTCATTAGGCGTCGTCCTGATCGACCGCGCATCGCGGGTCGGCCGCCCAACCAAGATCGGCGAGACCTTTCTGCCCATCGCGCGACGAATGCTGGCGGATTTTCAACGCTCCGAGCGGGAAATCCGCGATATCGTCGAGGTTCGCAGAGGGGTCGTTACGATTGCCGCGAATATGACGGCCGCGAGTAACGTTATCCCGCAGATTTTGGTGCGGTTCGCGCAAACCAGACCGGACGTCGAAGTCCGTATCGAAGAGGATTCTACGCCGCCTGCCTTGCAAAACATTCTCGTCGGCGAAGCCGAATTTGGCATCGTCAACGATCACGACATACCGAACGAGTTGTCGTTCGAGGCGCTGGTCGCCGATGAACTGGTGGTGATCTGCCACCGCGACCATGCCTTGGCATCGAAGTCCGCGCTGACGTGGAAAGACCTGGAGCAGGAAACGGTCATCCAGATGAGTGAACGGACGGGGACACGCCGGCGGTTCGATTTGCTCGCGGGGGGAAGCGGGGTCAGAAAGACATATCAGGTGAACCACTCACCAGGTGCTATTGCGTTGGTACGTCAAAACCTCGGTATAACGATTATTCCGCGTCTCGCTTGTACGAGTTTGAGCAGCACAGAGTTCGCAATCCTTCCGGTGCGCAAGCCGACCATCCACCAACACTTGGGGATCGCCGCTGCGCGTGGACGGATGCTGTCGCCGGCGGCTTCGGAATTGATGAACTGTGCGCGAACCGTCATGCGTTCGCTGTCCATCGACGCTTCCGCTTAAATTATCGGAGTGCGGCTCGGACGGTCGTTTCCAACTTGTTCAGAAACTGAGATCGGTCGGCTTTCGAGAAGGCGCGCGGCCCGCCGCTGACCTCGCCGGAATCGCGGAGTGTCTGCATCAGATCGCGCGTCGCCAGCGCCATGCCGATGCTCGCTTCGGTGAGGGCGTCGCCATTCGGCCGCAACACCAGGGCGCCCTTGGCGATGCACCGTGCCGCCAGCGGAATGTCGTTGGTGATGCAGATATCTTTGACGCCGATGGCGTCCGCGATCCAATCATCAGCCGCATCTGCCCCCTGGGCGACATAGACGTTTTCGACCAGCGGTTCGTCCGAAGGCCGTATGCCGCCATCGCTGACCAAAATGGTTTTGATGCCGTGGCGCTTGGCGACGGATTTTGTCTCATCTTTGACGGGGCAGGCGTCGGCGTCGATGTAGATCGCGACCATGAAGGACTAGTCGTCGCCCTCGGCGGCTTCAGTCTGCGGCAGGTACTGTGCGATATCGACCTCGTCCAATTGCTCAGGCAGCAGGAAGCGTTCCGCATATTCCTTGTAGACGCCGGAGCGCAGGAACAGTTCGAACAGTTCGTCGTCGATATGTGCATCCTTCTTCATGAAGGACATAATCTTGACGCTGTCCGAAAGTTTTTTCGGTGCCTTGTAGGGGCGGTCGGCGGCGGTTAGGGCTTCGAAGATATCGGCGATGGCCATGATACGCGCCGGGACCGACATGTCGTTCTTGCTGAGTTTTTTCGGATAGCCTGTACCGTCCATCTTTTCGTGGTGGCCGCCCGCCATCTCCGGCACCTTCGCAAGGTGTTTCGGGAAAGGCAGCGCTTCCAGCATAATGATGGTTTGCACGATGTGGTCGTTGATCTTGAAGCGTTCTTCTTCGGTCAAAGTGCCACGTGCAATGCACAGGTTATAGACCTCACCAAGATTATAAAGATGCTCCGGCACATCGAGCTTGAAGCCCCAGGGATTCTCGTCTTCCGCCGTCTGCTGCACGCCTTCGCGGTAGATGACGTGATCATAGCGGTCTGAAAGCAGGTCTTCTTCGACCGGTAGCGTCGGTTCCGGTTCGCGCTCGGCACGCTTGGCTTCTTCGTAGGAGAGGCCAAGCCGGTCTGAAAGAGTGCGCGTCCACTTGATGCCGGCGATTTGTTTGACCCGCTCGACTCGTTCCGGCGCCATGAACTCGCCGCCGACGTTGCTCTCGGCGATGAAGGCGAAGTCGTCGTCCAGTTGCGCCAGTTGCTCTTCAAGCTCGCTTCGCAGTTTGTCTTCGTCGCCACCGGCCATGACAGCCTTGAGATACTCGATGACCTTGTCACGCTTCACTACTTCAAAGCGGGTGCGAATCTCGTGAATACGGTTGTAGATGGTCTCTAGCTTGGTTGCTTTGTCGACGACATATTCCGGTGTCGTGACCTTGCCGCAATCGTGCAACCACGCCGCGATGTGAAGTTCATACCATTCTTCGTCGGTCAGTTGGAAGTCGGCGAACGGGCCTTCTTTCTCGTCCGAGGCGGCGGCGGCCAGCATCTTGGTCAATTCCGGTACGCGTTGGCAGTGGCCGCCGGTGTAGGGGGACTTGGCGTCAATCGCCGACGCGATCAGCTCAATGAAGCTGTCCAACAGCTTCTTCTGCGCTTCCAGAAGTTGCTGGTTGTCGAGCGCGACGGCGGCCTGGGATGCCAAGGCTTCGATCAGCGGCTGGATGTCCTCGCCGAAATCATCTACCTCGTTGGTTTCCGGATCGATGGCGTTGAGAAGTTGTAGTACGCCGATGACTTGGTCTTGCGAGTTGCGGAGCGGCACACACAAGAAAGACTTCGACCGATAACCGGTGCCTTCGTCGAACTTCTTGGTGCCCGAGAAGTCGAAGTTGTCGTCTTCGTAGGCGTCCTTGATGTTGATCGATTCGCCGGTGACGGCGGCGCAACTGGCTACGTTCTTGAGGTTTTGCTCGCCGGTTTTCGGATCGAACATGTTGAGCGGCGGGAAGTTGATTTCTTTGCCCGTGGTGCCGCCCATGGCGATATTCAGACTGTCGGTGCGCATGATCTCAAAGCGCAGCCGGTTGTCTTCCGTCCGGATGTAAAGCGTTCCGCCGTCGGCGTTGGCAAGGCTCTTTGCTTCGAGCAGGATGTTTTCCATCAGAACGTTCGTATCGCGTTCAGATGAAAGGGAAATGCCGATATCTATTAGGCGCTGCAAACTTGAAGCGCTGATTGTGTCTTTTCTCTCGGACGTGCCGTCAGCCATGTCGTATAGAAACCCCAAGCGGACAGTTGCCGCAAATCTCAACCCTGAGCCGGACTCTAGACGTTTCGAGACCATATTGACAATGGCGAGAGCCGTTTAGCCGCAATTTCCTGAACTTGACCCCCGGCACGGCAGGGGCCACCTTGCGGCGATAGAGGAGGGGGCGTTTATGGCCTATGCGTCGCTGCGCGAATTTATCGACAAACTTGAGAAAACCGGACGCCTCGTGCGGGTCACTGAACGCGTCTCAACGGTCCTGGAAATGACCGAGATTCAGACACGCGTCATCGCTGAAGATGGCCCCGCAATCCTGTTTGAAAACGTCGTGAAATCTGACGGTACCCCGTCCGAGATGCCGGTGCTGGTTAACCTGTTCGGCACCGTCGAGCGTGTTGCCTGGGGCATGAACCGCGAACCGGCGGAGTTGCGCGAAATCGGTGAGACACTGGCCTTTTTGCGCCAGCCGGAACCGCCGGGTGGCTGGCGCGAAGCGCTGGAGATGCTGCCGCTCGTCAAAACCGTGATGGCGATGAAGCCGACGAAGGCCTCGACGGCGTATTGCCAAGAAGTTGTCCTCACCGGCGACGAGATCGATCTGAATAAACTGCCGATCCAGAGCTGCTGGCCGAATGAGCCCGCGCCGCTAATCACCTGGCCGCTTGTTGTCACGAAAGGCCCCAATGATAAGAAGGGTGGAGATAAGCGAGACGACTTCAATCTCGGCATCTACCGCATGCAGGTGACGGGCAAGAATACGACACTGATGCGCTGGCTTAAGCACCGGGGCGGCGCGCAGCACTGGCAGCGCTGGAAAGACGAAAAACCGGCGCCGTTGCCGGCTGCCTGCGTTCTGGGCGCCGATCCGGGGACGATCCTGGCTGCGGTCACGCCGGTGCCGGATACGCTGTCGGAGTATCAATTTGCCGGCCTGCTGCGGGGCGAGAAAGTCGGCCTGGTGGATTGCGTGACGCAGCCGCTCAAGGTCCCGGCGACCGCCGAAATCGTCATCGAGGGCGAGGTGTCGCTGACAGACTACGGCGACGAGGGGCCATACGGTGATCACACAGGTTTTTATAACTCGGTCGAGCCGTTCCCGGTCTTCACGGTCACTGCGATTACCATGCGCAAGAACCCGATCTATCTATCAACCTATACCGGGCGGCCACCGGATGAGCCGTCGGTACTAGGTGAAGCGCTGAACGATGTTTTCGTGCCGCTATTGCAACAGCAGTTCCCGGAAATCGTCGATTTCTGGCTGCCGCCCGAAGGCTGCTCCTACCGGGTCGCCGTGGTGTCGATGAAGAAGGCGTACCCCGGCCACGCCAAGCGCGTGATGATGGCCGTGTGGTCATATCTCAGGCAATTCATGTACACCAAGTTCGTCATCGTGGTTGATGAAGATATCGATGCCCGCAAATGGGAAGATGTGATATGGGCGCTCTCGACCAATGTCGACCCGGGCCGTGACCTGACGGTGATCGAGGGTACGCCCATCGATTACCTGGACTTTGCGTCGCCGAAGTCGGGGCTCGGCGGCAAGCTCGGCATTGACGCCACCACGAAGATGCCGCCCGAGACCGACCGCGAATGGGGCCGTAAGATCCGCATGGACGACGACGTCGTCAAACGCGTCGACGATATCTGGGAGTCCCTCGGTATACCCGGTTCCGGCAAGCCGATCTGGAAATAACCTGAGTTGGCCTATGGCTATTTAACTCATTGTAAAATATATAGTTTTCAATAACACTTTTTATTATAGTTATTTAAATAATTTAACATCTTGAAGTTCGTACATTGTGGCGTTACCTAGCGCTCAATATGTGCGCGATTCAGCGCCTATGATTTGAGCCGCCCCCTGGAGTGCTAATATGCGCGAATACCTGACAATCGACCTTGCCAGCCGCGAGGTTTCCCGCGAGACATGGGAAGGCGAACAACTCGCCCGCGCCGGACGCTATTTCATCGCCAAGGATCTGTACGAGCGCGGTGTCGCCACCGTCGACCCGCTGTCACCGGAAAATCCGCTGATCTTTTCCGTTGGTGCCTTCGCGGGGTCGAACATGTCGAACGCGAACCGCATCAGTGTCGGCTGCAAAAGCCCGCTGACCGGTGGTATCAAAGAAGCGAATGCAGGTGGCACTTTCGGCTTCGCCATGGGTCAGGCCGAAATTTGCGGCTTTACGCTCGAGAACGCATCCGACGACTGGGTCGTCATTCACATTACCAAGGACCGCGAAATCACCTTCCATGACGCTGCCCCCTTCATGGGGTTAGGCGTCATCGAGACGGCGACCAAGTTACACGAGGCCTACGGCGACAAGGTTGCGCTCGGTATCCTGGGGCCGGTTGGTGAATACGGCGGTCTGATGTCGGGAATTTCGTTCTCTGACCCCGAAGGTCGTCCGGTTCGCATTGCCGCGCGCGGCGGTGTCGGTGCGGTGATGGCGTCGAAGAAGGTCAAGGCGCTGGTCTGCGAAAAGCACAAGATGCCGACGTTCCACGACCGTAAGGGCGTGATGGTCGGCGTGAAGGAATATGGTGCCAAGCTGCGTGATGACGCAGCCGTGCAGAACTTGGGCGCAAAAGGCACGGCACTCGTCGCCGACGTGATGAACGCCATGGGCAGTCTGCCGGTTCGTAACTTCTCGCACGGTCAGGTCGCCGACACGAAGGTCGAGCGCAACCGTATGGGCGGCGATTTCATCCGCGAACAGAACGTGGCACGGGGTGGCGAGCCGACGCACGCCTGCATGCCCGGCTGTCAGATCAAATGCTCCAACATTTATGTTAACAAAGATGGAAATGAAGTCGTCTCGCCGCTGGAGTACGAGACCATTGGCCTGTTGGGGACCAACTGCGGCCTCACGGAGCCGGACGACGTCGCGCAGCTGAACGGCATCGCCAATGACCTTGGTATCGACACCATCGAACTGGGGGCGACGCTGGCGATCTTGATGGAAAACGGCGAGGCTGAATTCGGCGATGTGCCGTTCATGGAAGCGGCGCTCGACGACATTCGCAAAGGTACCGCGCGCGGCAAGCTTTTGGCGCAAGGGGCGGCCCGCGTCGGTGAGCATTACGGTATACGCCGCGTGCCCGTCATCAAGAAACAGGCGATTAGTGCATATGATCCGCGCGTCATCGAAGTTACCGGCCTTTCGATGATGCTGACCGCGCAGGGCGCCGATCATACGACCGGCAATTTACCGACGTTCGAATGCGACGGGAAGTCGACGGAAGAACTGGTCGGCGAAAGCCTCAATATTCAGATGCTATGCGCGGCCGCTGATTCAGTCGGGTTGTGCGTGTTCGGTCGATCCGTCACCAATATCAACCACGAACTGGTGGTGAGCGCGGTCAACAGTGCCCTCGGCACGGAGTTGCCGGATACTTTCTTAAAGCAGATCGGGATTGAAACGCTGAACTATGAAAAGGCGTTCAACGATCAGGCTGGCTTCAAGCCGGAAGATGACGAATTGCCGGAATTCTTTTATGGCGAGGCGCTGGCGCCGACCCAAAAAAAGGCGCGGCACCATTTTGTCGAGGTGCGCCAAGCTCGCGACGCGTGGATGGAAAAAGCGAGTGCCGATCTCGAGCTTGCGCCACCGCCGGCTGACGCGGTCTATTGAGCCGTGACGCTGCACCCGTGACGCTTGTCATAGGTAGCGGCACGTAAAAGGGCTATAGTCAGTGCATGGTCGGAGAGTGATCGTGCGCCGCATTTTTTTGTACTTGAGTTTGGCAGTGATGTTCGGCGCGGGCTTGGGCGCCCCCCTTCCCGTGGCGGCCGATAAAGTTCACGTCCAGATCAAGAACGCGACCGTCGCCGCGATCTCCGAGAAAGGCTATCAGGGCCGAACTACCGTCACGACTTACATGACGGTCACGGATGCCGATGCCTTTCAGCGGCTGTGTGCGCGGTTGCCAGTCCTGCTGGACGTGATGGCGCAGATTTTCGAGGCGCAGCCGTTGAAACTGGAAGACGCTGAAAAGGACGTTGCGTCTCGGCAATCGGAAATCCGCGACACGGTTGAGAGCGCGCTGGGCACCGGCATCTTTGAGGCGATGTATATTATTCGCGGCGGGCGTCAGCGCGGCGAGATGACGGAACCGGTGCGCATGGACGGCGGCACCCGCGATTGTCAGGCAATCGCCTATCTGCCGTGGGCACGGCCGGCGAAAGCCGCCGAACCCGCACCGCCGCGTCCGCAAGAAGGCCTCAGACTCGCGTTGCCGGACAGCGATCCCATGTCGCAAGAAATGCGGTTGTCCGATGCCGAGTTGGAGCGATTCTTGGAAGCCGAATTGCACGGCGTTTTTCCGAACGAACCGCCGAAGCCGGAATCGCCGCCTTGGATAAAGATCACCTTGCTGGTCTTCGCTCTAACCGGCGTACTGCTGATCGTCGGCAGCTATATCGGCTATCAAGTCGGCAAGATACGCCGTGACCGCCGCCGGAAGGATCGGCGCAAGATGCGCAAAGAGCGCCGCTCCGGCAAGGATCAGCGTCAACTGGATAAGGGGCGGCCACCGGGACTTCCGGAGCGCCGCGCGAGTGACGGCGACAGGCGGTCTGGTGACGATCGCCGGACGGGTGACCGCCGTACCGGCTCCCGAAAGGACGAGGGATAAAGGCGAGATACTGATCGAAGTTTTGCCGTTGTGGTGGGTGCGGTGTAATGTCGCGATGTCCCGAAGACACCCGGCCTAAAAATAAAAAGGAGACTACACATGGCGCCACCCGCGGATAGCTCCCCGACGGCTTCGGACCGAAGCTGGACGATTACCGGCGCCTCTGCCGAGACGCGCGAGAAGGTGAAGGCCGCGGCGCAGGCGGAAAACATGACCATTCGGGCCTGGGTAGATAAAACCCTCAATGCTGCTGCCGATGGTCGCTTGGTGAACAAGGAGGGCGCGCCGCAATTGGGCGTCGATCCTAAAACCTTGGCCGAGATGCAATCCAAACTCGACGACATCGTCAAACGTATGCCGGACAATCCCAAGGCGGCCGAGCAGGAAATGGTCGCGCGATTAAGTGCGAGCGTGCTGAAATCGATCGCCGCCGGTCTGCAGGAAATGCAGCGCATCGCCAAGGACCAGGCGCGTGTTGCTGAGGGCAAAGCGCCGAAACGCAAAGTCAAGAAAACGACCAAACCGGCAGCGAAAACAACCGCCGGCTCTTAATCCTTTATTTGGTGACACGGCGTAGGTTGCGGGCATGGAATACGCACGCGCCATAGCCGTTTGTTTGGCTGCCTGTCTGACGTTGACGGCAGGGGGCATGGTGCGCGCCCAAGACCCCGGCATGGAGTTGCCGCCGGGCATCGATTTGAACTTGGAACCGGTCCCTTCGAGCGGGAACACTCAACCTGGTGAGTGGGCACCTGTGCCGGTCATTCCGCCCGGGGCGGATACAGGTATGCCTCTGGACCTGCCGGCGGGCGCAGGCGACCCGAACAGTGCCGAGCCGGTCAATCCGTTAGATGAAGTCTTCGGCAGTGCACTCGACGCCTATCGCGGCCGCGACTACGTGACAGCGCGTGATCTGTGGCGCGAACTGACGGATGCCGGTCACGAGATCAGCACCCACAATCTGGCCGTTCTGTTGTGGCGCGGGCAGGGTGGTCCCCAGGACCGCCAGGATGCTTTCGATCTTTTCCATGACGCCGAGGAACTTAAGGTCGCCGAGTCCGCCCATGCGCTCGGCGTTATCCATCTGCGAGGGCTTGGCGTCAAAAAGAACCCGAGCCTCGCCATGCAGCATTTCGAAAAAGGCTCCCAAATGGGACATGGGCCTTCGACTTACAATCTAGCCGTTGCGTACCTGAAAGGGATCGGCGTGCCGGTCGATCATGAACACGGTATGTCGTTGATATCTGCAGCTGCCGAAGGTGGGCTGACGCGGGCACAGTACGACCTGGCCAACCTTCTCGTTCGCGGTACTTATGGGCCGACCAATAAACCGGCGGCGCGGGAGTGGTACGCGAAAGCGGCGGCAGGCGGCGATCCGTTCGCGCATTACAATCTTGCCGTCATGTATCAGGACGGTGTCGGCGGTAAAGCCGACCTGAACAGGGCGGAGGATCACTTGGAACTTGCCGCCGGTGCGGGTGTCGTGCCGGCGCAGCGCCAGTTGGGGTATTTGTTGGCATCGCGTGGCGGTAGGAAAGATCTTCAAGATGCGATGGGATGGTTTCTGGTTGCGGCGTCTTTTAACGACGAGACATCGAAAACGAATGCCGAGCGGCTGAAACCGCGTCTGGACGCCAAGGCGCTCAAGACAGCTGAAGCCTGGGCGCGGGATTACCAGCCGACCCCTTTGCAAATAACAACGAAATCAAACGAAACAGACCGACAGGAAAAAGTGGATGTTGGGGTTCCTCGCTAAAGTCTTTAAATTCTCCGTTAAACTCGCGGTCTTTGTCGGCTGTATTGCGGTATTGATATCCTACGCGCGGCTCACAGAACTGGGTGATCTGCGTAAAGAACTGATGGACCGGATTGCCAACAGCTATGCCGGGCGGCTGACAGTCGGTGGAGACGTCAGTCTTAACATGACCTTTCCGCCCAGTCTCAGTATCGGCGACGTCCGCATTCGCAATGCCGATTGGGGGACGAAGCCGGATATGCTGGTCGCCAAGCAACTGGTGGCAGAGGTGGATTTACTGCCGCTGCTGCGCGGTGATATGGCGGTGCCACGTTTGACCATGATCGGTGTTGATATCGTCGTCGAACAACGGCCCGACGGCAGCACGAACTGGGACGACCTCAGCGAATTCGAAACGGCTGCCGGTCCGGCCAATCCGGTGGCGTTGCCGTCGATTCTGCCGTCGGTCGGTGGTGCCGGTGTCTCTGTCGCGGGGGGAACGCTAACGGTGGTCAACAGTGCCGCGCCGTCGTCGCCGACGGTTGTGTCTCTCGGTGGAGGGACGATTGGTGGCGGCGCCGGTGGCGGTGTCGTGCCATGCCTGTAAAAGGGTTCCCCTCCCTGGGGGAAGGGAGGGGAAGGTTACAGGGTGGTCTCAGATAAAATCGGTGAGATCGCGTCTATCGCGATTCAGCGCGGGTCTGCGAAGTAGTGGCGGACACGGTTGACTGTATCGCGCACCGCTTGGGCGCGAAGGCGGCGGCCGAGGCGGATACCAGCTTCGATATCATGGGCCGATATGCCTTTGCCCGATCCAATCTGCGATGTGTTCATGTTGTTCATTTCGCTGTCTCCTAAATGATTGGTGATAACGAATCCTCACCTTCACTCCTTGGAAGACTCTATAAAAATTCCTCTCAGTCGATAATAACTAAAATAAGACTATATTTGATGAATAATAGGCACTAATATCCCGGCATGGATCGCTTCAGTGAGATGGAAACCTTCGCCAAAGTCGTGGAAAGCGGCAGCTTTTCAGGGGCGGCGCGGGATTTACGTATGACGCCGTCGGCGGTGAGCAAGCTCATCGGACGGCTCGAAGACCGTCTTGGCGTCCGGCTGCTCAGCCGCACGACACGCAAACTCAGCCTGACGGAAGAAGGGCGGGTTTATTATCAGCGTGTGTCGCCGATCCTGGCCGAGGTCGAAGAGGCCGAACAGACGGTCTCGTTGTCAACTTTCGAACCACGTGGCGTGTTGCGGGTCAACGCGTCGATGGCCTTCGGTCAATATCAGATCATGCCGTTAATGCCGGCGATGCTGGAAAAATATCCTGAGTTGCAAGTCGATCTGACTCTGTCCGACAGCATATCCAATCTGGTGGAGGAAGGGTTCGACGTCGGAATCCGCATCGGGGTGCTCATGGATTCGTCGCTGGTCGCTCGGAAGTTGGGTGTGCCGAAGCGTGTCGTGGTTGCCGCCCCCTCATACCTGGAGCGTTTCGGCGTGCCGCAGACCCCGGACGATTTGGCAAGCCATCAATGCCTGAAATTCAGTATTCCGACGTCTCTGAACCGATGGGAGTTCAAGGGCGAGGACGGGCCGCGTACCATGGATGTCGCCGGCCGCGTCGAAGCGAACAACGGGATTGCCCTGCACGAAGCAGCGCTGGCGGGGTTGGGGCTGTTCCGCGCCGCGACCTTCGTCGTTAGCGAAGATATCAAGGCGGGGCGGCTGGTCCCCGTGCTGCAGGAATTCGAGACCCCTGGCGAGGCTGGTATCTTCGCCGTCTGGCCGCACAATCGGAACCTTTCCGCGAAAGTGCGGGCCTTCGTCGATACTTTGGTCGAGGCGTTTACGCCGGTGGCACCCTGGGAAAGGGATACCGATATCGGTTAGGCTCCTTGAAGCTTAATGCACGGGAATTGTTGCAATGCAATATTAGGTATTGCCGTGCGCGTATGATCGGTTATCTACCTTTGGGCGTAAAAGATGTAGCTATAGTGGCGTGCCGAATTATCGGCGCAGGACAGATAACATGGACGAACCTGAGACCAAGACCGATGCAAAAAAAGAACGCCGTTCTTTGAAGTTGGGCCGTTCATCCATTCTAGCGATCGCACTGGTCGTTGTTGCGGTGCTGTGGATCGCCTCCGGCGCACTTTTCAAAGATGACAATGTCGCCGAAGAACAGGCGACAAAGCCTGATAGTGAGATCGTCTCGGTCAGAGTCGCCGAGATCGCCCCGAGCAATCATCTGCGTCATATCTCGTTGACCGGCCTGACGGAAACGATCGTGGACGCAGAGATACGCGCTGAGACAGCCGGGCAGGTCAAGTCGCGGTCCGTCGAAAGAGGCGCTACCGTCACCAAAGGCACCGTTCTCGTCGAACTGAACATGGACGACCGGCGCGCCAAGCTCGCAGAAGCGCAAGCGCAGATGAAGTCGGCGAAGATCGTCAACGATGCGTCCCGTAATCTCCAGAAAAAGCAGTACGAATCGCAAGTGAAATTGGCGGAGACGTCGGCGACCTTGGCTGCGGCGGAAGCGGCGTTGGCGGCGATCCAGCTGGATATTGCACGGACCAAAATCCGCGCACCTTTCGATGGGTTCGTCGAAGCGCTTGAGGTCGAACCCGGCGATTACGTCGCCGTCGGGGACCATGTCGCTACCGTGATCGATCTCGACCCCATGCGTGTGTCGGTAAACGTCGCCGAGCGCAATATTGCCGACGTCGCCGTTGATGACCTTGCGACGGTGAGATTGCCGAGCGGCCGTGAGATCGGCGGCACCGTTCATTTCGTATCTCGTGTCGCCGACGATAAAACCCGTACCTTCCGCGTCGAAATCTATATCGACAATGCCGATGGCGCGATCCCGGCCGGCCAAACTGCCGGCGTGGAACTGTTGGGCCGGGCACGGCCTGCGCATCAGATACCGCCGTCGGCGCTGACGTTGGATGACGAAGGCCGCCTTGGCGTTCGTGTGGTCGATGAAACGGAGACGGTTCAATTTCACCCGATCTCCATCATCGAGGATACGCCCACGGGCGCCTGGGTGACGGGGCTTGAAGGCACAGTTCAGTTGATCACCGTCGGGCAGGAATTCGTTAAAGACGGACAGCAGGTAAACGCTGTCCCGGCAGGGGCGACCGGCTCCGGCCCAAGTACGGACTCTGACGCGAGTACGGACGCCGGCACATGAACGCGATCATCGACGCCGCCGTCAGTCACGCGCGGACCGTTATCGGCGCGTTAGTCCTTGTCTTGATCGCAGGTTCCATCGCTTTCAAGGACATCCCCAAGGAAGCCGACCCGGACGTCAACATTCCCATCATCTACGTATCGATGCATCACGAAGGTATTTCGCCGGAGGATGCCGAGCGACTGTTGATCCGCCCGATGGAGCAGGAACTTCGGGCCATCGAAGGCGTCAAGGAAATGCGCGCCTCCGCTTACGAAGGCGGCGCCAACGTTACCCTTGAATTCGATGCCGGCTTCAATGCCGATCAGGCGTTGCTCGATGTGCGCGAAAAGGTTGATCTCGCCAAGCCCGACCTGCCGGCGGAAACCGAAGAACCTGAAGTGCACGAGGTCAATTTCTCGCTGTTTCCAGTGATTGTCGTGGCCCTGTCCGGCGACGTGCCAGAGCGTGCGCTGTTGAAATTGGCGCGCGATCTCCGCGACGATATCGAAGGCATTTCCCAGGTCCTGGAAGTTAATATCGCCGGTGATCGTGACGAGTTGGTCGAGGTGATCCTCGATCCGGTTGCCATCGAAAGCTACGGCCTGTCACCGATTGAGACGGCACAGCGGGTTGCCGGTTCCAACCTCTTGGTCGCGGCGGGGTCGCAGGACAACGGTTCCGGCCGGTTCTCGATTAAGGTGCCGGGGTTGTTTGAAACCGTTGAGGATATTTCATCCATGCCGGTGCGGGTCGATGGCGATGCGGCCGTCACGCTCGGCGATATTGGCGAGTTGCGCCGTGGCTACAAGGATCGCACCAGCTTTGCCCGTGTCGACGGACGGACGGCGCTGGCGCTCGAGGTGTCAAAGCGGACCGGCGAAAACATCATCGAAACCATCGAGCGCGTCCGTGCCACCGTTGCTACCTCGCAGGCGTTGTGGCCGGACCCGTTGCGAAATGCGATCAACGTTACTTTCATGCAGGACAAGTCCGACGATATCCGCCTGATGCTGACGGACCTGCAGAACAACGTGCTTTCGGCGGTGCTATTGGTGATGGTCGTCGTCGTTGCGGCACTCGGCCTGCGCACGGCGGGGCTGGTTGGCATCGCCATCCCAGGCTCGTTCCTCGCGGCTATTCTTACGCTCTATTTGTTTGGTATGACGGTGAATATCGTCGTTCTGTTCAGCCTAATCCTCGCCGTCGGCATGCTGGTGGACGGCGCCATCGTCGTTACCGAATACGCCGACCGCAAGATGACCGAAGGCGAGATTAAACGCGACGCCTATGCGATTGCGGCCAAGCGCATGTCTTGGCCGATCATCGCCTCGACGGCGACGACGCTGGCGGCGTTTACGCCATTACTTTTCTGGCCTGGGATCGTCGGCGAGTTCATGAAGTTTCTGCCCATCACGCTATTGGTGACGTTGGCGGCGTCCCTCGCCATGGCGTTGGTCTTCGTGCCGACTTTGGGGGCGCAGTTCGGCAAGGCAGGCGGTGCCGTTGATGTCGAGCTGACTCGCGAGCTGGCGGGCTCTAGTAAGTTCGATATTTCTCGAATTTCAGGCGCTACCGGCAGATATGTCAGATTTCTCAACACGATGCTCCTGCACCCAGGCAAGGTCCTGGCGGGTGCCGTTGCCGTCTTGATCGCCGTGCAGGTTTTGTATGGGGCCTTGGGTAAAGGCGTCGAGTTCTTTCCCGAGGTCGAGCCGGAACTTGCTAAGCTGCAGGTGCGCGCACGCGGCAATATGTCGATGCACGAGAACAATGCCTTGATGCGAGAAGTCGAGCAACGGATTGCCGGTGTCGATGGGATCCGCGCCATGTATACGCGCGTCGGCATGGAGGAACGCTCGGAAGACGCTTTGGACATCATCGGTGAGATCACGCTTGAATTCGATGAATGGTATGAGCGTCCGACGGCTGATGTGATTCTGAACGAGATCGCAGAGCGTACCGACGACCTCGCGGGTATATACGTGGACCGTCGTAAGGCCGAAGCCGGACCGCCTGTCGGTAAAGCTATTCAGGTTCAGTTTTCCAGCCACGACCCGAGCCTACTGGCGCCGGCAACGGCGAAGCTGCGCGCGTTCATGGACGAGATGCCGGGGCTGATCAACATCGAAGATAGTCGCCCCTTACCCGGGATCGAGTACGTCGTCGATGTCGACCGCGCACAAGCAGCCAAGTTCAACGCCGACATCGAAGTGACCGGTCTAACCATTCAGTTGGCGACGAACGGCCTGAAACTCGGCGAGTACAGGCCCGATGACTCGGAAGACGAGATCGATGTGCGCGCCCGCTATCCGTTGCAGTACCGCACCCTGGACCGGCTTAGGGATCTTCGCGTCGAGACGGACAGCGGCTCGGTGCCGATCGGCAACTTCGTGACGGTAAAGCCGCAGCAGAAAACCGGCACACTGAACCGCACGGACGCTTTCCGCGTGATGTCGGTGAAGGCCGATGTCGCGGAGGGAATCCTTGTCGATGCCAAGGTTGCCGAGATTCAGAAGTGGATCGAAAGTACCGGGTTCGACCCGCGCCTTAGTATTAAGTTTAAAGGCGAAGACGAAGAACAGAAAAAAGCCGAGGCGTTCCTGACGAAAGCCTTTGGCGTCGCATTGTTCCTGATGGCGCTGATCCTGGTGACCCAGTTCAATAGTTTCTATTCCGCGTTTCTGATCCTGTCCGCCGTTATCATGTCGACCATCGGTGTGTTCATCGGGCTTTTGATAACGGGACAGCCGTTCGGCATCGTCATGAGCGGTATCGGCGTGATCGCGTTGGCGGGGATTGTCGTTAACAACAACATCGTGCTGATCGATACCTTCGATCGGTTGCGCGAAGACAGCGCGTCGGTCCGAGATGCGATCCTAAAGACAGGTGCACAGCGCCTTCGTCCGGTGATGTTGACGACGGTCACGACCATCCTGGGCCTGATCCCGATGGTGCTCGGCATCAACATCGACTTCGTTGACCGTAGCGTGAATATCGGCGCGCCGTCGACGCAGTGGTGGACGCAGTTATCGACGGCTATCGTGTTCGGATTGGCCTTCGCGACGGTTCTCACGCTGGTGGTGACGCCGTGTGCGTTGATGCTGCGGGAAAACGCCGGTCAGACGTGGCGCCGGATACGAAATCGCGAGCCGCAACCGGCGGAATAAGACCCCTTAGGGGCGCCGGTCGTTGTCTTCGTCCAGATCGTCCAGATCGACTTCGATTTCTTCCTCTTCTTCGGTCAGTCCCGCTGCATCCCGCGCCGTCAGGCGACGGTAACGCCGAAAGCTGAGGGGCATCGATACCAAGTAGACGGTAAGGATCGCCGACAGGGTCCACCAAGGGGCCGTGAAAACGAAGGCAGCAAAGACAGTGACGCTGAACATCACCGCCGGCAACCAAGCGCGGGGAATACGTGAGGTTTTGAACGAGAACGTTGGGATCGTGCTGATGAACAGAGCACCGCAGATCAGTTCCCAAATCGCCACCACGCCGGGAGAACGCACGAACGTGTCGCCGAAATTGAACGACAGGATCAGCGGCAGCAGCACCAGGCCGGCCCCGGCGGGGGCGGGGACGCCGGTAAAGAACTGGCTCTTCCAGGCAGGCTTATTCGGATCTTCGAGAGCCACGTTGAAGCGCGCCAGGCGCAGGCCACAGCACATGGCGAATAACATACAGACGATCCAGCCCCAGCGTCCGGCATCCTGCATCGCCCACAGATAAAGAATAAGCGCGGGGCAAACACCGAAGCAGACGAAGTCGGAGAGGGAGTCCAATTCCGCGCCGAACCGGCTGGAGCCTTTCAACAGGCGCGCGACGCGGCCGTCCAAGGCATCCAGAATTGCCGAAACGGAGAGCGCCATCGCCGCGAATTCCCACTGCTCATGCAGGGCGAACCGCACCGATGTCAGGCCCGACGCCAGGCCCGTCAGCGTCAGCATGTTGGGGATCAGCTTGTTCAAGCTGATGACACGGATACCGCGCCGCGTGGGCGCGTCCGAAGGATCGGGCGTCTCGGGTTCGGGAACTTCGTTCATATTAACGGACTTCACCGGTCATCGGCTCGCCCTTGACCTTGAGGTCGGCCAGCACGGTTTCGGCGGCGACTGAGGTCTGACCTTCGACTACCAGGGGCTTAACACCGTCAGGTAAGTAGACATCCACACGCGAACCGAAGCGGATCAGTCCGAAACGGCTGCCTGCTTGAACGGGCGATCCTTCGGCGACGTCACACAGAATGCGCCGCGCGACCAGACCGGCAATCTGCACAAAGCCGATCTCGGCGCCGTCGTCGGTCGTGACCTTGAGGGACATGCGTTCGTTGAACTCGCTCGCCTTGTCCAGCGAAGCGTTGAAGAACTTGCCCGGGCGGTAATGCTTAGCAGTGATCCGGCCGCTCATGGGGACCCGGTTCACGTGCACGTTGAACACGTTCATGAACACGGCGACACGCGTCAGCGGCTCGGTGCCCATCTCTAGCTCGGCCGGCGGAACGGCTTTGACGATCGACTGCACGACACCATCGGCGGGGCTGATGACGAGCGAGTCGCCCAGCGGCGTCGTCCGGTCCGGGTCGCGGAAAAAGTAGACACACCAAGCCGTTAGAATAAGGCCGATGACACCCAGCGGCTCCCACCAGGCATAGAGGATCAGCGCCGCCACCGCGAATATGGCGATGAACGGGTATCCGGCACGGTTAATCGGAACAAGGACGGTATCCAGCACTTTATTGCTCCCAGGTTTTCGCAACGTGTTGGGGGGGAGTCTACACGATCAGCGGGCCGGAAACAGTACTAGAGATACCGGACACGTATGTTCTTCTCGAACCCATATTTGGGGTGGGAATATCCGAATCCGTTCTGGCCTCGTTTGGCAACGATGCCGAAGATTTTAAGGCGAAACCCAATAGTGAAAGTATGCTGTCGCAAAAAGCGTAGACGGTCGCCTGCGCTTTGTGGTCATCCATAAGGGTATTCCGTTCGTCGTGCGTGCTCAGTCAAGCGATCTTGGGGGACGGTTTCGCCTGACCCGCAAGCAACGCCTGGAACTGGTCGAAAATTTCCATCTGGAAGGAGCACTGACGCCAACGGTTCTTATGACACGGACGGCGCGGGGCGTGTTGCGCGCTAGATCATATTTTGAACTGTTGTCCTTGGTGGCTAAACCGCTGCTATTGGGTTTGGAGTGCGAAGAAGATGGACGGTTAGCGTCAGTTGACGTTGGGCACTTCGAAAACCTGTCCCGGATAAATCAGGTCCGGGTCGGTGATACGGTTTTTATTGGCTTCGAAGATCTGCGTGTAACCAAACCCTGTGCCGTAAAGGCGCCGCGCGATTCGCCATAGCGAATTTCCGGGCTGCACGAGGATATAGGTGCCATCCGCCATGCTCTTAATGTCCTCGGTCCGCGAAAACGGGTATTCGACCCGGGACAGAACCTTGCCGTTATCGTCGACATGGTCGGCACGCAGGCGGTATTGCCCGGGTGGGATAAGAGACTCGGGACGTACTGTCCAGCCGCCCTTGTCGTCGGCGATAACGCGGCCGACCAAGTCGTTATCGAGATATACCTGAACCGTTCCGCCGGCGGGTGCTGTTCCACCGATGACGACATTGCCGCGTGTATCGTAGTCGAGCGTATCGATGGTGATCGGATATGTTCTTCGATCAACATCGCCATCAGGTCGCTGCAAAACCTGGACGGGGCGGTCTGGATCGTTCGGGAACTTTAGGACCATGGGCTGCCGCGCCGGGTCGTCGCCAAGTTCCGCAGTGCGTTCCGGCACCGACATGATGACCGGTTCGTTAGAGGCGACTTCCGTACCGTCCGGGGTGACGGCACGCAATGACAGTGCGCGCGATCCGATGCCGAGCGGCTCCGTCGGAACGAACACCCATTCGCCACGCTCATCGGCCGTGACCTCGCCGATGACGGTATCGCCGTCGAGAATGCTGACTTTGCTGTTCGCCGGTGCGCGACCGGCAATAACGACGTCGCCTTCGGGGCTGACGCGGACGACATCGAAACTGGGTATGGACGGCGCAGGCTCGGCGCCTTCCGGCGCTACGGCTGACGATTCTACAGGCGGCTGGCTTTGCGCTTCCGTTGGAGGCGCTTCCGGTCCGGCAATTTCCTCACGAAGAGCGACTTCGTTCAGAACGATGGCTGCGACCACCGCCACCAGGCCAATAATGGCCAACAGAATAGGTGTCTTGGACATTAGCAACTGATTGCCACATTTCCGGTCACCTTGAAAGAGGATTGCGCCGTCGCGTGATCACTGGAAGTTGCGCCCGATGCCATTTTTGTGACTTCCCCGACGCCATATCGTAAGCTACCAACGTCATCGGTAGGTGTAATGTCCTGCGTGGGAGAGGGGTTCAATGTCCGAAAATGTCAACGGTTCCGGGGGTAAAGTGGGGAACGTGCTGGTTTGGGATCTGCCGACTCGCATCTTTCATTGGGGCCTCGTAGCAGCCATCGTGACGTCATTGTTGTCCGAGGAATTCGGCAACATGGATATTCATGTCATTAGTGGCCATGTGGTGTTGGCGTTGGTTCTGTTCCGCATCTGCTGGGGGGTCGTCGGGGGGCGCCACGCGCGATTCGCGGATTTCGTTAAGGGGCCGGCCGCCGTCATGGCATATGCGAAGGGCCTACTAGCCGGAAAACCCGAGCATTACCGCGGTCACAATCCCATGGGCGCCTTGTCCGTCTTGGCGATCCTTGCCGTGGTTGCCGTGCAAGCGACAACGGGTCTTTTTGCCAGTGACGATATCCTGACCGAAGGACCGCTGGTGAAACTTGTCAGCGGTTCCACGAGCAGCCTGATGACCGAAATCCATGAGATCGGTTCGACAATTCTTTATTGGTTGATCGGGCTGCATTTGGCTGCCATCGCGTTCTATACCTTCAAGGGTGAGAAGCTGATCAAAGCGATGGTCGATGGCCGAAAAGAGGGGATTGCCGACGAAACGGCCACAGGTGCCCGCGGCAATCTGTTCGTCGCAATCGTACTGATCGCCATAGCGGGCGCGGTCGCTTACGTAGTTTTCAACTACTGACCGCGCGCCGCTCAGGCGTTCAGATTACTTGGATTTGAACTCGCTGTGGCAGCCCTTGCAGCCGATCTTGCTGGCTTCACCGAACTGCGCCGCAATGGCGCCCTTGTCGCCTGACGCGGCGATTTCGGCGAGCTTTGCTGTCTCAGTCTGGAAAGCCATCACGACTTTCGCGAACTCGTCTTTATTATCCCAAATTTCAGCCTTGGCTTTGGTATCGCCGTCCATCGGGCCGGAGCCTTCGGCAAACGCGGCCGGCGCGGCTTTCGCCAACCCGGCGACAGCTTCGGCGTGAATGGCAATGGCGCCCAAGCTGTCGCCTTCCTTAAGCGTCGTGGCGATGGCGCCCCAGTGACCGCCGATAGCCTTCATCAGGTTCTGACGGTACTTGATGGTGTTCTCGGCGGAACTGAACTTGACCGGCTGCGCCATGGTGTCGGCGTTCGCGACGGATACGAGAGACGCACCGTTCTGAGACGCGGCGAAGCTGCCGCCGACAACGACGGCAGCAGCAAGAGCTGTGCCGAGGAAAATTTTAGAAACAGTCATGAAATAGGCCTCCTAAAAATGACTCCCACATTGGAAGCGGATGTCCAACCCGCGGTCGGCGGATTGGACATCAGATGATAGGGGGATGGCCTATGTTTTCTCAATCTTCTTAATCGCCAGCACTAGGCGCCGGCCATGTGCCGGGCATTGCGAAATTTTCCCGGAATTTCAGCGAATTTCGTCCATCTTGACGGTCGCTAAGCCGGGGGCAGTGGTGCTATACACGCAATTGTGATGACAGAAATGAAGAACAAACAGGTTTCCGTCGCAGTTTTCTGCGGCTCCAAGCCCGGTGCCGACCCGCGCTATATGAAAACGGCAGAAGCCTTCGGTCGCGGTCTGGCCGAACGCGACATGCGGATGGTCTACGGTGGTGGCCGCGTCGGATTGATGGGCGAGGTCGCGCGCGCGACTCGGGATGCGGACGGCAAGGTCACCGGCGTCATTCCAGATTTTCTGATGAAGCTCGAAGTTGGCGACACGGCGAACGAACTGGAGATCACCGACAGTATGCATTCGCGCAAACAGCGAATGTTCGAACTGTCCGATGCTTTCGTATCGTTGGCGGGTGGCCTGGGCACGCTGGACGAAACAGTCGAGATCATTACCTGGAAGCAACTACGACTGCACGCCAAGCCGATCATCGTCCTGAGCGAAGATGGATTCTGGAACGGTTTGCCGGAGATGGTGCAGGGCTTCGTCACTGCCGGTTTCGCCGGCGAGGCGGCGCCGGACTTATTTCAGGTCGTGCCCCGTCTCGAAGACGTCTTCGACATATTGGACACGGTAAAGCCGACCCAGGCAGAGAGTTCCGGCGACCGCCTTTAAGGGCGCCGCACATGCAATCGAAAAAGGATCAAAAATGTCTAAAATCAAGGTGGTGAACCCGATCGTCGAATTGGACGGGGACGAGATGACCCGCATCATGTGGGCGTTCATCAAGGACAAGCTGATCCTGCCGTACCTCGATATCGATCTGATATACTATGACCTGAGCATCCAGAAGCGGGACGAGACCGGGGATCAGATCTCTATTGACGCTGCCAACGCCATCAAGGAACACGGCGTCGGCGTGAAGTGCGCCACAATCACCCCGGATGAAGAACGGGTTGAGGAATTCGGCCTTAAACAGATGTGGCGCTCGCCCAACGGGACGATCCGGAACATTCTGGGCGGCACGGTCTTTCGAAAACCCATCCTTTGCCAAAACATCCCACGCCTGGTGCCGGGCTGGACGCGTCCCATCGTCATCGGGCGCCATGCCTTTGGCGATCAATATCGGGCGACAGATTTCACGTTCCCGGGCAAGGGTAAACTGATCATGCGGTTCGAGCCCGAGGACGGCGGCGAGGTAATCGAGCACGAGGTCTATGACGCACCCGGCAGCGGCGTCGCGTTGGGCATGTATAACCTGGACGAGAGCATTCGCGGCTTTGCCCGTGCCTCCATGAATTATGGCCTTTCGCTCGGTTGGCCGGTGTATCTCTCGACCAAGAATACCATCCTCAAGAAATACGACGGGCGCTTCCGCGATTTGTTCCAGGAGGTTTTCGACGCCGAATTCGCCGACAAGTTCAAGGAAGCCGGCATTATCTATCAGCACCGCCTGATCGACGATATGGTCGCCTGCGCGCTGAAATGGGACGGTGGCTTCGTCTGGGCTTGCAAGAACTACGACGGTGACGTGCAGTCCGACATTGTGGCGCAGGGCTTCGGCTCGCTGGGTCTCATGACGTCGGTGTTGATGACGCCGGACGGCAAGACGGTCGAAACCGAAGCCGCGCACGGCACGGTGACGCGCCACTTCCGCCAGCACCAGGAAGGCAAGAAGACCTCGACCAATCCGATCGCCTCGATCTTCGCGTGGACCCAGGCCCTGGCCTACCGCGGCAAGTTCGACGATACCCCCGATCTGGTGAAATTCGCCGAAACGCTGGAGACCGTCTGTATCGATACGGTCGAGAGCGGCTCCATGACAAAAGACTTGGCGTTGCTGGTCGGACCGGAACAGGGCTGGATGACGACCCAGCAGTTCCTGGACAAGCTGGACGATAACCTGAAAAAGCAAATGGACGGCTGGTGAGATAAATTATTTATAGTCGTCCTGAACTTGTTTCAGGACCCATTCCCGACATCGCTGGAAATGTGCCGGATTAGAAATGGACCCTGAATCAAGTTCAGGGTGACGCATGTGTCAGAAAAGTTCACACCTTGCAAAACGCCCGGTCGGATAAGATTATGCGGCGGTTTTTAAACGATGGGAGAATAAAATGTCCGATACACCCGATATTATCTACACACAGGTCGACGAAGCGCCGGAACTGGCGAGCGGTTCGTTTCTTCCCATTATTCGCGCGTTTGCGAAGCCGGCAGGTATCAGCGTCGGCACCAAGGACATCTCTCTCGCCGGCCGTATCCTGGCGCAATTTCCGGATCTTCTTTCCGACGAGCAGCGCCAGTCGGATGATCTGGCCGAATTGGGCGAACTGGTGACGAAGCCGGAAGCCAACGTCATCAAATTGCCGAACATCAGCGCATCGATCCCGCAGATGACGGCAGCAATCAAGGAACTGCAGGAAAAGGGCTATCCCATCCCCGACTACCCGCACGATCCGAAAACCGATGAAGAGAAAAAGATTCAAGCCGCCTATGACAGCGTCAAAGGCAGTGCTGTGAACCCGGTGCTGCGCGAAGGTAACTCAGACCGCCGCGCACCCAACGCCGTCAAGGAATACGCCAAGAAGAACCCGCATTCGATGGGTGAATGGTCGGCCGGCTCCAAGACGCATGTGTCGTCGATGAGCGGGAACGACTTCTTCGCCAACGAGAAATCCGTGACCGTCACGGCGGCGCAGGCCGGCAAAGGCAAGATCGAATTCGTCGGCAAGGATGGCAGCGTGACGGTTCTGAAACCCTCGGTCGATCTTAATGAAGGTATGGTCGCGGACGGCACGTTCATGAGCGTCGCCGCGCTGAAAGACTTTTTGGCGGCGGAAATCGCGGACGCCAAATCCCAAGACGTTTTGTTCTCGGTGCACCTCAAGGCGACGATGATGAAGGTCTCCGACCCGATCCTCTTCGGCTACGCGGTGAGCGAGTTCCTTAAGCCCGTTCTGGAAAAGCATTCAACTACGTTCGCTGAACTGGGTGTGGATCCGGACAACGGAATCGGCGATCTGGTGTCCAAGGTGAAAACCCTGGATGCCGACAAGGCCGCGGAAATTCAAGCTGATATCGACGCCTGCATGGCGGATCGCCCGGCGCTCTATATGGTCAACTCGGACAGGGGCATCACCAACCTGCACGTGCCGTCTGACGTCATCATCGATGCGTCGATGCCGGCATTGATCCGTGGCGGCGGTAAGGGCTGGGGCCCGGACGGTAATCCTTACGATACCAAGTGTGTGATCCCGGACAGAAGCTATGCGCCGGTCTATGACGAGACTATCAACTTCTGCAAAGAGTTCGGTGCCTTCGATCCGTCGGAAATGGGCAGCGTCTCCAATGTCGGCTTGATGGCGCAGAAAGCCGAAGAATACGGTTCGCACCCGCAGACCTTCACGGCACCCGATGCCGGGACAATTCGTATCGTCGATGGCGCCGGTAACACCCTTATCGAACATTCAGTCGAGAAGGGCGATATTTGGCGTATGTGCATGACCCAGGACCCGGCGGTCCGCGACTGGGTCAAATTGGCTGTCAGCCGTGCCCGTGCATCCGGTCAGCCGGCCATTTTCTGGCTGAACAAAGATCGTGCCCATGACGCCGAACTGATCAAGAAGGTCGAAGCTTATCTGCCGGACCACGATACCTCTGGTCTCGATATCCAGATCATGTCGCCAAAGGATGCCACGCGTTATTCGCTGGAGCGCATGAAGAAGGGGCAGGACACGATCTCGGTCACCGGTAACGTGCTGCGCGATTACCTCACCGATCTGTTCCCGATTCTCGAAGTCGGCACCAGCGCCAAGATGTTGTCCATCGTGCCGCTGATGAACGGTGGCGGGATGTTCGAAACTGGTGCCGGTGGCTCCGCGCCGAAGCACGTCCAGCAGTTCGCGGAGGAAGGCCACTTGCGCTGGGACTCGCTCGGTGAGTTTTGCGCCCTGGCGGCGTCCCTCGAACACCTGGCGGACGCCAAGAACAACCCCAAGGCGGCTGTTCTGGCGAAGGCGCTCGACGCCGCGACCGGCACGTTCCTCGATGAAAACAAATCGCCGGGCCGCAAGGTCGGTCAACTCGACAACCGGGGAAGCCACTTCTACCTCGCGATGTTTTGGGCGGAAGAACTGGCGGCGCAGGACGAAGACGCTGAGTTGAAGGCGTACTTCGCGCCCATCGCCGAAAAGATGCGCGCCAACGAGGACAAGATCATCGGTGAAATCGCCGCCGCCGAAGGTAGCCCGGTGGATCTTGGTGGATACTACCGTCAGGACTTGGCGAAACGCGATGCCGCTATGCGGCCGAGTGAGACGCTAAACGCCATCATCGGCTGATAGGTCTTTCGATAGATACGGAGAACCCGGGGCGGAAACGTCCCGGGTTTTTCTGTATAAAGTATCACCGTCATGTTGAACTTGATGCAGCTCACACAATTCAACGCGCACGAACTCTGCCGCCTGATAAATGGGCCCTGAACAAGTTCAGGGCGACGCTGGAAGATTACAGATTAGCCCTTAAACCCACGCCCTTTGCCGATGGCGGTGTCGCCGAACTTGGCGCGGACGGCGTCGATGGCGTCCGCGACCTTGACCCGCTTGCCGCGGTCGGGATCGGCGAGGTCGGGCCGGTCTGCCTCTGCGCCATCCGTCAGGCGTTCCGCGCCGACACCGATCAGCCTGAATTCCCGTTTGCCGTCTGTTTCCCCGAGCAAAAGGGCCGCGGCCGCGGCATAAATTTCGTCGGCAAGACGCGTTGCCCCCGGTAGTTTTCGGGAACGGGACAGTTGTTTGAAGTCGGCGGTTTTCAGCTTCAGCTGCACGCCCTCACAGGCCAACCCGGCACGGAGCAGGCGGCGCGCAACTTTCTCGGATAGCTGCCAGAGCGTGACCTTTAGTGCCTCCGGGTCGGCGACGTCGTCTTCGAAGGTGGTTTCGGCGGAGATCGACTTGGTTTCACTTTCCGGATCGACGTGGCGCACGTCACGGGCATTGGCGAAGCGGCTGAGCCGCAGGCCGATGGAGCCGTAACGCGCGACCAGTTCCGCCTCTTCGTAGTTGCGCAATTGACCGATCTTTTCGATCCCGTCGTTTTCGAGTTTTTGGCGGAGCGCCTTGCCGACACCCCATAAGATACCGACCGGCTTTTCGGCCAGGAAATCCACGGCTTCGGCGCGGCCGATGGCGGCGAAGCCGCGCGGTTTGTCGAGGTCGGAGGCCAGCTTGGCCAGGAACTTATTAAAGCTGAGCCCGACCGATGCATTGACGCCGACTTCGGTTTCGATGCGTCGCACCAACCTAGCCAACGTCTCGGCCGGGGAGCCATGATGCAGGCGGCGTGTACCGGAAAGGTCGAGAAACGCCTCGTCTATGGAGATCGGCTCGACCATCGGTGTGACGGAGCGCATCAGGTCGCGGATTTGATACCCGGCCTCGCGGTACTTATCCATATTCGGGCGGATGACGACGGCATCCGGGCAGGCCTTGAGCGCCTTGAACATGGGCATGGCGGAGCGCACGCCGTAGATGCGGGCGACATAGCAGCAGGCGGAGACGACACCCCGCCGGCCGCCGCCGACGATGACGGGTTTGCCGCGAATGGCCGGGTTGTCACGCTTTTCGACCGAGGCATAGAACGCATCGCAGTCGATGTGGGCGATTTCCAAGTCATGCAGTTCAGCATGCTTGAAGATTCGCCTGCCGCCACACGCCGGGCACGTATCCGGAGCCGGGTCGGCGAAAATATGGGCGCAATCTCGGCATAATCCGCGCAAAACGGTGCATCCACTCATGTGAAAGTTGCTGCAGGTGTGGCCCTGCACCACTATGATATCAATTGGTTGTGGGGGAGCTAAGGGATTAATGCCTACCGACGTCAAAGACGTTGTAAACAAGATGAGCAAAGACGTTGTGAACGAGATCAGCGACGAGCATGCGCGCGCCCTGGAGATGCGCCAGCTTGAGCAGACGGTTCATGCTTTGCGCGACGAGTTGGAGCGTGTCGAGGTCGAGAAAGAGCGCGCCGTGCAAGAGGCGCTTTCCAATTCCTCCGATGAAATTAAGCAGTTACGGGAAACGGCGGCGGCGCTCCGCGACGAATTGGAAGAACACCGTGCACAGGCCGAGGCAAAGGTACAAGAGGCGGTGGCGGCGTCCGCGGACGAGATCAAACAGTTGAAAGCGACGTCTCAGGCGTTGCGTGACGAAATTGACGGGGTCCTGATCGCCAAGGAGGAAGCGGTTCAGGAAGCCGTTCGCGCCGCCAACGACGAGATCAAGCAACTCAAGGAGACCGTTGCCAGATTGCGCGACGAAATGGAGACGTTGCGTTTCGACGGCATCGAGAAACTTCAAGAGCAGGAACGCGTTTCACGAGACGAATTGGGCCAATTGCAGCAGACTGTGGTAGAATTACGCAACGAACTGGAGGCGGCTAAGAGTGGCCAGTAGCATTCGCGTCAGGGCAGGAGCTCGCAAGGCTCGTGGCGGCAGCGGCGACAAGTCGCGTGCCGATAAACCTGATGCAGAGGTGCAGCCGGCCAACAACGGCACGCCGCCCCCCCCAGAAAAGAGCAGCAGGGTGCCGCCGCGCCAGCGGCGCCGTGAAGCGCCCGAAATCGATGATGATGAGGACGACGGACCCGGCGAGGGCAAAACGTCGCGCACCAGCCGCATCGACAAATTGCGCCAGGCGGATCGCAAGCTCAAACAGGCGGAGATGTTGCTCAATGTCTCCAGGCGGGTCGCAGCCATCGAGAGCCTGGACGAGGTTCTGGAAACCATCGTCGAGATGACGACTTGGGAATTGCAGGCCGAACGCGGCACGCTGTTCCTAAATGATCCCGTCACGGATGAACTTTACTCGCGCTTCGCCCAGGGTAATTTTCAGCGCGAGATCCGTATCCTCAACAACACCGGTATCGCCGGGGCCGTCTTCCAGTCGGGCGAGGGGCTGATCATCCTGGACGCCTATGCTGACGACCGCTTCAACCGGACGGTTGACGAGCAGACGGGGTTCCGTACGCGCTCGATCCTGTGCGCGCCGGTCAAAACCGTTAAAGGCGACCTGATTGGCGTTATCCAGGTTTTGAACAAGAAAAAGGGCGAGTTCACTCAGGAAGATCTGGAACTGCTCGAAGCCATGACGACGCAAGCGTCGGTGGCCCTGCAATCAACGCAATTCGTCGAGAAAATGAAGAAGTCCCGGGAACAGGAGCTTGAGTTCCTGGACCTCGTGACCGATGTGACCTCCGATCTGGAGTTGGGTTCGCTGCTATCTAAGGTCATGAGCGAGGCGACGCGGATGCTCAACGCTGATCGTGGCACCTTGTTCATCAATGATGAAAAGACCGGCGAGTTGTTCTCGCGCGTCGCCATGGGCGACAGTATCGGCGAAATCCGTCTGCCGAACTTTGCCGGGATCGCCGGCGCGGTGTTCACATCCGCGAAGTCGGTGAATATCCCGTATGCCTATGCCGATCTGCGTTTCAATCCGGCATTCGACAAGCAGACGGGCTACTTTACGCGCTCGATCCTGTGTATCCCCGTCACCAACAAAGACGGCAAAGTCATCGGCGTTACTCAGGTATTGAACAAGCGTGGCGGTCCGTTCACGGAAGAAGACGAGGCACGTCTCAAGGCGTTCACCTCGCAGATCGCCATCGCGCTGGAAAACGCGACGTTGTTCGAAGATGTCCAGAACATGAAGAACTACAACGAGAGCATGCTGGAATCGATGACCAACGGTGTCGTCACGCTGGACGAAGACCATAAGATCGTCACCTGTAACGCCGCGGCACTGCGAATTCTCCGCACCAACGCCAAGGCAATTATCGGCAAGAAGGCGGAAGAGTTCTTCATCGACGAGAACGCCTGGATGATGGAGCAGGGGAAAGAGGTCGACGAGACCGGAGAGGGCGACATCAAGATGGACGCCGAGATCCTCGTCGGTGATGCCGAAAAGCCGGAAAAGATTTCGTGCAACGTGACTTGTCTGCCGCTGCTCAGCCCCGAGGATAAGAAACTCGGTATTATGTACATGCTCGAAGACATCTCGTCTGAAAAGCGCATGAAATCGACCATGTCACGCTATATGGACCCGGGGTTGGCGGATCAGCTTATGGCCGGCGGCGACGATGCCCTCGGCGGGCGCTCCATAGAGGCGACGGTCCTGTTCTCGGACGTTCGCTCGTTCACGACGATCACCGAAAGTCTCGGTCCGCAAGGTACCGTGCAGATGCTCAACGAATATTTCACCATCATGGTGGAATGCATCTCACGCGAAGGTGGTATGCTGGATAAGTTCATCGGTGATGCGATCATGGCTGGCTTCGGTTTGCCGATCCCGCATGACGACGACGAAGATCGCGCCGTGCGTGCCGGGATCGCTATGATCAGCGAACTTTGGGAATGGAACAAAGAACGCGAGGCGAGGGGCGACATGCCCATCGATATGGGTCTGGGGTTGAACACCGACAGCGTCGTGACCGGGAACATCGGATCGCCGAAGCGGATGGACTATACCATGATCGGCGACGGCGTGAATCTGGCGGCGCGGCTGGAATCGGCCTGCAAACAATACGCCGCGCGGATTCTGATTTCCGATCTGACGTACAAGAAACTCAAGGGGACCTATCGTATCCGCGACATTGACCGTGTCGTGGTCAAAGGTAAGACGAAGCCCGTCGAAATTTATGAAGTGCTGGACTATCACTCGGAAGAGACTTTTCCGAACCTGATGGAAGTGGTGAACAACTTCAAGGCAGGGCGGCAGCACTACAACAATGGTGACTTCGACAAGGCTATCGCACTCTTCAAGGAATGTTTGAAGGCCAATGAAAACGACAAGTTGGCCCAGATTTATATTGATCGTTGCGAAGCGTTGATCACCGACCCGCCCACGGACTGGGATGGCGTCTTCATCATGACCTCAAAGTAAAAACAATTAGGGGTTTAACGTCCGGGAATATTCGGTAATCTATTTATACGAGAGTTTTTTTCTCGTAAGAATAGTATTTTACAAGGAGGGGAGCATGAACGCACGCATGTATACCCGCAATGTCGTCATCGGCGGCAGGCGGACGACGGTCCGCTTGGAAGGGTCCATCTGGCTGGCTTTGGATGAAATCTGCGTTCGTGAGCGAATGACCCGCCACGACCTCTGTTCCCTGATCGAAGAAATGCGGGGTATCGCTAACCGCGCTCAGGCGATCCGCGCCGCGGTCGTTAGTTATTATCGCACGCTCTCGAAACCGGGTGGCGGGAGACGGTCCGTCGAAACTGCGCTTAACGCGGCAGAGGATTTCGTGGCTTAGGCTTTCGTACCTTCTTTCGGCTTATAGAAATTCGGCCAGCGCCACGCGACGACGGGGCTGGACTCTTCCAACGCATGACAGGTGTTTAAGGTCACCGGCGTGGAGCCGTCCGCCGGTTCCGTCATACGTTTTTCGCGGTTGGGTATCACGGCCTGAAAGGCAGTGACGGCAATGGGGCCGAGCACCAGGTCCGAAATATGCGTGCAGCCTTTTTCCTTGCCGAGCCGGCTGTAGACGTTCTTACGCCAGCCCGGGCCAATTTTAATACCGACCAACTTTTCATAGTCTGGACCAATATCGCCGCACATCTTGAAGGGTGAGTATTCGGTCACGGCTTCGGCTTCCCGAACGACCATGTCTTCGTCAATGGCGATGCGGACGCGCATTTGGTGCAACGGCTCACCGGCAGCGATCCCGTCCCGTTCGTAGTTGCTGAACGAATAGGACTTGGTGTCCGTGATGATCCCCTCGATATCCCACAGGCCATCCTCGCGCTCATAGGCGTCGCACTTGATTTCCCGGGTGTGAAGATGTTTCCGGGGCTTCGGTTTCGACAAGGGCATGCGGTCCTCCTCGGGTCGTCTACTTCGATGCGTTCATACATGTCGCCGTTGGCGCCGCCATCGGCAAGGATTTTGTCAGGTCTGCGGTTTGGTGCGGCGTCGCTCGCGATAGATCACGTAGAGACCGCTACCGACGACGATAGTGCTTCCGGTGAGTGTCCAGACGTCCGGCAGGTTGTCGAACACGGCCCAGCCGTAGAAACCGGCGAATACCAAAAGGGTGTAGTTGAACGGCTGCAGCGTCGATGCGGGCGCGGCTTCCAACGCTTTGATAAGCAGGAAATGCCCGGCCGTCCCCGCAACGGCTAGACCAAACAGCAATAGCCAATCGGTTTGCGTCGGTGAAACCCAGAAGAATGGGCCGACTATGGCCATCGTCACGAAGCCGACCAGCCCCATGTAAACCGTCGAGGTTTCACTGTCGTCGTACCGTGCCGCCAGCCGTGTCAGCACGTTATAGATGGCGAACATGAATGCCGTCAGCAAGGCGAGCAGCACGCCGGGTTTCAGTTCGCCGAAACCCGGCCGCAGGATGATGAGAACGCCGATGAACCCCACGAAAACCGCTGTCCAGCGGCGGATACCAACCCTTTCGCCCAGGAACAGGGCGGCGATCGCCGTTACCATCAGAGGGAAGGTGGCGAACAGCGCGTGCATTTCGGCGAGACTTAGGAATCGAATGGAGACGATGAACATGCCGATTTCGGCGACGATCAGCAGTGAGCGGGCGATCTGTAGCCAGGGGGCGGCACTTTTTAGGCAATGGCGCAGAGGTTTACGGCGTTTGGCGTAGGCCAACGCGAAGAGAATATAGAAGCTGAAGCGGACAAGAAGAATCTGCGGCGCCGCATACGTATCGACCAATATCTTGGTGAAGGCGTCTTGCGTCGCGAACACGAACATCGCCGAAAGGATGAGCGCAATGCCCAACGAGGAATTGTTCTGTTCAGACCTTGGCATCGACGCCGAATAGCGTACCGGCGCCCTAAGTTAAAGCGTCAAATAGGCGTTAAGCGCCGTAACGGTCACCAAACACAAACGCCTCAGTTTCACGAATGCTCTCTTCAAGTGCTTCCTTGACCGAGGCAAATAGATCCCGGATCGACACCACGGCGATGCACTTTCCGTCCTGAACGACGGGAAGATGCCGGTATCTACGGCTCTGCATAAGTTCCAGCGCATCGACGTCGCTGTCACCCGGTGCCAACGTGTCCGGATCACCAGTCATGATGTCGCTCATAGTTGCGGTTTTCGGATCCAGTCCGCTGGCCACACACCGGAACACCACGTCGCGTTCGGTCACAATCCCGATAAGAGTTTGTTTGTCATCGACGACGATCAGCGCGGCAATACGGCGGTCACGCATCAATGTTGCTGCATTTTCGACCGTTTCGTCGGGAGCGACACTCGCGACTTCGGTCGGCTGAACGATGTCAGGTACGATCTTTCGTTGCATCGATGTCTCCTTTTTCAGCCCGGTAGTTCTTATGAACGCTACCTATTGCTTCACAAGGATATCCTACGACACGTGCGAACAGTGGCGAAGCGAAATCGTCAGCCGCGAATTTTCTAAACCTTACCCGTCTTCGGAGAAAGGCTCGTCGTTTTCCTCGACCGGCGGCACCAGTTTGATCTGTGTGACCTGATTTCGCTGCCGCCCAACGATTTCGAAACGGAAGTCATGAAAGCTAAACCTTTGCCCGATATCCGGGATACGGCGCGATTCATGTAGGATGAGCCCAGCGATGGTCGAAGCTTCCTCATCCGGTAAGTCCCATTCAAACTCGCGGTTCAAATCGCGGATTGTCACGGTCCCGTCCACCAGATAGGAGCCGTCCGGCTGCGTCGTGACACCCGCCACGGCGACATCGTGCTCGTCATCGATATCGCCGACGATTTCTTCGATGATGTCCTCCAAGGTAACAACACCCATCTGCGCGCCGTACTCGTCGACCACGAGCGCAAAGTGCTCGCGGCGGTCGCGGAAGGCTTGCAACTGATCAAGCAGCAGCGTTTGCTCGGGTACGAACCACGGCGGCGACGAGATCGACATGATGTCGAGGGTTTCGACATTGCCGTCGAGGCGCATAACCTCGCGCAGCAGCGCCTTGGCATGCAGCACGCCGACGATGTTGTCCGCCTCGTCTTTCCAGAGCGGAATGCGGGTATAAGGGCTGTCGAGCACCAGGCGGACGATTTCCGCCGCCGGGAGGTTCGCATCGATCGCAACAACGTTACCCCGGTGCGTCATGATCTCCTCGACCTGAACTTCGGTCAGTTCCAGGACGGAGCGCAGCATGTCCCGTTCCTGTTTGACGGTCGGTGCGTCGCCGTCGTGAAGTTCGATGGCGCCGCGCAGTTCTTCTTCGGCCGCTTCGCGGTCTTCCTCGGCGCTGTTGCCGGCACCGATGATGTTCAGCATTTGCCGTACCAGTGCGTTGATGCCCAGCGTCACCGGGCCGAGGACCGCGATCATCGGCTTGATGACAGGGGCTACGGCGACCGCCGTCGAGTTGGCGTTCCGGATAGCGTAGGTCTTCGGCAGAATTTCCGAGAAAATGAGAATCAGCAAGGTCATGCCGATAGTGGCGTAGGCAACGCCGTTGTCGCCGAACAAGCCGATCAAAAGGCTGGTCGCAAGAGATGACGCGAGGATGTTGACCAGGTTGTTGCCGAGCAGGATGGCGCCGATCAGACGCTCTTTGTCTTCGTGCATGGCGTTGACCATGGCAGCGCGCTTGTCGCCGTTTTGCTCCATATGGTGCATGACGTGCTTTGAAGCCGCCGTCAGCGCCGTTTCCGAACCCGAAAAGAATCCGGACATGATCAGCAACACCAGGATGGCGAGGCCGATTTCCAACATGAGTCTAATCCTCCTAGGATAGGCGTTCCGCTAAGATCCGCGGGCGTCCTCGATATAATCCGTCAATACAGCCGCGACGGCCGCCGGGTCCACATCCTTGGCGACGAATGAATGACCGATGCCGTGCGCTAGAATAAAGGTCAGTCTACCGCCTTCGGTCTTTTTGTCGCGTCCCATGTGTTCCAGCAGTTTTTCCGCCGTCCAGTTGTCGCTCGTCAGGCCCGCGATTGTCGTCGGCAGGCCCACCGCTGCGAAATGATCGCAGACAAGGTCCCGGTCCGTTTCTGCGCATAGCGCCAGCCGGACCGAGAGGTCGAGCGCCATCATAATACCGATTGCGACCGCTTCACCGTGCTTCAATTTGTCGTCAAAGCCGATTTCCGCTTCCAGCGCATGGCCGAAGGTGTGCCCCAGATTGAGCAAGGCGCGAAGGCCGGCCTCACGCTCGTCGGCGGCGACCACCTGTGACTTGTTGGCGCACGACCTAAGCACTGCCTCGCGCCGGCGCGCCGGGTCGCCGTCCAGCAGGGCCTGACCGTGTTCCGAAAGCCAATCGAAAAAGTCACGCGCGTTGATGATGCCGTATTTGACCACTTCGGCATAGCCGCACAACAATTCTCGTTTGGGCAAGGTATCGAGTGTCTTGGTGTCGGCGAGGACCGCGCGCGGCTGATGGAAGGCGCCGATCAGGTTCTTGCCGTGCGGTGTGTCAATGCCGGTCTTGCCGCCGACGGAACTGTCGACTTGCGCGAGCAACGTCGTCGGCACCTGTACGAAATCGATACCGCGCAACGCGACCGCCGCCGCGAACCCGGTCAGATCGCCGATGACGCCGCCGCCGAGTGCGATCAACGTCGTTTTGCGGTCGATACCGGCGCTCAACAGATTGTCCAGCAGCTTGCCGAGCTCAGTCATATTCTTGGTCTGCTCGCCGGGCGGCAGGATAATAGAACGATGCGCGATCTTCGCGGCGCTCAGACTGTCTTCGAGCGGCTTTAACCAATGTGGTGCGACCAACTCGTCAGTGACGATGACGGCCCTGGGGGCGCGCAGCAAAGGCGCCAATATCTCACCGGCCATCGCGATCACGCCGTCGCCGACGTGGATGTCGTAGCTTCGATGATCCAGATCGACGTTCAGGCGCTCGATGCCGTCCGTAGCTAGGGTCATTCAGTCCGTTCCTGTACCAGTCGCGCCGAGTTCCGCCATCACTTTGGCGACGGTGCTTTCGGCGCCTTCATCGCCGCTTTCGACGATGATGTCGGCCTCCCCGTAAACCGGATAGCGGGCGTCGGCAAGCTTTCGCAGCGTTTCCAGCGGGTCGCCGTCCTGCAATAGCGGCCGGGATTTGCTCTTCCGAGTACGTTTGTGCAGCACTTCCGGCGAGGCGCGCAGCCACACGGACGTGCCTTTATCGTGGATCGTGGCTCGTGTCTCTGGGTCCATGAACGCGCCGCCCCCGGTGGCGATGATCGCAGGTCCTTCTTCGAGCATACGTTGGATGACACGCTTCTCACAGTCCCGGAAAGCGGGTTCGCCGTACATCTCGAAAATATCGCTGACGGAGCAGCCAGCGGCTTTCTCTACTTCCTCGTCCGAATCGCGGAACGGCAAATCCAGGGCTTTCGCCAGGATGCGGCCGACACAGGACTTCCCTGCACCCATCAGGCCGATGAGCACCAACGGGCGTACCGCGACCATCGGTCCGGATGCCTCAGAGCGCAGATTTACAGGGGCTTCGGCCATTTGGCTCGGTGTCTCCGGTTTCATTACGGCGGCTCTACCTCGACGCGGCCTATGGCAAGCCGTTGAAAGGGGTACTACCTGCCGATAGACTGCGGCGCAACAAACCGCGTTATTGGCAAAAAAATGCCACAGTCATGGGCAACCATCAATTCCGTGATCGTTTACACTCTTTGGCGTGGACGGCTCCGGAACGGGGACCACAATCGGACGGACGGTGAAGATACATGGGTAAGATGACGATTTTCGTGCTGGTGCTGCTGGTCTGTGCCGCTGCGGGCGGGGCCGGATTCCTTGCGACCTGGGAAATTCCTGCGCCGGTCAGCAATGTCGAACGCGTGTTGCCCAATGACAAATTCCCACGTTGATCGCCTTTTAACGGCATCCGTCACCGCTATTGCGGTGCTGCTTGTTTCGGGCGCTGCTTATGCTCAATCCGAGCGGCCTGGGCTAAGGCTGCCGCCCGGCATGGAATCTCAGCAACAAGGTAATTCGCAAACGCCGTCCGAGGCCGGTCAAGATGCGGCACAACCGTCTTCCGTTACCGCGCCCATTCGCCTAACGCCGCCGCCGGTATCGGGACAACAACGGCCCGCGGCGCGTACCGCGCCGACGCCCACCTATCAGAACAAATCCGGCATCGAGATCGACGGCCTTAATAGCGTTGATGGTGAATCCATCGGTGTGCTGAGCGAAGCGAGCGGCGGTCTCGGCATGATGATGTGGCAGGACATCACTCGGACGGACGCCCTTCGCTTAGTCGGGGGGCTCCCGGCCGAACCGGCTTATCCCGCCCTCCGTATGGTGCAGACACGGCTGTTGCTGAGCCGGGCGCAGGCCCCCGTCGCGGTGCAGGAGGGGACACCAAGCCTGTTGGCTCTGCGTGCCAAGATTCTCATGCAGATGGGCCAAGCCGACGATGCGCAGAAGCTGATGCGCGCGGCGCCTTTGCAGGACCGTCCATCAGGCCTCGATCAGGTCGATGCGACCATGCAGTTTCTGGTTTACGACAATGCCCGGGCTTGCGGGCTGGCCAGGAACAATCGCGCCAACGCGGGTGAGGATTTCTGGCAACGCTTGCTGATTTACTGCGATGCGCTGGACGGCAAGGCTGATCAGGTCAACTTCGGTTTGTCTCTGTTGCGTGAGACCAGTGGCGACGACGCAGCGATGACGCTGCTGACGGACTCGATTTTGACCGACATGCCAGTTGAGTTGGAGGCGATTACAGCGCCTAAACTGATACACTTCGCGCTAAGCCGGGCCGCCAAGTCGCAACTGCCGGCCGATATCGCCAAGTCCGACGACCCGCTGATTTTGTATGCGGCGGCGAAGGCACCCAATCTGCTGCTGGGTGCCAGGATCGAAGCGGCGGAACGTGCCGTGATACATGGCGTTTTAGACCCGGCTGAGCTGAGAAATCTCTATTTACAAGTGCCGTTCGAAGATGCCGACATCGACAATGCACTTTCCCGCGCCGACGAGGTCGGCGGCAGTGGCGCCAGGGCCTTGCTCTATCAGGCGGCGGCGAAAGTGAATATTCCTGTCGCGCGCGCCGAAATCATCACGTCCGCCATCCTGGCCGCACGCGAGGATGACCGCTACCGCGCCACGATCTTGGCCTTTAAGCCTCTGATTGACCGGCTGCCTCCAAGCCCGGAAATGGTGTGGTTCGCACTCACGGGGGTGCGTGCCTATCTGACACTGGGCGACGTGCCGGGCGTCGAGCGTTGGATTGCGCTGCTGCGCGCCAGTGCTCAGGTGAGTGAAGAGACCCAGCGTGCCCTGATGCGGGTCCGCCCCTTGGTCTATTTGCTGGGGGTCGGTGATCGCACCGCTTCGCTGGATGAAATCCTTGCCGATTGGCGCAGCGTCGGCGCCGGTGATCCCGAGCTGCAGCCGGCGGGCGGGCTGATTAACGGCATGCTGCTGGCGTTGGGCGAGACGTTACCGAAGGACGCCTGGGACGGCTTGGAGACGGCGCGTCCGTCGGTCGAGACGTTGCCGCCGCCTGCATTATGGTTCCGTTTCCGCGATTCCGTTCGCGCATATACCGCGGCGGCGAACAGGGCCGCTGCGCCGCGCCGCGCCGCATCGGCCAGCCAGTCGTCTTCGGATTGGTCGGCGCGGCTGTCGATGGCCGGTGGTGATGCGCCAGGGCGTGCCGAACCGCTGGCCTTGACGCTTCAGGCCATGGCGGGTCAGCCCGGTGCCACCACGCTTTACGAAGGCGTTGCCGCGCTTCGGGCGCTGGGTTTGGAGGACGCGGCACGGCGTATGGCCGTCGAAGCCGTTCTCAAAGCCGGCGTCTAAGGTCTGATGGCCGAGATAACCTACCCATGGATCGAAAACTTTCTGAACATGATGCGTTCGACGCGGAATGCGTCGGTCAACACGTTGGCTGCATATCGACATGATTTGACGGAGTTCGCGCGCTTCGTAGGGCGGCGGCAGACCGACCCTGAGCGTGCCAATACCGATCAAATCCGTGCATATCTGAAAACCCTGGACGAGAAGGGAATGGCGTCGTCTACCGCCGCGCGCAGGCTGTCTGCCATTAAGCGTTTCTTTCGCTTCGTCGCCGAATCCGGTTTTCGTGAAGACGATCCGACGTCCATTCTCGATGCGCCCAAGCAGGGCCGCCGACTGCCGAAGTATCTGAGCGAAGAAGATGTCGATAAGTTGCTGATGGCGGCTGCGCGCCGTCCAGGGCCGGATGGACTGCGTTTGCAGGCGCTTATGGAGATTCTCTATGCAACGGGCCTCCGCGTCAGCGAGCTGGTAACGTTGCCGCTGGCTTCTTTTCTGCGGGAACAGCCGATCCTCCTTGTGCGCGGCAAGGGCGAGAAGGAACGGATGGTGCCGCTCGGCGAACCGGCGCGAGACGCCGTTCAGGCCTATTTGGAAGTACGTGAACGCTTTTTACCCAAGGGCAGGGCGTCGGCGCGTGCCAACCGGTATCTGTTCGCCAGCCGCGGCAAGGAGGGGCATTTGACCCGCGCCCGCTTCGGCCAGATGATCAAAGACCTGGCCGTGGAAGCCGGTCTCGACCGCCGCCGTGTGTCGCCGCACGTGCTTCGCCATTCCTTCGCGAGCCATCTACTGGCCAACGGCGCCGACCTGCGCGCCCTGCAGCAGATGCTGGGGCATGCCGATATCTCGACGACCCAGATTTACACCCACGTGCTTGAAGAACGCCTGCGCAGCCTGGTCGAGACCGCGCACCCGTTGGCGCACATGACCCGATGAACCTCGCGCCTACGTTGACAGGTCGCGCGGCGGCAACTATCTCTTTGCCACACAAGGCAGGCCGCGTGTAAGCGCGGCTCTTCCCAAAGACATCCCCGGCGCCCGGAGCCACGGAATCAATGCTCACTAACCTCGCCAAACGCCTGTTCGGCTCAGCGAATGATCGCTTTGTCAAAACCCTCGGTCCCAACGTTGCCGCTGTTAATGACAAGGAGCCCGAACTCGAGGGCTTGAGCGACGAAGACCTTCGCGCCCGCACCGATTGGCTGCGTGGGCGGCTAGAGGCGGGCGAGAGCCTCGACGATCTGATGTTCGATGCCTTCGCGACCGTGCGTGAGGCGGCGAAACGAACCCTCGGTCAGCGTCATTTTGACGTACAGATGATGGGTGGCATGGTCTTGCATCGCGGCATGATCGCGGAAATGAAGACCGGTGAGGGTAAAACGCTGGTCGCCACGCTGGCCGTCTATCTCAACGCCCTCAGCGGTGAAGGCGTGCACGTGGTCACGGTGAACGATTATCTGGCCGAACGTGACGCCAACTGGATGGGGCAGGTCTACTCCTTCCTCGGTCTCACCGTCGGCGTCATCAAGCACGACATGACCGACGACGAACGGCGCGCGGCGTATGCCTGCGACGTGACGTACGCCACCAACAACGAACTCGGCTTCGACTACCTGCGCGACAATATGAAGTTTGCATTGCAGGACATGGTTCAGCGTCCGTTCAACTTCGCTATCGTCGATGAGGTCGACAGCATCCTGATCGACGAAGCGCGGACGCCGCTGATCATCTCCGGTCCGACCGAAGATCTGGGCGACCTCTATACCGCCGTGAATAAACTGATCCCGAATCTGGACGAAGACGACTTCGAAAAGGACGAAAAAGCCCGCGCCGCGACCTTCACCGAATCCGGTATGGAGAAGATGGAGAACTTGATGCGCGAAGCGGACCTTCTTGAAGAAGGTTCGCTTTACGACGTGCAGAACGTCAGCCTCGTGCACCACGCCAACCAGGCATTGCGCGCACACAAATTGTTCGAGCGTGACGTCGATTACATCGTGAAGAATGACGGCGTCGTCATCATCGACGAGTTTACCGGCCGTATGATGGAAGGCCGACGCTATTCCGAGGGGCTGCATCAGGCGTTGGAAGCCAAGGAAGGCGTCACCATCCAGACCGAGAACCAGACGTTGGCGTCGATCACCTTTCAGAACTATTTCCGGCTTTATCCGAAACTGGCGGGCATGACCGGTACCGCGATGACGGAAGCGGGCGAGTTCGCCGAGATCTACAAGCTCGAAGTGGTCGAGATGCCGACTAACGTGCCGATCGCGCGTAAGGATTTCGACGACGAAGTCTATCGCAGTGTCGAAGAGAAGTACGAAGCCATCGCCGAGCAGATCAAGGACTGCGTCGAGCGCAAGCAGCCGGTTCTTGTCGGCACGGTTTCCATCGAAAAATCCGAGATGCTGTCCGAGGTGCTCAAGAAAGCGAAGGTTGAGCACAACGTGCTCAACGCCCGCTATCACGAGCAGGAAGCCTATATCGTTGCACAGGCCGGACGTCCGGGCGCCGTGACCATCGCCACCAACATGGCCGGCCGTGGTACCGACATTCAGTTGGGCGGTAACCTGGAAATGCGTATCCAGAAGGAAGTCACCGCAGAGCCGGGCACCGACGCATACACTACCGCCGTCGAGAAGCTCACCGAAGAGATTGCTGCCGACCGTGAAATCGTGAAGGCGGCAGGCGGGCTATTCGTGCTTGGCACCGAGCGTCACGAAAGCCGCCGCATCGACAACCAGTTGCGTGGCCGTTCCGGTCGTCAGGGTGACCCGGGGACGTCGAAGTTCTATCTATCACTGCAGGATGATCTGATGCGCATCTTCGGGTCCGAGCGCATCGACGGCATGCTGACCAAACTCGGTCTGCAGCACGGCGAAGCCATCGTCCACCCGTGGGTCAACAAGGCGCTTGAGAAAGCCCAGTCTAAAGTCGAAGCACGCAACTTCGATATTCGTAAGAACCTCCTGAAATACGATGACGTGATGAACGATCAGCGTAAGGTGATTTACGAACAGCGCCGCGAGTTGATGGCCGCCGACAATGTCGCCGACGACATCGTTGAGATGCGCCATCAGGTGATCGAAGACATGGTCGCTGCGGCGATCCCAGAGAAAGCCTATGCGGATCAGTGGGACGTCGATCTGCTGCACGAAGAGGTCTTGCGTGTCTTCGGTGTCGAACTGCCGGTCCGTGAGTGGTGCAAAGAAGAGGGCATCGCCGACCAGGAGATCAAAGAGCGTCTGATCTCGCACTTTGACCGCATGATGGCAGAGAAGGCCGTGAACGTCGGTCCCGATGTGATGCGCATGGTCGAGAAGAGCTTGCTTCTGCAGCTTTTGGATCAAGCGTGGAAAGAGCACCTTCTGACGCTCGATCATCTGCGCCAGGGGATCGGTCTTCGCGCCTATGCACAACGCGATCCGCTCAACGAATACAAACAGGAAGCCTTTAATCTGTTCGAGGAAATGCTCGATGGTCTCCGCGACCGGGTGACGAGTGTGCTCGCACAAGTGCAGTTCCAGGAAGCGCCGGACGAAAGCGCTTTTCAGCCGAGCCAGCAGGAAATGCATGAAACCCGTTCGGATCCGGCATTGGAACAGGGCGGGGAACAGACCGGCGAACAGGATGCCGGCGGTCCGTCACCGGTGACGCGCCGCCAGGCCGCTGCCAACGTCGACCCCAACGATCCGTCGACCTGGGGCAAGGTTGCGCGCAACGCGCCGTGCCCCTGCGGGTCCGGCAAGAAGTACAAGCACTGCCACGGCAAGGCGGTTTAATTACCAACCGTTGAGCGTCGTCCTGAACCTACACACATGCGTCATCCCGGCCGCGTCGCGCGCCGGGATCTATGAGTAACGACATTTGGGAATTCAAGGTCCCGGCGCTCACCTCGGCTGAAAAGGCCGAGGCTCGACCGGGATGACGCGGACAAAACGGCTCAGAGGCCTTTTTCACCCATCGCCAGGAACTTGGCGCGTCGGGTTTTGATCAACTCGTCGCCCGGCATCTCGTCCAAATCCCGCAGTGCCTTTTCCACAGCTTCACCGGTGCGCATGATCGCGGCAGCGGGTTCGCGGTGGGCGCCGCCAAGAGGTTCGGACACAACCTGATCAATGACGCCGAGCGTCATCAGGTCATTGGCCGTCAGGCGCAACGCTTCGGCGGCTTCGGGAGCCTTGTCGGAGTCGCGCCAAAGGATGGACGCGCATCCCTCCGGCGAGATCACCGAATAGATGGAATGTTCCAACATGAAGACCTTGTCGGCGACGGCCAGTGCGATCGCGCCGCCGGAACCGCCTTCGCCGATGACGACGCTGACGAACGGGGCCCTGATCTTGATGCAGGTCTCAATGGAACGTGCGATGGCTTCCGCCTGGCCGCGCGCTTCGGCATCGACGCCCGGATAGGCACCGGGTGTGTCGACAAACGTCATCAACGGCATCTTGAAGCGGTCCGCTAGTTCCATCAGGCGTTGCGCCTTGCGGTACCCCTCGGGCTTCGCCATGCCGAAGTTGTGGCGGATACGGGTCTCCGTGGTGTTGCCTTTCTCGTTGCCGATGACGACAACGGAACGCCCCCGAAAACGGCCGAGACCGCCGACAATGGCGTTGTCCTCGGCAAAGCCGCGATCACCGGCCAGCGGCGTGAAATCGTCTATCAGCGCGTTGATATAGGCTTGTGCGTGCGGACGATGCTGGTGTCTGGCGACTTGCGCCTTTTGCCAGGGCGTCAGTTTGGCATAGGTCTGCGTCAGGAGCTTGTGTACTTTCTCCTGCAGCGTGCCGACTTCGTCGGCGATATTGACCTCGCCTTCGCTCGACAGATGGCGGAGTTCCTCGATCTTGCTTTCAAGATCGGCGATCGGTTTTTCAAAATCCAGATAGGCCTGCATTGGCTTTCAATAACACCTATGGCAGCGCTTGGCGAGACGTCAGCGGCAATTAACGACCGGCAATTTGCGCGGCGGTATCTACGAGGACGCGGGCTTGTTTGATCGAGGCGTTGTCGATCAGCTTGCCATCCAGCGTGACAGCGCCACGGCCCGATTTCTGGGCTTCTCCCATGGCCTCCAAGATCGCCTGCGCCTGAGCGACGGCCTTCTCGGAAGGGCTGAACACCTCGTTGGCGAGCTCAATCTGCGTCGGGTGGATGGCCCATTTGCCTTCGCAGCCCAAAACGGCGGCACGGCGCGCCTGGGCGGCGTAACCTTCCGGATCCTTGATGTCGCCGAACGGTCCGTCGACCGGGCGCAGACCGTTGGCGCGGGCCGCGACCACCATCTGCGTGATCGGATAGTGCCACATATCGCCCCAATGCTGGGCGCGCGTGCCATCTTCCAATGGATCGGTCAGTACAAGATAATCCGGATTCGGCCCGCCGATATTGGTGGTGCGTGCTTTCGTCGAGGCGGCATAGTCGGCGACGCCGAAATGGAGCGATTCGTTGCGCTTAGAGGCAGCGGCGATCTCGAAGATGTTCTGCATGCCGAGCGCAGTTTCGATAATCATCTCAAGCCCGATGCGATTCTTGAATCCTTTGGCAGTTTCAATCTGCGTCAGCAGCATATCGATCGCGTAAATATCGGCTGCTGTGCCAGCTTTCGGAATCATCATGAGATCGAGCTTGTTCCCGGCCTGTTCGACAATGTCGATGACGTCCCGATAGCAATAATGGGTATCTAGTCCGTTGATCCGGACCGAGACGGTCTTGCCCGACCAATCAAGGTCGTTGAGCGCTTCGATGACGTTCTTGCGGGCCTGTTCCTTGTCGTCCGGCGCGACGGCGTCTTCCAGGTCCAGGAACACCATGTCGGCGGCGCTTTCGGCAGCGCGTTGGAGGAATTTCGTGTTGGATCCGGGAACGGCTAATTCCGAGCGGTTGAGGCGCGCCCGGGCCGGCTCAACGATGGTGAAGCTCATGACTCACTCCGAAACTCTGAAAACTGTTGCACTGCAACATGCCGCTCCGGAAAGGGGCTTGCAAGGGCTTCGAGACGTGCATGAAAAAAGCGGCCCGGCTTCTGCCGGGCCGCGAGTGGCTAACCCTCGAGTGCCACAGGGTTAGACGATGGATCGGAATTCGTTGTGCTGTTGGCTGAGCGCATCTGCCTCGGCGCGCAGTTGCTGGCGAACACGGACCTGTTGTTTAACGGCGTCTTCGTACATCAGTCGCTTGGCTTCGCGACGGCGCTTCAGTTCCATGCTTTCCTTGATGACAACGAATGCACAAACGATGACACCGACAATGAACGCTACGGCCAGGGCGATGAGTTTGATGAGTTCGGGTTGCGTGAAGGATTCCATCGTCTTTTTAGACCCCCGTCTTTGATTTGCGGAATTGAACGCCTTGCGCGTCCTCTGTGAGCCGGAGTATCGCCGCCGAACTGCACAATCGTTTTTCGATAAGGTGTCATTTGATTTTAAAGTGTTACGGAATGTTAAGCGCCGGACTGGGTGGTGAGTCTTGCGATGCGGGCCTCGGACGTGCTTAATCCAGCTCGCTAAAGGGCCGTGCGGATATCGGCCCCTGGATATAGGAGGAGACGATGTTCAATCGCCCAGTCGTGCTCGGCATGGCTTTCGCCGCGGTCTTTGCCGCAGTGCCGCTTGCCGTTGCCCAGGACGATCCGGTCGTCGCAAAAGTCGATGGCGCCGAGATTTACCAGTCGGATGTTATGAGCGCCCAGCAGAGCCTGCCGCAGGAGTACCAGGCGCTGCCGATCGAACAGATTTACCCGGCGCTGCTGACGAGCTTGATCGACAGTAAGCTGGTCGCCGTGAATGCCCGGGACCAAGGCTTACAGAACGATCCGGCGTTCAAGGCGCAATTGGAGCGGGTCACCGATCAGCTGTTAGAGCGTCACGCCGTCCGTAAGGTCGTCGAGGCTGCACTGACCGAAGAGAATCTCCGCAAAGTTTATGAAAGCAAGTCGAAGGAAGGCTCGACCGAAGTGAAGGCGCGCCATATCCTGCTCAAGACCAACGACGATGCCGTTGCCGTCATCAAGGAATTGGACGGCGGTGCGGATTTCATTGAGCTTGCCAAGGAAAAGTCGACCGGTCCGTCGGCGCCGCGTGGCGGTGATCTCGGGTTCTTCGGTGCCGGCCAGATGGTGCCGGAATTCGAAGCTGCGGCCTTTGGTCTTGATGCCGGTTCTTATACGAAAGATCCGGTGCAGACTCAGTTCGGGTATCACGTGATCCTGGTTGAAGAAAAACGCCAGACGGAACCACCGAGCTTCGAAGATAGTGTCGAGGAACTGCGGACCGAAGTTGCGCAAGAAGCCGGTGCGGCGTATGTCGAAAAGCTGCGCGAGGACGCCGAAATCGAACGCTTCAACCTTGATGGCAGCAAGACGCAATAGGTCTGGGCCATGCTTGAACGTTCTCCGCTCGCGCCGGAATCTTTCCCGGACCTGCCGCCGATCGCAGGCGTCGCCTTGGCGGCGGGTCAAAGTGAGACCCGTTACAAAGGGCGGCCTGACCTATTGCTGATGCGGTTCGACGACGGCACGCAAGTCGCCGGTACGTTGACGCGGTCGCTGTGCCCGTCTGCGCCCGTCGATTGGTGCCGTCTGCACCTCGGCGGCGGTGAAGCACGAGGTCTTGTCGTCAATGCGGGCAACGCCAACGCGTTTACCGGCAAGGCCGGGGCGGAGGCCTGCGAGGCGCTGGTCAACGCGGCAGCGGACGTACTGTCGACGCGGCCAAGCCGTGTCTTTGCAGCTTCCACAGGCGTCATTGGCGAGGTCTTACCGGCTGCGGCGCTAGCGGCGAAACTGCCCGATCTTGCCGAGAAACTGGCGGAAGACGCCTGGGCCGATGCGGCGGCGGCGATCATGACGACCGACACCTTTCCAAAAGGGGCGACACGAAAGGCCGACATCGGTGGCACGGAAGTGACGATCAACGGAATCGCCAAAGGGTCGGGGATGATCGCGCCCGACATGGCGACTATGCTGGCGTTTGTCGCGACTGACGCGAATGTTTCGGCTGATATCCTGCAGACCTGCCTTTCTGCCGCCGTCGACAAAAGCTTCAACCTGACGACCGTGGACAGCGATACGTCGACCAGCGATACGGTGCTGGCTTTCGCTTCTTGTGCCGCTGGGAACACGGCACCCGCCAGCGCCGACGACCCGTCGCTGGCCGGATTCCGTGACGCGTTGGATGACCTTTGCGTTGATCTCGCGAAACAGGTGGTACGGGACGGCGAGGGGGCGACAAAGTTCATTACTATCCAGGTCATCGGCGCCGATACTGATCAGGCCGCCAGCCGCATTGCGCTTTCGATTGCCAACTCGCCATTGGTGAAGACCGCCGTCGCCGGTGAAGACGCCAACTGGGGGCGTATCGTCATGGCGGTGGGTAAGGCGGGCGAGCGCGCTGAACGCGATAAACTGGCGATCCGCATCGGCGGCGTCGACGTCGCCAAGGAAGGGGCCGCCGTGCCAGGCTATGACGAAGCGCCCGTCGCCCAGCACATGCAGGGCCAGGAGATCGATATCGAGATCGACTTGGGCTTAGGTAACGGCAAGGCACTGGCTTGGACCTGCGATCTCACACACGGCTATATCTCTATCAATGCCGACTACCGGTCCTGATAACGGCCTAGAGAATGGTCCGGGGGGCTGCTGGGGCGCGCCGTTCGCGGGTGCCGGCAAAGACCTGCCGACGGTTCTGGTTGCTGCCGCGGCGTTGATCGATGCCGACGGTCGGGTGCTGATCGCAAAACGCCCCCAGGGAAAGTCGATGGCGGGTCTTTGGGAATTCCCGGGCGGCAAGGTCGATCCAGGCGAATTGCCGGAAACGGCGCTGGTGCGCGAACTTAAGGAAGAGCTGAACCTCGACATTACCGAAAGTTGTCTGGCGCCGTTCACGTTTGCGTCGCACGCCTATGACGACTTTCACCTTTTGATGCCGCTCTATCTCTGCCGTGTTTGGCAGGGTGTGCCGTCGCCGCAGGAAGGCCAGGAATTGAAATGGGTCGTGCCGGTGCGGCTCGCCGATTACCCAATGCCGCCGGCTGACGTGCCCCTGGTGGCGATGTTGAGGGATTATCTTTAGTCCGGCGTTTTGCGGACCTTTTCCGCCGTTTTCAGCACCACATCCACCGCATCGTCGAAGAAATGATCAAGTTGTGCGCGCATCTGCGGGCTGAGCGCCAGAAGCTTTGAGCGCGCATCCGACGGATTGTCGCGTTCGACGATGAGACCACGTGCGAGTGCCGTGTCGATGTACTTCGCCGCCGTCAGGGGGCTTTTAACACCCGTCAACATACGTGCGGCATCGGTTTTCCGAACCGGCTTGTCCGTGCGCCAGAGCGCCGTCAGCAAATCCCAATAAGCGGCGGAATAGAATTCCGTGTCGCCTTCGAACATATCGACCCACCTCAGTCCGACCGAATCCGTGAGGGTCAGATAGGCGCGGCGCTGGGTTTCGGTATAGGTGAGGGGCATGCTGTGTTCCTCGGAAAATCGCTTCGATTCAGAGATAGCATTATTTATAAGTGTATTCAATCTGCTGTGATGTAGAAATATGCATTTAATATCAACAATATATCAGTTGATACATTTAGATACACTTATTTTTAATGATAAAATTGACATTAAAAACCAACGTGAATACCGTCCTTCCATCGTCAATTGTTGCTGCACACGGATAGGAGGACACGACATGACGACGCAGATTAAAAAAGTTTCGAAGACCACGCCGAAAACCAATCGTACCCGTACCGTCGCGATGGCGTTGGCGGCAGTGATGAGCCTGGGGATTTTATCCGGCTGTGTCACCGACCGGGGAAACAAAGAAGTCATGGGCTCGTTGCTCGGCGCCGGTCTCGGCGGTTGGGCCGGCTCCAAGGTCGGTAACGGCAAGGGTCAGTTGGCGGCGACCGCGGCAGGCGTTGTGATCGGCGGTTTACTTGGTAACTCGGTTGGTCAGTCTCTCGACCGCGCCGACCAATCCTACGCATCCCGAGCACAGAACGACGCCCTTTATGCGCCGGTCGGCCAGACAATTTCGTGGTCGAACCCGGACAGCGGTAACCACGGCAAGGTGACTCCGACCCGCGAGGGCACGCACACCCGCACCGGGGCCTACTGCCGAGAATACCAGACCGAGATCATCGTCGGCGGGGAACAGCAGGTCGGTTACGGCACCGCGTGCCAGATGCCGGACG